>CBDCDZ010000001.1:0-24108 GCA_965215565.1 Trueperaceae bacterium
GGCTTGTGATAAACAGGTCGTGCTTTTTGCTGAACATGTGCCGATTATGTGCCAACTGTTTTTTGTGTGCCTAGTTGTAAGCTCGAGCCCCGTCGTTCGCCCCTCGGGGGAACAGCATTGCGTCGAGCTTGTTAGCCGCCTCGTCCTGCATCCCCGGTAGAACGTGGGAGTAGGTGTCAAGCGTCAGGGTGATGCTCGAGTGTCCTAAACGCTCGCTGACGATCTTGGGATGCACCCCCGCCTTGAGTAGCAGCGTAGCGTGCGTATGGCGCAGGTCGTAGAACCTCACCGTCTTGGAGAGCCCGGCGGCCTCGAGCGCGGGCTTGAAGTGCCGATTCACCACGTTGCGCTCGTTTAAGGGCGTGTCGTTCAGGCTCGGGAATATCAAATCGCTCCGGAAGGGCTGCGCCGCCTGGTGCTCCAATAGGAGCGCCACGAGGTTAGCCGGTAATTTGATGGTGCGGCGGCTCTTGGGGGTCTTTGGGGTTTTGAAGTTGTGCTTGCCCCCTACCGTCTCGAGGGCACGCTGCACCGTGAGCGTCGCCCGCGCCGGGTTGAAATCTTTCCACATGAGCGCCAGCGCCTCGCCTGGTCTCAAGCCCGTACCCAACATCACCGCGAACAAGACGTGAAAGCGGCTGCCCCGCGCCGCCTCGAGCAAGCGCCCCGCCTCATCCTGTGAGAGGGCCAGCATTTCCTTCTTCTGCTGCTTGGGTAGGTCTACATATTGACACACGTTCTGGGTGAGCATCCGCCACTTCACCGCCTGCTTGAGTGCCCCCGACAGAACCCGGTGGGTGTTAATCACAGTACGCGGTGTGAGCCCCAACCCGTTCCGCTCCTTGGGCGCGAGCATCGTGGAGTAAAGCCCCTGCACCTCGATGGGTGTGAGCTTCGTAAGCTTTTTCTTCCCGACCGCCGGGAAGACGTAGCGCGTCAGCACCCCCTCATAGTCGTTCAGCGTGCGCCGGGTGAGTTTGGGACGCGCCGCCGTCTCCAGCCAGTGCTCGAGGTAACTCCTCACCGTCATGGTGGTGGGTTTGAGTAAAAGCTCACCCATATCCAGCTTGTGAAGCATTGCGGTGCGTACCTTCTGGGCTTCTTTATCGGACTTGGAACGGGTAACGACTTTCTCGTTCACGTAGACGCGTTCGCCCGTCTCCGGGTCCCTACCTGTATAAACCCTTACCAGAAAGCCGTACTTGCGTTTGAGAATTTGCCCGCGTGAGTCAGCCATTATTTGGTTCCTCCTGGTACTCGAGCAAATCTGCAACGTTTATCTGCTGGCCGGTCAGTTCACGCAGTGCGCGGATAGTGGCGTCTAGCGTCGCTGTATCTACGCCATTGGCCTCGCCGTTCACGATGCGATAGATGGTGCCCTGCGCCAGTCCAGACTCTTTCATTAGGCGGTAGGGGGTCAGGTCGTGGGTGTCTAACAACTCTTTAAGCTTCCACTTTATCGGCATCAGCGCCATCTTATCACCTCGCGGTAATATTACCATCTATTGACATATATGTCAATAGATGGTAATATAAAGCATCAGAGCGGTACACCCGCCAAGATGATCCGCTCTGAAATTCCGCAGATGAAGGGAATCAAGATGGACTTTACCAAGCTCATCACCCGCAATCAATACGAACGCTTAGCCAAAGCAAAGGGGTACAAGAACGCTTACCTGCTTTCGTTCGAAGAACTCGAGCGCATCGCAACCGAGGGCGAAGAGGAAGCGAAAGCCCTGTACAAGCGGGCTAAGGAGTTAGAGGCGCAAGAACGCGCCTCTCTCCCCGCCTCTTGGGTGCTCATTCCCTCCGGTAGCGATATCGAGGTCATGGCCGACCGTGAAGAGGAGCTTCAAGCTCTCTTTACCGAACTGGCAGAAGAGGAACTCGAGCCCGTGTGGAAGGTGGCGGCGTAATGGCCGCTCCTTCTCTCTCCTGTAGGCTCGAGACCTCTGCTCACAGCTTGAATGACGCGAAGTGCTCACACCTCGGGGCCGTCGTCGCCCATGCCGAAGCTAAGCGGGCGTTAGAACTCGCACAGGCGCGACTCTTGGTTGATGGGGTAGCGGGTGCAAATAAGGAACAGCGAGAGGCGGTGATGCGGCTCGAGCTTAGCGCCCTACACGACGCCTTAGCGGAAACAGAGGACGCGCTAGCGGATGCTAGGTGCTCTCTTGAGTGCGCCCAACTCGAATGGGATTTGACGCGGTATCAGGTGCGGGCTCTGGAAGTCGCCACGTTAGACAAAGCTGCGTAAGGGTGAGGCGTAAAGCCCCACCCTACACCCTCGCCTCTGGCTCCAACTCTTCTATAATCTCCCGAAACGCTTCTAACGCGCTCTCTAAATCCTCGATGATGCTCGCCGCCAACACCTCGGGCGGCGGCAGGTTGGCGCTCTCCTCCAGGCTCGAGTCCTTGAGCCAGAAAATATCCAGGTTGGTCTTGTCGCGCGCGGTGATGTCCTCAAAGCTGAAGGGCTTGAAGCGCTCGCTCTGGATACGCTCATGGCGCTTGTCCGGCTTGTAGAGGCTCACGAAGTCGTCTAAGTCGCTACGCTTCAGAGGGTTCGTCTTGAGCGTAAAGTTGATGTTGGTGCGGAAGTCGTATACCCACACCGTCTCAGTCCAGGGGGCCGACCTGCCGGGCTTGCGGTCGAAAAAGAGCACGTTCGCCTTGACACCCTGCGCATAGAAGATGCCTGTGGGGAGTCTCAGCAAGGTGTGAACGTCGCAGGTCTTGAGGAGGTTTTGGCGCACCTTCTCGCCCGCGCCCCCTTCAAAGAGCACGTTGTCAGGCACCACCACCGCCGCCGTGCCGTGAGGTTTGAGCATACTGACCACGTGCTGCACGAAGTTGAGTTGCTTGTTTGAGGTGGTGACGAATCCTTCACGGCTGATGTGCTCGGTCTCGCGCCTTAAGTTCCCTTCGGCGTCCACGATGGTGATGCTGCTCTTGCGCCCAAAAGGGGGGTTGGTCAGCACGAGGTCGAAAAGCCGGTTAGGTTCTCGCTCGAGCGCGTCCCGGTTCTCTATCAGCGGCGTCTCGTCCTCGGGCAGCTCGAGCCCGTGCAAAAACAGGTTCATCGCGCAGAGCCGCACCACCCCCGGCACGATGTCCACCCCGTAGAGGGAGCGCTCGCGCAAGAAGCGGTCTTGCTCGCGGGTATAGCTTTTAACCCTTTCGGGGTCGGCTAAGTAGGTGTAGGCCGCCAAGAGGAAGCCGCCCGTACCGCAGGCGGGGTCGGCGACCGTCTCGCCCACTTTGGGACGCATCACGTCCACCACCGCGTCAATCAGGGGCCGCGGCGTGAAGTATTGCCCCGCGCCGCTCTTCACGTCCTGGGCGTTGCGCTCTAGGAGGCTTTCGTACAGGTCGCCCTTGACGTCGGCCTCTAAGCTCATCCAGGTTTCTTCGTTGATGAGGCTCACTACGCGCTTGAACAGGACGGGGGTGGTGATGCGGTTCTGGGCGTCTTTGAAGATGAGCCCCAAGAGCCCGCCCTTTTTGGAAAGCGCGTCTAACACCTTGACATAGTGACTCGTTAGCTCCGCACCCTTGTCGAGACGCTCGAGCAGACTTCCCCAACCGTACTCGGGCGGGATGCCCGTCTCTTCGCCCGCGATGTCGCGCCGCTCCTGGGCCATCTTGAGAAAGAGCAGGAGGGTAATCTGCTCTAAGTAGTCCCCATAACTCAGCCCCTGGTCGCGTAAAACATGCGCCAAGTTCCAGACCTTGTTGCCGAGTGCTGAGGCTTGCCCGCTCTGGCTCACGCGGCCTCGGTTCCCAAAACCGACCTCTCAACGAGCGCCTGTGAAATGGTGATGGTGCCCTCGGCGAGTCGCTTTCTGGCGTTCAGCACCTCGATGGACAGCGGTCTGCCGAGCCGGTTGTAATCCACCACCAGCCCGTTCTTTAGCCGCTCGCTGCGCGCCACCTTGCCTTTGTGCAGCACGATAATCATGGCGTCCGCCTGTTCGTCAAACAAAATCTTCACCGTCTTCCTCCCTTCCGTTTCGCCTCGCGCCTTACCGACACGAGCACGATGGTTTCAAGCTCGAGCCCTCTATCCTGGGGCCGTTCGTCCGCATAGCGCCACCACACTTTGATGACGTTGCCCGCGTCCGTCTCCCGCTCCGAGACGTAAAGCCCGTCGTCTTCGTCAAAGTATTCGTCGTCGGGGTCTTCGACCGTCTTGAGAATCTGTGCCTCCGAGACCCGGCGCGCCCCGATGTAGTAGCGGATGTGGTTGGTGAAATGGTAGCGCACAACCTCGAGCCCCCTTCCGCGTAGCCAAGCCCCCGCACCCTTCAGCCCCCAAACAACTTAGGCTGCTCAGCCGCCGTTGACCCCTTGGCCTCTCCCCGCTTGCCCTTCCCACCCGCCGTCGCCGCCTCACGTTCGGCGCGGATGCGCTCCAGGAGCACGCTGGCGGGTTCGTCGTTCGGGTCTTGGGGGACGAGGAGGCCGCTGAAGGCTTTTTTAAGGAGGGATTGGCGGAGTGATTCGGACTGTTGAAGTTTTAGCTTGATTACCTCTTCTAAACCATCGGCGACAGAAAATTGGCGGTTGATTGCTTCAACAATGTAGCATTGTTCTTCTTCCGGTGGCAATGCAACTTCTAGCTCTTTAATGTTTGTCAGGTTTAAGCCTGGTTTGCCAGCTCCATATGCCGCGTCTTCTAAATGACGGCGTCCATGCTCAGGAGACACAACATACGCATACAAGTAAGGGGATAATTGAGTGAAGCTAGGGCGAACGAGCGCGACATGCTGATTCACATATGCTTCGTCTAGCTCAACCTCAACAAAAGCACTCTTTGTAACATTGGCACCAGTGATAGTGATTAGCAAATCACCCTTATGGACTCGGGTTCTTCTACCTTCTACACCGCCTGGTAGATTCACGAAAGCAACATCTGAAAGGTCTAGTCTATCTTTGTTAATGTTTTGAGCCCGAATAAAAATTGCGCCTTCGTCGGCATAATATTCTGCCCAACCGCGGGAGCCACTTGTAACCTGGTGCGTAAGCTGGTCTAAAGTTGCGTTACACCAAGCTTCTGGTATGCGGTCAGCTCGTCCATTTTTAGGCTCTACTGGGGCTTTGTATGTTCCTTCCCACTTCCTGCGCCGCTCGGCAAGAATTCGCTCGAGTAACCTCTCCGCAGGCTCGAGCCCCTCCTTGTTCTCCTCTCTCCATGCCCTGCTCAACTCCCCTTCGACGGCGGCTTTGAGCACGGCGCGGCGGTAGTTCTTGAGCTTTTCTTGTGCGGCTTGGAGGGCTTGGGTGGCTTTGTCGAGTTCGCTTAGGAGAAGCTCGAGCTTTTCGACGATACGTTTTTGTTCGTTTGAAGGAGCAATTAAAATGTCTGCGGCGTACGCGTCATCACGGCTCAAACTTGGGATAGCTGTTGACTTATCAAGGGTGTTTAGATTTAAGGTCTTGAGGTTGTAAAAGAGGTAAGCAAGGTCGATACCTCTTGGCGGCTCCACATAGTATGCCGTGTCTATTGTCCAACAAGGTACTTTTGATAAATGAACTTCGCCTGCCGCGCCTTTTCGTCCAATCACTATGCAGGCTGTGCTATTCAGAGGCTCAGAATGATAACCCGTTGCACCGCTGGAGCTGTAAACAGGTACTTCGCCTGATGAATTCCTATCCTTCTTCGGTAGTGATTTGCCATACTCGAGCGTTAAAAAATCTCCTACCTTAATCTTTACCCAACCCTTTGGTACCGGTTCAACTACTGCCTCCTCAACAACATTACTCACGCCGTCAGTTCCTTGTTAAGCTCAGCCACAATCTCGAACAGCCTATCTCCAAACACCTGCACCGCCTTGTAAATCCCTCCCTTGGGCTTGAAGCGCGTGTGCTTGAACGCCTCCCGCGTCATCTCGAGCGAGGTGGCGATGTGCTCGGCGATGAGAACCAGCCACGCCTTTTGCTCGTCGGTAAAGGTCACGCCCTCCCCCTCTTTGCGCTCGAGCCACGCCCCAAACTTGTGCTTCACCTCGTCCTCGAAGGGCAACAGCGTGTCGCGCTTGCCTATCTCGAAACGTATCAGGCTCACTAAGTCGGTAAGCTGGCGGCTCGGGGTCTGGCGCGTGACCCGCTCAGGCTCGAGCTGCGCCACGGTGCTCCAGAGGACGGGGGCGCTCAGCTTCGCACCCCTTAGCGCGGCGTCCAGGTCCTCGACGGCTTGCAGGGTGAGGCCTTTGTCGGCGTAGGGCTGGCTATAGAGAATCTGCAAGGCGATCACCTTGTCACGGTTCTCCCGCAAGAACTCCCGGAAGCTCCCGCGCAGCGCCGTGGCCTTTTCGGTGTCCACGCCGCTGTAGAGCACCTCGTCTTTGCTCACGTGGTCGTAGACGATTTCGTCGTCGGGGCGCTCGAGCAAGGCTTCCCTAAGCTCCGGGGAGGCGGCGAGGGGCCGGGCGGCGCGGTCGGCTGCGTTTGAGTAGGTGCTGTTGAGCTGGGCTTCGGTGGGGCTGTCGGTGCGGTGCTCTTCTCTGGCACGCTCGAGGATGAGGTCGGGGTTGGTCGCGTCGATGAGGTCTTTGCTGAGTTCATGGAGAGGCTTACCCGCCAAGCGCTCGACCGTGGCCTGTTGGGTCTCGCTCAGACGCCCCTCCAAACGCTTCAGGCGGGTGGCGGTGGTTAGAAGCGTGTTCGCGTCCAGCTTGCCGCTGGCGAGGCGTCCTAGGAGCTTCCGCAGGGGGACGCTCGGCTCGCGCTCGGTGCTGCCGGTCTCGACCTTGGGGTTGTCGGTCACGCCTACGGCGTCTACCAGCACGAAGAAGTCTTTGCTCTCGGCGTCTTCACCCACGATGGCTTTGAGCTTGCCCGAATCAATCACGCGCACGCCGCGGCCTTTCATCTGTTCGTAGTAGCCCAAGGATTTCACGTCGCGCATGAAGAGGACGACCTCGAGCGGCTTGATGTCGGTGCCTGTGGCTATCATGTCCACGGTCACGACGACGCGGGGGTCATAGGCGTAGCGGAACTTCTCGAGGCTGTCATCGGGATTATCCGCGCGGTAGGTGACTTTTTGGCAGAAGGGGCCGCTCTTGTCGAACTCCTCTAACACCACCTTGCGGATGTTGTCGGCGTGCGCGTCGTTTTTGGCGAACACGAGCGTTTTGGGGAGGTCTTTACGGTCTGGAAAGAGCCCCGGCGCCACCCGCTTGAACTCCCGTACAACGGTACGTATTTGGTCCTCGGCCACCACGCTGTTGTCTAGGTCTTTGCCGCTGTAGGTGGTCGTGTCGTCCACGGCGCCCCAGCGCTCGGCCTTGGTCTTGCGGTGCTTGTGCCGGTAGGTGAGGTAGTCCGAGCCGACAAGCTCGCCGCCGCCCTCGGTCATCTTCGTACGGATGCGGTAGACGCGGTAGGGCACGTTCACGCCGTCGCGCACCGCGTCTTCGTGGGTGTACTCGCTCACGACGTTTTGGTCGAAAAAGCCGTAGGTGCCCGCGTGCGGGGTGGCGGTTAAGCCCACGATAAAAGCGTCAAAGTAATCCAGAACGCTCCGCCACTTGTTATAGATGCTGCGGTGGCACTCGTCCACGATGATGACGTCGAAATAGTCGGGGGGCAGGTCCTTGTTAAAGCCCACGGCGACAGGTTTGCCGTCCTCTTCGCGTTCGAAGCTCGAGCCCTCGTCCGCCTCCTCGGGTAGGTCTTTCCCTTGCAGGATACCGTAGGTGCGCTGGATGGTGGTGATGACCACCTGGGCTAAAGGGTCGATGGTGTTTCCCCTAAGCAGTTGGGTCGTGTAGAGCTCGGTGAATTTGCGGGGCTCGCCGACAGGTTGATAATCCTTGAACTCTTTTTCGGCCTGGATGCCCAAGTTCTTGCGGTCCACCAAGAAAAGGATGCGCTTGGCCCCGGCGTGCTTGATGAGCCGGTAGCAGGCGGTGATGGCGGTGAAGGTCTTGCCGCTCCCCGTGGCCGCCTGGACGAGCGCCCTCGGTCTCGCTTCGGAGAGGGAGTGCTCGAGCCCTTCGACGGCGCTCGTTTGGTTGTCGCGCAGGCCCGTTTTATCGAGCGGGGGTAGGCACTTGAGCTTGGCGCGCAGGGTGTTTGGTTCGTGGAGAAGCTCGAGCAGGCTCTCGGGGCTGTGGAAGGTGAAGACGCGGCGCTGTCTTGGCGCAGGGTCGCGCAGGTCGCGGAACATCGTTTTGCTGCCGTTGGACTCGTAGACGAACGGCAGGGGGTTCTGCCAGTGAACGGTGCCGTAGTCGAAGGTCTCGACGTAACGGTTGGACTGGTCGTCAATGCTTTCCGGGTCCTCGTCGGCGCGCTTGGCCTCGATAACGCCAGCGGCGCGACCGTCTACGAACAGAGTGTAATCCACTGGGCCGCTGCCCGTCTGCATCTCCCGGACTGCAACACCCAGCGCTGCGTAACGGTTCATTTCAATGCGGTTCTGGATGGTCCAGCCGACTTGCTCGAGGAGCTCGTCTATATCTTGGCGGGCGCGTTGCTCAGGTGTCATTTATTTCAGTCTATCGCACCTGGTTCTCCTACCCCTTCGGAAACTTCACCAGTGAGCGGCTACGCGTCCACGGCTGGGCTACCGAGAACGCTTAGAGAAGAAAGAACATCCTTTTACGCTTTTGTCTTTGGCGGCTTAGCAGTCACGCGCCCCGCCCCTCGAACCGGGCGAGGATAACCCCGGAGGTGTGAATCAACTCGTCAAAGGAGGTGCGGCTGTACCCGAGCCGCTGCGACTCCTGAAAATAGAAGAGCCTGTGCATTGTCGCCTTTGGCCGACACCTGGTATTTTCAAAAACGTAGTGAGTCAGCACAGATCCGACGAAGCTCTTCTACGCGTATGTGTGCGAGATGCACGCTACGGGCGCCCCAACATGAGTGTGTAGCGTTAGTCATGACCGCAAAAGTTGTCAGATCGCCACTTGGGCTCACTGTTACGCCAGTAACATACTCAAACCTTGGCGCTTTGGTCGTTTGTTGTAATTTATCTATAGTTTTCGGTCTCGTTTCCCCTGGCGTGGAGAGGAGGGCGAATGGCGGCCGCTCAAGAAGTAGATGGGCGGTGCGTGGCGGCTCAAACTGATCGCTGCGCAACATTAAGGTATCCCGACCTTGATAAGCACCTACCGACAAAGAGAACTCTACCTCACCGCCGAAAGATAATTGAATTTGCTCGTGTGCGTCCGGCTGGAACATCAGGGCATAACCGTCGTAAAGTGTCCTGGCTGGCTGAATGCCCAACAGATTCGATAAATAGTCTAGCCGGTCAATAGTTTCGTTATAGTTCTCCCAGTCAAACGGCTTACCGGTTCGAGAGGCTTCTATACGCTCATTTGCAGTAAGCAAACGAATGTTGTATAAAGCGTACGCTTCTAAATTTACGAATGCCACCTCTACGTCGAAGTAACCACTGGGAGGTTCATCCGGAACCCGCAACTCACAGAGCCAGCGGTCGTCCGCGCTGTAACCGAGCGTACGGGAATGCGGCGGAAACAGAGACTCCGGATCTTCGTGACCAGAGGAACGGAATCTTTGAAACGAAACGACCTCGCTGGTCGGCGCGGTTTCTTGAAGTACAGTGTCGCGTTTTCCAACAGTAAGTATAGCCGTCTCGCTCAAGACCCGGAAGCGACTTAACACCGATGGAGTGGTACGCGCGAGCATGCGCACGTACTCAGCCATTCTGCCATCGTCCGCGATATCGGTCTCGGTGAATAAAAGAGATGTACACTCGGTGAGGGATGCAGCGTCGCTGAAGCCCGCCTGAACATGTCGGAAGTACAGTCTCTCCTCCTGATCGTGGAGGTAAACCAGCAACACGGGATAATTGGCGGCCAGCCAATATTGAGCGTCGTCCGGTCGCACCCGCAGTGAAAACGTTCCGTCCTGCCGGTCCTGCCGATGAGACGCACCTGACTTCACCTGAAGACCGATCAAGAAGTTCTGCGGTGACGAGGCGATTTCTACCTCAATGTAGCAGTCAATCCCAAAATCCTCCCGTGGCTCGCCTTGGAAAATTAGATCGTGACAATCACAATACCTCCGGACTGCAGTAACGCCAGCGTTGCCTACGGATGCGTTGCGACTCCTTTTCTTCATCTAATACTCCTAAAAATAGAAGCGGGGAAGGTGTGGCTAAAACATGCAAGTTTGTACGACTTGTTATGAGAAGGACAGCGCCCAACTAGTAATTGTACAAGATTAGATTACGTGTAAGACCCTTGTGGGAATGATTGAACCACATATACTTTGAGCCGTCTCTGAACAGTCCGGAAAAACACGCGCGTCTCGTCTCACAAGCTGCCGCGGTGCTCCTCTGGTCCTTGTTGCGCTTAACGCCCGGAGATGCTTTAGTCCCGCTCCCGCCATATCACTCCGCAGCGTGGCAAGCTTCTGAGACTGCTAGCTGATCGCCTTCAGCAGCGGGCGGAGTCAGATCGGCTCTACCCTCCTGTAGCGGGGGCACCGTCGCCTCTAGCAACTGCCTGACAGCGTACATCAGGATAGGCTCTAATTATGGTGCTTTGTTCAAACTGCTTTGAAGACCACGGGCTGAGGTTAGATGCAGAAAAGATTGGTGCCGAAGATGATTCCGTTTGTCCGCACTGCGGCAAGACATCGGGGCGCAAACTAGACGCCGATACGCTTGGTGCGCTTGCACATAGGTTCTTCGTATGGGGAACCTTGCTTCGCTGTGAATACGGTGCTGCGCCGCTTGTACAGTTCAATCAACACCAGAGTACCAGCATAAATACATCTCCTTGGCTCGCAAACGATATTAAGCTCATAAGTGAAACTTTGGGCGTCGGCTTCTTCTACTATGGACCAAATCTATGGATGATCGGTGAAGTGGAGCCTCTAAAGGCACTGCAAGAACCGGTCTCAAGAGCATCAGTCATCGAGAGGATTCTTGCTGAATACTCGACAACCGTGCTTGAAAAGTCTCAGTTGTTTTACCGCATTCGTAAGGCCCCTCAGAGCCCGGAGAACGCGAACGAGTATGACAGTCCACCGTACGCACTTGCGGGGACAGGGCGACTAGATTCGCCCAACTTCCCCGTCATGTATAGCTCGCAGGACCTGGAAGTTTGCATCCACGAGTGTCGCGTGACAGCAGAGGATGATTTGTACGTTGCAACTTTGGCGCCGACTAGGGCTCTTAAACTCCTCGACTTGTCACAGCTGCTTCAGGAGGAACACGTCGCGGAGTTTGAGAGTCTTGACATTGCTGTGCATATGCTTTTTCTGGCGGGAAAGCACTCTTACGAAATCTCAAGAGATATAGCCCGCGTTGCCCATGCCGCTGGGTATGACGGACTTGTTTATCCATCCTTTTTCAGTCTGATGCGTACAGGTAGCAAGCCTCTTGAAACTGCTTATGGAATTTCACATCGGCGCTTTCCATACTTTCATGAGTACGAACAGGCGAAGACGATCCCAAATTTTGCATTGTTTGGGAGACCGCTGGAGGAGGATAAGGTGGTCGTCCACTGCATTAACAGATTGATATTAAGTTATGTACAGTATGGGTATCACTTTGGCCCAGTGGGCTTTTAATTGTAAGCCCAACAAGGTTCCAAGACATAGCCATTACCACCGCTCTGGCCGTACCCGCTTGGCTGACCCCGCCGATTTCGTGCGTCTCACCACAGAGCAACACGGTTGCGGTAAAGCGTCTTTTAAGACTTTCCGCAAGTATCCCGCCCCCTCAGCCTGCTAAGATGCTCCAGGATTCCAGTAGTCAAAGCTAAGCTCCACAACACCAGGAACATGATGACTTCCGCCATCACCGAAGCCAAGAAGGACCACATCCAGAGCGAACTCGAGCATCTCGAGCACTCCAAAGAGGTACGCGTCCTCTACACCGTCGAGTCCGGCTCCCGCGCCTGGGGCTTTCCCTCACGTGACAGCGACTACGACGTGCGCTTCATCTACTTACGTCCGTTAGACTGGTATTTGTCGGTTGAAGGGCGGCGCGACGTATCGAGCACGCGCTCGAGCCCGACTTAGACCTGAGCGGCTGGGACTTGCCCAAGGCGCTCGCCTTGTTCCGCAAATCGAACTCGCCCCTCTTGGAGTGGCTGCACTCGCCCATCGTCTATAAGGAGGATAGGCGCTTTGTTGAGAGGTTGAAAGCGCTCCTCCCCGACTACTCGCCGCGCGCTTGCATGTACCACTACCTGCACATGGCGGGCGGGAACCTGCGGGAGTATCTCAAGGATGAGCGCGTCTGGATCAAGAAATACTTCTACGTGCTTAGGCCGCTCTTGGCTTGCAAGTGAATAGAGGCGGGACGCGGGGTGGCACCGATGGCGTTCCCTGTGCTCGTCGAGGCGATGGTGGAAGATGACGCACTCAAAGAGGCGATAGGAGAGCTGCTCGAGCGCAAGCGTGAGGGTGAGGAGCTGGACGAGGGGCCGCGGGTAGAGGTCATCAGCGACTTTATTGAAAGGGAGTACGAGAGGCTGGACGTTAAGCTGGCGGACTTAGCAAGAGGGGACTTGTCGTTCGAACCCCTGAACGAGCTCTTCAGGCGCACCCTGCGCGAGGTCTGGGAGAGCTGAGCATAAACCCTCTGTCGAAAACCCACCGACATGCTGGCGCTCGGCGTGGGTATGCACAGGCGTTCTCCGTGGCAACGGCTGGACGACTTGCGAGTCATGAGGAAGGGGAAACCCATGAGTCATAGGAAAGGCAAATAACCCATATTTATCGAGGCCGAAATGGGCAAACGGGGTATAAGCCACGCCGATGTCAACGCGGTTTTGTTCTATACTGACTTCAGAAGGTGGTCTCAGCACATAAACCAGATCGTCAGGAGGTGAGCGCGGTGGCGACGACCATAGCCAAGACCAATCTGCACGACATGGACTTCGAGGCGCTTCGTGACTATTTCGTGGACGCGCTGGCCGACCGCCAAAAAGCCCAAGCCGTGATGAACGCGTCGCGCCAAGCGCCGCTGCTCAAGCGGTTCACCGGTTCTGAGGGCGTGATGCTCGGCGACCTCTACAGCAGCATCCTGAACAACCACGCGCGCGCCTGACCCCGGAGCGATAGACAAGAGCGCCGAGGTGACATGCTCCCCGCTCTAAAGAGACGGGGCTTCTCGGGCAACATATGCGTCCACAACCGCTGCGTTAGCGCCCGAAGGCCACGCCCCTGGCCCGGATGACCTGCGCCGCTGCCACATCGCGCTGCATCTCACAACCGCACTCGCACGAGTGCCAGCGTGTTGAGAGGAGCTTCTTAGCGACGCGACCACATTCAGGGCAGGTCTGTGAGGTATACGCGGGGTCAACAGCGACTATTTCACGGCAAGCTTCTTCCGCTTTGCTCGTGAGAATAACCCATGAGCCATAAACGAAGGGAAACCCATGAACCGCAGCAAAGAGGAGAAACCCATGAGCCGCCCCCTCGAGCCACGCGCCCCTACCCAATGAGCAGCCGGAAAAGGCTCGTCCAGGAAAGCCGTGACGCCGTAGTGCCTACAACCGCCCAACCTGTAGTGCCTACGTCGCGCCTGTAGGCACTACAGGTCCGCCACCATCCTTTTGCGGTCCTCTATCTTGAACACGAGGTCCCCCTCCAGCTCCCGGAGCTTCACGAGGCGCTGTCGATGGAAAGGGTTAGTGGGTTCGTCCAGCTGCGAGCGCAGACGGTGACGTATCTCCTCCCGGACGCCCTTAAGCTCCTCCTCGAACGCGGCGATGGCGCTCTCTAGGGTGGGGTGCTTGCCTAAGTAACAGATGACGTGCTGCCTGACCTTGCCCTTCTTGCGTGTGGTCATGACTAAGGAGTAGTAGGTGCGGGTGCCGTAGTGTTTGGCGCGGATGTACATGGAACCTCCGGTTCAATCGGCGATAGACGAGGAAAGCCATGAATCGCAACAAGAGTAGGTGACTCGTGAGTTGTAACAAAGAGGGAAACCCATGAGTTATGCAAAGCGCAAGAAACCCATGAGTTATGCGAACAGGTGAGCGCTGTCAGGGTGGACGAGGCGCGGGTCGGGGTGCGCCTCGTCCGACATGCCTTTACCCTTTCATGCCTTTCTGCTTTAGACTCGAACTCCACAGGAGGCGTTATGGATGACGACCGTAAGCAGACCACCAAAGAAAACATTGACCTCGACAAGAGTTTCGAGGGGCAAAAGGAAAAAGTAGACGTGATGGAGCGGGAGATGGAGGAGGAGCGCGAAGAGGATGACGAGGGATGAACCTCGTCTTGAAGTGAGACGTCATGCCGCCTCCGCTGGGGGATTCTGTTGTCCCTCCGCTTCGCCGCTCCACGACTCGAGCACAACCCCGCCCTTGGCGGTGACGACGCCCCAAAGCCCCTTGTCGTCGAGCAAGGTACGCCTAGCAGCCAGTTTTTCGGGCTCCTTGAACTGGCTCACCATCTCTTGAGACGGGTCAACAGGAGCGGGAGACTCGAGCCACACGCACGGGTGACGCGCTAACAGGTCCTCCGCCCAGGCGAGATAGCGCCGCGTTTCCTGCTCAGGAACGTCGGCGTGAGAGGCTTGTGGTTGGTTTCTTGTGTTGGGTTCATCAGAAGTGCTCGAGGGGGATATCGCTCCCTCTTTCGTGCCAAACGTACTAAGACCCTCAAAACTGTGGTTAGAAGGGGGTTCGTTCCTGTACGTTTGCTCACCGTCCTCCGTACTGGTGGTACGTTTCACCCCCGCGTCTGTACGTTCGCGCCCCTCGTTATCCTCCAAACCGTCGGCGGCTTCCTCCCATTCCGGCGGGGTTGGTCCATTTTGCACGTTCGGTACGTTTTCTGGTACAAGGTAATCCTTCTGAAGATGAATCGTCGCGCGCACCTCACCCGCTACCGTCAGGCGTTTCGTGCTGCGGTCCTTGTCGCTGCTGACGAGGAGCTCTCGCTCCCCCATGCGCTTGTACAGGGTGCGCTTCGCCATGCTGAGGTTGTCGCCCTGCGCCCGCGCCAGCTTTCGCACGCTCGCGTAGGCGGCGTCGGGCTCGAGAAAGAGCGCGTCGTCAGAAACCCAGCCTACACGCTCCCCCTGCGACTGCCATTCATCGCAGGTAAAGTTGGTGCCGGGGGTTTCGCAGCGCCAGCCCCAGCGTTGTGGCTCCCGTGGTACTTTGCCCGTTTTGGCGTCAGCGAGGTGGGCATGACCGGAGGCAACGGCGGCGCTCAAGAGTTCTCCAAAGCGTGTGACTGGGTCCTCAGTCTCCTGGAGCCCGCCCTGTTTGGCCGCGGCTTCGCCGATGGCGGTCCAGCTCCTTTCCCACAGGTCGGCTTGTTCTGCGGAAGTAATGACACCCACCTCGAGCGCGTACTGCAAGAGCATGTGCAGCCCCGCCGCCAGGGCCGCAACTTGGTCCGGGGTGCGGCGGTGGGTGGCGTGTCTGGTGGCTCGGTCGCGGAGCGTCCGTTTGAGCTTGGCTAGCTCCGTTTTTAATCCGTCCATCCGCGGCGCCAGCCAGCGTACATAGCCTGACATGGCCGCGGCGTAGCTCCCGTCGCCTGCCTGCTGTTGCGCGACGGTCAGCGCGGCGGGGCGGACGTCGCCCTTCGTTACCTCTAAGAAGAACACCCGCGCCCGGAGGCTGTGCCCTTTGGGGGCGTCCTCGCCGCTCGAGAGGATGAGTCCGCGCGGGTAGTAGGCGGGCCTTAAAGAACCGTCCGTTCTCATCCGCTCTCGGCCCGCCCGGTTGCCCTGCGCCCGTAGCAGGCGCTCGGCGTCGCGGTGGGCGCGCGCCACGTCGCTCTGGGAGCCGGTGGGCGAGAAGTCGTCGATGGTGAGGAGAGCGTCTTTGGCGAGGAAGGCCTGCTTCTCGAGCGCGTTGGCGGTGGACGACCAGTTGGCGGGGAGGTTGCGCCCATCAAAGCCCGCCCCGAAGTGAGCTTGGGCGAGGGCGGTGAGTTCGGTTTTGAAGGTGCCGGTGAGTCCCAACAGGAACACCGACAGGTCGGCTGGGGAGGCTTCACCCAAAGGTGCCAGGTAGATGGTGGCGAGGAGGGGGAAAGAGAGCCGCGGGGGGGCGAGCTCGAGCAGGCCCAGAGAGGTGCGCACCGCCTCACGCAGCGCCTCGCCCTCCGGCGGGTCCGGGAGTTCGTAGCCGCTCAGCCTGGAGTCTCCGGGATGGACCTCCACATCGGCACAGGTGCCGTCCGCGCCGACCGCGCCAGCGGCGTGGAGGTAGAACCACTTGTCGTCAATCTTGCGCCAGCCGAGGTGGGCGTACACGATGTGACGTGGTACTTCACCGCCACGTTCTTGAATCGCCACCCGCAGATGGTCGTTCGTCGATTGTCCGGCGAAAACCAGAGGTGCCACGCCCCACGCTTCGGTAACCCATTTCATGCCGGGGTAGCGGGCGGCGGGCACTTCGGTAGCGGGTAAAGGTTGACCGTTCTTGAGCTTGCCCTCGATCACAAAGGTGAAGGTCTTCTCGGCACCGTCGTCCCGTATCTCCTCGCGGATGATGCTCGCGTCGAAGTTGCAGAGGGGCACAGGTACCGGACCAAACTCGGTATCTTTGTCCCGGTGGAGTGCCCCGTTGATGACGCGGTAGGGGCTCGTGTTCTCTCCCTGTTGTGTCCGCTGTTCCTTCTGAAGTTCAATATGTTTGAAGTCCTGCCAGTCTTTGTAAAGGGCGCGGTAGCCTACGCCGGTACTCTTCCCGAGTGTTTTGAGCACCTGCTCCGTCTGCGACGCCAGCAGGCCAGCGTCGAACATCCGGGGGTAGATGAGGCGTTGCGCCCTCTTCACAGACTCCGGCTCGGCGGCTCGAGCCAGCCTCATGCAGCGCTTAAAGCTCATGAGCGCCACCCCGTGAACTGGGCGCGGCGGCGCTGCCTGAAGGTTTGAGGGTTGGAAGCAGAGACGTTTCGCGGCTCTCCAAAACCCGCCTCGAGCCCGCTCTTTATAGTTCGCACGGCTTCATCTCGGGGTAGCCCGCACATAGAAGCGGCACCCTGTAAAGCATCTTCTACACTTGCGCGCTCGAGCGCCCCCGCCCCGACAAGCTGACCCAGGCAGAAAGCAGCGCGGTTAAGGGTGGCGTTGCGCGTCCCTTCGGGAGCACTCGCCACTCGGTCATGCTCATTCTGTAAGGCTGAAAGGGCGTAGCGGCGTTCAGTTTTACCGCTCTTTTCCAGGCATCTTTCTTTTAACACAGGGCGCGGCGCGAGAGCTCGGGCCACCTCCGGCCACGCCTCTAACAGTTCATTACGAGAGTATGGCAGGGCGTCGGCATAGCGGAGGAGCTTTACGCTCACCGGCTTCCCCTTACAGTGGTAAAAGCCCGGTAAGCGCATCACGCGGGGCAGATCGCACACGCTCTCGTCACCCCCAAAAAGGAGAGCGAGCGCTTTTTGTGCTCGCTTGAACTCGTGTAGTGGCAGACCTTTAATACGCCAGTAGGCGTGGAATCTGCCGGGGCTGCTCTCGACCAAAAGGTGAGGCTCGAGGGGCCAGGTCAGAGGTAACGGTGCCCCGTCGAGGTCGATGAACATAGCTCGAACACGGATCACGTTCTCTTTGGCGCGGCCCTTGCCGTCGCCCGCATTGACCATCACGTGTACGCCTGCGCCCAGCCGGTTCAGGCGAGCCAGCGCGTCGGCGTGCTCCCTTACGCTGCCGTGTCGAACTGTGGCAAGGGAGGGATGTCTCTTGCTGTCGTCAAAAGTTTGAAAGGTGAAAGCCTCACCCGCTGCAAGGGTGTTAAGAAATCTCGCGCAGACCTCAAGAAGGGGGCGAAGAGAAGGGCCGGATAGACGTAAGGGCAAAGGACCTGCTACACTACTCCTTACAGTTTTGGTTGTGCCCTGCGCCCCTTCCCTTAAAGGGGCCTTTTTCATTGAGCGTCCGGCTCCTGCCGCCAGCCGCCGGGTAGCGCCTCGCCGCCCGCCTCGAGCCACGCCTCGAATTTGTCCGGGTCGAACCGGACCTTGCGCCCGAAGCGGACGAGACCGCCGATCCGGTCTTGTCTGGCCGCTTCATAAACGGTACTCAGGGGCACGTCCAGGCGGTGTGCTACGGCGTCGGGCTTAAGAAGTTTACGCACGCTGTGACGATTACTTTCTTGTACCTCGTGATACTTCTTTGCTTCTGCTAAGGTGCTCATAGACTGTCCTTTCACGGTTGAAAATCGTGAGTTGCGGGGCGGTCGCTTGTTAGGGTTCGAGAGTGCTCGGGTTGCCAAACATTTGCACTCTCGAGCTCACTACATGCTGGGTGGGCGTATAGGTTTCACCTCCGTAGAGAGAACTCACCCCACAATCATGTACGGTGAAGATATAAAACGCGAGCAGTTAAGGAGAGTTCACGCTTAGCTTCATCTGGTCCGAGAATTACTAGAGGAGTGGAAGCCTAATGAACAGGTACAGCAATGACGATAAAGCTGCGGCCTACACAATCCTGCGCTTATAAATACACGATAAGAATGGGACATCTGTCAGACCGCCTGCATACGCGCTCAACTTGATGGTATCTTTACTAGCGGCAGCGGACCTGCTTGGTGTGAGCCATAAGGTGGACCGTGTACCAACTCACCCCCTCATTCTTGGACGCATTCGCCGTGACAACAACGCAGTCGAAACATCATGTGCTCTGCTCGCGGTTCTACGGCTTTTTATTTTTGTGACTCTCACCAGCTTTGCACAAAAAGTAGCTCCCGAGCTAATACTTTTCCGCTGCCCAAGGTCGATGGCAACTTTAGGACAATTTACTCCGTCTCCGACGCTACTCACATGGTGCCTGACAGTGCTAGATTGTAATGAGTTTCAGACCGAAGCATGTTTATGACTTTTTATGGACTTTTTGTGCAAAGTCACTCTCACCCTTTTTATTGATGACAGAACTGCCGTTAAAGTCTTTCTTCGTAATCTTGAGCCGCCCTTCGTCATCAAGCACTGCGAGAAGATGATTCCATATCTGATCGAACACGCCATCTTTTTCCCAGCGGCTTGCCCAGTGGTGTGTGGTAGAGGGAGAGGCGTATCCTCTCCCTCTCGGAATGTCTCGATACTGGCAACCCGTCCTAAACCGATAGACAAGGCTACTCAGCACCTCGCGGTCCTGCTTGCGCCGCCGCCCTACGGAGGGTTGAGGAGGCAAAAACGGCTCAATACGCTTCCAATGTTTGTCACTTAATCTTGTGTCGATTCTGCCTTCAACATCACCGTTGGCTTGCATTTTCAAACCGCGTGGTCCGAGAGACACACCAATCAGGTTGGCAAGTCTAGTTGTCGCGTCACAAACATTCTGGGGTGATACTACTGACTCGAACTCCTCCAAAGTGTTTTTGTCCAGAGCGTTTTGCACCTTATTTACTTCTTCGGCAACTTCATCACAAGTACGCTTTTCAATGTGTCGCAGATAGAGCCAATGAAAATGTTCTGTGGGCTCGCTGACTGTACCTGCTTGCCGCTTCTTCTTTCCTATTTTTGTCTGCCGCTTCTTGTTTCCTCTGTCTGTATACCCTTGACTTCTAGCCTGTTCCTCCACCATTTCCGCGTACTCATCAATGTAGTTTTGAAAATAGAGCAACATCAACTTCTTAAACTTCTTGCGCTTACTCTTAGAAGGGTTATATCTAAAATGCCTCGAAAATATTGGCCCGATTCGCTTCTCTTCGCTTTCCTTCTTTGACACTAGATATGAGTAAAAATCCGGGACACCCTTCAAAACTGGGTCCGTGGGTGCTGGGTACTGGGAAAGGTATCTAAAGCCGGTGAAACGTTCGATATCCTCTCGATTTTCATTCACCTCACTCAAAAGTGCTAAACCAACGTCTTTGCACCACTCCCCAAGGCGTTCCAAAAAGAAATCTCTGTACCATCTATTTATAGCCTCCCGTAGTTCGAGATAGTCTTGTTTGTAGGGTTCATAGTAATACACGCTGTAGTCGTACCTGCTAGCTTTACCCTCTACTAAATCAACCAGTAAATTATAGGAATGAACACCCGCTTTTTCGTAGAATTTAAAGCAACTTTCCCTCAAACTAATAATTACTTCTGGTTCGTGTTCAGAAAAGACGATAAAATATCTGAATCTCGCTTCTCTTACAGCGCTATCTTGATCATCAAAAGGTTTGAAAAGTTCGCCACGGCCTAGCTGCACTATCCTTCTCCATCCATAAGTAGCCTCGTGTGCTTGTAGTGAGCCGACCTATGAGCACTTAGATTCATTAGGATTGAGCTCTGCTAGAGCATGAGATGGGTAGAGCAACTTATACGCCTCATCCATTGCTCTATTGAGCCTATCGGAAAGTTGAGTTTCCTGGAGTGGGCGCTCTCTCGATGCTGCGAGGTTTGCAAGAAAGACGTCGAATCGTTCGTATCTGTGCGCCCTTGCTTTCTGAGAAAATAGTTCTTCAAGATCGAGGTCGCCCGCCTCTGCCCAGCTCGCAAGGTGCTCGAGCGATTCAATGTGGAGCCACTGAGGCGGTACCCAAAAAGCTTCCGGGTACAACTGGTTGCGCTCGAGCAGCCGTTCTAGGTAGCCTTCGTACACAACGCGGTCAACATGCAAATCTGCAAGGTGAGTCAGCACGGCGTACACCCGGAGAAAAGGAGAGCCAAATTTGTGACGTGCGTACCTCTGTATCGCGCTGGCTGTTCGCGTTTGCTGATTCATTCCGCGCGTGAGGAGACCTTTGTCCTCACCCTTCGTCTCTCCCGCGGAGCGTTTCTCTACCTCGAGCTGCTCGAGTACCTTATCAGGCGGTCCGAGAACTCGGTCTCCAGAACCTCCCAACAAGAATTCCGTGTTAAGCCGGAGTGCTTTATGTTCAAAAACTACGGCTGTGTCAGCACGTGAAAGGAGAGCATCAGAAAGTTCGCCACCTCCACCGGGACGTGGTGGGTTTGGTGTAAAGTTCCAGGCACCTTGACAGACGTTTGCTGCGATGGAAGCAATAAGCTCGTTCGCGTAGTCATTGTACGCGTTGCCAAGCGCTACCTGAAAGCGTTCCCGTTCCGCTTTCGGTAGGCGCTCAGAAAGAAGAAAGTACGGCTCGTCAACCACCTTCATCAGCAGGAAGTGGGCAACCGGGCAGACCAGTTCTCCTGGGCGCGCTTCGATAAGGGGCGTAATACGCAACTGCACGAAATCAAGGTCGGGTTGAGCATTAGGCATGTTCGAACGCCAAGCCCGGTAACGCTCCTCATAACGCTCTGGTGTTGTCGACCACCAACTCAGTACAGCTTTCACCTCCTCTTTATGGTCTTCGAGTTCGTCAACAAATGGGGATGTAACGAGCCAGTGTCCGCTTGCACTTGGGTTTGGGTGGTTTTCCTCACCTCTTTTAAGCTGGTCCAAAAACAATTGGCTGGTGATGGCTGCCACCACTGCGAAGTACACGTCGAGCCCAACGCCTGTCACTCGTTTGAATACGTCGCACACATCAAAATAGTGGGGAAGCCGCTCGAGGAGAAGGGTGCGATGTCGCATCAAGCTACGGAAAAAATCACCTACACCAAAGGATTGGCTAAACTGCCAGTGACGCAAAAAATCCAGCGCCACGCGCTTCCGCTCTTTAAGTCCTATATTGTTTTGGATTGAAGTACCTTGGTTAAGGTGATCGTTCGCAACAAGGAGGAGTCGAATCATCCTTGCGCGGTAGGCATTATTAAAGCTGGATGTAAGGCCGCCGCGCTTGGCGTTTAGCAGCGCCTGATGAGAAAGCCAGGCGAGATTCTGAGTATGAACAATTCCATGACGTTCCACATTAAGCGCGTTGTACCTACATCTATAGGATAACTGCTCAGGAAAGTTGTCGCCCAAAGCACTTGCTAAAAGCTGCTTTTGATGCGAAGAGTGATAGAACTCCGGCCCCCTTTGCAAAGCATCCATCGAAACTGCACCCAAAATGCCAAGAACACCATCTAAGTTATGAAAGCTCAATTCGGCCTGAACCTCGTTGAAAGACACCTGCCGTCCACCAAGTTGCGTATAGGTGGTGGAGGTTTGAAGGTGGGGACCAAAGGGATTTTCAGCATCCATAACTATGAACAGTACCAAAAAGTGATTTGATGATAGAACCAATCCACTTTTTAAGACAGGTGTTAGTGTAAGTAATAGTGTGCAAGATGCACTACCCTGTCACGGCCCATCTTTTTGCTCCGAGTTTTGTTTACATTCGCTTGTCGTCAGTTCCTGCGGTGTCTTCTCCGCTGCCCACCCTCTTAAGCCACCGTCTCGCGGTGTCCGGCTCCCAGCCGAGGATGCGCTTGGACGAGGCTCGTTGCTCCTTGGGGTAGAACTTGGCGAGCCCCTCGAGCGCCGCACTCGCCTCCACGTTGAGCGTGACGAAGCGGTGCTTATAGCCGTAAAGCCGACGCGCCTCGGGCAAGAGGTTCCCCCAGGTGCGCGTGCAAGCCTCGGGCACCGTCAAGCCCCAGCATGAGGAGCGCGAACAGCACCCGCAGCTTGGCCCGCAGCAGGGGGCTCTCTATCGCTTCAACGGCCCCCTCCGCTGCCTGACGCAGGGGACGCCTCGGCGGGGTGGGCGTGACCAACTTGAACGGCTGATACATGTCGTCCATCTTCACGGGCCGAACGCTCGCCCAGCGTAACGCTTTGGTAAGCGCGCTCGCGCCCATCAGGTAGCCCTTGACCGTGGAGGGGGCGAACGGCTGGGGCTCGAGCCACGCCAAGAATGCCTCGGCGTCCTCGCGTGTGAGGTGGTCGAGGGGTGGGCGCACCTTTCTGTCGAGCCCGTGCCACCAATCGAGGAGCTTGGCAGCGCCGTCCCAGCGGGCGCGGTAGGTCTCGTCGGTCTAGCGCTTAGCGTCGGCGTAGGCCCGCAGCACGGAGCGCGAACACCGGTTGTCGCCGTGGTGAGAAGCGTCGTAGGACTGGTCGATGAGTGGGCGGTGGGGTGCATACGAGGGCATGACGCCAGGCTAGACAACCGGCGGGGTCAGTCCAGGCACACCGGGTGTTCTGGAAGCCCGAGTCGTAAAAGGGCTGGGTACCCATGAATCACCCGAAGTGCAAGTAATTATTTCTCGCCCTAACGGCGGAGGGGCATGCAGGACGGAGAAAAGCCCTCTTTTCTGGGGTGATTAACTTGTGTCGCACACCTGGTGTGCCGACTTTTTCCGCACCTGCTCGTCGGGCGCTCATCCCGCGGACGGGGTGCGCCCCCGCGGGTGGTGCGCCTAGACCGTGGTCACGACGGTTGTGGGCTCGAGCGAGCTTCGGCCCTCTCTTCATCGAGCGGGTGGTAGTCCTCGCAGTGGGGGGCGGGACGCAGCTTGTCAACGCCGCAGGTCAACCTCTCATCGTCCCAGTAGGTGCAGCGGCAGGGGTTGAGCGCTTCCGCTGCGCATTCGACCGCCTGATGTCCATACACCTTTGCGACCGCCTCTTTAGGAACGAGGAAATCCCCTTCACGTTGAGGGTGCGGCACGACACCATACTTGTTGTTCGTGAGCGACCGGCTCTCTTGATCAAGCTGAGCAATCAGCTTTGTTTCATTGAGGAACCCAGAAAAGAGAGGGGTGGAGAGGTTACAAGCGTTGAGGTCTATGTCTTCTAGGTAAAGGACATGCGAAAAGGTGAGGTCTGGGATGGGCTCGTCTTGGAACACCCACACGCCGTCCTGGCTGTATCTCAGGGTATAGCTTCTGGTCGCCGTTTTGAGAAGGTAAAGCCCGTTCTTAAACACAACACGGCCTTCGTAGCAGATGAAACCCCTATAGCCTGGAGGCCTTTCTTTATCTCTAAAATTGTTCGGGACCCATAGCGTATTTGAAGGGAGGCACAGGTATTTGACACCCCACTCCCGAAGAAACTGACAAGTTTTTGTCTCTGGCAACCCGATGTCTAGCTCAACGGCTATTCTCGAGCCCGGACGCGTCAGCAGCGCCAGGAGGAGCAGCGCCTTGTTCTTGATATTCCCCCAGAACTCTACACCGTCATAGGAGCTCTCTTGCCCCCTTGGCCGGGTGCGGCGCAGTTGCGCCACCGCGCTCCGGTGTGTGTAGCTTTCCGCCACTTCCTCGACCTGTCGGCGCAATGCCTTCATCTCTGAAGGGTCGCGGTTCAGCCACTCTTCCCATCGAAGATTTTGCATCTGCTTTACCTAACTTGCTTCATTGAAGTCGTAGGCAGAGCTTGTTTTAAAGCGCATC
>CBDCDZ010000002.1:0-49724 GCA_965215565.1 Trueperaceae bacterium
ACAGCCGCAGAATGGTGCATCCGCTAAATTTCATGCGGTTTTCAGAGTTCGTTTTCTCTGTTTTTAGCGTAAGGTACTAAATCGGTAATTTATAGCGAACTTCGTGGACGAACCAAGAAGCTCTGAGGCTAAAAGAGCATAAAGTCGGCGGCGCGTAGACTTTTCAGCTTGCGCGTACGCCCTGCCTTCAAAAAGATCATCCTCTAAGCACCTCTACCTTGCGAACCTCAATGCTGCCGCCCCAAAGCCTCAGAAAACTCTCTGGCGGTGGCCCCAGCGTCGTCAGTTCCGGCATTCACGATGAGCTGGCCGATGGGCGTGCTCAGCGAATGGACCAACGCCAACTTCACCGGGAGTGTTCGTCTTGAGTGAGGTTGCCGCCTCTGAACTGAAGAGCTTGCCAGCAAGCTCACACCCAAGCAGACGCACTCTTTGATACATCATCTTTATCACCGCTGGTCGGTGGCTCGTTAAAAGGAAGTTGTCCGACTTCCTCAATAACCTGTAGATTGGGGCCTCCGAGCGTACGGCCTATTTCCGCGCCCTGCGCCTCGAGCGCGTCCTGGAGCAAGTCTAGCTGGACGCTCCTAACGCTCATTTTTCCAACCGCAGCAAGCGCGGCGGCAGTGCCCACCGCCTGACCCTGCGCCATACAGATGGGAATCACACGAGTCGACGCGATGGCTTCGTGCGTAGCAGATATACACTTGCCCACCATCATGAGCCCTTCCACCTTTCGCGCGATAAGGCTACGCAAGGGAATGGTATAAGCCTCGACGTTCTGAGACTCCACCCAGGTGCCGCCAGGCCTATGAATATCAATATGGTAAGCTCCCATCGCTACGGCGTCACCAAAACGCCGTCCGCTAACGACATCTTCGCCTGTTAGCACGTAGTCACCCATGATGCGGCGGCTCTCGCGGACACCCAACATCGGGGCAATTTCCACGATATAAGCGTTTTCGCAGCCCGGTACATAGTTCCTGAAAAATCTTAACAACTCAGGAATCTGCTGATAAATTTTTGTGTAGGCTTGACTTACGCTCTCAACATCTGTGGGATCGAGGCCGAGAACTCTGGTAGTCACGACCGTCATCTGGTCGGGCCGGTGATTCTTCACACCCACGACCCGAGTCTGTGGCAAGGTAAGGTCGCCGTTAGCCCGCGCCTTTTCCATAAGCCCTGCGAAGCCGCCCAAGACGAACGTCTCGAGGGTGTCGATGCGCGCCATCATCTTGTCCCACAGGTCGGGAAAATCGTGAATCCATTCCCGGTAGTTGAGTGAGTGGTTCTTGCAAGCCGCCACAAACCTGTCGCGGTCGAGCCCACCCAGCCTGAAAACCAACGTAGGTGCTTGGACCAGCCCGTCTGCAGTGCGACCTTTCTCCCAATCAACCCCGCCGCGAGCAGCGACGTCGCCGTCGCCGCTGGCGTCTATCACGACGTCTGCAAAGATGTTCTGCCGCCCTGTCTTATGCTCGACGGTCACCCCAACAATTTTGTCCTCTTCTCTCAGCGTGTCTACAACGTGTGTGTGCATCATGACCTGAACACCTGCTTCTTGAACGAGCTGCATGGCGAGACATTTCCAAAGGTGAGAGTCGAGGCTCACCAGCGAGCCGCATTTGGGGTCGAACTCGTAGCGAGAGGCCGCTCCCATGTTTTGCAAGCGGGTCACAATTTCGTGAGGTAAGCCTTTCACAACTTGACGGTACTCACGATCATGAAACCCGAGCCAGGGCAAGGTTGCCGAGATGCCTCCCAAAAAGCCACCATACTCGAGCAGAAGAACCTCGGCGCCGTTTCGTCCGGCGGCGATGGCCGAACTTAAGCCACCTGCTCCTGAGCCGACAACAACAACTTGTGTGGTCAAGGATTTAAGCATGTGTCTCCCTTTCTTCTAGCAGATTTGGCTTGGCACGATATCTAACCGCCCAGAAACATCATCTGGCTCTACCGTAATTGCCGGTTAAGGCTAGTCGAGATTGGTGCAGATGACGGCGAATAACGAAGCATCTACTTCAGTAAAGAGGTCACCGTTCGTACGAACCTTGAAATGGACCCCATCGTCAAGCCACAATTTAGGCTTGTTCCGAGCCATACTCCCTCCCTTCGGTGAGTGTTGGGTGAGTGTACCAGTTATCCTCTAAGTCTTGACATCTATCCTACAACTGTTGTAGCCTTAACGCAATAGCGCAAAGCATGTGCATCGGTCCCGATATACAGCGGTTCGGTGTTTATACATAAAGGAGAGGCGTGCCCGCACACCGATCATCGAACGACAATTTACATCATTCTGTACAAACCGCCATCAAGGCTTATATCCTTGACAACGGTCTCAAAACCGGCGACCCCATCAAGCCGGAAATGGAGTTTTCAAGGGATTTGGGTGTAAGCCGAAACTCGGTAAGAGAAGCTGTAAAGGTTTTGGAATCGCTCGGCATTATCGAGGCGCGTCGGGGCAGCGGGATTTTCGTAGGCCACTTCT
Source organism: Trueperaceae bacterium (assembly GCA_965215565.1). GTDB lineage: Bacteria > Deinococcota > Deinococci > Deinococcales > Trueperaceae > CBDBZX01. The sequence continues at coordinate 2,489 of CBDCDZ010000002.1, forward strand.
CCTTTGAACCTCTTCTCGACAATTTACCTTACGCCCTCATGAAAAACCTCGACGGCCTCGAGGACCTGATGGATATCAGGCAGCTCCTCGAAGTAGGCATGGCAGAGCGCATTGTCGCTACGCTTACCCGAAACCAGTTGCGAGCTTTAAGAAGCGTTACCGAGGCCATGCGAGACAAAACAAAGCTGGGTGAGACCTTTTCTGAGCAAGACCGCGAGTTTCACCGGCTGCTCAACGCCAACGTAGACAATGAAATTCATCATCAGCTCTTAGACGTGTTTTGGCTCGCCTTCCGGCGCGCCGCCGAGCACGTTGACATCTACACCCCCCGACCCGAAAAAACGCTTCAAGACCATGTTGCTATTGTCGACGCACTCCAGGCCAAAAACGCCGCTCACCTTCGTCAAGCCATAGAGGAGCACTACACGGACATCAGGAACAGGCTGGCCGCCACGCCCCGGGTCGGTAAGCATGATTGAGCTGCGCGGTGTCATTCCACCCTTGGTCACCCCCGTAGGCGCGGACGGCGGCCTAGACGAAGGAACGCTAAAGCGCCTCGTTGACCGTGCAATCGAAGCTGGTGTGGCGGGTCTTTTTGTAGCAGGTAGCAGCGGCGAAGGTCCCTGGCTGAGTGGAGTTACCCTTCGCAAGCTTGTATCCTGCGCGAAAGAATACGCGGATGGGCGCGTACCTTTGCTCGTGGGTGTGCTCGAGCCCAGCACGGAGCGCGTGCTCAGCCTGGCAGACGACGTGGTGAGTGCAGGTGCTGACGCACTTGTCATCGCCACTCCTTACTATTTTACCTGCGACGAAAGGACGCAGGCACGTCACTTCGAGCGGATCGCGGACGCGTCCCCAGTCCCCATCGTGCTTTACAACATCCCGCAAATGACCCACAACCCCGTCTCCGCAGCCACGGTGGAGAAGGTTATGGGCCACCCTAACATTATCGGCTTAAAAGATAGCGAGGGCGACCTGGCTAAGTTTCAAGACTTTCTCGAGCTGAGCCGAGGCGATAAAACCTTCCGTACGCTCCAGGGGTCCGAGACGCAAGCCGCCGCCGCCTTAAAGCTCGGCGCGGACGGGCTCGTGCCGGGGCTCGGCAACATCATCCCCGGCCATTTCACCGCCATGTACCGAGCGTCGGAGCGGGGTGCTCACGACGCGTGCGAGCGCCTTCAGGCCGACATAGACAAGCTCTGGCAACTCCACACCCACGGCTACTGGCTCTCCTGCCTTAAATACGCCTCGAGCATCGTCGGGGGCGGGACGGGTCAGACCCTGGGAAGGCCCTCTCTCCCCGACGATGCCCGGACCGCCATCGAAAAACTCGTGACTCAAGTTTCCGCACCCATAAGCGCGTAAAGGGTTAAGAAAGGAAAAAATATGAGAAAACTCCTGCTCACCCTCACCATTGCCCTCACCTTTTTTGCTGCGTTCGCGCAAGACGACCCCACCCCCACGCTCGACGAAATTACGATTCTCGCCCGCTCCCCTTTTCCAGCCCCCACGCCGCGCGAAAATAATGCCTACTTGCAAAAGATAGAAGCAGACTTGGGTGTCAGACTCAACTTCGAGTTTGTACCCTCGAGCGAGTTCGCCGCGCGCCTCGGGACGGTATTCGCCTCGGGCGACCTGCCCGACCTCGTGGTCGGCGCGCCCTCGGACTACCCCATCATCCTCCAAGCCGTAGAACAGGGCGCGTTCGTCTCCCTCGAAGACGCGGGGCTGCTTGACGCGCTCAAAGACCCGTCACAGTTTCCCGGAATCAGTCAGTACCCGGAGATCATTTGGCAGAACAGCGCGGTCAACGGCAAAGTCTACGGCGTACCTACCGGAGCCCAGCAGTACCAGAACGGCTCCTTCATCCGCACGGACTGGCTCGAGAATTTAGGGCTCGACATACCTACCACCGCTGAGGAGCTTGAGAACGTCTTGGTCGCCTTCACAACCCAAGATCCCGACGGTAACGGGGTGAATGATACCTTCGGCGCTTGCCTGAGCGAAGGCGGGACCTGGACACCCTTTCTGGAAGCGTTTGGCGTGCCCAGCGGTTGGAAAGTACAGGGCGACGGCACGCTTCTCAACTCCCAGGTGAGTGACGAAATGCGCGCCGCCGTCAGCTACATGCATAACCTTTATGAGCAGGGCGTATTTGATACCGACTTCCCGGCCCTCGGCGTCGGCGACATGTACACCCAGTTCATCGAGGGCCGGTGCGGGCTGCTGCCTCAAAACTTGGCCTCAGGTTACGACCTGCAGGGTGCTCAGCTTAGGGAACTCGAGCCAGACGCAGAGGTGTACCCCATCGATCCGGTTGTTGCCGACGGTTACGAGCGCGTTACCTACCTTCGTTCCGGCTTCAACACCACCACACAGATCAGCGTCGAGTACAGAAACGAACCCGAGAAAATCCGCGACTTACTGACCATTATTGACTACTTCGTCAGGGAGGATACTCGTGACTTCGTCAACTTCGGTTTCGAAGGTGTTAACTACACGGTCAACGAAGACGGCAGCTTTGTTCAAACCGAACAGGGAAAAAACGACATCGGCTGGATACGCGCTTGGGGTCCGCGCCACTACGAGCGCGTCGTCAACGCCCCTTACGTCCTTCCGGCTACCCGTGAGCAGATTCTAAAGGACACCGAACGCCTTTCGGCTTACGGGATTGCCGATCCCACCTGGGGCGTTTTTCCCGAACTCGGCATGGACGACCCGACTGCTGTGCTTAATGACTTTTCGCAAAGCACTTTCATCCGCATGATAACAGGCGACCAGAGCTTAGACGAATGGAACGCTTACGTCGAAGACTGGTACAGCCGCGGCGGTCGCGAGTTGACGGACGCGACAACCACGGCCTACAACCGGGTCAAAAGTCAGTAGAAAGTGACGGCGGGGCGGCTAATGCCCCGCCTAACTCAACCCCATGACTACCGATTCCCTAGAACGAAGTGTCAAGCAGCCGCCCCGGCGAGCCCCGACGTCCGCTCTGCGCAAGACCGCGCGCCAATTGTGGCGCCACCGCTGGCTCTACGTTATGCTGCTACCCGGCCTGCTCTTTTTCGGAGTGTTTGTTTACTGGCCCCACCTCGGCAGCGTCGTCGCCTTTCAGGACTACAGCCCCTTTTTGGGCTTTGAGGACAGTCCCTGGGTCGGCCTCAAACATTTCAGGCGTATGTTCGCGGACCCGGAGGTGTGGCGGGTCACCTGGAACACGCTCTACTTAAACTTCCTCGGCCTCGGCTTCGGCTTTCCCCTTGCCATCATTCTGGCCGTCATGATCTACGAAGCGAAAAACAAGCTGTTCAAGCGGTTTGTGCAGACCGCCGTGTTTGTTCCCTATTTCATCTCTCTGGTCGTCATTGTCGGGATTTGGTATCAGCTGTTCGGCTCGAGCGGCCTCGTCAATGAGGCTCTTGTCTCATTGGGCGCCAACAAGATAAGCTTTATGACGAGTCCCGACTGGTTTCGCTTCAATTACGTTGCCCAGTCCATCTGGAAAAATACCGGCTATAACACCATCATCTATCTTGCCGCCTTAGCGGGTGTGTCGAGCGAGCTTCATGACGCGGCAGCCATCGACGGCGCGAGCCGTTTACAGCGTATTTGGCACGTCACCCTTCCCGCCATCCGCCCCGTGATCGTCATTTTATTCATCCTCAGCCTCGGCCATATCCTCTCGGTCGGTTTTGAACATGTGTTCCTCTTGCTGAACGCGTCCAACGACCTGACCGCCCAGGTTATCGACACTTTCGTGTACTACCGCGGCGTCGCTGCGGGGAACTTCTCTTTTGCCACCGCGGTCGGTCTCATCAAAGGGGTGGTGGCTCTGGTGCTTGTTCTCACGGCGAATCACGCCGTGAGGCGCTTCACCGGAAAAGGGGCATTCTGATGGTGGAATCCCGCAGGTTACAAGACAAGGTTTTCGACTACGTCAACTACCTGATACTCGCGGTTGTCGCCCTCCTCATGCTGTTCCCCTTCGTCTACGTCCTTCTCAACAGTTTTGCCGACTACGGCGCGGTACGTAGCGGCTTTCAGCTCCTCCCGGAGCGCTGGTCTACCAAGGCCTACGAGCTTGTGCTTTCCAACCCCGCCATTTTGCGCTCGCTACAGAACTCGGTCTTTCTGGCGACCGTCGGTACGGTTGTCAAGCTCGCCCTCACGACCGTAACGGCGTTTGTGCTCGCCAGCCCCAAACTGCTCGGGCGGCGCTTCTTTATCTCGCTGGTCGTGTTACCCATCTTGTTCTGGCCGGGGCTCATCCCTCGCTTTCTCGTGGTCAAAGAGGTCGGGCTCCTTAATTCTTTGTGGGCGCTCATTCTGCCTTCCGCCATCGAGCCCTTCTTGCTGCTTGTCATGGTGGGATTTTTCCGGACCCTGCCCAGCGAGCTTTATGAGTCTGCCGAGCTAGACGGCGCGAACGACTGGACGATCTTCTACCGGATCGCGCTGCCCTTGTCACTGCCCGTCCTCGCGGCTGTCGGGCTCTTCTACGCGGTCGAGTTATGGAACATGTACTTCCCGGCCATCCTCTACATCACCGACCCGAGTAAGTGGCCCCTGCAAGTCATCATGCGTCAGACGGTCATTCTGGGACAGGCGAACGACGTGGCGGACGCCGCGATAGATGTGCCCTCCTACGCGCTACAGATGGCGACGATCATCGTCTCGACGCTTCCTATCATACTGGTCTATCCGTTTTTACAACGCTTTTTCCTCTCGGGTCGCTTAACCGGCGCGTTGAAAGGATGATGAAATGACCCTCCCGGCCACGCCTCGCTACGCTTTCGATTTAGAGCCTGTCGCCCCCGCGACCGAGCAACTGCGCCGTCGCAGTGAGGCCAGTATGGTCACTCTCACCAATGGTGACGTTCTACTGGCCTATGCGAACCATACAGACAAAAGCGACAATGACCGCGGGCACATCGCCGGACGACACCTGTCTGGAGGAAAGCCAATTGGCGAAGAGCGCGTCCTCGTACCTCCCCCCGAGAACGGCCTCAACGTCATGTCTCCGGCCCTAAAGCGTCTGCCGGACGGACGTATCGGCATGTTGTTCAGCTACCGTCTCAGTACAAAGGAGGCTTCCCGACAGTTCATCTCTTCTAAAGACGAGGGAAAAACTTGGTCGGAGCCCGTGACGGTCGCCGACGGGAACTACAAAACAGGTTGCCACGACCGTTTCACGGTTCACTCCTCGGGACGTCTGCTAGCGCCACTTCACTGCACCGACGATTGGGAGAAGTTTCACCTGCACGTGCGCGTCGCTCGGTCCGATGATGCGGGGCGCTCCTGGCGCCTGGGCGACCCCCTCGAGTTGCCCCGTGTACGCTGGGCGGATGTCGAACTCCACTATGAGTCCGGCTGCATCGAGCCGGGTATAGCGGAACGCGCCGACGGAAGCCTGCTCATGACGATCCGGACGGCGATGGGCACACAGTTTTTTAGCGAATCTTGGGACGGCGGTGAGACCTGGTCAGAGCCGCGCAGCATGGAGGTGGTCAGCCCGGTAGCGCCCGCGCACCTGTCGCGCCTGCCCGAATCGGACGACCTACTCCTCGTTTGGACCTCCGATTACGACGCGAAAGTCAGGCTTGCGGGCGAGCGCCACACCATTACCGCCTGCGTAAGCTCGGATGGCGGAAGGTCTTGGCCGCGCGAGCGGCGGCGGGTTCTCGTTCATGACCCTGACCACAGTGTAGATTACCCGAGTGTTCTTTACCACCTGGGTGAGGCTTGGCTCACGCTACGTGTGTCGTCTGGACCAGGGGTAGTCGAAGGGCTTACTTCAACGTGCTTGATGCGCGTCCCGCTCGAGTGGTTTTATGGAAAGGATTAACCTCTCGGTAAGGTGCAGAACACTGGCGATGCGGACGTTTGACTTAAGCACTCCCGGTCTATAAAGTTATAGCCCAACCCAATTCGGAACCGGCAGAACGCAAAATGCTCGTTGCACGCTCACATGCTTACTAGACAACAGAACTGCGTGGGAAAGGGAGTAACTTATACCGACCATCACACAAACCCGCCCCATCCTTCTCAGCGCACCCTACGCCGAGAAGGAAGACCTGGAGGTCAAGCTGCACCTCCAAAGTGGTTGCCGCACCACCGGCCTGCTCGAGGTCACGCTCGATGACGGCACCAAAGGTCTTGGTGAAGGTTACTTGGCGGTTTTTGCCCCGCACGTCTTTACGAGTATCGTCCGGTTGCTTACGCCTTATATGATCGGTAAAGAGGCGCTGGACATCCGCGCCCGCTACGATGAAGCGTGCCGCGTGACCGACTACTGGAGCCTCCAGGGTGCCGCGCGGCACGTAGTGAGCGCGCTCGAGATAGCACTTTTCGACGCGGTCGGCAAACATCTGGGTGTACCCGTCTATACACTGCTTGGGGGTAAGGCCGTCAGCACCCTGCGTCTCTACGGCTCAGGCGGTGACGGAACTACGCCTGAAGCGATGGAAAGCGAGTTAAAGCTTTTACAGGAAAAAGGTATCAGTCTCCTAAAAATTCGGGCGCGCGGTCATCAAGTCGCTAAAGCTGTCTGGACGCTCGAGCGCGGGGCCGAGCTTGACATCGAGGTCGCCGTGGACATGACCCAAAACCTTGACCGCCCAGGGCAGGGCGTCGCCGCGGCCTTACGTTTTGTCGAGGCTGTGGCGGCCCTCACGCGGGTGCCCATAAACTTTTTAGAGGAAGCTCTCGGCCAGCATTCTTTAAAGCGTTATCCCGAGCTGCGCTCCCGCGCCGCGTGCCGCGTGGCGGGGGGCGAGACCGTAACGACGGGGGACGAACTCTGCTCGCGCGTCGAGGCGGGTTATTACGACCTCGCGCAGCCCGACGCCACCGTCATCGGCGGCTTGCGTGAGACGCTCAAGGTTTTCGAAGCGTGCGCGCGTCACGGCGCTGAGGCGGCGGTGCATTGCTGGGGCGGCGGGGTAAGCATGATGGCGAATTATCACGCAGCTTTCGCGGGCGGGGGACGGCTTGCCGAATGGCCGATGAAGCGCTACGCTTTGCGAGACGCCCTTATGACCGACGCTCTTGACGTTGACGACGGTTGCCTTAACGCGCCAACAGGACCAGGTCTAGGCGTACACCTCACCGCAGAGACCGAACGCCTCTACCCGTTCCGTGAGGACGCGGTCTATGCTTGCCTCGTCGACGCCGTTACGCTTGACGAACGGGTATGGCGGACGGCGCGCATGAACGAGGCCACGTGGACGTGAAGACGCATGTGCTCATCGCCGTCGACGCGCTTAGTGACGAGCAGATGCGGCGCGTCGGGGCGGCGGCAGCGGGATGGGCTTCGGTCGAACGTATACCTCAAGACGCACCTCTCAAGGTATACAGGGCGGCCTTAAACACTGCGGTGGTCGTCATGGGTTGGCCCAAACCCGAACTGTTGACGAGCAGTTCGGTCAGGTACTTTCAGCTCCCCAGCGTTGGTTACGACGCTTACGAAGGCGCGGGTCTTGCCAGCAAGGAGGCCTTCATCCTCTGCAACGCGCGCGGCGTCATGTCTGTGGCGGTAGCTGAACACGCTTTAGCACTTATGCTTACGCTGACTCGCAAGATTGGCGAGCATAGTCGTGACGCGCAAAGCGAAGTCTGGCAACGAAGGGAGACCTACGACGAACTTTACGGCCGTACTGTGTGCGTTATCGGTTTGGGAGATATCGGTACCGAAATCGCCTACCGTTGTCGGGCGCTGGGGATGAGGGTCACCAGGGTTAGATTCACACCCGCAAAAGGTCATTCGGTAGCGGACGTGGTCGTTGGATTGGCAGAGCTTGAACAGGCTGTCGCAAATGCGGATCACATCATTAACACTTTACCGGTCACAAAGGAAACTGGCGGCCTTTTCTCCGAGCAGGCGTTCTCGGCCATGCGGCGAGGTGCCTATTTTTATAACCTGGGACGCGGTCAAACCGTTGATGAGGCGGCTCTTGTCGCGGCGCTCGAGTCCGGGCATCTTGCAGGCGCGGGCCTCGACGTGTTTGAAGCAGAGCCTCTGAAGGCAGATCACCCGCTTTGGCGGCTAAACACCGTCCTCACGCCGCACGTGGCAGGCCGTTCTGTAAAAGAGTTTGACCGGTTAGCCGACCTTTTCAGCAAAAATCTTACCTTTTTCCGTCAGGGGAAAAGGCTTACCAACGAGGTCTCGCTTGAGGACTGACGGGAATTTAAGGAGGAGTAAGCATCACAACGTTGCGCCAGGCCCACGCTTCTCGAGCGTGGGTGCAGACGAGCTGGCTCTTGACTCAGGTCAGAAGTCATTTTTTAGGTGGAGGCGAAATGGACCTTAGACTAGCTTCAGATAGATCAATCGGCATCAACCTTTACGCGCTCTTGGGTAACGCTTGGGCAACTTTAGGGGCTTTCCGTTTAGCGCCACGGGACAGGTCGGTGAGGTGGTGTGGCAGGATGATCCATCCTCGTCTGGACGTTTTTGAGGGACTTTTTTCTGTCGGGGACGTCGCCCCGAGTTCACCAAGAGAACCCGAAGTAGCCTTGTGACCCTCACCTCAGCTCGCACCGCCTGGTTCACCCATGACCGCTTCGGCCTGTTTATCCACTGGGGCCTCTACGCCTTGCCCGCACGGCAGAGCGGTAACGGCCTCGCGGAGTGGGTGCGTCATAACGAACGCTTAACCGACGCGCAGTACCGGCGCTTTTTTGACCGTTTTGACCCCGACCTGTACGACCCCCGAGCCTGGGCGCGCGAGGCGCGCGCAGCAGGCGTGCGCTACGCCGTTCTTACCGCCAAACACCACGACGGTTTTTGTCTTTTCGACTCGGCTCTAACTGAGTTCAAAGCCACCAACACCCAGGCAAAGCGAGACCTCGTGCTCGAGTTCGTGGACGCTTTCAGGGCTGAAGGTCTCAAAGTTGGCTTTTACTACTCCCTGATCGACTGGCATCACCCGGACTTTCCGGTGGACGGGCTGCACCCACAACGCGACGACGAGACGTACCGGCAGGAGAATCAGTCTCGAGACATGCAGGCCTACGCCGCTTATTTGCACGGCCAGGTGCGCGAACTCCTTACCAACTACGGCGAGATTAGCACCTTATGGTTCGACTTTTCGTACCCCCAGCGTGAGTGGGGCTGGAGCCAAGGCAAAGGCGCGCAGGACTGGCGTGCGGACGAACTCTTGCGCCTCATACGCGAGTTGCAGCCGGACATCCTCGTTAACAACCGCCTCGGGATAGATGGGGACTTCGTGACTCCCGAACAGGTTCAGCCGCTGTCATGGCCTGAGGTGGCGGGAGAACGCGCCCTTTGGGAAGGGTGCCAGACCCTGAACGGTTCTTGGGGCTATTCACACGCCAATCACGATTGGAAATCAGCAGACCTCCTCGTTCGGCTGTTAATTGACAGCGTATCCAAAGGCGGGAACGTGCTGCTCAACGTCGGCCCCGACGGGCGCGGGGCGTTGCAGCAAGAGGCTGTCACGCGGCTGCGCGAGGTCGGTGGATGGATGCGCTTACACGACCGTTCGGTTCGCGGCTGCACACAGAGCGACTTTGTCCCCCCCAGCGACGCGCGCTTTACGCAACGCGGCGCGCGGCTTTACTTGCACCTGTTCGCCTATCCGCTCGCGGAAGTCCACCTACCGGGCTTGGCTGGTCGTGTGACTTACGCGCACTTCCTTCATGACGCTTCGGAGGTCTTGCTGGTCGAACGGGGAACCGTCTCGGAACATGACCACCTCACGACGCCCGTTCCAGCCGGTACCCTGACCCTCAAGCTGCCAGCCCAAGCGCCCGAGGTGCTGGTGCCCGTTATCGAGCTGTTTCTCGAGGAGCGTTGATGGAAAGTATCTTAAAGCCTCCGTACACGAACGAGACCGGGATTGTACAAGCGTTGAGCTTCGCCAGCAGGGACAGACTGTTTTCCAAGATGTCTCAGTGTGAGGAGGTAACACCTTGAACTCGCTTAGTGTCCGGTGCGGGGCAAATAAAACTGTCGGCGTGCTGTCGTCCTGCGCCCGACTGTCCTGCACACAGGGACCTCATATGCCTTCGAAGCGACGTCCGCTCGAGTTCTCAAACCCTGCGGTGGAGGCTCTGGAGTCGTGCCCCCCAGCTCTAAAAGAACCTTTAAGATGTGTTGTCATCGGCGTCGGCGCGAGCGTGCTGGGAATGCACCGTCCGGCGCTCGAGTCGGGCCTGGTGAACCTGGTCGGCGCTTCCGATCTCGACGTCCAAAAAGGGAGGGAGCGCGCCGCCGAGCTGAGCTGCCCTTTTTTTGCCGACCATCACGACATGCTCCAACGGACCGAAGCCGAGGTCGCGGTGGTGCTCACGCTGCACCCTTTTCACGCCGACGTCGCCGTGGGCTGTCTCGAGGCCGGGTGCCACGTGCTTGTGGAGAAGCCGATGGCGGTTCACGCCGGAGAAGCCGACACGATGATCAGAGCCGCGAAGAGCGCTGGCCGCCTGCTCGCGGTGAACTTCCAGCACCGCCACCGCCCCGAAGTGCGCGCCTTCCGTAAGCTCATCCGCGACGGCGAGGTGGGCAGGGTGCAACACGTGGACATGACGATGGCCTGGCCGCGCCGACGCACCTACTACCGAAACGCGCCCTGGCGTGGCACGTGGGCGGGCGAAGGGGGCGGTGTTTCGATGAACCAAGCCCCCCACCATCTGGACCTGCTGTGTCACCTGCTCGGATTGCCCAGTAGAGTCGTCGCTTGGGCGCGCACTACGTTGCACCAGATCGAAACGGAAGACACCATCCAGGCGATGCTCGAGTGGCCTGACGGGGGGCTCGGCTCCTTGCATATCAGCACCGCCGAAGCGGGCCGCCCCGAACGGCTTGAACTCGTCGGCACCAAGGGCGTAGTGCAGCATGGTGGCGGCAGGCTGAATTTTGAGAGGTTCCCTCAAGACTTGGAGGGCTTTCTGGCCGAAGACGCCGACCCCTCCGCCGAGCCCGCGCTCGAGCCTGCGGCCGTCAATCTCGGCGAGGGAGTCGGCGATCATCTGGCGGTTTACTGTAACCTTTATGACGCCGTCCGCGCGGACACGCCCCTCGTCTGCGACGGCGCAGAGGGGCGCATGTCGTTGGAGTCGGCGAACGCGCTGCTGCTCTCGAGCCACCTCCAGCGCGAGGTAGCTCTGCCTCTGGACCGCGCCGCTTACGCACACTTTTTAAATGACCGCAAGTCGGTCCCGTCTGATGGAGCGTTGACGGCGGCGCCCGAGCAGGCGCTCCTCGGGCGCGTGAACCCGGTGGACGCGCTTAAAGTCCCCGAGGAGAACGCTGGGGAAGAGATTGTATGACGCGTGACGGCATGACCTACGCGCCACGTGGCAAACCGCAGCCGGTAGTTGCCCCCGGCGACTTCGCGTTCGCCGCGACCGCGCTCGAGCATGGTCACATCTACGGGATGTGTAACGGCCTCACCCAGGCGGGGGCAGAACTCCGCTGGGTTTATGACCCCGACCCCGCCAAGGTCGAAGCTTTTTGTGGGCGCTTTCCCGGCGTCCGCGTTGCCCGCGCTTTGGACGACATTCTAGCCGACCCGGTCGTGCATCTGGTCGCCGCCGCTGCCGTGCCTAACCGGCGCGGCTCCTTGGGCCTGACGGTTATGGCGGCGGGCAAGGACTACTTCACCGATAAAACGCCCTTTACGACGCTCGAACAGCTCGACGCCGCGCGCCGCGCGGTTAAAGAAACAGGCCGAAAGTATCTCGTCTACTACAGCGAGCGCTTGCACTCTGAATGCGCAGTTTTCGCGGGCGACCTGATCCAGCAGGGCACTATTGGACGGGTCGTTCAGGTTCTTGGCCTCGGACCGCACCGGCTGAACGCCCCAGCGAGACCCGCGTGGTTTTTTGAACGGGAGAGGTACGGCGGCATCTTGTGCGACATCGGCAGCCACCAGATTAAACAGTTCTTGTTCTATACCGGCGCGGCGGACGCAAAGGTAGTGAGCGCGCGGGTCGCAAACTTCAACAATCCCGAGACGCCTGAGCTAGAAGACTTTGGCGAGGCATCTTTAAAGGCTGACACCGGGGCTTCAGGCTACTTCCGCGTGGACTGGCTCACCCCAAATGGGCTCTCGACCTAGGGCGACGGGCGCACCTTTATTTTGGGCACAAGGGGGTACCTCGAGCTGCGTAAGTATGTGGACGTGGCGCGGAAAACCACAGGCGATCACCTCTACCTAGTCGATGAAGCGGGCGAGCGGCACTTAGAGCTTTTGGGTAGGGTCGGTTATCCGTTCTTTGGGCGGCTCATCTTGGACTGCCTGAACCGAACCGAGCAGGCGATGACCCAAAAGCACGCGTTTAAGGCGGCGGAGTTGTGTTTGAAAGCGCAAGCCCTGTCAGGGCTTGGCTCCTATTGATTTTTCTGTGTTTTTAAACGTCGAGCAGTGGGCACCGTCTGACGTCAAGCGTATCTATCTATGCCACCGTTGGCAATCTTTACATGCACAGCTCGTATGACGCGCTCCTTTTCAGCCTCGCCTACTCCAGATGGGAGGTCGTCTTCCAGCTCGAGTACGCTGCCTACTTAGATTTAATTGAACCCTGGTGGAAGACACTGCGTTCTCTAGCGCTTAAAGGCAGGCCTTCGAAGTCTGGATAAGGATGCCCAAACCCGTCAAGCGCGGTACAGACTACTGGAATGAGCGCAAGTACCCATAGTAGGAGAAGCCGCCGCACCCCGTGCAAGTATGGCGTTGCTACCCCACCTATTACTGAGCGCTTTTTAGTGGACGAACCATTCTGCAACAGACGCGTGCGTCTGTTGCGTAGTGGATCGTCTGCTAAATTCAGCGCAAGCTTGGAAGCTAACCCCTCGCGTTATTGCGACAAACGTCAAGCTTTGCGAGTTGTGACGGACTCGCCAGACAAACCAAGTAGCGAAGATGCTACCTTGTCTGTTAGATAGTCGAGCCCATCAACACCCTCGCGTTTTTGCGCTCTGCGCGATACCCACGAGCGTCTCCATGACCTGCCGGTAGGGTCGCGGTCCGTGGCTGACTCTCGCTACTCCCAAGGTCGCTAATTCCTTGGTGGTAGGCGTGTCGTCCGTCAGCATGACGTTAACGGGACGAGGTGACTGCTCACAGAGCGTGCGGATCGCCTTGGGGTCGCGTAATCCGGGCGCGAAGAAGCCGTCCGCGCCCGCTCCTGCGTAAGCCTTCGAACGCTCCACCGCTTCAGCCAAGTGCTCGTCGCCATGAGCTTTCGGGTCTACTTGCAGATAGACGTCAGTCCGAGCGTTGATGAATAGCGGGATGGTCCGCCGCGTCACGCGCCGCCCTGATGCGCCTACACTGCTCTCCAACACTGTAGCGCCCCTTGCCGCCGATGACCTGGTCCTCGAGGTTGACGCCAACTGCGCCCACCTCGAGCACCTTTTTGACCGTTTCGGCCACCTTACGAGGGCTTTTGCCGTAGCCCCCTTCGATGTCGGCGGACACGGGCAGCGCGACGCTCTTGACGACGCGCGCTAAGTTGGCGAGCATCAGGTCGAGGGGCAACTGCTCCCCGTCCTCGAAGCCGTGCGCCGCCGCCACCGACCAGCTCCCCGTGGCGACCGCTCTCGCGCCGCCTTGCGCCAGCACCCTGGCGCTGCCCGCGTCCCAAACGTTCACAAGGACGAGCGGCTCGCCCTTAACGTGAAGGCGGGCGAAGTGCCCCGCTTGTTCTCGCTGATTCATGCGTGTCTCCTTTCGTGTTCGAGCAACCACCGCTTACGCGCCGCGCCGCCGTAGCCGCCTGCTGACCGTCACTGTTGACGACCCGGTGACAGGGGACGACGAGCGCAAAGGGGTTCGCGCCTTTCGCTTGCGCGACCGCCCCTACTGCTCCGGACTTGCCCAAAGCACAGGCGAGCTCGGCGTAGCCACGAGTCTCGCCCAGGGGGATGATCTGAAGTACCTGCCAGACCGAGCGCTGGAAGGGTGTTCCTTGGCAAGCGAGCGGGGTGGTGAAGTGCTGTAGTGTCCCCGCGAAGTAAGCGTTTAGTTCCTGTTCGATTTTGGCAGTTATCTCCGCACGTCCAGGGACGACAGCCGCGCTGAGCTTCTGGCGCAGCCGCTCGACCTCGCGCTCGAGCCCGCGCCGGTCAGTGAACTCGAGGAGGTAGAGCTTGTTGTCGCTCGTGACAGCGAGTATCGGTCCTAAGGGCGTGTCGAGCCAGGAGGCTTTAAGCACGGTGAGTTCGGCCTTCGTCGGCGGGCTGCCCATGATTTTGGCAAAGGCGTCCCTGAAGCCGCTGCCAGAGTCATACCCGGCGCCGAGCTGCGCCCCAATAACTGATTCGCCGTTGCGAATTTGCTTCATGGCAAGTCCCATACGCCTCGCCCGCGCATAGGCGACGAAGGTCATGCCGAAGCGCTTCTTGAACTGTCGTCTAGCCGTTGATACATCCACCTCTAACGCCCGGAAGTCTTGCCCGGTCCAGCGCTTGGCGGGGTCGGCTTCCACCGCTTCGACTAGGCGACGAACGAGGTCACTGACCTGACTGGGGTGGGACAGGGGACGGCAGCGCTTGCAGGGGCGGTAAGAGGCGAGGAGCGCAGCTTGCGCGCTAGCGAAGAACTCACAGTTCTCGAGCCTGGGCTTTCTCGCTGGACAAGTCGGGCGGCAGAAGACGCCGGTCGTCCTGACGCCGACGAAGAACACCCCGTCGTACCGGCTGTCCTTGGCGAGTAAAGCTTGGTAATAGGTCTCGTTCGTTTCTACACTAAAAGTGTTGTGGGTCTGGCTCGTTAACACTAGGTCTAAAGTGTAGCGCCCTTCACATGAGGTCGCCGCCGAATTCCGGGCGTCGATTTTTGGCCTCGAGCCGCTCAACTTCCGTAGCTCGGCACTGCTCGACCTCGTTTTGCTTCTGCAACGGTTGCGCGCGACAGTTACAGAAAGATTTGTAGGCTATTGCTCCGCCTCTGGGTTGAGGGCAGAAGCAAAAGCGCTTAAGCAACCTGGCCCATCTTATAAACTTGCCATCAACTTCTTTACCCTTTAACGTCAGAAAAAGCAACTTAGCCATACAAGGGGTGTGGACTTTGGTGGATGAGCCAAACTGAAGGGTACGTGAGCATAAGCTGTTAACGTCTCCCGCCTTAGTTGAGTAGGGTGCTAGAGTTGGCGCTGTGCGGGTTCGCTGTGGCGGCTTCCAACCTTGACTGAGACGTTCTCGGGGTGCGTCATGATGCGCCCCTACCACTCGAGCGACCTGCCTGCCGTTCTCACATTCGTGGGAGAATGCCTCCGCCATGACAAACTCAAGAACCATAATCCGGGTGACGTCGTCCACTGGATGATCAACAGACAGCGTGGCGCGGACCTGGACGAACATTTCTGGCTCTTTGAAGAGGACGGCGAACTCCTCGCCTTTGCCGAGTTGCCGCCAGCGAAATGGGCGAGCTTTTCGCTCATCGTCCGCCCCGACCACCGCGGCGGAGACTCAGAGACGGCGCTCCTCAGCGAATGAAAATCGGTGATGAGAAAACGGATGCGCGAGGAGCGCCCCGGTAAAACGGCGCTTTCTGTCAACGTGGTGACGTCGGACGAGGTCCGTAAAAGGTGCTTATCGGGGCTCGGCTACCAAGCCGAAGCGTCGACAACGGTGGTCGACATGAGGACGCTCGGCGGCCCCCTACCCGCGCCACCCTTGGCGACCGGCTTTAAGCTCCGCGCCGCGAGGAAAACAGAAGCCGCCCCACTGGCGGAGGTCCACGCCAGCGCGTTCGGCTCGAGCTGGACTTTGACGACGCGGTGGACATGATCGCTGAGGGAGCTATTCAAGACGCCAAAACGATCATGTTGTTGCAGTACGCAGCCTTGAAGCTATTTTCAAGACGTGCGAACCAAAGGAGCTAAAGAGGATGGAAAGCATGATGATCTTGGTAGCGGGACCCTACCGCAGTGGAACGGGTGACGACCCGAAAAAGATGGCTGACAACCTGCGGAGGCTCGAGGAGGTGGCTTTGCCCCTGTTCAGGGCGGGACACCTTCCTGTCATCGGGGAATGGCTAGCGTTACCCTTGCTCGCGGTGGCAGGGTCAAAAAGCGTGGGAGACTCACGTTACGACGAGATTGTTTATCCGACCGCTCACAGACTGCTCGCACGATGCGACGCCATTTTACGTCTACCGGGGGAGTCAAAGGGGGCTGACGAAGATGTGCGCCTTGCAAACGAGCGCGGCTTAGCTGTTTATCACCGGCTTGAGGAGGTACCAGGGTGCGGTTAGAGAACGGGTCAGGCCTCTGTAGCCGGTAAACTGTGATTCTCTATGGTGACTTATATAGACGGTCCATCTTAAGCACATCGCGCCAGTCCTTCCGCCTCTTCTACAGTAAGGTACGTCCTAAACCGGAGAAAACCTCAAAGGCTCTAGCAGATATAAGGGCGGCAGGCCCGCCCCTAACTTCTGTTCGCTCGTCTAACGGAGGCGCCTCCGTTAGACGAGCGCCTCGAGTTCAAGCGCGACCTCGAGCCCCTCGAGCGGGCCGAGGTCGAGCGACAAGAGCGTTAGGTCGTCCAGAGCGAGCGCGCCCAGGGAGAGCGTAAGCCCTTCAACAAAGCCCAAATCCTGCGACCCCTCGCCGCCCCCTCGCGCCTCGAGCCGCCCCACCACCTCCAGGCCGAGCTCTCGCGCTGTAAAGCTGTTGATGACCGAGCCGCCCGCGCCCGTGTCGATAAGGATGTTTAAGGAGCGCGAGTCGTTAACGCGGCCCTCGATGTAGATATGGTTCGACGAAAGTTCAAAGGGTAAAGAGACGCTGGCCCCGGCGAGCAGGGGCGCGGTGGTGCGGGCCGGTTCTGTAAAGAGCACCTCGTCAAAGGTCTCGTTCAGGCGCACCTCCTGAAGCTCGAGCACCACGTCGTACCTGGCCTCACCCGTGCTCTGCCGCGTCTCGAACGGGAACATGACCCCCTCCACCTGCCGCCAGTCGGCGAAGCTCAGGGTCTGGACCCGGTCGTTCTCGACCTCTTCTTGCTTGGCGGGTAAGAACGTGTCCGCGTCTAAAAAGATTCTGGCGGTGCGCCCACCCTCGGGCCTCACCTCGATGAGGTGAAACCCGTCTTGTTCGCCCACATAATCCACGCTCCCCGGCAGCCGGTCTCCGAAGAGGTGGGAGAAGGAGCCTAAGTAAGCCAGCGTCCGTTCGACCTCAAGCTCGTGCGCGGCAAGCTCACGCACGGCGCCGCTCCGGTCTTTCTGCCAACCCACACGGCCGTCGAAAACGGTCGTCACGCCGTAGACGTTGCCGAGCTCAAATTCTGACCGGCGCTCGCCGCTCACGCGCTGCCACTCTGCGGAGCGGCCCTCCATGCCGCCCGGACGGACATGCGCTGGTACATCGTGCGCAGTCTGGACAGATCGCCGAGCGCCCCCTGCCACCTTTGGAGCACCTCGGGTACGGTCACGACGCCTCCAGGCGGTTCGTACCGAGAAGACGCCGACGCTCGAGCCTCTGTGAAGATGCGGAGAGAGTAGTCATAAGGGTAGATTAGACGTAAGCTATTGCAAATGGAACGGGAAGATTTTAAAAAGGAATGGGTGTACGTCACCCACCCCGAAGCGGCCAGAGTTCTGTCCGAGGAAGACAAGCTGCGCTTCCTGGAGCCGTTCATCCGGCGCGAGCACTCCTTAACTAGCGCGGCCAGAGAGCTCTCCACAAGCCCCAGCGCGATGCTTTATCAGGTCAAGAAGCTCCTGCGTCTGGGGCTTTTGGGGGTCGCCCGGACGGAGCCCAGGAGAGGGCGCGCCGTCAAATACTACCGCGCGACCTCCGAGCGGTTCTTCGTCCCCTTCGAGGCGACGAGCGCCGGGACCGTGTTCGACCTGCTCTACAAGACCGAGGAGCGGCGGCTCGGGATGTTTTTAAGAAGCTACCTCCGCGCGAACGCTCACACGCCGGAGCCCTGGGGCGTAGGCGTGTTCCTTACGCCCGAGGGGCGCGTGGGCACGAGCGTAGCCACAGCGCACGACCACGACCCCGGGCGGCTCGTCCGCATGATGCTTGAAGAGGACGCTCCCGCGGTGTGGATGAGCTGGTCGACCCTGCGGCTGGACTTCGAGGGAGCGAAGGCGCTGCAGCGCGACCTGGCAAAGCTCTTCGAATTCTATAAAACGCGCGGCCAGGGGGAGGAGCAGACGTACCTTTTGCACCTCGAGCTGAGCCCCGCTTTTCTGGAGGAGGTTTAGGCGCGTTGGGTTCGAGCTGAGGATGGCTTGGTTCAAAAATCAACCGGCAGCGACTCCAAGCCCCGCACCACAAAGGTCGGCCGCCAGCGCAGTTTGTCGGCGGGGAAGCTCAGGCGAAGCCCAGGCAGTTTGCGTAACAGCGTCGGCAGGGCAATCTGCCCCTCGAGCCGTGCCAACGGCGCGCCCAAACAGTAGTGAACGCCCTGCCCAAAGGCCAGATGCCGGTTGGGCTCTCGGTTGAGGTCAAGCCGCTCCGGATGAGCAAACTGCGCCTCATCCCGGTTGGCCGAGGCGAGCACCGCCAGCACCAGTTCGCCTTTGGGAATGGTGACGCCGTGGAGCGTTACGTCTTCGCGGGCGAAACGCTCCGTGGCGGTCTCGACCGGACTGGTGTAGCGCAGAAGCTCCTCAATGGCCGTTTTAATGGTGCTGAAGTCGCGCCTAAGATGCTCGAGCCCTTCAGGATGTTCCAGTAGAGCGAGCGTCCCGGACGCGATAAGGTTAACCGTCGTCTCGTGCCCGGCGATGAGCAGCACTCTGGTCCTCGGCTGAGGTGACGGCGTGCAGCGCGGGCGGGGGGTCCATGCCACAGTGTAAGGCGGGCCGCGGCTTGAGCGAAACCGAGTAGGTGTAAAGAGCGCCAAAGCTGTTGCGATGTCCCTGCGGGCTCTCAAGATAAACCTGACCGAAAGAAGAGAAGAACTTGGGCGGCAGGTGGCGCTATATAAGAGACGCGCGCGTCAACTGCGTAAGCCTGTCGCTTGTATGAGTCGCCTCTCAAGGCTACGCACACCTGGCAGGGCTAAACCGACAGCCACCACCAAAACTCCCGCCAAGGTCGTCACGATGAACAAACAAATCATGCCAGCACCCGGACCCAACATAGAGACGAGCGCAGGGTACTGTCCGAGCCTATCGGCCAACGGTCCGGCCCCGAGCATCACCAGCGGCGTCGCCCCCCGCCCCAGCGTTTGCCGCGCCCCGAACACCCTCCCTTGAACGTCGGTCGGCACATACGTTTGCCAGATGGCCTGATGCGAACTGGTCAACAGGGGCAAAAAGAAAGTGATGCAGAACGCGCCCGCCATCCAGCCCAGCGGGGTGGTGGCGAGCCCCGTCAGCCCATAACCGAACACGGTCGTGGCGAACAGTCCAGCGAACACACCACGCATACGGTGCTTTGGCCCACCCCAAGCGCTGACCAGCAAACCACCCACCACCCCACCCGCACCCAACGCCGCCATCACACCTCCTAAGGCAACCTCGCTTCCCCCCGAACGCGCCAGAACCAAGGGAGCTAAAAGCACCAGACCCACCGCCCCGATGATGTTAATGAACACGTAGAGCGTGGTGAGGGTCCGCAGGGGAGGTCGCGCAGCGATGTAACGCGTCCCGTAGGTTAGCCGTGACCAGAGAGTCTGCACCTGCGCCCCTTGAGTCTCTTTGGGGGGCTCGGGAATCTGGACAGCCAGAAGCGTCAGGAAGGCGGCGCTGAAGGTCAAGAGGTCAATGAGCAGTACGCCCCGAATCCCGACAAGCGCCAGCAGCACACCGGCAAACGCGGGCGCGAGCACATTGGCCCCGGACCCCGCAAGCGCGAGCATCCCGTTGGCGCGAGCGTAGTTTTTCTGGGTGACCATGTGCGGAACCGCGGCAGCGAAGGCGGGCGCTTGAAAGGCGCTGAAGGCCCCTGCCCAGATGGCGAGCGCGTAGAGGTGCCACAGCTCGAGCTGACCCGTTATGAAAAGCACGAGCGTGACGAGAGTGCTCACCCCGGCTCCCAAATCGCTAAGCAGCATGGTGAGCTTTTTGGGCCAGCGGTCGATCAGGTCACCCGCCAAGGGGCCGAGCAGCACCTCGGGGACGAACCTGAAAAAGACCAGGAGCGCCAGCGCGGTGGCCTGCCCGGTTTCTTGCCAAGCCCACACGCTCAGCGCTAGGCCGCTCATCGCGCTCCCTGCTAATGAGACGAGTTGGCCCGCGCCGATAAGGATGAAACCCGCGAGTCCTGAACGCATGTGGGTCATAGCCACCAGCATTTGGGTAAGCTACTTCAAATGGAAGACGAAAATTCGAGCGGCGAGCGAAAAGAAGTCACCAATGCGAGAGCGGCAGAGCTGCTGACAGACTGGCGGCAGCGTCGCTTGCTGGTGCCTTTTATACCGGGACCCACGAGCATGAGCGAGGCCGCCAAGCAGCTAGGGATGAAGCTCAATGCGGTGCATTACCGCGTCAAGCAACTTCTGGACCTGGATTTGCTCGAAGTCAAGGGGTCGGCAAAGCGTCAGGGTCGTGCGGTCAAGCTTTACGGGCTCACCGCCAAAGAGTTCTTCGTGCCGTTCGCCTCGACGCCGCATGAGACGGTCGAGGCCATGATCCGTCGGCTTAGCGTCCTAGACGAATTCCTTACGCAAGCTGTTTCGGCCCATACCTCACAAGACGAGAGATGGGGGGTACTGGTGTCGGCAGACACCTCAGATAAAGAGCAAGGTAAAGAGCGACGTTTCAACGTGAAACTCACCCCGCTCGACTCGCAGGGCGCACCGGCACCGCGCCCCCGGCAAGCGTTATTAGCTCTGTCCGCCCCTGCGGTATGGTCGGGGGAAACGCAGATGATGCTCGACTTTGAGACGGCCAAAGACTTGCAGCGGGAACTGACAGATCTGATCGAGCGCTTTGCGAAGAAGCAGCGTGCGGGTGAGCAACGTTACTACTTTGTGCTGGGTATGGCCCCTATAAGAGAGGCGTGAGGTAAAGCTGCTATGCTAGAGGCAGTAACCAGGTACCTTACGCTTGTTACTGGCCCCTTCTCAATATAAATGTGACTCGACGAGCACTTGTCTGTTGCACAACAGATCCACCTAGAGCTGAAGTCGAGGCAATAATAAAGCCCACTCCTGCCGCAGCTCTCGCAAAGAAGAACGACCACTGGAGCGGTCGCTGTCGCCTTAGCTTTCTTTCTAGCTCTTGACGCTGTCTCTGAGGCTCTTGCCAGCCTTGAACGCCGGTGCTTTTGAGGCGGCGATGTCAAGCTTTTCCCCCGTGCTCGGGTTGACGCCCTGCCGCGCCTTTCGCTCCCGCACCTCGAAAGAGCCGAAGCCCGTGACCTGTACCTTGTCTCCTTGCCTCAGGTGCTCGGTGATGTGGTCGAACACACCGTCGACCACTGCTTTGACGTCTTTCTTGTTGAGCCCTGTTGTCTCTACCATCTTGTCGACCAAGTGCCCTTTGTTTACCGTGTCAGCCATTGCCACCCTCCTTCGCCGCCCAATCTAACACGGCGGTATGTCAGCGCCGCAAAAAAAGGGGCCGAAGCCCCTCTCTCTACTCGTTCTCCCAGCACCTCACCCGCTCGACCGCTTCCCCATCTAGGGTCAGCCAGCCCCAGCCGGTCGGGCGTGAAGAAGCCTCGAAGTGCGCGGTGGCGCTTGTGGTGCGGTACTCCTCCTCGAGCCCCACCTCGGGCAGGTTGTAAAGCGGGTCATGGTGGAAGGCTCGAGCCTCTTCCCAACTGATGTCCAAAGGGTACTGGCTAATGCGCTCCTTGTGCCCGTTGACCGTAACCTCGACGCTCTTGAATCGCTCCGGCTCCCGTTTGGGTTTGGACTCCTGCTCGGGCCGGTAGACCCGGTAGTGCGACTTCGGGCGTACCACCTTGCCCCGGCGGAGCAGCTCGTCCCCTAGCTGCATGTAGGCGTAGATGACCGCCTTGGCCGCGTAACGCTCGTCGGCCAGACACGACACCGTCACGTACTCCTTTTTGGCGTAGGCGACGGCGGCCTCCGCTAACGCCCGCTTGGTGTAGTCGTTACAGCGGAACTCCGAGCGTAAGAAGCTTAGAAAAGCCTCCTGACTTACAAGCACCGGACCCTGCTGCTCGACTGGAAGACGACTAACAAACTGGTGTACACTAAGTTTAAGCATCTCTTTCTCCTTACTAAGACCAAGGGACTGAATGCCAACCCTGTTCGTAGCAGGGTGCCCAGCGACCGCCGCTGGGTATTTTCTTTTCCTTTGTGGAAACCAAACCCTCAGCAAACCGAGTGCAAGCCCGTAGCGAAGCGGAGCTTAGGGAGCCCTACGGGCGAAGGCTTGCGCGGGGTCGCCGTCAACATTTGCCTCCCCCGATAATGAGGAGACCAGCGGCGGTTGTTCCCCTTAGTACAGGACCTAAAGGTTCAACCCTTTGGTGGGTCTTCTGAATGGGCTCGAGCGCTTTTATCGGCGCGTGACTACGCGCTCCAACACAAAGCTTGAAAGGCACCAAACTGACGTCGGCTAACCAGACCAAACAAGCACTCATGCAAAAGAATTTGCGAACACGTAGTTAATTTCGGAGCGTAGCAGATTCGAGAAAAACCACAAAAACTCGCCCTCAGACAGCTTAGTAGCGTAACTAAGCCGTCACCGGACCCTCCAGGTCAGCGGGCGTGAACTCAGCATCTTTGACCGCTCTCTGAACTTCTGACGAAAGATGTGAAGAGGACGTAAGCCTAATCAAACAAGTCTGTTATGGCGCTGTAACGCTCACGTACATAGCGGTTGGGGTGGTGCTCCAAACGCTCTTTCACTTCCTCGTCAAGGAGCTCCCGTGTCACCTCCACGCTCTGGGTGTCGTCGTCGGCCAGGGCGACCAGGATAGATTGGACCACGTAAGGATGGCCTTCGCGGAGCCACAGCTTGAGCCGGTCTATGATGATAGGGCGGAGAATTTCTGGCCCGCTCAAGGCATGGCGTGTGAGGGCAAGGGCGATATCACCTGTGGCCGCTACATCCCTGTCGCTCCCGTGAATTAGCAGCGCCTGAAGCAATAAGTCGGCTGCCATGCCCTTGTCAATACAGGTGCTCGCGACTTCCACAAGCGCGCGGCTAACTTGTGTACGGTCATGGTGGTGCAGCGCGCTCAGCAGCAGCGACATCTCTTGTTGGGTGGGCTCTAGGTTGAGCGCGACTCGGAGTTGCAGGAGGCGGGCTCGGGCCTCAATATCGGAGCGGGGTGGGAAGAACCCTCTGCTACCGAAGTGGTATGCACCTTCATCCACAGCCGTCCGGCCTGCGACGGCGGCGCGTAGCGAGGCGGCATCGGCGGTGAGGTGGGGAAGGCTCTGGGTCACCGCCAGCAGCGCGTCCGCCTTATAGCTGACGTACAGGTCGGGGTTAGCCGTCGCCCCGACGAGGCGGCACAGCGCTTCCACCTGTCCGTGTGCTGGCGCCACCTCGGAATAGGTCTTGAGCACGTAAGGCAGCGCCCGCACCTCGTGCGCTTTGAGCGCGATGCTCTTCCCGCGCTCCGCGCCGCGGAACTCGTTGACGGTTTCGTCAACCAACTTCTCATAGCGTTCCCTGACGAACGCCGCTGCCGGGGCGTAGTGGCGGTCGAGCAGGTAGAGCCAGACCTCGGCCTCCGGGTACCGCTGTGCCCACTCGAGAAATAAAACGCTGACCTCATCGGCCAACTGAGGGAGGCCCTCCTGCAGCCCTCTCAGCGCGTCGGTGATGCTATAGAGAAAGATTCCTTGGTTGTTCGGTTCGGTGGCGCGGGCGGCCTTGAGCACCCTCCTTCCGCTGGCGAGCTGTTCCTGGTCCCACTGGTGTCGGCTCAGCACCTTCCAGAGGTTGTAAGAGTGGTTGGGTTCGTGAGCAGCGAGCACGTCCGCCAAGCGCTCGAGCTGTTCGCCGTCCATAAGGGTTACTTTGGCGAAGGCGTCTATAAAGTAGCTTTCCGCGTAGTATTCATTTCTGATTAGCGGGTCGCCCTGGTCTCGGCTGTGCCTCTCGGCGCGCCCGACGAACTCCTCCGTCAGCCGCTGCCTGGACGCGTCCAAAAGGTATGGTGCCATCGCCTCGATAATAGTGAGTATTGAGAGTGCCTCAATGCTCTCTTGTGAGCCCTGCTTCTCGGGACGATAGTGAAAAGCAAGTTCATCCCAGGGGAACTTGTCCGCGACCTTATGACCGTACGCCTCGAGCACGGGCTTGATGTCACTGCCCACCTCGGCACTGAGGAGGTCGCGGAAAACGTCGTTAAGCAGCGCTTCCCCTTGGTCATGCCCTTGAGCCACGACGGGGAGAGCTGCGTAAGCGAAAGCTCTCTTAACCACCCTCACGACGTGCCAGTCGCCCGAAAGGTAGGCGAGGGTCAGCGCTTCAAAGCGGCTCACCCAGGCACGGTAGACGTTATCGCTGCTCCGGAACCCTCCCGGTCGGTCCTGCAGAAGCGCGTAAGCTTCATTCGTCAGGTTCTTCAACATGTCCACGAGCGCGTCGTCGGCCATAGGGAGGGAGTGCCAGGCGGGCACGTCGAGCATCTCCTTATAGTTCTCTGCGCGCTCTTCCCAGTCGTCGACGAAAAGGTTCTCGTCAAGCTTAGTCCTGCGGCGTAGCCACTCGCGCTCGGCTCCCGAAGGAAGGCCGTCCGCTTTGTTCTTCGCCCGCCGGAAGCTCTTTTTGGCGCTGTCGAGTTCGTCGAGCTCGAGCTGGAGCGTCCCGACGAGGCGCAGCCTCGTTACCGCCCGCCCGTCCTCGAAACTTTCTGCCGGTAACGCGAGCAGACGCTCGAGCGCCTGCTTCGGGTCCCCATAGGCGGCGAGCAGGGCGAGGTCCTCGGCGGCTTCTTCGGGCGAGCGCTCCCTCTCCTCGGGCACCTCTTTAAGGAACGTAGCGAAGTCGCGGTTAATAGGGCTAAAAGCCTCTTTGAGTCGAGGGGACCAGGGGGCGAGCAGGGGGACGCCGACCTGGCGAGCGACGAGGTTGAGGTTGATATCGCGGTGCGGGATGATGGGTTCGGGTCTCCGTGTATGCTCTTCAATTCTGTCAAGGCTCGTTTGTATAGCTTTGATATCTTGTCGGCCCTGGCGTACATCATTGCGCAATATATAATCGGTTGGACTCGCTTCCCAGGAGTACCTAAAGTCGACCAAAGTGTCGATAAGCTGCCCCTCCGCTTCCTTGCTCGCGCCTGACCTCAGAACACCCAAACGACGCAATACATCTTCGTAATCGTCTGCGGTGACCGCAGCGTATAGGTCGTCCATTACGCTCGTCTGTCGGTCAAGAGATTCCACGATCCGCGCTCTCGCGTCCGCTCCCGCAGGCACGTGTTCATACACCCAAACCGCAACAAGCTCCTTAAGTGTTGCTTTTCGCTGTCGTTCACTCAGCGTCTTCCCTACTAAACTCCCTGCAAAAGCCGCGAAGCTGACAGCTTCTCCAGAACTCACTTTTATCTCCATAGGGGTACCCAAAGTTAGATAGAATTCGCTCAATTAGAAGTTTACATCAACCGCGAATGTCAATTCTGCTTATTTTTAGGTTTGGAAGAGCGTCACCCAAATTATTCCTTAAACAAACATGAAGTTAGCCGTGGCTACCTACCAATTCCCTGTCAGCGCCGACATCTATATCAACTGCCGCCCCATCTCTAACCTTGTTACCCATTCTGAAATATGGCTTGGTTAATAGAGAACGCTCCACGCCTTACCTCGCCTGGTCTAAAACCCTCAGCGTTTAGCCACGCCGCAATTACTTGGTAGCTGTCTCCTTTTCTTCAAGCTCTTTTACGTGGCCCACTACACGCTTGTAAGCTTGCTGCGCCGTGCCTGATTCGCTCAATCCTTTAAATTGCGTCTCCTCATTGAGGGTGCCGAGGTTACCCAGCACCATCCCCTCAACCTTTGTCGCCCCCAAAGTCTCTTTAGTGCATTTACTGATGAGTTCGGCTTGACACTTAGCGCTGGCTAAAGCTTTAAACTCGGACAGCACAGGGTTGCGGAGGACGACATGGCGAAGCTCGCGGTTCTAGCCATCCACGGGATCGGCACCACGGGGCGGGGCTACAGCAAAAAGCTCGAGACGCACCTGCGCCGCGCGCTCGGCAAGGCGTCAGATGAGGTGTGTTTTGTCGAGGTCGACTATCAGAAACATCTACAAGAGAATCAGGAGGGGCTCTGGGAGCGCGTCAGGCGCGGTCTCAGGTGGTCCCTGCTGCGCCGCTTCCTGCTCTTTTACTTTGGCGACGCGGCGGCGGTCCTCTATAACAGCCGCGAGCCCGACAGCGTCTACTTACAGGTCCAAAGGAGCATCTACGAGGCGGCGGCTCAGGCGTTAGGTAAGCTTGAGAGCCCGGACTGCCCGGTCGTCATCATTGCCCAGTCGCTGGGGTGTCAAATTATCTCGAGCTACCTCTGGGACGCCCAGCGTAACAAAGGGCTATGGGCGACCCGGAACACCGAGGGTTTAGAAGGTGAAGCCCCTGACAAGAACACGTTTCTCAAGCTCACCACGACGCGCTACTTCTTAACCACGGGCTGCAACATCCCGCTCATCGTGTCAGGGCTGACCGTAGCGGTTCCGATAGACAAACCCAACGCGCACTTTCGCTGGCTCAACTACTATGACCGAGACGACCCGCTGGGCTGGCCGCTGGCGCCGCTCTACAGCTACGAAAGTACGTCGGCGCGGCCTGAGGATGTCGTGGTGAGCGTCGGGAACATCTTCACCGGCTGGAACCCCTTGTGCCACGGGGCTTACTGGACGTCGCCGAGCTTTATCCGACCGGCGGCTGGGTTGATTCGTGAACTCCTGGGCGAGAGGCTGCCTTGATGCCTGGCACCTCCGAGGACTCTTTTGCGGTGAAAAAGTTGGAGGAAACTTCATCCGCCGCCCTCACCAACTGCGCTCCCGCCCCCCAACCTCCCGTACGTCCGCCTCAATAAAGCCGTTGCGAGAGTCGGTAATCGACTGCGCTTCCCCCAGGATGTCCCGATAGATGATGTCGTCGAGCTCCTCGTCCGTCCGGTAGGTGACGGTGAGGGTGTACACCCAGCCGTTGACGTCGGGCTGTTGCAGGTAGAAGTGGCGGCGCGGGTACGCTTGTGTCTCCTCTCTGGACTGGGTCTTGCCCCGTACGAACTTATTGTTGTTTTCGACCCTCAGCCAGAGCACGAGCCGAACCGTCTTCTCGTCGGGGTGCTCCTCCTTTTAGGCGCTGATGATTTTGTGGACGGTGGCGTAGGGTCTGTCTAGCACCTTAGCGGTCTTCTTGATGGAGCCGTGCTGCCGCCAGGTCTCGATGATGCGCTCCTTGCTAGCGTCGTTCACCGGCGGGCGGCCCAGGTGCTTGCCTTCTTGTTTTGCTCTTGCCAAACCCGCCTTAACGTTCTCGCTGATGGTGTCGGACTCGAGCTGGGCAAAAGCGGCGGCGACGGTAAAGAAGAAGCGTCCGTGGCTGGTGGTGTCGATGTTTTCACTGTACGAGACGAAGTCGATGCCCAACGCCTCGAAGTCGCCCAGGGCATTGACCAAGTCCTTGGTCGAGCGGGCGAAGCGCGAGTAACGGAAGACGAGCAGGGTGTCGAACCTACGCTTGCGGGCGTCGGCCAGCATCCTATTAAAGGCCTCGCGCTTGCCCTTCTTCTCGAAACGGCCGCTCTCTTTCTCTACGTAGACCTCGAACACGCTCCAGCCCCGCAGCTCGGCGTACTTCTTCAGGGGCAACAGCTGCGTCTCGGGGTTCTGGTCTTTGTCGCTGGTCGAGACTCGAGCGTAGATGGCGACTTTCCTGGCTGTCATGGCGGTATCATGAAACGCTCTTTTATGACACCCCTAAAGTCGGCTCGCGCTGTCCCTTAGATAAGGATTTTTAAGGTGCAGATTTGAGGGGGTTTTGTGATAACCCTGGGTTTTTAGCGCTCTCCTGAATGAAGGTGTTAGCAACAGATTCCGCTAGAATCAGCGGAATCATAGTTTTACGAAACCGGCTGTCCGTTCTCCCGGGTATGAGCAGTGCGCGTTCAAGGGTTGGGTACGCGCACTTGACTGTTTCCTTCCGCCTGTACCTGAACTTCAAACGCGTCTCTCGCTCCGTTGAGTAAGCGCACGGTGTAGCGTCCGGCGGGGAGGGCGACGCCTTCATCGTCCACCACGCCTTGGGCTACCAGGTTGTTTTCGGCGTCCAAGACCTCGTAGGGGAGGACGGTCGCCGCTTGCTCGAGGGACGCAGCTAGCGCCTCAGCCGAGTTCGCGTCATAGTACCGCCCCCCGCCCAGCTCGGCCCAGCGCTCGAACGTCTCGCGGGCTGCCTCGCGGTCGGACGCGTCGAAGTCGAAGCCGATAACGTTGAGGACCACGTCGACGCCAGCACCCCGCAAAGTGCTGATCGCCCTCTCGACATCGCCGCCACAGGACTCTTCACCGTCGGTAATGAGGATGACGGTTCTCGGACCCATCACTCCGGCTAGGTCGTCACCGACCTGCTCGAGTGACGCGGCGATGGGCGTGCCCGAGAAGGGTTGAGGTTCGATGCCCGCGATCGTTGCATTCACAACAGCCGCGTCGAGCGGACCGAGCGGCACCTCCAGATCGGTGCGGCAGCTCTCGGCCTCGCGGTTGCCGAACACACGCAAGGCAAAGGGCGTCCCGGCGGGCAGGGTTTCGCCGACCAGATCGCTCAGAACGTCTACCGCGATCTGATAACGGAAGCGCTCATCCAAGCGCTTATACATGCTACCGGACGCGTCCAGAATGATTTCGATAGCGCCGCCTATTTCCCCGCGGCTCTCCTCGCTACTCGCTTCACCAGCCTCACGGACGACCCTCAGCCTGCCGGGGCCGCGCTCTACCGCCAGGGCACGAGCAGACAGCGTATAGGTTTTGGGGCGGCGCAGCAAGCAGCTAGCTCGGGCGAAGCCCACATCCAAGTCGCCCGTACCGGCGACCGCCTCGTAGCGCCCACGGCCCGCATCCGCCCAGGCTTGCATTAAGTCTTGCGGGTCAGCGTTGCCGCCGCTGGAAATCTCGAAGGTGAACACGCGCGGCTTGACCTCGCCCAGGCTCTGCCAGAGCGCGTCGGTCAAGTTGTAGCCGCCCGATTCTGCGTCGGTAATGAACAAAACGGCGCGGGTGCCCGAGCGTGCGCCCAACATGTCGGTAACGCCCAGCAAGCTCGGCTCAGCGTTCGACGACGCGTGCCGACGGTCGTAGGTGCCCAGCGCACGTAACACCTCGAAGGACGAACCAGTCATCCGGGGCATGAGGTAGTACGGGGCATCGTTACCGAAGACCGCCAGGGCCACCTCTTCGCGCCCCACCTGGATATCTTGCGAAAAACGTTCCAGCGCGCCGTAGACGGTGTTGCGATAAGGTCCCATGCTGCCCGAATTGTCCCAGACGAACGCGACCGAGCGCGGCGGCTCTTCAATCTCGAGATAGTAGTCCCCCGGCACGACCTCCGCTTGTAAAACGACGCGCGAGGCGGTTTCTTCGGCGGTGGTGTAGCTGACCGCTCGCCCCTCTGTATCTTCGAGCCTAAAGCTGTATTCGATGCTCGGGCTGCCCGTGAGGCTGAGCTCGAGCACGTTCTGCCCTTCCGGCACCGTGACGACGTACCAATCTTCATCCTCGGCGATGGCGACGGTGTCGCTGAGCGGGGTTCCTAAAACGAGCGGGGTAGCGCGCTCACGGCTGTTGTTGTCGTCTTGTTCGACCACGTCCGGGCTCGCTGTAGGCGGGTGTTGCCACTCATACACCGCGTCGCGGCTGTAAAAACCCCATTCGGTCAAGATGGAGCGGTAATCGTCGGCCTGATGCTCGAAAACCCGTAACGTTTCAGGCAGGTCGTGCGTGCTGCGAGGCTCCAAGCCCGTCGCCTCGAAGCGGATATAACGCGCCCATGCGGGCGCTTCGAGCTGTAGGGGCGTCACCTCGGGGACCCCGTTTGCATCTTCCGTGGGCGAGCGTTCCAGCACCCAGGACGTCAGCGGCGTCCACGGTCCCGTGGGACTCTCCAAACTCACCGCTACGTCGACACGCTCGATACGCTCCTCCTCGCTGCTGCGGAGAGAGTCGACCCACTCGAGCGCCGCGATTCGAGCCGCGCGGTTGTGGTGAAAGCCGACGACCCAACTCAGCGCGGTCTGCTCGGGCTCGAGCCGCACCGACGGGTTGTCGCCCCCCTCACCTTCGGGGGTTTCGCTGAGGATGGGGTGGCCGCCCCCCATAAGCGGACGGGACCAGACGACCTGTCCGCCCAAGCGCGGGTCGGCTAGGTTGACGCGCGCAAGCGGGCTGTCCGGGCTGAGCAGCTTGAATTCACCCAGATTCGCATCGTCGTTCGGCCGCCCGTCTTGCCTGCTGACAAAACGGATGCCGACGAAGCGCGCTCGCACCGGCTCAGCAAAAATAAACGCCTGTTCCTGACGCACCGCGCTCAGCCTGCCTCGGTAGACCGTCTCGAAGGTCTCGTCGTCCAAAGACGCGAGGATTTTAAACTCGGCGAGCTGCCGCCCGCTCTCCTGACGAGCGAGCGGGTGCAGCAAGGCCCCGGTCAAGGTTACGGGGTCGTCCCCCGCCAAGTCGAAGTAAACGACCTCGCCTTGCGTGTGGAGCGCTCCGGTGGCAGGCGACGCACGTCCGTCCAGCAGCTCTCTGTCACGAGCGCTCGCCTCACCCCGTTCGACGACGTCGGCCCCGAAGGCGTGAGCCAGCACGTTCCACTGCCCGAGAAGGGTGTCGGGAACGGACCAGTACGGCCGACCCCGGACCGGCGGCACCTCGCAGACGGGGGCGAGGGCCACCCGGGTCGAGGCGGTGGAGCCGTTGCCCTTCGCGCCGACACTTAGGGTGATAGGCGTGTCGTCACGCAGGTCGGCCGCAAAAAGAAGCGTCACGGGGAACCGCTCCTCGCTACCTGGCTCGAGCCTTATTCGCTCCGGCAGCTCACGGATTTGCACGGCGGCGTCGGTGCTGTGCCACAGCAAATCCACCTCTTCGGCGTTCGTACCGTCGTTGGCGAGTTGCAACGTTCCTGTGAGCGCCTGAGCTTGATGCCAATAGGCGGCGACGTCGGTGCTGTCGAAATTCAGCTCGAGGGAGACCGGCGACTCCGCTGTCTCAAGCTCCGCCGCTTCAGCTTCCGCTTTCTCAGACGAGGACGCGCCCCCGAGCGCGAGCGTCAGCTGGTAGGCCCCGTTCCCGCGCAGCCGCAGGGCGGTGGGCGTGCCCGCGGGAAGGACAAAAGTGAACCGTTTACGGTCGTCGGATGTTTCGGGGTCGGGGAGTCGAGCGTCGGCGCTTAAGTCGAAAAGAGAAACACTGCCCAGCTGGTTGTCCTCTCGTGGGTCTTCATCTATAGTAACTGTCAGCGTTTGGTCCGTGTCGAAGACGGGCAGGGCGAACCAGTCATCGTCTTCCTGTTCGCCTAGATAACCCTTCAATACGCTCGGCACCGAGACGGGCGTGGCTTGATAGGGCTGGTTGTTGGGCTCGAGGTCGACAGGCAGGTCGACTGAGTCGAGGTGCTCTAAACTCAACCTATAGTAGCCGTCACTCGGCGCGGCGGCCCGCAGGGTGAGGTAGTAGTCTCCTGCCATGAGCCACAGGTCGCTCTGCGCCGCGCTTGTGTCGGGGCGCATCGTGGTGCGGCCATAGCCGCTGAGGTCGAAAAAGACCTCGCCATCCTCCGGTGGAATCGCCGTCAAGCGCACGTACTGGTCGTTCTGCAGGGAAAAACGGTAGAGGTCGTAATCTTGCGTCGTACTGAGGATACCTACCCGGGTTTCACCGACGCGAAGGGGTTCGGCGCGTGTCTCGTGATCGTTGGGCTCGCGCTCGAGTACGCCGGGCGGCGGCGGGATGACGACGGTGATGTCGTCTCTAGTGGCTTCACCGGGAGTTTCTGTGTCAGACGTGTCGGTTTCCGCGCCGTCGGCTGCCCCACTCGCTGCTTGCGGCTCGAGGTCGGCCTCACCGAGCGAAAGAACCCGCAGGGCGTACTCGCTGTCCGCGCCGTCGAGTTCGATGATATGCTCCCCCGGCAAAAGCACCAGATTATCGATTCGGGTGCGCCGGTCGTCCGCGGCCAAACTGTAGACAGCCGTACCCCCGCCGTCGTAGACCGTGATGTCGTTGAGATTTTCGGCCAGCACCTGGATGCGAAAGCGTTGCGGTGAGGGTACAGTGAAGCTGAAAAAGTCGAAGTCTCGCCCGCGCATCTCGCCGCGCACCTGCAAGGCTTCGCCCAGCGGTGTGGCGTAGCTCGCCAGGTTGTTCGGTTCGACCTCGAAACCTGCCGCGGGCGCTTCGCCGGGAACGAGCTGTAAGCGGTAGTCCAGGTCCTGCTGCGCGCCCTCGAGCCGCAGGTAATAAGTGCCCGCTTCGAAAAAGGCGTCGCTTATGACGGGGCTTTTAGCGTCGAGAGCGATGAGCAGCTCGTCCGCCTCGTTCCAAAGGGCCAAGTAGGCTGCGTCTGCCAAGCCGGGGTCGATGGAGTAAAAGCTGGGTTCTGGCAGTGTGAAGCGAAAGTCGTCGCGCTCCCCCTGCCGCAGGGTGCCCGAGATACCTTCCAAGGGGTCGAAGCTGTTCGCTTGGTCGGCGTTGTCGTTGGGCTCACGTTCCGCGCCCTCGGTGCGCGTGCCCTGGGCGAGCGTCTGTAAAACATACCGCGCCCGCTCCTCGGCCGCAGGGCTCAACACGAAGGTGTAGGTGTCCGGCTCGAGGGCCAAGTCGGAGCGCTCGATGGAACCATCGTCCGCTCGCAAATCGAGAAGCTCCTCGCCCGAACTGCTGTAGAGTTTCAGCGTGAGGTCCTGCCCGACCTGAGCCTGGGCGCCAAGGTGCCACAGCTGCGCGGCGGCTTCCTCGTCGAGCGTCCAGCGGTGGTAGTCGACGCTGCCCTGCAAATCCCCCTGCAAACCGAAAGCGCCCACCTGCTCTCTAGCGTCTTCGGTCGAGTCGTTGGGCTCGCGGTCCTGGTTACCCGGAAGGCTCGGCTCGGCCAAGGCGAGCTCGAGCTCGTAACGACCCTCGCCGCCGCTTTTGGAAACGCCGAGGTAGTACGTGCCTTCGCTCAAAAGTAGCGGTTCGGAACTCGTGCGCTCGCCTGTGCTCGTGCCGAAGGCGAACAAATTCTCGTGGTCCGTCACGCCTGTGCCGTCTTCGGTAAAGGTCAGTTTGAGCAAGTCTACGCGGGTAAGCTGTTCAGGTATCCCGGTGACGGTCAAAACGACGCGGCGGTGACGCAGGTCGGCCTCGGTGAGGGTCAAGCGGTAGCTGTCTTGGTCGCTGGCCGCCATATCGCCCACCACGCACCCGAGCCCGGTGAAGCTGCTGGCTTCAAGTGGCGTGTCGTTGGGTTCTTGCTCGAGCGTGCAACGCTGGGCAAAGGCTGTCGTCCAGAAAAACAGGCTGATAACTATACAGCTCATCAGTTTCAAGCTTTTCCTGGTCATAAATAGCTCCAGAATAAACCCACGCGCTTTAGACCTTTCGGTAAAAGCCGAAGCCCAGCTTCTTGCCTTGGGCAGTCCGTTCACATAACACCTCCTTGGAGGTCGGGCGCTTGAGTGGTGCCGACTTGAGGCGTGGCTGAATATGAAACCTAATACAGCGCTATACTAGCACGTCAAGAGACCGTCCGCTCGAGCCAATCAGGACCAGGGTGCAGCCCCGAATTGTCGGATAAACGGTGGGGGATGTTTGGCGGAACTTTGAGTCACCGCGTCTGCGACGCAACTTCAGGTTGGGTTAACCTGCCCTCCGACGGGGTTTAGCCTCATCTGGCTGTCAAATAAATCCGCGCATCGGCCCCTCGCGCGAGGGTACAAGCCACGGCTTTTACGCCCTGTAGGAGCCTCCATTTAACGTTTATGCCATTTTACCATGTCCCAATTGCTTAGAACTATCCGCCCACTTTAGGGGTACATCCTCAAGATTACATTTGGCTTGACATCATTGATTTTTACGTACTATAGTTTGACAACGACTTCGTTAATTGATCTCGTTGAGATGGGTGCTTTGCAGTGCGGTTGAATTTTACAGCCTTGGCGGCTTCCCCAGCGACTGCCCCTGCACCTTCACCGAGGCTAGCATCGGGTACTGGACCACGTCGAGCATGTTCGAGAACGTCTCCTCACTAGGGGGGTTACCTTAATCAGCGTAAAGTACCTCAACGAAGACATCTACCGCGTCGAAGGCACCTTCCGCGGTACGCTGACGTTTCAGGAGAGCGCTTTTGAGACGGGCGACCCGAACGCTTAGAGGCTGAGGGAAGTTTTGCGGTCGAGCGGTTTGTGAATTTTGCCGCGGGCGAGTAGATGGGAAGGAAAGTCGGACATGAACGAAGCTGTGAAGGCGAAAATAGCTCGGACTTTCCATCTTTTTCTACACGACCCGCGCTCACGGACGCGGCGGATGTTTTGGGAGTTGGGAAAACGCGCCGTAGTAGCTGTGCTCCTGCTTGGAATGTTAATGCTGAGCCCCGGCGCGCCGCAGTTCGTGATGGCGCAGGTGCAGCCTGACCCCTACGAAGAGGCCCTTGCCAAGCTCGACCGCTTTATGGAGCTGTTGGAGGAATTGCGGGACCAGATTGACCGAACGCAGTTCGACGTAGACGCACTCTCCTTCGAGCTGGCTTTTGAAGAGCCGGATACCATTGTGGAGTGGGTGCGGGAGAACATCGCCTTTGAGCAGTACCCAGGACTGCTGCGGGGGCCGCAGGGAACGCTGATGAGCCGAGCGGGGAATGCGCTGGATCAGGCGGTGTTGCTGGCGAATTTGTTGAATGATGCGGGGTATGAGGCACGAGTGGTTCGGTCAACACTAACGCCTCAGCAGGCACAGAGCTTGCTTTCCGAGTTGAACCACTCTATTCCGCCTGAACCTCCTGTTGGTGACCTTGAAGCCATCGATTCAACTCTCACGATGATTGCAAATTTGGCAGACCTACCTGCGAGTGAAACGGCGGGCGCGCTCGACT
This sequence comes from Trueperaceae bacterium, assembly GCA_965215565.1. Classification (GTDB taxonomy): domain Bacteria; phylum Deinococcota; class Deinococci; order Deinococcales; family Trueperaceae; genus CBDBZX01. Next base: position 37,427 of record CBDCDZ010000002.1, read on the forward strand.
CTCTGCTCGGTAGTCCCAATGCTCCTGAAGGACTTGTGGAGCTAGCGGAGCGAGAGACCGCTTTGCTACTCGCACACCTGGAGCCGCAGCAGGCACTGGCTGCTTCCACGCAAATTACAGATGTCTGGCAAACAGAAGCACAGGATTATTTTTACGTTGAGTACAGGATGGATACCTCGGAGGCATGGCATTTTAGCCATCCGGTATTTAAAATTGTCCCGGAGAGCTTCCTCGCACTGGTAAATGCGGAGTCCTTTGAGGGTCAAATTCCAGTAGACCTTCAGCATCGCTTTCGCTTTGAGGTCATGATCGAGCAGCGCCTCGGAGAGCAGGTCAAGGTACACTCGTTATTTCCCGCCTGGGAACGTCCCGCAGCTAATCTCACAGGCATCCCCCTTACCTACACCAATGTACCAAACAATTTGGAGGAATTAAGGGAGCAACCGGACGCATCGGTTTTAGAAGCGGCAACTATATTTGCTCCTGTACTCAATGGTCAACTGCCGGCTAGTGGACAGTTCTTTGATCTCGACGGCAATGTTGTCGACCCGGAAGCCGCAAGCTCACCGGCGGCTGGCGTCTTCCAGAATGTTGGAAACGCTTTTGGTAACGCGTCTGGCGCTATTGCGGGTTCAGAGAATCCAGAGGATTATGTTGCTCTTGCATCGCAGTGGCTGCAGTTTACGCTGATTGCTCCCAGCGGACACGAAACGGTTTTTCGACGCTCAGTTGTAAACCGTTTCAATGTTGAGGAGCCGTTCGATGAGGACAAGCCTGGAGCAGCAGAGCAAACGATTGAGGAAGCGGTGCGCCTTTTAACTGCTGAACATACTTTCATGCTGGCTACCGGAACAATTCCCGAAGCGTTCGTTCTCGATTCGCTGCTTGCAAAGCTCATCGCTCTACGCGTTCCGCTCGAGGTTGCGCTGGCACGTCAGCATGGAAGGGTATTAGAGCTTTCAGATAACGTGCTCGCAGAGGTTGATCTGACCTGGGCCGGGCACCTAGCGCTGTACACCACGTTTGATCTTCCTTTACCAGGCAAGGACCGCCAATATCGGCACGAGCCCTCACTTGTAGTTAGAACTCAGGAACTTCCGATTTGGGACGAGGTAAAAGCAACTATTGACGTTGTAAATAATGCTCGTCGTTCCTATGTGGTGCGGGACGGGCAATGGAGCGTTGCCGCTCCACAACTTGTGAGGCGTGGTGTTTGGGAAACGGTCACAGAAGGGAGCGTCCTGCCTCCCTCACAGAAGACGGTGAATACGGTGCGCGTATTTGAACAGGCGCGAGAGCAGGGGATCCCAATCCAGGTTCTTCGGCCGGAACAACGCGACCAGGCACCCGCTCTCGACCTGCCCGCTTCGGCCCGAGCGGCGATCAATCGGGATCTGGAGTACGGTTTCATGGTTGTCGTCCCGGAGCGCCTCCCCGATAATGTCTCCCTCGCCGGCTGGTGGCGCGTGAACCCTGTTGACGGCGAGACGCTGGGAATGATCGGTGATGGTCGTGGGGGTGAGACCGCGGAGTACTCGACGCTCCTGAAGCTTATCTCCGGCACCCTTCTTGTGGTGATCGGAACTTCGCTCTGCATGATATACGTTGCAGAGCGAGGCAAGGATGGCAACAACATATTTACTTGTCTAGGAATATCGACCGCCGCTGTCATGGCACCTTATAACGTTATAGCCGGGTTTTTACTCGGAACTTTAATCGCTGTAATTGATATTGAAGTGGATTTTGAGGTTCTTGAACTTGAAGAGGACTGTCCACCAAACTCGATATGTATGCCACCAAAATGAGTTGAACATGGTGGGGCATGTATTTGTTACCTACTGTCCTCAGTACACGACAGATTTGAAATAAAGGGCTCTCCAGTGAAGAATGGATGTTGCGAGACACCACTTCAAGGGAGAGCATATGAAGCATACCGGGTTGCTGGCACAGTTGAAAGCGAGCGGCTTAAAGCTGCACCCGTCACGGCTTAAGTTCTTGAGCTTGTTGATGATCGCGATGGTGCAGGCAAAGACGGTGAACTTGGCGACGTTGGTAGGCATGATGGAGGGCAGAGCCCAGCCGGACTCGCTTTACAGACGGGCGCAACGGTTTTTCCAAGGCTTGCACTTGGCCGATGAGACAGTTTTCAGGTACGCGCTGAGTCTAGGTCCCAAGCGAAGCTACAGCCTGTGCCTAGACCGGACGAACTGGAAGTTTGGCAAACTCGACATCAACATCTTGACCCTGGCTTATGCGCATGAGGGCGTAGCGGTTCCCTTACTGTGGTGTCTTTTGCCCAAGGCTGGCAACTCCGCCACGCAAGAACGCATTACGCTTTTGGAGCGTTTGCTAAAACTTTTGCCCGTAGACCAGCTAGAGGTGCTGCTAGCCGATAGGGAGTTCATCGGGGGCGACTGGTTCGCTTATCTTGAGCGTAAGCACATCCCTTTCGTTATCCGCGTGCGTAAAGACGCTCTCGGTGATGGCTGGTTTCATCTGTTCGGCTTTTTCCAGCATCTACCTGTGGGTGAGCACAAGGTACTTAAACAGCGCTACACTGTCTTTGGTGTTGAGCTTGGGGTTGCAGGCGCGCGTTTAGAGGGTGGAGAATACATCATCGTCGTCACCAACCGCAATCCTAAGCAGGCCCTCGCAAGCTACGCGAAGCGCTGGCAGATAGAATGCTTGTTCAAAGCCTTGAAAAGCAGCGGCTTTGACTTTGAAGCTACGCATCTCAAGCACCTAGAGCGCATTAACACCTTACTTGTCGTTGTGACCCTGGCTTTCTTATGGGCCTTGAAAGTCGGAGCATTTGTTCACCGTCAGCTCAAACCTGTTCGAATGAAGTCGCACGGGCGCAAGCAGAAGTCTTTATTCCGGGCAGGCTTAGACCATCTCAGGCATCTGCTCACCAACTCGGCAACCAAAAAGCCTGACCTGGACCGCTGTTTTCGGCTTTTGTCGTGTACTTAGCTAAAACTTATGAAGTTTTATCAACTCAGGGCATTTCTCGCGACGCTCGAGCACGGCACCTTCTCCGAAGCCGCTTTAGAACTCGGCATGTCCCAGTCGGCGGTAAGCTACGCGGTGGCAGAACTCGAGAAGAGCTTGGGCGTGACGTTGCTCGAGCGCGGGCGTGCGGGCGCGTCACCTACGGCAATAGGCAGAGAGGTCGCCGCGCAGGTGAAACAGCTCTTCCAGGTCGAAGAGACCATCCGCCAGCTCGCCAGCCGCGAAGCGGGCGCGTTGCGGGGAACGCTCAGCGTGCTGACCTTTCGCAGTGTCGCCAGTCGTGTGATGCCCGCTGTGCTGTGTGATCTCTCCGAACATCACGTGGGGTTGCAGGTAAGGTTGCTCGAGACAAACGATAACCACCGAGAGGTCGAGCGGGCGTTGAGCGAAGGACACGCCGACCTCGCTTTCGTGCAGCTTCCCTTTTTGGATACGTTTCTTCAGTGGGAAGTTTTGCGTGACCCCTACGTGGCGCTGCGTATTAAAGGCAGCGGCAAGAAGGGACACGCTACCTGGCAAGACCTCGCCGCGACGCCGCTCCTCCTCTACGGTGACCACGAGAGCACGGCGGTGATCGAGCAGTATCTCAAAGGCGAACTCGGACACGTTGAGCCAAAACATCAGGTGACAGAAGACAGCACCCTCGTTCGCATGGTGGCGGAAGGCTTAGGGCTTACCATCATGCCTGAGCTAGCAATTGAAGCGTTGCCAGAGAACGTCGAAGTCGCCGCGTTGCCCGAGCCGCTAGAGCGCACCATCGGCGTCGCCCTTGCACCCAAAGCGCTCAAGATGCCGGCGGTGCGCGCCTTTACCAAGGTGCTGAAAGCAAAGTATCCTGACAGCAAACTGCCCGACCTGAGCGTGTAGTTTCTACTCGCCCGTTCTGGACAGCCATAAGATGCGGTAGAGGTGATGCGCCTCATGCAGCAATAAGAACTCGAGCCACAGCACTATATTCGTCTCGCCGAGTTTCGGGTGAACCCCTGTGCGTGCGAATTGGTCAGCGTTCAGCTCGTTGACGAACTTGAACAGGTCAGCGCGACGTACCTGCAGGTTCTCCCACAAATCCTCCGGCGAAAGCTTCGTCCAGAGGTCAAAGCCGGGGTCATCCTCGGCGCGGTAGCGCCCTAGGTTCGGCTCATCCTCGTCGAGGATACGTTCTAGCCGTCCCAAGAAGACTTCAGGGTAGCGCCCCAGGTGCGCAACGTGCTCATGGATAGACCACTTGTTCGAGGGGGGACGCCGCGCTAGGGTCTGTCTGACTAATCAAAGCCAGAGGATGATGGAGGCGAGGAGCACACCAGCACGGTAGTTTCTGCCGCGTTTGTCGTAGCGGGTGGCAACGGCGCGAAAGTCTTTAAGTCGGTTGATGCAGCGTTCGACCACGTTACGTCCTTTGTAGGCTTGCTTATCGAAAGCAGGAGGTCGTCCACCTTTTGTGCCCTTAGACAAGCGAGACTTCTTGGCATCTTCGCGCTCGGGGCTGATACAGATGATGCCCCTGCGCCTTAGTATCTTCCGCTGCTTGTTGAAACCATAAGCGCGGTCGAGTCTAAGCTGAGGGGGGCGCTTACGCGGTCGCCCTCTGCCAAGGCGGGGCACATAAATCTCGTCCAAGACCGGCTCTAGCCAAGCGGCGTCGTTGCGCTGTCCCGCCGTGATGACCACGGACAGGGGTCGCACTTTGCCGTCCGCGCAGGTATGCACCTTGCTGGTGTGGCCTCCGCGTGAGTGTCCCAGCCACTCGTCTGCTAAGGTCCCCTTTTTTCACCCTCAGCAGGCCGCTTCCTCGCCCCGCTGGCGCTGCGGTGCGCTTTAATATGAGAGCTGTCTAACGCTGCGCCGTCCCAATCAATCTCACCCGCCGCATCGGCGTGAGCTTGAAGCCTGTGCAGGATGCGCTTCCAGACACCGTTGCGCTCCCACCTCGTGAAGCGGTCCCAGCAGGTCTGCCAAGGTCCGTAGCGTTCAGGAACGTCGCGCCAGGGAGCGCCTGTTTTCAAGCGCCACGAAATGCCGTTGATGACCTGTCGGTGGTTGCGGTAGTTGTGACCCCGTTGGGGATTGGGGGGTAGATGCGGTTTTAGTGCTTGCCACTGCTGCTCTTTTAGGTCTGTTCGTGCCATACGCCTACCCTAAACCATCTTCATCCCTTCTGTCAGACAGACCCTAGGGCGTCGGTGTCGAGCCCTTCGGTGAACGAGGATAGCGCGTCGAGTTGCGTTTCGAGGCGGGACAGGGTCGACTGGGGCAAGGTCATGGCTCATCTTAGCGGCAAGGGCTCATGCTCGAGGGCAGACCGTAGCTCGTCTGCAGGAGTTGCGCGCAACTCACGCACAAAAATAATGCTGTGACAAGACCAGTTCGCCGCATAAGCGACGCCTTTGTCACGAAGACACTCCGTACACGGCGAAGAAGGTTCAATCGTCTCGCTGCGGAAGCGGAAGCAGTAGTGTGGCGAGGCAGAGGTGGGTGGTGGTAAGAGAGAGCGTCAAGAATTTACACCATAAGGTCTCTTCGGCCTCTCTACAAGGGGGACACGTCTTTATGAGAACCCCTCAGCCCTACAGACCGTCTCACATCAAACGACGGGGGCAGAATTCCACAAGCGAGAAGGAGAAAAACATGCAGTTCATTCTGAAAGTGTTGCTCGTCGGCTTTGCCCTCTGCGCCTGGGCCGCGCCAACGGTGGCCCAGGCGCAGGAAGCGCCCCCGCTGCCGAGCCCGGAAGAACTCACGGGGCTCCTGAACGTGTTCGACGTTCCTGGGCTGGCGCTGGCGACGCTGACCGACTGTGAGGTTGACAGTGAAGTTATTGTCGCGGGGTCGGCCACACTGGAGCCGGACGTGGCGGTGGTGCCGCTCACCGCGTTTGAGGCCGCGTCGCTGTCGAAACCCGTTTTCGCTTGGCTGGTGCTGACGCTCGCCGACGAAGGCGTGATTCATTTGGACCAACCCCTCGCCGAGACGTTCGACTACGCGCGCATTCCCGACAAGGCCGCGTACGCGAAGATCACACCCCGTATGGTGTTAACCCACCGGACCGGCCTGCCCAACTGGGTGGATGAAGGGGTTGACTTCTACGACCGGACGACGCCCATTCCTTTTGAAGCACTCCCCGGCACGGCCTACAGCTACTCGGGCGAGGCCTTTCAACTGCTGCAGGCCTTTGTGGAACATGAGACGGGAAAGACGCTGCAGCAGATTTTTCTCGAGCGCTTGGGAGAGGTCATGCCGCATTCGACCTTCGCGCAACCGCTGCCTGAGAGCGTCGTTCCTTCTCGAGGGTACAGGAGCGCCAGCGACCCCGCGAGTGGCCGCGGCATGACCAACCTCTACGAGCGCGGCATGGCGGCCAGCTCGCTGGTCACCACCGCCGGGGACTACGCGAGCTTTCTTTCGCTCGTATGCAAAGGTGAGGGTCTTCGCCCCGACACCTACGCCGACATGCTGCGGCCGCAGTCGCCCGTCCTTGAGGGCGAGGCACCCTATCCCTCGTCGTACGGTCTGGGCTGGATACTTGCAAACATCGGCGAAGGAACGCTCGCCGGTCACGGCGGCAACAACGATGAGTACCGGGCCTTGGCCGGGTTCGTCCGGGAGAGTGGCGACGGTTTGGTCGTCCTAACCAACGGGGCCACCGGCCAGGCGCTTATCGACGTGCTCAGCGCTCCGCCCCCGCCCGCGCCGGACGAGAGCCTGAGCCCACCGGAAGCGGCTTTCGAGGCGTTCTGGGCGATCTACAACGAGGGCTATGCGCTGCTCGGCGTCAAGCACGTCGATTGGGACGCGGTGTATCAGGTGTACCGTAGGGCGACGAGCCGCAAACGCGCGCCACCGGGTACGAGCCGTTAGAGGAGCAAACCGATATCGACACGACGGTTCACTGGGTGCTGGGGCATGACAGGTCCTTCCTCAACACTGTGGGCGATATCCACCTCTTGCCCAGGGTGCTGGACGCTGCGAGCCGCTTCGAGAGGCGGCTCGCCGACGAGAAGATGCGCGGGTGGTGGAGAAACGAGGGATGGCGCCGCTCTTTACCTGAGCTCGACCCCATCCGCAACCCTCCGTTGAAAGAAGGGCACTGAAGCGGAGCTGACGCACCAGCTACGCGTATCTCACACAAAAGCGCAACATTTATCTACTCACAAAAGTCCCGGCGACTTTACGCCGGACGGAGCGATACCCAAAAGGGCGGGTATAGTCTTTTGATGTATATACTCATTCTGCCGCTGAACAGCACGTATCATCACGTTTTTTCTCACACGAGCTAAAAGACGGCGTCATGGAAGCTGCCATCTTCGCCGGCCTGCAGGTCGGCGGCAAATCCACCTTCTACGCCCGCCACCTCCTGCACACCCACATCCGGGTGAGCCTAGACACCGTGAAGACGCGGCACCGCGAAAGGCGGCTCTTCGAGACCTGCCTAGAGCTCGCCCAGCCCGTCGCGGTCGACAACACCAACCCGCAACCCGAGGACCGGGCGCGCTACCTCGCCCCCGCCAAAGCGCGCGGCTTCAGCGTCATCGGCTACTATTTCGCCTCGAAGCTCGAGGACTGCCTAGCGCGCAACGCGCAGCGCGAGGGCAAGCGGCGCGTGCCCGAGAAGGGGCTAAGGGGCACCCACGCCAGGCTGGTCCTGCCGAGCTATGAGGAAGGGTTTGACGTATTGCACTATGTGCATATCGACGCGTCGGGTCGGTTCGTCGTGGAAGGGTGGCGCGATGAAGTTCACTGAGCTGGACACCAAGCTGCGCACCTTTGAGACGGCCCACGACCTCTGTGTCTTGCCCGAGATGTACGGGGTCGCCCGCGTCGACGGGCGTAACTTTACGCGGCTGACTAAAGAGGTACATGCGTTCGAGGCCCCCTACGACGCGCGCATGAGGGACTATATGGTCGTCACCGCCAAGCACCTCATGGACTGCGGCTTCCGCGCCGTATACAGCTACACCCAAAGCGACGAGATTTCGCTCCTCTTGCACCGCGACGAGCAAACTTTTGCTCGTAAGCTGCGCAAGCTCACCTCGATCCTTGCGGGCGAGGCGAGCGCCAAGTTCTCCCTTCTGCTCGGCGACGTAGCCGCCTTCGACTGCCGCGTATCGCAACTCCCCAGCGCCGAGCTAGTCACCGACTACTTCCGCTGGCGGAGCGAAGACGCGCACCGTAACGCGCTCAACGCGCACTGCTACTGGCTGCTCCGAAAGCAGGGGGCGGGGGTTAAGGCGGCCACCGATAGGCTTAAAGGGATGTCGGTCGCGCAGAAGAACGAGCTGCTCTTTCGGGAGGGCGGGGTGAACTTTAACGACTTACCCGCCTGGCAGCGGCGGGGCGTGGGGGTGTACTGGGAAGAGTACAGGAAAGAGGCGCGCAACCCTGCAGCGGGTGAGGCGGTGACCGCGACACGCCGACGCCTCAAGGTAGACCTCGACTTGCCGATGAAGGATGCGTACAGTGCGTTTATCCGGAACTTGGTGATGGAGGTGCATTCGCCGTGACGGCGGGGTGAAAACAGGGATTGACAACGGGCAAGTTTTAGCGGCACAAGGTTTACAGCACTGCAAACCTTTGTCCGTGTACAGGCTAACGCGGCAGTTGCGCGCGTTCGTCGCAGAAGCGTTACTAGCCTTTCAGGCTGACGGGACCGGTTTTGGTGTCTTAAAAGCGTGCTGAGACGAGAAGCTTAACCGGGCTCGAGATATCCCTCGGAATGTTAAGTTGGGCGCTGGGCTTGTTGAAATCCTAACGGTTTGAGTCGCCGCTCGAGCGTAGCGCAGTGATGAACCGACGCAGACAAATTAGGTTAGCAAAATACCTGAGATTGTCCTGACATAACCCAGTTACCCTCTGGACGTTCTTGTCACGCTCTAAAAGAAAGGAATGAGTGAATGAAACAAACTAAGTTTGGTGTGCTCTTGTGCCTGCTCTTGCTGGTCGCCTGCGGACGACAACCCGAACCCGAGGCACCCCTGGCGGACCTCGCCACGAGCGACCTCTTTTTCTCGGAGTATATCGAGGGCAGTAGCAACAACAAGGCCCTGGAGATTTACAACGGCACCGGCGCGCCTGTCGACCTGAGCGCGGGCGACTATGCTGTGGAGATCTACTTTAACGGCAACACCTCACCCGGAACGACTATCGCCCTGACCGGCACGGTGGCCGATGGCGACGTTTTCGTCCTGGCCGACAACGACGCGGCCGCAGCCATCCTAGCGCAGGCCGACCAGACCAGCACCTCGAACTTTTTCAACGGTGACGACGCGGTCGTGCTGCGCAAAGGCGGCACCATCATTGACGCCATCGGGCAGACCGGCGTTGACCCCGGCAGCCAGTGGGGCAGCGGCGACACGTCAACCCAGGACAACACCCTGCGCCGCCAGGCGAACGTCTGCGGCGGGGACGGCAATCCAAACGACACCTTTGACCCGGCAACAGCGTGGAACGGCTTCGCGCAAGACACCCTTGACGGTCTCGGCGCTCACACCGCCGACTGCGGCGTCACTCAACCTGGCACCCCTGCGCTGGTCATCAACGAGCTTGACTACGACCAGCCGAGCACCGACACGGCGGAGTTTTTAGAGATTAAGAACACGGGCACGGCCGCAGCCAATTTAGCCGCTTTCAAGGTGCAACTCGTTAACGGCAGCAACGACACGGTCTATCAAACCATCGACCTGCCCGACGTGACGCTCGCGGCAGGCGACTTCTTCGTGGTCTGCGGTGACGCCGCCGCCACGCCCAATTGTGACCTGGACGTCTCGCCCGACACCAACCTCATTCAAAACGGCGCGCCCGACGCGGCGGCTCTGGCGCTGAACGGTGAGATCGTGGATACCCTAAGTTACGAGGGTGATGTGGCCGGGTACACCGAAGGCACGGGGGCAACGGCGGATTCAGAATCGGCACCTTTCGTCGGCCTGTCGCGCTCGCCCGACGGTGTGGATACGGACAACAACAGCGCCGACTTCAGCCTGCGCTGCGTTACCCCCGGCGGGGCCAACAGCAACGCTACCTCGGACTGCCCCGACCCCAACAGCGGTGGTGGCAACGGGGAGGTTGGTCAGTGCGGAGACTCAGCCACCCTCATCAGCGACGTGCAAGGCAGCGGCGCGACCAGCCCGCTGATAGGCCAGTTGGTCGTCATCGAAGGCGTCGTGGTCGGCGACTTTCAAGACGACAATGACGGTCCGTTCAGCGATCTTGGCGGCTTCCACCTGCAAGAAGAAGTGACGGACTACGACATGAGCGACGAAACCTCTGAGGGCGTGTTCGTCTTTACGGGTGGCAACGACCTGCCCAACGTCCAGGTCGGCCAGACGGTGCGGGTGCAAGGAACGGTCGGTGAATACGAAACCTCCGGCAGCTCGCAGACCCAAATCACCAACCCCAGCGTGCTGATGTGTGGTGAGGGCACGGCACCCGACCCGGTTGACATCGCGCTGCCTATCCTGTCGCGCGACTTCCTCGAGCGCTACGAGGGTATGCTCGTCCGCTTCCCGCAGAACCTCGTCATCAGCGAATACTTTAACTTCGACCGCTTTGGCGAGATTGTCTTGGCCCAGCCGCTGCCGGGCGAAGACCGCCTCTACCAGCCGACCGCCGTTGCCGAGCCGGGCACACCTGAAGCTGCCGCCCGCGACGCTTACAACCAACTCGCCCACATCACGCTGGACGACGGGCGCTCTTCACAGAACCCCGACCCGGCACGGCACCCGAACGGCAACGTCTTCGACCTCAACAACCGCTTTCGTGGCGGCGACCGCGTCCAGAATGCGACCGGTGTGCTGGACGACACCTTCGGCCTCTACCGCGTCCAACCGACACAGGGCGCACTGTACAGAAGCGTCAATCCGCGGCCGCAGCAGCCCGAAGCGGTAGGCGGCTCCTTGAAGGTCGCCAGCTTCAACGTGCTCAACTACTTTAACGGCAACGGTATGGGCGGTGGCTTTCCCACCTCGCGCGGCGCGGACGACCTGGGCGAATTCCGACGTCAGAAAGCCAAAATCGTCAGCGCGATTATCGGTACGGGCGCGGACGTCGTCGGCCTCATCGAAATCGAGAACGACCCCGAGGGCGAAAACAGCGCGCTCGACGACCTGACTGAGGCACTCAACGCGCAGGCGGGCGCGGGCACCTATGCTTACATCCGCACCGGCGTCATCGGCAGCGACGAGATCAAGGTCGCCTTCGTCTATAAGCCCGCGACCGTCACGCCGGTCGGTGACTACGCCATCCTCGACGCGTCGGATGACCCGCGTTTCCGGGACAACCGCAACCGCCCAGCCCTTGCTCAGACGTTCCGCGAGGACGCCACCAGCGGGGTGTTCACCGCAGTCATCAACCACTTCAAGTCGAAGGGATCAGGCTGCGGCGCGGGCGACGATGACCCGCTGCAGGGCAACTGCAACGGGACGCGCCGCCTGGCGGCCGAGGCGTTGGCGGACTGGCTCGCCAGCGACCCAACCGGCAGCAGCGACCCAGACTATCTGATTATCGGTGACCTCAACGCGTACGACAAGGAAGATCCGATTGACGCGCTCCGCGAGGGCGCGGACGATATGCTCGGAACAAGTGACGACTACGCCGACCGCGAGCTCACCTTTGAAGGCGAGCTCGCCTACTCCTACCTTTTTGACGGTCAGTTCGGCTACCTCGACTACGCGCTGGCTAGCCAGTCGCTGGTGCCGCAAGTCACGGGCGCGACCACTTGGCACATCAACGCCGACGAGCCCGACATCCTCGACTACGACATCACCTTCAAGCAAGATGCTCAAGACGCGCTCTTTGAACCCAACCCGTTCCGCGCCTCCGACCACGACCCGGTTATCGTAGGGTTCAATCTGACGTCAAGCGACACCGAGGCACCCGCCATCACCTTGAAGCGCTCGAGCCAGACCCTATGGCCGCCCAACCACAAGTATCAAAGCATCAGCCTCACCCAGATTGTCGCCTCAGTGAGCGACAACGTGGACGACCTCTCGGTCGCTGACGTGGTGATTACCCGCGTCACCAGCGACGAGCCCGAGAATGGCACCGGGGACGGCAACACTACTAACGATATTGTTTTTGAGGGATGCCAAGCAGTGAGACTCCGGGCCGAGCGGAGCGGGTCCGGGGACGGCCGCGTCTACACGGTCGAGGTCGCGGTCAAAGACGAAGCGGGGAACGTCGGTACGGCTAGCTACCGAGTGGAGGTGCCGAAGGGGCGCAAAGACGCCGCTATTGACAGCGGCACGGCTTACAGCGTCACGGGATGTGAACTTCCGTAGGTGTTCCGCAGCTGAAA
>CBDCDZ010000003.1:0-23751 GCA_965215565.1 Trueperaceae bacterium
TAGACAGTTGGTAGAACCCGAAACTGCCGCGCAGGTTAAGCGGTTAGACAACCTTCAGGCGAAGGCCCGCGAAACTGCCGAGACGAGCGAACACGGGCCGGTGGTGCGCTTGGTACTATGGCTCGAGCGGGTGTTACGGCGCTAAATTGCTACGGTTCACATATCGGATTTGAAAACGAGAAAATACGCTGACCTGCTCTTGAGTCATAGAGTTATGCCCACTTTTTAAGTGCAAGATTCTTCTGTTATTAGGAGATAGCCCTGACTTACAATATGTGTAGAAGGAGAATCTATGAAACTTGCTCGCCTGTTACCCTTTGCCCTCACGCTCTTGCTTGCCGCCTGCGGTGGCGACGGCCCTACCCCCGTGCCACCGACCGAACCCACGCCGCCCGTTAGCGCCGCCGACCACACCAGTAGACCCGCCGACGGCACCAACGCCGCCGCCCGTACCGCCTCCCACGACCCCTACACCTCCGACAACACCTTTTGACGGACAGTACGCAGGCGATTGGATTTGGGTTGCTGTTTTGCCGGACGACTCGACCCGTACCGGATACTTAACGATTACCGAGGTTGCCGATATTATTCCTTCGTTTACAGGGGAGCAGGGAGGCTATTTGGAGTGTGATAACAACGATTGCGAGTCCGCACTAGCTAACCCGTCAAGGCAAGGCACTGGAGGTATTGGCACCTCCACTTTTGAAGGCGCGGAAAGCTTGACCGCGCTTTTTGAAAGTGATGATGGCTTCTTAGAAGTTATTGCTTTCGACCAAGATAATCGCCTTGGAAACGAGATTGACAGCGCTCTTACAACGTTTATTGGCCCAGGTGGATTTTACTCGGGGCCTGATGATGATGACGGCACTGATGTTGTCTTTGGTATAGGGCAGGTAAATGAAGCGCCTCTTTTGCCGCTCAGCTTTGAAAGCTTAGGGCTGAGTCAAAAAGAAATTGACGCGGTACGCGCTTACCAAAAGACAAGTGAGTACTCGAGCGCTCGCCAGCAGATTAGAGCTTTGGCCCGCTGATAGTTTTAGCAACTTTTGACGAAAGGGCACCCGAAAGCGCTCTTTTCCAACTCACCCTATGAACCCTAATGCTCGCCCTATCTGGTGCTGGGTGGGCAACGGTGCGATAACGGCTTACGCTGCGACCGCCATAACGTTTGCAATCGGGACAAGGCTATGAACCTCATCCCAGACGCCGTAATCAACCCGCTCGACCTGCGTAGTGAAGGCGTAAGGCTGTGGCGAGAACACGACCTCATCTCGGATAAGGTCAGCGAAAGCGACGCGCCGGTTTACCTTGTCGGCACCTTCGACGAGAGCGTACCCGTAAGAGAGGGTGCTCGAGACTGCAACCACTACGCCGAGCCCCTTTACCGTTGCGCCTAAAAGCTTTGTTTGTCTGGGTGTATTCTGCACTTGGAACTCCGTTTCTAGCTGAGCAGTTAAGTTGTCCAGACCGGACTGCTTAGCTATCTTTATACTACTGCAATGTCAGTAGTATTGCAAGTACCATAGCGGCGTGTGTGCTACTATACAGACATGGTTACTTGGAAACTACGCGACTACCTAGACGCGCACAACGTCAGCGCCTACGCCCTCAGCAAGTCAACCGACCTAGCACCCAGCACTGTCTACGCCCTTGCACGCGGCGACCAGGGCCGGGTAGACCTAGCGGTGCTCGACAAAGTGCTAGCAGCTTTAGAGCAGCTCACCGGGCAAACCGTGACGTTTAACGACCTGTTAGAACGTCAGAGGCAAGACGACGCTGCAATCTTAAAAGAAGATGAGGACTTGCTGTTAGCGTCCGGTACTGCCGACTTGCAAGAAACACTAGACGAGATAGAAGCCGACCTGCCAGCGGGTGAGGTAGATACCTGGCTCGAGTCATTCCGTCAAGCGGCTGACGCAAACGGGTGAACCCACGCAAACCGTACCCCCGGCAGAGCATTGTGCTCGTCCGGCTTGACCCGGTAGTAGGCAGTGAACAGGGCAAAGTGCGCCCGTGCATCGTCGCTACTGACGCCGCAACCGTCCGGCAGTCTCGAGCCCGTTTGCTCTACTCGGTTGTGCCGTTGACGCACTCCCAGACCTTAGTAGGGCCGTTAGCACCGCGCATAAAGGCCCGTGCGGGCGGCTCACCGTCTGACGGGGTAGCACTTTGTATGCACGTCCGCACGGTAGACCCGGCGCGGGTAGTCGGCTACGTCGGCACGCTCGACGAGGACGAGTATCAACCTGTCAGCCGAGGTTTGGGCGTGCTGCTGGGGCTTTCGTCGTGAGGCGCTACGGGGTGAGTAGCGAGGTAGCGGCCCGTAATGGCGCTGTAAATGTTCAGGATGTCACTACCTGTAAAGAGGTCGAGAGGATAACGCAGATAAAGGGATGCCCCTCAAGTTTTCTTAAACAAGCATGTTATGTGGACTTCGTTCACGGCAAATACATAGGCTCGTGAAGGGTAGGGGCAATGGGGCGGCGGCGTAAAAACGAGTCTAAAGAAGAACCTTTAGTGTCTATTGACGTTACGAAAAAACAGTTTGACCTTCTATCTTGGGTTTACAACGAGGGATATGGCATTGGAGCCAGCAGAACACGTTGGAGTCCTACGGCTTATCAAGGCCGTAAGCTGACAAGCGCTGAAGCTGCAACGCTTTCAAACAGAGTTAAAACGCTTGTGGAACGTCACCTCTTAAATCGTGATGGCAACGAGGTAACACTAACTGACTTAGGTCGTGAAGCTATCGACCACTTCATACGCACCCACCCGGAAGCAGTCAATAATGTTACGAAAGAGATGCTAGCGCTTGACGGTGATGTTAGGTTGCTGGGCTCACTTTACAAAGTGCGCGATGGTTTCATACGCTACCGCCGGGCTTCAGGTCTAACAAAAGAAGAGGCAGAGCTTACGCTTAAACATTTTGATGCTTTGCATAAAACGGTTATCAGCCAGGTACAGCAAAGGTTAGAAATCATCACAGAAGAAGCACTGCAAAAGTAGCTCATCAATTAAGTTAGCTGCTATTTTGCTAAATTACGCCTATTTTTTAGCATTATTTACTGACCTTTTATGCCGTCTGGCATGATGTTTCATGTACTTGCCGAACAGATGCAACATAGGCTAGACTATGAGAGACTACGAACCCCGCCATACACCTTTTGGTGTGCAATGATGCGGCGATAGGAGGTTACTCAGTATGTAGCCGAGCCAAAGGAAAGAACGGAAAGCGCTGTAAGTTTCCCGACCTATACGCGATCCGTTCTTTTAGCAAAGCCGAGCCCGTGCTAGCGGGCTCTGTAGTTTTACTTTTACCTTCTCACGACCTAAGCCGTACCTTGATATTAGCAGAGAAAGACGTTAATAGAAAGTGTACGCGAGCAACAAAGGGTAAAGACGGGTAAAGCCGAGTAAACCTAGAGAGCGCTTAGAACGGGAACCCCACCGAAACGGTGAAGAGGAACCCACTATATGCAGAACCCCGAAACTAAAGACGCCTACAGCAAAGATGAGGCCGCAAAGCGCCTCGGTATCGGTTATGTGACGCTCCATAACAAGCTTCTAAAAACCGGTCTACTGCGAACGGTGCGCGTCGGGACGAGAGTCCTCATCCCTAAAACCGAACTCGAGCGTTTCCTGACGCCGACCGACCAGAGGGCCGCTTAATGAAAAAAGCCGCAACCAGGGCGGGCAGCGGCGGGGGGGCAGCACGGGCTAGTGCTAAAGCAAGTATACCACTTGTAGACCGGCTGAACACCCTACACCGTGAGGTTCAAGCCCACGAGACGCAGATGTTACTCAAGGCCCGAGCCGCTGGTGAACTCTTGCTTGAGGTCAAGAAAGCCTTAAAGCACGGCGAATATTTAGTGTGGCTGGCTGAAAACTTTGAAGGGTCACAGGCGACGGCGTGGCGTTATACCCGCATTGCTAAGTGCTGGGACGAGATAGCCGCAAATTATTCAAACGTGAATGGTTTGAGTATCTCCAAAGCTCTGCACTGTGTCCGCTACGGTTACAGCTCAACCTCTCATCAAAACGGGGCGCACTCATGAGTGCGCCCCTAAAACTGCACCAAAACCTTGCACAACGCATAAACGACGCGCACCGAGCCGGTAATACCGCACTCGGAAACGCTTTAGAGCATTATCACCGGGCCGGGGTACTGCTAAACGGAGTCAAGGCGGAATTACCGCACGGCACTTGGTTAGGCTGGCTCGAGACTAATTTCGACGGCACACCCCGCACGGCACAGCGTTATATGCGTCTCGCCGACAACTGGACAGCGTTAGAGGCAAAAACGACACTCGTGACGCATTTGACACAAGGGTTAAAAGAGCTGAGTAACCCTAAACCGCTGACAGGTGAGCGAGCCGTGCGAGAAGTTATCTTCCCTGGCATCCGAGCGGCTAAAGCTCTAGCCGAAGTGCGCGATAAAGTTTTACACCGTCCGCTGTCTTTTGAGACGTACTGCCGAGAGCGCTGGGGGCTTGACGCTGACGGCGTAGCGTACACACTAGAGCTTGTCAACCCGGAAAGCGTCCCGTTAAGGAACGCGGCGATAGGTGTGATGCTCGAGCGCGACCTGAGTTTCAAAGGAGCTATAGACCACATCACAGGCGAGTTTCAGGTGTACATAAGTGGGGGTACAAGGTGACAGACACCCTCACCCAAGCCATAGAACACGCCGACCTGCGCGAAATAATAGACGACCTTTACCCAGATGCCGGGGTGCATCTGGGAGCATTTAAGCAGCGCATCGGCGCACCGTGGCGCGGCGGCGATAATCCCGAAGTCGTCAGCCTCAACTCTAAAACCGCACGCGACCACAAAGCCGCGGAGACCTATACCCCGTTTACGTTTCTTACTGAAGTCGCCGGATATAGCAAAGGGGAGGCCGCAACCTACTTGATAGGCCGCGCCGGTCTCGCCAACACGCCCCAGGCCAAACGCAAGGCGGCGCGGCGCAAGCGGCAAGACAAAACCGCAGACGTGCGTGCTGAGGCCATGAGAGCCCGCAGACAAGCCGAGGCGCTGGCATTGCAGCAAACGGCCCCTACAGAGGGCGTCAGCACGTATCTGGGGCGTAAGGGCGTCACTGAGGTATTCAGCACGCACCGGGTCGCCCCGGCAAAACTACCGAACGGTAAAACCGTACCGGGAATGGTTTACAGCGCAGACAAGCACGGCGCGTTCGTACAGCTCGTTTTACACGACCTAGAAGGAATCGTCACCGGGTATCAACGCCTTTACGACGGCGAGCGCGGTAAGCAGTTTGTGTACGGTTCTAAAACGACCGGCGCGTTTGTGTTGCTCGAGCCGAGCGGCGGGCTACCCAAAACCGCCAAAGCGTTAGGCAACCTCGAGCTAGGGGTTTGCGAAGGGGTTGCAACCGGCGCGAGCATCTGTCTGGCACGGCCCCACACCGCGATGTTTTGCTCTCTGTCAGCGGGCAACCTAGCAGCCGTTACCGAGGCGCTGAGAGGGCACTACGGCTACACCTACCGCGAAAAAGCACGCAAGAAAGACGACTACAAAAGCCGGTTTGCCGTAGACCTCACCGTCTGGGCTGACTTCGACGAAAGCAGAACCGGACAGATAGAGGCGCACCGAGCGGCGTTAGCGTCCGGCTGTCACGTCCGGCTACCTAAGTTCAAACACGGCTACGGCGACTTTAACGACCTGCACAAGGCCAAAGGCTTAGAGGCCGTCAAACGCACCCGCAAGGTAACGCCGGACGTAACGCTAGCCTTTGCTAAAGAACTCGGCAAACAAAAGCTTAGTGCTGACAAACACCTCGCACCCTTTGCGCTACCGGATAGCGGCGCGGCGCTCATCGTCCGAGCGCCCCAAGAGAGCGGTAAGACGCACCGGTTAGCCGAGCTGCTAGACGATACGCACATGGCTGTGCTCGTGGTGACGCACCGCGAAAGCCTAGCCCGGAACCTAGCAGCGCGGCTTAGGTTTGAGTGCTACAACGATTATTCGGCGCATATGTTGCGAGATATACCCCAGCTCGTGATTTGTTTCGACAGCCTGCAAAAGCTCGAGCTTAACGGGCAACTGCCGAGCTACGATCTACTCGTGCTTGACGAGTCCGAACAGGTTTTACAGCACACGACCGGGCGGCATATCAAACGCAAGGCGCAAAACTTCGGTGTGTTTGAACACTACTTAAAGACCGCGCCGCGCATCATTGCAGCGGACGCTAACGCCGGACGGCTGACACACGACACCCTAAAACGCTACAACCCGGAGCGCGTCATCACCTGGCACCGGCACGAGCACCATGTAGCAGCGGGGCGGCGCTTGCGCTTTACTCACGACCGGGACGACGTACTCGACGCGCTAGAAGCCGAGACCCGGCCCGCCTGGTTAGCAGCGGACAGTCTGCGCTTTACTCGTGACGTTGACGCCTATCTGGGCGACCCGGCGACGCTGACGATAAACAGTGAGACTTCGACTACTGACGCGGCGGCGGCGTATCTACTCGACCCGACCGGACAGGCCAAAGCGCACGAGCGCATGATTGCGTCACCTTCAGTACAGACCGGACTCAGCGACGATAGCGGACACTGGCAGCACGTCTTAGGTAGCTTTACCGGTTACTCGAGCACGCCCCAAGACGCCATGCAAGCCCTTATGCGGGCGCGGCGGGTTAGTGAGCTGACGGTTTACGCTACGCGGGGGCGTGGTGAGCCTATGAGCGTGCAAGAAGCGTTAGACGACGCGGCGGCGGCTGACGATCACGAGGCCAAAGGGTTGAAACGCGACAGCTACGGCGACCAAAACCCAAGCTATGACCGGTTGCAAGCTGAGGTTACGTCACAGCGCTCATGGCGACAGGCAGACTATAAAACCGGACTTGCGCTCGAGGTAGCGCGTCTCGGCTTTAGCGTTACCTGCGACGTAGCCTGCGATCTAAAACCTGCTGAGGTTGAAAGACGAGACGACCGGCGCACTGCACTTAAAGAAGCCGGGCTCGAGCGCTACGTCCGCGACCGGGTAGCAGCCGAGCGTATTGACGAGGCCCGCGCCAAACTACTTGACGACAAATACACGAGAACGCAACCCGAGCACTTTGCTTTGGAACAGTATCAGTTACGGGCGTTTTACCGGTTGCCTGACGACGTACCAGACGATCACCTAGCCGAGATGCTGCGCGTAGACGATTACAAGGCGCTGCGCGAAAAGGTTATCCGCTACGAAAACTTTTTAGAACCGCGTGAGGTTGCCGAGGCGAGGGCGTCCGGCGACCTTGAGGCGGGCGTGCTGCGCGGCGACACCAAAGCGCACCTACTCAGGTTTGACTATCACCGCGAACTCGGCAAGGTGGTAGGCATGAACGCCGAAACCGAGGCCCACGCCGAAACCTGGCAGACCGAACAGGACAGGTTAGAAGGGGAGCTGCACAGCTTGACGGCTGAAGCTAAAGACGCCCAGACGCGGCGCAAAGGTGAGCTACTAAAACAGATTGCCAAGCTCGAGACCGATCTGGCAGCGCATCGGCTTAAAGATGTCGGGACGACCTACAACGCCAAAAGCGACACGGTTAAGGCGTTCGTCAAATGGTGCTGCAAACACTACCGGGCGCTGAAGCACGCCGGACTCGTGAGCGCGACCTTAGAAAACCTGAAAGCTAAACCGCTTGAAACCATAGGCGACAGTTTGAGCCATGCCGGACTCGAGCAAAAACTGGCGAGCAAGTCAGACGGTTTTAGGGACTACACCCTGCTACTCGTTAGCGTTTCGAGCATGTGTAATTACAGCCGTCACCGACGCGAAAACTGGCGTTTCGGGCAACAAACGGATATAAAGAATCTTGTTAGCAATTTGTTGCCCGAAATCGCCGTATTAGCGTCAGGGACAGGGTTAATTACCGCTACTGAAAAAGCTAACGACATCTCACCGTCTGAAACGACCTCACCCCCGGCGCGGCGCTACGAACCGACCCTGGCAAATGAGCGCGTCAGCCCCTGGAAAACGCCCGGATATGAAGCGCTACGGGCGCTCGTCCGCGAACAAAGACAAAGCGAGTCACGCACACAACTACTTGAAACCTTCAGATGGGCGGACTCAGGCGACGCGGCGGCGCTGGGCGACCTCGCCGGATATCTGCAAAATCCGCAGGTGCAAAGGCTGTTAGGAATGAGCGCATGACGACCCGAAAAGCAAAACAGCCGCGTCTACTCCCTAACCTGGCACCTATTCAGGACAGCGACGCGCTAGGTATAGACGACCTGACGACCCGCTACAAATGCAGGTGTGGCAACACGGCCCAAACCGGCATCCGTTTAGATGAAATCGTCTGCACCCGTTGCGGCGCTGCAATGAAGGCGACCTCATGACGACCCGACAAACTGCCGAAACGGTGTTATTCGACAAGCCCGTAGGAACGTCATCATTTGTCATCAAACCGACGCGCCGCCGCGTTGACGCGACCTACTGCCCACGTTGTCAGAGTTGGGTAGAAGTGCGCCTAAACCCTGTCAGGCTGCACTGCACGGGCTGTCAGCGTGAGGCTAGGCCGTGAGTGAAGTCGTAGACGTGCCGACCATAGCTCATGGCACAAGCGAAACGCTAATACCCCATAGCAAAACCGGCGCACCGCTACCTGTGCTGTCACTTAGTAGCGCCCTGGCATCTGCTGGGGCTGTACATCATGGAACTGAACAGCCTTAATGATTAAACATCATGGGGTGCAACAGAGACGGGGGGGCTGACCATGCCCGGAGACACGAAACCGCACCTAGCAAGGCAGGGTAAAAAACGCAACCGACGCCCGAAACCCGGCACCGTCAAGCAGCTCAGCGCGGTGTTGTGGCGAGCGATCACGCACCTTGAGGAACACTTAGACGAGGTTACAACCGCCGAAACGGTAGATACTGCCGAGCTGTGCAAACTCACGCACGCCTTATCGCAGTCCGCAAGCACCTACTTGAAAGCGGTTGAGGTTGGTGAACTGGAAGCGAGACTCGAGGCACTAGAGAAAGCCCAGGCCGTCACTCAAGACACGCCGGGGCGTTGGGCCGCATGAGTAAATGCAGTATTTTCAGGCTAAAAAAAGAGACGCAAGCATGAACTTACGCAGACGTTTAGACCGGCTGACTCCGGCACGTCCTGAGCGGTGCGAGCTGCACGTCTACCTGTTCGACTACGGCGGCGATACTGCGACCGGCCCGAACGGTGAGCGTATGACAACGGCTGAAGCTGAGCAGAGGCAACAGGACGCGGCGCTCGTAATCGATTTGAGGCACAACCTGTGAGACTCAAAACGAGACTAGACCGGCTCGAGCAAACCGTCCCTAGTGGCGAGCTGCTAAGACACCACCTGTCTACCCGCGCCTTAGAGGTGAGCTGGCAGGTGCTAGAGCGGCGTTCGTTTTGTGCTAGCCCTGAAGTTATAGACGCGGTTACGGCTGGTCTGTTAGCCCGTCCCGACTGTGACCTGGCGATTAGGCAACGGGTAGAGGCAAAGGTGAACCGTGAGACTTAGAACTCGGTTAGACCGGCTCAAGACTTCAGCCCCGACCCGTCACGAGGTATGGGCGCAAGACGACGATCTGCCCGACCTGTATCACTGTAAAGAGCTGACCTTAAACGGTGACGCACTCAGTAAACGAGCGGACGCTAGCCCCGGCTTGCAAGTTATCCGTATCGTTTGGGAGAGCGTCACATGAACCGTGCTAAGCGTTTAGAGAAGCTCGAGCGTAAAGCTGTCCCGACACACCCGGCGCTGCTGTTTATGACCGCTGACGGGTTGCGAGATACCCATAACCGACCGGTAGACCATGCGCTAGTGGGTGCGAAAGTCATTATCGGCTTAGACCCGAGAGACATGTAAGCCGTGAGGCTTAGGGGACGCCTAGACAAGCTCGAGACTGAGACCGTAGCGCACTGGCACGCGGCCTGGGAGAGTTATAGCGAACGCCTGTTCTATCACACCGACCCTTTACTAGACCCGTTACGCGCCGCTGCTACTGAAGCCGAGGCGCAAGGGCTATTCAAGGATGAGGCAGCCCTAAACGCCTCGTGTGACGTGTTCTGCGAATGTATCGGTATCCCCAGTCCGTTTGCGCTGTCAGCGTGGGAGGCAAAGTCAGAACTACCCGACCTTGACGCACCGCCTGACTTAACCCGCTGGCCTCACCATTTAGCTGAGCCACCGCCCGAACCGTTAGGGGTTAGAGAGAAGCTCGAGCCCTACAAAACTAGCCCTGACATCCGCGAGAGTTTACCGGCGCTGCTGTATCTGTTCTGGTTAGCTTATGCGCGGGCGCGTCGTGAGTATCAGACGGTTGTCAAAAGTTAAGGGTCGCCGGAGTCTATAACAAAGAGTCTATAAACGGCGACCCCTTTGTAATGGTTAAGGGTTGCCCGTGCCGGTTGCTGCTCTTTTGTCTCGAGTGCATATCAAGGAGTGCATAAACCGCTTGTATGTCCTGTAAACACAGCCCTATTTTGTAGAACAGGTATTCTCGGTACTCCGTAGCGCACTCAGCAACTACGCACGACTACCAGACATGATAGCTATCTATCCCGCTACTCGCCGGATAGCGACGTGCTACCGTTGCCCGATAAATGGCAGAACAGCCCGAACCATCCGAAACCCTTTACTCAGCTCGTGAGGTTGCAACCGAGTTGGGTTTAGGCGCGGCGATGCTGAGACGCTACGCCTCAACCTACGAAACGGTATCAGGCGACGCGATCACGGTGCATCGTCGGGACGGGCGGCTATTTACTGAGGAACAAGTAAAAGTCTTAGTGCAGGCTCGTGCCTTGGTTATGCAGACTTCAGTAGACGTTGAAACTGCCGTCAAGCAAGCCCTAGATAAACCGCTACAGGTTGCGCCGGTTGCCCTGGCACAAAGTAGCGCACAGGGTAGCGACGCCCTGATAGCGGCCCTTACAGCCGCACAGAGAGAAGCTAACGCGCCGCTACTGGGTGAGTTGCGCGGTATCCGGGAAAGCTTGGAACGCCTCGAGGGTTTACAGGCTAGACAGTTGGTAGAACCCGAAACTGCCGCGCAGGTTAAGCGGTTAGACAACCTTCAGGCGAAGGCCCGCGAAACTGCCGAGACGAGCGAACACGGGCCGGTGGTGCGCTTGGTACTATGGCTCGAGCGGGTGTTACGGCGCTAAATTGCTACGGTTCACATATCGGATTTGAAAACGAGAAAATACGCTGACCTGCTCTTGAGTCATAGAGTTATGCCCACTTTTTAAGTGCAAGATTCTTCTGTTATTAGGAGATAGCCCTGACTTACAATATGTGTAGAAGGAGAATCTATGAAACTTGCTCGCCTGTTACCCTTTGCCCTCACGCTCTTGCTTGCCGCCTGCGGTGGCGACGGCCCTACCCCCGTGCCACCGACCGAACCCACGCCGCCCGTAGCGCCGCCGACCACACCAGTAGACCCGCCGACGGCACCAACGCCGCCGCCCGTACCGCCTCCCACGACCCCTACACCTCCGACAACACCTTTTGACGGACAGTACGCAGGCGATTGGATTTGGGTTGCTGTTTTGCCGGACGACTCGACCCGTACCGGATACTTAACGATTACCGAGGTTGCCGATATTATTCCTTCGTTTACAGGGGAGCAGGGAGGCTATTTGGAGTGTGATAACAACGATTGCGAGTCCGCACTAGCTAACCCGTCAAGGCAAGGCACTGGAGGTATTGGCACCTCCACTTTTGAAGGCGCGGAAAGCTTGACCGCGCTTTTTGAAAGTGATGATGGCTTCTTAGAAGTTATTGCTTTCGACCAAGATAATCGCCTTGGAAACGAGATTGACAGCGCTCTTACAACGTTTATTGGCCCAGGTGGATTTTACTCGGGGCCTGATGATGATGACGGCACTGATGTTGTCTTTGGTATAGGGCAGGTAAATGAAGCGCCTCTTTTGCCGCTCAGCTTTGAAAGCTTAGGGCTGAGTCAAAAAGAAATTGACGCGGTACGCGCTTACCAAAAGACAAGTGAGTACTCGAGCGCTCGCCAGCAGATTAGAGCTTTGGCCCGCTGATAGTTTTAGCAACTTTTGACGAAAGGGCACCCGAAAGCGCTCTTTTCCAACTCACCCTATGAACCCTAATGCTCGCCCTATCTGGTGCTGGGTGGGCAACGGTGCGATAACGGCTTACGCTGCGACCGCCATAACGTTTGCAATCGGGACAAGGCTATGAACCTCATCCCAGACGCCGTAATCAACCCGCTCGACCTGCGTAGTGAAGGCGTAAGGCTGTGGCGAGAACACGACCTCATCTCGGATAAGGTCAGCGAAAGCGACGCGCCGGTTTACCTTGTCGGCACCTTCGACGAGAGCGTACCCGTAAGAGAGGGTGCTCGAGACTGCAACCACTACGCCGAGCCCCTTTACCGTTGCGCCTAAAAGCTTTGTTTGTCTGGGTGTATTCTGCACTTGGAACTCCGTTTCTAGCTGAGCAGTTAAGTTGTCCAGACCGGACTGCTTAGCTATCTTTATACTACTGCAATGTCAGTAGTATTGCAAGTACCATAGCGGCGTGTGTGCTACTATACAGACATGGTTACTTGGAAACTACGCGACTACCTAGACGCGCACAACGTCAGCGCCTACGCCCTCAGCAAGTCAACCGACCTAGCACCCAGCACTGTCTACGCCCTTGCACGCGGCGACCAGGGCCGGGTAGACCTAGCGGTGCTCGACAAAGTGCTAGCAGCTTTAGAGCAGCTCACCGGGCAAACCGTGACGTTTAACGACCTGTTAGAACGTCAGAGGCAAGACGACGCTGCAATCTTAAAAGAAGATGAGGACTTGCTGTTAGCGTCCGGTACTGCCGACTTGCAAGAAACACTAGACGAGATAGAAGCCGACCTGCCAGCGGGTGAGGTAGATACCTGGCTCGAGTCATTCCGTCAAGCGGCTGACGCAAACGGGTGAACCCACGCAAACCGTACCCCCGGCAGAGCATTGTGCTCGTCCGGCTTGACCCGGTAGTAGGCAGTGAACAGGGCAAAGTGCGCCCGTGCATCGTCGCTACTGACGCCGCAACCGTCCGGCAGTCTCGAGCCCGTTTGCTCTACTCGGTTGTGCCGTTGACGCACTCCCAGACCTTAGTAGGGCCGTTAGCACCGCGCATAAAGGCCCGTGCGGGCGGCTCACCGTCTGACGGGGTAGCACTTTGTATGCACGTCCGCACGGTAGACCCGGCGCGGGTAGTCGGCTACGTCGGCACGCTCGACGAGGACGAGTATCAACCTGTCAGCCGAGGTTTGGGCGTGCTGCTGGGGCTTTCGTCGTGAGGCGCTACGGGGTGAGTAGCGAGGTAGCGGCCCGTAATGGCGCTGTAAATGTTCAGGATGTCACTACCTGTAAAGAGGTCGAGAGGATAACGCAGATAAAGGGATGCCCCTCAAGTTTTCTTAAACAAGCATGTTATGTGGACTTCGTTCACGGCAAATACATAGGCTCGTGAAGGGTAGGGGCAATGGGGCGGCGGCGTAAAAACGAGTCTAAAGAAGAACCTTTAGTGTCTATTGACGTTACGAAAAAACAGTTTGACCTTCTATCTTGGGTTTACAACGAGGGATATGGCATTGGAGCCAGCAGAACACGTTGGAGTCCTACGGCTTATCAAGGCCGTAAGCTGACAAGCGCTGAAGCTGCAACGCTTTCAAACAGAGTTAAAACGCTTGTGGAACGTCACCTCTTAAATCGTGATGGCAACGAGGTAACACTAACTGACTTAGGTCGTGAAGCTATCGACCACTTCATACGCACCCACCCGGAAGCAGTCAATAATGTTACGAAAGAGATGCTAGCGCTTGACGGTGATGTTAGGTTGCTGGGCTCACTTTACAAAGTGCGCGATGGTTTCATACGCTACCGCCGGGCTTCAGGTCTAACAAAAGAAGAGGCAGAGCTTACGCTTAAACATTTTGATGCTTTGCATAAAACGGTTATCAGCCAGGTACAGCAAAGGTTAGAAATCATCACAGAAGAAGCACTGCAAAAGTAGCTCATCAATTAAGTTAGCTGCTATTTTGCTAAATTACGCCTATTTTTTAGCATTATTTACTGACCTTTTATGCCGTCTGGCATGATGTTTCATGTACTTGCCGAACAGATGCAACATAGGCTAGACTATGAGAGACTACGAACCCCGCCATACACCTTTTGGTGTGCAATGATGCGGCGATAGGAGGTTACTCAGTATGTAGCCGAGCCAAAGGAAAGAACGGAAAGCGCTGTAAGTTTCCCGACCTATACGCGATCCGTTCTTTTAGCAAAGCCGAGCCCGTGCTAGCGGGCTCTGTAGTTTTACTTTTACCTTCTCACGACCTAAGCCGTACCTTGATATTAGCAGAGAAAGACGTTAATAGAAAGTGTACGCGAGCAACAAAGGGTAAAGACGGGTAAAGCCGAGTAAACCTAGAGAGCGCTTAGAACGGGAACCCCACCGAAACGGTGAAGAGGAACCCACTATATGCAGAACCCCGAAACTAAAGACGCCTACAGCAAAGATGAGGCCGCAAAGCGCCTCGGTATCGGTTATGTGACGCTCCATAACAAGCTTCTAAAAACCGGTCTACTGCGAACGGTGCGCGTCGGGACGAGAGTCCTCATCCCTAAAACCGAACTCGAGCGTTTCCTGACGCCGACCGACCAGAGGGCCGCTTAATGAAAAAAGCCGCAACCAGGGCGGGCAGCGGCGGGGGGGCAGCACGGGCTAGTGCTAAAGCAAGTATACCACTTGTAGACCGGCTGAACACCCTACACCGTGAGGTTCAAGCCCACGAGACGCAGATGTTACTCAAGGCCCGAGCCGCTGGTGAACTCTTGCTTGAGGTCAAGAAAGCCTTAAAGCACGGCGAATATTTAGTGTGGCTGGCTGAAAACTTTGAAGGGTCACAGGCGACGGCGTGGCGTTATACCCGCATTGCTAAGTGCTGGGACGAGATAGCCGCAAATTATTCAAACGTGAATGGTTTGAGTATCTCCAAAGCTCTGCACTGTGTCCGCTACGGTTACAGCTCAACCTCTCATCAAAACGGGGCGCACTCATGAGTGCGCCCCTAAAACTGCACCAAAACCTTGCACAACGCATAAACGACGCGCACCGAGCCGGTAATACCGCACTCGGAAACGCTTTAGAGCATTATCACCGGGCCGGGGTACTGCTAAACGGAGTCAAGGCGGAATTACCGCACGGCACTTGGTTAGGCTGGCTCGAGACTAATTTCGACGGCACACCCCGCACGGCACAGCGTTATATGCGTCTCGCCGACAACTGGACAGCGTTAGAGGCAAAAACGACACTCGTGACGCATTTGACACAAGGGTTAAAAGAGCTGAGTAACCCTAAACCGCTGACAGGTGAGCGAGCCGTGCGAGAAGTTATCTTCCCTGGCATCCGAGCGGCTAAAGCTCTAGCCGAAGTGCGCGATAAAGTTTTACACCGTCCGCTGTCTTTTGAGACGTACTGCCGAGAGCGCTGGGGGCTTGACGCTGACGGCGTAGCGTACACACTAGAGCTTGTCAACCCGGAAAGCGTCCCGTTAAGGAACGCGGCGATAGGTGTGATGCTCGAGCGCGACCTGAGTTTCAAAGGAGCTATAGACCACATCACAGGCGAGTTTCAGGTGTACATAAGTGGGGGTACAAGGTGACAGACACCCTCACCCAAGCCATAGAACACGCCGACCTGCG
This sequence comes from Trueperaceae bacterium, assembly GCA_965215565.1. Taxonomy (GTDB): domain Bacteria; phylum Deinococcota; class Deinococci; order Deinococcales; family Trueperaceae; genus CBDBZX01. The sequence continues at coordinate 15,694 of CBDCDZ010000003.1, forward strand.
CGAAATAATAGACGACCTTTACCCAGATGCCGGGGTGCATCTGGGAGCATTTAAGCAGCGCATCGGCGCACCGTGGCGCGGCGGCGATAATCCCGAAGTCGTCAGCCTCAACTCTAAAACCGCACGCGACCACAAAGCCGCGGAGACCTATACCCCGTTTACGTTTCTTACTGAAGTCGCCGGATATAGCAAAGGGGAGGCCGCAACCTACTTGATAGGCCGCGCCGGTCTCGCCAACACGCCCCAGGCCAAACGCAAGGCGGCGCGGCGCAAGCGGCAAGACAAAACCGCAGACGTGCGTGCTGAGGCCATGAGAGCCCGCAGACAAGCCGAGGCGCTGGCATTGCAGCAAACGGCCCCTACAGAGGGCGTCAGCACGTATCTGGGGCGTAAGGGCGTCACTGAGGTATTCAGCACGCACCGGGTCGCCCCGGCAAAACTACCGAACGGTAAAACCGTACCGGGAATGGTTTACAGCGCAGACAAGCACGGCGCGTTCGTACAGCTCGTTTTACACGACCTAGAAGGAATCGTCACCGGGTATCAACGCCTTTACGACGGCGAGCGCGGTAAGCAGTTTGTGTACGGTTCTAAAACGACCGGCGCGTTTGTGTTGCTCGAGCCGAGCGGCGGGCTACCCAAAACCGCCAAAGCGTTAGGCAACCTCGAGCTAGGGGTTTGCGAAGGGGTTGCAACCGGCGCGAGCATCTGTCTGGCACGGCCCCACACCGCGATGTTTTGCTCTCTGTCAGCGGGCAACCTAGCAGCCGTTACCGAGGCGCTGAGAGGGCACTACGGCTACACCTACCGCGAAAAAGCACGCAAGAAAGACGACTACAAAAGCCGGTTTGCCGTAGACCTCACCGTCTGGGCTGACTTCGACGAAAGCAGAACCGGACAGATAGAGGCGCACCGAGCGGCGTTAGCGTCCGGCTGTCACGTCCGGCTACCTAAGTTCAAACACGGCTACGGCGACTTTAACGACCTGCACAAGGCCAAAGGCTTAGAGGCCGTCAAACGCACCCGCAAGGTAACGCCGGACGTAACGCTAGCCTTTGCTAAAGAACTCGGCAAACAAAAGCTTAGTGCTGACAAACACCTCGCACCCTTTGCGCTACCGGATAGCGGCGCGGCGCTCATCGTCCGAGCGCCCCAAGAGAGCGGTAAGACGCACCGGTTAGCCGAGCTGCTAGACGATACGCACATGGCTGTGCTCGTGGTGACGCACCGCGAAAGCCTAGCCCGGAACCTAGCAGCGCGGCTTAGGTTTGAGTGCTACAACGATTATTCGGCGCATATGTTGCGAGATATACCCCAGCTCGTGATTTGTTTCGACAGCCTGCAAAAGCTCGAGCTTAACGGGCAACTGCCGAGCTACGATCTACTCGTGCTTGACGAGTCCGAACAGGTTTTACAGCACACGACCGGGCGGCATATCAAACGCAAGGCGCAAAACTTCGGTGTGTTTGAACACTACTTAAAGACCGCGCCGCGCATCATTGCAGCGGACGCTAACGCCGGACGGCTGACACACGACACCCTAAAACGCTACAACCCGGAGCGCGTCATCACCTGGCACCGGCACGAGCACCATGTAGCAGCGGGGCGGCGCTTGCGCTTTACTCACGACCGGGACGACGTACTCGACGCGCTAGAAGCCGAGACCCGGCCCGCCTGGTTAGCAGCGGACAGTCTGCGCTTTACTCGTGACGTTGACGCCTATCTGGGCGACCCGGCGACGCTGACGATAAACAGTGAGACTTCGACTACTGACGCGGCGGCGGCGTATCTACTCGACCCGACCGGACAGGCCAAAGCGCACGAGCGCATGATTGCGTCACCTTCAGTACAGACCGGACTCAGCGACGATAGCGGACACTGGCAGCACGTCTTAGGTAGCTTTACCGGTTACTCGAGCACGCCCCAAGACGCCATGCAAGCCCTTATGCGGGCGCGGCGGGTTAGTGAGCTGACGGTTTACGCTACGCGGGGGCGTGGTGAGCCTATGAGCGTGCAAGAAGCGTTAGACGACGCGGCGGCGGCTGACGATCACGAGGCCAAAGGGTTGAAACGCGACAGCTACGGCGACCAAAACCCAAGCTATGACCGGTTGCAAGCTGAGGTTACGTCACAGCGCTCATGGCGACAGGCAGACTATAAAACCGGACTTGCGCTCGAGGTAGCGCGTCTCGGCTTTAGCGTTACCTGCGACGTAGCCTGCGATCTAAAACCTGCTGAGGTTGAAAGACGAGACGACCGGCGCACTGCACTTAAAGAAGCCGGGCTCGAGCGCTACGTCCGCGACCGGGTAGCAGCCGAGCGTATTGACGAGGCCCGCGCCAAACTACTTGACGACAAATACACGAGAACGCAACCCGAGCACTTTGCTTTGGAACAGTATCAGTTACGGGCGTTTTACCGGTTGCCTGACGACGTACCAGACGATCACCTAGCCGAGATGCTGCGCGTAGACGATTACAAGGCGCTGCGCGAAAAGGTTATCCGCTACGAAAACTTTTTAGAACCGCGTGAGGTTGCCGAGGCGAGGGCGTCCGGCGACCTTGAGGCGGGCGTGCTGCGCGGCGACACCAAAGCGCACCTACTCAGGTTTGACTATCACCGCGAACTCGGCAAGGTGGTAGGCATGAACGCCGAAACCGAGGCCCACGCCGAAACCTGGCAGACCGAACAGGACAGGTTAGAAGGGGAGCTGCACAGCTTGACGGCTGAAGCTAAAGACGCCCAGACGCGGCGCAAAGGTGAGCTACTAAAACAGATTGCCAAGCTCGAGACCGATCTGGCAGCGCATCGGCTTAAAGATGTCGGGACGACCTACAACGCCAAAAGCGACACGGTTAAGGCGTTCGTCAAATGGTGCTGCAAACACTACCGGGCGCTGAAGCACGCCGGACTCGTGAGCGCGACCTTAGAAAACCTGAAAGCTAAACCGCTTGAAACCATAGGCGACAGTTTGAGCCATGCCGGACTCGAGCAAAAACTGGCGAGCAAGTCAGACGGTTTTAGGGACTACACCCTGCTACTCGTTAGCGTTTCGAGCATGTGTAATTACAGCCGTCACCGACGCGAAAACTGGCGTTTCGGGCAACAAACGGATATAAAGAATCTTGTTAGCAATTTGTTGCCCGAAATCGCCGTATTAGCGTCAGGGACAGGGTTAATTACCGCTACTGAAAAAGCTAACGACATCTCACCGTCTGAAACGACCTCACCCCCGGCGCGGCGCTACGAACCGACCCTGGCAAATGAGCGCGTCAGCCCCTGGAAAACGCCCGGATATGAAGCGCTACGGGCGCTCGTCCGCGAACAAAGACAAAGCGAGTCACGCACACAACTACTTGAAACCTTCAGATGGGCGGACTCAGGCGACGCGGCGGCGCTGGGCGACCTCGCCGGATATCTGCAAAATCCGCAGGTGCAAAGGCTGTTAGGAATGAGCGCATGACGACCCGAAAAGCAAAACAGCCGCGTCTACTCCCTAACCTGGCACCTATTCAGGACAGCGACGCGCTAGGTATAGACGACCTGACGACCCGCTACAAATGCAGGTGTGGCAACACGGCCCAAACCGGCATCCGTTTAGATGAAATCGTCTGCACCCGTTGCGGCGCTGCAATGAAGGCGACCTCATGACGACCCGACAAACTGCCGAAACGGTGTTATTCGACAAGCCCGTAGGAACGTCATCATTTGTCATCAAACCGACGCGCCGCCGCGTTGACGCGACCTACTGCCCACGTTGTCAGAGTTGGGTAGAAGTGCGCCTAAACCCTGTCAGGCTGCACTGCACGGGCTGTCAGCGTGAGGCTAGGCCGTGAGTGAAGTCGTAGACGTGCCGACCATAGCTCATGGCACAAGCGAAACGCTAATACCCCATAGCAAAACCGGCGCACCGCTACCTGTGCTGTCACTTAGTAGCGCCCTGGCATCTGCTGGGGCTGTACATCATGGAACTGAACAGCCTTAATGATTAAACATCATGGGGTGCAACAGAGACGGGGGGGCTGACCATGCCCGGAGACACGAAACCGCACCTAGCAAGGCAGGGTAAAAAACGCAACCGACGCCCGAAACCCGGCACCGTCAAGCAGCTCAGCGCGGTGTTGTGGCGAGCGATCACGCACCTTGAGGAACACTTAGACGAGGTTACAACCGCCGAAACGGTAGATACTGCCGAGCTGTGCAAACTCACGCACGCCTTATCGCAGTCCGCAAGCACCTACTTGAAAGCGGTTGAGGTTGGTGAACTGGAAGCGAGACTCGAGGCACTAGAGAAAGCCCAGGCCGTCACTCAAGACACGCCGGGGCGTTGGGCCGCATGAGTAAATGCAGTATTTTCAGGCTAAAAAAAGAGACGCAAGCATGAACTTACGCAGACGTTTAGACCGGCTGACTCCGGCACGTCCTGAGCGGTGCGAGCTGCACGTCTACCTGTTCGACTACGGCGGCGATACTGCGACCGGCCCGAACGGTGAGCGTATGACAACGGCTGAAGCTGAGCAGAGGCAACAGGACGCGGCGCTCGTAATCGATTTGAGGCACAACCTGTGAGACTCAAAACGAGACTAGACCGGCTCGAGCAAACCGTCCCTAGTGGCGAGCTGCTAAGACACCACCTGTCTACCCGCGCCTTAGAGGTGAGCTGGCAGGTGCTAGAGCGGCGTTCGTTTTGTGCTAGCCCTGAAGTTATAGACGCGGTTACGGCTGGTCTGTTAGCCCGTCCCGACTGTGACCTGGCGATTAGGCAACGGGTAGAGGCAAAGGTGAACCGTGAGACTTAGAACTCGGTTAGACCGGCTCAAGACTTCAGCCCCGACCCGTCACGAGGTATGGGCGCAAGACGACGATCTGCCCGACCTGTATCACTGTAAAGAGCTGACCTTAAACGGTGACGCACTCAGTAAACGAGCGGACGCTAGCCCCGGCTTGCAAGTTATCCGTATCGTTTGGGAGAGCGTCACATGAACCGTGCTAAGCGTTTAGAGAAGCTCGAGCGTAAAGCTGTCCCGACACACCCGGCGCTGCTGTTTATGACCGCTGACGGGTTGCGAGATACCCATAACCGACCGGTAGACCATGCGCTAGTGGGTGCGAAAGTCATTATCGGCTTAGACCCGAGAGACATGTAAGCCGTGAGGCTTAGGGGACGCCTAGACAAGCTCGAGACTGAGACCGTAGCGCACTGGCACGCGGCCTGGGAGAGTTATAGCGAACGCCTGTTCTATCACACCGACCCTTTACTAGACCCGTTACGCGCCGCTGCTACTGAAGCCGAGGCGCAAGGGCTATTCAAGGATGAGGCAGCCCTAAACGCCTCGTGTGACGTGTTCTGCGAATGTATCGGTATCCCCAGTCCGTTTGCGCTGTCAGCGTGGGAGGCAAAGTCAGAACTACCCGACCTTGACGCACCGCCTGACTTAACCCGCTGGCCTCACCATTTAGCTGAGCCACCGCCCGAACCGTTAGGGGTTAGAGAGAAGCTCGAGCCCTACAAAACTAGCCCTGACATCCGCGAGAGTTTACCGGCGCTGCTGTATCTGTTCTGGTTAGCTTATGCGCGGGCGCGTCGTGAGTATCAGACGGTTGTCAAAAGTTAAGGGTCGCCGGAGTCTATAACAAAGAGTCTATAAACGGCGACCCCTTTGTAATGGTTAAGGGTTGCCCGTGCCGGTTGCTGCTCTTTTGTCTCGAGTGCATATCAAGGAGTGCATAAACCGCTTGTATGTCCTGTAAACACAGCCCTATTTTGTAGAACAGGTATTCTCGGTACTCCGTAGCGCACTCAGCAACTACGCACGACTACCAGACATGATAGCTATCTATCCCGCTACTCGCCGGATAGCGACGTGCTACCGTTGCCCGATAAATGGCAGAACAGCCCGAACCATCCGAAACCCTTTACTCAGCTCGTGAGGTTGCAACCGAGTTGGGTTTAGGCGCGGCGATGCTGAGACGCTACGCCTCAACCTACGAAACGGTATCAGGCGACGCGATCACGGTGCATCGTCGGGACGGGCGGCTATTTACTGAGGAACAAGTAAAAGTCTTAGTGCAGGCTCGTGCCTTGGTTATGCAGACTTCAGTAGACGTTGAAACTGCCGTCAAGCAAGCCCTAGATAAACCGCTACAGGTTGCGCCGGTTGCCCTGGCACAAAGTAGCGCACAGGGTAGCGACGCCCTGATAGCGGCCCTTACAGCCGCACAGAGAGAAGCTAACGCGCCGCTACTGGGTGAGTTGCGCGGTATCCGGGAAAGCTTGGAACGCCTCGAGGGTTTACAGGCTAGACAGTTGGTAGAACCCGAAACTGCCGCGCAGGTTAAGCGGTTAGACAACCTTCAGGCGAAGGCCCGCGAAACTGCCGAGACGAGCGAACACGGGCCGGTGGTGCGCTTGGTACTATGGCTCGAGCGGGTGTTACGGCGCTAAATTGCTACGGTTCACATATCGGATTTGAAAACGAGAAAATACGCTGACCTGCTCTTGAGTCATAGAGTTATGCCCACTTTTTAAGTGCAAGATTCTTCTGTTATTAGGAGATAGCCCTGACTTACAATATGTGTAGAAGGAGAATCTATGAAACTTGCTCGCCTGTTACCCTTTGCCCTCACGCTCTTGCTTGCCGCCTGCGGTGGCGACGGCCCTACCCCCGTGCCACCGACCGAACCCACGCCGCCCGTAGCGCCGCCGACCACACCAGTAGACCCGCCGACGGCACCAACGCCGCCGCCCGTACCGCCTCCCACGACCCCTACACCTCCGACAACACCTTTTGACGGACAGTACGCAGGCGATTGGATTTGGGTTGCTGTTTTGCCGGACGACTCGACCCGTACCGGATACTTAACGATTACCGAGGTTGCCGATATTATTCCTTCGTTTACAGGGGAGCAGGGAGGCTATTTGGAGTGTGATAACAACGATTGCGAGTCCGCACTAGCTAACCCGTCAAGGCAAGGCACTGGAGGTATTGGCACCTCCACTTTTGAAGGCGCGGAAAGCTTGACCGCGCTTTTTGAAAGTGATGATGGCTTCTTAGAAGTTATTGCTTTCGACCAAGATAATCGCCTTGGAAACGAGATTGACAGCGCTCTTACAACGTTTATTGGCCCAGGTGGATTTTACTCGGGGCCTGATGATGATGACGGCACTGATGTTGTCTTTGGTATAGGGCAGGTAAATGAAGCGCCTCTTTTGCCGCTCAGCTTTGAAAGCTTAGGGCTGAGTCAAAAAGAAATTGACGCGGTACGCGCTTACCAAAAGACAAGTGAGTACTCGAGCGCTCGCCAGCAGATTAGAGCTTTGGCCCGCTGATAGTTTTAGCAACTTTTGACGAAAGGGCACCCGAAAGCGCTCTTTTCCAACTCACCCTATGAACCCTAATGCTCGCCCTATCTGGTGCTGGGTGGGCAACGGTGCGATAACGGCTTACGCTGCGACCGCCATAACGTTTGCAATCGGGACAAGGCTATGAACCTCATCCCAGACGCCGTAATCAACCCGCTCGACCTGCGTAGTGAAGGCGTAAGGCTGTGGCGAGAACACGACCTCATCTCGGATAAGGTCAGCGAAAGCGACGCGCCGGTTTACCTTGTCGGCACCTTCGACGAGAGCGTACCCGTAAGAGAGGGTGCTCGAGACTGCAACCACTACGCCGAGCCCTTTACCGTTGCGCCTAAAAGCTTTGTTTGTCTGGGTGTATTCTGCACTTGGAACTCCGTTTCTAGCTGAGCAGTTAAGTTGTCCAGACCGGACTGCTTAGCTATCTTTATACTACTGCAATGTCAGTAGTATTGCAAGTACCATAGCGGCGTGTGTGCTACTATACAGACATGGTTACTTGGAAACTACGCGACTACCTAGACGCGCACAACGTCAGCGCCTACGCCCTCAGCAAGTCAACCGACCTAGCACCCAGCACTGTCTACGCCCTTGCACGCGGCGACCAGGGCCGGGTAGACCTAGCGGTGCTCGACAAAGTGCTAGCAGCTTTAGAGCAGCTCACCGGGCAAACCGTGACGTTTAACGACCTGTTAGAACGT
>CBDCDZ010000004.1:0-3580000 GCA_965215565.1 Trueperaceae bacterium
CTATAATGCTACTTCTTGCCCTGCTAGCGTGCGCTAATGAGGCAGTCAATGGTGGAGGCGGTGATGTTGACCAATTCTCCCTTACCGAATTTATTCAGCGCTTAGAGGCTACAGGCGATCTGACGGCTAGGGCTGTTACTACATCCGGCGTTATTAGCCAGATTTCAGACGGTGACTTTCCTTTGAGGCTTTATCTTCTCAACGAAGGTAACTACTTCTTAGGTGCAGATTCAGCAGAGGGATCGTCTGAAACAGTCTTCGAAAGAGGCGATAAGCCGCTTCAGGATTACATTGCTGAGCAGGGTTTGAGCGAAGAGGAATTCTTGAACCATCCGCGTCTGCGTGACTTTGTCGAAAGCCACCTGATACCCACAGAGGTCAGAATATTCGGTACACGTGACAACGTCACTGAGACCTACACCGCTGTAGGAGGTAACAAAATCGTACTAAGTACAGACTTCAGCCGTGAAGAGGGCGTAATTTTTGCCAACGGTGTTGCGACGGAAGGTTGCTTTCTTGCACAAAGCGTAGTCAATGGCGAAAATGCTAATGGGCACCTGTGCTTCACTGATACGCTAATTCTCGAGGACTTCGACTGGTCGAACTAAGCGCAAGCACACTTTGTTGAACAGTCAAAGTAGGAAACGCCCTGCATTTAAGCGGGGCGCTTTCTTGAATTCACATGATTTCTACCTCAATTCGGAAAAGAATTTTATGTGTAGACTTCGAGCGCTTAAGGATAGATTCCACCATAAGCGCGGGCATCGCCAGCGACCTCTCGGTAGAAAGCCACGAAAAGCTCGTGGGCAGTGCCGACAAGAAACTCTATGAGGCGAAGCGGGGCGGTAGAAATCGGCTCGTATCGTAGAGGTTTTGTAGAGGTGGAACAGCGTGAAGCTCGGCTCAAGCCACCTTCACCACCACCTTGCCGCGTACCTCCCCCGCCTCCACATAGCGGTGGGCCTCGGGCAAGTTCGCAAGCTCGAAGGTCTGGTCTAAAGGCACCTGCAGCTCCCCTCTTTCGGTGAGGCGGGCGAGGAAAGCGAGGTCGTAGCTGCGCTCTCTGGCCGGGATGAAGTGGTAGCGCGGCGCGGCTCCTAGCCCCCTAGTCACGGCGTTGAGCGCCCCCTTTGGACTCAGGCGGGTGCTGACCGCTTTTCCCTCGTCGCTCAGCACCCTGCGGAGTTCGGCGAACTCGCGCTTGCCAGCGGCGTCGAAGATAACGTCCCAGCGCTCGGACCTTTCGGAAAAGTCCTCCTTTTGATAATCGATAGTCTCAGACGCTCCAAGTCCCTCTACGAAGTCGCGCTTAGCCCCGCTACAGACGCCGGTAACGGTCCCGCCGAACCTCTTGGCAAGCTGCACCGCGAATGCGCCGACCCCACCCGAAGCCCCGTTGATGAGCACTCGCTGACCCCTTTGAAGGTTGGCTATCCCCCGCAAGGCTTGGAGGGCGGTCAGTCCAGCCACCGGCACGGCGGCGAGCTTCTCGAGCGCGAGCGCGGCGGGGGCGAGCGCGACTCGTGACTGCTTAACGCACGCATAGTCGGCGTTGGCACCCCCCCGGTGACCGATAGCGCCGTAAACCCTGTCGCCCGGCGAGAAGGCGGTCACTCGGGGACCGCAGGCTACCACTTCGCCAGCGAGGTCGAAGCCGAGGGTGAGGGGCAGCCGCCAAAAGCTAAACGCTTTCATCTCCCCCCGGCGGAGCCCGAGTTCGGCGTAGTTGAGGCTGGTGGCGTGAACGCGCACGAGCAGTTCATCGTTCTTGGGCTCTGGGCGCGCGACCTCGTCGAGCTGCAGGACGCTGGGGTCTCCAAATTGGTGTAGGCGCATAGCGCGCATGGGCACCTCCTGGAGACAGGTTATCCGCTGTCAGTCGCGGAGACTGTATGCAACGGTGGACCAACAGAAGCTACCGAGAGAACGTTCGGATAAGGCGCGAGTCTATCGCATTGTTAAGAGGTGATACCCTTTCCGGTTAAATGCGCTACAAAGTAGCGCATTTAATCCCGAGGAAGAGCCATCAGCCGGTGGTAACATCAACGAATAGCCGGTACAAGCCATCTACAACGGCATGATACGCCCGGCTGAAGGCTCCTGAGCGAGTAGAAAAAATACGGATTCCGATGAGCACGGAAGAAACTCCGAAGGAGTTTATGTAGTAATCAATCGGAATCCGTATGAGCCGGTTAGCTGTGACCTCATGATGGAGCGTCTTGCGCGAGCGAATACAACGAATACTACGCCCTGAAGGAGCAGGAAGAGTAAACAGGCTTGTTCCAAAATACCTTTTAGATGCTGCAGGAGTCCTACGACGCCTCGCCCTACTACTCGCTCTCTTCCACCGCCTTGCGAAACTCCGGCACGACTGCGCTCACATCGCCGACGACACCGTAATCCGCGACTTTGAAAATCGGCGCGTCGGCGTCCTTGTTGATAGCAACGATCACCTTTGAGCGGTTCATGCCCGAGAGGTGCTGCACCGCGCCCGACACGCCCAGCGCTACGTAGAGCTTAGGCGCAACCGTCTTGCCCGTCTGCCCGATCTGCTCGCTGTAAGGACGCCAGCCCGCGTCTACGACGGCTCGAGTGGAACCTACGCCCGCCGAAAGCGTATCGGCGAGTGGCTCGACGAGGGTGCTAAAGCCCTCCTCGCTGCCGACGCCGCGCCCACCCGTCACGACGACGCTCGCTTCTTCTAGCGCGACGCGCTCGCCGCCCGCCGTATGCCGTTCGCCGATCTTTACGCGGGTATCTTGTTCGCTCAGCGACACCTCGACTGCTTTGGCGCGTCCGCCGCTTTCCTCAGCGACAGAAAAGGCGACGGGAAAGATGTTCGGCTTGATGCTCACCACGACGGGTAGGCTCTGCGCCTGGACGGTTTCGGTCACCCGAGAGAGGTAAGAAAACCGTTGCGCCGTGACGCGCCCATCTTGAACCTCCAAAGAGTTGATGTCCTCGAGGAGCGCCGCGCCGAGCCTGAGCGCCACGCGGGGGCTATACGACAAGCCCGAGCGCGACGCCGTCACAAGCACCGCTTTGGCCTCTTGTTCTTTGGCGACGTTCGCCACAACCGTCGTATAAGGTTCTGCGCGGAATTCGGAAAGCGTTTCGTCCGCCGCTGCGTAGACTGTGTCGACGTACCTAGCAAGCTCGCTCGTTACGGCGTCTATGTCATCTCCGAGGACGAGCCCTGCGACTTGCGCGTCCAAAGATTCCGCCAAAGACTTCGCCGCCGAAACAAGTTCCAGCGCACTTTTACGCAGTTTGCCGTTTTTGTGTTCCGCTACAAATAAAATCATAAAACCTCCAGCTAGCCAGCCGGTCAGCACTTCAGGTTTTTAGCTTTTCCTGACGAGCTGAAGTGCTGAGCTGCTTATAAAACTTTCTCTTCTTCCCGCAACAGCTTCGCGAGTTCACGCGCCGCCTCCGCCGCGTCCCCGTCGATCATGTGCTGACGGCGCTCACGCACCTGAATCTCCTCTTTGACGACAGTGGTTTTCGCCTCCGCGCCGCCGACCTCTTCTAAGCTCAACTTTTTCAGTTCTTTGCGCTTGGCTTTCATGATGTTAGGCAGCGTAGGGTAACGCGGCTCGTTTAAGCCTTGCTGCGTCGTTACAACGAGCGGTAAGGGCAGCGTGAGGTCTTCGCTGCCTTCGTCGCTGTCGTGGGTGACGTGGGCCTGATGCGCGTCAAGATCGAGCTTCGTCGTCCAGTCGCTGTGCGCCCACCCCAGGGCTTCCGCTACCGCCGGACCGAGCGCCGATGAGTCCCAATCCGCCTCTTGCCCGCCGACAAAAACCACGTCCGCATCTTCTTCTGAGATAAGCTTGGCGAGCACCCCGGCTTGCGCGATAGGGTCGAGAGGTTCGTCTGTTTCAACGTGCACGGCGCGGTCTGCGCCCATCGCCAGCGCGGTGCGAATCGCCTCTTCGAACCGTTTAGGACCGAGCGCGAGGACGACGACTTCGGTATCCCCCTCACCGCCCTCTTTGACGCGGAGCGCCCCCTCCACGCCGTACTCGTCCATGCCGTCAATCACAAAGGTGACGCCTTCTAAGTCGATGCCGCCTTCCGAGGCGCGGATTCTCGCCTCGGCGTCGGGAACCTGTTTGATGATAGTAACGATTTTCATCTATCTCCTTCTGTCGGTTTATCTGTTCTATAGCTGAATCCAGCGAATAGCGCAATATACCAGTCATCACCTCGAAAAAGTCAGCGTGTTCTCACGAGACGTGACACTGAATGTGGACCTCGAGCCTCAGATATTTCAGGTATCGAGGACGGATAAGTTCGAGTCTTCACTTCGACAAGAGGTCAGTTGGGAAAGCTCGAGCAGGTTGTGCAAGCTGCCGTACTTACGCTGACCAGAGAAGAGTGACGCTCGAGCGCCTAAACACACTAAGCGAGTATCGAAGAGGTCAATGCGGTTTAGCAAGAGCTGTCACAGACGCATTCTTTGACTGAGCTGATGACATTGCTATCACTGTAGATGAGGGTTTTGGTGTAAACAGACTTGCCCTATTGCTCTATCCTCAAAATTGATCTTAAAGCAACCTTTTGGCACGGGTCACTCAGGACGGTCCTTGAGTTCAAGCCGAAGGAGAGAAAGGATTCTATGACCACGCAACGACTATTTACGACGATCTGCTTATGCACCCTGCTTATGTTGGGGCTGAGTGCGTGCGGCACATCAAACACTTTTGCGGAAGAAGAGGTTGATTCCCTTAACGGAGACACGGGCTGGTTCCAGTTGCGCAACGAGGCGACAGGTAAGTGTTTGGATGGTGGAGCGAAAAATTGGGGTTATGGTTTCTACCAACTCGATGCTGACGTGGACGATTGCGGCGAAGGCTTCAAAGGTCAACTTCTATGGCGCTTCCAAGCGCGCGCGGGGGTGCCAGTCCTAGAAAATCAAGTCAACGATCTGCAAAACAATGACTTGTGCCTGGCTGGAAGTCTCCACTTACGGGATTGTTCCTTCAGCAACTCTAGAAACGATATGGCCTGGCAGAGCGTTGAGGTGGTGAGGGGCACTCAGAATCCGAGCCTTATCCGCTTAGCTGGTACTGATAAGTATCTAAGCGCTAGCGGCAACTATGATATAGAATTTAGATCGCTCACCGAGGGCGATCCAAGTCAACAATGGCGCTTTGTAGGCTTCTGAAGCGTTCACTCCTGAAGCTGATATAGCATTTCACCAGCAACTGATCTGTAAGAGAGAGTAAAACCACCTGCGTGAATTGGGCTCTAGGGTCCGGTTCACGCAGGTTTTAGTTTGGGTGGGTACCGAAAGTATGGGGTCAAGCCCCGCGCAGTCACTACTCGCAAAATCCCATTCATCCTCTTCAACACCAGTTGAGCTTCACCTCTTCAAAGGAGTCGCCCGTAGAATCCTTAAACGAGGGGAGTAGGGAAGACCTCTTCCAGTTCCCGCTCGGACCACTCGAAGTAGAATTTGGGTTTCGGGTGCATCTGCAAGAAGGGCGCTAAAAGTGCGGGCGTAGGTTGGGGTTTGACTCTAAGCGGTTGCGTTTTGGGTAACACTAAGTTCTGCGGAGGTTTCGCGCCTTTGACGAAACCGACGAGATAGCCTTCTACATCCCACAAAAACTCGCCGTCGAACCATCCCCTAACCGCACCTCTTTCATCAGCGAGTTGCGCGTCTTGAACGAATCCTCTGACTTGATTGCCTAACCCATACACCACCCCCGCCCCGGTGATGTAAAGCCTCGGCTCCCCGTGCTTGTCGTAAATAATCCGTCTCATCTATCCCTATACATCTGTCTGGAGATCACCATGCGCTGCACTTCGCTGGTGCCTTCGTAGATTTCGGTGACGCGGGCGTCGCGGAAGTAGCGCTCCACCGGATAGTCTTTGGAGTAGCCGTAGCCGCCGAAAATCTGCACCGCTTGGTGGGTGATAAAAGATGACGCTTCGGACGCGAAGAGCTTCGCCATCGACGCCTCTTGGGTCATGCGGTAGCCCTTATCTTTGAGCCAAGCGGCGCGGTGCGTGAGGAGCCGCGCGGCGTCTAGGCGCGTCGCCATGTCTGCGAGTTTGAAGCTGATCCCCTGATACTCTCGAATCGGCTTACCGAAGGCGTTGCGCTCGTCGGCGTAGTCTCTGGCGGCGTCAAAAGCGGCGCGCGCAATCCCCACCGCCTGCGCCGCGATGCCAATGCGTCCGCCGTCAAGTGAACTCATCGCGATGACGAAGCCTTGTCCTTCCGGTCCTAAAAGGGCATCCTCGGAGACGAAACACTCGTCAAACGTGACGCTCGTGGTGATAGCGGCGTGTTGCCCCAGTTTCTCCTCCGGTTTGCCGAAGCTCACGCCCGGTGTGCCCTTCTCGACGACGAAGCACGAGACCCCTCTTGCGCCCGCATTTGGATCGGTCTTCGCCATGACGAGATACACGTGCGCCTCGCCGCCTGAGGTGATCCAGGCTTTCGTGCCGGAGAGGGTGTAGCCGCCCCCCACCTTTTTCGCCCGCGTCGTCATCGCGACCGCGTCCGAGCCCGAATGCGGCTCGGAGAGGCAGAACGAGCCTATCCACTCGCCCGAGGCGAGTTTGGGGAGGTAGCGCGCTCTCTGAGCGTCCGTCCCATACGTGAGGAGCATCGTCTGGGGTAAGCCGTTCGTGACGCTCATGATGGTGCCGTGGGCGGCGTCGGCGGCAGAGATTTCCTCTAAAAGCACCGCGTAAGATAGGGTGTCTAAGCCCGCGCCACCGTAGCGCTCCGGCGTGGTGACGCCCAAAAGCCCAAGCTCCCCCATCTGCCGGAGGGTCTTCCAGGGGAAACAGGGCGTCTTATCGAGCTGCGGCGCGACGGGCGCGATTTCGTTTTCTGCAAAGTCGCGCACGGCGCGCTGCATCATCATTAAGTCATCGGACAGAGCGAAGTCCATCTTAGAGGGGGTCCGAGTCGGGTAAAATCATCTTTCAAGTATACGGCGCGGATGGTTTGGGTAGACTCGAGCCTCACTGTGCATGTACAAACGAAAGTGGCAGTGAGTTGAAAGCAATCCAGTCGAGCTGGTGTACGTTAGTCTTTACGAAGCAAACGGTGCGGTGAGCAATAAGTCTAAAGGGTTTTACTCATTGCTCTTAACTAAGCGGGCACGGGGGTAGGCTCGAGCCGCTTCACAATATCGTCCATCGCCTTTTGCGCGTGAACGAGTCCGTTCTCAATAAATACATCGCTGGTGCGCTTACCAAACCCGGCTGAACCGATGAAGTAGAGTCCGGGAACGTTGCTCTCTAAGGTCTCTTCGTCTAGGTTGACCGAGCCGTCTTCCGGGTTGAAGTTGACGCCTAAGCCGTCCACCATCTCGGGCGCAGCGTAGTAGCCCGTCAGCGCGAAGGTCATGTCAGTCGGGATGGAGAAAGTTTCCCCCTCTTGCTCCACGATAACCTCGGTGGGCGTGATCTCTTTTGCAACCGCACCTAAGTGCAAGTCGATGCTGCCCTCTTTAATGCGGTTTTCTAGGTCCGGGCGAATCCAGTACTTGAGCGAGTGGCGGAAGTCGTCGCCCCGGTGCACCATCGTCACCTTTGCGCCTGCGCGGAAAAGGTCAAGTGCAGCGTCGGCAGCGCTAGAGCCCGCACCGATGATGGTGACGTTGCGCCGCCAAAAAGGGTGCGCTTCGGTAAAGTAGTGCGAGACATGCTCCTGCTCTTCGCCGGGAATATCGAGCAGCTTGGGGTTTTCAAAGTACCCCGTCGCAACAGCGACTTTACGCGCGGCAATCTGCTCAGCCGGACGCCTATCCGGTCGTAGGGTCAAGGCGAAACCCTGCGGCGTGCGCTGCATGTCGGTGACGCGGGTGTAGAGCCGCACGTTCAGGTCTTCGTTGTGCGCAACCTTGCGGTAGTAATCCAAAGCCTCTTTGCGCGTCGGCTTGGTACCCGCCGTCACCATCGGGTGGTTGCCGACTTCTAGTCTATCTGCAGTCGTGAAAAACGTGACGTAAGTAGGCCAGTGGTAAATCGCGTCCGCGACGCAGCCCGCTTCGATAAGAACGTAGGAAAGCCCCGCTCGTTTCGCGCGAATTGCCGCTTCTAAACCGACAGGGCCAGCGCCGATAATGGCTAAATCAAACATCTTTGTATGGTAGCAAAAAGCCGCTCAGAGTGGCATGGGAGGGCTTACACTTGTGAAAAGCATCTCAGCCAGTCAGCCGGTCAGCATTTCAGCCGGTCAAAGGAAAAGCGAACGCTGCTCACGCTTGACTACTCGGGCAATAAGGACTGAGCGTACACGCTCCACAGTCTGGATTTCTCGCCAAACAAACCCTGCGTCCGTGAAAGATGAGCGCATTGTGCAGAAATATCCAACTTTCTTCGGGAAAGAGGTCCTCTAACGCATCCTGGACCTTGTCAGGATTTGTCTCTTTCGTGAAGCTTAGCCGCCGCGCCAAACGCCCCACATGCGTATCCACCGCCACCGCCGGACGCCCAAAAGCGTTCGCAAGAACGACGGACGCCGTTTTTCTGCCTACACCAGGCAAGCCCAGCATATCGCCAAAGTCTTCGGGAACTTCACCTGCAAAGTCTTCGGTGAGCTTTCTTGCGGTGGCGACGCAGTTTTTTGCCTTATTGCGGTAGAGACCGATAGTCTTGATGTAAGGGATGAGGTCTTCGGGTTCTGCCTGCGCCATCATTTGTGCGTCGGGGTAGCGCTCAAAAAGCGCGGGCGTCGCGGCGTTGACACTTTTGTCTGTCGCTTGGGCGGAGAGAATCGTCGAGATGAGGAGTTCGAAGGGGCTGCGGTGGCTGAGTTCGGTCTTGGCTTCGGGATAGAGGGCGCGGAGTTCGCGTAAAACGTGCTCGGCACGCTCGAGCGTCTTCTTTTTGGACTCGCGGGGCATAGCTATATCCTAACCTTCTACCTCTTATAGACTGTAGAGATGTCAGTTTCAGAATTACCGGAAGTAAAGGTAGAGCAGGAAAAACCCACCTTCGAACGCGCGGGCGATTTGCGTGAGTGGGTTTGGGCGACGCTCATGAAAGAGCGGCAAGTAGCCTATCCGCTGCCGCCACGCGGCCATCATCCGAACTTTCGAGGAACAGGTGAGGCGGCGGTGCGGCTGGTGGGGCATTTGCTCGAGCACACTCACCTCAACCCCGGCGACACCGTCATCAGCTATCCCGACTACGTCCTCAAACCCCTACGCAGAGACCTCTTGGAAGCAGGAGTCAACGTCGTCGTCCCCGCCAAATACGGCAGCGGCTACCGCTTTTTAGAGGCTCAGAAGGTACCGGCTAAGGGGGGCTCGAGCATCGCGGGCGCAGAGCGGTACGGCGACCTCATCACGGTACTCCCAAAATTGAGTATGGCCTTTCTCGCTTGCACCGCAGTGAGCGAACAGGGTGAAGTCTTAGACAAAGGTTACGGCTTTCGTTTACCTGAAGACCTCGGCCCACTGCCCAGAGCGACGCTGGCCCACCCACTTCAGCGCTTTAAGACCTTACCTGAGAAGACAGATTCTGTGAGCTTTTATGCTACGCCCAGCGAAGTCTGGCACAAGTAAGGAATTTGCCAGCACCCTCACGCATAGGTCTCTAAACTGAACCTAGAATTCCGTGTCCTAAGGAGACCTATGCCAGCATACGAATACAAAGCGAGAGACCGCACCGGAAAGGTCATTACCGCCTCGATGGAGGCCGCGTCACAACGCGACGTCGCTGCCGCTCTGCGCGATAAAGGGCTGATTCCCACCGAAATCAAAGTGCCTAAGGGCGGCCTCAACGCCGACATCAAACTGCCCGCTTGGTTAGATATCGGCAGCAAACCCAACATGCGCGATGTGACGCTCTTTAGCCGTCAGTTCGCTACTGTGATCAACGCAGGTCTGCCCGTCGTGCAGTCCTTGTCCATCTTGCAAAAACAGGCGGAGAAGCAAGGACTTAAAGACGCGCTCAAGAAAATCCGCGAGGACGTCGAAACGGGGCAACCTCTCTCCGAAGCGTTGGCAAAGTTCCCCAGTATCTTCAACCGCCTCTACATCTACTTGGTACGCGCGGGTGAAGCCTCCGGTAATTTGGACGGCATCTTAGAGCGCATCGCGAGCTATCAGGAGAAGCAAGCAGCCTTGCGCGGTAAGCTCAAGAGTGCCATGACCTATCCTACCGTCGTCATGGTCATCGCCTTGGGCGTCACTTACTTCTTGCTCACTGGCATCGTGCCGCAGTTCGCGGGCATCCTCACGCAGCTAGGCGGCGACTTGCCGCTGATTACTCAAATTTTGATGAATATTAGCGACTTTCTGGTCAATCAGTGGTATCTCATGCCCATCATTATCGGGGGTCTCGTTTTCGGTGTCGGCTTCGCTTACCGTACAGACAAGGGGCGACACATTATTGACCGCCTCCTCCTCAAGATGCCCATCGTCGGCAACTTGGTGCAAAAAACTGCTATCGCCAGCTTTTCAAACACTTTTGGATTGCTGCTCAAAAGCGGCGTCAATATCATCGAGGCGATTGAGATTACGAAGGGAACAGCGGGCAACGTCATCGTCGAAGACGTACTCGATGACGCCAAACAAGCTGTGCAGCGCGGCGAGCAGATCAGCGCCACGCTCGTTGACCACCCCACCGTATTCCCGCCGCTAGTTAGCTCGATGATCGCCATTGGCGAGGAAACGGGCGCGGTTGACGGCATGTTGGAGAAAATCGCTTCGTTTTATGAGCGAGAGGTCAATGAAGCGGTTGAGGGCTTAACTGCGGCGCTCGAGCCGATGCTCATCGTCTTCTTGGGCGGTGTGGTTGGTTTTATCGTCGCGGGTATGTTCTTGCCAATGTTCGCAATTATCGGGCAGCTCAGCGGCTAATGTTGTCAAGTAAAGCTAGACCTAGCAAAATAAACTCGTAGTTGGCAACGAATTGGCAATTGTCAAGTAAAGCTAGAGTTGGCAACGAATTGGCAATAACGTAAGGCTCTATATGTGTTTCAAGGGGCTAGGAGAACCTCAAGGAGCGAAGGCAAGAGAGCTTTACCTCTAGCCCTAGGGTTGTGCACAAACTCGAAGAAGCTCAGGTATAGAGGTAGCTTTTCTTGGGAGATGCTCCGGTGCGGATCGGCTTGCCTCCCGCGAAGCGGACGCAACCAGGAACGTAGTAGCGACCAAAAGCCCTCGATGGTGTTAACGTGAACTTCGTGGAAGCCATCGCCATCATCGTCGCGGGCGTACTCTTTAGCTGAATGGTTGACGCGCTTATGCAAGTAGCCCCAGGCTTCTAAACGGTTATAGATGTTGTATTCGTTGGTGTAGAGCTGACTACCTTGTTCGACACACTTGGTGATAAGCGGTTTTATGGTTGCCTGCTGGACGTTCTCTAACATCTTGATGACAACACGTCCGCCACGCTCGATCATGCCTAGCACGGGTGGCTTCTCGCTCTCTAGCGTGCCGCGTCCTCGTTTTCTTAGATGGCGACACTAGAACGGGCAAAGCCCGGCTCGTTGGGTCTAGTTCTCTCGCTTTGCGCCCTTTAGCTCTTAGTGCTTGAGGTCTACCTTTATGCCCGGCTACGACGTAAAGCTCATCGATCTCGCCCGCTAGCTCAGGCTCCCTTTTTTCCTCTACACCCTTCCGAAGCTGTTCAGCCATCTTTTGCACATCATCTTTGTTCAAACCTAGCTTAGCCGCAAAAAGAGCCTTTAGCTGGAGGTAGCATCTCGTTATAAATGCGCGTCGTTTCATAGTCAAGTCCTTTGGCTAAAGGCTTCTCTGCTGATTCGAAAGGTTCAGCCCCATCAGGTATAAACACAATATCCATACCTCCAAAGGCTGATGATGCTCCTCAAATACCGTGCCGCTTGAATCGTCACGCCGACCTTGAGATAATCTGTGAAGCGGTAGCCGCCGGGACCATACACCATCAGGTTGGTTTGATAGCCTATCGGCGTGGCGAAACTCGCCGAGGCTGCCATCATGATGGCGATGGCGAACGGGGTGATGTCGACGCCTAAGTTCGTGGCAGTAGCTAACACGATGGGAAACATCAAGACCGCTGCGCCGTTGTTGGTAATCATCTCGGTAAAGAGGGTCGTGATGCCGTAGATGACCGCCAAGCTCAGGAGCGCGTTCCCACCTGCAAGCTGCACCAAGCTCTGCGCAATACTCTCGGCTGCACCCGTAACCTCTAAGGCTTGCCCGAGACCGAACGACGCCGCGATGACGATCAACACTTGCCAGTCCACGCCGCGCCGTCGCGCCCGATACGCAGCGCGTAATAAGCATCAGCCCGGCAGCGAGCACGGCTGCCTCTAACATGCTGAGCCAACCGAACGCGACCACCGTAACCATCGAAGCGAGAATACTCAGGGCGAGGATTGAACGTTCATGACGTGGGGGGCTCGAGTTCTCCACGCGGCTCACCAGAAAGAAGTCTCTAGCGTTGCGCTGCGTCTGCGCAAACGAGGGAGGTGCTTCTAAAAGGAGCGTGTCTCCCGGTTGCAAGACGATGTCACCGACTTTGCCGCGCAACCGCTCGCCGCCCCGCGCCACCGCGATGATGACCGCGTTATAGAGGGTGCGAAAGCGCCCTTCGCGTACGCTCTTGCCGACTACAGGCGAACTGTTTGACACCACGACTTCGACTAAAATACGCTGCGGGCGGGGCGTGGAGAGCTTAAACAGCTGCTCCGGCGCAGGGGTAAGCCCACGAATCTTCTGCAAGTCTACCACCGACTCAACCACCCCGACAAAGAGCAAGCGATCACCTCCTAGCAGCGTTTTCTGCGGTGATACCGCCGGGATGATACGTCCTGCGCGGTCAATTTCGGCGAGGTAGAGCCCCGGGAGCTGGCGCAAGCCCGCCGCTTCGATGCTCTTGCCCGGCAAGGGACCGCTCGGCTCGACGATCATCTCGAGCGTGTACTCGCGCACATCGCCCCCTTGCGCGATGACGCCTTGCCGGTTCGGTAGGAGCCAACGCCCCAGCGTGAGTACGTAGAGGATGCCGACCAAGGCACAGGGCACCCCCACCCAAGCGATCTCGAACAGCCCTAAGCGTGTGTCCGTTTGGGCGATTAAGAGCCCGTTCACCACTAGATTGGTGCTCGCGCCGATGAGCGAGCACGTGCCGCCGAAAATCGCGGCGTAGGAAAGGGGCAACATCAGCTTTGAGGGGGCGAAGTTCTGGCGTTTCGCCCAGTCATCCACCGCCGGGATCATCATGGCGACGAGCGGGGTGTTGTTCAAAAAGGCGCTCATGAGGGCGATCGGAGCCATCAGCCGAACCTGTCCCCCCAAGAGCGAGCGAGGTCGCCCGAAGAGCCGTGCGCCCAGCCAGTTGACGCCCCCGGTTTCGCTCAGCCCGGCGACCACCACGTAGAGCACGCCGACCGTCACCATGCCCTCGTTAGCGAGCCCCGCGAGCGCCTCCTCGGGCGAGAGGATGCCCGCTAAAAGGAGCAAAGATACGCCCGCCACCAACACGATATCCGCGCCGATGCGCGTGAAGATGAGCAGGGCGACGTTGAGGAGAACGACGGATAGGGCAAACCAAGCATTCCAGGGCATAAGACCTCTCGAGGCGTAAGGTGAAGCGCGCGTCTCCAAAGGGAAAATATGGTCTTGAGTGATTGCGTTACAAGTAGAAGTGCGTGAGAAAGGTGCAGCGAACCCGCCCTAAAATAGCCACGCCACATAGCCACCGTAGGCTAACACCAGTACGCCACCCTCCCAGCGCTCGAGCCTGCGCTGAGTGAACAAAAAGATAACCGTGAGCACGGCGAACGCAACCATGATTAAAAGGTCGAGGCGGAGCGCGGCGAAGGGCAGCGCCAAAGGCGTAATAAGGCTCGTTATCCCTAAAATACACAGGATGTTGAAGATATTCGAGCCGATGATGTTGCCCAAAACCATATCCGTCTCGCGCTTCAAGACTGCCACGAGTGAACTCGCGAGTTCGGGTAAGCTCGTCCCTACCGCCACGAGCGTCAGACCGATAATGCGCTCCGGCACGCCGAAGGCGAGGGCTAAAGAGGTCGCGCCGTCCACGAGCACTTGTGCGCCTAGCACGAGCAAGACGAGCCCGCCCACAATGCCAGCAACCGTGAGCCAGAGGGGATAGAGGTTGAGGTCGTCCAGCGCTTCATCCTCGTCGGGGGAGCGGAGCAGCCACACGAGATACGCGAGAAGAAGTGCAAAGAGCACCGCCCCCTCGAGCCGTCCCAACCTGCCGTCGGCAAAGAAGAGGAGCGGCACGAGGCTCGCGCCAATCATGACGGGTATCTCGCGTTGGAACACGCTCTTTTGAATGGCGATGGGCAAAAGAAGTGCGGCTAACCCTAAGATAAGCCCCACGTTAGCGATGTTCGAGCCCACGACATTGCCCACCGCAATCGCCTCTGCGCCGTTCAAGGTCGCGGTGAGGCTAGCAGCTAACTCGGGGGCACTGGTGCCGAACGCGACGACTGTTAGACCGATGACCAAAGGGCTGAGCCTGAAGCGGAGGGCCAAGCTCGAGGCGAACCTCACTAAAAGTTCGCCGCCGCCGTAAAGAAGCGCGATACCTAAAACAATGAAAAAAATATCCAGCATATGTGTACCTTTCGCGCCCTACAAGCTTAGCGGTGGTCAATGCTGAGACTGCGAACGCAGACAGCATCTTCCAAACGCCCGCGCTCGTTGGTGCCTCTCTGCCGAGCGCGTTCATGACCAGATGCGTCACGCGTGGCGCGTTCCCGCCGGACCTGCTGGGCACTCCAGGTCTTGCCTTATTCAGCGCGTCACCGGATAGTCTTTGACTACCGTATTGACGACGACGCGCACCCTTTCGGTCCTTGATGATATGGGCGGCTACTCCCCTGTAAAGCTAGTTATACGCCAAAGCGTATGAAAAGCGCATGAGCGTTACAAAAGCCCTTGTGTAAGGGCTTTAACAGCGGCTTGGGTACGGTCTGTTGCGGAGAGTTTGAGTAGCACCTCTTGCACGCGCGTTTTCACTGTTGCCACGCTGATATTCAAACCTTCCGTAATCTGCCGGTTGCTCTCGCCCTCGGAGATGTGCCGCAAGACCTCTAGCTCTCTAGGCGAAAGTGGGTTTTTGACCTTATCTGGCACGTCAATGCAGGCTAAAACCACGTGCGCCACTTGCGGGTCGAGGTAGGTTGAACCTAAAGCCGCACCGCGAATGGCTAAGTGAGCGACCTAGGATCGGTGAATTTAAGGCAGTAGGCGTCCGCACCCGAGGCAAGCGAGGCGGCGCGGGGCCGAGGGCGAGATGTTTAGCGTGAAGAGTTCCTTGAGGGCGCTAACGTGACCCTTTTCGGGCAAGCAGTCTAGCGTCCAATCTACTGAAAAAGCTGTGTAGCGTATAGGTACACAGCTACCATGTCGGAACGAAGCAGCCGCCCCCCCCTTCGTCTTTGCCACTACTATTTCCTAGGCGGGATTTGTTTATGCTCACTCAGCTTCGCTGTTTCGGCGTAGCTCGAGGGGAACAACATGGCAACTATCAACTTTGAACTTTTCGCGCCCTACAACAAGGAGGTTGCGCTCACGGGCGATTTCTCCGACTGGGACGCTATCAACATGAAAAAGGGCGACGACGGCATTTTTCGTGCGCAAGTCGAGCTGGCGGACGGCGAGTACCGCTACAAGTACCGCGTGCGCTCCAAGAGCTGGTTTTTTGACGAGGACGCCTGGGTCGAGATCGTGGACCCGTATGCCGCCGTGGAGGACAGCGAAGCGCAGAACGGCATTCTGCACATAAGGGACGGGCAGCGTTTTTTGGACGACTACGCTTGGCAGCACGACGCTGCGACTTTACCGCCTGACGACGCGCTCGTTATCTATGAGCTTCAAGTCGCCGACTTCTCCGGCGGTGAGGACGACCCAAACGCGCGAGGTAAGTTCAAGCACGTGGAGGAGAAGCTCGACTATCTGAGCGAGCTGGGCGTGAACGCTGTAGAGCTGATGCCCGTGCAGGAATACCCCGGCGACTACTCCTGGGGCTACAACCCGCGCTACCTCTTCGCGGCAGAGTACGGCACGTCAGAAGACCTCAAACGTCTCATCGACGCGTGTCATGGGCGCGGCGTTCGCGTGATTTTGGATATGGTCTTTAACCACACGGAGTCAGAGAGCCCGCTGACCCAAATCGACCACGACTACTGGTATCACCACGAGCCCAAAGACCCCGACAATACCTGGGGACCGGAATACAACTACGACAAGTACGACGAGCAGCACAACCTCCACCCCGCCCGCAAGTTCGTCGGTGAGGTCATCCGCTACTGGGTGAGCGAGTACCACATTGTCGGCGTCCGCTTCGACGCGGCTAAGAATATCGGCGACTTTGAAGTGATGCGCTGGATGGTGCAGGAGGCCAAACAAGCAGCGGGCGAGAAGCCTTTCTACACCATCGCCGAACACATCCCTGAAGTCTCCAATATCGTCGGGCAGGACGGACCGATGGACGGATGCTGGCACAACAGCTTCTTTCACGGCGTCACGGCTCATCTGTGCGGAGAGACATTTGAGCTAGAGGCACTTAAAGACTTGCTCGACGGCAAGCGCAAGGGCTTTTTCGGCGCGTCCAGCTTAGTCAACTACGTGGCGAGCCACGACCACGGGCACCTTATGGCGGTCTTGGCGGACTGCGAGATTCACGATGAGGAGGCCTTTAGACGCGCGAAGTTAGGTGCGGTTCTTACTTTCACAGCACTCGGCGTACCGATGCTCTGGATGGGGCAGGAGTTCGGGGAGTACAAGCACAAGCGGTTAGAAGCGAGCAAGATCGACTGGTCGCTTTTAGAGAACGACGAAAGACCTCTTCGGCTTCTACAAGGGTCTTATGGCACTTCGCAAAGAGAACATGGCGCTGCGTACAGAGAACTTAGAGTTCATCCACGAGAACGCCGCAGGGCGCGTGTTCGCCTTTATGCGCTGGCACGAGGAGGGGGCGAAGGTCTTGGTCGCCGTGAACCTCTCAGAGACGTATCTAGTGGACTACACTATCTCAGGTTTCTCCGACGACGGTCCCTGGCACGAGTGGCTGCGCGACTACGATGTCGAGGTCCAGAATGGGCAGATGAGCTTAGACCTCGGACCCTTTGAGGCGCACGTCTTCGTCAAGTGAGCGTATGTGAGATCAACCGCAGGTAGAGAGGTGAGAAGAGATATGAGCGAAAACGAGAGACGGAAGAATCAGCAGAACGGCATGTCACAGGAGACCGCCGCCGAACGCGACCGCGCCACGAGCGCACCTTCAGATGGCGACACCCTCCGCGACTTCTTCTCGGCACAAGAAATTTTCCAGCGCGTCTTGGCGACCGCTGACGACGAGCTTTCCAAAGCGCCCTCGCTGCTCTTTTGGAGCGGGCTTGCGGCGGGGCTGGCTCTGGGGCTTACCTTTATCGCCCGCGTCATCTTTACCGCGCTGACGCCGGGCGACTCGTCCGGGCTCCTGGGCAACCTCTTCTACCCCATCGGCTTCGTGTTGATCGTTTTAGGGCGCTACCAGCTCTTTACCGAGAACACCCTCACACCCGTCTCGCTCGTGCTGACCCGCCTCGCGAGCTTGCGCGAGCTGCTGCGGCTTTGGGGCGTCGTGTTCTTCGCGAACATGCTCGGCGCCGTCGCCATCTCGCTCCTCTTAGCGACCACCAGCATCTTCGACGAGGAGGTCCGGGGCGTCGCCCTTAAGATGGGGGAAGAGACCCTCAAGGCTACGTGGGGCGCGTCGTTCTGGAAGTCCGTCATCGCAGGCTGGTTAGTCGCTAGCATGGTCTGGCTCATCCACGGCTCGAGAGACACCATCTCGCGGCTGTTCATCGTCTGGATCATCATGTACTTTATTGGTGCGACCCACTTCTACCACATCATCACCAGCTCGGTCGAGGTGTTCTACCTAGCGTTCACCGCCCACGCCGAGCTGTCTTTCTTGTGGACCTTTACGCTGCCGGTGCTGCTCGGCAACACGCTGGGCGGCGTGTTTTTCGTCGCCGTCTTGAACTACGCGCAGGTGAGCGAGTCGCCCTTTCGGGAGCTGGGCTCGCGCCTCAGCTGGAAGGAGTGGTTCTTCGGCACCAGCGACTTCAGCGAATCGCTGCGCTTTAAGCGTGAGGAGTAAAGGAGCGGCTCCGCAGCTTATAGCAGTTCCACAACATACTGAGACAAATGAACGCAGATATCATCTCTGAACGTGCGTGCTGAGCGGCGTTTCCTACAGTAAGCGTGTCTCAAACCAGATGATACCTGCTATTAAATATAGAGAAGAGCTGGGGCAGGTTGCCCCGGCTCTTCTAAGTTGACCCTGCTCAATTCCCGCCCGCAATGTCGATCATGCCGCCAGTCATGTCGCCTCCCGTCAACGTGCCACCCGTGTCCTACGCAAAAATCGAGAGCACAACGGCGATGAGCGCAAGCATACTCAGAGCTTTCTTCATAACTTCTCCCCTTTCGCTTTGCTCACTCTGTAAAGCAACTATCACAACTACTGAGCTTGAATCACGCAGACCTCTCTCTGTGCGTAGGACTAGCGAGATTTCATCACCGAACGTGCGTGCTGAAGTGTATTCTCTCTTCTCAGATTGGCTCAAACCAGCTCCGAACACAGTGAGACAGACTTTGATACCTGCTATAGTTCTCCCCGCCCTTACCCGTTCTTGTAAAACCGGCTCTGCTGGTAGTAGTCGGTATAGAGCAGCTTTAGGAAGGCCGCGATAGGCACAGCCAGCACCGCCCCCCAGATGCCCGCCAAGGTGCTGCCGAGCAAGATAGCAATGATGACGGCGGCGGGGTGGAGCTGCGTGGAGCGCCCTAAGATGAGCGGGGAGAGCAGGTGGGTCTCGAGCTGATTGGCGAGGGTAAACACAGCGAGCACGCCGACGACCTGGAACCAGCCCAGCGTGGCGGCCAGGAGAAGTGCCGGGGCGATGGCGATGAGCACACCCAAGTAGGGTACGAGGTTAAAAACTCCAGCCAGAAAGCCGAGCGATAGGGCGAGCGGGACCCTGAGGAGCGCTAACCCTATGCCCGTAACCAAACCGACGAAGAGCGCGATGGCGAGCTGTCCCCGGAAGTAGTCGCCGACGGCGTGCTCGAACTTGTCGCGGATATCTCTGGCGGCAGGTTGATAAGGCTTCGGGAAGACGAGAACTAGGCCCTGGTTGATGCGCGGCAGATCGACCAGAAAGTAGATCGTCAAGACGAGTAACGCCCCGACCTGGATGATGCCGCCCGCGACCGTCGTGACGTTGCTCAGTAGCCCGCCGCCTGTCACGAAGGTGGTGAGGCCTGAGAGTAGTCTCGAGGTGAGGTCACCCAGCTGCGTGTTGAGCGACTCATAAGCCTGGAAGAGCGCATCCCTTAGGGGACCGGGCAGCGGCAAGCCGGCGATGGTGCGCGGCAGGCGTTCGCTCGCCTCAACTGCGCCCTCCAAAAGCTCCGGGAACTCCTCGGAGAAAAGGGCGAGTTGTCCTACAAGACCCGAGATGAGCACGGCGAACGAGCCGAGGATAGCGAGGAGCACGCCCAGAAAGAGCACGACGCCCAGCCAGCGCGCGCGGAAGCGGCGGGCGCTCCAGGCCAGCACCGGGTAGGCGAGGTAGGCAATTAGAAAGGCGGCTAGCGCGAGCATCCAGACGCCCGAGGTGAGGTAGAAGAGGTAGAGGAGCCCGCCTGCCGCCAGTAGGGTGACCAGAACGCGGACATAGGGGTTTTGCCAGATAGCGCTAAAGGCTTGAAGCACGATGTAACCTCCGTTCAAAAAGTATAGGCTTGGATGAATGGGGTATAAGCTCGTTATTCGGTATGCAGAAAATAGATGAGCGCCTCGAGATACTGATTGTATGTACCGTTGCAACTTTATTCTTCAAGAAGCGCATGATAGGTGCTTAGCACAGGGGAGTAGTCGCCCGCGAGGGTACCCGTTATCGTCAAGACAGCCGCTAGAGTCGGCTCGGTGATGGGCGAAAGCGTGAGACCTGAGGCGGAGGTTTGTATGGACCTGTCCCTTTGGGTTTGGGCAGCGTTTTTAGGCGGCGTGCTCTTCATGCTCGCCAGCGTGGTGCACCGCTTCGTCTACCTCAAGGCGGGGCTCTCGGTGATCCTGCTCTTCATCGGCGCGAAGATGCTGCTCCTAGATGTTTACAAAATCCCCACTGCCGTGTCGCTGAATGTGGTGGCAAACATCTTGACGCTCAGCATCGTGGCGTCGCTCATCGAAACGTCGCGCACCCGACCGTCGGGTCCGCTCAAGCCTTCAGGGAGATAGGAACGCATATATGGACGTGAGCTGGCTCGAGTCCGCCCGTCAATTTATCGAAGAGACCGTCCTGGTGCTCGGCTACAGCGGCGTCGGGCTGCTCATGGCGCTGGAGAACCTCTTTCCGCCGCGCTGCTTGTCTAGCCGGCGTTCCGGCTTTGGACACATCGCTAGAAGGGAGCGCCCTTGAGATGAATGAAACAGCGGCTCGAACCCCAAAACAAGCCGAGCAAAACAGGCGCTTCGGTGTCGAACTCGCTCGCGCCTTCGGCGGCGCGATCATCTTCGCACTACTATGCTAATGACCGCCGAGATGTGGGCGCTGGGCTTCTACATCGACCGCTTCCGTCTAGCGCTCTTGCTCCTGCTCTCGCTGCCGCTGCTGATGGCCCTCAACTACTTCATCGGCTTCAGGGAGACCTTTCGCTGGCGCGACGACCTAGCCGACACGGGCGTCGCTTGGGCGGTCGGGTTCGCCTCGTCAGCGGCGCTGCTGCTGCTCTTTTCGGTACTCGAGGTCGGCATGAACCTGAGCGAGATCGTTGGTAAAGTCGCCCTCCAAGCGGTGCTCGCTAGTATCGGAGCGGCGCTCGCGGTGAGCCAGTTGGGTGGCCGCGAGGAAGAGGAGACGGCGTCCCGGCGCGAGACAAGCTACCTGGGCGAACTCGTCACAATGGTCACGGGCGCGCTCTTTTTAGCCCTCAATATCGCCCCAACTGAAGAGGTGGTGCGCATCGTCTACCAGTTCACGCCCTGGCACGCCCTCGTGCTCATCCTAACCTCGCTCCTCATCATGCACACCTTCGTCTACGGGGTAGGGTTTAAGGGGCAAGAGCCGGTGCCGCAGGGTGCACCCCTCTGGAGCGTCTTTCTGCGCTTTACGGTGGTCGGCTACGCGCTTGCGCTATTTATCAGTTTCTACGCCCTCTGGACCTTTGGGCGCGTGGACGGTATGGCCTTAAACCAGGCGCTCATGGCGATGCTGGTGCTCGGCTTCCCGGCGGCAGTCGGTGCGGCTCATCCTGTGAGGCGGCCCCCGCAAACCCCCTCGCCCATAGAGTGGCTCGCCGTTGGACTCGGCGCGGCTTTAGTAGGCTTCGCAGTCGTATTTTTGCTGGTCCAGGCGTTCACGTCTCGAGACCAGAAACCGCCCGACCTCGTGCTCCAAGCTGGGCTACCTCAAGAGGTTCAAACAGGCTTTTACGTTCCCATTCGTATCAACAATCAGGGGGATGAGACGGCAGCCGACGTCGTCATCGAAGGAACGTTGGCGCAAAACGGCGCAGCCACCGAAACGAGCGAGTTCACCCTCGACTACGCCCCAGCTCACTCTGAACGGGAAGGCGGGCTCTTTTTCAGCCAGAATCCGCAGGGCTCTCAGCTCGAGCTGCGGGCAAAGGGCTACCAGGAGCCCTGAAGGGTATAGCGAAAGGTAATGCGCGGCTCCCGCCTCACCACCTAAACCTTACGGACACCTCGACATTCGCACCTTCATCCTCCAGTAAGTACCAGCCCGGTGGCAGGACGAGCAGGCGTCTGACGCTCAAGTCACGCCTCACCTCGCGCAGGTCGAGTGGCTCGGTAATATTTGCACATCAGTTGGTTTAGGAATTCTGAGGCGAGTGCACGCGCCATCGACACCGTTGTCAATACGCTCGAGGATGCTAAAGGCATTGTCATCGACGTGCGTCATAACTGCGGCGGCGAAGACCGTGCGGGCCGGACTATAGCCAGTCTCTTTGTAGCCGAGCCACGCCCCTACATGAGCGTTGCGATGCGCAAGCTCGGTCAGCTTCTACCTGCCTTCGCAAAACCCGTGGCGTGGCAGCTGGAACCCTTAGGACCGAAGCAGTACACTGGCCCGATCGTTCTGCTCGTCAATGGCCGGTTAATCAGCGTAGCGGAGAACTTCGCGGTGGCGATGCGCGCCGCCCCACACGCTCTCATCATGGGCGAGATGACTGCGGGCATGATGGCGGACACGGGAACCCAGCCGCTGCCGAACGGCTGGGAGGTGAGCGTGCCCGTCAACCAGTTCCGAGATGCGAACGGTATCTCGTGGGAAGGCGTCGACATCACACCGTTTTGTAGGTTAAAAACGACCGTGCCGACATCGAAGCGGGAAGCGACCGAGTTTTAGAGACGGCCCTCGACTTCCTGCGCGTAGGTGCCGTCCAGCCCTGGGACCGGGCGGAGCAGAAGCCCACAACGCGGCTCCCTTCAGAATGAAGCAATACGTGGAGCTGCAAATCAATGTGGAACAGAACGTCGACCCGCTTTGCCTCGTACGGGCCATGAGGTGCTCTGCACGTCACACCACCCGTTTACTCGTGCCGAACGGCTGAACGCAACTCTAACCTAATAGAGTTGCGCGCGTCAGCCGCACAAAGACCTAGAAGTAGCACGTTAGAAAATTCAACGATTCGAACCCGTATCCTGCAAGGACCGTCCGCTTATTCAAGGGGTGGGCAAGTCCCGATTGTATTCACCTTGCGGGGAGAGTAAAAAACGCGACCTCCGCTCAGCCTGAGACCGCCACCGGCACCGACTCGGTAGGGCGGTAGCGTGCCACCATCCGCGACCAAATCAGGTTGCTCTGGATGCGCGCCTCCAGCACGTCGAGGTAACGCTCGAGCCCCTCATCCGCCGGGCCGAACGAAGGTCGCTTCAGCCGCTCCTCGCGGAAGCCCGCGACAGCCTGGTGGTACATCTGCGCCGCCCGGCTCATGGACTCGGGAAGGGAACCCCCATATTCTCTCTGCAAAGCGAGCACGAGGTTGTGGACGTCGTCGTGGTGCAGCTCTTTATTGAGTGAAAAGAGGTCGTTCGCCCAGCACACCGCCTGATCCGCGAGCAGATTCAGCCGGGTCACGGCTTGATGCTCGCGCACTTCCTGTGGCAAGCAGACGCCGTCGGCGAGTTCGATAAAGGCGGTGTCGATCGAGAGGCCACCGGTCACAGGACGCAGGATCAAGTAGCTCGCCAGCTCGGGCGGGCTATTCCGAGTCCGGTTCGACGCTTCCCAGACCGTCGCCGCCATGAACGCTTTAACGGTTGCGCAGAAGCGGGCAAACCACTCGGGCGTTCCGTGCACACGCAGCCGCGCGCCCAAGTCGAAGAGGAGCTGCGCCACCGGTCCTTCGCGCTCGTCGGGCGTTGTCCCTGCCAAAACCACATTCAAGCGGGCGTTCATTCTTTGTAAACGTGCGGGGTCGTGACCCATTGTGCCCTCGTCGCAGAGGTCGTCGTAAAAGAACATCCACAAATACCAGTCGGCGATGAGTTGCTTGACCTCTTCGCTCGCCTCCTGATGGATGGTGCTCGCTAGATAGCCGGGGCGGATCGCGGCAACGAGGCGGTAGAGGTCGCGCTTCGAGGCGATACCGAAACGCGCCAGCCACCTCACCGTGCCCCGGTCGAGGCGTTCGCTCAGCTCGGCGTTGCAGACGTCGTCAACATCGGACAGTGGCGTCAGTTCGGGCAGCGGTAGACGCTCGACATACTTTCTTGTAAACGCCTCGACGCGGTTGCGCCCGCCCGTCTTGCTCGCGTAGAGGGCTTCGTCGGCGCGTCTAATCAACGTATTCGGCGTGTCCCCGGCCTGATAACTTGCGACGCCGAAGCTGGCCGTAATGCCCCCTATCTCGAAGGGGTAGTCCGCCACTTGGCGGCGCAGGCGTTCGGCTAAGACGCTCGCGCCTTCAAGTCCGGTGTGAGACGCGAGGATGAGAAACTCCTCACCGCCCCAGCGTCCGAACAGGTCGGTGTCGCGCACGAACGTCGCTGCCAGGTCCGCGACCTTGATGAGTACCTTGTCCCCCGCCTCATGACCGTGAACATCGTTGACCTGTTTGAAACGGTCGATATCTACGAGGATGAGCGAGAAGGGGTTGCCGTAGCGCTCGCCCGCCGCGAACGCTTGGGCGAGGGAAGACTCCAGAGCGCGGCGGTTCGGCTTGCCTGTCAGCGGGTCGAGGTAAGCGAGTCGCTCCATCTGAGCGAGCTGCGCCTGTAACGCTGCGATCTTCGTGCGCGAGAAGGAGTAGCTGTAGAGCACCCCCAAGTAGAGGGCGTAACTGAGATAGAACTCGGTCAACCCGCTAGGCAGTACGATCGGAACGCCCCCGGAGCCTGCAAAGGCAGCCGCGAGCCCTGCTGCCAGCGCGAGCGTATAGATCGACGCTGTGTAGCGCAGCGCCGAGCGTTGCTCGAACAGCACATACGCCAGGATGAAGATAGTTGGCGACCAGACGTAGAGCTGGACGAGCTCCTGTTGGGCACTTGCCTGAGCATAACTCAGATAAACGCTGGTCGCGAACTTGCCAATAAAAACAGCCGCCAGCACGCTGTAGACGAAATTCTCGATGTAAAGAAGCGCGGGCTTGCGGAGGTGAATGGCGAGGCTCGCAGCGAGTAGAAGAACCGCTAGAATGGGTAAGACGAGCGCGTCGAAGGTGGCGGGCTGCCCGTCTTGGTAATCAACCCAGTAAGTTGTCAAAACAGCGATACTCAGTAGGGGTAGTACAACGCGATAAATCTGTCGTTTGATTGTCTGGTGGGTGGGTGAGGTGAGGTCCATCTAAGCTCACGCTATCAAGCGAGAATACCCCGGAGCGTTAAATTTTGCGCACCCTCGTCCTTGGGTGCATGGTAGAAGCGCGAGGGGAGGACGGATGCTCAGATCAAAACGACAAGGCAGCGTGCAAGGACCGAGGGGCGTTCGCGCACTCGGGGTACTACCTCGACTGCTCAGACACGACATGCTCAGCGTGCTCGAAGAGGCTAGAGAAGGCTACGGCGACCTCTTTAAGCTCCGCGTCGGCCCCGCCTCGCTGGTCATCGCGAGCCACCCGGAGCACGCTCGGCACATCTTACAAACTGCAAGCGTGAACTACACCAAAGGGCGGGTCTACGATCCCGGTCGCCGCTGGATGATTGGCGACGGGCTCATCGCCAGCACGGGTGAGCATTGGCTGCGCCAACGGCGCATGATGCAGCCGCACTTCCACCGCCAGCAGTTGGCGGGTCTCACGACCCTGATGACGGACGCGATTGGTGAAGCGCTGGCGAGTTGGGAGCCTCGAGAAGAGGGAGCGACGCTCCACCTCGACAAGGCGACCGCGCGGCTCTCCATCAAGGTCATCACGCGCACGCTCTTCGGCAGCGGAACGTTGAGCGAGGCGGAGATGGACGAGGTCGGAGCGGCGTTTTTGACGTTGATGCGGCAACTCACCCCGCGTCTCTTTCTCTACTTTCTACCGGAACAGCTCCCGCTACCCGGTGACCGAGCGCTCCGCAGAGTGAGACGAACGGTTGACGCGGCGATCTATAAACTCATCGCGGAGCGGCGGCGTACACCCGGCGGGAACGACCTGCTCGCCATGCTCATGGGCGCGGCAGACGGGGAAGGAGCGGGTGAAGGGCGCGGCATGAGTGACGCGCAGTTGCGCAACGAAGTCGCCACCCTGTTCATCGCTGGATATGACACCGTTTCGACGGGTCTGACCTGGACCTGGCACCTCCTCAGTGAGCATCCCAGGGTGTTGGCGCGTCTCAAGGAGGAGATCGAGACAGCGTTAGGAAAACGAACGCCGACCTTCGCTGACTTGGGAGCGCTGCCCTACACGCGCAACGTGTTGCGGGAGAGCCTGCGCGTGCGTCCGCCCGTCGGTATGGTGCCCCGCACGCTCAAAGCGGACGATGAACTGGATGGACACCTTCTGCGTAAAGGCACAACGGTGTGGCTCTATATCTACGGCGTTCATCGCCACGCCGACTTCTGGGACGCCCCGGAGGACTTCGTACCGGAGCGCTTCGAGTCCGACCAGAAACACCGCTTTGCCTATCTTCCCTTTATCGCCGGACCTCGGCAGTGTATCGGCAACGAATTCGCCATGACGGAGATGGCGCTGGCGCTGGTGATGACCGTTCAGCGCTACGAGGTTACAACTCTGAACGACCCGCCTGCACTACCACTACTCACTACGGTGCTCAAGCCTCGGTACGGGGTGCAGGCGAGGGTGCGCTCGCGAGCATGAGATAGAGACCCATTCGCGTAGCGTTTAGCGATGATTATGCAAAAACTTGGACTATGATGAAGCTAGACATTCTTGGTCCATCTTGAAAGTTCGTCGCAGAATGCCTATTCGACGCTCAGGGCTGATGACGTAGAAAACTATTTTCAAAGTATGCATGAGATTTACCGGATGCACCATTCTGCAGCGAACGCGCGCGTTCGGCGCAGAAAGCCGGTACCCGCGAAAACTCGCCCTATAACCTTTCTAAATGCTCCACAGAACACCACAACCACGCTTCGGATGCGCTGGTGCGCTACTCCTGCATTCGCTATGAAGTTTTTTACACTCAAGCCAGTAGCACATGTATAAGCTTATAGTGTGAAAAAGCACACTCACGATGATGTGCGTTTAGAAGCGCTTCGCCGTACGCGGTTACTCGATACGCCACCCGAGGTCGCCTTTGATCGCCTTACTTCGCTGGCGTGTATGCTTCTCAAAGCTCCCGTAGCGCTCATCTCACTTATCGACTCAGACCGTCAGTTTTTCAAAAGTGCGAGCGGTCTTGCAGAACCGTGGGCGAACCTCCGAGAAGCACCCTTGTCTGGTGCATTTTGTAAACAGGTTGTCAACCGTGAAGCGCCGCTCGTCGTCGAGAATACTGCCGCACCTACGTGGCTTAACTTTAGCGTTGCAGCCGAAGCACTTGATATCAGGGCGTACCTCGGCACACCCCTCTTCACGCCTGAAGGTCAGCCTATCGGGACGCTATGCGCGGTTGATCAGCAACCACGAGCCTGGTCAGAGCGTGATCTCTGTGTGCTGAGCGAACTAGCGGACATCGCGATGTCTGAAGTTGCGACGCGGCGCTACCGGCTCGAGCGTGACGCCGCTGAACGCGCACTTCACCACCTCGCTTATCACGATGCGTTGACGGGTCTCCCCAACCGCGCTTTTTTGCTGCCCTATCTAAATCGCGCGGCGGAGCAAGGTAAAGCGCCCACGATACTCTTTCTCGACATCGACGACTTCAAGCTGCTCAACGATTCGTTAGGGCACGCCTTTGGCGATCAGGTCCTGCAGCACGTAGCCCAGCGGCTGCAAGGTGCCGTTCAAGAGAACGATGTGGTCGCTCGACTTGGTGGTGACGAGTTTGTGGTTGTGCTCGAATCTTCCTCCCGAGTAGAAGGCACCGCTGCCGCTACCGAAACCTTACTTACGGCCGTCGGAGCGCCCTTCTCGGTAGCGGGCCGCGTGGTCAAGCTTGCAGCGAGCGTCGGGGTCGCCACGTTTCTCAGCGGCGAAAGCGCTGAAGAGGTATTGCGCCGAGCTGACCTTGCAATGTACCAGGCTAAGCGCCGAGGCAAAGGAACCTTGAGTTTTTTCACCCCTCAGCTCGACGACAGGGCGATGGAGCGTTTAACCCTCGCGACAGACTTTCAGGATGCGCTCGCTCAGCAGCAGTTCATCCTTCACTACCAACCCCGCGTGAGGGTGATCGGCAACGAATGTGTAGGGGTTGAGGCGTTAGTGCGCTGGCAACATCCGAGGCGCGGCTTGCTGCTACCTGATACGTTTGTGCCAGCAGCCGAGGAGTGCGGACTGATCTATGACCTCGGCCAGGTTGTGTTGGAGCAGGCGTGTCAGAGGCTAGCCGATTGGCGAAGTCGGGGTCTCGCTGTGGCTATGTCGCTTAACGTATCAGTCAATCAACTGCTGCATCCCGGCTTCTTGCGCGACGTGGTGCAAGCTGTCGCGCGTTATCAGGTCGGCGCGGGAGCGCTCGAGTTCGAAATCACCGAGCGCGTCTTTATGCAAAGTAGCGAGGTGTTAGAAACGCTGCGCGCTATTAAAGCTCTAGGTATCAAGCTTTCGCTTGATGATTTTGGCACGGGTTACTCGTCCCTCGCCGCTCTAAAACAACTCCCCTTTGATACGCTTAAGCTTGACCGAAGCTTCCTCAACGACGCCAAACCCGCTTCGCCCAAAGATATCGCAATCATGCGCGCAGTGACCGCGTTAGCTCAGTCACTAGACCTTACGGTGGTTGCTGAGGGCGTTGAAACGCCTTGGCAGCGCGACTTTGTGTTGGATGCCGGATGCGAAGAGGCTCAGGGATTTTTCTATGGTCGCGCTGTTGAGGCGGCAGTGCTCGAGCGGCACTACCTGCTACTCTAAGTCTGTCAAGCTGGCGCTACTGAGCCTTTTTGTACCCGAGTTGTGCGTGAGTAGCGCGCAACTCACGCACAGCACTAAATAACCACTTGAGTGTCGAAGCCGTAGCGTAGCGCCGCCGCAACGGTGCGGCGGCTCATCAGCCTTCACTTCGCACAGCCGTCGATCACTGTGCGCACTGTGAACGCCGCCATCTCCGGGGCACTTTTCTCGTGAGCCTGGAGCAGCTCAGGGCGTGTGAGCGCCTCGAGCGCCGCGAGTAACAGTTCGACGACTAAAGGTGACGACAGGTCCGGGCGCAGTACGCCTTCTTGCTTGCCCTCTTCCAGAAGCAGGTTAAGTGTACGCCCCACCGTGTCTCGCCGGAACGTCACGAGGTAGTTCCACACCCGCGGCGCGTTGCGGCTGACGTCCTCTAAAGCCGACGCTTCGAGCCACCCCAGACGCACGTGCACGTTCTGCAAGAACCTCTCTAACTTGCTGTGGAATGCTCCCTCGCCCTGAACAGTCTGCTCGATGTCTGCCTGAAAGCTTTCCAGATACTGCTCTAGCGCGTGTTGGAAAAGCGCCTCTTTACTGCTGAAGTGCTCGTAGAGCGTCTTTTTACTGATGCGAAGCTCGCGGCTCAGCGCGTCCATCGGGACGTTACTATAGCCCTCGGTGAGAAAGCGCCGCAGCGCCAACGTTGAGATGCGCTGCGCGGTGTCGGCCTGAGGCGCTTTTGCTGCGTAGCTCGTGGTTTCAATCGTCATCGTATCCAAGTCTAACAAAAGTGAGTTTACGACCGCGACGCGCGCTTTCGCTCTGAGCCGGTCGCGAGTTCGCGCTTATGCGCAATGCCAACGAACGCCAAGAGCGCGAGCAGAACGGCGGGCGTCATCACCTTGTTCGCGGGGTCGTTGATTTTCGCGTGCGTGGCGACTGCCCCCGTCATGGTCGCGCTAAGTAAGACGCTTGCAAGCGGTGTCAGAGCAGGACGAACAAAACCTAAGAGGAGTCCAAGCGCACCCCCCACCTCAACCGCGCCTGTCACCACGCGAAACCACTGCGGGTAGCGGAAACGGTCGAAGTCATCGACCATGTCGTTCGCTCCCGCAAGCTTGGAGCCGCCCGAGCCTAGAAACATCAGTCCTAATAGTGTTTGTAAAATTCTTAGTGTCCACGTCATGAATCTGCTCCTTATCTTTGTCTTTTTGACTCGGGTCTTACTTTTAAGCATTCGTAGACGAGTTAATCCTCGAGGACGCCACGTCAGTCCGGCGCTGCACCCAGCGTTTCTGCACCTCTCCGAGTCCTCTCTGATACCCTTTGCGGTGGAACGCTAAGTAACCGTCTGGTCTAACCAGAAGCGCACTACCGTCTCTCGCCCCAAGCTTGTCTCTAAACAGGCGCGTGTAATCGGCGAGTATCGGTACGTCTCCCGCTTTAGGCGTGCCTTGCCCAAGGATGCCGAACACTCTAACGGCTTCCTCCGCTTCGGCTTGCACCTTGCGTCCTATCTCCGCGAGATACCCCGTGAGATCATCGCCCGCTCTCTCCGTACCGATAAAGATGAAGAGCGTGTAGCCAGGTCTCAAGAGGTCGAAAAGCCGTACGCGGTTCTCTTCGTCAGCACCAGCCCAGCCATGCGGCGCAGCGAGGGCGAGGTCCGGCACGCGGTCGCCCGCTCGGAGCGCACCGGGATGGGGAATATCGCGTAAGTCCTGCTTGAGTTCGCCGCGCGCTCTGGCAGCGTCCTTGTAGCTGATGCCGATGCCCGAAAGCCCTCTGGAGAGCCCTTCCTGGACAGGCTTGAGCGGCACGAAGGTGCGCACTAAAAGCTCTCGAGCTTCTCGCAGTATATTGTTACGGATGATGAGGCTCCGCAAAATTTTGTCGCTCGTCTCTACGGCGCGTTTGCCAATAGGGTGACGTTCTTGCTCGTAGGTATCCAGGAGTGACGCGGGAGCCTGCCCGTTCACGACATAGGCAAGCTTCCAGCCCAGATTAAAGGCGTCTTGAATCCCTGTGTTCATCCCCTGCCCGCCCGCTGGACTATGCACGTGCGCGGCGTCACCTGCTAGAAAGACGTTGCCTTGACGGTAGCGGGTGACTTGATAGGTGCTCGAGCCCCACCTCGAGAGCCAGCGGGGTTCTAAGAGTGTGGGCTGCGTCGGGATGAGCGCGTTCACTGATTCCTGCATCGTCTCTTGCGCCAAGGGCTCCTTTGCCGACTCGTCTTGATACTTCCAATCTGCTGTAACAAAGCGGAAGTAGTCGTCCTTGAAGGGCACGATAAAGGCGAGCCCGCGCTCCGAGGAGTACTGCGAGATGCCGCCTTTGGGAAGTCCACCACTGACCTTCGCCTCACCCGTAAAGAAGACGTAGTCGTACGGCTCGCCCTCAAAAGGGATGTCGGCGGCGCGGCGCACGGTGCTGTGCGCCCCGTCGGTGCCGACGAGGTAATGTGCCGAGACCGTTTCTTCCTGAGCGTTGGGATGCTCGAGCCTCGCTACCACCCCGTCGCCTCGCTCTTCATAGCCCAAAAATTCCGTGCCCCTCTCGAACTGAATACGCCAAGTTCTGCTAAGTGCTCCTCTAAAAGCCGCTCGCGTCTCCGTTTTGAGGAATAACCAAGATAAAGGGGAAGCGGCTATCCAGGCGGTGCATCTCGGCGCGGATGGGCTTCTCGGAGTCGGAGCCCAAGTCGATACCGGGAGCTTCGTAGCCCTCTTTAACGAAACGCTCCGCGACGCCCATGAGGTCGAGCGTTTCTAAGGTGCGGGCGTGCATGACAAGCGCGTTGGAGTGTTGCGCCCTCGGTTTTTTGTCCACGATACGGAAGTTCACGCCGCGCCGGGCAAGTTCGATTGCCGTTGTAAGTCCAGTGGGTCCTGCGCCGACAATGAGAACGTCAGGGTAGTCCAGCTTCTTCTGATTTTTCATCGTTCCTCTCCTTGTAAACTAAAAAACTTGCATTGGTTTTATAGTTTATAGAGTAGACGATGATCTACTACGTTGTCAAATGGAAAGGGTTATAATACGCTTTTCTAAGCTTTGTCTCTCCAAAGAAGCGATGGTGTAGGGGAAATGCACTACCTTCTGCTATAAGGTAAGCGATGGTCACGAACATCCTAGAAGCGTTTGCAGAGCTGCCCGATCCAAGAAGAGAGCACCCTGTCAAGCTGCATAAGCTCATCGACATTGTGGTTATAGCCGTGTGCGCGGTAATTGCTAAAGCTGAGACGTGGGAAGAGATAGCGGATTATGGCGAACTCAAAGAGGACTTCTTGCGGCAGTTTTTAGAGTTACCCTACGGTGTTCCTTCACACGACACCTTCAACCGTGTTTTTTCTCGGCTCGACCCAGCGGCTTGGCAGACGTGCTTCACGAACTGGATGCGCTCGGTAAGTCAACTTAGCAAAGAGAAACT
The DNA here is from genome assembly GCA_965215565.1 of Trueperaceae bacterium. Taxonomy (GTDB): domain Bacteria; phylum Deinococcota; class Deinococci; order Deinococcales; family Trueperaceae; genus CBDBZX01. The sequence continues at coordinate 31,831 of CBDCDZ010000004.1, forward strand.
CATCAGCATTGACGGTAAGGTGCTACGTGGGGAACTAGGTCCAACGGGCCGCTAGCGGGAGCGGTCCACGCGACGCTTTGCCCGTTCTATAGCAATTAACATAAGTACTGATTGGAATAGCGCAAGTATCATTCTCAAATGTGCGTGCTGCACGGTGTTCTACATCGTGAGAGCGTCGCAAACCAAATGATACTTGCTATATTTCTAAATCTAAGGGAGAAGGTAAGGGCGAAGAGAAACGAGCCGCCCTCTCACTCCTGAGTGCTTGGGCACTCAAGAACGAACTGGTTTTAGCGCAGTTAGCCCTTGAAGAACACGCCAACGAACTTAGCCTCATTCCTGAGCTATTGGGCTTACTCGGTCTAGAAGGAGCAAGCGTTAGCATCGACGCAGCAGGCTGCCATAAAGAGGTTGCTACGCAGATTGTAGAGCAAGGCGGCAACTACGTACTCTCGCTCAAGGCGAATCAGGGCGTGCTTTTTGACGAAGTCAACTGGCTTTTCGAGTATCAGTTAGCTGAAGCTGTTGAAATGGACAAAAGCGAGACCTTTGACGTCGCTCACGAACGTCAAAAAACGCGTACCTGTTGGTTGATGAACGACCTGAGCTACTTCGAACAAGCAGCTTACAACTTGAACGGCTGGAAGCAGCTCAGCGCTGTCATCGTCGTTGAGAACCAGGTACTTCGGCAGGGCAAGCCCTCTACCAAGCGGCCTTTCTTCCTCACCCCACACAGCTTTAGCGCTGAAAAGGCGCTTACTAGAGTCAGAGCGCACTGGTCGATTGAAAACCAGCAGCACTACCCGCTTGACGTTCTCTTCCGTGAAGATGCTTCGCGTACCCGAAAGGGCTTTGCCGCTCAGAACTTAGCTGCGCTTAGACGTCTCGCACTCAACCTACTCAACCTCGACACCCAAACGCCCCGCTCTAAAAGACGCAAGCGCTTCAAGGCACTTCTCGGTGACCGTTATCTCCTTGAACTACTCGGGCTCACTGAGGTTGCCTAATGCGTTTGCCCTAGCGATGGTGAGCATATCCAACTCAGCACCGAAAGGAACGGGTGTGCTGGAGTGTTGTGCAACAGACGCGCGCATTTCACGCAGAAGATTAAGAAAAGTGGCGAGCCTTCGGAGCTGTAGGCATGTTGAGCGCGTTGCTGCCTTGCCAGAAGGGTGTAATACTCGGCGTATGCTCACGGATGAGATCACTTTCGCCCCCGCCGCCACCCTCGCTAGGGCGATAAGGCTCAAGGACCTCTCCTCCGTAGAGGTGGTCGAGGTCTACCTCAAGCGAATCGAGGTGGTGAATCCTAGCCTCAACGCCGTCGTGCAGCTCGCCGCGGAAGCCGCCCTGAGCAACGCGCGGCTGGCCGACGAAGCCCTCGCGCGAGGAGATACGACCGGCCCTTTGCACGGCGTCCCTTTTACCGTTAAAGACTGGCTCGAGACGAAGGGAGTGGTATGCACCGCGGGCGAAGAGAGGCACCGAAGGTACGTTCCGAAGCATGACGCCACCGCCGTGGCGCGGCTGCGCGAGGCCGGCGGCATCTTCCTCGGCAAGACCAACATTACCGTCAACAACCCCGTCTACGGTCGCACCAATAACCCCTACAATCTGGCGTACACGCCAGCGGGCAGCAGCAGCGGCGAGGCGGCTATCATCGCGGCGGGCGGCTCACCTCTGGGGTTGGGCAGCGACTCGGGCGGGAGCATCCGCCAGCCCGCTCACAACTGCGGCGTCGCGGGGTTCAAGCCGAGCACGGGCAGGGTCCCCCTCACAGGGCATCTGCCGCGCATCAACCCCATGAGCGACCCCCGCACGACGATTGGACCGGTGGCGCGCTACGTAGAAGACCTGGCGCTCGCGCTGCCCGTCATCAGCGGCGTGGACTGGCAGGACGCCAGCGTCGTTCCCGTGCCGCTTGGCCACTGGCAGGACGTCGGGGTAGAGCGCCTGCGCGTGGCCTTCTACACGAGACACGCGCACGCCGAGCCGACCCCGGAGACGGACGAGGTGGTGAGAAGGGCGGCGCGAGCCCTCGCCCGGTTAGGGCTCGAGATCGAGGAGGCGCGGCCCGAGCGGGTCGAGGAAGCGTACGCGATCACCCGCGCCTATTGGCAGCGGCCCGAGTCGGAATCGTGGGACGCGTGGGTACCCGACGGTGAGGCGAAGCTGAGTGGCGAGGAGGTCGAGCGGCACCTGTTCGAGTGGGACCGGTTCCGGCGCAGCCTCGTCCGCTTCATGGCGCACTACGACGTCATCTTGACGCCTGTCGCCGAAAAACCTGCCGTGCCCCACGGCGAGCCGGAAGGCGGCATCCCTTACACGCTGCCCTACAGCCTCACGGGCTACCCTTGCGCGGTGGTGCGCGGCGGCAGCTCGCCCGAGGGGCTGCCGATCGGGGTGCAGGTCGTGGCGAAGCCGTGGCGGGATGACGTGGCGCTCGCGGTCGCGCACCGTCTCGAGCAGGCTCTGGGGGGATACCGAAAGCCTGCGATCTAGAGGCGCGCTTGTTACGCCTACGCCCTGGGCTATCGGTCTTGTCATCACTTTACTTACCCGAGTATGAGGTCGATTGCGTGCCTGAATAGGTCGTCGCTGCTGAAGTGCTGTGCGACGAACGCGCGCAACTCACGCAGAAAGCCTCGCCAGGCTCGCATCTCTTGCCTCTAACGTTTGCGTCCCTTGTCACGAGCGCTTGAGCTTAACCCAGCTCGCCTCGCGGAAGCACTGAATAGATTCCCAAAAGTGCGCGCGTCAAGCTCTGAATTTTGCCGGTGCCTCAAACCGTTTGCACACGCCACCTCAACACGCCTAAGCAGCTCGAGGAACGTCGCCGCTGCCAAGACGAGGCGACGCACGTCGTCGTCACGCCGCGCTTCATCCCGGTAGCGGAACTGCGAGGTCCAGGCTCGGGCGAGGGCTTGCGCGTCGTTCGCTTCGAGCGCCGCTGCGCCTCGCCCGGTCAAGAAATTGAGGTCGAAGTGTGCCTCGACCCAGGGGCGGTGACTGCTCTCAAAGGCTGCCAGGGCGTTTTTCAACGCACGCCGGCGGCAACGGCAACGCTCGATGTCATTTAGGTAACCTGTGAAGCTACGTGTGAGGTTTTCTACGAGTTTCATCTTGTGCCTCCTTAAAAGAGGCTACAGTGAGGAGCTAGGCGGTCGTTTCCACCGCCATCGAAGCGTCTAATGACGTTTCCGCCCTAGAATGAGAACATGGAGCAAACACCAGACATAGCCTCAGCCGCGGCGCTCATAGGTGACCCAGCGCGCGCTCGGATGCTGCTGTCCTTGATGGGTGGCCGGGTTCGCCCCGCTTCGGAGTTGGCGCGCCTCGCCCACGTCTCCCCTCAGACAGCTAGTTCTCACCTCGCCAAACTGCAACGAGGGGGCCTGCTGGCAGTTGAGCGTCATGGACGCTACCGCTACTACCGTCTCGCCGGACCCGACGTAGCTAACGTGGTCGAATCTTTACAGAACCTAACTACCGTCCCCCCTGACGACCAGAAGGGTAGCTCTGACGAACCTCTACTCTTTGCCCGCACTTGTTATGACCATCTTGCTGGCAAGGTGGCTGTCGCTCTTGCCGACGCCTTGCTGGTGGGTGGTCTCCTCGAGCTAGGGACGGGCCGCTACTACGTCACATCTACCGGGGAGCGGGCTTTTACCGAACTTGACGTTGACTTATGTGCGCTCAACCAGCAGCGGCGTCCTCTGGCTAGGCCGTGTCTGGATTGGACGGAGCGGCGCTATCATGTGGCGGGCGCGCTCGGGGCGGCGCTAAGCGCGCGGCTCCTGCAACGCAAGTGGCTGGTGCGGCTGGAGGGGACCCGTGCGGTTCACCTGACACCGGGCGGTCTCGCAGGCTTAAAAGAGGTGTTTGGCGTCAGGCTCTAACTGCAAGGTGGACGCCGTACTTATCCCTCATTTGCAGCCTTGATCTCGAGAACTTCGACTCGGCAATGCTACGCGTGAGTTGCGCGCATCTCTCGCACAACCTTTGAGTGGCGTTGGCCTATCACCTTGGACAAAGTTAGTAGAACGTAGACTTTGACAAGGAGATGAATGATGGCAGAAGGAAAAAGAGTAGTCAGACAGTATCCGGTAGAGTTTAAGATCGACGCGGTGGAACTTGTTGAGAAAAAGGGCTATCCAGTCGAGCTGGACGAACGGCGGTATCACCGAGGCGGCGAGAAGTCTGGGCATTTCCGAGTCGAACATCCACAAGTGGCGTAAGCAGTACCGGGGAGGGCGCTTAGTGATGGGGCATAAACGGGCACAGCCCACGGCTGATGAAGCCGAGTTGCGGCGTCTACGCTCGGAGGTGAAGCCCTAAAGGATTTCCTTCGGTCACGGCTCGAGACGGAGTTGGCGATTGTAAAAAAGGCTGCCATCTACTTTGCGAAACACACGACCTAAATTGCGCTTTCGTCGAAGCGCACCAGGGCGAGTTCTCCGTCTCCATGCTGTGCGAGGTCTTGGGCGTGACTAGGAGCAGCTACTACCACTGGCGGGCTCGTCAGCACCGAGAGCCAAGCGAGCGCGAGCGAAAGAACGCCGAGCTGTTGGCGAAGATCAAGGCGGTGTTCGAGAAGAACAAGGGACGCTATGGCAGCCCCCGTGTCCACGCCGAATTGAAGAAACAACACGTTGCCTGTTCCCTGGGATGAGTCAAAAGGCTGATGCGGCGTGAAGGGCTCTACGCTGTGAGTCACAAGAAACACCGTTCCAAACATGAGCGCTGCGAGCTTGAGACCCAGAACCTTTTGCTAGAACAGCCGCGTCCGAGCGCTATCAATCAGGTCTGGCACGTGGATATCACGTATATTCCTACTGCTGAGGGCTGGCTTTACTTGGCGGGCGTCATGGACGGTTTCTCGAAGCGCATCGTCGGTTATGCGATGGCAGACAACATGAAAACTGACCTCGTGCTGCAAGCCCTGCGCTCAGCCACGACCCGGCGCAAACCTCCGCCCGGTCTGATCCATCATAGCGATAGGGGTTCTCAATACACCTCCTATGCCTACCAGCGCGAACTCGAAACGCACAAGATGCTGCCAAGCTTTACAGGTAAGGGGGCGTGCTTCGACAACGCTGCGATCGAGAGCTTCTGGTCTACGCTCAAACGCGAACTTGTCTATCCCATTGAGCGCTTTGCTACGCGCGATGACGCCCGAGTTGCCGTGTTCGAATATATCGAGGTCTATATACAACCGTGAGCGGCTGCACAGCTCGCTCGGCTACGAGACGCCGGATACTTTCGAACTATCTCAACAGAAAAAAGAGAATCAGGAGGTGAGCCTAGCCGCGTAGCTGTATACTTCGAGTGTCCAAGGTTCTAAGCCAAGCCCAGTTCAGACCAAGCAGCGAGCGGACCGGCTCTGGCAGCACCTCATTCCGCGCCTGACACTGCAACCTCAGCCGGGCTGATCACTCGTCAGCCGAAACGGTAGCGTAACGTTTCAGCGTCACGCTAAACTATGCGAGCGAAATTCGGTGGAAGCGTGTTTTATTGTGCGGGTCGTGCGGAGCGGTGAAGGGTTAGAGATTACCTTTCAAAATGTCCGTCCGTACCAGACAGATTTCGGAGCTTACCTCTTGGGAAGAGTTGCAGAGACTTATAGAAGCTATCTGCAATGAGATTTCTAATAAATAGATGAATAGCCTCTATTCAACGCACTCAAAAAAAGCGCGTGCCGCAGCCTGGGCACGCGCTTTCTAGTGAATTCATGACGAAGCGGCTTGCTAAGCGTAACGGTAGCAGAACGGCGCTTTGAGACAATGTGGGTTGGAGGTTAGAACTCATGAGGCGCTCAGCGCGAGGCCGCGCTGTAACGCTCTATGACGCCTCAACCCGTCCACTACTGCTATCTCAGCAAGTCGCTACAGGAGGTGATTTAGAAAGGCTAAGTGCGATACCTCGTTATGAGGTGTCTTTTCATAAAACACCTTTGTAAAGAAGGTGACGTTTCGCTCGAGCGTCCCCTAAAACGCTCGCGCACCCTGTACAACATACAGGGCAAAGTATATAGGAGTTTCGATGAAACAACGTATGAAGTTTTCCACAAAAGCCTTGACCCTCGGCTTGGGTCTGCTCGCGCTGCTGATTTTGGCGGCGTGCAGTCAAGAGTCCGAAGAGGACATGACCGTTCGCGTGATGGCGGTTCCGGCTACAGTCACCGACGTGACCCTAGAGGTCACCGACAGCAACGGCGTAACCAACACCTACCCTGCGGTGAAAAACGCCGAAGGCGTCGCCGAAGTGACCGTCCCGAGCGTGCCTCTAGGCTCAGCGACGCTCGTCGCTAAGGGCTCGAACGCGGACGGCGTGGTGCTCTATAAGGGCACGCAAGACATCAGCGTCATCGCGGATATGCCTGTGGTGTCTTTGCTTATGTCGCGTCTGAGCAGCACGCTAAACGCCACCGCGCTCAGCAGCGAAGCGATGGACGCCGCTGAGATCGTCACTGCGACGGTGGGCGGAGCGATGCAGCGCCTCATTATGGACAACAAGAATAGCGCGTCGGGCACGCTCGTCGGCGTTGCGACGGGCAGCAACCTCACGGTCTCGGCGCAGAGCAAACTTGCGGACGGCACCGTGGTGCGTACGGGTTCGACAAGCGGCGTCACTGTGGGCGAAGCGGGTGGCAGCACGACGGTCGTGCTCAACGCTGTTCCTGCTGACACCCAACCCCCTGAAGTCTCCGCGATCAACTTGCCCGCAGATGCCCCTAAAGTCGGTGTGCCTTTTACCGTCATTGTTGATGCCACCGATCCTGATGGCGACCTCGACACGATCACTTTAGACTGGGGCGACGGTAGCGACCCGGCGAGCGCAGACGCGAGCAGCGGTAGCGCCAGCTTTACGTATACCTACAGCGCACCAGGGACCGTCACAATTTCGGCCACGGCGTTTGACGAAGAGAGCAGCAACAGCTTGGCTGAGAGCGTTACCGTCACCGTCGAGAGTGCCGATTCTATTGGTGATGATGACAGCGACGTGCCCGTCGAAATCGACGTGGGCGACGAGTTGGGCCAAGTTGACCTCACCGTTACAAACGTGCCAGCGGACACGGACCGCGTCCAAGCAGCCATTAGCTCTGACGCGCTTACAGGGACCTTTACCGCCGAACTCACGCCTACAGCGGCAGGCTGGTTTGGCAAGCTCGAGCTGCCGCGAAACGCCCAGTATAGTGTCGTCATCACGACCAATCCAGGCGAAAGTGACACGGACAGCACCACGGCGAGCTTCACCCTTGGCGGCGACGCGACCACCGACGTCACGCTCGACTTCGGCGCTTCTGACGGTGGGGCGGGCGGCGGTGGCGACGACAACAACGCTCCCACCGTGAGCGCAGGCGGTAACGCGGCTATCACGTTGCCGACCAACACCTACACCCTAAATGGCAGTGCGAGCGACGACGGCTTACCGGCGGGCAGCACGCTGACGACGACCTGGAGCGGTCCTGCAAGCGTCACCTTCAACGATGCGAGCAGCCTAAGCGCGACCGCGACCTTCTCGGGCGCAGGCACCTACACCCTCACCTTGAGCGCCACTGACGGCGCGGAAACCTCCAACGACAGCGTCGTCATTACTGTCAACCCCGAAACGGTCAGCAACCAAGCGCCCTCGGTGGACGCAGGCGATAACGATACGATTACGCTGCCAGGTACGGCTACGCTCGACGGCGACGTGAGCGATGACGACGGCGACGACGTGACGGCCCTCTGGAGCCAGCAGAGCGGCCCTGGTACCGTCAGCTTCGGTGACGCTGCCGCCGTAGACACCACCGCGAGCTTCTCGGCGGCGGGGACGTATGTGCTCGAGCTGAGCGCCGACGACGGCACCTCGAGTGTAAGCGACACGGTTCAGATCGCCGTCAACCCTGAGCCTGCCAGCGCCACGCTCGCTATCGCGCCGGTTAGCGATACGTGTGACGGCGTCGCCCTCGGTGACGACTGCGAGATCACCATTGCGCTGCAGAACTACGAGGGCATCTTCATCGGCTTCCAGTTCGACTTCGACTTCGCGAATGGCACGTATGAGGTCGTCTCGAGCGACTCCAAAGCGAGCGGTATCGCCGCGACCTTCGGCACCTCTTCGGCAAGCTCGACCGCCGTACTCGCAACGGACTTCCCAACTACCGAGATTACAGGTAGCGGCGAGATTTACACGCTCGCTGTCACGAAAGTGGCCGCTGGTTCCGATACCTTCACGACCAGTGAGGTGCTGCTGAGCGGTGCTGGGAACACACCTGTTCCGAACGTAGCAGGCGGTTCGCTGGATCTAGACTAACGCGTTTGAGAGGGAGCACGCTCCCTCTCACGCTATGCAAAAAACCAAACCGAACAACTCACCCATAAAGGAAGGCCATGAACCGACACCTACTATTTATCCTAAGTATGAGCCTGCTCGTCTTGCTGGCTGCGTGTGGCCGGGGCGGACCAAGGGGCGACTACCTCGCGGTAGCGTTCGAGGTGCCCGCAAATACCGTCGCTTTAGAAGCCGACATCAGCTATGACCCCGAGCAGCTCGAACTCCTAGGCGCAGCTTCGGCGCACAAGGGCGTGCTGGCTGCCGCAGGCACCGATAGAGGCCAGCTCAAGCTCAACGCCGTGGCGACTGACCTCACACCTAAAGGCCGTGACTTCGCCTTGGTCTCCTTCAAGATCAAGCAACCTGGCGCTAAACCCGAAGTCAAACTCCTACGCGCTTACAACGCTCAAAAAGAAGAACTAGACACGCCGCGCTCAAGTATGAGACGCACCGAGCGCGACTTAGCAGCGGACTACGACCCCGAAGCGCAAGCGCAGCGCACGCTCAACCCCCAAGCCGATAGCAGCGACCTCGACTTGCAAGCGAGCTTTGCAGATTACCCGCTGGGCGACCTCGACCAGAGCAGCGCGGTCAACGTCTTTGACGTGATCGACGTGATCGCGGTGTCGCTTGGTAGCGCGAGCAGCGCCACCGACTACCAACTCTACGTAGGGGACTTAACGGCGAACGGCGCTGTTGACCTCTTCGACGTGATCAGCGTGGTGGAGAAGTCGGTGAACGTGAACGCACCGGCGAGCCTGGTGGTGCGTCCTGATGTCTTAGAACTAGCGACAGGCGAGAGCGGGCTGATTCTAGTTGGCAACGCGGGCAACTTGCCTCTAAACGCGACGCTCAGCAGCAGCACGGACGCGGCTATCAGCAAGCTGAATAACGAAGTAGCTGGGCAGACTGCCGCCTATGAGGTGGTGGCGGGGTCAAAGAGCGGACCCATAGTCGTCGAGGGCGCAGGTAAGAAGAGCGTCGGCTTGCTCGTTGACGGCGATACCTCTGGACCCACTCCCGGCACGGTACTTTACCGCGTCAACGCCAACGGCTCAATCCCCCTCTCCGCCGCTGACGGCAGCAGCCCCGACTGGGAACCCGACGCTTCTTATGTAACGGATATTGGAAGCACGAGCACGAACACAAACGGCTCGAATACTACCGATCTCGGGCCTGCGCCAGCCGCGATTTTCAACTCGGAGCGGTGGGACGCAGCGGCTGCGCCGGAGATGACCTACGCTTTCCCCGACATCCCGATGAGCGAAATTGAGGTCAAGCTGTACCTCTCGGAGACCTTTAGCGGCGCGTCTAGCGTCGGCGCTCGCATCTTCGATGTCGCGGTTGAAGGAACTGTACCAACGGTCTTTGACAACATCGACCAGTACGACTTAGCAGGCGAGCAGCTCAACACGCCCGTCGTTCTCTCTTATACGACATTCGTGAGCGACGGCACGCTGAATTTAGAATTCATCCACATCGAGGAAAACCCGGCGGTCAAAGGGATCGAAGTGCTCGTCGCCGGGCCGCAAACGGGTCAGCTCGGCGCGTCGCCGACGAGCCTTGAGTTTGGGTCTGTCGTCACGGGCGAGAGTAAGACGCAGAGTGTCACGCTCACCAACTTTGGCGGCGCGGGCGACCCCAATATCAAGGTCTCAGGCGTATCGGTCAGCGGAGACTTCTCCGACGACTTCGGTAGCTCGGTTACCCTTGCACCGGGTAACACGACCTCGTTTGACGTCACCTTCAGCCCTGACTCGGCGGGCAGCCAGAGTGCTCAGCTAGAGATTACCCACAACGCGCCGAACACACCCTCACCCATCGTCATCGACCTCTCGGGTGAAGGCGTAACGGACGCCGTGCCGACCGAGCCCGCTTTCGGCACGAGCACGCTCTCCGGCGCGAGCCCTATCGCCCCGACCTCCTTGCAGTTCGGACCCGACGGACGCCTCTACGTGTCCGGTCGCTTCGGTGAAATCTACATCTACACTGTCGAAAGGGACGGCGCGAACGACTATCAAGTCACAGCAACCGAGACGCTACAACAGGTCAAGAACATCAAGAACCACGACGACGACGGCTCGCTCAACACCAACAATAACAGCCGCCAGGTGACCGGCCTCTACATCGCGGGCACAGCAGACAGCCCGGTTCTCTACGTCTCTTCTAGCGACCCCCGCGTCGGCGCGGGTGGCGGCGGGCAGGACAAAAACTTAGACACCAACTCGGGTGTTATCTCGAGGTTGACTAAGACGAACTCCGGCTGGGATCACGTGCAACTCGTGCGCGGCCTGCCCCGCTCCGAGGAGAACCACGCGACGAACGGGATGCAGCTCGACACGGTGAACAACACCCTTTACGTCGCGCAAGGGGGTCACGCGAACGCGGGTGCGCCTTCAAACAACTTCGCGTTTACCACCGAATACGCGCTCTCAGCGGCGGTCTTGAGCGTCGACCTGGACGCGATTGATGACTTGTCAACCAAAACCGATAGCGAGGGGCAGAAATACAAGTACAACCTGCCGACTTTAGACGACCCGACCCGCAGCAACAGCGGCGGCGAAGATGTGAACGACCCCTTCGGCGGTAACGACGGCTTGAACCAAGCCAAGCTCGTGCCCGGCGGCCCCGTGCAGATTTATGCGCCCGGCTTCCGCAACCTCTACGACATCGTCATCACCCAAAACGGGCGCATGTACGGCGTGGACAACGGCGCGAACTCGAGCTGGGGCGGCTTCCCCGAGTACGAGGAGTCGTTCGACTGTACGAACAACTACCTTTCGGGCGAGCCCGGCTCGACCGGCCCCGGTCCGAACCCCAGCAATTATCCGAGCGGAATCACCCTTTTGCCCGGCAGCGACGGCCAAGTGGACGGCAAGGTCAACAACAAAAACGGCCTGCACTTCATCCGCCCCTTGAACGGCGAGCCCTACTACGGCGGTCACCCTACGCCGATTCGCGGCAACCCCGCCGGAGCCGGTCTCTGGTTTAACGGGACGTGGTATGAACCGGGCAACGGTAATCTACCTGAAGACTGGCCGCCCGTGCCGGAGGGTTACGCTAACCCTACCGAGTGCGACTTCCAAAACTCCGGCGTAGACGACACGAGCATCGCCAACTACGGTCCCTCGACCAACGGCGTGACCGAGTACACCGCCAGCAACTTCGGCGGCGCGATGCAAGGCGACATCTTGTCGGTAGGCTATACCGGCAGCGGCGTGATTTTCCGCGCAATTCTCAACGCCGCAGGCGACGAAGTCGAGACCTGCACCGACATCTTGCCGAGCAACTGTAACGTCAAGCTGGCAGAAGGCTTCGGTAAGAACACGCTCGACATCGCCGCGCAAGGCGACGACGGAATTTTTGGCGGCACGATCTGGGTTGCGAACATCGGCGGCGGCATCAGCGTGCTCGAGCCTGTTGACTACGACGGCAGCGGCACGGGCGGCGGCTCCGGTGGTGGCACTATCGCCCCCAACTGCCAGACCATCGCCGCGCAGAATCCCAACGGCGACGAGGACAATGACGGCTACAGCAACTCTGACGAAGCCGACAACGGCACCAACCCCTGTAACCCTGCCTCGCTCCCTAGCGATAACGACAACGACGACCTCTCCGACTTAAACGACGCAGACGACGATAACGACGGTATTGACGACGTAAACGACCCTTTCGCGCTCGACGCGGACAACGGCACGTCCATAGACTTAGACGTTGAGCTGACCTTCGAAGGGCAGCAAGACGGTGGCTACAGCGGCTTGGGTTTCACGGGCTGGATGACGGACGGCAGCACGGACTACCTAGAGCAGTTCGACCCCGAATTCATCCTAGCGGGCGGCGCGACGGGTATCTTCGGCGTCGAGAAGGTGACTGACGGTGACGCATACCAAAACGTCAATGACCAGGAAAACGCCTTCCAATTCGGCGTGGACGTGGACGACCAAAGTGGCGTCTTCACCATCGAGAGCCAGATTAACGGCCCCTTCTTCGACGGTCAGACAAGGCAAGACTTCCAGTCGCAAGGCGTTCAGATCGGCACAGGCACGCAGAGCGACTACCTCAAGCTCGTCTTGAACGGTAATAGCTTCCAGGTACTGACCGAGACAAACAATGGAACTGTCGCGAACACCTACCCCGTGAGCGGTGCGCTCAACGTGAGCGCGATTCAGCTCTACTTGGTCGTAGACCCGGCGGCGGGCACGGTGCAGCCGCAAATTGCGCTCAACGACAGCAACGTACAGAACTTGGGCAGCCCCGTACAGCTTTCCGGTAATTTGCTAGATGTCGTACAAGGCACCTACACGGTTCAGGGCAAAGCCTCCGGCTTAGCGGTCGGCGTCATCTCGACCTCGACGGGTCCAGGACCAGAGTTCTCCGCGAACTGGCAGTACTTCAAGGTCACTAAGACGCCTATGAGCGCGGCGAATCCAGCAGCGACCTTTGCGGTCAACGAAGGCAGCAACAACTTCAACACCTCGACCTACGGCGCAAACTCGTTTGTGCTTACCAATACAGGCGACGTCAACATTCAAGAGGTGGTCATCGACACCACCTCTGCCCTCTTTCCCGACTTGGTCTTCGACCCTATCGGCACGGGCGGCGACGCGGTGGCGAAGTGTCTCGATGTCAACTCGGAGTCAGGAGGCGACGGTAACGTCGGTCTCACTACGTCCGCGCCGGGGGGCTCCTCCTCGTCGTGCACGGACGGCTTTAGCAGCCCCAACTCTGACGGCGGCTGGCACGTTTTGACGCTCACCTTTGACGACTTCGAGCCGGGGGAGAGCGTCGGCTTCTCCCTCGACATGGACCCGACCAGCACGCAGGGGATGAATTCGCCTGGCGCGAACCACTCGGGGAGCGTGGCGGGGCTCGAGCTAACAGGCAGCACCGTCGATGTGACCTTCAGTAACGGCGCAGTTAAAGAGGGCGCACTCTTCGGCGACGGCTCGAACTCTGGGGCAAAAACGTTCTTCAAACCGAGTAACCCGTCTGCGCCGAGCCTAAACGCTTCGTTCTCTAACAAAACAACGGTGAGCACAGCGTCTCAGACGATTTCAGTATCCGGTGCTCCCTCGGGCGCAAGCGTCCAACTCTTGCAGGTCGAAGGTGGGCTCTTCAAACAGATTGGCGTGCCGCTTGTAGGTCTCGAGTCCTTCGAAGCGCATCACGCGGTCAATGTGAATTACCTCTCGGGCTCGAGCAACAACGTCACACTTACCAATATCGAAGAACCCGGCGGACCTGAACTTGACCCCAATAATGGCACGGACTACAGCGTCGAAGACATCGGCCTCAACCACTTCGTCGCGCTCGTGCAAACAGGCGAAAACGAAGGCGTGCTCACCGAGGTTCAAGTCGTGCGCTATGAGCCGAACAGCGCTGTGACGTTCGACCCTGTGCGCATCAATGCGGGCGGCGCGAAGTACACCGACGCTAATGGCAACGTCTTCGAGGCGGACAGCACAAGCTCGCCTAACTACGGCGTCAACGGTAGCAAGTACGCCGTTGGTGGCGCACCCAAAATCGCCAACACAAATGACGATGTTCTCTACCGCTCAGAGCGTTACGGCGGTAAAGGGAGTGCACCTGCGCTCGGGTACACCATCCCCGTCCCCGACGGCACCTACACCGTCACGCTGCACTTCGCTGAAATCTTCCTAGGGGTGAGCAGCAGCGGCGCGTGCCCCTGTGAAGGCAAGCGCGTGTTCGATGTTCTTGCCGAAGGTTCAGCGGAGCTAAGTAACTACGACATCTTCGCTACTGCCGACATCGCCAACGGCAACCCGGCAGGTAACGGACAGCTCTACGCCCTCACCGAAACCTTTGATGTAAATGTAACGGACGGCGTCTTGAACCTGAGCTTCGACCCAAGCGCGGACAACGCGAAGGTCTCGGCGCTCGAGGTCGTACAAGCACCCTAAACCTTATCTCAGACCGAGGGGTGCCGCGTGCACTCCTCAGAAACCCAACGACCTAACTCTTGAAAAGGAAGGCCATGAACCGACACCTACTATTTATCCTAAGTATGAGCCTGCTCGTCTTGCTGGCTGCGTGTGGCCGGGGCGGACCAAGGGGCGACTACCTCGCGGTAGCGTTCGAGGTGCCCGCAAATACCGTCGCTTTAGAAGCCGACATCAGCTATGACCCCGAGCAGCTCGAACTCCTAGGCGCAGCTTCGGCGCACAAGGGCGTGCTGGCTGCCGCAGGCACCGATAGAGGCCAGCTCAAGCTCAACGCCGTGGCGACTGACCTCACACCTAAAGGCCGTGACTTCGCCTTGGTCTCCTTCAAGATCAAGCAACCTGGCGCTAAACCCGAAGTCAAACTCCTACGCGCTTACAACGCTCAAAAAGAAGAACTAGACACGCCGCGCTCAAGTATGAGACGCACCGAGCGCGACTTAGCAGCGGACTACGACCCCGAAGCGCAAGCGCAGCGCACGCTCAACCCCCAAGCCGATAGCAGCGACCTCGACTTGCAAGCGAGCTTTGCAGATTACCCGCTGGGCGACCTCGACCAGAGCAGCGCGGTCAACGTCTTTGACGTGATCGACGTGATCGCGGTGTCGCTTGGTAGCGCGAGCAGCGCCACCGACTACCAACTCTACGTAGGGGACTTAACGGCGAACGGCGCTGTTGACCTCTTCGACGTGATCAGCGTGGTGGAGAAGTCGGTGAACGTGAACGCACCGGCGAGCCTGGTGGTGCGTCCTGATGTCTTAGAACTAGCGACAGGCGAGAGCGGGCTGATTCTAGTTGGCAACGCGGGCAACTTGCCTCTAAACGCGACGCTCAGCAGCAGCACGGACGCGGCTATCAGCAAGCTGAATAACGAAGTAGCTGGGCAGACTGCCGCCTATGAGGTGGTGGCGGGAACCAACGATGGAACCGTCACGGTAGAGGGTGCGGGTAAGAAAACTATCGCACTTTTTGTGGGCGAGCCAACGGACATCCCCGCAATCACTCTTACCACTCCAGCGGACGGCGCAACCCTCTCGGGCGAGAGCGTGGACGTCTTCTGGGACATCACGCTCAAAGAGTCCGATGATCACGTTCACGTCTATGTGGACGGCGAAAAGAGAGAGGGCTCGGTTGACTATAAAAACCCCTACACGCTCGACTTTGCGGATAAGAATATCGAACCGGGTCAGCATGTGCTCGAGGTGCGCGTCTCAGATAAAGACCACAACGAATACACCAACCCAGCCGCCTCGGACAGCATTACCTTCACGCTCCAAGCGCCTACGTCGGTCAGCGACGTGCTCTACCGCGTGAACGCGGGCGGCCCTCAACTTGCTGCCAGCGATGATGGTCCAGACTGGGGTGCAGACACCGGTCAGTTCGGTAACGCGGGCAACAGCCCCTACCTCGTCGCCCATAGCACCGGTAGCTCGACCTATAATGGCAACTCGGGCAGCGCACATCCTGGCGCAATCGACACGTCCGACGCCAGCATCCCGACTGGTACGCCCACCGTGATATTTAATACCGAGCGCTACGATACAAGCGCAGCGCCGGAGATGCAGTGGGAATTTCCCGTCACCGCTGGAACAACCATTGAGGTGCGCCTCTACTTCGCCGAACTCTTCAGCGGAGTGGACGCCGCCGGTGAGCGCGTCTTCGACGTCGAGGTTGAAGGAAGCGTCCCCTCCGTTTTCGGTGACATCGATCCTTTTGCTGTCGCCGGAGCTAAAGGTGCCTTTATACGCTCGCATACGCTTACGGTGACGGACGGAACTTTGGACATCGACTTCTTGCACGGCGTTGAAAACCCCGCCATCAAGGGCATTGAAATCATCGCCAGTAACGGCACTAGCAACGTGCCGCCGCAAGTCGATTCTATCGCTAACATAACGAGCGCCGAAGGAGACGCGGCGAGCGACTACGACATCAGCATTGCAGCGACTGACCCGGACGGCCCTGGAAACCTCGAGTACAGCGCCACCGGACTGCCACCCGGCGTCGAGGTCGAGATGACGAACGGTCAACTCTTCGGGACGATTGCTGCGGGGGCCGCCGACAACAGCCCCTACGACGTGACGGTCAGCGTCAGCGACGGTGCGGACACCACGAGCGTCAACTTCACCTGGACGGTGACGGCGGAAACAGGTGGCGGCAACCCGTCCGCGACAATCAAGGTCACTTCGAATGCCGGTCTCTTCGCGAGCACCTTCGGCAACGACTCGTTCCAAATCAGCAACACGGGCGACAGCGACATCGAGCGCATCACCATCGACTCGAGCAGCACGTTCTTACCCGACGTCGTCTTCGACCCGGTGGGCAAAGCGGGCGACAGCGGCGCGAAGTGCCTCACAGCGGGTACAACGGGCAACACCGCCGCTCAGGTCGGTCTTATCTATCCGGCGAACGGCGGAAGCGACGCCGCTGACTGCGTCGATCCCTTCGATCAGCCTCATAACGGTACAAACGACGAGGAAGGCTACGACAAGCTCGACCTCATCTTTACGAACGGCGACGGCTTTAACCCCGGCGAGTCCTTCGCCTTCGGCGTGGACATGGACCCCACCAGCATCAAGGGCGACCAGAGCACGGGTGATGCGGGCTCCATATCCGGTTTTGAGCTGGTCGGTGCAACCGTGACGGTTGAATTTGCGGACGGTACGCTAACCTCGAGCCTCTGGGAAGACGGCAGTCTAGGCGGTTCGCAAGTGGTCGTCCAGCCCGGTGCGCCTACTGCGCCAAGTATCAGCGTGAGCGGTGTGTCGGCTCCCACTACAGTCACCGATGCAAACCAGACCATCACCATCAGCGGTCCTGCGGACGCCACCGTCGCGCTGTTACGCGCTGACGCCCGTCTCTACATCGACGCAGGTGCACCAGGGGGCGGCACAGGCCATGACGTTGACCCCTTCGAAGCCAACGAAGTGCTCGCCAAAGAGGTCTACACCACGACGCTTGACGGCAGTGGTAGCGGCAGTATCAACGTCACGCTGACTCAAACCTCTTCGCTTAATGCTGGGCCCGACGCTGGAATCAACCACTTCATCGCGGTAGTCGAAGGGTCAGGAGAGCAGACCAGTCTGACCTCGAACGTGATCGTTTTGGGCTACGCGCCAGATGACGGCGGTAATAGTGGCGGCGGGACAGGCTCGAGCGGCGCGTTTATTGAGCAAAACGGCCTCGTCGTCACCGAGATGGAATCCACCTCTAGCTTGCCTGGTAGTTGGAAGTCCGCCACTACCTATTCCGCCAGCACCTCGCCTGACATCAGTAATCTGGGCAGCGCGACGGGTGGAGACTTCATCGTTTGGCAGGGCGGACAGTTTTTGGGTAGTCCCGGCAATGGCTCGATTAGCTATCCAGTCAAGATCAATGCGCCGGGTACGTATAGGTTTCAGTGGCGTAGTCAGGTTGGTAACGGCTCAAACTCAACAGAGCACAACGACACCTGGCTTAAAATCGAGGCGGACAGCTTCTATGGTCAGAAGAATTCAGGTATCGTCTGCCCGAAGGGTTACACTTCCGCCGAGAACGACTGCACCGGCAGCGTCCCCGAAGGTGGTGGTGGCGGCGGCTGGTTTAAGATTTATTCCAGTGGCACGGCGAACTGGACGTGGTCGACGAATACGAGCGACAACGACGCGCACCAAATCTTCGCTCGCTTCGACCAGGCAGGGGTATACAACATCCTCATTTCGGCTCGCTCTTCTTCGCATGTGATTGACCGCATGGTGCTCTACAATAGCTCCGTAAGTACGAGTGCAGCAACGAACATCAACAACCCCGAGTCACCCCGCGAACAGTAAAACGCCCCATAAACTCTTACCTCTCTCCCCGTAAGGAGAGAGGTGTCTTTTTGTACGCGGATGCAGGCTGTGACCTCTGCGCGTGAAGCGACTTTAGCAAACTATAGCAAGTATCATTTGGTTTGAGCCAGTCTCACATTAGAGAACTTGAGCGAACACGCGCATTCTTAAATGATGCTTGCGCTATTCCAATTCAGTACTTCTGTGAACTGCTTTATTACACCAAACTGAAAGATTCACGTCACGTTCAATAGCTCACCGAGTTGCGAGATACCGAAGTGCCACCAAGGGAAGTTAGTCATGAGTTCTGAGCGCTCTTTGTTGTTGGTGAATTGCTCGAGCGCTTGTCTGTGTCGAAGCGCCCGACAACTCGCAGAAGAGTTGTTTGGACAGTTCTGAAACCCTGAGCGAAGGGTGGCACCACCTCGCGGCGACCTATGACGGCAAGAGCCTGCGCGTCTACAAGAGCCTGCGCGTCTACGTCGACGGAGAATTGAGCGGCGAGCGTGAGGTAGAGCCCACCGGCATTTCCTAGTGCGCCTTCGAGCTCTTTATCGGTACCGATTAGTATGCTCCTGAGCCTCTCTATACGGAGGGCGTCATTGACGAATTGCGGATTTACGACCAGGTGCCGAGCCTCGGCGCTCAGGACGGTTTGGGAAGGGGACCAATCACCAGCGGCGTCTCCCTAGACGGGCGCTACGGCCTCATTATCTGCCGCGACTCGTCGTAGCTGTCAGTCGTCAACACGCAGAGTCTCTCCGCCGTTGAAAGCGTCAAATTCCCGGCGGGCAGCAGCCCGCTCACCGGCACCTTCGCCTATAGCGGAGCGGGCGAGACCTTCTTCGTCCCGCTACCGGGGCGGGACGCCGTAGCCGCGGTGAAGGTGCCGACCTTTGAGACAGAGCTCATCCCGGTCGGCGCGCGCCCCATGAGCGCGGTGTATTCCGAGGCGCCGCTGCCCGACCGGCAGACAAGCTTCGCGCCGCGAGGGGTGGCGCTAGCAGCAGGTCGCACTTTTCCCGCGGGCTGTCCTGACCGCTGCTGTGGTCCTCTTTGAGACAACCGTAGATCGAGAGAGTCTTGTGTCGCCAAGGCAACGCGAGAGTTGCGCGCAACTCTCGCGTTAGAGCTTATGCAAACTTCGGCCCGTAGTCATGCATAAGAATTTTGCGAATCCGAGGTAGGAAGCGATTAAAGAACTAGATACCTCACTGCAACTTATTCGATATAAACCGCCAATGATCGAAAGTGGAATTTATCCCATATCGTGAGCGGTCCCGATCAAACAGGACTTAGTTTTCTCTAGCCCCTTAGAAGTTCTGCTAGATAGCGCGTCACGCCCAAGGCGAGGCTCGGAAAGATGCCAATGAGCAGGGTGCCTAAGACGCTCAGACTGAGCGAAATGACGTAGCTCGGTCGGTTGGGTAGACTCACCTTGACCTCGGGCTCTTTGAGGTACATCTCCACAACAGGCACAAGGTAGTAGTAGAGCGCTAGCGCGAAGTTTATTGCCGCGATGACAACGAGCCATACGAGCCCGTCCGAGAGCGTCGCTTCTAAAAGTAGCACCTTGCCCGCAAAACCCGCTAGAGGTGGAACACCTGCGAGTGACAGCAACGATAGCGTGAGTGCAGCAGCGGCAAAGGGGGAGCGCTGCCCAAGCCCTCTCAGTCCATTGATGTGGTCGGTGCCGGTCAAGCGCTCTAACTGCGCCACCACCACGAACGCCCCCAAGTTCATAAAAAGGTACGCCGCTAAGTAGTAGCCCGTCGCGTCGAAGGCACTCTCAACTCGCCCGGCAACGGCTACCGCCATCAGCACGTAGCCCGCTTGAGCGATGCTCGAGTACGCTAAGAGCTTCTTGAGCCGTGTCTGCCGCAACGCTGCGAAATTCCCCAGGGTCATGGTTAGAGCCGCGAAAATAGCAACAGTGAGAGGCCACGCCGCCATACCATCTGGTAGAGCTAAGAGCAAAAAGCGCAGAAAGGCTGCGAATCCAGCGATCTTCGGTACGACGGAAAGAAAGCCCGCCACAGGCGCGGTCGTACCGCTGTACACATCAGGAGCCCAAAAGTGAAAAGGCACAATGGTGATTTCGAAGGCGTAGCCAATTAGGATCATGCCGAAGGCGACGGCAACCCAAAGCCTATCCGCACTACCTAAAGCCTGCCCAATAGTGCGCAGTTCCAAACTCCCCGTCAGCCCGTAGAGAAAGGTCAAGCCGTAGGCCATGACTGCCAATGCGACAGCGGCGTAGATGAAGT
The DNA here is from genome assembly GCA_965215565.1 of Trueperaceae bacterium. Lineage (GTDB taxonomy): Bacteria > Deinococcota > Deinococci > Deinococcales > Trueperaceae > CBDBZX01. The sequence goes on from CBDCDZ010000004.1 coordinate 52,183, forward strand.
ACTTGATGGTCGCCTCGTTCGTGCGGCGGTCTTTGCGGATGAGCGTCACAAGGATGTAGGACGCTAAGCTAAGCATCTGGAAGAAGAGGACGATGAGCCCCAGGTCGAGAGCTGAGCTAACCAGCATCGCTCCCAGGGTCGAGAAGAGCAGCGCAATGGCGGCGTGCCCCTCTTTGCCCGTATCGCGAAAATGTCCGTTGATGGCTAAAAGCGATAGGAACGAACCTAGTAAGATGAGCAACTTGAAAACGTTGCCGAAGCCGTCAAGTGCGTAGGTTTCACAGAAGACCGTCTGAGATTCCCAGGGAAGCATCCGCACCGTAAACGCCATGGCTATTAAAAGCCCAAACGCCGCCACCCATACCGGGAGTTGCTGCCAACGTCCCTTTGCTAAGCCGGCGACGGGCACGAGCACCAAGCCTAACCCCGCTACGATAAGCTCGGGGATAATCGCCCACAGTTGAACGCAGCTCACGCTAATCGCCCAGTTGCGCTAGGAACGCCGTCGCCCGCTCGATGACGGCGAGAAACGGTCCCGGCACGATGCCGATGGCGAGCGAGAGGGCGGCTAAGGGGATGATGGAACTCGCCTCGAGCGGCTCCAACTCCCCCACCTCCGGCATATCTTCAGGCGGCTGTCCCATCAGCAAGAGGTTTAAGACCTTCAAATAGAGCCCCGTTGTGACGATGAGCCCAAACAAGGCGAGCACCGCCAACCACGGGCTCACCGCGAGCGTCGCGCCTAAAACTTGAAACTCCGCGACGAAGCCTGACAGAGCAGGCAACCCGAGCGAGCCGAACGCCAAGAGCCCCAACAGTCCGCTGTAAAGAGGTGCACGTCCTAAGAGCCCGCCGAACCGCGCCATCTCCCGCGTGCCGGTGTGATGCTGGAGTACGCCCGCGAGAAAGAACATCCCGCCCGTCAAGAGCCCGTGGCTGACCATCTGCAAGACCGCACCATTGAGGGCGAGTTGCTTCACGCCTGTGTCAGAAGAGAGCCCCCATACCGCTACACCTAACATCACGTAGCCCATGTGATTGACCGACGTATAGGCGATGAGCCGCTTGAGGTCGCGCTGCGGCAAAGCGGCGAGCGCACCGTAGACGAGTGACACGAGCGCCAAGACCATCAAGAGCCAAGCGTACTCTTGCACTACTCCCGGCAGCGTCGGGATGAGCACACGCAAGAGACCATACGCGCCCATCTTGAGCTGAATCCCGGCTAGCATCACGCTCCCCTCGGTAGGCGCTTCGACGTGGGCGTCAGGGAGCCAGTTGTGTAGAGGCACGGTGGGTAGCTTGACGCCGAAACCGAGGAGCAACCCTAAGAGCACCCAGAAGCCCGCCGCCTGCCCTACAAAAGGTTGCGCGGCTGTAATCGCTGATAGCGAAAAGCTGCGCGTCCCTACCGAATCGCCCGTCGCGAGGTAGAGCGCCAAGAAGCTCAGCAACATCGCCAAACTGCCTGCACGGGTATAGAGAAAGAACTTCAAGGCGGCGTAGCGGCGGTTCTCGCCGCCCCAGATGCCGACGATAAAGTACATCGGCACGAGCCCGACCTCGAAGAAGAGGTAGAAGAGCAGGAGGTCTTGCGCAGCGAAGAGTCCTAAAAGACCCGTCGCCATCAGCAAAAACAAGAAGGCGTGCTCTTTCGCCCGTTCGCGTTTGGGGAGGACGTAGAGCATCGAGAGGCTGAGTAAAAGTGCGGTCAGGACGATGAGGGGCAGTGAAAGCCCGTCCACCGCCACGTCGTAGCTCGAGCCAATACTAGGAATCCAATCCGCGACGGTGCGCCACTGCAAGCGTGAACCTGTCGGATCATAGCCGCCCCATAAAATGAGCGTAAAGAGCAGCGTGAGAAGCGAGCCTGCGAGGGCAGCGTAACGGATGAGCTTGGCTTGCGCGTTCGGTATAACCAGCAGGGCGAGCCCCACGGCAAGCGGTAAAAAGATCGTAATACTTAACATAGAACTCCTAACACAGCGTTCAGAACCATAAAAGCGCCCCGGCGAGGATGACTGCGCCTGTCCAGATAAAGAGGATCAAGGTGTAAATGTAGAGCTTGCCACTCTGCGCCGCGCGTAAGTACTCGCTCGAGCGCCCTAACAGGCGGGCGAAGGCGTCGCCCCCTCTTGAGAAACCGACACGTTCCGCTTGGTCGGTGCGGTTGGCTAAGTTGAGTGTTAGTGTCGCCCCTGCCCGAGCGCTCTTGTCGAAGATTGTCTCGAGCCCGTCCAACGCTCGCCCGCTACGTTGAGCCGTATCAGCAAGGTGGCGTACAGCAATGTCGAACCCCTGCTCGGCAGCATCAACCGCTGAAGCGATTCGCTCAGCAGCGAGAGCGGGAGCCCGCGTCACCCGCTCTAATCCTTCTGCGAGCGAAACAGGACCCGTCCCAAAGGTCGGCACGGGTCCAGCCTGCCATACGCGCCACGCGCCTAGCATCAACCCCGCGAAGCTCGCCGCAACCGCCCAAAGCGTCCAAGCGGCGGACACGTGCGGCGCACCTTCAAAGGGCAAAAAGGCTTCTAACCGCCCCGAAAGCGCCCATCCCAGTCCAAGCGCAAAAAGTGCCGTCGTGAGCATCCCTGCCTTCATGCGCCAGCCGACCTCTTCCGCAGTAACCTCATAGGTGTCCTGAGTCGTATCCCGCCACGCCGCAAACGACGCCATCCCCGCGCGGCTGATGTAGACGCCCGCTAGAAAGATGAGGAACACGAGCAGTGCGCCGAGGAAGGGGCTAGCAGAAGCAGCTTGAGCTAAAATTGCCTCTTCACTCCAAAAAGCTGAAAAGGGGGGTAAACCCGCCAGCGTGAGCGCCGCCGCGCCGAACGCGAAGGTCGTATAGGGCAACTGCCGAAACAAGCCGCCCATCTTGCGTAAGTCGTAGCTGCCGACCGCGTGCCCTACCGCGCCTGCTGCCAGAAAGAGTGTCGCCTTAAATGCCGCGTGCGTGGTGAGGTGAAAGGCTGCGGCGGTTGCGCCGCTCACGCCCAGCGCCAGCATCATCTCACCGAGTTGCGAGACCGTAGACCACGCCAAAACGCGCTTGAGGTCGGTCTCAGTGGTGGCGATAAGGGCGGCGATGAGGGCGGTGAGCACCCCTACTATTAGGATGACGGTGAGTGCCCCCGGCGCAGCCTCGAAAAGCGGGAAGAGCCGGAGCAAGAGGTACACGCCCGCTGCAACCATCGTCGCAGAGTGAATGAGCGCCGAGACGGGCGTCGGTCCCGCCATTGCGTCAGGGAGCCAGGCGGTAAGGGGAAGTTGGGCGCTTTTACCGAGTGCGCCTAGCAGCAAGAGGAGGGCGGTAGCGGTTAAAAAGCTGTCGGGAAGGGTCCCCACCGCACCTAGAATCGCGCCGATGTCGGTGGTGCCTAGCTCGAGCAATAGCCACAACCACCCGAGCAAGAGCCCCAAGTCTCCTATCCGCGTCATCAAAAACGCCTTACGCGCCGCCTTGCGGGAGTCCTCTTTGCTGTACCAAAAGCCGATGAGCCCATACGACGCCAGCCCGACCCCCTCCCACGCGGCGAAGAGCAGCACAAGCGAACCGCTCAGCACGAGCGTCAGCATCGTGCCGACGAAAAAGGATAAGAGGGCAAAGAAGCGAGGTTTGCTCTTCTCTTCAGCCATATAGCCCACCACGTACACGCCAACGAGAAAACTCACGCTCGAGACCACGAGCGCCAAGAGGTATGAGAGCGGGTCTAGGGTTAAACCGGCGGTGAGGGTGAAGGAGCCGGTCTCGAGCCATGTACCACTCACGCTCAACCTTTGTCCAGTCAAAATGAGGATGAGTAGAAGGCTCAAGCCACTTGCACCCGCGCTTAGCCACGCACCTTTCGTGGGGAGCTTAGAGCCGAAGAACAGGATGACGAACGCTGCAAAGAGAGGTGCAAACGGCACGGCAAAGAGAAGCACGCTCATCCTTTCAGCTCCGTGAACTGGTCCACTTGCTGCGTACCCTGGTTGCGGTAGAGCAGCATCATGATGGCGAGTCCGATTGCCATCTCGACCGCGCCCAGCGTCACGATGATGATGAGGAAAATTTGCGCCGAGTAGTCGCCGGGCTGCACGAAGCGCCAAAACGCGACGATGTTGAGCCCGATGGCGTTAAGCAAAACTTCGATGCCCATGAGGATCATCACCGCCGAGCGTTGCGCGACGACGGCGTAGATGCCGATGCCGAAGAGGATGGCGGCGACAACTAAAAAGGCGCTGAGGGGGATGATCATTCGGAGACCTCTTTACTCGAGCTTTCTGCTCCCATCAAAGGGACTAACCTGTCATCCTCAAGCTCCGTAGGGTTTTCATCCAGCCCCACATACGCCTCGCGGTTTTTAGGTGAGGGGTGGCAGTCAGGTCGGGCGATATAAACCGCGCCGAAGATGCCCACTAGAATAAGCAACCCTGCCCCTTCGAACGCCATCATGTACTTACCCATCAATAAGCTACCGATTTCGCGTGCCGAGTCGGGGTTGGGCGTCGCATCTACAACAGGCCAAGCGGGGCGGAAAAGGAGAAGTCCGACGAGCAACACTGACACCGCGATGCCCAATGCGGCGGCGTAAGGACGCACCGGCGTGACCATCGACATATCCATATCCCCGTGGTCCATGTCGCCGTGATCCATCTCGCTATGGTCCATCTCCCCGTCGTCCATATCATTGTGCGCATCTTCGTTTTCACTATCACTACCACTACTTTCGGCATGACTCATCTCATGATGTTGATGTTCATCTTGTTCCTGGTCTTCACCGAGCGACTTCACCTCCTCTGCTTGGACCTCTTCTTTATCTTTAGGCAGTAACCCCAAACTGAAGAACTTCTCAACAAGAGGCAAATCCATCCCCGCCATCATGTCCCCGCCGGGGTCGTGCGAGAAGAGCGCCATGAAGAGGATCATCACCAGCATCCCGCCGATGTACATCATCACTTGGAGGAGCCCTAAGAGGTCCGCCGATAAGAGGATGAAGAGCCCCGACACGCCGATAAAGGAGCCCATCAGGAAGATGCCACTCCTATACATGCTCATCGTCGTCGCCATGCCGAGTGCACCCAGAATCGCGATGAGCGACAACAGGGTGAAGGCTAAAATCTGTGCAAGAGGTCCTAAAATCATGCTTTCGTCTCCATCATTGCCCTACCCCTAAAAGAATGAGCGCCCCGACGATGAGCACGTTGACCAAGCCGACGGGCGTCAGAATGCGCCAGGAGAGCTTGAGCATCTGCGCGGTAGAAAGAGGTTGCACACGCCGCCCGAGCCAGAGCATGAACGCCATCAGGCCAAACGTTTTGAGGAGCATCCACACAGGTGCGGGGAGCCACGGTCCGTGCCAGCCGCCCAGGTAGAGCACCGCGCCCATCGCCGCGACGACGAAGAGCAGCCCCGCCAAAGAGAGCCGCCATATAAACGCCTGCCAGCCGCCGACGACGCCTAAGACGCCGTAGTTAAGGTGGCTCGAGAACGGCTCTAAAAAGGGCGCACGGTACGCCTGCATGAGCCCTGTGATGACGTAGAGCGCAAAGCCGATAGGCTGCACGACGATGTACCAGATACCTGCTTGATTTTCCACGATAGTGTTCAGCGAGAGCGACCGCGCCATCATGATCGCGCCCACATACGCGAGCCCGAGCGGGATGACGTAGGAAACGAGCTGCGCGGTGATGCGGTAGTACACGTCCACCGCGTCCCGCACGTTCGCGCCCCAGCCTGCGATGGCGACACCCAGCACGACGAAGTCCACCACGACGATGAAGTAGAACGCACCGACGCCTATATCCTCCGCGACGAGGTTCGGACCGAACGGGATGATGATCGCGGCGGCAGCGACGCCGAACAGCGCCGAGACTGCGCCCGCCGGGTAAAGCCAGCGGTCTTCGCGTAAGAGTTTGATGTCTCTCTCAGCCGGGGGCGCAGCAGCAGGACCGACCTCTTGCGCGGGGCGGAGCATGACGCGCTCCAAGACCATCGTAAGGACTGCGCCGATAGCGAGGACGCTGAAGGTGAAGAGCGTGCCCGTCAGTACGCCCATGATTCTACTTCCACAGTAGCTACTCCCACTCGAGCCCCCCCATCCCCCAAGCGTAGGCAATGCCAGCTGAGAGAATCGCGATAAAGACGAACATGTCCAAAAATGCCGTTAAGCCTTCCTCGGCAAAGACTACCGCCCAGGGATACATGAAGATCATCTCCATATCGAAGGACAGAAAGATGAGCGCGTAGATGACGTAGCCGAAGCGGTACGACCCCCACGCGCTAGGCGCTTTAATCAAAGTTGCTTTAGGTCGCCAATAGGCTGCACCTAGAAGTGCCAAACCAACCACGACCAGTGCGACCAAGCCGACCACGGCGTAACTGCTTAGAATCATCTGAATCCCCTCGAGTCTCAGAACGCGATAAGTACACCTATATTTCCCACCCCAGGTGGGGTGGAACCCGCTTCGTTATACCGATTAGGATTTCCGCACGTCAAGTGTCGTAGCTTGCAGTTTTCGTGGCTCGAGCCCCTCATACGTGTGGACTCGACCTCACTGCAAATCGCGCCTCAAGGACTCGTACTGCTCCTTGTCTATTTCGCCCTTGGCGTAGCGGCGCTTGGCGACCTCGAGCGCGTCTATTTGCTCGACGCTTCCCCCATGACTCTGCGGAAACATTAGCCTGACGAGCCACACCACTAAAAGGGCGACCAGAACGAGGAATACGAGCGACCCGAGCCACCCGAAGCCCATCCAGCCATCCATCATGCCTGTGCCGTTCATCATGTTCATACCGAACCTCCTTTACGACGTAAAGTACAGGGTCAATGTTCAGCTTGAATAAAGCTCAAGCGTCGCGGGTGGGCAACGTGAACCAGAAGCAGCTTCCCTCACCTGGGGTGCTCTCCGCCCCGATGCGCCCCCCTTGCCGCTGTACGTAATGCTTAGCAATCGTCAAGCCGATGCCGCTATTGCTGCCGCCACGTGCTTTATCGGCGCGGTAGAACCGGGTAAAGAGGTGCGGCAAATCTTGCGCAGCAATACCCTCGCCCGTGTCTGTCACCTTAAAACACACCCCTTTATGCTCCAACGTCGCGCTGAGGCGCACCTCACCCCCGGATGGCGTGTGGCGCAAGGCGTTGTCGATGAGGTTCGCCAGCACTTGAGCGCTACGTGTCGGGTCGGCACGTACCGTGAGCGCGTCGGGGACATTTTGCGTCGTCAACGTCACCCCCTTCTGGTCAAACTGCGGGCGAAAGGCGGCTCTCTGTTGCTCGAGGAGACTTCCAACTTGAACCTCGTGCACATTCAACTCGTCCTGTCCACTTTCGACTTTAGAGAGTAGGGAAATATCCCCGACTAGCCGTTCTAAACGGTTCACCTGTTTCTGGCAGGCGGCTAAGGTCTCAGCGTCCGCTTCGAAGAGCCCGTCCTCCAAACCTTCCAAGTAGCCGTGCAAGCTGCTCAGTGGCGTCTTGAACTCGTGCGCGACGTTGTTGAGGAGTTCGACGCGGCGCTGCTCGGTCTGTTCCAAGGAGCCCGCCATCTCGTTGAACGCGCCCGCTAGCGCCCCGATTTCACCCGGATAGTTCGTGCTGAGCCGCTCGTGATACCGCCCCGAGGCGACGCGGCTACTGGCAGTTTTCATCTTGCGTAGAGGCGAGACGATGAACCAAGTGACGATGAGGCTGACCACGCCCGCGATGATGACCGAGCCGATGATGCCCCAGCGCATCGCCTGTTCAGCGGCTTCGCGGTAGGAGCGGCGCAAATCGGTCTCCATCGCCACAATTTCAGGGCGTGAGGTGTCGGTCAGCGTGCCGAGTTGCGCCATCATGGTCTCGATGTGTTGCTCGAACAAAAGCGGCGCGAACGCCTCGCTCGCCAAGAAAAAGGTCAGGCAGCAAGTCGCGACGACCAAGAGGTAGGAGATGAGCAATCGCCCGTAGAGGTCGAGGTCGCGCCACTTCAAGCCCCTTATGAAACTAGGTCCTCTCACGGTGTGTCCTCGCTGAATTTATAGCCTACGCCGCGCACGGTGAGCAAGTAGGTCGGGCGGTTGGGGCTCTGCTCGAGCTTCTGCCGCAAGTTCGAGACGTGCACGTCCACCACGCGGTCCACGCCTAAAAAATTCTCACCCCACACGCGGCTCAAGAGGTCGTTGCGGCGAAAGACGCGCCCCGGCTGCGAAGCGAGCGTCACCAAGAGGTCAAATTCTAAGGTGGTCAGCTCGAGCGGGTTTCCGTCTAAACGCGCAGTGCGTTTGTCTAGGTCGACTTCTAACGCACCTTGTCGAATGGTCTGACGCACGTCCGCCGACGCTTCACCCCGCCGTAACACCGCCTGCACACGGGCGACGAGTTCGCGCGGGGAGAAGGGTTTGGGCACGTAGTCGTCCACACCCGCCGCGAAGCCCGCCAATCGGTCCGGCTCTTCTCCTTTGGCGGTGAGCATGATGACCGGCGTGGGACGCTCTAAACGCAACCTCTTGAGAAATTCCAACCCGTCCAGATGCGGCAACATCCAGTCCAACACGACGAGGCGCGGAGAGAGGGTGAGGGCTTTCTCGAGCCCACTTACCCCATCGGTTGCCACCTCGACGGCGTAACCTTCGCGTCCTAAGTAAGCTTGGACAATTTTAACGATGTCGGGGTCATCCTCGACAATGAGGATAGGTGCGGCCTTATTCAAAGGGCTCATCCCTCTATTATTGCCCTAAACTGCTGCCAGCGGCGTTGGAGTTGTTCTCTCAAGAGGTAGAGGATAAGCAGTGCGTCTAGCGTCAGCTCGAAGACGAAGAACTGCCGTCCGAAGTGCGCAGGGTCCCAGTAGGAAATGGGGCTCGAGAAGCGAAGCGACCAGTCGAAGGGAAAGAGCAACAAGGGTCCGTCGCTATTGTGTGTGAGGATGTCGATGAGAGTATGCAAGGCGGCAGCCGCGAAAAACCAGAAGAGCCAACGCTGGACGGTGTTCTGAGTATGACGGTAGCGCCAGAGGAGCGCGAGCCCTACACCTAAAATGATCGGCGCGTGCAGGAAGTTGTGCGGGATGATCCAGTAAGGGCTGGTGTAGAAGAGCGTCTCCGCCATCCACTCGTGCGCCTCGCTCAAGTTTTCGCCTTGCAGCCACGTGTAGAGCGTCGTGCCCGACATTAGAAGGTAAATGGGAATATCGGGCACAACCGAACCGACCAAAACCGCCCAGAGCGGTAGCTCAATCTTGCGCTGCCGCTTAGCGAGCGCCGCTGTGATGATGAGGTGAGAGGGCGTGGTCATAGGAGGATGAGGCTAGTGGTTGTCGATACCCTCAAACGCCTCCAAGAACGCCCGCATCTCGGTTTCATTCACCTCTTCGAAGGTCTGCTTGCGCTGCCAGGCGGTAAGGGCATAAGGGGTTTCTAGATCTTGGCGCGGCGCGATAACGGTGCGGCGGTAGCCCTGGGCGACCTCCTCGAGCCGCTCGATATTGGCTAAATTCTCCTCGTGCGTGCCCATCTTGTACCAAAGGATGACGCCGCCGTCCTCCATGTTGTGCAGCAAAACCTCGTCCGGGACGACGTAGTCGTAAGAGCCCCAGTCAGCCAAATAGCCGACGTGCCAGCCCGAGGTGGGTGGGTTGCTGTTGTAGGCGGGATGGTCAGCCGAAGTGTCGGCGATGTGCGTGTTGCCCTGGTCGGCGAAGCGTTCACCAGGCAAGTCGGCGCTTTGCACTCGGTTCATCACGATGAAGCCGACGATTAAGAGCACGACACCTCCTGTGATGAGTCCCATGATGAGGTTGAGTCGGTTGTTTGCTGAATTGCGCCTCGTTTGTCTTGTTGCCATAAGGGTCCTTCCTCTTTCGGTGTACGCTGCCTAAACTGTTTAGAAGCAAGGGTGAAGCGTGTCACGTACGCTCTGAAGTATCTCAGCGTAGCAGCGGAGTGTAAAGCCCTTATAAAGCTCGAGAGTTTCTGCCCGTTGAGGTGTAGGAGCAGGTATAGTTCTTTTAGAGAGGGAGGTGGGTCGTTGGGAGTTGAGGTGCAAGCAAGTGATAAATCAGCCCACCGCGTTCTAGCCTATTGGCACGCGAGCCTCGCCGACGCCACCCTGCCGACCTTAGACCCACAAGGAGGGGAAAGTGTCCCATTGGCAGACATAGCGAAAGGCGTGTTACCCAGCGAGGTCACCTCCAAGCTCCGAGGCGCAGAAACCGCAGGAGTGCAAGCTGAGCAAGCGCTGAGCGTTAATATTATCCCCTTCGTGGCTCGAAAAGCGCAGCGAGGTCGTGCGAGGAGGGATAGGTTCGTCTGTCCTCTCATCATTCCAGCAGAAGTGAACGCTGACGGAGTGCTCCAGCCACCCTCCGAAGAGGCGCTGCCCTGGATGCCTCGGACCTGGCTCGAGCCCGTTGCCACGAGTGACGTTGTGCTAGGTAATGTGAACGCTTTAGAAGCGTACCTGACGACACACCTCTTGACCTTGCCGGAGGACACTGGCGAAGCGTGGAAGGCGCTTCTCCTCTACGCTCAGAAGATGTTGGGGTACGTGTCAAAAGATACTTGGCGCGCGGCGCTCGAAGACCTCGACTATAAGTTGCTGGACGACGCCTTCATCGTCCAAGAGGGTGAGGTGAAGAGTTTTGGGAGGAATATCAGCTTGGTTTACGAGCAGCTCGCGAAACGTCGTGAGCTTCCTGGGCTGGTCCAGACCTATACCCGAGCGGCTCCTACCGAACCCGAGCCCCATCTGAAGCCGGAGGCGTGGCGAGAGCCCGCAAAGCGTCACCTGGGCAGCTTCGGTAATAAAACTGCCTTGTCGCCTTCGCAGCGAGAGTCGCTCCTCCACGCCTTGCAGATGCGCTACGCCGAGGTACTCGCCGTGAGCGGTCCACCTGGCACAGGTAAAACCACCCTGATACAGAGCGTTGTTGCGTCCGCGTGGGTAGCGGCGGCGCTGGAGGAACGAGCCGCGCCCGTCATCGTCGTCACCTCTACTAACAATCAAGCGGTCACGAACGTGCTGGACAGCTTTGCTAAAGCGCGGCAGGTGAAGCGCTGGCTCCCCGAGCCTGTGACAGGGTTCGGTCTCTACCTCATCAATCAGGGCAACAAACAAAAAGACGCTTTGAGGCGGGGCATCCCGGTTGTCGACAAAAAGGGTAAAGGGTTCCCTCAGAGCCTCGAGCACGCCGGCTTCTTCCACCCAGCCAAAGCGCATTTCCTGAGCGAGTGTTCGCACTTCTTCGGCAAGGAAGTGCGAACACTCAGCCAAGCAACTGACCTGCTCCACGCGCAACTTAAATCTTTAGCTGACCGCTTGAATAATGGGGTGGACTGCGCCTACACCCTCGCCAACCTTAGAGCCCGCGTAAAGGACTACGGCGAGGGGGCGGGAAAAGACGATCTAAGCGAGCTTGTGAGGGAAGCGCACGCTGCATTTGAGCAGCGTCAGGCGGAAGTAGAGAGGTTAGAGGGGGTCAAAACGCGGTGGATACAGTACGTCGCCAACGAATCTATCTTCTACAGCCTCTTTCCCGTAAACCTTCTCCTGAGAGAAAAAAGAATGCGGAAGCGTCAACTCTTCTGGCGCACGCATCTGTTGGAGCGCAGCGAAAGTGACGACCCCAGCGCTGATTTAGAAAAGATGCTCGTTCAGATAAGAGCAGAGGCTCTAAAAGCTCAGCAGCAGTTGGAGGAAGCCGAGCGTCTGCTTAGTGCGCTGAGGCGAGCGGAGCAGAACTGGAGGGCGTGGTGCGATGAGGTAGGCGCTAACATAGATGTTGGCTCGGACGTTAATTTAGATATTGCGCAGCTTTATATGCTCGAGACAACTGACGGAAAAACAAACGGTGCATGTCTGCACAACTGGCTAGACACACGCCTACGCTTCGACCTCTTCAACTTGGCGACGCACCTCTTCGAAAGTCGCTGGCTGAGAGAGGTCGAAGAGAGTGACCTCTTAGAACCTGACCACAAACCCAGCCGAGCGCGGGGCGCACAGGAGGAGAAGTGGCGGCGTTACGCTATGCTCACCCCTTGCTTTGTGACGACGATATATACAGGACCTGGCTTCTTCGACTACTACACTGGTGAGGCGAGGGCGCTGTTCAACTTTATCGACCTGCTTATTGTAGATGAGGCGGGGCAGGTCGCCCCCGAAGTGTCGGGGGGCATGATGGCGCTGGCAAAAAAGGCGCTGATCATAGGCGACAGCAAACAGTTAGAGCCCGTTTGGAGCATCGAGGAGAAGGTCGACCGGGCGAACTTGAAAAGGCACTGCCTGGCGGATAATGACGAGCGTTTTGAAGCACTAAAAAAGGCGGGTTTTTTGGCGAGTTCTGGGTCCGTAATGCAGCTCGCGCAGTGCACATCAAAGTATCAGGAACACTCGGTAATAACTCGCGAAAGGGGCATGTTCCTAGCCGAGCATTACCGCTGCGCCCCCAAAATTATCGCCTACTGTGATGAGTTAGCTTACGCGGGCAAGCTGCGCCCTAAGCGCGACGTGAAGTTGCACCCCTGGACACACTTGGGTTATGTCCATGTCAAAGGGGAGTCTTTACAAACGGCGGGACGTAGTCGCTACAACAAGCGTGAGGCGAAGACGCTAGTTACGTGGCTCTCCGAAAACCGTGACGCACTCTTAGCACACTACCAAAAGAACAACTTAAGCGATGTGGTGAGCGTGATTACACCCTTTAAGGCGCAGGCTAGAACTATTATAGAAGCGTTAGCGGAGAACGGCTTAGCGCTCGAAAAGGTAGGAACAGTTCACACCCTTCAAGGCGCAGAACGACCTTTCGTCCTCTTCTCGCCTGTTTACACCAGCCGCTTTGAAGGAACACCTTTTTTTGACCGAGGTGTGAACATGCTCAACGTCGCCGTGTCGCGGGCGCAAGACAGCTTTTTCGTCTTCGGCGACATGGACATCTTCGACCCTGCATTGCAGAGCCCGTCGGGGTTCCTAGCGCGTCACCTCTTCGCGGACCGCGCTCATGAGATAAGCAAGGCGACATTGCCAGAGCGCACCTCGGCGGAAGTTGCAGAGACAGTTACGCCCGTTCGAGATTTGGAAACGCATAGGGCTGTACTTTCGAAAGCCCTCAAGCAGGTAGAGAAGGCGTTGGTCATCGTGTCACCCTTTTTAGGGCAGTCGGCTGTTGACGCAGACGCCATTTGCGTCAAGTTAAGCGCTGCAAAAGCGCGCGGCGCTGAAGTGACCATCTACGTAGACGACGGCTTCACCGAAAACCTCGAAAAAGGCTCCGCCAAACGTGCTGCCGCCGTGCTGCAGAGGAGCGGCGCGACGCTCAAGGTGTGCCACAACATCCACTCGAAGATTATTTGTATAGATGAGCGGGTGTTCGTCGAGGGCTCGTTTAACTGGCTCTCCGCAAGTCGCCAGGAAAAGTACGCCCGCTACGACTACTCGCTTATCTACGTGGGCGCGTCAGTAGCCCAGTTCATCAAGGAGACTCTGCAAGACCTCGAGCAAAGAGTTGTCAAGGTGCTGCGAAGCCGCTAAGCTGGTTTACTGCTACCTCTTTGCCTAAATAGTTCCTACTCACCAAGGTCACCCGGCTGCATTGCACGCTGCTGCGGATCCCACCACCTTTTGACGTAACTGATGACCGCGTCAACCTCTTCGTCCGTCCAATCCGCCGCCACCGCTGGCATCCCCATCCCGCCGTAGCGAATCTGATTGATGAGGTAGCCGTCATCGTGATGCCACGAATGGGCGCTGCCGTCGAGACCGGGTGCGCCTATTTGCATGTTGCCCTGACCGTTTGCGCCGTGACAGCTCGCGCAGTTCGCGGCGTACTTCTGCTCGCCAAGCTCGAGCACCTCCGCGCTCACAGTCTGCGCCTGCACCGGGCGGTTTTGCAGCACGCGGAAGCCGATGAGCGAGCCAACACCTACGATAATGAGTAGCGTCACGCCGACCGGAAAACGGGATTTCTTACGTTTGTTTCTTGTCATAATGTCCTTTCGTTAAACGCCCTCGTTTCTGAGAACAAAGGCGAACCATTCACTCCTGCGCTAAACTTGTGACGTACGCAACGACGCTGTCCAACTCGTCCGCGCTGAGCAGGCTGCCAAAGCCGGGCATCATGCCGCGCCCGTACTGGACGGTGCTCCGCACCATCTCGGTGTTCGCGATGCGCTGACTGCCCGCGAGCCTCGGACCTGCGCCCCCTTGCGCGTTTGCTCCGTGACAGCTCGCGCAGTTCGCCGCAAACAAGGACGCGCCGCTCGAGACCGTCGTCGCTTGCACAGGGTTTTGCATGGGGTCTTGCGCCGTGTTTTGCGTTCCCTCTTGAGCAGTTGCGGGTGGGCGTGTTGCGGTGGAGGACGTCCGGTTTACCTCGGGCAGCGGCGTCTGTGCCAGCGCCTCAGGCGCTTCACCCTGCTGCCGCGCTTCGGCTTGGGCAATGAGGCTCGGCACACGCCCCGCCTGTTCGGGTCCGCCCGCCACCTCGACGTAGCGCTGCCACGTGCGGATCGCCTGACTGTCATCGCCTAGTGAGAAGTAAGCGTTGCCTAAGAAGAGGAGCGTGTCTAAGTCGTTCGGCGCGAGGATGGTAGCGCGGTTTAGGGCGATGACGGCGCGTTCGGCGTCCCCCGCGAAGAAAAGGGCTTGACCGACGCGGCTCAGGGCTCGAGGGTTCTCCGCCTCCAACTTTGTTATCACCTCGCTGTAGAGATTCGCGGCGCGGTTGCGCTCCTCCAAGTTCCAAAAGGCGTCGGCGAGCGCCATCAGGTTCGCTTCGCTGCGCTCGGTCTCCACGGCTGCGCTGAGCGGCGCTAGGGTGCGGGCGTTCTCAGCGAACGTCCTCGCCGTTTCATCCCCTTCACTCGTCGAATTCAAAAAGCTCTCGAACGCAGTTGCCGACCCTTCCATGTCGCCCAGGTAGTAGAGCACTTCGCCCAGGGTGTAGCGGGCTTCGCTGTCTTTGGGGTCGCTTTGTAAGGCTCCAAGATGGAACCGTCTAACGCCGCCCAGAGCGTGACGACCTTGACCCAGGTGGGAGAAGCGGTGCTCGAGGTATTCGCCACGTACCCCACGCCGAAGTCATCTGTAAGGAGAGCAAGCTCCAAGAGCGCCATCGCCACAGTAAGCGCGAGTGCGACGGCTACCGCGCTTAGCCGCGCCGAGGCCACGAGGTTTGCGTCGCGCCGCCACGTGCCGATCACGCCCGCGAAGACGCCGTATACGCTCATGCCGAGCGCTAGGAGAACTGACGCAGTTCCGAGAGGTTCGAGAATCATAGGGGCAGCGTAGTGATGAAATGTTAAATGCGAATAAAGTGACTTCGTTCACAACCCGATTAGGCGCGTAGAGCAGGAACCTCCACTCCCTCGAAAGTGTGCAGTTCTCCACTGGTCTGCCATATGCGCCTCCGTTTGGCTTCTTAGACTTGATGGTTGCCTTGGCTGCGTTCAGACGCGGCGTTTTGACAGCAGTTATGCGAGTCCACATAAGTTATGCGCAGTTGTTATAAAGACAGCTACATCTTTACGTAAACGAAACATTTCAATACTAAGCTCGGTTTAGAGAAAGGAGCCAACATCATGATGGGTAATGGTATGGAATTCGGTATGGGCTTTGGGGGCTTGTGGATGCTCCTCTTACTGATTTTAGCGGTTGTTTTGATCGTCTGGCTAGTTCGGTCGGCGGGATCACGGCATACGAGCGCGTCACAAAGCCAAAGTGCAGAGCGTGAGAGCGCGGTAGAGGTTGCCGAGCGGCGCTACGCCAGTGGCGAGATCAGCCAGGAAGCGTTGCCCGAGATGGGCAGCCTGAACCGCGAGTCGCCTGGCGCAACATCGTCAATGTGAGAGCGAACTCGAGCGCCGACATCCTCATCCCCTTTACCGACTACTCCGGCAAAACTGTGTTTCACTGCCACATCTTGGAGCACGAGGACCAAGGCATGATGAGCGTCGTGGATGTTGCGAGCTAACATCGTCAGTTATCTGCGTTTGTAATATCTCCATTTGACGCGGCTTTACCATTGGGATAATATACCCCCTATGGGTATATTAGATTTCCTCACACAACCGTGGCCTTGGTACGTCGCCGGACCGCTCATCGGTCTGATCGTACCGGGGCTCCTCCTTTTGGGCAACAAGGACTTTGGCGTCTCTGCCAACTTGCGCCACGCCTGCGCCATCGTGCCGAACAAGATCGACTTCTTCAATTACGATTGGCGCAAAGCGGGTACGTGGAACCTCGTCTTCGCCTTGGGCGTTGTGTTGGGCGGTGTCTTGGGCGGCGTCCTACTTGCCAACCCGGAGCCCGTTCAGGTAGCAAACGCGACGCAAGCAGAGCTAGCAGAACTGGGTATCCCTGTAGATGGAAACCTCGCGCCAACATCCGTGTTCGGACTTACTAACCTCTTGACCTTGCGCGGCTGGCTCATTACGTTGGGCGGCGGCTTCCTCATCGGCTTCGGTGCACGCTACGCGGGCGGCTGCACCTCGGGTCACGCGATCAGCGGTCTAGCCAGTTTGCAGCTTCCCTCACTCGTCGCGGTGATCGGCTTTTTTATCGGCGGGCTCGTCATGACTTATCTGCTCTTTCCGCTCATCTTTTAGGAGGCTTTAATGGACGCAAACATAACAGCTCAGACCACCTCAGAACACAAAAACCGCGAAGTAGCGCGCAAGGACCCCGTTACCGCCTACTTTCCTTACCTCTTCGCAGGTATATTGTTCGGCTTCGTGGCGGTGCGCTCCGAGATCATCTCCTGGTACCGTATTCAAGAGATGTTTCGCTTCGACTCGTTCCACATGTACGGTGTGATTGGCTCGGCGGTGCTGGTTGCGGCGCTCTCGGTGTGGCTCATCAAAAGGTTCAACCTCAAAACATTTAAGGGCGAAACGATCACCTTTGCGCCCAAGGCGACACCCTATACGCGCTACATTGTCGGGGGCACCATCTTCGGGCTCGGCTGGGCGCTCACCGGCGCGTGTCCCGGTCCCATCTTGGCGCTCATTGGCGCGGGCTTGCCTGCGTTTCTCGTGGTACTTGTGGGGGCTGTTCTAGGCACGTATGTTTATGGACGGTTAAGACGCAAGCTGCCGCATTAAACCTTTCCAGATGACTAAAGCCGCGCTTACTGAGCGCGGCTTTTTTGTGTCTAATAGTAGGGACGCGCACTCTGAGGGCTCGAGTTCACCTCGTCCCTTCTTCCGCGTTTGTTGAGGCTCGGTATGCCGCTTGCGCGGGTCAATCCGCTGGCCGAGCGTTCTACGCCACGTTATACCGTTTCCGGTTAATTCCTAAAGGAATTCCGAGCAGAGCGAGTTGAAAAGACTATGGATTTCGGTGAGTACGGAATCAACTCCGACTCCAACGAAGCGCGTAGCGTTTGCCGGAGGCAAAACTTCGTAACGGAGTTTATGTAGTAATCAATCGAAATCCGTATTACGCCTTTCTCTTTACCAAGTCGCGCGTTGGCTGCGCTGACGCGGTTTGGTCCGGCGTGGTCGCTGGCTGAGCGGGGCGTGCGTCAATCGCCTTTAGCGCACTCTCGAGCGACAAGTGAGCGACCCGCTCACCAAACGTCTCATACCAGCCCGCTTTAGTCGCTAGGTCGCGCACCGGACCCTTCATCCCGGCAATGCGAACGGTGACGCCCTGTGCTGCAAGCTCTTTCATCCGTACCTCCAACGTATCGAGCGCTACCGCGTCCACGCCGTTGACCGCCGAGAAGTCCAGGATGATGTGCTTGACGTTAGGTAGATCAGTGGCGGTACCGTCTAGGAGGTTCTCCAGGTAAGCCATGTTCGCGAAGTAGAGTGCCGCGTCCACTCTAAGGATGCACACGCCTGAAAAGGTTTGCGCCTCAGGGTAGCGTTTAACGTTTCTAAAGACCTCTTTCTCGGGTAGATAGCCGAGTTCCGCCGTATGCGGATAGGCGCTGCGCCAGACGAACACCAGCAGGCTGAAGCCTACTCCGATGAGGATGCCGGTCTCGACGCCCAAAATGAGCGTGCCGACAAAGGTGACGAGGAGCGTCCAGCCGTCCACGGGTTTAAGTCTAAAGAGGTGCACGGGTTCTTTCACGTCGATGAGCCCGAAGACCGCCACCATGACAATCGCAGCTAAAACTGCGTTCGGCAGATAGTAGAAGAGCGGCGTTAGAAAGAGCAGCGTGAGGATAACGAGCAGCGCGGTGATGATAGACGCAAGCGGCGTTTTCGCGCCTGCTTGATAGTTGACCGCCGTGCGTGAGAACCCCCCGGTCACCGGATAGGCGCGAAAGAAGCTTCCAAAGACATTAGCGAGTCCCAAGCCGACCAGCTCGCGGTTGGCGCTCACCTTGTACTTCTCTTTGCTAGCAACAGACTTAGCAACCGCGATGGACTCTATAAAGCTGACGAAGGCAATTGTTAGAGCGGTGGGCAAGAGGGCGCGTAGGGACCCTAAGTTTAGAGCAGGCAAGGCAAAGCCGGGTAGACCTCTCGGCACGTCCCCCACGATGCTGACGCCGTAGGTGTTCAGATTGAAAAGGTAGACCGCTAACGCGCTCACCACCACAACTAGGAGCGGCGCGGGAAAGCGCTTGGCGTAGCGTTTGAAGAGGAGCAGCGTAAGGATGCTGAGCGCACCAATAGTGAAGGTAATGAGGTTCATCTCGCCGAGGTTGCGCCCCGCTTCCCACAAAGTTATAAAGACGTTCTCGCTGCGCCCGAGCTGAACGCCTAAGAGATGTTTAAGCTGGCTCAGTCCGATGATCAGCGCCGCCGCCGAGGTAAAGCCGCTAATGACCGCGTGCGATAAAAAATTGGTGATGAAGCCCGCTCGCATAAGCCCGAGGGCGAACTGTACGACGCCGACCATCAACGCGAGGAGCGCCGCTAAGGTGATGAATTCGGCGCTGCCCGGCTCGGCTATGAGCGACACGCCCGAGAGCGTGAGAAGCGAGACGATGGCGACGGGACCCACCGCGAGTTGTTTTGAGCTGCCGAAGAGCGCGTAGATGATTAAAGGAATCGTAGAGGCGTAGAGCCCTGTCACGGGCGGTAAGCCCGCTAGGAGCGCGTACGCCATCCCCTGCGGCACCAGCATCACCGCGACGACGAGCCCCGCCGTGAGATCGGCAGGGAGGTCGCGTTTGTCGTAGCTTTTGAGCCACCGTAAGGCGGGTAGTATGGTTTGAATCATTCTACTTATTACACCTGAGCAGGCTCTTGAACACCTTCGGAGATGGGTTTATCCGCATCTTTCCAGGCAGCAAAGCTACCCTCTAGCTCGAGGAGGTTGTCAAAGCCCGCTTCCCGCAACGCGCTCGCCACGACTGCATTTCTCGCTCCGCTCTGACAATGCGTCACGATAGGACGGTCCTGGGGTAACTCATTCAGGTTCCACATCACGCGACCGGCGTGAAGTTGATGGGCGTCAGGAATATGTCCACTCGCGTACTCACTGGCCGTGCGCACGTCGAGGACAAAGGCGTTATCCATTCCCTCTAATTCGTCCGGGGAAACGCTTTTAACCTCTTCACGTTCCAGTCCCTCTAGCGACGTGACGTAACCCTTCACGTTGTCAATCCCGACGTAGCTGAGTTTGCCCCGTAGATGGTTCGCTTGCTCTCTATCAGTGGCGAGTAGGGCGATGTCTCGAGTATTTTTTTCAGGGTCGATGACATACGAGGCGAAGGTGGCAAAGCTCTTACCCGCAGTGATGTTGACAGCCCCTTTGATTGCGTCTTTCTTAAAGGTGTCAGCGGCGCGGGTGTCGATGAAGAGGAGGTTGTCACCGATGCGTGAAGCGACGTCTTCGGGATTAACGTGTTTCAAGTCGTCTCGCTCCCCCAGGAGTGCCGGACCCTCCTTGTTCTGCCGCTTCATCCGGTTAAAGTATTTAGGCGCGTCGGGTTGACCTTCTAAAAGCGCCTCTACGAAACCTCCCTCGTCGTCATTCTTTACAAAGGTTGCCCACCAGGAGAAGGTGTGCTCGTAGCCGACTGTCGTACTCGCCACTGCGCCTAGCGACTTGCCGCAGGCGCTCCCAGCGCCGTGACCGGGCCACACTTGCACGTAATCGGGCAAGCTCATAAAGGTAGTTTTCAAGCTATGAAAGAGCCGCTTAGCTCCCTCAAAGCGACTGTCCGTGCTGAACGTCGCTTCGTCTAAGAGGTCGGGGCGACCTACATCGCTGGCAAACACGAAGTCGCCTGTTAGAAAGAAACCGGGCTCATCCGCCTGTGCGCCGTCCGTGACTAAAAACGAGAGGTGTTCGGGCGTGTGACCGGGGGTGTGGACCGCTTCTAAGGTGACATTACCTAACGTAATTTTGTCGCCGTCATAGAGTTCAGTGTTGCCGAACATGTATTTCCAGTCGGCGTCGCCCTCGTCGGAGAGGTAAAGCGTCGCCCCGGTTGCGCTGCTAAGTTCGCGCGAACCCGAGAGGAAGTCCGCGTGGATGTGAGTCTCGGTGACTGCGACGATCTTCATATTGTTAGCTTCAGCCTCGTCCAGGTAGACCTGAACATCGCGGCGCGGGTCGATCACGACAGCTTCCCCTGTTTGCTGACAGCCGATGAGGTAACTCCCTTGAGCTAGGTCTTCGTCGTAAAAGTGTTTGAAGTACATAGTGTGCTTTCCTTTCGGTGTGTTCTAGTTCAGCCTATCTTCTATCTTTATCTTAATACCCCGTCAGGGTATAAAGCAAGAATAAAAACATCTCAGATATATTAAAATGTAATAGCAGGTGAGCGTATGCAGATGGGTTCGCGCCTTTTACATTCAATTTAAGGGCGAGTTGCAACCCTTACGCGCTCGCAGACTTGGGAAACTGGACAACGAAACGGAAAATAATGTAGCAGAGGAAGGAGGTTGCGTGCCGAACCAAGACGCGAAACCCAACACCCTGAAAGCTGAACATCTACTCACCTTCTGTGAGGTCGCTAAGCACGGCAGCGTGAGTGGCGCGGCTGCGCGGTTGGGGCTGAGTCAACCGGCGGTGAGTCGCCAACTCGCCAGCCTCCAGAGCAGCGTGGGTCGGCCGCTCTACGCGCGCACCTCTTACGGGGTGCATCTCACCCAGGCAGGACGCGACTTGCTCCCTTATGCGTGCAGCGTAGCGGGTGCACTCCAGCGTACCCGCGACTACGTATATGGCAGCGAGGACGAAAGCCCGCTCACCTTGCGCCTCGGCTTGAGCCACCACCTCGTGACGCGCTACACGGGGTCGATACTTAGGGCCGCTAGAACGTACACACAGGAGACGGGGCCGCTGCACGTGCACCTCGTCGAAGGGTACTCTGCGCAGCTTACCGAGCAAGTCTTAAATCAGCAGCTTAGCGCGGCGCTCGTCTTGGGTGCACCGCAGGAGGTACCCGAAACGCTCTACAGCCGCCGT
Organism: Trueperaceae bacterium; assembly: GCA_965215565.1. Classification (GTDB taxonomy): domain Bacteria; phylum Deinococcota; class Deinococci; order Deinococcales; family Trueperaceae; genus CBDBZX01. The sequence continues at coordinate 73,518 of CBDCDZ010000004.1, forward strand.
CTCGGTGAAGACGACATCTGTTTGCTGACTCTGCCCGACGACCCGGTCGCCGAACAAGCCTCCGTACCGCTCGCTACTATCGAGGGTGAGACGCTCATCGTGTCCTCGGACGTGTCGCGCGTCTACCGAACAGTCCAGCAGGACTTAGCGGCAGCCCGCGTTCAGCCCGGTCGCGTGTTAGAGGTCAGCGGTCCGGCGGCGGTGCGCACAGCAGTGATGGCAGGTCAGGGTGTCGGGGTGACCTTGCGCTCATTTGTGAAACCCGAAGCTGAGGCGGGGTGGCTCAAATGTGTGGGTTTAGAGGAGGATGGGTTTGTCATTCAGGTGAGTTTGGTAACTTCAGACCTCAGGGCGCAAACGCTGAGGGCACGTCAGGCTTTAGAGGCGCTTCTTCCGGAAAGTCATCCTAGCGTACCGGCGCGGCGTTGATAAGGACCCTGTGATACGGCTTCCGTTTAATTTTAGCTACATTTCTCAGCCTCAATCTACTCAGAAGATAGCGAGGTGGCGAAACTTAAAGCGCTCTACTGCGTGGTTAGCTAGGGTTCTATGGTCAGCGCTTTAATGGGTTTCCTAGGTCTCGCCCTACTCGTGGTAACACTCTTCGATATCGTTAAAACGACGCTGGTCTTCACGCGCACAGGCGGACCAATCACACACCGCTTGTCGCGCACGCTCTGGCGGCTCTTTCACCGCCGCGCCCTCGAGCATAAGCGCACCGCCCGCTACCTCGGTCCGAGCATCTTACTGAGCATCGTCGTCACCTGGCTGCTTCTCTCCTGGCTGAGTTGGACGCTCATCTTCATGGCGTCACCAAACGCGGTTGTGAGCGCTCAGAGCATGGAACCCGCAAGCTTCGCGCAAAGGGCTTACTTCGCAGGCTTTAGCCTCTTCACCTTGGGGATAGGCGACTACATTCCTAAGGGTACCCTGTGGCAACTTTTGAGCGTGATCAGTTCGGCGCAAGGCTTCTTCGTCATTACGCTAGCCATCACCTTCCTGACGCCTGTAATCTCCTCGGTGACGCAGCGGCGGCAGCTCGCGAGCCAACTGACCTTTATGGGCAAACGCGCTCAAGATATTCTCGTGCACGCTTGGAACGGTGGGGCTTTTGGCACGTTGGAGAGCCGCCTCCTCTCGCTCGCGCCGCTGCTCGTGCAGCTCGTGCAGCGGCACTTCTCCTACCCCGTGTTGCACTTCTTCGTCGAGCGTGAAAGGCGCATCTCTATCGAGCCCGCTGTTGTGGCGCTCAATGAAGCGTTACTGCTTTTGGAGGTGGCGGTGAGCCCGGACGTGGGGGTTGACTATGCGGTGCTTGACGACGTGCGGCAGGCGATCGCGGCTTATTTGGATACATTAGAGGATGAACACCTCAAAGCGGCGGACGAGGTTCCGCCTGTGCCTTCGCCGGACCGCTTGAAAGAAGCGGGCATCCCCCTTGTTGAGGGTTACAAAGCTGCACTGGTCAACCACGAGCGACGCCGCAGACTGTTAGGGGCACTCCTCGCGCATAGCGGGCGGCGCTACGAACAAGTAGTCGTTACGAAATAGCTTTCGGCAGGTCCTTGCGCTGCTCCTCGTTACGGCGCATACGCGCCTCGATCACGAACGGTCCGAACGGTAGCACGGCGGCGATGAACGCAGCCGCGAACCAGGTGAAGGGCCAGCGGTTGTCGAGCATGAGATGAAAAGCAGCTATGATGTAGAGGATGAAGAGCACTCCGTGTGCCATCCCGACGACCTCGACGACCTCCGGGATGCCTGCGAGGTATTTGAGGGGCATAGCGACACCTAAGAGCACGAGAAAGGAAACGCCTTCGGTGAGGCTGAGAAGTCGGAAACGCGCTAAAGAGTTGTATATGAACCGTGTCATCTCCTACAAGTTTATCGGCAGATGGCGCGAGCAAGCCAGGGACAAAACGCCCGTGCGGAGGTCGCCGAGCAGCTTTATACGGCTTTTACACGCGGAAGATATACCTGAACGATGCCGAATAAGCCGAACATGACAACCGTGGGGTCGAGTAGCTCCGGGTTGGGACCAAAGTCGGACTCGCCCAGCTCGCTGATATAGAAGTCTTTGCCCTCTTCAGCGTTCCAGTCGCGTAAGGTTGCCCCAAATAGCTGCCGCGCGGCGCTGATGATTTGTTCGCGTGCGGCGTCTCTTTGCCCATCTTTGGCGAGCACGTTAAGGGTGTCGCTGTCGCCACTATTCCTTCAACTCGCTCTCCGTGCTAGGTTATAGGTGTTGCTTGGGCTTCCTTGCTCTCGAGCTTCAGGGCATCCTTAGCCTTCCACTTCGTTGGGGAGAGGGTGACCCGGCGCAAAGGTAGAAATGCCTCATCAAGCTCTGCCGAGGCTACCTATTGTAGAACGACCTAATATTTTGTCGCTGGCTTGCCTCCTTTGCGCGAGGACGTACTTGGTCTAGGATGCTCAGCAAAATAGACCCGTTCCCTAATAGAGGAAAAAGCTGCTAAGCTGAAGCGATGCTAGGGAAGGTAAGAGATGAACGGCAACTCAAAGCGCTGATAGGGATGTCGAAAGAGAAGTTTGCTGCTTTGGCAGCAGTGTTTGCGAAGATATCTCAGGCTGAGCGGTAACAGGCTTATGAACAAGGACGCAAGCAGCGTAGGCCGGGCGGGGGACAGAAAGGCAAGCTGCCTAGCGCTGAGGCGAAGCTGTTTTTTGTGCTTTACTACTTCAAGAACTACCCGACGTTTGACGTGTTGGGGACGCACTTTGATGAACTAGGCCCAACGGGCCGGGCTTTGCCCGTTCTATATGGCGCGTTCGAAAGCCTGTGAGAACGTGCATAAGCTGACGCCTTTGCTACACAAGACCTTAGCGGAGCTAGGCGTGTTGCCTGAGCGCGAGTTTGCTAACGCTGAAGCGTTCAAAGCGGCATTAGCAGAAGCCGATATAGACCAGCTACTCGTTGATGTCACCGAGCGTCTGTGCCAGCGTCCGAGCGACGATGAGAAACAGCGCGAGCACTATAGTGGTAAAAAAAGCGCCACACTCTGAAGAACACGCTGTTGTCGTCAGCGAGCAAAGCTATCCTTTTCGTCGGTCAGACCTTTGCAGGTAAAACGCACGACTAGACCATGTTCAAAAGCGAGTTCCCGCCTGAGCAAGCGTGGTTTGTCGGTACAGAGGTTCTACTTGACCTAGGTTACCAGGGTGTCCAGAGCGACTATCAGGGCGAGCATATCTCTATCCCTCACAAGAAACCGCGCAAGAGTAAGAAGAACCCTAACCCCCAACTGAGCCCTGAACAAAAGCGAGAAAACCGCGCCCTAGCTAAGCTCAGAGTCTTTATCGAACATGCGATAGGTGGTCTCAAGCGCTATCAAATCCTCGTTGCCCCTTACCGCAACCGTAAAGATGACTTCGAAGATGATGTGCTAGTCATTGCTGCTGGTCTATGGAACTTCTGGCTTCAATGAGACTATTGGGGAACAGGTCTAATGGTGATAAACCATGACAACTTAAACCCTCACCGCAAAAATCTCCGCCATACTCGGCGAACTGCCCCCCGAGCAGCAGCGCGAAGTTCTGGAATTCGCCCGCTCTCTAAAGCCTCAACCAAGAGGTGTGAAAGGTGCGTCGTTGCTCGCTTTTTCGGGCAGCATCGAACTTGATGAGCTTGTCCAGATGCAACAAGCTATTGAAGAAGGGTGCGAGCACACAGACGTTGATGAGTGATAGGGTTCTGCTCGACACCAATATCATCATCGCGCTCTTTGCTGGAAACGAAGAGGTCATCCGACAACTTGCAGAAGTAGAGGAAGTGTTCGTCTTCGTGTGAGCGCCTCTACTCGTCTTGCCGCTGTCCCGAACGCACTGCTTGATTCGAGTGAGGCGTATGGGCACAACCTTCAGGCGCTTCAGCTAGTGGTGTCCAATCCCTCACTGCTGTAAACTATCAATGTGGTTCATTTCACATCTTGGTGGACACTATAAGGAGGTAAGGTGAAGCGTTTTCTTTCGGTCTTGATGACACTTTCTCTGATGATCTTAGCGGCGTGCGGCGGAGGTGGTCCTGAACCCATCGTCGCACCGCCGCCTCCGAACGGCGGCGGTGCGGGCTTCTCCGGTACGACCTTTGCACCGCCAGGAGGCGACGTTGCGAATACGGTGGTCATCGCGTGCTTCCTCGAGGCGAATCTGTGCAACAGCAACTCACCTAACACGGTCGGGGTGAACGTCACGGCGAGCGGCCTGGCGGCGACGTTTTCACTTCCCATCGTCGCGCCCGGCACGTATCATATCGTGGCGCTGCGAGACGCGAACGGCAACGGGACGTTCGGCGACGCGGGCGACTATCAGGGGTACTATACGCTAGACGGTCAGAGCCCTGCGCCGCTCTCACCGCCGCTCGGCGGCTTGAACGTCCAGATGAGCGTCCTCGGCGTCGCGCCTGCGCCGCCGGAGCCGCCCAGCGGCAGCGACCTCTCGGGCACGGTCACTGCGCCGCCCGGCGGCGACGTCACGCAGACGGAGGTGATCGCGTGCTTCCTCGAGGCGGGTCAGTGCAACGTGCAGTCACCCAACACGAAGGGCGCGGTGGTGGGTGCGGCGGGTAGCTTTACCTTGCCGGGTTTAGCAGCGGGTCAGTACATCGTCGTCGCGGCTAAAGATTTAGACGGCGACAATCAGCTTACGCCGGGGGACTACATCGGTTGCTACGGTGACTATCCGAACTGTGACACTGCAACGCCGCCACAAACGGGGCTGAATATCCAGCTAGGCGTCGAGGCGGGTGCACCTCCCGGTCCTGGTACGGGCGGCACCGGCACGATTTCTGGGACAATAGTCTTTCCGGGAACGCTCGGCGGTGCGGCGTTCGGCACTTCGGGCGCACCTATACCCCAAGCGCTGTTAGACCGAGCGGCTCAGTTCGAGGTGCGTGATACTCCTACTTTTGCGACAGGTACTGAGTTTGTCCCTGGCGAGGTCATCGTCAAGTTTAAGCCTCGAGCGGCGGAGAGGGCGCAACTCGGCGCGCTCTCGGTGCAGGGGCTCAGCGTGCAGCGGACTCAGTCGCTCGGGGTGGAGCGCACGGCGCTCTACCGGGCTGAGGGGTTGGACGCGCGGGCTACCTTAGCGTTAGTCGCTACCCTTAACGCCCGCGCCGACGTCGCTTACGCCGAGCCGAACTACTTACAGTTCATCACCAAAACGCCCGACGACGAGTTCTACCCCTTCCAGTGGCACTACGAAGCGATGAACCTGCCCGCCGCGTGGGACACCGAAGACGGCGCGGCAGGCGGCGTCACGGTTGCGGTCATTGATACGGGCTCCGTCGCCCACCCCGATTTGCAGGGCGCGCTGCTAAGCGGCTACGACTTCGTGTCGGACCCGCTCAATAGCGCCGACGGCGACGGCTACGATCCTGACCCTACCGATTTGGGGGGAGACTCCTCGTATCACGGCTCGCACGTCGCGGGCACGGTTGCGGCGAGTACGAATAACGGCGGCGGCGTCGCTGGCGTGAGTTGGGGCGCGAACGTCGTGAGCGTGCGGGTGCTCGGCGTGACGGGGGGCGGCTCGCTCGCCGACATCGTCAACGGTATCTTATGGGCAGCGGGCGAAAGCGTACCTGGTGTGCCGCTCAACGCGAATCCGGCGGACGTCATCAACCTGAGTTTGGGCGGCGAAGCGCCCTGCTCGAGCAGCTACCAAGACGCCTTTGACCGGGCGAGGTCGAAAGGCGTCACCGTCATTGTTGCGGCGGGCAACGAAAATACGGACGCAGGTTTCAGTCAGCCCGCGAATTGTGACGGGGTCATCACGGTAGGCGCAACCGGACCGCTAGGGACGCGCGCGCCCTATTCGAACTACGGCGCTACCGTCGACGTGATGGCTCCGGGCGGCGATAAGACCCTGACCTTTGAGGTTCAGGGCGAGACGTTCCCTGCTGGCGTGCTGAGCACCGTCGCTGACGGCGCAGGTGGCTACGGCTACACCTTTCAGCAAGGCACCTCGATGGCGTCGCCGCACGTGGCTGGGCTCGTTGCGCTCATGCTCGCGCAAGAGCCGGGCCTAGACCCGGACTCGGTGCTCGCGCGGCTACAAGCGAGCGCGCTGCCCCTCTCGGGTGAGGCGTGCGGTCAGCCTGACGGCTGCGGCGCGGGGCTCGTCGACGCGGCTGGGGCGTTAGGAGGGGCGGGCTCTGCGCCGCCCGTCGACTCGCCGCCCCCGGTGGGCAGCGCGACTACCTACGTCGCCGCGCTCTACTGCCTCGCTGGATGCAGTGACTTCGACGAAAGCCTCTCGGCAATCGAAGCCGTCTCCGCCGACACGCTCCAGGTGCCCTATCGACTCGGCAACTTGGTGGCGGGCACCTACGTGGTGGCTGCCTGGCAAAACTTAGACGGCGACGAAGAGGTCGACGAAGGCGAACCTTTCGGGCGGCACCTCAACAACCTCACGCTCGCCCCCGGCGCGGAGCTTGACCGGGCGGACATCTACCTGCAGCCCTTCACCTTACAAGCGCAGACGCTCGGCGCGTCTGATACCCTTTCCGCCGCGGTGAACGCCACGTTAGGGCGGCGCTCCGCACAGATCTTCTCGCCGCCAGCAGACCTCTTCACGCTGCGCTACACCGTGCCGAAAGGCGCGTTAGAAGGCGCGGAACGCTCGCTTAACACCGACTGACCTAAAGGTCGACTTGTGAGGTCCGGGTTGAAGTGAACACTTCAGCCTGGACCTCTTCTTTAGGGTACTTCTATGACTACTATCAATTTCGCAGTATTATTGAGACAGATGGGCGCTTCTCCTGGAGGCGCGCTTTAGCCTGCGAAGCAAGGGCTTGCGCGTTAGCCACCGAAGTTACGCAAACAGTTGCGCAGTTTTCTATAGGGGAAGGTTTAGCAACGCCAAAGACCTCATTGCGCAGCGGTAGGGGAATTCCAAATGTGCATGACAGGTTTTGAAAGTCCATAGGGACGCAGTTTGCTACCTAGCAACACTGCTTTACAAGGTGAGGCTGGCTCAAACCAGATGAAATCCTGCTAGCTTTACGGCTGAGTGCGCGAAGCTTTTCCCGGAGGGTGACTTCGTTTACGAAGTCACCTGCTATCAGAAGAATGGCGAATTGTGAAAGGTGCGTTCACCTAGCTCAAATATAGTGAGAGCGGACTATGTTACGCTAGACCTGCCTGCTGAGGCACCCGAAAACTCGCGTTTATTCGTTTCATGGACTTTATCTCTACGCCCGCACGTTTATGGAGGAGCCGTTGCCGTCGCTGGACAACTTTCGCTTATTTGACCTGCTCGATATTTTGATCATCGCGGTGCTCTTGTATCAGCTTTATAAACTGCTCATCGGCTCGAGGGCGTGGAACGTGCTGCGCGGCTTAGCTGCGCTTACCGGGCTCTGGTTTTTAGCGGCGCAACTCGACCTCACCGCGACGCAGTGGATGTTCGACAGGGCTGCGCCGGCTGCGTTCCTGGCAGTGGTGGTGGTGTTTCAGCCCGAGCTGCGTTCAGCGCTAGAGCGCGTGGGGCGCGGGCGCGGGGGGCGTTCGTCGAGCGGTGATCCGGTCCAGGAGATCATGTCGGCGGTGCGCGAACTCGCCACGCAGCGGCGCGGCGCGCTCATCGCCATCGAGCGGCACACGCCCCTAGCCGAATACGGGCAGGTCGGCACGAAACTCGGCACGCCCGTTTCGTCGGCTCTCTTGCAAACTATTTTCGGCTCCAAAGGACCCTTGCACGACGGCGGCGTCATCATCAAAAACGACACCGTCACCTATGCGGGCGCGATCTTCCCCCTGTCAGACAAGCACGAGGGCTGGTCCGTCAAACACGGCACGCGCCACCGCGCCGCGATGGGGCTCTCTGAGGTCTCGGACGCCTTTACGATCGTCGTCAGCGAGGAGCGCGGCACGGTCAGCGTGGCGCGGCGCGGCGAACTGCAAGCGGACATTGCGCCAGCGGACGTCATCAAGCAGTTGCGGGAGGTCTACGGTGGCTAGCGTCGCGGCGTCTAACGTCTGTCCAACTGCCGCTTCGGACTTGCGCGCGCCGACGTGTGAGAGGCTCACTGCGAAGAGCCGCGCTGAGGCAAGGGCGCTCAGGTGAGACCTTCGTTTCGCCTCGAGCCGAGACGCTGGCTGGATAAGTGGCCCTTCAAGTTGGCGGCTCTGCTGCTCGCGGTCCTGCTCTGGTTTTTCGTCCGCACCGACGAGAGCGTAACGGGGCAACGCACGCTTAACGTCCCCGTTACCGTCATAGGTCTGGATGATAGCGAGCTAGCTTCGGGTGTCCCCGAGCGCGTCGAGGTGACGCTCTACGGACCGAGCACGCGGGTGGACGCGCTGCGCCCGGAAGGGGTTGACGCCTTTCTCGATCTGCAAGACGTGTCGGGCGACTTCAACGTACCCGTCAGCGTCTTTCCGCCGCAAGGACTGACCTCGGTGCGCGTCGCGCCCACCGAAGTGATCGGCACCGTGCAGCGCAGAACGAGCAAGCGTATATTGGTGCGCCCCGCGCTCTACGGACCGAGGCCCACCAACGCGGTTATGCAGCCCCGTGCAACCCCGAGTGAGGTCACGGTGACGGGGCTAGGTGCGCAAGTCGAGCGCGTCCGGGCGGCGTTGGCACCCCTTACTCTGGAGCGCGACGCGGACGCGCCCGTGCGCCTCTACGCTGTAGACGCCGCCGGGCAGCCCGTCGAAGAGGTCAGGCTCGAGCCCAACCAAGCTCAGGTTCAGATAGACCGCGAGAACGTGCTCCACACCCGCCGCGCCCCCTTGGCCCTCACCCTGCCCGACGTGAGACCCCTGGAGGTCACCGCGCAGTCGCTCAGCCAACCCGACGTGCTCTTAGCCGGTCCGAAAGAGGTCTTGGACTCCCTGGAGCGCGTTCCCGCGTCGGTCAACCCTTCCTCCTCCGTGCCCCAAGCGAGAGAATATACCCAAACGCTGACGCTGCAACTCCCCGAAGGGGTGCGCGCGCTAGAAGCGCCGAGGCTCGAGCTGCAGCTCAGCCGACCGCAGAGCGAGGCGAGCACAGGGGGCGCTGAGAGTATGCCGCCTGGGTCTCAGTCGGAACCTTGATAAAGCAGAAGAAGCAAGAAGGGTAGTGGCGCTATTCGGAATGATGCAGAGGTTGGGGGTTGCAACCCCTTGTTCATTGCGCGGAAACGTTCATCACACAGAAACGGCGCAAGACGTACCCGTCAGCGTTCTATCTGAACCCACTACCGTAAGAAGAAAACATTCAAGCGCCTTACTTCCTGCTTCTTATCCCCCTTTGTCCGCAGCGCGCAGGAATGACCCGCTCGCACCTGTTATAAATGGAGAACTATGATCTACCCGATTCGCTACTACGGCGACCCGGTGCTGCGCAAAGTGGCTCGCCCGGTCACCTCTTTCGACGACGAGTTAGAAACCTTGAGCCGGGATATGTTGGAGACCATGTACGACGCTAACGGCGTCGGGCTCGCCGCGCCCCAGATTGGTCTCTCCAAGCGGCTCTTCGTCGCCTTGCAGATTGAACCCCTGGAGGACGAAGAACCTGACGACGCGGACGACCTCTCGACTTTATCCCCCGAGGAGAAGCGCAAGCGCTGGGGCGTCGTCGCCGAGCACGTGATGGTCAACCCGGAGATCACGCGGCGCAGCGGCGAGCAGTTCGCCCAGGACGGCTGCCTCAGCGTGCCGGGGCTTTTCGTGGGCGAGATGAGGCGCGACGAAGAGGTCACGGTGCGCTTCCAGGACGTGACGGGCGAAGCGCGTGAGCTAGCTGCAGAGGGGCACTTCGCCCACGTCATCCAGCACGAGTTAGACCACTTAGACGGCGTGCTCTTCTTCGACAGGTTGCCCGAAGAGGAACGGCGACGCTTCATGAACGAGCACCGCAAAGAACTCGCCGAGATGCAGCGCGAGGCGAAAGCGCTGCTCAAGCAGTTCAAGGACAACCCGCCGCTAGCGAGGGTGACGTGATGCGGGTGGCGCTTTTTGGCTCACCGAGCTTTGCCCTCCCTACCCTGGAGGTGCTCCGCCAAGACCATGAACTCGCCCTAGTCGTGACCCAGCCCGACAAACCTGCGGGGCGCGGCAACAAGCTGACCTCGCCGCCTGTCGCGGAGCGCGCGAAAGAGCTGGGTGTAAGGCTCGAGCAGCCCGCTAAACTCAAGAGAAACGAGGCGTTTTTAGGGCTTATCCAGTCGCTCGACCTAGACGTCGCTATCACTGCTGCCTACGGTAAGATTCTGCCGCGGGCGCTGCTCGAGGTTCCCAAGCACGGCTTTCTGAACGTTCACGCGAGCCTCTTGCCCCACTACCGGGGCGCTGCGCCGATTCAGTGGGCGCTCATCAACGGCGAAAAGGAGACGGGTGTGAGCGTGATGCAGACTGAAGCGGGGCTCGATACGGGTCCGGTTGGACACGTCAAGAGAATAGATATTGAGCCTCATGACACCGCCCTGACCCTCTTCGACAAGCTCTCCCTCGTAGGGTCCGAAGCGGTGAAAGAGGCGTTGGAGAAGTTAGCGAGAGGTGAGCTTCCTTGTGAGCCGCAGGATGACGAAGCGGCAACCTTCGCGCCCCTTCTAACCAAAGGCGACGGCGAAATCCGCTGGCGCGGCGCGGCGGAAGAGGTCTACAACCGCTTTCGCGGCGTTCTCGCTTGGCCTGGTACCTGGACGACGTACGGGGGCAAGACGCTCAAAGTGCACGCCTTAGCGGTGCGAGAAGGTGAAGGCGAGGCGGGCGAAGTGCTCTCGGTGAACGCGGACGGCATCTTAGTCGCAATGGGTACGGGCGCAGTGTTGCTCAAAAAGGTGCAGCCGCCCAACAAGCCCAAGATGGACGCTTTCGACTTCGCTAACGGCTACGGCGTGAAGGCGGGGCAGTCCCTTGGCTAGAGTCGCCATCGTCGGACGCCCCAACGTGGGCAAGTCGAGCCTTTTCAACCGCTTAGTCGGGCGGCGCGAAGCCATCGTCGCGGACATGCCGGGCGTCACCAGAGACGTGAAAGAGGCGAAAGTCGAGAGCGATTTGGGCGGCGCGTTCACCCTGCTCGACACGGGCGGGCTCTGGTCCAACGACACCTGGGAAGCGCCCATCAAGCGCCGCATCGAGGCGGCGCTCCATGACGTTGACTTAGTCCTCTTCTGCGTAGACGGGCGGAGCACCCTCTCGGCTGCGGACTACGAAGTCGCTGACTGGCTCCGCACCTTAAAGAAAGAGGTCTTGCTCATCGCCACCAAGATCGACGATCCGCGCCACGAGGAGAACCCCGACGTGTTCGAACTGTACGCGCTCGGCTTCGGCGAACCTCTTTTTACCTCGGCGGAGCACGCGCGCGGCACCTACGAACTCGTCGATATGGTTTTAGAGCGTCTACCGGAGGACGATGACGAAGCCGAGTCCGAAACGGTGCGCGTCGCCATCATCGGACGCCCGAATGTGGGCAAGTCGAGCCTCTTGAACGCACTCGTCGGCGACGAGCGCGTCATCGTCGCCGACATGCCGGGGACGACGCGCGACAGCGTCGACGTGCAGTTCGACTTCGGCGGGCGACCTTTCGTTTTGGTAGACACGGCGGGCATCCGCCGCAAGCCGGAGGGAGACGTCGAGTACTACTCCAAACTCCGCAGCGAGGAGGCGCTCTTAAAGTCCGACGTGGCGGTTTTAGTCATCGACCCCTTCGAACTCGGCGATCACGAACTGCGCCTCGCGAACCTCGCGCTCTCGGCGGGCAAGCCCGTGGTGATAGCTGTAAACAAGTGGGACCTGGTCAGCGACGAGCAACTGCGCGAGTTCGAGCGTGACGTGGCGGAAGAACTCGCGCACCTCTATTTCGCACCGAAAATCTACACGAGTGCGCTCAACGCTTACGGCTTGCACGACGTTTTAGCCGCCGTCATCCGCGTGTACGACACCGCGCGCTTCCGCGTCCAGACGAGCGAGATCAACCAGTGGTTGGAGGTCTGGACCCAGCGCCAAGCCCCGCCTAACTTCAAGGGCAAGCCCCTCAAGCTCCTCTACGGTACCCAAGCTGACATCGCGCCGCCCACCTTTGTGATCTCTGTGAACAACGAGAAGTTCATTACCCGCGCCTACGAGTCGTACCTCTTGAACCGCATCCGCGAAGATTTGGGCTTCATGGAGGTCCCGATTCGGCTCGTGTTCAAGTCGAGGGCGGGCGGCAAGAGGGTGAGGACGTGAACATATCGACTTCCTCTCGTTGGTAGGGTAGTGGCTTGACCTGGGATGGCGCTTATGTCGAAGCAAGGGGTTGAAACCCCTTGTTCACCTCCTATTCAGTATGCAGAGAGAGTAGGGAATGGCAGCGTTCGGTTCAGAACCATTACCCTCTCGCTGACTCAGTGCTTATCAATGACCTTGTGAAGCGCGCGCTCGAGCGTAGCGCGCCCCACATCCATCACTTCGAAATTAGCGGCGGCCTCTAAGTGGATGTCGATGCGCTCCAGCGTGCCCCCGGACGGAAGCGTGAGGGTGCCGGGGTACTGCCCGAGCGGTTCGCCGTTGTCGATGTCCACTTCGTTATCGAGGTCTTGCCACGCGATGAGTACATAGGTGCCGGGGTCCAGTATCCCAAACTGGAAGGGCACCCTCAGCTCAGCCGAGGTCAGCGCTTGTACCCTCGAGCGGTCCATATCGAAATCTGCACACGACGCTACGCAGTAGAACGCTACGACATAGGTTGTCACTGTGCCCGTCGTCGTCGGCGGAGTAGGGTTGGACACGTCGCGCCCTAACGCCGCCGCCGCATTGACGAGCCCTGCGCCGCAGCCGTCCGGTTGAGCGCAGTCCGCGCTCGAAAGAGGTTCGGCGCTCTCTTTGAGCTTCGCCAAAATCTCGTCCGGGCTGCTGTCCGGCTCGGCGGCGAGCAGCAGCGCGGCGAGCCCAGATATGTGCGGCGCAGCCATCGAGGTGCCCTGGTAGGAGCCGTAACCGTACGCGCTGTCCTGAACAATCGTACTCAGCACGCCCGCAGGCACCTTTTCTCCGTTTTGCTCGAGCACCCGACTCGCGTCACCCCCAGGAGCCATCACGTCAACCCTAGCGCCGTAGTTCGAGTAGGGTGCCCGCGTGTTCTCCGGTCCGGTCGCGCCCACCGTGATGACGCCTTCACAGCTCGCGGGCGCGTAGGACCTCGCGTTATCGTTGTCGTTGCCCGCCGCGACGACGACCGTCACGCCCTTCGCCCGCACCCTGTCGAACGCCTCCTGCTCGCTCCGCGAACAGACGCCCTGACCGCCAAGGCTGATGTTGATGACCTGCGCCGGGTTAGGGTTGACGGGCACTCCGACAATGCGCTCGCCCGCCGCCCACAACACGCCGCTGACCATATCGGTCAGTGTGCCCGCGCCCGTCGCGCCGATGACCCGCACCGGCACGACCTTCGCGCCCCAGCTCGCCCCGGCGACACCGCTGCTATTATTCGTGCTCGCCGCGACTGTGCCCGCGACGTGCGCGCCGTGATACGAGGTGGCTCCTCCTAAGTCGGTGGGGTCCGCGTCGTAGCCGTCGCCGTCCGCGCTGTCCTCCGGGCTCGAGACGAAGTCGTACCCCCCCAGCCACACCCCCTGCAAATCGGGGTGCGCCACCTTGCCCGAGTCGATGACCGCTACTGTAACGCCGCTCCCAACACCGTCCTCGACCTCCCACGCCGCAGGCAGGTTGATCGCGTCGTAGTGCCACTGATAGGCGTAAAGGGGGTCATTCGGCGCTTTTTGAACCCTCTTGATCGTGTTAAGCTCAGCGTAAACGACGTCGGGGCGGGCGTTCAAAGCGTCGACTAGCGCCACGGTCTCCCGCGCGTCCAACCCCTCAGCCCGGTAGAGCGCCGCGCGCGGCAAGCCCACTGCCTGCGCCCGCTGCAACTCGAGTCCTTGCGCCGAAAGCGACTGAAGCTGCGCGTCCGAGGCGAACTTGACGATGACCTCACCGGGTACAAAGGCAGGGGCGGAGGCGTTCGTACTCTCCTCTATACTGCCAACCGCACCGGGGAAGATAAGCGTGCCAGAGATTGAGCCCGGCTGTGTAGTCGGCGTGCTCGGTTTTGTACCGATAGGCATATCGCTGCAGGCCAGAAGAAGTAGAGTCACTAGCGTCGGGTAGGTGCGCCGGGCGAGGCTCGAGCCCAAAACGCGCCGCAAAGAGGTGAGGATCATGAAGATTAGTCTAGCGCTGCCCTCCAGGTTCCCTCTGATGAAAACTTCCCGTTGCAAAGGCGAATTATCTCACACTGGGCTAAGAAATGAACGAGCTAGACGAGGTAGTAGTCACGCTCCGCTACCCCTTCAGTCCTTGCCTACGCTTTACATCCGTTACGGCAGATACGATACGATAGAGAACGCAAAAGGAGACCCACTATGACCATGCAAGAACAAAGACAACAACTTCTCGCCCTCCGGGGGTATCTTTAACGTCGCTGGCAAAGAGGCGCGGCTAGGAGAACTCGAGCCCAGACTCAACGACCCTAACCTCTGGAACGACCCCGACGAAGCCCGCAAAGTGACGCAGGAGTCCTCGAGGCTTGGACGTATCGTCGAGAGCTACCACCGCTTAGAGAGCGACATCGAAGGCTTAGAAGAACTCTACGAAATCGCTTCTGAAGAAGAGGTGGCGGAACTAGAGGACGAAAAAGCGTCCATTCAACAAACTCTCGACCTGCTCTACCGCGAGACGCTCTTCTCCGGTGAGCACGATGAACGCGCCGCGATTGTAACCATCACGCCAGGCGCAGGCGGCACCGAGTCCTCAGATTGGGCGGGGATGCTTTTCAGAATGTACCGCCGCTTCGCGGAGCGCCAAGGCTTCAACGTCGAACTCTTGGACGCCGTCGGCAACGACGCCGCGCCCAACGGCATTGACTACGCCCAAATTATCGTGCGCGGCGAACGCGCCTACGGGCTCCTCCAAGTCGAGTCGGGCGTCCACCGCCTGGTGAGGGTGAGCCCCTTCGACTCGCAGAACCGCCGCCACACGAGCTTCGCAGGCGTCGAGGTGATGCCTGAAATCGACGACGACATCGAGCTGAACATCGACCCGAACGACCTCCGTACGGACGTCTACCGCTCGTCGGGTCCGGGTGGACAATCGGTCAACACCACCGACTCGGCGGTGCGCGTCGTCTACAAGGGCGGCACGCCGGACGAGATCGTCGTGACCTGTCAAGACGGCAAGAGCCAGATTAAAAACCGCGAGAAGGCGATGACGGTCCTTCGCTCCCGCCTCTTCGAACGCGAAGAGCGCAAGAGGTTAGAAGAGCAGATGAAGGCTCGAGGTGAACAAAAAGCCATCGAGTGGGGTTCGCAAATTCGCTCGTATGTGCTCGACAAGCAGTACATCAAAGACCACCGCAGCGGTGAGACGCGCCATGACCCCAATAACGTCTTGGACGGGGATATTGAGGATTTGGTGTGGAAGGGGCTCGAGTACAACGCGCAGCAGCGCGTAGCCGCGTAAAACTAGAGGGTAAAAGTTAAAGAGGTGTTGAGTTTTGCGCAGGGTGAAAACTGCGCAAACTTTATTCTCGAGGGGTGAAACATACTTCTTACCTCTTAAAAATTGTTGGCGTTACTGTTGTTGCGCTTTTTCTAACCCTCACTCTTGCTCAAAATCATCCCCTGGACCCTAAAAACGCTTCTGACTACGAGGCTTACCAATCAGCTTGGTTAGGGGCAACCATTGAAGATGTTCGGGAATGGCTCGAGAGTGGGGGTAACTTAAATGCTCGAGATAAGGCAGGACGGACAGCACTCATGAATGCTGTTTCCCTTAACAAAGACTTATCCGTAATCGCTATGCTCATAGAGCAAGGTGCTGACGTAAATGCACAAGACCTACAATTTGGACGCACTGCGCTGATGTATGCCGCTGCTGCTAACGACGCCCCTGATGTAATTCGATTGCTTGCCGAAGCAGGAGCGGATGTCGATACGTCGGATGTTTTAGGGCAGGCGTCATTACACATCGCTGCTCAACATAATAGCAGAGAGGTAGTTGAAGCCCTATTGGAAGCTGGAGCAGAGGCAGATGAGCGAGATTCGGACGGGAGAACAGCGCTTCAGGTAGCAATACTCAACTTGATAAACCTCTATTCTGACCCTGAAGTAATTTCAGCCCTTATTGACGCAGGAACTGACGTGAACGCTCGAGATTTTCAAAGGGAAACCGCTTTAGGGCTTGCCGCTGCCTGGGATGAAGCAGATATCGTAGAAATGCTAATAGAGGCGGGAGCTGACGTTAATGCTAGGCTCCCGACGGGAGCAACTGCGCTAATGCTAACAAGCGACCCCAATATTATTGATATGCTCGTCCAGGCTGGCGCAGACGTAGAAGCTCGCGATAACGAGGGGATAACAGCTTTGATTTCTGCTGCTGGGCTCGCTATGGACGAAGCTGTTATAGCGCTTATAGAAGCAGGAGCAGATGTCAACGCTCAAGGACCATTAGGAAGAACAGCTTTAATGGAGAATGTGCAAGGATATAGCCCTGACACAATCCCGGCCCTTCTCAACGCAGGAGCAGATGCGAAGTTAAGAGATATTGAGGGAAAAACTGCGCTTGACTATGCCGAAGAAGGTTTCTCAAAAGGTACGGAAGCATACAGGCAGCTCGTAAAAGCGTCACGCTAACCTCATCCCAATCGCTATGACCGAACAAACCCAAAAAGAAATCCAAACCCAACTCCTCGAGCTACAATCCCAAGGAGAGGTCAAAATCCTCTACGCCTGCGAGTCGGGCAGCCGCGCTTGGGGCTTTCCATCTGAGGATAGCGATTTCGACGTGCGTTTCATCTACCTTCGCCCGGCTGACTGGTACTTGTCCATCGACTTAGAGCGTAAGCGCGACGTGATTGAAAGACCGATTAGCGACCAGTTGGATATAAGCGGATGGGATTTGCGTAAGGCGTTGCAACTCTTTTATAAGTCGAATCCGCCGCTGCTCGAGTGGTTGGGCTCGCCGATTGTGTACCTCGAGCCCTACGCAACCGCCGAGAAGATGCGCGAACTCGCCAAGACCTTTTACTCCACCAAAGCCTGCATGTACCACTACAGGCACATGGCGGAGGGCAACTACCGCGAGTATCTAAGAGGTGAAACGGTCTGGATTAAGAAGTACTTTTACGTTTTGCGTCCGATTTTGGCGATTCGGTGGCTGGAGCGCGGTCTGGGTGTCGTGCCGACGGAGTTTGAAACGTTAGTTGCTGAGATTGTCGACGACGCACAGCTTCGCAGCGATATCAACGACCTCATTAGGCAGAAAAGAAGAGGTGCTGAGCCGGCGAGAGGTCCGAGGGTTCCCTCTATCAGCACCTTCATCGACGCGGAAATCGAACGGCTCGCAGGTCAAACGTTCGACGCTTACGCACAAAAACCCGACAAAGAGGTCTTGAGCACCTTCTTCCGCGAAACGCTCCGCGACGTTTGGGCTTAACGCTCATCCTCCAACAAATTCGGCTCATCCGACGCCAACTCCTCCTCAATCTGCGCGTCGAGCTGCGTATCCACCGACACGTCCGCCTGCGCCCCCTCTTTAACGGCGCTGAGCGAACGAGGCTCAGGCTTGGGCTCTGACCTCTTCTCCACCTCGGGCGAGGCGGCTTCTTCTAAGCCCTTAAAGTTGGGGACTTGCTGCAAGCGAACGTTCGTAATCGGCTCGGGCATCAAGACATCCGCCTCGTCTAGCGCGGCTTTTACCAGACGCACCGCTTCGCTGCGCACCTTGTAAAAATCCGCGTCGCGCTGGTCCACCCAACCGAAGAACTTGACGATCACGTTGAAGTCGCCGAGTTCTTCGACTCTAGCGAAGGGCGTGGGGTCGTTCATCACGCCCGTCATCGCCCTGAGCGCTTCGATACCCAACTCCTGCACATAGGTGAGGTCCTCCTCGACGTCCACCCCGACGGTGAAGTTGAACTGGCGGCGCGGGTTGCGCGTATAGTTGACGATGACGCCGTTGAAAATCGTGGCGTTGGGGATGCGCACGTGGTTGCCGTCCAGGGTCATCAGCACCATCTCGCGAGAGGTCAAGCGAATCACCTTTCCCTCGTAGTCCTCGAGCCTGATTAGATCGTTCACCGCAAAAGGTCGCCGCAAGCTCATCAGGATGCCCGCCAGATAGTTCTCCACGATGTCGCGAAAGGCGAAGCCGACGGCTAAGCCCGCCACGCCCGCCGTGCCGAGCACCGCCGTTACGACTGCCGTCGCGCCTAAAATATCGAGCGCGAGCAAGAGTCCGACGAGGACGATGGCGGTGCGCACAAAGTTACGCAAGAGGTTTTGCAGGAGTGGGTTGACGCCCAGGCGGTTAAAAAGGGCGTCCCAGCCGCTAATCAGCCTTGCGAGCAGCGCGAAGAGCAAGACCATGAGGAGCGCGACGACGAGCAGGGGAGAGTACGCCAGCAAGTCGGTCAAGTAGCTGCGGATACGTGTCAGGGCAGGCGCGAGCGTCTTGCGCAGGTTGGTCTCTTGCTCCAAGTTATCCACCACGTAAAAGACGCCCTCGACGCGCTCAGCGAGGCTCGCCGCACTCTCTCTATCGGCGGCGTTGCGCGTCGTACCCGAAAGCTGCACGACGCCCCCGTCCACGCTGACTTGCACCTCTTCTAAGCCGGGGATGGTCTCGTAGACCTCTCGCAGACGCTCGGCGATAGCGTCATCTGAGGGGCCGTCAACGGAGACGGTAGGCTCGGGTTCTGCCGGTGTTTCTTGCGCGGTAGAGACGCTCGAGAAAAGTAGGATAAAGCAAGCGGGCAAGAATAGAAAGCGGGTTAGCGGCACAAGACTCCTCACAAGACTTCTCGGGATTCAGGCAAAGTAGCCCTAAGATACCTCGAGTCGCCCCTACCACTCCACGCTTCTTACTTCTACTTGCCTCCTCACGGCACACCGCGAAAGCGCCTTTAGCGCGTTAGGATGGTGAGCGGTGAATATCCTAGCCATCGCCGACGCCACCTCACCTTTCATCCACTCGGAGAGTTTCCCCAAGAACTTACCGCCTTTCGACTTGGTGCTCTCCGCTGGCGATATGCCTGGTCACGTGTTGGAGTTCATCGCGACGAAAACGACGGTGCAACCCATCTACGTCTTGGGCAATCACGCCGACGGCTACCTCAAAAACCCCGACTTTTACGGCTCTCACCTCCCCGGCGGCTGCATCAATGTTCACCGCGATATCGTCGAAATAAACGGCGTCTTGATTGCAGGCTTTGAAGGAAGCGCCCGCTACCGCCCCGGACCGCATCAGTACACCGAGTGGCAGATGGCGTACTTCGTGAACCGGATGACGCCGCAGCTACTATGGAACCGCTACCGCTATGGACGAGCGGTGGATATTTTGCTCACGCACGCGCCGCCCAAGGGTCCGCACGAGGGCAAGGACTATCCGCACCGGGGCATTCCTGCCTTTAACCGCTTTGTAGAGCGCTGGAAGCCGACACTGCATGTGCACGGGCACGTTCACCTCAACGGCATCAATGAGTCTAGAGAATACATGACCGAATCGGGTGTACGGGTAGTCAATGCGTACGAATTTACGATGATCGAGATCGACTTGTAAAGGTAGCTGTAAGGCGCAAGATGTACATGTGTCTACTCAACGAGGTACACCCATACCTGTTCATCTGTATAACTTCCTATGTTTATCCCGCCAAATCCTTCACAAAAGCTTTCTCTGACGTGCACCTTACACATTCTCATGAATTCCGTTCTATCCTAAAGTCAGGAGAGGAGGTGCTCATGAGCTACCTCGCGCAACGACGCGCACAACGAGAGGCTGAAAGGGTTCGCTCGAGAGCCTTCTGGCACAAGGTCTTAGACAGCTTGCGCGGCGTCGACAGCGACCTCTTACCCTTTAGCGCCGTGCAGAACCTCCACCCCAACGCCGAAAGCTACGGCGGCACCAAAGCCATCCCCGTCGATCAGATTGTCGGCTCAGTCGACCGCTACCGCGACTTCGATCACTACTTTTTACCGAAAGTCAGCCACACCATCGACCGCTGGGCGGGCATCCGTCAGGCGGGCCTAGAGGGCAAAGAACTCCCGCCAATCCAGGTCTATAAAGTCGGCGAGGTCTACTTCGTCAAGGACGGACACCACCGCGTCTCGGTGGCGCGAAACGCCGGGCAGAAGTACATCGACGCGGAGATCATCGAACTGAGCGTCACCGTGCCGCCCGACTCCACGGACAGCATCAAAGACCTCATCATCAAAGGCGAGTACGCGGGCTTTTTAGAGCAGACCAGGCTTAACCGGCTCAAACCCGATCACGAACGTATCCTCTTCACCGTGCCGGGGCGCTACGACATCCTGATAGGGCACATCAACACGCGCAAGTACTACTTAGGGCGCAACCTCCAGCGCGATGTGTCGTGGGAAGAGGCGGTCTGCTCCTGGCACGACAGGCTCTACGCGCGCGTCGTGGAGCAGATTCGCAAGTACGACGTGCTGAAACGCTTTCCAGGGCGGACCGAGGCGGACCTCTACCTCTGGATCATGGACCACCGCTACAACCTCACGCAGCAGTTCGGCTCGGACGTCGGCTCGGAAGAGGCGACGAGGAACTTCGCGGACAACTTCGCGCCCGACTTCGCCACGCGCGCTTGGCAGCGCTTCGTGCGGAAGTGGCGTGGGCGGGTGCCTGACTGAAAGACAGCAATGAGTAATCCCCTTTCGGGGACGAACGGTGAGGAGCGAGCAATGAGTAAAACCCTTTAGACTCGTTGCTCGTTGCTTTCAACTCATTGCTTTTAGCGCATCGCTGTCTTAGTTCTACAGCTACCACGCTCTACGCTCTACGCATGATAAGACGTGGGTATGATTCAGAGCGATTATTTGACCGAACGCGGGGCGCGAATTGCTGAGGGAAGGGTCTCGAGCTTCTCAGACCTCAGGGATGAAGTTCACGCCCTTACGCAAAGCGCAGGGCTCGTTCCCCTCCTCAACACGACACCGCTTCGCCTCACCGGAACAGACCGTTTAGACTTCTTACATGGACAAGTCAGCAATAGCGTCAAAGGTCTAAAAGCTGGCGAGAGCAACACCTCTTTGATGCTCAACGTCAAGGGGCACGCCCTCGCGCAGATGCGCGTGTACCGCCGTGAGGATGACCTCTTCGTGGGGGTTGAGGGCGGCGCAGGTGAGTTTGTTCAGCGTGAGCTGAAAGCGCACATCATCTTCGATCAGGTGGAACTCGAGAATCTGTCTGACACCATCACCTCTTTCACATTACAAGGTGCGAGGGCTCAAGAGGTTCTGACCAACATTTTTGAAACCGAGTTGCCGAGTGAGGGAGTTTTTATCCAGCCTGCATTTGAAAGTGCCAAAGTCCTCGTCAGCCCCTCAAAACGGAGCGCGGCGGGTGGCTTTGACCTGCACGTGTTGAGTAGGGACGCGCAGACATTGTTTGAAAAGCTCGAGCAAGCGGGTATGGTGCCCGCAGGTGAAGACGCTTTAGAAGCCGTGCGCGTGGCAGCCGGCATCGCCTCGGCGTGGGGTGAAGGTGGCGAAGGGGCGCTGCCACAAGAGGTTGGCTTAGAGCACGCCGTGTCGTACCGCAAAGGCTGCTACTTAGGTCAAGAGATCATGGCGCGAATCGAGGCGCGGGGCAAGCTGCGCAAAGGCTTGAGAGGGTTGACGTTAAGTGCGCTTCCCAGGAATGGCGCAAAAGACCTCTTGCTGAACGGAAAAAAAATTGGGCGGCTCGGGACGGTTGTGGAGCATCCAGATTTAGGCGTGATCGGTCTGGCGAGTGTGCGTAGGGAGTTGGAAGCGGGGCGAGAGGTTGAGGTGGACGAAGTGACCGCGACAATTACAGATTTACCTTTTATCTGAACCGATGCTCCCTACGAGACGAAGTCGGGTGAGGATTCTCTACTGCGCAGGCACCGCCCTCTCCCGCGCCCACGCCCTAAGCTCAGCGAGCGTTTCGGCGTAGGTTTGAGAGAGGGGGCGCGTGGACGCTATCTCACTGAGGAGCGTCTGCGCCGAGAGGTCCGTTCCTTCCGAGAACGCCGTGTAGAGCCCCGCGACAATCGCTCCTTCGATCTCCGCACCGCTAAACCCCGCCGTGCACTCCGCGAGCTTACCTAAATCGAAAACGCGCGGGTCACGCCCCCTCTTAGAGAGGTGAAGCGCTAAAATCTCCCGCCGCGCCGCTGCGTCGGGCAGGTCCACGAAGAAAATCTCGTCGAAGCGCCCCTTGCGCACCAGCTCGGGAGGTAGCTTAGTGATGTCGTTTGCGGTGGCCACGACGAATACCTCACCGCGCCGCTCCTGTAGCCAAGCCAAGAAGCTCCCCAACACGCGCCCCGACGCGCCCCCGTCCATGTCGCTAGCGGGCGCGAACGCCTTCTCGATCTCGTCGATCCAGAGGACGACGGGCGACATCTTCTCCGCCGTTTTCGTCGCCCTCTCCAAGTTCTTCTCGGTTTCGCCGATATACTTGTCGTACATTTTGGCGGGGTCCATCTTGAGGAGCGGCAAGCCCCACGCGGACGCTACCGCTTTCGCGCACAGGCTTTTGCCGCAGCCCTGGACGCCTAAAAGCAGCACGCCTTTGGGAAAGGTCAGCCCGAACTGGGCGGCGCGTTCGGGCTCCAGGAGGATTTTGCGCCGCTTTTCTAACCAGGCTTTGAGCCCCTCTAAGCCCGCCAGTTCCACTACGTTTTCTTCGGCAGGGTAGTATTCCAAAAGCCCGTCTCGGCCGAGGATGCCCCGCTTCGCTGCGATGACCCGTTCCGTGTCGGCGGGGCTCAGCATGTTGTCCTCGACCATGACCTTGGTGAGTACCTTTTCCGCCTCTAAGAGCGTCAGCCCTTTGAGGTGGCCCACGAGCTGGTCAAGCTCGCGCTGCGTCATGTGGACCTCAACGTGAATGTGCTTTTTGAGATCGCGGTAGACGTGCGTGACGAGGTCGCGGTATTCGCTCAGGTTGGGGAGCGGTAAGGACAGGGTAGCGCTCATCTCTCTTAACGGAGTAGGCACCTCCAGTTCAGCGCCTGTCACGATGATCGCGCCGTCACGCCGCCCAAACGCCCAGACTGCGTCTTTGAGCTTCGTCGCGACCACGCGGTCCTCTAAGTCCGCCCCCAATCCCTGAAAGTTGTAGAGCGCCGAGCGCTGCAAGCGCTCTACCTCGCCCAGCGCGGCAACGGGCGCGAGGGTGTCGCGCGACATCGCAAGTTGAAAGGGCTCGCGCAGTCCCTTCGTGCGCGTCCAGGTGTAAAAGGGGAGGCGCAAGCGCTCCGCAAGCTGCGCGAGGAGCGTTTCGGCGCGCCCTTTTTCAGTAGTTTCTAGGAAGATAAGGGGGTAGCGTGAGCGCACAAGCAGCTCTAAATCGCTTAAAATCGTCGCCACAGTTAAGCGAGCGTAGCACCTGGCGGACGCCCAGGCGGTGGAATAGTTCTCGAGCCTAACCCCGCCCCCAACCCTGCTATGTCCGACTCCAGTAGCAGGTATCATCTGGTTTGAGACACGCCCACTAGATAAAACGACGTCTAGCGCGCACATTCGATGATGATACCTGCGCTCATCCGCCTCAGTATGTCTTGGAACTGCTACAGCAAGCGTTTTGGAGCGATTGGCATGTGGTGAGCCAATCGCTCCAAAACGCTTCTCCTATCTCAAGCGCTCTGAGCGCTACTTCACCGCGCCCATCGTGATCCCGCTGACGAAGTGTCGCCGGATAAAGAGCGACAGGACAAAGATAGGCACCATGATGAGAAGCCCCGTCGCTGACATCAACTCCCACTGTACGCCTTGCGACGTCTGCGTCGCCAAGAGCCCGACTTGCAGCGTCTCGGCGTTGTCGCTGTTCGTCATGATGAGTGCAAACAAAAACTCGTTCCAGGCGAGGATGAAGGAGAACGCCGCCGCCACGATGACGCCGGGGGCGATGAGCGGAAAGGTCACGTACTGCAAAATTTGAAAGATGTTGCAGCCATCCACCGTCGCCGCTTCTTCAATCTCCACGGGTTGCGCGTCCACAAAACCCTTGATGAGCCAAATCGCGTAGGGGAGCACCAGCGACAAGTTGACGATGATGAGCGCCCAGGGCGTATCGAGTAGGTTGATGTTGCGAAAGAGCGTGAAGAAGGGAATACCTACGACCACGGGCGGCACGAACTGGGTGGCGAGTACCCACACCAATAAAAAGGTGCTGAAGCGGAAGCGGTAACGTGAGAAGACGTACGCGGCTGCCACCGCTAAAGGGATGGCAATAATGATCGTCCCGAGCGAAATGATAAAACTGTTACGCAGGAGCGGACCGAAGTTAAAGGGGTTGGCGAAGATCTCGACGAAATTTTGCAGTGTGGGCTGGAAGAACACGTTGAGTGTAAAGACTGCCTGCTCCCGCTTAAAAGCGGTAATTGTAATCCAGAAGATAGGCACGATGATGTAAAGCAAGATGAGGGCGCGCCCGACGTTCTCGAGAAGTTTAGACATGATGCCCCTCTCAGTTCTGCCGCTGCAAGACGAGATAGACGTAAGCGAACGCGAAAATAGACATGAGAATCACCAGAATCCAAGCAAGCGCCGAGGCGTAGCCCATATCGAGGTTGCGAAAGGCGTTCTGGTAGACATAGTAGTTGAGCGTCTGCGTCGCGCGCCCCGGACCGCCCCCCGTCATGGTGACGACTTGAGCAAAGAGCTTCAAGGAGAAGATCGTTTTAAGTAGCGCAACGATTAAGATAACGGGTAAGAGCAGTGGCAAGGTGATCGAGCGGAAGATTTGCAAGCGGTTCGCGCCGTCGATGCGGGCCGCCTCATAGAGGTTTTCAGAGATCGAGCCGAGCGCGCCGATGAACATGAGCGCGATAAGCGGAGCCCAGCCCCACACCTCCGACATCGCCATCCAGAAGAGCGCCCAGAAGGGCTGCGCGAGCCAGATGATACCGTCCAAGAAGGGAAAGAGGGTGCCCACCATCCAGTCATACACGCCGTAGTTCGGATTGAGCATAAAGCGCCAGGAGAAACCCTTGAGCGCAGGGCTCACCGCGTAGGGAAAGATGAGGAGCACGCGAATCGCGGTGTTGAAGCGGGTCTCGCGCTGCAAGACGAGCGCGAACGCCAAGCCCAGCCCGAGCGAAAAGGCGACGGAGATGGCAGTGTAGAGGACCGTCACACCCATGCTGTTTAAGAACGCTCCATCCTCGAACGCGCGGAGGTAGTTCTCGAAGCCTACCCACTCGCCCGGCTCAGGCGAGCGGTTGAGCCGCCACAAGCGGAAGCTCGTCAGAAAGGCGGAGATAAGGGGATACGTCGTCGTCGCTGCAACGACGAGCAGCGCTGGAACGACCAGCGCTGCGATCGAAAGAGGATTACGCCGCATGGACGGCACCGAGGCTTGCTTGTGTCATGGCTCCCACCAATCTTGTTTCTCAGCAATGCGTGGCGAGTAGTGAGTGAAATTCAAAGGCTTTAGACTCATTGCTCGTTACTCATTGCTTAAGAATTAGTCACCCTGCGGACGCAACCTGCTACGCGCCGACCTCAATCATTGTAGTACCCCGCGCGGTCCATCGCCTGTTCGACGTTCGCCGCTGCGTCGTCCAAGGTTGCTTGGGCGTCCGCGCCGTTGGCGATTTCGTTGATGGCGACTTCTAAGATGTTTTGCACCTCGAGCCAGTTCGAAATTAAGGGCGTCGAGCGGGCGTTGGAGAGCGTCTCCGCCATCACGCGCTGCAAGCCGTCGTCAGCTTCGTAGACGTTCGGGTCTTGCAACACCGAGAGGTGCACCGCGACCACCGTGTTGAGGTCCGGCTCGTCGTTGTCGTTGACGACTGCGCGGTCGAGTTCGGCGCTCGAAATCCACTGGAGGTACTCGTACGCAGCCTCTTTGTTGTCCGACGCGCTGAACATCCCTACCGGCCAGAGGTAGCCGTACGAGGTCCTGTCGCCCCCCTCCCAGCCGGGCGCAGCCACGAACGCAGTGTTCTCCTGCACTTCGGGCGTCGCAGAGTCCGAGCTGAAGCGGGTGAACATCCACGACCAGCCTACGAACATCGCGGCGCGCCCTTGCACCATCTCCTGGTTCGCCTCCTGCTCGTTAAAGGCGAGCGAAGCGTCGTCGGTCACGTTGAAGTCCTGTACCAAGTCCGCGTAGTAGTTCGCCGCCTCGACGCCCGCCTCATTGTTGAATACGGGGCGCAAGTTCTCGTCAAAGATGTCGCCGCCATTGCCCCAGAGCATCGAGAAGTAGTTGAAGAGGTTCTGCCCCGCATTGATGCCGTAGTACATAGCGATGGGCTCTAAGTTGGTCTGTTCGCGGATGACTTGCCCCACTTCGACGATCTGCTGCCACGTCTGCGGCACCTCTAAGCCCAACTCTTCGAACACGTCGGCGCGGTAGTAGAGCATTTGGGCGTGACCGCGCAGCGGGAAGCCGTAGGTGGTGTCGGTCCCCATGCGGCTCGAGTCGATATAGGCTTGCGGGTAATCCTCCATCGTCTTGCCCGACTCCGCCATGTACTCGTCTAAGGGCTCGATGAAGTTCTGCAAGCCGACGCCCCACGAGTCCACCCAAAAGGCGAGGTCATACGTGCCTGTACCCGAGGAGCCCTGGAGCAAAAGCTCATCCTGGAAGTTGCCGAAGGGCGTGCTGTCCCACTCGACGCTGATGCCTGTAAGCTCCTGAAATTCGCCGCTAGTGCGCTCGATCATGTTGGCTAACTGCGGCGCGGTGGGACAGCAGCTCAAAATCCGCAGCTCGGTGCCCTCGAAAGGTTTACCCTCCTGGAGCCCGTAGGTTGCCGCCGTCGGCGCTGAACTTGACTCGCCCGTATCTTGCGCCGAGACCAGCCCAAAAGTGAGCACCAGGAGCGCGGTTAGGGATAATCGACTTGCACATGTCATCTGAGACCTCCTAGTCACAGTCTGGCGTCTCGATAGGATGGTTCAACTGGGCTGAGCAGCTACACGACCTTATCCGGTAGCGTCTTATCCAGTAACGTGCTTGTACGTTCGAGACCTCTCGGGACAGATTCCGAGCGGACTTGTGAGTGCCGACTGTGAATTATCTCATCCACTAAAGTACCTTTTATCGAGAGGCCTTGTCAATTGTTTGACACGCCTCTTTTTCGTGAGCGACGCATTAAATGTAGGCTCGAGCCCACAAAATTCGCCGCCCCAGACCCCCTCTAATACCCTTTCCGGTTAATTCCTAAAGGAATTAACCCGAGTAAAGAGTCTTCAACCGATGGTAATATCAACGAATAGCCAGTACGAGCCATTTACAACGGCATGATACGCAGTCGCGTGGACCCTAGAACGGGCAAAGCCCGCCCCGTTGGGGCTAGTTCGCTCCCGCTAGCGGTTGAGGACTCTCTAACGAGCAGAAACAAGTACGGATTCCGATGATAGCGGAATCAACTCTGCAAGAGTTTATGCAGCAATCAATCGGAATCCGTATAACCCCACTGCTAAGCTAAAAGGGTACGCCTGTAATACCAAAGTGATTTAAGGGTGTCACAACGTGACATCCTTAAACGCTCGTACCCCCTGCGGGGTGCTCCCACTTGATGAGCGTAACTTCGAACGCCCACACATTGTGACACCCCCTTTTCAGTCTGGTATAAGCTATTCTGAAATGCGACGATGAATCTTTACAGCAGTGAGAAATTCGGGTAAAGTCTAGACCTCTTTGCATACGTATTCTAGCTCGAAAGGAGCGCACGTGGACAGCATCAAAACAGACCCAGCAACCAGCCCGATGGAGGGGCGCGTCGCCCGCTTCGCTGAGCTTAAAAAGCGCGGCACGCCGCTTATGTTCATCGACAGCATCCTAGAGGGTCACCAGCGGATGAACTACGCCCTGATCGGCGACACCGCCAGCGAAAACGACCACTACGATCCCCTCATTACCGCGCCGCACGGCTTCCAAGTCGGCATCGTCAAGGCGAAGCCGGGCAACGGTCCCGCGTACCACACGCACGACTACGTCGAGGCGTTCATGCCGCTCAAAGGTAAGTGGCGCTTTTATTGGGGCGAAGAGCCCGACAAGGTGGATGACGACACCATCATCGAAGAGTGGGACCTGATTTCGCTCCCGCCGAAGCTCTGGCGCGGCTTTGAAGTCTTGGACGATACCAATAACAGTGGCGCAGAGGGTTGGATTTTGGGCATTTTAGAGGAACACAAGGTCTTTTCAGGTAAAGACCCCTACTGGGCTCCGCAGGTCATCCGCCAAGCCGCCGAGCAGGGCTTCGACGCGGATGATTCGGGCAAGATGATTAAGCCCAAGCACTACGAGGAGTTGGAGCGCCAAATGCGCGAAAAGTTGGATAGCGACGCTTGAGTGACGTGAAACAACCTCTTGTATTACTCCCCGGAACCCTCTGTGACGAACATCTGTGGGCGCATCAGGTGAAGCACTTAGCGGATATAGCGGAGATACATTTTGGCGACCTCTCCAAGAGTTCGTCTGTTGTGAATGTAGCAGGGGATGTTCTAAAGAATGCACCGGATGAATTCGCTCTAGCAGGGCACTCGATGGGCGCAATTATTGCCTTTGAAATTATGAGGCGAGCGCCGGAGCGCGTCACTAAGCTCGCCATCTTGAGCGGCAACGCGAGAGGTTCGACGCCTGCGAATTTTGAAACGTGGAACACCTGGGAAGAGATGACGCGCTCGGGGCGTTTTGAAGAGGTCTTAGAGGCGCTGACAAACTGGACGCACCGAGACGATTCACTTCTCCACTCCGTCATCAAGCTCATGGGACAGCGCGTCGGTGAGGAGGCGTTTTTGAAGCAGTTGGATACGCTGAGGAGCCGCGAAGACCGCCGCGAGATGCTCCCTGAGATCGAGTGTCCGACGCTGCTCATTGTAGGGCGGAGCGACCCGGCGACGCCCGTCGAACTCCACGAAGAGATCAAAGAGAGGATGCTCCAAGCCGCGCTCGTCGTGGTTGAAGAGTGTGGGCACTACAGTATGCTCGAGCAACCCGTCACTGTCACTAGCGCGTTGCGGACTTGGTTGGTGAACTAGATGCGGGTAAATTGAATGAGACGCAACCTCTTAAAACAAGCCTTCGAACGTGGCGACTCCGTATTGAACGGTTGGCTCCACATCCCCTCGTCTATCAGCGCCGAGGTGATGGCGCACGCAGGCTTCGACAGCCTCACGGTGGACATGCAGCATGGGCTCAGCCACTTCGAGAGCGCCGTGCCGATGTTTCAGGCGATTTCGACGACGGACACCGTCCCGCTTGGCCCGCGTGCCCTGGAACGAGCCCGGCATCATCATGAAGCTCTTAGACGCGGGCTGTTACGGCGTCATCTGCCCGATGATCAACAGCGCAGACGAGGCGGCGGCGTTCGTGGGCGCGTGCCGCTATCCACCACACGGCTACAGGAGTTATGGACCGACGCGGGCGTCACTCTATGCGGGGTCAGACTACGCCGCAAATGCGAACGAAGAGGTTTTGACCTTGGCGATGATTGAGACAGAGGCAGGGTTGGAGAACCTGGAAGAAATCGTCCAAGTTCCTGGTTTAGACGCGGTTTACGTTGGCCCGGCGGACTTGAGCCAGAGCTTAGGTGGCAAGCCCGGCGCAGATTTCGAAGAGGGTCCGGTAGTGGAAGCGTTAGAGCGTATCGTTAAAGTCGCCCGTGAGCATAACGTCGTCGCTGGACTTCACAATAATTCGACAAAGTACGCAAAAAAGATGATCGACATGGGCTATCAGTTCGTCACCGTGGAAACCGACATTCGGCTCTTGTCAGGTGCAGCGAGGAGGATTGTAGGCGAGGTAAAAGTCGAGCAGGAAGCATCAAAAGCAAGCTATTAGCCGCCCATAGAAACAGGGAGCAAGAAGATAAGGGCAGTACTGCAAGCACTACGACTTAGCGTCTCAGATATTTCCTGACGAGCTGAAATGCTGACTAGCTAATACCTGTAAACCATCCAAATTCCATACAAGGAGGAAGGCAGATGAAGTACATCAAAGAAGGCATGAGCGTCGAAGAGCGCGAGACCATCAGTGACGACGTACAGGAGAAGGTCAAAGGTCTCCTCGCAGACGTTAAGAAGCGCGGCGACGAGGCGGTGCGCGAGTTATCAGACAAGTTCGACAACTACACGCCCGAGAGCTTCCTCTTGTCGCAAGAGGAGATCGACGAGGCGACGGAACAGGTTTCAGAGGAGGAACTGAACGCCATCAAGTTCTCCTTAGAGCAGGTGCGCACTTTCGCTAAAGCCCAGCGTGACTCCATCAAAGACATCGAAGTCGAAACGCGCCCCGGCGTTACGCTCGGTCACAAGAACATCCCGATGAACGCGGTGGGCTGCTACATTCCTGGCGGACGCTACCCGATGATCGCCTCTGCAATCATGAGCATCGCCACGGCGAAAGCGGCGGGTGTAAAGCGCGTGGTGGCGTGTACGCCGCCAAAAGACGGCAAACCCTACCCCGCAACCGTCGCGACGATGACCCTAGCCGGAGCCGATGAAATCTACGTCCTTGGCGGTGTCCAGGCGATGGCGGCGATGGCGCTCGGCACGGAAGCGATTGAGCCTGTGGATTTCCTAGTCGGACCGGGCAACGCCTTTGTCGCGGAGGCGAAGCGGCAGCTTTTCGGCAAAGTGGGCATCGACCTCTTAGCAGGACCGACGGAAATTCTCGTCATTGCGGACGAAACCGCCGACGCGGAGATGGTGGCGACTGACCTCTTAGGACAAGCGGAGCACGGGACGAACTCGCCCGCCGTCCTCCTGACGAGCAGTGAAGACCTCGCAAACAGCATCCAAGCGGAAATCGACAAGCAGTTAGAAACCCTCCCCACCGCCGAGGTCGCCGGAAAAGCCTGGCAGGATTACGGGCAGATTATCCTCGTTGATAGCGATGAAGAACTCGTGGAGCAGGCGGACATCCTCGCCTCGGAGCACGTCGAGATTTTGACCCGCGACCCCGACTACTTCCTAGAGCACATGACCAACTACGGCTCGCTCTTCTTGGGACCGGAAACGAACGTCGCGTACGGCGACAAGACCATCGGCACGAACCACATCCTACCGACAGGCAAGGCGGCGCGGTATACGGGCGGGCTCTGGGTTGGCAAATATCTCAAGACGGTGACCTACCAAAAGTGCACGCCCGAAGCGAGCGTAGAAATCGGCGAGAACTGCGCGAAAATCTGCGAAATTGAGGGGTTTGAGGGGCACAAGAAGCAAGCCGAGTTGCGCGTGGAGCGGTACGGGAAGGCGCTCGAGAAGGCGTAGAGAAAAGAGAAAAGGACTGATCGGCTTGCCTGTCGCGCGTGGCGCGCTCCCGCTAGCAGCGAAGCTGAGGACTGAGAAAGAGATTTTTACTCAGTCCCTCCGCTCTGCGGAAACTTCGTAACAGCACTCAGTCCTTTCCTCTCATCATCATGAAAAGGCATTCCTCCAAACGCATCACCTCAACCGACGTCGCCCGCGCCGCAGGCGTCTCCCAATCCGTCGTCTCACGCGCCTTTGATCCCAACGGCAAAGTGGCTGCGCAGACAAGAACACACGTTTTAGAGGTTGCCAAACGCTTAGGCTATCAACCTAACATCTACGCCCGCAGCCTCGTCATGCAAAAAGCGAGTATCGTCGGCATCATCGTCGGCAACTTGGAAAACCCTTTTTACCCGAGCGTCTTGATGCACTTTTCCGAGGCGTTGCAGCGGCAGGGGCGGCAGGTGCTTCTCTTTTCGACGAAGGACGAAGAAGAGGTTGGCAATGCCCTTCTACAAGCCCTCCAGTACCGAGTAGAAGCTGTGATTGTTACTTCGGTAACGTTGACCTCGAGCATCACTCAAATTCTCGAGAAAAGTCAAGTTCCCATCTTTCTCTTCAACCGTACATTAGAAAACGCCCCGCTTCCCTCAGTTTCGTGTGACAACGTCGCAGGCGGGCGGCTCGTCGCGGATACGTTTTTAGAGGCAGGACATGAACGCTTCACTTTTATCGGCGGTACGCCCAATACTTCAACGAACAGGGATAGAAGACGCGGCTTCTTAGAGCGGTTACAAGAGGTCGGTGCGCCTTGTATCTCGGTAGAAGGAACATACAGCTACGACTGGGGTTATGAGGCGCTCGAGCAACTCTCAGAATTACCCGACGCTATCTTCTGCGCGAACGACATCATCGCGTTAGGTGTGCTCGACGCCTTACGTCTGGAAGAGGTGCGCGTGCCCGAAGAGGTTGCCGTCATTGGTTTCGACGACATCGCTGAGGCGCGGCGTCCTGCCTATTCGCTCACGACGGTTCGGCAGCCTGTGGGGGCGATGATTGAAGCGACGTTAGGGTTATTAGAGAAATCTACGCCTAAAACCCAACTGCTAAGAGGTCAGCTCGTTGAGCGGGCTTCCTCGAGACCCGTCAAAGAGGTTGCAGGGGCAGTCCGGTGAGTTCGTTATCCATTCGACTTAAAAAGGAAAAGAAGAGGTGAAAACATCAGCGTAGATTCGCAAGAAGGAAAAGTCGCCGTCGTCACAGGCGCGGCGGGCGGCATCGGCTCGTCCGTCACGAAGCGGCTGGCAGAGGCGGGTTACAGCGTTGTCTTAACGTACCGGAGTTCTCAGGAGGACGCGGAAGCGTTGGCTGAAAAGTTGCCGGGGGAGAATCACGCCGTCTTACCTCTTAGCGTGGGGGACAGCTCGAGCGCGAACTCCTTAGCCGAAGAGGTCAAAACTCGCTACGGCAGACTCGACCTCTTGGTGAATAACGCAGGCATGACCCGCTACGTTGCCCACGACGACCTGGACGGTTTAGACGACGAGCTTATCGACCAAGTGTTCCGCGTCAACTGGCGCGGCGCGTTCGCGTGTGTCCGTGCGTTTAAGGACTTGCTAATGGACGGTGACGGCGGTTTAGTCGTCAATATCTCATCCATCGCCGGAACGACGGGCGAAGGGAGCAACGTCGCCTACTGCGCGTCGAAAGCAGCTCTCGATTCGATGACACGCTCGCTGGCGCGTGCTCTAGCGCCGCAGATTCGCGCCGTATCGGTTGCACCCGGGCTCGTCGAGGGCGACTACGCCAAGAAACTCGACCCCGAATGGCGGCAAGCGCAGATTGAGGACACCCCCCTTCGCCGCCTCGCCGAAGCGGAGGACGTAGCGAACGCCGTGCTCGCACTCGCCACCCTCTTACCTTTCACAACAGGAAACATCATCCACGTGGACGGCGGACGACCTCTTAGTTAGGGCGGTGTACCACGTTTTGCGGACGCAGTAAGACGACAACTGTAAAGAACGCAAGTCAGTCCTTGTGTAAGCACAAAACGGGACACCTTTTAGTCAGGTGTTGAGCAGTTAGGAGCTAAGTATGAGCGACCAAAGCGCCCAAAACACGCAGAAGAAGTCGAAGAACCGTTCCTCAACCTCTTTAGTATCAAAAGGCGAAAAGTCCCTCTCGCCCTCCAAGATGCCCAGCGACTTCTCCATCTCGCTCGCAGCAAAGGGCGGCACCGACAACCTCCTCTACCCCACAGGTGAACGCCAACAGAGTATGCGCGGCTTCGAGGATACGTATATCGACATCGTAGATTACATCGTCCGCATCACGCATAAAATCTGGGAGGAGAAGAGCGTCGGCTACATCTACGACACCTACGCGCACAACTCAAAAGTCACGGACGACTACGGCTTGCAGTATGGGCGCGACAAAATCGTGGCGGACACGCTCCACACGATTAACGCTTTTCCCGACGTGCGCCTCTTCGCCGATGAGATCGTTTGGGCGGGCGACGACGAGACGGGCTTTCGCACCTCGCACCGCTGCCTCATCATGGGGCACAACACGGGCTACAGCGTTTACGGTCCGCCGACGGGACGCAAGGTGGCGGTCTGGTGCACCGCGGACTGCACCGTGAAAGAAAACGAAATCGTCGAGGAGTGGGTGATCTACAACAACTCGAGCCTCGTGACTCAACTCGGCTTGAACTTGCGCGAGCAGGCGCGGCGCTTGGGCAATGAGATGCAAGAGGACGTAAAAAACGGTCTAAACGATTTGGCGTTCGGCGAACCTGAAAGGCTTTTAGGACAGGGAAAACCGTCTCAGCTCGAGCCCCCCTCTGGCGCATTCGACGTAGACACCTTTCTACGCTACGCCTACCACACGGTCTGGAACTGGCGAAAGCTCGACTTCATCAAAGAGGTCTACGCGCCCACCATGCGCTTCTTCGGTCCAACCGACCGCAAGCTCTACGGGCGCGGCGCGTACCAAACCTTCGTCCTCTCCCTCCTCGCTATGTTCCCCGATCTCTCCTTCAAGATTGACGACCTCTACTGGATGGGCAACGACGACGAGGGCTACTTGACCTCTTTGAGATGGAGCGTCGTCGGTACACACCGGGGTTACGGCGTCTACGGCAAACCGACGGGGCGGCGCGTGCACGTCTGGGGTGTCACGCAGCACGTGATTCGA
Source organism: Trueperaceae bacterium (assembly GCA_965215565.1). Classification (GTDB taxonomy): domain Bacteria; phylum Deinococcota; class Deinococci; order Deinococcales; family Trueperaceae; genus CBDBZX01. The sequence continues at coordinate 107,899 of CBDCDZ010000004.1, forward strand.
GAGGGTGTGATTACGCAAGAGTGGATGCTCTTTAACGAGTTCGAGGTGATGCAGCAGCTTTTCCGGGATGAAGCGCTGAGTGAAATGGACGCTTAACCGAGTAGCGAAGGTGGCGGAAAAGGGATCTATAAGGGGTTGATTTCTCAAATTAAAGTGCAAAAGGTAGCAGGTTACTTCGTAAAGCTCCGCGCAATCATCTGGTCAGCTTGGGCGAAGCCATTCCCGGAGGGAAACTTCGTAAGCGAAGCAACACTCTCACTAAAGAAACATCACTCTCACTAAAGAGAACATCGCTTAGCACGCACTTTCAGGGATGGTATCTGCGGAGAAGTGCAGCAACGATAAGTGGAACTGCTAAGGGTATAGGAAAGAGGACTCGAGCCTACCCCTCAGCAACTTCAGAACCGAGTATTACAACCCCAAAAAACGGGTGTATGTGGTCTAAGTGAATCATTACACTTGTTTTTGCAGTAACCTGAAGCACTATTCTCATAGACAAAGCCGCAAATGTGACGTAAGATGAAGCTGGGTTTGTAGGAGTGAGGGCTCGAGCGTCCGCTCGCTTCACAGCGTGAGTCTAAGGTGCAAGCTTGCAATGCAGAAGGATACAAACCGATATGGAGTTTATTTGCGCAATCTCTTCCCTAAATCATCACGCCCAATGAGCGAAAATCCAACTTTCGCTTCTGCAGTACATCCCACAAAAAATAAATATCAATGTGGCATTTAACAGATGTATGTAGCAAACTGAATGCGGGCTACTAGACTAATACGGAAGTATAAATATTCAAGGAGTGGTATTTCATGAAAGCCGACGAGGACACCCAGAAACAACCTGACCCCCATCACCAGCACGGGCATCACCAGCATGGGCATCATCAACATGGGCACTCTTCTTTTGACGCGCGGTCCGTCCAGCCTGTATCCGACATGAGCAGCGCGGACATCAGCAAATTCATGGCGGGTTCACAAAAGGGTAAGTCGCACCCTCTCAAAGGTTTCGACGAGGACTATACTGACATTGTGGATTATATCGTTCGCAGCACCCATAAGATATGGGAAGAGAAGGGCATCGGGCTCATCTACACGCACTACCGCCACAACGTCCTGATTCACACCTCAGACGGCATGACGTACGGGCGCGATAAGGTCATCGCCGACTCTATAAAGACGATGGCGGCATTTCCCGACGTGCGCCTCTACGCCGACGATGTGATTTGGGCGGGCAACGACGAGGACGGCTTTCATTCCTCGCACCGCATCGTCTGGGTCGGGCACAATACGGGCTACAGCATCTACGGTCCACCCACCGGACGCAAGGTCGTGCGGCGCGGCGTCGCGCACTGTTTTGTCAAGGAAAACCGCATCATCGAGGAGTGGATTTCTAGGGATGAACTCGCGCTAGTCAGACAGCTCGGCTTCAATGAGTTCGACCTCGCCCGCAAGCACGCCGCGCAAGACGCCGCGAAGGGCATTAAAGGACCGGAGTCGCGTGCGCACGGCGAAGTCGAAAGGCTGTGGGGACAGAGTCCGCCCGAGTGGATGGAGCCCAAGCAGGGCGACGGCTTCGACGTCGAGGACTTCGTTGAGCGCAGCATCCATGAAATCTGGAACTGGCGGCTGTTGGGGCGGGTGGGGCTGTACTACTCGAGAAACTATCTCTGCCACACCTCCACGAACCGCACGCTCTACGGCTTAGGCGACTTCAAGGCGAATATCTTGGCGCTCCTAGCCGCCTTCCCCGACGCCGCCATGCGCGTCGACCACGTCTGCTGGCTCGGCAATGATGAGGAGGGCTACCGCGTCGCCACCCGCTGGACGCTGCAAGGCACCCACGACGGACCCGGCATGTACGGCGAGCCGACGGGTCAGCGCATCACGCTCATGGGCATCACGCACCAGGTGATTAAGGACGGCAAGTTCATCAAGGAGTGGACCGCGTTTGACGAATTTGCGCTCTTGAAGCAACTTTATTGGCCCAAGGATGAGTATGAGATGGAGCGGGCGTTGGGGCGGAGCGGGTTGCCGCTGTAGAAGCAATTGCAAGAGGTCACAACTCTCTTGTGGCTGACAACCTGAGAAGACAAAAGGTAGAATAGGAAACGCAGACGTTCGAGCTTCCCGTTCTACCTTTTACATTGTTTGTCTTACCCTTCGCCTCGAGTCAACTTGGACATAGCCTTTTAGACATAGCTCGAGTCCCTCACTGAGAGAGGAAACCACCATGTCAAATCCAAACCAACCTTATGACGTGATCGTTATCGGCGTCGGTGGCATGGGCAGCGCCACCATCTATGAACTCGCTAAACGGGGGAAACGGGTGTTGGGGCTCGAGCGCTTCGACGTCCCCCACGACATGGGCTCCTCGCACGGCGTCAACCGCATCATCCGCTTAGCGTACTATGAGGACCCCTCGTACGTACCGCTGATGAAGCGGGCGTATGAGCGCTGGCGCGAGTTGGAAGCGGACACGGGCGAGCAGATTTTGCACATCACGGGCTCGGTGGACGCGGGACCAGAGGATAACGAGGTCTTTAAGGGCTCGTATGAGTCGTGTCTCGAGCATGATATCCCCCACGAGGTTTTAGACCACCGCGAACTCCACGAACGTTTTCCCGGCTATCAGCTTCCAAGAGGTCACTACGCCTTATACCAAGAGGAGGGCGGCTTTCTGCTGTCGGAGCGGTGCATCGTCAACCACGTCGAGGCGGCGCTATCAAGAGGTGCAGAGGTGCAGGCGCGTGAGCAAGTCTTGGATTGGGAAACTAAGAGCGGTCACGTTACCGTGCGCACCGAGCGCGGCGCGTACGAAGCGGGCTCCCTCGTCATCACGGCGGGCGCGTGGGCGTCGCACCTTGTTCCAGGCTTGGGCAAGCGGGCGCAAGCGGAGCGGCAGGCGTTGGGCTGGTTTCAGCCGCATCAGCCCGAGCTGTTCTCACCCGAACGCTTCCCCGTCTTCAACCTCTTGGTGGATGAAGGGCGCTACTACGGCTTTCCGGTCTACGGCGTGCCTGGCTTCAAAATCGGGCGTTACCATCACCTAGACGAACAAGTGAACCCCGATGAGGTGGATAGAGGTCTCTACGCCGCAGATGAAGAGGTCTTGCGCGACTGCGTGGCGAACTACTTCCCCGAAGCGAACGGTAGGGCGATGATGATGAAAACCTGCATGTTCACCAACAGCCCCGACGAGCACTTCATCATCGGGACGCACCCCGAGCACGCCAACGTGAGCTTTGCGGCGGGCTTTTCGGGGCATGGGTACAAGTTTTGCAGCGTGGTGGGTGAGATGATGAGCGACTTGGCATTGCAAGGTGAGACGCCGCTGCCGATTGACCTCTTTGATCCGAAGCGGTATTTGGCAGCGGAGGAGGTAGTGTGATCACTTCGCCCCTTGAGCTTTGGAGTATGCTGTTAATATGAAAGTTCAAGTAACAAAAGAAGGCGTGACTATCCCTAAAGCCTTGCTTGAGGGCATCGACGCTGTTGAAATTCGCAAAGAGAACGATGTCATCACGGTTGTACCTCTTGCAGATGACCCTATTTTGGGACTCGGCAGTCAACCTGTTAAGGGCAACACCGCAGACGCCTCGGAGAATCACGACGCTCACTTGTACTGATGGAACCTGCTTTCATGGACACGGGTTATCTGTTGGCTTTGGAGCTAACGGATGATCAGCATCATCAAGCAGCGTCATCCCACTGGAGTCAGATAAAAGCCGAATTACCACGTCTTGTAACGACCTCTTACGTTTTCGATGAGGTCGTTACGTTTTTCAATAGCCGAGGTTTACACGCTAAAGCGGTAGACGTAGGCAACCGACTTCTGAAAAGTCCTTCCGTTGATTTTATTCAGGTTGATAAAGAGCTTTTTGAAGTGGCTTGGCAGTACTTTCAAAGACACGAAGACAAAGCCTATTCGCTTACCGACTGTGTTTCTTTTGTCGTTATGAAACAGCGGGGTATTCGCACCGCTTTGGCATTCGATAAGCACTTTGTTCGGGCGGGGTTCGCTACGCTACCCAAAGATGAAGTCTAGGAATGAAAGCTCGTTCCGATGCTTATAAACGCCGCCGCAAAAGGATAAGGAGGCATGAGGATGAAGCAAAAGCAGAAGTTACCTGAAGGTTGGACCGAAGAGAGAATCAAGCGGGTGATTGACCACTACGAATCACAAACAGATGATGAAGCTATTGCTAAGGACAAAGCGGCGTTTGCAGCCAAAGAAGAGCTTGTGCAAGTACCTATTGATGATGAGCATTTTTGCTGACAGAAAAACTTACTCTAAATCCGCTTGTTGCTCGAGCAGATCACTGACGTATTCCCAAAGGTTGAATATCTCCAGCCTGGTTTCGAAATATTCCTCCGTAACGTTGTCGTGTTTGAGCGATAACAAAATAGTTTGAGCTGCTTGCATCTCATGTCTCAAGGCGTTGAGAGCCTTGATTCTAGCCAAATCTTCTTTACTCTTAGACGTTTCGACCATCTCAACGAGGGAGTTGGAAAGGTCTATAAGCTCCCGAGAAATTTCTCGGTAATCGTTTAGCAACTCTTCAACTTGCTGAGATTCATCGGGCGGAAGTTGATCGAGAGTGAGTGTTTGATACTCTTCTGTACTAAAGTGTCTCCTGATCTTCAAGAAGAGCGAATTGGCTCGAGCTGTGAAAAATATACCATTGAGCGTTTGTCGCTCGAGCTTGAGCAAAGTAAGTTGTGTGTCGCTTAGCTGGGCAAAGCTGGCAGAAGATAGAAAAATCGACGCAAGACACAAAATAGTAACCGATAGCTTTTTCACTTCTAACAGCCTCCTCGGGGTTGCATTGCATCAACCTTAACTCCGCTTTCCACCGTGTCCTATTGAAAAATTTACTGCGAAGATTGCTAGCTGGTAACACTCAAGAAACCGAACTTGAAACTTGCTCAAACCTGCAAGAGGCAGTTGAACTCGTACTCGAGGCGAACTAAACCCTTGCAAACCCCCAAGCAAGTATGTTCTAATTTTCCGATACCACTTTTTAAGCGGTAGCACTTATTCAGAGTAACCGAGGGACTTGGACCTGTGACGTTGCAGCAACCAGCTTTCATGTAAGCGGGTGCTTCATCTAACTTTGCTGTCCAAGCATGGCTGACATTAAAGCTGGAATTTCTTCGTGGTAGACAATTCATTCGTTAGCTGGTACAATCTTTGAGCTTAAACCGGGCTACGTTTCCAATAGGCAACCCGGTTTTCGCGCATCGGATACGTTAATCCTTGCCGGGATGGCGGAATCGGTAGACGCAACAGACTTAAAATCTGTCGGGCGAAAGCCTGTGCGGGTTCAAGTCCCGCTCTCGGCACCACGTCAGGGATGTGAAAAGGTGAGGAAAACGGCGAGCTTTAGAAGCTCGCCGTTTTCCTCGCTTGTGCGCCGCTTGTATGCCCAACCTTTCGCTACGTGCCTCTCGGCGGTGTGCCTACTTTGCTACTTCACGTTAGGGGAATCGACGACAGGCGTATTAGCAGGTATCATCTGGTCGGAGACGCTCTCACTATACGAAGCACCGTTTAGCATACACATTCTGAGATGATACCCTTGCCGGTTATGAAATTTTTGCGGATGCGAAAGGCAAAACTTCGTCCCTACGGGCTTTCAGAAAGCGACATTTTGTCTCAGTGTTTTGTGGAACTGCTATGTGAAGTGAGCTGTCTTGTGGTGAGGGTGCTGTCCAAAGCAAAAAAGGCTATAGGGGTGTATCTTCGCCCACGACTTCAGAACGCCCTTGACCTCGGTGCAGTGGCGGCGCGGAACTCTGGGTGGCGCTGCCCAAGCTCGGCGTCAGCGTTTAGTCGAAGAATGAGGTTGAGGCGTTAGCCTAACTTAGCGCTTAAAAGAACGACCTAACGCTCAGGTTGAAGGTGAGTACCGTCGCCACTTCGCTGAAGCGTCCGCCTAAACTCGCAGCGAGTTCTTGCTCACCTAGCACGGTGTAGTTGAGGGTCGGGCTGAATTCAGCACCGCTGTTTGGAAAACCGATGCGAGCATCTATTGCTAGGCTCGAGTCCGCGTCTTGTAGCAGGGTGAGTTGCCCCGCCACACGCGCTGCTGCCGGACCCAAGTCGGGCGCTAAAGCGTCGGGCTCTAAGGGTGCGTACGCGCCTTCTAAAGTCCAAAGCCTGTCGCCTAAGTAGCCCGTTACGCCAAGCGCGCCCCGCGCGTCCACAGGATTTGTAAGCAGCCACCCTTCACCGTACACGACCAGCTCGCCAACCGAACCGCTGCCGCCTAAGCCTGCAACGAAACGGTCTTGGTATAGGGCTGTCGCTTCTAACTCAAACGCTCCAAAAGTCCGCCGCACGTTGATAAGTGGGATTACGCTGTCTCTGTAGAAGACTGCGCCGCGCACCCGGTAGTTCTCTGGAAACCAAACAGCGCGCACCCCAGGCACGCCCAGTCGCACCCCTCTTTCGTTGATCTCCTCGACTGTGAAGGGCAAGGTGGCGCGGGCGTACTCGAGCGCCAAACGTTCGCGCCCCGCGCTTAGTTCAACGTCTCCGAAAGAGGTCCGCGCGTAAAGCTCGGTCAGCCCCGGCTCCGCTGTAACCTCTTCGCTGAAGCGGAGGCTCGGGTCTAGCTCGAGATTAAACGTCACAGGCTCCAAGCGGTAGTCCGCTTCGACGTGCGCCGCCACCGTCCAGCCAACTTGCTCGTCTGAGCCGAGGACGACAGTGGCGTCCTCGGCAACCTCTAGCTCACCTCTATAGTTGAGTTGCGCAAAGGATAAAGAAGGGGTGAGCAAAGCGAACATAAAGATAAGGGCGGCGTACCTCATGCCGCTTGCAACGCCCCCTCGCGCAAGACGCGCCCGTCCTCCATGTTCACCGTGCGCTTCACATGGTCCAAGAGCCTCGGGTCGTGCGTCGAGAACACAAACGTCACGCCCTCATCTTCGTTCAGACGCTTCATCAACTCGATGAGGTCGCCCCCTGATTTGCTGTCTAGGTTCGCGGTAGGCTCGTCTGCTAGGATGATGTCAGGTTTAGCGGCGAACGCCCGCGCCACCGCCACGCGCTGCTGCTGACCGCCCGAAAGTTGGTTGGGGCGGCGGTCTGCAAACTCCTCCATGCCGAGGGCTTTAAGTGACTCTAAGGCTTTAGCCTCCCGCTTCTTCTTGTCCACGCCTTGGAGTTCCAACACGAACGCGGCGTTCTCTAAGGCAGTCAGCACCGGGATGAGGTTGTAGGCTTGGAAGACGAACCCGAGTTTGTCCAGCGTCCCTGGGTGGTGCAATCACCCTGGTCAAGCCTTGCTCCTCCCCTTCGCTGTAGATGCGCATGGTGTAGGTGTCCTCTTCGTCCGGACGGATGACTTGCATGTTCAGCGTCGCCGCTTGTGACTCGCCGCGCAGGTTGTTCACGATGGTGCCCAAGATGCTGCTCGCGTCCTCTTGGGCGTGAGCGAAGCCAAGCGTGAGTAAAAGGGTGAGGGTTGTGAGTACGAATTTCATGTGTTCTCCTTTTAGAGAAGTAAGAAGTGGGAAAAAAGGTTCTTGCTCCTGCTCTTACGTTGCCCGCATCGCCTCAGCCGGGTTGAGATTCCTCACGCGCCTGCCCGGTATGGTGATGGCGAGCACAGCAGCGATCAGAATGGTGACCGCAGCCCAAGCGAGGTAGGTGAGGCTCGAGGCGAACACAAACGTGTCGCTGAGCGCTAGACCTTGCAAGTAGTTGCCATAAAAGGTGTTGATGAAGGGTCCCATCAGGTTAGTCGCGGACATGAGGGCGTTTAAGCTGAACCCGAGCACTGCGCCTAAGGCGAAACCGATGAAGGTGGTATAGATAGCCTCCAGCGTCACCATCCGTGCGAGCTGATTCTGATTCAAACCCAAAGAGGTGATGACGCCGAACTCTCTCGTGCGCTCGATGACGCTCACGATGACGGTGCTCATGACTGTCACAGCGGCAAAGAGCGCGATCATCAGGACGATGGGAATCATCGACGCGCGTTTGTCTTCAATCACCGCTAAGAGACCGCCCAAAAGTTCAGAGATAGGGTAAGCTCCAACGTTTTGAGGTAGAACCGACGCGGCATTGACCGCTTCTGCAACCGCTTCTTCATTGCCCTGCTGCACGTCGAGCGCTACGCCTGTTGCCGTCTCTACACCTGTAGCGGTATTGTCCTCGCTGGATTTGAAGATGCAACGGCAGGGCGGCTGCCCGTTTGCGTCGCCCTCCTCCGGGAGAAGGCTACCTCCAGCTCAAGGCTCTTTTCCGTGCACACTTGAAGCTGCTGTAGCAGCTTCAAGTGTGCGCGCTACTATTACGAGTTACTAAATGGGCAATAGCACAGAGGGTCTATCCTGCGCGCAGTTCACCATTTGAGCCAGCGCTGCCGGTAAAAGTTGGTATAGAAGCCGCCCTTACCCTTCGCGCCCGTGTCGTACTGATTGCTGTTACACCCGAAGCAGCGCATCTTCCTCGGTTTCACGCTCGTCCCGTTGTAAGCGCGGCCGTAGCGGTCTACCGAAGCGTTCTTAAAGACAGCGGTATGGAGGTGGGGATAGCCGCTATAACCCGTGAGACCCGCCCGGCCAATCACGACGTAAGGTAAGTTTTTCTTGCTGATGAACTTTCCTTTGCGCACGTTGAGACGGCTGAGGTGGGCTGAGCGGTTCGTGTAAGCGTTGCCCCCTACAGTTGTGCGTACGTCTACGAAGATGCCGAGGCTCCAGTAGTTGTCGTTGCTTTGACCCGCGTACTTCACACGCCCCGGTATGGCGGAGTAGAGCTTTGCGCCGACTTGTAACCCGTAGTCCACAGCGTAGAACTGCCCGTAGGTTCGTGGCGGATTGGACTTGCAGCCCAGATGATATCTTGGATCATTAAAAAATCCGTTCGTACTCGTGCCCATCCGCGACCAACCCGGACGATTCGAATAGTAGCTGGCGTCGTTGATCCACTGCGTTTGCCAGCGTAAGCCTCTGGGCTGCAGCGCACAGCCTCTCGCCACCTGCGCCTCTAAAGTCACGTCCGGTTCGTCGCCTTCCCAGGACGCTTCAGCTAGGGGTGCGCCGTCCGTTCGGCTGTAGTCGAGTTCGACCTCTTTGCCTACCTCCGGCATCCCACGTGCTTTCAGGTAGGTCTCCAGGTCAGGTAAGTTGAGTGTTTTAAGAGATTGAACGGGGGGCGTGAACTCGAGCTTGTCGAAAAGCCCCTGCGCCTCCGCACCGAGTTCTTGCCACACGCCAACGTGATAGACGCGCCCTTCCACCCCGACATAGACCACCGTATACTGCCCTTCGGGTGCGGGTAAGCCGCTGACTGCAACGCCCACTGCGCCGCCGACCTCGACCTCGGTTTGGTTTAGCTCAAGCTCAGCGTACTCGGCGCGTTTCTCCTCGACCAATTCACCGATTTGCTCAGGCGTAGCGTCCTCGACGAGAGCGACGCGCAGTTTGGGATGGAACGGATGGAAGTCGTCGCCTTCATTGCGCTCCGCTAAGACGAAGCCGTACGTTCCGTCGGTGAATTCGTCGTGTTTGACAACCCAGTCTTTCGGCGCGGTGAGGGAGACGCCAACCGTATCATCGGTGACTTCTTGCGTGTTCGGCGTAGCTTTGGCGGGTGTATCAGTCGCGGCGTCGTTGCCGCAGGCGCTCAAAAAGAGTAAGGCGAGGGCGAGTCCAACATGGCTTAGTTGCTTCATAGTCAATTCCTTATAAGGGGAGAATTGGGTTTGAGTCGCCAGCGTAAAGCAAAGCGGCGACGTAGTTTTGGAGGATAGAAGCGGCGGTCTCAACACGCTTTCGCCAGCCTGCCGTTGCTGCCCGAATAGATGTGAGCGTCGGTGATCCACTTGCCGTTCTTGAGTTTGTTCCAAAGGCGCGTCGTGCCGTAGGGTCCGGTGACGGCTTCGCCCCGTTCCTGACAGGTGATAACGACGGTGTAGCCGCCGCCGATGGTGCCCACCTTGCTGTAGTTCGTACCGGGACCGCTACGCAGGTTGTAGACGCTGCCGCTCAAGGTTTTAGCGCGTACGCGGTTGACAGTGGCAGGTCTGGTGTTGAGCTGTCCCAGGTCGCGCTCGATACTACCTACCGTGCTGAACGTTCCGCCGCCCCAAAGGACGCCGTAGAGGGTTGCCGTTCCCGATTTGCCCCGCTTGAAGATGGGAGAGCCGCTGTCGCCTTTGCCGGACCTGATGTTGGATAGGACCTGGCACAGTTGGGTCAGTCCGGTGTCGCCGTTCACGTTAAACTGGTTGACGTTGATGCACGTTCTTGTCACCTTGCCCGAGGTCCAACCCGTCGTCCTCCCCACCTTGTGGAGAATTTCGCCGACGATAGGCGCGTCGGCTTCGCCCGTGATTCTAAAGGAGCCGTTCACGCTCAGCGCGCCGCTGTTGAGGCTCGCCGTCTTAGCGATTTTGCCCAAAGCGAAGGCGGAACTTCCTGTATACCGCGCGAACGAACTGTCGCTGTAGCGGCAGCGCCGTCCGGCGGGGCACTTACCGCCGCGGAAATAACCGGGGTCTTTCGCCTCCACCCCGATGCGTCTACCGCTCGGCTGGCTATACACCGTACCTTCTGTACCGCCCTGCGTCTTCGTGCAGTGCGAATTGGTGATAAAACCCGGCGAGCCTGCGCGCACAACGTGAAATCCCAACGTACAAGCGCCGTTGCCGAAGTTGATCTGAAAGCCCCCTCTCGTTGTATTAGGCGAACTTCTCAGCCCTAATAGAGGCATAATGGGTTCGGTTTCCTCAAAAAGCACTGCACCCTGGGGAATGCCCGCATCTTGCAAGGTGCGCTCTAGAAGGGCGCGGTTGGAAAAATCTTCAACGCCAACAACTAAGCGGTTCTGGGCTTCGTCGAGGTCGGTGAAGACGACGCCATCTATCCCCAATACCGAGTCAAGCTGCGCTTGCCAGGTGAGCAACTGTTCAACCTCATATTGACCCTCCAAGATGTGAATATCAGGCGCAATGTTTTGCGTCTCTAAACCCTCACGCCCCTGCTTGAGGCGCGCCTCACCCAACACATCTTTAAGCACCGCCAGCGCGTCGTCCCGCTGCGCTTGAGCATTTTGCGTTGTGATCCCAGCGGTGAGGTAGACCGTTAGAACGCCCTCGTCGTCGAAGAAGAGACCACCGAAGTTGGGTAGACGCTCGGCGATTTGAGCGAGCTGCTCGTCAGGATTGGTGTTCGCTGAGTACGAGGGTGCTTCGGCTTCATTCTCAGGTTGCGGCGTGGTAGCGCAACTTGCCAGTACGAGCACCAAAGATGTCAAAGCACTCAGGGTCAGCCACGGCTCAGGTAATCGTTGTCGCATATAACCTCCTAAAAGGTTTGGTGCTGAAAGAAATTCGGAGCGGCGTGTGCACTTCAAGTGCACACGCCACGCTTGCTCAGCACCAGGGCGCAACGCGCTCCCACGTGCCTGTATTGACCCAGGCATCTGAGACCCACTTACCGCTGGCGAGCTTGTCCCAGAGCCTCGAGTACTGGCCGCCGAGTTCGGAGGGTCCTTTGACCCGCGTACCCCGCTTGTGACAGACGATGCTCACGTTCTGACCGCCCGTCTTCTGCCCGACGACGCGGTAGTTCGTGCCGGGTCCGCTCCGCAAGTTCACCGTGTAACCCGCCGGAATCGTGCCCGTGGCGTACTGCTTGCCGCCCGACACCTTTCTTACGGCACGTCTGGCTTGTCCTAGATACTGTTTATACGCGCCGCTGTTATAGGCGACCCAAGCCGTCCAGTTGCCCCGCTGACGGTAGATGTTGACCGCCGCTTTCGTGTTGCAGGCTGCGTTGTTGAGGCAGCTCACTGCATATCTGTGGACACTGTTAATCTGGTAGAGACCTCTATCCACCGTGCCGTTCGCATTGCTGCCGTTAAAGGCGTTCGTACAGAGACCCGACTCGGCTTTAGCGACCGCGCCCGCTACCGCCCACTGGCTTTTGGGCAGGCGTCCGTCGCGCTTGAGGAGTTCGATAGTTTTCACCATCGAGATACGGTTACATGTCGCGAGGTTTTCGATGTCGGGCTCGGAGGATGGCGGCGCGACCTGTTGGCTACAGCCCGCGACGAGCGCGAGGAGCAGTGCGGCGATGAGTAGACCCGCTCTGCGTCTGAAAAGCTCTCGCGACGCTGCTCTATAGACGCCTATACGTCTCATGAGAAATGGATGGGTAAGCGCAAGATGTTAAGTTTTACACATTGACAGCTCGAGTATCGCCTGCCCTGCGGATAAATTTGCCACTCATGATGAGCTAGCCGTTCCATAAGTATGTCCTCTCCCAAAGATCACTCCAGACGGCGTATAGAAATATCGAGAGCATAAAGCCAACCGTCCTACACACGGATTCTTAAAACTCGTCCCCCTCTCTGAGATGCGCATCTCGAACGCTCATCAGCTTGCCATAAGGGGGTTGAGAAGCGCCTGAGAAGAGCTGATAAACCCCTGAGTTTGGACTGCTGGACGCTCATCGTCCTCTGATAAAAGACTCACCTTCCGTTGCTAATCTGACTTCGTGCAACTGAAAACTTTCGGGGGACTGGGCTTAGAGGGGGCGGACTTTCGGCGGGAAACGCCGCTCGTGCTGCTCGTCTACCTCTCGCTCGAGGGGGAGAAACCGCGTAGGCACGTCGCCGACCTCTTCTGGTCCGACAAAACAAACAAAACACAGCGCCTCAACAACCTCTCGCGGGTGCTCTCCGACCTACGTAAATACGCGCCCGGTACGTTCGGGGCGAGCCGTACCCACGTCCGCTCGGAGGTAGGCTGCGACGTGCTCGAGTTCCGCCGCGCCCTGCTAGGGGGCAACCACCGGCGGGCAGAAGAACTCTACCGAGGTCCTTTTTTAGAGGGGCACCTGTCTGGTTGGGGCGTCGAACTCGAGGAGTGGATAGACGAGCAGCGCCGCCTCACGTCCCAGCAAGCCCAAGAGGTTTGTCTCGTATTGGCCGAACAGGAGGCGTCGCGGCGGCACTTTACAGATGGCGCGGCGTGGGCGTGTCACGCCCATGAACTCAGCGACGTACTCGAGCCGGGCTTATCGAAGCGTTTCTACACCCTCCTCGCCGCCGCCGACCACCCGCTTGCAGGTGTCGTACAGCGCGATATGGCGGACTACGACCTCGAGGTGTCTCTGTCAAAAGAAGAGGCGCAGTGGCGGCTCAGCCCGACGTTCGTCGGACGCGAAAGGGAGCGGGCACGGCTGCGAGGACTCGAGCAGGGCGCTTGGGCGTGGCTCAGAGGGGCCGAGGGCATGGGCAAGACGAGCCTGCTCAAAAGCCTCCCTGGGACCTTTTTACCTGCTCGCTCGGGCGCTCCCTTTGCGACACTGGAACCCCTGCTAAGTACCGGTGGCGATATTTCTGGGGGAGCGCGGGCACAGCTTCTACAGGAGCTTCGCTGGCGCGAAGATACCTGGTTGTTCGACGATTGGGAGAAGATGGACGCCGAGAGCCGTGAGCTTTTGGCGAGCCTCCGCAGAGCGAGGCCCCACCTCCGCGTCGTGATCGCCGGAGAAGCGCCGCCGCCCTTTGCTGTCGATACTGTTTTGGAGTTGGGACCTCTTTCACCTAGAGCGTTAGAGACTCATCCCGGTGCCTGGGAAAAGACGGGTGGACTGCCCAGCCTCGTCCACGCCTACTTGCAAGACGACGCTTTAGAACGTGTGCTAGAGACGCGCCTCGCAGCTTTTTCAGACGAGGTGAGCGACGTTTTCTTCAGCCTCGCGCTTCTGGGCGCACCCTGTCCTATCCTGGTACGCCGGGCTCTGGGGTTGGACGCCGCAACGATGACCAGCGCACTCGGTGCTTTACTGGGCGCACATCTCGTCACCCCGGCGGGGCAGGTCAGAGCCCAGGATACGGCGCGTGCCCTGCTAGCCTCGCAGCCTTCTCGGTTCGGTCCTTTAGCCCTCAAGCTCGCCCGCTGTTCGGAGCCGCAAGAAGCGTTTGCGCTTTATCAGCAGACTCGAGCGTTCTGGACGCAGGCGGATAAACCCGCTATCCGACGCGCCTACGCCGCCTACGCCAACAGCCTCCAACAAGAAGGCCAGGCAGAGCGAGCCGGAGCTATTTTACGTGAGGTGCCACCCGAGGAGGATTTGCTCCTCGCAGCTTCTTCTGCTGATAACCTCACCGACCAGGATGCGTCTGCTGAGGCTTCTCACGTCATCGAGAAACGCTTTCCGAAGTGGTGGTCTGCTACGCACGTCGTTGGGTTTCTGCTCATCGCGCTGTTCAGTTCACGCGGCACTGCCGACGCGGTGACGACAGGCGGGATCATCCTCTCCACCCTGCTCATCTTAGCCGCGCTTCTCTACTTGGGGTGGCGGCTGGTACGCCTTAGAACATCAGCGGTTAGCTGGTCCGGGGTCGGCGTAGCGGTCGCTGCTGGTGGGGCTCTGGCGCTCGCCACGTTGAGCCGTTCGGGTCAGCTCGAGAGCCTGATGTGCTTGGGGAGTGTCGCGACGGTTGTAGGAACCGGAGCGACGATAGGTGCGGTTAGAGGCTCTAAAGCCGGGCTTTGCGGCTCGGGCTTTGCGGCGCTCGGCGCACTTTTTGCAGCCGCGCAACTCTCTTGGGGAATGGATGTCGGACTGCTGAGCGAACTCGATATGTCTCTGCTGACGATGCAACTCGTGCTCAGCGTCGGGGCTGCGTTCTGGGGCTACGTCCTCGCGCTTATGATCGTGTCGTCACTTAAATCTAGGGGACTCTTTGCGACTGGTTAGCCTATAGGTGTTTAAGTAGCAGTTCCACAACATATTGAGACAGTTGAGCGCAGATATCATCCCTTGAAGTGCGTGCTAGTTACGCAAGTTTGCTGCCTAGCAACATCGTTTTACAAAGTGCGAGTATTTCTGACCAGATGATTGAGCGAAGCTATACGAAGTAACCTGCTAAAGGTACCGGGCGTGGGCGCGTCAGCTTAGGTCCGAACCGAAGCGGCCGAAGTCGAGCGGGGACAACCCGGCAGCGGTCCGCCACGCCCTCAGCGCATCTGCGCACCTCTGAGCGTGCGTTAAGCCGTCCGTTCCGAGCGCGCGTTCCGAGCGCGCGCAGGTACCGCCCTTCGGCGAACGCCCCCTGGACTAGCGAAGGGCCGCGCAAGGACGGGCGCATCACCTCGCGCGCCTCGTCCCCACCGTCCGGCACGCCCCACAGCCATACGCCCGCCGCGAGGTACGCATGACCGTCCGCCACGCCGAGGCGCGGCGCGGTCTCCGGCTTCAGCTCGAGCCCGTCGGCGTAGACTAGGACCTTGTTGCGGTAGATATGCAAGCGGCTCGAGACACGCCGAAAGCTAAAGGCTTCACGGTGTGCGGTGCGCCCCACAGCGTAGCGCTCCAACGTACCGAAGTGCGCCCCCTCCTCGAGATGAACCTCGGTGCGCTGAGCAAAGTCGGCGTCTCGGTAAGGAATCACCAACCCAGGGTAGTATTCGAGTTCCGCTCCGCGCTCGACTTGCACCGCGACGCTCTGATACGCCGAGCCGCTCGGCATGGTGTGGAGTTTCGTCGCCGACTGGTTGACGAGCACGACTTTCGCGCCTGTTCTCACGGAGACCAAAAGGTCGTAGCGGTCCCCTTGCATGATACCCGGACCGACGTTGAGGAGCTGCAGCAGGGCGCGGCCACCCCCCACCTCGAAGGGACGAAGGACCTTGAGCGGGCTGCCCGCAAACTGCTCCGCGAGGTAGGTCTTACCCGCTCGCTGGCGGAAGGTCAGCTCGAGCCGACTCACCCGCTCACCTATTAGGACGCTCAGGCAGCGACCTCTTCAAACAGTACGTCACGCTTAATCCAGGCGATGACCTCGTCCACCCCCGTGCCGTCCTTGAGGTTGGTAAAGACGTGCGGCTTCTCATCCCGCTGCGCCCGCGCGTCGCGGTCCATCACGCTGAGGTCTGCCCCGACGAGCGGCGCGAGGTCGATTTTGTTGATGATCAAGAGGTCGCTCCGCGTCACACCCGGTCCGCCCTTGCGCGGTACCTTATCGCCACCCGAGACGTCCACGACGTAGATGCTCACGTCCACGAGTTCCGGGCTAAACGACGCTGAGAGGTTGTCGCCGCCAGACTCGAGGAAGAGGATGTCCACCTCGGGGTGCGCCGCGCTCATCTCGTCCACCGCCTCCTGGTTGATAGAGGTGTCCTCGCGGATGGCCGTATGCGGGCAGCCGCCCGTCTGCACACCCCGGATGCGCGCCGAGGGCAGCGCGCCCGAGCGGTTCAAGAACTCGGCGTCCTCGTACGTGTAGATGTCGTTGGTGATGACCACCAGATCGTACGCCTTTCGCATCCGCTTACAGAGCGTGTCTAAAAGCGCGGTTTTGCCGGAGCCGACGGGACCACCGATGCCGATTTTGACGGGTTTCATAGATTTTCCTCCTCTTTGAAAGTGCGTTCAGTAATCATCTAGTATTGGAAGGACTGAGTGCTGTTACGTAGTTTCTGCGTAGCAGAGGGACTGAGTAGTTGAAAACCCCCGTAGGGAGAAAAGATTTTACCTCAGTCCTTTTCTCTTTCCTCTTCTGATTCGAGAAGTTAAGGCAAGCACCTAACGTCATGTTCATGATTGGAACAACCTCGAGTACAAAAACGCCTGCTGATGCGCCCGAACATCGAGTGCCGGGGTTGCCGAGAAGAGGTTGGCGTGTGGGTCTTCTAGTATGCGCTCCACGGCTTTGACTATGTCCGGTTGCAAACGGGTCAAAATCTCCTGCGCCTGCTCGGGGCTCAAGGGCATACAGCGCGTAGCTGCCGCTAGGGAAGAGGTCAGGGTGGATTGTGCGAAGGCGAGCAAGAGAGGTTGGCGCTCAATCTCTAAACGCTGTCCAAGTGCGCCTAAGGCGACAGCGTGATGAGGCTGGGTGAGTTCGAAGTCCAGTACTTGTGGATAGATTCGCGCCGCGAGCGTGAGGAGGCGTTTGCCGAGTTTGAGGCTGGTGTTTCTCAAGCCCGGAATGGGTTTCCAAGCCGTAACCTCCTGGCAGAGATCATTTAGCGTCGGTTCATCTTCTGCTGCAAAAGCGAGCGCACACGCCGCTAGGTCTAGGCGTCCGAAACCTAGCTCTAACTGCACGCTCAAGACTTCTTCCAAACCCTCCTTATCCAGCCCCATCTGCGCGTAGGTCTCCAAACCCGACGAATGCGCGAAGCTGCCGATGGGAAACCCAGAGTCGAAGAGTTGGAGGAGGGCGAGGTGATTCATAGGCTGCTCCAGGGAAGAGGTCCGCTTACAGATACTCTACAGTGCCCAACATGTCTTCGGACTCGAGCACAGTGTGAATGAGCATCAACCCACGGATAACCTCACCGACGGGTAGCTGCTGAGAACCGTAAACAATGCCTGCGTGATTCGCCCCAGCCGCTGCTAAGCGCAGGAAATCGGCGTCTTGAGTAAACGTGACATGTCCCTTCTTTAGCGCGAGTGCCAACTGCTCCTCATCGCTTGCGCCTAGCATATCGGCTTCGGGAACACTGAGGACATCGACGCCGCGCTGCCGTAGCCCATTGATGAGCGCTCGAGAGATGTTTTCATCGGTGTAATAGCGAATCTCACTCACGGCGCTGCGAGGACAGCTTCTTCTCTAACGCTGAGGGAGACTGCTGCTGTAACGCTTTGACAAGAGCAGCCTCCTCACGAATCTGCGCGTTGATCTCATCCTGATGACCAAAGTAGTAAGCCAAAGCTGCGTGGATTTCTGCCAAGCTCAGAGCGTATTCAGCGCTAATCTCATCGACGCTTTTGCCCATGCGTTCATACCAGATGACGATGTTTTGTACAGTGATTCGGTGACCCGTGATGCGAGGTTTCCCGCCGACGATACCGGGGGTGATGTCGATATACTTGTCAAGGACAGGAACGGTCATGGTTGAGTATAGCAGTTGGTGCATTGCCTTTCGTTTGAGCTTACAGATGTGTAGGTCTCCAAACCCGACGAATGCGCGAAGCTGCCGATGGGAAACCCAGAGTCGAAGAGTTGGAGGAGGCGGAGGGTATCAGTGGCTATGCTCCCCCGGCGGCTTCCCTCTAAACGGTCTTTGAGTGCGCTCAGCATGTAAGCCCTCTTTCTCCAACCGCTTCTCTAAAGGCATATTCCAGAGCGCAATCACCTGACCCGCTTGAACGTCGATATCGCGGTGCAAGTTGCCGATCAAGTGACCGACGAAGGCGGCTTGTTCAATATTCTCAGGCGTCACCACGAGCACCTCTTCGGGCGCGGCGGTGACGACGTAGGCTTTATCTCCCTCTACGTGCAGGGCGTGACCGACGTGTAAGGTGGTGCCGGTGGGTAGCTCGAGCGCAAATTCTTGCCCGTCACTCGCTGTGAGCCTGCGCCGCACCCGCTGGCGGTCTTCGCTGGTCATGGGGAGTTCGACGACTTCGTAATCATCGAAATGATGGAGGTGCGGCAGGGTTTGAATGCGAATCAGCGTGTCTTGCATAAATCAACTCCTCTAGCAAACAAGGGGTTTCAACCCCTTGCTCAGAACAAAAAGTAACGCTGAGCGAGCGGAAGTTCTTTGGCAGGTTCGCTGGTGACAAGTTCACCGTCCACCGTCACCTTGTAGCTATCCGGGTCCACCTCAATCTCCGGGGTGGCGTCGTTGAGGTGCATGTCCTTTTTGCCGATGGTGCGCGTGTTTTTGACGGCGAGGGCTTCCCTTGCAAGCGTATTGGGTAGTCCGCTCTCATCCAATGACGCTTGCGAGACGAAGTGATAACAGAGCCCGTCCATCGCCCTGCCGAACGCGCCGAACATCGGGCGGTATAAGACAGGCTCGGGCGTGGGGATGCTCGCGTTGGCGTCGCCCATCATCGCGCCGACGATGAAGCCGCCCTTGAGAATGAGGTCGGGCTTGACGCCAAAAAAGGCGGGCTGCCACAAGCAGAGGTCCGCGAGTTTACCTACCTCCACCGAGCCGACGTGCTCGCTGACGCCGTGCGCAATCGCCGGGTTGATGGTGTACTTGGCGATGTAGCGCTTGATGCGGGCGTTGTCGCTCCGTTCGGAATCTCCGGTGAGGGGTCCGCGCTCGCTTTTCATCTTGTGCGCGGTCTGCCAGGTGCGGCACACGACTTCGCCGACGCGCCCCATCGCCTGCGAGTCCGACGCCATGATGCTGATCGCGCCCATGTCGTGCAGCACGTCCTCCGCCGCCATCGTCTCGGGGCGGATGCGCGACTCGGCAAAGGCGACATCTTCGGGGATGTTGCTGCTCAGGTGGTGGCAGACCATGAGCATGTCGAGGTGTTCCTCCAAGGTGTTTACCGTATACGGCATGGTGGGGTTCGTCGAAGAGGGCAAGACGTTGGGGAGGCTCACCGCTTTAAGAATATCGGGCGCGTGTCCGCCGCCTGCGCCTTCGCTGTGGTAAGTGTGGATGGTTCGGTCTTTGAAGGCGGCGAGCGTGTTCTCCACGAAGCCAGATTCGTTTAAGGTGTCGGTGTGGATAGCGACTTGTACGTCGTACTCGTCGGCGACGCCTAGCGCGGTGTCGATGCTCGAGGGCGTCGTCCCCCAATCCTCGTGGAGCTTGAGCCCTAACGCGCCCGCTTGGATTTGTTCGACTAGGGCTTCGGGACGAGAGGCGTTCCCTTTGCCCAAATAGCCAAAGTTAAGCGGTAAGCCCTCGCTCGCCTCCAACATCCGGTGGATATTCCACGCACCGGGCGTGCACGTCGTCGCTTTGGTTCCCTCAGCCGGACCCGTGCCGCCGCCGAGCATCGTGGTGACGCCGCTGTAGAGCGCTTCCCACGCCTGTTGCGGGCTGATGAAGTGGATGTGCGCGTCCACGCCACCTGCGGTTAAGATTTTGCCTTCACCTGCGATAATCTCCGTACCCGGACCGATTTCTAAGCCCTCGGTTACGCCGTCTTGAATGTCCGAGTTGCCCGCTTTGCCGATAGCGATAATCTTGCCATCCCTCACACCTATATCCGCTTTGACGACGCCCCAATAATCGAGAATCAGCGCGTTCGTAATCACTAAGTCGGGCGTGCCCTTGTTTTGAGCACCAGGGTCGCGGCTGTATTGCGATTGCCCCTGCCCATCCCGGATGACTTTACCGCCGCCGAAGACGACCTCGTCACCGTAGACGGTGTGATCTTTCTCGACCTCGAGCAGAAGGTTCGTATCGCCTAGACGCAGTCTGTCACCGGTCGTGGGTCCGTAGAGTCCGGCGTAGGCGTCGCGGGAGAGCTTCATTTGTCGGCTCCCGTATCAACCTCTTGATAGCCCTGCGCTTTCGCCTCTCTTAAAGCGTCGGCTTGGTTGGGTCCTAGCCCCCCATTCACCAGCGCATTCATCCCGTAAACCTCTCGCTTTCCACCAAACGCCGCGAGCGTTACCTCACGCCCTTCGCCCGGCTCGAAGCGCAGGGCGGTCCCGGCCGGGACGTCGAGGTGAAAGCCGTACGCCGCCTTCCGCTCGAAGCGGAGCGCCTTATTCACCTCGAAAAAGTGCGTGTGCGAGCCGACCTGAATCGGCCTGTCGCCGGTGTTGTCCACGCGCAGCGTCACGGTTTCGCGTCCTGCGTTTAGCTCGAGTTCCCCTTCATCTACAAGCAGTTCACCTGGAATCATTCCAACTCCTTTTTGGACTGAAATAAGTTCGTCGGACCGTTGAGAGACAGTGACTTTTTGTAAGCAATGAGTTGAAAGCAATGAGCAATGAGTGAAAACCAAAAGCCTTTAGACTCATTGCTCATTGCTCGTTACTCATTGCTTACCTGATCGGGTCGTGAATCGTCACAAGCTTGGTACCGTCTGGGAACGTTCCTTCTATCTGAATGTCAGGGATCATCTCGGGTACACCCGCCATCACATCGTCACACGCTAAGATAGTAGCGCCGTAGCTCATCAGCTCAGAAACACTCTTTCCGTCGCGGACGCCCTCCAAAACTTCAGCGGTGATGAGTGCTACGGCCTCAGGGTGGTTGAGCTTGAGGCCCCGCTCCTTGCGGCGGCGTGCCACCTCTGCGGCGGTGAAGATAAGGAGTTTGTCCCGTTCTCGTTCGGTGAGTCGCACGCGCGTGACCTCCACTCTGTCCTGCTGCTCGCACAGGTCAGTTATAACATCAGACTGAAAAAGGCGTGGCACAAAGTGAGGGCGTTCGAAGTTACGCTCATAGTTCTACGTCCGCACGTTCTATTTTCAGCAGTTCCACTTATCGTTGCTTGAGTGCAACTATGCGAAGCAACACTTCTCCGCAGATTTCACAGCTTTGCTGTAACGGAACTTCATCCCTGAACGTGCGTGCTAGGCGATGTTCTTTTTAGTGAGAGCGTCTCTTCGCTTACGAAGTTTCCCTTTCGCCTTTAAAAGCGAACGGTTTTCAACCGTAACCTGTGCGAAAACGGCGTAACCGGGAATGGCTTCGCCCAAGCTGACCAGCTCCGAGCTTTGCGAGACAGACTTTGATACCTGCTATTTATAGCGTCATCTCCGAGTATGATAAAGCACCTGATAAGCAAGGAGCCTCATGTCTTTTTCTTTCGCTCAACTGTTGGCAACATTGCGGGTCGCCGACCTTATCGATGTCGCGCTCGTCGCCGCCTTTTTATACGGTCTCTTTAGCTGGCTGCGGCGGAGCACCTCGCAAGCAGCCTCACGACGTCTCGCCGCAGTCGTCGTCATCCTCGGCGCGCTCTACCTACTCGCGAGCCTCTTCGAACTATTTTTGGTCGAGAGCCTTCTGCGGGGGCTCTTGCTCGTTTCGCTGGTCGCTGCCGTCGTTGTCTTTCAGGCGGAAATCCGCCGCCTGCTCGCGCAGCTCGGCTCCTTTAACCCCTTCGCCTCGTCTACTAATCCAGGCGAAACAACCATCGATCAACTTGTTGAGGCGTCCGCTCACCTAGCTGCAGCTAAGACCGGCGCGCTCATCGCCCTTAAAGGCCAGGAACCATGGGACGACCTCATCCAGGGCGGCGTGACTCTGGACGCTCTAGTAAGCGAGCCGCTCCTCTACAGCCTTTTCAACCCCGAGACGGCGGGGCATGACGGCGCGGTGCTCATGGAGGGGCAGCGCCTCATCCGTTTTGCGGCGCATCTACCGCTCGCGACTGACCTGCCCGACGAGAGTCGCTTCGGCGGCACGAGGCACGCCGCGGCGCTCGGTCTGAGCGAGAACTGCGACGCGCTCGTCATCGTCGTGTCCGAAGAGCGCGGCGTCATGAGCGTGGCTCAGGGAAGTGAGCTTACTGAACTGGGCTCAGCCAGCGAGCTTAAAGAAAGGGTAGAGGCGTTCTGGCAGCACCGCACCTCAGCCGAGCACTCAAAATGGCAGCGGTGGAGGCCGAGGCTGCAGACGGCCTCGCTCTCGCTCGGCTCTGCCCTCTTGCTCTGGCTTTTCTTCGCCTACAGCCCGGACACGGTCTCCCGGACGCTCAGCGTCCCCGTCGAATTTCGCAACCTACCCGAAGACTGGGTGCTCACTAACCTCGCTCCCGAGACGGTCCAAGCGACCCTCATAGGCTCGGAGCGGAGCTTCGCGCTGATGGACCGAGAGGTGCTCGCGGTATCGTTCGACCTCACCGCGCCGCGCGAAGGCTCGCAGAGCTTCGCCGTCGGAGAGGACCGTCTCGAGCTACCTACGGGCCTGCGGCTCAACAGCGTGAGCCCGCAGCAGGTGCGCGTGGAAGCGCATCAGCTTGTAAGGGCTGAGGTGCCCGTCGAGGTGCCGACTGTCGGGTCGTTGCCCGAGTCGTTGGGGGTAGCGGACATACGGACGAATCCCGACACCGTCACCTTGCTCGTGCCCATGAGAGAAGCGGAAAGCCCTCAGCGAGTGCTCACCGAGCCGCTCGACCTGCGCGAGGTGAGGCGTGACTTGAGCGTCAGACGTCTGCTCGTCTTGCCGCCAGGCTGGTATTTGCCAGAGGATCAGGGCTCAGAGGTCGAGGTGAGCGTGCGTATACAGGAGTAGAACGATTAGCAGGTATCATCTGGTCAGAGACACTCGCACTTTGTAAAACGATGTTTCCTGCGGAAAACTGCGTAACTAGCACGCACTTCAAGGGATGATATCTGCGCTCAACTGTCTCAATATGTTGTGGAACTGCTAGATATATCTGCTTGACCACATGACCCGTTATGATGCCTTATGGAGCGTGAGAACATAGGGCGCAAGAGGCAAGAGGCTATTTACATCGGCGGGGTGGCGGGCGATAAGCCCTCTGTACCCGTTGACGTGGCGAAGCTCGAGGCGGCCGCCCGCCGCAAGATGAGCGCCGAGGGCTACGCCTACGTCGCGGGTGGCGCGGGCACAGAGAGCACCGTGTCGGAGAACCGCCGGGCGTTTGAGCGCTGGCGCGTCGTGCCCAGGATGCTCAGGGGCGTGGGGGAGCGCGACACCTCGGTGGAGCTTTTCGGTCATACACTGCCGAGCCCCTTTCTGCTCGCGCCGATAGGCGTTTTAGAGATGGCCCACAAGGAGGCTGATCTCGCCGTTTCCAGAGCCGCCGCCGCCGAAAACGTCCCCTTCATCTTCTCCAATCAAGCCTCCGTGCCGATGGAGCGGTGCGCCGAGGCGATGGACGAGGTGACGGACAAAATGATGGATAGTGGCGTCGGCGGGGCCCCGCGTTGGTTCCAGCTCTACTACAGCCGCAGCACCGACCTGGTTTTGAGCTTCGTAAGGCGCGCTGAAGCCTGCGGCTGCGCGGCTATCGTCGTCACCCTCGACACGACGCTGCTCGGCTGGCGCACCCGTGACCTCGACCTCGCCTACCTACCCTTTTTGCGCGGCAAGGGAATCGCGCAGTACACGAGCGATCCCGTGTTTGCACAGCTACTCGAACAAGCGCCGCCAGCGCAGCGTAGAGGTAGGGTCACTCTCGCCTCCATCCGCGCACTCTGGCAGATGATGAGGGCGCACCCCGGCTCGTTTCGTGACAACGTGCGCTCCGGGAGGCCCGTCTCCGCCGTGCAGCACTTTATCCAAGGCTACTCCAAACCCTCGCTCGATTGGGACGACGTCGCCTTTCTGCGCGAACAGACTGAGTTACCTATCCTGCTCAAAGGCGTGCTGCACCCAGGCGACGCGAAAAAGGCGCTCGAGTACGGCGTCGACGGGCTCATCGTCTCCAACCACGGCGGACGGCAAGTTGACGGAGCCATCGCCGCTCTAGACGCGCTACCCAAAATCGCTGAGGTTGTCCAAGGCCGCGTCCCGGTGTTGATGGATAGCGGCGTTCGCGGTGGCGCGGACCTCTTCAAAGCGCTCGCACTAGGCGCGACAGCCGTCTGCTTAGGGCGTCCTTACGTCTACGGACTAGCGGTGGCGGGCGAGCGGGGCGTGCGCGAGGTGATTCAAAACCTCAAGGCGGACTTCGATCTGACGCTGGGCTTAGCGGGCTGCAGAAGCGTGCGGGAGATAGACCGGGGCAGCCTCTCGGCTAGGACGTAGCCTTCTCCGGTCGGGCAACGACTAGGGTTGGCGGTCGCGGATAGATAGAAGTCATGCGCCTCGTGAGCGGACTCCAATTCCCGCTAGCAAACGAGGGGTTGCAAACAAGGGGTTGCAACCCCTTGTTTTAGTGAGCATTTCAGAGGAAGCTGCTATAGGGGCGGCTCTCTTCACCTCTTGACGCCCATCTCCTAACGCCGCCTCGAGTTTCTGCTACGCTGCGGTATATAGCAAGTATCATTTGGTTTGGGCCAATCTGAGAAGAGAAAACACGCTTTAGCACGCACTTAATTGTGATGATACTTGCGTGATTCAAGCTCAGTACTTATGTTAATTGCTATAGAGAAAAGAATTGGGGCGAGGCTGTGTCAGATAAAACCGGGGCGGATAAAACCGGGTCAGAAGAAGCTAGGTTAGATAAAACTGGGGTGGATCAAACCGAGCCAGACCAGCGTGAGTCGGAGGATGAAACGAACGCCCAGCCGGGCACCTCTTCAGATTCATCGCTGAGCATCGTCGGGCTAGGCGCGTCGGCGGGCGGCTTGAGGGCGTTGCAGCGCTTCTTTGAGCGCACGCCCGCGCAAAGCGGGCTCGCCTTCGTCGTCGTGATGCACCTCTCGCCCGAGCACGAGAGCCACCTGGCCTCCCTCTTGGAGGGACACACCGACATGACGGTCGTGCAGGTGAGTGAGACACTGCCTATGGAAGCCGAGCACGTCTACGTGATCCCGCCGAACCGCAACCTCTCGGCCATCGACACGCACCTGCGCTTAGACCCCCTGGAGAACGAGCGGCGGCAGCGTGCGCCCATCGATCACTTTTTCAGGACCCTCGCCCGGATGCACGGGGAGCGAGCCGTCGCCGTGATCTTGTCCGGCACGGGTTCAGACGGCGCGGTAGGGTTGGGGCGCATCAAGGAGGCTGGGGGGCTCGCTGTGGCGCAAGACCCCAAGGAAGCCGAGTACGACAGTATGCCGCGGAGCGCCATCGCGACGGGGCAAGTCGACCTCGTTTTGAAGGTCGAGGCGATGCCGGAGCGAATCGTGCGCTACATCAGGGAGCGGCGCGAGTTGCGGCTTCCCGAGCGTGACGAGTCCTTAGAGCAAGATGACCTCGAGGTGTTGGGGCGCATCCTCGCGCAGCTTCGCGCCCAGACCTCCCACGACTTCTCGCAGTACAAGCGCTCCACGCTCCTGCGCCGCATCACCCGCCGGATGCAGCTTCACCACCTGGCGCGGCTGCCGGACTACCTGGAGCGGTTGCGCGCCGACCCCGAAGAGGTCGCGCTGCTCCACCGCGACTTGCTCATCACCGTCACCAACTTCTTCAGGGACGAAGAGGCGTTTGAAGCTTTGGAGCAGCACATCGCTACGCTCTTTGAGGGCAAGGGTCCCGGCGACAGCGTGCGGGTCTGGAGCGTCGGCTGCGCGACCGGGGAGGAGGCGTACAGCCTCGCCATCTTACTCCTCGAGCACGCCCACCGACTCTCCGCGCCGCCCGAGGTGCAACTCTTCGCCACCGACGTTCACCCGGACGCGCTCACGCGGGCCCGCGAGGGGATGTTCCCCAAGGGGATTGCGAGCGATGTCGGCGAGGCGCGGCTGCGGGAGTTCTTCGTGGAGGAGTCGGGCGGCTACCGCATCAGCCAAGCGGTGCGCGAAAGGGTGGTCTTCGCGCCGCACAACCTCCTCTCCGACCCGCCCTTCGCCCACCTCGACCTGGTGGTGTGCCGCAACGTGCTCATCTACCTCAAACGCGAGGTGCAGCGCAAGGTCTTCGAGCTGTTCCACTACGCGCTCCGCGAAAACGGCACGCTCTTTTTGGGCACGTCGGAAACCGCCGACGACGCGCTCTTTGACATGGTGAGCAAGCCGCACCACCTCTACCGGCGCAAGGACAAGCGCGTGGGGTTGCATCTGCCTCAGCTCCCCCTCTCGCCGTCTATGGCGAAACCGTCGGGAACGCGCAAGGGCGAGGAGGGCGCGGCGCATGTGCCTTCTGGCGGTGCGTCCTCCAGGGGTGCCTCCTACGGGGCGCAGCACGCCCGCGCCGCCGAGCGCTACGCCCCGCCCAGCGTGCTGATCGGCGAAGACCACGACATCCTGCACTTTTCTGAACACGCTGGGCGCTACCTCTTGCAGCCCGGCGGCGACCCCACCGACAACCTGCATAGGCGCATCCGCGCTGAGCTGCGCGACGCACTCCGCGCCGCGCTGCAAGCAGCCGAGGCGCGGACAGATAGAGACAAAGCAGCTCGGGGCAAAACGGCTCGAGACAAAACGGTGCGCAGTCGCCCGGTGACGCTCCGCATCGAGGGCGAGACGCGGCAAGTCGCCCTGCAAGCCTCACGTACCCAAGACGACGACCTTCAAAAAGCCACCCTCATCCTGTTTCACGAGTGGGAGCCCGAGGGAGACGCGGAGAGCGTGTCAGAGACCGGCTCCAACGCTGCTGATCCGGTAGTCGAACGGCTCGAGGCGGACGTTGCCGGGCTCCGCGAGCGGCTCCGCGCCGCCACCAGCGAGTACGAGACCTCGCGTGAAGAGATGAAAGCGAGCAACGAAGAGCTGCAGTCGATGAACGAAGAACTGCGCTCCACCGCCGAAGAGTTGGAGACCTCCAAGGAGGAGCTGCAGTCCATCAATGAAGAACTCGCCACCTTGAATCAGGAGAACCGGCACAAGGTCGAGGAGCTGTCGCAGCTCACGGGCGATCTGCAAAACCTGCTCGCTGCCACCGATATCGCCACACTCTTTTTAGACCGCAAGCTGCGCATCCGCCGCTTCACGCCCAAGGTGGGCGAACTGTTCAGCATCCGCGCAGGCGACGTGGGCAGACCGCTCGCGGACCTCACCCACCGGCTCGGTTACGAGGCGCTCATCGCCGACGCCGAGGTGGTGCTCCGCACGCTGCAGCCCCTGGAGCGTGAGGTCAGGGGGACGGGGACGGACGCGGTGGAGGATACGCCCTGGTATCTCACGCGCATGTTGCCCTACCGCACGCCCGAAGACCGCATCGACGGGGTGGTCCTGACCTTCGTCGAGATCACCCGCTTGAAGCGTGTGGAAGAGACGCTGCGCCGGAGCGAGGAGCGCTACCGGCTGCTCATCGAGAGCGTGAGCGAATACGCCATTTTCACCACCGACGAGCGCGGCGAAGTCACCACCTGGAACACGGGTGCGGAAAGGCTCCTCGGCTACACCGAGGAGGAAGCGGTAGGCAGGAACGCCGAGCTTATCTTCACCGAGGAGGACCGGGCGGCGGGCGTGTCCCGGCGAGAGTTGGAACGTGCGGCGGAAGAGGGCCAAGCGACGGACGAGCGCTGGCACCGCCGCGAGGACGGGTCGCGCTTCTGGGCGAGCGGCGTCACCACGCCGCTCTGGGGACCGGACGCGGAGCTGCGCGGTTTCGCCAAGGTGATGCGCGACAACACCCGGCGCAAGAGAGCTGAGGAGGAGCGCGAGGGCTTACTGAACGAACTCGCTGACGAGAGAGAAGAGCTGAGAAAGCTGACCGAGACGCTCGAGTCCCGCGTGACGGAGCGCACGGCTGAGGTGCGCAAGCTCGCGGCCCAGCTCACCCTGGCTGAGGGGCTCGAGCGCAACCGCGTCGCGCAGGCCCTGCACGACGAACTGCAGCAGCAACTCGTCGCCATCCAGTTCCCGTTGAGCAGCCTGCGCAAGCGGGTGACGGGCGAGGACGCCGAAGGATTAAAAGAGGTGTCCGAGTTGCTGAAAGGAGCCATCACGACGACCCGCCAAGTGACGAGCGATCTGAGCCCGCCCGTGCTGCGCGGCGAAGGGCTCGTCGAGGCGCTGCGCTGGCTCACCCGCCGCTTGGAGGAGCGCTTCGGCTTGCGCGTCTCTCTGGAGGCCGAGGGTGAGACCAGCGTGCGGGGCGAGGCGGTGCGGGCGCTGCTCTTCTCGCTCGTGCGCGAACTGCTTTTCAACGTCGCCAAGCACGCGGATATCGGCCACGCAACCGTCACCGTGCGCGAAACGGCGGACGTGCTCACGCTCACCGTCGCCGACGGAGGCAAGGGTTTTGACCTCGCGGTGCTGGACGTTGACGGAGACGGCACCGGCTTAGGGCTCAGGAGCGCCCGCGAAAGGTTGAGGCTCTTCGGCGGCGACATTGAAATTGTGAGTCAGCCCGGCGACGGTACACACGTCACTATCACCGTGCCCGTCTCAGCGCTTACACTGGACTAACTTAGGAGCGTCGAAACACACCATACGACTCTTTTGGGGGGACGTATGAACGACTCAACCATCTTTATTTTAGAAGACCACGACCTCATACGGCGGATGCTGCGCAGGCTCTTAGAAGAGGACGGTTTAACCGTTCTCGGTGAGGCTGCCTCCGCCGAGGACGCCCTGCGCGCGCCCGAACTCAGGCGCGCCGCGCTCGTGCTCGTCGACCTCTCGCTGCCCGGCATGAGCGGCTTGGACTTCATCCGCTCACCGCGCACCGAAGCGAGCCGCTGCTTGGTGGTCTCGGCTCACACCGAGCCCTTCTACGCTCAAGCCGCTTGTCAAGCGGGCGCGGCCGGGTTCGTGGCAAAAGACGACCCGGACGCCATCTTAGCGGCGGTGCGCCGCGCGTTGGAAGCTGGGGCACATAGCGCGAACGGCTCACACGGCGTCCACCGGCTGACCTAAAGTCGGTGTTCTGGTCCCACACCTCGAGCACTATCTTGTGTACGCGCGTCCTATACACTTAGACCATGACGTTCACGCCTCGAGACGAAACGACGCTGAATAACATCGCGGCGGTGACGCGCCAGTTGGGGCGGCTCGAGGCGCAGCTCGTCACCTACGTGCAGGCGCTAGGCCACGTCGGGGGCGAGCAAGCGACGCTCGTCAGCAACACCCTGGAGGAGTTGCGGCTCACCTACGAGGAGCTGCGCAGCCACAACGAGTCGCTCTCCAGCGTGCAGCGCAGTCTGCGCGAAGAGCGCCAGAGCTACCAAGACCTCGTCGAGTTTGCGAGCGAAGGGCTCGTCGTCACCGATCCGGCGGGCGTCATCCGCGAGGTCAACCAGGCGAGCGTTCAACTCCTCGGGATCGAGCGGCGCTCGCTGGTAGGGCGGCCCCTGCTGGCCTATCTGCGCTCCCCGGCGGGGCGCGAACTCGCCTGGACGGAGCTGCGCGAGCGCGTGGCGGCGCTCGGGCCCGGCGAGCAGATACGCTGGGAGGGACGGCTGGGCGCGTGGCGCGAGGTCGAGCCGGAGGTCGCCGTCACGGTGGCGCGTATCGCCCGGCCGGACGCGGCTGAGGTCAGCGGGCTGCACTGGTCGCTGCGCGACATCAGCGCCCAGAAGCGGAGCGAGGCGGCGGCGCGGCGGCGTCTGCTCGAGTTGGAGGCGCTCTACGCCGCCGCCCCCATCGGACTCAGCTACTTAGACCGCGAACTGCGCTACTTGCGCGTGAACGAACGGATGGCCGCTATGAACGGTTTCGCGGCTGCCGAGCACCTCGGCAAGCACGGTCCCGAGTTGATGCCCAGCCTCGAAGAGACGCTCGCGCCTACGCTGCGCGAGGTTTTAGCGCGCGGCGAGCCCCGCTTGAACTTTGAGGTCAGCGGCGAGACGCCCGCCCACCCCGGCGAGGTGCGCCACTGGCAGGTCAGCCACTACCCGGTCAGGTGCGTTGACGATGAGGTCATCGGCGTCGGCTCGGTGGCGCTCGACATCACCGAGCGCGTGCGCTCAGAAGAGGTTGTGCGGGCGCTCAACGAAACCTTGGAGGCGCGCGTCCAGGAACGCACCGAAGAACTGCTGGACGCGAACAAGGCGCTGCGCCGCAGCGAGTGGCGCTTCTACCAAGCCTTTCACGCCGGGCCGGTGGCGGCCTGCTTGACCACCCTGGGGGAAGACCGCTTTTTAGAGGTGAACCGCTCGTTCGAAACGCTGACGGGCTACGCCCCGGACGAGGTCGTCGGCTACACCGCCGAGGAACTCGGCATGTGGTCGTCGGCGGAAGACCGGGCGAAGCTGGCGCGGGCGCAGGAGGCGGACGAGGGGTTTTACGACCTCGAGCTGAGCCTGCGTACCAGAGCGGGCGACGTGCGCACCGTGCTCCTCTCCGGCGAGGTCATCCAGCTCGATGGCAACGCCGCGCAGCTCAAGTTTTTCTTTGACATCACCGAGCGCAAGCGCGGCGAGCGAGAACTGCTCGCCGCCATCGAAAGCACCCTGCAAGACGCCTTCTGGTTCAGCCACCGGGTCATCGAGAAGCTCGCCCAGATTCGCTCGGGCGACCTCGATCAGACCGAGATAGCCGCGCTGACGCCCCGCGAGCAGCAGGTGCTCGTACTCGTCGCCAAGGGGCTGAGCAACGTCCAGATCGCCGCTGATCTCGGCTTAGCGCCGCAGACGGTGCGCAACTACCTCGCGACGCTCTATGACAAAGTCGGTGTTCATTCTCGCGCCGAAGTCATCGTGTGGGCGCGGGAGCGCGGCTTGGTCGGACCTTGACCCGCGAGCCTGGTTAAATTAGCACTTCCAAAATATACTGAGACAGACGAATGCAGACATCATCTCATAATGTGCGTGCTAAACACCACTTATTATAGTAAGAGTGTTTCAGACCAGTTCTGAGCTTTGCGAGACAGACTTTGATACCTACTAAATGTACTAACCGCTTTGGTACATCTATCTCTACCTTTTTGGGTGGAGGATGCGTTTTAATGCTGGGGGACGGGCTAACGGTCTCTCTGCCGGGGGGTAGAAGCGAGATGGGTTGCTCCTATGCACCCATCTTTTTTACGCCGCAGGAGAGGCACCTCTGCACGTCACGGGAGGCAGCCTTTGACGCAGCACGCAGCGAATACACCTGAACATCAGTGGGGCGGACCAGACAACCCCACCCCAATTTCTCTCGCCACCGTGCTGGGTGAGCCCGCGCTGCTCAGCCGAGCCGCGCTCGACGCGCTCGAGCAGCCCCTCGTGGTGGTGGACAAGCAGGGGACGCTCAGGGCGACCAACTGGGCCTGGCGGCGCTTTCGCCGCGCGCTGGGTCACCCCGCCGACGCCCTCGTCGGCAGGTCGTTTGCGGAGATGTGCTTGCAGGACGCGGCCGCGAACGACGGGGCGAACCGCGAGGACGCCTCGTCGCTCTACGCCGGGCTCGTGGCGGTTCTATCAAACCGCTTGGCGCGGTGCTCGCTCGAGCTGACCTACGCCGGGCGCACCTTTGCGGTCACCCTCACGCCGCTGCCGGACGCGGCTGGGGCCGTGATCGCGTACTTCGAGATTACCGAGCGCAAAAACTACGAGGCGCGTATTGAGCGTCTCGCGAACCACGACCCCTTGACCGGGCTCTTCAACCGGCGCTTCTTCACCCTAGAAGCGGAAAAAATCCTGGCGTTGGCTCAGCGTGAAGAGGGCGGTTTCGCCCTGCTCTTCCTCGACTTAGACCGCTTCAAAAGGGTCAACGACGGCTTCGGTCACGTTTTTGGAGACGCGCTTTTAGGCGAGGTTGCGAAGCGGCTAAGCGCGTGTACACGCGCGAGCGACCTCTTAGCGCGGCTCTCGGGCGACGAGTTCGTGGTGCTTTTACAGCACGTCTCGCCTCGTGACATGCAAAAGGCAGTGACGCGCTATCAGGCGTGCTTCGCGCGTCCTTTCGTGGTGCGGGGGGAAGAGGTCGGGCTCGCGGGGAGTTTCGGCGCAGCCCACTATCCCGGCGACGGCAGTACCTTGGCTGACTTACTGGATCAAGCTGACCGGAGGATGTATAGGGCGAAAAGGGCGGATGGTCGAGGGTGAACAGCGCCCCAACACAGAGCCTACCTAAGCGCGTGCTCCGCGACGCGCACATCGCCGCCCTGACGCGGACCTTTCGGCGGCTGGATGACCTCTTGGGTGACCTCCGCGCGCTTGCCGGCGAAGCTGTCTACCGGGACGCCGCGCAGAGCGTCGCGTTGTTCAAAGAGGGGGCAGCGGCGGCCTACCTCGACCTCGCCGAACTCACGGTGCTAAGAGATGAGGTCGAGCGCTTTACAGTTGCGCTCGCCCGCAAGGTGGAGGCGCGGCGCGGGCGGGTCAACTAAGGCGCGTTGCGCGTTAGGGGGGATCATGTAATTAGTCAATGTGTTGAAATAGGGTAGATAGTGGGGCTGCTCGAGACTATAGTCACTCTATCTCCGAAGCTTCAAGCCCACGCCACCCAGCTAGAAACCACCAGGCCAGCCAGAAACCATCAGGGAAGAAGCCTTCACGCCGCCCCTCAAACTACTCGTCCTGTCAATATGGACAGTAGAGGTGCGGTTGAACGCCCAACTCAAAGCTGTCCAATAGCGAAAGGAAGATTTTATGTCCGTTATCAAGGTAATCGAAGTATTAGCCCAGTCCCCCGACAGTTTCGACGACGCGGTTAAAGAGGCGCTTAAAGAGGCGTCTAAGTCGGTGCAGGGCATCCAGAACATCTATGTCAAGGAGATGCAAGCGGTGGTCGAGAACGACCAAATCACGATGTACCGCGTCAACGCTAAGGTCTCGTTCGCGGTGGGCGAGGCCTGATCTCGAGCGAGCGGAGGATGTCAACGTATGACATCCTCCGCTTATTTTGACCGTTGGCTCAAAGAGGATTGACGTGAGCGACGTAATTTCAGTATAGGTGTGGTGGCGTACGGTGTTTGAAGACCGACACGGCGCGGGGCGCGAGTTGGCGGCAGCGCTCGGAGACTACGGCGCAGACACGCTAGTTCTAGCGTTGCCGCGAGGCGGTGTGCCTGTCGCTTTTGAGATTGCTAAGACGCTCAGCGCATCCCTCGATGTATTCGTTGTGCGTAAACTCGGGGTGCCAGGCCGCGAGGAGTTGGCTTTAGGCGCGATTGCCACGGGCGGCGTGCAAGTACGCAACGAAGACCTCATCGCGAGGTTGGGTTTGACCGAAGCGGCGATTGGGGCGGTCACCGAGCGCGAGCGGCTCGAGCTGGCGCGGCGCGAAGACCTCTACCGAGGCGAGCGCGGTTCCCTCGATCTTGAAGGTCGCTCGGTCATCCTCGTTGATGACGGTTTAGCCACGGGCGCAACCATGCGGGCCGCCGTCGCCGCTTGCCGGGCGCTAAAGCCGGAGCATCTCGCCGTCGCCGCGCCGCTAGGCTCCCCGGACACCTGCGCTCAGCTCGAGCGTGAGGTTGATAAGGTCGTCTGCCTTGAGAGTCCGCAGCCTTTTCATGGAGTCGGCAGGTGGTACGCGCACTTCCCGCAGGTCACGGACGGCGAGGTCAAGGCGCTTTTAGATGAGGCCACCACCTGGTCTTTAACAAAGGAATAGAGCGGTTATTAGAAGTACTGAGCTTGAATCACGCAGATATCATTCCTTAAAGTGCGTGCTGCTTACGCAGTTTTCACACAGTGAAACGATGTTTTATCTCGTGAGATTGGCTCAAACCAGATGGTACCTGCTATAGAGCGTTCAGGAGGTTATATGAAGCGATTATTTACACTCACTACAGCGTTGTTGCTGACGGGCGCTTACGCTCAGACAGGTGGACTATCAGGTGGCGTCACTGGGGGCGCACCTCCTCTAGCCGACCTGCCCGACCGCCGAGCCGTGAGCGAACCCGAAGTCGTCGCCACCTTTCCCGAGCTGATGCCCACAGGCGTCACGGCGTCCGAGGACGGGCGCGTGTTCGTCAACTTCCCGCGCTGGGAAGAGGGGGTGCCTACAACCGTCGCGGAGATCGTAGACGGCGAAGTTGTACCGTATCCCGACGCAGAGACGAACCAACTGGATGAGAGCGCACCCCTGGAGCACTTCATCTCGGTTCAGAGCGTGGTCATCGGTCCAGCGGGGCGGCTCTGGGTGCTCGACACCGGGCGGCCCCTTTTCCAGACGCCGCCCTTAGGACCTAAGCTCGTCGCTGTCGACCTAGAGACGAACGAAGTTGTCCAGACGGTCTCGCTTGCGGACAGCCCCGCTGTCTTGGACACGACTTACCTCAATGACGTGCGCTTCGACCTGCGTAAAGGTGAGGCGGGCTTAGCCTTCATTACCGACTCCTCGGGCTCTGGTCCGAACGCGATCATCGTGGTGGACTTAGCGAGCGGTGAGGCGTGGCGGCAGCTAGAAGGCCACCCTTCTGTTCAGGCCGAGCCCGACTTCTTGCCCATCGTCGAAGGGCGGGCGCTCCTCAGCAACCCGGGCGACGCGCCCGCGAGCTACCTCAGTACCGGGGCAGATGGTATCGCCATTACCCCTGACAGGCTCTTCTACCGCGCCTTAGCAAGCCGCCACCTCTACAGCGTGCCGCTGGACGCGCTTGCCGAGCGAGATATAGACCCGCAAGAGTTAGCGGGCATGGTCACGGACTACGGCGACTTGGGCTTCGCCTCGGACGGCTTAGAGTCCGACGACGCGGGCCGCATCTACCTGACCGACTTTGAAAACGGCGCGGTGCACCGCTTCACCCCGGACGCGCCCCTAGCCGAGCGCTGGGAGACGATTCTCTACACGAACCAGATCATCTGGCCGGACACTTTGGACCTCGTGAATGGTGCCTTGTACCTCACCATCAATCAGCTCAACCGCCAGCCCAGCTATCAGAACGGCGAGGACTTGCGCCGTCCGCCCTATGTGCTCTTTCGCACGGACGTAGACGCCGCGCCCGTGCAGCTCAGATAACGGATGACGCTTCCCAGAGACAGCCGCCCGAACAGCACCCTAGCCCTCCTGCGCCGCCCCTACACCTTTATCTCCGAAGGATGCGAGCGCCACCACAGCGACGTGTTCGAAACCCGCTTGCTTTTGCAGCCTTTCACCTGTATGCGCGGCAAGGAGGCCGCTAGGCTCTTCTACGACACCTCGCGCTTTAGGCGTTCAGGCGTCGCACCAGGGCGGGTGCAGAAGACGCTCTTCGGACAGGGCGGCGTGCAGGGCTTAGACGGCGAGGTTCACAAGCGCCGCAAGGCGATGTTCATGTCGCTGATGACGCGAAAGAAGATTCAGCGGCTCGTGCAGATTACCGAGGGAGCGTGGCGCGAGGCGGCGGCGCGGTGGGAGCGGCAGGGCGAGGTCGTGCTCTTCTACGAGGTGCGCGAACTTCTGTGCTGCGCGGTGTGCACCTGGGCCGGTGTCCCCCTCCTAGAAGCCGAAGTGAAGAGAAGAACGGACGACTTCGGCGCGATGATCGACGGCGCGGGCGGGGCCGGACCGAGGCATTGGCGCGGCAGGCGGGCGCGGCAGAGGGCAAACCGGTGGATTGAAGGGATTATCGCCGAGGTGCGCGCTCGCAGGCTCGAGCCCCCCAAAGGCAGCGCCCTCGCCGTCGTCAGTTGGCACCGCGACCTGAGCGGGGCGTTGCTAGAAGGGCGTGTGGCAGCGGTTGAACTCATCAACGTGCTGCGGCCCGTCGTCGCGGTGGACCGCTACATCGCGTTCACGGCGCTGGCGCTCTTTGAACACCCAGGGAGCTGGGTGAGGCTGAGGACCGAGGCGGACGGCCTCGAGTTCGTCCAGGAGGTGCGCCGCGTCTACCCCTTTTTTCCCTTTGTCGCCGCGCAGGTAAAGCGCGACTTCGAGTGGCGGGGCTACCCCTTTCCTGCAGGGCGCAAGGTGCTCCTTGACCTCTACAGTACCAACCGCGACCCTCGCGTGTGGCGGGAGCCAGAGGCGTTCCAGCCCGAACGCTTCCGCACGTGGGACGGGAGCGCTTACAACTTCATCCCGCAAGGCGGCGGCGATCACTTCGAAAACCACCGCTGCGCTGGAGAGTGGATCACGATTGCCCTTATGAAAGGGGCGCTAGACTTCTTGACCGGGTCGCTGCGCTACACCGTGCCGGAGCAGGACTTGAGCGTCAACTTGTCGAGACTGCCCGCCGTGCCGACGAGCCGCTTCGTCATCCGCGAGGTGCGGCGGGTTTAATATAGCAGGTATCATCTGGTCAGAAACACGCTCACTATAGAAAACACTGTTTAGCACGCACGTTCAGGGATGATGCCTGCGGCACTTCGTCTTAGTATGTCGTGGAATTGCTAACCCATGTATTCAGTACTTAAAGGGGGCTAAAGATGACAAAACCGTTAGGACATAAACGTTGGGCCATCGCCGAGGGCTACATCCCGAGCTGGAGCCACGGCCCGGAGCCGGAACTGGCGAGCCACGAGACTGCGTGTTTGCTCAATACCTCGGACAAGGAGGCGCACGTCGAGATCACGCTCTACTTCGCGGAGCGCGAGCCTGTCGGTCCCTACCGCGTCACCGTGCCGCCGAGACGCACCTTGCACTTGCGCTTGGATGAACTGGGGGACCCCGAACCCGTGCCGAGAGACACCGACTACGCGAGCGTTTTAGAGTCGGACGTGCCCGTCGTGGTGCAGCATAGCCGCCTCGACTCCCGTCAGGCCGAGAACGCCCTGCTTTCGACAGTGGCGTACAGCGAAGGTTGAGCAGTCACGACTGAGTAATATGGATTCCGGTTGATTACTGCATAAACTCCGTTATGAAATTTTGCTTCCAGCAAACGCTTCGCGCTTCTACGGAGACGGAGTTGATTCCGTGCTCACCGGAATCCGTACTTTTTCATCTCGCAAGAGAGTCCTCAGCGAGAGGTATCGTTACGGGCAGGCCGCCCTGCCGTTGCATCTTTCAATCTACGCGCGTAGATAACGGCTCAGTGTGCAGTCGCGTGGACCGCTCCCGCTAGCTGCTGAGGACTCTTCTCCGCTCGGGGTAATTCCTACGGGAATTACCCGGAAACCGTATAAAGCGCCCCGAACTCCGAGTTCGGGGCGCAAGGCGTTGGCAGTGCGAACGAACGCTATCTGCCGTGGTTTGGACGACTACTCGTCGTAGGTCGCCGCCCTTGACTCGTCCTTGGTGTCGGGCCGGTCCCCTTCAACGAAGTTCTTGATGGACTCTAAAGCCGAGACCAGTCCCTCTTGCACGTCGTCGCGGTCGGGCGCGTTCTCCGAGGTGTTGTCACCCGGCGGATCGCCCTCTCCGTGAGGGGGTGCGCCCGTAAAGGTG
Source organism: Trueperaceae bacterium (assembly GCA_965215565.1). GTDB lineage: Bacteria > Deinococcota > Deinococci > Deinococcales > Trueperaceae > CBDBZX01. The sequence goes on from CBDCDZ010000004.1 coordinate 145,286, forward strand.
AGGTGCACCGTCACGTCCGAGCCGCTCCCGTTCTCCGCAATCTCCAGCCAGCCCGTATAGTAGCCTTCGTCCGCGCCCCACTCGAGCCTATAGTTGTCCCGGTCCTCCCGAAAGTAGCCCTCCGAGTCGTACTCGTGCCCCTGCGCCTCGCCTTTGACCTCAACGCGCTCGCCCTGGCTGGGCTCGGCGCTGTGGGTGGTCGGCAGGTACTTGGGCAGGTTGCGCACGTCTGCAACGAAGTCCCAGACGCTCTCTGGTGACGCCTCTACGTTGGTGGTGTGTTCAAATTCGCTCATGCTACCCCTCCAACGCCAACGTAGACCCTCTAGGAAGAATCATTATGATTCGCGCCTACAGTCTCTACGCAGGTCTCTGCGCAGGTTTTTGCGCAGCGGCTCACTATAAGACCTTGCGCGGCGTCGCACTTTCCTAGTCTCGGCTGGGTTTAGAGTGGGCGTAGCGGCGCGCAGGGTTTGTGTTTTTTGCAGGGTCTCATTTTTTGCAGGGTCTCGGGGGAGCATATGAGTAACGGTACGTATGACGCTATCGTCGTCGGCGCAGGTCACAACGGTCTCGTGACGGCGCTTTACCTCGCCAAAGCAGGTTGGAAAACGCTCGTTTTGGAGCGCAACGCGCGGGTGGGCGGCGCGGTGCAGAGCGCTGAAATCACCCGCCCCGGCTTCGTCCACGACCTCTATTCAATGAACCAAAACCTCTTTTTGGCCTCGAGCGTCTACGGGGAATTCAGCAAAGATTTAGAGCGGCACGGTTTGGAGTACGCTGTCTCGGACAAGCCCTACTGCAACCTCTTCCCAGGCGGCGAGAGCGTGCGCGTCTACGGCGACGCCGATAAAACGTTGGGGCTCATCCGGGACCGCAATTCCCAAGACGCCGAAGGCTGGGGGCAGCTCTACGGGCACTACCACAAACTGCAAGAGGCGTTCTTGCCCCTCTACGGCTCGCCGCTCCCGTCAGTACAGATGGGCATGAAGGTGGCGGACGCCGTGCGCAAGGTGGGCGCGGGCGAGGTCTTAGAACTCACCCGCTTGCTGCTGAATTCCACTCGCGAACTCGGCGAGAGCTTCTTCACGACGAAAGAGATGCAAGCCGTCATCGCCACCTGGGGGATGCACCTCGACTTCGGGCCGGACGTCTCGGGCGGGGCGCAGTTCCCACTCCTAGAGACCTTTGCGGACATGGAGGAGGGGATGGCGATCCCCAAGGGCGGCGCGTCGAAGATGCCGCAAGCCTTGGTGGGTCTCCTCCGCGAGTACGGCGGCGAGGTGCGCACAGAAGCTGAGGTCACGCGCGTCACTACGCAGAACGGACGCGCCACCGGTGTCGAACTGGCGAGCGGCGAACGGCTGAGTGCGAAACGCGCCGTCGTCGCCAACCTCACGCCAACGGTACTCTTCGAGCGGCTGCTGCGTGACGCGCCGCTGCCCAAAGGGTTCCGCCGCGAGGTCAAGCGCTACGAGTACGGCCCCGCCACCATGATGGTTCACTTGGCGCTCCGAGGTAAGCCGCAATGGGCAGCAGGGGAAGAGATAAGCGACTTCGCCTACGTCCACATCGCGCCCTACGTCGAGGACCTAGCCCGCACCTACACAGACGCCCTGAACGGTACGCTGCCCGCGAGCCCGCTGCTCATCGTCGGGCAGCCGACTGTATTCGATCTTTCGAGAGCCCCTGACGGCCAGCACATCCTCTGGCTTCAGGTGCGCACGCTGCCCAGCACCATCCGGGGTGACGCCTTAGGCCGGATTGAAGCCCGCACCTGGGACGAGGCCAAAGAGCCCGTCGCGGAGCGCGTCTTGGACAAGCTGGAGGCGTACGCGCCGGGCATACGCGACCTCATCTTAGAGCGCGTCGTGTATTCGCCCGCCGACCTAGAGCGCCACAACCCCAACCTCGTCGGCGGCGACAGCGTAGGCGGAAGTCATCACCTGCGGCAGAACTACTTCTTTAGGCCCATCCAGGGCTGGTCGAACTACAAGATGCCCCTGACCAACCTCTGGATGGTCGGCGCGGCGACCTGGCCAGGCGGCGGCACGAACGCAACCTCGGGCTATTTGGCGGCGCAAGCACTTTTGTCTCAAGGACGCAGGCGCAAGGCGCTCGCGGGCGGCGCAGTTGGAGTTGGAGCCCTGGCGCTGGGCGCGTTCGCGGCGCAGGGTTGGACCAAACGCTGACACGCCCGTCAAGAGGTCATGCGGTAGAGCGGAGGAGATTATATGAGCAGCACAGTCGGTCATACGAGCATTCAAGATATCCGTCAAGAGAGGTTGGCGCAGCTTCACACCTATTGGCGGGCAGTCAACTACCTGGGCGCGGCGCAGCTTCACCTCAAGGCAAATGCGCTCCTGCGCGAACCGCTAACGAAGGAGCACGTTAAGACGCGTATTTTAGGACATTGGGGCACGCAGCCCGGTCTGAACCTCATCTACGCGCACCTGAACCGGCTCATTCAAGATACGGACGCGGACATGATGCTCGTGACCGGGCCGGGACACGGTGCACCTGCGATTTTGGCGAATCTCTATTTGGAGGGAACTTTAGGCGAGGTGGACGAGCGGTTCCGGGTGAACGCACAAGGGATGACGAACCTCTGCAAGCTCTTCTCCTGGCCCGAAGGTCTGCCCAGCCACCTGCGCCCCTTTACGCCGGGGCAGATTCAAGAGGGCGGTGAACTCGGCTACAGCCTGGCCCACGCTTACGGCGCAGCCTTCGACAACCCTGAACTGATCGTGGCGTGCGTCGTCGGCGACGGCGAGGCGGAGACGGGGCCTCTTGCGGCGGCCTGGCACTCGAACAAGTTCTTGAACCCCGCACGTGACGGCGCGGTGCTGCCCGTGTTGCACTTGAACGGCTACAAAATCGGCGGTTTAACGCTTCTTGGGCGCATGAGCGACGAGGAGTTGCGCAAACTTTTTGAAGGACTTGGTTATCACGTGCATTTCGTTGTGGGAGATGAACCGAGGCGTGTGCACGAGGCGTTGTGGAAGACGTTGGACAGGTGCCATGAAGAGATTCACAGGATGCGAGAGGACGCCAGAACTAATTCGAACTTCACTAAGCCTACTTTGCCGTTGATCGTTTTGCGAACCCCCAAAGGCTGGACCGGGCCGGGGAGCTTAGAAGGAAAGCCCGTCGAGGGGACCTTCCGCGCTCACGGCACGCCGCTCTCAGACCCAAAGAACGACGACGAAGAGTTCGAGACGTTGGGGGCTTGGCTAAAGAGCTACGACCCCGCATCTCTCTTTGACGAGGCTGGCGAGCCAGATGAGGCGGTGCAGTCCCTCTTGCCCGAACCGAGCAAGAGGTTGGGCCGCAGCCCGCACGCGAACGGCGGCGAGCTTCTGGTCCCGTTGACGCTGCCGAACCTCTCCGACTACGCCGCAAACGTGGATGAGCCGGGCGGCGTCGAGGCGAGCGCCACGAAAACGGTGGGCGCGTACCTGCGCGACCTCTTTAAGCACAACAGTGAAGAGAAGAACTTCCGCCTGCTCTGCCCCGACGAGATCGATTCGAACAAACTCGACGCCGTCTTCGACGTGACCGAGCGCGTCTTCACCTGGCCCCTGGAGGAGACCGACGCGCACGTCTCTAAAGAGGGCCGCGTCATGGAAATCCTCTCGGAACACACCTGTGAGGGCTGGCTCGAGGGCTACCTCACCACCGGGCGGCACGGGCTCTTCGCCTGCTACGAGGCGTTTATCACCATCATCGACTCGGTGGCGAACCAGTACGCGAAATGGCTCAAGTCGGCTAGAGATACCCCTTGGCGCAAGCCCATCGCCTCCTTGAACTACCTCTTGACCTCGCACTCCTGGCGGCAGGACCACAACGGCTACAGTCACCAGGGACCGGGCTTCATCAACACCTTACTCACCAAAAAGAACGAGGTCGTGCGCATCTACTTGCCACCCGACGCCAACAGCTTGCTCGCCGTCACCGAACGCTGCTTGAAGAGCCGCGACCAGATCAACTTGATCATCGCCTCGAAACAGACCATGCCGCAGTGGTTGTCCTTTAGGGAGGCGCAAGCGCACTTAGAGCGGGGCGCGTCCGTGTGGGACTGGGCGGGTCATACTGGGACCGACGAAGCGCAAGGAGAAGGAAAACCCGATATCGTGCTCGCCTGTGCGGGCGACGTACCGACGATAGAAACAATCGCGACCGCCATGCTCTTACGCCGCGATCTGCCCGAGCTGAGCGTGCGTGTGGTGAACGTCGCGAACCTCTTAGCGTTAGACCCGGAGCACCCGGACGGCTTGGACGCGGACACCTTTGTAAACCTCTTCACAGACGACGTGGACGTGACGTTTGGCTTCCACGGCTATCCCAGAGTGATTCACGAACTCATCCACCGTCGTCCGAACCCCAGCCGCTTCCACGTGCACGGCTACATCGAGGAGGGCAGCACCACGACGCCCTTTGACATGCTCGTCTTTAACCGCATGAGCCGCTTTCAGTTGGCTCTGTCCGTTTTGCGCCATACTGAGCACCGAGACTTGGCGGAGCAGAAGGCGGCGCTTAGGGAGAAGTACGAGGCGAAGCTAGAAGAGCACCGCCGCTACATCACGGAGCACGGTGAGGACCTGCCGGAGGTCGAGGGGTGGCGGTAGGGTAAGCTCGCTTACTTGAGCCAAGTTGCAAGATTTCTATGCGGCAGAATGGGCATTTCGCGCTTTGAGCGTTAGGTCAACTAGGATACAACCTCGCTTTGCACTTCGCACATCCTACTAGCCTGTTACAAAAAACGTTGGGAGCGGTGCCGTTTCACGAAGCTTCTGCGTCACCTCGAGCGTGACAGTAGGATGAATCTCCTCGAGCGCAAGCAGGGTTGCGCCGACGACGGGCTCTACGGAAGCGCGAACCACTTCGGCTTCAGGCAGTTCGCTACGCACCTGCGCGACCAAGGCGTCTTGTAGCAGGCTCGAGGCGTGGCGGAAGACGCCGCCCGTAAGCACGAGCGGAAAGGCGTCGGCGGCTCCCAAACCGACCTTACGCGCCGCGACGAGGGCGTAGCCGCCGAGCGCCGCGCCCTGCTGCGTCACAATGCCCTCGGCGACGGCGTCACGCGCCGCCTCATCCAAGAGTAGCGGGGCCAAGCTCGAGCGCTCCGGTTGCGCCTGGTTCCTAGTGGTAAAAACGTGCAGTAGGGCTTCGGTGTTCTCTAAGCCGAAATGCGAGAGCACCCTTTCCGTCAGACGTGTCGGGGGCGCGAGACCGAGGTGCGACAAGTAGACAGCCCGGAGCGCACGCTCGCCCAGTTCAAAACCCCCGCCCGTGAGTTGCCAGAATGACGAGTGCCATGCCCCCCTCATCCCCCGCGCCCCCACCGCCGCGCCCGTACCGCAAGCTACCGCGACGCCGAAGTGCGGCGAGCCGCTCCGGAGCGCCCCGAGCGCGTCGTTGACTATCACAGGCGAGTGCCCGAAGCTCCAGGTACCGAGTTCGCGCCGCCAAAAGGCGAAATCTTCAGGCCAGTCCGCGCCGACCAAGCTGAAGCAGCTCGCGCTGACGTCCCGGACGCCCACCTCTGCCCTCGCCAGAGCCGCGTCCACCGCGCGGCGCACCTCCTGGACCGCGCGTATCTCCGAGCCGTAGATGTCGCCCGCGCCGCCGCGCCCCCAGCCGAGGACTTCGCCATCTTCTGAAGCGACTAACGCGACGGTTTTCGTGTTTCCCGCGTCCACGCCCAAAACGGTGGTGCTCATACGTTCGCGTCAGGTAGCCCGCGCAGGCCAGGCGGCGCGGTCCACGATGACGGTGACGTGTCTGTTCTGCAGATAGGACGCGGGCAGCTCGGGGGTCACCGGTCCTTGCAAGGCGCGCCGCAGCACCTCGCGCTTGTGCCCGCCCGAGACGAGGAGAAGCGTCCTTCTCGCGCCTAGCAGCGTAGACATGCCGCAGGTCAGAGCGCGGCGCGGGACCTCGCCCTCCCAGTAGGCCGCGTTGCTGCGCAGGCTCGCCTCGGACAGCGTGACTTGACGGGTCGGGGCGTCGGCGTCGGAGGGAGGCTCGTTGAACCCTAAGTGACCGTTCGGCCCGAGACCCAGCACGGCGAGGTCCACGCCGTCGCACTCTGTCACCTCGTGGTCGTAAGCGCGGCAGGCGGCCTCTGTGTCCTCGGCGTCGCCGCGCAGCCGTACGACCTGAGTGACGCCGAGCGGCTCCACGAAGACCTCCCTCATCCAGCCGTAGAGCGAGCGCGAATCGTCCTCGCTCACCCCGACGTACTCGTCGAGTTGGAGGGCGGTGAGGTGGCGCGTCTCCAGACCTGTCCCGCGCCGCCAGGCGAGCTTCTCGTACGTCCGCAGGGGCGTGTTGCCCGTCGCAACCAGAACGCTTAGCGTGGGCTTCTCGCGGATAGCGGCGGCGATGAGGTCTGCAGCCCGTTCGCTCATCGCTTCGAGGTCGTCCTCGACGAACAGGTTCACGTTCGGTGCGCTGGGCGCTTCCTCGGGTGTCACGCTAAGTACCTCTCGGGGAGCCACGCACGTTGCGCGTGGGCCATCTCGTCGTAGAGCCGTTCGGCCAGCGGGAGCGACAGGACCAGCGGGTGGCTCGTAAGAGCCCGCACCGCTTCCCGACGTGCGCCTTCCCACGCCGCGTCCGCCGCGAGCCGCTGGTACTCGCCTAAAGAGGTGACGAGGCCCCGCACGTGCCTCGGCAGGCGGCCCGAGGCGAGCGGCGTCGCGCCGTGCTTGTTCACGACCGAGGGCACCTCCACCACCAGGTCGTCCGGGAAGTCGGGGAGCGCGCCCCGGTTGGGCACGTTCAGCGTCCAGACCTCCTCTCGCTCGTTGAAAATCGCATTCATCACGTCGAAAGCTAGCTCGAGTTCGAAGATGCCGCCCCTCGAGCGCGCCGGGTCGAGCTTGGGCGAAGGCGCGTGGCGTTGCTCGCGGTAGTGCTGCCAATAGCCCTCTGCCGCCGCCATGATGTCTTGCGCCCGCGTCCTCGGCTTCGCCTGCAGCTCGCGCAGCACCTCATCCTTGAAGTAGTAGTACTGGAAGTAGGCTGCGGGCACGCGCTCCATGACCGAGGCGAGGTGGAGCATCCGCTTGGCGTGAGGCTCCACGTTCGGGTCGTTTCGCTTGCGTTCGTAGGCATTTTGAACGAGCGGGATGAGGTCCTCGCCGTCGTAGCGGTGTCGCACGCTCCAGCAGGCGTGGTTGAGGCCCACCATGACGGTGTCGAGCTTGCCCGGCTCCAGGTCTGCCGCCACTGCTAGCTCCTGCGGGAAGACGATGGGGCCTTCGCACAGCGAGATGGTCTGGATGGGGCTGTGCCGCGTCACCGCGTCCGCGACGACGTTCACGGGGTTCGTGTAGTTGAGCAAGAGCGCGTCCGGGCAGACCTCTTCCATCTCCCTCACGAGGTCTTTAATGACCGCCAGCGCCCGCAGCGCCATGAAGAGCCCGCCCGGTCCCTGGGTCTCCTGCCCGATGACGCCGTGCTTTGGGGGGATGGATTCATCCAGATGCCGCGCCTCAAAGCCGCCGGGCCTGAAGGAGGAGAGCACCGCGTCGCAACCCTCCAGGGCCGCCCTGCGCTCAGTCGTGCAACTTATGGTGAGGTCGAGCCCTCGCGCCTCAGCCATGCGCCGCGCGAGCGCCGCAACTAGCTCTAAGCGCGCTTCGTCCAGATCGACGAGTACCACCTCGGAGCCTCGGAAGCGCTCTCCCTGTTTGGTAAAGGCTGCCAGCGTCCCCGGCGCGCGGGTGCTGCCCCCGCCGATGTAAGCCCATTTGATGCGTGCGATAGATGCCTCCCGGTGTGGCTAACATGTCCCTGCCACTACAAACAGTTTGATTTTACCTCTTTGGGCTCGAGGGGAAGCGTCGGCAGCGGTGCAGGCTTTTATCACCAAGGTGAAAAAGCAGCAAGTCAGGCTATCAGCCAGTCAGCACCGTTCGTTCACTACGTGAGGACTTACGTACACCAGCTTGACTGGATTTCAGGACGAAGGCTTCGCTGACAGACTGAAATGCTGACAAGCTGAACTGCTCTCGAGCTGTAAAGAGCAAGAAAAATCGTGTTTTAGAACGTGATGATAAAAGCTCGTCAGCGGTGTAGCGTTCGCGCCGACAGGTACTTCAGCGCAGTGAGGTATTGATACAGAACCCTCTAAGCGAGCACCTCGAGCCTGTCCCCCACGTGCAGCGTGCCCGGACCGCGCGGCGCGAGGTGGACGCCGAAGGTGACGCCAGCAGGCGAGCGGCGCAAGCGGGCGAGAGTCGCTAAGGTCTCCTTGCCGTACGCGCCTGAGCGCTGGTCGACGTTGACCACCATGCAGCGCACGCAGGGCTCTAGCACGTCCAAGATCACACCGCCGAGTTTCACCACGCGCCAGCCATCCTCAGCGTAGGGTGTATCACCTTCCACCACCAGGTTAGGTCGGAAACGCTCGGCTCCTACAGGTGTCTCCAGGTATCCGTTGAGGTGCGCCAGCGACGCCTCTGTGATGAGGTGCAGCGGGTTGCCGTCGGTCAGCGCGAGCGGGACATCCGAGGCCGCGCCGGAGGGGAGCAGCTTCGGGCGCGCCGTCCCCTCGGGCATCCCGGCGAGCCGGTAGGGTGCGCTGAACCGCTCGGCCAGCCAGCCGCCGTCGTCAACTTGAACAGCGGGGCAGGGTTGACCGAACACCGTGGCGGAAACCTCCGGACCGTCAACCTCCAGGGGCAGCTCGAGCCGCTCTTCACCCATTCGTAGTTGCAACGTGTTACCCAACGCGACGTTCAGCCCTGCCAACCTCGGGCACTGCCGCTGTGTGACGACCTCGCCGCTCGGGTCAATGATCGCCCAGTTCCGGTCGAAGCGCAGACCGCGCGGCGTGAGGTCGGCGTCGCGCAAGGAGATACCAGACGCGGACTTAACCGGGTAGCAGTTGAGGCTCTGTAAGTAGTTGAACATGACGCTCCCTTGCCCCGAGAAAACCTTGTTGGCGGCGCACTTCTAGTCTGTGTTTCGACATTCAGTGTAGCACCGAGTACAATTCAAGTCTACTTTAGAGCGCTGAGGTACACCTCTACCCGCCGAATGTGATAGAATTCACCCGTAGACAACAGTTCAGAACGCACGGGGTAAGGGGGTCATCGGTTGGCACTATTTATAGGCATCGAACGTACAAGCGTCAGCTTAGTCGGGGGCTCGGCGGGTCGCGGTGATACCGGATGAGCGCGATACGCCTCGAAGGGGTCTCTAAGCACTTCGGGCAAGAGGTGGCCCTAGAGCCGCTCGACTTGACCTTCCCCGAGGGCCAGTTCACCGTGCTCTTGGGACCGTCGGGTTGCGGCAAGACCACCACGCTGCGCATCCTAGCGGGGCTCGAGACGCCCACCGAGGGCCGGGTCTTCTTCGGGGACCGGGACGTGACCTTCGAAGAGCCCAGAGCCCGCAATGTGGCGATGGCGTTTCAGGACTACGCCCTGTACCCACACATGAGCGTCCACCGCAACATCGCCCTCAACCTGCGCGTAGGCGGGCTGGGTAAAGCCGAGGCGGACGAGCGCGTGCGGGGCGTGGCGGAGCGCTTGGGCATCACCGAGCACCTGGACAAGCGTCCCGGTCAGCTCTCGGGCGGGCAGCAGCAGCGCGTGGCTTTGGGCCGCGCCATCGTGCGCGAGCCGCACCTCTTCCTGATGGACGAGCCTTTAAGCAACCTCGACGCCGTTTTGCGCGCGAGCATGAGAGCCGAACTCAAGAAGCTCCAGGCGACCTTAGGCGTCACCGCCGTCTACGTCACCCACGACCAGGCCGAGGCGATGGTTATGGCGGACCAGATCGTGGTGATGCAGCGGGGCCGCGTGGTGCAGCGCGGCACGCCCCGCGAAGTCTACGACCACCCCGCGACGCTCTTCGTCGCTCGCTTCGTCGGCAATCCGCCCATGAACCTCTTGAGCGGCGAGCTGCTCGGCTACGGCGCGGATGAGATGGTGGGCGTCCGCCCGGAGTACGTGAAGCTCGTCCCCGAGGGTGCGCCGGACATAGCGGGGAGGGCGCTCGAGGGCCGCGTCTCCTTCGTCGAGGACGCGGGCGGCTTGGGCTTCGCCGAACTGACCCTGCCGAACGAACAGGTCGTCACCGTCCAACTCGACCCGCGCGAGCTGCCCCGGATGGGCGAGACGCGCGCCTTGGAACTGCCCGAACCCCACCGCGTCCGCTTCGACCGCGAGACGGGGCGCGCCCTGTCTGACCCCGCTGATTCAAGCGCAAAGAAATCCCACGTCCAAGCTCACCCTCTGGAGGTTTAATATGGCACGTCTTCTCTTCGCCCTTTTCGCGCTCTTCGCCCTGCTCCTCAACCCGGCCTTTGCCCAAACCACCCTCACTTGGTGGACCACCTGGAGCGCCGAGGCGGACACCCAAGCCTGGGGCGACGCCCTCGTCGAAGCGTTCGAGGCGGAGCACCCGGACATCACTGTCGAGCGCGTGGATTACGCCGGGGACGACCTCAAAGTCGCCATCCAAGCGGCGCTCGCGGCGGGTGCACCGCCCGACGTGTGGCACTCCTGGGGTGGCGGTGTTTTAGGCTCGTTCGTGCAAGAAGGGGTCGTCTACGACATGAGCGAGCTGTTAGGCGAACTCCAGTCGGACGGGCTCGTCGGCGACGGCGTGCTCTCGGCGGCGACGTTTGACGACACGCCCTACTGCTTGCCCTACGAGGTCTTCGCCGCGCCCATGTTCGTCAACGTCGATCTGTTCGAGCAGGTTGGCTTAGAGGTCCCCGACCCTACACAGGGCGAGACCTGGACCTGGGAGGAATTCATGAGCGCCGTGCAGACCTTTGAAGAGGCGGGCGTCCAGCCCCTCACTGTAGGTGGGCAGGGCAACTGGCAGCTCTCCTTTTACTACATGTACCTCGTCGACCGCTTCGGCGGCTCGGACGCTTTCGCGGAGGCGCTCAGTCGCGAGGGCTCCTTTACCGCCCCCGCCTTTGTGCAAGCAGGCGAGTACGCGCAAGACCTCGTCGAGATGGACGCCTTCCAGCGCGGCTTCCTGGGCGCGGACTACGACGTGGGGCAGCGCCCCTTCTTCACGGGCGAGGCGGCGATGTACGTGATGGGTTCCTGGATGGTCGGCGGGCTGCGCGAGTTCGCGCCCGACTTCAACCTGGCGTTCATCAACTTCCCCACCCTCCCGGACGGTGAGGGCGACCCCGGCATGATGGTCGGCGCGACGCAGACCTACTACTGCGTCTCCGAAGCGTCGCAGCAGAAGGAGGCGGCTTTGGATTTAGTGCGCTTTTTAGCCCGCCCCGAGAACGTGCGCGGCTACGTCGAGGCGACGGGGCGTCTGGCCGCCCTGAACGTCGAAGTTCCCGAAGGCACATATGACCCTGTGGTGGTGGACCTGCTCGAGCGCATCAGCAGCGCGCCCTACTTGCAGATCGCTTACGACCAGGGCGCGCCGCCACAACTCGCCACCGAGCACATCGAACTGATGGGGCAACTCTTCGCCGAGCGCATGACGCCCGAAGAGGTCGCCACGCGCCACGAGACCGTCGCCGAGCAGTTGGAGTCCTCGGGTGAACTGCCCTAGACCTGGCGGGCGGCGCGGATGACGCGCCGCCCTAATATGTGGGCGTACGGATTGTTGCTGCCCGCCTTGGCGGTGTTCGTGCTGTTCTACATCTGGCCCAACCTGGAGATTTTCTACCTGTCGTTCTTCAACTGGTCGGGCATCTCGCCGCAAAAGACCTTTATCGGGCTCACCAACTACCGGGCGCTTTTAGACGATGACCTCTTCATGTTCTCGCTGCGCAACACGGCGCTCATCGCGGCTGTGTCGGTGTTCGTGCAGATTCCTATCGCCATTGGGCTAGCGCTGGCGCTCGAGCGCCCCACCCGCACCAATAGGGCGCTCTCGGCTGTCATCTTCTTGCCTATTGTCATCTCACTCGCAGCCACCGCGCTCATCTGGACTTGGCTCTTAGACCCGTCGTTCGGCGCGGTCAACTGGGCGCTGGAAGCCGTAGGTTTGGACGCTTGGGCTAGGGCTTGGCTCGCCGAGCCGCAGACCGCCTTTCCAACGATTCTCTTCGTCACCAACTGGGTCTACATCGGGCTCTACATGGTGCTCTTCATCGCGGGGCTCAAAGCTATTCCGCGCAACCTCTACGACGCGGCGAAAGTGGACGGGCTCTCGAGGGTGCAGACCGCGCTGCAGGTCTCCGTGCCCCTCTTGCGCGAGGTCATCGTGGTCGCCCTGATCCTCGCCATCACGGGCTCGTTCAAGGCGTTCGACCTCATCTGGATCATGACGGGCGGCGGTCCCGCGAGCGCCACGGAAGTAGCGCCGACCGTGATCTACAAAACGGCGTTCCGACGCCTGCAGTCGGGCTACGCCGCCTCGCAAGCGGTCGTTGTGTTCTTAGTCGCGCTCTCGCTCGTTTTAGTGCAGCTCCGTGTGACGCGGGCGAGGGAGGCGTAGGTGGCGCGGACGCGGACAGGACGCGGCGACGCCACCGTCAAAACGCAGCGCGGACCGGGCTACTGGGTAGTGCGCGTCTCGCTCCTCGCGTACGCTTTCGCCGTTCTTTTCCCCCTCGCTTGGATAGCGATCACCGCTCTCAAGACGGAGGACCAAATCTTCGAGGAGCCCCTGGCGCTGCCCGCCTCACCCGCGTGGGGTAACTTCGTCCAAGCGTGGACCCAAGGGGGGCTGGGTCTAGCCTTCTGGAACTCGCTCTTCGTGACCGTCATCGCGGTCGTGATCGTCGCGTTAGGTAGCGCGATGGCGGCGTATCCGCTCGCCCGCGCCTCCTTTTTAGGTCGCCCCGTGTTCTACTACCTCTTCTTGTCGGGCACCTTTTTAGCGCCCATCACCGCCATCGTGCCGCTCCTCAAGCTCCTGCGCAACTTGGGGCTCTACAACACACCCTGGGCGCTCATCTTGCCGAACGCCGCCTTCGGGCTGCCTATCTCCATTTTCCTGATGCGCTCGTACTACCTCTCGCTGCCGCGCTCTTTAGAGGACGCCGCGCGGGTGGACGGGCTCTCGCCCTGGCGCACCTTTTTCCAGGTGATCTTGCCGTTGGCGCGACCTGCGCTCTACACCGTCATCATCTTGCAGACTATCTTCATCTGGAACGAGTACCTCTTCGCGCTCGTATTTCTGAACGACCCGGCGACCTACACGCTGCCCCGTGCGCTCGTCGCCTTTCAGGGAACGTACGTGACGCAGTACGGTCCGTTGGCGGCGGGCACGCTGCTGACCGCGCTGCCGACGGTCGTGCTCTACCTCGTGTTTAGCGACCGGGTGCGGCAGGCGATGGGGGTGAGTAGCGGAAAGGGGTAAAGGACCAGGCGTTCGTCAAATTGCCTTGCATAAGAGCTATGCGCACTCCTTACGAGTCAGGACAGGAGATAGGGCGGCGTCTAGGGAGGCAAAAGCGAAAGCTGGGCGGCGCTAAAGAGAAAGAGGAGGCTCCACCGCCGGTGGAGCCTCCTCTTCTCAGGTACAGCTACTGCGCCCGCTCGAGCACCCCGCAGGCAATACGCGAGCCCGCCTTGCCGCCTGGGTCGGTCTCCTTGTCGTCAATCCCCGCGTGGATGATGAGCGCCGTACCGCCGGGTTTGAGGAACGGGTTCTCGCCCTCCAGACTCGCCAGGGGGAAGCGCACCTCTAAGGTGGCGCTGCCGTCCTCGTTAAAGGTGTAGTTATAGTTCTCGCTGTCGCCCACGTGCGGACCGTTGTCCTCGCCGTGCCCCACGTCCGCCGGGTTATAGTGCCCACCTGCCGCGCCTGCCGCCTCTAGGACACCGTCGCCGTCCGTGTCAGCCGCCTCGCAGGAGCCGTTCTCGTGGACGTGAATGGCGTGCAGTCCCCCGGAGATGACGTCGTTGGCGGAGAGGTCAAGCGCCATCAACACGCCGCCCCCCTCGACTTCGCTGAAAGTAGCTGTGCCGAGCGTGTTGGACAGGTCCTCGGCAGAGACGACGGAGGCGTTAGCGCCCACCTCCATACCGTTGTCACTCGTCACGACGACGTAACCCTCTTCCGACTCGCTCGCTTCGCCTGCGGCGTCCGTGACCTCAGCGCCGAACACGTAAGCGAACTCGTCTCCCGCACCTTCCAGCTCAGTGACGTTGAGCGCGTCCTCGTCCACCCTGACCTCGTACACGCAGGTGACGCTCGTCGGGCTGTCCGAGAGTTCGCAGTCGCTCATGGGCTCGCTGATGCCGGTAGGCTGCCCTAAAGTGAAGAAGCTCTGGGCGGGGTCCAAGGGACCACTCAGCCCCTCGGGTAGACCGTTGAGTAAGCGCACCTCGATGTCGGTGACACCGTCCGGGTCCTCGTAGCTGACCTGCACGTAGAACGCGCCGCCCGGCGCGACCCGGATGACGCGGCTGTCCGAGGCGTCCGTAATGTTCCCCTCCGCGTCGCTCAAGTAGGGACCGCCGTAGCTCTCGCTCACCCCGAAGCTGCCCGTAGGAGCGTCTTCACTGACGTCCTCAGCAGGCTGAGTGACGTTCGAGCCGCCCAACTGGTCACAGGCGACAAAGAGTAGCGGAAACAGAATGAGAAGTAGATGTAGAGATGACAACCGGAAGAAACGCTGCATAGTGCCCCCCATAGGCTATAAGCGGAAGTTGCGCCGATTTCTCGGCGTGTGTGATGGCGCAGTGCTAATAGATTCTCAGTGTTCTCTACAAAAGACCAAGAGGACAAGGGGGCAGCCTACACAAGGGGCAATGGCTGGGTCTGACAGTACTTTAGGACCAAGCCGCTTAGTACGAGTGATGCTCCGCAACTTTTAGCAGTTCCAAAACATACTGAGACGGATGGGCGCAGGTATCATCCTAGAACGTGCGTGCTGCACAATATTCTTAAAAGTGAGAGTGTTGCTTCGCATCGCTTCTCTTAATATACGGATACCTGCTATTTGAAGACGCTCTAACCTAATGAGTGCTGCGGCGCTGTCCTCCTCGCTCCTCTTTCGTATGCTCATCCTGAGGTATTAGCCTCAACCATAGGGGGAGTAGACATGAACGAAGACAATCTTAGACAACTCTTAGCCGACGGTCTGCCAGCTCTCAAAGCCGGCGGGCGCATCGCCGCCGAATCAGCCGACGAGATCAAATCGTCCGCTTCTGATTCAGAGCTGAAGTCGCTCTTGGAGACCGGCAACGAGAAGTCTAAAGAGTGGCGAGAGCGCGTGAACCGGGCGATGGAGGAAGTGGGCGCGAGCGGCGAGGGCGAGAACCCGATCATGAGAGCGCACTACGACGTCTCGAAGCAGATTCGTGAGGCTGCGCCGGATGACCAGGTGCGCGACCTCGGCATTATCGCCTCAGGGCAGTTAGTGTTGCACTATTGGATCGCAGCGTTCGGCACAATGGCGGCGTACGCGAAGCAGCTCAACCTGGAACAGACCAAGCAGGAGATGGGAAGCTCTATGGAGGAGGCGAAGGAGGCGGACGAGGCGCACACGAAGCTCGCCGAGCGGATCATGAGCTAAGACGCCGGACTGACGGGAGACAAGGAGGGGCTCATGGTGAGCCCCTTCTCTCATATTTGATTGGGGCGACAGCGGCGTGAGGCTGTTACACTAGCCGGATGATCTTCTTCAACTCCTGGGCAGATATAGGGCGCGTGCTGCTGGTCGGTCCGCTCGCCTACCTTACCCTCCTGCTGATGCTGCGCGTTTCGGGCAAAAGAACGCTCTCAAAGCTTAACGCCTTCGACTTCATCGTTACGGTTGCTTTGGGCTCGGTGCTGGCGAGCACGCTTTTGAGTAAAGACGTGGCGCTCACCGAGAGCGTCGCGGCGCTGGCTGTACTCATCGTTGGTCAGTTTGTCATCACCTACCTGTCGGTGCGTTCAAAACGCTTCCAGAGCTTCGTCAAGGGGGAGCCAACGCTTCTCTATTACAAACAGCGCTTTTTAGAGGCACAAATGAGGCGTGCACGTGTGACGAAAGAGGAGGTGAGAGCGGCGGTGCGGGCGAGTGGGCAGGGGTCGCTTGAACGAGTCGGAGCAGTTGTTCTCGAGACGGATGGCAGCTTGTCGGTGGTAGGAAGTTCAGAGAGCAGCGCTAGCGAGTGGCTTGCGAATGTCGCTGAGCCTGGAGAGGGATGAACCGTAGGACCGAGCACGGCTTGTGCGAGAGACGCGCGCAACTGTTGCACGAGAATTTAGTCTACTATGATGCTTAGTCGTATTTCTCAGCCTGTAAACGGCTCGCCATAAACTCTTAGAATAAACGTTCTGCGTAATAAGTTCAAAAACTGCTAGTTATTGCGTGCATCACGCAATAACTAACCTTGCATCTTAGGGAATCCGAGATTTAGCGTTTAGGACGATAAAAACTACCTCATTTTTTCCTATTTCGCAGATGATTTAATAAGAGATGCCTGGCAGCATCCTCTACGTCAACTATGATGCGTTTAGCAGTTCCAAGATATATTGAGACAAAATGCCGCTTTCTGAAAGCCCGCAGGAAGGATGCCCGTCCAGATGACGTCGGTCTGGACGATATCGACCTCGCTCGACTGCGTTTCGAAGTATTGCAAGTACAAGGCGAGGCGGCCATCGGCCTGCTCGGGCGTCTGCACGAGGTTGATGGTGACGCCTGGGTTTTCCTCCATGTAGCGTTCAGCCAGCGTCTGCGTGATTTCGAACTCTTCACCGACTGTGACGATGGCGATGATGACGTCTTCTTACGCCCAAGCGGTGCTCACGAATAGAAAAAGAACGAGAATAAAGCGGACCATAGCGACCTCTTTTCAGCGCCCCGAGTTGTGTGTTCGGGTCTGGTATAGCCTAAATATAGCAGGTATCATCTGGTTTGAGCCAATCTCACTAAAGAGAACATTGTTTAGCACGCACTTTAGGGGATGATATCTGCGCCATTTCAGCTCAATGTTTATGATAACCGCTTTAGTGAGGCGCGTATCACGTTCACCCTCGATGACGCACCCTTCGCTTTACATCCTTTCGGGCGTAGTTTTGGACGCCTGACTCGAGCCGAAGAACATCAAGGGCTTAATGTACCTTTATCGCTCAGGAGCCCGCTGGAGGCTGGAGCTGAACGAGCAAGAAACCCGCCTCGGAAGGGTTGCGCAGCGCACCCCGCACGATGACGTCGCCGTCCTCGAGCGCCGCACGCACCTCACCCAACCTCACGTTACTGCCCGTCGAGGTGCGGAAGGCAGCCCGAAAGCCCGAACTTCCGCTCAGCAGGTTGTCCAGGGAGCCGAGCGTCACCGAAAACTGCCCCTGCTGAGCCTCCTCCGGGGCAACATGGAGCGCGAAGAGATTCGGCGTGCGTTCGGCTAGACTGGTCGCCAGGGCCTGCTCGAGTTCTGGAATCTCCGAGTGGTCGGCGTCCGAGGGCGCGAGGTCCGGCCCGTTACAAGCACATACGCTCTCACGCCACACCTTACTATTTTGCACCGCGCCGATCAACAGTTGACCGTGTAGCAGTTCGTGGTAAACCAGCGTACGGTTGGTGAGCACGTCAAGCGGAGACTGCGCGCTGGTATCCGTTTCGCTGAGCGCCGCTGGGTCAAAGGCAAGAACGTTGTCAAAGGTGATCGTCTTTTCCTGCGGCCCAGTCCGCACGCTGCCGCGCCAGAGGTAGACACCCGCTCGGTCGCTCGATTGCGCCTGTAGCGCGCCGTCCCACCGCTGTAGCGACGTGGTGATAGTGATGGAGACAGTTTCTACTGCGCTCCCTCGAGGACAACGGACCGAGAGGTTGATTGGTTGCGAGAGGCTTCCAATAACCTCACTTACGTCAGCGGGCAAGGGTAACTGCTGCAGGTCAGCTAACACGCGCTCGAAGGTTTGCTTTGTGCTCTCGGGGGCGGGTTGTGTGGACGCCGAACCCAGAAGAAGTAGAAGTATGATGCTCGCACCAAAAGCTCGAGCCCTGCTTCTTAGATACGGTCCTGCTCGCTGAGTCATGCCTCCCGCCACGCCTCCTCGTTGCGCTTTTTGAAGTCACTAAACGCATTTACGAGTCCCTTTGTCGTCTCCACCAAAGTCTTGAAAAGCGCCTCGACGCGCGGATCTTCAACCTTGACGTCTAAGTGCGTTACCAATTCCTGCCTCATGCTTTACTCTTCTGCGTGTGCTGCTTCAGGTTGTCTACCACCATTTACGCTCCTTTGCTGACACTTTAGGGTGTTTGTCCTTGCCTAACCTGGCAAGCTCGCACAATCGAGGGCTCGCAAAGTGCGCACTAAGAATATTGGTCTTGTTCAACCGCGAACCGGTCAGTCGGTGGACCGATCCTTCCTCTATCTATGTTACTCGTATGTCTATGTTATACGAGGTTGCACGGCTTAGTTTGCAAACTAAGCCGTGCCCATCTATGATGGTAAGCTCTGACGCCCTCCGTAAGGATAAGCAAACCGTGCAATTCCGCATTACTCGTACGACCGGCACAGATACTCGGTACCCGTGTTCCTTTAGAATTAAAGAGAGGGGGAGATAATGACTACAGAGATAACCTGTCGTTTCCGCGCTGAACCCGGACCGTGGACCGGTTGGCAGGACGATTGGGCGGTAGCTGAAGAGTTGGTCGCTCAGATGACCTTAGATGAAAAGGTCGCGCTCGTGTCGGCTCCGGTAGCAGTGGACGCCGCGCCGGAGGGCGCACACGGCTCGGCTGCGGCCACGCCCGGTGTGCCTCGCATGGGTATTCCTATGTGGGACGAGAGCGACGCTAGCATGGGGGTCACCAACCCTAATGGCGTCCGCAGTCAAGAGAACGTCACCGCCTTCCCCTCGCTGATTGCGCTCGGCGCGACCTTCTGCAAGGGCGCAGCGCACGCGGTGGGCGAGGCTGTCGGCGCTCAGTCGCGGCACTTGGGTTTCTCCGTCCAGCTCGCTGGGGGCATGAACCTGGTCCGCGAGCCGCGCGGCGGGCGCATCTTCGAGTACGTCGGCGAGGACGCGCTACACTCCGGGATGCTCACGGGGGCGTCCGTCGCAGGTATTCAGTCTCAAGGCGTCGTCTCGACGCTCAAGCATTTCGCCCTCAACCCCGAGGAAACCGGACGGGTGATGGTCAGCTCGGATATCAGCGAAAAGGCGCTGCGTGAGTCTGACCTGCTCTCGTTCCAGCTTGCCGTCGAACACGGTCAACCGCGCTCGATCATGACCGGCTACAACATGGTCAACAAAATTTATGCGTCGGAAAGTCACTTCCTGCTCACTGCGGTTCTCAAGGGCGACTGGCAGTTCAAGGGCTTCGTCATGTCGGACTGGGGCGCGACCCATTCAACTGACCATGCGGCGTGGGCTGGGCTCGATCGGCAGTCGGGCTGGGACCTGGACACGGCGCATTTCTTCGGCGAGCCGCTGAAGAGCGCGGTGATAGGGGGTAGGGTCAGCGAGGCGCGGTTGGACGATATGGTGACCCGTATCCTCGCCTCGCTGCACTCCGTTGGTGCGCTAAAGGGGCGTCGGCTGCGGGACCCCGCTCCATTGCCACGCCATCTCGAGGTCGCGCAGAGGGTAGCTGAGCAGTCCACCGTGCTACTGAAAAACGACGGTGTCTTGCCGCTAAACTCGCCGCAGAGTCGTATCGCTGTCCTCGGTGAAAACGCCGATCTCGGGGTGCTGTCGGGCGGCGGAAGCTCGGCAGTGACGCCACCTGACCACGCTAAAAGAGAGGGGATGCGCGTTCCGCAGATGGAGTTCCCGCGCATCTATCACGGTCCTTCGCCGCTGGCGGCGCTGAAAGCACGCTTTGACGAAGAGGTGGTATTTCTAGGTGAAGACCCATCGGCGCTACGCGACGACGACATCGCCATCATCTTTGCTGAGAAATGGGCTACTGAAGGCTGGGACGCCCCCGACCTCTCTTTGGGTGACGCTCAAGGTGACTTGATTGCGCGTGCGGCGGCGCGGGCGGCCCGCACGGTGGTAGTCCTGGAGACACCGGGGGCGGTGTTGATGCCCTGGCTGGACGACGTATCAGCGGTGCTGGCTGCGTGGTACGGCGGCACTGCCGGGGCGGAGGCGATCGCGGCGGTGCTGGCGGGCGATGTGACGCCTTCGGGTCGGCTGCCGGTCAGTTTTCCGGTCAAAGAGGCGGACCTGCCGCGTCCGAAGGTGCGCTCTTCTGAAAACACGACGTCCTTTCCGGGGCAACCGCGCCGGGGCGACTACGTCGGCGTCAACTACGATATCGAGGGGGCCGATGTTGGCTACCGCTGGCACGCGCGCGAGAGGCAACCGGCCCTGTTCCCATTTGGATTCGGATTATCCTACACGCGCTTCGACTATAGCGATGTCGAGATCGCGCTCAACAGCGACGGGCTGATCGAGGTGTCGCTGAAAGTGAGCAACGCAGGCGAGCGCACCGGCACCGACACGCCGCAGGTTTACATCGCGCCGCCGCCAGTCGAGCCAGCCAGCGCAAGCCGGCCGACCTTCCGTCTCGCTGGCTGGGCGCGTGTTGCGCTCGAGCCGGGGCAGTCGGCGACGGTGCGCATCATCTGCGACGAACTGCGCGTGATAGCGTCCTACGACCCAGATACCCCTGGCTGGACTGTGGCTGAGGGCGACTACCGAGTCCGCCTCGCTCGGAACGCCGCAGCGGAGCCGGAGGTCGAAACGGCGCTCACGCTGCAAGGAGAGCACCTAGCGCCCTAGCTTATAGCAGGTATCATCTGGTCAGAAACACTATCACTTTTTAGAACATCGTTTAGCACGCACATTCTGAGATGATATTTGCGCTCATCCGTCTCGGTATGTTTTGGAACTGCTATTAGGTGCACCGAGTCGTTTTAGGTGTAGAGATGAGAAACGCTGCAGGCTAAGACGCTCTACTCTTGCAAGCTGCATTTGAAATGCTTGGCTTCAAGCTTAGGTGACTCTACTCCTGTCAATACCGTCAAACTTTAGTACTTGCGCACCCACCTCACAAACCTTACCCACCTGCAAACATCAAGCCTAACGAACAGGGTACGCGCCCTCACCGAATTCTTCTTCGCCACGGGCTGTGGGGTCAGCGAGACCTATCAACTCGAGATGCTCTACCGCAGGCACCTTCCGCAGTGAGGTAGGTAAGCAACCTACGGTTACTTTTATCTCGTAACCTCGACGGCTAGAGTAACAAGCGAACAGAAAAAGGATGAGGTTATGGGCAGCGACTTTGCGGCAGACACTCGCTCTGATGCTCCAGAAGGAGTTGCGTTGTTGTAGTGCGAGGTTGCGACAGCGCGAGAGGGAGGAGAAGACGGCCTCAATAGACTTTCTAGCTCGGGCAAAGAAACCACACCAGAAGCCTGGCTACATAGCATTTTGCTTGGGTGGGGTGTAGATGCCCAAGCCTAGATAAGCTTTGTCACCAATGAGGCTGTGCAGGTCATCGTAGCGTTCATCAAGCAAGCACCTGGCTACGGTGATGTCATGTTCGTTTGCAGGGGCGATTCCAAAGCGACAAATAGACTCTATTCCTGTACAGATGGCGTGGAGTCTAAAGCCGTAGAACTTCTTTGTTGCACCTCCGCGTCCTGAGTCTGCTTCGCTCAGTAGGCGGTCTCTGGTATAACGCACGCCTTTGCAAATCGGTAGTTGTGAATCAATCAAGTAGACCCCATCATGCTCTGCAATGAGCAGCGCTAAGTCAGCATAAGTACGCTCAAAGTTTCGTTGGACGCGGTAGAAGCGGCTTAGTTCGGGTAGGCTAGGAAACAACGTTTGATACTCTTGCTTGACCACAAATGCTAAAGTGAAGTTTAGATGTCGTACTTTTGATATCTAAACCGCGCGGAAAAGAGCCTTTAGCTGGGCGTATTATGCCGTTATCGACGCGCGTTGATTCAAAGATGCTACCTCTGGCTAAGGGCTTCTCAGCGCGTACCCTCAGACGCTCTCAATTTACGACATCATTCTTTCAGTTCAGTACAAGTACCACAGCCCTTGATTTTTCTGTTGCAATATTTCGCCCACCAGTACGCTAGTCATCAGTTCGCTATAGCTCGCTTTCTGATTGCGCTTCTTAGGCAGGCTCAAGTGTCCTAATCTCTGAACGGCTTGCAAGTAATCATCGACCAATATAGCAAGTATCATTTGGTTTGAGTGAACGAAGTTATGCGAAGAGACGCTCTCACGATGTAGAACACCGTTGCCTAACGGCAAACTACGTCATTCGCTTTGCGAAAACTTCGTCCCTACGGGCTTTCAGAAAGCAGCACGCACATTTGAGAATGAAATCCCGCTCTCAGGCGAAGCCGTCCCGCTAGGCTTTGCCTGAGAGCGGGATGGCTGCGGCTGAGACTTGCGCTATTCCAATCAGTACTTATGTCAATTGCTATACATACACAGCCGTGAAAATGTCTGTTACAGTTTGTTTCGAGAGAAGTTCTGTGGATCGCATAACCGTGAGCTTCTCTCTTCTTTACCTCTTTGCCAACTAGCAGTCGAGGTACGTAGTGCCAAACTTAAAGTGTAGAACCTTTACTTTGAGAGAGGATGCGATGACTCAAAAAGCGATACAAGAACTCGAGTCCTTACCCGAAGAGCTTTTGGATGAGGTGCTGGATTTTGCCCGCTATCTAAAAGCTAGACGTGCCCGTACAAATGACGCCCTCCTTAGTGAGGCAGCGCTGGCGCGTGAATGGAACACCCCTGAAGAGGACGAGGTTTGGCAGAATTTGTAGCCGAAGTTTGACGACGCCCAGCCTTATCGAAACGGTGAAGTAAAGCGTGAAGAAGAGGTTGAGGAAGGGCTCGAGGCAAGACTAGTTCACTTCACATAGGTATCAGGTTAAACGCTCGGCGTGTTTGAATATGCAGGTTCGTTATGCGCAAATTATCCGAGCGCAGGAGCAAACCCGTAGTGGACGGTAGTGTCCAGCGACATTATTGGGTTCTCTAGTGTCGATCTAGCTTCATCACGCTCTCGATCTTCTCGAGATGTGCAGCCTCAACCTCTGCCCATTTATCTTCGTTTTCTCCACCTTCACGTAACGCTTTTGCGTTCCAGCCTGTCGGTGCTAAATCGTCGATGAAGATGATCAGGAGTTCTTTACGGTTTGCAGCGTCAGGAACGTGAACAAGTCTTGCGTAAGTATACTCGTCAGGGTATCTGTAACCCTCGTCGGCGAGAAACTGACGCACGAGATAACCATCTGTTCCGGGTTGATCAAACTGAAATCTTCCGAGAGCAACTCCAGCCGCAGTATCTGTGTAGAAACCAAAGTCCCCTATCTGCACGCGGAGCGGAGAATCTGTGTAGTCATAGGCGTAATCGTTGTCCGGTAAGAAACCTTCGAATTGCAGCCAAAAGAAGCTTTTCAGCGTTCCGTCCGGGTGTTCTTCAACAAAAAAATGCTGTTCGACCTCGGCAGTGCCGTAAAGCGTAAAGGTCTGACCGCCAAGGTAGGTGTAGTTTTCACTAAAAGTCATGAGCACGGCAGGGTCAGCGGTGGACGAGAGGACGTTACCCAGAACGCTTCTTCTCAATCCGGAAAATTCAGGTTGCGTCGTTAGTCTAGCGGGGTCCGTCAGGTAAAAATAGGTAACAGCGGCACTGAGAACGGTGAGAACAGCGCCGATCACGAACCAGATGATTTTCTTCATGTCCAGTCATCCTAACGGGCTCATAATTTCCGTGCGAGCTCCGAACCGCACCTCTCACAACTCGGTCAAGACGTTGCTACACTTTTTAGAAACGCTAATCCACCGCATCCAAAAACATCCCCATCGCATGATAGCCCGCATCCACATAGATGGTCTCACCCGTAATCCCACTGCCCAAATCATCCGAAACGAGCGACAGCGCCAACCCCGCCACCTCATCTTGGGTGATGTTGCGCTTCAGCATCGAGAGCTTGCCTGCCACCGAATACATATCGCCAAAGCCCGAAATGCTCCGCGCCGCCACGGTGCGAAGAGGTCCCGCGCTAATCGCGTTCACGCGGACGCCTTGCTCGCCTAAGTCGTAGGCGAGAAAGCGGACGCTCGCTTCTAACGCCGCTTTCGCTACGCCCATCATGTTGTAGTGCGGCACGACACGCTCGGCTGCCAAGTAGGTCATGGCGAGGATGCTGCCGCCGTCCGTCATAAGAGGTTGGGCGCGTTTTGCCATCGCCACGAGCGAGTACGCGGACACGTCCATCGCCGTTTTCCAGTCCTCACGGCTTACCTGATAGAAAGGTTTCTCGAAGGTTTCGGGAGGTGCGAAGGCGACCGAGTGGATGATGAAGTCGAGCGTGCCGAATTCGTCTTTTACGGCGGCGAAGACTTTATCCAAGTCGGCGTCTTGGGTGACGTCGCACTCGAGTAGCACCGTTTCATCCATCTCCGCCGTGAGCTTCTCCAAAGTCCCTCTAAGCCGCTCCGCCTGATACCCAAAGGCGAGCCGCGCCCCCGCTGCTGAAAGCTTTTGCGCGATGGGCCAGCCGATAGAGCGCTGATTGGTGACGCCGAAAACGAGTCCTTTTTTGCCTGAGAGGTCGATTGTGTACATGGAAGACAACTTAACATGTGGCTTGGGAAAGAGGTGCTAGCGCAGCCCAAACACCCGCGCGACCAAGGGCACGTCGCCTAGATGAAAGGTGTGCGTGGTGAAGATGTGCATCCAGGCGTTGCCGAGCGCGAGCGTCGAGACGCCTTTGATAACGCCCCAGAAGAGGTCGCCTGCCAAGAGCCAGGTGAGCGACAAGCCGACATCGGGTGCGCTGGTCCACTCGAGGAAGTATTCGTTGAGGTTGAAGAGCATATAGGCGACGCCAGCGAGCACCGCGCCTGTCACCCAGGAGCGGGCAAGAAACGCGAGGCGTGGAGCCAGCAGTGCTTGGGTAAAGACTGCAACAGGGACGAGCGTGCCGAGACCGTAGATGAGTAGGGTTAAGGCGTGTCCCAGCACGGACGTAGACCAAAATGCGTCAGTCGCAAAAGGTAGAACGCCGATTACACCTACTACCACGGCGAAGGGGACGAACACACGCGGTTTAGGGAAACCCAGGAGAAGCTGCGCCGCGCTGTACCCGCGTACACCCATGAAGAAGGCGAGGGGAAGCGCGGTGAAGACCAGGAAGTTGTAGCCGACCCAGACCAGCGACGACCCTACCGGACTGAGCCCTAAAATGTCCTGCGTGCCGTCCGCAAATGCCCCGAAGTGGATGTGAGTGTGAATGTTGAGCGTGAGCCCGATACCCATCGCTACAGCCATGTACGCAACGAGCCAAACCGTTTCCAAAAGCGCCCGCGTGCGCGTTAAGCCGAGGTCGTAAGTGTGATCCACCGGCTTGAGTCCTGCTCTGCGGGCGAGAAAGAGCATAAGGGCGATGAAGGGCAAAACGGCAACCTGACCGAGCAGATAAGGAAGGGGCTCCTGGTTGCCGTAGCGCAACCAGGAGAGGTCGGCGAAGAAGATCAGATAGGTGATAGCGGCGAGCCAAACTAGTGCGACGCCAACGAGGTAGGGATTGAGACGCACTTGAGGGCGGGGTGCAGGTAGGGACGTCGACATCGTGACCTCTTTTCAAAACTACCAGTGGTTAAATATTTACCAATGGTAGGATAAGGTAAAATCTTACCGATGTCAAGTTCGAATGCGCAGACTGCCAAGCGGGACGGCTACCATCACGGCGACTTGCGGCGTGTGCTTGTCGAGACGGCTCGAGCTGCGCTTATAGAGGGTACTGGCACGCTCTCCTTGCGGGCCGTCGCTAGACGGGCGGGCGTGAGCCACGCTTCGGCGTACTACCACTTCAAGGACAAGACGGCGCTCCTCGCGGCGGTTGCGGTAAGCGCCTTTGCAGACCTCACGGCGGCGACCGAAGAGGCGTACAACCGGGAAGATAGGTCGGCGTTGGAGCGTTTGGAGGTTCTTGCGCAGGCGTACGTACGCTTCGCGCTCGAGCACCCTCAGGAGTTTCGCTTGATGTTCTTGCCCGAACTGCGCAGCGACGCCGTGCGTACTGAGGTCGAGCGGGCTGGACGTGCAGGGTATGAGCGTATGGTCGCGCTCGTGACGCAGTTGCAGGTGGAGGGGCGTGTCGCTGAGGGAGACCCAGAAGAGGTAGCGATCAGCGCTTGGGCCGTGATGCACGGCTTGGCGACCTTGATGATCGACGGACCGCTCTACCGCAACACTCGCACGGCAAAAGGGCGCGAAACGCTCGTTTCAAACGCAGTTGAGCATTTGCTGTTTGGAGTGCTCACGAAATAGCCCTTCATAACGCCCTGTATCAGCTTTGTTAAGTTCATTACACCCGCAGATACCTCCCCAAGTTTCCGCACCACCCCCTTTTCTTCCCATGACGCATTGTGGTTATAGTTGACGCATGACAGTAACAGAACCTAAAACAAAGAAAGCGAAAGCTACAACGAAATCTGATTTACCTGAAAACTTACCCAAGAAGTGGTCCAGAGCGGTCATCTTGCGTGTTCAGCCCGAGATTGACGGCGGACGTTTTCCCATCAAGCGTGTCGCGGGCGAAGCCGTCACCGTGACTTCCAACCTCGTCGGCGACGGTCACGACGTGATGGGCGCGGAGCTTGTTTATGGTCCGCAAAACGGGCGAGAAGAGACGACCCGGATGCGCTTCGAAGGGAACGATACGTATACGGGTACGTTTCACGTTGGCGACCCCGGCATGTGGGTCTACCGCGTGCGGGCGTGGGTGGACGAGTTCGGGACGTGGCTAGCACTCTTCCGCCGCCGCGTTGAGGGGGGCAGCCCTGAGTGGGAGATCGAGAGCGAGCTTAAAGATGGCGCGTCCTTGTTAGAGAAGTGCGCCAAAAAAGCCAAAGGTGACGACAAAAAGCGGCTCAAGTCGTATATCAAAGCGTTCGGATCGGGGGACGCTGAGGCGGCGTTGCAGCGAGAGGTCAAAGAGCTTGCGGCGCAGTATGACTCCCGCGAAGGAGCCGAAGACGGGCGCACTTTGGAGATACACGTGGAGCGTAAGCTCGCGCAGTTCAGCGCCTGGTACGAGTTCTTCCCGCGTTCGGTGGGCAAGCCGGGCGAGCACGGTACGCTGGACGACGCAGCGGAGATGCTGGACTATGTCAAAGAGATGCACTTCGATATCGTCTATCTGCCGCCGATTTACCCTATCGGTAAAAGCCACCGCAAAGGGAAGAACAACGCCCAAGAAGCCGAAGCGGGCGACGTGGGTAGTCCCTGGGCCATCGGCAACGAGGACGGCGGACACAAGACCGTCGAGCCGATGTTGGGCGGGATGGAAGCGTTTGAGCGCTTTATGAAGCGGGCACAGGAACTAGGGCTAGAGGTCGCCCTAGACCTCGCCTATCAGTGCTCGCCCGACCACCCCTACGTCAAAGAGCACCCCGAGTGGTTCCGCCAGCGCCCCGACGGTTCGATTCGCTACGCGGAGAACCCACCCAAGAAGTATCAGGACATCTACAACGTGGACTTCGAGTGTGAGGATTGGAAAGGGTTGTGGTTGGAACTCCGAGGTGTCGTCGAGTTTTGGGCAGAGCGAGGCGTACGCACCTTCCGTGTGGACAACCCGCACACCAAAGCGCTGCCCTTCTGGGAGTGGTGCTTTAGCACGCTCCGCGAGAAGTACCCCGACCTTATCTTTTTAGCCGAAGCCTTTACGCGCCCTCACCAGATGTACGCGCTTGCCAAACTCGGCTTTAGCCAGTCGTACACGTACTTCACCTGGCGCTATAACAAGAGTGACTTTGAACAGTATTTGGGCGAACTCTTCCAGAGCGAAGTCGTGGATTTCTACCGTCCGTCGTTCTGGCCTAACACGCCCGATATTCTCCCGCCCTACTTGCGCACGCGCCCCGTCTTCCAAGCGCGGCTCGTCATGGCGGCGATGATGTCGTCCTCTTACGGGATTTACGGTCCGGTCTTTGAGTTGCTCGAGAACGAACCCCATCCGGCCAGGGAAGAATATTTAGGCAGCGAGAAGTACGAAATCCACAACTGGAACTTGGACGATCCCAAATCGCTCAAGCCCCTCATGACCCGCATCAACGAGATTCGCCACGCCAACCCCGCGCTGCATAACAACCGCTCCTTGAAGTTTCACTACGTGGACAACGACCAGCTTCTAGCCTTTTCCAAACAAGAGGGCGACAACCGTATCTTAGTCGTTGTCAACTTCGATGCGAACTACGCGCAGACGGGTTTCGTCCACCTCGACTTAGGCGCGTTGGGACTCTCGGACGGCGCGTATCACTTGGAAGACTTGGTCATCGGCGAGCGCTACACCTGGGAAGGCTCGCGCAACTTCATCCGCTTAGACCCGCACTACTTCCCCGCCCACATTCTCAAAATCACGCCTGAGCGCCGCGAGCAGAGCTTTGACTCGTACATGGCGCAACAGAGTGTATAGGGGGGCGCGTGTAGGGTAAGAAACTCCACATTGACGTGTGCGCCTTTCCCGATAAGGTGAAGGCGCACGTTATGTTGTATGTTGGGCAATTGTGCGCTCTGTCAGATATTTCTCGGGTGCTATAGCGCAAAATTTACGAAGTACACTTAAAGCATATTTAGAGAACGATTCAAGCAACGCTTCACCGAAAAGAAGCCATGAGTAGAAGATAGATATAGAAGAGGTGACGATGGACTCTCAAACGGTAGAACAGCCAAAAACAAAGACGAGCAGGCTCAATGACGACCCCCTGTGGTACAAGGACGCGGTGGTCTACGAGCTGCATGTTCGCTCATTTTACGACTCAAACGGCGACGGTTACGGCGACTTCGAGGGCTTGCGGCAGAAACTCCCTTACTTAGAGGAGCTGGGCGTCAACACGCTCTGGCTCTTGCCCTTTTACGATTCCCCCTTGCGCGACGACGGCTACGACATCGCGGACTACAAGGGGATTTTGCCCGTCCACGGTAATTTAGACGACTTCAAGAGGTTTTTAGACGAAGCGCACGAGCGCGGGATGCGCGTCATCACCGAACTCGTTTTGAACCACACCAGCGACCAGCACCCCTGGTTTCAAGAGGCGCGGCAGCCGAACTCGCCCAAGCGCGACTGGTACGTCTGGAGCGAAACATCCGAGAAGTATAAAGACGTGCGCATCATCTTCACCGACACCGAGCACTCCAACTGGACCTGGGACCCGGTGGCGGGCGCGTACTATTGGCACAGGTTCTTTAGCCATCAGCCCGACCTCAATTGGGATAACCCCGAAGTCGAAAAGGCGCTCCACGAGGCGATGTTCTATTGGCTCGATATGGGTGTGGATGGGCTGCGCTTAGACGCGGTGCCCTACCTCTACGAGCGCGAAGGAACCTCGAGCGAGAACCTCCCCGAAACCTTAGACGCTATTAAACGCCTCCGCAAAGTCATCGAAGACCGCTACGGTCCCGGACGCATCCTCTTAGCCGAGGCGAACCAGTGGCCCGAGGACACGCTGCCGTATTTTGGTGATGAGGGCGAAGGCGTGCAGATGGCGTTCAACTTTCCGCTGATGCCCCGGATGTACTTGGCGCTCCGCCGCGAGAACCGTCAGCCGATTGTGGAAATGCTTAACCTGACCGAAGACATACCCGAGGACGCGCAGTGGGCGCTCTTTTTGCGCAACCACGACGAGTTGACGTTGGAAATGGTCACGGACGAAGAGCGCGACTACATGTATAACGAGTACGCGATGGACCGGCAGTTCCGCATCAATGTAGGGATTCGCCGCCGCTTAGCGCCCCTTTTAGGGAATGAGCGCCGCCGCATCGAACTGATGAACGCGCTGGTTCTCTCTCTCAAGGGCAGCCCGATTCTCTACTACGGCGACGAAATCGGCATGGGCGATAACGTCTTTTTGGGAGACCGCAACGGAGTACGCACGCCGATGCAGTGGAGCCCAGACCGCAACGCGGGCTTTTCCAAAGCGCCCTTTCACCAGCTCTTTTTACCGCCCGTCAACGAAGGCGGCTACGGCTATCAGTTCGTAAACGTCGAGGAGTCGCAGAAGAGTGCGCACTCGCTGTACAACTTCACGCGCCGTATCTTGGGCGTGCGTCATCAGCACGCGAAGACCTTTGGGCGCGGCGAGCAGACGATTTTAGAGGTTGAGAATCAGCGGGTGTTTGCCTTTACCCGCCAATTTGAAGGTGAGACCGTGCTGGTGGTTGCGAACCTCTCGAGGTTTGCCCAAGCCGCGACGCTGCCGCTACGAAACTTTGCGGGTCAATATCCCGTCGAACTCTTTTCGCAGATGCCCTTTCCGCAGATTGGCGAGCATGAGTATCCGCTTGCCATAGGACCGCACGGGTTTTACTGGTTCGTCTTGCGCAGTGAAGAGGAAGCTGTTGCCGTTCCGCCTGAGCTTAGCGAGGTGGAGGAGAAGCTCGAGCGCACCCTCCCCACGATTGGCGTCTCCGGCGGTCTGGAGACCCTCCTTATCGACACGATGGTGCAGGGTAAAGCGCGGCGTCAGTTGGAAGAAGTGTTGCCCGAATACCTGGGCATTCAGCGCTGGTTCGGTGCCAAAGAACGCGGCATCAAAATGGCGCGGCTCGTGGACGCAGTGCGGTTACAGTCGCAGCCGCAGGCGTACCTCGCGCTGGTGCGCGTGGAATTCGCGGATGGGGGGCTAGGGCGCTACTTCTTACCGCTGACCTCCATCTCTGCAACGGACGCACCTAAGCTCACCGAAGAACACCCGAGGGCGGCCCTCGCCTGGCTCACTGAATCTACGGGGCGCACCCTGCTCTATGACGCCACGGCGGACGAAAATTTCTGGTTAGCGCTCTATCAGGCGGCGCGGCGCGAGTGGAAAGGCCGTTCCTTAAAAGGGCTCTACAGCGCGAAGGCGACGAAAGGAACCGCACTGCCCGAAGTGGACGACACCAGCGAGGTGCACGTTTTAGGCGTCGAGCAGAGCAACTCGTCGGCGACCTTTGACGCGTCTGTCTTCGTCAAGCTCTACCGCAAGTTCGGCGAAGAGACCAACCCCGAAGCGGAGATGCTCTCCTACTTGACGCAAGCGGGTTTCCCCTTCGTCCCGCAGATACGCGGCGATGTGAGGTTTAAGCGCGGCGAGTTGGAGCTGACCTTGGGGATTTTCCAGACGTATCTACCCGGCGATAGGGACGCTTGGGGCTACGCTTTAGAGGAGGGACGGCGCTTTTTAGACCGCGTCGCGGAGACCTCACCTCCGGCGAATGCGCTGCCTCAAAGTTTTGACGACACGGTTCCGGTCTGGCTCGAGGACGCCGCTGGCGAAACCCTGCAACTCGCCGCCCTTCTAGGTGTACGCACCGCCGAGATGCACGCCACGCTTGCCAAAGCCGAAGCGAGCGCCTTGAAGCCCGAGCCAACCAGCGGTGAGGAGCTTGCAGCGTTCGTCTCACGTGTCCGCAGCGAAGCCGAGGAGACCTGGAGGATGCTCAATGCACAAGAAGGTGGGCAAGGCAAGGAGATGGACAGCGAAGCCCTCGGCGCAGGCTTAGACCGCTTAGATGCCCTCGCCAACGCTGAAGCCGATTGGCATAAAATTCGCGTTCACGGCGACTATCACCTCGGTCAAGTGATGCAAGCGGGCGGTGAGTTGTACCTCTTAGACTTTGAAGGCGAACCTGCCCGGACGCTCAAAGAGCGTCGGCAGAAAGACCAAGCGATTAGAGATGTTGCAGGGATGCTCCGCTCGTTGGAGTACGCGGGGCTCGTTACTTTGGAAAGCTATCCAGGACGCGAACAGAACGGCAGCTTAGCACGAGATTTGACACTGTGGACGGACATTCTCATCCGCTGGAGCGAAGCCGTATTCTTAGAGGCGTACTTTTCCACTGCAGGCGAAGACGCTATCTTCACGCCCAAAGATATGAAGACACGTGACCTGCTCCTCTGGGCGTATCAACTCGACAAAGTGCTTTACGAGGTGCGCTACGAGTTGGGGCATCGCCCCGATTGGGTCTGGTTGCCACTGCGCGGGCTCAGCAGGTTGCTCGGTACGCAAGCGGCGTAACGTTTAGTAAGACATTAAGGACTGAGGTTGAAACTAACCTCAGTCTTTTTTTGATTGGATTTGGGGGCTAGAAAACGACGTTGAAAGGACGTTTAGATGTGCTTTTATATTAGCAGGTATCATCTGGTCAGCTACACCCTCACCAAAGAGAACATCGTTTCCTTTTGCTGCGCAAAAACTACGTAATCGGAAAACTTCGTCCCTGCGGGCTTTCAGACTGCTGCGCAGCTTTCAGAAATTAGCGCGCACTTCAAGTGATGAAATTCCGCAATGGCAGGGCGGCCTGACCGTAACGCTAGTTCTTCGAACTGAGATCTGCGGAGAAGTGTTGCTTCGCATGGCTTCACCCAAGCAACGATAAGTGGAAATGCTATATCATTCAACTTCTTTGAATGTCGCATGTTTCTGTCGCCTCTTTGGTATAGCTTACCGGGTTAAAGCGGACCATTAGAAGAACAAGAGAGTGCGCGGCGTAGGGACGGGTTTCAAACCCGCCCCTACTGCATTTGCCTCTCGACCTGGTTGAATCTGAGTCGCTTTTGTTTATCGAGAGGTCACGGCAAATATAGCAAGTATCATTTGGTTTGAGCCAATCTGAGAAGGGAAAACACGCTCTAGCACGCACATTCGAGAATGATACTTGTGTGATTCAAGCTCAGTGTTTATGTGAATTGCTATATTCAAGAGGTTTTCCATAACTTTTTCAGCATGGTCCATTCGTACCAACACCCAATCAACTGGTCTTTCTGAAACAAAAATAGTCCTACCTGAGTAGAAAATTAAGAAACAATATACGGTGCGTGAGGGATAAATGTACCACCTCTTACTTTTCTGTCCCCTTGTCTAAGGGTTTGATGAACGCACTTAGACGTCAGTGCGCACGGCAGCCCCTCTCTTTACTCGTCTATGGTGAATACAACGTGAATAATTTTATGCACACTTCACCGCCCCAAACCCTCACGCAACCGGACTGGTACAAAGACGCCGTTTTGTATGAACTTTACGTACGCGCCTTCAACGATTCCAACGGCAACGGGCACGGTGACTTGCTGGGCGTCGTCGAGAAGCTGGATTACTTAGCTGGACTCGGCGTGGACTGTTTGTGGCTCTTGCCGATTCAGCCTTCACCCCTCAAAGATGACGGCTACGATGTCTCGGACTACTACGGTATTCATCCCGACTACGGCACCTTAGATGACTTCAAAACGCTCGTGAGCGAAGCGCACGCACGCGGCATGAAGGTTATCACCGATTTGGTCATGAACCACACCAGTGACCAGCACCCGTGGTTTCTGGAGAGCCGCTCGTCTCGAGATAACCCCAAGCGCGACTGGTACGTCTGGAACGGTGACGACAAAAAGCATCCCGAGACGCGCATCATCTTCTCCGACACGGAGATTTCGAATTGGGCGTACGACGAGACGACCGACCAATACTACTGGCACCGCTTCTTCACCGATCAGCCCGACCTTAACTACAACAACCCCGAGGTCAGGGCGGAGATGCTCAACGTGGTGAAGTTTTGGCTCGAGCTGGGTATCGACGGCTTTCGCTTAGACGCCATCCCCTACCTCTTCGAGCGCGAAGGCACGCTGAACGAAAACCTGCAAGAGACCCACGACTTCTTACAGGAGGTCAGGGCGTTCGTAGACGAGTTTGCGCCAGGGACGCTCCTTTTAGGGGAGGTCAACCAGTGGCCCAACGACACCATTCCTTACTTTGGCAACGGTCACAACGAGCTGAACGCGCTCTTTCACTTTCCGGTCATGCCGCGCCTCTTCAAAGCGGTAGCCGAGGAAGACCGGGGCAGCGTGGACTGGATTATGGAGCGCACGCCGCACATCCCCGAGACGTGTAGCTGGGTGGTCTTTTTACGCAATCACGACGAACTTACCTTAGAGATGGTCACGCAAGCCGAGCGCGATTTTATGTACCAGACGTACGCCCCAAAGCCGCGTATGAAGCTCAATTTAGGTATCCGCCGCCGCTTAGCGCCCCTACTGGACAACGATCCGCGTAAAATCAGGCTGATGAATTCCCTGCTGATGACCCTGCCCGGCACGCCGATTCTCTACTACGGCGACGAAATCGGCATGGGCGACGATCTCTCGCTGCCCGACCGTCACGGGGTGCGTACGCCGATGCAGTGGACGGGCGAGGCGAACGCGGGCTTTAGCCAAGCGGATGAACTCTACGCGCCTATGATAGATAGAGAACCGTTCGGCTACAGATGCGTCAACGTGAACCGGCAAAAAGAGAACCCG
This sequence comes from Trueperaceae bacterium, assembly GCA_965215565.1. Classification (GTDB taxonomy): domain Bacteria; phylum Deinococcota; class Deinococci; order Deinococcales; family Trueperaceae; genus CBDBZX01. Next base: position 179,431 of record CBDCDZ010000004.1, read on the forward strand.
CAGAGCCTGCTCTGCTGGACGCAGCGGCTCATCAAAACGCGCAAGCAGCACCCCGCTCTGGGGCGCGGCTACTTCGAAATCTTACAGACGAAGAACCGGACGATTTTGCCCTTTCACAACGTCTACGAAGATGATGTGGTGATCGCTGTGCACAACCTCTCGGCGGAGAAGCAGCGCTTTGAACTCGACCTCTCGAGCTACCGAGACGCGTCTCTTAAAGATGCCCTGAGCGGACAAGAGGTCACCCTAGCAGGTGAACGGACCAGGCTCGAACTACCCCCCTACGGCGTCCAGTGGCTCGCGCTCAGTTAAACGCTAAATTCTTGCTAGCGGCTCTGCGCTGTACTCATAAAAATTGCCGCAGGTATCATTATGATTTGCGCTCATCCGCGCTGCTTTCCTCTCGGCGCGTCCATGACCAGATGATACCTGCTGTATTCTATGACCAGATGATACCTGCTGTATTCTATGACCAGATGATACCTGCTGTATTCTATGACCAGATGATACCTGCTATATGATGACAGCATGAGCCGAAACGTCGCAGTCGCTATCATCCACGGCATGGGTCCCAAAGAGCCCGACTTCGCCGACAACGTCATCCAGAAGCTCCACCACTACTTTCCGCAACACCTAAAAGGCTACGAGAACGCGTGCTTCGTCGCTAAACCCGTCTACTGGGCGGAGATTCCTCACGAAAAAGAGGAGCAGGTCTGGGGGCGCGTCGAGGCGTCGGGCCCGATGAACAGCACCGATCTGCGTCGCTTCATCTTCAACCTTGCGGGCGACACCTTAGCCTATCAACCGAGCGAAGGGCGTGAAGACCTCTATGTTAGCGTGCACAAGCAGCTTGAAGAGACCTTCGCCGAACTCGCCCGTGAAGCAGGTGAGAACGCGCCTCTATGCATCGTCGCGCACAGCTTAGGCACCGTCGTCGCGCACAACTACCTCTTCGATATGCAAAACGGGCGCGAAGAGGTCTCGGAGTTGCCGCGCCCCGACACGCCCCTCGAGCGCGGTGACACGCTCTCCCTCTTCTGCACCTACGGCAGCCCTATCGCCATCTGGCGGCTCCGCTTCGGCGACGATTACAAAGCCATCGACTTTCCGGGCAAAGAGGTGGCAGAAACGTATCCCGATATGAACCCTAAGTGGCTCAACCTCTACGACAAGAATGACGTGTTGGGCTATCCCATCAGCAAGCTAACAGACCGCTATGAGGAACTTTCAGAAGCGGGGTATCTGGAGGACCGCGCGACAGACGTAGGCAGCCTCTTCACGAGCTGGAACGCGATGTCACACCAGATGTACTTACACGATGACGACGCGCTAGAGGAGTTGGCGGGGTTCATCGCTGATATTTGGAAGGGCGCGTTCGGGTAATAGTAGCTTAGTTGAGAACTTTCCGGCTAAAGTCTCCGAACAATCTGACGTTCACCCACATATTTAGTTGAATCTGCTTGAAAAGGTTCACTCTGCGATAAGAATAGGAAGGGTCTTGAAATCTTCTACACCAGTGGTACAAGCAGGAACAGGGAGCAGGCAGGTTGTTCCAGTTTTAATGGTGAACTTTAATTTAGGGTTGCCAAGTGGCGCGGTTTCAGAGACTGAAACCTCAAGCCTGATAACTTGCGAGAAATCTCTGTGTAAACCTTGATACGAACAAGTGAGCCCTGCGTATTGGCTACAATCCCAGTTTTCTTTAGAGGAAACCAAATCCAAAGTAATTTCTCTATCTCCTCCATACGGAGAATCAAAAGTAGCGTAAAAGTCGGTACGCTCTAAATCTATTGACCCTCCAAAAATCTCGATATCTGCAATCTGACTCTCACCTCTTTTAATTGTAAGAGAATCTTGTAAGAAGCTGGCTCTAACATCATAGTCACGAAAACTTAGCAGTTCACAAGATGTTAGAGCCAGCAAGATAACAGTTGACAGTCCAGCTTTGATGACTCTCGGTAAAGACGTGAATACATTCATAAGCACTCATCCACAATCCCCTTTTAAGAAAGGAAAAGTTTTCTCCCGTGACCGCGTTTCAGGAGAAGGCAAGAGGCGTGTTGTAAGCTCGCGAAGATACTACTCATTTTTGAGCATTGTACCTTTACCCCGCGTGCCTCTCACGAAAAATCTCATAGAGGAAAATCTCTTCGCAAATCAAGAGCCAGAACTCCGTAGTGTGCCAAAGCTATTCTCCTCTGCGGAGCGCGTCAGCCGCAAGCAAATACTTCTAAAGTTCATTTCGTTTTAGAATAGGGTATGGATTGGTTACGACGCAATTGGCCCGACCTCATCATCGGCGTCGCCCTCATCGCGGTTATCGCCGGTATCGTGGCGACGCTGCTCAGCGGCGGCTCCTTTCTCTCCTTCGGTGGACAGCGCTTAGGGGGTGATGAGGCGAACGCGCAGCAGCCCCCAGCCGTACAAGGTTCGCCGGGTGCTGAGCCGGGGCAAGACCCTACAGCGACGGACGCGGCGGACAGTGCTCAGCAGGGGAGCGGTGTCGAGCCCGTCGCGCCTGATTTGCAGGGAGGCGAAGCGAACAGTGCACAAGTTGGCTCGGCGCAGGAGAACCCGTCCGCTGACGCACCTCAAGCTGCTGGTGTTGACGCCGCCCCGCCCTCTGAAACCGATGCGGTGCCCGCCGCAGATGAAGGTGCAGACCGAAATGCTGCGGGTCAAGAGGCGTCACCGGAAACGGCGGACCAAGGGGCAACCGCGCCGGTAGAAGGCACCTCTTACCGTGTTTCGGTGGGCGCGTTCGCCTCGAGGGAGAGCGCTTTAAGCGTGACCGAGCGCTACAGCGCCGAAGGATTGCCCACGTTTATCGCCGCTCAAGGTGACTTGAGCCTGGCGCTCGTCGGTCCTTATGCAACCGAGGAAGAGGCGAACCAGGTGGCGCAGCAGATTGTCGAGGACGGCGGCGAGGCGCTCGTCTACGCCTACGAACCGGAGAGTGGCGCTCCCTCCGATGAGCCGGATGTGGCAAGTGATTCGGCTTCGGCGGTGGGCGGCGCGGATGTAGCCGACGCTGCCGCGGGCTCGCCCGATGCCGCAGATTCCCCTAGCGCTGAAGGTGCGCTTGGTACTAGTGGTACCTTTTTGCAAGCGGGCGCGTTCGGCTCTTCGGAGAGCGCGCAGTTTAGGCGCGAACAGATAGAAGAACTCGGCTACGTCACTTCTGAGCGCGAAACGGGTGCGGGACTCGTTCGGCTGTTCGTCGGACCGCTCGGACCCAACGAGATCGAAGAAGCACAGGCGCAGTTGGGCGCACTCGGTATCGACAGCTTCCCGGTCTCCATCCCTTGACGTTTAGACTCACATCTCGGTGTTTGTAAAAGGAGAGCCGCAGCTACCGGGTTAGCTGCGGCTCTCCCTTTGCTAAGTGCAAGCTAGCGTGCTAGGGCTGCCTGATGAGTTTCGGTGTAAGACGCTACGCGCTCGCTCAACCTCTCGCCGAGCTGTTTCGTCACCTCGCCCGCTCGCCCGTCTCCAATGATTTGTCCGTCAATCTTAGAAATAGGCATGGCTCCTTTTGTCGTGCTGGTGATGAAAACTTCTCTGGCGTTCATGACCTCTTCTAGACTCACCCGCCGCGTCTCCACCTCTCTATCTCGCGCTAACTCTAATATCCGCTTGCGCGTGATGCCCTCTAAGATGCCCTCAGCCGGCGTGACGAGCGTGCCCTCTCGCGTCACGATGAAGACGTTTGCCCTCGAGGTCTCCGCCACCTCTCCGCCGCTGTGATAGAGCACCTCTATGGCGTTCGCCTTCTTCATCTCCGGGATGAGCCGCACGGCTGCCGCGTAGTTGATGGACTTGACCTCGGGAGCGTCGCGCACGTACTCGTGCGTGATGAGCGCCGCACCCTCTTCGAAGAGCTTGGGGTCGTAGTCCTTGCGCTCGTGCTGGAGCGCGACTAAGTTCGGCTTAGCCGGGGTGAAACCGTCGTCGGAGTAGCCGCCCGTAAGGAGCAGCCGCACGTTGGCGTCCCCTTCACCGTTCGCGTCTAAAAGCTTGAAGATAAGGTGCTCCAATTCGTTCTTAGCTATAGGAACCTCTAAACGAAGACGTTTTGCTGAGCGGTAGAACCGCGCCAGGTAGTCCTCCAAAAAGAGGGGTACACCCTCTTTGACGCGGAAGAAGTCGAAGAGACCGTAGCCGCGTAGAAGCGCCAAGTCGCTCACGTGAAGCTGCGCCTGAGACGTCCGCACAATCTCGCCGTTGACCATCGTAAATTGCATGATGCTCCTTTCTGCGCCTACCCCTTAGCATAGCGCAGTTCGGAAGAGGGTAGTCCGTGCCCCGCCTCATTCCATAGCTATACGAGGTTGCTCGACATATGCAAACTAAGCCGTGCCTGTCACGGATGGGACGTAAACTCGGCCCAAACCTGCTCTCAGGCGAAGCCTAGCGGGACTGCTTCGCCTGAGAGCTAGACGGCGGTGGCTGAGTCGCTGAAAAGCTCTAACGCTCTCAACAAGGACAAGTAAATCATGCAATTCCGTATTACAACCCCTTGTTTTTCATGTTGCCTCGTTAACAAAATTCTGATGCTTCGTTTGGAATGGCTGGCTGAACCTTAAAAGTATTGCCAAGACAGCTTTTACTACGCTAGAATAACGTTGTCTGTCAAGTTTTTCACTTTAGCTTTTTGGAGGTTTCGAGATGAGGTTTGGTGAAAGGTCACTTAGACAGTACGTGCGTGAGAACGCTCATCTTCGCGTAATTCCTTGAAGAGTCTTAGGTGAGATTTCTATTCTAATCACCTTCGAATTCACCGCGCTTACATGGAAAACTCTACTGACGAAGCATCTTGTGCGCGTCTAAGCTTCTTCAGAGTGCTTTACCGGGCGGAACGATGATGGGAGGTTCGAGGACAAGCTAAATACTCATAGCGTTTCCACCTGTTCTTGCCACAGCAAGAACAGGTGTGAGCGGATGCGAATAGAAATAAACGCTCTCAGTTGTGTAGCAGCGACTTGTGGAATTGCTATAAGTTTCAACACAGGGGGGTAGTAGGACGCCTCAGACCCGTCATTCGTCCCTTTAGGTCATAAGGGGAGCTAGTTTGAGGTCCGTCTGCTTACGAAACGCTCTCTCACAAACGTTTTGAGATGATGCTTACAGCGTATCTCATCGTAGCGTGAAGTCAAAGGATGAAACGATGCCAAAACCTGCCCCCTGCACACACAAAGTATTCTTACTCCTATCCATTTATACTGCGTTCCTATGCGCCTTGTGCGCAGGAATGATTGGGGCGGCTCAGCCCGCCGTCCCTGCCCCTCAAGTGCTCGACATGAGCGCGATAGAAAGTGCGTCCGCGACGGTCGGGGTTTCTCTTGAATATCCTACGGTGATCGAATTCGGCGAGATGAGTATAGAGAGCGTCGAGGCGAGCGAGCGCGGTCAGATTCTTGCGGAGGTCGGCGGTAATACGGTGACTATCCGGGCTAACCGGGAGGAGGTTGACACCGAATTCGCCGTCAGCCTTATAGGGGGACCGACTGTGCGCTTCACCTTCGTCTCCGACCCCGGTGCCGAGGGTCCAACGCGCTACGTCGTGAGGAGTGAGCAACCTTCTGTGAGCGCGGCCGAGGAAAGCGCCGAAGCAGAGACGGTAGCAGAGGCAACACAAGCGGAGGCAGCAGAGGCAGAAGCAGAGGCGTCCGAAGTCGAGGTAGAGGAAGCACAAGCGGAGGAGGCTGAAGTAGCGGCAGAGGAAACACAGGCGGAGGAAACAGAGCCAGAGGCGTCCGAAGTCGAGGCGGTAGAGGAAGAAACACAAGCGTCGGAAACACAAGCGGAGGAAGCAGCGGAGGCAGAAGAGGCTGAAGTAGAGGCGTCTGAAGCAGAGGCAGAGGAAACACAAGTGGAGGCAGAGGCAGAAGTGATAGCGGAGGAGGAAGCGGCAGCGGTGGCAGCAGCAGCGGCGGAGGCGCGAGCGGCGGCAGAGGCGGCGGCAGAAGCGCGAGCGGCGGCGACGGAGGCGCAAGCGGCGGCGGCGGAAATGAGCCGAGCTGATGGCAGTGGTGATCTCTTGTCACCTTTAGAGGTGGAGGCTTTGCCCCCCGAACTTGAGTTCAGAACTAGCGCCTACCAGCCTGACCCTGGGTCTATGGTGGTCCAATACGTTCTGACAAACGGTACGCAGAACTTACTCGCTCATGACCCTCAACGCCTGCGCATCTACGCTGACGGTGAGACGGTACCTTTTGAGCAGGTGCTGCCCGCAGCAGGTCAGTCTAGGCGTCTCCCGGCTGGCGAGGTGGAATATGGTGAAATCTTCGTTCCGAATGTTTCCGCGAACGTGAGTGATTTGATACTCGAGTGGGAACTCGTCGAAATAGGACCGGGCATCACCTACCGAGCAGACAGCAATCTCATTACGTCGCTGAGCGAAGCACCTCTATTTACACCCCGTATAGCCGTCGCTGAGCAGGACGCAGCGACGCCTCCCCAAGCAACCCCTTCTCAAAGCGCCGAGCCAACGGCTGAACCTGAAGCGCCCGCGGCTGCCCCATCAGCAGCCCCGTCGGACGCGCAACCGACAACCCAAGCCGCAACGCCGAGCACCGCGGATGAGGCTGAACAGCTTCTTCCGCCCGAGATACTAGCAGAGATACGCAGGCGAGGCTCTGACATCACTGTGATAGGCGGCAGCTTCGATGAGCCTGAAATGAACATCGCCGAGGAGGGAGCCGAAGTCACAGGCGTGTCAGAGCTTGGTACCTGGTCTCTTTACACACGCGAGAGAGCCGAAGCGGATGCCATGGTCGAGGGCGGTGAAGCGTGCATCGACGTAGGCGGTGAAAGCACACTCTTCCAGGTTCAAGATATCGGCTTTGGGTACGCGGGGTTCCCCCTCACCAAAGGTAGGACTTACCGCCTTACCTTCGAAGCTTACGCTGACAAGCCCGTCTTCTTCCGCTCGCTCGTGGGGCTCGCCGTGTCACCCTATTCGGAGTCTTTCGCCCGAGTGGAGGCGCTCAGCACGCAGGAACAGACCTTCTTCTACACGTTCGAGGCGAGGAACGACAGCGACCTCAACCGCGTCGCTTTTCTCTTGGGCGGCAACCAAGCCTCTTCTTTCCGCATCTGCTTTGACAACATTGTGTTGTCTGAAGCAGGTGAGGTGGCGCAGAACAGGGTATCTGACGAGTAGCGCCGAAGTCGGGCTCCGCTGTAACCCCCTTTAACGCTACGCCTCGTGGGGGAGCGCCGCCGATACATCAAACTCATAGCAGGTATCATCTGGTCAGCTATACCCTCACCAAAGAGAACATCGTTCAGCACGCACTTGATTGTGATGATATCTGCGAAGGAGTGTTGCTTCGCATAACTACGTTCAAGCAACGATAAGTGGAACTGCTATCATGTGGATTCCGCGATTAGTCGGAATCCGTATAATACCGTTTCCGGTCAATTCCTAAAGGAATTGACCGGAGCAAGGAGTTTTCAACTGAAGGTGGCGTTACGGGCAGGTAACAGGTGAGCATTGAAAATGCTGGGGCTTTCAGCCTTAACCTGCCGTCGCATCTTCAAATGGAAGCGACGAGCGCTTATAACGGCGTGAAGTCGCGTGGTTCGCTCCCGCTGGACGCAGTCGTGTGGTTCGCTCCCGCTAGCCGTTGAGGACTCTTTAGCGCGGCTGCGCCTCTTCAGGGATGGTTACACCAACCTCTCTCCAGTAGCGGGCCGCGCCTGGATGTAAAGGGGTTTGCACACCTACCAGAGCCGTACCCGGGCCCATCTCACTCGCAACGCCGTTCGTCGGCTCCTGCATGAAGTATAGACCGACTTGGCTATAAACCGATTTGGTCATCTGATAGACCAGTTCCTCGTCCGTATCGGCAGAAACAACCCATAAACCTGCGTCGCGGAAGGTCTCAACGTCCTCATCTATACCGCTAAAGGTTCCAGCGGGAATGACATATCTCGAGTAAAAGGGGTACTTATCGAAAAAACCCGCCGCCTCCGCCGCGCTGTAGGTGTTCAAGATAACAGCGTCGCCCGTTGAAGAGGTACGGATGACCGTCTCATTGGGCACACCGTAGAGCGCGTGATACGCCTGCACCTGCTGGTCTTTGAGCGCCTCAGAAGCATCTAAACCTGCAACGAGTACAGGATCGATTTCGTCGTAGAGTCCGAGCGTCGTTAAGAGACGCTCAGCAGAAAGCTGCGTGCCCGAACCCTCACCGCCTACCGCGACGGTCTTGCCCGCCAAGTCCTCGACTGACGTGACCCCTGCTCCCTCCAAGGTGACGAGCTGCGATACGGCGCTGTAGAGAAAGCCGATAACACGAACCTCGTTATAGGGTCCGTCTTCAGCAAAAATGCCCTCACCGTTGTAACTTAGAAAGACGTCACCCGCGAACGCAACACCCATGTCCATCTCGCCCTCTTGGATGCGGCGGAGGTTCTCCCCCGAGCCCGCCGACTTCACCAAGCTGAGATTGAAGCCGTCGATGCTTCGCCACAGGATATCGCTAACGCCCAACCCAAACGTATCAAAGGTGCCGCCGCGCGAGCCACCGCCCATCGAGAGAAAAACCTGGCTAGCGGACGTGACGCCGAGTCCAAAACACAGGGTGAAGATGACGCCTAATGCGCCTATTCCTCGCCAAAATCTGTAGTGCATGACCAAGCCTCCAAAGAACTGGTCCTCCAAAGAGTTGGATGCCAGAAAAGCCTTTCGAGAATAGCGCACGCTGTCATGAGTATCGGTAAACTAGGCGGGAGTTTCTTTCATTATTGGAATTTGCATGTTCCATCTCGCAGCTATACTACTACGCAAAGCGAAGTGCTCCGCTAGCGGAGCACTTCTTTTCAACTTGAGTCAATCTTACAGATCGAAGTACATTTCATACTCGATTGGTGATGGGCGCAACCTCGCCGCGTCCACGTCCTCGCGCTTGAGTTCGGTGTAGCTCGCCAAGAGGTCCTCGGTGAAGACGCCCCCTTCGGTGAGGAAGTCGGTGTCTTTCTCCAAGGCGTCTAGCGCCTCTTCCAAGCTCCTAGGAAGCTGCTTGATGCGCCGCGCTTCGCGGGCGGAAAGCGCGTAGAGGTTTTTGTCCACAGGCTTAGGTGGTTCCAACTCGCGCTTGATGCCGTCCAAACCTGCCATCAGCATGGCGCTGAAGGCGAGATACGGGTTTGCAGTAGGATCGGGGGCGCGGTACTCGACGCGCTTGGCTTTAGGCGAGCTTGAATACATCGGCACGCGCACAATCGCGCTGCGGTTCCTAGCCGAAATAATGAGGTTGACGGGCGCTTCGTAGCCGGGCACCAAGCGGCGGTAGGAGTTCACCGTCGGATTGGTTAGCGCAGCCAAAGCGGGACCATGCGTCAAGAGGCCCGCGACGTAGTGCATCGCCATTTTAGAGAGTCCGGCGTAGCCGTCCTCATCGTAGAAGAGCGGCTCACCGTCCTTCCACAGGGATTGGTGGACGTGCATCCCGGAGCCGTTGTCGCCGGAGATCGGCTTGGGCATAAATGTGGCGGTTTTGCCTAACGCCGTCGCCGTATTGCGCACCACGTACTTGTACTTGATGATGTGGTCCGCCACGGTGAGGAGCGTGTCGAACTTCATGTCGATCTCGGCTTGCCCGGCAGTAGCCACCTCGTGGTGATGGACTTCGATAGGGATGCCGATGCCCTCCAACTCCTTGACCATCGCGCTACGTAGGTCCTGGTACTTGTCCGAAGGGGCGCAGGGGAAGTAGCCGCCCTTAGGCTTGACCCAGTAGCCGTCGCCGACTTCGTCGGGGTCAGTGTGGGCGTCCACGGCGAAGATGCGGTAGCCGAAGTTGTAGGGGTCGGTGCTGTAGGTGACGCCGTCGAAGATGAAGAACTCGGCTTCCGGTCCCATAAAGGAGGTATCGGCGACGCCCGAATCCTTGAGGTGCGCCTCAGCGCGCTTGGCGACGCCGCGCGGGTCTTTGCTGTACAGCTCGCCGGAAATCGGGTCAGAGATGTCCGCGATCAAGACGAGCGTCTTGTGCGCGGTGAAGGGGTCGACGAAGGCGCTGCTCGGGTCGGGGGTTAGGAGCATGTCCGAAGCTTCGATCTGCTGAAAGCCTTCGATGGACGAGCCGTCGAAACCCAAGCCCTCGTCGAAGGCGTCGTCGTCGAAACCGCTCACCGGCAAGCTGAAGTGCTGCCAACGCCCTGCAACGTCAGTGAAACGGATGTCGATAAATTCGACGTCCTCGTCTTTGATGAATTTGAGGGTTTCTTTAGCATTTTGGAACATGAATAGGAGCCACCTCTCAAGAGAAAGTCGTCCCAATATATCGAGTGGTACGCACATTGTCAATGCTTTTGTGGCAAAATGTCCGGTTTAAGTTCAACAACGTAATAGTTTTTGCTAGACTGAAGTCAATAAGTCGTCTATAGGCCACTAAGCGTACATTTTTATCTACACAAGTTGACAAAACTAGGTTGCGCAGATGTTTATATCCAGGGCAGTCTGACGTCTACATCTGTAGCTGGAGGGACGCCACGTGAGTCTATCATTTCAGTACAGTTGTGCAGAGAAATAAGCACGCGCTTTTGGAAAAGGTACGAGAATGCAGGCGAGTGACTTGACAACGCGCGCGTAGGTGCGTCATGCTCAGCACAGCTTGATCTGTTTTGATATCAGGGCATGTCGGGGTAGGTTATCGCAGATACCACTAGGGCGTGCGCCCAAGGCGCATCACTGCAAAGTGAGCGCGTTTCTGATCGGCTCCGAACGCCAGTGAGACGAATGACATTCGCATCTTCCGGGAGGCTTTACATGGCGGCATCTAAGTCTGACATCCACAAGACGCTCGAAAATGAGGGTGTCCAATTTTTACGGCTCCAGTTCACCGACATTATGGGACATAACAAAAACGTCGAGGTGCCCGCCTCGCAGTTCGAAAAGGCGTTGGACGGCGAGATGATGTTCGACGGTTCGTCCGTGGAGGGGTTCACCCGCATCGAAGAGTCCGACATGCTCTTAAAGCCCGACTTCGAAACGTTCTTAGTTTTTCCTGACCTCATTGAAGATGCCGGACGCGGGCGCGTCGCCCGTCTGATCTGCGACATCACCTACCCGGACGACACACCCTTCGAGGGCGATCCGCGCTATATCCTCAAACGCCAGGTCGAGCGGCTTCAGAAGCTGGGCTTCGACGACATGTACGCGGGACCGGAGCCGGAGTTCTTCCTATTCGAGCGCGACGTGAATGGCGGTGTGACCACCGTCACCCACGACGCCGCCGGTTACTTCGACCTCGCGCCCGTCGACAGAGGAGAAGAGGCCCGGCGCGACATGGTCAACGCTCTAGTCGAGATGGGCTTCGAGATCGAGGCGGCGCACCACGAAGTCGCGCCGGGCCAGCACGAGATCGACTTCAAATACGACAAAGCTGTCGCCACTGCCGATTCCATCGCCACCTTCCGCTTGGTGGTGAAGCGCGTCGCTATGAACCATGGACTCCACGCGACGTTCATGCCGAAGCCCGTTGCGGGCATCAACGGTTCGGGGATGCATACGCACCTCTCGCTCTTTAAGGACGGCAAAAACGCTTTTTTCGAAGAAGGCGCGGAGCATCAGCTTTCGCAGACAGCGCTCCACTGGATTGCGGGCCTACTAGAACACGCGAGCGGCATGGTGGCGCTGACTAACCCTATCGTCAACTCGTATAAGCGCCTCACGCCGGGCTTCGAAGCGCCCACCAATATCGCCTGGTCCGCCTCGAATAGGAGCGCGATGATCCGCATCCCGGCGCGGCGCGGCGTCGGCACGCGCAGCGAACTGCGGATGCCTGACCCTGCTTGCAACCCCTACCTGGCGCTCGCCGCGATGCTCGCCGCCGGAATAGACGGGCTCGAGAATAAGCTCACGCCGCCGCCACCCATCCAGCGCAACATCTACGAGATGAGCGTGCGCGACCGCCGCAAACATAAAATCAAAGAGTTGCCGGGGACGCTCCGCGAGGCGATTCAAGCCCTGCGCAAGGACCGGGTCATGAAAAACGCCTTGGGCGAACACGCCTTTAACCACTTTTTAGACGCGAAGACGATGGAGTTCGACGCTTATAGGGTGACGGTGCATGATTGGGAGCTGCGGGAGTACTTAGCGGAATTTTAGTTGTTTTGCTCGGTGCTCGAGTTGGGGTCATACAAGTCGCGCATCTGCCTCACCAGAAAAAACGCCAGCACATTCCTGAAGTTCTTGGTTTTGTCGTCACTCTCTCCCATTTTGAGGAACTGATGGATGAGAAAGTCATCAGGATACGCTTTGCTCGCCTTTTTGATAATCTCGTCTAAATTCGACATCTCGCCTCACTTCGCTGTAGTTTACCGGAAAGCGAGCGGCGCACTAGGTGAAGCGTAGGGGGTAATACGAGGTTGCAAAACTAAGCCATGCCCATCTGTGATGATAAGCTCTAACGTTACCAGTAAGGATTAAGTAAGCTGTGCAATTCCGTATAACTAGCGCGGTTCCGCCTCTAGAACCCCATTTTTCAGATGGTAGCGGGCGTCCACCTGCTCTACTAACCCTTCATCGTGCGTGACCATCAAAACCGCGCTGCCCTCTTCACGCGCCAGCTCGACGAGGAGTTCGTACACGGCTCTGGCGCTCTGGCGGTCCAAACTGCCGGTGGGCTCGTCCGCTAAGATGACGCCGGGGCGGTTGTAGAGCGCGCGCGCCACCGCTACGCGCTGCCGCTCGCCGCCTGAGAGCTTTTTGGGCAAGAAGCGCATACGCTCCGAGAGCCCTACCCGGCTGAGCAAATCTCTACCCCTCGCCGCGTTCACCTCGCCGCCGATACGTCCTGGCAGCGTCACGTTTTCCAGCACGCTCAAATCTTCTAGCAAATAGTGTTGCTGGAAGATGAGCCCTATCTTGCGGGTGCGCAAGGAGGCGAGCACGCGCTGGTCCAGGGCGTGAACGGCTCTTTCGCCCCAATAAATCTCGCCCGACGTAGGTCTGTCCAGACCGCCCAAAAGGTGCAAGAGCGTGCTTTTGCCCGAGCCTGAGGGTCCCAAAATGGCGACGACTTGTGCGGGCGCTAAGGTCAAGTTGACGCCCCTAAGAATCTCGAGCCGCGCTTCGGGGGTGTCGAAAGCGCGGTGCACGTCTGAGCAGCGTAGCGGGGGCGGGCTCGTATGTTGAACGGACGCGCGTGGTGCTTGAGGAGACACAGACATCACGGACGTTAATATAACCACAGTTGTCCCAAACCCCTGTAACCGCGCACAGCGCTATGCTACGCTATGGGCTAATGATGTGTTCTAGTAGCTATGACGACTTAGGGTGTAGACAGGGCGGGACAGTCGCATACGGTTTTTTCACCCATCCTTTAAGAGATAGGGCGCGGTATGTAGGCGCGCAACACCTCAAGGGAGTGAACGGCTGATGGCGTCTCAGTTCACCCACTTTCTTTCGCAAGTCCCACTTTTCAAAGGTGCCCCCGAGCGCGCCCTGGAAATCGCCGCTGAGTCCCTCCAGCCCAAGCGCATCGGCAAGGACGACATCTTGTTCCGCGAGGGCGACATGGGCGAGGTGCTCTACATCCTCGCCGAAGGGATGGTCAAGCTCTACAAAATTGACCTGGAGGGTCACGAGAAGACCTTGGCGGTCTTGAAGCCGCCCGAATTCTTCGGCGAGATGGCGCTTTTGGGCGAGCAAGGGCGCAGCGCCGCCGCTATCTCCATACGCGACACGCTCGTCTACATGCTCTTCAAGGACGACTTCAACAAGCTCATCGGCGAGTACCCGAGCATCAACTTGAACGTGACCTATACGCTGGCGCAGCGCTTACGTGGCATGGGCGACGAGGCGCAGGTCTTGTCCTATAAGGACGCGCAAGGGCGCGTCGCTTACGTGCTTCTGCGGCTCTACCGGGGCGGCTTAATTGACTTCGCCGACGAAGGCACGGCGCTTTTGCGCCTCACCCATCAAGAGCTGGCGAGCTTAGCAGGTACGAGCCGCGAGACGGTGACGCGGGCGCTCAAAGCGTTGGAGGGCGAAGCGGTCATCAGCACGAAGCCGCGCGAGGTGTTCATTAACGATCCAGAGGGGCTCGAGGAGATTTTGCACGGCGTCCGCTAGACCCCTGCCCCCTGCGCCGACAGGCTTAGCGCACCTGCGCGTCATGGAGCGCGCGGCGGCGTATCCTAATGGCGCGGTAACCATGCTCCACGAGCGCTACGGTCCCGTGTTCGCCTTCGGCTTCGGCGCGCTGCGCTTCACCTGGCTCATCGGCGCGGACGCCAACCGCTTCATGCTGCAAGACGCCGCCGAGCACTTCACGCTGCGCCGCGCTTACCGCTTCTTGCAACCCATCACGGGCGACTACGCCCTCATCACCAGCGACGAGCCCGCGCACCTGCGCCGCCGCAGGCTGGTGCAGCCCGCGTTTCACCACAAGCGGCTCACTAGCGTCGTCCAACTGATCGACAGGCATCTGAACGACCTCTTGACGTCGCTCCCTTTGGGGCGACCTTTCGACCTCTACGGCGCGGTGCGCCCGAGCATCTTGCGCGTCATCTGCGAGACGCTGTTGGGGCGCGAGACGCTGCAGCGCACACCCGACCTTGTGACGCACGTCGGCGCGATGATGGCGTTCGCGAATCGCCCTTTCTTGGCGCAGCAATTTAGAGTTCCGCTGCCTGGAACGCCCTGGCAGCGTTTCGTGCGCTCGAGGCGCAGCGCGGACACGCTCCTCTTCGCGGAGATCGCGCGGCGGCGTGGCGCTGAGCCGACGGACGACGTCATCGGGATGCTTCTAGAGGCTAAGGACGAAGCGGGCGAGGGGCTCTCTGACCGGGAGGTGCGTGACCAAGCCGTGAGCCTCGTCTCGGCGGGCTTCGACACGACGAGCGCCGCGCTGAGTTGGGCGGTGTACGCACTTCTGACGCACCCCGACGTTCTAGGGCGTCTACGCGAAGAGGTCAGCGTACTAAAGGAACTGACGCTGGCGTCGCTCTCTCTTCCACACTTAGACCGCGTCGTCAAGGAGACGCTGCGGCTCTATCCGCCTGCGCCAGCGGGCTTGCGGCAAGCGGACAGAGACTTAGAGTACGCGGGCTACGGGCTTAAAAAGGGAGAGCTGGTGGCGTTCTCGAGCCACCTCACCCACCGCCTAGCGCCCTACCGGGACCCGCTCACGTTCAACCCCGAACGCTGGAACCCCCAAAGCGAAGCGGCTGACAAGCCGCCGCCCTTCGCCTATCTCCCCTTCGGCGGCGGTTCACGCTACTGCATCGGCGCGTCGCTCGCCACCACCATCCTTAAAGTAGGTCTCATCAGGCTGTTGCAGCGCTACGACGTCCGAGCCGCTTGGACCTCGCCCGTGCAGGAAACCGGCAACACCGTTCATCCTAAAAATGGCTTGTGGGTACGCCTCAGCGTTCGTTGATACGAGTCTCATCGTCCTCCAAAATGCTGCTCGGTTGAGGTGCGTTTTCTATGCGCGCTTCGCCTCGATTCGTTTTTTCAAACGCGCTTTGACCTCAGCCCAGTCGCTATAAATAATTGAGAAGACCATCGTGTCGCGGACGTAGTCTCCTTTGGCGACGTGGTGCGCGCGCAGCGTTCCTTCGTACTGCGCGCCGAGCGCGCGGATCGCCCGCTGCGAGTGCGAATTGCGTGTGTCGGTGATGATGTGAACGCGCAAAAAGTTGAGCACCTCAAAGGCGTGTCGCAACATCAGGTACTTGCTCTCCACGTTGACGCTCGTGCCGTACACGTCGGGCGTCAGCCAGGTGAAGCCGAGTTCGGCGTTGCGGTGGCGCGGCGCGATGTCGGCGAAGCGGCTCGTGCCGACGATTTCGCCGCTCGGCTTATGGACGAGCGTAAAGGGATACGCCCGCCCCTGCTCACGCTCTTCAAAGGCGCGAGCGAAGTAAGCCTCAGCCTGTTCGTCCGTGACGGGCGTTGAGGTGTACCTAAACAGTTCGGGCGTCGCTTTGGCGATGGCCATGAGCGCCGGGATGTGCGCTTCGGCTAGGGGCTCGAGCCTCACGACGTCACCTTCTAGAACGAGCGGATGGGAGATCATGGGCTAGTCTAAAACATGGGCGTAGAGATAGCCAAAAGGGAGATAGCCAAAAGGCTGAACGAAAGCGTTGTAGGAGCAGTAAGCTAAAAGCAATGAGTCTAAAGAATTTCACTCATTGCTCATTGCTCGGTACTCATGGCTGCTTTTTACCTTACTTGCTCACGCACCTCCGTGATGACCGGCGTCGGCGCGCTGAAGTCCACGTGCATAGGCACAATTTCGGCGTGCTCGATCTGGCGCTGCTGACCCAACATGCTGGTGATGACGACGGCGTGCGACACGACGATGAGCGTCTGCATGTGCTGGTAGCGGCTCAACACGCCTAAGATACGCTCGCGCACCTCTTCGACGCTCTCCCAACTGCGCGCGTCGGGGGGCGGCACCTCACGCTCGCGCACGGGCGTGCGGCGGTCCACTTGTGGGGCGCCGCTCGAGTCGCGGTTCATGCGCCTATCTGCGAAGGGGATAAAACCGGTGTAGTAACTGAGCTGCTTATTCGCTTCCTGCTGAATCTGCTCGTCCACGTCGCCCAAGGGGTCTTTTTGCGGCAGCCATTCGTGCAGATCATATTCGACGTAGAAGGGTTGGTTGAGCGAGCGGCTCAAAATACCGGCGGACTCCAGCGCGCGCGCATACGATGAGCAGAGGATTCCCTCGGCCTCCTCCAAGCGGTAGTCGTTGGCGATGACGCTGATCTGCATCCTGCCGAGCTGAGTCAGCGGCGCGAACGAGCGCGCCCAACCGCGCACACCCCGCGCTTCTAGAGCGTGCCAGTCCGTCTCGCCGTGACGGATAAAAAAAAGTTTCACACCACTGCCTTTCGTGACCCTCTCGGGCACGCCGAGTCCACCCGGATGAGCGGCGCACGCGCATGAGAAAAAGTATAGACGTAGGTTAGCATCCAATTCACCCTCTAAGCTTAACGTGGCTTATAAGAACGCAGCTATGCGAAGTTTAACTTTTAGCAGGTATCATCTGGTCAGCTACACTCTCACTAAAAAGAACATCGCCTAGCACGCACGTTCAGGGATGATATCTGCGGAGAAGTGTAGCAACGATAAGTGGAACTGCTATTTATTCGTAGCAGGTTACTTCGTTCCGTCTCCTCTCGAAAGGAGCAGCCTACGCAAGGCTTTACTTCGCGGAGATAGCTTCGCTCAATCAAAGTCTAGTCTGCAGTCCATTTCAGTATGTTTCGGAACTTCTACCCGTGCAGGCGCACCAGAAACGCTCCTCTAGTTCATCTTGTGGAAGGCGTTCACATCCGCTACAATAGTTCATGAATTTTACAGATGCAACAGTTACTTCGTTCCGTCTCCTCTCGAAAGGAGCAGCCTACGCAAGGCTTTACTTCGCGGAGATAGCTTCGCTCAATCAAAGTCTAGTCTGCAGTCCATTTCAGTATGTTTCGGAACTTCTACCCGTGCAGGCGCACCAGAAACGCTCCTCTAGTTCATCTTGTGGAAGGCGTTCACATCCGCTACAATAGTTCATGAATTTTACAGATGCAACAGATGCGCGCCCTTTACGCAACCCTTATCGCAACGTCAGGAGCGAGTTGTGAGTTTTGCCTCACTCTACAAGAGCGGCGTGTTAGGCGTCGCCGACGCGCCGCCCATATCGAACTTCATCAAAAAACAGGGCTGGCGGTTGGGTGTCGGGCGCTTCGTCGCCGGAGAATCGCTGCCCGACGTGCTCGAGTCCGTGCGCGAGTTAGAGCGCAAAGACTTAGGAGCCATCCTCGACCTGTTAGGCGAATTCGTCGACACCGAAGAGGGCGCGGAAGCGATGACGAATGAGATTCTCGCTACGCTGGACGGGCTCGCTGAGCGAGAGGTCGAGCGCTACATGAGCGTGAAGCCAACCCAACTCGGGCTCGGCGTGAGCTTAGACCTCGCCGTCAAAAACGCCCGCCGCATCGCCGAAAGAGCGAGAGAAATAGACGCCGACATCTGTCTGGACATGGAGAACGTGACCTACGTCGACGGCACCTTAGACCTCTACCGCGCCCTCCACAAAGAGGGTTACCACCACGTCTCCACCGTGCTGCAGAGCTACCTCTATAGGACGCTGGACGATCTTAAAAGCTTGCTCGAGCTAGACCCTAAGCCCACCGTTCGCGTCGTTAAAGGTGCATACTTAGAAGGTGAGGACGTCGCTTATCAAGACAAGACTGATGTGGATAAACAGCTCCGCGAGATGATCTACGTGGGGCTCGAGGGCGGCGCGAAGATAGGCATCGCCACCCACGACGAGGCGATCATCCGCGAGAGCGAGGCGTACGTTCGCGGCGCGGGGCTAGGACCGGAGCGCTACGAGTATCAGCTCCTCTACGGCGTTAAGCCCAACCTGCAAAAAGCCCTAGTTGAGCGCGGTCACATCGTGCGCATCTACATCCCTTACGGTGAAGACTGGTACGGCTACTTCAGCCGCCGCTTGGCGGAACGCCCAGCGAACATGCTTTTCATTGCGAAAGGGCTGTTAGGTTAAATGTAGAAGAAAAGAGGTAGGTTGAGCAAATAGCAGTTCCAAAACATACTGAGACGGATGAGCGCTTACGAAGTTTTGCCTCCGGCAAGGGTATCGTCCCTTAGAGTGCGTGCTAGTTACGCAGTTTTCCGCTTACGAAGTTTTTGCAAAGCAAAAGGAAACATTGTTTTGTGAAGTGAGAGTGTTGCTTCGCAAAACTTCGTACACTCTGACCAGATGATACCTGCTGAAAGTAGTCAGAGGTCAGAATTCAGTAGTCAGTGTAAAAGATGTTTACTGAGTTCTGACCCCTCTTCTTAGTGACCGTCTCTTTGCAATGTCTATACCCTGGTTTCTAACCTTTCATTCCTGTTAGGGTGTCGTTGCAAGCCGCAATAGGCACCTTATTTTATTCTTGTGGAGGAAAAACGATATGGAGAAACAAGTCGTCAATGACCTTTTCGAACCGTACAGCGTCGAGCCGTACTCGGACTTTACTCAGCCCGAGGTCGTAGAAAGTTACCAGAAAGCGCTCGCCGAGGTGCGTAACCAGCTTGGGCAAGACTATCCGCTTGTCATCGGTGGCGAGAAAATCGAGACGGGGGAGTGGCTCGAGTCCCACAACCCGAGTGACACAAAAGAGGTAGTCGGACGTACCGCCAAGGGCAAGAAAAAGCAGATCGAGAAGGCGATGGACACCGCCTGGGAGACGTTCGAATACTGGTCACAACTGCCAATGGCGCACCGCGCCAGAGCGCTTATGAAACTCGCCGCCGTGATGCGCCGCCGCAAGTTTGAACTCTCCGCTTGGGAGACCTTTGAGGCGGCGAAAAACTACAAGGAAGCCGAAGCGGACGTCGCCGAAGCTATCGACTTCGTCGAGTACTACGCGCGGGAGTCGCTCAAGCTAGAAGGGCCGCTGCCCACCTATGACTACCCCGGCGAAGAGAACACCTCTTTCTACATCCCCATCGGCGTCGGCGTCGTCATCCCACCCTGGAACTTTTTGCTCGCTATCCTGACGGGTACAACGATTGGTCCCGTGGCTGTCGGCAACACTGTTATCCTCAAGCCCTCGCCCGACACCGTCATCATCGCGCAGAAATTCATGGAATGCGTCGAAGAGGCGGGCTTTCCGCCCGGCGTCATCAACCTCTTGACGGGCGACGACGCCGAACTCGGCGACGCGCTCGTAGACCATCCGCGCACGCGCTTCATCAACTTTACGGGTTCGGTGGCGACGGGCCTGCGTATCAACGAACGCGCCGCAAAGGTGCAACCCGGTCAGAAATGGATTAAGCGCGTTTGTTTGGAGATGGGCGGTAAAGACGCCCTCATCGTGGACGAAACCGCCGACTTGGACTACGCCGCAGAGGTCGCGGCGGCGAGCGGTTACGGCTTTCAGGGTCAGAAGTGCTCCGCGATGAGCCGCCTCATCGTGGTGCAAGAGGTCTACGACGAATTTTTAGAGAAGTTTATAGGGCGCGTCAAAGCGCTTAAAGTCGGTCCTGCCGAAGAGAACCCCGATGTCGCCGCCGTCATCAACCAAAAAGCGGTGGATAAAATCATGAGCTACATCGACAACGGCAAGGTCGAGGCGAAGCTCGTAGCAGGGGGCGAACGTGGGGACGAAGCGGGTCACTTCGTCCAGCCCACCGTCTTCGCCGACGTACCCCAAAGCGCCTCCATCGCCTGTGAGGAAATCTTCGGTCCCGTCGTCTCGGTCATGAAAGCCAAGGACTTTGACCACGCTTTAGAGATTGCCAACGCGACGGTTTACGGGCTCACGGGCGGCGTCATCAGCAAGAGCCGCGCACGCTTGGAGCAGGCGCGGCGGGAGTTTCAGGTCGGGAACCTCTACTTTAATCGCAGCATCACCGGGGCGTTAGTCGGGATTCAGCCTTTTGGTGGGTATAAGCTCTCCGGGACGAACTCGAAGGCGGGGGGACCAGATTATCTGCGGCTGTTTTTGGAGATGAAGACGGTAGTTGAGCGGTTTTAAGAGTTTTAGAGGAGCGGCAGAGGCGAGAAGCACTGCGTCTCTGCCCTCTTTCATATTGCGATGAGATTGCACTTGTAACCGGGGTAGAGTAGTGAGTATTGACTATTTCAACAGTGGCGACGCTGTCGTTCACCGAGGCGTTTATAAAGGCAAAGTCTGGATTGCTCGAGCTGTAAGAGTCGTTGAGGATACGCTAACATGCACCAAACTCCTTCTTGCACCTGGAACGCTCTGTAAATTCTCGGCTGGACTTGTAGCTCGAAAGTACAGCAACGACTCTAAAAACGCGCCGCAAAGCCGCTGGGACGAACAAGAAACCGTAGACTGGCAACTTGTAGACCGAATTTGGCGAGAGAAGCGCTTTCTAATCCTTTTGCAACCCGGTCAATACTACTCTATTCAACTCTGTTGGCAGCACGATACCGGAAAGTTTCTCGGCTGGTACGTCAACTTCGAATTACCCTTCACACGCAACCATATAGGTTTCGACACGCTCGACCTAGAACTTGACCTCATCATCAAACCAGACTTATCTCTCCACTGGAAAGACACCGATGAATACTACGAGGGGGTTAGACGCGGCATTATCACATCCGACCAAATTTCAGGAATCGAAGAGGCTAAACAAGAAGTCTTCGATCTTATCAAGAGGAAAGTTGCACCCTTTGACGGAAGTTTGCTAACTTGGCGACCTCCTAATGACTGGTCCTTACCTACGCTTTCTCCAGGCTGGAACTCAACGCATGAAGATTGATTCTACTGCGAAATCTCGAGCCCTGAACTCGCCTCCAAAATATTGCATACTCTTTGTATCTACTTGGAGGTTTTATGAAAACCAAAGTTCAAAAGTGGGGCAACAGTTTAGCTTTGCGCATCCCCAAATCGTTCGCCGCAGAGACGAAGATAGGGCCCGACACCGAAGTTGACTTGAGCTTAGTCGAGGGCAAGCTCGTCGTTACACCTCTCAAGAGGTCTAAGTATTCGCTCGAGCAACTCGTAGAGGGCATCACCGAAGAAAACACGCACGCCGAAGTAGATACAGGTGAACCCGTAGGCAAAGAGGTCTGGTGATAAGCGGCTCGCTCGGTGTTCTCACATGAGGTTACGAGACGACGTTCTCGAGTTCCTCCCCTGCTAAAAAACGCGCCACGTTCCGTTCGATGAGGTCCTCTGCGCCGCGCGGTCTGCCCCCGGCAGCGTGCGGCGAGATAAAGGCGTTGTCTAGGTCCCAAAGAGGTGAGTCGCTCGGCAGCGGCTCCGTCTCGAACACGTCCAACATCGCGCCTGCAATTCTCTTCTCCTTCAAAGCGTCAGCGAGCGCCACCTCGTCAACGGTGTCGCCGCGCCCGACGTTGACGAGCCACGCGTGAGCGGGGAGCTGCGCTAACTTCTGCGCGCCGAGCGCGTGCTTCGTCGCGTCCGTGGAGGGCAGAATCATCACGAGCGCGTCGGTACGGGGTAGCAGCTCTGACAAGTCGTCCTCTTTGCGGACTGGGAAGCCCGCGCGTTCGCCCTCGCTGCGGGCGACGCCCGTGACTTTTGCGCCCAAAGTCTCGAGGAGGGGCGCGAGCGTCTGCCCGATGCTGCCGAAGCCCCAGATGGTGACGTTCGCGTCTTCCAAGGTGCGAAAGTCATCCCTGGGTTTGACGGGCTGCACGCCGCCGAGTTTACCAGGCCAGCGCCCTTCGCGCTGCGCGTCGCGCATCTCGTGAAAGCGCCGCGCCGCGACGAGCAGAAGCCCGAGCGCGTGCTCCGCTACCGTCCGGTCGTGCAGCCCGCTCCCCGAAGTGACGATGATGTCCGAGTCGAAACCTGCCCCCAAAACCTTGTCCGGTCCCGCCGCCAACGACTGAATCCATCTGAGCCTTGTGAGGCGCGCCGCCGTGTCGCGGAGCATCTCGGGCGTGTTGCCCCATACGACGAGCACCTCGGCGTCCTCATGCTCGGATGGGAGAGGTTGGTCAGTCGCGTAGGGGTGAGCCTCGACCTCGCTAGGCAAGGCGGAGAGGTCTAGGCCCGTGGAGGTAGGGTAGAGTAGCTTCATAGCGCTACCTTATCAGAGTTTGGGGCGTCTGCGTCCTTGGGGGCGTCAGCAGAGAGGCTGCCCTGACTTCGGGCAGCCTCCGCGCACTTGATTGGGATATTCATCCTACCTCTTCGGGCGACGCCGCTACGTCAGGTATGCACCGAAACGGCTACCGGGGTCGGCGTCAGCGCTGTGAAGTGAGGCAAAATGCATCTCCCGCCCATATAGATCTGCTCTAGGATGAACCTATGGTCTGGTTTGTACCTTTTGCTATATCTATATTCGTTATATCTATAAGAGAACGGCACCCTGGCGCTTACGCCCGGCGCGCCACCTTCGCGCTCGTCCTGCTCGCATCGGTGCTCACGTCCGCCGCTGCGCAGGGCGGCTTCAACGCAAACACTTACTATCAGCAATGCTTGCGGTTCGAGGCGGGGGGTGACCTCGAGACGGCGCGTCAGAGCTGTCTCAACGCGCTCAATATCCGCGCTGAATTCAGCGCGGCGACGCTGGCGCTCGCGCGTATCGAGCTAGGGCTCGGCAGACTCGGCGAGGCAAAGGCGCGTCTTTTGGAGCTTTCGCGGAGCGCCGCCCAAAGCGCTGAAGCGGCGTTGCTCCTCGCTGAAATTGCTCTAGAGGAGGGTGGCCTGAACGAAGCGGAGGCCTACCTGGAGCGAGCGCAGCGAGACTCGCGAGCCGGTCAATCCCTAGAGGCGCGGCAACACTTCCTCAGCGGTCAGCTCGCGCAGGCGCGTCGGCGCTCCGCTGACGCGCTCGCTTATTTTCAAAGCGCCGTCGAAGCGGAGCCGCAAAATATGACGTACCGCCTCGCGTTTGCGCGGTTGCAACTTGGACGCGGCGACGCGGCGGCGGCGGTGCAGACCTTGCAGAGCGCGTCCGGGCGCTCCGCTGACCTGCTCTCGCTGCTCGCGCAGGCGCAGTGGTTGGAGGGTGACTTGACGGGGGCGGCGCGCAACTTCGAGGCGGCCGTCGCCGCGCGGGGCTTTACGGATAGTGACAGGGCGGCGCGCGATCTGCGCAACCTCGTTTTGGTCTATTACGGTCAAGGCGACGTGCAGCGCGGCGAACTCGCCCTTAAAACGGCGCTGCGGCGCGGCGACTTGCGCGAAACGGTCCTCGGGCAAAGCACGCTCTGGCTGGTTGGCTTCGTGGTCCTTTTGGCGCTTCACCTCATGGGGGAGAGCCGCGTCGAGCAGACCTCGAGCTTGGAGCCCACGCAACACCCCGAGCCCTGGACCGTCGGGCAGGTCTACCGCGTTCTCTTCGTCGCGCTCATCGCTGCGCTCAGCCTGGTGATTCTCTACGGCTATATCCGCTACGAGAACCTCCTCGCTCTTTTGACGCCTTTACAAAGCGCCGAGATGAGGGCGCTCTTCTTGGCGGCGCTGGCGCTTCTGCTCGCGGGGCTCTCGCTCTGGCGCGTCACGGTGAACGGTTGGCAACCCGTCAAGACGCTCCTCGGACCCCCCTCTCAGGCACTTCTAGGCGTGGGGCTAGGCGGGCTCTTGCTCGCAGGGACGTTCGGCTTCCAAGCGTACGCGGCGGGGGCGTTCTGGGACGGACTCTACCCGGCGAACGTGCCCCTCTTTCCCGCGCTCATCGCGGTGCTCGCGCTGCCCTTCGCCGAACTCTTTTTCCGCGCCTTTGCCATTCCCTCGCTCGAGCGCCGCTACACCCCCTTCTACGGGGTGGCTATCTCGAGTGTGCTCTACGCGCTTGTGCTCGGCACGCCGCTCTTGCTCCTCTTCATCGTTGGCACCGTCCTGGGCGTCGTCTACTGGCACACGAAGAGCGGCTTCACCCCGTTGCTCGCGCAGCTCACCTTTAACGTCGGGCTCTTGCTGAGCGCCAGCGGGCTGCTCACCCCGTTTTTTTAGGGGATTCAAAACAAGGCGTTAAAGGAGGGGAAGGCTCGAGCCTTCCCCTCCAAGTTATTCGCGGCGACGCGCTTCTAAAGCTTAACGGCGCGCTGCAAACGTGAAGGCTAGTCGTTAGGGTCTAAGATAACGGACGCGCCGGAGACTCTTCGGTCAGCTTGATCAGGCGCTTCCTCGTCTCGAGTCCCTTGCGCGGACTCTTGCGCCGGCTCCGGCTGCGCGTCGAGGCTCCTTTCATACGCGCGGAGCATCCCGCGAAACTGCTCGCGGAAGAGCTTGTGCTCGCGCCTGGTGCGCTCCAACTCCGCCTTGAGGTTGTGAAGTTGCGCTTCGGCGTCGCGCAAGATATCGTCTCGCTTCGCCCTGCCCTCTTGAACGGTCAGCTCTGCCTCGCGCTGCGCCTGCTCTTTCAGCTCGTTGCCGATGCGCTCCGCTGAAACCACCGCGCGCCGCAACTCCAGCTCGCCTACCTGAAGTTCTTCGATGCGCTCGCTCTGCCCCTCCAACTCGTTTTGCAAGTCTTGATTGTCGCGCAAGAGGTCCTCAAAGGTGTCCGCGACGCGCTCCAAAAACTCGCGTACCTGTTTCTTTTTATAACCGCTCATGGCGGTGTCGAACTCCTGATGCTGAATGTCTAGCGGGCTTAGCTTCATGGGGAGAGTATAGCAGGTCTGGAAAATGCGCTGAAACGTTGTTTTCTATCTTTTTTTGGGAAGCGTTGCGGCGTGATTAGGAAGAGAAAAGCAACGAGTAGCGAGCAATGAGTGGAAGTCAAAGGCTCGAGAACTTAACGAGAGGGTGAAACCTCTTGCTCGTCTTCATAGCTTTCTCGAGCCCTTCAACTCTCTACTCAAACAGTGCCGAGCCGATACGTACGCACGTCGTGCCCTCTTCTACCGCAACCTCGAAGTCACCGCTCATCCCCATCGACAGTTCTTTAAGCCCTAACCTCTCGTTTAATTCCCTGAGCCTGCGGAAGACAGGGCGGGCGTCCTCGGGGTTGTCGGAGTAGGGCGCGATGGTCATGAGCCCCGCCACCTCGACGTGCGCCAAACCTTGCGCGTGCCGCACCAAGCTCTCGGCATTTGTAAGCGCTGCGCCCTCTTTGGAGTCTTCGCCCGCCACGTTGACCTCCACCATCACCCGAAAGGTGTGCTCGCGCTTCGCGCCCTGCTTGTCTAACTCGTCGGCGAGCCGCGCCGAGTTGAGCGAGTGGATTGTGTGAAAGGGCGCGCAATACTTGACCTTGTTGCGCTGCAAGTTGCCGATAAAGTGCCACTCGGCCTGCAAGACCTCATATTTGTCCTGCCACTCCTGCACGCGGTTCTCGCCCAGAATAGCGTGACCATACTGGAGCACCGCGTCTTCGATCTCTTCGGCGCTATGTCCCTTGGTGACGGCGACGAGTTTGACCTCATTCGGGTCGCGGTCGGCGCGTTCGCAGGCTGCCTCGAGCCTTTCCCTGACCTCTTTAAGCGACATCTTTAAGTAACATTGTGATCAGACATTAAGACTCAACCTCTTTGAACGCAGCGTCGTTCTTCTGTTGGGTCAAGAGGTGCGTGCGAACACTCGAGCCCGTTCTCCGCAACCTCTTCGTTAAAGAGAAGCTACAGTACCTTTCAGACATAATGACTCGTTCATGACAATTTGTTACTCGAGCCCCACTAGACACCCTCACAGCTTAGGCAAAAGCGCCTTGACGAGCCGCCGAAACGCCGGACCGGACTTCGCTGCTGTTTCCAACACCTCGTCGCTGTCGGCGTGGTGCGCGCTGTCGGGCACCGCCATGTCCGTGACCGAGGAGAGTCCCAGCACGCGCATCCCTTCGTGGCGAGCGGCGATGACCTCGTGTACGGTGGACATGCCGATGGCGTCCGCACCCCACGCGCGAAAGGCGCGCAGCTCGGCGCGGCTCGCGTAGCTCGGACCGCTGATGGCTAAGTAGACCCCTTCGCGAAGCCCGATATCTTCAGCCCTCGCCGTCTGCCGCGCAAGTGCCAAGTAGTCGGGGTCGTAAGCGTCGAATAGGACCGGAAAGCGCGGTCCTAGCGCGTCGTCGTTGGGTCCGACGAGCGGGTTCGCGCCCGTGAAGTTGATGAAGTCGCGTTGGAGCATCAGCTCGCCCGCGCGCCAGTTTGGGTTGAGACCGCCACAGGCGTTCGAGACGAGCAAGGTGGACGCGCCGAGCGCGTGCATGACGCGCACCGGGAAGGCGGCGGCTTGCGCGGAGATGCCCTCGTAGAAGTGGACGCGCCCATTCATCGCGACGATCTTTCTGCCCGCCAGTTCGCCCAGGATAAGCTCGCCCGCGTGCCCTGGCGCGGTGCTTGCGGCGAACCCTGGGATGTCGCTGTAGGAGAGCGTCGCGCTAGCGTCGATGTCGCCCGCCAAGGGACCCAAGCCGGAGCCTAGCGTAATGGCAACCTCGGGCGTGAGGTCCGTCGCCTCGCGGATTCTCGCGACTGCCTCGGTGACTTTGTCCTGCGTCAAGAGGTCCGCGTCGGGAAGGGTATGAGAGTCGGTCATAGAAGCATCATAACAACCGCGCTGGGCGCTGCAGTGGAGGCTGGGGAGCGGACCGCCGCAGGGTACACCCGCCGTGGTATGTTGGCGCTCTATGGTTTACCCCGATGTGCTCGCGATTGAACCCAAACGACTTATCGACGCCGAGCTGAGCGTCCCCGGCTCCAAAAGTTTGACGAACCGCGCCCTCATCGTCGCAGCGTTAGCGGACGGCACCTCCGTTTTGGAGGGCGGGCTCGTCGCGGAGGACGCCGAGGTGATGCTCGGGGCGCTCCGCGCGCTCGGCTTTGGTGTCGAGGTGGACGGCGCGACCTTTACGGTGCATGGGCGAGGCGGGGAGATTCCTAGCACCTCGGCGGAGTTGGATTTGAAGCTTTCGGGCACGTCGATTCGTTTTCTCACCGCTTTAGTCGCCTTGGGAAGAGGTCACTACCGCTTGGACGGCAACGCGCGGATGCGGCAGCGTCCGATTCAGGATTTGCTGGGCGCGCTACAGCCACTTGGCGCAACTGTGGGCACGCAGTTCGAGACGGGGTGTCCGCCCGTCATCGTCGAGGCGGCGGGGCTCTCAGGCGGCGAGGCGCGGATTGCGGGCAGCAGTTCGTCCCAATACCTCTCCGCGCTCCTCATGGCTGCGCCTTACGCGGAGGGTCCCGTCACGCTCGAGGTCGAGGGCGAGCTGACCTCCAAACCCTTCATCGACATGACGTTGGACCTCATGAGCGATTTCGGCGCGCGTGTCGAGCGCGAGGGCTACGAGCGCTTCTCCGTCACGCCGCAGACGTACCAGCCGCAGACGTACCGCGTCGAAGGGGACGCGATGGCGGCGGGGTATTTCTGGGCGGCGGCGGCGATCACTGGGGGGCGCGTGCGTGTCGAGAACGTAGGCAGCCGCTCGTCACAAGGTGACAAGCGCTTGGCTGACGTTTTGAGCGCGATGGGCTGCGCCGTGACCTGGACCGAGGATAGTTGCGAAGTTGCCGCGCCCGAAGGGGTGCTGAGGGGCGGCACCTTCGACCTCAACGACATGAGCGATCAAGCGCAGACGCTCGCCGTCGTCGCGCTCTTCGCGGATAGCCCAGTGCGCATCACGAACATCTGGAACTTGCGCATCAAAGAGACCGATAGACTGCGGGCCCTCTACACCGAGCTGAGCAAGCTCGGCGCGGAGGTGGAGGAGGGCGAGGATTATATCGTCGTTTATCCGCTCGAGACCTTTTCCTCTCGGCGCGTAGAGATAGACACCTATGACGACCACCGCATGGCGATGGCGTTTGCGCTCATCGGCTTAAAGGTGCCAGGTGTTGTGATTAGAGACCCAGGTTGCGTCCGCAAGACGTTCCCCGAGTTCTTCAAGGTGCTCGCTGCACTGTAAGCCGACGTCGCCGCTATTCTAAAAATCGCCAACACGCAGCTTAGCGCGCACGAAGTAACGGGTTATGATGTACCTTATGGACGTACTTGGTGAAGTGAGGCGCGTGGACGGTGAGGATGACCAGAAGAGTGGCAGGTTGATTGTGACCTTAGATGGTCCTGCTGCTTCGGGCAAGTCGAGCGTGGCGCGGCGCGTGGCGCAGGCGCTGGCTGTGCCTTTCGTCTCGAGCGGCCTGCTCTACCGCGCCGCAACCTATCTGGTTTTAGAACATGGCGTCAACCCGGCGGACGAACCCTCCGTGCTCGCCCTTCTAGCCCGACACGACGTCGAACTCGTCGCCCTGCAAGGTTCACCTGACCGCGTCCTCTTTGACGGAGAAGACATCTCCGCGCAGCTCCACACCACCCGGGTGGACGCGAACGTCTCCGCTGTCGCCCGTCACCCCGGCGTGCGCGCGTGGGTCAACGCGCGGCTCAGGGAGATTCGCGGCTCGTTCGTCACCGAAGGGCGCGACATGGGTAGGGTTGTGTTTCCGGGGGCGGCGCACAAGTTCTACCTGAGCGCCCCAGCCGAGGTGCGCGCGGCGCGGCGGGTGGGCGAACGCGACATGAGCTTGCAAGAGGTGACAAAGGCGCTAAAGTTGCG
The DNA here is from genome assembly GCA_965215565.1 of Trueperaceae bacterium. Taxonomy (GTDB): domain Bacteria; phylum Deinococcota; class Deinococci; order Deinococcales; family Trueperaceae; genus CBDBZX01. The sequence continues at coordinate 208,412 of CBDCDZ010000004.1, forward strand.
CGATGAGCGCGACGCAGGGCAGCTCACGCCCGCGCCCGACGCCGTCCACATCGAGACGCAGAACCTGACGCTCGAGGACGTCGTCGCCGCCATCCTCGAAGAGGTGCGGGTGTGAACTCCGAGTCGTTCGCTACGCCCGCCGCCGCCCTGGAGCGCGTCGTCATCACGAGTTCAAAGTATAAACCGCAAGCGCACGAACTCGTTGCGGCGGCGGCGAAAAAGTTGCGCGCGCTGGGCGCGGAGGTAACTGAAGACGCCGAAGGCGCGCTCCACCTAGCCCGAGACGCCGCCCACGCCGACCTCATCATCTCCATCGGCGGCGACGGCACGCTCCTCTCGACGGCGCGGCGTTTAGTCGGCGCTTCCGTCCCGACGATGGGCGTAAACTTGGGTAAGTTGGGCTTTTTGGCGGAGCATAGCACCGAAGATTTGTGGGCGTACCTGAGCGGCGACACCTCCGAGGAGGGCTGGCGCTTGGACCCTAAGATGATGTTAGAAGTCGGCCTCCAACTGAACGGCGCAGCGCAAGAGACCACCCGCTACGCCCTGAATGACGTGATCATCTCGCAGGGCGTGATGACGCGCCTCGTCAGCATCGACATGGCCGTGGACAACTTCCACGCTTCGCAGTACCGCGCTGACGGGCTCGTCATCTCGACGCCCGTGGGCTCGACGGCGTACTCGCTCTCGCTGGGCGGTCCCATCTTGGCGCAAGGGCTCCGCGCCTTTGTGATTACTCCGATTGCGCCGCACTCGCTCACGAACCGCCCGATGGTCTTGGAGGGGTCCTCACGTGTCTCCTTCTGCGTGCACGGTCCCCTCAACGAGGTGGCGCTCGTCGTAGACGGTCAGGAGCGCCTAGAGCTGCAAGAGGGCGACCGCTTTACCGCCCAAGCTGCACCTACCGACTTCCTGCTCGTGTCGTCGGGCAAGCACAACTACTTCGACATCTTGCGCACGAAGCTTGCCTGGGGCGCGACGCCGGGGTTGAATGAGGCGAGTTGAGCGGTTCGTAACATCGCGCCTCTCTATAGGATTTTTGATTTTGTCGAGTTTGTATCACGCAGGTATCACTATATAATGTGTGTTCTACGCGATGTTCTTGAAGGTGAGAGCGTTCGTAACCAGATGATACCTGCTATAGAATCGTGAGGTGGCTTGCTGCTAGTCGCCTCATAAAGCGTCAGTCTAGGGCTATGAGCAAGCTTCTTCCTGAATTTTTTCGCCGCCAAGACGAGCGTCCTGACGGTTACTTTTATCAGTACCCGCGTTTCGTCGCGCATATCGACGAGGCGGCAATAGGTGCGGCTTACAACCTCTACGACGAGCTTTTGCCCGCTGGCGGTCACGTCTTAGACCTCATGGCGAGCCACGTCTCGCACCTGCCGGACAAGTTCGCGGCAGTGACAGGCTTAGGGCTCAATTTAGAGGAGCTGTCGAACAACCCTCTCCTCAGCGAACCTCTCGTTTTCGACCTCAACCGCTCGGAGACGCTCCCCTTTGAGAGCGAGCGATTTGACGGCGCAGTCTGTACGGTGAGCGTGCAGTATATGACCCGCCCTGACGACACCTTTGCCGAGGTTGCGCGGAGCTTGAAGCCCAATGCGCCCTTTATCGTGACCTTTTCCAACCGGATGTTTCCTACCAAAGCCGTGCTCGCCTGGCGCGCAGGCGACGACGCCTCACACGTGCGGCTCGTACGCAGCTATTTTGAGCAAACGCCCGCGTTCGGCTCGACGTATAGCCAGCACCATCAGCCCGAGCAAGGCGACCCCCTCTACGCGGTGTGGGCGTATAAGAGGTAGAAAAGAAGTCGGACAGCATTGTGGTGGATGAAGGGTGATGAGGAACGAGCAATGAGCAACGAGTGAAATTCTCGTTGCCCATTGCTTTTAACTCGTTGTTAAATTGCTGGGTATAGCTGGTATTAGCAGGTACCATCTGGTCAGAGTGTACGTAAGTTTGTCCCGGAGGGAAACTTCGTAAGCGAAGCAACACTCGCACTTTGTGAAACGATGTCGAGCACGCACTTTAAGGGATGATACTTGCGTTCAATTGTCTCAGTGTGTCGTGGAACTGCTATATTATCCGTGCTCCAAATGTTTTGAGCCGCTCGAGCCAATGATAGCAACCTGAGCCGCCAGTTTGAAATGTGAAAAATTTACAGCTATCCGCTATAGTGGGCGCATGAAGCTCTTAGCCCTGGGGGGGCTTCGCCTCGAAGACAGTGACTTCTCGCGGGTCAAGCCGCTCTTGCTGTTGGCGTATCTCGCCCTGGAAGGTCCAAAGGAGCGGCGCTACTTAGCCGAACTCTTCTGGCCCGGCGCGAGCAGCCACCTCAACAGCCTCTCGGCGGCGCTGAGTCGTCTCCGCAAGGGCGCACCCGGCGCGTTAGAAGCCGACGAACTGCGCGTGTGGCCCGCCTTCTTTTCGGACGTAGCGGACCTCTTGGGGGCGTTAGAGCGTGGCGACGCAGAGCGGGCGTTGACGCTCTACACGGGCGCGTTCTTGGAGGGCGTCTACCTCTCCGACTGGAGCCCCGAGCTAGAGGAGTGGGTCTACGCTTCGAGAGAAGACCTCGCGGCGAGGGTCCAACACGCCGCCCTGCGTCTAGCCGAAAGTGACGCCGCTCAGGGGCGTTTTGCCGACGCCGCGCACCGCGCCGAACGTGCCTTTACGCTCCCCGGCGCGCCCGAGAGTGAGCCCGAAGACCTGAGCCGCTTCTACCTCCTCTTACAAGCGGCCGGTCACCCCTCAGCTGCGCACCTCAGAGCGGAGGCGCAGGGGTACGCCGTCACCCTCGAGTTTTCACCACGCGAAGCGCAAGCAAGGCTCCAGCGCGTGCTCGTCGGACGTGAGAGCGAAGCGGCGCGGCTCCTGACCCTGGCACCGGGCGAATCCGCCTGGGTCTGCGGCGGCGCGGGCATGGGCAAGACGGCGCTCTTAAAGAGCGTTCAGGGAACCTATCTCCCCGGACGCTCGCTCTTGCCCTACGCAACGTTGGAGCCGCTCGCTGGAGCCGCCTTGCAAGAGGGCGAAGGCGCGGTGCTGCAAGCCCTCGCCAAGCTGGAGGGCTTTTGGCTCATCGACAACTGGGAGAACGTAGACGCCGCCAGCCAAGTCCTCCTGCGCAAGCTCCATGACCTTCGCCCCAGAGCGCGTCTCGTCATCGCCTCGCGCGAGAATCCACCTTTCGGGGTGGACATGCGGCTCGAGCTTTCCCCCCTCTCCGAACGCGATTTAGCAAGGTATACTGGCGCGTGGGAACGTACCCAAGGCGTCCCCGCGCTAGTCGAAGCCTTCTTGCGCGGCGAAGCGCCTGAAAAAGCGTTGGAGGCGCAACTCGCCGCCCTACCCACAATTGCCGAAGAGGTCTACTTAGCCCTCGCCCTCCTAGACGACGCCGACCCCGACACCGCGCTCGTGCGCCGCGCTCTGTCGCTCAACGCGCAAGAGATGGCGCGAGCCCTAGAGTCCTTGCTCGCCGCCGGTCTCGTCGAGCCCTCGGGCAAGGTGCGCGTGCGCCGCGTCGCGTTAGAACTTTTAGAGGCGCATCCCACCCGCTTGGGTCCTCTGTCGCTCCAACTCGCCCGCTGCTTGTCGGGCGTCGAGGCGTTTCCACTCTACGAACGCTCGAGACCTCTTTGGGCGCAAGAGGATGAAGCCAATGTTGTCGGCGCGTACCTCGCCTGGGCGGAGGAGTTGCTGCGCCGCGGCTTTCCGCAGCGCGCCTTCGAAACCCTAGAAGACGCGCCCGACACGCGCCCCGTGACCTTTTTGAAAGGGCGCGCCCTAGAGCGCTCTGGGCGCTATCAAGAAGCGTTCGCCTGCGTCCAAAGTCTCGCTGAAACGCCCGAAGTGCTAGCGCTCAGGGCGACGCTTCACTACCGCTTAGGTCATCCGAAAGAGGCGAAGCGCGCGGCGGAAATTGCCTTAAAAGGGAGTATCGAGGCGCGTGCGGAGGGGCAGAATGTGCTGGGAAATGTAGCCTATTCAGAGGGTCAATATACTGAATCGGCAAAACTGTTTCGCAGAGCAGCGGCGTTGTGGTTAGCTGTGGGACAGAAAGTAAGGTGGGTAGGTGCGCTCAACAACGCCGCAGTAGCGCGGAGTGATGCGGGTGAAGACGCTGAACAAGCGTATCAAGAAGCATTGGTGGCGGCAGGTGCAAATCAGGTATTACGTACTATGGTGCTTACTAATCTCGGGTGCGTTTACGAAGATCGAGGCGAGTTCGGTAAAGCTATAAAGACATACGAAGACGTGATTACTTCAGCTAACGAAATTAGAGCTACCGTAGCTTTAGCGACAGCTTGGAACAACATAGGTGATTGTTATAAAGAAGATAAACCCGAAAAGGCTGTAGAAGCCTATAAGCAGGCATACGAGTTTGCTCAAGAAGCGGGAGACTCTTATATTATTGCCACAACGCTTGCTAACCTAGCAGAGGTCAGTAATGATTTTGAAGCTTGGCAAGAAGCTATGTACCTCTTTGAAGTAACTGGACACTCAGATCAAATAAGGCAGCACCGAACTCAACTCCCCGAAAGTCACCTGTTCAGGGTGCGGTCAGGGGTAAACGTTTAGTCTATTTTTGAAGGAGATACTTTCGTATAAGCCGAAGATATTTCGCTCTAAAAATAAAAGGAGATCGGACATGAGTGACAGAAGTGATGAGGAAAAGAAAAAAGACAGCCCCAAAGAGGTGAGCGACTTTCTCAAACAACAGAAGAAAGGTTCACGCAACCCTTCAAAGGATGAAGATGCGAAAGATCAGGGCAATGACACAGATGGGATAAAAATAAGGGACTAAGCGAACGGCGTGAAGTGACCTAAATTTTTATTAGCGAAAAGCGGTGCAAAAGTGATTTTGCACCGCTTTTCAACACCAGTTCAAACCCTCAAGCCTACCCCCCACGCTTCTCAAACAGCGGAATAATATCCTCTAAAAAACGATTGAACGCCTCATTAAGCTGTTCAATATGTTCCGGCATCGCCTCGTCGAAGCTGTCCTCGCAACCTTGTAAGTAGAGGGCGCGGTTGACCTCTAGCGAGAAGCCGGGTTTATGATGCGCGAAGACGGGGTTGCTGTAGCGGCGCTGGATGTCCGCCATCGAAAAGGGCGAGTTGAGGAGGGCGCGGGGCGGTACGTTGGGGCAGACTTTCATCACATCGGCGAAGTGATGCTCGAGCCTCTCGGTAAGTACGTGCGCGGTCTCCGCGTCCACGCTGGTGTACGCCCCCGGTGTTTTTGGTTTACCCATTTCGTCGCCGCCGGTGATTAAAGTGAGCGCCGGACGCAGCTCGCCGGTGTCCGGTCCGATGGCGGGTCCGACGGGTGCCATCGCGTGGCCGTCTACGAAAAAGAGGATGTCGTCGCGCTCTAGGGCGTGCTCTATCGCCTTGTGAAAGGGGTCCCAGTAGGTTTCTAAGCGGGCTTCGGCGGCTTCTTGGCTGAGGTGATAGTCTTTGGGGTAGAGAGGTTCGGCGCTGAAGTCGGTGAGCTTGATGACGCCGTTCGCGCCGCCCTCGTCGCGCCGCCGGTTATAGTCCACCACAAAGCGCGACGCCGCCGCGTTGAAGTGCAGCGCCCCCTCCGCTTGGAAAATCTGATCGGTGTAGGGGTCGCCCTCGAAGAAAAGGCGCTTCAAGAACCGCTCGCGCAAACCTTTATCACTCGCTCTGTCGCCCAGCATTTCGGACAAAATGTCATTGGGGACGAAGCCGGAGGAGTGCGGGGTGGAGATGAGTACGGGGAGGTGTTTGATCGCAACGTCGAACATAAAGCACTAGTATAAAGCAAGGCGTTTTCTCTGACTGTTCGGCTTTGCACGTCTTGACTTAGCAATGAGTTCCGAGCAATCCAGTCAAGCTGGACGGGCGGTGAGCAACGAGTCTAGAGGGTTTTACTCACCGCTCGTTGCTCATTGCTTTTAACTTTCTAGGACAGAACCAAATGGTTGCAGAGTGTGAGCCTCCCTACTCCCCCAAATAAACCCTCGTCTCCGGCTTAAACGCTGCCCACGCGAACCAGAGCGTGTTGTCGTGGACGATAGGGGAGAGCTGTTCGCCCCTGAGTTCTCCCGCTACCGCTTTGCCCAAAAGGTTCCAGGTGCTGTTCGTCTCGGAGTCTACGAACGCGCCCTCTTGCCACGCAAAGGTAAGCTCTCGGCCTCCCAAACGCCTGTCGAACACGCCGACTGCGCCCACGTCCTGACCCTGAGCGATGCTCTGAGTGTCTAACGCGCTCGCCGTGCCCTCTTGCCAAAGGACAGCGAGAGGTGTTCCGCCAAGTTCATCGTTAATCACGTGCTCTTGCGACAAAATCTCGAAAGGATACGCCGCCGTTTCCTCACCCTGCACCACGCTCACGATGCGCTCTTTGGGCGTGAGCCTGCCGTCCGTGACGCCCCGAAAGAGAAAGGCGGGGCTGCCCACTGCGTCGTAACCGACGTAGGGGTTTTGTCCGTAGGAGCGGCGGTAGCCGGTGTCTTGGGAGAGCACGCTCGCACTGGGGAAGGCTTCTCTAGCTTGCTCAAACGAGACGATTTGCGCGGGCAGGCGTAAGAGTTCTGTGTCCGTGAGCGTGCCGACGTTGCCCTCACCCAGAATTTGTGACCACAAGGTGCTCGTTTCAGAATCGAACATGAGCAAGTTGGAGTTGTACAAAAGCCCTGAAACGCCGAAGGTGACTTCTAAACCTCTTGAAACTTGGGTCTCTTCACCGACTTGCGCAGTGTAGGCGTCTATGAAGGTGGGCTCGAGCCTCGCAACCTTAGCCTCGGGGTTGACCTCTTGCACCCTCGAGAGCGCGTCCTCAACCAGCGGAATGCGGCGGTCAAACGCTAGCGCGCTGTTGCAGAGCGGGCAGAAGGTGACGGCGACGGGCACGTCACCCAAGGTGTCGTTGACGATTTCGTGCCAGGTCAAAATCCGCAGCGGGTAGATTTTGGCGTCATCTCGCAACGAGAGTAGGACGACGGGCTCTTGGGGCTCCAACCACGCCGCCGCCTCGTCCTGCGAGACGAACGCAGGCGCTTCAGACGCGGATGCGACCTCTTGCCAGTCCCCGCTAAAGCCGAGCGCAGGGATGCCCTGCGGGGGAGGACCACCGCTCAAGACCTCTTCCAAGGGGATGTTGGCGCGTTCTGTATTCGCGCCGAGGCGACCGAATGCGGTGTCGAGCGTGCTCTGCGCCAAGGCGCTTCCGACGAGAAAAATTATCAAGCAAACGAGCTGTCTCATAGCGTCAGCTTAGCGGCACTTCGACCTCTTTGCGGTCAACCGCTTGACCTGAAAGAAGCAATCCAGTCGAGCTGGTTATGTGATCCAGTCAAGCTGGTGGTTTTAGCTTCCGCAGGAACGAACGGTCTTGCGAAGCAAACGATTACGAAGTTTTCGTAGAAGCGAAACGGTAAGCAACGAGCATAGGTCAGAGCGAAGCTCAAAGCACTATGTGCTTCACCTATTGAGCAATGAGTGAAAACCTTTAGACTCATTGCTTGGTACTCATTGCTCATTGCTCCTTAGAACAACGCCGCTACCTCATCTCCTTTCACGGTAAACTCCCCCTATGCCCAATAAAGACGCACTATCCCATTTCGGTTCGGACCCAGGAGAGGCGCAGGCAATCCTCGTCCGCGAATTTGACGCTTTCGAAAAGGTCCAGACCTATTTACAGGAGCGCTGGACGGAGCCCCTGCGCCCCGATGCGTGGAGCCCCGCGCAGATTTTTGAGCACGTCTTAAAAACGAACGTCTCGATGAGCAAGGTGCTCTACCTCTTGCGCCGCGACGCGCCGCTGCCCGAGATGCCTAAAAAGCCCGCCAACGTCGAGAACGGAAAAGTGCAGTCGCCCGAGTTCGCGCTACCCGGCGAGCCGCAGCCTTTAGAAGCGCTGTTGCCCAAGTGGAAAGAGGTGAGAGAACGTCATCTGCAAGAGGTGGACAAGACGTCTACGTGGCGTGAGCGGACGGTGTTTCATCCTGTTTTTGGTGACTTAGACGCCCTACAGTGGGTGCAGGCGGCGAGCTTGCACATGGCGCATCATAGGAAGCAGTTGGAGGAGAGGTAGCAGCCATCTCTGCGTTCTGATTTAATGATGAGGTGGTGCTTTACTTGGCATTTCAGCTTGTCAGCACTTCAGGAAAAACCTAAAAACCTGACTAGCTGACAACCTGACCTGCCGATACGCTCTTTACTCTACAGCCAGCCCCTCCAACTGCTTAATTTCTTCGATAAACCTGTCCACCGAGTCGAAGTCGCGGTAGACGCTTAGAAAGCGGATGTAGGCGACGTCATCCAAACTTTTCAAGAACTTGAGCGCGCGAATGCCGATCTCTTCCGCACCGATTTCGGGGCTCTGCACGGTGTCTTCAAAGGTGTAGGCGAACTCTCTAAGTTGCTTCTCCGTCGCGGGGCGCTTGTTACAGGCGATGCGGAGTTTGTCCAGGAGCTTGTCGGGGTTAAACGCCTCGCGCCGCCCGGAGCGTTTGGTGACCATCAAGGCTTCGAACTGGGCGCGTTCGTAGGTGGTGAAGCGGCGATTGCAGACGGTGCATTCGCGCCGCCGCCGGATGGCGTTGCCCTCATCCGAGGGGCGCGAGTTGACGACGCGCGTCTCCAAGGATGAGCAGTAGGGACACTTCACAGTCTCTTCCTCACGCTACTTTTCGCAGTTCTTTCTCACGAAACATCCTCCGTGCCGAGTGAAAAATAGTAGCGCTCCATTTCAGAATCGGCGTCGTCATACTCTTCGTCACCCTCAGCGTCATCGTCCATATCTAGGTCTTCCTCGGACTCTGAATCGTCGCCAAAGTTGTCCTCGTCTAAATCGTCTACGTCCACACCGTCAAGCTCGTCCTCTAGCTCATCCTCTTCGTACAGGCTCGCCTCGAGGTCATCCTGGCGCACGTTTTCGTCTAACGCCGCGCGCACCTCGGGCAGCAAGGATTCGATGACTTTGGGGGGCGGCGGCAGCTCGACGTAGAGCCTGTGACCGGAGAGCCCGGTTTGCCTCGAGCCCAGATACAGCACGTTTTGTACCAAAGGCGCGTCGTGTTTAGGGTCCGACGCCGAGCGCGACGGCACCACGACGTTGACATTCAGGTTGTCGTAGCGCGATTCGAAGCCCGCCGCCATGCGCGTGATCGCGCCGCGCACCGCCACCATGTGCGGCTCGACGGCGTTGCGGGGCGGCGCAACCAAGACGAGCCAACTCTCGTTGAGGATGCGCGCGGCGGTTTTAAGGACTAAAAAGGTGCTCTTGAAGTTTTCGTCTAACAGCTCGCCGAACTCGCCTTCGCCCAGGTCACGAAAGCGCGTGTTGCTCTCGAAACTCGCCACGTGCACCACGCCTGTCAGGTCCCCAAAGATTTCGAACACCTTGTCGAAGGCGGCTTTGACGTCCATCTGGCTGGTCATGTCGGCTTGAATGGGGATGGCTTGACCGCCCAACTCCTCGATTTCGGCAGCGGTCTTAGAGGCCAAATCCACGTCTCTGTCGGCGCAAACGACGTCGTAGTCGGCTTGCCCGTAGGCGAGCGCGACGGCCCTGCCGAAGCCCTGACCCACATTCGTGACGAGGATAACACTTACACTCATGAAGCCCTAGCATACCTACCTTTGTGCGCGTACACAAGAGCGTGAGGGACAAGGGCAGGCGTTCTCTGCTGATAGGTATTGGCGTAAGGGTGGTTTTCTGGTCCGCAAGAACGAGTGGAAGGAGGCTCGAGCGCGACCTCTACAGGGTTAGAGAACGACTCAAAGCGGTGAAGAGGCCTTTCTCGAGCCCCGCAATCTCCTGTGCAAGTTCTCCCGCTCGAGCGAGGTGCGCCGCTTGCTCACCCGCCTGAGCGAACGAAACGGCTTTGAGTTCTTGCGCGAGGTTTGTCCAGAGAGTTCCTGAACGTTCAAAGCCGGTGGTGAGGTCCTTACCGAGTTCTAGAATAGGGGAGACCTCTCCTAAAAAATCGCGGTACAAAAGCCGAAAGCCGCCCCCACCCGTACCCCGCTTCTCAATCCCTTGATACCCGTACCGCGCTGCCCACGAGAGGTCTGGGAGTTGCGTCCAGTTAGGCAAATCGGCGGCGAAGCGCCTGAGCCCAGCGAGTCCTTCGTTTTCTGAAGGCGGCTCGAGCATGTACTCAACAGTCTTTCGAATTGCTAGAGGTGCAAGCTCGGCAATGTTGACCTCTTTAATTTTAGGCGCAGGGGCGTAGTGGTAGGGTTTTAGAAGCGGTGGGCGAGGGTCCTTGACCGCGTCACGGAAGTTGTCCAAAGTCATTTTAGAGAACCCCTCTGCCGCGATGTCCGCTGTTAAGACCTCTTCAGCTTCTGAACCCACAACGACAAGTCCATGCCCCGTAAAATGTGCGTCGTCGTAATAAGGAATCGGGTGAATATTGGTCTGCGCCAGAACAGGACGGTTAGACGCTAAAGACTCGGCGATAAGCTCGGGTTGCCAAGAGGTCGCCCACGGAATCGGACAACCCACCAAGCGGTAGAAGTTGCCTTCTAAGTCGGGGGCGCGTCCGTTGAAGCGGCGCGTGGGGCTGCTGTTAGGTTCCTCGAGGTAGAAAAACCCCAAGCCGCTCCCCAAGCCAAAAGTCAGCGCTTCGGAGAGGTTCACACCGTCAAAGGCGAGCACGCTTCTTAACGCGGACGAGGAGCAGTGTGCGCCGACGAGGTTGGGGAAATTAAGCCTCACGTTATTGACCTTTTCGTTTTTAACCTCTTCACCTCCGGCCTCTTCACCTTTGACCTCTTTGAACCTGACCTCTTCTCAACCTCTTCGCTCAGTCGCCGTACTCATAAAACCCATGCCCACTCTTCCGCCCCAATCGCCCCGCTTCAACCAACTTTCTCAACCCCTGCGTTGGGCGAAAGCGCTCGCCCACCCCTTCGGTCATCGACTCGGAGATGTAGAGCATGGTGTCTAAACCGACGTAATCGGCAAGCTCAAGAGGTCCCATCGGGTGATTCAGCCCGAGTTTGACGGCGGTGTCGATGTCTTCGGGTGAGGCGACGCCCTCTTCTAACATCCGCATGGCTTCGGTTAAGAGGGCGGCTAGCGCCCGCGTGGTCACGAACCCCTGTCTATCCTGTACGACAACCGTCGTTTTACCGCACCTCTCCGATAAAGTTTGCGTCGCCGCTAGCGTCTCATCCGAAGTCTGCACCGCCCGCACGATTTCGATGAGGCTCATGCGCTCGGGCGGGTTGAACCAGTGCATTCCGATGACCTTGTCGGGGCGCTTCGTCGCGGCGGCAATCGCGGTGACGGAGAGTTCGCTCGTGTTGGTGGCTAGAATGGTGTGCGCGGGCGCAGCTTCGTCCAACTGCGCGAAGAGGGTGCGTTTGAGGTCCAACTTTTCCGGCACCGCTTCAATCACATAGTCTGCTCTCGCCACCTCTTCTAAGTTCGAGGTAACAAAAAGACGTTCTAATGCCGCCTCGTCGTTGCGTTTGGCAATGCGTTTTCGTGCTCTTTCTAAAGCGCTGTCGGAGGGATCGAAAAGATGCACCTCGAGCCCGTTCATCAGAAGGAGTGCGGCGATGCCGCCGCCCATCGTACCTGCGCCGACGACGGAGACGCGCGCTACGTCTGTTTGAGAGGGTTGACTGTTCATACGTCATTCTATGCCCGCTAAGCGCCACTAGCGCTGTTGTTCTCGCATAGCCGAGCGCAACTCTGTTCAAGACCCGGACGCCCAAAGAGGCTATGTTAGGCTGACGAAAGCGTTTCGTTCCACAGCTAAAAGGAGACCTCCATGTCCGACGCATCCTCTCAGTCCAGCTATCAACCCATCGAAGACTACGGGCTCATCGGCGACATGCACACGGTGGCGCTCGTCGGTGAGGACGGCTCCATCGACTGGTGCTGCTTGCCCCGCTTCGACTCGCCCTCGGTCTTCGGGGCGATTTTGGACGACGAGAAGGGGGGCAGGTTCAAGCTCGAGATGATCGCCGAGACCGTCACTCACAAGCAGTTTTACTGGCCTGAGACGAACATCTTGGTCACGCGCTTTTTGTCCGAGGAGGGCGTTGGCGAGGTCACGGACTACATGCCTGTAAGTGACGAAACGTATGACATAGGTAAGCGGCAGATTATCAGGACCGTCAAGGCGGTGCGCGGCACGGTGCATTTCAAGATGACCTGTGCGCCCGCCTTTAACTACGCGAGAGATACGCATGAGGTCGAGGTGTATGAGGACGGGGTCTGCTTCTCGAGCGAACACCTCAGCTTAGGGCTCTCCGCCGAAGTTCCCTTAGAGAACGGCGGCAGCGCCGTCACCGCCGAATTTGCGCTCTCTGAGGGTCATACGACCACCTTTGTGCTGCGCGAAATCGGCGAGTTCAGAGGTTGCGGTGACGTCCTTTCTGAGCAGGGCGCGGTGAAGGTCTTCCGCGAAACGGTCAACTACTGGCGGCGCTGGCTCTCCCAATGTACCTACACTGGGCGCTGGCGCGAGAACGTCCACCGCTCGGCGCTGGCGCTCAAACTCCTGACCTATAAGCCCACCGGAGCCATCGTCGCCGCGCCTACGACGAGTCTGCCTGAAGGCATCGGCGGCGAGCGCAACTGGGACTACCGCTACACCTGGATTCGCGACGCCGCCTTTACGCTCTACGCCTTTTTGCGCATCGGTTTTACGGAAGAGGCGGGCGCATTTATGAAGTATCTGGAAAAGCTCTGTGAAGAGGACAACGCGAACGGCTACCCCTTGCAAATTATGTACGGCATAGGCGGCGAAAAAACGCTCACCGAAGAGAATTTAGACCATTTAGAAGGCTACTGCCATTCCAAACCCGTGCGTATCGGCAACGCGGCGCACGACCAGCTTCAACTCGACATCTACGGCGAAATCATGGACGCGATCTACTTATACAACAAGTACGGCGCACCGATTTCCTATGACCTCTGGTGCTCGGTGCGCGAGTTCGTGAACTGGGTCTGCGACAACTGGCGTCTCAAAGACGAGGGCGTCTGGGAGATGCGCGGCGGCAAGCAGCAGTTCGTCTACTCGAACGTGATGTGCTGGGTGGCGGTGGATAGAGGGTTGCGCTTAGCGGACAAGCGCTCCTTCCCCGCCGACCGCGCCCGCTGGCTCAAGGTGCGCGACGAGATTTACGAGGAGGTTATGACGAAAGGTTGGAGCGAGGAGCGCGAGGTGTTCGTGCAGCACTACGAGAGCACCGCTTTGGACGCCGCCAACCTCATCATGCCTCTGGTCTTTTTCATCTCGCCCGTAGACCCGCGAATGCTCAGCACCTTAGACGCCACGCTCAAAACGCCCGAAGAGGGCGGGCTCGTGTCGAATAGCCTCGTCTACCGCTACAACATCAGCGAGAGCGAGGATGGGCTTTCCGGTGAAGAGGGCACTTTTAATATCTGCACCTTTTGGCTCGTCGAGGCGCTGACGCGGGCAGGGCAGCTCGAGACCAGCCGCCTAGAAGACGCCCGTCTCATGTTCGAGCAGATGTTGGGCTACGCCAACCACCTAGGGCTCTACGCTGAGGAGACCGGGCATCACGGCGAAGCGCTAGGCAACTTTCCGCAAGCGTTTACGCATTTAGCGCTGATTAGCGCGGCGTATAATTTGGACAGGTCTTTAGGAAGAAGTTGAAGGCAACGAGCAATGAGTAAAGACCTTTGATTTTCACTCATTGCTCGGAACTCATTGCTGCTTCCCGCTCATTACTTCTTTCTCGGACAATTCTTCCCAATCGGAATACACATCGGCGTGCCGCTCACCGGATCGGGGATGATGCAAGCCTCGAGCCCGAACGCCTCTTTGAGGTTATCTGAGGTCATGACCTCTTGCGGCTCTCCTTGCGCGTAGATGTGCCCCGCTTTCATGATGACGAGCGTGTCGGCGTAGCGCGCGGCTTGGTTGAGGTCATGCAGCACGACGACGATAGAGGTGCCCTGACGCTGGTTGAGTTGGGCGAGCAGGTCCATCACCTCGATCTGATAGGCGAGGTCTAAGAAAGTTGTGGGCTCGTCCAAGAGCAGCGTGTCTGTCTCCTGTGCTAAGGTCATCGCAATCCAGGCGCGTTGGCGCTGCCCGCCGGAGAGCGCGTCGAGGGGGCGGTCTGCGAAGTCGGTCATGGTGGTGGTCTCTAATGCCTTTTGTAACGCCCTTTCATCCTCTTTTGACCACTGCTGAAAAAAGCCCTGATGCGGGTAGCGTCCTTGCGCCACCAACTCGCGCACCGTCAAGCCTTCGGGCGCGTCGGGACCTTGCGGCAAGAGTCCTAAATGCTTGGCAATCTGCTTCGTGGGGACCTTTTGGATCGCTTTGCCGTCTAAAGTGATGCCCCCCTCTTTCGGCTTCATGAGCCGCGCAAGCCCGCGCAGCAAGGTGGACTTGCCGCAGCCGTTCGGTCCAATGAGCGCCGTTACTTTGCCCCGCTCTACTGAGAGGTTGAGGCTGTGAATCACGTCCGTTTTCTCGTACGCTAAGACGAGGTTTTCGGCGCTTAGGACGGGTTCGGACGTGGTGTCGTAGCTTGCAATCATAAACTTTCCTCTCTCGCTCGAGCCTCTACGTAAAACGAATATGCACAGACAACTCGGAAGAACTTAGCCTCACATATCCCGGTAGCGCCACAGCAGATACATAAAATAGGGTGCGCCAATCACGGCGGTGACGATGCCGGCGGGCAGTTGACTCGGCGCGATGATGGTGCGTCCGATGAAGTCAGCAGTGAGAACCATCAAGCCGCCTGTGAAGGCTGTTGCAGGGAGCAACCCTTCGTGCCCAGGACCGACTAAGCGCCGCGTGATGTGCGGGGCGACGAGCCCAACGAAGCCAATCGTACCCGCCGCCGCTACCGCGCCCGCTGCGAGGGCGACGCTCAAGAGGATGAGGAAGCCTCTGGTTAGCTCGAGCCTCAGCCCCAACCCCGCCGCGCTCTCCTCCCCGAGTGCCAATGTATTGAGCTGTCGCGCACTGAGAAAGGTGAGGGGCAGGAGAATGGCGAGCCACAGCGCCGTCGTGCGCACCTCTTCCCAGCCACGCCCGTACACGCTCCCGGAGAGCCACACGTACGCCCGCTGCACGTCGTTGATGTCGCCGAAAACCACCATCAGTGTCGTCAGCGCTTGGAATACGGCAGCGAAGCCGACGCCGATGAGGATGAGGCGCAAGGGCGAACTCCCGCCGCGCCACGCGAAGAGGTAGATGAGCGCCGCCGTAACGAGCGCACCCACGAACGCCGCCCAGGGTAGGAGTTGAATCGGGACGTTGTCGAAATAGATGAGGAGCGACACGGCTGCTAACGCCGCCCCGTTGCTGATGCCCAAAATACCGGGGTCCGCCAGCGCGTTGCGGGTGATGCCTTGCAAAATCGCGCCCGATACCGCGAGTGCCGAGCCGACTAGGACCGCTAGCACGATGCGCGGCAACCGAAAGAGGCGCACGACTAAGCGGTGGTCATCGTTGCCCGTTTCCATGCCCAGCGTCGCTTTGATAACGTCAAGAGGTGCGATGCGGTACTCACCGTAGCTCACGCTCATGACGCCGACGCTTAGCACCAGAAGGAGGAGCACGAAGGTAACAGGCAAGGCGCGCTTGTCGATGCGGAAGGAGAACCGCTTCCCTAAGCGTATGGTGCGCCAGGTTCCTCTGCCGCTTTGTTGAACGTCGGCTCGAGGATTGACCTTGACTTGTGCCATCAGCGCCGCACCTTGTACCGCGCCAAATAGATAAAGAAGGGCGCACCAACGAGCGCCATCATCACGCCGACGGGTAACTCCTGCGGTTGGATGACGACTCGAGCCCCGACGTCCGCGAGCGTCACTAAGACCGCGCCTAAAAGCGCCGAGTAGGGCAGTATCCAGCGGTAGTCCACGCCGACGAGAAAGCGCGTAACGTGAGGAACAACTAGCCCGACGGAGCCGATAGGACCAGCCAACGCCACCGCGCCGCCTGCCAAAAGTACGACTATCACCGCCGCGAGAATTTTGAGCCAGCCCGTATTTTGCCCTAAACCCGTCGCTACGTCGTCCCCTAAGCTGAGCGTTGTGATCTGCCGTCCCAAAAGGAGAGCGCCGACGAGCCCGGCGAAGATGTAAGGCGAGGTCCATAAGAGCAGCGGCATCTCGCGCCCTGCCAGTGAGCCCGCCGTCCAGAAGCGCACCTGGTCTAACGTATTCTGATCCATAATGAGAATCGGGGTGGTGAACGAGCTGATGAACGCCGTGAAGACCGCGCCCGCAAGCGTCAACTTGAGCGGTGTCGCGCCGCCGCGCCCTACCGAGCCGAGCGCGTAGACGAAAACGGCGGCGAGTGCCGCGCCGATGAAGGCGAACAGCGCATACGTCGAAAGCGGTAGGCTGCCTAGAATGAGCACGGCTAAGACGACTGCAAACGACGCGCCCGCGTTGACGCCTAAGATGCTCGGCGACGCGAGCGGATTGCGCGTAAGTCCCTGCATGATCGCGCCCGCCACGGCTAATGCCGCGCCGACGACTGCGCCCGCTAAAATACGTGGCAAGCGCACCGTGCGGATGATGAGGTGATCGAACGACTCGTCGAACGCGAAGAGGGCGGCGTAGACCGTCCTCACCGAGATGTCTGCCGCGCCTAGCGTGATGCTGAACGCGAGACACGCGAGCAGCAGTCCCAAGCCGAGCGGCAAGCCCAGCCACTTGGAGAGGCGCAGGGTTCTTCGCTGTGAGGGAGAGGTAGAAGGGTAAGCCATGATCGTCTCGAGCACACATCATCCTGAAATCAGCAATCCTGATCGCTGTGCTCGGAATTAAGCGTACTCTATTTTGCAGCCGTTCGTCAAAGAGGTGAGGCACCGTAAGAGCTGTCCAGGACGAGAATCGTAATGATTCCGAGGTTTGCTTTTGCTTCACGCTTACGCTGATTTAGTCTTCAGCACACACTACCCTTCGAATCTGCGCGACTTTTTTACGCCTTGCGCCAGGGCTCAAAAATCTCTTGCGCCACGCCGCGCCCCTTAGGGGTCAAGAACAGCGCCTCGCCCTCGCGGTTCACGAGCCCGTCGTCTAAGCTGCGCACGAGCACGCGCTGCGCTTTGGCGTCGTCCCAGCGCAGGTGCTCGCGTAGAGCGCTCACCACGTTCTCCTCCGCCTGGCGCGGACCCTTCTCGTGGTGGTAGAGGTGCACCGCCAGCGCCCGGCTCGCGTCCTCGTCGCGGCGCTGCAAACGCCTGATCTCTTGCGCGAGGAGCCCGTAGCGCGGTCCAAACAGGAAGGCGAGCGTCAAGAAAACGCCCGTCATGACTGCCATCATGCCGCCGATGGAAACGTCTAAGGGGACGGCGATAAAGTAGCCGCTGACGCTCGAGAAGATTGATATAAGCGAACCGTAGAGCATCATCTTCCAGAGCCTATCGGTCAAGAGGTAGGCGGCGGCGGGCGGCACGATCACAAAGGTGATAAAGAGCACCGCGCCCACCGCGTCAAAAGCGGCGACGGCGGTGGCGCTCGTCAGGGAAAGAAGCGCGTAGAAGAGCGCTGTGGGCGCGAAGCCGAGCGCTTTGGCTAAGGGGGCGTCGAAGGTGGCGAGCTTGAGTTCTTTGTAGAACAAGCTCACGAAGGTGAGGTTCACAAGCGTCATCACGGACATCCAGAGGAGCGCGTTCGGCACCTCCACGCCGCCCAGCGTCACCGTATCGAGCCAGACAAAGCCGATTTCGCCCAGCAGCACGGTGTGCTCGTCGATGTGTACGTCCCGGGCGTAGAGGTTGAGCAGCAACACTCCTATGGAGAAGAGCACCGGGAACACCAGACCGATAGCCGCGTCGTACTTGACGCGGCGGCTCGACGCCACGGCTTCGGTCAAGAAGACCGTCAGCACACCTGTGAGCGCCGCGCCGATGATCTGTACAGGTCCGCTCTGCTGATTTGTCAGTAACCATACGATGACGATGCCGAAGACGATGGAGTGGCTTATGGCGTCCGCCAACATGCTATTTTTGCGCAGGACTAAAAAGGTTCCTAAGAGGCTCGCCGCAACGCCGACGAGTGCGCCCGTCGCCATGATGGTAAAAGGAATGTTGGAGAGTAGACTCACCATCACGCGCCCTGCGGGTTGAGCGCGTCCAGGATGCGCTCCGCCTCACGCCGCCCCTTATCGGTCAGCGCCCAGTGCTCGCCCTCGCCCGGCATGTGCGTCTCGCGCGCGACGAAACCGTCCTTTTGAAGACGCCCCAATGCCCCTGTCGCGTCGGCGCGGTAGTACACGTTGACCATCCCCTCCTCGGTGAGATAGCGGGGGTCTCGGTGTTTCTCCGTAAGCTGATAGAGCGTCGTCAAGACCCGCTGCGCCTCCAAGACGCGGCGGTTACGCCACCGCTGCAACGCCTCCCATACGACGCCGCGCCCCGGCGCGAACAAGATGGAGAGGAGCACGAACGCCGAGATGCTCAAGATAATGAGCGGACCCGTCGCCAAGTTGCGCCCCGACGCGCTGATGAGCGCCCCTGTGACGCCCCCGGCTGCGCCGATGAGAGCGGACACGAGTACCATGCTCCCTAAGCTATTGACCCATTGCCGCGCCGCCGCCGCCGGCGCGATGATCATCGCCGCCATAAGGACGACGCCCACCATCTGCAGACCCACGACGACGGCGAAGGCGATCATCGCGGTCATAAAGACCTCGAGCACCACCACGGGCAGCCCGAGCGAGCCCGCGAAGAGCGGGTCAAAGGTGACGAGTTTAAGCTCTTTCCACAAGAGCGCAACGAGCAGGAGCGCCACGCTGGTCACGCCGCCCATCACCCAGAGGTCACTGCGCAGCATCGCAGCGGCTTGACCGAACAAAAAGGAATCCAGCCCGCCCTGCGAGGCGTTACCCGTCCCTTGAATGTAGGTGAGAAGCACGATGCCCAGCGCGAAAAAGAGGCTCAGCGAGATGCCCAGCCCCGCGTCCGTCTTGAGGCGACTGCGGCGCGTGAGGAGGAGCATAAAGAGCGCGGCGAGGACGCCCGTAAAGAGCGCCCCCGCCAAGATGCTGCCGAGCTGCCTCGAGCCCGCCACGATAAACCCCAGACAGATGCCGGGCAGCGCCGCGTGCGAAAGCGTGTCCCCCAAGAGGCTCTGCTGCCGCAAGACCGCGAACGTGCCGAGCACGCCGCTGCTCACGCCTAGGAGTGCCGCGCCCATCGCGACGTTTTGGACTGTGTAGTCACCTAAAAAGCTGAGGAGCGACACTAGTTGACCTCTTGAGCGGCGGGGTCTCGAGGCTCCACCTCTTTCGGGGCGTCTTGCGAGTCCTCTTCGTCCTCGAGCTGCTCCGCGAACGCCTCGCTCTGTAAAAGTGCGATCTGCCCGCCATACGCCGCGCGCAAGTTCTCCGCCGTGTAGACCTCTTGCACGGGTCCTTGCGCGATGGTGCGCACGTTCAAGATGAGCATCCAGTCGAAGTAGCTCGTGACGGTCTGCAAGTCGTGGTGCACGACGATGACGGTCTTGCCCTCGTCGCGCAGCTCGCGCAAGATGTTCACGATGGCGCGTTCCGTGGTGGCGTCTACACCTGCCATCGGCTCGTCTAAAAAGTACACGTCGGCGTCTTGGACCAACGCCCGCGCCAAAAAGACGCGCTGCTGCTGTCCGCCCGAGAGTTGGCTGATCTGCCTGGGCGCGTAGTCCTGCATCCCGACGAGTTCCAGCGCGTGCTCCGCCTTCTCACGCTCGCGCCGCCCCGGACGCCTGAACCAGCCGAGCTGCTCGTAGAGCCCCATCGTGACGACGTCGATGGCTGTCGTCGGAAAGTCCCAGTCCACCGACGAGCGCTGCGGCACGTAGCCTATTCTGCGCCGCTGCTCCTTATACGACTTACCGTACACGTAAATATGGCCCGCGCTCTTCTTGACGAGCCCCAAAATCGACTTGATGAGCGTACTCTTGCCCGCG
This sequence comes from Trueperaceae bacterium, assembly GCA_965215565.1. Taxonomy (GTDB): domain Bacteria; phylum Deinococcota; class Deinococci; order Deinococcales; family Trueperaceae; genus CBDBZX01. Next base: position 228,306 of record CBDCDZ010000004.1, read on the forward strand.
CCGTTCGGTCCGACGATAGCGGCTAAAACGCCCGGCGGCACGTCGAGGTCAATGTCCCACAGGACGGGCTTAGAGTGATAACTCACCGTCAAATCTTCGATGTGCAGGGCTAAATCGGGTTCGTGTTGTGCCATGTTGCTCCTAAATATTACAGGGAGATAGTCGTTAGTAATAGGTCGTTTAGAGAATGTCAGCACTTCAGGAAAAAGCTTAAAACCTGTTACGGAGTTTTCGGAACGAAACAAGCTGAAATGCTGACTGGCTGATACGAGAGAATAGCGCTACGGGTTCGCCGCAACGTCCCACTGCGCCGCCCATTCGCTGAGGGCTTCGGGTAAGGGGGGCACGTCGCCGCCCAGCGCCTCGACGATCGTCCTTGTATTTTCAAAGAGCATCCCGATGTATGTTCCCCCTACGGTTCCTTCTTGCCCCATCGCGTCGGAGTACAGCTCGCCGCCGACTTCGACTTGATGACCGCGCTGCGCCGCCGCGTCGATGACTGCCCGGACGGTGCGCGGGTTGATGGTGCTCTCGATAAAGACAGCGGGCACCTGACGCTCGGCGATGACCTGCGCCATATTGCGGATGTCCGCGACACCCGCCTCGGACTCGGTGCTGATCCCCTGGACGCCTTCAACCTCGATGCCGTAGGCGCGTCCGTAGTAGGCGAAGGCGTCGTGCGCGGTAACGAGGACGCGCTGCCCCTCGGGGATGCTCGAGACCGCCGCTTCGATCCAACCGTTTAGCGCTTCTAACTGCGCGGCGTAAGCCTCTGCGTTGCTTCTAAACCGCTCGGCGCACTCGGGGCGCAACTCTGCGAGGGCGTCTGCAATCGTAGGCGCGATCTGGGCCCAAAGCCCCGCGTCCATCCACAGGTGCGGGTCAATGCCGTATACATCTTGCGTGGTGATGAGGGCGTCCGGGTTGATGGATTCGGGCGAGACGGCGAGGGTAGGCTTCCGCTCTGCGAAGCGCTCCAACACGTTGCCGAGCTGCCCCTCCAGCGAATACCCCGAGTAGAAGATGATGTCCGCGCTACTAAAGGTCCGCACGTCGCCCGAGCTAGCCTGGTAGAGGTGCGGGTCGATTCCCGGTCCCATAATAGCGGTCACGTTCGCGCACTCACCGCCGACGTTTTGCGCTACGTCACCGATCATGCCGATGGTAACAACCGCATTTATAGGTTCCTGCGCTACCCCGTAAGCTGAAACGCTCAGCGCGAGCGCCAATACCAGCATCTTCATTTAGAGACTCCTTAACTTTGTGGGCATAAAGGCAAAAAATCTTATTTGCTTTGCCTAAAATTATGCCACGCGGTTTTACGTCTGTCAATCTGTTCCCTTTCATTTGAGTTTCATAGAAGTAACGGGTAATGCTCTAAACATGGTTTTTTATGGAAAGCCCTTAGCTTTTAGCGGTTAGCCTTTAGCCGAAAAGCCTTTTTCGATGATTCTAAAGCGCATCGTAAGTGCTGCTCGGTTGCAACGTTCCTGTTCGTATTGACGACTAAAGCTTCACTCCACATTTCCTCGATAAGTGCCGAAGACATACCGAGGTCTTATCTGGTTAACATTGTACTAAAGCGGACATGTCAAGTCATCTGACCCTCGATCTGCTGCGCCAAGTCTCCTGAGAGGGCGAACGCTCTGCCTTGACTCGCGACATAGAACAGCTTGCCGAAAGGTTCGATGCTCTTGACCTCGAGCGCCGCGCCAGGCTTCACACCGAGGTCGAAGAGGTAGTTGAGCACTTCGCTCTCTTGGCTCAGGATGCGGTTGACCGCGAGCGTGTCGCCCACGTTAAGGTTCGCCAAGGATTCACCTGAGCGTTGTGGCAGGGTGCCGTCTGCTGTAGGGATGGGGTCGCCGTGCGGGTCGAAGGCGGGCTGCCCTAGCTTCTCGGCTAGGCGCTCCGTGAAGCGGTCGGTCATGGTGTGTTCCATCAGTTCGGCTTCTGCGTGAACCTCGTCCCAGGTGTAGTCGAGGTAGTCGATGAGAAAGGTCTCGATAAGCCGGTGGCGGCGCAGTAGGCGCAGCGCCGCCAAGCGTCCTTGTGGCGTCAGCGTCGCGCCGTGGTAGCGCTCGTAGGTCACGAACTCGAGCCGCGCCAGCTTGCCCAACATGCCTGTGACCGAGGGCGCGGTTACGCCCAGGTGCTCAGCTAGGTCCTTCGTGCTGACGCTGCCGTCTTCAGCCAGCACCCAGATTGCTTTGAGATAGTCCCCCACCGCGTTCGACACGGGAATTGTTTTAGCCATGCCTAATTCTAGCATTTAGGCAAGAGGTCTACAACCGCTGCGCTAAACTTCGGGGCGAGATTTACCGCGTCATCGCTTCGAGCCATGAGACACGTTTCAGTCTGCTACGCCTCGAGGCGGACGGGCAAGGTTTTAGGTAGAAGAGGTCTCGAGCCGCACCGCTCTATGCTGCAGGTAGCTCGAGGGTTGCGCCTCATTCGTTTTCGCAGGTGTTTCCACTACGTGGCTCTGCGTCACGCGGTAGTCGAACGTCTGCTACAATCTTTTTATGCCCAGAACGCAAGATGCCGAACGCATGACAGTCGAGGAATATCTCGAGTTTGAAGCTAAAGCTGAGGTCAAGCACGAGTTCGTGGACGGTTTTGTATTTGCAATGGCAGGCGCGAGTAACCATCACAATCTCATTAGCGTGAATCTTATCAGCGCAATTCGTCCTGCAACGCGCGCTAAAAACTGCCGAGTCTATGCTAGCGACATGAAACTGCGTGTTCCCACGGGTAACTATTACTACCCTGACGCTTTTGTGACCTGCCAAGAAGATGATTTTGACGGTAACGAAAAAGCGAGCGCTTGCTTCGTTATCGAGATTCTGTCGGATAGCACCTCGGATATTGACCGGGGCGAAAAGCTCCACAACTACCGGAAGCTGAAGGGCTTAAAGGCTTACGTGCTCGTATCTCAAAAGAGCAAACTGGTTGAAATCTACCGTGCCCTAGAAGACGGCAGTTGGCGCTACGAAACCCTCGAGGAGGGCTCGTTCAGCCTGCCCTGCTTAGACCTCGAGCTGAGCTTGGAAGAGGTTTACGAAGACGTTGATTTAGCACCATCTTCCTGACGAAAGACGTTTATGGCAAATTTGAATGTCTACCGGGCGGGCTCCAAAGCCACCGCTCGGTATTGCAGGTAGCTCGAGGGTTGCGCCTCATTCGTTTTCGCAGGTGTTTCCACTACGTGGCTCTGCGTCACGCGGTAGTCGAACGTCTGCCATTTTCCACCGAGTTTCGCTTTGAGGCTCACCTCTTTCCAACCGTTGCCCTCTTTTACAACCTCTCCAGCTTTGGGCGCATCCAACCACGTCCAGCCGTGCTCGAGCATCAACGCCTTCTCTGCGATTTGCAAAAACGGGCTTACCAAGCCTGCCCAACCGCGATAGTGCCCATCTAAGACGCCGATGTCGCCTGCCAACCTCATCAACACCTCGAGTTCCGCCGTACCTAAGTGCGCCCAGCAACGAGCAGCGGGCAATTCCAACACAGTCGGCGCGAACACGTGACCGCCGAAGTGCGCCGCTCGCCACACCCGCACGTTCGGATCATCCTGCGCCATCTCTCGTGCTTGCTGATAGAGCCGATAGCCGAACTTGCCACACGCCGCGTCCACCGCGCCCTGCGTGCAGATGAGGAAGTCACGGCAAGTTGCGTGGACGCGGTAGGGTTCAAAGTCGGATAAGTTTTCAGTGCCTACGAGCGCCGCCCAGATGAGGTCGCTCAACCGCTCTTCAGGGACGAGGTATTCGGTGCGCCGATAGTCTACAAACGCGCCCTCGGGTTGCTCGAGCACCCAAAACCGCCTATATCCCTCGGGCGCATAAGCCTCATCCGGCGTAACCATGAGCGGGCGGATGCTCAGGGCGGCTTGTTCCTCCGGTGAGAGGGTATCAAAATACTCGAACAGTTTAGGGATAGCGTCGGGGACGTGTTTAGGGTTGAACCACATCCCTTTGGGCCAGGGGAGCGGGTTCTCGAGCGCGAAAAACCGCTTCGCGCTCGTTGTGTAACCTGCTGGGTCTAAACCTATTTTTAGGGCTAATTCTGAGCAGAACTGCATCTCACTCCACCGTCGCGGCAATCTCGGGAACGAGGTTTTCCAAGAGGTGGTCCAAGCTCAGCACCGTACCGAACTGCAAGGCGTCCACCTCTCACCCCGTGACGTTCAGCACGCGCCCCTCTTGCACTGCGCCGAGTCTTGACAGGAGCGGGTTCTCCTCCAGAGGCGGCGTGCCCTCCTCAGCGAAGGGAACGTCCAGAAAGACGAGCAGGTCTCGGTCCAAGAGGTCTAAACGCTCTTCGCTCAGGTCGGCGTAGAAGCTCTCGCCTGCAATTTGGACGAGTTCTTGCGGCACAACGAAGCCTAAGTCCTCGAAGAAGCGGGCTCTCGAGTCCTGCGCCGTATAGAAGCCGTACGCGCCGCTGCTGTTCTGATACGCCACCGCCACCGTCTCGTCCGCGAACTCAGGGTGAGCTTGGCGCACCTCTTCGAACTTCGCCTCCAAGTTGCTCACAAGTCCTTCCGCCCGCTCCGTCTCGCCCACAGCCTCGCCTATGCGTCTCACTTGTTCTTGCCAAGGCGTGCCGAAGTCGATGTACTCGCCCGACTGCGCGAGCGTGGGAGCGATTTGTGAGAGGGTGTCGTACTCCTCTTGGGTGATGCCCGCGTCTACCGCTGTGATGAGGTCGGGCTCCAAAGCTAAAATCGCCTCGTAGTTGAGGCTGCCGTAGGGCATGTTGAGGACTTGAGATTGAGCGCCATTCGCCTCCTCCTCTGCCCAGGGGAAAATAGCGTCATCCTCATCACCGAAGAAGTAGCGCACCGCGACGGGCTCTACGCCTAGCGCGAAGAGCGTGTCTTGCTCGGTATAGCCTAAGCTAACGACGCGCTCGGGTCTCTGTTCAATCGTCGTCTCGCCGAGTTTGTGCTCGAGCGTAACGGGAAATTGAGCGTAACCGAGATTTATAAAGAGGCTGAAGAGGATAAGTATGTGTTTCATCCTGAACTCCTAGTTACTCGAGGTTGCTGCACGGGTTTCGGCGTCCGCGAGATAGATCAAGAGGTCGTCCAAGATGCGCTCCGCCCCAATGAGCCCGATGCCTAAAAACCAGTGGTCGTCACTGACCCTGTAGACCTCATCCGCTTGCACGGCGCTTAAAGACTGCCATAGCGGACTGCTCGTAAAGGCGTCTAACGCCGTATCATCCGCAGCACCAAAGACACTCATGAAAATGATGTCGCCGTCCATGAGGTTGATTTCCTCTTGGCTAACCTGCACCATAAATTCGTCACTGCGTTGCGACTTAGGGCGAGCGAAGCCCACGTCCTCCAAGACCGTGCCGACGAAATTGCCCTTTTGCATCACGCGGTTTTGCCCCGGCACGAAGCGGATGACGGAGACCTCTTGGGAGGTGTCGGCGGCGTTACGGACAGCCTCTAAGTTCGCCTCGTACTCCCCCATGCGAAGGTCTAAGACCTCTCGCCGCCCGAGCGCCTCGGCGTAGACCTCGAGATTGTCCTGCCACGCCACCCCGACAGTCTCGGTGAAGACGGTAGGCGCGATTTCGCTGAGTTGGTCGTAAATCGCTTCGTGGCGCAGGTTGCTACTCAAGATGAGGTCGGGCTGAAGCCCTAAAATCACCTCTAAGTTTGGCTCGCTTATCGTGCCAACGAGTTCGACGCCTCCTGTCATCTCGGAGAGGTATGCGGGTAAGCCTAAGCCGGGCAGTGCCTCGACTGCGCCGACGGGTTTCACGCCCAGTGAGAGTACTCCGTCTAGTTCGCCCGTGTCTAAGACCACGACGCGCGCCGGGTTCTCAGGCACGCAGGTCTCGCCTGCTGCGTGCGTGACGTTGCGGAAGCCCTCGTTGCAGGACTGCGCCTGAGCGACGCTCAAAAGAACAAGAAGAGAGGTCAGAAAGAGAAAATAAGGTTTCACTGTGCTCCTTTGCTTGGTTGAAGTTTCGTAGCTTGGGACGTCTGACACTGCGGACAACGCCCGACGAGGGTGAGTTGACGAGGTTCAAGCCGCCACCCCAACGCGCTCGCCTGCGCTTCTAAGTCGCGCAAGCAGGCTTCAGAAAGCGCGTCCGGCGCTAAGTCCTGCACCTCGCCGCAGCCTCCGCAGATGAGGTGCGGGTGCGGCGCGGCGCGGCGTTCGAAGAGGCGTTCGCCTTCGCTGTAGACCTCGCCGATAAGCCCGGCATTGGCGAGTGCGTCCAGGTTGCTATAGACCGTCGAGAGCGCTATCTTGTGACCTTTCACGGCGAGCCGGTGGTGAACTGTCGTCGCGCTTAGATGCTCGCGTTCGTTCGCCTCGAGCAGCCGCACGATAGCTTGACGGTTAGGACTCTCTTTCACGCGGGCTCCGAAACGTTCACGGACGCTTGCCCTTTAAGGTCAGAGCGCGGCTCACACCGAAGATGACGAGCGCGGCGAGTGAGGCGAGGGCGTAGGCGCTAGGAGCGCTCAGCGGGGTCAGCAGCCCGAGCGCCAAGATGCTCAGCGTGAAGCTACCGAAGCCTAGTCCTAGTTCCACTGTCACCCTTCTTCCACCTCTTCAGTAGCGGGCTCGAGTGCGAGCCCTCCTTAAACCCGAGCTATCAACTCGGAATAAAGGCATCTTGGCAGATTTAATCCTGTGTGTCAAGGTTGGAATTACGAGAAAGCGCGTGCTAGACGTGAATCAGAACGATTCCTAACAATGAAGTAGTCGATTTTCTATACGTTTTAGAGAGGTGAATTTGGCGTATAGTAGTTGAAAGCAACGAGCAATGAGTGAAAAGCTTTAGACTCGTTGCTTTCAACTCATTGCTCATTGCTGTTTTTATCCTGCAAGCCAGCGCCCTGTCTTTTACACGCGCACGCTGTCTCATGGGGTATGGACTGCACCACCCTCACGCTAACGCCGACGCCACCTTTTGATTTTGAACAGACTTTGAACTTTGTGAGGCGCTTTCGCGCTCGAGACTACGAGCGCAACCCTGCGCATGAGCAAATAGAGGGAAGTGTCCTGCAAAGAGTCGCAAGCGTGAACGGTGAGCCCGTGTTTTTTCGGGTTAGAGATGTGGGGACGGGTGAGGAATTGGGGCTCGAGATTACCCTTCACGCCAAATCGCTAACGGATGAACTCGTCTATGCTACCCAAGACCGCATCCGCTTCTTTCTCTCTCTAGACGACGACCTCACGCCCTTTTACACACTCGCCAAACGTGATCCCGCCTTTTCAGACGTCGTTCAAAACCTCTATGGCTACCACGCTTTCAAAGTTCTAACACCCTTTGAGGCGGCGTGCTGGGCGCTCATCCAGCAGCGCACGCCGAACAGCTTCGCGCACCTCACGATGAAGCGGCTCACAGAACTGTTCGGTAAGAGTTTGGAGGTTGACGGTGTCACCCACCGCGCCTTTCCCGAAGCGTCGCAGATGTTAGGTAATCCTGAAAAGCGCGTTTTAGAGGCGACGAACAACACCCGCAAGACGGAGCGGTTTTTAGACCTCATCCGCGTTTTCACGACTGCCGACGAGGACTTTTTGCGCACTGCGCCTTATCAAGAGGTGTCGAAGTGGCTCACGGGAATCAAAGGCATCGGCGCGTGGTCGATTGACTTCATCATGCTGCGCGGGTTGGGGCGCTACGAGCGCACGCCCTGGACGGACACGGGGTTGTTGCCTGCTATTTCAGGCGTTTACACGGGGGGGCTCGAGATCAGCCAGGGCAGTGCGCGAGAGCTTGCCGAGCGCTACGGCTGGTATCAGGGGCTGTGGGCGCATTACGTGAAAACGCACTATTGGGGTGATCGGTAGTTAGGGTATAGGGAAAGGTTGACGTGTATAGACCAGTCCGTCAGACTAGTTACTATGCAAACGCCCGGTGCAAGCGACTTTGAAAAGAAGTGCGCCGCTATCCTAAACGCAATCGACCTGACAGGTGAAACGGTGACGATCTTAAAGGGTGGAAAACTGTTTGCTCAGCTCATTCCTTCCGAGCAGAGGGTGGTGTATCCGCAAGATACGCTCGAGGGAACGGCGAAAATTGCAGGCGACATCATCGAGCCGCCCTTACCGCCCGAAGCCTGGGACGCTGAACGCGGTGAGTACGAACCCTAAGAGACCTGCCTCAAACTAGGAAAAAGTCCAAGCTGCACCACCTTACTCGGTCCTTGCAAATTGCTCACGCTCACCCCAGCGAGCCGCACGGGTAACTGGTTGAGGTTGGCGCGTACAAGCTGCTGAACAAATAAGGTCATCGTCTCTACGTTTTGGAGCGGCTGCGCAGGCGTCACGGAGCGGGTGACGCTTCGGTAGTGCTGGTCTTTCAGCTTGAGTGTCAGCGTGCGGGCGCAGAGGTCGGCGTTCTCGAGATAAAGCGCAACGTGTTCTGTAAGTGGCGTGAGCACACTTAATACCTCTTCCTCACGCTGCAAAGGCGTTGTAAAGGTGCGCTCCGCCCCGTACGACTTACGCTCTCTCGCCTTGACAGGGCGCTCGTCTTGACCTCTCACAATCTGATAGAGAAAGCTGCCGAACTTGCCGAAGTGCTGCTCGAGTTCTCGCAACGGGCACTCTAGCAAGTCACCTCCGGTAAAAATGCGACGTTCATGCAGCCTCTGAGCCGTCACCGGACCGACGCCGTGAATTTTGGCGACGGGCAAAGCGGTCAAAATCGCGGCGGCGTCCTCCGGTGTAATCACAGTGAGACCGTCGGGCTTGTTCATCCCACTAGCGAGCTTCGCTAAGAACTTGCCTGCTGCTACCCCTACGGAGACGGTGAGCCCCGTCTCCTCTTTGACCTCTCGCTTAATGGCTCTGCCGATGAGCGTGCCCGACGCCGGACCCTGCTTGGGCTGCGTTACATCTAAATACGCCTCGTCGATGGAGACAAGCTCGAGCACATCCGTGTAGCGTCCAAAGACCTCACGGATGGCGAGGCTGAGTTCTTTATAGACGTTCATGCGAGCAGGTACGAAGATGAGATGGGGACATAAACGTTTCGCTTGTACGGACGGCATCGCACTATGGACGCCGTAGCGCCGCGCCTCGTAGCTCGCGGTCAAGACCACCCCGCCCTGCTCGGACCACCCTACCGCGACGGGCTTACCCCTCAACTCGGGTTTATCACGCTGCTCCACGCTGGCGTAAAAGGCGTCGGCGTCGATGTGGAGGATGCGGCGTATAGGGGGCACAGTCCAGTTTACCGGAGCGCAGCCTCCGCGCCTCTTCGTTCGTTTTTGTTTATGCTCGCTACACCGCTCCTGACAGAACGTTGTCCCAACCTCTTGTTAGGCTCGAGCCCGTAGACACGAATAGAGAGGTTACGCTATGAAATTCACCCACGCCCGTCTGCTAGTGAGCAACTACGCCGCTTGCTTCTGCTTCTACCGCGATGTGATGGAATTCGAGGTGGTTTGGGGTGATGAAGCGGGGAGTTACGCCGACTTTAGAGCGGGAGGCAGCGTACTTCTTGCCATCAATGACCAAGAGGTGATGAAAGAGGTCGTCGGAGAGTCGGTGGCGAGTGAGAGGTCAGAGAAGGTCGTGCTCATCTTCGAAGTTGACAATTTGGAGAGGTCGGTTCAAACCTTGACAGGTAGAGGCGCAACTTTCGTTACCGAGATTCAAGAGAGACTTACCTGGGGAATTCGCACGGCGCACCTTAGAGACCCGGCGGGGAACTTGCTCGAGCTAAACACGCCCTTAGAAACGGTATAGGGAGCGTGACGCTCGCTGACTTACGCGCCCTGTGCCTCGCTAAACCGGGTGCATACGAAGACTTTCCTTTCGGTCCCGTCACACTTACTTTCAAGGTTGCGGGCAAACTGTTCGCGCTCTGCAACGTTGAGAAAGAACCTTTAGCCGTCAACTTGAAGTGCGAGCCCGAACTCGCCGAATTATTGCGCCATAAGTACGACGCTGTCACGCCCGGCTACCATATGAATAAGCGCCACTGGAATACCGTGGTATTAGATGGTAGCGTACCCTTCAGCGAAGTTGCAACGCTACTTGACCTCTCCTATACGCTCGTCGTAAAAGGGCTCAAAGCGTCGGAGCGAGCCAAGTTACAACTCAGGGCGATATAGAGCTGCGCCAAAGCTCTAATTTAGAAAGCGTGAACTGTTCTTTGAGGGGGATCAATTCGTCGTGCTAGCTATTTTTCCATGACCAGCTTAAAGCAACTTTTCGGGCGCTTCACTAGGGGAGACTCGAGCGGCTTCTCCGCCTCGGTGCAGACGCTGGGCGTCAACGTGGCGGTCTTGCTCGTCAACGTGCTGACGGGCATTATCACCGCGCGCGTGCTCGGTCCGGTAGGGCGGGGGGAACAAGAAGCGCTCATGCTGTGGCCCGTCTTTTTAGCGCGCGCGTTTACGCTGGGTTTGCCCTCAGCCTTTGTCTTTCACGTGCGCCGCAACCCCAAAGTTGCGCCCTATCTGGTGAGCGCGAGCTTCTTAGCTGCGCCCGCCGCAGGTCTTTTGGCGACGCTCGTGGGCGTCACCTTTATCCCGTATTGGCTGGACGAATACAACGCCGACATCGTTCGGATGGCGCAGCTCTTTATGCTCTTTACGCCCGTCGTCTTAATTGAAGAGCTGTGTATCGCGGCGATGCTCGCGAGAGACGAGTTCAGTCGCTTCAATACCATCCGCATTGTCCGCCCCAGCGCGACGCTGGCGCTGCTCGTCGCGCTAGTGCTCTTCGGCGCTCTAACGCCCTCTCTAGCGGTGTTCGCGTACATCGCGCCGACGCTGCCCATTACCTTTTACCTCTCGAGGCTCCTCTGGCGCAGTTATCAACCTCGCTGGTTTGAGGGCGCTAGGCAACTGCGCCGTTCGCTCGTGATGCTCTTCTCTTACGGGCTGCGCTCTTACGGCAACGAACTCATGACGACGTTGTCCGAAAACCTCGGACGGGCGCTCGTCGTGGGGCTGCTCACGCCCGGTAACATGGGGCTCTTCGTGGTGTCCTTGAGCTTAGCGCGGATGCTCAACGTCTTTCAGTTCGCGGTGGTCACGGTTTTATTCCCCAGGGCGTCGGGGCAGCCCCTGGCAACCGTTATGGAGATGACGGGGCGGGCGGTGCGCGTGAGCACCGCCGTGACGTGTGTGGCGGCGCTTACGCTAGGCGCATTAGGACCCTTCGCTCTCACCTTACTCTACAGCGCCGAGTTCAGCGAAGGCGTGACCTTGATGCGTATCCTCATCGTCGAGACGGTCATTAACGGCATTATCGCCGTGCTGATACAGGCGCTTATGGCGACGGACAGACCGGGCGTCGCTACGATACTCCAGAGCGTCGGCATCGCCGCGAGCGTGCCGCTCTTGCTCATTCTCGTGCCGCTCCTCGGTCTGAACGGCGCGGGCGTCGCGCTCCTAATCAGCGCCGTTATGCGCCTCGCGTTCGCGCTGGCTTCCTTTCCCATCTTTTTAGGCGTGCGCGTCCCTTCGCTCCTCATCACGTTGGAGGACTTTAAGGTGCTCAAAAAGAGGCTGTTGGGATAATCAGAGGTGGTTCCTCAACTTCAACAGCGTAGGGATAAAGAAGAGTGGATAGAGTAGCAAAAAGAGGTTAGGCAGCCACCACACGAGGTCAAAGTCAGCTCGGAGCGTCCAAAATGCGAGGGCTTGCAAACCGGAGCAAGAGGTCAGGACGAGCGAGATGAGCGCGAGGCTTCGCCACATCGGGTTTCCTTGCCGCATCAGGTATAGACTTCCTAGACCGGTTGTGGAGATGAAGAGGTCTAAGGGAAGAAAGGACCAGTTCCAAGCGGCGAGAATAGGGTCATCGTAATCTTTGAAGAGGTACGCTTCAGGAATAAGGTGCAGAAGCGTCACCGTCCAGTAGAATATGAAGCCAATATCGACAATCAGAAAGAAGGGCTTGAGGGTGCGAGCAAAGTTAGATTTGGTGAGAAGCATGTTTAGTGAGGCTGGCTCGAGAGATTGAGCCCCACCACGCCCACGATGATGAGACCAATCGACGCCCCTTGAAACCAGCCCAAGGTTTCGCGGAAGAAAAAGACGCCGATAAGCGCCGCTGCCGCCGCGCCTGCGCCAGACCAAATGGCGTAGGAAATACCTATCGGGATGCGCTGAATGCTCTGTGACAGTAGCCAGATGGCCGCGCCGTATCCTGCGACGACGAACACGCTCGGTAAGAAGCGGGTAAAACCTGCCGAGAGCTTGAGCGCCGTGGTGCCGACGAGTTCGCCTAGAATGGCGAGCGCGAGAATAAGCCAGGGGTTCACGCAGGAACCTCTACTTCGACAGGAACACGCGCCCTCAACCTCACCTTGACGCCGCGCTTTGGTCTCAGCGTGATGGCGGGCTGCGGGATGACCTCTTCGGGTTGGGTCAGGTGGAGGCTGTAGCCCTGCGCCAGGGTTGCCAAGAGCAGTACAGCCTCCATCATCGCGAAGTTGTTGCCGATGCAGAGCCTCGGACCGCCGCCGAAGGGGAAGTAGGCGTATTTGGGTAAGCTTTTCTCGAAGCCCTCTACCCACCTTTCGGGCTTAAAGTCTTTCGCGTCCTCGAAGAAGCGTTCGTCGCGGTGGACGAGCCACTGCGGGAGGGAGAGTTGCATCCCTTTGGGCACCGCGTAGCCGCCGATGTCGCAATCCTCTAGCGCCTCGCGCCCGACGCCCCACACGGGCGGGTAGACGCGCATGGACTCCTTGATGACCTGTTCGGTGTAGCGCAGGCGCGGCAAATCTTGCATAGTGGGCGCGCGTCCGCCCAAAACTTCGTCAAGCTCTGCGTGCAGCTTCGCTTCAACGTTGGGATGTTGCGCTAGTAAGACCCACGTCCACGAGAGCGCGTTCGCCGTGGTTTCGTGACCCGCCATGAGGATGGTCAGGAGTTCGTCGCGGAGTTGCTTGTCCGTCATCCTTTCGCCCGTGTCGGCGTCCTCGGTTTCCATCAGCATCGACATCAAGTCGCCCTTGTCGCTATTACCCTCCGGGCCGCCCGCCTCGTAGTCGCGCCGCCGCTCTTCGATGAGGTCGTAGACGAGCCTATCCATCTCCTCGTTCGCCCGCTTGAAGCGCACGTTGGCGGGCGTCGGAACGCCTCTAGGAATGAGCATCTGCCAGAGCGGTTTGTCGGTGCGGGTATTGTGCATGAACACGTCGAGCGCGTCACTTATCTCGTGTGCGCCGTCCGCGATGTCCACGTGGAAGAGGGTTTTGGCAACGATCTCCAACGTCAAATTCACCATGTCCTCGTTCACGTCGCGCACTGCGCCGCGCTCTGCGGACGCCTGCCAAGAGGTTAGGAGCCTCTCTGCGTAATTCACCATCGTCTCGCCGTACGATGCGACGCGCTTGCGGTGAAAGGCGGGTTGCGCGAGCCGCCGCTGCCGCAGCCAAAAGCTGCCCTCGCTGCTGATAAGCCCGTTGCCTAGAAACCCTAACTCGTTGCGGTAGTCCTTGCTCTTGATGAACGATGTCGACTTCGTGACCAAGACCTCTTCGATGAGCTTGGGGTGCGACAGGAGGATGAAGTCGTAGTCCAGGACGCGCAGGCGCACCGCGTCGCCGTGCGTTTGCGTTATGCTCTCTAAAAAGCCGAGCGTGTCTTTGCGGTACTCGTTGAGGAAGCCGACGAAAGGGGTTCCTTTGGGGGCGGGCGGATGCTGGAGCGTCGTCATCGTCTCTCCCTTTATATGTCAAAAGTAATGACTGACTGTCAGTCATTTATAAAGATAAGATAGACGCTGGCGCACCTTTTGTCAAGCGATACGGATTCCGGGTGAATCCACTACAAAATACATACGTATTTTTCCGTTAAGTAGGTGCGTGGAAATAACCTAAACTAGAGAGGTTGACGAAACGCATCTTACAGGGAGAAATCTTTCCAAAATAGTTTAGATTATTTAGGCTGGAGTACTTACTTACCGGAATCCGTAGCTGTTTGTGCTCGCATCCGCTCGGGTTGAATACAAAACTTTATTTCGTATTCAACCGGAAAGGGTATGACCTAGTCCCACTGTAAGCTCGTTAGGTTTTATTACGTCTTGCCAGCCATATCTCTCTCGAGATGCTTAAACAGTCCTCCGCCACCCATTTGCCGCGCTTTCGAACCGTGGGGGAGATGGTGCTAGTCACCTGTAGGCGCTAGCGCCTGCAAGATGAAGCGCGTCACCTCTTCGATATAGGGCTCACGCGGCAGTTCGGGGCGGTAGAGGAGGCAGTCTTCGGTGGCGCGTTCTATAAGTCCCACGACGAGCCGCGCCGAAAGGTCAGGGTCCGCGTCACTGCGAACCTCGCCGGAGGCTTGACCTCTTTCAATAAAGCTTGCGACGAGCTGATAATAAGGCTCGTCCAGCTTGGCTAGCTCACTCGGCGTGCTTAAAAAGCCGAGTCTGGCGTTGATGATTTCCAGCACGTCCTGATAACTCCGACTCTCTTCGAACACCGCCCGGACGCCCGCCTCGAGCCCTACCGCGAAACTCTCCGCCGAGGTGATCGCCGCCTGAACCGCCTCTAGTATCTGCGCGAACATCTCTTCGCACAACGCCTCGACTAGAGAGACTTTGGAGGGGAAGTAGAGGTAGAAGGTGCCTTGCGCGACGCCCGCGCTCGCCACGATTTCAGACACGGTGGTGGCTTCGAAGCCCTTTTCGGCGAGGCTGCGCCTGGCGGCGTTTAAGATTTGGGTACGGCGAGAGGTCGCTTGAGTCGTCACGTGTTTATCATACTGCTAGGGAAGGCTCGAGTGAAAAGGTGTTAACGTGAGTTGACCAAAGAGATACGAGCAAACTTTTTTCCGCAAATTCCGTGATCAGGCAAAGGCTTATCCTTGTAGGGAAATAAAAACCGAGAAACTTGGAAGGTTCCTCGGCTCAAGTAGTTGGCAATGGCCGACTACTTATTCGGCGTCAGAGTTCTGGTCCGTAAGGTCTTCCTCAGAAGCATCCCGAATTTGCCGTCGTACAGCGTCCAGGTCATTCTGGAAACGCGCCTCTCGCTCGTTCTGGTATCTTATGCTCCTGACCGTCAGCAGGAGTGCTACGAGGGGCCAAGCAGCGAGCGTTGCTAGAAGTCCTTTAGGGCTCGTTAAATCTCTGTAACCGACTTGCACGCTTACTATCAG
Organism: Trueperaceae bacterium; assembly: GCA_965215565.1. GTDB lineage: Bacteria > Deinococcota > Deinococci > Deinococcales > Trueperaceae > CBDBZX01. The sequence goes on from CBDCDZ010000004.1 coordinate 243,415, forward strand.
TGTGATAAACGCTCCAGCAGTGTATACGACTGCCAGAGAGGTAAAGTAAACTAGTGCAAATATTTGATTGTAGTCCATGAATCATTCCTCCGATTCAATAAAGGGACCTTTCTAACTTACACAATTTTTTGCCTACTGTTTCGCATAGCGAAGTGAAACCATTCTCACCGCCGCAGATACGCCACCGTCACCCCGTGCCCGCCTTCGTACGGCACGGCGTCCTCATAGCGCTCCACCTTCTTCTCGTCCTTGAGGTAGTTGCGCACCGCGTCACGGAGCGTGCCCGTTCCCTTGCCGTGCAAAATCCGCACCGAGGGGACTTTGAGCGAGTGCGCCTCTAGGACGAAGTCGCGTACCTTTTCCAAACCTGGCTCGACGCGCTCCCCGCGTATGTTGAGTTCTTCTTCGAAACGGGCAGGACCCGTAAGACCTGCTGTGAAACTGCCAGATGCCTGTTTGACTTTCGGCTTAGGTTGCTCCGCGAGTTTCACGCCGCGTTTCGGTACGGTGACTTTCAGCAGACCGAGTTGCACCACTACCTCATCGCCGCGCACCTCTACGACGGGACCTTTCGCGCCGTAGTCCTCGACGTGAACGAGCGCGCCGGGCTCCAAACTCGGGCGCTTGGGCTGCTGCTTGGACTGAGGGCGCGTTTGCGGCTGAGATTTCTGCACGGTTTTCTGCGCCGTCCTGCGGAGTTTTTGTAGTTCGTCCAGCGCTTGCGAGCGTGACTCTCTATCCGTCGTCGCGGTGCGCTTGAGTTCTTTGGCTTGTTGCAAGGTGTTTTGCAACATCTCGTCGGCGCGTTCGGCGGCGGCGGCTAAGACCTGATCCTCTTTGGCGCGCAGCGTGTCGATTTGCGCGCGCAGCACCTCGGCTTCGCGGACGGCCTGCTCGCGGACCTCTTGGAGTTCTAACTGGTCTAGCTCGAGCCTCTCCCTCTGATTTTCCAACGTCTGCAAAAGAGACTCTAGCGCCGCCCCTTCCGGGCCCAAAATCTCGCTCGCGCGTCCTAGGAGGTCGTTCGGCAAGCCTAGCCGCTCGGCGATGGAGAGGGCGTAACTCCTGCCGGGTTGCCCGATGACGAGTTCGAACTTAGGGCGGAGCGCGTCCACGTCGAAGCTCATGGCGGCGTTCTGCACGCCCTTTGTCTCCGAGGCGAAGACTTTGAGAGGTGCAAGGTGCGTGTTGATGAGACCGCGCGCGCCACTTGCTAGAACGTTTTCCAAGACCGCTTGTGAGAGCGCCGCGCCCTCATCGGGGTCCGTACCCGAGCCGAGTTCGTCGATGAGAATGAGGATGCCCTCGTCGGCTCGCTCCACCACAGCTTTCAAATTCTTGAGGTGCCCCGCATACGTGGACAAGCTCGCCTCGATGCTCTGCTCGTCGCCGATGTCGGTTAGGAGCGCGTCGAAGGGGGGGAGGCTCGGCTCCTTGGCGGCGACGAAGAGCCCACTGTGCGCCATCACAGCGGCGAGCCCGAGTGTTTTGAGAAGCACGGTTTTACCGCCCGCGTTCGGACCCGTGACGATGAGCAGGCGGCGTTCGGCGTCCAGGGTAATGGCGTTCGGCACGCAGTTCTCGATCAAGGGGTGGCAGGCGTCCTCCAGGCTGATCTCGCCGTTCTCGCTAAAGGAGGGTTGGGCGAGCCGCCAATCTTTCGCCAGCCGCGCGCTCGCCGCGATGAGGTCCAGTTCGGCTAGGACCTCTAAGCTCTCCTCCAAACCGGGCTCGTACGCCAAGCGCTGACCCAGCGCGAGCAAAATCCGCCGCACCTCGTCGCGCTCCTCGAACTCCAAAAGCGCCAACTCGTTGTTCATGGGCACGACGCTCTGGGGCTCCATGAAGACCGTCGCGCCCGAGTCGGAGGAATCTAAAGCGATGCCGGGAACTCTGGACTGCGCGCTCGCCCTGACCGGAATCACGTAGCGGTCGCGGCGCAGGGTGATGATGGCGTCCTGCACGCTGTCGGCGTAGCGCGTGAGTAGCTCCTGAAGCTTGCTGCGGATGCGCCCGCGTAGCGGATTCAAGCGGCGGCGAATGTCGCGCAGCTTGGGCGTGGCGTCGTCGCGGACGCTGCCGTCCGTGTCGAGCTGTTCGCGCACGAGCCGCAGTGCGCCGTCGAACGAGCCGAGCCCCTGCGCGAGTTCTGAGAGTGCCGGGCGCTCCGAGGTGAGAATCGCGCGTTTGATGGTGCCAGCGGCGTCCATCGTGTAGGCGATTTCTAAAATCTCCAAGCCCTCTAAGACGCGCCCGTCCTTGACCTTATAGGTGAGCGGGCGCACGTCGTGGACGCCGCCCAGCGAGAGGTCGGTGCCGCCCACCGCTTCGCCGAGCCGCGCCCAGGCGCGTTCGATCTCAAAGCGGCTCAGCGTGGGCGCTAGCGCCCACGCCCGCTCCACGCCTAAAGATGACGCGGCGCGTTCCGCTAGCGCCCGCTGCACGCGGGCGAAGTCGAGCTTTTGGAGGGTTGCAGGGCTCACATTCACAAAGAGAGAGTATACCGCGCCCAAGGCGCTAAGTTAGATGAGGGGCTACGGTTACGGCGTACTTGAATCCTCGAGTCCGTTTCTTGCGTTCTGGAGACTTGGCAGGTCGAGCCGTACGCCCGGCTTAGAAGGCTCCAAAGTGCGCAATATGCGAATCCATGACGCGCCACCGCATTTATAGGTAAGATGAATAAACTTCGTCACCTTACGCCCGAATGAGCGAGATGAGCGTACAAGCTTAGGTCTATCTAGCTCGCGAAGGAACTCAATATAGAGGAGCGATATGACGGTCAGCCTCTTTATCACCTGCTACAACGACACGCTCTACCCCGAAACGGGCAAAGCGATGGTCGAACTTTTTGAGCGTCTAGGGCTCGAGGTCCACTTTCCCTTCGAGCAGACCTGTTGCGGTCAGATGCATTTCAACACGGGCTATCAGCAAGAGACCTTGACGATGGCGCGTAAGTTCGTAGAGATTTTTAGGGATGCTGAGGTCGTGGTGTCGCCCTCGGCGTCGTGCGTGGGGATGGTGCGCGAGTTCTACCCATATCTGGCGCGTGAGCATGGTGACGACGCGCTCCTTAGTGAGTTGGAGACGCTCGCGCCTAAAGTCTTCGAATTTTCCGAGTTTTTGGTCAAAGAGTTGAACGTTACGGACGTGGGCGCGTACTATCCGCACCGCGTCACCTACCACCCGACGTGCCACAGCTTGCGCGGGCTCAAAGTCGGCGACGCGCCCTTGACGCTCCTAGAGCACGTGCGCGGTTTGGAACTCGTCCCCTTGCCTGAAGCGGAGTCGTGCTGCGGCTTTGGCGGCACCTTCGCCGTTAAAAACGCCGACACCTCAGCCGCGATGCTCGGTGATAAGCTTAAAAACGTCCAGAACACCCACGCTGAGGTGTGCGCGGCGGTGGACAACTCGTGCTTGATGCACATTGGCGGCGCACTTCACCGGCAGCGTAGCGGCGTGAAGACGATCCACCTCGCGGAAATCTTGGTGGCGACGGACCAGAGTTAGCGGGAAGGGAGAATAGAAGGTACGCAACCTTCTATTCCCCCTTCTACATTCTTAGAGAGAGGTTCACATGGCACTGAGACCGAGCACGACCCCCATCCCCCTCCCGATGGCGTTCGAAGAGGCGGCGAAGCCCGAGTTGGAGAACGCCCAACTGCGGCGCAACCTGCATAAAGCCACCCACACGATTCGCGCCAAACGCGCCGAGGTCGTGAACGAACTGCCCGATTGGGAGGCGCTGCGTGACGCGGGGCAAAAGGTCAAAGCGGAGGTCATGCGCAACCTGGACACGTACTTGGAGAGGCTCGAGGCGTCCGTCACCAAGGCGGGCGGGCACGTCCACTGGGCGAGGGACGCGGCGGAGGCGCAAGAGGTCGTGACGCGCCTGGTCAAAGAGACCGGCACGCAAGAGGTCATCAAGGTCAAGTCGATGACCACCGAGGAGATCAAGCTCAATGACGCGCTGGACGCGGCGGGCGTTCACGCCATTGAGACCGACTTAGCCGAACTCATCATCCAACTCGCCGGGGAGGAGTCCTCGCATATCCTCGTTCCGGCGATTCATAAAAACCGCGCCGAAATCCGCGAACTCTTCTTGCGCACGCTGGACGTGGACGAGCTGTCCGATGACCCTACCGAACTGACTGCGGCGGCGCGGCGCTATCTGCGCGAGAAATTTCTAAATGTCGAAGTGGGCATCAGCGGCGCGAACTTCGCGGTGGCGGAGACGGGTACGATAGGCGTGGTGGAGTCCGAGGGCAACGGGCGCATGTGCTTGACGCTCCCTAAAACGCTCATCAGTGTGATGGGGTTGGAGAAAATTCTTCCCTCCTGGCGTGACTTAGAGGTTTTCTTGCAGCTCTTGCCCCGCTCCTCGACGGGCGAGCGGATGAATCCCTACACGACGATGTGGACGGGTCCCTACACAGATGAAAGTGGCGGCGACGGACCGCAGACCTTTCACCTCGTACTACTCGACAACGGGCGCACCGACGTGTTGCGCGATGAGGTCGGGCGGCAGGCGCTCCACTGCATCCGCTGCAGCGCGTGCTTAAACGTCTGCCCGGTCTACGAAAAGGTGGGCGGGCACGCCTACCGCTCCATCTACCCCGGACCCATCGGCGCGATCCTGACGCCGCAACTGAAAGGTGTCGAGAACGCCTCCTCGCTCCCCTACGCCTCGTCCCTCTGCGGCGCGTGCTATGAGGTGTGCCCGGTCAAGATCGACATCCCCAAAGTCTTGGTACACCTGCGCGGCAAGGTCATCGAGCACAAAGAGGGAACGTTGAAGGGACGCGCGACTCAAGAGGCGCTAGCGATGAAGGGGGCGGCGGCAATCTTCGCAAGCCGACAGCGCTACGAGCGGGCGCAGCGCCTCGCGAAGCTGGCGCAGACGCCCTTCGTGCGGCGCGGAGCCGTCGAGTATTTGCCCGGTTATCTGTCGGGCTGGACGGCGACGCGGGACGTGAAAGCGGTGCCGCAAGAGTCTTTCCGTGATTGGTGGCGCAAACGTGGACGGTAAAGTGGAGCGCCGAGGAAGCGCGAAAGAGGTCATTTTAGGGCGCATCCGCGAGATCATGCAGGATGCGCCCGCCGCCGAGCCGATTGCGCGAGACTACGTGCAGACGTCCGGGGATGATTCGGCGTCGCGCCTAGAGCAATTCACCGAGCGCCTCGTCGATTACGGTGCGGAAGTTCACCACGTGACCTCGGGGGAAATCGCAACGAAGGCGGCGGAACTCTGCGAGGCGAGAAACGTCGAGAGCTTGGTCGCGCCATCCGATCTGCCGCAAGCGTGGTTGCCCGAGGTCGAGATTCGCCCTGACGAGGCGTTGGGGAACGATAGGCTCGAGTCTACCGGCGGCGTCATGACGGGCTGCGCCCTCGCTATCGCCCAGACGGGCACGATCATCCTAGACGGTGGCGAGCGGCAGGGGCGGCGCGTGATCTCCCTGCTCCCCGACGTTCATATCTGCGTCGTCTTGTCCGAGCAGATTGCGGGCATCGTCCCCGAGGCGGTAAGCCGCCTAAAGTCCTCCGCGACGCGCCCGCTGACCCTGATTTCGGGACCGTCCGCCACCTCCGACATCGAACTGAGCCGCGTCGAAGGCGTGCACGGTCCGCGCGCGCTGTGCGTGCTCGTGATAACACCGGAGTGAAGTTCTAAAGATATTTTTATTCTTGGTACTGTTCAACCTCTTTAGTCACACCACCATCTTTCTCAACAGGGGAGTGCGCAGCGCAGGGGAGACTCGCGAATCTCCCCTACGTCAGCAGTGTGAGTTAAGGTGGAAAAGCACTGAGCATACGGCGCGGACCTCACTGCACTGCCGTCGGCCACACGCACTGAAGACCGTCCGCGTTTCGTGCGTCGGTCAGGGGGCTCGAGACGCTCACCGCGCCGCTCAGCTCGCAGAGCGCCATAAGGTGAATAAGCGGGTTGTTCGTGTCGCGCTCGAAGATGGACTCTAGTGAGCCGTCGTCGCCGGGCGCAAGAATCTCCTCGAGGCGTTCACCGTTGAGGCTCGAGGGCAGCTCGGCTTGGTTGCCTTCTTCGTCCACCACGAACGTCGCCCCGCTCTCAGTCCCTAAAACCGTCTCCATCTCGCTGATGGGAACGCCGTCAACTGCGCTAATCTTAAAGGCTGAGCCGCCGTAGTGGGGTGAGCCCGCCGGATGAACACCGCCCGCTACCGCGCTGACCTCGATCTCATAAAACTCGGCGATGTCTAGTAGCCCCTCCAACATCTCCGGGTTGAGCCACGTCTCACCGCTCGGCACGCCCCCGAACTGCGTGCGCTTAGCGGGCTCACCACTTGCCGCAGCTTGAATGTTGCTGAGGGGGTCCGAGCCGTCGCTCAGTTCAACCACTGCGAGTAGCTCTCGCTCTTCCTCGGGGCTCAGATTGAGGTCGGCGTCTAGGAGTTTGCGGCGCTCGAGTTCGCTCACCTCGTCTCCGTTTAGGAGCGTGATCTCGGATGCGCCCAAGACTTCGCTTGCAAGCTCTTGCGAATTCGGGGGTGGCGGAGCCGGTTCGCCGCCCTGAGCTGGCTGACCTTGCCCTGGCTGAGTAGGATCGCCCTCCGCTGCTGGAGGAGCGGCTGGATTTTCGTTACTCGGTCCGTTCTCGGGAGGCGCATTAGGATCGGGCGCAGGCGGACTTGGAAGAGTCAGCTTGGCGCTTGGCCAGAGTTGACCTGGGGCTAAGCCTGCTCTAGGTGACACATAACTGCCAGGATCGGGCTGATCGCCAGCAGCGGCGTGCAGCGCCGCCCAGGTCTCGGGACCCGTCACGCCGTCAGGCTCCAAACCCATGCGCGCTTGAAAGGTTTTGAGCCGCTGTTCAGTCTCCTCGGTGAAGCGGTTGCCGAGGATGCTCACGCCGCCGAGGTCAACGCCCGTTACGCTGACACCCACGTTGCCCTGCGCGTTCACGCTTCCCTGAACGCCGACGCCCGCGCCGGTCTCTACCTGACCACCTAGCAACGAGCCGCCAGCCTGCTCTGCCCTCGCGAGTAGCCGGTCTAGCGCCGCGACCTCACTCCCCTCGTCGCCGAGGCAGAGTACGCCGCTCGAGCCCGAGCCGCCGAAGAGAGGTAGCGATTCCGCCGGGAGTTTAGAGGTGATCTCGCCCAAACCGAAGCCGAAGCCGCCGCCGCTCGTCGTCTGCCACGTGTCGGGGTAGGTAGCGCGAGGTAGCGTATAAGCACTTTGGAACCTCCCAATAGCGGCTTTCGTCGCGCCGTCAAAGAGGTGGTCGGCGTTGTCTCTAAAGAGGTATTGAATCGTCTCGTTCAGATTGAGGGTGCGCGTCACGCCGGTTTCGTCTAAGTGGACGATGGGATAGGTCTGCGCTCCGGTAGGTCCGACGGTAACAGGCGGGCAGTTGAGAACGTCCGCGAGCGACTCCTGCTCCTCTAGTAAACCGCTCAAGCTGAACCCTTGCGCGGCGTCTGCAAGACCTTCACCTAACCCATTTGAGCCACCGCTCTTCGCGTCGTCGATGACCTCTTGAGTGATGCTCCTATCTTTAGCGAGTAGAATGCGCAGTTGCAAAAAGGCCGCCAAGCTGAACCTCGGGTCACCTTCGAAGAGGTCGAGTTCCGAAGGGTCTAAGCCGATCAAAAAAGGTGCTTGCTTATTGATTAGAACGCGGTCAGCAGCCTCCTCTAACGTGTTGGGCGTATAGGCGGCGGTGGGGTCAGGCATCCAGGGCGTTTCGCCGACGTTGGGAAGGGGATAACCTTCTGCAGTGGTCGTCCAGCGGGTGTAAGCCTGAGGCAGCCAGGGAACGAGGAAAACCGCAAAGGGCGAGGTTATGGGGGAGGGCGGACACGGAGCGAACACAGAGAACATGTCGAACACGTTGCGCTTGCCGTAGACCTCGAAGAAGCTGCCGTGACCGAACTGGCTATACTCGAGCACGCTCGCCGTCTTCCACGCCCGCTTGAGCGGCTCTTTGCTCGCGAGTCCAGGTAGACCCGGTCGCACCTCGTTCGCGCCGAATGGGATGTTCTGGTCAGGAAAGGCGGGGCGCTGGAAGTAGTAGATGCCGTTCTCCGTATCTCTGGCGAGTCTGGCATATTGGTTAGGTTTGGGGAGGAGCGAAAAGCTCGGCACGATGATGCGGTCGCTGTCGTCGTCTGAAAGATCATCTAAACCGGGGAAAGGGAATTGCCACCAGAGTGCCGAGGGCAGATAGTAAGAGGACGCCACAGCGACCTCAGACCAGTAGCGCAGGCTGGCGTCACCGCTCGCGTAGAGAGCGACGTCGACCGCGACTTTAGGGTAGGCTTTCAGAAGGCAACCGACCTCAAACCAAGCCTCTTGCGCGTAGTCTGTAACATCGTCTACGTAACGCTCCCAAAGCTCGTCATAGGTGTCTTCTAGCTGCAAACCGAGCTTCTCGGGAAAGAAGGGCACGGGGTAGGCGGCGCGTTTACAGTCGCCGCCCTCGTTGCATTCCTTTAACGCTTCGGTATCCACAATTTCAGCGTTGCTGGTACATTCCCCGAAACCGTAGATGTCGCGCACGTCGTTTAAGCACGCCCTAAAAAGCTCGAGTGGCGTCGGGTCCATATCGACAAATGAGAAAACGCCCGCGTGCGCCGTACTGAGGAATAAAGCGATTAAAACGGTGTATAGTGCCTTCATAGCCGCCACTATAGCGAGTCCGGCTTCTGTTAAAGACGTTAAGCACTGGCTTTACAAGGAGTTGTTATGCCGGGAGTTATCAAAGCGACTCGAGGCTGGTGCGTTGGTCTATCTTTCAAGGCTTGATGAGCGCAACTTCGCGTTTTGTAACCTTGGTTTCGCCAATGACCCTAAAGCCCTTGTGTTTCTAGTGAACCGCGTTGCCAAGTGAGACATAGTACGGCTCGGCGAGCTTACTCCATATGCGCCGCCCACCTGACCGCGGCGTCGAAGAGCGCCCAGGCGTCCTCGCTGTACGCCACTTCGTAGTCGTGAAAGAGCCCGACGCGGCGCTCTGGCGCGGTCATCCCGATCATCGGCGCGTCCGCCTCGTAAGCGAAGACGGCCGCCTTCGTACTGTCACCTGGAACCGTTGCGACGACGACTGCGTTAGGGCTCGGCGCTCCCCAAGCGAGCCCGTAAGGTCCTGCGGAGACGCTGACCGCGCCGGAAAGTCCAGCCCTGAGCGGGTGATCGGCAGAGGTGAGCTGAACCTCCATGTATCCTTCGGACTCGCCGAAATAGATGGACTCGGCGTCGCCCGTCATGCCGAGCGGCGCGAAAAGTTTCTCTTCGGAGGTGACCACAGGCACCGCAACGTCGCGTAGCGAGAGGTCTATCTCGTCACTATTAACTGAGGGCGATACCACCACGATACCAGCGGCTGCCAGGTCAGTGTCGGTGACTAAAGTGTCGTCAATCATGGTGACGCCCCAACCGAGTTGCTCGAGCCTCGTCCTAAACATAGGGTCTACCTCGTTGGGCTTATCTGCGCCAACGACGAGGAGCGCGCTCGGCTTGTCTAGGAGCTGAGCGGGGTTGCTGGCCTCGCTCGACCGTTCGTTTTCAGCGATCAACATGATGTTGTCGAGACAGACTCGGTAAGGTTCGCTCCCACCCCCTACGCGAAAGATGATGCGGCTCATCTCACTAATCTGCGGTGCACGAAAGTTGTACTCATAAGACTTCTTTTGCGCGTCAAGCCTCTCCGTCCATCCGAAGTAATTTGCCCACGGCGCTTGGTCTATGCCCACGGCCGCGTAAATTTCCGTGGGCTTATCCGCGTAGGCGTCGAAGTTTAGGCGGTACGCCCGATCCGTCTCGAGGGGAATTTTCGAAAAGCCAAGTATGACGTCTTGCAGCTCTTCGCCGCCTCGCGCGACGTTTAAGCAAGCTGCGCCGTCTTCAGCGACACGCTCAGCGGCAGCGCCGGAATCTTCAGTTACGTAGCGCCACCAACCCTCTGTGCCGCCCTTACCGTCGAACGTGTTGCTCACAAGGATGGTGTCGTCTATGCTCGCGCGAGCGTCCTCGTTAGCCGCACTGCTCACAACCCTTGCGCTGTCTACGTCTGCGCTTGCACCCGCGTTTTCGTCAGTCGCTTCTTCGTCAGCCGCCCCGCTAAGCTGCGCGCCGCTTTGAACTAGCTCGACGTTGTCGAAGCAGACGCTGTAAGGCGTGTTTTCGTTTGCACCTATAAAGAAAATAAGGCGGTTGTCTTCGCTGCTCTGCTCCATCTCGAACGTATAGGAGAAGCTTTCCGCCTGCGGTCCGAGCGTCTCTACACGTCCGAAGAACTCCGTCCAAGGTGCTTCACTCAAGGTGATAGCCGGACGAAAGGTGACGGGTTTATTTGCGTAAGCGTCGAAGCGGAAGAGGTACGTTTGACCCTGCTCGAGGGGAATGCCCGTCTGCGCGAAGCCGAGGCTCCACGGCTCTTCGCCGCCCTCGGCCACGTTTGCACACGCTTCGCCATTTTCGAATATGCGTCTAGATTCCGTTCCGACTTGTGCGTGCAGCGTCCAGACCTCTCTCGCGCTTTCGCCCTCGAAGTCTTCGCGGACGAGCGCAGCATCAGGTGTCGGCGGCGCGCCCGCGTCCTCCGCGCGCCCAGGCGCTCCGGTGTCGCCCTCGGTTTCAGGCGCACGCGCTGCGTCAGCCTCCGCGCTGCTGTCCGCAACGGTCACCGTAGACGCCCTGTCGTTCCAATACAAAGTTTCGTCCCAGCCGTTGCGAAAAACGCCGACTCTCGCCGTGTAGATACCCGCTTCTGGTGGCGTCCAAGTAAAGGTTCGGCTGAGGGTGTCACCTTCGCTGAGCACGATATTGTCTAAAAATTGCTGCTCAACGCTCACGTTGTCCGAGGCGAAAATTTCGAAGTTGAGGATGCCACCCTCTAGACGCCCTGCCTCAGCGGTTACTTCGACCGAAAAGGTCAGCTCCTCGCCTACGCCAGCGCTCTGCAGCTCAGGTGTAACCACCGAGGCGAAGGTGGGCGCGGCTCCGCTGCCATCGACCTCGTTTGCGGTAGGCAATTCGCTTTCGGCGAGTGGTTCGCTGTCAGTCGCTGCCTCACTTTCAGCGGTTGCCTCACCCTCAGGGGGGGGCGCGGTGCCCTCGGTAGGTGGTGCAGTGCTCTCTGAAGGGGGCGCAGTGAAGTCGCTAGAATCCGGCATCTTTTCACCCAGGGCAGCCAACAAGTCGACGGTCTTTCGGTAGACCGTTCCGGGTCCAACCTCGACTAGCGTCCATTCTAACTCCAGGCTGCTCGCATTCGCGGGCACGCCAGGAATCACGATCTGACCGGGCTCGGAGTCACCTATGGAGAGGCGTCCCGGCTGTCCGGGCACGGGCGAGCCGATGCGTTCGTAGTACTTGGTCACGTTATCTTGATAGATGCGTAGACGCTGCGGATCGTTGACGAAAGGGTACTCGGTGTTGTTGACAATAGCGTACTGGACGACGACGGCTTCGGCGTTAGGGCGGTAGGCGCTAATCTTGAATTCGAGACCGGGTGGCGGCGGCGGAACGTCGTCGTTGTCAGGTTTGGCGAGACCTCCCGGCAAGCTGTTGCCCTGGAGCCCTCTATCAAACGGTTTTTTATCGCGCACGATGTAGCGCCTCGGGTTTTCGGCGTCGGGCGCGGACACGAGCTTAAAGAGCGCCGTGCGCCCGCCTACACGGACGAAGAGGTCAGTATTGACTGTTTCCGGCGTCGCGGCCCTTATCGTCACGATATTGTCGAAAGGTTCTACGACGAGTTGGTCGGGGCGTCCCGACTGTGCGGACTCGACGCTCATCCCCTCGAACTCGATGATGGTGAGAAAGTTGGGCGACACCTCGATAACAGCAGGAACGTTGCCCAGGGTATTGAGGTCTAGCTCCTTTGCGACGACGGTTTGGGCTGCGCCGAAGCTTCCCAAGTACAGAAGTGTCAATAAAATGGCGAAGCGTAAAGAGTGGCGACTCAACATAGTCAGGTCCTTTGATGAAATTTGCGTGCTGTCTCGGCGTACTTTTGCGCTCAGCGCGCCCGGTGCGAAGTCCATTGGGGTTACTCTAAGAAGTCCAGATTTTGTGCGTTCATCTCGTCAAAGTGCCGCGTAAGCGCGTAGCGCGTGTTGGGACCCACCTCGGTAAGCCGCCAATAGAACGCTAAATTGTCCGAGTCAACCGGCGCGTCGCGGATAATGACCGCGCCGTACTCGCTCTCGCCCGCCTTTAGTAGATTGAGTGCGCCTGGCGGCGACGTCCGCACAACTTCTATAGGAACAGGGTCCGCGCCGTAAAGGACAGCAATCTGTTGAGCATCGTTAATAATAGGGTTGAGCCCATCGTTGCGGAGTACATACTGCAAGGTGAGCGCGCCGCTGCTCGAGTACGAAAGTGCGCCTTGAAAGAAGAGTCCTTGGGGCGGACTCGAGCGGTAAAACGTCCCCTGAGCTAGTCCAGCCGAAAGGGTACAGCCGACGATTAAAAGAGCGCTTACAAGCTTCCTGTATATCTTCATCCGAACCTCCTCGACTCGGTTTTTGTAAGGCACTATATAAAATCTATATCTTGCGCGTATCTTCAAGGGTGGCGCGCTCGAGCTGAGGCAAAAAGGCTAAAACGTTGCCAAGGGAGGCCATCGGCTTTATCGGACGGCTTCTGGTTGTAGTTGCGCTTTGTCAATACGACGTTGCACATAGAGTGTACGCGGCGTTAAAGCGTCCCTTTCTATAGATTCACAGCTAAAAAGCAGATTTTGATTCTCCCGATCCAATTATACTTCCGCACAATATGAGATATTTCTGCGCAGTCTCTCATAGTATTTAAGGTGCTTTGTTCAGGTGACGCCGCTCGGGTATATCCATCTGGTCACGCTCAATACGCAAAAAGACGAGGTTCGCTTAGGTTGAATATTAAAACTGAGCAGTGGGGTAAGCCACCGCTCAGTAGGGTCTACCCGCTACGGGTAACAGGTAGGCATTTATCCAGCCAGTCCTCGAGGCCATAGAAGTGTCTTCTATGGCTTCTAGCCATCTTGTATAGACGGCTCCGAACTACCGCCACCGAACCGCGTTCGGTGAGGTTTCTGTCGCTCGTCGAAACGAGCGATACGGTGATTTCACCGTTCGAGTGCCATTTGACACTCGGCCTTACTTTTTTCATTCTTTTCTTGTTAAATTCAACCAAGCGGCCGTGTGGCTACTCCTTGTCCAGGATAGCAAGGCGTGGCAGCGGAGCGAAAGGTTAGTGACGAAGTTTGCAAAGGAAAATAAAGAGGTGGGGGTGGTGGACTTAAAATAATGAAGTGTCAAGCTCAAGTGAGCCGCGCTCTACTGTTGTGGTGCACGAGGGTTTTGGGAACTCGGGCGATGATGAGGGTGGAGCCTTTGCGCGCTACGTTTACTGTTGTGATATTCGTACCCGAAATGGGATGCATTGTGTCAGTTTTGTCCGGCACAAATGTAGCAGCACCTTGTTTCCTCGCTACGTCGTAGGTTAGGCAAACCTACTCAGCGCTGAATAGATGAGGGCGCGAAGTTTACGAAACAGGCTTCGCGCCCTTATCTGCCTAGCGTGCATCAGCGTTTCTAAACTCTGACTATGCTCTTTTCGTCCTAACTTGTACCCGTCCGGTAACTTGGTTTAATGTTGCATGTGTTTAGGCGTGCAGTAGGCGGCTGCAGTAGCAGAAGCTAGCTCTCCTCCTTGTGGGCACAGCTCGCGGTGGAGTGTTTCCGCTGCAACCCTGTCGGGTCCATCGTATTGGGGGCGAAGCTTCAAGGCCGGACCGGGGTAAGGATTATTCACATCTGGTCCATGGTTGCTCAGGTAGCCGTTACCGCAGCCGTGCGGCTCGCTACTCTTGTAGTTGACACAGTTGTCGATCCACTGTTGGTTGATATCTGGATGCCAGCCGCCCCACCAGTCGCCGTGGTTTGAGGCACCTGGGTTAGCGCTAACTTTCTTCGTCATCGGGTCCACATCAGACGCGAGATACCAGCCTGCAGTGCTCTCGTCTAACTTCAAACGGTAGTAGATGATGTACTGCAGGTGCGGCGTATTTGCTCGCTCCTCGCAGTCGCCCCAGTACCAGTCAAATTTCCTTGGGAGAAACCAATTGTCCGGGTTAGATGGGTCCTCTCTATTCCAGCATACAGGAAACTTCACCTGCATCCTCAAGCGTCTGAACTGATGATTTAGGGGGCTCTGGGCGCAGTCGGGAATAGTATTGCTGGCAGGATTAAAAACTTCGTTTCGCGCATCCGAGCATAAAAAGTTGACTTCGCCGCTCCTCCCTATTCCCAACGTCCCACCTTTATCTGCGGATACGTTGTTGCCTTGCTTATCGCCCTTAGCAATCATAGCTGAACCTGGCGGGTACACTATAGAATTCCCATAGCCAAGGTTCTCACCTTTATAGTAAATTAGGACGCTTTCCGGAATGCGAACATTACCTTGAGCATCGAATAATGCAGGTACCCAGTAGCCTGTGCGGTTAAGTTCCTGACCGTTACAGGTGCTGCTGCCGCTATCTTTAAGCGTATCGTAAGTACTGTAAGCGTTCACATCGGTGTTACCGAAATACATGTGCAGGTGTGATGCGCCGGGCTGACCGGGGTAAACAAGAGGATCATCATAAGCGAAATGCGAGAACCCGCATGTGGTACGAAAAGAGCCCGAGTTCTTGAATGCGACACCCGTTTGGTTGTTGTCAACGTACTCCTGCCGTGACCCAAAAAGTGGGCTCGTTGCTGGGTCGAGCGGCAGGTCTAGCAGGGGCGTATTGATGAAGGGTGAGTCGTCGTGGTTGCGATTTCGCACCGAGGCGGATTTGATTAGCTCGAGGTTTTCTTTGTAACTGCCTGTCGTTGGAGCGGGCTTGGGGTTGGCCGGTTGAGTCGGCGTAGTGTTGGGTGGGTCTGTAGGCGAGCCGCCCGTTGAGGCGGAGCGTAGATTTACGTCGTCGACAAAAACATCTTTACCTGACTGACCTGCGTAAAAGATGAGTTGCTGGTTGTTCGAAGCGCTCGCTGTAAAGGTGTAAGAGAAGGTCTTGGTTGAGGTGGCGAGGTTAAGCGTTTCATTCCACGAGTCTTGATAGTTTGAGTTGTTCCTTGTAGCAACTTGAAGTGGACGGTTAGCCGTCGCTTTGGCTTTGAAGCTCAAGGTGTAACGTTCACCCTGCTGCACCGCTACGTTTTGGTAGAGTTGCGCTTTCCACGGTGTTCCGTCCGAGTTTTGGATGTTGAGTTTGCCCATGCCGTTTTCGGTGACGAGTCGCCCGGTCATCGGAGAGTCGGCGTAAAATGACCAATTACTCGCGCCGTTAAAGCTACCGTTCTTGACGAGATTTTGGGCGGTTGGCTCGAGGGTTTCTGGCTCGACTTGCGAACAGGCCACGAGAGCGAGTAAGGCAAAAAGATAGGTTAGATGCGTTTTTATCTTCACGGTTATCGTCCTCCCATAGAATAGTGTCCTAAACTAACTCGGTGTAGATTCGTCCTGTTACATCAGCGACCTCCCCAGCACGCTGTAAAGGGCACGCCTGCTACGCTGTTACGTCCACCACATACCCGACAGGTGTATCCATTCGCGGGTGCCAGATGCGAGTATAGGTAGAGCGCTCCAGCCGATGTAACGCTAAGCTTTTTCTCATCGAGTATCACCGGCACTTTGAAGCGCGGAAGAATTGAGAGATGTGTCACGGTATTGAGTAGAAGAAGCGCGCGGTGTGGCAATGCCGATTGACATCTACGTAAGATGACGTACGTCTTAGTGAGCTTAGGCTTTAGATTTAAGAGGGATGTCCGAGCTTTGACGAGGGTGATACGCGCCGCTTCTGAGCCTCGAGACGTGCGTCCTCACCCCATCATCTACACGGGTATTTCACAAAGGTGAGCACGCAAAGAGAGGACACGAACGCCGTGCCCTCTAGGTCCTCTTAGACGCACTTGCGGCGTTTAACCTTTAGTTGCTCGCCCTAAGCTCGACATCGTCCAAGCAGATAGTCACGGGCGCAGCGCTGGCGAATTCACCACCCGTACTCAAGCTGACGCGACCTTCGTTTGCGCTTTCAGTGACCTCAGCGGCGAGCGTGTAGTCGGTCCGGTTGTTGGTGAGCGCGAACATCTGCTCGCTTAGTGAGGTGTAGTCGTTGCCGTCCTCTTCCAAAGCCGCTCGTATCTGAACGGGTTTGTTGGCGTAGGCATTAAAAGAGAGCGTGTAACGTTCGCCTGAGCGCAAGGAGAGACCGCCCTGAACGACTTGAGAGTTCCAGACGGCGTCGCCCGCGCTCTCGATGTCGAGGCAGAGTTCGCCGTAAGAGAAGCTGCTCTCGCCCTGCGCCGCCTCGAGAAAGTACGCGCCCCACCCATCCTCACGGTTGAAAGACGAGTTTTGCAAGAGGTTGGGACCCTCGGCCGCCTCGCTACTCGCTGCACTATTTGCCATATCATCCGCCGCGCCGCCCGTTGTTCCGCCCACTGTCCCACCTGCTTCTGTTTGTGGCGCGCAGGCGCTAAGACCTAAAAGAGCAGTGAGTAAAAGGGCGGTTATGTAGGTTGACTTCATGTTCGAACCTCCTCGATAAGGTTGCTTGATAGACGCTCTAAAAATGCTCATAGGGGTTTTATAGGTTGCCTTTCGGAATAATAGGGTGCGGCGACTTCGTCGGGCCGCCGCTCTAAGATTACTCGTCCGCTGCACCATCTTGGACGCGCACCTCGATGTTATCGAGGCAGAGCGTGACGGGCGTCGTGCTCACGAGGTCGCCGCCCGTGCTCAAGATAATGCGGTTATTGTCGGCTGCCTCCTCTACGGTCCCGGTGAATTCGTAGCTGGTCAGCGCGTCCGTAAGTTCGAACGTTTCTCCCGCCAAGGCGGTGTAGTCGTCGCCCTCCTCCTCGAGCAAAACGCGCATCTGAAGGCTCTGGTCCGCTTTCGCGTCGAAGCGCGTTGTGTAAGTTGTCCCTACCTCGAGCCCTAGCTCGCTCTGCACAACCTGAATTTGCCACACGTCGCTGCCTCCATCAGTGATGTCGAGACAAAGCTCGCCCTCCCTGAGTTCGGCTTCACCCTGGGCTGTCTCGAGAAAATAGGACGCCCAGCCTTCGAGCGTGTCGAACTCACCGTTCTGGACGAGGTTGGGCGATTCTTCGGGTTCGGGCTCAGGCGCAGGTTCTTCAACGGGCTCCGAGGGGGGAGGTGGCGTGTCGGTTTGAAAGCAAGCGCTCAGTGTCAAGATGGTGGCGGCGGCGAGGAGGCGTAAAAATACCGATTTCATAACTTGAATCCTTTCAAAGTGTTTTTGCGTTGACCGCTTATATGTCAAGGTTCCTTTTATGTGCCGAGACCCCTCTTCCTATCAAGTGGCACACCACATAGCCAAAAGCGTACCTTGCTAGAGAGGCGCAGTTGGATTTTATGAGAATTCTCAGCCGTGATTCGGGAACCTCGTGCGAGCGAAGCGTAGGAGGCGGTTGGCGCAGTGGGTAGCGTGACCCACAACCTGACAGACGACAAACGGCTAATAGATAGGCGACGATTGGACAGTGGATAGCCCCTTCCTGACAGAACAAATTAGTTAATTTACGTTGCCCATCATACGAACGGATAATGTGAAAAATGTGTGATTTTCTGTGCTGCCTCAGTCGCTTTGAGCGGCGCGTTGACGGGCGTAAAACGCGCCGTTAAAAGCGCGACTTGTAAACTTTTTCGGTGAAGTCGAGCCAGGTGACTCTGGCGTTGGCTTGTCCTCGCCACCCCGGGGGCGGCTCGAGGCAGAGTTCGAAGTAGGCGGACTCGCCCTTGGCGATAGGGCCTTCCACCTCGCCCAAAACGAAGCGCTGAGCGCGTGTCTCTCCTCGCACCTCGAAGTCGACGACGACGGTGGCGGTGCGCAGATCATAAGCTTCGTTGCGCAGCGAGAGCGAGGCGCGCGTCTGACACGTGTCGCCTGAACCGAGCGTGAAGTCGGTGAGTCGGACGCGCGCTAGGTGCGGCAGCATCCGGCGACCTCGGCTCGCGGTGCGCGTGACGGCGGCTCGGGTCTCGCTATCTAAATTTGCAGCGAAGCGTCCTACTTCGGCTAGGAGGTCCTGCGCCTCCTGGAGCGCGCCGTCTGCGGCGAGCGTTTCGGCGCTCGCGAGCGCCGCCTCGACGCGCCACAAAGGGTAGGTAACGCGCCACGCGCCCTCCTCCTGGATCAGCTTGAAGCGGTGCCGCGTCTCTTTGAGGGGCGGCTGGCGCAAGTTACGCAGCGCTTGCGCCAGGCGCTGTTCCTGAACGACGCTGAGCGGGGCGTCAGGACGCCCGAGCGCCGCCGTGAACGTCCCTCCTAAACTCCGGTAGTCGGGTGCTACGAGCCGCGCGGTGGCGGCGGCGTAAGTCTCTGCGCGCACCACCTCGCTCACCTCGGTGAAGGCGACGCCCTCTTGCGCCGCCTCAGCATCCGTGATTACCTCAAGGCGCGCGCCGCCATACTGCGAGAAGAAGAGGTGCGGGTAAAGCTCGAAGCGCACCCGCGACGAGAACGCCTCCTCGCTGATGACCTCTCTGTCGCCGCTGCTCAAGTAGCGGTACGCCCGCCCTACCTCTCCCGTTTGCAGGACTCGCCAATAGTCCTCGGCGGTCTTTTCAAGCGGCGTTTGCGAACTGCAGGCGCTCAAGTAAAGAAAGGCGAGGAGCCACCCGAGTCGGTTGAGAGAGGGTGAAGCAGTGAACCGGACGGCACGCCGGGCTATCCGGCGAGCCAAGTCGAAAGTTTGAGAAAGGACCGTGATGCTCATACGGGCGCAGTGTAGCGAGGATCAAGAGGGCGCGTCGGCGCTAATTACCGCCCTTAATGCTTAACGTCCCATTTGCTTAACGTCCCATTCGCTTAACGTCTCGCCGCGCCGCGCCCTGAACTAAGCTATCTCTCATGCAACCTGAAGCGCCTACACAACCTAAAGCCCCTGCGCAACCTAGAACGATGTGCACGCGATCTACAGCGCGTCCCTACAGCGGATTTCATCACAAGGTTTTTCATCACAAGGTTGAGACCGCACCCTTCACCGCTGCCAAGTTGGGTTGGCTGAGCGGCGTGCTGCTCCTTGCGCTGCTTATGGGTTGCGGCTCGAGCCGCAACCCGCATACCTCCGAAGACATCCTCGTGCCGACGCTCAGCGTGACCGAGACGGACAGTTTCACCTTCAGGTTCGCCGCGCTCGGTCTCGCGCTAGACCTCTCGCCCGGCGAGCCGTCCGAGGGCGCGGAAGACGAGGGCTACGCCTGGAGTTTTGGCGACGGACAGGGTGCTGCGGGCAGGGTTGCCGAACACACCTACGCCGCCGAAGGGCGCTACGAGGTAACGCTTGAAGTCACCGACGCGAACGGGGCGCGCTACACGTTGACGCGCTACGTCTACGCCCGCCCGCTCGCCCTGAGTCTCTCCTCAGATGCAACGGACCTCGCCCAGAACCGGACGTTCACCTTCCGAAACGTGACGGACGCGCCGCTGACCTGGAGCCTAGACGCCGAGCCTGACCCGGCGAACCCCAGTCCGGGCGGGTGGTTTGAGGCGCGCCCTGAAAGGGGCACGCTCGCTAGAGGCGAGCGCGTCACGCTCAACCTCACACCTGACCCCGGACTCGAGCCGGGGTTTTACTTGTCGACGCTGAGCGTCGTGCACCCCGGAGGCTCGCTCGAGTTCGACGTCGCCGCGCAGCTCGGTCCCGCACAGCCGCGCGTGTCGCTGTCCGTGCCCCGCGCTGTGGTGACGCAGGGGCGCAGCGAGGCGGACCTCAGCGTGTGGGTCAGCGGCTTTGCAGAGAGCGCCTATCTGAGCCTGGAAAACCCGCCGCCCGAGTTGCAACTGCGCCTGCCTGATCCTAAAATCTCCGACACCGAAGCGGGGCTCTTGAGCGTATCGCCCACCCTGGACGCGCCGCTAGGCGAGCACGTGGTTACGCTCAGCGCGCAGAGCGGTGAGGCGCAAGAGAGGCGAGCGAGCGTCACGCTCATCGTCGAGGTGCTGGCGCGGGGCGCAGGGCGCGCGCGCGTCAGCGGGCAAGTCGTAACCGAAAATGCAGCCATTCGCATTCCGGTAGATGAGAGCGGGGCCGAACTGAGTGGAGCGGGGCAGAGCGGGGCGGGGCAGAGTGTCATGACTATCTCTCCAACTGTGAGCCGAGCGCGACCCGCTTTCGTGCTGGGACAACTTCTGCTCAGCTACCGAGAAGAGGTCCAAGCTGCGAATGCAGAGTGGCGCGGCGCGTTTCTCGAGCGTCAAACCCGGCGCGCCGCACTCGTCGCTGAGTTAGAACGCACCTACGGCTTTGACGTAGTTGCATCTCTGGGACGCGCCGCCGAGCCGGGTCACGTCGATCTCGTGACACTCGCGCCGGGGCAAGACGTATTGCGAATGGCGGCGAAGCTCGCCCGCGATCCGCGCATCGCGCACGCGGAGCCGAACTACTACGTAGACGCAGCTTCGGCGACTTCGGCTGCCGAGCATTCGGGTCTGCCCGATGACCCTCTGCTGTTCGAGCAGTGGGCGCTAGCCGCAGCAGGTATCCCCGCCGCTTGGAGCGCTATTGACGCGGGCGCAGTCTCCGCTGATGTGCCCGCCGATGTAACCGTCGCCGTGCTCGACACAGGCTTCGATCTCACTCACCCTGACCTCGCCGCGCAATTTTTGCCGGGTATTGACTTTTGTGCGGGCGAAATGGCGTGCGGCACCCAAATGGACGATGACCCAAGTTACAGCAACCCTTCCAACGGGCACGGTACGCACGTCGCGGGCATCATCGGCGCAGTTCCTGATAACGGCGTAGGTGTCGCAGGCGTCGCGCCCAACGCTCGCCTCTTGCCCGTCAAGGTCTTCGACGATTTTGGCGAAGGCGCGACCGCGGCGGCGCTGATTCAGGCTATCCGTTGGTCTGCCGGGCTCAGCGTCTCGGGTGCCCCCACCAACGTTCACCCTGCTGATATTATCAACATAAGCCTGGGCGGATTGTTTGGTAGTGCGGCTGTTCAAAAGGCGGTAGACGAAGCCCGCGACGCAGGCGCACTGGTCATCGCGGCAACCGGCAACAACGACCTCGCAGGTGTTGTGCGGACGCCCGCCGCCGCCGAGGGTGTACTCGGGGTAGGCGCGGTCAACACTCGTTTCGAGCGGGCGTGCTTCTCGAACTATGGTCAAAAGGGTGTTTACGGTCCCGGTGGTGTAGACCTTATGGCTCCGGGTGGAGGCTGCAATGGACTCGGCGTGCTCAGCACGTGGCCGGACGGTTACAGCGAGCAAGCGGGCACCTCGATGGCGACGCCCATCGTCTCGGGTCTCGCCGCGCTCATGTTAGCCGAACAACCCGAGTTGAGCGTGGCGCAACTTGAGCGCAACCTCCTAGACGCTGCCTACTTCGACGTTGAGTTTATGGACACTTACGAATACGGCGCAGGCGTCATCCGCGCCGAGCGGCTCTTGGGCCTGCCTAGCCCCGGCGACGAGGTCACGGTTGCCGCGAGTGCGACGTCTGATGGCGAGGACAGTGATGAGGGCGGCGCGGTGGACTACGTCACGCTTGATCTCTACGGAGGCTCGGAGCCCTTCATGCTTAAAGGGCTGCAAGAGGCGCGCTACACTTTGGAGGTGTCGGCGGGCACGACAAACCGCGCTTACAGCAGCAGCAAGACCCTCGAGCTAGCACTAGGAGAACTCGAGACGACGCTCCCCCTCTCCTTGAACCCTTAAACGGTACTGAAAGTTCGCGCTTTGGACTAAAAAAAGAGGACGGGGGTAAGACCGCACCTCTTTAACCAACTGGCTAGGTTAGTTCGTAGCTGGTAGATAAGCTACGTGAACTGTGACTACTGACAAGTCGAGCCCGAGCTTATCCTTGGCTAATTTTACAACGGCGCGGTTGACGAAACCCAAATCGACATCTCGCCAGCCGCTGCGTCTGCGGAGCACGAAACGAGACCCCGAGACGACGAGGGTGGCTTCCCATCTCACCCGCTGCTGGTAGTCCGTGTAAACGAGGACGCCATCCCCGTTTTGCAAGGTGATCGAGAGGTCTCGAGCACCCTGCTCGTAGTTGAACTGCATAACGCTTTCCTCATAGAAACTACCCGGTGAGTCTAACAAAGACGTTGCGCCCTCAAATAAAAAAGCCCAGACCTGGTGAGTCTGAGCTAGTAGAGGGCTAGGCCCTCGATGTTGCCGGAAAAGAGCAGCGTGAGTTACAAGGTGGCGAGCGCGAATAGCACGAAGTAATTTGTGAACATCCGCACGTAGGAACGCCGCGTGGTCAGCCAAGACGCCCGCATCTGCGGCGTGACCACTTTGCCTCTTCTCTTGAGACTCGTCTCGGTCAATCGGACTGACAGCGCGATGACGAAACCTTGCAGATAGAGAGCGATAACGCCGCTGAGAAGCGCGAGGACAAACGACATGACGAGGTCGTATATGGAGACCTCAACCGTGCGCAGCTTCAGGGCTTCACTAGCCGTTAGCTGCAGAAACAGGTCCCCGCTCACTTGCGTCAGTAAGCTGGCTCCTACGGAGAATAGTGCGAGCACGCAAGCGTACATGGCGCAGAACTGGAGCCGTTTCCGCAGCGGTACTCGCTCCCCGTCAGGGCGTGAGAGGCTCGAGGTATATGCAAAATCTCCGCCTACTTTAAGAGGACCCCTGACGACCTCGAGGACGACGAGTGCGGTTGGCCAATCCTCAAGAAAAGGGATGAAGAACTGGAACATCCAGCCTACAAGGAGGGTGCTGCCGATGTTTTTCAGCAGCGTCTTTGCGCCCTCGGCTGTTTCCCACCGGGGTGAGAATGGGCTGTGCGGCGGATGCGCCGTCTGTTCTTCAAGTTGCTCGGTCTGCTCCGCTTCTATACCTGCTCGAAAGCCTTGCCTATAGGCTTGGTCTTTCGCCCGCTCCAAGTCCCGCTGCAAGAGCAAGCGGCAGGCGTGGAGGTCTGCGCTGGTGAGATTTGCGGGGGCGACTGAGGGGCTCCCTACATCGCTCATCAAAAAGTCAAGTAGCTCTTTTCCGTTTTGTCGATTGTCATAGTTCATGGCAAAGATTAAGTAAACGCCACCCCTAAATTAGCTTATTTTCGTCAGGGACGTGCAAGTAGAGACCGAACAAGGAGCTAAACGCGGAGGTGAAAGAGGAGAGGGACTGTATCTTTTTAGGCAACGCGCCCCTCTAGTTGTGCATTTCGCTGTCCTAAGCCCCTTAGAAGAGGTTAGATACCTCTTCAATCCGCAATTTAAGGTCTGAGTCTTGGGCATCTTGATAGCTTCCAACTATCGGAACGCTGTTCAACTAGCGTGTTAAGAAAATCACGGACCTTTCGCGGTGTTAGGCTGACTAAGCCCAGTGTAGAGGGGCAAAGGACAATGATAATTTAGGCTCCCCTCAGGGAGCAGGATGAAAAAAATGTTGAGGAAAATCGCCGGTCTAGGGCTTGCCCTAGGCCTTGCTTTTACAGGTGCTGCCGTCAGCCCTGTAAAAGCAGTAGAAGAAGAGGTGCGCTCCGAGCGCATCTCACCCGTTCTCACTGAGAACGCCGCCAGCGCCGACGCTGGCAAAAAAGAAAAAGAGGTTGCGCCAGTCGCGCCTCTCGAAGGAGCCTTCTCCTTCGTACCCTTCAGTGGCAACACTGAAGCTGCTAGCGCCGACGCTAGCGAAGAAAAGAAAGAAGAGGTTGCACAAAGTGCGCCTCAAGCTCTCGGCGGCGAGAGCGAAGCGGCTGCACCAGCAGCCATGAATAATTGCGTCCCGTTCAAGCGGGTACGCTGTCATTCAAACGCGCCACCTGGCGCGGAACCGGTAGTAGCGGGCCGTCCCGCTGCGCAAAATGTCGCTCATGACCCCCGGTCTGAGCGATTGGTAGGTAGAGGTGTTGACACCTCGAGCCTAGACAAGGCTTGGAAAAGGATTCATCAAGGGGCGGACATCAATATGTCGCCCCTTAATGACTATTGGAAGAGGCGACAGGAGGAAATCGCCCCTCCCCCCACCTCTTCGGAGGTGACGCCTTTACCAAAGGTGGAAACTGAGGCGCAACCTCACGCTCCGCCAGAGGGCAATAACCAAGCCGAGATCGACTCGGCACCGTCCAACCGCGAAAGGGTTGGAATAGAAAAAACCTCAACGGATGTTGAGGGAGGGGCACAAAATCAGGAGGAACCCGCCTCTCCTGCAATTGAAGTTGAACTTGATGAAGAGGTCATTGAAATACCGGAGGAGCCGACCTCTTCATCTGTCCAAAATGAATCAGAATCTGTGCAAATACAAGCACAGGAGGAACCAACTAAGACAGGTTCTGATTCTGTCACCGAGGGTGACAACCTTACAGACGAAGATGCGCAGGTTGAAGCGTCCGAATCTGTAGTTGAAGAAAATGTAGTACAAACACAGGAGGAATCCGTAGATGAAGCGTCGGGAGGAAACGCCGGCCTAGAAGACAATGTTTCCACAAACGAGAGCGGAAATGCAGAGTCGCTCGAGTCACAAGAAAACCTAGAGGTACAGGAGATCTCCAACGAAGCGTCAGAGTCTGGGAAGGCTGACGCGGATTTAGAAGAAACTATTCCCGCAGACGAGAGCAACATCGGTGCAGATGATGGGCTCGAGTCACAAGAAAACTTAGGAGTGCAGGAGACTCCCAATAACGAAGCGCCAGGGGACGGGAACCTTGACGCGGATTTAGAGGAAACGATTCCCGCCGACGAGAGTGAGATCGATGATGAACCGCTCGAGTCGGTTGAAGAAGTTGAAGAGGGTGGCCCCCCGGAAATTTCGACAAGTTTAGGATTCACCGGCGTCGGTGACGAAGAGGAAACCCCCACGTTTGATGTGGGCGTTGGCTTCGTCCAAGATGATTTCGGTGTTGAAACGATCATCAAAACCCCTGTCGGCGGGGGTGAAACAGCCGTAGACGCAGAAGTTACGCTACCTTTTTCTGAGATAACGTCTGTCAGCTTAAAAGCTGAAGACCTTCTCTCGGAAGGTAGCACCATTACTGCCAGTGCAGATATTCAAGTGTTGCCAAACTTGATCGTCAGCCCTGGCATCGAAAAATCCTCTGACGAGGCGCTCAAGACCAACCTGAGTGCAGCGTTACAGGCGACAGAAAATTTGGCTCTAGCCTTTGATATTGAAAACGTCGCAGCAGAACCCGTTTTCAATATCGAAAGTAACCTCGTGCTTGGCGAGCATGAGGTGGTAGCTAGAATCAAAGACGTGTCCAAAGCAGCACGGACATTCGATCTGGAGGGCTCTATCCAGGTTGTCGAATGGGCAAGAGCCCGCGTCAAATTCGAGAGCATTTTCAGTAGTCCAGTCGTAGGACTTGGGGCTGACCTTCAACTCACTCGCAGCACCGAGTTGAATGTCGGCGTCAACGACGCCTTTGGGTCCCAGACCTACGACGCGAAAATTAAGTACACGTTTGGCTTGTAGGGTTCGATCTCGAGCGGGTTAGCTACCGCTCGAGATCAGCTAAAAGCCAGCGTCTACTCGTCCTATCGCAGCACGGGCAGTAGACGAGACGACGTGTATCCTGAGGGGAGTGTCGCACTTTATGAGGTTACTCAAACGGTAATCTCGCTAGCATTCGCAGCACGCTAGCTTAAAGTGTGACGAATCAATTTCAAGGTGTCAGACCCTGCCGAACCCTGCCGCCAAGGTAGGGAGTCATCTGTTTTTGTCTAACAGATAGTCTAGGGGAAGGCTGACCCGGCGTGCAGTTATGCACGCCGCCGAGCGAAAAAACGACGTGGGTACTTTGTACGTATCTGCGTTGCTGACGATGCCGAACTGTTTAGTGTTTTGTTTACACTAAATGGTCTTGGGTGATCCGGCGCGAAACTTGAAGTTTAATTTCAAAACCCTCTCTCGAGGTCAACCAGAACCCCTCCAAGGTTCTGGTTTTTTCTTGCCGCTACCTTGAGTAGGTATTAGATAGCAGGTATCATCTGGTCAGAGACACTCTCACTCTACAAAACAATGTCTAGCACGCACTTTGAAGGATGATACCTGCGCTCATCCGTCTCAGTATGTTTTGGAACTGCCAAAAGTCTGTCTCACTACGTTCGGAGCTGGTTTGAGTGTACTAGCAGGTATCATATGGTCAGTTACACTCTCACCAAAAAGAACATCGCCTAGCACGCACTTTCAGGGATGAAGTTCCGCAACGGCAGGGTGGCCTGCCCGTAACGCTAGTTCTTCGAACTGAGATCTGCGGAGAAGTGTTGCTTCGCATGACTTCGTCCAAGCAACGATAAGTGGAAGTGCTATACGCAATCTTGTGAAGCAATACTCTCACTGTAGAAAATACTGCTCAGCACGCACATTATGAGATGAAATTCCGCTAGTCCTTACGGACAGAGACCTGCGGCACTCCGTCTCAATATACGGATACCTGCTAAATCTTATAGAATGCTTACAAATCACCGTGTGCTCTCTTTTCGTTACACTACTATGTATCAGAGTTCGGCGAAGCGTTCCTCTGCTGGACGTCAATTCAGAGGTGCTGGCAGCCGCCTTATGAGGAGAAGAAAATGCGATATTCGTTTGATCAGATGCGCAGCTTGCGCCTTTTGCTAACCTTTTTGCTGGGGTGTCTCGTATCAACGTACGGCTCAGCGCAGGTGGGCGAAAATCTCCTCCAAAACGCTAGCTTTGAAGGCGAGATTGGTTGGAATTTGGGAGTGGACGCTACTGCGCAAGCGAGCGGCGGCGTGGAGAGCGGCGCTTACTGCGCGGCGGTGGAGCGCGGTGGGGATGAGCCCTGGAGCGTCGCCCTGCGGCAAGACGACTTCGCGCTGACGAGCGGTCTCTACACGCTTAGCTTCAGCGCCTACAGTGCAGCCGAAGTTGACGCTAAGGTGGGCGTTAAGGTAGGTCAGGCGCAAGCGCCTTACACCGAATACTTTTACCAAGAGCGAACCGTACCAGGTGAGTCTACGCTCTACAGCTTCGAGGCTGAAATTTTCGTCGACGAACCCGATGCGCAGCTCGAGCTGTTTTTAGGTGGCTCCCTCGGCAACGAGGGCGCAGCGCTCTGCTTCGACGACGTCGTGCTGAGCAGGCTCGCGGCGGAAGAGCGCACTCGCGAGTTCCCTTACATCATGGTGGATCAGTTCGGCTATCGCCCGGTTGACCCGAAAGTCGCTGTGCTCGTCGATCCGCAAAGGGGCTTTAACGCGGACGACACGTACGTGCCGGGTGAATGGCTCGAGCTGCGCCGCGCCGACGACGAGCGCGTGGTCTTCCGAGCCGCGCCGACGCCGTGGCGAGAGGGCGACGTGCAGTCTACTTCGGGCGACAGAGGTTGGTGGCTCGACTTCAGCGAGGTCACGGAGCCGGGCAGCTACATCCTCTATGACCCCGACAACGAGGTACGCTCGTATCCTTTCGACATCGCTGAGGATGTCTACCACGAGCCCTTCAAGGCGGCGGTGCGCATGTTCTACTACAACCGCGCCAACCTCGCCAAGGTAGAGCCCTACGCCGACCCGCGCTGGCGCGACGGACCGTCTTTTATGGGACCCGGACAGGATACCGAGGCGCGTTTCGTCGAGGATAAAGCGAACGTTTACACAGCGCGCGACCTCTCGGGCGGTTGGTTCGACGCGGGCGACTACAACAAATACGTGACCTTCGCCCACGCGCCGGTACACATGCTGCTCAGCGCGTATGAGCAAAACCGCGAGGTGTTCACCGACGACTTTGACCTGCCCGAGTCGGGCAACGGTGTTCCTGACCTCATCGACGAACTCAAGTGGGAGTTCGACTGGCTCAAGAAGATGCAAGTCGCTGAGGGCGGGGTAATTATCAAAGTGGGCAATATCAACTTTAACGCGGTGTCGCCGCCGAGCGAGGACCCGCGCCCACGCTTTTACGGACCGCTCTGCTCTTCGTCTACCATTGCGGCGGCTAGCATGTTCGCCCACGGCGCGCTCGTCCTCCGCGACGTTGCGCCGCTCGCCGAGTACGCCGCAGACCTAGAGCGGCGTGCGGTGCGGGCGTGGCGCTGGTACGAAAAGAACCCCAAACGCGAGGACTGCGACACCCAAGAGATCAAAGCGGGGGACGCAGATCGCTCGCTCGCCGAGCAAGACGCGATCCAAGCGGTGGCGGCGGTCTACCTCTTCGCCCTGACAGGCGAGCCGCACTACCAAGACACGCTCATGGAGACCTACGCCAGCACGCGCCCCTTCGCCGACGCCGCGCCGCGGTGGTCTATGTACAACCCCGCCGAGGGGGACGCGCTGCTCTACTACACCACCTTGAATGGGGCTGACCGCGCCCTGCAGCAGCGCGTCCGCGAGGCGAAAGTCGGCGGCGCTTACGGCGCGTCTAGAGCCATCTACCAATTCAAGGAGGTGCAAGACCTCTACCGCGCCTACCTGCCGGAGGAGTCTTACCACTGGGGCAGCAACTACGTGCGTTCGGCGCTCGGCAATACCAACTTAGACATGCTGCACTACAGTCTCGACATCGGGGCGCACCCCCTTTACGAAGCGAAGGCACTGGGCATCGTGCACTACCTACATGGTGTCAACCCGCTCAACCTGGTTTATCTGACCAACATGGCTGAATTTGGCGCGGAGCGCTCCGCGAGCCAGATGTGGCACGACTGGTTCGCTGACGGTACGGTCTGGGACGACGCTTTAACGAGCGAGCGCGGACCCGCGCCGGGTTATATAACAGGTGGACCCAACGCAGCTTACTCGGGTCAAGCCGCGCCGCCTGCAGGCGAGCCCGCGCAAAAGGCCTACCGAGACTGGAACTCAAACTCGGGTCAACCGTGGGAGATTACCGAACCCGCCATCTACTATCAAGCTGCCTACGTGAGACTACTTGCGAACTTCTTGGCGCGCTGACGGTTGACGCTCGAGACATACGCCGAGCCTATCCAAAGGAAAACGCCAGCGTTTAGGCTGGCGTTTAAGACCGTAAGGGGTAATTACGGTTTGTAAAAAGCTCTTAACCGGGCAACAGTCTGAAGTTGACGGAGCTGCCAAGTCGAGACTTCTCGGAACGCCTCGAGCCGAGCCTCAGTACAAAGCCGGAGCATCGCGAGTTCTCGGCGGTGCTCGCCTCCCCTGTCGGAGAGGTCAGCCTCGGCGTGCCGCTCCAACTCCCCGATGACCCGTAGCTGCACTGCCACGAGGTCAACGTCGAACGTGCCGAAAAGCTCGCGGCTACTGCCCTCCATAAAGCAGTAGCACTGAGCGTCTGAAAACGGCTTGAGCTGCTCAGTACTTTCCAAGGTGAGCGCATCTTTCAACCTCAGCAGTTCTCCTCTGAGACCTTCGTATGGTTGTCTCATGACGTTATACCGATAGTAATACTGAACTGAAAGAATGATGGCGTAAATTGAGAGCGTCTGAGGGTACGCGCTGAGAAGCCCTTAGCCAGAGGTCTAGCGGGAGCGGGACCACGCGACTGCATCTTTGAATCAACGCGCGTCGATAACGGCATAACACGCCCAGCTAAAGGCTCTTTTCCGCGCGGTTTAGATGTCAAAAGTACGATATCTAAACTTCACTTTAGTATAACAATCACGTTTAGCTTAACCTCTTGCGCGGCGCTTAAAGAAATTTAGGCAGCGCCGTCGCGCAGCCTAGCAACCTTGTCCGTTGACTTAACCCCACTCGCACGCTGAGCGCTTGCTATGCTCAGCATCAAGAACCATGCACCGCAAGCGGTTCTTAGAAAAGAAACTGCGGGGAAAGGAGGTCATCCTGAACGCTCTACGCATCTCGTTCGAAAAAACCAGCCCTTTGCCGTGGTTTCTGTCACTGCAAACTCTACAAAAGAAAAGAATGACAGACACCAACAGAAAGTTCGCTGAGCGTGTGGCTCAGCTCGAAAGAAGACGCGCACAGAACGAAGCGCGCGCAAAAGAATATACGCCGTCAGGGAGCAAAGCGTTTTGCTCAGAGAGCGCGAGTTAGAGTCGCGTCTCGAGGCGTGCGACATCGTGCTCACGGGCGATGAGCGCGAGCTTAATAAATGTGAGACAAGACTCCTTATTCTGGAGCAAGAGCTTCAGAGTAAAGAAGAGGTTGTCGCCGAGTTGGAGAAGCGCATCGTGCGCCCTTCAGATTCGGAAGCGCCTTCACTGAGCAAACTGGAAGCTCGAGAAGCGCAAGTAGATGAGGCTGATGCGCGCGTTAGTCAACTCGAAAAGGCGCTCTCTAGGCGAGACGTTGTCTCCGACGCGCCGCATGTCGAGATAGAGGCAGCGCCAGCCCTGCCGGAACAGGAGCTTAACGTCAGCTCCGCTGACGATCCTTGGAAAGCGCCTGAAGGCGCTCAAGCTGGAGCGCAACCGAGTGCTCTAAGCCCTTCAGAAGAGGCTGAAGCGCCCGAAGTCGAAGAGGCTGAACAGGCTCCGCCTGAAACGCCCGAAGAAGCCGAACGTGCAGAACGCGCACGTGACCGGGCTAAAAAGGTCCTGGGATACCTACGTGGTTATGGACGACTGCAGGGTTCGCCGGAATCCTCAGCTACATCATAGTTCTTAGCCTCGCTTTCGCGCCGGCTCCATACACCCCTTCGTGGGGACCTGCCGTCCGCTACTTCTTCGAGGGCGATCAGCAGAAAAAGCTGGAGGAAATCCAGAAGCGAAATGCCGAGCTGGAAAAATTGAAAGAAGAGAAGGAGCGTCAGGAGGACCCCACCCGCTAGAACTTTGACAGTTCGTTAGATGAGATACCTCGAGCATCCCTTCCCTACGCTGCACTTAGGGAAAATGAGCGCCGCTGCACTCTGCGCTTCTCTTGTGAGCCTCGAGGTTGAGAAGAGGACTTCTTGGTGAGCACTGCTGCACCGCTCCACCCAGGAAACCGCCTCTACGCTCGTCCGCTCTACGGGCGAGTATCTCTTGGGTCAACGCATCTTCTACATGTGTTGACCGCGTTTACGGGTGAGAAACCATCCTTTTCTCACTTCTGAATAGACCCCGACTGGGGTCTATTTTTTTTGCTCCTGTGGCGGTTTGAACAGAGGTGTAATACCCTTTCCGGTTAAACACGCTACAAAGTAGTGTGTTTAATCCCGAACAGAGTGAGTAGAAACAGCGACGGATTCCGGTGAGTAGCGGAAAAATGCGAATGCATTTTGTAGTGGATTCACCCGGAATCCGTATAAATCACGCTAACTTGAAATTGGCGAGTCATGGGAAAGAAATCACAAATGATATTGTTAGGTCTTATTTTAAGAGGATAGGCTAGCGGGGTAGTCGTGTGAAGTTTGAAGAGGTAGAGTTGTATAAGCTGAGGTGCAAACACAGGTTTCATAAGCGAAAGCGTCAGGAAGATTAAAGAAGGGGAGATGTAAGCGGAAAGCTCACATCTTAAAGTCCCCGAAAGACGCTCAGATTAGCTCTGAGCACCTAAAATGTGTCGGATTACGCTTTGCTTGCTATACGGTGCAATACTCGCGCTACCCAGTGTCTAAACGGCGTGCTTAGCGCCATCAAGGTAACAAGAGGTAGTATTGGCGCTACGCCCAGGTTCAGAAAGAGCGGTGAATTAGCCGCTACGAGTTCGCCTGGAATTGTGGCGAGTCTGTACGAGCCGTCAATGAACTGCCGCGCTACAGCAGCCGACGGTAAGCCCCGCAGACCCTCTAAGTAGAT
Source organism: Trueperaceae bacterium (assembly GCA_965215565.1). Classification (GTDB taxonomy): domain Bacteria; phylum Deinococcota; class Deinococci; order Deinococcales; family Trueperaceae; genus CBDBZX01. The sequence continues at coordinate 275,031 of CBDCDZ010000004.1, forward strand.
GATCTCCGACTCCCGCTCCAAGAGCGCGAACATCGCGCCTTCCACGAAGATGCCGAAAAAAACTAGACCGCCAAGCTCGAGCTGCGCACCTGCCAAGATGAGGGCTAACCCTGCAAATTGAACTGTAAGCAACGCGCGCAAGCTCAAAGGTTTGCGGTAAAAGCAGGTCACGATAACGCCAACGAGCGCCGCGAATTGCCGGAGCCCTTTGACCCGCCCCGCGTCGGTGCGTTCCCCAAGCAGCAGTTCTGACAGGGGGAATAGGGCAATTTCCACCAGACCGTAGCAGGTCTGAATCGCGACGAAGACGATCACCCCCTTACCAAACGCACTCGGCGGATGGGTTGCGCTAGGGGGCGCTTCTTCGACCTCTTCTTCCGCCTCGAGAACTTTCTCCAAGCGATATGTTACGTACGCTGAAAAGATCAGCAGTACGATAGCCATACCGAAGGCGAAGCGCCAGCGGTTCGCTTCAACGAGAAACTCTGCCACTGGACTGAGGGCGGCGTTGGCGAGATAGAACCCGCCACCTGTGATGATAGTGGCGTTACGGGCTCCTAAAACCCTATCTACAAAACCTAAGTTAGCTGGAATGAGGAAAATCCTCGTGATTCCAACCAATAGGTAACCTGCTGGAAGGAGCGTCCGGTTCATCATCATGACGAGCGCTACAACGCATATCATCGCCCCGTAGAGCAAGATGCGCTCGTCGGGAATACGGCGGATGTAGTAGCGCAGGAAGACAGATGCGGCTGCCACAATGTATGTGACGGTCCGCAAATTCGCTAGGAGGGTTAGCTGGTCTGACAGCAGAAGGTCTGTTGTGACCCAACTCAGTGTTCCCCAAGCGAAAAAGAACAGAACCGTTAGAACGGTCAAGGTTTTTTTGTTCACTTTTTTCTTTGTAAATTTTCAATGTGCACGGTTGCTGAGCAACCTGGCGCAGTGCGCCATCATGAGTTGCCAAAGCAACCCGACACGAAAGACAGTGTTACATATCAACTGGCACGGCGTGAGGCTAACGGTTTTGACCTGTCGCGACGCTTAGATGGTTGTACGCATCCCATTTGCCACGCTTGCTGATACGTGCGTGAAATTTAGATAGTGGCTCTACTTGAAATGAAACTAATGTCAAAACAAGGTGTTCAACCCCCTGTTCATCACGTGGAGACGGCAGAGAGAGCACGCGGCGGCATTCGTCTTAGAACCGCCACCAAAATTTGCTAGGAAACTAACGCCTTTTTTCTTGCCGCAATGGAGGGTGTTGGGTACTTCTTCGGTGAAGATGAGAGTGCGTTATACATATATTCATTCTAATTATGAGGACTTGAAACGTAATGACGCGCTGTAGTGAATGGACTTTTTAGTATGGAACAGAGCGGCCACAATTTTGAGAATAAGCGTTCAGAACAGCGTTTCTCGTGCTACGTAGACGACTTAAATAGTCCGACTTTGGACTACGTAGCCCATTACGTACGCGGTTTTGCGGATGTGGAAAACTTAACAAACCTTCATAATCGTCCTACAACCACTCAAAGGGAGGACATCATGAGTCGTTTTCTTAATCCGTGCACGAATACCAGCGCAGAGCCTAGGCAACCCGCCTGGCAACGTTACGAAGATTTCGAGGAAAGGTTGCCCAACCACGTGTTGGCGCAACGTGTAGCGGCTGCGGCCGGCGTCAGCACGCAAAGTGTGATCCGCGCGGCGCGGCGGCGCTACCGCAGCGAAGGCAAACGTGACCGCAGGCGCTTAGACGGTTGCCCCTACACGTTCGTGAGTCTGTCTCTCTGGGATGATTATATGCAAGTCGGTCACATCTTCCGCGTGCCTGAGCGCCCTGCCGGTTGGCTCACCGTCAAAGCGGTGATCGCCCAAGGAATCGGCAAGCGCCGCGTTTACGAACTCATTCATAGCGGCGACTTAGAAGCTGTGTACGTGGGCAACACCATGTTCGTCGAGCCCGACTCAGTCACGCACTACCTGCGCGAACAGCGTGAGTATAAGCCGTGTGCGGGCTGGGTGCTCGTAAGCGAGGTGTACGAGAAAGCGGGCACTTCGAAGCAAGCGCTGTCGAACTACCTCAAGCGTCACGGCGTCCAGACGCGCCGCTTCAAGCACCCGGTAAGAGACCAGCATGTCGCTTACATGCCCGCCGAGGATGCCGAGCGCTACCTCGCCATCCCGAGAGACCGCTGATGCGCCCCTTACGTGGTGCTGCTTGCGTTATGGTGGCGCTACTCGTCGGGGGCGCGTTCGCGCAGAACTTCACGCTGCGCTACCTCGATCTAAGCGACCTCTTCCACACACCTGCCACGCTCACGCTTTCGCCTGACTATCAAACCACGCTCCAGTTCGAAGGGTTAGCTGTCGAGCAGGTGAGCACGGGGCGCGCGGACCTGCTCACCGCCGAGGTCTCAGGGAGCACGATCCGGTTGCGGGCGAACGCGAGCGTCATCAACACCGACCTCACGGTTATCGCGGGGGGACGCACCGCCCTCTTCACCCTCCGGGCTGATCCTACCTCGGACGCTCCGCGCCACTACCTCGTCCGCGACTTGCCACCCGCGCCTCGAGGACCACCCCAAGCATCAATTCAAGAATCAACCAGGTCATCTACTGATACATCTGAACGTGGAGGGAGCACCGGAGGTGGCGATAACCAGCTGCAGGAAAGCCGCGCCGACTTGAGCGGGTCCGCGCGCAGCGTCGTGTCGCTGCCCGGCACGGATTTTCAAGCCTCGGCGTACCGCAACGGGGACGAAGTCGTGATCCAGTACGTGCTCAGCAACGTAGGAGACGATCCGCTCCACGTTGATCCGCAACGCCTCAAGCTTCACTACGGCGACGCCGAGTTGCCCTACACCCTCTGGCGCGTGCCCGAGCGTAAAAGCGACATCCGCCTAGCGCCCGGCGCGTCCGAATATGGCACGCTCATTATCTCGGATCCCCCACAGGGCGCGGACCGCGTCCTGCTGCGCTGGGTGCTCTCGCGCATCGGCTCGTCGACGTTCGGCACGCTCGAGTGGAACCTCACCCTGCCCCCCGTGACAGAGGGGTTGACGCAGCCCTAGCGTTGGACTTACTCGATCAGCCTCAGCCGCCGCGCTCTCGACGCGGCGGCTGTTCGCGTGGAGACGCCCAGCTTGCTGTAGACGTTGCTGAGGTGCGTGCTCACGGTGCGGTGTGAGATGTCCAACTGCTCGGCGACTTCTCGGTTGGAGAGCCCTTGCGCCACGAACTTTAAGACGTCTAGCTCGCGCTCGGTCAGCGCTTCGGCGAGGAAGAGGTCCGGCTCGTCCGCGCCGATGTTCGTGCCTATATTCGCGTCTACGTCATCTGACGTAAACGGCGAAGGCGCGCCAGAGACGACGTTTTGCCCATACGTAGTGCCTTCTGAAGCTTGGGGCGCGCTCTCGCGTGCGGCTCCGCCGGGCGCTTCATCTGAGGTCTCAGGGTTGTCTTCGGGCTGCGGCGGTTCGGAGGTGGAGGCGAGGTAGTCCTTATAGGCACGCTCTAACTGCGGGCGTTCCCCTGTGGCGTCCACCTCGAGCCGTAAAAAGGACCGGATGACGTGGAGTAGACGGTAGCACCCTGTCCCTAGAGGCTCGATGAGGTGGGCGCTGAGGAGCCCCTCGAGGATGAGCGTCAGGGTGTCCGGCTGGTCCACTAAGTCCGGCGCGGCGCGCTCCAAAAGGGACGCGAGCGCCGAGTGTTCAAACGGACCCTCCAGCAAACTCGCCACCTTGAGTACGCCCTGCTCTCCGGCGCTGAGGCGCACGTAGCTCCAGCGTACCGCCTCGAACAGGCTGCGGTGGTGCGCGTCTTTGGCGTTCATCGTCCACAAATTGAGATAGGCGGGGTACTCGAGTTCTTGTAAGAGCGCCTGGGGCGACGCACGTTTAAGCTGCCGCGCCGCCGCGACGATAGCTAGAGGCAGTCCGTCGAGCCGGTGGCATAGCTGCGCGATGGTCTGAGCGGTTTCGCCGCGCAGCGCGGCGGGCGCGAGGTTGGCGCTGCGGGCGAAGAGGGCTACCCCTTCGTTATAGCTGAGCGTTTCATTCTGGCTCAGATCGGGTAGCGGAAGGGCTGAGACCGTGAAGAGGTGTTCGTCCGCGAACCCGAGCGGGCGGCGGCTCGTCACCAAGATGGTGAGGTTCGGGCAGGCGTCGAGGAGAAAGCGCACACTGGGCGCGGCGGGTAAGAGGTGCTCGAACGTGTCCAACACGAGCAGCATCGCCCTGTTACGCAAATAGGCTCTTAGCGACTCCTTGATGGACCAGAGCGTCCGCTCCGAGTCAGGCAAGTCGAGCGCCTCCGCGACGGCGGCTAAAAAGACCACCCAGTTTTCAAGCTCTGCTAGCTCGGCGGTGACTGCGCCGTCAGGCAGCGTGTGGCGGACCGTGGACGCCACGGCGGACGCCAGCCACGTTTTGCCGACGCCCGGCGCGCCCGTAAGCGTGACGAGCTGGACGTCAGCGCTGAGGACGAGCCGCACACAGGCGCGCACCTCGTCAGCAGAGCGTTCTGTGATTCCCTCTGAGCGCGTATGCAACATCATGATTATCCTATCTTATTGTAATTGTAACTTCTCTTAGGCGCTGAGCACAGTATATCTCGTAGCAGGTATCATCTGGTTTGAAACACTCTCGCTTTTTAGAACATTGTTTCGCTCTGCGAAAACTGCGTAAGCAGCACGCACATTTTGAGATGAAATCCCGCAACGGCAGGGCGGCCTGCCCGTAACGCTAGTCCTTGCGGACAGAGATCTGCGCCCCTTTGTCTCAGTATGTTTTGGAAATGCTATCGGTATACGCAATACGAATTCCGGTTGATTCGCTAGCACAGCGAATCAAGCCGAGCGAAATCTTCAGCTGCTCAGGTGCAGGTCTTGCCGGAGACGCAGGAGCGTCCGGTCCCTGGACCTCTCGCTCGAGGGTTCGTCCTTAGGTGCGCTTGTCAGTTATGACCGCACCGTCTTCCGAGGTAGACTTTTGTATATGGACGTAACGAACAGATATGGCTGAACCCATAGAGACGGCTGAGCGCTCGGTCTGCGGGGGCTGCCCCTTCCGCGTGAGCAACCACGGCAAGCGCGCGCCCAAGGGGTGGTACAGCCGGGCTAACTTGCTGCGCTTGTGGCGAGGGGTCAGCGAGGGGGAACGGCTCGTCTGCGCCGAACTTCGGGCGGCGCAAGGCGGAGGGGCTAAGCGCGAATGCGCCGGGGCGCTCTATCTGGTGCTGCGCCACCTCGAGGCGGCTGAGCACGGGACGCTGCACCGCGCCGCGATTCCCCTAAGCACCGCCGGGCTAGCCCGCTGGCGCAGCAGGCTCGCGCCGACTCCTCTAGGGCGGCGCAGTGAAGCTGCCGCGCCGCCTTTCTACCTCTCCTCGTCCAGGGAATTGGGTGTTCCCTGGGACTGCCCCGTCACGAACGCCTCGGGTGACTTGGGGGATGAACTAGAGAATGAGGCGTTTAATTAGGTGTTGGCTTTCCAAACTGTCCTCTATCTAATGTGAGACCGCTTAACTGCATCTGAGCGGCGGCGTACCGCTAAACTCGAGTCGATGGACCATGATGATACCCTCGGCGAAAGACGGCGGCGCGGCGTCCCCTGGCAGGAGAAGGCGGACGGTTATCAGGCGTATCAGCCAGCACCTGCGTCCTCTGCCGAGGAAGACGAAGAGCATATTAGGGATGAACAAGGTGCAGTAACGCCTAACGGGATTCCAAGCGCGCAGGGGCGCGTTCAGCGTCCGACGGGACCCGTTGCGGCTACGGGTGCGACACCTTCCACATCAACCGCTACCGCCAAAGGAACGCAGGGCGAGCCAAAGGTGCCGCGCAAAGGTCAGAAAAGTCCCCAGGAGACGAAGGCGATGTTGGCGCGTCTCAACCGCGAGGCTAGGGGCGTAGAGGACACCAAGCGGAGCGCGCGTCAGACAGAAGCTGCCCTGAAACGCAGGCGCGACGCGGCTGTAGCGGCTCAAAAAGGAAAGGCAACTGGTAACGCGCCCGCCCGTGTCACCCAGCGCCGCGCCGACGGGCGTGAGCGCGAGGTGCAGATGCGGCGCATCCGTCAGGACCGCAAGCGCAGCTTCTTCTCTCGGCTCGTCGAGCGGCTGCGCCACAAAAAGGTGGAGGAGGACGAGCAGCAATTAGGGGTGCTGGACCGGCTGCAGCGCGCACGTCTAGCGCGGCAACAGCGCCGCGAGCAAGCCGAGCTTGCCGCCGCTTACCGCGCGCGTTTCGAGAAGCTCGAGCGGACGCGCAACGCGCAGCGTCAGAAGGAGGGCGGGCGCGGCGAGCCGAAGGGCGTGCGCGAACGCAGCACGAAACGCGACGCCCAAGATATCGAGGCGCGCCTGCGCGACCGCGCCGAAAAGAAGTACCGCGAAGAGCGCGAGCGGCTACTCAAGCGCTACCGCGAGGAGCGCAGGCGTTTGAGCGCGCGCTACCGCGCCCACGCGGGCCGAACTGCTCAGGGAGGCGGACGTGCGCAGCCGCGTATACAACGGTTTCTAAAAACCCTGCGCCAGCGCCGCCTCATACGCTACCGACAGGTGCGCCGAGTCCGGCGTCTCAGGCGGGTCCGGCGAACGCGGCTGAGGATAGAGCGCGACCGGCTCGAGCGTAACCGCGAGTTGAGGCAGCGCGAGCAACTCCGGCGCGAGCAGGTCCAGCGCGAGCAAGCAAAGCCTGATCCGAGACGAGAACCACGTCACCGAGACCAAGAGCGGCGTGAGAGGACACGTCTCAACGCTGAACGTGCCGAGCGCCAACGCCGCGAGCGGCGCGTTCGTCAAGATAGGGAGCGGGAGCGCCGCGTGAGAGACCGCGAGCGGGAGCGGCGAAGTCGGGCGCGGCGCGAGCGCCGCTAGAAGAGGGCGTGACCCTAGCGGATATCTCGGCGGATATCTCGAGGGTCAACGAACACCGCTCGAGCATGGCTTTACTCTCCCTCGTCGCTAGGGCGGTGAAAGAGCGTGAGCGAACCTCCGGTCTGATCCTCGGGTGTAACTTGGAACGGCTGCGCAGCGCCGTTCGAAAAGAGGAGCGAGCTTTCGGCGGGCTGCGCCCCCTGCACGGTGTCTCTTTGGTAGAGCGTGAGCGATTGAGGCAGCCCTGTCTGTTCTGGCGCGCTTTCTGACGGGGCAGCTTCAGTGACGACGGTCTGCGCGGGTGCGGTCTCGCCGCGCTGCCGCTTGAAGTCCTCGTAAAAAGCGATGACGGCGGGCACGTACGCTTGTGTTTCGTCGTAAGGGGGGACGCCCCCATAGCGCTTGACCGCGTTCGGACCTGCGTTGTAGGCGGCTAGCGCGTGCTCTAAATTGCCAAAGGTGTCGAGCTGGGCGCGCAAATAGCGCGCCGCCCCCTCGAGGTTCTCGGCGGGTTGCCAGGGGTCCACGCCTAGCCCCTGCGCGGTCATCGGCATGAGCTGACCCAACCCGATAGCGCCAGCCGGCGAGACGGCGTCGGCGCAGTAGCGCGACTCTTGCCAGACCAGCGAGGCGAGCAGCTCGGCTTCTAAACCGTGCCGCGCCGCCGCCGCCACGGTGTCCTCCCAATGCTGGACCGTGATCTCGCCACACGCCAGGACCGAGTTTAAGGTGGCGAGGAGGAAGAGGGCACGTAAATAGGTCATAAGTAGAGGGTCTTACGCAGAACTTTAGCTTTAGCGCTTTCTATTGTAACCCAGCCCCCCGCGTCTTGCGCACATTATATAGCAGGTATCATCTGGTCAGCTTGGGCGAAGCCATGCGAAGCAACGCTCTCACTAAGAAGAACATCGCCTAGCACGCACTTTCAGGGATGAAGTTCCGCTATTGCTGCGCAATGAGATCTGCGGAGAAGTGTTGCTTCGCATAGTTGCACTCAAGCAATGATAAGTGGAACTGCTAATAAAACGCGAACCAAAACGCTTCGCGAGCTAGCGGAGCGCAGAGGTCAAGGCGCGCTTCGTCAAACGTGAGACAGTCACGGGTAACCGGGCTGTTTCATAGTGGAAAGACTTGGGCGCGCCTCGCGGGGTAGCCTAGAGTGAGGAGGACGACATGGCATTGGACGCGATCATTATCGGCGCAGGGCAGGGCGGCGGACCTCTCGCGGGCGCACTTTCAGAGGCGGGGCGCAAGGTGGCGCTCATCGAGAAGGCGCACGTGGGCGGGACCTGCGTGAACGAGGGCTGCACGCCAACCAAGACGATGGTAGCGAGCGCGCGGGTGGCGCACGTCGCGCGGCGGGCGGCGCATTACGGCGTTCACGTGGGCTCGGGGGACATATCCGTCGACATGAAGAGGGTCCGCGAGAGGAAGAATGAGGTTGTCGCCACCTTCCGCGAGGGGAGCGAGAAGGGCGTTCGGGACAAAGAGAACGTCGAACTGCTGATGGGCACGGCGACATTCACCGGTGAGAAAACGGTAGAGGTCAGCCTAAACGACGGCGGCACCCGCGAGTTAAACGCCGATACCATTGTCATCAACGCAGGTCAGCGTCCGAACATCCCGCCGGTCGAGGACTTGGACAGCGTTCCTTACCTGACCTCGACGTCGGTCATGGAGCTTGACGAGGTGCCGAAGCACCTGCTCGTCTTGGGCGGCGGCTACATCGGCTTGGAGTTCGCACAGATGTTCCGCCGCTTCGGAGCCGAGGTGACCGTCGTGCAGCGGAACAGCCAGCTTTTGCCGAGGGAGGATGAAGACGTCGCCGACACCGTCGCCGACATTTTGCGGGATGACGGTATCACCGTTTTGCTGAACAGCGAAGCGCAGCGTGTATCGCAGGAAGATGGAGTCTCGCTCACTGTGAAGGGCGAAGGGGGCGAACGGACCTTGCGCGGCTCGCACCTTTTGGTGGCGACGGGGCGCAAGTCGAACAGCGACACGTTGAACTTAGAGGCAGCAGGTGTGAAGGTCGATAAGCGCGGCAACATCGAGGTGAACGGGAGTTTGGAGACGAATGTCCCCGGAGTCTACGCCATCGGCGACATCAAGGGCGGTCCTGCATTTACCCACGTCTCTTACGACGACTACCGCATCTTGAGAGACAACCTCTTAAATGACGCGAAGAGGACGATTGACGGGCGCATCGTCCCGTACACCGTTTTCATGGATCCGCAACTCGGTCACGTGGGGCTCAACGAGAAAGACGCCAGGGACGCAGGCTACAACGTCAAAGTGGCCAAGATGCCGCTCGCCTACGCCGCGAGAGCTATCGAAATTGACGAGACGCGCGGGCTCCTCAAAGCCGTCGTGGACGCCGACACCGACAAGATTTTAGGCGCGACGATGCTGAGCTTCGACGGCGGCGAAGTCGTCACCATAGTCCAGACGGCGATGCTCGGCAGGGTGCCCTATCAAGTGCTGCGCGACAGTCCCTTCTCGCACCCTACCTTAGCGGAGTCGCTCAACAACCTCTTTTCGTCGTTCGAGTGAGGAGGAAGTAGGAATAAATGAGGTGAGAACCAAGAATTCTACTCTCTTCTTACTCTCAGCTTTGACTCAGGTGCTCGAGCAAGAGGTACGATGTCGGCATGGCACAAGGTTTATTCAACCTCATCAATATCCTCCCGCTCCCCATCTGGCTCGGGATGCTCCTCTTCCCGCGTGCGCGCTTCACGGAGCGTCTAGTCCTCGCGTACTGGCCCTACATCGCGCTCGGCGGGGTATACACGCTTCTCTTGCTCGTCGCGCTCGCGACGGGCTCGGGCAGCTTCGACCTCTCGTTCGATACGTTGCGGGCTAGCTTTTCGCAGGAGTGGACCTTTTTGGCGGGGTGGGCGCACTACATCGCTCTGGACCTCTTCGTGGGCGTGTGGATCTTTCGCGACGCGAAGTACTGGGGCGTCAACCCGCGCTTATTCGTCTTACTCACGCTCTTCTTTGGACCGCTCGGCTTGGCGAGTTACCTGATGGCGCGCCAGCGCAAGCAGAAAGATGACCCGGTGCGGGTGCTGAATTAGAGGCTAGTCCCGCTCGACTCGGTAGATGACGCCGCGGCTGAAGTCGCTGATCAAAAGACTGCCGTCAAGCCCTAAAAGGTGTTGCGGTGCTTGCAACCCTGTAACGAACGGCTCGACGTTGCCGCTCTCAAGCGAAACGCGAACGACGCCCGCTTCTACGGGTCCCCACAGCGCGACTAAAAGCGCACCCTTCTCGAAAGGCGACATGATGACGCTCGTCGGCGTCGAGTTGGGCGCGAAGAGTGCCAGGGGAGCCTGGGTTTCCTCGCACTCCTCCGCCGTGCCGCCGTAGTTCCGCGCCGCCTCTTGCTCTCCGTAACACTGCGGCCAACCGTAGTCGCTGCCCTCAGTGATGAGGTTGAGTTCGTCCGGCGGCGCTTGACCGTTCACAGGGTCGTCGCCGACTTCGGTGGAGAAGAGTTCACCATTCTTGCTGAAAGTATGCGCGTAGGCCCCTTTAAGCCCCGTCGCGACGGCTGAGGGATTCGTCGAATCGTCGGGGTCTAGGCGCTGGAGCGTCCCTGAGCCTTCCTGCGCTTTGTTTCCTACGCGGCGTCCGCTCGTCTCGAAGAGAAGTTGACCGTCCGGCGTCACGGTGAGGGTGCCGTTCGAACGTCCGTTGAAAGGCAAATCGGATAAAACCGTCTCAGGCGCACCTACACCTGGTTCTGTAAGCGGCGCACGGAGCAGGGCGCGTCCCGCTGCAACCCACAGATAACCGCCCGAAACAGCAATGCCGGTAGGTTTTAAGAGGCTGTCGAGGAGCACCTCGCGCTCATCCGTTTCCATCGACAGCGCCACGACTTGCCCCGTCCCTGCATTTTCGCCCCCGGCGAGTTGTGCCAGCCAGAGCCGTTCATCCGGTCCTACAATCATCTGCGTCGGGCCGCGCAGCCCTTCGGCGAAAACCGAAGCGCTGTAGCCATCCGGTAACGTCAATTGGGCGAAAGCGAAACTGAGGACGAGCGTGCTGAGCAAAGATAGAAGAGCTTTAGACATCGTTCAATGTAACAGCCTCGCCGTGCCCGCGCCGTGAGCTACGTTCACGCTTTAAGGTTGCTCGAGTGGCTGAATCCACACGTTGCGGTAATGCACCCTGTCGCGGTGTGCTTGTAAGACGACAGGACCAACTTCAGAATCTTCGGTGTTACCGAGGCGTGTGGGTCCTGGAATTTGTACGTCCTCTTGAATGAGCGTCCCATTGAGGCGCACGCTGACCCGCGCGTCCTCGACTTTTGCCCCCGCTTCAAAGCGCGGCGCGCTGAAGAGGATGTCGTAGCGCTGCCACTCCCCGGCGGGCAAGCTCGCGTTGGTGCTCGCGTCCGACACGCCGTAGACCGCGCCTACATCGTCTTCGCCCTCCAACGTTCGCCCATAAGAGTCGAGCACCTGAATCTCGTAGCGCCCTTGTAAGTAGACGCCGCTGTTCCCCCGCGCCTGCTCGTCGGCGTCTTCGGGGCTTTCTGGCACGTTAAATTCGACGTGGAGCCAGAAATCTCTGTAGACCTCTTTCGTGCGGAGGTCGTTGTCGCCTACACTGTCGCCGGGAAGGACCTCGAGCGCTCCCTCCTCGATTGTCCACAGCTCACCGCCTTCTTCTTCGGGCTCCCAGGCGGATAAGTCCGAGCCGTTAAAGAGTGCGGTTGCATCTGGTGGGAGAGGGGTGACGTCGAGGCTCGAGTACGCTGAAGCCCCTGCCGCATTCACCGCCCGCAGGCGGTACGTATAAGGTCGCCCTAAGATAACCTCTTCGTCGCGGTACTCGGTTGTGTCAGCGCCCAATGTGGCGACAAGTGCGAAGGTGTCACCGGACAAGAGGTTTTGACGCTCGAGTTCGAACGAAGCCTCGCCCTCCACATCGTCCCAAGCGAGGACGGCGGCGGCAGATGTGCCCTCCCCAAAGTCTGCTGCAACCGTCGACAAGGTGAGGCCGCTGGGAACAGAAGGAACTTCCGATACGTCCGGCTGGGACGGCTGAGTCGGCTCCGCTTCCCCACTACAAGAGGCCAGCAAGACCAAAAGACAAAGGAGCACCGCTAAGGCGCTCCTCTTCATTGAGATTGCGTTCGCAGTGATCATCAATATGCCTCTACGATGAATGAACGCGGGTATTATCCCCGAACGTGCGCTACAGTCAGTGCTTTTTCACTGAAAGCATCGGTGACCAGATAAGACCTGCTACTAGTTGACCATCTTCGTGCGCCGCGACTGGAAGTCCATCAGGATGTACTGCCCAATCGTGTGTGGCGTCGTGAAGTAGGCTTTGCCGTTTGTCATCGCTGAGACGCGCTGCACGAACGCCATGAGTTCGGGGTCACGCGCTAGCATAAACGTGTTCACCTGAATCCCTTGGCGGCGGCAACTGCCGACCTCCCGGAGCGTCTCGCCCAAAACCATCGGGTCCAGCCCATAAGCGTTTTTGTAGACGCGCCCGTTGGGGAGGGTGATCGCGGAGGGCTTGCCGTCCGTGATCATCACGATCTGCTTCATGTCCTTGTTTTGACGCTTCAAAATCTTCTGCGCTAAGCGCAAACCTTCAGCGGTGTTGGTGTGATACGGTCCCACCTGCGACTGGGCGAGCTTGGCTAAGGGAATCTCCTCGGCGGAGTTGTGAAACAAGACGAACTTGATGACGTCGCCGGGGTACTGCGTCTGGATGAGGTGAGAAAGTGCCAACGCCACCTGTTTGGCGGGCGTGAAGCGGTCCTCGCCGTACAAAATCATCGAGTGCGAGCAGTCGAGCATGACGACAGTTGCAGCCGACGAGTTGTACTCGGCTTGCATGACCTCTAAGTCGCCGTAGTCTAGATTGAACTTGCCATCCTCGAAGCCGCGCTGCGCCGCGTTCTTAAACGTTTCGGAGAGGTTGAGGTTCATGGTGTCGCCGAACTCGTACGGTTTGGACTCGGCGGTGGCTTCGACGCCCGTCGTTTGAAACTGCGTTTCGTGTGCGCCGATAGACGACTTGCCTGCGCCACCTAAGACATCTTTGAGCGTGCGGTAGCCTAGAAAGTCGATGGCTTTGTTCGTCAGCTCGAACTTGACCTGACCGGGGTCGCGGTCGGGTCCTTGTCCGCCCTGACCACCGGGCTGGTTGGGGTCGCCGGGCTCCTGCCCCTCTTGCGGCTTGAGGTAGCCCTCGCGCTCTAAGCGCTGCGCCAACTCCTTGACGACTTCGCCAAGCTGCGAGTCCATCCAGTCCTCGTTTTCCATCGCTTGCTCGATCATCTCGTCCGAGACGAGTTCGTTGTTGATTAAAGCCTCGGCGATGGCGTCGTAGAGGTCTTGCATGGTCTGCTGATAGTTCGGATCGGGGTCCCAGGGGTTGCGCTGAAAGCCCGACTCTAGAAGGCGGTCCTGAATCATCTTCATCAGGTCAGCCATATCCAAATCGTCTAAGGTGGCTTCATATTTGGAGTAACGAGTCGCGGACATTTGGTTCTCCTAACGGAGAGCGTCTCAGCATCTCAGCTAGTCAGCTTGTTTCGTTCCACCTGCGCGGAAACTGCGTAATCCGAAAACTTCGTAACAGGAAAAACCTGAAATGCCGACTAGCTGACTAGCTGATTAGCTCTTTCTAATTCCAACGCCTACGCGCCGCTTGCCCCATATCGGGCTCCGCCGCGCTGTAGCCGCGCTCTTCGCTTCTGGCGACTTGCTTGCGGGCATAAAGACCTTCTAGAACGAATTCGGCGGCGGCAGCTAAGTCGTCGCTCTCCTTGCCTTCAGCGAGTTCGCCCGCTGCGCCCATAAGTCCGGGGACGCTGCCCAAGACTTCTGGAAGCTGTTCGGTGCGGAGCGTATCGGGAACCTTGAGGGTGTTATCGGTATCAAAGAACTCAGTGATGGTGCTGGTTTCTAAATTGACACCTCGGCGGCTAAAGACCTGCCCGATGGCGCGGCGCACGATGTCTTTGGCGACGACTTCGCCCCCTTTGAGTTCGCCTTCATATTCAAGCTCCAACTTCCCTGTCACCGCTGAAAGCCCTGCGTAGAGGTCGATGACGCGGGCAATCGGCGTGCTCTCGCCTAACATGTAGGCGCGGCGCTCCGCGTTACTCGCGACGTTCTCTAAAAGGCTGATGGGCAGACGCTGCGAGACGCCCGAGTGCTTGTCCACGCGGGAATCGTCGCGCGCTTGAAACGCCACCTCTTCGATGATCTCCGCGACGTACGAGGGGATTTTGACCTTGTTGCCCTCACCCGCGCTCCGCCCGAGCCACGCTTCTTGCGAAGTAATGGCCATGCTCTCCTCGACGGTGGCGGGATAGTGCGTGCGAATCTCCGAGCCGATGCGGTCTTTTAAGGGCGTGACGATCTTACCTCGCGCCGTGTAATCCTCGGGGTTGGCGCTAAAGACCATCATCACATCTAAGGGCAGGCGAATCGGGTAGCCCTTAATCTGCACGTCGCCCTCTTGCATGATGTTGAACAGAGCGACTTGCACTTTACCGGAGAGGTCCGGGAGTTCGTTCATGGCGAAGACGCCGCGGTTGGCCCTTGGAAGAAGCCCGTAGTGGACACTTCTCTCGTCACCCATCTTCGTGCCGAGCCTGGCGGCTTTGATGGGGTCGATGTCGCCGATGATGTCGGCCACAGTGGCGTCCGGCGTAGCGAGCTTCTCGACGTAGCGGGCGTCTTTGGGGAGCCAGGTAATCGGTGTGGCGTCGCCCTCTTCCGCGACAATTTGCTTGCCGACAGCGCTGACCGGGTTGAAGGGATCGTCGTTGAGTTCGCTCTCCGCAACCACCGGAATCTCGTCGTCTAAAAGCTCCACGAGTTGACGCAAAATGCGCGTCTTCGCCTGACCGCGCAGTCCCAATAAGATAAAGTTGTGGCGGCTCAACAGAGCGTTGACGATTTGCGGCGTGACCGAGTTCTCGTAGCCAACGATGCCGGGGAAAATAGCTTTGTTTTCTTTCAAAAGGCAGATCAGGTTGTCGCGCAGTTCTTGCTTGACGCTGCGCCCGGACTTCGTGCTCCAGGGCGTGGCGCGGAGGTCTCCGAGTGTTGTAGCTTTCATGCTTTACTCCCCATATCTCCGATGGCGTGTGCTTTTTTATACATGACCATGTTCTATGTTAGCACCCCCAAAGCTGTGAGCTATGTGTAGGAGAGCGATATTGACCTTCATCGTTTGCGCTGGCGACAGGGTTGCAAAGAGCCGAGAATGAAACTATTCACCGAGGTATACACGCAACTTGGTGTTGAAGAATGAAATACGCTGTAAATTTGATGATACGCAAAAAATTTGCCCTGCACAGGGGAGGCGCAGGGCACTTAGAGAGGAGATGGCGGAGGCACGGCTCAACGTCCTAGCCTCCTCGCTTAGCACTCGGCTAAACTGAGGGTAGTTTACGGGAAAGACTCTTACAAAGTTCTTACAACTGCACATCGCGAAAGTTGGGTGGAGGATTTGCAAAGAGGTTTTCACGGTAGCGATAGCGTCATCTTCGAAACCGTCTTCTACGTCGAGCCAGAAGTCGATGTCGGAGCAAGCGTCCACGCGGTTTAGGGCACCGGCACCCTCGAGCCACGCTGCGTGGATGCTCGGATGATGCGAACAGGTCTCGCGGAGCGTCTGAACGATGGCGTTTCTAGCAGAGATGTGAATGGCGTCAGACTCGAGCATCCGTACAAGCCTAACCTTTCGCAGTCATCGCCTGTTCAGCTTCTTTTCGCTCACACGATTCGCGTTATGCTCCCTCCATGATTAGACGAGCGGAATTTTTGAGCGTCGGTACGGAACTCCTACTCGGCGAGATTGTGGATACGAACAGCGCGTGGCTCGCTCAGGATGTAGCGCGGCGCGGCGTGGACGTACTCTGGTCGCAGCGTGTTGGGGATAACTTAGGGCGCATCGTGGAAGGTCTGAATCAAGCCTTATCGCGCAGCGACTTAGTGGTGATGTGTGGCGGCTTGGGTCCAACGGATGATGACATGAGCCGCGAAGCGATCTCGGAGGCGGTAGGGGAGACGCCCGAAGTCGATGAGGCTTTAGAGCGCACCTTGCGCGAGTGGTTCCAGACGTTCAGCCGCACGATGCCCGAGCGCAACCTCAAACAAGCGTGGCTCATTCCCTCGGCGGAGGCGCTGCCCAACCCGTTAGGAACTGCGCCGGGGTGGTTTGTGCGCACAGGTGACGGAGCGGCTGAGAAGGTGATCGTGGCGTTGCCGGGTCCACCCAGGGAACTGCAAAGGATGTGGCTTAAAGAGGTGGTGGGGCGGCTCGAGCTGCCCCAGTCCGCCCTCTACAGCAAAACCTTCAAAACACAAGGGCTGGGCGAGTCGGCGGCGGCGGAGAAGTTGGGTGAATTGACCCTCCGAGCCAACCCGAGCGTCGCCACCTACGCCAAACGTGACGGCGTCCACGTGCGCGTGGCGGCAAAAGCGGAGACCGACGAGGAAGCCGAGCAACTTGCTGCGCCCGTCGCCAGTCAGGTGCGGGGCGCGCTGGGCTCGCGCATTTGGGGCGAGGACGACGACGAACTCGCCGCGCTCATCGTTCAGAAACTAAAAGAGAACGGCAAAACGCTCGCGCTCCTAGAAGGCGTCACGAGCGGGCTCCTTAGCGACCTCATCACCTCGGTTGCGGGCGCGCCCTCGGTTTACCCCGGCGGCGTGGTAGCCTGCGGTGCGCAGACGAAGGCAGCGTTTGGCGTGCCCGAAGAGGTTTTGGATGCGCATGGGGACGTTTCAGAGGAGACCGCTAAAGCGATGGCGAAGGCTGCTGCAGAGCGCTTTTCGTCGGACTACGGGCTCGCCACAGTAGGCGTTCCTGGTCCCTCCGAAGAGGACGGCAAACCCGTCGGCGAGATGCACCTAGCGCTCTACGACGCGGCGCAGCGTACGGGCGAGGCGCGCAGCTTCAAGCTCCCCGAGTTGGAGCGCAACTGGCTCCGCGAACGCACCGCTTACGCCGCACTCGCCTTTTTGTGGGTACATCTGCGAGATGAATAGTTGATTTTAGCTCAGCAGCTTCGCGCTGCTTAACCACCTATCACTTGGAGGCACTTATGGACGAACAACGAAAACGCAGTTTGGACACCACCCTCTCGCAGATCGAGAAACAGTTTGGCAAAGGGGCTGTCATGCGCCTGGGCGACGAAGGGAGCCTGACCCCCCAAGGCGTCATCTCAACGGGCTCGATGTCAGTGGACTTGGCATTAGGGGTAGGCGGGGTACCGAGAGGACGGATCATCGAGGTGTACGGACCCGAGTCCGGGGGTAAAACCACGCTCTCACTTCATATCGTGGCGGAAGCGCAAAAACAAGGCGGCGTGGCTGCGTTCGTAGACGCCGAACACGCCCTGGACCCCTCCTACGCGAAAGCACTCGGCGTGGATACCGAAAACCTGCTGGTCTCGCAACCCGATACGGGCGAACAAGCCTTGGAGATCACCGAACTCCTGGTTCGTAGCGGCGCAGTGGACGTGATCGTGGTGGACTCGGTGGCTGCTCTCGTGCCCAGGGCTGAAATCGAAGGGGAGATGGGCGACTCTCACGTCGGCTTACAAGCCCGCTTGATGAGCCAAGCCTTGCGCAAGCTAACAGGTGTTTTATCCAAAAGCCACACCACGGCGATTTTTATCAACCAGATCAGAGAGAAGATCGGCGTGTTGTACGGCAACCCGGAGACGACGCCTGGGGGACGCGCCCTGAAGTTCTACTCCTCAGTCAGGATGGAAGTGAGACGTAAAGGGGACGTGAAGTCGGGCGCAGATAAGGTAGGGAACCGCACCCGGGTCAAGGTCACGAAGAACAAAGTTGCGCCGCCCTTTAAGGAAGCGGAAGTGGAGATCATGTTCGGACGGGGGATTGACAAACTCGGGGACCTGATCAACATCGCTAGTGACTTAGACATCGTGCAGAAGTCGGGCTCGTTCTATAAGTACGAGGGCAGTACGATTGGGCAGGGCAAGGAGAAAGCGAGTACCTACCTAGAGGAGCACCCACAGCTCATCGAGGAGGTCAAGCAGAAGGTCATGGCTGCGATTCAAGGTGTGCCCTATGAGCCTAAAGTGGGTGGGGATGATGGGGACGGGGAGGCTGATGAGGAATGAACGCCCTCCTATTCATCGTCGCGCTGCTCTTGGGCGGCGCGGTAGGGGGGGTGATCGGCTTTTTAGTGCGCCAGCGCCGCGACGAAGAGGTCACCGCGCGGGCGCAGGAGGAGGCGGCTGAGCTTAGACGCAGCGCTCAAGAGGAGGCGGAGCGCGTTGTCTCGGGGGCGCAAGCCGAACGGCGCGACCTCATCGCAGCGGAGCGCGAAAGGTTGGAGGCGGAAGCGCTTAGAGCAAGAAATATCTTAGAAGCCGATCTAGAGCGCCTTCGTCAGGTTGCCCAGGAGGACCTCTCGAGAGGTCGCACTGCCCTGGAAGAGGAACGCGCCAGCGTGCGCGAACTGCGCGACGAGGTCAAGCGCGACCGTGAGCGCGTGGACGCCTCCGAAGAGCGCCTCAACAGGCGAGGGGAGCAGCAAGACGCTCGCGCCCTGCGCCTGGACGATCAAGAGGAACGCTTAGACGCGCGCGAAGCGGAGTTGAGGGTCAAGGCCGACGATCTCGACAAGGAGCGTGCCGAAGTCGAGCGCCAGCTCTACGAGACCGCGCAACTGACCCGCGAGGGAGCCTCCGAGATTATCCTCACCCGTCTGGACGGCGAGTTGGAGCGCGAAAAAGCCACGCGCATCCGCGCCGAACTCGACAAAGCGGACGCTGAAGCCAAGCGCAAGAGCACCAACATCATCGCGCAAGCGATTCAGCGAAGCGCGTCAGAAGTTTCTGCCGCCATCAGCGTCTCCGTCGTGCCCATTCCCAGCGACAACATGAAAGGGCGTATCATCGGGCGCGAGGGGCGCAACATCCGCGCGTTTGAAGCCCTGACGGGCGTGGACCTCATCATCGACGACACACCCGAAGCCGTGCTGCTCAGCTCGTTTAACCCTATCCGCCGCGAGGTTGCCAAGCTCGCCCTGACCGAACTCGTCGCCGACGGGCGCATCCACCCCGCCCGCATCGAGGAGATGGTGCAAAAGGCGCAGACCGAGATGCAGTCCTATATCCGTGAGCGCGGCGACGAAGCCGCCTTAGAAGCTAACATCGTCGGCATCAAACCGGGGATGCTGCAACTCTTAGGGCGGATGCACTTTCGCACCTCTTACGGGCAAAACGTCCTCATCCACTCCGTCCAGGTGGCGTACCTCACGGGCATCATCGCTGCTGAAATCGGGCTGGACGAGAACCTAGCGCGGCGTGCCGGGCTGCTGCACGACATCGGCAAGTCCATCGACCGCGAAATCGAGGGCACCCACACCGAAATCGGCGCGAACTTAGGGCGTCGCTTCGGTGAGTCGAAAGAGGTCATCGACGCGATTGCCCACCACCACGACTTAGAACTCGCCGAAACGCTCTATCCGGTTATCGTCTCCGCTGCCGACGCGATTAGCGCGGCGCGTCCCGGCGCACGCCGCGAGACGTTGGAGACCTACCTCAAACGCTTGGAAGGCTTAGAGAGTATCGCCACAAGCTTCCCTGGCGTCGAAAAGTCCTACGCCATCCAAGCCGGACGCGAAATCCGCATTATCGTCGAGCCGGAAAAGGTGGACGACGCCTCGGCCGTTCTACTCGCTAGGGATGTCGCCAACCGCATCGAGCAAGACATGGAGTATCCGGGGCAGGTTCAAGTCACCGTTGTGAGGGAATCCAGAGCGGTGCAGTACGCGAGGTAGAGAGAAAGGTTAAAGAGAAAAGGACTGAGAGAAAAGTAAAATCTTTCACCTCAGTCCTTTTCTCTTTTCTCTCGCCTTGTACAACCTCGAGCCCCACCCCCTCCACACGGTAAACTTGGGCTATCTTCTCCCTGGAGGCTCCGTGCTAACGCTACCTGAAAAACTTTTATTTGTCGTTTTGGCTATGGTTTCATTTTATTTTACGTATATCGGTTTCAAACGCATCGTAGACGCGGTTCGGCGTGGCGATAAGGGCTACTATCCGCGCTTCAACCATCTGAGCGAGCGCATCGGCAAGTCTTTAGCGCGAACACTTTCGCAGGAGTCGGTCTTTAAGGATAGACCCGTCGCGAGCGCGTTTCACTCATTTATCTTTTACGGCTTCGTCTTCTATGCGCTGGTGAATGTGATGGATGGATTGGAGGGCTTCGTCCCCGCTGCCTACCATCCCGACTGGGGCTTCGTCGGCAATGTGTACCGCTTCGGCGCGGATATCTTTAGCGTTTTAGTCATCATCGGCGTCGTTTATTTTCTGGTCAGACGCTTTATCACGGGCGATAAGCGGTTGGCGTTCAACGAGAATACACCGCTTCATGAAAAGGTCAGAGCAGGCAGCATCAAACGTGACAGCCTCATCGTCGGCGCGTTTATTATCCTGCACGTCGGCTTTCGGCTCTTCGGCGCGGGCTACCTCTTGGCGGCGGAAGGTCACTTGGACGCTTGGCAACCCTTCGCAAGTCTGATTGCCAATATTGCAGGCTTTGGCGATAACCGCATCATCGGCTGGCACATCGGCTGGTGGGGGGCGCTGGGGCTCATTCTCGCCTTTTTGCCGTATTTTCCGCGCAGCAAACACATTCACCTCTTCGCGGCTCCGGTGGATTACGCCTTAGAGCGTCGCTATGAGGATGGACGCGAGGTCTCGACAGGAGCGCTAGAACCGATTGACTTTGAGGACGAAACCTTAGAGCAGTTCGGCGTGGCGAAACTAGAGCACCTCCGCCAAACTCAGCTCTTGGACGCCTACGCCTGCATCCAATGCAACCGCTGCACGAACGTCTGCCCCGCGCAGCAGACGGGCAAAGCGCTCTCGCCTGCTGCCCTCGAAATCAACAAACGCTACGAACTCAACCAAGTCTCACCGCTTCTCGCGGCGGGCGAAGAAACGCCGCGCCCTGTAATGGACTTCGTGCTGGACGAAGCCTCTTTATGGGCGTGCACGGCGTGCGGAGCGTGCATGGACATCTGTCCGGTGGGTTGCAACCAGATGATCGACATCATCGACATCCGCCGCGACCAGGTGATGATGCAAGGCGAATTTCCCGCCGAACTCGCCAATGCCTTTCGCGGCATGGAGCGCACGGGCAACCCCTGGGGCATCTCGCAGGACAAGCGTGAAGAATGGACCCAAGATTTACCGGGATTAGAGGTTCCGACTGTCGAGCAGAACCCCGACTTCGAAGTGCTTTACTGGGTGGGCTGCGCGGGCTCCTACGACCCGCAAGCGCAAAAGACAGCGCGGTCTATGGCGTCCATTTTAGACCATGCAGATATCAACTACGCTATCTTAGGACGCGGCGAGAAGTGCACAGGCGACCCGGCGCGGCGCTCCGGCAACGAATACCTCTACTATCAGTTGGCGACCGAAAACGTGATGACCTTGAACGAGGTCTTGGTTGACCAAGCACTAGACGAGTCTAAGAAAAAGCGCGTCGTCACCACCTGCCCGCACTGCTTCAATGCCCTTCTGAACGACTATCCGCAGCTCGGTGGCGACTACGACGTGGTGCACCACACGCAGCTTATCGAAGAGCTGATGCAAGTTGGAAAGTTGCCCCCGCTCGACCTCTCGGGTAACGTCACCTATCACGATCCTTGCTATCTGGGACGGCACAACGGCGAGTACGACGCACCTAGAAATATTTTACAAACGAGCGGCTTGAGCCTCACTGAGATGCCACGCAACCGGAACAATTCGTTCTGCTGCGGCGCGGGCGGCGCGCAGTTTTGGAAAGAGGAAGAAGCGGGAACCGAGCGCGTTTCAGAAAACCGCTACCGTGAGGCGAAGGCGACGGGCGCGGAAAAGGTGGCGACGGGCTGTCCGTTTTGTAAGGTGATGCTCTCGAGCAGCGACAGCGCCGAAGCCGAAAACGCTCCTGAAGTGGTGGACGTGGCGCAAATTGTGGCAGACCGTTTAGAGCGTATTTCAGCGCGGTTGAGGAGTGCAGCAGGTTAGAGAAGAAGCGAGTCGGTATTTCAGCCGGTCAGCTAGTCAGGTTTTTGCTCTTTCTGACAAGCTGAAGTGCTGACAAGCTGACGCGCCTTCAGGACATTCGCCCTACCTCCAAATCCGCCTCGAGCTTCTATACTAAAGACATGAACCGACTCTGGCTCTTAGCCTCTCTCGCCCTGCTTTCGGTGTGCTTGGCGGTGTTCAGCTTCTACCAACTGAGCCGCGCCTCGTCCGCGGAGCTTTACGGCACCGTCGTGGATAGCAAACCTGTGGTGGGCGAAATTGAACTGACTAACGGCGAGGGCAAGCGCGTCAAGCTCTCGGATTATCAGGGCGATGTACTTTTAGTCTTCTTCGGTTTTACGAACTGCCCCGACGTGTGCCCGATGACGATGGGACGTCTCGGCAAAATGTACCGAGATATGGGCGAACCCGACGACGTACAAGTCGCCATGATCACCGTTGACCCGGCGCACGATACGCCCGAGGTTTTGGCGAACTACGTCAGCGCGTTTCACCCTGACTTTGCGGCGCTGAGCGGCTCGCAAGCGGACATCGCGAACGCGGCGAAGACGTTTTTTGTCGGGTATAGGGGTATCGAAGATAAACAGTTCGTCCACACGGATACGGTGGCGATGCTTGACCGTGAAGGGCGGATGCGCCTCGTGTATGGTCAAGATAAAGTCAAGCATATCGGGGAAGATTTAGAGACGGTGCTAGCACAACGGGACTTCTAAACGCTGAGCTTCGACGAACAGGTCTGCTCGCCTGTAGAGAGGTTGTCAAGTACCTCTTCCGGCGAGATTTTTTCTTGACGCACCTTCTCTAAACCTACTGCAAAGCCTGCTCGCTCTGACAAACCTAGCACTGGATAGCCGACCGAAGTCGCCGCTTTATCCCCATACAAACAGGCAAAGACAGTAGGGGTTTCGGTTGTGCCTGCGTAAGGCGTCACAACCTCTAAACTATAGGCAATGTCGTCAGCGTCCAGCCACTGCTCGACGCCGGCGAAGGTCAGTGCTAATCCTTCTTGCCTCAGGTGCGCTGCTAATGATTTCGGCAAGCCAGTACGTTGCTGATAGAGGGCTCTATAGACTTGCGCTAAGACCTTTTCGCTTATCTTGGGTCTCGTCACCTGTTCGCTTGTCCAAAAAAGCGTCACTGTCCAGCCTCGTGAAGCCTCCGCGCGGGTGTTGAAGCGGTGCGTCCAATCGGTGAGGTAACGGTCTGTCCAACCTCCTTGGGCGTCGTCAGCCACGACGAGACCATGTCGAAGTTCGGGGACGTGCGCCAAGCGTTCCACTGCCTCTTCTACTGCCTCCGCCGCAACTCCTTCAGCGTTCAACTCGAGCACCCTATTCAGCGTTTCGGCTACATGCACTTTGCCCATCGGATTCAACACGCTAAGTGGCAAGACCATCTCTTGTCCACCCCCTGTCATCAGCTCGAGGTAGCATTCAAAACGTGCCCAGCCACGCGGCAGGTCATAGAGGTCGCGCTGTTGTTGTAAAAGTGGAATATGAGCGAGAGACATAATATAAAGCAGTTCACAGAAGTACTGAATTGGAAGAGCGCAAGCATCATTTAAGAATATGCGTGTTCGCCCAAGTTCTCTAACGTGAGACTGGCTCAAACCAAATGATACTTGCTATAGATGTCTAGTTTGGACGCTCGGCGGGTGTTTGTCAAGGTGCAAAAAGCCTACAACCTTCCGGGCTGTAGGCTTGATTATAGCGGTTATCAGAAGTACTGAGCTTGAATCACGCAGATATCATCCCTTAAAGTGCGTGCTGTACGATATTTTATCTCGTGAGATTGGCTCAAACCAGATGATACCTGCTATAGTAGCGCTGTTTGAACCTAAAAAGACACACTCACCGCAAAATCTGCAAGCTCTCCCTGATCGAAGCTGTAACGCCCGCGCGTACCGCTAATCACGCCTACGTCGCGCATTTCCCCCAGCGTCGCGGTAGTAGTCTCACGGGCTGCGCCCACCATCGCCGCGAAATTATCGTGGGTGAGGGGCAGCGTCAAACGAACTTGACCCTCTTCGGAGGTGTGACCGAAGCGCTGACCCAAACGTAGAAAGGCCCTCGCTAACCGCGCGTTTACGGGCAAATCCGTATCCTCTAAGGCGTCGCGTAGACGAGTGAGATAGAGTCCCGACGCGGCGTGCAGCGCGTCTTGAAGCTCGAGCTGTTCTTTCAACAGCACACTTACGCGCACCCTCGGTGACAGCGCCTCGGCGCTCTCCTGATACGTGTGGTGCAGCGGCGTAATCGCGCCGAGATAGTCGCCCGGTCCCACCACACTGACGATGCGCTCGCGCCCGCTCAAGAGGTCTAAGCTGAGTTTTAAGAGTCCTTCTTCGACGTGATAGACCGCGCTGGCGTCGTCGCCTAAATAATAAAGCGTGTCACCCTTGCTCAAATTCCGACTCGGATAGTCGTGCGCTGCAGGTGGCGGCGGCGGATTCCCCTGGGGATGCTGGACAAAGCTTAACGCTGACATAAATGATTATACTCGCTGATTGTCACGCAGCGAGTATCACATGTCATGTTGAGCGCAGTTTAGGTCGGTGCTAGAGAGGGGGCTGCTTGATACACCACCCTACCGCGCACAAATGTTAAACGTGCCCAACCTCTTAGGGATTGAGCCTCCCACGGGCTAAATTTAGCTTTGCTTTTGAACGCTCGAGGGTCAACGGGTCGGTCTGAGTCCAAGTCAATCACCGTGAGGTCGGCGGGGTGTCCGGGCTCGAGCTTGGGCGCGTCCCAGCCCATCACTGCTGCTGGACCTTTCTGCAAGAGGTCGAGCAGTTCTTCTAACGTCAGCACACCTGCCCCCACGAGTTCGGTGTAGAGCAGCGGAAAAGTCACTTCGATGTTCGCGATGCCGAAGGGAGCCTCCAATATGTCTCGCTCTTTCTCCGCTTTCGTGTGCGGCGCGTGGTCCGTACCGATGCAGTCCACCACGCCTCGCTTCAGCGCGTCTCGCAGGTAGTCCACGTCCTCTTGCGTGCGGAGCGGCGGCGCAACTTTATAAATAGGGTCGAAAGAGGTCAAGGTCTCGTCCGTCAAGGTGAGGTGATGCGGCGTGACCTCACAGGTGACGGGTGCGCCTTGGTCTTTGAACCATTCGACAACCTGCATTCCGCGTTTTGAAGAGACGTGCGCAATGTGAACCCTCGTCCCCGTCATCAGCGCAATTTCGCAGTCGCGGTAGATCATCGTCGCCTCTGCTGAGATGGGATTACCCGGTAGCCCCAACCGCTGACTGACCACCCCTTCGTTCATCGCGCCGTCTTGCCGTAGCGACGGGTCTTCCGAATGCGTCTGAATAATCAAGCCGAGTTCGGCCGCATACTCACACGCGCGGCGCATCAGGTGACTGTCTACGACAGGAATCCCGTCATCCGTAATCATCACCGCGCCCGCCTCTTTCAAAGCTGCAAAGTCGGTAAGCTGTTTTCCTTGCAGACCTCTACTCAAGGTTGCCGCAGGACGCAGCCGCGCTTGTCCGATGCGCTCCGCTTTGGCGATAAGTTCCGCCACCACGCTGGGGTCGTCCACAGGTGGCGACGTATTCGCCATACTCACAACGGTTCCGTAACCGCCCGCCGCCGCCGCTCCTAGCCCCGAGCGCAAGTCCTCTTTGACCTCTTGCCCCGGCTCGCGCAGGTGGGCGTGGAGGTCGATAAGCGCAGGCGTGACGAGATTGTTTTCAGCGTCGTACGTTTCGTCTACCTCTCCCTCTAAGTTGAAGCCTTCGATGAGACCATCTTTGAGGTAGAGGTTGGTGGAGGTGTCTGAGTCGAGAAGGTGGGCGTTTTTAACCAGAATTCTGGACATGTAAGCTCCTAAAAGAAGCTGTTAGCCATTAGCTGTTAGGTATTAGCATCGAAAGCTAACAGCTAAAGGCCAAGAGCTAATCGCTATCTTTTTCCCACTAACAGCGTATAAAGCACCGCCATCCGAATCGGCACCCCGTTCGCCACCTGCGTCTCAATCACGCTCCGCTCCGAATCTGCGAGCGTCCCCGAAAGTTCCACATCGCGGTTCATCGGTCCGGGGTGCATGATGAGCGCGTCCGGGTGAGCGTGTTTCATCACCTCTTCAGTGACTTGGTAGCGCGTTTGATATTCGGCTAAGGAGGGGAGAAGTCCTGCATTCATCCGCTCCATCTGTAAACGCAACGCCATCACCACATGTGCACCTTCGGCGGCTTCGTAAATGTTGTTCGTTAAGGTGACGTTGTATTGCTCTAACTCCTTTGGCAACAGCGTCCTCGGTCCGCAAAGCGTCACTTCCGCCCCCAATTTCGTCCAGAGTTCGACATTGGAGCGGGCGACTCTCGAGTGCATCACATCCCCGACAATCGCCAACTTCTTCCCCGCAAATCCGTCAAACCCGCTGAACTCTTTAGAAAAGGTATAGGCGTCCAAAAGCGCCTGCGTCGGATGGGCGCGGCGTCCGTCGCCTGCGTTGACAATCGCGGCGTCCGTCCATTTGGTGAGCTGATAGGGCACGCCCGCTGCACGGTGCCGCACGACGTAGAGGTCGGCTTGCATGGCGTCTACGGTCTTGAGCGTATCTTTTAAGGATTCACCTTTGCTGAGGCTCGAGCCCCCCGCCGCAAAGCTCATCACATCCGCTGACTGCGCCCGCGCCGAGCGCTCAAAGGAGAGCCGCGTGCGCGTCGAAGGCTCAAAGAAGAGCGTGCCCACTGTAAAGCCTTGCAGCGCCGGAACCTTTTTAATCGTGCGCGTCATGACCTGCGCCATCACGTCCGCCGTGTTGAATAACGCCGTGACCTCTTCGGCGCTCCAGTCCTGCAAATCGAGCAGATGACGCTTCTTCGCCTTCGCCGCTTCGGGAACCTGCACGGTCTGAATCATGCCAGCTCCATGAGGTCTACGCCCTCTTCACCATCTACAGATTCCAACTTCACCTTCACAACCTCTTGCTTGCTCGTCGGCACGTTCTTGCCGACAAAGTCCGCCCGAATTGGCAGTTCCCTATGCCCCCTATCCACCAACACCGCATACTGGATCACCGAGGGACGCCCCATGTCGATGAGGGCGTCTAGTGCGGCCCGCGCCGTCCGCCCCGTATAGAGCACGTCGTCACAGAGCACCACGCGCACGCCTTGGATGTCGAAGGGGACTTCCGTCCTTTTCACGACAGGTTGTAGGGCAATTTCGGAGAGGTCGTCGCGGTACAAGGTGATATCGAGCTTGCCGAGCAGCGGTTTGACGTTTTCGAAGCTCTCAATTAAACCCGCTAGATGCTCCGCAATCGGCACGCCCCGCGTGTGGATACCCACCAGCGCCAAGTTCTGTGCGCCCTTGTTACTCTCGACGATTTCGTGGGCGATGCGCGTCAAAGCGCGGTTAATTTCCGCAGTGGTCATGAGGGTGGCTTTGTGGGTCATGCTCATAGCGCACCTCTCATGATGTGCCAAAAAAAAGCGCCGTCAGCGCGGCGTGAAAGGGCTTGATTGTGTGGTTGACCTCTTGCATGGTTGGTTCCTTTCCGGTCTCGCGGGACCGAGTTAAAGGGTTGTTGAAGAAGTGTACATTTTTTATACTTCTTCGTCAATTTGCAGAGACAGCTCGAGTTCACGTCTACTGAATCTGAGACCTAGATGATATATTTTGATAAATGACCTTGAAGCAAGAACTTGGCGACATTACAACTCAGCTTGATGACTGGCTGAAAATGGGTCTCAATGAAGCGCAAACGACTCAAGCAATCGTTCTAAGGCTTTTGCGAGCCCTTGAATATGATATTTGGAATCCTATAGAGGTGTTTGCTCAGGAAACTGGTAACGCAGGAATTCCTGACTTTATCGTGAGTCAGCAAGGTAAACGTCGTTTCGTCATCGAGGTAAAAAAATTAAATGCCGTTTTAGACGAAAAAATGAAGACGCAGGCTGTTTCCTACGCAAATAATCACGCTATGCGTTGGGCAATTCTTACGAACGGTTCTGAGTGGCTATTTTTCGATAGCTTTATGCAAAATAAACAAGCTCACAACCGACTCGTCCTCACCTTATCGCTAAAAGGCTTAGATTTGCAGCTTTTGACGCAGTATTTTGAGCGCTTACTTCACGCTTCAATCTGGACGAATTCCTCTAACAATGTTGAGGAGACTGCAAGAGATATTCAGGCGCATATTGAGCTAAACAGCAGACTTCAACCTCTTGCTAAGAGGCTCGAGAAACTAATGGAAGAGTATACAGTTCAAGATTTCGAAGCAGGTCTAAAGCTGGCAAAACGCCTGAACGTCTGGGATGAGGATAGCGTCAAGTTATTAGACAGTAACCTAGAAACTTTCCGACGACTCACCATCAATACTGAAGTGGAGCACCAAGTAGACTCTGAATACGCTGGTCACGAGAAAAATGTCACCTTAGAAAATGCACTGCAACTTGGGATTCAAAAAACATCTCCTCACACTAGGAAAGAGGGTAAGTCTTCTGGACTCGAGGCATTTGTAGACAACGAAAAGGTGCAGGCGGCAAGCTGGCGAGATATTCATGCGGGGATTGCCGAGGCGTTTTTGATTTTAGGTCACGGCGAACTTCTTGAAGAAAGTGCCCACATCTACCGAAGTACTGAAGAAAGACGTATGACAAATGGGAAGACTTATCCCCCTAGTGCTTATAGAAAGCTGAGCGACGGGCGTTTTCTGTTTCTGCATTACAGTTCGAAGGACCATCTTGGGCGTATTAAAAAATTACTTCGAGCTGTGAATGCGCCATCAGGTGTTATCAGTGCCAACTACAAGGAAAACGAGTTTGCTCTACCCTAAGTTTTGAGAAGAGACAGATGATAGCGCTTCTAAACCAAAACCGCACCGCCCTCGAGCCTCACGCCACCCTCTCCACCTCTTCCCCTACCTCATACAAAAACTCAGGCGCAAAGTCCGCACCATTCGGCCACTCAACCGTGTTCGTCTCAGGGTTCACAGCGACTTGCTGAAATAGTTCTTTATCCTTTAGCGGTTCAAATACTTCACCGTAGAGTTCTGACTCGAGGTCAACACGCTTACTAACGCCGTTATCAAAGGTCACGTTCAAGCAGTGTCCATCTAAAACCTCTACATCAGTTACGTGCAAAAACATCGTTACGATAAAGTCTCCTAATTCTCTACACTAATAGGCTCGAGCCTCTCCTCCTACCCAACAGCCTGCGGCGTCATCTCCTCCAACAATCTGAGTAGCGCCACATCCTTCTGCTTCGCCTCGAGCATCACATCATAGGGCTCATCGCCGCCGATTTGGTCTAGCGTGCCAGTCACTTGCAAAAAGTCGCCTAGCTCAACGAAGTCGGCGTGCGCCGTGGTGAAGTCTCTGGGCGAGGAGAGGTGAAACTTGGGGATGCGCCCGCCCCAGGTATTGACAACGCGCTCCACGAGTTCGGTAAGTCCTTCGTCCCACCTTTCACGTACAGGATTGAGCTTGTGGTGGAAGAAGTCGAAGATGACGGGCAGCCCTGCGCTTTCGCAGACGCTCAGTACGTCTTCGGTGTGAAAGGTGCGGTCATCGTTTTCTAAGGTGAGCTTACCTTTCGCCAATGGGGAGAGGAGACCGATGTTCTTCTCCAACCTCTTCAGCGCCGTAACTTTGTCGCCATAAGCGCCGCCCGCGTGCAGCGTCATGGTGCCGCTGCCGGGGTCCACCGCTTCTAAAAAGGCGGCGTGGTATTCAAGCTCCCTGACCGAAGCTGCTACGACGTTTTCCTTAGGTGAGTTGAGCACCGTGTACTGTCCGGGGTGCATGGAGAGGCGCATGGCGTGTTGCCGCGCGAAGTCGCGAATTTCCGTGAGTTCCTTTTCGAAGCGTTCAAGCCAGTTGAAGGGGAAAGCTTCGTGCGAGGCGAGTGGGATGATGGAGGAGCCGATGCGCAGAAAGTGGATGCCCTGGGTGAGGTTCCACTCGAGCATCTTTTGAAGCGTCATTAGGTTTTCGCGGGCCACGGCTTCGGCTTTCTCGCTCGTAAGGTTGGCAAGCCGTACAGTTCTACCCGTTGTATATTTTAGCGTGACGTTGGTACAGGGATAGCCCAAGTAGCGCAGTTTCATCCGTTTACTCTAAAACGTGGGGGCGGGCTGTACCGTAAAGTGAACTAAGAGCAGTTCCAAAACATACTGAGACGGATGAGCGCAGATCTCTGTCCGCAAGGACTAGCGGGATTTCATCTCTGAATGTGCGTGCTAAACATTGTTCTATAGAGTGAGAGCGTTGCTCCGCATCGCTTCGCGCACTCTGACCAGATGATACCTGCTATAAGTTGGGTGGTCTCGGCAGCTAGGGCGCGAGGTTGGAGGACTTGGGCGTGCCGACGGAGGGCGGCTCGAGTACGGAGCGACTGCCCCAACATCTGGCGGCACTCCGCCGAGCACTTCCACCTCTTTCGCGCAACGCCGACAGGTCTTTGGTTGGCGGACGAACTCATCAACTTAGGTATCGCGGATGTCTTCCTCGACGCTGCCGGGTTCGCTTAGTATGGTCCCTGACGTAAGAATTCTGATAGACTGATGAGACAGACCAATTCGTAGCGAAAGGTAGCTCTATGAAATCAACGCGCTTTATCCTCGTGCTCCTCCTCTGGAGTGGCGTGCTCGCCCAAATGTCCGAGCCAGCCGCCCAGCAGACGGGCGTCAGCGACACGGACAACCGCATCGACCTCATCCGACAGGACGCGCCCGAGCTTGCGGCGCACGGACCCTATGACATCGGCGTACGCACCCTGGACCTCGTCAACGAGGACGAACTCGACATCGTGAACGCGGCACCCGGCGAGCCGATTCCGCGCTATGACCGCCCGCTCACCGCCGAAGTTTGGTATCCCGCCGCGCTGTCTGGCGCTGAGCCGAGGGGCGAGTACGCTGCCACGACGAGAGACGGCACCCCTACTACACTCGTCGGACGCGCTGTGAGGGGCGCTGAACCCGACACCGAGGGCGCGCCCTATCCGCTCATCATCCTCTCGCACGGCTACCCCGGCAACCGCTTTTTGCTCAGTCATTTAGGTGAAAACCTCGCCTCGAAAGGCTACGTGACGGTCTCCATCGACCACACCGACAGCACCTACAGCGACCAGGCGACGTTCGGCAGCACGCTCCTCAACCGCCCAGTGGACCAGCAATTTGTGTTAGACGAGATGGCGCGGCTTTCGCAGGAGGACAGGGGCAGCTTTTTAGCGGGGCTCGCCGACGCGGACGAGACGGGTATTGTCGGCTACTCGATGGGCGCGTACGGCGTGGTGAACCTGCTCGGGGGCGGCTTTACGCAGACGAGCGTCGAGTCAGACTACGCGCCGCCGAACGGGGTTCTCGCCCTGAGGCAAGCGGGCAACGAGGTTTATGAGGGGAGCGTAGACCCGCGCATCAAGGCGGCCGTAGCGATTGCGCCATGGGGCATGAACACCGGTTTTTGGGACGCGGAGGGGCTCGCGGGTATCGAAACACCCATCTTCTTTATGGCGGGCAGCGCTGACGACGTCTCGGGCTACCGTGAGGGGACGAAAGCGATCTTCGAGCGGGCGGTGAACGCCGAGCGCTACTTGCTCACCTTCGAAAACGCGAACCACAACGCCGCCGCACCTATCCCTGCGCCCACCGAGACGTGGGGAGAAGAGAGCTTCATGCACTACGCGGACGCGGTCTGGAACACGGTGCGCATGAACAACATCGCGCAGCATTTCGCCACCGCCTTTTTTGACCTCGAGCTTAAAAATGACGAGGAGAAGGGCGCATACTTGGACCTACTCCGCAACGCCGAAGACGGCGTCTACGCAGTGGACGCCTCGGGCGACTTCACCGAGGAGCACACCTACTGGCGCGGTTTCCCGAACCGCACGGCGGTGGGTCTCACCT
Source organism: Trueperaceae bacterium (assembly GCA_965215565.1). Classification (GTDB taxonomy): domain Bacteria; phylum Deinococcota; class Deinococci; order Deinococcales; family Trueperaceae; genus CBDBZX01. The sequence goes on from CBDCDZ010000004.1 coordinate 306,840, forward strand.
TGGACTATGAGACGCCCTCGGAATGAGGTCAGGCGTCCGCTCGGTCTCCTGTTTGTAAGGGAATAGGGGCGTACCCCTGTGCGTCATAGCGCTTCGTGAGGATGTCGGTGACAGCCTCTAGTGACCCCTCACGAAAGCCGAAGCTGACAAGTGCGGGACCGGGCAAGTCGGTCACGTGGTAAGGATTCCATAAGGCGACGTGGACGAAGTCTCGGGCGTGCTCCCCTGCGTGCTGTGCAGCGACGTCAGCTAAATTCACCTCTTCGGGTTCCATGCGCGTGCGCGAGGTGGAGATGAACAGGGTCACGTCGTGACGCGCGGCGGCTGAGAGGACCGCTTCGCGGCTCGAGCCAGGCTCAGCGCGTTTGTAAAAAACGTGGCTGACACCGAAGCCTCGAGCCCTCAACATTTTTATCAGTCTCTCGGTAGGCGGCGCGAGCGTGTCACTCGCCGCGCCGCCTACGCTATCTTCCGCCGCGATAACAACGAGGCTCATTTCGTCAAGTTCTGGCAAAGCGCCAATGAGGACGACGCCACGCCGCGCCGCCTCGGTGAGAAGCGCCCTATCACCCTCTTGCCAAGCGCTCTCAGGGTCAGGCTGAGCGGGGTAGGTATGGGCGAGCCTGCGCAGTCTCCGAAGTTTTCCCTCAACCTCTTCTTCATCCAAGCGCCCTTCTCTCAGCGCCCGGTCAATACCTTGTAGGATGGTTTCATGTGTGCTGATAAGTCCGGCGTGGACATCAAAAAGCGGCATGTCGATACCCGCGACCAGCGCGCGCACCACCGCCTCGGTAGGGGAGAAGAGGTCCGCGACGGCGTGCATCTCGAGCGCGTCCGTAAAGCTCACCCCGTCAAAGCCGAGGTCAACACGCAAGAGGTCCGTCATCACCGTGCGCGATAAAGTTGCCGGCAACTCAGGGTCTAAAGCGGTGATGCGCCCGTGGTAGCTCATGACGCAGGCTGCGCCCGCTCCAAACGCCTTTTTGAATGGGACGAGTTCAACCTCTTGTAAACGTTCTAGCGGTACATCCAACGTCGGCAAGCTTAGGTGCGAGTCCGTATCCGTGTCACCGTGACCGGGAAAGTGTTTGACCGTTGCCGCGACGCCCTCGCTCTGTAAACCGCGAACGTAAGCCGCGACGTGCTCAGCGACGTGCGCGGGGTCACTCCCGAAAGACCGCTCGCCGATGACGGGATTGCGCGGGTTGTTGTTCACGTCCGCGACGGGCGCGAAGTTGACGCCCACGCCCACCGAACGCAAACCTCTTGCGGTTGCAGCGGCAACCTTGTAGGTCAGCTCGCGGTCATTCGCCGCGCCTAGGAGCATCGTACCGGGCGAGTAAGGAACGTCCAACACCCGCACCACACTGCCGCCCTCTTGGTCCGTAGCGATAATGAGGTCTGGTCCGAGCAATTCACGCAGTTCACTTGTCAACTCCGCTGCCTGAACGCGGTCACGGAAGTTGCGGCTGAAGAGGCACACGCCGCCTACCTTATAATTTGCAAAAAAAGCGCGTTCGTCCGGGGTGAGCGTGGGACCGGAGAGGTCAACCATCAATACTCTGTGCGGGTTCATCGTCGGCTTCCTATCCTCGAGGGGGCTCGAGTGATTTGGTTCGTGGTTCGGTAGAAACTCATGTTCCTAAAAATAGGGGCTCGAGCCCTTTTATACTGTTCTACTACCCTAGAAAAGTCATAGTTATCATCCTTGGTGAGGGCGTGCAGGGCGTAGGGGTAATTCATGAGTCACCCCTACATTTGCCTCCTTCTGTAACTTCCCAGCGAGGTCTACCAGTACTAGAATCCCAGTATGTAAAGAGGTCAGCGCGTCCAACACCAATGAACCGCATCTATAACCCCTGCACGTCCGCCGCGTCCCGCAGGGCGTCGCCTAAAAAGTTGAACGCCAACACCGCCACGACGATGAATAAACCGGGAATGAGCAACCACGGATAGAGCCGCAAGGTTTCAAAGTTTTGCGCGTCCGCTAGGAGCAGGCCCCAAGAGGTCATCGGCTCCTTGATGCCGAGCCCTAAAAAGGACAGGGCACTCTCGCCTAAAATATACGCGGGCAGCGCGAGCGTCGCCGCCACAATGAGATAAGAGGTCAAGTTCGGCAAGACGTGACGGAGGATGATGGGCAAGTCGCGCACGCCCAGTGCCCGCGCCGCCTGCACGTAATCTGCCTCCCTTGCGGATAAGACTTGCCCCCGCACCACCCGCGCCAGCGCCGCCCACCCGATGAGCGACAACACCGCCACGATGCCCACGTAGACCCACGTCGAGGGCCACGTCGCCGGAATAATCGTGGCGAGCGCCAAGAGGAGCGGCAGGCGCGGGAAGGAGAGCATCACCTCGATAAAGCGTTGCAGCGCGGTGTCGAGCAAACCGCCGTAAAAGCCGCTGACGCCCCCGACGAAAATACCGATGGAGAACGAGATGAGGATGCCGATGAGCCCCACCGTCAGCGAGACTTGCGAGCCAACCAAGGTGCGGCTCAACACGTCGCGCCCGAAGCGGTCCGTGCCGAGTGGGAAGAAGAGACCCTCTTCGATGCCGAAGAGGTGGCGCTCGGTGCGGAAGAGCCCTAAAAAGGTGTAGGGTTCGCCCTTTACGAAAAACCTGAGCGGTTGCGGGTTCGTCTGGTCCGCTTGGTAAATACGCTCAAAGGTGACGGGGTCTCTGGCTTGCTCTAGCGGGTACACAAAGGGACCCCGAAACTCCCCCTCGTGAAAGAGGTACAACCCCTGCGGTGGCAGGTGCGGAAAGTCGCGGTGCTGTGTGGTGATGTTGTAGGGCGCTAAGAACTGCGAAAAGAGTGCCATGAGGTACAAGAGGATAAGGGTGACGCCGCCCGCTACGCCGACTTTAGAGCGCTTGAAGCGCCGCCAGCCGAGGCGGAAGGGGGAGACGGCACTCGAGTCTTCTCGAGTCGCATCTTTAGTCATACCGAATCCTCGGGTCCGCCCACGCGAGCGCCAGGTCAGCTAAGAGGTTACCGATCATTAAAAGGAGGCTGGTGAGGAGCAAAAGCGTCATCGCGACGTACTGGTCTTTAGCCAAAAGAGAATCGTAGAGAAGCCGCCCCACAGCGGGCAAGTTGAGCACAATGGAGACGATGATTGTGCCGTTGATGAGTTCGGGTAAACTCAGCCCGGCGAGGGAAATGAGCGGGTTGATCGCGTTACGGACCGCGTGGCGGTTGATGACGACGCGCTCTTTCAACCCTTTCGCCCGCGCCGTGCGTACAAAGTCCGCGCTCAGCACGTCCAGGAGGTTGGCCCGCATCTGCCGCATCACCGTGGCGATGCCCGCCGTGCCGATGGCTAAAACCGGAATCCACATGTGATTGAGAAAGTCTAAGACTTTGCCCCAACTCCAGGGCGCGCCGATATATTGCGGGCTAAAAAGTCCGCCGACTTGCGAGCCGCCGAAATTCAGCACGAGGGCGACGAGGAGCAAGGCGACTAAAAAGTCGGGGACGGCGAGACCGATATAGCCAATGAAACTCGCCACCGCGTCCGTAAAGCCGTTGCGCCGCACGGCAGTATAGATACCAAGAGGTATGGCGACGAGCCAGGAAAAGACGAGCGTCACGCCCGCCACGACAATCGCCCAAAAAAGCTGCTCCCCGACGAGGCTCGAGACCGGTCGATTCGCAAAGAATGAAAAGCCGAAGTCACCCCGCGTCACAATGCCCCAAATCCAGCGCAAGTACTGCTCGTACGCTGGTCTATCCAAGCCGAGTTGCGCTTCTAAACGCGCTACGGTTGCCGCGCTGAAACGCGGGTCTTCAAGGTAGCGGTCCGTAAAACTCCCCGGTTGCAGTTGAATCACGGTGAAGCAGACCACCGAGACGAGGAGCAAGGTGGGGATGAAGATGAGGATGCGGCGTAAGAGGTAGTTGAGCATAGCTTAAAATCAGTGCCTACTTCTGACAACGTCGTGAATCCAGCTCAAATGACTTGAAACTCTGGTGTAATGTTCAACCGTGCCGTACATTTGAATAGGAATGTCACCTCTCCGTGCACGTTCATCCAGCTCTTCTGTTGGATAGCTGCTGTACGAGCTAATACCAGCAATCTTATCTCCTTCTTCGGTTGAGATAAGTGCAGGCCCGCCGCTGTCACCGGGTCCGTTGACCCCTTCCAGCGGCAAAGCGTCTACCATACCAGGTGCGTCAAAATCGAAAGCGAGCATTCCATCGGTGATTTTCGAAATGACATTTCTTGTCTGGCGAAATTTGCCGTCGTCAAGCTCGCCCCCTTGAATGATTCCCACCTTACCCGTACTAAACGCGCCCCAGCCAAGCATCGAAACTTCCTGACCAACTTCGTCATCATTTTGGTAAAGCGCTATAGGTTTGACGTGAGTTGCAGGACGCTCGAGCCTGAGAAGCGCAATATCGTGGGGACCAGCACCTTTCTCTAAAGCGGTGAATACGCTCTCTACGAATACGTTAGAGGTAGTGTCTTCACGGTGACCTCTCGCTCCACGAAAGAGCATTTTGACCTCATCAATCGCGCTACATTCTGGTGGATAAACTGCGTCAATGATTGTATGCTCGCGGTCTGCTATCTGAATCTTAAAGGGCACTTCTTCGTAGTTGTCCTTGATCAGTAAATAAAGACAGTGCGCCGCTGTTATCGCCCACGTTTCGGCTACGAGCGTTGCCACGCCGCTCGCAGGTTGCAACTGGAAAACCGCCGGATGGTCAGCTTCGCAAGCCAAATATTCAGTTGGATTGACATCATGGCGAATGACCACTACGTACACCTTCTCAGTCTGGACACTCATCTACCCTAGCAATGAAATAGAGAGGTCAATAGAGTCGAACCGCATCTCTATTGACCTCTCTTCGCTACTCGCTGATGAAGTAAAGCGGCAGCGGGTTGTACCCAGGAATCACGCCTAAGCTGTAGACGAAGTTCTGCACGCGGTTGTACACGGCGGCGACGTTCGCGCCCTTAGCGATCATAATCACCGGGACGTTCTCGGCGTTGAGACGTTGCCACTCGGCGTAGAGTTCTTGGCGCTCAGCCTGGTCGGTGGAGGTGGCGGCTTCGTTGAAAATCTCGAACACGCGCGTTTCCCATTCGTCCATCGCCTCTATGTTAGCGCTGCCGCCCTCTTCGCTGGGCTGGGTGGCGCGGTGCCAGTAGTAGAGCGAGCCGCCCGGCTGCCAGATGGGTTTGCGCAGCTCGGGGTCGGGTTGGTTGCCGAAAGCGACGAGAATCGCTTCGAAGTCGCCCGCTAAGGCGGTGCCAAAGAGCGACGAGCCCTGGACGCCCTGCAAGTTGACGCGCACGCCTGCCTGGCTGAAGTCGTTTTGTAGAATCGTTGCGATGTCCGTGAAGATGGCGGAGTCCGAGTTGTAGGTGAGGGTGAACTCGAGCGGCTGTCCTTCCGAGAGGTTGCGTATCTCATCCCCGTCAGTGTCGGTATACCCGAGTTCGTCCAACGCGGAGTTCGCCGCGTCCAAATCGAACATGTTCATGAGGTCAGTCGTGTCGGTATAAAAGGTGTTGTCTGCTGGTGCGGTGGGCGTGCCGGGAATCTCGGCTAAGCTGTTGTACACGTCGTCGATGACGCGCGCTCTATCTACGGCGTATTCCATCGCCTTGCGAAATTCAACCGAAGAGAATACCTCAGCCAGTGCTTCATTCGCTGGGTTGAAGTTAAAGGCTAAATGCGGCGGCGAGCCGAACAGCGCGTCGCTGCGAATCACGCGGAAGGGTGCGCCGTCCACCTCCCGCGACTTGAAGTCAGGAAACTGCGCCCCCGAGATGTTGAGCTGGTCGATATTGCCCGCCAAAAACTGCGCCGTTTGCGCCTCCGTGCCGGGCGTGATGAGGTACTCAATCGTCTCGACGTAAGGAAGTTGCGTACCCGCGCTGTCCACTTTCCAATAGTTCGGGTTTTTCTGCAAGGTGACGAGTTGACCGGGCGTGTAATTTTGCAGCGTGTACGGACCTGTCCCGACGACTTCGCTCGGGTCCACGTCGGTGGGCCAGGCGTTGTTGATGTCGGCGGGCTCCGCGCCGCCCTGGACGCTAAAGCTTTCTAACTTATGCTCGGGCATGATGAAGAAGCGCTGCTGCAGCAAGAATGCGGCGGAGGCGGTCGGGAGCGTCATCCGCACCGTCATATCGTCCACCTTTTCAAAGGTGACGTTCTCCTCTTGACCGTCCAAGGTGAAGACGAACTGCGCCGCGTCGCCCGCCCGCGCTTCGGGATTCGTGATGATCTGCTCGTAGGTGAAGATCACGTCGTCGGCATCAAAGGGTTCGCCGTCACTCCAGGTGACGCCTTCGCGCAGATTGAAGGTGTAGACGGTGCCGTCCTCGGAGATGTCCCACGAGGCGGCTAGCGCGGGCTCTAACTCGTACGTCTCTAAGTTGAACTCGACTAAGCTGTCAAACATCTGCTGCGACAAGGTCTGCGAGACGCTGCTGACTTCGCCGTAGTAAAAGAAGCGCGGCGGGGCGTCGTCGAGCGCTAGAGTAAGCGTGCCGCCCGCTTCGCCAGGGGTGATGTCCAGAGCGCTGTAGTCGGGGATGGTTTTGGGCTGAGCGAAGGCTGCGCTGCTCAGCAAAAAGGCGAGCAGCAGAATTAGGGCTGGATAGACGGAACGCTTCATACATCCTCCTTGGAGCTATCGTTGGTACTCTAGCCTATACCAATACAAGACCATTTGCAATCGTCCTACTACTTTTGTGTGGTAGGTGATTTGTCCGGTTTATAGGTTGTGAGGTTAAAGGTCGCAAGATTGATATACGAGCAAGAGGGGCTCGAGTCTAAACTCGAGCCCCTAGATAACGCTCTCCCTTTGAGGTGCAGACACCGTGAAACAGTACGGGCGCTCAACCTGCTGGTAGCAGTATCACCTTTGGACCTTTACCTTTGTACTTTGCCATATCACTGTCTGTAGTGTAGAGCGTATCCGCCCCAGCCGACAAAGCCGAGCCGAGAATGAGACTGTCCGCCATCGACAGGCCGTTGCCGTGCGCGATGCGGGCAGCTCGCTCGACTAATACGTGACTGTCTCGGTCCAAATAGATTACACGGCACAAACTAGGCAAGAGCGCTAGGAGTTTTTCGGTGCGTCCCTGTTCGGTTACTCCTTTAAGCGCGAGGCGGCGCAACTCGTACAGAGAGACAACACTTATGATCAGTTTTTGATTGCGCGCCCGAGCCGTAGCCCATACCTCGGCAGCCTGAGTGTTGGCGCTAAGGTACGCGACGAAAAAGCCAGTGTCGCACGCGCTCAAGTGTCACGAATCTCCCGCAAAGCCTCTTTGTAGGTAGGCTTTGCGAATCCCTCTCCTACCAGCGCTTCTAGCGCCACGTAAGCTTCGTCTTCCTCGAGCTGCTCGAGCCTGAGCTTCACAGCTTTAGAGACAAAGGCGGACATCGACTCGTTTAAGCTCCGCGCTTTGGTCTGCGCTTCGCTGGCGAGTTGGTCGTCTAGGGTTGTGGTGATGCGCATAAGTCACTCCTCTGCATACAAATGTGCCTACTCGCTTGCAGCATTGTAGCACATACCAAGAAGCCTCGAGGCTCACCCAGGATGGAAGTGGGTACGGGTAAAGGTACGCCTGAGCCCACAGGTCAAGCCGAAGAAAACACCTGCTCCCAGCCCTAGCAAGGGTTTACAAGACAAGAAGGAAGGGGCTCGAGCTTAGACTCGAGCCCCTCTCAACCCCTTACATCACCTAAATCTTTTCGAGGAGTGGTGGGGCTGACATGATGCCGTCGTAGCAGCGTAAGCCCGACAATGCCTGCAACGACGTAGCCCGCGCCTTGCACATTGATAACCAGTCCTACGCCGAGTGAATCGCCTAGCACGGCCGCTAGCCCCATACCGGTGAGGTTGAAAAGTGCCATCGTCGCGCCATAGGCTCCGAAGACGCGCCCCCTAAAACTATCTTCGACACCCGTTTGGAGGAGCGTGAGCAGTCCAGCGCTGTAGGCGGATACCGGCACTCCAGCCAGAGCGATCAGTAAAAGTGCGGGTAGAACACCGGGGATAAAGTAGGGGTAGTTGAAAATCATTAGGTCGATGATCCCTAAGCTGAGCCCGCCCCAGCCCAACAGCCGGTGCGGTGCCGTGCGCCCGGCTAGCCCCGAAGTTAGCACGCCGCCGCCGATGCCGCCGACAGCTTGCGCTGACATGAGCCACCCTACCGCCGCCGCTTCCCCTCGCAACACTTCGGTTACAAAAGGGATAAAGAGCACTGCCATCACGCCTTCGCCTACGGAGGCGGCGGCAACGATGAGAAAGAGCAGGCGTATCATACGGTCACCGATGACGCGCTCAAGCCCCTCGAGCCACGCTCGCCACATCCCTCTAAGCCCGGCTAGCATGTCCGTCTGTTCTAAATTCACTTGCGCTGGAGCAGTTTTCGTTTGAACGAGCGCCACACACCCAGCCGCCACGAGAAAGGACGCCGCGTCGAGAACGACAACCCCCGATAAGCCCACCCCTCCCACAACTACGCCGCCGAGGGCAGGGCCGACGAGCCGCGCCAAGTTGTTGTTGAGCGCGTTGAGCGCGTTTGCAGCGGCAAGCTGCTCCTTTTGAACTACGCTCGGCAAAAAGGCGTTCTCGGCAGGGATGAAAAAGCGGTTGATGATCGCTTGAACGAAGGCAACCCCGTAGACGAGCCAGAGCCAACCCGTAGAGGGTACAAGGGCTAGAGGAAGCACTGCAGCGCAGGACAACAAGTTGGTCACGATCAGAGTGCGCCGCCGGTCCCAGCGGTCCACGAAGATACCCGCTACCGAGCCGAGCAGGATGCGAGGCAGCGTGCCCGCCATGAAGATCAAGCCGGTCGCAAGCGTCGAGCCCGTCGTGTTGAAGACGTAAACGGGTAGACCGATCTGCAGCGCCCAGCCACCCATCATCGAGACCAGTCCGCCCCACCAAAGCAGGGCGAAATCTCGGTTCGCTGTCAAAAGGTCGCGCGGTCCTATCGCCGCAAGCGAACCTCGTCGCGCGTTACGTACGTCACGCTGCTCAGCCGCGTGCTGCAAACGTTCTCTGTAGCGCCGCCGCGCCTCTCTTCCGTCGAACCTCATACTTCTAGCGTCGGTGCTATCCTACTGCAGATGAAAGACTCAAATTCGAGTAGGACAGCTAAGGGTTTCTACACCGTGACCGATACGAAACAAGCGGCGCTGCTGACAGGAGCAACCAGCAAAGCGTTCTTCAAGCCGTTCTTGGCGCGAGAATGCAGCGTGAGTCAGGCTGCTGCAGAGGTGGGCTGTCAGCTCAACACGATGCTCTACCGGGTCAAGGTGTTTCTGGACGTGGGCCTACTCACCGTCGTGCGCGAAGAGAAGCGGGTGGGGCGAGCCATCAAAATCTACCGCTCGGTTCATGATGCCTACCTCATTCCTGACGGCGTAACCCCCTACGCTGACCTAGAAGAGCGCCTGAAGCAGCAGATCAAGCCTTTTTGGGAGACGCTCATGCGTTCGCTCGCGCGTACCTACCGTGAGCGCGGCTGGGGCGGACAGACCCTCCGCCGCACGGCTGAAGGGGTGGTGACGACGAGCCTAGCGATTAAAGAGGTTGCTCCGACAGACTTCTGGTCAGCCGAGCCCCCTTACGAGGTGTATTCGGACGTGGGGCTTCATCTCACGCCGGAAGAGGCGGAAGCCCTGGCGTACCGGTTACTCGAGTTGCTCAAAGATACCTCAAAAAATGTGGCGAAGCAGGGAAAGAAGCAGGGAAAACGGTACGCCTTACAGGTAGCGTTGGTGCCAGTGGATGAGCGAGAGGGTTGAGTCGGCTTGGTCGGGACCTCCTTTCTTATAGCACCACAACATACTGAGACAGTTGAGCGCAGACCTCTGTCCGCAAGGACTAGCGTTACGGGCAGGCCGCCCTGCCGTTGCGGGATTTCATCCCTCGAAGTGCGCGCTAGACTGTTCATTTCTCCCTAAGGGTGTCTCTGACCAGCTCCGACCAACGGGAGACAGACTTTGATACCTGCTATTACATCTCTTCGCGCCTGCCCATTTCCTGCGCCACAGCCTCATAAAACGCTCTACGTAAGGCGTGAATATTCTGTCCCCTCTTTCGGTGCGGATGCACGCGGTTCGTGAGCAGCACCGCGAACCATCCCTGCACGGGGTCTATCCACAAACTCGTACCTGTAAAACCTGTGTGACCGTAAGCAGACGAACTCGCGAGGCTGCCGACGCTCGAGCCCACCCCACCAAGCTGCCATCCTAGCCCTCTCCTCACGCCGTCCGCCTCGACGTGCACCAAAACCGCCTCACGGAGTAGCGTCTCACTCCCTAACCTCTTATCCAGTTTCAACCAGGCTTGCGCGTAATAGGCAATGTCTTGCGCCGTGCCGAAGAGCCCGGCGTGTCCAGCAACCCCGTCCATTACAAAAGCGTTCTCGTCGTGGACGACGCCCCCCAGCATCGTGCCGCGCCAGCCGCAATCCTCAGTGGCGGCTACCGGGACGTTATGAAGAGGTCCGAAGGAGAGGTGGGACAACTCGAGCGGCTCAAAAATATGCGCCCCTGCAAATTCATCTAACCGCTGTTTGCTCACCCGCTCCACCACCGCGCCCAAGAGGATGAAGCCTAAATCGCTGTAAACGTAGGTCGGCTCTCCCAAAGAGGTCTGCAACACGTTGGCGAGCGCCGTGCGCCGTTCACTGACCTGAGCAAAGAGCGGCGTCCAAGCGGGCAGCCCGGACGTGTGCGTGAGGAGTTGTCTGAGCGTCACGTCGGCGAGAGAAGGTGACTGCGCCCAGCCTGCGTTACTGAAAAAGCGACTGACGGGGTGCTCGAGCCTCACCTCTCCCGCATCTACCAGATGCAGAATGCTCGGCAAGGTCGCGACGACTTTGGTGAGCGAAGCCAAGTCGAAGCGCGTGTCCAGCGTGACCGCTTCGCCACCAGATTCTTCACTAGAACTATCGCTGTAGCGCCTCACGCCTGTGGCTGCGACGATATCGTAGTGGTTCAGCGTGCCCGCAACGGCAACCGCACAGGGAATCTCGCCCTTCGCTACGGCGTCTGTTAGGAGGGCTCGAGCCTCACCGAAAGGTCTCACATCAGCCTGCTAGCTCGAGGTGAAAAGAAGGTGTACCGTTTCGTGGTTGCGAAAATGGGTTCGCGTCTCTCACAAATAGTCTGTTGCCGAATACGTAAGTGGTACACCGCCGGCGAGAAAGAGGTCACGGCGTCGCCACGCTGAGCTTTCCTGCGATGACGGCGCGGCGTGCGCCCGTCGCGTTCGGCAAGGTATTCGGGAGACCGTGCCGCGCGAAACAACCCATCACAGCGAAGGCGAGGGCTTCACGGTCTTTGGCGTTCCAGCCTAAGTCAGCGAACGTATTGACATTTGTTGTGAGACGTTCGCGCAGCATAGCTACGAGCGTCGCGTTAAACGTGCCGCCTCCAGCAAAGATGATTTCATCCACGTGAGGGACGAAGCGTTCGTACGCCTCTGCGATGGACGCGGCGGTGAAGGCGGTCAGGGTGGCGATGAGGTCGTCAGGTTCCAACCTCTTTAAGGGGACCTCTTTCTCCACCTCCGCAAGCGTGAAGACCTCTCGCCCCGTCGTCTTAGGCGGCGGACGCTGCAAGTAAGGGTGCGCTATGAGGTCGGAGAGCACTTTGTCATCGACTTGACCTCTCGCGGCGTGGCGTCCGTCTGGGTCGTACTCGAGTCCATAAAACTTCTCCATCGCCTCGTCAATCAGACAGTTGGCGGGTCCGGTGTCAAACGCAAAAACTTCGTTCGGGTCGCCGTTCGCAGGCAAATAGGTGAGGTTCGAAATGCCGCCTAAGTTGTGAATAGCCCGCGCCACACCGGGCTCGTGAAAGAGTTGAAAGTCGCCGAACGCAACTAGCGGCGCACCCTGTCCGCCCGCCGCCATGTCCCCCTGCCGAAAGTCTGAGTAGGCCGGGACGCGGCAGCGCTCCGCGACGAGGCTCGCTTCACCGAGTTGGAGGGTGCTAAGGGTGTGCCAGCCTCTCGAGTCGTCTTTCAGAGGGATGTGATAGATCGTCTGCCCAGAGAGCGCGACTAAATCTATATGCTCGTCTGCGCTTTCCTGCACCTCTAGGGCGAGGTCCGCGTAAGCGTGACCTACCTCGGCGTGAAGCTGGGTGAGGAGCGCAACATCTGAGGTTGCGGGACGCATAGCGTGGCGCAGTCTACCTCGTAAGGCGGAGGGGTAGGGCGTTGAAGCCCTCGCTAGGACGCGCCACTCGAGCTTGCCGCCCTCACGCGCCAGCCGCACGAGCACCGCGTCCACGCCGTCGAGCGAGGTGCCCGACATCAGCGCTAAGACGTTGAGGGGTGGCAAGGTTACATCTTTCATACTGTGTCATTCATACTGCTCAACCTCTTTGAATTTTGCACAATCATCTTTCTTTGCGAGGGAGTGTGCGGCGTAGGGGTGATTCATGAATCACCCCTACTGCATTTGCCTCTTTCTGTGACTTTTCTAGCGTGGTCTAACCATACTTAGCGGTACGCCTGCCACTCCGGTTCGTGCTCGAAAATCCAGCGGTAGTAGTCCTGTCCTTGTAACTCCGTCGCGGCGGCTTCGTCCACGATGACTTTGCAGTTCGGGTGGAGTTGCAGCGCCGTCGCGCTGATCATGGCGGTAATGGGACCCTCCGTAGCTTTCGCCAGGATGGACGCTTTGCGCTCACCTGTCACGAGCATGACGATCTCTTTCGCCTCTAAAATCGTACCGACGCCCATCGTGAGTGCCCGTTCGGGAACGTGTTCCGCGCCGCCGAAAAACTCGGCGTTCTGCTCCCGCGTCGTGGGCGTGAGTGCTTTGTCTCTGGTGCGCGACATGAGCGAGGAGAGCGGCTCGTTGAAACCGATGTGTCCCGTTTCGCCTAGTCCCAGAAGCTGAAGGTCGATGCCGTCCGCCGTTTTGATGCTCGCTTCGAAGCGGCGGCATTCGGCGTCCAGGTCAGGGGCGACGCCGTTGGGCAGATGGGTGTGATCGGGGTTGATGTCCACGTGGTCGAAGAGGTGCTCTTTCATATAAGCGTGATACGAGCGCGGGTCGTCCGGGGTCAAGCCGACGTATTCGTCTAAATTAAAGGTGCGGCACGCTGAGAACTCGAGCCCCTGTTCACAGTACTTGACGAGTTCGCGGTACACACTCTCCATCGTGCGCCCGGTGGCGCACCCTAAAACGAGGTTGGGCTTGCGGCGGAGCCTCTCAGCGACGAGCGCGGCGCAGAGCGTGGCGGCGGCTTCGGCGCTGGGGCGGATGACGAGGTCCACGCTAGCCCTGCGCTCTTTCTTGCGCCTTCTCCAAAGCGTCGCGCAGACGCGGATACCGCGCCAAGAGGTCGCGGCTGGCTTCGGGGGAGAGGTCCGTTTCGAGCCTCAAGATCGCCTCGCTTATACTCCAATTCGTTTCGCGCAGCACCTCTTCCACCTGGGCGCTTGGTTTGCCCGTCGCCGTCAGTACCATCTGTACCGCCCTTTTATAGAGCTTGTCGTTGACGGGCTTCATCCCCACCATGAGGTTTTTATAGACGCCGCCGAGTTCGGGCATGACGGCGGTGGAGAGGGCGTTGAGGGCAACTTTTTGCGCGGTTCCCGCCGCTAAGCGCGTCGAGCCAGCGATGACTTCGGGTCCGGTGGCTAAGAGGACGGGGCTCTCGGCAACGTTGAGGAGCCTCGAGCCGGGGTTGTTCGCGATGCCGACTGTAAACGCGCCTCTTGACCGGGCTTCTTCCACACCCGCCACCGTGTAAGGCGTCCCTCCGCTCGCGGCTAAGCCGATGACCGCGTCCCTATCATCTACTTCAGCTTGACGTACGGCGTCGCGGGCGGCGTTTTCGTCGTCTTCCGCGCCCTCTTGCGCCTGTTTGCCAGCTTCTTCGCCTCCAGCGAGCAATACGACGGTTCGGTTAAACCCGAACGTCGGCGGCAGTTCGGCGGCGTCTTGCAGCGCTAAACGCCCCGACGTGCCCGCACCGATGTAGACGAGCCTACCGCCTAAGGTCAAGCGTTCGCGGATGCCAGCGGCGGCGTTCGTAAGCTCGGGTAAGGCGTGAGCCACCGCTTCCACTGCGCGTTGATTCGCTCCGGTAAGAACCTCGAGCCTTCTCTCTAAGCTCCACGTATCGAACCGCTCGAAGTTCTTGTCAACCTCTTCGGTAAAGCTAACTCTCGTCATAAAACCTCTAAGCTCGCAGCTCGAGCAGTAGCCGGTACCTATCGCTGCGGTAGGCGCTGCGCACGTATTCGAAGGGTTGCGTGTCCATGAAGGTGGTGCGCTCAAGCGCCAACACGGGCGTGGTCTCGGAAATCGCCAGCATGTCGCGCTCGCCTCTGAGCGGCAAGCGGGCGCTGATGGCTTGTTTCGCGCCGGTCGGCACGACGCCGAACTGGGTCTGCAAGGTTTCATAGAGGCTGCTCGTTGACTTGAGCAGGTCACGGGAGAGGTCCAGATACGGCGGTGAGAGGTGCGACACTTGCAGGGCTAAGGGCTCGTCGTCGGCGGTGCGTAAGCGGCTGATGCGCAAAACAGTAGCCATTTCCTCCAACGCCAAAGCGTGAGCAACCTCTTCATCGGCTGAAACCTGCTCAATGCCTAAGAGCACGCTGCCGGGTTTGAAACCTAAGAGTTGCGCCTCGTCGGTGAAACCCTGGACGCGGTCTACGGTCTGCTCGAGCCTCCTCCCCAACACATACGTCCCCGAGCCGCGCCGCTGCTCGACATAGTGCGCCGCCGCGAGTTCCTCCAAGGCGCGGCGCACCGTCATGCGCGAGAGCCCCAGACGCTCGGCCAACACGCGCTCGGACGGGAGCGCCCTGCCCGCCTTGAACTCGCCCGCGCGAATGGCGCGTTTGAGCTGCTCGGTGAGTTGCAAGTAGGCTGGCGTAGGGAGCGTTTTGTTGATATCTAGGGTCACGGGTTCGCCTCTCGCTCGCTTGCGGCTCCTGCCAGCTCGAGCGCGAGTCTAGCCGCTGCCCGCACAGGTTCGCCCGAGACGCACTTCAAAGAACTGCTCGTGGGTAGGTGACGCTCGAGCGCCGCCGCGACAATACGATTCTGAGCAATGCCACCTGAAAAGACGACGGGTAGAGGTTCGCCTAAGCGCGTGAAGATAGTCTGCGCCAGCACCGCGAGTTCTGCGCCCGCTCGCTCTAAAATCTCTGTCGCCGCTTCGTCGCCTGCCTCCGCAGCTAGGGCGACAGCGGGGACAAGTGCGGCGACCTGACGCCGCCCGCCGCCGTAGACCACCTCGATGATGTCGTCCCAAAACTCGCTTCCTAACGCTCTATAGACCTCTCGCGCAAGAGGTCTCGTGTCGGGTTGCCCACGCTTATCGAACCAGCGCAGCACCTGTCTCAACCCCTGCTGACCGATCCAGAAGCCGCCGCCCGCGTCGTCGATGAGGTAGCCGTAGCCGCCCGCCCGAACGACTTCTCCCCCCAAGCTCACGTGATAGGCGATGCTGCCCGTGCCCGCGTAGACGAGCACGCCTTCACTCGGACCCAGCACGCTCGCGTACGCTACGGACATATCATTGTCTAAACGCACTTGTTCGGGACCCAGCTCGAGCGCACGGCAAATCTCACGCTGGAGCGTCTCGGCGGCGGGCGTATCCTTGTGAAGTCCAGTGATGCCCCCTACAACCGCGTCCGGTTGCGCAATCTTAGCAGCGCTCTGGAGCACCTCTTGCAAACGTCCCAAGTTCTCCGCTCGCCCCTCGTCTGTAAAGATGTGACCCGTGATAGGCGGCGCACTGCCCGAGCCAACTTCGTGACCCTGTTCGTCCAGCAAAAGCCAGCGGCTGCTCGAGCCCCCCGTGTCCAGCCCCAAACCGATCATGTGTTCTCCGGTACAGCGGTAACGAAGCGTCTGGTGATTTCTGTAGGATTTGTAATCGCCGTGCCGATGACGACGGCGTGGGCTCCTGAGTCGAACGCTCGAGCGACTTGCTCAGGGGTCCAGAAGCGCCCCTCTGCAACGACGGGAAGGTCCACCGCCCGGACGAGTTCGCGCAAGAGGTCAAAGTCCGGTGTGTCCGTGCACGTCGTATAAGAGGTATAGCCCGAGAGCGTCGTAGAGACGTAGTCCGCGCCCGCCTCGGCAGCGGCGACGCCCTCTTCCAAGGTGGCAATATCCGCGAAGATAGGGCGCTGCAACTCAGCCCTGACCTTATTCAGAAACCCTTCTCCTTCGGGATGCGCCCTCAAAGTGGTGTCGATGGCGACGAGGTCCGCACCCGCCTCCGCTATCGCCCTGGCACTTTCTAGCGTCGGCGTGATGTAGGGCTCGAAATCGGAAAGCTCGAGCTTCCATAGCCCAATAAGAGGCAGGCTGCTCACCTCTTTGATCGCCCGAATATCCTCTGGACCATTCGCCCTGAGCGCCGCTGCGCCGCCCAACTCCGCCGCCTTCGCCATCGCCGCCATGAACACAGGACCGTGCAAGGGACTCCCCGGCTGCGCCTGACACGACACGATGAGACCTCTTGGAAGAATTTCGTCCACCTCAGCCCACCACCTTGTGACCCGCAACGTAGACCTCTAAAACTTGCAAGTCGTCATCCAAAAGAATGAGGTCCGCGCGTTTGCCCACCTCTAAACGCCCTCTATCCGTCAGACCTAGATAGCGAGCGGGCACGTCCGACAAGAGCGTGCTGACCTGCGCTAACGGTACGCCTACGTTGTAAGCGTTGCGTAGAGCTTGGTCAAGCGTCAACACGCTGCCTGCTAGCGTGCCGCCCTCTAAACGCGCCGCGCCTTCTGAAACCGTCACAGTTTGTCCGCCTAGCTCCGTCTCACCTTCTCGTAGACCACATGCCCGAATCGCATCGGTGATGAGGTGCAGACGTTCAGGTTTAGCGCTCAGCGCAGCTAAAAAGCTACCCGGATGGACGTGGTGCGTGTCGAGGATGAGTTCGGCGTAGGCGTCTCTTTCCGCAAGCGCCGCGCCGACTGCGCCGGGTGCGCGGCTTTCTAAGGCGCTCATCGCGTTATAGAGGTGGGTAAAGCCGACTACGCCGCCGACTTCTCGAGCCTTGTTGATAAGAGTTCTAACCTCCTCAAACGTCGCATTCGTATGTCCAATACTTACGCGCACACCCGCTTGTGCAAAGTGCTTTGCGGCTCGAAGCGCACCAGCAATCTCGGGTGCTAAGGTCACGAGCTTGACAATACCAAGGTCTAACACCTCTCGGACGTGTTCGGCGGTTGGCTCTAACGTATGCGCAGGCTGCGCCCCCAACCGCTCCGGGCT
This sequence comes from Trueperaceae bacterium, assembly GCA_965215565.1. GTDB lineage: Bacteria > Deinococcota > Deinococci > Deinococcales > Trueperaceae > CBDBZX01. Next base: position 324,104 of record CBDCDZ010000004.1, read on the forward strand.
GATGAAGGGACCTTCCAAATGTGCGCCAGGGATGCTCGGCAGCGTCTCATCTCCCTGCCCCGCAACCTCTTTCACGCCGCGCAGTGCACCTAAAACCTCTTCCCAAGGATTTGTCATCGTCGTTGGCAGAAGCGTCGTCGTGCCGCGCTGGAGGTGAAAACGAGCCAGCGTGCGCACGCCCTGTGCGCCGTCCATCGTGTCGCCGCCATCGCCACCGTGTACGTGGGTGTCGATGAAACCCGGCAGGATGTACGGACCGCCCGCTGCCACCGTAGATGTCGCTGTAAAAAGGTTGAGCGCTTCGATCTGTTCGTCAAAGCGCACTTCGCCCATCCGAACGCCACCGGAAGAAACGAGTTGACCCCTTAGCTTTGTCATTTTCGAGCCCGCCACGCGCATCTATTCCTACCGAACTCACCACGCCATCTTTCCATTTTGCCTAGTATACCCTATACCAATCCCTTACCACTACTTGACAACTTGTGCACCGTGCGCGGTACAATATTCGGAGCAGCGTCACAACAATTATGTAGGAATATTCCAAGGAGGTAGAACGTGAAGCGTTGGCTTTCGGTTTTGTTGGTTGCGTTTTTGGTGTCGGTAGGGACGGCGCAGGCGCAAGAAGAGGTTGAACTCGAGATGTGGACCCTCGCCCTCTCGCCCACCTTTGACGACTACATCAACGGCGTCATCTCTGAATTTGAGGAGGAGGTTTCGAACGAGGAGCGCACCGTCACGGTCAACTGGGTAGACCTTCCTGACGGCGGCTTCCCGGACAAGTTCTTTGCCTCTATCGCTGCAGGCGAAGCGCCCGACGTGGTGAACCTCAATACCGCAAGGATGCGCACCGCCGTGCGTGAAGACGCGCTCGTCAACCTCTCCGAAGCGGCAACGGAGGAGCAACTGAGCATCTACTTCCCTTCACTCTTAGAGTCCTCCTCAGTCGAGGGCAACGTCTACGCCTTCCCCTGGTATCAAGCGCCCACCATCCTGATGTACAACAAATCTCTATTCGAAGAGGCGGGGCTTGACCCGGAAGCTGCGCCCGGTAGCTACGAAGAGGTCTTTGGCGCGGCGCTTTCCATCCGCGAGGGGCTCCTCCTAGACGGCATCAACCTCTTGCCCTTCCCGGAGGATTGGCTTGTTCAGAACGATGTCCCAATTCTCAACGAGGACGACACCGCCGCTGCCTTCAATACTCCTGAGGGCGTCGCCGCGCTGCAGACTTACATGGACGCCGTCGAAAACCGCGCTATTAGCCGCGAGACGATCAGCAACACCACCGACGAGGCGGGCTACCAAAACGCCATCGGCGACTTCGCCGGCGGACAGGTCGCCATGCTGGTCTCGGGACCCCAGTTTTTGCGCACCGTCGAGTCGGACGGTCCCGACGTGTACGAGAACTTAGGACTCGCGCCGTATCCGCAAACCGAAACGGGCATCATCCCCAACGCGATTCAGAACATGGTGGTCCCTGCGGCGAGCGACAACGTCGAGCTTGCGGTTGAACTCGCCAACTGGATGACGAACGACGAGAACCAGCTTGCATTCGCCAAGCTCGTCTCCATCTTCCCCTCCACCATAGAAGCCGCCCAAGACCCCTTCTTCTGCTCGGACCAGGAGAGCTTAGAAGGACGTGCCCGCTGCATCCAAGCGGAGTCGGTGGAGCGCAGCTTCGACAACCAGGTGCGCACCGACATCAGAGACGCCATCCGCCGCCAGTTCGCCGAGGCGATGCTCGGGCAAAAAGACGCGGAGACCGCGTTAAGTGAGGCGGAGTCGGCGGTGAATAATATTCTGCAGTAGGAGGGGCTCGAGTTGCCTAATAGCTTACCTGGAATAGAGTTTTTTATAGGGAGCAATGAGTTGAAAGCAATGAGCAATGAGTGAAGACCAAAACCTTTAGACTCATTGCTCATTGCTCGGTACTTATTGCTATCATTCTCAGAAATAGACACTTATTATAGCCATTTCACTTATCGTTGCACCACTGCAAATATCATCCCTGAACGTGCGTGCTAGGCGATGTTCTTTCCAGTGAGAGTGTAGCTGACCAGATGATACCTGCTATTAGTCTCGAGGCTTAAAAGAAAGACATCCCTTGGCTACTTCTGCAAAATCCGTCCCCTCGACTCCCGCTCGCGCCGCCAAGCTCCGGCGCGAGGCGAGCTTCGGGTGGCTCATGGTCTCGCCCGCACTTCTCATCTTTTCGGCGTTCGTGCTCTTTCCCATCCTCGTCGGTCTCCCTCTCGCTTTCTTTGAAGTGACGATTCGCCGCGCCGGGGTTGACCTCGACTGGGTAGGTCTGTCGCACTTTCGCCGCTTGGCGAGCGACGCGAACTTCTGGAGCGCCATGTGGCACTCGCTTCTCTACCTCTTGGTAGTGCCGCCCTTACAACTCTTCTCCATCGTCTTGGCGGTCTTGCTCAATCAGAAGTTGCCGGGGACGGTGGTCTTTCGGACGATGTACTACATCCCTGTCGTGACCTCGATTGTGGCGGTGGGCATCACGTGGCGGCTCATCTATCAAGATAGAGGGGTCGTCAACGGTTTACTCGCGTCACTGGGCGTGATTCATCCCTTGGACCCTATTGGCTTTTTGTCTGACCCAAACGTGGCGCTATGGGCAGTCATGAGTGTGACGCTCTGGAAGGGCATCGGCTACTACATGGTTATCTATCTGGCGGGATTGCAGGGCATTCCGAAAGAACTCACCGAGGCGGCGCGCATCGACGGCGCGGGCTACGCGCAAAGTGTTTGGTTCGTGACGATTCCGCTCTTGCGCCCGTTCGTCCTTCTGTGCAGCCTCCTCTCGACGATTGCCGCGTTGCGCGTGTTCGACGAGGTCTGGGTCATGACAAAAGGTGGACCTGTCGGCTCGACGTCGGTGGCAAACACGTACCTTTACCGGACGGGCTTCGAGCAAGTTCAATACGGCTATGCGGCGGCGGTGGGTCTAGCCATCGGCGTGGTGGTGCTCATCGTGTCGGTGGCGGTGTTTATCTTCAATCGGCGCGGCGGGGTGAGGGCGTATTAGGGAGACCCAGTTGCGCAATAACCCGTTTAGGATGCGGTTTCTTATAGGGAGCAATCCCCTTTCGGGGACGAACGGTGAGTTGAAAGCAATGAGCAATGAGTCTAAAGGCTCTATTTTTCACTCATTGCTCATTGCTCGTTGCTCATTGCTAAAATATCCATGCGAGTTTCAAACGAGTCCAAGGTCCGTGTATGACTAAAGCGTTACGCTGGACGCTCCTCTACGCGCTCCTCCTCTTCTTCGCGCTGGTCTCCGTCGGTCCTTTCTTGTGGCTCGTCTCGACGTCACTCAAGTCGGGCAACGTCTTCGCCTATCCGCCGCAGCTTTTACCCGAAGAGCCGACGTTAGAGGCGTATATCACCGTCTGGAACGCCCAAGACATGCCCCGCTTTCTGTGGAACACCGTGCTCATCACCTTTTGGGGCGTATTTGCGAACGTGGCGCTCTCGTCCACGGCGGGCTACGCTCTGGCGCGGGTGCGCTTTCCGGGGCGCAACATTATCTTCGGGCTCATCTTGTCTACGCTCGTTTTGCCCGACACGGTGGGCATCATCGTCAACTTCATCACGCTGGCGCGGCTCGGGCTCATCAATACGATCATCGGCGTGGTGCTACCTTACGCGGTGGTGGCGGTCAATATCTTTATCATGCGGCAAGCCTTTATCGGCATCCCGAGCGAGCTAGAAGACGCCGCCCGTATCGACGGGGCGAGCGCGTTCGGCATCTGGTGGCGCATCATGCTGCCACTGGTGCGCCCTGCCTTGATGACGGTGGTAATCTTTCAGTTCGTCAACATGTGGAACCTCTACATCTGGCCCCTCATCGTGTTACAAGACCCGGACAAGTATCCGCTGTCGGTAGCGATTGCCAGTTTGACGCAAGGGGAGCTGTCGCTGAACTTTTCGAACATCGCGGCGGCGACGGTGATTTCAATTGTTCCGGTAATCATCTTGTTTTTAGCCTTACAGCGCTACTTTATCGAAGGCTTAGCGGGCTCGGTGAAAGGGTGAAGTCGGGCTGACGTGACCCTCCTCCTCGTCCCCCCCGACACGCGCCCGCCGACGCTGGCGTTTCCCCGTAACCTCGCTCTAGCTGTTGGCTTGAACGTTCTTGTCCCGCCACCGAACGCGCTCAACACAATCAACGAACCCGGCGATACTGAAGTTTTGCGTGAATGGCTTTTGGACAACGCCGCTGACGCTTCGCTTCTTATCGTGTCGCTCGAGACCCTCACCTTGGGCGGCATGATTCCGGCGCGGCGGGTAGATACTTCTTCGGAAGAGGTAAAGGAGAGGCTCGAGCTTTTACGAACCCTAAAAGAGGTCAATCCTGAGCTGCGCACCTTAGCGCACGGCGTCATCGTACGTGTGGCTCACGATAATGATCCAATAGAAGAAAAGTCTTACTACGGCGTGTGGGGTGACGCTTTGCGGCGCTACTCTGAGCTGAGTGACCGCGCTTCAAGAGGTGAAGACGTTTCTTTGGAGACAAGCGAGCTACCCGAAGAGATTTTAGAGGACTGGCTCACCACGCGGCGGCGCAACCATCGGCTTCACCTAGACGCTTTGGACCTCGTAGCGGAAGGAGTGCTAGAACACCTGTGTTTGACGTTGGACGACACGAGCACCTACGGACTCGCCGCGCAGGACAGGCGGGGGTTAGAAGCGAAAACGGATAACTTGGGTTTGTGGTCACAGGTAGATATCTACCCTGGTGCAGATGAGGTTTCCGCGACTCTGTTAGCAAGAGCGCTCAATCCCGAACCCCTTAGAGTAGCGGTGTGCTATCCGAATGCAAAGAGTCCTTTAGTAGAACTGCGCTACGAAGACCGCTGTCTGGGTGAACTCGTCAAGGCGCACGTGCGGGCAGCGCGCGCGGTAGAGGTTGAGCGTGTCGAGGACGCCGACCTTATCTTGGCGGTGAACGCGCCCGCACTGAAACAAGGAGAGGTGCAGCCGGATTACGCGAATGTAGACACCGCTGAGCGACACTTGCCGTTATTTGTAGAGAGCGTGAAAGGGTGGTTGGGGCAAGGCACCCCCGTCACCCTCGCCGACGTCGCCTACGCCAACGGAGCCGAAGCGCGGCTCATGAGGTTGCTCGCCGCACAAATACGGCTGAGTGACCTCTCCGGTTTTAGCGCGTGGAATACGGCGGGCAATTCGCTGGGTGGCGCGTTGGCGCAAGGACTGCTTGCACATAGGATAGAAAACCAGGAGAAATGGCTCGAGCTGCGTTTCAACCGCTTCGTGGACGACTACCTCTACCAAACTCACGTCCGCGCCGAAGTTTATATAGCGTTGCCCAATCCCGACCCCTTCGACCTCGGTGAGCAAGTCGAGCAAGCCGAAATTATGATCGATGAGCGCATTCGACCTCTCGCTGAAACCCTTTGGGCTGAGCATTTCGCAGATGAAACGCACGACCTCGTCTGGCAGCCTGCCCGCCTCGCCTGGGCGCGTCTCTTTACGGGAGTGTTTGGGCTCGAGGTGAAAGCGAGAGCGTAATATGTTTAGGGATTCTGACGGCGTTCGACAAGGGGTTGAAACCCCTTGTTTAGGAGGAGAGCGATGTGTGGCAGGCTTTTTCAATTCACTTCTGAGATGTATAGAGGCGCTGATAACGCGCACTTCTCACCTTTATGCTGACCCTCCAGCAACGCCTCGTTCGCGCTCAAGCGCGAGTTCATGAGCTGTCACTTTGGAAGGTGAGAGCACATGTGCAAATAGAGGGCTGGCGCTGGGACGGTCAACCGCTTCAAATCGACGAGGCTTGGCCCAAGCGTGAAGGCGTTCACCATCTGACCTGTGAAAAGGTGCGTGTACCGGACGACTGGAACTTGGACGAGAGTTTTCTGCATCTGAACGTGGGCGGCGAGAGCTTATTGAGCTTGGAGTACGAGGGAGAGACCGAACGCTTCGGCCTCAACTCGCACCATGAACACTTTCCACTTCTAGGACGAAATTTCTCTATTCACACCGAGTCCGTCGCTCGCTTTGAATTCGGCGTGCCGAACCCTGACCCGCGTTTGGAGGTGGCGCGGCTCGAGTGGCGAGACAGCGCGGTTGACTCTCTGGTGCGTCTCTTGAGTTTGACGCTCGAGACCGCCGAGTGCCTGCCCGACCATGAAGTCGCGCCGCTGCTCATCAAGGCTGCCGAACGCGCAGTTCAAATGGTGGCGTTGCCCTCGCACACCCCTCTTTACACCGCCCGCACCCTCGGAGAGTTCGACACGCCGCCTATTTGGAGCGCGCCCGACGTTGACAGCCATCCTGCTGGACTGAGTAAGGGTGAGCGTGAGAGTGTACGCCGAGCGCAGGGGACCTTGGAGGAAGACCTCGCGCAACTCCGCACCTGGTTTCCCAAAGTCGGTAAGCTCTGTCTCACCGGACACGCGCACCTAGACCTTGCCTGGCTCTGGCCCCTGGACGAATCCAAACGCAAAGCGCGGCGCACCGCCTATACCCAACTCGCGCTGATGAAACGTTACCCCGAGTTTCGCTTCAACCAGTCCTCGGCGCAGTGGTATGCGTGGTTGGAGGAGGACGCCGACCTCTTCAGAGGGATTCAAGCGGCGGTGCAAAGAGGTCAGTGGGAAGTCGTGGGCGGCATGTGGGTGGAGCCCGACATGAACCTCTTAGCGGGCGAGTCGGTGGTGCGGCAGCTTCTCTATGGGCAGCGGTATTTTGAAAAGCACTTCGGCGCGACATGCGACACGGCGTGGCTCCCGGATTGCTTCGGCTTCTCGGGCGCGGTGCCGCAGCTTTTGCGGGGCGCAGGCATCCGCAACTTCTTCACGGCGAAACTCAACTGGAATGAGACGACGAAGTTTCCGCACGACCTCTTCTGGTGGGAGGGCTTAGACGGGTCCAGCGTGCTCACCCACACCCTCGACAACAAGCCTTTCGGCGAGGGCTACAACGGACTTGTGCGCCCCGAATCGCTGCTGCGCACGTGGGGCAACTACCGCGGCAAGACGGCTCACCGCGAGAGCCTCTTTGCGGCGGGCTGGGGCGACGGCGGCGGCGGTCCGACGCCGGACATGCTCGAGGATGCCCGCGCCATGACCCACCTGCCCGTCGTACCCGAAGCGACGTGGGGCAGCGTGAGCGACTTCTTCGCCCGTGCAAGAGAGAGCGCCGAGCGCGAGCCCATTTCCTTGTGGCAAGGCGAGATGTACTTGGAGTTTCACCGGGGCACGTACACCTCGCAGGAGCGCACCAAAAACCTCCACCGCCGCGCCGAGGTTGCGCTCGTGGAGGCGGAAAAGGACTCGAGCCTCGCTTATATCCGAAATCAGAGCGAGCAAGAGGTTAGTAGGGAAGAGGTCTACCCGAAAACGCTCGAGCAAGAGTGGCGAACTGTCCTCCTCAGCGAGTTTCACGACGTGTTACCGGGCACCTCCATACGCGAGGTTTACGAAGAGATCGAGCCACTACTAGAGAAAACGCTGGAGGAGGTGTTGGCGTCGTTGCCGCCTACCGAAGAGGTCCACAATCCTGATATACAACAATCCGAAGTAGAACAAGAGGTGCGGCAGGGTGGGCTCGAGAACGAGCACCTCCGCGCCACCTTTTCATCCTCCGGGCACCTCACCAGTTTGTTCGACAAACGCGCCGAACGCGAACTGCTTAGTGAGCCCAGTAACGCGCTTTGGGTCTACCCAGACAAGCCGCGCCGCTGGGACGCCTGGGACGTTGAAGACTTACACGCTTCCTATAGCGCTCCCGGTGAGCCGTTGCACGCGGAGTACGTCGAAGTCGTAGAGGAGGGTCTGGCGGTTCACTACGTTTTTCGCGAGAGTCGCATTGTGCAAACGCACCGCTTAGCTGGGAGGCGCCTCGAGGTGCAGACTGAACTCGAGTGGCGCGAGCGGCGGCACCGGCTGAATGCGACGTTCGGTCTGCGCGGAACCGGCCAGGTTCTTACAGGTACGGCGTTCGGCTTTCACACCCGCTCACCGCTTTTGACGGATTTGGCGCGTCAAGCGAAGTTCGAAGTGCCGATGCAAGGCTTTGCGGCGCTTTTAGGAACGGATGGTTACGCGCCCGCGCTCCTTGCGAGCGGGCGTTACGGTCTCTCGCTCCGTTCACTCGGGAGGACGACGGAACTCGCCCTATCGCTCCTCCGCTCACCCGTCTACCCGGACCCCTACGCCGACGAAGGTGCGCACACCTTTCATTACGCGCTCACGGCGGGTCACTTCGCGCAGGGCGAGGTTCACGCGGAACTAGCGGCGCTGGAGAACCGTTCGACCTCCGCACTCGAGTGGCTGGGGCTGGACCCGAAAGGAGCGTTAGAGCTAGCCGCGCTCAAAAGAGCCGAAGACGGGAATGGGCTTATTGCTCGGTTTGCGGAGCGTTTCGGGCTCTACACTGCACCCTTTGAGAGGCTCGAGCTAAAGGGCTGGCGCGTCCAAGAGGTTGACCTCTTAGAAGGTGAGCTTGAAACGACCTCTTTCGACTTCGCCCCCTTTCAGGTGCGCTCGTACCACTTGACCGAGGATGACTGAGACGCTAAAAGCTGACGTCGCCATCATCGGTGGCAGTTTAGGCGGTGTCGCCGCCGCGCTCGCGGCGTGTGAGGCAGGCTGTACCGTCATCTTGAGTGAAGAGACGGACCTCTTGGGTGGACAGCTCAGCGCTCAGGGCGTCTCGGCGTTAGATGAGCACGAACGTATCGAAACGCACGCCAACGCCCGCTATTTGACGTTGCGCCGCCGCATCCGTGAGCATTACGTCAAAAGAGGTGCGCCGCGCTTCATGCCGGATGGTCAACCGCTCAACCCCGGCAACGCTTGGGTCAGTCGGCTCTGCTTCGAACCTCTTGTCGGCACTAAGGTGATACGCAAAATGCTCCGTCCGTTTGAGCGAGCGGGGCGGCTCAAGATACTGTTAGAGCATCGCCCCGTCGCCGCTAAAGTCATAGGTGAAGAGGTGCGAGAGGTGAGGCTCGAGGCTCCACATACGCACACTACTATCCGCGCCGACCTCTTCCTAGACGCCACCGACTTGGGCGACCTGCTCCCGCTGACCCACACGCCGTTCGTCATGGGCGCAGAATCTCGGTTTGATACAGGCGAACCTCACGCGCCCGATGTGGCGAAACCGAATGAGGTGCAGAGCTTCACCGCCTGCTTCGCAGTCGAGTATTGCCCCGGCGAGTCGCACGTGATTCCTAAGCCCGAAGGGTACGAAACGCTCCGGGACGCTCAGCCTTACAGCTTGAGCTTGGACATCGGCACGGGGCAAGAAAAGCATTTCAAGATGTTCTCCGAGGGCGAAAACGGCGAACTCCCATTCTGGACGTACCGCCGCTTACTCGACGCGAAACTTCTGAACCTTTCGAACGACGTTGCGCTGATCAACTGGGCGAGCAATGATTACAGCGAGGTGAGTCTGTTAGAAGATTACGAACGCGCTTGGGCAGAAGCCAAACGCCTCTCGCTGGGCTTCCTCTACTGGCTCCAGACCGAAGCCCCTCGAGACGAAGGCGGGCAGGGCTATCCTGAATTTAAGTTGCGCCCCGACGTAATGGGAACTTCGGACGGACTCGCCAAAGCGCCCTACGTCCGTGAACCGCGGCGGATTATCGGCTTGGAGCGCGTTTTAGAACAACACCTCACGGACGCTCACGATTGGCGCACGCCCGTCGCTATCGGCTGGTATCCGCTTGACTTGCACCCTTGCGTGGGCAACCCGGAGCGCTCCATGTATCATCCTACGCGCCCTTTCACCCTCCCGCTCGGCACACTGATTCCGAAGACGCGCCCAAATCTCTTAGCCGCGTGCAAAAACGTCAGCACGACGCACCTGAGTAACGGCGCGTGCCGCGTCCACCACGTCGAGTGGGCGTTAGGCGAGGCGGCGGGTGCCGTGGCGGCGCTCTGCGTTAGGGAGCGGTGCACGCTGCATGAGGTCTACGCTTCAAAGAGGTTACAAAAGAGGTTGGTTGAGCGCTTTGCGCAGCAAGATATCCTCACCTCGTGGACGTGACGCTGAATTGAATGAGGTAGCGTTCAAGATTAGCGGAGTCTCTGTCCCATGTAGACCTCTTTGGGCTCCTCGAGTAAAACCTCGAAGCCCATTTTCTTATAAAACTCGAAAGCTCCCCGGTTACTCGCCCCCAAACCGAGGTGCACCCCCGCTGAGCCGCGCCGCCTGAGTTCGCCCAGCAGCGTTTCCATCAGCTTGCGTCCCCAACCTTGACCTTGTGCGCGCGGTAAGAGGTCGATGTGGAGGTGCGAGGGGTACGCACTCAAATCGATGGGTTTGGAGAGGTCGGGGTGATGAATCCTACTGTAGAGGCGTTCAGAGGATGTCCAGCTCTCCGGGTTTCCTGTCGGATTAGGCAGCTCGGCTTGTAGCGGGGGGAGCCACTCGAGCCGATACCTCTTATTAAACCTCTTCGTGTCCAGTGCGCCGAGGATGTAGCCTATAACCTCTTCTTTATCCGTAAGCATAAAGGCGAGTGCGGGCTCGAGCGTCACGTAGGGTCCCGCGTAGAGGTGTCCTAAGATATCAGGGTCATCATAAAGTTCGCTAGCGTCGTCTCCCGAGTCGCCTGTACAGAGGCAGATGTCGTAGACTGCGCTCAAGTCTCGCGCGTCATAAGGGCGGATGGAGAAAGCCATGCTCAAGTTTAGACCTTCGCGCATCCTCGAACCTTGCCTTATGCGGATAGCAGTTCCATAACCTATTGAGACAGAATGTAGCAGGTATCATCACCGAACGTGCGTGTTAAACGGTGTTTTATAAAGTGGGAGTGTTGCTTCGCATAACTTCGTTCACTCTGACTAGATGATACCTGCTAAAAATTATGTCGTGCAACCTCGTATTACCTCTTCTGAGCAAGACTTCGCGATAAGGTGAAAGGGTGAAAGAGGGTCGTCAAAAGAGGTGTTGTAGCCCTTCGCGTTCAGCAAGTGAGGCTCGGGTCGGCTCGAGCGAGGATAGCGTTGCAAAAAGCCCGGTGAGCAGTTCCGCAAAAGGAATGGTTTACCTTGAAGGCGGGAGCTTTCTCATGGGCACGGACGAGCCGACGTTTCCCGCCGACGGTGAGGGTCCGGTGCGCGAGGTGACGCTCTCGCCTTTTTGGATAGGACCTTTTGCCGTTACTAACGCGCAGTTCGCGGCGTTTGTAGAGGCGACGGGTTACGTGAGTGAAGCGGAGCGCTACGGCTGGTCTTTCGTATTCTACCAGTTCTTACCCGAAGACGCGCCGCCGACACAGGGCGTCGCCAACACCCCTTGGTGGCGACAGGTCTTCGGCGCATCGTGGAGAAATCCCGAGGGTCCGCACTCGTCGGTGGATGGACGTCTGAATCACCCTGTCATCCATGTCTCTTGGAATGATGCTACGGCTTATGCACGCTGGGCGGGCAAACGCTTACCGACGGAAGCGGAGTGGGAATACGCGGCGCGAGGGGGGCTCGAGCAAAATACCTATCCTTGGGGCGACCGCTTGGTCCCCAATAAAAAGCACCGCTGCAACATCTGGCAAGGAACCTTCCCGAGCAAGAACACCGCCAAGGACGGCTTCGTCGGCACCGCGCCCGTGGACGCCTTTGCGCCCAACGGCTACGGGCTCTACAACGTGACGGGCAACACCTGGGAGTGGTGCGCGGATTGGTGGGGCACTGAGCACGCAAAAGGGCCTCACCTCAACCCGTGCGGACCCGAAGAGGGTCAGGCAAAGGTCATCAAGGGTGGCTCTTACCTCTGCCACGCTTCGTACTGTAACCGCTATAGGGTCGCGGCGCGGACGAGCAATACGCCGGACAGCACAACAGGACACATGGGCTTTCGGGTGGTGCGGGATGCTTGAGGGATGAGGCTGAGGTACTTACCGAGAAGTCCGAACGCGGTAGCTTGGAAAGAGCAATGAGAAAAGACAGCGATGAGTACCGAGCAATCCCCTTTTGGGGTTACGCAGTCTTCCGAAGGAAACGAACGGTGAGCAATGAGTAAAAACTGAAGACTTTAGACTCACTACTCACCGTTTCGTTTCGTCGCTTTGCTCCCACTAGGCGAAAACTTCATAATCGTTCCTTCGGCTAGTGGCTAGCGGGAGCGCACCACGCGACAGCGTATGCGACTGTACTGCGTAACCAGTTCGACTGAGTTGCTTTCAACTCATTGCTAAACCACATGCAAGCACCGAACAAACGTAAATTGATGAGTCACAAATCATACTGGGGGACAATATGAAACACGTACAAATGCAACTCGGCGGTAGCGGCAGCTTCAAGGTCATCGCGGAGGCGAGCCACTCGCAAGTCGCGGTGATGACGTTGGGGGTAAACGAGAGTGTAGGTGGACCGAATAACGTTCACAACTCGAGTGAACAGTGGCTCTACGTCGTCTCCGGTGTAGGCGAAGCTGTCGTCGCGGGGGAACGGGTGGACCTGTCGAAGGGTAGCCTCTTGCTCATCGAAGCGGGCGAAGGGCATGAGATTGTCAATACCGGGGACGAGCCGCTCAGGACGCTGAACGTCTACGCGCCGCCGGAGTACTGATTGTTACGACGTTCACATCACGGCTTCTGGCGGGCACTCCGCGAAACGAACTTGTAGGTTCTTGTTGAGAACGCTCAGGGGAGACGGCTCAGGGACGCAGCGTCCGTAGCGTCCGCCCCTCACGTTCGCTGAGCCAATCCACCTCTTCCGTGCCCGCTCCAAAATGTTTTATACTCTAAATAGTGAAGTTCAATTCTCTCTAAACTCCGAATGCTGGTGCTGACCTCTACGCTGTGCCCTTCACTATTCGAATTAAGAAGGAGGTCGAGGCGGAGTTGTTGACCTTTATAAATTTACTCGAGCAGATGAGGTGCCGAAATGACGAGCAAGCAAGACCGTTTTGTGCAGAAGTTACGTGTAGCAAGGTGGACGGGTAGAGGCGCGCTATTTGCCTTCGTATTCGTACTCGTCGCAACAGGAATGTGGGGCGCAGCCCAAAGTGCGGCGTTAGAAACGCTCGACCTCAATGAGTTGGACAGTTCGCCTGCGCGTGTTGAGGTGTCGCCTGACTATCTCACCATCATCGAGTTCGAGGGGATGAGTGTCGAGAGCGCATTGTCGGGGCGCTCTGATCAGATCACCACACAGATCGCTGACAACATCATCAGCGTCAGGGCGAACCAAGAGGAGGTCAATACCGACCTCTTCGTCCGGGTGGGCGGGCGCACGGCGCTCTTCAGGCTCGTCTCCAATCCGTCTGCGCAGAGTCCGAAGCGCTACGTCGTAAGCGACGAGCAGCCACCCGAGCGGAGCTTACAGGGCAGCCGTGCGCCCGGCGGTCTCTCCAGACCTGCCGACACCGGGTTGCCGCCTCCACCTCCCGGTCTGACTTTAAGGGTAAGTGCCTACCGCCCCAATCCTGAGGCGGTGGTGATTCAGTATGCGCTCACGAACAACACGGCGTATCCTATCGTCAACGATCCGCTGCGCCTGCGCGTCTACCTCGAGGGGGTCACGAGGGAGTACGAACGCACCGCGTCGCCTACCCCAGGGCGCGCGGGGCGTCTCGCTATGGGTGAGTCTGAGTATGGTCAAATTGTTGTCCCCGGTGTTCCTGCCAACGCGGAGAGCCTAGAGCTTGAGTGGATGCTGGTTGCGATTGGACCGGGCACGGTCTACCAAGCGACGAGCGATCTGCTCGTCGCCCTGGGCGAAAAGACGCCGGGTGTTGCTTCAGACGCAGAAACGTCCGAAGCGCCCGTTGCGTCTTCCGGGGGCGCACCCGGAGGAACACCCTTCGCTGACGCAGCCCCCGCTACAGAATCCGTTACGGAGCAACCTACGGGAGGTGCGCCCAGCACTGCACAGAGGACGGATGGACCTAGCGGCCTCACTGAGGCGCAAGTGGCGTCTGAAACGCTCGTGCTGAGCGCCGACGCTTTTGACGGCGGGGACGACGCTTGGTGGGTCTACACAGATTCGGCGGCGGAGGCGGTACGCGAGAGCGGGGACAGCGAGGCTTGCGTTCTAGTGACTGGCGGAGGCTCGGAGCTTTGGGACGTCGCCTTTGGGCGCTCCGGCGTAGCGCTCAGGGAAGCGCAGCAGTACCTGCTGAGCTTCGACGCTCGAGCGGACAAGCCCGTCACGTTCCGCTCAGCCGTAGGTATCGACAGCGCGCCCTGGACGGAAACGTTCGCACAGGTGGACACCTTAGGACCTGAAATGCAGAACTTTACCTACGCTTTTAGCGCGCGGCGCGACTTTGAAAACAACCGCCTAGCGTTCTATCTCGGGCAGAATGAAACCGCGCCGTACCGCGTTTGCTTCGACAACGTGGTCTTGGCTGAGGTCGTCGGACCGTCCGCGGACGCCGCGCTTAGTGGTGACGACGCTGACTCCGCTCAGGCTCGAGCCGACGAGCAACCTGAGACGCAAGACCTAACGGACATAGAAACCGCGCCTGTGGACCGGGCGACGCCTCCCACGGATTCAATCGCCGACTCAACTGACGCTCCAACCGACGTTCCTGCACAGAATCAGGGACCGGCTCAGGTGCTGATCGATGAGAGCTTTAGCGAGGCGGCAGCGCCAGCGTGGTCGGTGTACGCTGCGCCGCCCGGACAGGGGGACATTGAGGGTGCAGTCGAGGACGGCGCGTTTTGCTCCGTGACTACGAACGCGGGAAGCGAACATTGGAACGTCGGCGTGTTGCGCGAGTCGCTGTCTCTAACGAACGGGAAGACCTACACACTGAGTTTCTCCGCGCGCGCTGATAAACCCATATCGCTGCGCCCCGCCGTCACCCTCAACGACCAACCCTGGGCTGAGATTTTCGGGGAAGACCAGCAGTTGAGTGCGGAGATGCAGACCTATTCCTACACCTTTGACGCGGCTGGCATCGAGGAGGACGGTTGGCTCGTCTTCTTCCTGGGTGGCAACGGCGACGTGCCCTACAGGGTCTGTTTCGACAATATTGTGCTCGCCGAGGCTGACGTGCCCGTAGCAGAAACGGCAGACGCGCCCGCCGCGGCAGGGTTTTTCCTGAACGAGACTTTTGAGGGTGAAGCCGCCGCTTGGGAGGAGTACACTATCCAGCAAGCCGAGATGACTTACGAGGTCAGTGACGGCGAGGCGTGCACCGTGACGAGCGACGGGGGCAGCGCCATCTGGGACGTCGGTCTCGTGCGCGAAGCCCTGCCTTTCGAGGATGATCAGGCCTACACCCTGACGTTCGACGCCTACGCGGACCGCCCTATGCTGATACGTTCAGCCATCACCCTCGACGAGGTTCCCTGGACGGAAGTTTTCGGGCAGACGCAGGAGTTGAGTATGGAGACGCGCTCCTACGGATACTCGTTTGACGCGGTGGGGTTGGAGCGGGGCGGACGGCTCATCTTCTTCTTGGGGGGCAGCGACGACACGCCCTACAGGGTGTGCTTTGACAACGTCACCATCACCCCTACGCCGGGCGAAGGCGCGCTGGCACCTACGGATAGCAACCCGTCCGCAGCATCTGAAAGCGCGCAGATGAACGCTGCGGGCGATCAGCGCAGCGCGATGCTCGTCACCGGGGCAGCCAGCTCCAGCGAGAACGACGCACTCCTAGCACGCTACCTCGCGCAACTCGGCTTCAACGTTCAGATGGAGGACGCCGCCTCAGTTCTGGACGCTGATATTCGCGGGGCAGATGTAGTAGTCGTCTCGCCCTCTGTCAGCGAAGGCGAGATAGGCACGTTGTTCCGAGATGCGGCGGTGCCTATCGTCACCTCCTCAGCCGACCTCTTCGGTCTTATGGGCATGACGGGCGACACCCGCTCGATCTACTACGGGAACGAAGACAGCGTCGCGCTCCAGTTCGTCACTTCTGAGCATCCTCTAAGCGCAGGGCTCTCCGGTCCGGTCCTCGTCCTGAACGAGCCTCACGAACTCGCTTGGGGAACGCCGAGCTTAGGCGCGACGGTGGTTGCGACGATTCCTGGCGACGAGACGAAAGCCACGATTTTCGCCTACGAAGCGGGTGCGCCGATGGTGGGCATCACCGCACCTGCGCGCCGCGTCGGTCTCTTTCACGGTGCGAGTGGCACATATAATGACGACGCTTGGGCACTCTTTAGCGCGGCGGTCGAATGGGCTGCCCAGACCTCGGTACCGGACGCAGCGTCCAACTAAAAACGGCGCGTTACGGCGATCTGACCTTTCTCGAAATTAAAGAGCGCGCCGATAACGGTTGCGTCGCCATCGTTCCTACGGGCTGCACGGAGCAACAGGGACCCCACCTGAGCGTGGACTTTGACACGTGGTTTGCCGAAACGTTCATGAACGCGGTATCTGAGTACGCAAAAGAGCATTACGGTGTATGTTCTCTCGTGCTTCCTGCCCTACCCTACGGTCCCACACCGGAGCATCGTCACTTCGGCTACGGCTACATCGACATACCTCAAACGCTTCACCAAGACCTGATAAGAGCAACGGTCAAGTCTTTGTCAGAACAGGGTTTTACGCGCATCATCTTGTGGCGCGGTTGCGGCGCTCATCAGCTTCAAGGTGTGGCTGACGAAATCAATGCTCACTCAGAAGACTTGGAGGTTTTTGTCCCCGACGCCCCCTATCATGAAAGCTGGTGCCGCATCGGTGATCCAAGCGTTCCCGGTGGACACGCCGACAGTTTCACGACCTCGCTCGCCCTCTATCTGCGCCCCGAAAGCGTTCGGGAAGATAAAATTGTCAACCCAAATAGCGCGGCGGTTGACTGGGATGACCCGCAGTTGGACTTCGCTCAATATTCGGCTACGGGTGTAATCGGCGACCCGACGCACGCCAGCACCGAGCTTGGAGAAAAGCTCTGGCGTGACATCGTTAAGAGCACGGCGCAGCTTCTAAAGAGGATTGCTCTGGGTGATGTTGCGCCTTTAAGCGTCACGTATGGTAGTCCGCGTTGATCCGCACGTAGTCTGCCGAGAGGTCACAACCCCACGCTGCCCCCGACGCTGTTCCAACACCCAGATCAACCTCAATGAAGAGGCCGGGCGCGTCCATCTTACGGGAGACCTCTTTCGCGTCAAACGCCCTAGCCTCGCCGCAGTACACCTCTTGACCTTGCACGCGAACCGAGAGTTTAGCGAGGTCGAGCGCCACGCCTGACGCGCCCACTGAACTGAGGATACGTCCCCAGTTCGGATCGTTGCCGTGCGCCGCTGCTTTGACCAAAGGGCTGAGCACGACCGCCCGCGCCGCGCGCCGCGCTTCGGCTTCACTGTCTGCACCGCTGACCTGGACGGTAAGGAGCTTCGTCGCGCCTTCGCCGTCTCTGGCGATCTGTTTGGCTAAGTCTTGACAGACGCTGAGGAGCGCACGCTTGACCTCTTCAGTATCGGCTGGGATTCGTTGGCTCGAGAGCACCACCGCCGTGTCATTGGGCGAGGTGTCCCCGTCCACCGTCACCTGATTGAAGCTCTGATTCACAACGCCGAGCCACATCTCGCGCAGGACCTCTCGTGGTACGTCCGCGTCCGTTAGAACGAACGCCAACATCGTCGCCATGTTCGGATGAATCATCCCGGAGCCTTTAGCGACGCCGACGACGCGCGCGCCCCCGGAGAGGTCCACCTCAGCCGTTTTAAGGACGAGGTCAGTGGTGAGAATCGCTGCGGCGATAGGGTCTACCTCTTCGGATAACTCGAGGTTCGGAAGTGCTGCCTCGATTTTATCGACGGGTAGAGCGTGACCGATGACGCCGGTGCTGAGCGTCAAGACCTCTTGAGCGGTAACGCCCAACCTCTTCGCCACCGCCGCTACAAAAGCCTCGTTCGCCGCCACGTCCCCTCGCGCCGCGCAGTTGGCGTTGCCGCTGTTGATGGCAACGGCGCGGACCTCGCTGCCCTCTTCGTACCGCTGACGATTCCGAATCACGAAAGGCGCTTTAAGCGTATTCGTCGTAGAAGCGAGCGCCCAACTCAGCCCGCCCTCTCCAAAGATGAGTGCCAAATCTGGCTTACCTGACGCTTTGATGCCCGCTGCAACGCCCGCCCCGCGAAACCCTTTCGGTAGCTTCACAGATACACTCACGGCCACACCCCCTGCGTGAAAAGCCCGAGCGTCTCCTCGAAACCCATCATCAGGTTGAAGTTGTGTATGGCTTGTCCTGCCGCGCCCTTACCCAAGTTGTCGATGACCGCTATCGCCACGACTTGCCCGCTCCGCTTATCGAAGCGCACGCTCATGACGCATCTGTCGCCTCCATAAACCGCTTTGGTCTGCGGCAAATCGGTCTGCACGCTGATGAGGGGTTCGTTTTGATAGAAGTCGTGGTAAAGCTCGAGTAAACTCTCATCACTAAGCGGTCTATCCGTCTCCTCGGGTCTCGTGTGGCAGGTCGCTAAAATCCCCCGCGTCATCGGCACGAGGTGCGGCGAAAGGGTCACGATAGGTTTGCCAAACGCCTCGTGCGTCTCCAAATGTCGCCCACCTTTTTGTCTCGCGCGCTGCGCTCGCCCCAACGTCGCCTCGATTTCTGCGATATGGCGGTGCGTTCCCGCCACCTTGTACGGCCGCATGTTCTCGTTGAGTTCGGAGTAGTGCAGCCCCAAACTAGGGCTGCGCCCCGCTCCCGACACGCCCGAGGCGTTGCTGATGACGGTGTCTCTTCCGAGAAGTCCGTGTGCGGCGAGCGGCGCGAGGGCGAGGATGGCGGCTGTCGCGTTACACCCTGGATTGGCGATAAGCTCTGCGCCTTTTAGCTCGCCCCGGTGAAGCTCGACGAGACCGTACACCGCGCGTTCGTAAAGCTCGGGGTGGGGATGTTCGCCGTACCAATGCGCGTACTCGTCTGGCGGCAAGCGGAAGTCGGCGGAGAGGTCGATGACCTTACAGCCCGCGTCTAACGCCTTTTTGACGAGTGGTGCAGTTGCGCCGTGCGGAGTGGCGCAGAAGAGAACGTCGCAGGATTCGGTGACAGCGTCGTTGTCTTGAAAGGTCAAGTCTGAGAAGTGCCCGGTGAGTTGCGGCCAACATGCGCTGACGGGTTGGGCTAGGAACTGCCTCGAGGCGATCCCCGTCACCTCTACACAAGGATGAACCGCCAGCCGCCTAAGCAAGCCCGCCCCGCCGTAGCCGCTCGCGCCCAAAATACCGACTTTGACTTTGGAAGAGGTGTTGGAATCTGCCACGCTAATCCCTCAAAAGCTGAAAGAGAATCGCTTTATGTGCGTGTAGCCTGTTCTCCGCCTGGTCGAAGACGCGGCTGCGCTCGTGGTAAACGGCTTCTTCGGTGCACTCCTCGCCGTAGTGCGCGGGCAAGTCGTGCATGAAAATACCTCTTTCGGAGAGGTCAGCAAACCACTCTGGCGTCACCGTGTAGCCCGCGAACGCCTCCCTGCGCCGCTCGGTCTCCTCCTCTTGCCCCATAGAAATCCACACGTCGGTATAGAGAACATCGGCACCTCTCACTGCTTTACGCGGGTCTCTTTCGATGGTCACGTCCGCGCCGCTCTCTCTCGCCTGTTCCAGCACCCCTTCATCTGGGTCGAACCCTTCCGGGCAGACGATGGTTAGGGAGGTCCCTGCGTGCATCGCCGCATACAGGTGCGAGTTGGCGACGTTGTTGCCGTCGCCCACAAAGCAGACCTTGACGCCCTCCAACACACCAAATTCCTCTTTAAGCGTGAGGTAGTCCGCCGTGAGTTGACAGGGGTGCACCAAATCCGAGAGCCCATTGATGATCGGCACGTGTGCATAGCGGGCGAGTTCTACCAATGTGCCGTGCCCGTAGGTCCGCGCCATGATGCCCTCCACCCAGCGCTCCAAGTTGTGCGCCACATCTTTAATCGTTTCGCGCACGCCCCAGCCGATGTAGTTCTGGCTCAGCAAGACCGAGTGCCCGCCAAGTTGGTACATGGCGATGTCGAAGGTCGAGCGGGTGCGTAAGGACTGCTTCTCGAAGATCATCGCAATGGTTTTGCCCTGCAAGTAAAGAGGTCGTTCGCCGCGCTTGAAGTTGTTTTTCATGATGTGGGCGCTCTGCAAAAGCCCTTCGAACTCCTCTTTAGAGAGATCGGCGAGGGAGAGGAGGTCGCGCCCTTTGAGGCTGTCAACGGCGGGTACGTCGGCGGTTGTGGTCATTAAAGTTCCTTCCGGGTCCAAGTGTGTTGAAAACTCGAGTCCCAAGAAACCGATAGTATATGCAGCGAGGTGTATAAATCAAGCAAATAAAGGAAATTTAGTTATCGTTGGCGATGAGAACATTTAGTGTCTCCTGTGCCTGTATTCGCGCTTGCAGGTCTGCTCGACCTGGTTGTTCTTCAATTTGCTTTTTAGCGCTTTGTAGGTTGATGCCATTAGCATTGCGCTCCAGCTTTTGTCTAATTACAGGGCTATCGTACTTCGCTTCGCGGATAGTCCAAGCGGTATCGTATCGCACCCAAGCCTCCGGGTCTGACAATTTGTCCGTTAGCGCTTCTTTAAGCCCTGGCACATCGAACATCTGAGAGTGACGACATGCGCTTATAGCAATACGCCTGACAATCATGTTCGGGTGTTCAAAAAGCTCGTTAATTAGTCGCGCAATAACTTTCTCCTGTTTGGGTAGCTCGGAAAACGCCACGGAAAGCTGAATCATATCAATTGGCATTATCGGAAAGCTACTACCAAGTTTTATCGATTTAGCGGCTAATCGGTCAAAGCGAGAAAGCATGTTCACAGTTGGCAGCTTCAATCTAAACTCCTAACATCCCCAAATACCACCCCGCCAGCGCGTCCCCGTAAAACAGCGCAATCAGCCCACCAATCGCCAGGTACGGACCAAACGGAACCACCCGTCCGCCGCCAAACGCTTTAAGCGTAAGCCCGCCCGCCGCGCCAATAAAGAACGATAAGAGGAGCGCCACCAAGAGGTTCTGCCAACCCAGCATCACGCCTAAAACCGCCGCGAGCTTCACGTCACCAAAACCCATCGCGACGGGCTCGTCATCCTCTTCGTTGAGTACACCTTCTTCGTTTGGCGCTTTACCGAGTAGGTCCAAAATCCACCAATACACCGCCCCTAAAACCGCTACCGAGCCCGCCGCCGCTAACGAGCCACTAAGCGAACTGATGCCGAGGTAGACGCTACCCGCGCCGAGCGCTAGCACCCATAAGCCGTAAAGAAGAGGTTCGGAGAGCCTGAGCGTGCGGCGTGTGACGAGGTTAGCGACGACGGACGCAGCCGCGAGCACTAGGCCGACGGTCCAGCCGCCCAGCGCGCCGCCTACAAACGCCACGTTCACCTGGTCCAAACCGATAGGGAAGAGCCGCTCTTTGGTGTCAGCAAAGCGGCGCAGCACGAGCGCGCCCAAGCGGTTGATCAGCACGATGATACCCGCGCCTAACGCGCCGCCAAAGAGTGCTGCTTGCAGGCTCGGTAAGCCGCCAGGCGTCGCGTAGAAAAAGCTGCCCAGAAGCCCTACGGCGATAGCGGGTAACGTCAAACTGTCGGGCAGGATGTACTCGTCGATGTCAATCGCCGACATCATCACGAGCATGGCGTAAATCGCGGCGAGGATAAACGCGGTTAAGCCGTACTGCTCGATGGGGTAGCGCAGCGCAATCAGTACGAAACCGAGCGCGGTGATCGCTTCAATTAAAGGATAGCGTAGCGCGATGCCCTCTTTGCAGCCCCGGCAGCGTCCGCGCAGGGCGAGCCAGGAGAAAATGGGAACGAGGTCCAAAACGGTCAGTGGGCGCTCACAGTTCGGGCAGTGTGAGCCGGGGAAGGCGATGGACTCGCCGCGCGGCACGCGGTAGATCACGACGTTGGCGAATGAGCCGATTAAAGCGCCTAGTACGCCAAGCAGTGAGACAGTAACGAGGGTCAACATAAGGGGCATTATAGGTTTGGGGAGGGTATTTATGGCGTGTGATTTTGGGCATTTGCGGCTTACGAGGTGCAGCGGTCACTGATATTTCGTAGCGTCTGCGTCAGCTAATCAGCGTTTTAGGAATTAAAAGCTGACGTGCTGAAATGCTACTTTCTATCCCAGCCAAAAGAATCCAACCAACGTTAAGCATATCGTGAAGCCCGTAACGGTTTTTAAGAGGATGCATTCTCATCCTCCCCTCGGTATACTGCCCCCATGAAGCGATTTTTACCCGTTACTCTACTCGTAAGCCTTCTCTCTCTCTTCGCGCTCGGCGCGGCGCAGGACGAACTCAACATCGCCTTTGTGGACGCGGGCGCGGTTTTAGCGGCGCATCCCGCCGGGGCGCAGGCGCAGCAGTTGGAGGAGCAAGCCAGAACCGAACTCGGCGAGATTCAAGCGAACGTCGCGCCGCTCCTAGAGCGTCTCAACGCGGGCGAAGAGCTGACCGCTGAGGAGCGCAGCACCTTAGACCTCTCGCAGCGCACCTATCAGGAGACCCAAGCGCGTTACCGCGAGGAGATTCAAGCGACAATTCAACCCGCAGAAGAGGCGGTGGACGCAATTATTCAAGAAATCGCTCAGACGAACGGCTACACGCTCGTGCTTAACCAAGGGGTCGCGGCAAGCTCGGCGCTCGTCGTCTACGCGGCGGAGGGCTTTCCCAACATCACCCAAGAGGTCATCGACCGCGTCAACGCGGGCGGCTAGAGATAGCAGGTATCATCTGGTTTGAAACACTCTCACTTTTGACAACATTGTGCAGCACGCACATTCTGAGATGAGGTTCCGTTACAGCAAGCTGTGAAATCTGCGCTTATCCGTCTCAGCAAGGGGTTGAAGTCCCTTATACGAAGTCCAGGCGGCGCTAAGCGTCGCCCTCTTTTTTAGCTTGTAGTGTCTTCAAAAAGGTTCTGTCAGCGTTGGTGAGGTTCGCGTGCTCGAGCAAATCCGGTCTCCGCGCCAGCGTGCGTTCTAATGCCCGTTCGCGCCGCCACCTCTCGACGTTCGCGTGGTGTCCACTCGTCAAGATTTCGGGGATGCCCATACCTTCATATTCAGCCGGACGGGTGTATTCGGGGTAGTCCAAGAGCCCTGTCGAGAACGAATCCTGCTCATAACTTTGCGCGTCGCCCAACACGCCCGGCACGAGCCGCGCCGTCGCTTCAATCAGCGCTAGCGCCGCGATTTCGCCGCCCATGAGCACGTAATCGCCGATGCTGACCTCTTTGATGACGAAAGACTCCACCCTCGCGTCAAACCCCTCATAGCGTCCTGAAAGTAAACAAAGGTGCTCTTTCGCCGCCAAATCCTCTGCCATCTTTTGCGTGAAGGGTTCGCCAGCAGGGGAGAGCAGAATCACCTCATCGGGCAGCGATTCCCTTTTGACCGCTTCAATCGCCCGCGCCGCAACGTCCACCCGAATGACCATCCCCGCGCCGCCGCCATAAGGTGTGTCGTCCACGTTTCGGTGCTTATTCTCGGCGTAGTCGCGCAAATCGCGCACGTCGAAGCTGAGGTGTCCGTTTTTCACGGCGCGTCCTAAGAGGGCTTCTTCGGTCCAAGGACGCAAGAGGTTGGGGAAGAGGGTGAGGAGGGTGTATTTCATTTAGCTAGGTTCGAGCAACCCCTCCGGCGCATTTTCGATCACGATACCCTCGTCGCTAATTTCCACATAATCGGCTTGGAGCGGCACCAGATATTCTTCACCTTCGTGGAGAATTGCCAAGAGGTCTTGGAAGCCTGCGGAGATCACGTCGACGACTTCGCCGAAGGCTTCGCCGTCCACGTATACGGGAAGCTCGAGCAATAGTTCTAAATAGAACCCCTCTTCGGGCTCGGGTAGGTCTTCAGCCCTCGCGTAGACCTCTTCATTGACGAGGGGTTTGGCTTGTTCGATTTTGGTAATGCCCCCGAGATACACCACTGTTTGACCACCGACGCGCCGCACCTGCGTCAGTCTGCGCTCGCCCAAACTCGTGACGAAAACGCGCTCCAGCTTGAAGATCGCCTCCGCCTCCGCCTGACCCAAACCGTAAAAACGGAGACCCCCGGCGAGTTGGAAGGTCTTTCCCAACGTGCCGAGGAGCAGGGCGTTTTCGGGCGGTTCTACTGCCACGTGCTAGTTAATCAATGAGGTGAACGTCGACGCGCTGCCGCCCGTCTGCAGCGGCGCGGGCGAGCGTGCGGATGCTGTTGATCAGGCGTCCGCCGCGCCCGATGATGCGCCCCGCGTCACCCTCCGCACAGTGAATCTCGATGTGGACGCCGCGCGCGTCGGCGCGCGACTCGACGCGGAGCTTGTCGGGCTCCTCCACGAGATTTTGTAAGGCGAAGGTAACAAGTTCTAGGGGCATGGCTCGCTCTACGCGCTCGCTTGCGTTCTCGCTTCGTAGGCGCTCGAGCGCTTCGCTTGAACCTTGCCCACCGTGACGCCGGACTTCTCTAAGAGCCGAATGGCTGCGCCCGTGGGCTGCGCGCCCTGCGAGAGCCAGTGCTCCGCGCGTTCGACGTCGATTTTAAGAGGCGTTTCGCTCTTTTCGCGCGGGTCGTAGTAGCCGAGCGACTCGATGTAGTCGCCGCTACGCTTGGTGCGGGCGTCGGTGACGACGACGCGGTAGTGGGGGTTCTTTTTTGCGCCAAGGCGCGTTAAACGGATTTTAACCATGCTGTTTCCTCTTTCCTGAATGTTAGAGATACTCAGTTCTGCCGGACGGTTCTCTTAATGTTTACTGATCTTGCACCACGCAGATTTCACGGTCTCATTGTAACGGAACCTCATCTTTTGATGTGCGTCCGAGGCGATACCTTCTAGGCTAGGTGTGTTGCTTCGCCTAGCGGGAGCGGGACCACGCAACTTAACTTCGTTCACTATGACCAGATGACATCCCGCTCTCAGGCAAAGCCGGTCCGCTAGGCTCTGCCTGAGAGCGGGATGGCTTACGGCTGAGCGCGAAGCCTACGAAGTAACCTGCTATCAGTGTACACTATCAGCGCCCTAGACTGCGTCCCATCCCTCTACCGGGTTGACGCTTGCCCATCTTTTTCATCATCTTCTTCATCTGCTCGTAGTTCTTCATCAGGCGGTTGATGTCCTGGACGCTCGTCCCCGAGCCCGCCGCGATGCGTTTGCGGCGGCTCGCGTTCAACACCTTGGGTCTGCGCCGCTCTTTTTCCGTCATGGACGAGATAATGGCTTCGATGCGGGCGATTTCGCCCTCGTCGATGTCTGCGCCGCCCAACATCTTGCTCGCGCCGGGAATCATCTTGAGAATGTCGGTGAACGAGCCCATCTTCTTGATCTTTTGCATCTGGGTAAGCATGTCCTGCAGGGTGAAATCCTTGAGGCTCGTGACCTCGTCGTCGTCGCCCTCTAAGACTTTCGCCTTTTCGATGAGCGTCATCACGTCGCCCATGCCGAGGATGCGGCCCGCCACGCGGTCGGGGTAGAAGGGCTCTAAGCCGTCTATTTTCTCGCTCATCCCCGCGAAGTAGATGGGCTTGCCCGTGACGTGCTTCGCGGAGAGCGCTGCGCCGCCCCGCGCGTCGCCGTCGAGTTTCGTCATGATGAGACCCGAGACGCCCACGCGCGCGTCGAAGGCGGTGGCGACGGGCAGCGTTTGCTGTCCGGTCATGGCGTCCACGACGAGCATCGCCTCGTTAGGCTCTAGCGCGTCTTTAAGCTCAGCAAGCGCGTCCATGAGGTTTTCGTCGATCTGCAAACGCCCCGCCGTGTCCACGATGATGAGGTCGCGGTAGTTCGTCTTGAGGTAGGCTTGCAGGCGCTCTTTGGTGCGCCCCGGCGCTTCGTCGTCCTCGACTTCTAAAACGGGCACGCTGATCTGCTGACCCAACACGCGGAGTTGGTCACGCGCTGCCGGGCGCTGCGTGTCCGCCGCGATGAGAAGAGGTCTACGTCCCTGCGCTTTGTATTTGTACGCGAGCTTGCCCGCTGTCGTCGTCTTACCAGCACCCTGCAAACCCATGAGCATCCACACGTTTTGCTCGCTCTGGAGGCTAGGCTGCGCCGCCTTGCCGCCTAAGATATCCACAAGCTCGTCGTGGACGATGGAGATTACGCGCTGCTCGGGTTGGAGTGACATCAAAACTTCGGAGCCGGTGGCTTTCTCTTGAACGCGCCTGGTGAACTCGCGAGCGACTTCCAAGTTGACGTCCGCCTCTAAGAGCGCCACGCGCACCTCGCGGAGCGCTGTTTTAACCTCCGCCTCGGTCAGTTTGCCGCGCCCGCGCAGCGAATCGAATACACCTTGTAGCCTGTCGCCTAAACTCTCAAACATATGGGTTCCTTACCGTCTAAAGAAAGACCGCTCCCTACCCTAGCGTACTCATGTAGGCGGGGTCAAGGCGTGGTGAGGCTCGAGATTGGCAAAGGTGCGCCTGACCCGCAGCATACGGCTAGCCTAGTAATAGCAGGTATCATCTAGTTTGAGTGTACGTAAGTTTTGCGAAGCAACGCTCACACCGTAAATAGCGCTGTTGCTAGGCAGCAAACTTGCGTAACTAGCGCGCACATTCCGAGATGAAATCCCGCTAGCCTTGACAGGCTGAGATCTGCGCTCATCCGTCTCAGTATGTTTGGAACTGCTATAAGATGCAGAGCGTGAGCGCCTACACCCTCCTCTACGCGCTGAGCGTCGTTCTCATCAATCCCTGGGGTGACGGGTGCGATCTGGACCGCCCCTAAAGTGTACGTCTTGACCGCGATCTTGCTCCTCAACGGCTTCTTTCTCAGCCGCTGTGAGCTGCTCGAGCTAGGGGCCGCTTGGCGGCGTTCCTGAGCGTCACGCTCATCCTGACGCTCGCGCTCGTCAGTTTAACGCGGCGGTGGCTGCGCCCGGAACTCGTGTGGGCTGTACTCGGCGCGGCGGGCTTCACTTTCTACGCCGCGCTGCTAGGCTACCTCCTGCTCGTCACCGCCCGGGGTCCCGCTGCGCCTTTAGAGGTGTTCACCGTCGTCTACCTCGGCTTCACCTTGACCTGGTACGACGCGGCGCAGTTTAGCCACCTCCCGGAGAGCGAACGGACCACCGATATCCCCACCGATACGTTTCCAGTCACCGGGCTCAACACCGGGTCCATCAGCGTCTTCACGGACTCGAGTGACACCACGTCACGCAGCCTCTCAGCGTCCCCGCGCTTGGCATGGTCGCCCTCAACTCCCAAGAGGTCCCGCGCTAATTTCTGATGGTGGGTGCGGTCGTTGTCACGGTGCCCATCATAGTGCTCTTCTTCTGGTTCGAGAAGTATCTGGTTAGCAGGCTCACAGCGGGCGGGGTTAAGGAGTGAAGCAACACTCTTACTTATAAGAACATCGTTTCCTTTTGCTGCGCAAAAACTACGTAATCGGAAAACTGCGTCTGCTCGCTCACGCGGAGCAACTTTTAGAAATGTAGCGTGCACTTGATTGTGATGAAGTTCCGTTACAGTAAAGCTGTGAAATCTGCGGAGAAGTGTTGCTTCGCATAGTTGCACTCAAGCAATGAAACGTGGAAATGCTATTTCAAGCGCTTCGGTTGCATTCAGCTCGAGCAAAACAGCGCGGTCAAATGACTCAAAGCCGCGCTGTCTCGCTTAAACTATAGACCCTGTTCAGGCTAAAGCAGTTCACAGAAGTACTGAATTGGAAGAGCGCTTACGAAGTTTTGCCCCCGGCAAAAGCCTCAGTTCGAAGAACCATCCCGCTCTCAGGCAAAGCCTAGCGAGACGGCTTCGCCTGAGAGCGGGATTTCATTTAAGAATGTGCGTGCTCACCCAAGTTCTCTAAGGTGAGACTGGCTCAAACCAAATGATACTTGCTATATTTATACGAAATTGCAGGGTTTACTTACCCTCACTGGGGACGTTGGAGCTTACCACCACAGATGGGCTTGCAAACTAAGCCATGCAACCTCGTATTACGTCTTCAGCGTTGGATGTTGCTCACTCACCGTCCGTCAATCCGCACGGAGGGTACTCAATAACGTAGCTCGGCATACCCGGACTACCGCTATCAACTTGATCACCGCAGTCGTTGATTACATCCTCGATGGTACCCGCAGTGAGGTTGACGGTCATAATGTGCGTGAGCTGCACGCCCGGTACCGCCGGCACCTCGAAGCCCCTCTCCGTGACAATGGACGGATTGTTCTGATTGAAAACGTAGACGCCGCCGCCATAGAGGGTGTGCGTTTTGACGTTATCCGCTACCTTGTAGCCAGCCCAGCCGAGGGTATCGCCGTTCATCCAGTCGTCCTGGGTAGGTGGGTCATAAGGTAATTCGTTTTGGTACAAAATCGTCGTGCCGTTCTCACCGTTCCAGATGGTGTTGTACTCCTGGAAGTGCTCGACGAAAAGACCCGTTGCCGTTACGTTGTTCCCATTGATAATCGCACCGTTGCGACCCAAGTTCGTGTTCCAGCGCTCGGTGTCGCCGTTGACGCCCTCCGTGAAGCCTTCGACGCCGTGGTCGCCGCGCCACACCCAGGTGTGGTCAATGAGGACATTGTCGCTGTTGACCTCGAGTGCGACCACCGTCTTACCGATATAGGGTCCGCCCACGCGGAAGTACACGTCGGAGAGCGTCGTCGGATTAGCTGCGTCGCTCTCGCCTGCGTCGCCGTTCTTCTCACCCACTTGTAAAAGAAGGGGCGACAGCTCGCTGCCCGCGTCGATGGTGATACCTGCAACTACAACGCCGGGCACGTCAGCCACCGTTAGCGGAACAGCACCGTTCGTCGCTTTGAGGGTCGCGTGCCCGATACCTAGCACAACGGTATTGGCACGCACGACTTGGATGGTTTGAGCGACCTCGTAGACGCCTGGCGTCAGGAAGAGGTGACGCCCCTCCGCCAACCGTTTATTAATCGTGTCCACCGAGGCAGAGGGGGTCGCCACAAAGAATTCCCCTAACGCCAGAGTACGTCCCGCCGTCATGGTCTCCCCCCAAGAGACGCCCCGCGTCTCGCTCTGGGCTGAGGGCACGCGGACCTTGTAGTCACCCTCTTCCAGGAAGAGGTAGGGCTTCTCACGGCTCACCGGGGTGGTCTCTAAGTTGGTATAGGGTAGCTGCGGGACGCCTTCATCGTCGTAACCGGGGAAGCTGGCGTCGTCGGGTGCGCCCACAACGCCTGCGAATACCTGGTTCCACACGCCGTTGGTCCACTCACCGACCTCGCTGTTGCGGGTCAGCCACTGCTGCTGGGAGCCGTTGAGGACCGTTTCTGCCCTTGTGTCCGCGACGAACCCGCCGCTGGCGAACTGGGGACCCGCCGTACAGAAGTCCATGAGCGAGAGGGTTCCGCCGCGAACGTCCACGCGGCGCACCGAGACGGCTTGCGACACCGCCCAGAAGTTCGCCTCTTGGCGGCACTCGTCCTGACCCTTCGCGTTGATGTGCAGCGTGAGGTTGGAGAGCGTACGCCAAAAGTTGTTGAGCGCGATGCAGTTGCTCGCGCCGTTATCCTCCAAGCAGCGGTTGTAAACCTCGATTTTGCCGTTGATTATGACATCGCCGGGTGACGCGCCCAGACCGGAAACCTCAGTATAGTACCCGACCTTAATCTGGAGCGGCTCCTCGTCGGTTCCGTAGGTGCCGGGCTTGAAGAGGTAGGCAAAACGCGCACCGCCCATCTCATTATCGACTTGCTGCGCGTGCGTGGCGTCGAGAACACCTTGAATCTCACTCACGGGCATACTGGAATCGAATACCGTCGTGTTCGGACCGAGGTCATCGGTTTTGATGGGCTCTGACCCTTGATGGCTATTACATGCGCCCATGAAGAAGATCACCCCTAGCAGAAGGATGGGGATTGGTTTAGTCTTGCATCTGCTCTCAGCGTTCGTCTCACTTGACCCTAAGTTACTCGCCCTGTGTGGCTTCATAGTTTCCTTTCCGGTGCTTTGAACTGTGCGGTGCTATGTCGATATAGCAATGTTGACTACCAAGTGCTCCGAGAGCCCGTCTAGCTGACTACAGCGGTGACTTCCCACCTAGACGACGCCCTCCTTGGTTGCCGCGACGGTCTCGGCGTACCACTTGGCACTCGCTTTGGGGATGCGCTCTAAAGTCTTGTAGTCGGTATAGACCAGCCCGAAACGCTTGCTGTAACCAAAGGCCCACTCGAAGTTGTCCAGGAGGCTCCAGGCGAAGTAGCCCCGCACATCCGCGCCGCGCTCTATCGCCTCGGCAACTGCCACCAAATGCGTTTTGAGGTAGCGGATACGCGCCTCATCTTTGACCTCTCCGTGCTCGAGCACGTCGGGATACGCCGCGCCGTTCTCGGTGACCAGCAGAGGCGGCGAGGTCGGATAATCCGCACTGAGCTGGACGAGCAAATCCGTCAACCCCTGCGGATAAACTTCCCAGCCCATATCCGTGTGTTCGCCTGTCGCCGAGACGTTGCGAAAGCATGGCGGGTCGCCGTCCGGATCGTGCGCTATTACCGCGCGGCTGTAGTAGTTCACGCCCAAAAAGTCGAGGGGCGCGCTGATTCGCTCCAGGTCGCCCGCTCGAACCTCAGGCACGTCCTCACCGTAGACCTCCCACATATCCTCTGGATACTCGCCCTTGACGAGCGGCTCCAAGAACCAGCGGTTGAAAAAGCCGTCGAAGAGACGAGCAGCTCTTTCGTCTTGAGGACTGTCGCTCGCAGGATAGCTCGGCGTGAAGTTGAGGACGATACCGTGCTGCGCGCCGGGCGCGTTCTCGCGCATGACGGACAGCGCCGCGCCGTGTGCCAAAAGCATAATGATGCGCCGCTTGGAGCGCCTTTTTGCGGTTTTTGAATCCTGGCGCGTGTTCGCCAAAGTAGTGACCCAGTATCGCGCTGCACCAAGGTTCGTTGAGGGTAGTGTAGGCGTGCACGCGGTCGCCCAGGCGTGCGGTAACTGCGTCGGCGTAAGTAATAAACGCCTCCACGATGTCTCTCGAGACCCATCCCCCTATGTCCTGCAAAGCTTGTGGCAGGTCCCAGTGGTAGAGGGTCACGTGCGGCTCGAGCCTCCGCTCTAAAAGGCTATCGACCAAACGGTCGTAAAAGTCGAGCCCCTTCTCGTTCACTTGACCTGTTCCTTGGGGTAGGACGCGCGGCCACGCCACTGAGAAGCGGTACGCGCCGACGTTCAGGCTCTGGATGAGGTCTAAGTCGCTCTGCCAGCGGTGGTAGTGGTCGCAAGCGACTTCGCCGGTGTCGTCCCCTTGGACTTTGCCGGATGTTGCGCAAAAGGTGTCCCAGATAGAAAGACCACGTCCGTCCTCGCGGGTTGCCCCTTCGATTTGAAAGGCGGCGGTAGCGACGCCCCAGGTGAAGTCAGGTAGAAAATCTAAGCTCATATGGGCTCCTGGTAAAATCTGTACGAATTTCAGTTTCCATGTTTCCCTACAAACGAATTCAAAAAGGTAAGAACAGCGTCAAAGGTACACCTTTGACCTGCGCCCCTCTCTAGCTACCTCGACATCCCTCAACCTTTCACTGCGCCCTGCGTCAGCCCTTCGATGATCTGCTTAGAGGCGAAAACGAAAACGATCAAGAGGGGTAAAACCGTGAGCGCCGCCGCCAACATCACCGCGCCCCAGTCGGTCGAATAGAGCCCCTGAAGGTTGCGCAACGTCACGGGTAGCGTGTAGGTCTCGTCTTGTTGAAGGACGATCAGCGGAATGATGAAGTTGTTCCACGAGGTGATGAAGGTGATGAGCCCCAGCGTGCCCAAGGCGGGGCGCACGAGGGGGAGCACCACGCCCCAGTAGATGCGGAACTCCGATGCGCCGTCGATGCGCGAAGCGTCCATCAGTTCGCGGGGGATGCTGGACGCGATAAACTGCCGCATCAGGAATATCCCGAAGGCGTTCGCCATCCCCGGCACCCACAGCGCACGGGGCGTATCGATCCAACCGAAGAGCTTGATGATGATGAAGTACGGGATGATATTGAGCGCCGCTGGAATCATCAGCGTAGCTAGCACGAAGCCGAACAGCACGTTTTTGTAACGGAAGTCGTACATGGCGAAGCCGAACCCGCCCAAGCTACAAAAGAAAAGTGTCGTGACAGTTGCCATGACCGCGATGTAGAGGCTGTTCCAAGCGCTCCTCCAGAAGGGCACTTGGTCGAGCAGCGACGTGTAGTTTGTAGCCAGGTCATCTCCGAACCATAGAGGCGGCGGCGTGGTGTAAATTTCGCTCGTGCTGTGCGTACCCAGAGTATGCACCCAGTACACGGGAAACACCGCGATAAGCGCGAGAAAGGCTACGCCGAGAAGGGCGACTGCCCGCTTGATACCCGTCCGAGTCCTATTCTCTGCGCCCGCCGCCCGCATTTCACCCGGCGCCAACGCCATTATTCTCGCCTCTCTAACCCGCTGCGTCCCATCACCATGAACTGCACGGCGGTTACGACGCCGATGATAAAAAAGAGTACCCAGGACATCGCGGCAGCCGTGCCCATATCCGACCAGTTAAAGGCGGTGCGGTAGAGGTACAGAACCACCGTCATGCCGCTCCGCGCCGGTCCACCCTCACCACCGGTTAAGATAAAGGGCTCTTCAAACATCTGTAGGTTGCCAATAATCGATAGGGTGACGGCAAAAAAGGCGATGGGGCGCACCAGCGGCAAGCTAATATACCAGAACTTCTGCCAGGTGTTCGCGCCGTCAACTTCGGCCGCTTCGTAGTATTCACGGGGGATAGAGGCGAAGCCGCTGCTGTAGAGCACGGCGTTGAAGCCGAAGAACTTCCAGAAGACCAGCAGGGCAATCGCAGGTTTGACATAAGGGGCGGAGCCCAGCCAGTTGATGGGTAAAGCTTCGGCAAGTCCGCCCCAGAGCCAGGCACTCCAGGGCGCGGTTACCAAGTAGCTCAGCAGGGTGTTCAGCAGCCCGTGGTGAAGCCCGTATAGGGTTGAAAATACCAGCGCGACTGCCACAGTCGAGGCGATGTAGGGCACGAACACCATGCCGCTAAAGAGGTTGCGAAACCTGGGCAGCATGACGATGAGCGCGAACGCTAGCGGAATAGCGACGAGGTGCTGCGGCACGCCCGAGACGACCGCCAGCCACACCGTGTTGCCGAGCGACTGCCAGAACCAGGGGTCAGTGAGGAGGAACTGGTAGTTCTCAAAACCGACGAAGCGCATCGCGCCGATGCCCTGCACGGGGTCCCAGCGCTGAAAGGAGAGGTAGACCGAAAAGAGGATAGGAAACAGCCCGAAAATAAGGAACAGAACAAAAAAAGGGCTGATGAAGATATAGGGTGCGTAGCGGCGCTGAAAGATGTGTAGGCGCGTTTTCCAGGGGAGCTTCTCCCGCTTGGGCGGGGCGGTTGAAGTTGAGCGAACAGCCATAGCCGAGCCTCCAAAGGTGGAAGGGGGGTGCAAGGAGCACCCCCGAAGACGTTGTGATCACTGGCGCGAGATGCGACGCTCGATGAGCATCTGGGCTTCCTCCAAAGCAGCGCTGATCTCTTTGCCCTGGGTCAGAACCTGCGTAAGCTGGTCTCCTACAATCTCATCCGCGAGTGCATCATTGGGGTTGACGGGCTGACCGGTAATCTCATTGGCGATATCGATGGCGACTCGGTAAGCTTGCTGTCCACCCAGAAACTCCACGGGCTCTTCAAAAACGGCATTGTCGTAAACCTCGGTATCTGAAGGAAACGCACTGATAGTCTCAAACGCGAGCATCTGCGTATCGGGATTCGTGGTGAGAAACTGAATAAAGTCCCAAGCGAGTTCCTTGTTGTCAGACCTCTCGGGAACCGCGTAGAACGAGCCACCCCAACTGACGTAGCTCTCGGCGGGTAGGGTTGTCACGCCCCACAGCCCGGAGGTGTCAGGAACGGTACTCTCCAACCAAGTTGTGAGCCAGAACCCAAACAGCTCGGTTGCCGCTTGACCACTCTGGAACGACGCCGCCCACTCGGGAGACCAGTCATCCACATTGAGGTCCATGCCCTCGTCGCGAATCGTCTTGGCAAGCTCGAAAGCTTCCGCGAAGCGTTCACTGGTGACCAGGGGGTTGCCTTCGGCGTCGAAATAAAGCCCCTCGCCCTCGGCAGCGTTGCTGCGGATGTAAGCGTGATAGACGCGAGCGGCGTTCGGAATTAAGACGAGCCCCTGCTCTTTAAGCGCCCGACCGAACTCCAGGTAGCTGTCCCAGCTCTGCCCGATTTCTTCGACGGTTGTGCCCATCTGCTCCAAGATGTCGCGGCGGTAGAACATCGTACCGGGTCCCAAGTCGGTCGGGATGGCGATGAGACGTCCGTCTGAAGTCGTCGCCTGCTCGAGCGCGTAATCGACGAGGTCTTGGGTGACTTCAGCCGCATTGTAGGGCGCTTCGTTGAGGTCGACAAGTCCTCCCGCTGAAGCGAACTGCGAGATAAAACCTATTTCGATAGCGGTGACGTCCGGTGCGCCTGCGCCGCTCGCCAGGGTGGTGAGAAGCGCCGTGTGGTGGTCGACGAACTCTTTGGAGACGACTTCGACGCTCACGTCCGGGTTCTGCTCTTGGTAGGCAGTAGCCGCCACGCGCACCGCCTCGGTGAGGTTGGGGAACGCGGCGACGGTCAGCGTCTGCTGCGCAAATACAGGGGTCAGTAACAGGGTGGCGAGGATCAAAAGTCGTTTCATCTAAAGCTCCTTTTCTGTGCGAGTTCTGCGCTAGGGATTTGGATGGTGCTCACGTACTGAACCGAACCTTTAGAGACGCTTAACCGAACGCCGAACGATGAGTCTAGGCTCGAATTTTCGCTTCACCTCCGCTTCTCGCTGGTCCAGAGCCGCGAGTGCGATGTGCGCGGCAGCCTGCCCCATCTCCTCCAAGGGTTGCTGAACCGTCGTCAGCGCCGGATAGAAGTACCGGGCGATAAAAACGTCGTCGTAGCCGACGAGGGAGATGTCTTGAGGAATGTTCAAACCGTGGGCGCGGAGCGTGTGCAAGATGCCCGCCGCCATCTGGTCGTTCGCCGAAAAGATAGCGCTCAGGTCCAACCTTCTGTCCAGCAACCGCTGCGCGGCGCGCTGACCGCCTTCTTCCTTGAAGTCCGCCTCGACCACGTAAGCCTCGTCGTAAGGAAGCCCGGCAGTCTCAAGCGCTCGGCGGTAGCCTTGCAAACGGTCGCGACTGTCTTTCATAGCGAGCGGCCCGGCAACATGCGCGATACGCCGATGTCCTTGCTCGAGCAGATACTGGGTTGCTAAAAAGCCGCCCTTTTCATTGTCCAGGTGGATGCAGCGCTCGCCTAGTTCGGTGATGTTGCGGCCCATGATGACGATAGGGGTTTCAGCAGGGAGATTCCCTTCGAGCCAGCTCAAAAGCTCGCCGTCCGTCAGCGTTTCCAGACGCAGGATGAGCGCGTCTGAGCGGCGTTGTACCAGATAGCTCGCCGCCTTACGCTCGAACGCCGCATCCGCGTGACCGCTCGAGACGATGAGGTGCATACCCGCCGCTTCGACTACCCGTTCGATACCGCGCACGATGCCGCTGTAGTAGGGGCTCGAAATTTCGTTAATCACTACCCCGATACCGCCCGAACGGTTTGTGACCAGCCCTCGCGCAAAGGCGTTGGGCTGGTAGTTGAGTTTTTCGATGGCGTCCAGCACGCGCTTTTTGGTATCACTCGCAACGGGTACAGTTCCATTAAGAACCCGTGAGACCGTCGCGGCTGAGACCCCGGCGTGGTAAGACACCTCTTTGATCGTCGGCATCAGCACCTCTTTATGAAATCGCTTTCATTGCAGCGTAGTAGACTCTACGGGAATTGTCAAGTCGCTTTTTCTCGATCTTCCTTTACAATTTAAGATTAAAGAGGGTCAACATGCTCTATTTTCCTCATT
The DNA here is from genome assembly GCA_965215565.1 of Trueperaceae bacterium. Taxonomy (GTDB): domain Bacteria; phylum Deinococcota; class Deinococci; order Deinococcales; family Trueperaceae; genus CBDBZX01. Next base: position 359,810 of record CBDCDZ010000004.1, read on the forward strand.
ACTATTAGTTATAGAAGCAGGAGGCTGACTTTAGGTTGAAATATCTGAAATCGCTTTCATAGCGTAAGTTGTGCCGAGCGCACTTATATGAGCGTGGGTGCGCAGCTTCTGTGTTGAGAAGGGGTGGAAAGAGCGTTCAATCAGAGTTCACAGGTGCTGAGGCGTTGATGCTCCAACGCCCCGTACGGCTGACGTCTCCGCCGCTTCGTGACAAGTAGTGCCAAAGAGCTAGAGCTATCCGTTTGGCTATCGCGGATCATACACATAGCAGTTCCACTTACCGTTGCTTGAGTGCAACTATGCGAAGCAACACTTCTCCGCAGATATCATCCCTGAAAGTACGTGCTAGGCGATGTTCTCTTTAGTAAGAGTGTTGCTTCGCATGGCTTCGCCCAAGCTGACCAGATGATACCTGCTAACAGTACAGCTCCCCCATTCTCCGGCAGCATAGCTGCTTAGACATCCTGCAGTTGCGTAGGAATTTAGGGAAAGGTAGAGATTTAGCCGATCGAGAAGTCGCGGCAAGCGTGACGAACGAAACGCTTTTAGCAGCCGAGGCAGCTTTGAGAGCCCTCATCTTTGCAGTTCCCGAGACGAAGAATACATTTCTAAAAAGGACACTAAGTTTTGCCTGGGTTCGCTTAAGCTGAAACCAAAAAACAACCCCGCCAGGTTTCAGCGGCACCTGACGATCACCTCTTATGGCTGCTTCTTCCGACCTGACCAGGTTCGAGGGTCGCCACCGCGCTGAGCCGACGGGGTTAGAAAGAGAATACCACACGCTCCTTGAAGAGGGCAAAAGGGGAGAACAAACGAACCTAGAGAATTTGTGTAAATCAGCAGTTCCGCGACATACCGAGGCAGATTACCGCTTCTTTAAGGTGCGCTGCCTCCTTCCTCATAGCCGCTAGAAAGTGACTATTAGCAGTTCCACGACATACTGAGATTGAGCGCAGATCTCTGTCCGCAAGGACTAGCGTTACGGGCAGGCCGCCCTGCCGTTGCGGGATTTCATCCCCCAAAGTGCGTGCTAGACTGTTCATTTCTCACTAAGGGTGTCTCTGACCAGATGATACCTGCTATATGTTACGCACCTCTACGCACGCTGCACCCTCTAAAAACGCTTCAGTAGCCGAAGCGCCCTAGCGTTCTCTCCACGCGCTGCACGTAGCTCCCGCCGAAAAGGGTCACGTGGACGAGCAGCGGGTAGAGGTTGTAGAGGTGGCGGCGTTCTCCGAAGCCTCCGCGAATGTCCCTCAGCTCGTCGTAGCGCCTGAAAAAGCGCTCTCCAAAGGTGTCGAAGAGGCTGATATACGCAAGCTCCATCTCGGCGTCGGCGTAGTAGAGCGCGGGGTCTAAAACGCCGGTGACGGCGTCCCCTCGCGCCAACACGTTGCTGCGCCAGATGTCGCCGTGGATTAGCGAGGGATGTGGGGGCGCGTCCAAGAGGTCCGGGAGGGCTTGGGCGAGCGACTCGAGTCTGTCACCCAACCTTGCGGACAAGTGGCCGGACTCGAGCGCCAACCCCGTCATGTAGCGCAGGCGGTGCTCGCGGAAGAAGTCCACCCACACGTTCGTCCTCGGATTAGGCTGTGGCAGCGGACCGATGAGGGTGTCCTTTTCCAACCCGTACTGCTCAGCGCGCACCTCGTGCAGTGCGGCGAAGAGTTCGGCGGCGTGGGGCTCGGCGCGTTCCAGGTTCTGCGGGCTGCCGGGGAGGTACTCCAGGACCAAGAGCGTGTCCGAGGCGTAGATGACTTCAGGAACGGGCAGGGAGCTATGGTCTCTAAGATAGGCGAGCATGAACGCCTCGAGCTGCAAGTCCCCCTCGTCGTCCACCTTCGCTACGGCGCTTCCGCCCGCGTAATGCACCCCGTAGACCTCGGCGACGCAGCCGCCGCGCAACCTCTTCGCTGAACGAAGCTCCGCGCCCAAAATCTCGCCGAGCTGGGCTCTGAGCGCGTCTTTCACCCCGCCACCTCTCGGCGGACGTGCGCCAAGAGCCCTTCGGACGCCGCTTCAATGAGGTCCAGTACGCGCTCGAATCCGCCGCCGCCACCGTAGTAGGGGTCGGGCACGTCCGCCTCGTCTACTTGCGCGTAAGAGAGGAACTTCTGAGCCCTCGGACACTGGGGCTCGACGATCTGGCGGTTCGCTTCGTCCATGACGAGCACGTAGTCGAAGTATTCACAGTCGTCTCGGCTGATCTGGCGGGCGCGCTGCGCCGAGAGGTCATAGCCGCGCCGCTTAGCCGCGCCCTGTGACCGCTCGTCCGGCGCGTCACCCACATGGTAGCCGTGCGTGCCCGCCGAGTCGACGCGGACGCGCCCACTCAACCCTTCGCGCTCCACCAAGCTGCGGAAGACGCCCTCGGCGGTAGGCGAACGGCAGATATTGCCGGTGCAGACGAAGAGGACGGAAACCGTCCGTTGGGCAGAGCGCTTCATACGGATTCCGATTGATTCGCTGACAAGCGCGAATCAATCCGAACGGATGTGAGTAGGAAAAAGGATACGGATGAAGTGTATGGGCGATCACCGAGGCTTCTTCTTGGTAATAGGGAGTTAGACGGAATCCGTATTACAGGGCGCTCTGGAGCGGCTGGAGTCATGTGAGGTCTCCTCGAGGATGAGCTTCATTGAATACGGACGTCTTTTGCACGGCTGCGGTGCGGTGTCAAGGTGTGGCTGAGCACATTGCGGTTTAGCGAGACACCCGAATATAGGTGCGTTATATCATGGGGCGACTCGAGTCGTCCTCACCTTCGAATCAGCTACCCTTACACGAGAAACCGCCCATGAAACAAAAAAATCACAAGCAGAAGTATTGTGAAATAAATCATTTACAGAGTACGCTCGAATTAGCTCCGAGTCAAACTAAAAACAAATTAAGTCAGGAAGTTGTAGCTATCCTTAGAGTGTGTACCAATTGCGTAGTTTGCCGTTAGGAAACGATGTTCTTATAAGTAAGAGCGTTGCTTCGCTTCTCCCGAAGGTGCGCGAAGCCTCCGTCAGGAAGGGCTTGCGCGTTAGCCAACGAAGTTACGCAAACGAAGTTTCCCTTTCGCATACAGGTGATCGCTGAACAGGTGAAGGCTAAGAGCCTAGTGAGCTTTGCTCTAACCTGAGGTGAAGGCTAAGAGCCTAGTGAGCTTTGCTCTAACCTATGCGAACGGTTTTCAACCGTAACCTGTGCGAAAACGGCGTGACCGGGAATGGCTTCGATCAAGCTGACCAGATGATTGCGCGAAGCTTTACGAAGTAACCTGCTATATAGAGCGAAATCACCGGCGATTCGCACGTTCCCAGAGACACGTCCCGAGAGAGCAGGAACGAATCTTGCAGGAGTGCTCAACTGTCCAAACCTCTCTGCTGCAGTTGAGCCGCCCAGGAGGTTGTGCGGGGTTCGCTCTTTCGGAAGAGCGCTAGCGCACCTCGAGCCCTAATTCGATCAGCCGCGTGATCAGCTCTCTATAGGGCAAACCCGTCGCTTCCCACAACTTGGGGTACATGCTCGTCGCCGTGAAGCCCGGCATGGTGTTGATCTCGTTGAGGTAGAGCGTGCCGTCTGCCAAAAAAAAGTCCACGCGCGCGAGCCCCGCCGCGTCCACCGCGCTGAACGCCTCTTTCGCAAGCTGCTGACAGCGCGCGGCTGTGGACCCGCCAAGGCGCGCGGGAATGTCTAACTGGGCGCAGCCTTCGGTGTATTTCGTCTCGTAGTCGTAGAAGTCGCCCCCGAAACGAATCTCGCCGACGACGCTCACCTCGGGCGCGTCGTTGCCGAGCACGCCAACTTCCAGCTCGCGCGCGCCAGTGAGCCCTACCTCGACGACGACGCGCCGGCCATACCGCGCCGCGAGGGAGAGCGCCGCGCGCAAACCCGCCTCGTCCTCCGCTCTGCTGATACCCACCGACGAGCCCAGATTGGCGGGTTTGACGAATAGGGGATAGGGGAGACCCTGCAGGGTGCGCAAGACCTCTTCGGGGCGCTCCAGCCAGGCGCGCCGGTCAACGCCCCGGTAAGGCACCTGCGGCAAGCCGTGGGCGGCGAAAACCGCTTTCATCATCAGCTTGTCCATGCCGACGGCGCTGCCTAGCACGTCTGAGCCGACGAAGGGGAGCCCCATCAGTTTGAGGAGACCCTGGACGCTGCCGTCTTCGCCCAGAGGACCATGCAACAGGGGAAAAACGACGTCGAACGCGCCAGGATCGAGGTGTTGAAGTGACTGCCCGGCTATCTCACGCGCATCTAGACGCCCATCCGAGCCGAGCGCCCGAGCCGAAACGTCGGCTGGCAGTAGCCGCCCCGCTCTGTCGATGACCAGAGGCGTCACTGCGAAGCGCCCACCCGCCGCCGCCACCACAGAACGCGCCGAGGCGAGCGACACCTCGTGCTCCTCGGACTGACCGCCGCAGAGGAGGAGCACCCTGGGTTTAGCCACGCCGACCTCTCACGGGCAACCTTAAATTCGTGTGTAAGTTACACATACTTTCAGCTTACGCTGCTCAAAGGTGAGAGTCAAGCGTCGCATACCTTCTCGATTTACAACGTCGTTTTTTTAGATCGGTATTGCTCAACCTCTTCTTTGCACGGTTAGCCTTACTTAGGCGAGAGGGTGCGCGGCGTAGGGGCACGCAATTTACCACTGTATGAATCGCCCTTGCTTAAACATTAGCGTTTCGCATTTCAACGTGCATAATAGAGGACATGGCCCTGTTTCAGTCCACGTCTCAACCTCTTTCCGAAGTGCTCCGAGAGATTCACGCTGCGCCGCATCTAGGCGTCATTCGTTTCGCGGGGGCGGGGGCGCAGGCGCTCGCGTGGCTGCACAGCGTGGGGGGGTCCTCGAGGACCCTCTTAGAGGCGACGGACCACTACGCCGCCGCCTCGCTCGTCCAGGCCGTGGGCTTCGAGCCGGAAAGTTTCGCCTCCGAGCGCGTCGCGCTCGCGTTAGCGAAGAGCGCCTACCGCCGGGCGCAGGTGCTCGCCCCGGACGCCCCGGTGTTCGGCCTCGGCTGCGCCGCGAGCATCGCCACGGACAGACCCAAGCGCGGCGAGCACCGCGCGTTCGTCGCGTCGCGCAGCCCTTTGGGTACGTCTTCTTACGCACTCACGTTCACCAAGGGTGCTTTGACCCGCCAGGGCGAGGAGCGCCAGGTGAGCCTTCTCACGCTGCAGGCGTTGGCGAACGTGTGTGGTTTGCAGAACGCGGACGTCGCCCGCCTAGAGCACCCCGAGTCGGAGCATCCCGAGTCAGAGCGTCCTGAGTTAGAGTACCCCACGCCCCAGTTCGAGCCCGCGCCCGCGTTGCAGCGGCTGCGTTCGGGCGAGGTATCTTGGGTGAGCGTTGACCCGAACGGGCACCTGCAAGTAGCGAAGAGCGTAGCGGAGGGGCTCGCGCTTCTCTCCGGCTCATTCAACCCGCTGCACGAGGGGCACAAGGAATTGGCGGACACCGCTTCGGCGCATCTAGGTCAGCGCGTCCAGTTCGAGCTACCCCTCGTCAACGCTGACAAAGCGCCTATCGACCTCTTTGAAGCGAGCCGCCGCGCGGCGCAGTTCGCCGCTTACGCGCCCCTCATCTTGACGCGCGCGCCGCTATTTCAGCAAAAAGCTGACCTCTTTCCCGAAAGCACCTTCGTCGTCGGTGTGGACACCGCCATGCGCCTGGTTGCGCCGCGTTTCTATGGGGGCGAAGCGGCGATGGAGAATGCCCTAGATACCCTAACGGCGACCGGCTGCCGCTTCCTGGTAGCGGGGCGAGAGCGGCAGGAAGCGGGCGACGCGCGCTTTCTTACTCTGCACGACATCAACATCCCCCGCGCTTATAGGGCGCTCTTTAGCGCGCTACCGGAATCGGTCTTTCGGCGCGACATCTCATCGACTACGTTGCGCGCCAAATAAGCGTGGCTCAGCAAATATATGAAATAATATGTTCACGAGCCTGACTATTGTGAAATATTTCTAAAGCTAGTCGATGTGCCCTGAAGAATTTTTGAGGACATAAGCACTTTGCCAGCTTGCAAAAGAGTCATCAACCGCATTGGCGGGTTAGTGGGAACGCTCGGAAGTCGTCAGCGCGACGTGTGAGGCGGCTCGGCGGCTTCGAGCAAACTGAGGGCGTTAGAGCCGTAGACGCGCCTGTCGCATCCGGCGAGGAGCGGCAGCGCCGAGCCCGCCGGATGCTGAAAGATATAGAGGTCTCTCGCCGCGCCCGACTCAGAAATCTGCTGAAAAATCCCCCCCAAGTCTAGCGGGTAGGGAGGTGCGGCAAAGACGATATCGTACGCTCCGGGGTGCTGCCGCGCGAAGCGGAGCGCGTCGCCCTGCACAACCTCTACGCCCAGCTTGATGTTCCGCGCATTTTTGCGGATCACGCCTGCCGCCTCGCGACTCACGTCGACACACGTCGCCTCCCAACCTCGCGAAGCTGCCTCTAAACCCACCGCGCCCGAGCCGCTATAGAGGTCTAGAAATGATCCTCTAGGGTGAAAGCCGAGGATGTTAAAGAGCGCTTCGCGCAGCCGTGAGGGGCTAGGGCGGGTGCCGCGCTTAGGCGTCTCGAGCACCCGCCCCTTCGCCGCGCCGCCGATGATACGAGGTTGAGCCATCGCCAGAAAGTGTACCGCTCAAGTTGCTTTGGGTAAGCGTGCTAGGTAACGTGCTGAGCAGTGGGCGTGAAGTGAGCGAAAGCACAAAAATTTCACAAGCAAAAGTGTTGTGAAATAATTCTTATTTTACGCGCCCCGCGCTCGTCCCATCGCAGCAGCGTCGTTGAGGAGAATGGCCGCCGCCTTTTCGCCACTTTCCATCGCGCCCTGCACCGAACTCATGCTCGTCGCTTCGGACGCGATGAGCACATTAGGTAGCGGGGTGGTGTGCCCTAAAAGGGTGGCGCTAAAGCCCGGCGGCTGAGCGAACTGGGCGTAGGGGAGACGTAGGACGCTGAGTAGGCGCAAGGTGTCAGCGCCTTTGTACCAGCGCCCTAACTCACCCTTGACGGCGCGCGCTAGCGCGTCGTCTGAAAGCTCGCTCAGCCCCAATACCGTGACCGCCAAGAGGTGCTGTCCCGCTGGCGCAAGCTCGGGGTTCGTGTTGCTGCTCCACAAGGCGTTGTTGATGAGCCCGTCCTCCGCGTTTAAGAGTAGGCGTGGCTCGGCGCTCAAGACCTGATCGGTCGCGAAGTAGAGATAGGTGCTCGTTACTGCGCGCCCCTTCGCTGCGACGCCTGTGAGCCGCCGCAACGTGGGCGGGTCCGCCGCGACGATGACGCGCTCCGCTCGGAATATCTCACGGTCCGTGTGGAGCGTGACGCCACCTTCGGCCGCCTCTAGGCGCGCGACGCGAGTGCTGAGCTGCAGCTCGAGCCCCTCCGCGAGCTGCGCCGTCACCGCCCCGATGCCGCGTCGCGGCACCGCGATCTGACCGTCCATGAGCATCCGAAAGTAGTAGCGAAAGAGCCGCGCGCTCGTGGTCAAGTCACGGTTGAGAAAGATGCCGCCGAAAAAGGGGGCGAAAAAGCTCCCTACCGCACGCTCTGAAAAGCCTTTTCGCCGCAGGTACGCGAGCGCGGTCTCGTCGGCTCCTTGCAGAAGCGTATGCGCACCCCCTAACTTGAGCGAGGCGGCGAGCCGGGCGACGCGCAGCTTATCACGCGGGGTCAAAACTGCCGTGCTCAGGGTCGAGGGCAGGCTGCGGGGGTCACGTAGCGGATCGCCGAGCGCGTCACGCTCACGCCCCCGGTGGACGACTGCAGCCGGGGGCAGGGGGACGAGGTCCAAGCGTTTCAGGTCAAGGTGACGCTTGACCGCTGGGTACGCTGTAAAAAGGACCTGAAAGCCCCGGTCCAAAGTGAACCCGGCAACAGTTGCCGAGCGCACGCGGCCACCTACAGAAGGTTCAGCCTCGAGCACCTTCACTCGGACGCCCGCCGAGCACAACACTTTAGCCGCCGTCAGACCTGCCAACCCCGCACCTACGATGGTAACGTTCATACCGCCGAGTTTAGCGCTCATTCATCCCCGCGTTTTGACCTGGCGCTGCACAGCCACATCTCTAAGTAACCTGAGTCCGAGGTTTTTCCAGGAGTGCTTTTCCGTCTCTGATGCGCTTCCTTTCACAAGAGCAAGGCGTACCCGTTGTTCAAACGCCCAAACATTATCGAAAAACGGTGGAACCGCAATCTCGAGAAGGTCGTCAGCCACCGAAAGTGTAGGATTCGCGTGCCTGACATGAAAGTAACTCCGAACTCAGGTTAAGTAGCCTAAAGAGGCGTGCGCAGGGTCTTCACTCAATTGAGGAGTGGTCTACACCTTCCTACGCCCGAAGTCTCTTCAAACAAGGAACATATCACCCTGCATAAGAGGTTCACGTCTGCGGGTAGACCCGCCCCTGCGCGCCGCTGTAGCGTGAACTCGGGCGGATCAGCTCGTCCTCGCCGCGCTGCTCTAAGACGTGCGCGGTCCAGCCGCCGACGCGGGCGAGCGCGAAAACGCAGGAGAAGAGTTGGGCGTCTAAACCCACGCCGTGTAAGACGAGCGCCGTATAGAACTCGACGTTCGTCTGCAAGTTGAGGTTCGGCTTGTGCGCTTTAAGGGACCGTAAAACAACCTCTTCAACAGTTTTGGCGTCGCTGTAAAGTTGCGCGTCTCTCTCGGCGAAGAGCGTATCCGCTGCGCGGGCGAGCACGTCTGCGCGCGGATCGCGCACCCGGTAGACGCGGTGACCGAAACCCATGATGCGCTCCTTTTGCGCCAACCTCTCTCGCACCCAAACCTCGGCTTCTTGCGCGATACTCTCCTGCGACGCTTCAGCGCGGCGCTGAATCTCGAAGACCATGTCCATCGCCGGCCCCGGCGCGCCGCCATGCAAAGGACCCTTGAGCGCGCCGATCGCGCCCACCACCGCCGAGACCAAGTCCGAGCGGGTGCTAGCGATGACGCGCGCTGTGAATGTGGAGTTGTTCACGCCGTGGTCAACGACGGTGTTGAAGTACGTCTCTAAAGCGCGCGCCGCCGCCTCTGCAGGTTCCTCGCCGCGCAGCATGTAGAGGAAGTTAGCGGCGTGAGACAAATTCGCTCGCGGCTCTATGGGCCCCTGCCCTAACCGCAAGCGCCAATAGGCGGCGAGGACGCTCGGCAGCGCGGCGATGAGGTGCACAGCGCGGCGCACCTCGGCGGGTTTCGAGAGGTCAGACGTCGCCTCGTCGCTGAGGCTCAAGGTGTCCGCCCCGAGGCGCAGCGCGTCCATAGGCGGCAGTGTACGCTCGGCTGCGCGCCGCAACACGCTGAGCGTCGGTTCGCTCAGCGTGCGCCGCGCCGTCAGTTCACGTTTCAGTTCGAGCAGCTCTGCTCCGGAAGGTAAGCGGTCGTTCCACAGTAAGAAGAGCACCTCTTCGAAGCTCGCCTGAGGTGCGAGGTCCTCTACTGGGAAGCCGCCAATGAGCAGGCTACCCGCCTGACCGTCAACCGAGCTGAGCCGAGTTTCACAGAAGATGACGCCCCTCAAGCCGTGAGCGACGTGCTGCGCGTTTGTCGTCTTTGCGTTCATCATGCTCCTTAATCTGCGCCTGCGGGAAAAGCAGGCGTGTTCATCCATAGAGGTGTAAAGGAGGAGGCGGTGTGAGCCACCTTGTGGGTAGCGAAGAGGGACTCGAGCAGCGCGGGCTCAATCAGGGTGGCGACGTAGTTTTGGCGTCTATAAGAGGTTGGGGTTGCGGGTACGAAGTTCAGCGCTTGCCCGAACAGCGCTCTCGCTTTTCGGGCGAGCAATGCGGCTTGCGCTGCGTCACCCGCGAGCACCGCGACGCATGGCGCTCGCTCAGTCATAACCGCCTTAGTCGCAGCGTGCGCACCGATAAGCTGAAGCGTGTCATTGGTGTCCAGCCCTAAAGCGCAAATTTGCTCCGCAATCCCTGCGCTCAAATGAACAGCCAGCACCTCTTGCGTATCAATAGGGGGCTTAGCGGCTACCCGCGTTCCGGCGCGCCGCCGCTGCATTAGGTAGCCCTGCGCCTCTAAAGCCCGGTAAGCCGCAGCGACGGTGTTGTAATTCGTGTTTGTCGCCGCCGCTAAGGTTTGCACCGTCGGTAAGAGGTCATGAGGCGCAAGCTCGCCCGTGATGATGCGCACGCGGATGTGGGCTTGGAGTTGATCCCCTAGAGGAACCGGACTCTTTTTGTCGAGGGTAACGTCCATATCTTATATTAACTGCTATACTAGTTGAAATCAACCGTTCATATCTCATTTAATCCCAGTACAAACAGAGTTTTTGAGTCTTATTTCTACTGCATAAATAGCACAAATACAATTGGTATAGGGAGTTTTACAGGTTTGACTCGAGTCATATTAGCCACAAGTACAGCCAAAAAGCTCACAGACGCTTGACAGCGCTCTAAAAGCACCGTTATAGTTTTCTTTGCGCTGCGCGGGGCCTTAGCTCAGCTGGGAGAGCACCTGCTTTGCAAGCAGGGGGTCATCAGTTCGAATCTGATAGGCTCCACCATTAGAAAAGCGCGTCAGAAACGTAGGAAACCGGAATGCTTAAATGGCGTTCCGGTTCTCTTTTTGTTTGATTTACTACTACGCCACTACTAAAGGCTATAAACCGAGTCAACACACTACGTCTCGTCACGTGATGGCGTAATACCAGGCACAACTTCAACAGCCTCGTCTTCAGCGAAGTGCGTGTAGATGTCTAAGGTCATACTTGGTCTCGAGTGTCCCAATAGTCCCGAAGCTGTTTTGAGAGGGACGCCCGCGTAGTGCAAATTCGTTGCGAACATATGCCTCAAATCGTGTAAATTTGCGCGAGGAATCTGCGCCTTGTCCTGCAATACCTGCCAAGTGCGCGTTAAGTTACGGTGGCTGATAGGCGTGTTGGTTACAGACGTGAATATGAGATTATGGATAGGCGCATCTGCTCCTAAAGCGCATGACTCTTGCCGCTGAACCTTTTGGTAAATGTAGAGTGCAGCGAGAACGTCATCAGGTAAGCCGAGCCGCCGCTGGCTCGAACGTGTTTTCAGGGGCGCAAGTTGTCCGTCACGCCCTAGCTGATAGGTCACTCTAAAGACATTACCGGATAGGTCGTCCTACCTCAACCCGAGGAGTTCACCCTGCCGTAAGCCGGTAGCGAGGGCTAGTGTGAAGAGTGCGCATAGTCGATGAGCCTGGAGAGAGGCGAGGATACGTTGCTTATCTTCGCTGCTCCAACTGATTGGTGTTCGAGGTGTTTCAGGAAAGGGTTTGGTGGCGCTCACCGGATTGCGGTGGATCAGCTCGAGATCGTAGGCGTCGTTAAGCGCGTTGAGTAAAACGGCGCGACACTGGTTAGCAGAACGTGTCCCGACCTCGTCAGCAAGTGTTCCTATTGCGGCGCGAACTTCTTGAGGGGAGCGCGCGACGAGCTTTGAGCGTCCTAGTACGCGAGATAGATAATGAACGTTACGTGTATAAGTTTCAGCCGTTCTAGGGCGTATACTGCGCCGCTTATAGGTCAGCCACTCCTCCAAATACTCGTTGAGAGTTCGTGTACTCCCGTTGTAAGTACCTTGCTTCACTTGCTGCTTTAGGTTATCTAACTTCTGAGCAACTTCTTACCGCGTCTTCCCGTAAACGAACTTGGGGTTTTCGGCCCAACCCCTCGAAAAGGTACATTTCAGAGCTAGCGCAGGGACTCTATAACCGCGTCCAGGTCTCTACCCTCTTAGAGGGTGTCTGGGAAGGGTCTATCTCTTGGATTTTGCGAGCCTTGTCAACATCGAACGTACCATAGCAGCGTAGATCAAGGCTTCACTACTTTGGGGCAGGCGCTCGTAGTCTTTGCTGTGGCGTCTATGACGGCTAATCCCAGGTTAGGTACATCGTGCCAGCACTCGAACGGGCAAAGCCCGCCCCTTCGGGGCTAGTTCTCTGTGATGCTCACCTGTACAAAGGTTCTTTCTACCACCTAGCGTCTAGGCAAGACCTTAAAGGTGCGGTTGCCCTTGAGCATAGCAAGTTGTTCAGGCGTGAGTTCTTGTCCTTCGGGAAGCCAAAAGCCTCGGATGCCTGCGTAAGCATGTTGCACAATCTCGATGGTCCAGCCTAAGGAGTCCGTGACCCACTCTTGGAAGGTGCGCTCCCCCGTCAATAAAGAGGTGGCGAAGTCTACCGAAGCGCCCCTGTAGTGCTTCAAGCAGTTGCTCGCCTCCGGCTGGGTCACTGATGTTGGCGGCAAGCACAAGTACGCCCAGAAGTAGCCCTTGCGTATCAACCAGGATGTGTCGCCGTCGCCCTTTAACTTTCTTGCCCCCATCGCACCCTTTGACGCCGCCTGCTTCAGTGTGCCTTAGCCGCGTCGCCAACTCAGGTCCAGACAAGGACCTGCCGTGACCCGCCGCGAGGGTAAAGGGCTCGAGTTCAGCGAGGCTCGAGACCGAACGTCGAGCTGCGACCCAGTCAGGCGTAAAGGGCGTAGGCGGGCGGCTCAGCTCGCGCGCGTGTGTAAGCTGGGATGTCCAAGAATCCAGGTTCATCGTAGCGAGCGCGTCGCCCGCGATGAGGGTCCGGTCCGCCTCGCGCCACAAGGACACATGACCGGGTGTGTGACCCGGCGTGTGAACCGCACGCCACCCCGGTAGCCCCGGTACGCTGCCGTTCGTCGGGAGGGGCTGCACCCGAACACCGAAATCGTAACCGCGGTGCGGGAAGGCTCGAGACATCATCGCGAGTGCGCCGCCCACGGTCGGGTCTTGCGGCGGGTAGTCCGACGCGCCTGTCAAGTAGGACAGCTCGAGCAAATGTGCGTAGATAGGAACGTCCCAGGTCCTGGCTAACTCGAGCGCCGTGCCCGCGTGGTCAAAGTGTCCATGGGTGAGCACGATGGCTTCAGGCTTAGCGCTCTGACCGTAGCGCTCTTCAGCCGCCTTGCGAAGATAGCGCTCTGAGTCGGGCAGCCCCGTATCGACCAAGACCCAGCCCCCCTGCGGCGCACCAACCAGATAAGCGTTGACAAAGACTATGGGGGTCGGCCCTGCTGGACCTCGGGTGCGTGCTGGGTCTGAAAATGTGGAGCACGGCGTCCCAGGCTAAACATGAGGTCATAGCAAGATACGGCGCGGCACCCATCGATTATCAGCGCGAAGACTTTGTAGCGCGGCTCGAACGCGACGTGCCAGGCGGTGTTGACCTTGTCGTAGACCCTATAGGGGGTGCTCACCTGGACCGCTCATGGCGAGTGCTGTATCGAGGCGGCGCGCTCGTGGCGACGGCGGCAATCGGTGCGCTGCACGGCGCGTCCGCTCTATCCACGATCGGCGGCTTCACCAAGCTGTGGGTGCGTGACAAGCTGCCCAATGGGCGCTCAGCACTGCTCTTCAACGTGGTGGACTTTAACAAGGCGCATCTGGGAGCTTTAGCACAAGACCTCGAAGCCCTAATTAGCCATCTCAGAGCTGAACGTATCACGCCCCTCATCGCCGCGGAGTTGCCGCTGGAGCAGGCAGCTCGGGCGCAGCAGTTACTCATCACCTCGCGGGCGCGGGCGCGGGGGCGAGTCGTGCTGCGTCCTGACCTCGCCGCAGGATGATCTGAAACTTGTGGGTTTTGTGCAGCGAACGCGCGCAACTCTTACAGAACGTAAAAACCTACTTTTGCAAGAGGTTTACGGTTTCTTTAGCTCTTCCAAGCCAGTATCAGCGCCGCTGTCCACGCGAACGTATGCCCGCCCAGACCTTTACCCGTCTTAGGATCATAGTACTCAAAAATCTCCGTCTTCTCCGCGAGCGCGAGGCTGTCCTCTTTGATCTTCTGCGCCCACACCAAGAAGCCGTTTTCAGTCAGACCCTGATAAAGCATCCAATTGACGTTAATCCAAACTGGGCCGCGCCAGTAGCGTTGCGGTTCAAAAGCCGGGTCGAGCGGGCTCGTACTCGGCACGAGGTAGCGCACCTCGCCGTTCCAGGTTTCCAATACGTGGAGCATTTTCCGCGTCTGCGCCTCCGTTGCCACGCCTGCATAAATCGGCATGAATCCCTCAAACGTGCGCACGCCGATGCGCTCGCCGCTGATGAGGTCTTTGGAGAAGAAAAAAGCCTCCTCTTCGTCCCATAGCGATTGCAGAGCAGGTTTACTCAGGTCTAACCAACCTTCGATTTCAACCGTCTCCAGGTCAAAACGTTCGGCTAGCTCGAGCAAATCGCGGTCCGCGCGGTGCAAGATGGCGTTAAAGGCAACATCGACAACCTTAAAGGGTGACGCTTCATAGATTTTTTCAGGCTCATACTCGTGCTCGCGAAAGAGGTTGACGAGTCCGATATAGTGCTCGTACGCTTCACTGCCGGGGCGCTGCTCGGCGCTCACGTGCTCCGTGTCGCGGCGCTCACTCGGCAAAGACGCACGCGGCACACGCGCAAGTGCTTCGTCCCATAAAGGGCTGTTGTCCATCCCGCTCTCCCAAGGATGCAAGAGAGCGACGAGCCCGGTGCCCTTTGGGTCTCTAGCGCGGTAAAGCCAGCGGTGAAACTCGAGAATCTTAGGAACCAGTGCTTCGGCTTTCTCCTCCGCCAACGCCTTATCCTTGGCATTCTCAACAAGTTCTCGCACCACCGTCGCGAGAATCGGTGGCTGCGTGATGCCACTGCTCGCTACCTTACCCGAGCGCGACACCGGAACGCCCCACACGTCAGGGCCGGGAAAATAGCCCTTGCTCTCCTGGTGAAAGGCGATGTGCGGGACCATGCCATCTTGCCACTGCGCGGAGAGAAGCGTTTCAAGCTCAAGCCACGCTCTTTTCTCGTCAAACGTCGCCCAACCAAGCGCGACAAAGCCTGCGTCCCAGTTCCACTGGTAGGGATACAGGTCTGGCGCAGGGATGGTGTAGGAGCCGTGGTCGTTTGCACGGAGCACCTCTTCGCACCTCTTGATGAGTTCCGGCTTCATTCTTTGACGCCTCCCGCTGTGAGCCCACCGACCAGATACTTCTCAAACCAGAAGAAGAGCACCATAATAGGCACGGTAACAATGACTGCACCCGCCATCAAGAATTGACGCGGGACCTCTTGCGAATTCAAAGCGACCATCCCTCTCGAGAGCGTAAAAATCTCCGGCGAGTCCAAAAACATGAAGGCGAACAAAAACTCGTTCCAGGCGATCATAAAAACGTAGAGCCCAACCGAAGCGAGCGCGGGCACACTTAAAGGCAGCGTGATGCGCCAGATGACCCCTAAGCGCGTGCAGCCGTCAATCATGCCCGCCTCCTCTAAATCTTTAGGCAACGTCTGAAAGTAACTTCGCAGCATATAGAGCGCCACGGGAATCGTCGTTGCAGGGTAGACGACCAAAAGACCAGGAAGTGTGTCGCGTAAACCGATCTGAGTGAAAACTGCATAGAGCGGCACGACCAACACGATAGCCGGGAACATATAGATGAGCAAAATCGAGCGTGAGAGCATGTCGCGCCCCGGAAAGCGCAGCCGCGTCACGGCGTATGCGCCTAAGACCGCTAGCAAAAGGGTAATAATCACAGTGGCGACGGCGACTATCGTGCTGTTCAAGATGTAGCGGGCGAAGTCGAAGCGGACCAATACCTCGCGGTAGCCGACCAACAAGTTACCGAGTCCTTGCGAGAAGTCGATGCTCAAATTGGTGGGATCTTGTAAAAAGGTCGAGCGAGACTTGAGGCTCGAGGCGACCATGAAGTAGAAGGGAAAGACGACAACCGAGATAAAGAAGATAAAGCCAAAGCCGCGCAAAAGGCGCAAGGTGATGGTTTCATAGATGTTCGAGCCCGCCTCAGCCAAGTTGAGGTCGCGCAGGCCGTAGCGGGTTAAAAAGGCGGCAGCGCAGAAGGCGAGGGGCGCACCGATGACGCCCCATAAGACGCTGACCTCGCCGAAGCCGAGCGGTCTTAAACCTGTAAACACGAGCCAGAGCACGCCGACACCCGCGCCCACGGCGAGTGCGAACCAGAGCGGCGTCGTCTGTTTTCGGTTCTCCTCTTTGCGCATCGCGCTCAGCGTGAGTCCGATCACGAGACCGCTTAGAAGCGCCCAGCCGAGCGGCGTGCTGACCTCTAAGCGGCTAAAAATCACCGCGAAGAATGCCCACAGCAAGACGGCGGTCAGCGTCGAGAGTGCGCCCATCAGCGCGGCGATGGCGAAGCCCGTTACGGAGGGAAGGTTGCGGGGTGAGGTCTGGGTACGGGTTGCTTGTGCCATCACTCACCCTCCGGGGTATAGCGGAAATAGATGACTATGAAAATTGCTAGGATGAAAAAGAGCACCACCGCCGTCGCCGCGCCCGCGCCGATGTCTGAGCGTCCAAAGGCGTTGTCATAGACCTGCACGGGCAGCGTCTCCGTCCCGGCTGCGCCGCCAGTCAAGAGGAACACGTCGTCGAACTTGTTAAAGGTCCAGATGAAGCGCAGCAAGAAGAGCGTCGCGACGATGCCCACGAGCTGCGGCAGGGTGATGTAGCGGAACTTCTGGAACGCGCCCGCACCGTCCACCTCGGCGGATTCGTAAAGCGCGTCGGGGATGGCTTGAAAGCGGGCGAGCACGAAGAGGAAAGCGAAGGGGAAGTAGCGCCACGCTTCAAAGGCGATGACGGTAGAAAGTGCAAGCGGGAAGCTAAATGAGAGCCCTAGCAAGCTCACCTCGAAGCTGCGCTGGCTCAGGAATGAGATGGGCTCGTGCATGAGGCCAAACTCTAAACCCAGCGCGTTCAAGCTGCCGCTAAAGGGGTCTAAAAAGAAGGTCCAGGTAAAGGCAACCGCGATCACTGGCGCGACGTAAGGAAAGAGGAAGAGCCCGCGCAAGAAGCCCTTGCCGAAGAACTCACCCTGCAAGAGCTGCGCGGCGAAAACGCCTAACAAAATCGAGCCGCCCGTGCCGAAAAGCGTGTACGCGAGCGTCGTCCACAGCACAGGCCAGAACTCGCGCCCGGAGAGTACGAAGCGGAAGTTTTGAAGTGTGAAGTTGAAGTTCGTCAGCACGTTGCTGGCGTCGCCGCTCAGAGTCGGTTGGGTTGGGGCACGCTGATCGATACTATCCGCGAAAAATGCTTTACTCGTCTCGAAGGAGAACGCCACGTTCTCGCTGTAGCCGCCCTCCCACTCGCCAAAGTCGCAGATTAGCGAGCGCCCGTCCACGCTACACGCTTCGGGCAACTCTGTCGGCGTCAGCCCGTCGGCGAGTTGCGCCTCTAACGTCACGTTGCGAATCGTCACGTCGGGGCTGCTATTGCGCATCAAGTAGCGCACCTCTAAGGGGTCGCCAGGATTTTTGACGGACACCGCCCGCTCGCGCACCACAGGTACAGGTGGGCGCAGGTCGCCCAGTTCGATGTTCTTGAAGCTGATCCAGAAGTTTGCCAGCACCGGGAAGATGACCACGGCAAAAACGATCAAAAAGGTCGGCGCGAGCATCCAGAAGGCGAGGCGCGCCTCGCGTTGGCTGAGACTTTGTTGTTGCTGGTCCATCCTCGAGCCTCCTCAGTGAGATTTGAGGTTCTGTGCCCCGGGCTGTTAGCTAAAAACAAAAGCTAAGATGCTTCGTGCGCGTCTCTATACGCGCACTCAGTTCTGCTGCAGCGCCCGCACCTCTTCCTGAATCCTCGAGACCGCCTCCTCTACCGAGAATTCACCATCAGTGAACTGCCGGACGATCTCCGCCATAATCCGCGTGTCGTAAAGCTGCGAGGTCAGCTCGCCGTAGCCTTGACTGTAGCCCCAGCGCGTGCCCGTTTCCAAGCCTTCGACGAGGTCTTGAATCGTCTCCGCTTCATAGAACTCGCTTAGGGGCGCGCGGCGGTCCACGCCGACCTCTAGGTTCGACCAGGCGTTGATGAACTGCTCAGAGTTGTCTTGGGTGCCGCGCCGTTGCGGGAACTTACCCTCCGCCGCCATACCGAGTGTTTGGTCGTACGCTTCGGAGAGGGAATATTCCACGAACTGCCGCGCCGCCTCGAAGTCCGCGTCTACGGTGATGCCAAAGTAGCGCACGTCCGTCCAACCTGCGCCCTCTTTATTGCTCGGACCGGATAAGCGAGTCACGAAGCCCGAGTCCTGGGCGAGTTGTGGGCTGGTGGGGTCGTCTACCGCCGTCACGGGCACCTCGTTACGCAATCCAGCGAGTTCGTCTAGGATGAAGGGCGACCAGATAATCATGGCGGCGCTGCCCGCGAAGTATAGCTCGCGTGACTGCTGCCAGTAGAGGTTGCCAGGCGGACTCGCCTCGACCAAGTCTTTGTAGAACTCGAGCGTCTCGGTGAGCTTTTCCGTGTCGAGCGCGATGTTACCCTGGTCGTCCACCAAGTTCACGCCGTTGGCGAGCGCGATGTGCTCGAAGACCTGCATCATGTAGCCCTCGCTGGGGTCGGTGGCGGCGACGAAGCCGTACATGTCGGGCGGGCTATGCAAGGCTTCAATCGCGGCGCGAATAGCTTCGTAACTCGTGGGCGGCTCTAAGCCTGCCTCTTCAAAGAGGTCTTGGCGGTAAACTAGAAGCTGCGTCCAGCCGTCAACGGGCACGGCAGCATAGCCATCCTCGACTTCAACTAAATTAAGTGCACCCTCGTAAAAGGTGTCCGCACCAAGCGTCTCGATGGCTTCGGCGGCGCTAAAGGGGTCTAAAATGCCCGCGCTCGCCCAGCCCAAAGTGTAGTTGAGCGGATGGTAAATCACGTCGGGCAGTTCGCCCGCGGCGAAGGCGGCGGTGACGCGCTCGCCCATCTGGGTTTCGGTTACAGGGATAACCTCGACGCTGACGCCCGTTTGCTCCTGGAAATCTGAAGCGATGTTGCGCTGCACCTCCAAGCGCTCAGGTTGCTCCTCGGTAGTCCAGAGGACGAGTTGGGCGGAGGCTACACTGCTTGCGAATAGAGCTATGGCGATGGCGACGCTTAGAAACTTCTTCACGGTTCACGCTCCTTACATTTTGTTTGGTACAGATTAACAGAAAAAGGCGTGAAGGAATAAATTTTCGGCACGAGGTTCGTACACACTGCGAGCGTGAATAGAACCTCTTTATGTGTCGCTGCGAATTTCTGGAGACTCTTCGGAGTGCTGTCTTCCGAAGCTTAGGAGAAGCGGGATGTAAGAAGCGTATAAAGTTATACTAACCTGATTCAAGGATGTCGTAAATTGAGAGCGTCTGAGGGTACGCGCTCACGCGCGGTTTAGATGTCGTACTTTTGACATCTAAACCTCACTTTAGTATTAGAGTTCTATGGGAGTGGGCTTGGCTTATTTCCTCGGACAGCCGAAGTATACAGCTAAGCGGCTAAGCTCATCTCCTGATTCTCTATAGGTTGTTGCGACAACTCGAACGTGTTGGGCGTTTCGTAGTTGAGCGAGCTATGCAGTCGTTCGCGGTTGTAATAGACCTCGTTATACTCGAACACTGCGACGCGAGCGTCATCACGGGTGGCAAAGCGCCCTACTGGGCAGACAAATTCGCGCTTTAAGGTTGACTAAAAGCTCTCGATCACCGCGTTGTCGAAGCACGCCCCTTTTCCAGCGAAGCTCGGCGGCATCTCATATGCGCGAAGTTCACGCTGATAGGCGTAAGAAGTGTATAGGCTACCTTTGCCGCCTAGGTGAAGGCATAGGTCAGAGCGAAGCTCAAAGCACCTTGTGCTTCACCTATAGAGCCTTTGAGCTTTGCTCTAACCTTGTGGGTCAAGCCGGGCGGGGCTTGCGCCGGGTCGCGGCTGAACGCAAGGCTTGTGACACCAAGTCATACCAGTCTGAAAAAGGGGTGTCGCAACGTGAGGGCGTCCGAAGTCACGCTCATAGAGCGTTTAAGGATGTCACGTTGCGACACCCTTAAATCACTTTGGTATCAGTTTTCATACTATCGGCTATCGCGTAGCCAACGATACGCTTCGAAAAACCGTCCATGACGCCCACCAGGTAGAGCTCGAATGATCAAAGCCCGGCCCTTCAGACCTAGTTTCCAGCCCTCGGCGGTCGGCAGATACGCAATATCGACTACCGTGCTATTCGGCCTGGGTGAGCGCCGCACCCGGGCTCGTCGAGAGGATACGCACCTCGGGCAGGTACGCGCGGGTGCTGCGCGTAACGTCGTGCGACCCGCCCAACGCGCGGGGCTGGCTGAACTTAGATATCCTCTTCGAGGTGGTATGGGAGGCGTGCGAGTGCCTATACCTACTCAGCTTCGGTCTGGTTGTCGAGGTGGTGGAACCTTCAGCCCTGCGCGCGTGGGTTGCAGAGGCGGCTAAGGCGACGGCGGAGCTGTATCGCCGGTGAGTTCGTCGCTAGCTCATACTCTATAGAGGGGCGCAGTGTATGCGTGACAGTTCGGTAAGCACGTTTCGTTAGCGGGTAAGCTTTCGTACGCTTCTGCGGCAGACGCGCGCGTTAGCTGCAGAATAAACCTCTATGCTCTTAGCTTGAGGAACAAAAAGTGAACACATATTGACCTATTATAATGCACGTCCTATACTAAGCTATGGCAACAAGCTTGCTCGACCATACGCTTCTCAGCGCACACGACCCCGCAACGGGCCGTTATGACGCCAAACTTTTAGCCGACGTTCTCGCTGTCTCTCAGAAAGAGATGGCAAAGGTTGTTAGCTACACACCGCGAGGACTCGGCAAAAACCCCGCCTCACCCCACCTACAACCGCAACTGGAGCGGCTCGTCAAGCTCGTCACGACGCTACGCGAGCTTCTCGACGGGGATATGAGTTTAGTGCGCGTCTGGCTCAAAGCGCCTCATCCGGCCCTAGGAAACGCGAAGCCGCTCGATTATCTCATGGAGGGCCACCTCGACCTTGTCGAAGGGCTCGTCTACGCGATTGAGACCGGGCAACCTGATTAGTGCTCGATACTGAGAAGCTCGCGCTTGCCCTCCGTAATCTCCAGCCGACGCCTTTAACGCAAACTTTCTTCCGCATTATCCACGCGAAGTACGCCTCCACTGCTCTTTCCGCAGTGGGATCGTATCGTTTCGGCGGACGCTACAACCCAGCAGGCACGTTCGAGGTGCTCTACCTAGCCGACAATCCGGTTACAGCTCTGGAAGAGGTCGAAGCGCTGCTGCGCACCAACGACGACCTCAAAGGTGTTAAGGGACCACCGAGGATCGTGTTGTCAGTCGAGTGCGCACTTCAGCGTGTCGTTCAGCTTGGTGAAAGCGCACTGCGTAACCTCGAGCTTTCAGTTGAGGACGTCACCGGGCCGTGGCGCGAGAGCTTGAGGCGCAACCAAACCCCAATGACCCACCAGATAGGGCAAATCAGCTTCGAGCGGGGCGACGTTGAGGCGCTGCTCGCACCTTCTGCAAAGAACCCGGCAACCTCAAACCTCATAGTGTTTCCGGATAGATTGATGGAAGGTAGTGCTTTACGAGTCTTTGATGACTCCGGCATGATTGACGCGCGTCTACCATAACCAAACCCATTGATCGAGAACTGACTGCTTCACTGCGGAAAATGTCTCCTGTAGAGCATCTGCCTAGATTCCCCGGATAGGTTGACGTAAAGCTGCGTCGTGGTAGGCGAGGCGTGCCCGAGGATGGACTGCACCGCTGCGATAGGTGCACCTTGATTTAAGAGCAGCGTGGCGAGGGTGTGGCGCAAGACGTGCGGCGTCACCTTTTCCTCTAAGCCGCACCGCTCGGTGACCTGCTTGAAAATACGCTGCATCTGTGAGGTGCTGAGGCGCTGATGTTGCAGCGTTTCATCCTCCTGTCGCCTGCGACGTTTTGTCACGAAGAGTGCTAAAGCGCTGTCCGAGCGACTGTCCAGATACCGCCTGAGCCACAGCGCCGCTTTCGCCCCGAAGTACACCTCGCGCTCCTTATTCCCTTTGCCAAGAACCACAACACTCCGGCGTGACCAGTCGAGGTCAATGCGGTCAAGTTGATGAATTTTGCTAACCCTGCAGCCAGTCGCAAAAAAGAACTCAACGAGGGCGTGTTCCAATAAACTCTCGCAGGCGTCACGCAGTAGTTCTACTTCTTCGACAGATAGAGCCTTGGGTATCCGTGCGGGCAGGCGCGGCTCTCGCAGTTTCAGTGCAGGATTCCGCTCGAGAATCTCCTCCTCATAGAGTCACTTGAAAAACGCTTTGAGCGCTCGTACCTTGTTTGCCAAACTCGAGGTCTGCAAGTGCGTTAGGCTCGTGAGGTGAGCGCGCAGGTGCTCGAGCTTAATCGTCTGAACGGCAGTATCTACGTCCAAGTCAAGAACTAAGCCCTGCAAGTGCAACTTATAGGAGTAGAGCGTCTTGTTGCTATAGCCATCTAGCTTCTGGGCTTTCAGGTACGTGCGGATGCAGCTTACTAGGGTGAAATCCTCTTTCATGAGAAACCTCCAAGCCATAGTCTGTACGGCGATTTACTTTGTATCGTGCTTGAAAGGCAGTAGTTTTCTGCGATGACCACGCGCTGAAAATTTCGCCAACCTAAATGCGAAATACCTAGCCATCCAACCTCGCGTTCCTCACATGCAAGTAACGCCTCTTGCAAAATCAAGTATACTGAGGTCAAGGAGGCTGTCATGGCTGCAAGTACCCCTCAAGCAACCTTGATTGATACGGATACGTTCTTTCAGACCCTTTCGGCGGATAAACCTAATGTGGTCAAGCGCAAAACCTTTGAGGCCGTTACGGGGCTCGACTACTACGCGCTTGACACCATCTGGCTCAGACAGGGTGAGATACCCGTGCGTCTCTCAGCTAGAGCGATGATGACTAACCTAGGTACGCTCCTGGACCTTCGTAGCAAAGAGGTCGCGTCACTCCTCGGCGTTAGCGAGTCTCGCGTCAGTCGTAACAACCAGGTGACGCTCGCCATGCTCGACCGCGCTGAAGGGGTCAGTGATACCTTCTCTAAGGTCGCCGCCGTGCTCGGCTTCGAGCACGCACGTGACTGGTTCAAATCACCCAATTCGGCTTTGGAGGGCGCAGCGCCTTACACGTTACTGAGCACCCACTATGGGCAAAAGAAGGTCGATAACCTGATCGCCGCACTCCTCAATGGGGCGGTTATTTGATACGAATTTACCGGCTCGCCCACGAGCTGGCGCTCGCCAAAAACCCCCAACCTTTTCAGCCTGCTCCTAGTGAGAACCGCTGGAACTCGGTCGGCACGCAAGTGGCTTATGGCGGAGAACATATTGCGCTTAGCGCGTTGGAACTCCTGACCTGTTGGGGACACTATCCCAACATGCGTGGTTATCAGCTCTTTACGCTCGACATTCGCTCTGAAGACGTAGAGGATGTGCTTGATCAGCGTCCTAATATCGACCCAAACGACTACAGTCAAACGCGCCGCTACGGAGATAGTTGGGTCGAGGAAGGGCGTTCGCTGGCGCTTAAAGTGCCGAGCGTGGTCGTCCCGATGAGCTACAACTACCTCGTCAATCCTGATCACCCTGCTTTCGATCCGGAGGCAGTTGCCTTCCGCGGTGCGTTCGAATACGAGGCGAGGATCGCAAAGCTTATCGAGGAAGCGAAAGCAGACCGCCCTTCGAGTCGAAGCTACCCTACCTACAGAATCCGTTGTGCGAGAGATGCGCGCGTATGCCGCACAACCTTTGAGGCAGGCAGGGCAAGCTGTGAGCACGTTCTCCTCGGCGCGCCGTGCAGCTTCGCCGCTTCATACTCTTTTGCGCCTATACTGTCTTCGTGAAGCGCTACACCCTCAGATACGCCGCCCTACGTCTCGCCCCCAAGTTGCTGCACCCCCACGCTCTGCGTGAACGACATAGTTGTTCAGATCATGGCGCAGGCGAGACATAAAGAATGACGCCCTGGTTTTTGGTAGGGTTTCTCCTCACTGGGCTCTCCTTCGCACAAACGAGCTGCTTGCCCTCCTGGCAACCGTCCACAGAGACCCAGAGACTCGAGTGGCAGCGCGAGGTAGACGAGTGGGAGAGATACCTAGCGCTCCTACCTGGCTACCTGAGCCAGCTTCCCGAGGAGCCCGACATGCAGCTCGTCATGCCCGTAGAAGGTATGGGCGTCGCCGAAGTTACCGACACTTGGGGTGCGCCGCGTGGGGGCGGGCGCGTGCACGCCGGGCAGGACCTCTTCGCGCCGCGCGGCACGCCCGTGTACTCAGCCACCCCTGGCTTTGTCTGGCGCATCTCGGAGCGCAAACTCGGGGGCAAAACCGTCACCGTAATAGGCGGAGGCGGTCTACGCTACTACTATGCCCACCTAGAGCGCTACGCCGATGGGCTGCGCGAGGGGCAAGCGGTTACTACTGACACCTTGCTCGGTTACGTCGGCGCGAGCGGCAACGCCAAGAACACACCGCCGCATCTGCACCTGGGCGTCTCGAGCGGCAATCCTCTAACGTGTGAGCGGGTTGTCTACGACCCTCTACCTAAACTCGTGGACCGGGAGTAGGTCTGGCATTGTTTATTCCTTCGGCCTTAACGTTGTGCGTGTGATGCGCGCATCTCGTGCACAACGTCGGTGCGTTCAAGGTATACAGCACCTTCAACGGCGGCTTACAACTTTAACGAAGTCTCAAAAGCTCTCGCACGCGCTGGTGCGGCAGGGCGTGCGCAGTCCGCCCCTCCGCACCCATGGTGGTCTTGGCAGCTACGAGAGCGTTGACGATCGCCTCCTCGACCCCTTGCACAGTCCCTTCGAACAGCGGCGTCATCAGGCCGCTACTCAGCATCCCGAGCGCCGTTACACCCGAGCGCCTCGCCGCGCCGGAGTTCGCGGTTGAGAACGCCAAGAAGATATCGCCAGAGGTGTGGGCGCCGTAGCTGCGGAAGAGTTGCGAGCGCCTGACGCACAAGGTTAGCTTTGAGAACCTCAGAAGGTCTAGCGCCGCCCTGTCGGGTCCATCGGTGGCTCTTCAGAAAGAGGGCGCATAATATCCGCAAGGTCGTCACGGTCTTTGTAGACGGTGCCGTGTAGCGGACAAACCGTGCGGAGCGGCTTGTCGAAAACACGCCACTGCTCCGCTAAGCGTTCAGTCATCGCTTCAGTCGGTCCCGGTGAACGCTCCAAGCGCAGCGGCTCCTGGTCTTGGCGCGGCCCTGGTCCCACCGCGCAGTCGCCTGCTAAGAGAACGCCGCCGTGCGCAGACCAGTAGAGTATCACGGAGCCCGCAGTGTGTCCGGGAAAGTGGATAGGCTCGAGCCCCGCCTCTTCAAGCACCTCATCCGTCACGGGGTCATCGAACTCAACGCCCGCCTGTTTTGCCTCTGGGTGAGATGCGTCGGCTGGGTGGAGCAGGATGAGTACGCCGTAGGTCTCTCGCAGCGCCCCGTACGCGTCACCTTGCCCAGCGACGTTGCGGTGCGAGAGGACGAGAACTTTAGGTGGGTAGCCCTCCTCCGCCAGCTTGTGTATGCCGCCGAGCGTCCAGTTGTAAGGTGCATCGAAGAGAACGGAGTAACCCTCAAAGAGCACGGCGAACGAATTCGGCGGGCGTCCGCTGCCGGTTGTCGCGCCCGCTTGAGGTAGGAGTACGAGGTCGTCGTAGAGATACTGGGCTTTAGGGGAGAAGAAATCCATGCAGGTCCTCCGAATTCGAGCTTAGCTAAGTGGTACCAAGAATATCACGCAAGCTCTTGCCCGCCTTCTCGCCAGCTTCCTCGGCACTTAACTCGTCAAAGGCGTCGGTGAAGACCTCCACCCCGACCGAATTGAGCCCGCCCGTTTGTGACAGGATGCGCACCACGGTTTTAAGGTCGAAGTCGCCCTCGCCCGGCGCTTTGCGGAAGTGCAAGAGGTCGTAGGGGTGCGTTAGACTTCCTATCCCTGCGTGATCAAGGCGACAATGCAACCCGGCTCAACCGGTCGCCGTGGGCGTGGCTAGCCCACCCGGTAGCTCTCTCAACATAGGCTTTACTTCCCCCCGTGATAATACGAAAGCAAACTAGGCCGAACCGAAGACAGTTTTTCTGCTTCTGCCGCTGATTGTCGGAGTACTGCACGAATATTAATTTTCTTACAGTTCGCTTACTCTCCCGTAAATATGGCAGGCTTAGAACGCCGCGATCGTTGAGATTTGGAAAATCGCTGTGCCGCTGTTTTGCGTGCCGGTCGCGTAAAATCTCGAGTTCGAATTTGAGTTTCAGCGTGGTGACCTTTTTAAGGTCACCCGACTCGGGAAGAAGTGCTAGGCGAAGATCCGCGTCGTTTCCATGACGGTCTACTGAAAGTGTACGATTAGAGTTGTAGCCGTATCCACAGTGACAGCGTGGGGGACTCTACAAGGTGGAGGTTTCAAAGGTGAAACGTGTACAAATTGTGCTGGCTGCCCTCTTCATAGGGCTGCTGGCAGCTTGTGAGAGGGACGTAGCTTCGGAGGTGCCACTCTCGGACCTCGCGGCGAGCGACCTCTTCTTCTCCGAATATGTCGAGGGCAGCAGCTCCAACAAAGCGCTGGAGGTCTATAACGGCACCGGCGTGCCGGTCGACCTCTCGAGCTACTCGGTCGAGATTTACTTCAACGGCAACAGCTCTGCCGGTACGACTATCGACCTGATCGGCGTGGTCGCCGATGGCGACGTATTCGTGCTCGCCGACGACGGCGCTGACCCGGCGATCCTGGCTGAAACTGATCAGACCAGTACAAGCAACTTCTTCAACGGCGACGACGCTATCGTGCTCCGCAACGACGGCGAGGTCGTCGACGCCTTCGGCCGAGTCGGTACCGACCCCGGTTTGCAGTTCGGCAGCGGCGATACCGGCTCTCAGAACAACACGCTGCGCCGCGCTGCGGACACCATGTCGGGTGACACCGACCCGAACGACGCCTTCGACCCGGCTACCGAGTACGAGGGTTTCGGACAAGACAACTTCGGTGACTTGGGCATGTTTGATGGTAGCGACCCAGCCCCGTCGATCGTCATCAACGAGGTGGACGCCGACACGCCGGGCTCCGACAGCGCCGAGTTCGTCGAGCTGTACGATGGCGGCGCAGGCAGCACCCCGCTTGACGGGCTCGTGGTGGTGTTCTTCAACGGTTCGGACGACGCGTCCTACGAGGCGTTCGACCTAGACGGCCAGACCACGGATGAGAACGGTTTCTTCGTCCTCGGTAACCCGGACGTAGCCAACGTCGACCTGGTTTTTGACCCCGGCAACTCTGGGGCGTTGCAAAATGGGGCGGACGCGGGGGCGCTCTACCAAGGCGACGCGTCTGACTTCCCCAACGACACGCCGGTCACGACTGACAACCTCGTGGACGCCATCGTGTACGACACCGACGACGGCGGCGACAGCGGTTTGCTGGACGGTCTCGGCGAAACCACTCAGTTCAACGAAGATGCGAATAATGACAAGGACAACGAGTCCAACGCTCGCGTGCCAGACGGGATGGGCGAGTTCACCGCCCAGGCACCGACGCCGGGCGCATCTAATGCTGGCGACGGCGGTAACGGAGGCGGCGACGGCGGTGGTGAGATCGGCCAGTGCGGTACCGACGCGACACTCATCAGCGCGGTGCAGGGCAGCGGCGCGACCAGCCCGTTGGTCGGCCAGACTGTCGTTATCGAAGGCGTCGTGGTCGGCGACTTTCAAGCAAGTGACGATGGCATGTTCGGCGACCTGGACGGTTTCCACGTGCAGGAAGAAGTTACCGATTACGACGCGGATGAAGAAACGTCCGAGGGCGTCTTCGTCTTCACGGGCAGCAGCGACGTGCCGGACGTGCAGGTGGGCCAGACGGTGCGCGTGCGCGGGACAGTCGGCGAATTCGAGAGTTCCGGCTCCTCGCAGACGCAGATCACCGACCCTACTGTGGTCATCTGCAGTGAGGGTGTCTTGCCCCCGGTGACCGACATTACCTTGCCCGTTCCCCCACGCAACTTCCTAGAGCGTTACGAAGGCATGTACGTACGCTTCCCGCAGAGCCTCGCCATCAGCGAGTACTTCAACTTCGACCGCTTCGGCGAGATCGTCCTGGCGCGGCCCCTGCCGGGCGAGGACCGCCCCTACCAGCCGACGGCGGTGAACGAGCCCGGCTCGGAAGCGGCGGCCGAGCGAGACGAAGACAACCGCCTCGCCCGCATCACGCTGGACGACGGGCGCAGCAATCAGAACCCCGACCCGGCGCGTCACCCTAACGGCGAGGTGTTCGACCTGGACAACCGCTTCCGCGGCGGTGACCTCGTACAGAACGCGCTGGGCGTCCTGGATAACACCTTCGGTATCTACCGCGTCCAGCCGACCCAGGGCGCGAACTACACTCGCGTCAACCCGCGCCCGGAGGAGCCCGAGGCGGTCGGCGGCTCCCTCAAAGTCGCGAGCTTCAACGTGCTCAACTACTTTAACGGCGACGGTCAGGGTGGCGGCTTCCCCACCTCACGCGGCGCGGACGACCCCGAGGAGTTCCAGCGCCAAGAGGCTAAGATCGTCGCGTCCATCGTCGGTACCGGGGCGGACGTCGTTGGCTTGATCGAAATCGAGAACGACCCGGCGGGCGAGACCAGCGCCCTCGACGACCTGACCGAGGCGCTCAACGCGGAGGCGGGCGCGGGCACCTACGACTACATCCGTACTGGTGATATCGGCACGGACGAGATCAAAGTGGCCTTCATCTACAAGCCGGGTACGGTCACTCCGATCGGCGACCCTGCGGTGCTCACCGAGTTTGAAGGCCGCGACTTCGTCGACCCGCGCGACATCGGACCCAAGAACCGCCCGGCCTTGGCCCAGACCTTCCGCGAGGAGGCGACCGGCGGCGTACTCACGGTGGTCGTCAACCACTTTAAGTCGAAGGGCTCGAGCTGCGGTCCGGGCGACGACGACCCGGATCAGGGCAACTGTAACGGCACACGCGCCGACGCTGCCGACATCCTGGTGGACTGGCTCGCCAGCGACCCCACCGGCAGCGGCGATCCTGACGTACTCGTCATTGGCGACCTCAATGCCTACGACAAGGAAGACCCCATCGACCAGGTTAAGGAAGGTGCGGACGACGCGGACGGCACCGAGGACGATTACGCCGACCTCAACCTCGCGTTCGAGGGTGAACTGGCCTACTCCTATGTCTTTAGCGGTCAGTTCGGCTACCTCGACTATGCGTTAGCGAACCAGGCGCTCTTGGACCAGGTCACGGGCCTCACCGAGTGGCACATCAACGCCGACGAGCCGGATATCCTGGACTATGACACTACATTCAAAAAAGACCCGCAGGACGCGCTCTTTGAACCCAACCCCTACCGCTCCTCCGATCACGATCCGGTCATCGTAGGGCTCGACCTGACCCCGAGCGACGCTGAGGCACCCGTCATCACCCTGAAGCGCTCAGGTCAGACCCTCTTCCCGCCCAACCATAAGTACCGGACGCTCGACCTCGCGCAGATCATCGCCTCGGTGAGTGACAACGTGTCCGACCTCTCTGTGTCCGACGTGGTCATCACTCGCGTCACCAGCGACGAGCCGGAGAACGGCACCGGAGACGGCAATACAGATGACGACATCGTCCTCGAGGGCTGCCAGGTGGTGGAGCTCCGGGCCGAGCGGAGCGGGCCTGGGGACGGCCGCGTCTACACGGTCGAGATTGCGGTGCAAGACCGGGCGGGCAACGTCGGCACGGCCAGCTACCGGGTCGAGGTGCCTAAAGGACGTAAGGACGCGGCTATTGACAGCGGCACGGCCTATAGCGTCACCGGGTGCGAGCTTCCATAGGCTCTCGGGATATAGATGGAAAGGTAAGCTGAAGGCTGCTGAGCTTCAACCTAGATGCTGAACTTCAACCTCCCCGTCTTACCGGGGAGGTTGCTTTGACGCTCGGTAGACCCACTGATGATAAGGCTAGTTAGCCTCGGCAGACCTAACTTCGCTGTGCGGCGAACGCGCGCAACAGCCGTAGAAGCCCATTACTTCCCCAAGAACGATTCAACTTAAACCTCCGTGCAGACTACAGATCGGAGGTTTTTCATGGACAAACAAGAAGCATCCACTTTGGCAAGCTGCGTTCAGACGTACTTAAAAGCCCGAAAGTTGGACGGCTACAGCGATAAAACGCTCTACTCCTATAGACTGCATCTGAATCATTTAGCCGCAGATTTAGGTGATGCTACTCCTATTAGCATGGTTAAGCTCGAGCACCTCCGCACCCACCTCACCAGCCTGACGCACCTGCAAACCTCGAGCCTAGCGAACAAGGTTCGCGCCCTTAAAGCGTTTTTCAAGTGGCTTTACGAGGAAGAGGTGTTGGAGCGTAACCCCGCGTTGAAGCTGAGGGAGCCGCGCTTGCCAGCTAGAATACCCAAAGCGCTCTCAGTTGAAGAAGTGGAGCTGCTGCGTGACGCCTGCGAGAGTTTATTGGAGCACGCCCTAGTTGAGTTCTTTTTTGCGACTGGCTGCAGGGTTAGCGAAATTCATCAACTGGACCGTATCGACCTCGACTGGCTGCGCCGGAGCGTCGTGGTCCTCGGCAAGGGCAACAAGGAGCGTGAGGTGTACTTCGGGGCGAAGGCGGCGCTGTGGCTCAAGCGCTACTTGGACAACCGCTCAGACAACACTTTAGCACTGTTCGTCACGAAGCGACGGAGACGTCAGCATAGCGGGACTTTAGAACATCAGCGCCTGAGCACCTCGCAAATGCAGCGCATCTTTAAGCGGGTCGCTAAGCGGTGCGAGTTGGAGGAGAAAGTGACGCCGCACGTGTTGCGCCATACACTCGCCACGCTGCTTCTCAATCAAGGTGCGCCCATCGCTGCCGTGCAATCCATTCTCGGGCACGCCTCACCCACGACTACGCAGCTCTACGTCAACCTATCCGGGGAATCAAGGCAGATGCTCTATAGGAGGCACTTCCCGCAATGAACCGCCGCACCTCAGCAAGCACGGGTTTTTGCGCTACAATGTTATGTAACTAGGAGTATTCATGGACGCAGCCGCGCTACCCCACCTACCTAAGCTTACAGAGTTGCCGATAAGTCTGCCCACTGACGGTGCGATCAATATCGAGATTGTTCAAGGTGTACCTACCTTTCGAGCTTCAACTGCCGTGGTGGGTAGGATCGAGCAGCTCCTCAAGAAAGAGCAAGAAAAGGGGTTGAGCGTCTCTGAAGCGGATGAACTGGCTCAGTATGAAGAGGTCGATGACTACCTCAGCCATCTGAACCGCGTCGTTTGTAATTTGCAGAGCGCTTAGCGCGGGAGTGGCGCGACCTAAAGTACCCATCGCTCTAAGAACCGAAGTCAGAGAGCGCGCAAAGTCATTATGCGAGTACTGCCACACCGACGAGACGTGGCAGTACGTTCCTTTTACTATCGACCACGTTGTTCCGGTCAGTCTAGGTGGTTCTATAGCAGGAGAGAACCTTGCACTTGCCTGTTTCCACTGCAATCGGTACAAGGGCGATGCGACTCAGGCTACTGACTCTTCTACGGGTCAAACCGCGCAACTATAGCAGGTATCATCTGGTTTGAGCCAATCTCACACGATAGAACAACGGCTAGCACGCACATTGTCGGATGATATCTGCGCTATTTCAGTCCAATACTTTTGATAACCGCTATATTTAACCCGAGAACGCAGCGCTGGGCAGAGCACTTCATCTGGTCGAGCGACAAGCTACGAATCGTTGCGTTGACAGCTACAGGTAGAGCGACATTGCGTGCCTTGAATCTCAACCGTGAGCGGGTACTGCGCATACGCGAAGCGGATGTCGCTGTTGGACAGCATCCACCTCATGACGACCCGGTACAGAGTAAAGAGGTTTAGGTGCTATGCGCGTGATGTGCGCGTTAAGCGCAGAAGCCGTTGGTCAGCTTTCGCTGATAGGTTCTAGGCTCCGTCTTTACTCTCCAGCCCCTTATAACATTTTGTTAGCAGCGCACACGCTTGCTCGATCTCCACTTGTGTCAGCTCCCGCGTCATCCGCTTTTCAACCTCAGCTACCAAACTGTGAGCATGTTCCAAGAGCGCTTGCCCCTCAGCAGTCGGTTTCACCCGCTGAATACGTCCATGCTCGGGGTGCGGCGAGCGCTCTAGCAGCGCGCCACGCTCAAGCCCGATCACGATCTGGTACATAGTCTGAGGTGTTACGAAACAGCGGCGAGCAAGTTCGGCATTTGAGAGCCCCTGCTCCTTCACCAGCTCGCCCAACGCGGCGTACTGCGGGGTCGTAAGGTCTAGTGTCGCGAGCGCTGCATCCATGTTGCTGCGCAGCGCCGACTGAGCGCGCTTGAGGAGATAGCCGAGAGGATCAGAGGTCAGGTTCATGGCTTGGCATTATATCAGGGTACTGATAATCTAGCTACAAGTTATCAGGGTACTGATAAATAGGAGGTCAAGAATGAATGTAAAAACGAAGGTTGACGGTCCCGACTTCATTGCGCTACAATGGCGCGATTTGGACCCTGGCAAACGTTTCTACCACGAGACGCTAGGGCTAGCACTCGCCCCGCAGAGCCCGCCTGGTGCAGTTGTTTTCGCTACCGAGCATATCACCTTTGCCGTGCGGACGCCGCTCGTCAATCTAGACCTCACCCCACATCGGGGTTATGGCGTGGCACTCTGGTTCAAGGTAGACGACAGCGCGAAGCTACGTGACCATCTGGTTGACAAGGGGGTTGAGGTCACGTCGGACCTAGTAGACGGTCCCTTTGGCAAGACCTTTTCCATCCGGGACCCTGAGGGTTACCTCATCACCCTTCACGACTGTGGCTGAGGCGCATTACTGGGTCAACACAGTGTCGCGCGATCACGTATGGGCAGGGGTCGAGGGCGGCTTCACCCAAGCGGATCACGGCAAGCGCACACGCCTCGAGCGTCTAAGAAGAGGGAACATGCTGATTTTCTACTCTCCTAGAACTGCTTTTAGGGGTGGGGAGGTGCTGCAGGCGTTTACCGCCTTGGGCGAAATCATAGACAACGAGCCCTATCAAGTCGAGATGACGTCCGACTTTCATCCCTGGCGACGTAAGGTGAGCTTCGAAGGGGTGAAAGAAGCACCGGTACGTCCTTTACTAGAAGACCTTACCTTCGTTACTGATAAACGGAAGTGGGGCTTCCCCTTTCGGCGCGGGCTCTTCGAGATCAGCCCGCAGGACTTCGAGCGGATCGCTAAGGCGATGGGCGCACAGGTCGAGATGCCAGCACAGCTATTCGGTTGAACTATGGTGCTTCTGCGACTAACACGCGCGGTTGACGCATTGCGCCGTCCCCCGCCAGTTGCACAAAACGCCATCCGCAATAGCTGTCACTTTTTCAGTGTTCGAGGGGCGCAAAGGCGCAGATGAACGCATACTCTTTTCACTGCACAGCCGAATCAGGCGCTTAGGTTGGCGCGTTTAGCGCCTTTCAGTTCCCCGCCTTCGCTGCGGCGATTTCGACGATGGTGCCGCAGAAACACTACGCTCGCGCCAACGCCATGCGCTCGCTCGCAGGTTCCGCTTCAGGTATCGCCGCCCCTATTCTAGCGGGTGTACTGCTGAGCTTCACGAACCTAACGCTTATTGCGTGGTCGAAGTGACCATGCGTGAGGATAATCGCTTCTGGTTTCTTCTCTCCGTAGCGCACTTCAGTCGCCTCGTGGAGATAGCGGCTCGAGTTAGGCGGCCCCGTGTCGACCAGTACCCAATCCCCTTGCGGCGTATCAATCAGGTAAGCATTGACGAAGACGGTAGGCACGCGCACGACGCCCGGTACGACCATTTCTGTTTTGACGTTCATAGTTGTTCCTCCTCGAGCTTAGGGTAGCACCTGAACGGGGGCTCTGGACCTGACGTCCCGGAATAGCCTTGAAGACCGACCTAGTCAGAGCAAAAGCTTAGCTTGGTATAGACCGCTCATTTTGCGCCGCTCTTAGTCAAGAGCAGGGGTGGAATCGGGCGGTGGCGCTGTGCAGCAGACGCGCGCGTCTCTTGCAGAGGCAAGAGCTAGCTCTTGCCCTCGGCCTTCGGTATCTTCAGCAACTTCCGATCGCTCTTTTACTTATCTAAACCACCGCTCTAAGAGCGGCGGTTTCACATGAAGAGAGTGCGGCTAAAGAAGAGACCAGCAGTGTTAAGTACTTCGACTTCAATAATCTAAACTATCTCGAGGAAGTTTTTGCGCTCAGAACGAACTTCGTTGACATTCTCTAGTTTAGGTTATTTCGACACACCTACTTAGAACAACAGTACTAGGATAGTAACGTGAGCGCCACGTGCGCCCGCGTGGACAGCCCAAGCTTTTTTAAGGTGTGTTCGGTGTGGCGTCTTGCAGTATTGAAGCTCACACCTAAGTTCTCAGCTATCTGCTTGTCGGTAAGCCCTTTTGCCAGCAACAGCGCGACCTCAACTTGCCGGGGCGTGAGGGCGTAGCGCGTTTTTAGAGTGCCGGGGTCAGGTAGAGTACCTAGTTGACGCGACACGCTGAGCAAGTAGCGAGGCTCTGCGGCTCCACCTTGCAAGGCGATCCTCAGTTCGTAAATGGCTAACCCTGTCGAGACGCGGCGGCGCGGCGTAAGCGGTTCCTCGCTCAGCGTTTTCACCGAACGCGCCGCCGCAGCCATGACCCGGCCAAAGCCTGTGTCGCTTTCGGCGAGCTGTGCGAATACCTCGTTTCGCCGCAGCTCTTTACCTTGCGTGTTCAATAGGGCGAGCGGTAAGGGAGCGGCGAGCGGGTCGGGTCCCGCACGCCA
The DNA here is from genome assembly GCA_965215565.1 of Trueperaceae bacterium. Lineage (GTDB taxonomy): Bacteria > Deinococcota > Deinococci > Deinococcales > Trueperaceae > CBDBZX01. The sequence goes on from CBDCDZ010000004.1 coordinate 394,375, forward strand.
AGCGGCGTGCAGGTGCGCCCCTGCCCCAAACGCCGCCAGCACAAGGTCGATAAGTTGGTACCCCTGCTCGCCGTAAAGCCGAGCTGAGTCTTTTTCAAAGGCGCACAAGATGGATAGCTCCCCGGTGGGCGTAGCAACCGAGGGTCCTAGCAAGTAATTAAGTCCTGCGGGCACGAATACGTCTTGATAGGTGGGGGAGCGCTCGAGCTTCTCCCTGGCAAACGTGTCTATGAACACGGTAGGACCTCGCTCCAAGCGTGCCTGTACGAACGCTTGCAAGTGCGGGTCAGAATTGACACTGGGCTCACGTAGCTGCTTATAGCGCCCTCCTAAAGTGAGTAGCATCTCCTTATCGGTATCGTCGCTACTCAGCGCCGCGTCACCATTGACCTCAAAAAACACGGTGTGGTCCGCGCCCAGCAGGTCGCGCAGGGCGCGGTTACATGCTAAGTGGTACGACTCAGAATTTGCGAACTCCGGGCGCGACAAGAACACACGCTGCGCCCGGACGACCCGCTCGAGGTCGGCGCTACTCAGGTAAGGCATCTTCTCCCTAACTATCCAAAGATTTACTGTTTAAGTCTTTTTAGTGCAATTGCCCTATTGGTTTCGTAGTCTACCAAGTTTTAGGGTGGAGAAGTTGCCAAAACGTTTACGTCACCAAGGTAGTCAACGGGGATAGTGGACAGCTCACGCTGCCACCGCGAAGACCGATGGCTTTGGCAACGTAACGTCATCTTTAGCGTCGCACTTTAAGGAGGCAGTATGATTTTTTCTAAGCTAGCTCGCGGATACCTTCACACGCTCTGTCTATCTCTACTTTTCCTAACCGCTTGCAGCTCCGGCAGTCCCGACGAGCCCACGAACACTGCACCTAGCGTGAACGCAGGCGCTGACCAGACGGTGACGGTCGGCGCGATGGTCGACCTAGCGGGCAACGCTACCGACGCCGAAGGCGACAATCTCACTTACACCTGGTCCTTCACCGACAAGCCGGACGGCAGCGACGCTGCATTTGACGATGACGACAACGCAAACGCCCGCTTCACACCGGACGTTGTGGGGGAGTACGAGGTGAGGCTCAGCGTCTCCGACGGTAACTTGACCGGCAGCGACAGCTTGAGCGTGACAGCGACCGAAGCGGACGACCCCGGTAATCCCGGCAGCGCGGCCGACGGCTACGAGAATGCAGCTACCACGCTCACCAGCACGCCCAGCGCAGGCGACTTTTTCGGCGACGCCGTAGCTATTTCAGGCGACACCGCGCTAGTCGGCGCACCTAGGGAGGAAAGCGTCGGGTTTGCCTACTTCTATACGCGCGGCGCGGACAGTAGCTGGGGACAGCCACAAAGGGTCAGCGCCAGCACCCCCAGCGGTCGCTTCGGCAGCGCTGTTTCCGTCTCCGGTGACACCGCATTCATAGCCGCACCCTTCAACGTTCCCGGAATTGAGGATGGTGGCTCAGTCTTCGTGTTCGAACGCAGCGGCGGCACCTGGAGCGAAGTCCAGAAACTCAAAGCGTCCGACGTGGAAGAGGGCCAGTTCTTCGGCGATAGTGTGGCCGTGTCTGGTGACTATGCGTTTGTCGGTGCGCCCCGCGACGATGGTGCAGAACAAGATGAGGGCGCGGCTTACGTGTTCGAGCGCAGCGGCGGTAGCTGGGCGCAGGTTCAGAAGCTGACGCTTACAGGCACTGCTTTGTCGTTCGGTCGTGCGGTTGCTGTTTCGGGTACGCAAGCAGTCGTAAGCACCCAAAGGGAAGATCAGGGCGAGAGTATTCTCGAGGGCACTGCTTATGTCTATGAAAGAACAGACGGTAGCTGGAACCAAACCGCTCAACTGATGCCCGCTACTCCAAAGCTGCTAGGGGAGTTTGGCGACTCGGTTGCCATAGACGGAAATACCATCGTCGTCGGTCAAGAAACGGATACCTCTGGCGCAGACGGTGACGGCGGTGCAGCCTATATATTTGTAAAAACGGCTGACACTTGGTCGCAGTCACAAAAGATTAAAGCGAACGACGCTGTTGAAGATGCGCAGTTCGGTAGCTCTGTAGCAGTTGCAGGGGACTATATCTTGGTCGGCGCACCCTACAACTCGGTCGCCGATTTTTGGGGTGCGGCTTACCTGTTCCAGCGTGACGACTCAGGCTTCGCACAGACCAACAGGTATCAAGCAGTTACACCTGCTGACAACGACGGCTTCGGTTATGCTGTCGCCCTGGACGCGGGCGGCGCTCTTATCGGCGCACCTTATAGCGACGACGGCGCAGGCGGCGATAACGCAGGCGCGGCTTACACGGTAGGGCGCAGCGCGGCACCTTGAGATCTCTCGCAGATGCTCGAGCCACCCTTCACAGACAAGAGCCGTTGAGACGGAGTCTACGAGGTTAGGTCGCCGAAGCACGTTTGTCCTCAGGTATAAACCTTCACTGGGACGCACCAGATTCTTCAGTGCGTCTTCAAATTATCTCTCTCGCTTGTACACTGACGCCAGCACGAGTGCACGGGCGTTAGAGAGTATCCCGGCAACTCTGTACCACTAAACGGTCTAAATAACATGTAAAGCGCGACAAGGGATTGTCCGGCTTCGCCGTGAGCTATAGGGGTCCGCTGGGCGAGTTGCACGACGTTAGCCCAGACGACGCGCGGGTCGGCGCTATAGAGGGATTCTTCGCGTCGTCCCAGAGTTCAGGTGAGCTTGGCCAGCGTGAAGAAGCCGTCCTCGCCCAGCTGACCAGGCTCTACGGCAGCCCGCCGCATGGCCACCTCGACTACTTCGACTATATGTGGTGGCGGGACGAACGGAGCAGCGCGCCTGCGGACCGCGCGGCACTTGCCCGACACCCTGTGTACGGTCACGCGGCGTTCCAAAAGTCCTATTGGGGAAACAAACTGCTCTTCGCGGGTGCCGAGACGGGCGTGCAACAGGGCGGCGTGCTTTTAACCTGCGACTGCGCGGTCGGACCGGGGCCGATCTGATGTCTGCCACAGAACGCTACGAGCGATACTTGAAGCTCAGTTGGACGCCGTGGCAACCTCGAGCCACCCCTTCACCTCTTCCAAGGTCGTCTCCATCTTGAACTGCGGCGCAGCCCGCACGATGCCCTGCGGGTCGATAATCAGCGTGGCGGGTAGGACGCTCACGCCGTAGCGGTCGGTGATGAGCCCGGCGCGGTCTAAGAGGACGCTGGGCGAGGTCTCGAGCTGGTCCGTGAACTGCCGGATGACGCCGGGGGCCTCGCGCCAGTTGATGGCGTAGACCTCCACGTCGCCACGCTCGGCGGCGGCGCGTGCGAGCATAGGCAGTTCTAATTGGCAGCTAAAACACATCGTCGCCCAGAAGGTCAGCACGACGGTCTGGCCCCGCAGGTCGCTCAGAGTGACGCGCTCTTGGAGGTCTGTACCCATGACTGCTGCTTCGAAGTCCGGGGCAGGCTTGCCGATGAGGCCGGATAGGTCGCTCGAGGCCGCGATCTGCACCGTGTCCGTCTCGGTGGCGTCAGCTTGGAGCGCAAAGCTATCCACAATTTCCGCGACCTCGTGAAGGTGCGCGGGACGGTCGGCAGCGTAGAGAAAGTGGTAGAGCGTGCCTCCAGCGAGAAGTACGGTGAGGCCGGTTTCGGGTGCGCCGCGGTAGGGGAAGCCGCGAGCGCTCAGTGCCGGGTAGCCGTTCACGGTGTGAGGCTTAATTTGCCCCTCCGCTATCGGCAGGCCGAGACCTTGACGCAGCACCTCGTTCGCTTTCCCTTCAGGAGCAGGCGAACTCAGCACCTGTAACACCGGTCCCAGCACCTCGCCTCGCCGCCACGCCTCGAACATCACCTCGGTCTCGGCGACGTAGAGCTTATCGCCCTCGTCGGGCAAGGGCTGGTCGAAGCGGCGCGAGTCGTACCAACTCGAGGGCAGCGAGAGGAGGTAGTCCGCTGAGGCGGGCGCGACTACGCGAGTAGGTCCGTGTTCGTCGTGGGCGTGGGCGGTGAAAGCGAAGAAGAAAAGACATAGAATTGGCAAGCATTTCGTGTACGTCATAGGAAATTACCTCGAGATAAACATAGAAGAGATGTGCGGCGTAGGGGCGATTCATGAAGCGCCCCTACCGAGCGGTGCGGGCTATATGGGTGAGGGATTGTGCAGCGCAGGGACTGGTTTGAAATCCGCCCTTACGACACATGAAAACCTAGCGGCTGGCGCTCGAGTCCGCCCACACATCGAAGACCTTCGTGCCCACAAACTCCTGACCGTAGGGGTCGGTCGCGCGCACCGTGATGGTGTGGACGCCCGGCTCTAGGTTGTCGGGCAGCGTGGCCGTGTAGATGTGATATGACTTGCCCGCCGTCGTCAAGCGCCAGTCCATGTCCTGCGGCTGGAAACTGATGGCTAAGGGGTCGCGCTGGTCCTGGTTCCAGGTCATCTCCATTGTCTCGCCGCCGATGCTCATCTCGACTTGCGTGTCGCGGCTGCCCGCGTAGACGTTGGCGACGACGGTGACGTTATCTAGCTCGCCCGTCGTGATGATGCCCATGTCGCTGAGTGTCCCGCCATCTGCGCTGAAGCCGGTTTGCGGAAAGTCGAAGCTGATGTGCATGGCGTCGTCCGAGCCCGAGACCTTCCAATGTTCGCTGAACTGGTTGCCCTCCACGTCGAAGACCATATAGCCTTTGGGCGCGCCGCAGCGCTGATAGCTCGTCGGGATGCCGAACTCGTCTTCGGTGCCGCTCCACCACGAGCCGCAGACCGCACCCGCCACGAACTGCGGGAAGGGCACGGTGCCCCAACCGAAAGACTCGACCTCTTCGCCGTCGTCGTTCGTCACCATGCCGGGGTCGTACGTCTCGCCCTCGCGGAAGCGCTCGACGGTGTGGGAGTGCCCAGCCAGCGAAATCACGTTCTCGAAGCCGCCCTCTTCCAAGATGCGGTAGACCTCTTGGCGGTTCGTCTCCTGGTGCTTTTCGGCGTCGCGGTCCACGTAGTTCGTGAGCGCGATGTGCATCCCTAAGACGATGAGCTTATCGGGGTCCACAAACTGAAGGTCGTTGCGGAACCACTCGAGCTGCTCGTCGCTGATGCGCCCGTTATAGGTTCCCTCGAAGCCCTCGTCCACGTTGTAGCGCACGTTATCAAAGATGACGAAGTGCGTCTGTCCGTAGTCGAAGGAGTAGTACGGCGCGCCGAAGTAACGCTTGTAGGTTTCCAGGTGATATTGGTCGTCGGGCGAGTCGAAGTTGAGGTCGTGGTTGCCCGGTAGGTAGAAGATCGGAAACGGCAACCCGCCCATCACCTCTTGGTAGCGCGGGTAGAGGCCTAAGGGGTCGTTGACGAGGTCGCCCACCGCGACGCCGAAAAGGGCTTCGCTGCTGCCGAGTTCCGCGATGGCCGTGTCGCGCATCCAGGTCAGCTCTTCCTGGGTCGTGACCTGTGTGTCGCCGAGCACGACGAAGCGGAAGGCGTCAGGCTCGTCCACCTGCACGAGCGGAAAGTCCACGGATTCAGGCAGCGGGCCGGTCGGCTCTAAACCCCGGTACTCCTGGATGACTTCAGGCGAGCCCTCGGGTTGGTGGATGTGGAAAAACTGCGGGACCTTGTTGTCGTCTACTGGAACCATGTAGCCCTGCGGCTTGCTCACGGTAACGATCATACGTTCACGCATGGGCAACTCGTACGCGCCATCCTCGCCGGTCTGCACGACCTGGACGCCGTTCGAGACCGACACGCCCAAGACGCCCATCTCATCCTTATCGCGCGCGCCGTTCTCGTTGGTGTCCTCGAAGACGACGCCCGCAAAGGTATCGCCGCCCGAGTTCATTGCGCCGCCTGTCACGTTGCCGCCCGTCACATCACCGCCTGTATCCTGGGCTGACGCGCCCCAGAAGAGCGCTAAACAGATGAGAACCCCTATTCGCCGCATATGATGACCTCCGCCGTGCTGAGTTTGGGTTGGCAGCGGCCTGCTCGAGATACAAGTAGAAGCACGAGACAATGTGAGCCACGCGAAACGGATGTCGGAGCGCGCAGAGGGTGACGTGATGTTAGGAGAAGTCGCTGTAACCTGCTGTCAACTTAACGGAGAGGCTTCACAGTTTTGTCAGGTTGTGAGTGAAGAGGGTTAAAACTTTGGTGCAGCGTGGGCCGCTGAGCTGTGCGAGGGCAACGCTATTTGTTTTGATGAGATTGATCGGTTATTCATCAGGCGACGACCTGGGCAATCTCGAGCATGGAACGACCTCTTTGCGTCAGCGCTTGCGCGAGGACACTGAAAGCGGTCGCGGCGGCGAATGCGTGACACTTAACAGCAGCGAAGCCCTGGACGCGCACCTTTGCAAGGCCTAAAATCTCTTTACAGATGCTGAAGACGCGCCCGATGCCGAGCCGTTTCTTGAATAGAGCTTTTATCTCAAGGCGTCGCCTAGTTTGCTGGTTGAGCTGCCTGTGTGCTGCTTGTGCCTCACGAGCTTATGTCAAATGTTGTGGATGCGAGTTCAAGCGGCACGTTCCTCTTTGATGCCGTCAATGAATCTGACATCGCGAATCACATCTTTGAGTAGTTCTGAGCCCTTGAGCCTGAGCCACCTCTTTTCGGCTGCCTGAGCGAGTTTGAATACGAGTGAAAGCATCGTATCGCGGGAGAGGTTGTTGCGCGTCTTAGCAGTTCTGAGCCTCACGGTGGCGAAGGTAGATTCAACGGGATTCGTGGTTCTAATGTGTGACCAGTGGCGGGCAGGGAAGTCATAGAAGGTGAGTAGCGCATCATGGTCCTTTTTTAGACACTCCGCCGCTTTGGGGTATTTCTCTCCGTAACTCTCGAGAAAGAGGTCGAAGGCCGTTTCAGCTTCATGTCGGCCGGCTTGCCGCCATATAGATGTTGTGCAGTGCACGCTTGGCTTTAGGCTGCTGACTTGTAGGCAAGGTGTTCAGAACGTTAGCCGTCTTATGCACCCAGCAACGTTGTGCTTGGGTCGTGCTGTAGACCTGAGCGAGCGCTTTCCAAAAGCCTAATGCACCGAACTAGGCCCAACGGGCCGGGCTTTGCCCGTTCTATATCCCCTACAGCGAGCTTGGGGTCGACTGTGAGCCCGCGAGCCTTGAGGTCTAACAAGACTTCTTTCCACGACTGCGTGCTCTCGCGGTAGCCGTCGGCAATAGCTAACAGCTCTTTTCTACCGTCTTCCGTTGCGCCGATGACGACCAGCACGCAATGTTTAGACTTTTCCATACGCATGTGGAAGTACACCCCGTCTACCCGCAAGTAGACGTAACGCTGAGCCGACAAATCGCGCTTTCGCCAGCTCTCAAATTCTTGAGACCACACGCTTTTGAGGCGGCTGACCGTCGAGGCTGAAAGTCCAGGCGCGTTACCGCCCAAGAGCGCCGAGAGCGCGTCGAAGAGCCATTAGCAGGGCGTAGGACGCCGTTATAACTGATATAGGTAGCGATTAGAAGATGATACCTCCTGCTGAGGGCTCCTTTTGAAAGTCGCCCGTAGAAACACCCTTGAGGTACAACCAGGGGATCAGTTCTTCTAAGCTGGCGCTCCGCCGCAGGTACTTGGGCAAGATGCCTGAGTGAAAGCGAATCTTCTCCGCCTTCGTACGGTCACGTACTTTCACCTGCACTGGACCGATGCCCGTTTGCACCTCCCGCTCGGGTAAGTAGCCATTATGTACCAGCCACAGGTTACGACTGAAAGCCGGACGCCGTTGGCGTTCACCTGTGCACGCCCCGGTTCATCACGTAAGTCCTGATGCTGAGCGAGAAAGCTCTCTACCTCCGCTTCGATCGCCTGCGCCAAGAGCTTTCTTGCTCCCTGCCGCAGTACATCTGTGAGGGGGTCAGCTATCAGAGCTGGATTCTCTAAAGTCATTACGTTATCGTTTGCCAATAGGTTAGAGCACAGCTCAAAGGCTCTTAGCCTTCACCTGTGGCGTATCATTCTTTCTTTTCCCACAATGATTTCAATCATCAGCGGTGATACGCCGCTTTACCTCCGTCCACAACTTTCAGCATAATCTCCCTGGCGTACTGAACCGCGCGTCGTCGCGCTAAAGCTCAGTCCGCCACCTCGAAGACTTGAGAAGCTTCAGAGACCTGTCCATAAGGGTCGGTTGAGCGCACCGTCACGGTGTGGACACCAGGCTCCAGGTTGTCAGGCAGATCAGCCACCCAGATGTGCGACGAGGGGTTCGGCGTCGAAACCTCTTCGTCTGTACCCAGATAGCGCAGGTAGCGGTCCTCCATAAAGGGGTCGGCGCGCAGCGTGTGCTGCATAGGCTGAAAGTCGCCGTCATTTAGGCGAAACTCCACCTGATGGCGCTCACCGCCGTCGAAGACGTTCACCACGAGCTGCGGTGCTTGCCAGGGGGCGACCTCGAACTGCTCGGGGCTGAGCTGGTTGCGTCCGCTCGCCTCCTGCTCCAGCATAATGCGCATCTGATAGTCTTCGGGCTCGCCTGCTGCCTTGAAGCGCGTGCTGTAGTCGTCCCCTTCAAACGAGAGGATGTAGTAGCCGTTAGGATTACCGTCCTCCATCGTGGTGGCAGGTAGCCCATGCTCGTTCTTGGGTCCACCCCAACCGTCCCCTCTGACTTCCGCCAGAACTTGATGGTGGAGCGGCTCAGGGCCGTTCCAGCTGTGCTCCTGGCCTAAGTACATCTGCCAGCTGTTGCTGGTATCGTGACCCGCAAGGGTGTAGAGGCGCTCACGCCCCTCAAATACAGCGAGCAAGTCGGGTAAGTTGACCGTGACGAGGCGTTCAGTTCGGTCTACCGCGTCTGTGGTCAGGGGGATGTGGGTGGCGATGACGACGAGCTTGTCTTCGGGGACAAAGCTGAGGTCGTTTTCTAACCACGCGATCTGCTCCTGGGAGATAAACCCTCTGTAGCCGCCCTCCGCCGCACCCAAGTAGTCCACGTTGTCGAGCGCGACAAAGTGTACCTGGCCGTAGTCGAAGGAGTAGTAGGTCGGGCCAAAGATACGCTTAAACGTGTCCGTGGCGTGTTCATCGCTCAAAGCATCGAAGTTGACGTCGTGGTTGCCCGGTAAGTTCCACCAGGGGATGCCGATCTGCGAGACCAGATCGTTATGCCGCTCGTAAAGCGCGAGGTTGTCGTTCACCACGTCACCCACGGTGAGTCCGAAGAGGGCGCTCGAGCCGATCAGTTCGGCAATGACGTCGTCGCGCAGATAGCTCAGCTCTTCGTCGGTGGTCGTCTGCGTGTCGGCAAAGGCGACCGCGTCAAAGCGGTCTTGCGCTTCGGTAGGAAGGAGCGGAAAGTCTACGGAGTCGGGTATGGCTCCCGTCGGCTCGATACCGCCGAATTCCAGCTCCGGCGAGCCTTCGGGGTAGTGCAGGTAGTAGAATTGAGGCAGCTGCGCCTCGTTGACAGGCACTTCATAGTCGTTGGGTTTGCTGACGAAGAGAATCATGTTATCCCGAGCAGGAAGCTCGTAGCGCCCTTCACCGTCCGTTTGGACGACCTCCAAGCCGTTCGAGACCGCGACGCCTTCAACGCCGGGTTCGCCGCCATCTCGTTCACCGTTCTGATTCTGATCCTCGAAAACGACGCCCCGAGCGGTCGCTTCACTCGCGTCGCCCGTTGTGTCACCACCTGTAGCACCGCCCGTCGATTGAGCCTGAACGGTTGTGAGGGTTCCTAAGCTCAATATGCCTACGACGATCCACCTTGGTAAACGCATCTTGGTCTCCTTAGAATGAGGTCAGTTCTGAACGCTCGTCTGCGCCATTTGCAACTCACTGAGCCGCACGGTGTTCTGCATAACGAGGTCGCCGTCCACCGCCCGAATCTCCATCGTGACCTCGGGATCGGGCGCGTCCCAGTCGATACTCAGGAGACCGTAGTTATCAAAGAAGTAGACATCACCTAAACGGTTCGCGTCGGGCGGGATGCTCTCCCAGTTCTCGGTTAAGCCGCTCGAGTTGACTTCCCAGAGCGGATAGGGCGCGTCAGAGGTGCGCTTGGAGAACTGCGCCCAGTGCGTGTCGCCCGTGATGAAGAATGTGCCGTTTGCGCCCGTTTCTTGAATGAGGTCCACCATACGCCCCTTCTCGTCTGGAAAGTTCGCCCAGGTCTCCCAACCTGTGCCGTCTTGCAAAAAGGGGATGCTCGTGCCGATGATATGCAGCTCGGCAGGTTCGCGGAGCGTCTCTTCTAACCAGGTCCACTGCGCCTCGCTGAGCATCCTTGCGTCGGGTCCGGTCGTCGCCGTGTAGGGTCCCGCGCCGACCTCTTGCCGCGCTTCGTACTCGGCGTCGCTGACCTCATTGATGGGCGAACGCGCCCAGCGTGTGTCGAGCAGGATGATTTGGACGCGCTGTCCCGCTGGTCCATACGTGTACGACGTGTAGATGCCGCCGTCGCGGGTGCGCCGTTCTGTACCCTCGGGCTCGTTAAAGAAGTCGAGGAAAATCTCTTTGGACTGCGCCTTCATCGGGTACTCGCGCCCCGCGTCGTTCTCGCCGTAGTCGTGGTCGTCCCAAGTGGCGATGACCTCGGACTGCTCCAAGAGTTGCTGATAGCCCTCGTTCGCCCCGAGCATCTCGTACGCGCCTCGGAGTTCGGCGGGGTCTTCAGTGTCGCCGTAGACGTTATCACCTAAAAAGATGAATACGTCGGGGTTACTGTCTACAACAGCGTTCCAGACAGCTTGCGGGCTGCTCTGCTCGGCGCAGGAGCCAAACGCGATACGGGTGATGGGCATGTCTTGGGCGAAGATTACGCCAACAGATGAACTTAGAAAGAGACTGAGAATGAAACGCTTCACTGTTGGCCTCTCGAGCTGCTCGCACTTGACGTGCGCAAAAAGGCTTCCAAGCCTGCTAGGTCGTCCGTGTTGATGTGGTCCACACCGACCTCATCCAGGACGCGCCACACCGCCTCGCGTGCCGGACCGGGCTCGTCCGGCGTCGCCCAGAAGCGCATCGTGCGCCCGCTCTCGTGCGCAGTGCGGACAATACGCTCCAACTTCTGCCGCTCCGCTCTAGGTATCTCGCCCTCGCCGTTCCAAATGAAGTTCGAGGTCCAGCGGTCGCTGATGAGTGGGATAAAGCTAGCTGGTGCGTCCGAGCCCAGGTCGTCCAAGCGTCCGTCGTACCCGGCGTAGCGCGTCGCTTGGGCTTGCATCAGCTCGCGTGGGCGGTTGCCGGAGATAATGGCGGTGACAGGACCTTGTTGAGCACCGTTCTCACCATAAGCTGTAAGGATATCTTTGTAAGACGCCAGTACCTCGTGAAGCGCTCTATAGGTCGCCTCCTCGTCCGTCTTGATATCGATAAGGAGCGTCAGCGATTCATCGCTACCTTCGTAGACCGAGCCGCTATTCTGCTCGATGCGCGCCCGCAGCGGGTCCAGGTAGAGCGATTCTAAAGTCCTTCCCAAGCGCAACTCGTGTGCGTCGTGCCCGACAAACAGTTCGCCGAACACGAGAAAGATATCGGCCTCCACGCTAGTGAAGCCGTAGCTGAGCGCGTCGTAGAGCGGGCGCTCGTGTTCATAGTCGTTGTGGGCGTGCGCTTGCTCTAAAGGCACAACAGACTGGGCAACAGCGAGGGGAACGGTAAAGAGTAGAAGAGCTGCTGCGAGGTGAAAAGCTTGGCGCATCATGCAACCTCCCGTGTGGTGCTTGTTGAGGGTTGCCCAGGGCATCTTTCTTTATAGACGCTCGAGGTCAGCGCAAGGTCAGCGGTTAGATAAGGGATTTAGCCTATATAGAAGTAGCGCTTCTGCGACGAACGCGCGCAACTGTTGCGTTAGCGCATCTCTTGTACAGGTCGCCACATGAACCAGAAGGGCGGTCCGCCGGGTAGCAGGCTCTCCTCATAGCGGATAATGTTGAAGCCGTGCTTTTCGTAGAGCCGCACATTAGACTCGAGCATCGTCTCCAAGTAGCAGCCATATCCGGTTCTCTCGCTCCGCCCGAGCCCTTCACGAACTAGATACGATCCAACCCCCTGCCCTTGCTTTTCTTTAATAACACCTAGCACGACCAGATACCAATGAGGCTCCTTAGGGTGGGCGACGTCGATCACGCTGCCCAGCTTGGCAAGGCGAGGAAAAGCCCGCGGGTCGGCAAGGGCGATACGTAGGAGCGGTAAGGCGGCGCGCACCTGTCGTCGCAGGGTCATCACCGCGTGACCCGGAGGCAGCCACACCGCTACACCGGCAATACGGTCGTCCTCGAGCGCGACGCTTACGTGTCCGTACCATAGGGCGTCCGTGAGGGCGACTCGAAAAAAAGCGGGCAGTAGCCTTTTGCGCTTCGCCTTATCAGACCAAACACTCATAAACTGGGGAGCGTCATAGAAGCTCTCAGCTAAGACCGCTGCGGTCTCGTCTAAGCGCGAACGGTCTGAGAGGTCGAGTATCTGGATGGATGATGGGGTCATAGGGCTACCTCGCCCTTTAGGTTAGCGCGAGTGCTGCCCCGGCGCATGTGCTGAAGGTCATGCGTCAAAACGTTCTGGAGCTCCTTGATACAGCTTAGTGCGACAGACGCGCGCGACTCTCGCATTGCGTTCAGGCACCCCTTGAGCCGCCTTCCAGTCGGCGTGGCAAAAAGCGGGCAGTCCTGCCACCAATAGTGGTACAATTGCCAAGAGGTGCAAGATGACCGTCCAACAGTTAGTTCAAGGCAACAGCACGGAGCGCATTGCAGCAGTTCGCGAAGGACTCTCCTTCGAGAGCTTCGTCACGCTGCGTGAAGCCTTAGACGTGGGTACAGATGAGCTCGCTCAGCTTTTGGGCATTCCCCGTCGCACGCTGACCAAGCGGCAGAGCGAGGGCGTCTTCAAGCTTGCCGAGAGCAACGCCATCAGCCGGGTGGCTCGCGTGTACAAGGAAACGCTCGACTTCTTCAGTGATGAGGCAGACACGCTGAGATGGCTTAAAACGCCTCTGCCCGCGCTTGGCGGCGCACCTTTAAGCTTACTTGATACCGATCCAGGCGCTGACGCGGTGAGTACACTCCTCACTCAGCTCGCTTGGGGCATCTATCCTTGATCGTCGCTTGGCGGCTCACCCACGAGCGCTTCAAAGACCAAGCAGTAAGCGGTAACGGTGGGCTGTTCGCCCCCGGACGTTGGCATAGCCAAGGAAAACGAATTGTATATAGCTCAAGCAGCTTGGCGCTTGCCACGCTCGAGCTGTTCGTGAACTTGCAGAACAAGCGGCAGCTCGCCCACTATGTCAAGAGCCGAATAGAGATTCCTCAAGAGCTTACCGAAACCCTAGAGGAAGATGCTCTAAGGACGTTTTTACGGGCTCCCGACCAGTTTGACAGCCGTGGCTACGGCGACTCGTGGCTCGCTGGGGAGCGAAGCTGTGTACTCCAGGTTCCGAGTCGGGTGGTACCGCAGGAATGGAACTACCTCATCAACCCATTGCACACAGATTTCGAGAAGATCGTCGCCTCGACTAGCCTATACGAGGTGGATGAGCGCCTTTTGCTATAAAGCAGTAGTCAGAGTTGTGCGTGAAACGCGCGCGTCACACGCAGAAGAGAAAACGCTACGAAAGGCTTGCATTGCCGCACAAACTTCGGCGGCAGGTTACGTCAGCGCCACGCCCGATACTTGGCGGCAGTACTCGAGCAAACGGTCCTGCAAGTCGGGGTCTCGCGCCGCCGGATGGACCTCGCCAGGTCGCTGGTGATAGAAAAAACCGCCGCTCCGCTGCGCTTCTGGATCGCCGCTCACCGCCAACCACGCCTGGGTCAGGTGGGCCTGATCGAGATCGTCGGGCGCACTAGGACCGCCCATACGGGTTGCCACCCAGCCGGGGCTGACCACGTTCGACGCTACGTAAGGCCAATGCCGTGCCACGCCGAAAGCGAGCAGCACATCGTGGAGCTTCGTATCGGAATAAGCCTGAGCACCGTTCCAGCGGCGATTGGCGTATTGCAGATCTTCCAGACTCGCGTCGCCGCCCAAGTGCATACCCGAACTCAAGTAGACCAGTCGTTCGGGCTTTTCCATGAGCGCGGTGAGCATGTAGGGCGCGAGTACGTTGACAGCCCAGAGTTGGGATAACCCGTCTTCCGTCTCGACGCGGCGAGATTCACGGTAGCCGAGCCCGACGTTATGGACCACTGCGTCAAAGGGGTTGAGCGTGTTAGCTTGGTCGGCGACACCGCGCATCGCTGCGAGCGTTGACACGTCACCGACCAGCACCGCCTCGGCTTGCGGCAACGCAGCCCGCGTATCCTCTGCCCGCGCCTCGTTCCTAACGTGGAGCACGACGGCGTGCCCTTGCTCGGCGAGAAGGCGACCTACCATCAAGCCGAGTCCGTCCGATGAACCGGTGATGAAAACTTTTGCCATCTCGTCCTCCTTCGTGTCCGCCGCTAGGCGGCGTTCAGTCTGTAGGACGCTCTGTGGCGAGTGCCATCCTTAGAAGCCGATGCCCTTTCAGTTGTTGAAGTAGTAGCCCTGCTCGAGGTCTTCGGCGAGTCCCGGCTCAGTCGGCTGCCACCCCAGTCGCTCGCGGGTCAGCGTGCTCGAGGTCGGGTTGTCAGCGGCAATGACGAACGAGAGCCAACCGAAGTGCTCACCCACCTCTTCCAGAGACTTGCTGACCACTGGTACGCTCAAGCGTTCGCCGATGACCTCAGCGATGTCCCGGACCAGTATGCCTTCCTCGGCGACCCCGTGGAGCCTCGAGCCTGCCGGTGCCCGCTCTAAGGCCAGGCGGAAGAGGCGCGCGGCGTCGCGGCGGTGCACCGCAGGCCAGCGGTTAGCGCCGTCCCCTACATAGGCTGAGACGCCCTCTGCGCGGGCGAGGCCGATAAGCGCCGGGACAAACGCGATGTCGCCATCGCCGTGGACCGAGGGCGGCAACCGCACCAGAGACGAGCGCACCCCGCGCGAGGCCAGAGAAAGCGCTGCCTCTTCAGACGGCAGGCGGACCGCCGAGGCCGAGCTGACCTCAGCAGCGTCTTCTTCCGTGACCGGCTTCTTGGCTGCAACCACAGTGGTCCCGGAGGTGATGACGAGTGGCCGACCCGATCCAACTAACGCCTCTCCCATGACCTCAACGGCGCGGCAGTCAATCTCGCCGGCTTTCTCGTATTGTGAGAAGTCGTGGACGAACGCGAGGTGGATGACCCCATCGGACGCCGTAGCGCCGGCACGGAGGCTATCCAGGTCGCCCAGCGACCCGCGGTGCACCTCGGCTCCGGCGGCGGTGAGGTCCTGAGCGGAAGCATCCGAACGGGCGAGACCGAGCACCTGATGCCCCGCACCGAGCAGCTCTTGAACGACGGCGGAGCCGATAAAGCCTGTTGCGCCAGTTACAAAAACACGCATGTTAAACTCCCTTCGTGGCTAAGCATTATCGGCTTAAAGCCGCCTTGATAAAAGTCGTGACGGCATACCGGTATAGCGACTAACAGGCTAAATATGACGGAGACCTTCACAGACGACAACGCACTAGGAGCCTACCTCAGAAATCGTCGCGCCCGGCTCGACCCCGCCGACTTTGGCTTTTCCGGGCGGCGGCGGACGCCCGGGCTGCGGCGCGAAGAGGTCGCCCAACGTGCTAACCTCAGCGTCACCTGGTACACCTGGCTCGAGCAGGGGCGCGGCGGCACACCCTCGGCTAACGTACTCGAGCGGCTTGCCCGCGCCCTGGTGCTGACGCCCGCCGAGCGGGAACATCTCTTTTTATTAGCGCAGCACCGACCACCCGAAGTCCGCTGCCAGGTCGGGGAGGTCACGCCACATCTTCAGCGGGTACTCGACGCACTCGAATTCAGCCCAGCCCTTGTCAAGACCCCGACCTGGGATGTGCTCGCCTGGAACCGCGCGGCGGCGGCGGTGCTAACCGACTACGGCACGCTCGAGGCCGAGGAGCGCAATATCCTCCGCCTCGTCTTTGGAGACCTCCGCGCCCGCGCTGCCAATCCGGGCTGGGAGAGCAGTGCCCGCTTCGTACTAGCGACGTTTCGCCTGGAGGTGGTCCGCGCCAGGGTCGGTGTCAGCGGGGAGCTGCTGGTTGAGGAGCTGAGCCAGTCGAGCCCTGAGTTCAGGACGATGTGGCGCGAGAATGAGGTTGGCACATATGGCGAGGGCACCAAGCATCTCGAGCATTCAGAGGCAGGGTCGTTGGCGCTGGACTACTCGACCTTCGCCGTTGACGGACAGCCTGGCCTCGGCTTAGTCGTTTTCAATCCGACCACGCCCACAGATGCGGAGCGGGTCCGCTCGCTCGTCAAAGCGCACGCCGTTGTCTCGGCACGACCATCGGCGTCGCGCCCTAGCTAGAACAAGCATCAAGCTCAGTCGGATGTTATACTGGCTCGTCCAGCAAGTTAGAGCTTCCGAAGGTGTCCAGAAGTTTGGCACTGTTGATGTCATTAGTAAACATCTAGCACAGATGACGATCAATCTGGCCAACTCTCTTCGCTATAATCACCATGAACAGGGTGCGATCCGAAGCGACCATTCTCGCGGAAAAGCACCGCATAGTCCCTAGTCGCGTCGCGTCCGTCGAAGTTCGCTTGTTTAAGCGACTCGAGCACCAGGTCCGTCGACTGACTTGGTGATTGCCGCACCTCGGAGCGTACCCGAGAGGACCGTTTCGACCTGCTCGACCCTTGACTGACCCCGTGAACCTTGCGAAGGTGCTTTTCGAGATTCTTCGCCCTTACTTGTGAAGGGCACTCCGCATGCTTTGGATGATGCCGTTGGTAGTCAGTTCGCTTCGGAAGGCGTGGCTAGCGTATTGAGAACCCTGGTCCGAATGATGAACGAGCCCTGCTAAGCTATGGCGCTGCTGGGTTGCCATTGCCAGCGCCGAGCGGGTTAAGTCGTCAGTGAGCCTTTCTGAGAACGCTCAGCCAATGACTCTGCGACTAAAGAGGTCAAGCGTCATAGCCAGGTAAAGCCAGCCTTCAGCAGTGGCAAGGTAGGTGATGTCGCTTGCCCAAATAGTATTAGGCTCTGCTGCGCTGAAGTTCTGCTGCACTAAGTTCTCAGCTTTAGGGCGCTGGTGCTTGGAATTTGTCGTGGTTTTATATTTTCGTTTCGTTTTACCTCTCAGCCCCGCCGCTTTCATCAGGCGCGCGACGCGCTTGCGTCCAACACTGTGTCCAGCAGCCTTGAGGTCGCTATGGATGCGCGGCGAGCCATATGTACAACGACTTCCGCAGTGGAACTTATACCAAACTGAAAGATAGAAGTCACAGTTTGCCAAGTTGAGAGACAGCGAAATGCCACCAGGGGAAGTTCGTCAAAAGTTCTAAAGGTTCCTTGTCGCTAGTGAATTGCTCGAGGACTCGGGTCAGCGCATCGTGAAGCGCATCAATAGTGCCGAAGCAGCAATTGGCGAGAGCGCGGCGAAACTCTTGAAACCAGCGCTCGACGGGGTTAAGTTCAGGGCTGTAGGGGGGCAAGGCGATGGAGAAGATATTCTCGGGAACCTCTATATCCTCCTTGCGGTGCGCCGGGGCGTTGTCCTTGAGTAGAAGAATCAGATCGTTAGGATAGGTTCGGCTGAATTCGGCGAGGAAGACCTCATAGCAGTCACCGTCAAGTCTAGGAAGATAAAGACTGCAACTTTCACCCGTCATCGGTTCGACTGCGGTATAGAACCACGTCCATTCGTACTTACGTTGCACGACGCAAGGTGGTCTAATACCTCGGCGACAGTAACGGCGTTTATGCCAGTTAATGAGCCCAAAGCGGGCTTCATCCATCGCAAAAACGCGGATGCGCTCATAGCTTTCTTTGTCTTTTGGGAGTCTCGCAGCTAAGCGCCCGGCGAAGTTTTTTTGAACTCGGCTTGTGTTTCGGCATCCGCCTTCTCATGGCGGGGCCGTCCTACTTTGGCTTTGATCTGGTGGCGCTTGAACAGCTTGAGCACGCTACTGTCGTCTTTGTAGCTTACTCCGTGTTCGGCTACAAGTCGACGCGCTTGAGCATAGGTCGCTATCTCGCCTACGACAAGCGCGTCATTGAGCGCTTGCCAGGCTGCTTCTGTCATGCGCTCACCTGACGCCTTCCCCTGCTGCGATGGAGTTAGCAACGCATGTAGCCCCGCTTGCCGATACGCCTCAAACCACCGTTGACATTGCCGCAAGCTATAGCCTATTTGCTGCGCTACAGTAGGCAAACTCCTTGCTTCGCCGCTTTTGAGTTGCTTGAGCATACTCAGTCTTGTTCCTATTACGCTACGGCGATGCTCGCGTAAGAGCCTCGCCAATTCCTCCGGGCTTTCTTGAATAATTGCCTCATAATTGTGCATCCTTGTATTATGACATTGTTACTTCAGTTTGGTATTAGTAATCTGCTCGGTGAGCGTTTCGTCCTCCTGCGCTCGCTTACTTGCAGGGCGTTTCAGCCAATCATAGAAACCGCTCACAGAAACCTGCAACACCTCAGCCATCAAGCTCACTGCCCACTGGCTGCGGTGCTCTCGGATGAAAGCGTATCTCACGTGCTTTCTTTCGCGAAGAACCCGACTGCCTTTTTTAGAATGTCACGCTCCTGTTTCACTCGCACGAGTTCTTTCTTCAGGCGCAGATTCTCCTCTTGCTCAGCCGTCAAAGCGACCCTGCCGTTGCCCGGAAACGCCAGCTCACCGCGCTCTTGCGCTTGCTTGCGCCCTTTCTAAAGGCTATGGTCGGATACGCCCAATTCCTCGGCTATTTGAACCACGCTTACACCCGGTTGCTGGCTTAGCCGCACGGCTTCCCGTTTGAATTCTGCCGTGTAGGTTCTTCTTGTCATGATGCCTCCATTCTCGCATTAGAGGCTTAACCTATGGGCTTGGCTTAGAACCTTGGACACTCGAAGTATACAGCTACGCGGCTAGGCTCACCTCCTGATTCTCTTTTTTCTGTTGAGATAGTTCGAAAGTATCCGGCGTCTCGTAGCCGAGCGAGCTGTGCAGCCGCTCACGGTTGTATATAGACCTCGATATATTCGAACACGGCAACTCGGGCGTCATCGCGCGTAGCAAAGCGCTCAATGGGATAGACAAGTTCGCGTTTGAGCGTAGACCAGAAGCTCTCGATCGCAGCGTTGTCGAAGCACGCCCCCTTACCTGTAAAGCTTGGCAGCATCTTGTGCGTTTCGAGTTCGCGCTGGTAGGCATAGGAGGTGTATTGAGAACCCCTATCGCTATGATGGATCAGACCGGGCGGAGGTTTGCGCCGGGTCGTGGCTGAGCGCAGGGCTTGCAGCACGAGGTCAGTTTTCATGTTGTCTGCCATCGCATAACCGACGATGCGCTTCGAGAAACCGTCCATGACGCCCGCCAAGTAAAGCCAGCCCTCAGCAGTAGGAATATACGTGATATCCACGTGCCAGACCTGATTGATAGCGCTCGGACGCGGCTGTTCTAGCAAAAGGTTCTGGGTCTCAAGCTCGCAGCGCTCATGTTTGGAACGGTGTTTCTTGTGACTCACAGCGTAGAGCCCTTCACGCCGCATCAGCCTTTTGACTCATCCAGGGAACAGGCAACGTGTTGTTTCTTCAATTCGGCGTGGACACGGGGGCTGCCATAGCGTCCCTTGTTCTTCTCGAACACCGCCTTGATCTTCGCCAACAGCTCGGCGTTCTTTCGCTCGCGCTCGCTTGGCTCTCGGTGCTGACGAGCCCGCCAGTGGTAGTAGCTGCTCCTAGTCACGCCCAAGACCTCGCACAGCATGGAGACGGAGAACTCGCCCTGGTGCGCTTCGACGAAAGCGCAATTTAGGTCGTGTGTTTCGCAAAGTAGATGGCAGCCTTTTTTACAATCGCCAACTCCGTCTCGAGCCGTGACCGAAGGAAATCCTTTAGGGCTTCACCTCCGAGCGTAGACGCCGCAACTCGGCTTCATCAGCCGTGGGCTGTGCCCGTTTATGCCCCATCACTAAGCGCCCTCCCCGGTACTGCTTACGCCACTTGTGGATGTTCGACTCGGAAATGCCCAGACTTCTCGCCGCCTCGGTGATACCGCCGTTCGTCCAGCTCGACTGGATAGCCCTTTTTCTCAACAAGTTCCACCGCGTCGATCTTAAACTCTACCGGATACTGTCTGACTACTCTTTTTCCTTCTGCCATCATTCATCTCCTTGTCAAAGTCTACGTTCTACTAACTTTGTCCAAGGTGATAGGCCAACGCCACTAGTCTCCGTTTTAGCGGGGCAATATCAGTATTGAGCGTATCTCTGTGGAGAGAGAGGCGCAAGGGGGATTGAATTAGGTGTGCACTACTCCCTACTCGGGAGAGTAGTGCACAGTAAAAAATAAAACTGAAGCAAAGATTAAGCCCCTCTCGAGGAGGGGCGGGAGTTCACTAGCGTACGAACTGTATGTTATTCAGGGTAAGGTTTGAGCGGTTGGCTGTAACGGTACGCTTGGATATGTTCAAACCCCGGTTTGTCGTGGTCGGCGAACCACTTGTCGCGCCGCGTGTTCCACTCCGCTTTTGCCGCCGAACCTTCGATAACCTTGAAGCAGTTCGAGCCGAACTTTTGCTGTAGTTTACTGAGTTGCGCTTTATGTGGATAGCTACTTCCGCCGTAGAGAAAGGTGACGTTAGTACACTCCGTGACGTAATCCACCGGGTTGATACCCCTGCTAGAGAATAGTGAGTTGGGACCGGATGGTTTCGGTGCCATGTAGATGGTGACGTTGTTGAGCGCTAAGGGGCACGCTTTGCGGTGCTCCGGTTTTGTACCATTTGCGTCAAGCTGACTCTGCTCGTCCCATTTGAAAGGAAAGCCATAAGTATTGGTTGCGCCACCATAGCCACTCGCTTGAGGTTTCATTGCGAAGAGCGTGTTCTTGACGGTCATAGTACCAGGAGTACGCTTGAACCCGTACTCGTATCCGCGACAGGCGATCCCCACATAGGTCCAATCGACTAGCACGTTATCAATTGTTCCGGCAGCTCTCATGTCGTTGTCTAAGATGTCGTCGCCTGTATGCCGGAAGTAGGAGTGCGAGAGTGTCCAGTTCTCGGCATGATCACTTGCAGGGGCGGTTTTTCGACCGTTGACCCAGCGCACCGAACCGATGCTGAGCGCGTCGCCGGCTGTGTCGCCCGCTGCCCGCTCTATCTTAGCTCCTTTTGAACCCAAGATGCTCACGAAGTTACGCCCGCCGTGGAAGATGTTGTCCCAATTCGAGGTATCTTTGGCGTCAGTTTTGAGCGTGCCGCCCGAGACACATAGACCACTGCCATTGTCTTCAAGTCTAATTGCTGTAGGATTTTCGCTCGGGACCCCGGTGATGGTCTTGCCTGTCAACTTGACCTGGGCGTTTGCTGAAAGACTTCTGAGCCTCAAGCTGGTTGTATCTGTAGGTACCGTAGGGTTGGAACTCGTCAAACAGGTAGAGATAGTAGGCGTAGGAGTGGGTGTAGGTGCAGATGTGCCACCGGGTGTGTAGCTCTTGCTAGAAGAAATCTCTAAGGCGTCAAGGGTAAAGCCGTCTTCACGCATCCACACATTAACCGTATGAACGCCTTTCGAGGGAACATTGATAGTAGCGACAGGTCCGCCCATCGTTTCGTTGACCCAGGTGTACGCCGTATCGAAGCCGCCATCGATATTATCGGCGCTGCTCACAGCGTTGCTATTAAATCCCACGTGCAAAGAGTTGCTCGAACTCGTTGGTCCACTCTTAGGCTTACCGCGTACCCATACATAATGTGTACCGGAGCGGTTAAAGTTGACGGTGTAGTCTAGGCGTGGGCTGTTTGTGGTGTAGTTCGAACTGTTGTTAGTTCCATTATCGGGCAAGGCTTGCATTGCCTCATTTCCTTGTGCTGCGCTACCCGACACAGATCGCCAACTCTGTCCATTTTTCGCTACGTTATTCTGATTGTTCTCTGCTTCGATCTGCACGAGTCCGTCTGAGTCTTGCTGATACGCAGCGCTAGGGGTACTACCTGTGCTGTACTCGACATAAAGGCGCGGCGCTACATCTTTACCGGAATCGCGCGACTCAGCAACTCGTTTGCCATAACCGTACCCAAGAACGAACGCGATTGTGTTGCCGCTCTTCCAATTAGGACGGTCCACAACCTCTTGCACAATAGCTTTGAGGTCAGGACTACGCTGCGCTGCGCCAGACTCCCCTACAGTATTCCAAGCAGGGATGGACCAGCTTACATTCGCGCTAGTTTTAGTAGCTCCCGCGAGGTCTGTCGAGGTGTTGAAGAAGGGTGCGTCGTCCTGGTCAATCGCACGAATACCTACGACCGTGCTCACCGAGGTTGCCTCATCAACCGTAAATTGAAGCCACGCCCGGGTGACCGTCGCGCCTTTCGGCACGTCTATACCTGTAAAGCGCAAGCCAATCTTCTGTTGACCGCGAGAATTATAACTATCTCTCGTAATCTCGAGGTCTGAGCTTGTCAGGTATACCTCTGAGCCATCCTCGGACTCTTCGATATCATCGGAGCTTATCCAAGGTATTCTTTCAAAATTGCTGGTGGCTTGTAGCTCTAATTTTGGTTCATTGTGCAAGTTACCGGTATTGGTACAAGCAGTGAGAAAGAGTATAGTAACAACAAGAGGTAATAGCTTACGAATGGACAACGTTTCTGTCATTTTCTCTCCTTGCCGAGATGTAAAGAGATTGAGTGAGTTTCTGGCTTCATAGATCGACCTTTCAGTTCTTTCTCAATGTGTTCTTCTTATTGAATGAGGTCGGTTACAAGCTCTTCTTTATATGGGTGGAGCTTGCTGCAACCGTATAGGCATCTACTACCCTTTCCACCTCCTTTTCAAAAAAGATGATTTAATATATATTTCTAGGTTTTCTAGGTCTTTCTAGGTCTTTCAAGCGCTTAGCTAAGGGATCGAGTGAGATCAGATACCAAGTTGTTTTAGGCAGCTAAATATGCAGGCATTCCAGGTTGCTCGCTACGTTAAACTAGATCAAGTAAGCACTCAATGAGGAGGAAGCCGATACTCTATACGTTAGGAAAACTCTCCCTCGGAGACGCAAGCTTTACTCGGCTCAAGCCACTCATCTTACTGTCCTATTTGAGTTTGGAGGGACCGCAAAGTAGGGCGCATCTCGGTGAGCTTCTTTGGTCCGACGCGAAAACTCCTCTAGGCGGTCTTTCCGTCGCACTAAGCCGACTTAGACAGGTTTGCCCCGGTAGTATCGAAGCTGACGAATACGTTGTTAAAAGTACTTTGCCCACCGACGCGCTCGCCTTCACGAGAGCCGCACAGCAAAGACAGTACAAGGCGGCTCTAGACCTTTACCAAGGACCTTTTTTAGAAAATGTTGTCCTATCCGACTGGAGCGTCACGCTAGAGTCGTGGGTCTATACCACCCGTGAAATGCTCGCGGCGCAGGCCCAAACGTGCCTCTTAAAGCGCGCCAAACGCTACGCCGAAGAGAGCCGTGTAGACCTCGCCGCGCAGTACGCTGAAACCGCCTATACCCTGCCCGCCGCGCCTGCACCCGAACCTGAAACGTTGACCCTCATCTTCGATTTGCTCCAAGAAGGTAGGCATGAGGCGGCGCAAGCCGTTGCCGCAGAAGCCGAAGAGTTGGGGCTTACGCTCGTTAAAGCAGCCTCATCACGCGCTAAAACTAGCATGATCTCTCATAACCTACCTCCGTCAAAAAACGCCTTTATCGGACGTCACGAAGAGATAGTGACGCTCAGCACACGGCTCAGCGACCCGAATTGCCGACTTCTCACTCTTAAAGGACCAGGAGGTATAGGAAAATCACGGCTCGCGCTGAACGTAGCGCGCGCGCAACTCTCTCAGCCACATTTTAAGGACGGCGTTTATTTCGCCTCACTCGAGTCCCTTGGGTCTCCTGACCTTGTTCCGACGCGCATTGCTGAAGTGCTGGAGCTATCGTTAAGCGCTCAAGAGTCTCCTATTGACCTCATCATGTCCTTTTTGCATCAGAAGCGGGTACTTCTTGTGCTAGACAACTTCGAGCATCTCCGCGAGGCCGTGCTAACCCTCGCGGAAATCTCGGCGGCGTGCCCCCTGCTCACCTGTCTTGTTACCTCACGTGTTCGGCTTAACCTCAAAGACGAGTGGGTTTTTCGGGTAGACGGTCTAGCGTATCCCACCTCTACTGAACAGCTCGACGTGCTTTTAGACTATGACGCGCCAAAGCTCTTTGCGCAACGTGCACAGCAAGCGCTAATAAATCTCTCTTTGACGCGCTCAGACTATCCCGATCTTGTAAAGCTCTGCCGCTTGACAGGGGGAATGCCTTTGGCGCTTGAACTTGCGGCTGCTTGGTTGCGAATTATGTCCCTTAGGGAAGTTGTCGAAGAGGTAGAACGCGGCGCTGGACTCCTCGCCAGTGATTACCGCAATAACGATACGCGGCACGAAAGCATTTCAGGGATTCTCGAGCAGTCGTGGCAGCGTGTAAGTAAAGATGGACAAGAGGCGCTTCTTAAGCTTTCCGTTTTTGAGGGCGGTTTTACCCGCGCAGCCGCCGCGCAAGTCGCGGGTACGACGCTATCTACCTTAGCGAGTTTGCTAGACGCTTCAATGTTGAGTAGGGAGACAGGTGAGCGTTACGGGTTTCACCCGCTAACGAAACAGTACTTTCTCCAACGACTGCTCGAGGATTCAGCGCACTTTCAAGCTATCAAGTGCCAACACGCTTCGCACTACCTTTCCCTTGCAGAAGAAGCGGAGTCCGAGCTGAGAGGTGAAAAGCAAAAGGGATGGCTCGAGCGACTAGACCAAGAGCTGAGTAACTTTCGGTCAGCGCTCCACTGGTCCACTGGTCAGGGGGAAGCCGAGATAGCTTTGAGGTTAGCCAGCGCTCTGCTCACCTTTTGGGAAGTTCGCGGTTACTTTGCCGAGGGGCTTGCTTGGCTTGAACAGTCACTCAAGCTTGTAGGTAAGATAGACGAAAGAAGCAGAGTGAAAGCTCTCCATGCGGCAGGTACATTGGCTGAGCGACAAGGAGACCTAAAAGCCGCCCACACCTACTTTGAAGCCGGTCTAACATCAGCTAGAAGCTTAGGCGACCAAGCGCTCATCGTTGAACTGCTTATAGGTATGGGCGTTACACAGATGTATTTAGGGAACTATGCTGATGCTCAAACCTACTTTGGAGAAGGCGTAGACATAAGCAGAAGCTCGCAAAACGTGCGGGGTTTAGGAAGGTTGCTGAGCAGCCTTGGAATTGTAGAAACTTACCGGGCGAACTACTCCGCCGCTCGAGCCTATTTCGAGGAAGTTATACCTTTAAGAAAGAATTCGGGCGATATACTTGGCTTAGCAGCATCCTTGCAAAACTGGGGACTTTTAGAAGTGAAAGAAGGAAACTATTCAATGGCTCGCACTCTTGTCGAGCAAAGTTTAGAAATTACCGAAAACTTAGGACATGTATATGGCAGCGCTGCCTTGCTTAACAGCTTAGGATTTTTGGAAGAACATGATGGCAATCTACCAGCGGCAAAAAGATATTACCGAAGGTGCTTGCTGCTAAGAGACAGGATGAGCGACCAGCGCGGCAGAGCGGAAGTGCTAACCAACCTAGGTGAAATTGCCTTGAGACAGAAGAGTTACGCCGAAGCCCATAAACACTTTGAGCAAAGTCTGAAAATAAGTTACAGGTTGGATTTTAAGTCCCAAACAATCGAAAACATAGAAAAATTTGCGTGTCTAGCATGTTTGGTGAGTGACTTTACCTATGCTGTACAGTATTGGTCTTACGCGGAGAGGCTCCGACGAGATATAGGTGAGCCTTTAGATATGCCCGAAAAGCAACGCTACGACCAAATTCTCGCTACTGCATACGACCATCTCGACGCCAAAGCGCTTGAGATTGCTCAGGAAGCCGGACAACAGTTGACGGTTGAAGAGGTTGTCGATCATATATTGAAGCAACTAGAGTTGCCTCGAGATAATTCCGCCAAAGATTCTTTTACTATACTGTAGCTAAGTCGAGTTCGAGACGAAGATATTACGGCGCTATTTCGACCCCCGCTGCCACCACAACATCAGCACCCCTGCCCCGATAAAAAGGAGCGGTAACCCCCCGAGAGCCTACTCACAGGGTCCTTGACTAGCCCGTACTGCACCCTCTCATGGACCCTCGCGTGGGGGAGGCTATCGAACTCGGCATCGCGGTGCTAGACGAAGCGCTTTCGGTGCTCGAGTTCGCCTATCAAGTAGATAAACCGAGGGGTTTGCAGGTTACGTGCGATGCTATTGGAAACTACTTAGATACGCTCTTTGCTGCTTGGGTCACCCCTGTAGACGACGCGCTGCCTGCACCGTCGCTTGCTGAACTTGAAAACGCAGGGCTAGCGCTCGCCAGCCAAAAGACATTCGAAGCGCGTTTAGAAGAGGTGAGTACGCGGCGGCGTCTGCTGCGTGCGCTCGTCGGGCGGAACGGCTGGGAGTGGTGGCAGGTGGAGGATACGGCTCAGCCTAACTGATTCGAGTTGAAGCTTCTGCGGTTAACGCGCGCGTTCGCTGCAGAAGGCTAATACTACGATAGGCCCGTTTCGCAACCTTATTGGTCCATCTGTATATCCATAATGAATGAGAGCGGCGCATGGCTCATGGTTCATCTGCCTTGGCTTATCACCGGCTGATGGCTCTTTTTGGAAGGGCCTGCGCCGCTCGTGCGGTGGTCTATCGCTAGATACTTGGGTGCGTATAGCTCGCTACAGATGCGCGTAGACCACGGCCACCTGAGGAGGTGACATGATGGTCATTATAGGCGTTGACCCACATCCTGGTACCCACACAGCAGCTGTGTTGGACATAAACGGCAAAGAGCTGGCTTACCTCACCGTCGAGAACAGCGAAGCAGGCTTGCAGCGGCTGAGGGATTGGGTAGAGCAGTTTCCTGAACGGGTCTGGGCTATTGAAGGGACGAACAACCCCTTTGTGACGGCGCTGAGCCACACGCTCGCCGTGCAAGAAAGCGTCGTCAACATCTCGCCCAACCTCACTAGCCAATACCGCAGCCGGAGAGGGCGCAAGAAGAACGCCCGAGTCGATGCCGTCAACGTGGCACGGGCTTACCTCGCTAATCCTGATCTGCCTCCGTTCTCACCTCGGGCAGACGTTGAAGAGCTCAAAGAGCTTACCCGCACCAGAGAACGGCTCGTTGAGACGTTGAAAGCAAGCTGTTCAGCTTTACGTCGACTTGATGAGGGGGCGACCAACTACCAAGCATTAGCAGCCGTTGTCGCCTGTCTTGAACAACAGATTTCGATGTTCGAGGCTGACCTAGATAGCCTCGTCAAGACGGCTGGTCCTCAGCTCTTAGGTTTACGAGGGGTTGCCACCGTCAACGCCGCTATCATCCTGGCAGAAGCAAGTAATGTTGAGCGTTTCCGCGACCAGCACGCTTTTGCAAGCTACGTCGGCTGCGCCCCCGTCGAGCGCTCGAGCGGGGGGCAGCAGCGCAGGTAACTCGATCCTGGTGGGAACCGGCGACTCAAACGGACCTGCCATTTGATCGCGTTGGTAAGACTGCGGACCGATGAAATGACCCGAGCGTATGTGAAGCGTAAACAAGAAGAAGGTAAAACCTTTCGAGCTGCGCTCAGATCACTCAAAACCATCATTGCCCACGAACTCTACCGCTCTCTGAAGACCACTCGCACTCAACCCGCTTCTTTCATGGGGCCTTGCCCTTGACATACTTGATTCCGCTAAATACATGCAGAGTAAATTCACTTCACGAAGGAGGTCACCCTATGCGCTCATACGCCCGCGTTCGCAAGCTAACTGAGGAAGAATACCAAGAGTGAAAGCGTTGGGAGCACTTGAGGACGATGGCAGCAGGCAAGGTCAAGCGGGCTCAGGCAGTGCTGTGCTCGAACCAGGGCTACACCTACGCTGAGATTACACAGAAGCTCGAGGTGGGTAAACGCACCGTAAGACGGTGGGTGGCACACTTTAACAAACTGGGTATTCCAGGAATAGAAGAGGAGCAGCGTCCAGAATGCCCACGAGTCTTTACCACCAAATAGGTGAATACGGTAGTCGAAGCGGCATTGGCTAAGCCTGATGGTTTAGGTGTACCTTTTAGCTCGTGGTCTTTAGATAGGCTTGTCGCCTATCTCAGCGAGAAAAAAGGTATTAGTATGAGCCGCAGCCGCATGAGCGTTGCCACCCAGAATGACTTCGGCAGCTTGGCATGACCTACTTTTACATACCCCACCCGGACCTAGCGAGGTGAAGCGCAGGCAGCGCGGACGCTTCACGCCACCGACGTCACACTACTCGATGTATTGGGTTTGCTCTAGTCCGTCCCTAAACTCCGCAGATACAACCCTTCGCCAAACGTACCCTGAACTAGCGATTCGCCGAACGTGGGACGGACAACGCGCGGCTCTTCTTCGCATTTGGGCGCTTTATCTCACAGCCACACGCCCGCAGCGAGATACATGTGTTCATCCGAAATGCTGAGATGAGACGCTGAGCGCGGAGTCAGCTCGAGTCCATCCGCATACACCAACCCCTTCTCGCGGTAGACACGTAAGCGGCTCGAGGGTCGCCTGAAGCTAAACGTCTCCTGGTGCGCTACACGACCCGCCGAATAACGTTCCAACGTGCCGGAACCGGGCTCACGAGTGTGCTGTGATTGCCCCTGCCCATCCCGGATGACCTTGCCGCTGCCGAAGACGACCTCTTCACCGTAAACGTTGTGGTCTTTTTCGACTTCTAAGATAAGTGCGGTGTCACCAAGTCACAGCCTGTCATCCGTGGTGGGTAAGCAATGAGTAAAAACCAAAAACCTTTAGACTCATTACTCGTTCCTCATTACTAGCTAATCGGATCATGAATCGTCACCAGCTTCGTCCCGTCGGGAAACGTCCCCTCCACCTGAATCTCCAAGATCATTTCAAGCCCGCCGTTCATCGCGTCGTCGCGCCCTAAAATCGTCGCGCCGTAGCTCATCAGGTCAGGGACGCTCCGCTCGTCGCGGACGCCCTCAAAGACCTCGGCGGTGATGAGGGCGATAGCTTCGGGGTGGTTGAGTTTAAGCCCCCTTTCTTTGCGGCGACGGGCGACCTCTGCCGCTGTGAAGATGAGGAGCTTGTCGCGTTCACGTTCGGTGAGTCGCATGAGGTCAGCGGATAAAGAGCATCTCTTGATAGGTTGGCAGAGGCCACAGGTCATCGGCGACGATCGCCTCGAGCCCATCCGCCGCCTCGCGCACTTTATGCATGGTGGACCTGATCTCGTCGTGGGCGTAGTGAGCGCCCTCTAAGCCTTCTGGCACGTCTTGTTTGAGTGCCTCCAACTTCGCCGTGTTGTCTTGAAGCGATTTGACGAGGCTCGTGACCTTGTCGAGCGTGTCAGTATCGAACTCGTAGCCGATGGCTTTGAGGCTGGCGCAGGTCTGCGCGAGTTCGCCCTGGTAGCGCACGGCGGCGGGGAAGATGATGGTCTTCGCCATCTCCACAACTAAATTCGACTCCAGGTTGAGGCTCATGACGTACTGCTCTAAAGCGACTTCGTAGAGGCTCTCCAGTTCGTGTTTGCTAAAGACGTTGTAGGTCTCGAAGAGGGTGATGACCTCCTCAGAGATGTACGCGGGCAGGGCGTCCGGGGTCGCCTTGAGGTTGGGCAGCCCACGCGACTCGGCCTCCTTTTCCCATTCTTCCGAGTAGCCGTCGCCGTCGAACAAAACCGCGCCGTGCTCTTGGATAATGGTCTTGAGAAGCGACTGCACGGCGGCGTTAAAGTCGTCCGCGCCTTCAAGTTCATTGGCGACGTAGTCGAGCGACTCCGCTAAGATGGTGTTGATGACGGTAACGGGGCGCGAGATGGACTGGCTCGAGCCCACCGCCCGAAACTCGAACTTGTTGCCTGTAAAGGCGAAGGGGCTGGTGCGGTTGCGGTCACCTGCGTGTTTGGGCAGAGGGGGCAGCGTGTCCACGCCGACGCTCAACGTGCCCGAGGATTTGGACGAGGTCGCGCCGCCGTTGTTTTTAATCTGCTCAAAGACGTCGCTGAGTTGGTCGCCCAAAAAAATAGAGATGATCGCGGGCGGCGCTTCGTTCGCACCCAAGCGGTGGTCGTTGCTCGCGGAGGCAATCGCAGCGCGTAGGAGCGGCGCGTGGCGGTGCACAGCGCGAATCACGGCGGCGCAGAAGACCAAAAATTGTGCGTTGTCGTGGGGGTTGTCGCCAGGGTCCAGCAGGTTCCCTTGCGCCGCGTTGCCTAAGGACATGTTCACGTGCTTGCCGCTGCCATTGATGCCCGCGAAGGGTTTTTCGTGGAGCAAGCAGGCGAAGCCGTATGTGCTGGCGGTTTTTTGCAGCACGCTCATGACAACTTGTTGGTGGTCGGCGGCGACGTTGGCGTTTTCAAAGACGGGCGCGAGTTCGAACTGGGCTGGGGCAACCTCGTTGTGGCGGGTTTTGATCGGCACGCCGAGTTTGAACAGCTCGCGCTCCAAAGCGTACATACACGCCTGCACCCGCTCGTTAATCGCGCCGAAGTAGTGGTCGTCGAACTCCTGACCTTTGGGGGGCGGTGCGCCGAAGAGGGTGCGCCCGGCGGTCAAGAGGTCGGGGCGTGCCAAGTAGAAGCTGCGATCGATGAGGAAATACTCCTGCTCCGCGCCCGCCGTCGAGGTGACGAGGGCGACGCCCGTGTGACCGAACAGCTTCAACACGCGCTTCGCTTGGGTGTCCAGCGCTTTCATCGAGCGCAGCAGCGGGGTCTTTTCGTCCAGTATCTCGCCCGTCCAGGCGACGAAAGCTGAGGGGATGGTCAGCGTCAAGCCGTTGGGGTTCTCGGCTAAATACGCGGGGCTCGTCACGTCCCAGGCGGTGTAGCCTCTCGCTTCGTGCGTCTGGCGGAGCCCGCCCGTGGGGAAGCTCGAGCCGTCTGGCTCCTGCTGAATCAGGGTATCGCCCGAAAACTCCGAAATCGTGCCGCCTTCCGAGGTCGGCGAGAAAAAGCTGTCGTTCTTCTCGGCGGTCAGCCCGGTCAGCGGGTAGAAGATATGTCCGTAGTGCGTCGCGCCCTTCTCCACCGCCCACGCCTTCATCGCCGAGGCGATGGCGTCGGCGGTGGACACGTCCAGCGTTTGCCCCTCCTGAATGGTCTTCTGTAACGACTTAAATACATGTAAGGGCAGGCGCTCTTTCATGACCGCCAAGCTAAAGACGTTGCTGGCGAAGAGGTCGCCCGTCGGCTGCGCAGCGTAGTCGATAGGTTCTGGCAGTCGGTAAGCAATCGTTTCAGCAACGGACTTCGTGCGCACGGCGTTTCCGCTCATAGGGGTTCCTTTCGAGGTTCATGTGTGTGGTGGTGGGTTGGATCGAGGAATAGCTGAGTTCAACTCGTTTAGCATAACACTACTACTTGCCAAATTGTAAAGGAACAGCTCTTCGGTTATACACAATTTTTTGCAATTAAGCGGCGTAAATCTGGGCATTTTGCAAATGTTTAGCGCACAACCGAAATATGAAACTTTGACACGTCGGATTGTAACGAAATAAAAAGTACTTTACTATTGCGTCATTAGACCTCCGACGAAAGTAATTGAAAGATGACATGATGCAGAGATGCGCGAGCAAACGACCCGGAGCTTGGCGTTGCCGCCTGAGAAGTTCAAGCGAAATGATTGAACTGGGTGGCGAAGCGGAGGAAGTAAAAGACTTCGTGCTGAAACAGAAAGAGGCAGTTAGAAGCTACCTGGCGCAGCTCGCAGTAGAGGCTAACCTCGCCGAACCCGAGCGGGCGTCTCACGAGTTGATGCTTATCATTGACGGCGCGACAGTAACGGCGCTATTTCGTAAGCCAGAAGAGGTGGCGCGGCATGTGAGATCAATTTTTGCGGCGACTTCTAAAAGCGATAGGCTGTGAGGCGGTGCGAGAATCCTTCTGCGAGAGATGCGCGCAACTGGCGAAAGCACCACCTCTATGCTGATCTCCAAGCGACGCCTATCACTATATGTTGCTACGTGCACTAAGGAGCCGCACTAACCCTCAGCACGCCCGTCCGCATCCGGCGAGAACTCCATATAGACCCGCCTGACGTGCAAGAGCGCGCTCACGCGCAAGGCGCAGGCGAGCCCCAGCCAGCTCGCGACCGCCAAGCCGAACAGGACGCGACCCAGCGGCAGACCGGGGAGGAGTGAGAGGCACGCAGCGGCGAGTACCATAATTGCCGCGTAGCCGAGCGTCACGTAGTCCTGCTCGGTGCGCTCGAGCCAGAACCCGTCCAAGGCCGCCTCGCGCGGGCGGGGGTCCTTGAGGCCAGTGACCAGGGCGACGCCTAGGAAGAGGACGTACTCAGCCCACAGTGCTGAGAAGGAGACGGTGGAGACGGTCCAGAGGATGAGGTCGTTGCTCACTGCGTTACCTCGAGCCCGACTGGACGTGCTGTAGGAACACAGGCTAGAGATGAGGCGGAAACGGCGTCAACATAGCGTGGGGAGAGATAGAGCATGATGTGAAGGCGGTGCAAGGTGGCGGTAAGCGAAGCCTTAGCAGCCGCGCTGGTATGACTAAGGTAGCACCCCGCGAATGCCGAGATTCTTACTGTGCGAAGTCAGTTTCGCGTGCGTTTTGCGCCCGGCAGTACGACTTTGTAAGGTCTGCGTGAGGTCGCGTAGCACATGACAAACACATAACTATTGGTACGCAGAGAACACGCGACGGGGTTTGCGGTCGAGATTGTTGGTACGGGTTTCCGTAATTGCCGGTACTGGTTTACACGATGGCCGTAATTGCGGGTACTCGTTTTGCATAGAGCGCCTTCTTTGAGCAACGATCTTAGCGCTACCGACGTGCAATTGAGGTTTTCTAATACCAACTTTTTCGGGTGCAGTACCATATGTTGTGACGTAGTACTAAAGGTTTTGGAGGTTCACAGCCCGCTCTGCTATCTGGCAGTGTTACCCGTCTCCTCTGAACTCAGCGCACCTTGTCATCCCCCATTGCAGAGCTGTCAGCGCTCGCTTCACCAGATAGGATGTATAGAGCCTATTGGAGCGTCCGGTAAATCTTGTGCTCTTGTGCAGGTTCCGAAGTTGAGTTTTCACGTTTTGAACGTAAACCAGCAGGTCGATAAGCGGTAGCGACTTGCTGGACGCACCATTCTGCGGCGAACGCGCGCGTCTGTTGCAAAAAGATCTGTTGTAGTAAGCCCAGCACGCTGCATAAGCGATACCTTTATCATGAAGACGCTCTATGCACGGCTAAGGTAGCTGTCTCACCGAGGAAAGCAACGATGTGGCAAGGTAGAGGTGTGTAGTGCTAAGTTAGAGCGTCAAGAGTTTACATATGAGCAAGAAGGGAGAATGCATGCATTCTGTTCTAAAGGGGTTCTTCGTTATCCTCACGGCTCTCTGTGTCTGGGTCACGCCAATGGAGGTTGCGCAGGCGCAGGAAGCTGCGCGGCCACTGCCGAGCCCCGAAGAACTCACGCAGCTTCTGACCGCATTCGACGTTCCTGGATTGGCGATGGCGTCCTTGACGAATTGCGAGGTCGATAACGAGGTCATCGTCGCGGGTTCGGCCACATTGGAGCCGGACGTAGCCGTCACGCCGCAAACCGCGTTTGAGGCAGCCTCCCTGTCAAAACCGGTGTTCGCTTGGTTAGTGCTCACGCTCGTTGACGAAGGCGTCATCGACTTGGACCGCCCTATGGCTGAAACGTTTGACTATACACGGATTCCCGATAAAGCTGCGTATGCGAAGATTACGCCCCGCATGGTGCTCACTCACCGGACCGGTCTACCCAATTGGGTGAATGAAAGTGTCGATTTCTACGAGCGAACGACGCCGATCCCTTTTGAAACGCCACCCGGTACGGCCTACAGCTACTCAGGTGAGGCATTTCAACTACTTCAGGCTTTTATGGAGCGCGAGACAGGGAGGACATTACAACAGCTTTTCCATGAGCGACTTGGAGAGGTCATGCCACATTCGACGTTCAGAGCTCCCCTGCCTGACGGACTCACGCTTTCTCGAGGCTACCAGAGCGCCAGCAGTCCTGCGAGCAGGGACGACCTCGACCTCGAAGCACGTGGGGCTGCCGCCTACTCGCTCGTCACGACTGCGCAGGACTACGCTCGCTTCCTCTCGTACGTATGCAAAGGCGAGGGCCTGCGTCCTGAAACCCACGCTGAGATGTTAAGGCCGCAGTCGGGCGTCCCGGAGAGCGAAACGCCCTTCCCCACGTCCTACGGTTTGGGTTGGCTGCTCGCAGATATCGGGGCGGAAACGTTCGTTGGTCATGGCGGCAACAACGACGAGTACCGGGCCTTCGGCGGCTTCGCTCGAGAAAGCGGCGACGGTCTCGTGATCTTCACCAATGGGGCCACCGGTCAGGCGCTGATCGACCTGCTAATTGCCTCACCCCCGCCAGCCCCGGACGCAAGCCATCACACTGGACTTGCGGGTCAAAAATGACCGCACCGACATCGAAGCGGGAAGCGACCGAGTTTTAGAGACGGCCCTCGACTTCCTGCGCGTAGGTGCCGTCCAGCCCTGGGACCGGGCGGCGCAGAAACCCACAACGCGGCTCCCCCCAGAATGAAGCAATACGTGGAGCTGCAAATTAATGTGGAACAGAACGTCGACCCGCTTTGCCTCGTATGGGCAATAAGGTGTTCTGCACGTCACACCACCAGCTCACTCGCGCTAGTCGGCTGAGCGCTCCTTTGTTAGGACAGAGTTGCGCGCATCTCACGCATAAGAATCTCAGCGACTCAGAACCTCTGATGCCAGCTTGAGAGTTACACGGTAAGGCTTAAAAACTCTGTTCAGCACGCAAAGCAAAACCTCTATGCTACCCCACTAACTCTGACACGCTTCTTACAAATATCGGTTGTTCATGTTGACTTTCTTACACGTCGGGGTGTAAGAAAGTTCCTTCACAACAGCTCGAGCCCGTTGTAAGCGCACACTCAAGTTCGCATCGCGAGCAGGCGGTGTTTTACCACTTTACAGGTGTACCAGATGCACCGCTCACTTCGCCTCATCTCTCTATCATGTTCAAGCTGTCCTACAAGGGTCCTTAGAGATTGGACATGACCATGAACAGAGCTACGTCGCATCCACGCCATCAACGCCGCACCGCCTCCCTTCTCGCCGCACTGATGTTCCTTGGCACGATCTTCCCGACCGGCTTCGCCTCCGCCCAGCAGTTCATCGCCAAGCCGGGCGCGGGCGTCTCCCGCTTGCCTTTGAATGTGACCGCCTTCCAAGCGGACGGCTTCGGGGACCTCACGGACGCCATCAACCTAGCCACCGGCAACGTCTACCTCAACGTCGCGGGCGTCTCCATGAACAACTTCATGGACTCGGGCGACGACACGAGCCGGGCTATCGGCGCAGAAGGCTGGAGCCTCAACGCCCGGTTGCGCTCGAAGGGCTTCTACAAGGGACTGAGCAGCGCCCCGAGCGGTCTCTTCCTAGGCGAGGGCGACGGCGGCGGCACGCCCTTCGAGCGTTACACCGTCTCTAGCTACTACAATGCCCCCTCCTGGATCGAGCGCTACAAGAACGTCTCGAACGCTTATGTGTACCGCAACCCGGAGCAAGACGGGGTGCAGTACTTGGAGGAGTTCGTCGTTCTCTTGGTTCGCCCTAATAGCTCTATCGCCCACTACTACGACCACAGCGGCACCCGCTACACCTTCCACGACGACGGCGAGTTCCTGGACTACGTGCAAGACCCTCATCAGCAGTACCGCAGCGCGAAAGCTGGGTACTCGGAAGGGCGCGAGGTCAAAGGTGAGGCAACCATCCTGAGCTATAGGAACACCAGCAAGGGTCAGCTCAGCAAGGTGCAAGACCCCTGGGGCAGGGTCACCCGCTACACGTGGAACAGCGACAACACGTTGCGCTACGTCGACGAACTCCTCCAGAACGAGAGCGACCCCAACTCGTATGTCTCGCGCATCTCCTTTTTCTACATTACGAGATACAACCAGCGCCTGATGGACAAGGTCTTCATCACCCGCACAAACGGGCTCAAGCAGGTTAGACCTTACAACCACGACATGAGCGGGGTAGACCGGCGCTACTTGCGCTTTTACTACGCGCAGCAGTCCAACGGG
This sequence comes from Trueperaceae bacterium, assembly GCA_965215565.1. Classification (GTDB taxonomy): domain Bacteria; phylum Deinococcota; class Deinococci; order Deinococcales; family Trueperaceae; genus CBDBZX01. The sequence goes on from CBDCDZ010000004.1 coordinate 430,379, forward strand.
GAAATCCTCCTCAATCGCTATGAGAAGGAGGGCGTCAACGGGACGAGCAACCGCTCGAAGACCTTCTACCGCTACGACCCTCAGAACCGGGTGACGCGGGTGCACACGACGGACAACTCGGGCAACCGCATTGAGACCTATACCTACTACAAGTACGGCACTTCGAGCGCGTTCGACGGGCAGCAGGTCACGGTGCAGCAGGGCGTGAAGGAGTCGGTCTATGAGTTCGACCTTAGCGGTCAGTTACGCCGCAAGAAGGTCAAGGACTACAACCCGCGCTATAGCCAGACGAAGTGGCTGACCTGGAACTACACCTATGGGGACGAGAGCCCCCGTGCGTACTGCCGCCTATGTGAGGCTAGCCCGGACCATCCTCGAGGCTCCACCTACCGCATCGAGGACCCCTCTGGCAAAGCTACCTCTTACACCTACGACAAGCACGGCAACGTCATCGAAATCTACGAGGCGGCGCTCGAGAACCCGACCAACGACCCCAGCCTGAACCGCACTCAAATCTTCGACTACGACCGCGACAACCGGCTCAAGCACGAAGTCATGCCGCCCGACTCGGCGAAGCTCGAGGACGGCACCACCTTCGCTGAATACACGTTCAACCGAATCAACCACTACTATACGATGCGACCGGCTGTAGAGCGTAACGGGCAGCGTTTTACTGCTGTTCAGTCCGTTAGCCGGAAGCGCGTCGGTGCGGGCGAGGACGCGGAGTACACCGACACCTTCGATACCTATGGACGTCTAACCGAGTCCAAACGTGTTGGTGAAGATCAGACCCAAACCACGACCTACGACTACTACTACGGCACGAAGAACGCTAACTGGCGGCAGTACCTCCCCGATAGCGAGGGGCAACCCTCCAGTAGCTGGACGCCCGTGCAGTACGGCGACCAGGTCTACCTCATGACCAGGACGGGCGAGGGAACGCGCTCTTTCACCTACGATCCCTACGGCAACGTCGTTGCTGAAAGCCATACGAGCGGCTTTAGCCCGGAGGTGGGCGTGACCCGCAGCCGCACCACCTACCGCAGCTTCAACGGCTTCGGGCAGCCCGTCTGGGAGCTGACTTTCGGGGGGAGCGACCCCAAGGCGGCGGACGCTCAAGTTGCCAAACGCATGTGGTACTACCACGCTAAAACGGGCAACCTCGACTACAGTTGGGAGGGCAACAAGAAGAACGTCACCACCTATACCTACGCGGTAAATGGGACTGATAATGGTCGCGTCACTAAGATCGAGCGAGGCGTGTCCTCGAGCGGCAACGGCACGCTCAGCACGGTGCGGGGGCAGACGCTGTTCGACTACGACGAATATGGAAGGGTCACGGAGAAGGCTGTTGACAAGCACGCTGTTACGAACGGCTTCACCACGAACTACCGCTACGATACTTTAGACCGGGTGGTGGAAGAGAAACGGCCTGCCGAGCACGGTACCACCTCGCGCGGCTTGACTGGCTACAAGTACGACGCTACGGGGCAGATCAGCTACACGTGGAATGCGGGTGCAGGGCTGCAACACTTCTTTGACCGTGACGCCTTTGGTCGCGTAACTAAAGAGGATTGGAACACTGCCGCGCCGATCTATACGACGTACGACCCCTACGACCGCCCTATTGCGATTCGCGACGAACGCCTGACAATGAACCAGGCGGGCGAACACCGCACGCGCTACTTCAAATATGATCTAAGGGGCAACCTCACTCACGAGTTGGGCGCACCGTTGCGCACAGCCGCGGGCGAATATACCGACTACCGCCGCCCTTACGTCATTCACCACTACGACGGGCTCAACCGCAAGGTTAAAGAGCAGCGGCTCATCAACGGCTCCACCATCGTCGGTAAAAACAACCTCATTGCTCTGAGCGACAGCAGCAGCAACGTCGCCGTCACCGAATACAGCTACGACGCCGCGAATCGGCTCACCCAGACAACCGATCCCGAGGACTACATCACGAAGTACAGCTACGACAGGTCCGGCAACCTCATCAAGCAGGTCCGGCAGGTCTGCAAGACGTACCAGGACTCGGACTGCACAAGTAGCGTGGAGGGGCTCGCCACCGTCGATAACCTCGGCTACGCCGTAGCGACCTACACCGGCTACGACGCAGCAAACCGCCTCATCTGGCACAAAGACGCGCGGACCAACATGCGCAGCACCACTTATGACCTACAGGGCAATGTCACAAAGCAAATCAACGAGCGGGACAAAGAGACGAGGCGCGTCTATACGAGGTCCGGCAACAATTCGTGTAAATTTCAGCGACTCTCATAGAATGGCATGGCGGTAGATGAGTCCAAAGTTTTATGCGTTTGCCGCGTGGCTTTGGTAGAAGGATTTATTCAGTAAATCTCGCGCTGCTACCGATGTAGTCGAGTTTTTGCAAAAGCACGAATTAACATTCAGCAGACCATGGCAAAGCCGCTGTGCGAGCAAATAACCCCCGCACTTAACCAACTTCAGATTTGCCGAGTCCGGATGTTGGAAAATATATAGTTGAGAACTAAATGAGACTATTCTAAGATTGTATCCTGATACCAACTTGGCGAGATGTCTCGCGGTTGCGCTAATAGGTTATCAGCTCAAAAGAATTCATGCAGTGAAAGGATAACGATGGGTCGTCAAGTTTACGTCGTGTTAGGAATTCTGGTGCTTCTTCTTTCAAGTTGCAGCATTCAAGAACAGCCAACAGCAGCTTTTAATGAGGACACTTTCACAAATTTTGTGGCAGATGATATAGGTGCAACTTTACCTACAGAGATGGAAATGGTTGATGCCGCCCTGAGCGACGCCAATACCGCTGATGACGCCTTTTATCGAATGGTCAAAGAAGTCGGTGGCTTTACTGCGTATGAACAGAAGCTGATGGAGCTTGATGACACTGCCCTAGATCAGTTCCACAAGCAATATGGTTTAGGTTTTACAAGAGGAATGCCAGGTAGCTCTCTAAATGCGTTCGGAGATATAGCACTACAGGCTATTACCGACTGCGTTGAGTTTTTCCCGGCCTCGGACCGCAACCGAGTCTTTAGAATATCGGGACACACGGTCTTTATTGACAATGTTGGACGACCGGGCTATGCAAAACTTAATTTCAGGCGCAATCAAGTCATCGCGCCCAACCCGGTACGTACCAAATGTCAAACTGACGTGCGCGAGTGGGGTGACCCCGGTGATGTTGGTGGTCATTTAATTCCCGCGGTATTAGGTGGGTACAACAAACGAGCAAATATTGTGCCACAAAATGGCACAATGAACAATTCAGTCTGGCGTAAAGTTGAGAATTTGGTACGCAAATGCGTGACCAGTAGGTACAGCGGTTCCTATACAGTGACGCCACAATACGCTGATCCAACCTCGGTCCGCCCATCCCATCTGCAGGCTTATGTCGTCCTATACCGTCCCTTAATTCCTATTGTTCCTGCTGTTACAGGAACCTTACGCCTTCCCAATCAGGTTCCTGGTGCCGCTCAGACTCTTGCAGCGGAAGGTTTCATCGCCAATTTCACGCCCTATTGCACGCGAATTGTTGGCCTAATTATTGACGATACGGGATCGATGGGAAGCCAGATTGGTGCTGTTAAGGCGTCTCTAGCGAACTATATCACAGACGTTCCTGAGGAGCAGGACACCCTTTGGAACTTGACGACGTTCAAAGACGCTGTCTCCAATAAAGGAACGACCGCAGAGCTAAGCACAATAAGCGGATGGGTGGGTGGATTACGCGCCTCTGGTGGTGATGATTGCCCTGAGGAAGCTCTCGGAGCGATTAGGTCGGGAATTCGCACGCTCAGTACATATCCAGACCGCGGAAGAGATTTAATCGTCGTTACCGACGCTTCGGCTCAGCCAGGTGACATAAGTGGAATCATTGCTGCTGCCAATCTCGATGATGTTCGCGTCAGTGTTTTACTCTCTGGCGACTGTGGCAGATCAACTACGACCTCGACTTTGAGTTCGAGCGGGCTCACGACACTTAGTCACTCCTACCCTCTCTCGAGCCAGGTTGTACTCAAGGAAATCGCTGACGCTACGGGGGGAAAATACTTCTTCATCCCTGGCGGTACTCGACAGGATTACGAGAACGCACTTGATGAAATATTTGCGTTCATCGAAGAAGGCTCAACGGATACAACGCCACCCACTATTACCCTGAGCACCGATTCCAACGTACTTTGGCCTCCGAACCATAAAATGCGAGAAGTCAGTGTCGAGGTTGTAGTCGAAGATGATACAGACCTGGAGCCGATGGTCGAACTCGTAGGCGTCGTGAGCACCGAACCTTTTGATGGACAAGGGGATGGGCATACTGAAGATGATATCCAGGTGGATGAAGAAGGTAGAATCTTCGTTCGCGCCGAGCGCAGTGGCTCAGGAAATGATCGAATCTATACAGTTACCTATAGAGCAACCGATGCCGCTGGCAACGTTGGTTTCGGATCGTTAGACTTCTTAGTACCACACGATAAAAGAAAGAAATAAGACGTATAACGCCTGGAGAACGTGGAGGCTTGAGCCTCCACGTTCTCTCTTTGCAGCTATAACTCAGACCAACAGGAATTCTCAGACCGCGGTGTACATTTCTAATTAGCCTAAACGCTATGCCCAGTTCTGCGCTTTGCAAAGCGCATTTCTCGGACCTTTATAATTCAACTTATGGACGCTGCCGCGCTGTTTTACACCATCACGGACATACTCGAACCCTTCTATGAAACCCTGCCTCTCAATCCGCCAGCCACCGAATCCGACATCATGGCGCTGGAGCGTGACTTAGGCGTGGTCCTACCCGAGTCTTACAAAGAGATATTGCGCCTTCATGATGGTGAAAATCTCTCTCCACCAGGCGGAGAAGATTTACTTGGTCTCTTCGGCTACTATGAATTCTTGAGCGTCGCTGAGGTCAGAACGCAGTACGAGATATGGCGGGAAACGGCTAACTACTGGGCTGAGCAGGACGATGACACGGTTTTTACGAGTGCTCCCGAAGATTTCGTGCAAGAGGTTTTCGTCGCCTCAGGCTGGCTCCCCTTCGCGGGTAAATACTCGGGCAACCACCTAGCCCTCGACTTCGCCCCCGCGAGTCGCGGCGTGGTGGGTCAAGTTATTACGTTCGGGAGCGATGAAGAGGTTCATCACCACATCGCGCCGAACTTTACCGAGTTTCTGGCGTTCATCCTAGCGGCGTATCAGGAGGGTAAGTATCATCCCAAGCTGACCGGCAATCCTAAAGCGCTCATCGAAGACCTCCCTGCATTTCGCGTTTGAGAGATTAAATGGGATCAAGCAACTAGGCTTACCTAAGTCGGTCTTCGCTTTGATGCAAAACTAAAGAAAAGTAGCCGACTATTTTAGAACCGTTCGCCGCACAACACCCTCTAGTCCGCGTTCACTTCGACAGCGCTTTTAGATAGTTCTCCCCGAGGTTCTTGAGGCTCGTCTCGGCGTAAATTTGCGTGGTCGTCACGTTCTTGTGCCGCAAAAATTTCTGCACCTGGTCGATAGGCATTCCTTTGTCGAGCAACAGGGTGGCGACACTCGCCCGCAGGCGGTGGGGCGTCACCACCTTCTCAATCTCCGCACGCTTCGCCGCGTTTTGCACGATGAGCTGCACCCCACGCGGCGAGTAACGGTCGCGTCGGTTGCTCTCGAAAAGGTAGAGCGTCTTGCGCCCGCTCAGGTAGGTGCGCAGCTCTTGGGCAAGAGACGGCAAGATCGGCACATAGCCGTCGCTCCCGCCCTTCGCCACGGCAATGTAAATCTGTGGCGGCTCCAAATCGAGATGTAAGTCCGCCGCTTTAATGTTGACAAACTCGCTGACTCTCGCACCTGTATAGAAGAGCATCTTGACCATAAGCCCGTAACGGCTGCCCTTGCGGTACGCCGCTTCGATAAGCCTCTCGACTTCGAAGCGGTCAAGCCGCGCTACCGTGCGGCGGCGCTCTTTGGGTTTCTTCAGTTCAAGCTCGCGTCTGACGCGCTCAATGACGTAGCGGCTCTGATCATAAGAAAGGTGATGCTTGCGCCAAAGTTTAGTGGTCTCGCGGATAACTTCGTTCAAGCCTGCTGTTTTCGTCATAGCGTTGTGACCACGCCATCCTTTCTCATATTCGGCTATTTGTCTCCTTTTACTTGCTCCTTGCACACCGAATAGTTCGCTGTTTCAGCATTGTGCGAACTCTTCGGTCTAGCTTCTGCTATGCTGGGGAGCCCGACCCAAAATCTCCATGTCATGGGTTGCCATCTGCCTTTCTTTCCACTTTAGGGGAGTAAGGAGCACATATGGCTGAGGTTCACGAAACCGCCTACCCGAGGCTCAAGCATAACCCGAGCCGCCGCGACCTGGAGCGAACGTACACGCCGAGCCGCGAGGAGATCGAGCTGGCTGAGTCGCTCGCTCGGAGTGAGGTCGCCAAGCTCGGCTTTCTGGTGCTGCTCAAGACCTTCCAGCGGCTCGGCTACTTCGTGCGTTTAGAAGAGGTACCTGTTGCCGTCGTCGAACACATCGCGCGTAGCTTAGGCTACCTGTTCGTGCCCGTGCGCATCGTCGATTACGACCGGAGCGGCACGCGCACGGCTCACGTCGCAACCATCCGCACCAAGGAGGGCGTGCGACCCTACGGGCTAAGCGGACCAGACGTCATCGCCCAAGCTATGCACGGGGCGGCGCAAACCCGCGAGGATTTGCGCGACCTCATCAACGCTGCGGTGGAGGAACTCGCACGCGCTCGCGTCGAGCTACCCGCCTTCAGCACTCTCAAGCGGGCAGCTTATCGCGTCCGCACCGAGGTCAACGCGCACTACCACAGGCTCATTCACGATGCTCTGACCGAGGCGGACCGGATCACCTTGACGGCGATCTTCGCCGAACCGCTCGCAGGCGCGACGACCAGCCCGTGGCGGGAGATCAAGCGCGACCCCGGCAAAGCCACGCTGACCAACCTCGCGGCGCTGCTCGAGCACCACGCCTGGCTCGAAGAACAAAAGCCCACTGTAGACTTCGGCGCACTCCTACCCGAGACGAAACTGCGTCAGTTCGCCGCCGAGGGGGACAGCCTCGACTTCGCGCGGATGCGGCAGGTCGAGCCGGTCAAGCGCCTCACTCTGACGGCGGCGTTAATCCACACCAAGGCGGCACAAGTGCTGGACGACCTCGGTGACCTCTACTGCAAGCGCCTCTATGCGATTCACCGCCGGGGTCGGGAGGCGCTCGACGCTTACCACCGCGAGCACCAGAGCCGCACCGACACCTTGGTCCGGGCGCTCAAGGATGTTCTCACCGCCTACCGCACGGGCGGTGACGAGGCGACGCGCTTTCGCGCCATCCGCGGCGTGGTCGGTCACCGCACGGACGAACTGATCGCGCAGTGTGAAGCGCACGAGGTGTACGCCGACAACAATTACGCGCCCTTCCTCTGGCGTCCTTACGCGAGCCACCGCGCCACGCTTTTCAGACTGGCTCGAGCGCTGCCCCTCAAAGCCACCACGCAGGACGAAAGTTTCATGGCGGCCCTCACCTTTCTGCAGGGTAACGAGAAGAGTCGGAGCGACTGGCTCTCGCTCGAAGATCACCCGCTCGACCTATCTTGGCTGGGCGACAAGTGGTGGTCGTTAGTGACGGATGAAAAAAAGCGCACCCCCTATCCAGCGCGCGTCAAGCGCAAGCACTTCGAGATCGCCGTGTTCAACCAGCTTATGCGCGAACTCAAGTCCGGTGACGTGTGCATCGAGGGCAGTTTGGCGTATGCCGACTACCGCGCTCAACTCGTTAATGACCAGGAATACGCTGAGCTAGTCACGGCGTTCGGGGTAGAGGTAGGTTTACCCACCGACCCTACCGCCTTCGTGGACCACATGCGGACGTGGCTTCATGAGGCGGCCACCCGGACCGACCTCACCTTCCCAGCCAACGACGCGCTCAGTCTCGAAGACGGACGACCCGTGCTCAAGAGGCGTCGCCGCAAGGTCGCCCAGCGCAGGATTAAACACCTGGAGAAGAAGCTGCGCGAGCGCTTCACGCCTACGCCCATCCTCGACATCCTTACCGACACAGAAACGCTACTCGCTTGGACGCAGTTCTTTCGACCTCTCTCCGGCCACGACGCCAAGCTGGAGCACGCCCGCGCGCGTTACCTTACTGCCACCTTTTGTTACGGCTGTAACGTCGGCCCGACCCAGACGGCGCGCTCGCTGCCAGGAGCCGACCGCAAGCAAATCGCCTGGGTGAATCAGCGCCACATTCACGACGAAGACTTAGAACGTGCCAAGACGCTGCTGATCAACGCCTACAACCGTTTCGCCATCCCCAAGCTGTGGGGCACGGGTAGAACGGCCTCGGCGGATGGGACCAAGTGGGACGTGTACGAGAAGAACCTCTTGGCGGAGTACCACATCCGCTACGGGGGCTATGGGGGCATTGGCTACTACCACGTCTCAGACACCTATATCGCCCTCTTCAGCCGCTTCATCCCTTGCGGGGTGTATGAGGCGGTGCATATCTTGGATGGTTTGTTGGAGAACGACAGCGACATCCAACCGGATACGGTCCACAGCGACACGCACGGGCAGAGCGTACCGGTGTTCGGCTTGGCGCACCTGCTCGGCATCGACCTGATGCCCAGGATTCGCAACTGGAAGGACCTAGTCTTCGTTAGGCCGGACAAAGGGCTCCGCTATGAGCACATCGACGCGCTCTTTACCGACACACCTAACTGGGACCTCATCCGCCGCCACCTACCCGACCTGCTGCGCATCGTGGTGTCGATCAAAGCTGGACGGATTAGCGCCTCGACCATCCTCAAGCGCCTCAGCGCGTACAGCCGCAAGAATCACGTCTATCAAGCCTTTCGTGAACTCGGACGGGTGGTGCGCACGGGGTTCTTGTTGCGCTACCTCGCCGACGAGGAACTGCGCGCAACGATCCAAGCGGCGATGAACAAAAGCGAGCAGTTTAACGCCTTCTTGAAGTGGCTCGCCTTCGGCGGAGAGGAAATTCGCACCAACGATAGAGAGTTGCAGCAGAAGATCATCCGCTACAACCACCTCGTGGCTAACTGCGTCATCTTCTACAACGTTATGACGCTCACGCGGACTGTGAAAGAGCTGCGTGACGAAGGCTATGAGGTTCCTGAAGAGGTTCTCGCCGGGCTCAGCCCTTACATGACGGAGCACATCAACCGCTTAGGGGAGTACCGCCTCGACCTTTCCAGGGTGCCACCTGAGCCCGATTATGACTTCACTTTCACGCTGCCCGAGGAGGCTAAAGCCTCACCGCTTCATGAGAGTCGCTGAAATTTACACGAATTGTTGCCGGACCTCTATACCCCTGATGGGCTCCTTCACTCCATCTACGAACCTGCTATCGAAACAGGTAGCAGCGGCGAGGTCAGAACCAAGTACTACACCTACGGCAAGCGCCCTTTCCCAATCACGCTGAGCGAGGCGGCGGGTCCGGACAGTGGCGCGCTGACGACGTACGAGTATGACTGGCGGGGTAACGTCGTCGAAACCACGCTGCCTACAACGCAAGATGTGGACGGTGCCGACGTCGCCGCGACCGTGACCCAGACCTACGATGAAAACGGCAACCTCATGATGATGGTAGACGCAGAAGGGTTCGTGACGACGTACTGGTATAACAAGTACAATCGGCTCGAGACCGAGCAGAAGCTGACGCGAAACACCACGACAATTGACAACAAAGCGTTCCCGGAGAGTGGCGGCCCGAGGACAGATTACTGGTACGACGCGGCGGGCAACCTGATCGGGGAGGAGCGGGGCACCCTCTACACCCATTACGCCTACAACAGCTTGGGTAAGGTCATCGTCGAGTCGCGTCCTTCTACTGCGAGCAGCGCCGATTCGAATAGAAAGCTCAAGACCTACCGTTTGGACGGTGCGCTCACAGCGCATACAACCTATGATTACAGGGGTTCGTTAACAGGGGCAGGGACAAGTACAGTTGCTAAGATAGGTCCCTCCAACCTACCGACAGTAACCAAGCTGTGGGAAGAGGTCTTACCTAGTGCCAAAAAGCGACGCAAACGTCGAATACCTCGACACCTTTTTGCGAAGTCGCTAAGCGAAGCCGCCGACGCCTTAGGGCGGCTAGACTCACCCCCTCGAGATGGTATCTATGTTTGTAAAAAGACTACCAGCAATTTGCAGACAACATAAATTTTTCACGAGCATAGGTATTGTGAAAGATTTCTTAAACGAGAAGCCTGTTAGCAGCAGATAGAGTATTTAGAGAAACCGTTGAAAACCTCCGCTTCGCTAAAAGGCATTTAGTGTAAGAGATAGCAGTTCCAAAACATACTGAGACGGATGAGCGCAGATCTCTGTCCGCAAGGACTAGCGAAATTTCATCTCAAAATGTGCTTGCTGTTTTCTGAAAGCCCGCAGGGACGCAGTTTTCGCAGAGCGAATGACGTAGTACGCCGTCAGGCAAGCATGTTCTAGAAAGTGAGAGTGTTTCAAACCACCGTCGCTGCGCGAGTACTAACGTAAACCGAGCTTTGCGAGTTCAGCGACTCAGCTTTAGCTAGCGGGTTGGGCTGAGGTTTACCGTCTTCTGCGAAGCTTACAGATCAGACTTTGATACCTGCCAAGAGACGCGGAAATAGATAGAGGATAAGTCCAGCAGTCACGTAGAGTTATCTTCATTAGGTCGAGACGCCGAGCGCCTGGAAGCGCTGAGGTTTCTTTGCTTTGCTGTTTAGCGTAGGGGAGAGGTAGAGTATGAATAGCACGCTTCACTCACAGCGCAACCAAGCTCGAGTTCAACCTTTAAGCCCTTCTCTGCTATTCTCGTGACAACCGCTCTCCTAATCCTTCCTGTGCTGACCTCGCCCGCTCGCTCGCTTTCTTGCTCGTCACCTTGGCGTAGCGCTGCGTCGTAACCAGACTCTCGTGTCCCATGAGCGCTTGGGTCTCGAGCAAGCCAACAGACTCCTGCATCATCACGCCGAACGTGTGCCTCAGCGCGTGAACTGCCCTATACGCATTGGGTTGTTGGGTGAAGGGGTTGACGCCGAACGCCTTTATACATAGAACCCGCAGCTTTTTTCTCAACCCATCCGTTGAGTAAGGGCCCCAGTGACCATACTTACGCATGAGCACCCAGTTACCCCGCTGCGGCAGCGCGGCTAGCGCGCGGCTAGTCGCGGCGTCAAAAGGCACGGTGCGCCGCTTGTTCCCCTTCCCCTCAACGCTGAGAAGTTGATCTTGAAAATCTACATCTCTCCACCTGAGCGAGACGATCTCCTCGATACGTAACCCGCAGAGCACACCCAAAAGTATCGCCACGCGTGATACCGAGTCATCCAGATGCTCCGCGGCTTCCAGCAGCGACTTGACGGTCTCGAGCCGATACTCCTCGCGCTTCTCGTGAGGCTTGACCGGGTCAGGAGAGACTTTGACCTCATCAAAGGGATTCGTAAGTTCGAAGCCGCACCAGGCGAGCGCCTCGTAAAATCGGCGGGCGGCGATGACCCTAAGATGCACCGTGGCAGGCGCTTTAGGTTGAGTATCCTCGTCGCCCTGCTCGAGTCGCCTCACATACCCCTGCGCTTCGTCAGCCGAAACCCGTAAGAGGTCCGCGCCACCCCGGTGCTCGAGCCAGTCGAGCACGCCCCTTCTATACGCGCGCAAGGTGTGCTGGCTGACGCGCGTTCCCTTCTTACCCGTGAACTGTAGATGCGCTACGGTCAAGCGCCAGAGCACCTCCTCGTCCTCCGAGAGGATTGCCTGCGCTGCTCGCCGCTTGCGCTCGGAGGGGTCTAGTCGCGACCAATCTTGCCAAGCTTGGGATAGAAGTAAAAGGTCACTCACCATTCATCTCCGCATCATAAGTGTGCTGCTAAAGTTACCGATTAAAGGCTTTCCTCGAATCACCTGCGAAAGTCGTTTTGAGTTGCTCGGTCTATACTAGTGAGTTAGGCTCGTCTTTCAGTAGCTTTATAGCGTTGGGCGCAACTTGATTCAATCTTACACCAGACCTCTTGCGGAGGTAAGAGGTGGACGCAATAGCTGGTTTCCACTTTCGCCGAGTAAGCAGCCGTACCTAATTTTAACTATCCTAGATTGCACGGTTTTGAAAGTGCTCTTTTGGTTCAACGTGAACTAGTACGAGCACTTAGTTCACGCAGTCGGGCGTTAGCTGGGAGTACAAGCAGATACTCCCGGCGGTCAGAGCGGCGGTTTTGTAGGGAGTCTAGTGCTAGCGTGTGAGCTGCGGTGAGCGTGGGTAGCTCGAGTGCTTTGGCGGACCTAAACTCTATTAGTATAATAAGTCATGATAATGTTCAATTATCATGACTTATTATACTAATATTAATTTCTATAGAGGTCCGTCTGAGAATACATCAGGTTTCGAATGTGTGGGTCAGTTTAATTAGGTCGTCGGGCTTCCAGTCGCGCGGTAATCGTTTGACCTCGAGAGCAAAGAACCGCTTTTAGGTAGCGAAGGTGGTGGAGCACCCTCGCAGAAATCCTGCTAGTCACTTGAGAAACCCTGCAACCCCTCAGCATCTCACGTAAATGTAGTTTCACGTCACATAATTAAGAGTGTAGTTTCGTCATGCTGTATGAAATTTCTTGCGAGGACGTGCATTCTCACTCTCTCTTTTTACAGTATAGACAACGCGCGCGGCACTGGTCCTGTCAGGGGAAAGGGGGGTTACAACGCACCGCCTACCACATTATTAAGCCACTAAGAGGTATCTACGAGGAGGACCTAATTGTGAAACACAAGAAGACGCGCTACTTAGCGCCCCTCACAGCTTTTTCGCTGTGTTTGGCGGTGAGCGCCACGCTGCTCAGCCTCCTTCCTTATCTCGGGCTAGCCAGCGCACAAACGCAACCTTCGGATTTTTCGTTCGACGCTCCCAAGGTGGCGCTCGCAGGCGTGCCCTTCGAGCAGACCGTGCGCGCTACCGAGCCGCCTGAGGGAGCACTCGAGCTGCGCGTCGGCGACGAGACCTACCCTGTCGAGCCCGGTATGTTCGAGGCTGTCGACGACGGAATCGTCTCTGAGGCGACTGTTGAAGACATCGTCGTACCCAATGTAGGCGACTTTGCGATGAGCCTCGTCCGAGACGGACAGACGCTGAGCGAGGCGTCCTCAAACGCGATCTACGGTTGGCTCTCGGTTCTGCCCGCGCTTCTCGCTATCGTCATCGCCCTCGTCTCTCGTCAAGTTGTGCCTTCGCTCTTCTTGGGTATCGCTCTAGGCGCGTGGATGACCTACGGGTTATCGTTGCCAGGGCTGTGGTTCGGGCTGCTCGATACGATGCAGGTCTACGTTTTAGAGGCGCTCGTCCCACCCAGTGGCGACAAAGGGCACATCTCGATCGTCGTATTCACGCTGATGATGGGCGGACTTATCGGTATTATCTACCGTAACGGCGGCGCTCACGCGATCGCGGACAGGATCAGCTCGCTAGCGAGCAACCGCAGGCGGGGTCAGCTCTCGACGAGTGGACTAGGCTTCGCTATTTTCTTTAGCACCTACGCAAACTCGCTTATCGTTGGCAACACGATGCGCCCCGTCACCGACAAGCTCAAAATCTCGCGCGAGAAGCTCGCTTACATCGTGGACTGCACCGCCGCGCCGCTCGCCGCTATCGCGATCATCTCCACCTGGATAGGGTTTGAACTCGGTCTAATCCAGTCCGCTGTATCCACCATCGGCTTTAGCGAAAACGCCTACTCCATCTTTCTTAAGTCGATTCCGTACAACTTCTATCCTATTTTGGCGCTTTTCTTCGTACTCGCCGTAGGATTTACCGGGCGAGACTTCGGACCGATGGCAAAAGCCGAGCGTCGCGCCTTTCATGAGGGCAAGGTCGCGCGCGACGGCGCGTCAGTCGATGACGATTCGAAGGGTGAAGAGGGCGAGGGCGAAGGTGGGAATGACTTATACATGAAAGAGAGTGTGAGCAAGCGCTCGTTCAATGCGCTTTTACCGATTGGCACGCTCATCGTCACCGTCGCCGCCGGGCTCTACGTAACCGGCGAGGGAGACACGCTGCGCGATATCATCGGCAGCGCACAGTCGAGTCGCGTGCTCGTTTGGGCAGGTTTATTGGGCGTGCTCGTCGCCGCTGCGCTCTCGATCGGACAGCGCATCCTCTCCATCGGCGAGACTGTCGAGGCTTGGTTCGCCGGTCTCAAGTCGGTACTTTTCGTCATGATCATCCTGACGCTTGCCTGGTCACTCGCCGCCATCGCAGTAGACATTCACACAGCGAACTACCTCGTCTCCATACTCGGCGACGCGATCCGCCCCGAGTTCCTGCCCGCCATCCTCTTCGCCCTCTCTGCTGCGGTGTCGTTCGCCGTAGGCACAAGTTGGGGAACGATGGGGATTCTCATGCCCTTAGCGGTACCGCTCGTCTGGACGATCTTACAGAACTTCGGCATGGCGACGCCCGAATATAATTACATCCTCTACGCGACGATCGGCACCATCCTAGCGGGCAGTGTTTGGGGTGATCACTGCTCACCGATTTCCGACACTACCATCATTTCCTCCGTCGCGGCGGGCTCTGACCACATCGACCACGTGCGTACACAGATTCCTTACGCACTCGCTGTTGGCGTCGTATCTCTCGTCGTGGGGCTTATTCCTACGGGGTTTGGTATCCCCTGGTGGCTCACTTTACCCGCTGGCGCGGCTGTTTTGTTAGGTATCCTTTACGTATTCGGCGATGACATCGAAGCCGAAGCTGAGGCGCAACAAGATCAGGTTGCAGCAGAGGCGGCCTCGACAGACTGACAGAACTTAATCACAGACTTGATTACATAAGTAGGAAGCACTGTACTTCCTACTTATGGCATTCGCAGCAAATGTTGCCATGTACGGACGTTGATTGGTACAAGATTAACGTCGGATTTCGTGAACGCACCCGCCCGGTTTTAGTTGCCACAGATAAGCATATGAAGTGCTCCGCCGAGAATAGGTCCAAGGTCTATCGGCTCTAAATTGGCAGTAGTATAGTAACTAAGGCTGCACACGTTGTGTAGATGAAATGTCCAGGTCTCCCCTGCCGGTAGCGCGTCGTTGCGACGCGCTACCTCTTCTATCTCAAGGAACCCGCTCAGAAAAATTCTGCCGAGTCTCTCTATAGATAAATATATATTTCACAATACCTTTGTTCGTGATATTTTTATGGTGCTACTTTAATTCAAAGGGTCCTGCACATTGCACCCGCGCTCAACCCCTCATCTACCTTTTCTTTGAAACGAGTGTACAGCTCGGACGCCTCGTGCCACGAGGCGTCCCCTCAACTCATAAATAGCCGCAGCAGACTCTGAGTCTGCTGCGGCTATTTTAACTGTCAATAGAAGCTCAGGCGACGAGTTCTTCAGGCGTCTGGTCTTCCCAGCAGAGCGCTCGGTAGTCCAAGCCTGCGGGCGCGTCGGCAAAGAGTCCAGCTAAATCCAAGACCTTGGTGCCCGCGGGCGCTGCGAGCAGCGCTTGCCTGAATTCGTCAGTGGCGTGCGTGACGATAATAAGCTCGGCGCGGCTGAGCGCCCCCTCGAGGTCATCGGTGAGCAGCGCTTCGAAGTGAGGCAAGTTCTGCTGGATAAAGCTGAGGTTCGCCCCCATCAGGTTCGCTTGGTAGACGGCGCTGTCGTAGATCGTCACCTCACGCCCCTCGCCGATGAGCGTTTTGACGAGCGGCACGGCGGGGCTTTCGCGCAAATCGTCCGTGTTCGGTTTGAAGGCGAGCCCCAAAACTGTGACGCGCGGGGCGTCGACGCGCAGGGCGGCTTCGCCGGCGAGGTCTACCATCGCCTGGTTGCTCATAGGGAGGGCTCTGAGCATCGGCACGTCCACGTGTTTTTCGTTCGCATAGTGGATGAGCGCGCCTAAGTCTTTAGGCAAGCATGAGCCGCCGTAGGCAAACCCCGGCTTCATGTAGGCGGGCGACACGTTGAGCTTAGTATCCTGCGTAATGATGTCCATGACTTCGCGTCCGTCCACACCGAAGCCCTTCGCGACGCGCCCTATCTCGTTCGCGAAGGCAATTTTCGCGGCGTGCCAGGTATTTGCGACGTATTTGACCATCTCAGCCACGGCGGGTTTCACAACGACGACGGGCGCGGCGAGCCCCGCGTAAATCTCGCGCACGGCAGCCTCGGCGACGGGGTCTTCCGTCCCGATGATCGTGTAGGGCGGCGCATCGTAGTCTTTGATCGCGGAGCCTTCGCGCAAGAACTCAGGGTTAAAGGCGACGTGAACAGGCGTTTCGCCGGCTTCTTCTTCTAGGATGGCGCGGCAGCGCTCCAGCGTGCCCGGCGGCACAGTGCTCCGTAAAACAACGACGTGAGACTCGCCCTTTTCGCGCACGGCTTTGCCAATCTCGCGGCACACTGTAAAAACGTAGCTCAAGTTGGGTCCGCCTTGGTCGTCGGGCGGCGTTCCCACGCTGATAAGCGACAGCTCGGACGCGGCAGCAGCTTGGAAAGCGTTGCCCGTCGTCTTGATGCGCTTGGCGCGGACGTACTCGCCAAGTAACGCCTCCAAACCGGGCTCCACGATGTTCGACTTGCCACTGGCTAACAGCTCGAGCTTCGCCGCACTCACGTCCACGCCGGTTACCGTGTTGCCGTCGCGCGCTAAACACGCCGCTGTGACCGTTCCTACGTAGCCCAGACCAAATACGCTGATATTCATGAGGTTCTCCTAGCTATCTATAGCAGGTATCGTCTAATTTAAGCCAATCTCACGAGATAGAACATGGTTGCCTGGCGGCGAACT
The DNA here is from genome assembly GCA_965215565.1 of Trueperaceae bacterium. GTDB lineage: Bacteria > Deinococcota > Deinococci > Deinococcales > Trueperaceae > CBDBZX01. The sequence goes on from CBDCDZ010000004.1 coordinate 447,156, forward strand.
ACGTCATTCGCTTTGCGAAACCTTCGTCCCTACGGGCTTTCAGCACACATTTTAGGGGATGAGGTTCCGTTACAGCGAGCTGTGAAATCTGCGTGATTCGCTTCTCAGCACTTCTGATAACCGCTATACTTGTGAGTTCAGGGTGTGCTGCCCTTTGGAGGTAGCTTAGCACGGCTATTCGATGTTGACGTTGTAAAATGACCATCTTTTCGGGAGCGGTTTGTGCCGAGAACTTCTACCACGCAGCTCGAGACGGTTAAAGCGCGCGGGGCGTCAATAGCAGCTCGAATAGCCGTGAAACCCGGTCACACCTCAGAGGAGTGTAAACCTCGAATGGGAAAGCGTGGTGAGACGACTCTGAGCCGCTAGCCGAACCTAAAAAGTAGAGGCTGAATTCAGCCTCTACTTTTTATTGCAGTCGAAATGTCCCGCTGGCTCAGTGGCAGCTTGGCGCGCCCTCACCGTCAGGGGCGCTCTTGCCGTCGGTACGAAACGAACTGCCGCAGCCGCACGCGCTCGTCGCGTTGGGGTTGTTCACACTGAAGCCGCCGCCCATCATGTTCTCGACGTAGTCGACTTCGGAGCCGTCCAAGAGCGGCAGGCTCATCTTGTCGACGACTAAACGCACGCCTCTATCTTCGAAGATAGTATCGCCTTCTAAAGCGCGCTCGTCAATCGCCATGCCATACGAATAGCCACTGCAGCCACCCGACTTGACGAACACGCGGATCGCCGCGTCAGTTTTTTGATTTGTTTGGAGCAGTTGGCTCGCTTTGTGAGCGCCCGCATCCGTAAAACTCAAAGCCATCGTGTCCTCCTAGAGCGCCCTGGGGCGCGTTACACTACAAAGTATAGCACGCTAGCACGTGGATGTGAGGTGCGCAGCTTGCGGTAGGCTGAGCTTCAAGGAGCCCGGTCAAGTGAGTGGCGCGCTCATTGCGTTAGGCTTAGGGGTCGGTTAAACCGTACGAACGCCCTCGAGCTAGGCTTTAGCATAGTTGTGACGAGGTCTAAGGGCCGACTTACGCGGAATTGCACGCTTTACTTATCCTTGCGGAGAGCGTTAGAGCTTACCATCCGTGAAGGGCATGACTTAGCTCGTAAACCAGTAGCAGTTCCACAAAACACTAAGATAAAATGCCGCAGGTATCATCGCAGAATGTGTGTGCTAAACGGTGCTTCGTATAGTGAGAGCGTCTCCGACCAGATGATACCTGCTACAAGTTACAGGGCTTACGCATGTAGATTCGTGAGGTCTTATTCGCATACGATCAAATAACTCTTCAAAGGGCGGAACCCGGCTTTACTCTCAGCGAACGTTGTTTTCGTTTCTAAAGGTTTACAGCAACCTCTCAGAGAATTGGCGTACATGCGTACGCCCTGGCCAAGTTATGCAAGCTCGTATTAGCAAGCCAAGGAAGCGTGGCGCGAACGCCTCGAGACCCGTGAGATCGAGGTTCTACCGGTGGCGCACTCGAGTGACCGATTTCAAGTTTTTCGCCTGCGCGCGTGCTACATTGGGGCGTTATGCGTATTATCTACCTTCACCAATACTTTACCACCCCCGAGCGCGTCGGCGGCATACGTTCCTATGAGATGGCGCGGCGGCTCGTCGCGGCGGGCCACGAGGTGCACATGATCACCTCGAGTAACGCGCCCACGACGCAAACCGACTGGTTCGAGACCGAAGAGGCGGGCATTCACGTCCACTGGCTACCGGTCCCCTACTCGAACCGCCAGAGCGCCTTAGAACGCGTCAAGGGCTTTTTACGCTTCGCTTACGGCTCATTGCGCAGGGCGGCGGCGCTGGACGGCGACGTGATTTTCGCAACGAGTACGCCCTTAACCATCGCGATTCCGGGGCTCTACGCCTCTTGGCGCAAAAAGATACCGTTGGTCTTTGAGGTGCGTGACCTGTGGCCCGAAGCGCCTGTGCAGATGGGCGTCTTGACCTCTAAGCCCCTCATCGCCGCCGCAAAACGCTTGGAGCGCGAGGCGTACCGGCGCTCGAGCCACGTCGTTGCGCTCTCGCCGGGGATGAAAGCGGGCGTCGTTAATGAGGGCGTGCCAGCGGAGCGCGTCACGGTCATCCCGAACGCCTCGGACTTAGACCTCTTTCAGCCTGGGCTAGACGGCAGCGAGTTCCGCAAAAGCTTCGGTTTGGAGGGCAAAACGGTTTTTATTTATTTCGGCACGATGGGGCCTGCCAACGGCCTCGGCTTCGTGCTAGACAGCGCGGCTGAACTCAAAAAGCGCGGACGCGACGATATCGCTATCCTCTTACACGGCGACGGCAAAGAGCGTGACATGTTGGAGGCGCGTAAAGAGGCGGAGGGACTCTCGAACGTGACCTTCTCGAGCTGGGACAAGCACCGCGACGACATCGCCCGCTTGGTGGCTTCCGCCGACGTCGCCATGACGATCTACAGAAACGTCCCGGTGCTCTACACCTGCTCGCCGAACAAAATGTTCGACTCCTTCTCGGCGGGCAAACCCGTCCTGACGAATATGCCGGGCTGGTTGGGCGGACTCGTGGAGAAAAACCGCGCGGGCGTCTTCGTCGAGCCAGACGATACCTCAGACTTTGCGGACAAGGCTGAACACTTAGCGGACAACCCCGAACTGCGCCGCGAGTTCGGCGAGAACGCCCGCAAGCTCGCCGAAGCGGACTTTTCACGCGATAAGCTCGCCGCGAAGTTGGAGCGCATCCTCGTCGAGGCGGCGCGCACGAAGGCGGGTCAGCCCGCTCCCGTCGACGTGGCGGACAGCTTAGGCGGGGTCGAGGGTCAGCCTACCTAGTATTCTTGGAAGCGTCCGCGGGGGTTGGCAAACCCTGCTAAGACTTGCTATACTGGCAAGTCTTATGGGCGTATAGCTCAGTTGGTAGAGCGGCGGTCTCCAAAACCGTAGGTCCAGGGTTCAAGTCCTTGTGCGCCCGTTAAAAACGCCCCCACCATGCAGTGGGGGCGTTTGCTTTTATACGTTTTGTTACGCAGTCTCGAGTACCTCATTGCGCTTCGTTTCGATCGTTTCCATCAAGCTGTCGAAGGGCTTGACGAACTTGTCCACCCCTTCGTCCGTGAGTTGCTGCGTCATCTCATCGATGCCAATCCCCATATCTTTAAGTTTATCCAGCGTCTTGCGAGCCTCGTCCGCGCCATCTTCTAAACGCGCTTCGGGCTGACCGTGGTCACGGTACGCCTCCAGGGTCTCCATCGGCATCGTGTTGACTGTTTCAGGACCGATGAGCGCCTCGACGTACTTCACATCTTCGTAAGCGTCGTCTTTAACGCTGGTGCTCGCCCAGAGGAGGCGCTGCGGCTTCGCGCCTTTTTCAGCGAGCGCCCCGAAGCGTTCGCCCTCAAAGACCTCTTTATAAATCTGATAAGCCTGCTTCGCGCTGGCGATGGCGACTTCCCCGCGCAGGGCTCTGGCGGTGTCGGCGTCTTCGGGGCTCGAGTCGATGAGTTGGTCGAGCTTGCCGTCAATGAGCACGTCGATGCGGCTCAGGAAGAAGCTGGCAACCGAGGCGATGCCCTCTATAGACTCGCCCTGCTCGAGGCGCTTTTCCAAGCCTTCCATATAGGCTTGCGTGACCTCCCGGTAGCGCGGCAGACCGAAGAGCAGGGTCACGTTGACGCTGATGCCCTCGCTGATAAGCTGCGTGATCGCCTTTAACCCTTCTTGTGTACCCGGCACCTTGATAAAGACGTTGGGGCGCTCCAACATCGCCCAGAGCTTGCGCCCCTCTTCGGCGGTGCCTTGGGCGTCATGCGCGAGGTGCGGTGAGACCTCTAAGCTTACGAAACCGCGCTCGCCACTATGCTCATCGTAGAGGGGGCGGAAGCGGTCGGCGGCGTCGCGGATGTCTTGGGTAGCTAGCTCGAAGTAGATTTCTTCCGCGCTCTTGCCATTTTGCGCGAGTTCGCGAATTGCGCCGTCGTACTCGTCACTGTCGGCGATGGCTTTCTGAAAGATGGACGGGTTCGAGGTGATGCCGCGCAGCCCGTCCTCTTCTATGAGCTTGTCCAGCTCGCCGCTCTCGATGAGACCGCGCCGGATGTCGTCGAGCCACGGGGCTTGTCCAAAGTCGCTGAGCTTTTTAAGTGCGTTCATCGTCTCCTCCATGTGCTGTGTCTTTATAGACTGTGTCCTCGAGTGACACCCTGAACCTGCGCTTCTCTACGGGTATTCTCTCCATGAGCGTTCCCCCTCGTCCTCGTCATACGCTTTTTGACCCAACAGCAGCGTCACACCTGCATTTCTTGCGCTCCCCCCTACTATAGACCCCTCACTATAGACCTACGTCAAGCTCGTTACAAGGGTTAGTAATAACCATTAAACGAAAGATTTCACAACATTTTAGCTCGTGAATATTTTGTTTCGTAGAAGGTGTGGTTTACGGTCCCTACCTAGAGGTGCCCAAGGCGAGCCGCTAAAGATGAGCCGCATTCAGACCCCTGCTGACACGCTGTTTTTAACTTCGCTCGCAAAAGTCTGTAAGGGTGCTACTTGGCATACAAAGCAAACCGAGTAAGCTTGAGCTTATGTAACTGTATACTCAATTCATATCGGTCTAAGAGGTGGGGCAGCCGGGCGCGGCGCGCGTCATGAGGGAGTAGGGATGAAGGACAAACTTCGCGAGTACAGTTCTGAAGAGATCACCGTGACTTGGAGCAAGGCGCGCTGCGTCCACGTTGCCGCGTGCATCCGGGGCTTACCGGACGTCTTCGACACGGATCAGAAGCCCTGGATACAGCCGAGCCGGGCGCGGGCGCAAGAGGTGGCGGACGTCGTCACGCAGTGCCCGACGGGTGCCTTGCACTTTAGCAGAGATGGGGCGGCAGAAGAGGTGGCGGCGCGCAACACGGTTCAGGTTACGGAAGACGGCCCGCTCTACTTGCGCGGGGACATCTCGCTCCGCTCGCCCTCCGGCGAGGCGCGCCTGGGCGACACCCGCGTAGCGCTCTGCCGCTGCGGGGCGTCGGGGCACCAACCCCTCTGCGACGGCTCACACAAGGGTGCAGGCTTTCGAGACCGAGGCGAACTCGGCAACGTACAGCTCGGCGAAAGAGGGGGAGAAGGGCGACTAGAGGTCACCCCTATGGTGCAGGGACCGCTTGCACTGGACGGACCCTTCGAGCTTGTCGGCGCGGACGGCGAACGCGAAAGCGGTGTGCGCGCCGCGCTATGTCGCTGCGGGGCGTCGGGCAACAAGCCTTTCTGCGACGGGACGCACCGAGGGATCGGCTTCGCGCCGGACGACTCACTCATAGGCAGTGACGATGAACACTAGCGTGCGAAGGGCGCTTCTCGGGACGCTCGCGCTGCTCGCCCTCCCCGTCGCCTTCGCCGCCGGGGGGATGCCCGACTTCTTCGCGGAGGTCTCTATTCTCATCGTCGCGAGCGCGGCTGTCGGCTACGGCTGCTTCCGTCTGGGGCTCGTACCGATCATCGGCTTTTTGCTGACGGGCGTGCTCTTAGGCGTGACGGGGCTCGTCGACAACCCTGAACTCGTCGACGCGACCGCAGAGGTCGGTGTGATCTTGCTGCTCTTCACCATCGGCATCGAGTTCAGCCTGGACAACCTCATGCGCATCCGTCGGCTCCTATTCGTCGGGGGCGGCGTGCAAGTCGGGCTCGTGACCCTCGTGGTGACAGCCGTCATGCTCCTCGCGGGCGTGGACTGGCGCGCGTCGCTCTTCACAGGGATGCTCGTCGCGCTCTCCTCGACGGCCATCGTGATGAAACTGCTAGACAATCGCGGCGAGACGAACGCGCCCGCCGGTCAGATTTCACTGGGAATTCTGATCTTTCAAGATTTGGCGGTGGTGGGGATGGTCATCCTCGTGCCGATCTTGGGGGGCGAAGGGACGACGCTGGGGAGTGTCGCCTTCTCGCTCGGCAGCGCGGCGGCGATCATCGCGGCGATCTTGCTCCTCGCGCGGCGGGTCATGCCGACGATGCTAGAGGCGCTCGCGCGCACCTGTTCGCAGGAGATTTTCGTCCTGGGCGTGATCGCGGTCTGCTTCGGAACGGCGTATCTGACGGGCTTAGCGGGCGTCAGCCTCTCCTTAGGCGCGTTTTTAGCGGGGCTCTTGGTGAGTGAGAGCCGCTTCGGGTCGCAGGCGCTAGGCGAGATTCTGCCCCTACAGATCGTTTTTAGCGCCGCCTTTTTCGTGTCGGTGGGACTTCTTTTAGACGTCGCGTTCCTGGTGCAAAACCTGCCCGTGATCCTCGCGGTCATCGCGGGCGTGCTGCTCGTTAAGACGCTGGCGGCGGCGGCCGGGGCGCTCGTGCTAGGGTATCCGCTCGGCGTCGCACTCGCAGCGGGGCTTACGCTCGCCCAAGTGGGGGAGTTCTCGTTCGTGCTGCAGCGCTCCGGGAGCGACGTGGGGCTCTTTCCGGCGGGCTTAGCGGGCGCGGGCGAGCAGACCATCATCGCCGCGACGGTGCTGCTCATGGGCGTCACGCCCAACTTAGCGACGCTGGGTAACACGCTGAGCGCGCGCTTAGCGCGCCGCCGCAAAGCGCAAGAACGCGCGGCGGCGGGTGCAGATGAGGGTGAAGCCGAGGGCTTGGGTGACCTGGACGATCACGTGCTCATCGCGGGCTACGGCGCAGGGGGCAAGCTGCTCGCTTCGGCGCTGCAGCGCGAAGAGGTCCCCTTCGGTGTCGTCACGCTGAGCCCGGCAGGAGCAAGCGAGGCAGAAGCGGCGGGGATGCGGGCGATGCGCGGCGACTACGCGAAGACGTTTATCTTAGATCAGGCGGGTGTGGGGCGTTCGAGGATGCTCGCCATCTTAGACGACGAGCCCGAGCACGCGGGGCGGGTTATCGAGCTCGTGCGCGGTTTCGACCGCGAGCTTCCTATCTTGACGCGGGCGCAGTTCTATAGCGGGGCGCTCTCGCTCAAGCGCGCAGGCTCTACGGTTGCCACCGCCGAGGAGATCGAGAGCTTGGTGCCGCTCCTCAGCAGCGTCTTGACCTCGTACGGCAGCCGCCGCCGCGATCCGAGCAGCGCGAGAACGCTGCTCATCGAAAGCGAACCCAACGTGAGCGTGGAAACCGTGCAGCTCAGCGAGCAGCAGCGCACCTCAGAAGCGTGCAGTCACCAGGAGCAGACCAAAGTCGTCACGCCCGACGCCGAGGTCTGCTTAGACTGCGTAGCGCAGGGCGACACGTGGGTACACCTGCGCGTCTGCATGACCTGCGGGCACGTAGGCTGCTGCGACTCGTCGAAGAACAAACATGCGAGCAAACACGCGCAGAAGGAGACGCACCCCATCATTAAATCGTTCGAGCAAGGGGAAAGCTGGGCGTACTGTTACAGGGACGAGGTGACGCTAGCTTAGCGTGCGCCGAGGGATTTGCTCGAGCAGGGCCCAACTGCCGCGCAAACGAGGATAGAAGACCGAGCCCCTTATGACCCAGGCACCTCGATCATGACCTTGACCGCTCCGTCTTTGCCCTCTTCTGCGTACTCGAACCCTCTAAGCGTCTCCGCAAAGGGAAAACGGTGCGTGATCATCGGCGTGAGGTCCACCTGACCAGACGCTAAAAGGCTGATAGCGGCAGGATAGGTGTAGACGTAGCGAAAAATCCCTCTGAGGTCCAGCTCTTTGATGGCGAGTTCAACTACCGGTACGCGGTAGCGCTCGGCGTCGCCTAAACCGACGACGACGACGGTGCCCCCTCTCGCCGCCGCGCTGAGGCAATAGCTGAGGGCGACTTCGGCTCCGGCGCATTCGATGGCGAGGTCTACGCCGCGCCCGTTCGTCTGTGCGTGGATGACCTCTCGAGTCTCCTCCTGCGCCGCATTAATCGTCGTCGTCGCGCCCATTCTTTTCGCAATCTCCAAACGAGCACCCCGCACGTCGCTGATGATGATTTGGCTTGCGCCCGCAGCTTTGGCAGCCGCTAAAGAGGTCAGCCCAATCGGACCCGCGCCTGCAATAAAAACGCTTTGCCCAGCTTGAAGATTGCCGCGCCGACAAGCGTGAATACCGACTGAAAGAGGTTCGATCAGCGCCGCTTCGTCTAAGCTGACGTTGTCGGGGATTTTGTAGGCGAAGTCGGCGGGCGACACGGCGTATTCTGATAAAGCGCCGTTCACTGGGGGCGTCGCAAAAAATTCGACATCCGGGCAGAGGTTGTAGCGTCCCGTTTTGCACCACTCGCAGCGGCGGCAGGGGACGCCGGGCTCTATCGCCACCCTATCCCCCACCTGCAAAGAGGTCACGTTCTCCCCCACTTCCGCTACCACACCCGCCACCTCGTGCCCCAAAATCATCGGCTCCTCGACGACGAAGTCCCCGATGCGCCCGGTGCGCAAATAGTGAACGTCCGAGCCGCACACGCCCACGGAGCGAATCGCGACTTTCACGTCGTCGGGACCGAAGTCGGGGGTGGAGACGTCCTCGAGGCGCAAATCCCTAGCTTGATGTAAAACGGCTGCTTTCATAGGGTTGACCTTTCGTAATATTTGAAAGAATTTAATTCCGAGTTGTAGGGTAACTCTACGTTAAACAGTTGTATATCATCGCGAGCTAAGGGACGAGTGAAAAGTGACTTCGATGACTTGCTTATCTGACACAACGAAATGAGCGACTTGAGCTTTAGCAGACGGTTCTAAGTCGAGGTATTCTTGCTCTAAGAAGTCCTCAACTTCTTCGGCAGCCCACGGTCCCAGCGACGCCTTAAAATCCTCGTACTCATCTTGGATTTCGCGCCAAGATGAGTACGATTTTTTCGACAGCAACACACTATTTTTTAGGTAGATAATGTGTAATTTCATAGCAGGCAAGCGTATTTAACCTCTCTCAGTCTACACCTCCAAATCAAACTGCACTTTCATCCTCTCCGGGTCGTTCTCCGCTAAGTCCAGTCCCTTTTGAAAGTCTTTTACGCCGAGCGCGTGGGACACGAGAGGTTCGACTTGGATTGCGCCGCCTTGTATAAGGGCAATCGCCTCGTGAAAGGTCTTATTCAGGGCGAACGAGCCGATGATCTTGAGGTCTTTGCGGAAGACGTCGAAGGGGCTGAAGGTGGCGGTGGAGCCGTCCGGGGCGACGCCGAAGACCCAGACCTTACCTCCGGGACGCACGAAGGTGAAGCCTTGCTCGAGCACCTTAGGAATCCCTGTTGCGTCCGCCACCACGTCAAAACCGTGCGGAACGAGCGAGCCAAACGTGTCTTGCGTGAGCTTGTCGGCGTGAATGGCGGCGTTTGCGCCTAGCGATTCGGCAAGCTCTAAACGCCAAGGGTCTTTATCCACCATCGCGACGTACGCCGCGCCCGCTCGCTGGACCGCTTGCATCATTAGAATACCCATTGGACCCGCGCCGAAGATGAGCATTCGGTCTCCGGCTTGAAGCTGGACTTGTTGAAGCCCCCAGACGACGCAGGCAAGCGGTTCGACTAAAGCGGCGTCCGCAAAGGACATCTCCCCCACTGAGTAGACGGCGCTTTCAGGCGCAGAGACGTAGCCCGCGAACGCGCCCGCGCGGGTCACGCCGATGACCTCCAAGTCGAGGCACTGATTGAACTGCCGCTGCTGACAGAAGGCGCAGCGGTAGCAAGGAAGATTGGGGTCGGCGGTAACGCGCTCGCCCACCTGGAAGTTTTGAACGTTGTCGCCGACTGCTGCGACGACGCCGCTCAGCTCGTGACCGGGCGTGACGGGGTACTGCGCGACGGAGTACGAGCCGTGCCAGATGTGGAGGTCCGTGCCGCAGATGCCCGCACGTTTCACGTCGATAAGGACGTCATCGGGACCGATGTCGGGCGTGTCTTTTTCGAAAACTCGAGCCTCTTTGGGCGAAGAAATCTCAGCGGCAATCACTTGATGGCTCCCATCGTGAGACCTGAGACGAGTTGGCGTTGAGCGATCCAACCGACGATTAAAACAGGAATGACCGCTGCTGTAGACGCCGCCGACATCTTAGCGAGGAATAAATTACCCTGCGCCGCCTTAAAGGTCGAGACGTAAACTGAAAGAGGTGAGGCGTCGCGTGAGGTCAGGTTCACCGCTAAAAAGAACTCGTTCCAGGTGAAGATCACGCAGAGGAGCGCCGTCGCCGCGAGACCGGGGACGAGCAGCGGCATGATGACGCGCATGAATTCCTGCCATAAGTTTGCACCGTCCAGCCGCGCCGCTTCGATAATCTCATACGGGACTTCCAACATAAACGAGCGCAACATCCATATCACCAGCGGCAGATTCATCCCAGCGTAGAGGAGAATCATCCCTAAGTGCGTGTCGAGCAAATTGAACTGCAAGAACAGCACGTACAAGGGCACGATGATGCCCGCAGGCGGCAGCATCCGCGTGGACATGATCCAGAGCAGCGAGGCGTCGGTGCGTTTGGTCGGATAAAACGCCATCGCGTAGGCGGCGGGAATGCCGAGCAGGAGCGCCAGGAGAATCGACAGGGTGGTGATGATGACCGTGTTGCCCAGGTATTCCATAAAAGGTGAGTTGAAAAGCGCGTTCTGCCAGTTCGCTAGCGTCGGCTCGAAGAACACGGGCGGCGGAAACTGGATTGCAGCGGTTTCAGTCTTAAAAGAGGTCAGCGCCATCCAGAGAATCGGGAAGAACATCAAAAAGGCTAAGAATAGGGTTAAAACCGACAGGGCGTGTCCATAGAGTTTTCTGCGGCTCAAGTTCATGCGCCGACTCCTTCCTCGTCCGAGTTGCGTAAGACCTGCAAGAACGCCAGGATGACAAAATTCGCTAAGATCACGGCGAACACTCCGTAGGCGCTGGCACGTCCGACGTTTTGCCTCGAGAACGCCTCCAAGAAAATTTGATACGGCAGGTTCGTCGATTGCAAACCCGGTCCGCCCGAGGTCGTCACGAAGATCGCGCCGAACACGCTCAGGATGAAAATCGTCTCTAGGAGCAGCGCGATTTCGATAAAACGCTTCAGGTGCGGCAAGATGATGTGGCGAAACATGCTAAAACCACTTGCCCCGTCAATTCTAGCCGCCTCCACCGTCGAGTCGGGCAGCGACTGGAGCCCCGCTAAGAGAATCAGCATCACGAAAGGAATCCACTGCCACGAGACGATGCCGATAACTGTCGCCATCGGAAAAGATTGCAGTGCGTAGAAGTTCTGCACGCCGAACAATCCAAAAAACCAGGAGAGGAGCCCAAAGGAGGGGTCTAAGAGGAGGTTTTTCCACAGTACGGCTGCCGCGACGGGCATCATCAAGAAGGGTGAGATGAGGAGCGTGCGGGCAAGGGCACGTCCGGGGAAGGGGCGGTTTAAGAGCAGCGCGAAGGCGAGCCCGACAACAAAGGTAATGACGACGACGGACAGCGTAAGATAGAGCGTGTTCCATAAGACATAGTAGAAGTCTGAGTTCGTCAAAATGCGGCGGTAGTTGAGCCAGAGCCTGTCCCAACCGATAAAGCCCGTGCTGGTGGGTCTTAGTAAGTTCCAGTTGGTAAAGGAATAGTAGATTGCAAGCGCGAAAGGAACCTGCGTCATCAGGATGAGAAATAAGATGCCGGGGGAGGACAGATACTTGCGGCGTTCTCGTTTGGCTGTATCCGAGGTCGCGGGTTGCTGGTCTTGCTTAAAGGTCGTACTCGCCATGAGGTCTCCTCTCGAGGTGGCGGATATGTGCGCGTTCGAGATGATGTAGAGCAGTGTTCTGTGGAAAAAGAAAGGTATTAGCTTTTAGCTGTTAAGTATTGGCACAGTTATCTTTATTCGGGGAGGAAGTGTGCGGCGTAGGGGCGATTCATGAATCGCCCCTACAACATTTGCCTCTTTCTACAATTTCTCTAGCGTCGTTTATCATTGTGCACTTTGCGAATAGCTAGAGCGTTATTCCAGCATCGCTGCTTAGTAATACCCTGCATCCTGCATCGTCTGAGCAGCGGACTCCTGCGCCCGCGCTAAGCCCTGTTCGACGCTCGTGTTGCCTGCGAGAATCGCGGCGACGGTCTGCGCGACGTCGTTGCCGATGCCCTGGAATTCAGGAATCTGCACGAACTGGACGCCCGGCGCAATCTGCGGCTCGGCGGTGGCGTTAGCGGGCTCGGCGCTTTGGATCGACTGTAAAACTAAGGGCGCAAAGGGCGCGGCTTCGGTGTATTCAGCGTTTTCGTAGGTCGAGGTGCGCGTGCCCGGTGGGACGGACGCCCAGCCCCGCTCCTGCGCGACGAGGTCGATGTACTCCTGTGAGGTTGCCCAAGTCATGAACTTAAAGGCGGCTTCTTGGGCGTCCGAAGAGGCAGGAATCCCTAAATTCCAGGACCAAAGCCAAGCGTTACCCGTATCCACCGGACCGACAGGCGCTAGAGCGTAGGCGAATTGGTCGCCTATGTTTGAGCTTGCTAAAAAGCCCGCAGCCACCGTCGCGTCCACCCACATCGCCACTTGCCCGGAGGTCATAAGCTGGAGCGATTCGGTGAAGCTGATACCTGTGACGCCAGGCGCACCGCACTCTTGCACCAAGTCGCGGTAGAAGGTGAGCGCTTCTTGCCACTCGGGGGAGTCGAGCTGCGGCTCGCCCTCTTCGTTGAACCACTGTCCGCCGAAGGTGTTCACGACGGTAGTAATGGGAGCCATGTTGTCGCCCCAGCCGGGCTTACCGCGCAGCGCGATGCCGTAGACACCGTTTTGTGGGTCGTGAAGCTGACAGGCTAAGTCGCGAATCTCTTGCCAGGTCGGTTGCTCGGGCATACTCAGCCCGGCTTCTTCAAACATTTGCTGGTTGTACATCGTGAAGCTCGACTCGGCGTAGAAGGGCAGGGCGTAGAGTTCGTCCTCATAGGTGAGCATGTCGGTCACGGCGGGCAAGAGGTCGTCGAAGTTGTAATCTCCTGCTACATCGGAGTACTCCTCCTCGAGCTGGTCAACCGAGACGATCCAGTCGTTCGCGGCCCAGAGCGGCACCTCGTAGGCTCCAACTGTCACGAGGTCAAACGAGCCGCTGCCCGTTGCCACGTCGGTGGTGAGGCGGCTGCGGAGCGTGCCCTCATCTAAGAAGAGCCACTCGAGCGCAATATCTGGGTTTTGCTCGGTGAAGTTGCTGCTGAGTTCTTGCATCGTGACCATGTCGGGGTTGTTGACCGAGGCGATGGTGATAGTCGTTTGCGCTGAGGCGCAGGTGAGTCCGAACGTGACGAGCAGGGCGAGCCAGGTTTTTTTCATCGAGTTCCTCCGTAAGTTTCTATAGCAAAAATTCGGGCGATGGACACGTGACCATTTTGAATCAGATGCTTCTGATCGAGTTACCCCCTTTCGGTGTTTGTCTAACGCTCGAGCGACCAAACCGCCTAAATCCAGTCGTATGGCTCGAGAAATCAGCTATTTTTCGACTTTGAACTACAATGGTCTCGTGTCCATTACTATAGAGAGAAATTTAACGTTTGTCAAGAGGTAGCCCTGAAACCGGACGCTAAATCAGCTTTTGCGCGTCTGAAATAGCCTTTCACGAGCCTTCTGCTATACTGGTCTCGTGTCCACCATCAACGATGTCGCCAAACGCGCCGGGGTCTCCTCCACCACCGCTAAACGCGCTGTAAAGACGCCGCACCTCTTGGCAGCGGACACGTTAGAGCGCGTTCAAAGAGCGATTCAAGACCTCAACTACGAACCTGATCAGGTTGCGAGTACGCTCCGTAGCGGTCAGAGCCGCACCGTGGGTCTTATCGTCGGGAACATCGTCGAGCCTTTTTTTGCCGAGCTTATCCGAGAGGTCGCGGGCGCGTTGCAGCGGCGCGGCTACGCGCTCCTCATTGCGGACAGCGAATACCGCGCAGAGTTGGAGTTAGAGCACCTCAAAAGCATGAGCAGCTACCGCGTGGGCGGGCTCATCGTGCGTTCGGGCTACGGCAACGCGAACCTTAAATATATGCAGCGTATGCAGGCACAAGGCGTCGCCATCGTAGAAATCGACTACTTCTATCCGGGCAGCCCCTTTAGCCACGTAATGCTGGACAGCCGCCAAAGCGTCTATGAGGGTGTCGCTTACTTGGCGGAACTCGGGCATCGCCGCGTCGCGCCATTGGGCGTCTATCACGAAACGATCAACCCGGAGGAGCGTTCCTTTTACTTCACGGAGGCGATGAACGCCGCCGGGCTCAGTGTGCTAAGCGACTACCGAAGGGTCGTGCGCTTCACCGAAGATGAGGCGTATAAGCTCACGCACGAGTTGATGGCGTTGGAAGAGCCGCCTACCGCACTGTTCGCGTTCACGGGCAACATGGGCATGGGCGCGTATAGGGCGCTACGTGAGCGCGGTTTGCGCGTCCCCGACGATGTCTCTCTTTTGACCTACGACAACTACACTTGGACGAGCCTGGTTGATCCGCCCATTGATGTGATCGAGCAGCCGACGAAAGAGATGGGGCTCGCGGCGGTCGATATTTTGTTTCAGGGGATTCAGCAAAAGAGTGAACACGCTCAGCAGGAGGTGGTGAGGCGGCGCTTTCCCGGGCGGCTCATTGAGCGGTGTAGCAGTGCGCCGCCTGAGGGATAGCACGGTTCTTCACGCCAGCGCAACACCTAAACCTGTCCGGGATCGTCAACGACTTTGTACCTCACGCCAAGCGCCCCGAAGTGCGCCTCACCGCATCTTAGTTTGTGCCTTTGTGACGCCTTGAGTTTAGAGTCGGCTGCGCTCTTCGTTTCGCAGATGAGGTAGCTGGGACTAGCTTCTTTTACGATAGCCCAGCCGGGGTTGTAGGGTCCTACGGGCGTCTCCACCTTGAACCAGCTCGGCAGTTTGACGTAAAGGCGGATGTCTCGTCTTTCTTCAAGTGACTTGACGAACTTCAGCTCAACCTCTGAACCATAAACGACCCACTCGTGAACGGACTTTTGAACTCGCTCCATGTTGGACAGGTAGCCGCTCGGCGCGTCCAGCTCGAGGCGCTTCATCTCGAACGCCTCACCGGGGCTGGGCGCGTACTCGGCGCTCTCCACCATCAATTCTTGCAAAACGCGCTGAACTGCCCTGACTGAGCCGTCAATGAACGCTTGTGGGTTGACGAGCAGATCGCCGACACGCCCCGACGCTTTAAGAATTGCGGCGAGCGTAGAGCGGGTCAGTTCCGTCTCGCGCTGGAGGATACCTAGAACGTCGGGGACGGCGAAGTTTGGGCCCGCCTGCACCTCACTCCGCGCTGCAACCCTCACCGGGGCGAGGTCCCCGCGCTGCAACCGCCCCTTCTGAACGCTGACTTTAGGGGCGGTGACAGGGGGCAACTCAGAGACCGCTACAGCCGCCACGCGGATAAGTTCATTCGCGCCGTAGTGGACGGTGTAGCGGGTCTTTCGCCCGATACGGTCCCACAACACTCTAAATTCAGGGCTGAGGTAGACCTGCTTATTGAGCGTTACCGCCTGGCGCTCGCGCTTGTTCTTGATGCGGTCTCGCCCGATCTTGACACCTGTTTCCGCAAGAATCTCGTTTTGCAACGCCTTAGCGAAATCGGCGTAGCTCTCGTTAGCGACGACGCTCAGCACATTGATAGACTCGTCAAAAGAGCGCTCGCCCGTCTCGAGGACGGGCAGCCGCAGCCCCCGCCCGATCTCCTGCCGCTTCTTGATGTCGGACTTGCTCTCATTCAGGGTGCAGATTTGGAAGACGTTGGGATTGTCCCACCCCTCGCGGAGCGCGGAGTGGCTGAAGATGAAGCGCAGCGGTGTTTTGGTGTCTAAAAGCTCCTCTTTCGCCTGCATGATGAGGCGGTAGGCGTCATCATCCGCTTTCGTTCTGCCGCTCGTGTCCTTCGCCTCGCCGCTGTTGGTGGTGGCGAAGTAACCGTTATGCACCCGTTCTGCGGGGGGTAGATTGAGCCCCTTGTATTTGGGTAGCGCCGTGAACTCGCTGTACGCCTCGATGAACCACCTGCGGATTTTGCCGTTCTTGTCGGCGTAGTTCGCTACCTTGTCGATGAAAAAGAGCGAGAGGACTTTGAGGCGTTGCCCCTCGGGAAGCCTCGAGATACGCAGCCTCCTTGTCCAGATGCTCCTTGACGGTCTCGCGTACCTGCGCTTGCATGATGGCATCTTTGTTGTTGCCGTGCGCCTGCCCGAGGTAGAGCGAGACGCCGTTGGAAAAGGAGACGCGCTCCTCTCCGGCGTGAATCTCGCTCACGATGTGGTCCCTGTAGAGATCACGCTCCGTTTTCTCGAAGAGGTCATCGTCGCCCTTGACCGTCAGCGTTTTGCGCTTCACGCCCGCCCTTTGCAACACATCTAGCTCGAGCTGCGCCGTCGGCGGCTTGCTCTTATAGGCTTTGAAGCCCTTGACCGCGATGTAAGGCTTGTTGAAAGCAGCGTCCTCGATAACTGAGGAGACCTCGATGAGTTTCACCAACTTGAGGTCATAGGCTCTGATCGGGTCTAGCTTATAGACGAGGTTGTAGAGGTTGCGGTGCGTAGCGGAGTAGCGCAGCGTGCATAAGGGGTTGAGGCCTTGAATCGCCTTTTGCGCTCTACCGCTCTCCATGTTCTGCGGCTCGTCCATCACGACAACCGGACTGGTCTCTTGGATAAAATCTAAAGGACGCCGCCCTGAGAGCGCATCCTCATTGCGCCGGATGACGTTGTTATCTTTGTTAAAGGCGTCGATATTCATGATCATGATCTGCAAGGTGTTGTTGACCCCAAAGGAGCGAATCTGGGAAAGCCGCTTAGGGTCATAGACGAAGGCGTTGTAGGGGACGTTGAAGAGGAGCGCGAAGTGCTCGCGCGTCAGCTCGAGACTTTTGAGCACCCCTTCACGAATCGCCACCGAGGGGACCACGATGATGAACTTTTTGAAGCCGCAGCGTCTATTCAGCTCGAGGATGGTGCGCAAGTAGACATAGGTCTTGCCCGTGCCCGTCTCCATCTCGACAGTGAAGTTGCGCCCGCCCAGCTCTTCCGAGACGCCCAGTGCGTTACGCCCTTGCACAGCTTGAAGGTTCGCGAGCAGCGCCGCGTCGCTCAGCGCGAGCACGTTGGCGAAGCCGAGTCCACTCCACGCGCTGCCGCGCGCGACCTCAGAGCGTCCTGCGGCGCTAGGTTGCCCGGTGAAGAGGTCGGTGACGGCTCGAATAGCCTCGAGCTGATAGGGTTGGTTGCCGTCGAATTTGAGCTTCACCGGACAAGCTCGAGCAGTTCAGCCATAGGGCGCATGTCTTTCAGCTTTAGCTCCGGCGCTTCTCTCGCTTCTCCTTCATACACAGCGAACGCCTGCAGATCACGCCTGCCAGCCCAACCGATCAGCGCGGCGTTTTTGGCGTTAGGAAGGTTGACACGGTTCTTCTCTGACGTGCCCTTGCTAAATATGTCCAGCCAAAAATAGACTTGGATATTGACGTCTCTAAGCTCGGAGCGCTTGGTTGCCAAGGTGAACGTCTCCACGATAGCGGCGGGCGTCTTGAAGACCGATAAGGACGACTTGACAGACCCGAGAATCTCTCTGCCATCGGCTGTGCGGAGCGCTACGTCGTGACCTAAGTCTGGCTCGGCAGAGGCTTTGTCGACGGCGGAGGCGGCGTACTTGCCGCTCTGACGAAAAAACTTCAAGGTCATCGCTTCGGCGATTTCGCCCAGGGTGACGTTCACGAACCTCTCCAAATAGTCGCGCGCGTGCAAGTCCGAGCGGTCTCGGATGTGCGGCGTGAGTTTCTGGGCGACGCTGATGCACCTCGCTATCTCCTCGTCCGTTAAGGGAACAAACCTGATGTCCGCTTCGGTGACGGCCACGCGCCCCCTCAAACCGTGTGAAAAGCGATACCTGCGCGCCGCATCGCTAAGACGGTGTTGGTTTTGAAAGCGTCGTTGCCCGCAAAGGCGGCGTCCAAACAGATGAAGCGCGCCGGTCGAGCGCTGAGGACCGCCTCGACGGTTTCGGCGGCGAGGGGTCTCGCAAGGCAGACGTAGAGCGCCTTGCCTTCGGCGGCGTACACCTCTTGAGAAGCGCCGAGCGTCTCTACGGACGCGCTCAGCGGCAAGCCCGCTTTGAGGAGGAGTTCGTACAGGATGCTCTGCTCGTCCTCTCCTGCGAGGTTGTCCGCGAAGGCGCTTAGCTGCGCTCCTAGCGCCGCCGCGCCGCGAACCGCACCGTCCCACCTCCTGAAGTCCCATGTTTTGAAGTTCGAGGCGCTCAGGCGAAACGCTCTGAAGCCCCGATCCGCCGCACTAGCGCGTTCCTCGTCGGCGCGGCCGAGCTTGCGGATGACGCGGCGCACCCGCTCTCGCGTGATCGCCGCGACGGTGGGGAAATCGGTTCGTCCGGTGGGCTCGGGGAGTTGCACTAAGAGGAACGTCCTGTCGCCGCCGTCCGCCTCATTCAGCTCGAGCACGGCCTGCGCGAGCGTGCCCGAGCCCGCGAAAAAGTCGAGGACGATGAAGTCGCGCTCAGGCGTCGTGTTGATCAAAAACTTGAGCAGCGAGACGGGTTTGGGGAACGCGAAGAGCTTCTCTCCGAAGAGTTCGGTGACCTCTTTCGTCCCGTCCTCCGTCCTGCCGACGCTACTCGGCAAGACCGTGCTGAGCGATTTACGCGCCTCTTCGACGCCGAATTTCTTGAGGTTTTTCTCCCTGTCTTCCGTTTCGAACACGCGGTACGCGGGTCTGGAGAGGTTCAAGAAGTCGTAGTCGCCCGGAAAGACGATCTTGCCCCTATCGTAGTAGTCTCTAAAGGTCTCGCGGGTGATGGACCAGACCCGGTGGGGGTTGGCGGGGTACGCCTCGAGCGTCTTCGGGTTGACCATCGTGAAGTTCGAGTTGGGTCTCTCGTTGGCGCTGGTCTGCTTCGTAAGGTCCGCGAGCCGCCAGCCGCTCCCGAAGTCGCTCGTGTAGTGGTAGCGGCGCGCCACGAAAGCGCCCGCTCGAAACGCGCCCTTGGTAAAGGCGACGATCCACTCGTAGTCTTGCGACACGCCGAAGGGAACGTCGCTCTTAGCGGTCCGCTTGCGCCAGGGGAAGGTGGCGACGTAGTTCTCCTCGCCGAAGAGTTCCGCTAGCACAAAGTGAAGATTTTTCGCCTCGTGATCGTCGATAGAGACGAAGATGACGCCGTCGTCGGTGAGCAGATCGCGCGCCAGAGCGAGGCGCGGGTACATCATGGTGAGCCAGCTCGAGTGCTTGCGCCCGGCGTGCTCTTCGCGGCTCGTCTGCCGCGTCCCGTCAGCCTTGCGCTGCCCCGAATAGCGCAAGTATGCACCCAGCCCCTCGCGAAAGTTGTCCGTATAGATGAACTCGTTGCCCGTGTTGTAGGGCGGGTCAATATAGATCATCTTAATTTTGCCGTAGTAGCTCCGCTGCAGGAGCTTCAAGACCTCTAGGTTGTCGCCCTCGATGATGGCGTTGCGGCTCGCGTCAAAGTCCACCGATTCGCCCCGCAGCGGCTCCAAGGTGCCCCGGCTCGGCTCCTGCACCGCCCGGAGCGCGTCACGCTTGCCCGCCCACGTCAAGCCATAGCGTTCGGGAGGAGGCGCTGCGTCACCCGCTGCGTCGCCCGGCTCGTCATATATCTCGTCATTTGCCGCGTCGCCAAGCGCAAGGCGGAGCTTGTCGAAGTCGAGCTGACCTTCGCTGAACGCTTCGGGAAAGAGGTGGCGCAGGACGTCCAAGCGGGGCTCGAGCGGGCTCTGCGCGTCGGGCAGGGCGGTGCCTGGTTCGCCGGGCGTCTTCTTCATGAGTAGCTTCGCGGGCGGTTCACCGCTCCCAGGGACGCAGCGTGATCTGTCCGTCAACGAGCTGCGCCACCTCCGGCCCGGCTGCCGCCTTGCCACCCTCCCCTGCCTGCGCCAGGGCGCTGCCGATGCGGAGCTGCTTCGAGAGAATCTGCTGCGCCCAGATGATCGCCTTCTCGTTGCCCGCAGCTCCGGCGTGCGCCACGCCGCGCAGCGCGCCCAGCACGATGATGTCGTCCTCGGCGATGAGTTCGGAGCCGGCGTTCACATCGCCGATGACGATGATAGAGCCGCTCGACTCGACGCGCGCACCGCTCCTCACGGTGCGCGCGACGATGACGGTCTCGCCCTTCGCTTGCACTACCGCGCTCGGCGGGCGCACCTCCACCACGTCACCCTCAGCCTCCCCGACAGCGTTCAGCACAGCTTCGACGCTCGCCCAGGGGACGCGCCCGCCGACTTCGATAAAGACTTTGCCGCTCAAGAGGTCGCGCTGTAAGGCTAGGGAGCTTTCCAGAGCGCCCGGCGTATCCTCAGCGTCCAAACTCACCACGATGCCGCTTCTCGTCCCCCTAGTCTTCACCTGATGCTCCACACCTAAGGCTCCACACCTTGACTCGTATCAGCTTAACTCGTATCAGCTCGATCTGTATCCGTCCCCTCACGTCGCGCTTCACGCTCACTTTCGTCATGCCAAAGAGGACGATACCGCAAAATGCCGGGCGGGTCTACTCGGTGAGGCGGGCGTGAGCAGTGAGAGAAAACGGTGCGCAAAATATGTTTAGATACCCCTTATGAATCCGGTAATCGTGCTTCACGGCGGCGCGGGGACGATCCGCGCCGAGGACAGAGAGAACTACGTGGCGGGGCTTTTAGCCGCGCGGGAGGCGGGCTACGCGGCGCTGCGAGCAGGGGAGCACGCGCGCGCGGCGGTGCTCGTCGCCGTCGCCATGATGGAGGACGACGAAAGAGCGTTCAACGCGGGCACGGGCGGCTCGCCGAACCGTGAGGGCGTCGTCGAATGCGACGCGGCGGTGATGGCCGGCTGGGACAGAAGCGCGGGCGCGGTGGCGGCGGTAACGAACGCGAAGAACCCCATTTTGCTCGCGGAAGAGGTGCGTCTGACGTCGCCGCACCTCTTCCTCGTCGGCGCGGGCGCGGAAGCCCTCGTGGACGCGCCCATCGACAACCGAACGCTGCTCACCGCGCGGACCAGGAGGGCGCTCCGCGAGTGGCGCGAGAAGAAGTTAGCCCCTGCGAACTCGGCGACGGTGGGCGCGGTAGCACTAGACCAACGGGGACGCCTCGCCGCCGCGACGAGCACGGGCGGCGTCTTGGGCAAGTGGCCGGGGCGCGTGGGCGACTCGCCTCTCATCGGCGCGGGGACGTATGCGGACGCGCACGTCGCGGTGTCTTGTACGGGCAAGGGGGAGGCGTTTACAAAGGCGGTGACGGCGAAGAGCCTAGCGACGCGGCTGCACTACGAGCGGGATTTGAACAGCGCAGTCGAAGCGGCGTTGGAAGAGGTCAAAACGTTAGAGGGTACGGGCGGGCTTATCACAGTCACAGCAGACGGGCGGGTATGCGTGGGCTTCAACACGCCGCATATGGCGTACGCCTGGAAAAGTGACGAGGCAGAGGACGCCCGAGTGAGGCTCGAGGCGGGCCTCTATCACCCATGAGACGCTTAACTGGTTAGAAAGAAGCGAAGAGGTGGAGCCCCACCTCTTTTCTAACCGACTCGCAACCTCACGCCTCGTAAGACCCTGACGGTACGTCGCCGCCGTGCCCCGTCCAATCGGTGTGGAAGAACTCGCCGCGCTCTTTGTCCACGCGCTCATATGTATGCGCGCCGAAGTAGTCGCGCTGGGCTTGCAAGAGGTTGGCGGGCAGCCGTGCGGTGCGGTAGCCGTCATAGAAGGCGAGGGCGCTGGACGAGGCGGGCACCGGAATCCCTAGCGCGACGGCTTTGGCGACGACGCGCCGCCACGCGCTTTGGCATTCGTCGATCTGTTTTTTGAAAAAGGGCGCGAGCAGGAGGTTTTGCAACCCTTCGTCGTTCTGGTACGCCTCCATGATGTCGCTCAAAAAGGCGGAGCGGA
Source organism: Trueperaceae bacterium (assembly GCA_965215565.1). GTDB lineage: Bacteria > Deinococcota > Deinococci > Deinococcales > Trueperaceae > CBDBZX01. The sequence goes on from CBDCDZ010000004.1 coordinate 468,912, forward strand.
TGATGCAGCCGCCGCGCCACATCTGCGCGATGCCCGAGTAGTTGAGGTTCCAACCGTACTCGTCGGCGGCTGCGCCCATGAGCATGTAGCCCTGCGCGTACGAGGTGATCTTGGCGGCGAAAAGGGCTTGCTCGAGGTCTTGCAAAAAGGCCTCTTTGTCCACCTCTACGCCCTCACTCGGTCCCTCTAAGATTTTCGACGCTTCTTCACGCTCGTGCTTTAAGGCCGAGAGGAAGCGCGAAAAGACCGCCTCGCCGATGAGGGTCAAGGGAATGCCCTGCTCCAGAGCGGCAACAGCCGTCCATTTGCCCGTGCCCTTTTGCCCAGCGGTGTCTAAAATCTTGTCCACCAAGGGCGAGCCGTCGTCGTCTTTCGCCTTGAAGATTTCGCCCGTGATTTCAACCAGGTACGAGTCGAGCCTGCCCTTGTTCCACTCTCTAAAAGTCTCGCCGATCTCGTCCGTATCCATGCCCAGTGCGGACTCCATCAAGTGATACGCCTCGCAGATGAGCTGCATGTCGCCGTACTCGATGCCGTTATGCACCATCTTGACGAAGTGACCTGCGCCGTTCTCGCCCACCCAGTCGCAGCAGGGCACGTCGTCTACCTGCGCGGCGATGCTCTGGAAGATGTCTTGGACGTGCTCCCAGGCTCCAGGCGTGCCGCCCGGCATAATGGAGGGACCGTTGCGCGCGCCCTCCTCGCCGCCCGAGATGCCCGTGCCGATGTAGCGCAGACCCTTCGCCTCGAGTTCTTCGGCGTGCCGTATCGAGTCGTGGTGGTTCGCGTTGCCGCCGTCAATGATGATATCACCCTCGTCGAGCAGCGGCAGGAGCTGCTCGATAACCTTATCCACCGCGCTGCCCGCTTTGACCATGAGCATGACGCGGCGCGGTTTTTCAAGTGCCGCTACCATGTCCTCTAGCTCCTCGAAGCCTTCGACGTTCGTGTCCGAGGCGGGTCCGGCGATGAAGTCGGTCATCTTCGAGGTGGTGCGGTTGTAAACCGCCACGTTGAAGTCGTGGTCGTCCATGTTCAAGACCAAGTTTTGACCCATTACCGCGAGTCCGATAAGCCCGATGTCTGCTTTTGCGTCCATGTCGCCTCCATTTTGATGCTCGGCTTAGGTTGTCGCTACGCTACTGTTTACCATAGCGATGACGAAGGGGGAAGAGTGTAGCGCTTTGGACAGAAGCGAGACAGCAAGTGAGTACCGAGCAGTGAGTTGAAAGTGAAAGGCTCTAATATTCACTCACTGCTCCTCAAAATACAAGCGTCAGTCCTAACACGACGATGGCGACGTTTATGAGGCGCTCGAGCCTCCCCTGCGGCACGCGCTTCGCGAGCTTATGTCCCGCAAAAATCGCCACTACCGTGAGCGGCAGCGCAAAGGCGTAGAGCCGCCACACCTGCGCGCTCCAGAGCCCAGTCGCGCCGTGCGACGTCGCAATGAGTAGGCTTGTCGCGATGAAGTAACCCTGTAAACTCGCCCTAAAAACCTCCGGCGGCCACCGCCTCAGCCCGCCGTAGAGCACCGCCACCGGACCGCTCACGTTGTACGCGCCGCCGAAAATCCCCGAGAGCACCCCGAGACCGAACGTGAGCACGGGATGGTGCAGGGCGGGCAAAGGGGGTTGGGTCAACCTGAAAAGACCGAAACTCATCAGCACAACGCCCAGCGTGACGATGAGCGCGTCACCGCTAAAACGGACCAAGAGAAGTGCGCCGATAGGAATGCCAATCGCCGACGCGCCGAGAAAGGGCGCAACAGAGCGCATGTCCACCTTTTGCCAGGAGAGCAGCAGCATGAGGACCGCCGTCGAGACGCCTGTGAGCCCGACGAGCGGTGTGGCCACCTCTAAACTCACCACCAGAACGAGCAGCGACATGGCGATGAGGGCGTCGCCGAAGCCCACCGTCGCGCGGACAAAGGCGGCGAAGGTGACAATGAAGAGCACGGCAACGTCAGCGGGAAGCATGGAAGGTATCGTAGCAGCAAGCAAAGGAGACCTTATGTCTGATATCCCCACCACCATGAACGCCCTGCAACTCTCCACTTACGAGGGTTTGGACGCGCTCGAGGTTGTACAAAAAGAGGTGCCCGCGCCGCGCGAGGGTCAAGTCCTCGTCCGCGTGGAGGCGGCGGCGGTCAACCCCTCTGACCTCATGTTCATACGCAATTTGTACGGCTTCAAAAAACCTCTGCCCACCGTGCCCGGCTTCGAGGCGAGCGGCGTGATAGTCGCGGGCGAGGGCGCGTACGCAAGGTGGCTCATCGGCAAGCGCGTGGCGTGCGGCGTGCAGCAAGAAGGGGACGGCACGTGGGCGCAGTACGTTTTGGTGGACGCGGTGATGTGCTTGCCCCTTTTGAAACGGGTGAGCCTCGAGCAAGGCGCGATGCTTTTAGTCAACCCTTTTACCGCGTGGGGTCTGGTCGAGCGGGCACGGCAGGGCGGACACCGCGCCGTGGTGCAGAGCGCCGCCGCGAGCGCATTAGGGCGGATGGTGCTGAAACTCGGTCAGAGGTTTAAGCTGCCGATGGTTCACGTTGTGCGCCGCGACGAGCAAGTCGAACTGCTGAGAGGTCTAGGCGCGGAGCACGTCTTGAACAGCAGCCTTTCTAACTTTGATAAAGACTTGAAAGAGGTCTGCCACCGCCTCGACGCGACTTTCGCTTTCGACGCGGTGGCGGGCGACATGCCGCAGCGACTCCTCTACGCGATGCCGCGCAGCAGTAAGGTCCTGGTTTACGGCGCACTGTCAGAAGAACCCATCCGCTTAGACCCGAGAGGTCTCATCTTTGAAGACCAAAGAGTCGAAGGCTTTTGGCTCTCGGACTACCTGGAGAACCTAGCGCTGCCCAACTTCCTCCTACGCACCGTGCGCGTCCAACGCGCCTTAGGGACGGACTTACGTGCAGATATTCGCGGACGATATGCGCTCGAGAATGCGGTTGAAGGAATTAGAGCGTACGAGCAGAACATGACGGAGGGAAAGATTTTGCTTACGCCGAATGGAGCCGTTGGCTCCTAGCGAGTCAGCACTTCAGCAGGTCAGCGAGTCAGGAAAAACTTGAAGTGCTGATTAGCTCCCACACCGAACTACCTCTCCCTCAACGAGACCTAACCGACGACGAATAACCCCGCAATCGCCGCGCTCATCAGGTTCGCCAGCGTCGCCCCCGCCACTGCGTAGAGCCCCAAGCGGGCGATGTCGGCGCGTCTCGAGGGCGCAATCCCACCCAGACCACCGAGTAGAATCGCCAAGGACGCGAAGTTGGCAAAGCCCGTCAAGGCAAAGGTGATGATCGCTTCGGTGCGCGTGCCCAAATCGCCCAACACATCCTGAAAGGCGATAAAGGCGACGAACTCGTTGACGACGATTTTTTGCCCGATGAAGTTGCCCGCTAAGGGTGCGTCCGCCCAGGGTACGCCGATGACAAAGGCTAAAGGCGCGAAGAGGTAGCCCAGAAGCTGCTCGAAGGAGAGTTCGGGGTAGCCGAAGAGCCCGCCGATACCCCCGAGCAAACCGTTGATCAGCGCGATTAGACCGACGAAGGCGAGCAGCATCGCGCCGACATTGAGGGCGAGCTGTAGCCCGTCCGACGCGCCCCTCGCCGCCGCGTCAAAGACGTTGGCGGCGTCCGCAGCGCTCTCCCCACTCTCGTCCTCCCTCGCTTCGGTTTCTCTATCGACCTCTTCGCTCTCCTTGTCTTCAGACGAGACGGACCCGTCGTCCTTAGCCGAGACCTTATCGTCTGATTCGGCGTCGGCAGTTTCGGGGATAATGAGCTTGGCGAAGAGAAGCCCTGCAGGTGCCGCCATGAAACTGGCGGCGATGAGGTACTCGAGCCGAATCCCTAGCTGCGCATACCCCGCCAAGACCGAACCCGCCACCGACGCTAGCCCCCCCACCATCACCGCGAAGAGTTCGGACTCGGTCATCTTGGCGATGTAGGGGCGCACTGTTAGAGGCGCTTCGGTCTGCCCCACAAAGACGTTCGCGCTCGCCGATAAGGACTCGGGGCGGCTCGTCCCCAAGAGTTTCGCGAGCGCGCCGCCTAAAAGCCGCACGATCCACTGCATGATGCCCAAGAAGTAGAGCACCGAAATCAGTGACGAGAAAAAGACGATGATGGGCAAAACTTGAAACGCGAAGACCGTCCCCAAATTCTGACTGATCTCCGAGTTTGGCGAGGTGAGCCCGCCAAAGAGGAAGTTGATGCCCTCGTTCGCGTAGCCAATCACGTTTTGCACGCCCATTGAAACCGCCTGTAGCGCCTGCCGACCCAGAGGCCAGCGCAGCACGATGAAGCCGAACAACACCTGAATGGCGAGCGCACCTAAGACCGTACGCGGGCTGATGCTACGCTTATGTTTGGAGAGTAGAAATCCTAAGCCGAGTAGCGCCATCATGCCGAGAAGACTGATCAGACGTTCCACCGTGACCTCCTTCAAAGTTAGCAGAGCCTAACATGGTATGAGGAGGGGTTGACTTGGGACTCAGACCTTTTACGCAAGTTTCCACCTGCACGCAACTTTGCGGTTGCTCCAGATGATAAGCTCGAGCGTTTTGAGTCAGCCGTGACGTGTAGTTCATTCACTTTTGCACCTGAACACGATTGGGCGTAGACGGTTACTCCTCTCTCGAGCCTCGAGTCCCTTTTCTTAGCAGTTCCACTTATTGTTGCACCACTTCTCCGCAGATATCATCGCTTAAAGTGTGTGCTAAGCAATGTTCTCTCAGGTGAGAGCGTAGATGACCAGATGATACCTGCTTTATGAACCTCTTGGACCTCTTCGACTTCATCGGCACTGCCGTCTTCGCCATCACAGGCGCGTTAGCCGCAGGCAGTAAGCGCATGGATATCTTTGGCGTTGTGGTCTTAGGTGGCGTCACTGCGCTTGGCGGCGGCACACTTCGCGACGTGATCTTGGGCGCTCATCCTATCTTTTGGATTGAAGATACGAGCTACCTCTGGGTCGCCGCGCTCGCCGCCATCGTCACCTTCTTCTCGTCGCGCTACTGGACGCTCCACCAAAAGACGCTTCTCTATGCGGACGCGCTAGGACTCGCAACCTTTACCGTCATCGGTTTCCAGCGGGGCTACCAGGAGACGGGTCTCTACAGCGTCGGCATCGTCATGGGCGTGATGACGAGCGTGGTGGGCGGCATGATTCGGGATGTGTTGGCGGGCGACATTCCGCTCATCTTGCGCCGCGAAATCTACGCCTCGGCAAGTCTTTGCGGCGCTGTCTTGTACGCGCTACTCTGGAGTTTAGCCGTACCTAACCTCTTCGCCGCACTTACCGCCGCATTCGTGACGCTCGGCATCCGCGTCGCCACAATACGCCGCAACGTATCGCTGCCAGTTTTATACTTAGAGAATGGGCGAGGGGATGCGGACGAGCGAGGGCGCTAGCGCTTGTGTATTTCCCTAAAATGGCAACCACATCTTTATCTTAGCCTTACGGTAGACTCACCTTAATTCACGAGATTTAGGGGAGACCGATGACGCACACACGCATGTTTCGGCTTTTGATGACGCTGCTTTTGGGGGCGATCCTATTTCAGTTCGTCGCGGCACAAGAGGGTGACAGCGCTGCGCGCATCCACTACACCCGCCCGGATGGAGTGTACGAAGGCTGGCGGCTTCACGTGTGGGAGGACACTACGCAACCCACCGAGTGGGAAAACGGCTTGGAGATTTCGGGCGAGGACGAATACGGCGTCTACTGGGACGTCGGTTTGACCGAGAATGCGCAGACGCTCAACTTCATCGTCCATAGAGGCGACGAGAAAGACCCCGGTCCCGATATGAGCTTGGACCTCGGCGAGATGGGGCGAGAGGTATGGCTCGTGTCGGGGGACAGCACGCTTCATACGGAGCAGCCGAGTGGTGAAGAGGTCATGGCTTCGGTAGGCGACCTCAGTCAAGCAGAAGCGTACTGGCTCCGCGCCGATACGCTCGCCTTGGATACGAGCGGCTTGCCGGAAGGCGCGCAGTTTTCACTCGTTTATGCGGCGGACGCGGTCTTAAACGCGGAGAATTTGGACGCGGGCGAAGCGTTTCCGCTGAGCTTGGATGAAGATGGACTCAGTGAAGAGGTTAGGGAGGCCTTTCCGCATTTAGCTGAGCTTTCCAGGCTCGAGCTGACAGACCCCCCCAACGCCCCCGACCTCTTGCGCGGTCAACTCGCGCTCGTGGTGAGGGACGCCGAGGGCAACCTTTTAGACGCGACGGGTGTGCAGATTCCGGGTGTCCTAGACGACCTCTACGCCGAAGCTGCCTACGACGAAGCGCTCGGCGTGGTGTGGGACGGTGATACACCTACGGTGCGCGTGTGGGCTCCGACGGCGCAGAACGTGCGGCTGCACCTCTTTGGGCGTCCGAATGGCGAGGCGGACGAGGTACTTGACATGACCTACGACGCCGCCACCGGAATCTGGAGCGTCACGGGCGACGCGAATTGGAGCGAGCGGTACTACCTCTTCGAGACGACGGTCTACGCGCCCTCTACGCAGCAGATTGAGACCAACCTCGTCACCGACCCCTATTCGCACTCCTTGGCGCTGAACAGCACCCATTCGCAGATCGTGAATTTGGATAGCCCCGAACTTCAGCCCGAAGGCTGGACAGACTTGGAGAAACCACCGCTCACCTCGACCAGAGACAGCGCCGTGTACGAACTCCACATGCGCGACTTCAGCGTGGGTGACGAGACCGTACCCGAGGAGGCGCGCGGCACATACCTAGCCTTTACCCAGCCCGACTCAGACGGCATGACGCACCTCAAATCTTTAGCCGCAGCAGGCTTGACCCACCTTCACCTCTTGCCGACGTTCGACATTGCTACGATCAACGAGGACAAATCCGCGTGGGAAGAACCGGCGGGCGACCTCTCCTCGTACGGTCCCGCCGCCGAGGAGCAGCAAGCCGCCATCGGCGAGGTTCGTGAGCAAGACCCCTACAACTGGGGCTATGACCCGTACCACTACACCGTGCCCGAGGGAAGTTACGCTACGGAGCCGATGGGTACGCCGCGCCTTGTGCAGTACCGCGAGATGGTGAAGGCCTTGAATGAGGCGGGGCTGCGCGTCGTGATGGACGTCGTGTATAACCACACGAACGCGAGCGGGCAGAGTGAACGCTCCGTGCTCGATAAGGTCGTGCCCGGCTACTACCACCGCCTCACCTTGGAGGGCGAGGTGGAGACCTCCACGTGTTGCCAGAACACCGCTACGGAGCACAAGATGATGGAAAAGCTGATGGTGGACTCGCTCGTGACGTGGGCGAAAGACTACAAGGTAGACGGCTTCCGCTTCGACTTGATGGGGCATCATATGGTGGAGAACATGGTTGCCGTCAAGGAGGCGCTCGGCGCGCTCACACTAGAAGAGGACGGCGTGGACGGCGCGAGCATCCTCCTCTACGGCGAAGGCTGGAACTTCGGCGAGGTGGCGGACGGGGCGCGGGGACTCAACGCCACGCAGCTCAACACGGGCGGCCTGGGGATTGCCACCTTTAACGACAGGCTCCGCGACGCGGTGCGCGGCGGCGGTCCCTTCGATAGTGGCACCGATCTGGTGACCAATCAAGGCTTTATCAACGGGCTCTTTTACAACCCGAACGCTCAAGTCGAAGCGTCCGAAGCGGAGCAGCGCGAGGCGCTCCTACGCGCCGCCGATCAAATCCGCGTGGGGCTGACGGGGAACCTGTCGAGCTACACCTTCCAGAATGCGCAGGGCGAAGAGGTGAGCGGCGCGGCGGTAGACTACAACGGCTCACCCGCCGGGTACACCGAAGCGCCGCAAGAGGCCGTGACCTACGTCTCGGCGCACGACAACCAGACCTTGTGGGACAATAGCGAGTACAAGCACCCCGCTGACCTCTCCATAGACGAGCGTGTGCGGGCGCAGAACCTGGGGCTCAGCGTCGTCGCGCTTTCACAGGGCACGCCCTTCTTTCACGCGGGCAGCGAACTGCTGCGCTCGAAATCCTTAGACCGCGACTCGTACGACTCGGGCGACTGGTTCAACGCCCTCGACTACAGCTTTGAAACCAACAACTGGGGCGTCGGCTTGCCGCCTGCGTGGTCGAATGAGGACAACTGGTCCGTCATGACGCCGATCTTACAGGGGCGTGAAGCGCCGGAAGAGGTGCATATCGAGAGGTCAGCGGAGCACCTGCGCGAGATGCTCGCCATCCGCCAAAGCGCTCCCCTCTTCCGCTTGGAGAGCGCCGAGGCGGTGCAGAACCAGTTGGCCTTTCACAATACGGGTCCCGAGCAAATCCCCGGTGTGATCGTGATGAGCTTGCAAGCGGATGATTCAGACGAGCCAGCGTACGGACGCATCGTCGTCGCCTTTAACGCTACGAATGACACGCAGACCTTAAACGTGCCGCTCACAGAGACCTTTCAGCTTCACCCCGTGCAGCAGGGGAGCGGCGACGAACGGGTCAAGGAGGCGCAACTGAGCGGCGGACAGCTCCGCGTGCCCGCTCGCACGACGGCTGTGTTTGTCACGGCAGGAGATAACTAGCGTCTACGGTGTTCAACCTTTATGCCGCTGAACCGAGCCCATGACCGCCCCCCTCTACTTCGCCTCGCTCGCCGTTTTAAGTGGTCTTCTCTACCTCGTTGTTTCACTAAGCTCTAAAAGACCGCGCCACGACCGCGACTGGAAAGTGGACTACGCGCTCACGCCGCGCACCAGTACCAAAGGGCGAGAGGTCACGGTTCACAATTTGCGCGACTTTCGCTATGGTCAAGCGGACGACTCGGGACTCCCGGAGGACGTCCATGTTGCGTACGACACGCGGACGTACGACCTGGATAAGCTCGAGTCCTTATGGCTCGTTTTAGAGTCCTTCAGCCGTTTCGACGCTGTGGCCCACACGCTGCTCAGCTTCGGCTTTTCGGACGGGCGCTACTTAGCTGTCTCCATCGAGGCGCGCATTCCTAGAGGCGAACGCTACGACCTCCTGCGCGGGCTCTTCAAAACCTTTGAACTCGTGTACCTCTTCGGCGACGAACGCGACCTCATCGCCCGTAGAGCGAAGGTTTTAGACCACGACGTCTACCTCTACCCGGTTCGCGCTGCACCTAGCGTCATAAAAGACCTCTTGCTGAGCTACCTTCGCGCCGCCGATAGGCTCATAGAGGAGCCGCGCTTTTACAACAGCCTGTTCGACAACTGCACGAGCGGTATCGTCAAGCACGTGACCGAGGTGGACCCCTCGGCGCTCTCGCGCTATACGGTAGCGCAGATCGCGCCGGGTTGGTCAGACCGGATTCTCTATAGCCGCAACTTGATTGACACGGACTTGCCTTTCGAGACGCTGCGCACCCACTTCAATGTGAAAGAGAAAGCTAAGCGGTTTGCGACTGACCCCGAGTTTTCGAAGAGGATTCGGGAGGGGTTACAGAGAAGTCCGCCCCGATGATTGAACCCTCTCTTCAGAGCGAAGAGAGGGCGCGAAGGGAGCTGCCTGAGCGTAGCTCAGAGCTACTGCGAGGAATCGCCGGTTTCCGCGTTCAGCACTTTGAGAAGCTGATCATTGGTGAGTTCGGGCTCGTTGGGCAGTGGTTCACTGTGCGACCAGAATCCACACGCCAGCGCTGCTTTGGCTCGAGTTCCAAACGATACTGCCACCTTGCGCTGCTAAAGCGCCGCGCCCCGGGTCGGCGTTCTCGAGGCGGTAGCCTTCGCCCTCTTGAGACACCGCCCAGCGCTTGTCATCGCCTGCTGGTGTGGCGTCGGCTACCCAGCGGACGTCGCCACCGGGTCGCGTGTCGAGTGCACCCCGGTCAGGACGCTTATTCACAATGAAGAAGCTGTTGTCGCCCGCTGCAACAAACTGGAAGAGTCGGTCATCTCCGTTGCTGTCGGGCTTGAGCGAGAGCTGGCCACCGCCGCTGGTATCCAGGAATTGCCCCTGGGCGGCGTTCTCGAGGCTGTACCACACGCCTTCTTGCGGAAAGGCTCCAGGCTCGGGCTGCGGTTCGGGTTCAGGGTCTGGACCGGGCTCGGGAGCAGGCTGTGACGGCCCACCGCCGCCTGGCGCGACGTCTTCAAAGGACGCTCGAGCGCTGCCCCTCCGGTACTCGTCGGTGTAGATCAGGCGCGTCTTACTGCCCGACCTGCCGGGGTCGCCCGTATAGGCCCCCATCTTGAAGTTCGGCCCGGCCCCTTCGTCGTTCCACCAGGTGGCACCCTTGTAATCAACTGTCGGCGCGGACCAAGCGCCGTTGGCATCTCTCACCCACAAACGGAAGAACCCGTCGCTGTTGCCCGTCCACTTGGCGTGCATCACGAAGTCAATCCATTTGCCCTTGTACTGGTCCAAGCTGTCAAAAATCTTAAACTTTTCGCATTCGGTGTCGCTGCCGCCTTGGTGTTGCAGTGCGTAGGACAAGCTGCCGTCGCCGCCAATGGTGAGGTGATGACCTGCCGCGCCGCATATCGGTCTGAGGTTGCGGCCCTCTTTAGGCGGATAGAGGGTGTGTTGGTGAACAATTAAACCGAGTCCGTCAGGGCTGTAGTCCGCCGGTACGAACATCGACCAACCATACCAGCGCGTATCGCCTATACCTACTTTCCTCAAGTTGATTTCAGCGCGCTCGCCGCTGTTTGAAACAGTGTGCTTAAACGCGACGTTACCTGCGCGCACCTGCTCTTGGGTCTCAGAAACTGACGTGCCTTCAAACTCTTGGACTTGGTACGCGCCGCTCAAGCTCTCGCTCACCTCTTCTTCGATGTTGCTCCGCGCCGCAGCACTGACTTCCGGTTCCAAGCTCTGCGAACACGCCGCCAGCATTCCGAGGAGGGCCAGTAGCCCTAAAGCCACTACCAATCTCAACGTTGACTTACCTAACATAATCCTTCCTTTCCTTTAGAGCTGCGTCGTTGCAAGCTCTACGCTGTGTTGCGTCAGGGCGTTGGCTTCGCTCGAGGACCGGGTCTACACCCCACCTAGATGCAGCCGGCGAGACGGGCTCGGCGTGCTGCAAGGAATAAAAAAGAAGCTGTACGGAGAAGACGCTGCACTATTCCTGTTGTCAATGTAGACGAAGCTGCAAGATGCTGTGAGATTAAGGTGCTGTGAGATTAGCGGGCGACCTCAGAGCAGCAGAGCCAAAATGGTAGCGCTAATCAGCACTGTCAAACCCTCCGATACTCGGAGGGTTTGACAGAAATGAGAAAGTTTAGGCGGCGCTACATATCGTCGGCAAAGTTCAGGGTGCAGCGCGCTAAGCGAGCCGCTCGCATCCGTCGACCTCTTGCGAAAGTGGGAGGCAGAAGGCCTCACTGTCTTGAACGAGTTGAGCGCCCAAAACGTTAGCTGTCGGCAGATTGTTTTAGAGGGCGCACGCCTAGCTCGAGGCGGGTAGACGTAGCGCTGTTAGGCGCGTCCAAGAAACGCTAACTTACTTTGCAGAGAGCTTGTACACCGCACCAGCCGCGTCGTCCGAGATGAACATCGCTCCAGACGCATCTACGGCTACATCCACCACGCGCCCCCATGCGGTCTGCGCCGCCTCGTCTAGCCAACCGCGTACTAAATCTTGCTCATCTCCAGGTCGCCCGTCTGAAAAGGGGAAATAGGCGACTTTGTAGCCCGTCTTTTCGCTTCTATTCCACGAGCCGTGATAGGCGAACGCTGCGCCCTGGCGGTAGGGCTCAGGAAACAACGTCTCGTGTAAAAAGAGGAAGCCCAAGGGGGCAGAGTGCGCTTGAATTCCTCTGTCGATGCGCGTAGCCTCTTCGCAGTCGAGCCTTTCACCGTCTGGATTGAGCACGACCTCCCTATCGAAGGGCATAAGGGTGTAACCGCTTTCGGTGCCCGGATTCGGATTGCAGAAGGGCCAGCCGTAGTTGCCGCCCTCTTCCACGCTCGTGAACTCGTCGGGCGGGTGGTTGTCCACGTAGCTCTGCATGACTTCGCCATAATCGTCGTCATCGTCGCCGTCGAAGTCGTCGTGAAAGGGATACGGCAGGTTGTCGCGGTTGTTGACCGTCACCCACAGCTCGTCCGTGTTAGGGAGAAAGTCGAGCCCCTCGGCGTTGCGCAGCCCCTCGGCGAACAGCTCGCCTAGGGTGGCGTCCACGTTTTGCGCGTCCGCGTCGTAGCGGTAGATCGCGCCGCGCACGGGATCGCTCTGCGTGTCCTCTATGCAGGCGTTGCAAGCGGAGGCGATGGAAACGAAGAGGTCGTTTCCTCTAAGCGCGATGTTTTTAAGCTGATGCCCGTAGGAGCCTTTTAGCTCCGTATTCGAGGCGTCGGGCAGTCCTGAAACGATGACCTCTGGCGCACCTGCGGTAGTTGCTTCGGGGTCATAGACGTAGCGGTTGATCTGGTTGGAGCCTGCCACGTAGAGATAGGTCACGCCACCAAGCTCGTGAAAAACCATGTCGTGCGCTAGCCTCAGACCCTCCAGGTAGTCGTAGGCTTCACCGCCGCGTAAAAGGATGACCTTATTTTGAGAAGGCTGCGAGACGAGTAAATCGCCGCTCGGCGTGACGGCTAGAAAGCGGGCATTAGGAACACGGGCAAAAACCTCTATGTCGAAGCCGGCCGGAACCTCTAAGCGCCGCGCTTCGTCAAAGGGCTCCGCGCGCATCCTCTCAGGAACGTCAACTATAGCGGAAACGAGCGCACTTCCCATAGGCGGCTCCGCCTCTTCTGGTGGCGCACTTGGCGAACAGGCGACGAGGATGAGAAGTAGAGCAGCAAGGTGCGGCGCTGAGCGTAAACAGTTCATGATCTCTAGTTTACTCACACGGCACCTCTTAACGCCGTGTCCTGGCAGCGAGAGGAAGACTGGAAGAGGTTGATAACGCCGGTCAACTGTTGAGTGGGAGCGGGGCAACTCACTTTTCGAACCGAGCTGTCAGATATTCTTCCGAAAAGTAGAACGTAGCGCAGTGAGGAAGCCTCGACACTACTCTGAATTGTGGTCTGAATTGTGGGGCTCGAGATTGACGAAAGCCCCTCCTGTACGCTAGGCTTAGCGTTAATCAATCTGTCTAAAGTCACGCTCTGCGCTCCATTTGGAGCCAACCTCTTCATAGCACGCAGTCGCAAGCATCGGAGGAAAGATGAAAGTAGCGGGTTCACACACCATCGCCGCGCCCAGAGAGAGGGTCTGGTACATGCTCCAAGACCCGGACGTGCTCGCCAAAGCCACGCCGGGCGTTCAGGAGATGGAGCGCGAGCGCGAGGACTTTTACCGCGCCGTTTTGGAGCTTGGCATCGGTCCGGTCAAGGGGACGTTTTCGGGTCACGTCGAGGTGACGGAAAAGCACAACCCCGATTCATTGACCTTAGCAGTTGATGGCTCGGGTGGACCGGGTGGCGTTAAAGCGGTTGGGGTGTTGAGGCTCGAGGAAGCCGCGAGCGGCACCGTCGTCCACTACGAGGGCGAGCCGCAGATTTCTGGGCGCTTAGCCTCGGTGGGCGCACGCTTAGTTGGCGGCGTTGCTAAAAAACTCGCCGGACAGTTTTTTGAGAGCGTCAGTAAACAGGCGCAGGACTATCAGCACACCCCAATACCCACAACCAGCCCAGCCGCCAAACCAGCCTAAAGGAGTTCAGATGAGCCAATCCGTTACCTTAACTGTCAATGGGAAGAACTATACGAAAGAGGTCGAACCGCGCACGCTTCTAGTCCACCTCATCCGCGAGAACTTAGGACTCACCGGCACCCACGTCGGCTGCGACACGAGCAGTTGCGGCGCGTGCACGGTAATGCTGGACGGTCTCGCCGTCAAGTCGTGCACCCTTCTCGCTGTGCAAGCGAACGAGTCCGAAGTTCAGACCGTCGAAGGCTTAGCGAACGGCGACGGTCTCCACCCGCTGCAAGAGGGCTTCTGGGAGGAGCACGGCTTGCAGTGCGGTTTCTGTACGCCCGGCTTTTTGATGACGGCGGTGCAGCTTTTGGAGCGCAACCCCAACCCGTCCGAAGACGAGATACGCGAGGGCTTAGAGGGCAACTACTGCCGCTGTACGGGCTACCACAACATCGTCAAAGCGGTGCAGTACGCGGCGAATAAGATGCAGCAAGCGAGTCCGGGGCAAGAGCAGGCAGTCGCGGCGGACTAGGTGAGTTGAAAGGTAAAAGATTAAAGAGAAGGGCGCAGAACCAAACTTTTCTCTTTCCTCTTTTATCTTTAATCTGTTCCTGAAAGGAATTTCTAATGAGCGAAAAGTACATCGGCAAGGCGGTCAAGCGCACCGAGGACCCCAAGTTCATCAAGGGCGAGGGGCGCTATACCGACGACATCAACCTGCGCGGGCAAGCCTACGTCGTGATGGTGCGCTGCCCCTACGCGCACGCGAAAATCAACAGCGTCGATCCGAGCGAGGCGCTGCGGCACCCTGGCGTCCTCGACGTGATCGTCGGGCAAGAACTCTTGGACGCGGGCATCGGCTCGATTCCGGCGGGCTGGCTCCTGCCCGACATCAAGACGCCGCCCCACTACGCCATCGCCACGGACAAGGCGCGGTTTCAAGGAGAAATCGTCGCCGCCATCATCGCGGAGAGCGTCGTCGCGGCGGAGGACGCGGTTGATTTGGTCAAGGTCGATTACGAGCAATTACCCGGCGTGGCGCGCGCAGATAGGGCGCTGGAGGACGACGCCCCGAACGTCCACGAGGACGCGCCCGGCAATCGCTGCTTCGAGTGGTCGATTGGTGACAAGGACGAGACGGACGCCAACTTTGGCAGAGCGGCGCATACGGTCAGCATCCGCCTGCGCAACAACCGCCTCATCCCGAACGCGATCGAGCCACGCGCCTCTCTAGCCGACTACAACCCCGGCACGGACGAGTACACGCTCTACACGACGTCACAGAACCCGCACGTCCACCGTTTGATTCTCGCCGCGTTCGTCATGAGCATCCCCGAGAACAAGCTGCGCATCGTCAGCCCCGACGTGGGCGGCGGCTTCGGCTCGAAGATTTTCCAGTACCCCGAAGAGGTCGTCGTGCTGCACGCCTCGAAAAAGCATAAGCGCCCCATTAAGTGGACGGCTAAGCGAAGCGAGAGCTTCCAGACCGATTCCCACGGACGCGATCACCACACCACGGCGGAGATGGCAACAGACGAGAACGGTAAAATCTTGGGCGTGCGCGTCCACACGGACGCCAACTTGGGCGCGTACCTGACGCTCTTCGCGCCCGCCGTGCCGACGTACCTCTACGGCTGCTTGCTTTCGGGAACGTACCAAGTTCCGGCCATCTACTGCGAGGTCAACGGCGTTTTCACGACGACGACGCCCGTGGACGCTTACCGGGGCGCAGGTCGCCCGGAGGCGACTTACGTCATCGAGCGACTGATGAACCGCATGGCCATCGAGCTAAACGAGGACCCAGCAGAGTTCCGCCGCAAGAACTTCATCCAACCTGAGCAATTCCCCTACCAGACGCCTGTCGCGCTGGCGTATGACAGCGGCGAGTACGAGCGGGCGTTGGATAAGGGGTTGGAGATGGTCGGCTACGAGGACTTCAAGCGCGAGCGCGACGAGGGGCGCAAGAACGGGCGCTACTTGGGCATCGGCTTCTCGTGCTTCGTCGAGGCGTGCGGCTTGGCTCCGTCGTCCTTGGTCGGCAGCATTGGGGCGCAAGCGGGACAGTGGGAAAGCTCCTTGGTGCGCGTCGCGCCGACGGGCATGATCGAGGTCTTCACGGGCTCGCACAGCCACGGACAGGGGCACGAAACGGCGTTCGCGCAGATCGTCGCCGACGAACTCGGCGTGCCGATGGAGAATATCCAAGTCGTGCACGGCGACACGGGCAAGATGCCTTTCGGGTGGGGCACCTACGGCAGCCGGAGCGGCCCGGTGGGCGGCAGCGCGGTCATCAACGCAGCAAGGAAAGTAAGAGATAAGGCGCAGAAGATCGCGGCGCACCTCTTAGAAGCACGGGAGGACGACTTAGAGTACGAAGACGGTAATTTCCGCGTTAAAGGCTCCTCGGAGAACTCGGTGGGCTTTGGAGACGTGGCCTTACAAGCGTACTTAGCGCACAACTACCCGGACGATTTGGAGCCGGGGTTAGAAGAGACCGCCTTCTTCGATCCGACGAACTTCACCTACCCCTTCGGCACCCACATCGCGATGGTCGAAGTTATGCCCGACACGGGCGAGGTCAAGCTCGTGCGCTACGTCTCCGTGGACGACTGCGGCAACCTCATCAACCCCTTGATCGTCGAGGGGCAGGTGCACGGCGGCATCGCGCAGGGCGTCTCGCAAGCTTTGTTAGAAAACGCCGTTTACGACGACAACGCGCAGCTCCTCACGGGCTCATACATGGACTACGCCCTGCCCAAAGCCTCCCATCTGCCGTCCTTTGAGATCGACCACACTGTCACCCCCGCCCCGCAGAACCCCCTAGGCGTCAAAGGCATTGGCGAGGCGGGCTGTATCGCGAGTACTGCAGCAGTCGCGAACGCCGTCACGGACGCCTTACAACCCTTCGGCATCACCCACATGGACATGCCGATGAGCGCTCCCCGCGTCTGGCAAGCCATGCAGGACGCGCAACTCGCACAAGCAGCAGATTAAAAGCAGGTAAAAGAGAGAAGGACTGAGAGGAAAGTGTAAATCCTTAGACCTTTTCTCTTTCCTCTCAGTCCTTTCAACTTAAATTCCTGAAAGGAATTTCTATGCACCCAGCTAGTTTCACCTACCACACCCCTACGTCTATCGACGAAGCGCTCAGCCTGATGCGCGAACACAGTGACGCGAAACTCTTAGCGGGCGGGCACAGCCTCATGCCTACGATGAAGCTGCGCCTCGCCACGCCCGCGCATCTCATCGACATGCGCAAACTGCGCGGCGATTTGCAGTACGTCCGCGACGAGGACTCCCACATCGCTATAGGCGCTCTAGCGACGTATTACCAAATTGAAAGCAACGACATCGTCAGAGATAAAGCACCACTTTTGGCGCAGCTCATCAACAACGTCGGCGACTTGCAAGTGCGTAACTGCGGCACCTTGGGCGGCGCGATCGCCCACGCGGACCCGGCGGGCGACCCGCCCGCGGCGATTGTGGCGCTCCAAGCGGAGATGGTGGTTCGCGGCGCGGAGGGCGAGCGCACCGTCCCTGCAAGCGAGTTCTTCTTCGGTTTCTTCGAGACCGCCGTGCAGGAGGGCGAGATCTTAACCGAGATTCGCGTGCCGCATCAAAAGGGCGGCTCGTCGTACCAGAAGATGCGCCACCCGGCGTCGGGCTACGCCGTCGTGGGCGTCGCAGTGGTCATTGAGAAGGACGGCGACACCGTCTCGCGCGCTCGCGTCGGCGTCACGGGCATGTCGGACGGCGCGTACCGCGCGGAAGGAACCGAGAACGCACTGAACGGTCAGACCTTTAGCGCCGACCTCGCCAGCCAAGCGGCGGAGCACGCGGCGGACGACATCATGCCCTTAGAAGACCCCTTCGCCAACGCCGACTACCGCCGTCAGCTTACGAAAGCGCTGACCAAGCGGGCACTTTTCGAGGCGTGGGAGCGGGCTTGAAGAAGCTTTGGCAACGCTAACGAGATTGTTGTAGAGATGGCTCGAGAGGTCTTGCCCGTCGTCAAGAAAACACCTGTGCTCGCCGGGGTCAACGGGACGGACCCCTTTATGTTGGGGTCTTTCTTGTCGGACCTCAAACACTTAGGTTTTTCGGGCGTACAGAACTTCCCTACCGTCGGGCTCATCGACGGTACCTTTCGCATGAACCTAGAAGAGACGGGCATGGGGTACGACTTAGAGGTGGGGATGATTGCGAACGCGCACGCGCTGGGGCTCTTCACCACACCTACATCTTTAGCACCGAAGACGCCGTGGCGATGACCGAGGCGGGCGCGGATATCCTGGTGCCGCACATGGGTTTAACAGCGGGCGGCGCGATCGGCGCAGAGACGGGCAAGACGCTGGAGGACTGCGTACCTCTGATCGACGAATGGTCAGACGCCGCGAAGTCGGTGCGAGACGACGTCATTATCCTCTGCCACGGCGGACCCATCGCGACGCCCGAGGACGCCAAGTATATTCTTAGAAACTGCCCACACGTGAACGGCTTTTACGGCGCGAGCAGTATGGAGCGGCTGCTTGTAGAGAGGGCGTTAGAGGAGCAAACGCGCAAGTTTAAGGCAATTTCTTTCGGGTAAAGTCGCGCCTTAACCGTGCTCACGCCGGGACCTCATTTTCTCTCGCCTGCTCATAACAAAGCGGATGCGAGCCGAAAAGATACGGATTCCGGTGATTAATAGCAGGTATCATCTGGTCAGCTACACCCTCACCAAAGGGAACATCGTTTCCTTCGGAAAACTTCGTAATTAGCACGCACTTTAGATGATGATATCTGCGAAGAAGTGTTGCTTCGCATGACTTCGTCCAAGCAACGGTAAGTGGAACTGCTATAAGCAGGCGCACCGGAATAATCTCAATTAGAGAGCGCTGGCGAAGCCTGTCTGGAGCGCAAATACCTCACCGAAATAGCTTAGGTTTCTGAAGTCGGAGTACTTAGCGGAAGAAACTCTGCAAGAAGTTTATGCAGTGGTCAGCCGGAATCCATATGAGGCGATTCTCGGAGTTCTCTATCCATACTCAAACTTCTCCGTTTCCTACCTAAAAAACTTCGCAAAAAGCTCCCGGCGGGGTGCACAAGACCCGTATTTTTCGTTATGCTGTCGTGTGATCCGTTCCCTTGCCCCCGACGAGCTAGAGTGGTTTATCGCGTCTTACTACGACTTTTTAGGGCACAGCGACCCCCGGCACTTCGCGCGGCGAGCCGTGCGCTCTATTCATAACGTTGCGCATCAGCTAGAGAGCGAAGCGGAGCGCTCCTTTATCCTCTTTGCAGACGGGGATGTGCCCTTAGCGGGGGCGCACATCATCGCGCCCGAGCCGGACGACGACGACCAAAACCTCTACTTGAGCAACATCTGGTTCAAACGAGACGCTAACGATTTGCAGAGACTTTTGGAGAAGCTGCTCCGCAAGTTCGATCACGAAGCGGTGCATTGCCCGCTCTATAACTTTTCGGAGAGCCGCTTAGAGCGGGTCAAACCTGTTTTCGACGCGCTCGGGTTTGCGCTTAGGCACGCCTACGACCTGGAGTTCGAACTGAGCGAGTTGCCCCCCCTAGGCGTGCCGCTCATCTTAGAAGCGTGGAGCGACGAGAGCGACGCGCTGTTTCAAGAGGTCTTTAAGGCGGCGGAGGGACACGAGCCCTCGGACGGCTTCTGGGCGTGGCTCAAACGCTGGCGCGGTCCCTTTCGCCCTAACTTGTGGTTCGTCGCGAGCGAGACGCTCGACCAGGAGCCCGTCGGCTACGCCTTTTACGGCGTGTACCGTGACGGCGTGGACGGCGTCTACTACCTCACGGCAGCGGGCGTGTTAGCGGAATACCGGGACTCGAGCGACATGCTTAAACGCCTCGCGATTTCAAGTATGCACGAACTCGCCGCCCGTAGCCCCTTGGGGCGCATCCAGACGCTCGTGACCCAACAAGACCCCAAACTCATCGAGATTTTAGAATCGCTAGGCTACAGGCGGCGCGACGCCTACCCTGCCTTTATCAAGCGTCCTGAATAGATAGAAGAAGGGAGGTAGTAGTTCTAAGTCGAATGTCGCCGCGTAATGAACAAGGGGTTTCAACCCCTTGCCTTGACATCAGTGTTATTCCAGATAGAGCCACTACCCCCACCACGTGTACGCCGAACGCACAGGTAAAAAACGCGGTGCTAAACTCTTCTTATGTACATCTTGATTCGCTGGATTCTCAACGCTTTAGCTCTCTGGCTCACCGCGCAACTCGGCGTCGGCCTTTACTTCACGCAGACGGGGCTCGTTCCCGTGCTCGTCGCGGCGCTCATCTTGGGATTGGTCAACGCGGTCGTGCGCCCTGTCATGATCCTGCTGACGCTGCCGCTCACGATTCTTACTTTAGGGCTCTTTCTGCTCGTCGTGAACGCGCTCTCGATAACGATTGTCGCGGCGCTCACGCCGCTCGCTATCACCGGCATCTGGGGCGCGGTCTTTGGCGCACTCATTCTCACCGTAATTAGCTCACTGCTCAGCGCCTTGGTCGGTGAGAACCGCCGTAGCGCCATCGAGGAGTGGCGCTAAAACGCTAAAGGTTGATACCAAAAGAGCGCGGCTGCAGCATCAGCCGCGCTCTTTTGCTTGGAACATGAGAACGTATGTGGGGTGTCTTCCTTTCAGACGCGCACCGCTAAGCCCGCCACAGAACCCATGTACTCGTCGCGGTAACGCGCCAGCTTGAGACCCTCTTCGCTCCTGAGCGCCACGATATCGTCTAGGTAAATCGGCGCGTTCGGGAAGATACGCACCTGCTCGCCCTTGGAGAAGCCCCACGCGGGGATGTCGAACTCGAGCACCCACGCCCCCTCCTGAACCCAACTCGTGCGAGAAGTTTTGCGAGGGGCGGTGATGCGGGGCTGGGGTGTGAAAACGGACTTGAGTCCCGTTGCAATCGTCTTACTGAAAAACCGTTTCATACCCCTTAGTATACGAATCTAACGATAGGACAAAGAGAAAAACTTCGTGAAGCGAGCAGAATTTAGGATTCTTTACGCCTTGTGCTACTTTTCGCGTGAGCTTAACTCGTTCAACTTTGGTTTTGACGGTCTCACTCGAGTTCTTTCAAAGCCTCTACACGCGCCTCGGTTCCGGGATGGCTCGAGAGAAAGGTGGGCACGTCCGCACCTTCGGTCAGGCGCGTCAGGATGTCTTGCAGCGGCTCCGTCCCCCAGCCCTTCGCCACGAGGTAGCGCCCCGCCAGCTCGTCCGCTTCGCGCTCGAACGCCCTCGAGTAACCCGATTCGACGAGGATGGCGGGCAAGGACGCCGCGATGGACGTCACCGACGCCACGTCGCCCGCGAGTACCGATACGAGCAAGAAGACGCCCGCGCCCCCGTAGAGGCTCCTCAGCCCGTGCCGCTTCTCGACGTGCGCCACCTCATGCGCCAAGACGCTCAAAATCTCGCGGTCATTCTCGGCAAGTTCAACGAGTTCGTCTGTCATGACGATGAGCCCCGACGGGAGCGCAAAGGCGTTCGCGCCAATTGCGCCGCCGGAGCGAAAGACGAGTTCGTAATGAGGTTGTAGGTTGGAAGTCGCAGCGAAGTCCGCCGTAAGCGATTCGAACTGCGCTCGCAAGCTCGCAGAGCGTTCAGCGTCCAACGTCGAAGGCTCGAACAGCTCGCCGTCCAAGAGGTCGAAGGATTTATTGCTCACCATCTCCGACACCTCGAGGGGCGTCGCGTACGCCGCTTGCGTTGCTAAAAACGGGATGCCGTAGAGCGTGAATGCGCCGACGCTCATAGCAAGTCCGGCGAGACACCCTAGCGTCAGACGCCAACGGCTCTCCAAACGGTGAACGAAGCGGAGCCCGTGCCCTCTGCCGCTCGCTTCCTCGAGCTTCGCGAACGCCGCAACGTCGCGCGTCTCTAAATGCGCCCCGTTCGGAAGTTTGAGCTTGCGCCGGGCGTTGCCCAGGGGAGGCTCGAGCGTGAGAGCCGACAAGGGAACTTCGAACCAACCCACCTCTTGTCCCCCTTGAACCTGTACAAACTCGCCGTCAAACGAAACTTCGGCAGGATGCGCTTTAGAGCGCACCCCGTCGAAATAGTTGCCTGCAAATTCGCATACGACAGCTTTGGCAGTGTTCTGCACACCCTCCGCCGCAGCTTTAGATATGACCTCTTCCGTCACACCCTCCTCAACCGTTAGATGCTCGCTCACTAGAGACCGATTTCGATATCC
Organism: Trueperaceae bacterium; assembly: GCA_965215565.1. Classification (GTDB taxonomy): domain Bacteria; phylum Deinococcota; class Deinococci; order Deinococcales; family Trueperaceae; genus CBDBZX01. The sequence continues at coordinate 490,698 of CBDCDZ010000004.1, forward strand.
AGGGCGTCCGTAGCGACGTCACCTAACGAGCTTTGGTAGTTGCTTTCGTCCGCGACGAAGGCGTCGAGGTCGTCCTCACGCATCACCACGGCTAGATTCTCCACGATGTAGCGCGTGCGCCGCACCTTCGCCCAAGGGATGAGCAGCCCGAGCGAGAGGAGCATGGCGAAGAGGTTCGTGAGGCGAATCCAGGCGAGGTCTCTGAGCCGGAGGGTGCTCTTAAACGACACCTTGCCAAGCTGAGTTTCCGCCCAGCAGTAGTTCGCGATGTTGACGTAGATGAACTCCTGAATCATTGAGAAGAACGCGATGCTGCCAAGGTACATTATAGCGATAGCGATATAAAGACTTGGCGTGTCCGAATCGTAAGAAGAAAAGATGAAGGTGTCAAACGCGAAGAAGACGGTAACAAAAAATCCGACAACGAGCAACGCAGCCAGCAGATAAACTTTGAAAAACTTTCCTGGACCACCGTAAAACTTGCTGCGCGTCGTTCCGAAAGCAAAGCGCCCGAAAGCGTATTCCTTTTGCCGAGACAACATGTAAGGGAACAGCAGCCCTAGCGAGCAGAGGACAAAGAAGGGAATGAGTAAAAACACACGGTAGCTCTCACCGAGCGTACCGTGGAAGTGAAAACGGATATTGCGGTACGCCGAGTAGCGCGTGCGAAAGCGCAGAGATTGATAGGCTAAAAAGGGAAAGACCAGCGTGAAAAGCCCCATGATGAGCAAACTCCATAGAGGTGCAAAGGCGTCCGTTAGGTTGTAAATGACGAGCCCCGCCCCCACGATGAAGTTGCCTTTAAGGATGTTGATAGGATTCGCTAGATAGTCGAACGAGTGTCCCGCCAGGTGCGTATTCGCATAGAAATACTGCCGCGTGCGCACCTTCGCCCAGGCGTTGTAGATGCCCAGCGTGATGACGGTTAAAAAGACGTTGACGATCCAGATGCGGAAGAACTCGCCCGCCGTACCCGTGAAGCTGAGCGCGTGGGTGCCTAAAGGGGGTTCGGCGCGCTCGGTTTTTTGCTCCGTCTGCGCCGGGCTTCTCTCGTCCCAGCCCCAGTCGAGCGGTTGCGTCGTGAATTGTGATACGGGTGATTGAGCGACGCCGCACTCGAGACAGACCGCGCCCGTCCCCGTAGCCGTTACCGTAGCGGCGAGCGCCGCGCCGCAGTGTTGACATGCCATGATGTACTCCTCGAGGTTGTTTTTGGGACAGAAAAGAAAAGTCCCCGAGGGGCAAGGTAGCACTCGGTCTCTGACAGAATTCTGAAGCTCGAGCCGCGCTCAGAAGAGGTTCGGGCGTTAGCTCGAGAGCCGCGCCAACGTCTCCGCCAAAACCCGCACGCCCGCCGCGATGTCCGCCGGGCTGCTGTACTCGTCGGGGCGGTGACTTATACCGTCCTTACTCGGAATAAAGATCATCCCGACGGGGCAGATATAGGACATGAAGAGCGTGTCGTGATAGGCGCGGCTCACCATCTGCACACTCTCCAGGGAGAGGTTATGTGCCCCCGCCTCGACTGCTTGAATAACCTCGGGCGCGCACGTCGCAGGCGGGTCGGCGTTGAGCGTTTTGAGGTCTATGGTTACGCCGCGTTCGTTGGCGATACCTTCCGCCGCTTGGCGAATTTGCGCCATCACGTTGTCACGCCTCGAGCGGTCAACGTCGCGCACGTCCGCGCTCATGAAGACGCGGCTTGGAATGCTGTTGACGGCGCGCGGGTGCACGTCGAAGATGCCTACCGTGGCGACTGTATCGGCGCTGCCACTCTCTTTAGCGGCGCGTTCGATCTCGAGAGAAAGCTGCGCTCCTGCTGTCAGCGCGTCCTTGCGCTCCGCCATCAACACTGCGCCCGCGTGCCCACCTCTTCCCTCCACCGTGATATGCAGCGTAGCGGGCGCGGCGATATTCGTTACCGTGCCGATGGGCACACCCGCTTCCTCCAACTTCGGTCCCTGTTCGATGTGGAGTTCGACGAAAGCGTGATAGTGACCTTTCTCGAGCACAACCTCTTCCAACTCTCCTCCAAAACCGACGTCGCGGCGCACCTCGTCGGGGTTCTTGCCCTCTTCGTCTGTAAGCGCGCGGACCTCTTCGGGTGAAAGCGTACCGGACAGGGCTCTCGAGCCCAGACACCCCACCCCGAAGCGCGTCGGCTCCTCAGCGGTGAAGAGGATGAGTTCGAGCGGGCATTGCGGTACAAACCCAGATGCTTTGAGCGCCCGAATCGCTTCTAAGCCCCCCAACACACCGACGACGCCGTCGTAGCGCCCCGAGTGCGGGATGGCGTCGATGTGTGAGCCCGTAGCGACAGCGGGACGTTCGGGGTGTTCACTCTCCCACCGTGCAAAGAGGTTGCCTAGAGCGTCCTCACAGACTGAGAGACCCACCTCGCGGATGAGGTCTTTGAGGTAGCCCCGCGCCTTCATGTCCTGCTCGGTGTAGAGCACCCTCGTCACTGCGGGCGCAGGCGCGTCGCTATAGGTGGCTAGCGTTTCAATCTGGTTCACTAGACGGTCTTGGTCTATTTGAACGGTCATTCGGTCTCCTATAGAGCAACGAGCAATAAGTGAAAACCTTTAGACTCATTGCTCATTGCTTTCTTACTCCAACAACTCAAAATCCTCAAAGTCGAATCCCGGCACCACGACACACGACACTAGCGTGTAGCCTTGCACCTCTTCCGCTGGCTCCGCCTCCTGCACGTAACCCCCCGGCACCACCCCTTGCGGCTGCTCTAAGCCGAGCGTGATGACCTCTTTCTCCCCTTCCGGTGAGGTCAGCGTGAGGCGGAGGGGGTCGCCCTGATGATGGAGCCACAACTCATCCGAGCGGACGCGGTGGGGGCGGCTCTTGTCGCCTGCGGGGAGCAAGAAGAGGATGGCGGTGCCAGCAGCACGCGCACCCGGATAGCCCCCCGGTTTGACCTCACGCGGCGAGCGCCAGGTTTCGCGGTAGCAGCCGCCTTCGGGGTGAGGCTCGAGCTTGAACTTCTCAATGAGGTTTTGCGCGCTCACACTAGCGCTCCTGCTCGGGGCTCAGCGCCATCAGTTGAACCAGAGCGCGAAGTTGAGAAAGTTGCCGCCGAAAAGCCCTTGCAAGCGCCGCCAGGTATCGGCGCTAGTTAGCGGACCCTCTTCGAGATAGGGCGTCGCCGCGCTCCCCTGAAACCAGAGCACGGCGTCGAAGGTTCGCGGCTCCATGAACACGCGGCGCACGTTGACCCCGCGCCCATCTCTCACGCGCGGATGTGGGATCAGCAAATCGCCCGCAAGGACGGTGTCCGCCTCGTCTAAAAAGGTCAACCAAGCCTCTATCTGCACCTCGGTGAGGCGCACGCCAATGACACTGCTCTGAGCCGCGTTGGGTATCCACTCGCGTTCGTCGTCGGTTTCGGCGCGTATTGCGTCCCACGAGCGTCGGCTCTCCGAGAGGACGGTCTCAAGGTGTTCCAACGCCCTTTCCAGGCGCTCAGGTTCGGTTGGCTCGAGGCTTAGCAGATGAATAAAAGCGATGAGGTCGGCGATGAGCGTGATGTCAAACACGCCCTCGGGCTCACCGGTGCGCCCCAAAAACTCATGTGGCGTCCGCACCTGTTCGTAGGTCAGGTGCGCCGTGCGTTCGAACAGGTCACGGCTGTCGTGAGCGAGATAGATTTCTGTCAGGGCGCTCAGGAGTTCGGCGTAGCCACGGAACCAGTGAACGTCGCCACGGTCGAACGCGATAGGGAGGTCTCCTGCTCCGAGCGGGACCTGGCTAGGCTGACCAAAGCGGGCGAAAAGCCGCTGCAAGCTTTCATCCTCACCGGCGTCACCGTCGCCATCAAAGTCCAGCCGAATGCGCCCGACGGGTAGCTCGAGCTTGACCTCGCCGTCACCGAGGGAAGCGCTGAGCGCCGCGAAGGTTGCGCTCGCTTCACCCAAGTCCGCTAGAAAGGTCGCCAGGATAGCGCGCAAGTCTCCATAGGCGATTTCACGTGCGTTACCGTCCGCTGCCGAGGGAAACTGAAAGGGTAAAAAGGTGATGGCTCGGTCGTCGGTGCGTAAGCCGTAGCGGGCGAAGGACTGAGACGCGCCCTCGAAGGCCCCAAGAAACTGGACGACGCCCAAACTAAACTGCGCTTCGGCGTCTTCCGGTTGAGAACCCAGCCTCGCCAGGAGCGCGGTCTCAGCCTCGAGCAGACGCCCCGTCTCCAGATAGGGCACGACGAGCGGCTGAGCCGCCCCGAAACCCGCCAGCCAGAACCAACACAGTGTCAGGATAGAAGCGCGCAACTTAGCTCTCCTCCAAACTAAACGGATCACGGTTCACCTCTTTATAAAGTAGATAGCTCGCAGGCTCCCTGCCCAACGCCCCAAACCACTGCGAGCAGTAGGGGCCCATCCAAATCACGTCACCCTCTTTGACCGGATACCAGACCTCTTCCACCTTGTAGACACCACCGCCCGAGAGCATCAACAGCCCGTGCTCCATGATGTGCGTCTCGACGAAAGGGAGCGGCGTACCGGGCTGAAAGGTCATGACGTTCACGGCGAGGTCGAAACTGGGGTGCTCGGGCAAGAATTTCTGGACGATGAGGTGCTCGTCGCCTAAGAACGGCTCGCCTTGAATGTCACTTTCGTGTCCGGTGATGACGTCGGGTAAAGGGGTCTCCCCTAGTTTCACATAGCGCCGCTCGAAGAGGTTGAGGCGTGCGCCGGACGAAGAGGTGAGCGTGTAGTCCTGGTCGGGGGGCACGTAAGCGAAGCCGCCCGCGCTGAGCGTGACCTCTTTCGCCATCTGCAGCGTCACCTCGCCCTCGATTACGTAGATAAAGCGCTCGACGCCGGGTAGGGGCGGGGCACCCTCCCCTGCGCCTTCCAACGTGACGAGGGTCTGAACGAAGCGCGCGCCCATTTGCGGCGAGATGAGGGTGACGGCGCTCGCGCCCTTCCAGCCCGGCAAGCCCGTCGGGACGTAGCCGTCTGGGGCGATGAAGGCGTGGTTGCGGGTGACGTTCGTGCGGGTGGTGCCGAAGAGGGTCATAGGCTCCTTCTTGCTGCGTTAGTTTTTGTCCCGATAGGTTGTAAGAATCTACCTCGAGCCCGCTCCACCTTGCCACCCTTATAGATCGTTTCGCCGCGCAGCACGGTCTGTGTAATCTTGCCGCGCAGGGTGTGAAAGAGGTAAGGGCTCAGTTTATGGCGCGTGAAGAGGTCGTCCTCAGTTAAAGTTACCGAGTCGGAGAGGTCGACGAGGGAGAAGTCGGCGTCGTAACCGGGACCCAGCCGCCCCTTGCCCTTCAAGTTGAAACGCTCCGCTGGACGTTGCGAGGTCAAGCGGGCGATGTCCGCGAGAGGTAAACCCTGTTTTTCGTGGCCGTCAAGCAGCACGTTCAAGCTGGACTGCACCCCCGCAACGCCGCCCCACACTCCGAAGAAGTCGTCCGCTTCTTTAAGCTCGGGCGGGGAGGGCGAATGGTCCGAGGCGATGAGGTCGACCTCTTGTGCTAGAACAGCTTGCCACAAAGCCTGGCGCTCCGTTGCACTCCGCAAAGGCGGCGCACACTTCAACACTGCGCCGAGACGCTCCACATCTTCATCGGTGAAGTGGAGGTAGTGCGGGCACGTCTCACAGGTCACGCGCACGCCGCGCTTTTTTGCTTCAGTGACGAGGCGCACACCTCTCGCCGTGCTGACGTGGACGATGTGGAGGTCTGCACCTGTTTCTTCGGCGAAGAGCAGCGCGCGGCTAATTGCCTCGAGTTCGGCGATGATGGGTCTCGAGTTCAGATAATCCCGCACCTCTTGTTGACCTCTCGCAGACGCCTCCGACGTCAACGCCTTCGTCAGCGCCTCGCTCTCCGCGTGAACGGCGATGGGCAAGCCCAACTTGGCGGCTGCCTCCATCCCCCGGTAGAGCGTGAGGTCGTCCGCCGCTAAAAAGTCGTCCATCCCGCTGTCCGACATAAACGCTTTGAAGCCGACGACGCCGCCTTCGGCGAGTTCGTCTAAACGGTCTAGGTTGCGAGGCGTCAAGCCGCCCCAGAGGGCGAAGTCAGTCAGGGAGGAGGCTTCGGCGGCGGCTTTTTTCTCGAGAAAGCTCTCCTTGTCTAACGTCGGCGTCGAGTTGAGCGGCATGTCGATGAATAGCGTGCCGCCGCCCGCCGCTAAGGCCGCGCTGCCCGTCGCAACGCCTTCCCAATGGGTGCGCCCCGGCTCGTTGAAGTGGACGTGCACGTCGATGAGTCCGGGGAAGAGGTGGAGCCCGCTCGCGTCCAGCGTCTCCCCTACCCCGTCCGAAATTTCCGGCGCGACTTGGACGATGCATCCGTCCTCGACTAAGAGGTCAGCGCGCGCTACTCCTTCGGGTGTCACGAGTCTACCACCGCGCACAAGCATTAGCTCCCCCGGTACGTGCTGTAACTCCAGGGCGAGACGAGCAGCGGCACGTGGTAGGTCTGCGTTTTGTCCGCGACGCCGAAGCGAACGGGCACGGTGTCTAAGAATTTGGGGCTGGGCAAGTCCAACGCGGCGAAGTAGTCGCCTACGTGAAACACGAGTTCGAACACGCCTATCTCCAAGTCATCGGTCAGCAGCGGCGCGTCGGTGCGTCCGTCCTCATTGGTGGTGAAGCGCGCGAGGTGCTGCCTCGAGTCACTCATCACGAAAAAGAGGTCGATAGTTATGCCAGCGGCGGGTGTGCCGTTCGCCGTGTCCAACACGTGCGTGCTGAGGCGTCCCACTTGGCTCATTCCCAGCCCTCGCGCTGACGTAATGAGGTGATGTGCGCCAAATGATGCTCGCCGTGCCAGGCGTAGTTGGCGAGGCTTTGCTCCAGCGTGAGCGTCTGGTTCGAGGCGGGATGCGTGAAGGTGCGCTGCCAGTCGCTTTCGGATAGGGAGTTGAGCAACGTACCCCAACGTTTGTGGAGCGCGTCTAAAAGCGCAAGGGACACCTCTATAGGCGCGTCCGAGTCGCCGAGTTCCGCCCACCCCGCCTCGTCGTAGGGGCGAATCGTCGGGTTCGCTTCGGTCAGGGCGAGTTTGAAGCGGGTGTAGGAATTGAGGTGGCTGTCGGGGAGGTGATGCGCGACTTGGCGCACGCTCCAACCGCCGGGACGGTAGGGCGTGTCGAGTTGCGTCTCAGAAAGCCCGGCGAGCGCGGCGCGCACCCGCTCGGGCAACCGAGCCACCTCTTCTAACCACGCTTCGCGCTGCGCCTTCGTCACCTCGTTTGGCAGGGTAAATTCGCCGATGGGGTAGCGGAGGTCTGCTCGAGCGTCAGCCATCGTCGCCTTCACCATCGCCTTGCGTCATCGTCAGCCCGATGTGACCGTAGGGCGGGCGCGGGTCCGTGTGGACCTTGACGCGCTCGTCCGTCTCGGAAGCGTAGCCCTTGTCCCACAGCCTGTTCTGCGCCTCGAAGGAGACCTCGGCGAGTTGGGAGAAGCGTGCGAGTATCCGTTTGCCCATCTCATGGACGAGGTGTTGGATGGACTTGCTGTTGAACTCGTGAAAGACCGTCGCGGCAACGTCGCGTACCTGTTCGGCGGGAACATAGTGCGAGAGGTCATCTGATACGGCGTGCGCCGCGTCCGCGTAGCGCCAGAAGATATCCAGGTAGATAAAGAGCGGGCGGTCCACCATCTCGGGCAGCGTGGTGTGCTCGTCACGCACGAAGTTGGCGAACGAGCTGCCCGTCACCTTGACAAGCTGTAAGCCGACGCGCCCGCAGCGGTGGTCCACCACGCGGACGCCCTCGCCGGTGCGCTCCAGAGCGAGTTCCGCCACCGCGCGGTCCCCCTGCGCGCGGTGGAAAAGCACGTCACTTACCTCACCGTTCGCGTGCGCCGCCTCGAAGGGCTGCTCCTCGCCTAAGACGTTGAGCGCTTCCATCTCGGGGTAGCGCTCTAAAAATCTCTGCCCTAAAAACATGAGGTAGCCCTCCAAGGTTGCGCCTCCGAACTCCAGGGCTTGCTTCAAGATGAAGTTCTTCATGCTGTCGGTAGCCACCACGTCGCGGTTGTCGCCTTCGGTGTAGGCGGGCACGAAGTTGCGCCCCAGGACCTGCACGTCTACCTGCACCGCGAAAAGTGTGTTGGCACGTCCAGTAAAAGCGGACTCGGGGATGGGGCTGACCCGGAGCGGCTTGGCGCTGAAGCGGTACGCGGTGACTTCCGCTTTGCCGTAGTCGATTGCGGCGATTTTTGCGGGTATGGACTCGCTCATCTTCATCTCCTTAGGAGAAGCAATGAGTTGAAAACAAGGAGCAATGAGCTTTGCCTTTTCACTTTCAACTCACCACTCACTGCTCATTGCTCCGAATCTTAGGTTTCTCTTCAAAGGTTGCTAGCCCTGGCTAAGCGCTAAAAGCCAAGGGCTCAATATCGTAACTTCTTACAGGCAACGAATCAATGTGAGACTCGAGGAACTCCAATCTCAATACTCTTAGCGTCTCGAGCAACCACCTTAAAGAGGCTTTCTCTTGTAGAACACGCTTTACAAACCCTCTTGTAGACCTTTGCTACGCGCTCACGACTCTGGAGCTATGAGCGCAACTAACCTAAAACGGGCGATTTTGGCGATTTCGGCGAGGGCGCGTCTCCTTTCAGCGTCCTGTGCGTTGCCGAGCCGCACCTCGAACGCCTCTAAAATACTCTCTTTGCTGTGACCTTTGACCGCGATGATGAAGGGAAAGTCGAAGCGCGCCTTGTACGCGGTGTTGAGCGCGTGAAACTGCCTGTACTCCGCCTCGCTGAGGCGGTCTAAACCCGCGCCCGCTTGCTCCTGTTTGGAGTCGGCAGTGAGGGTGCCTGCTCGAGCCGCCTTGCCCGCCAAGTCGGGGTGCGCGCGGATGAGGTCCAGTTGCCTCTTTTCGTCCGCGCGCTCTACGACGCTGACCATCACATGGTGAAGCGCGTCTAAAGAGGTGAACGGGCGCTCCTCCGCGCTCTCCTTCGCCACCCACGGCGAATGCTCGAAGACGCCGCCGAGGGCAGTGGCGAACTCGCGCTCGCTCGCGCTGTTCAACTCACCGAGGGTCACGTCAGCCGCGCTTTGTGAAGAGGTGGGTGCATCGTGCGGACAGTGTATCACCTGGCGCGCGGCTGACCGAACAGCCTCTTCTACGCTCGGACAAAGACTCGAGTCCCTGACTCACTGACTCAACTACACCCTCCTCTTACGAATTATTTCACAATACCTCTGCTCGTGAAATATTTAGTTCGCTTTGTTATCTGTCAGGGTTGGCTCGAGTTTGCATAAAAAAGAAGCTCCACTAAGGAGCCTCCGTTTTTACTGCCTCTTGCGCTCTGCTACTTAGGCTGCGCTACCCTTCGTCTAAGATGAGCGGAACGGAGAGCAGCACGCCGCCCAAGATGATGAAGGGCAGGGGCGCAGTGGCGATGGCGTCGGTTACGCCCAAGAGCGCGATGACGCCGGAGAGAAGGGCGATGACGACGAGTACGAGTCGGATGTTCGTGTTCACTGGTAGCCTCCGTAGGATAGCCCGAGTGGGCAAGGAGCGTCGGCGCGCTCACATTGTTGTGACTCTCTTTTACCATAATACCTCTATAGGCTGAAGGTTTGTAGCACTCGCAGCAGGCTCGGGGCTACACTATCTTACGGACGACGAACTCGAGGAGTCACACCATGCCGGAACTATCTGAGTCGAAACTGTCTGAGCCGGAACTATCTGAGCGCGAAACCGACACGGACGCATCCGAAGAGGGCGCAGGGGAGCAAGAGGTCGTGCAAGGCGCAACCCCGCCCAGAGCCACCTCGCCCGAAGAGGTCGGCGCTGCGCGAGATGACCTCGCTCTGGATGACCCCGCGCTCTACTTCAACCGCGAGCTGAGTGAAATCGACTTTCACTGGCGCGTGTTCTACCAGGCGAAGGACGAGCGCTTACCCCTCTTAGAGCGCGTACGCTTTTTGGCGATCACCGCGAGCAACATGGACGAGTTTTTCCAGAAGCGCGTGGGCGGGCTCAAGCGGCAGGAGGCGGCGGGCGTCGGGGCGCTCTCCCCGGACGGGCGCACGCCAAAGGAACAGCTCGAGCTTATCCGCGCCGCTGCGAGAACCATGTATGGGGCGATGGCGGCGCTGTGGGAGACGCTTCAGGCGGCGTTGGCAGAGCGAACGGGCTTCGCGGTCACAGCCTATGGCGCGCTTTCGGAGGGCGAGAGGGAGAGAGCAGAGGGGGACTTTCAGAGAAGCATCTACCCCATCCTCACCCCGCTCGCCGTGGACCCCGGACGCCCCTTCCCCTTCATCTCCAACTTGAGCTTGTCTTTAGCGGTCAGGCTGCGCCACCCCGAGCGAGGGACGACGCACTTCGCCCGCATCAAGGTGCCGCTGAGCCGAGGGCGCTGGTACGAGGTGTCACAGGGGTGCGTCGTCCCTTTGGAGCAACTCATCGCCCACCACGTGCAGGACCTCTTCGCCGGGATGGAGGTCTTGGAGGTGCACGCCTTTAGGGTTACGCGCAACGCCGACGTGCGCCGCGACGAGGAGGAAGCGGACGACCTCTTGGCGATGATGTCCGAGGAGCTGCGCGAGCGCCGCTTCGCGCCCGTCGTGAGGCTCGAGGTGGAAGAGACCATGCCCCCCTCTCTGCGGGCGTATCTGCTCGAGAAGCTCGGCATAGACGAGGCGGACCTCTACAGCGCCCCGCTCCTCTCCTTAGCGGACCTCGCCGAAGTTGCCGACCTACCTTTCGAGGACCTCAAATACCCGAGTTGGGACCCGGTAACGCCCGCGCGCTTGGCAGCGAACGGCGAACGGGAAATGGACGACATCTTCACGGTTCTGAAGCGCGGCGACCTCTTGGTTCATCACCCCTACGAACGCTTCCGCACCTCCGCACTGCGCTTAGTCGAAGAGGCGGCGGAGGACGCGCGCGTGGTGGCGATCAAGCAGACCCTGTACCGCACCTCGGACGACTCACCTACCGTCGCGGCGCTCGTCAAAGCGGCGGAGCGGGGCAAGCAAGTCGCCGTGTTGGTCGAGGTCAAAGCGCGTTTCGACGAGGCGAACAACATCGAGTGGGGGCAGATGTTGGAGAACTCGGGCGTCCACGTCGCCTACGGGCTCGTCGGGCTCAAGACGCACGCCAAGGCGACGCTCATCGTCCGCGAAGAGGAGGACGGCGTGCGGACGTACGCGCATATCGGCACGGGCAACTACCACATTAAAACGGCGCGCCTCTACACCGATTTGGGACTCCTCAGCGCGGACCCCGCCCTCGGCGCGGACCTCACCCGCTTGTTTCACTACCTCACAGGCTACGCGCCCGAGCAACCTTACAGCGCGCTCCTCGTCGCGCCGCGCGACATGAGAGAGCGGTTTCTGGCGCTCATCGAGGGCGAGACCATACGGCAACAGGAGGACGGCAGCGGGCGCATCATTGCGAAATTCAACGGTTTGGACGACGCGGAGATCATCAGAGCCCTGTACCGCGCCTCGCGCGCAGGCGTCCAAATCGACCTCATCGTGCGCGGGCTCTGCCGCTTGCGTCCGGGGCTCGCAGGGGTGAGCGAGACGATCAGGGTTACGAGCATCTTAGGGCGCTTTTTAGAGCACGACCGCGTGTACTACTTTCACAACGGCGGCGCGCCGCACATCTATATCGGCAGCGCCGATTGGCGGCGGCGCAACCTCTCGGACCGCGTCGAGGCGGCGGCTCCGGTGACGGACCCCGCGTTGCAGCGGCGGCTCATCGCGGTGCTGGAGGCTGCTTTAGAGGACAACCGCTTAGCGTGGGATTTGCGCCCTGACGGGCAGTACGTACAGCGCAAGCCCGCACCGGGCGAAGCGGAGCGGAACTATCACGATATCTTGATGGCGAGGGCGCTGGGGAACGCGAATGACTGAGGAGAGGTTATACGGTTTCCGGTTAATTGTTTTGAGAATTAACCCGAGCAGAGCGAGTAGAAAAAAATACGGATTCCGCTGAGAACGGAAGAAACTCGAAAGAGTTTATGCAGTGTTCAGCCGGAATCCGTATTACACCCCTGTGATCCACTGGGAGCGTCGATGTTACCTGCTGCAAAGTCCGCCAGAGAAGACGCCATCTTGCAGCCGCGTAGCGAGGCTGCACCAAGGCAATCTCTCTAGCGAACCGCTGACGTCCCCCGGCGGATGTGGGGTTGACCCACCTCCACAGTTAGCAGTTCCAAAATATACTAAGACGGACGAGTGCTTACGAAGTTTTGCCTCCGGCAAGGGTATCATCCCTTAAAGTGCGTGCTAGACATCGTTTTGCAAAGTAGGAGTCTCTGACCAGATGATACCTGCTAAGTGTACTCTATGCGCCGCGTAACGCAAGGGGAACGCCCGGAAATGCACACTGTGGACATGAAACGAACCTACAGCCTCGAGGAAATTGAAAGCGAACTCCTCTTCGACGCCTTCATCGCCCAAGAGACCATTTCACAGCGCTTCGAGCGCGACGCTGAACGTGGCGGCTGGCGCTACACCATCTACTCGACGAAGCAGTCAGGCGAACTCGCCGTCCACGCGCGGCGCGGTGGGCGCACCCGCTTCCGCGTGCTCAAAGCGCCCTTTTTAACGGACTATCTAGGTGAGACGCAAGGCACGCCGCTAACAGGGCGTGCGGCGCTCGAGCTAGTCATCAAAATCGAAACCCGTTTAGGCAGCGCGTTTCCTTGGGTGTAGTGCTCCCCAGAAGGAGAACACGGCGGCGTTCGGCTCAGAACCACGCCCTAAGACTCGAGATTGACGCAGACTTTGCGTAGCGAAAGAGAACAGCACGTTACTGTAGCGTGAGTGCCTCAAAGTGGCTAACGGTAGCGCCTCCTGCTAAAAAGCGGAGCAACCTTCCGCTGCAGGTATGCCCCACCTTTCACGCCCACCGGGGAGACTGGTTTCGAAAAAGGTACGCCTGTAAGCGAAATGCTGCTCCGCAACGCCGAACCTACCCCGCTCCCAGCCGGCATTCTGTCAAATAGAGAACCTCATGGGTCAGCGCTTCTTGCGAACTCTGATAGCATCCCCTATGATACTCGGTCTTTTAACTCTCCTCAGCTATCAACTCGTCGGCGAAATTGTGGTGCGAGCCGCCAACTTGCCCGTGCCCGGTCCGGTGCTCGGGATGCTCCTCTTGTTCGTGACGCTTATGTGGCGGGGTGGGGCGTCCAAAGGGTTAGGAGAGGTCTCGAGTGGGCTCCTCGCGCACCTCTCACTCTTATTTGTACCTGCGGGCGTGGGCGTGGTGCGCTACTTGCCGCTCTTGCGCGCTGAAGGGCTCACGCTCGGCGCGGTGCTCGTACTGAGCACGCTCCTCACGCTCGCGGTGACGGGCGCGGTTTTTTACCTTAGTCTGAGACTTGGGGGGCGCAGCGCATGATAGAAGACATCTGGGTTTACCTCGCGCAGACGCCGCTGCTATGGCTCACCCTCACGCTGCTCGTCTACAGCGGCGCGCAGTGGCTCTTTGCGAAGAGCGGGGAGTTGCCACTGGTCAACCCGGTGCTTCTGTCCATCATAGCGCTCGTGACGGTGCTGCTCGTGACGGGGACATCTTACGACGCCTATTTCGAGGGGGCGCAGTTCGTTCACTTTCTGCTCGGACCTGCCACCGTCGCGCTCGCGGTGCCGCTCTACAACCAGCTTGGAAAGGTGCGCTCCAGGCTTCTTCCGTTGAGCCTCGCTCTCGTCGCGGGCTCTGCTACAGGCATCCTCGCGCCGGTTCTGCTCGCGCAGGGGCTCGGACTGAGCGAACGCACCGTGCTCTCGCTCGCGCCCAAGAGCGTGACCACGCCCATCGCGATGGGCGTTGCGGAGCAAGTCGGCGGCGCACCCCCCCTTACCGCTGTGCTCGTCATCCTCACGGGCATCATCGGGGCGAGCGTCGGCGTCGAGGTGTTGCGGCTGCTTAGGTTGCGCGACGAGGCGGTGCAAGGCTTCGCCGTCGGCGCGGCGTCGCACGGCATCGGCACGGCGCGCGCGCTGCAAGTCAGCGAGGAGGCGGGCGCGTTCTCGGGGCTCGCGATGGGGCTCAACGGCGCGCTGACCGCGCTGCTCGTGCCGCTCTTGCTTGAACTATTGGGTTTTTAGAGGGTATCTCAAAGGGGTTCAAGTCACCTAAAAGTGCGGCGTCTTGCGACATAGGAAACCCCGCCAGAGGGACGCTTTCATGCAGCTTGTTAGTGAGGCTGCACAAAGGCAATCTCTCTAGCAGGCTACTTACGCCCCCGGCGGAAGTGCAAGGCTCCTGCCTTACGTTAAGCATCATACGCTAAAGGTAACAGCGCTGCGGTGTTGTTCTCGAGGTGATGGAGCGAACACACTACCCTCGGCGCGTTCGTCTGCTGAAATCAGCTCGGAAAAGTTAAGCGCGGTGTCGCTTAATCATGGCGCGGACCCCCCACCATTCGGCAAAAGGTTAAAAAACGTACACCATGCGCTATAGTGGGTCCGTGTTTCGTTCTATTTTGATCATCTGGATTTTTCTATGCCCTTTCGCCGCCGCGCAAACCCTCACGGTTGGGGGCAACGTGTCCCCGCTGGGCCTCGAGCCTGATGTGCGTTTGGAGGGCGTCAAGGCTGAGGGGCTGACCTTTGGCGCGCGCGCAGCGTTCGACTTAGGGTCAGAGACGCTCGAGCTAGGTGCAAACGCGCGCTTTAACACCTCGCTCGGACCGCTCGGCAACGTCGCGGTGACGGGTAGGGCTGACGCGGACACGGCGGGCGCGTTCACCGCTTCGGTGCGCGGCAGCGGCGTGCTCGGTTCCGTTGGCGCGCGGGTCAGGCTCGCCGCGTTTAACACCAATCCGGGGCGCTTCGCTCCCGAAGACCTCTTGAGTGATAAGCGCCCTTTCCTGTTGGCGACGCCACAAGAACGCCTTTTCGCCGCCCAGTTCGGGCTCGGCTTGACCTACCGCTTGAGCCGCACAAACATCTTAAACGTCGATCCGGACCTGCTCTATGCGGGCGGCGGCTTCGGCGTGCGGGGAACGGCTACCCTCGAACTGCGCCGCCTGCGAAACCGCGACGACGGCGTCCTTTTGGCGGAAGGCTATCTCAAACCGGGCGGCGCGGCGGGCTACGGCGCGGTGGGGTTCACCTACGCCCTCAACGCGCGCCGAGCACCTCTCATCCGAGGTTCGCTCCTCGTGGGCGCGGGTAGCGAAGGGCTCTACCCCGGCGCGCGCTTCTCGCTGCAAACGCGCGGCGAGGTCGACTACACCCTCTCGCTCGCCGCCGAGCCCTACCGCGCGGACTTACCGAAGCTTCGCGCCGAGGTGAGCGCGAGCGGCGCGCTCGGCGCAGGAGACCTCCGCACGGTTCTACTCACGGTTCCGCTAGAGGACTTCGGCGCGCCGCTCTTCGTGCTGAGAAGCGCGTACGAACTCGAGTTTTAACGGTGCGGCGCGTGAACTCGGCATTTTCTTCGGGCTGACCACCGGCGACTCCTGGCTACTCCTCCAGCGGCACCAGTGAGCGGGTCTGGAAGTCGATTTCAAAAACGCCGGTAGCGGGCACCTCCAGCGTGAAGCGAATTGTGTTGACGCCGCGCCGCAGCTCGACGCGGTGGGGTCCGGGCGGCAAGTCGGAGACGAAGCCGCGCCGCGGCTCGCTGTCAATTGCCACCGAGAAACCGGCGGGCGGCGTCCAGTAGAGGAGCGTGCCGGAACGGGGCTCCAGAGTCGCCGAAACGCGGCTCACAAAAAAGTTGCGCACGCGCACCGATTGGGTCTCGGGCACGAAGCCCGGACGCTCCAAGCGCAGCGTGCGCACACCGGGGTCCGCGCTCATGGTCAGGGGCGTCGTGCCGACGAACTCGTTGTCTAGGAAGACTTCGGCGTTGGGTGTGCTCGTTACCTGGACGCTGCCGCTACGGACCGCCGTCAGCTCGAAGTTGACGAACTCGGTGTGGTCCACCTCGAGCGTCAACGTGTCGATCTCCGGCACGAAGCCCGCCTTGCGCAGCTCGACGGTGTAGCGCCCCGGCGCGAGCGAGATGAGCCCGGTTTCCGAGGTATCGCCGACGTACACGCCGCCGATATGAATCTGGGCGCGGCGCGGCTGCGACGAGACGAAGAGGCTCGCCGAGCCGCTCGAGAGCGGGTTGCCAGGGCGGATAAAGGCGCTGACCGCGCTCGTCAGCTCCGCCACCGCGCCCAGGTAGTCGCGCGGGCTGAGCGGCTCGCTGAGGAGGTCCGAACTCACGCCGGTCTGCGCGTCCACCGCTAAGAGGTTGACCGTGTAGAGCGTCTCCTCGCTGAGCGCCCCGCGCGACGCGATGATCTCGCCCGTGAGCCCGTAGCGCTCGTCCGCTAGGTCCGCCACCGCCGCCGCTACCTCGGGGTCCACACCCCCCCTGGGCGTCGGCGCGAAGATATTGCCCTCCGACACCTCCAGCTCCGTGCGCGCCGCGAGCTGCTGGCGAAAGGCGGTCATGAACCGCGCGACTACCTCTTCAGGTACCGCGCCGCGCGTGCTAAAGTCTGGCACGACGATCTCAGCCTGCGCGAAGCCCGCACAGGCGAGAAGACATACAACAAGATAGAGTCGTAACAACACTGAGATATTATAGCCTCAGTCGGGCACCTGTTTGTTGTAGTGGCGCGAATAGTCGGGCTAGGCTTCGTCGCTAGGCACGAACTCCAGCGCCACCCCGTTGTTGCAGTAGCGCTTCCCGGTAGGCTGCGGTCCGTCACCAAAGACGTGCCCCTGGTGTCCGCCGCAACGCGCACAGTGGTACTCCGTGCGGGGCCAAATCAGCTTGAAGTCCGTCTTCGTCTCTAAGTGACCGTCTATAAAATCGTAGAAGCTGGGCCACCCTGTCCCCGAGTCGAACTTCATGTTGCTCCTGAAAAGTTCCAAGCCGCACCCTGCGCAGACAAAGGCTCCGTCGCGCTTCTCCTTGTCCAAAGGACTCGTGCCCGCGCGCTCCGTGCCCTCCTCGCGCAGCACGTGAAACTGCTCGGGGGTGAGTTCGTCGCGCCACTCGCTCTCAGATTTTTGCACCTTATTGGTATCTTGAATCATAGCTTTATTGTACGGCGCAACGCGCGAAAAGACCGTAGAGGAGGCTGCAACTTCGCCCTTATACCTTTGCGCACATGCGCGGCTGAAGATAGCGATAAGATGAGGTGATGACGCCAAGTTTATTGTCTTTACCTCTGCAGAAATATGAACGCACCTTTTGGCCGCCATTCGTGGTGCGCTGGTGACGGACTTTTTGCTCTCCTTAGGCTTCTGGGACATCTTTTGGATTTTCTGGATCATCGTCGTGCCTGTCGCGCTCCTCGTCTGGATGACGGTGTGGATCATCAAGCGCTACGACGAAGACGTGGCGCAGCGCGAAGAACTCCTCCGCAAACTCAAGGCGAAAGAGCGAGAGGTGGTGCGGTTCAAGCGGCAAAAGGAGAAAGAGGCGGCGGCAAAGCGTTCAAAATGACCCAATAGAAATCCCCCGCTTGGGCGGCGGGGGTAAGGAGGGAGAGAGCGGTAAGCGCGTGAAGAGGATGTCTTGTCCGTGCTCGTGCTTACCTGAGATGAGTTTAGAGGATGGACTCTGACAAGTTTCTTACGGATTTGCGTAAGAGGTTTGCAAGGTACTCGATTCCTAAGCAGTCTCAGTCAGCAGGAATATAAACGCGCTGTAGCGGTACTAAGCTGCGCGCCTCCTCGTCCATCTGTTCGTAGTAGTCGACAAGCAACCTGCGAATATCGACGAGCCCAAGTAGACGCAAGGGAATTTTTGAGCGGTCCGCCTCGTAACGAGCATCCTTCGTGAAGCCACCCGTGCTGACGTAAAGGCATCTATCACCTTCACTACGTCCACCCAAGAAAGAGCGAAGCTCTTGTGACCCCATATTCTGATTAGGGCGGTGTTTAACCTCAACGAAGATGCGCGGCTCTTCGAGCCCTAAACCGTCGGGTGAGGCGAAAATATCGACGCCTCGGTCCGCGCCTTTCGGTGAAACGGTTGTCCGGTAGCCCATCGCTCTTAGAATACCTGCGACTAAAACCTGCATCTCCTCCCAACCCAAACGAGAAATCTGTCCCTCGATCAAATCTTCAGCCTTCTCGCGAAACTCTGCAAGCGTCTGCCCTTCTACTGCAGTTTCCTCTACCGGTTCTAACTTTGAAGGTGCTGACGGCATATCCCGCTGTTTCTCGAGCGTTTCGCCCAAGGGAACAGCTTGCGATTTCAACTCCTTTATGACTTCATCCGCAACCTGAAAAAGTGTCTGAATTGCGCCGAGCGAATTTTTAGCGGGTGGGCTCAACTGATCGCGGGCGGCGTGATGCGTCCAGTGTACGTTGCGTGTATGCGGCATCTCCGGTATTTCTCCAAGCGACCATCTATAATCCGAGCGTATCTCCCCAAGGTAGTAAACCCGTTGGTCACGGTCGTAGGTTGTGACGCTGTCTCCTACGCTAAACTCATTGATGAAGCGGACAATCTGACTCGCCGCATTTTGCGCTTTTCCGTTCGAGTTTCCGGGGTACGTTTCTAAGTATCTTCGCAGCACCTCTTCTTTGGAGATACCTATAGAAAGCTGACCTAGTTCCCCCCAGCCTATCGCGACGATACTCGAGGTTAGGAAATCGTCCACGTAAATACTTTCTCGACCTGCGCGAACCATCCATGTGCCATTCACTAGAACGTCTCTCCAAAGTAGCGTAGAGGTCTACGAAGCAGCTTTATCATGTCTATACTCCTCCAACACCTCTAAGCCCACCACCCCAAGCGCCTTCTCATGCGTCGCCCCCAAGATCACGCCCGGCGCAACGCCCGCGTCCAACGCTTCTTTCCACCTGTCCACGCATAAACACCAGCGGTCGCCAGGTTTGAGCCCTTCGAAGCCGAACTCCGGGCGCGGCGTCATGAGGTCGTTGCCGCGCGACTTGCTGTACTCCAAAAATTCTTGGCTTACCTCAGCGCAGACCACGTGGACGCCCGCGTCTTCGGGTCCGGTCTCGCAGCCGCCGGTGCGGTAAAAGCCGGTGACGGGATCGTGGCTACAGGGTTTTAAGGGTTCGCCGTAGACATTTTTCTGTTCCATGTCTAAAGGGTAGCAAACAGCTCGGCTAGAGAAAGTGTCCAGCCAGGGATAACGTCGCCGCACTCTAGGGTGTCTTCTCTCGTCAAAATCTGCACGTCGCTAGGGCTGCGGTAGACCTTGAGCGTCTCGGTGCGCGGGTCAACGACGATAACCATGCGTGTACCGTGCTGAAGCCACGACTTCACCTTTTCCTCTACTTCGCTGTAGCGGTCGCTCGGCGAGATAACCTCTACGGCAAGGTCAGGCACACCAGGAAAGTATCCTTCCCTTCTATGGATGAGATTTAGGCGTTCTGTGGACACAAAAGCAACATCGGGAGCTAATACGGTATCGGGTTCCCTAGAGACAGTAAACCCTGTTTCGGCAAGGTACACCTTACCGAGCCGATTTGCCTTTACATGATTTCCTAAAGAAAGGAAAAGTTCAGAACCTAAAGAGCCATGTTCGTGTCCAGCGGGTGGCATCGTTCGCAGTTCTCCCTCAATAAGTTCGTGGCGCATATGGTCTTCGGGCAGCTCGAGCAAGTCCTCTGCTGTCATGAGATGCGTTTCTGTCGTCACCTGGTCCTCCTTAGAGTTATTTTAGCAGTTAGAGCAACTCCCCTAGAATCGCCCCGACTTCTATAGACCTTTCCCAGCCCTCGCCGTGATCCGCAAAATTCCAACACATCTCTAAAGCTGCGTGAATCAGACCCCACGCCGCAACCTCTTGTGGGCTCATGGTCAGCATCTCGCTGAAGATGGCGACGCGCCGCCTCGACACCGCTCTTAATTTGGAACGCTCAATCGTCTGGATAAGAGGTTTAGGGTTCACCAAGAATGACCCGGCGTCGTAGCCACGCGGTCCTAAAATTCCCTTGGGGTCGATCGCCAGATAAGGTTGCCGCGTCGCGCTCACGATGTTGCCGTGGTGCAAGTCGGCGTGGAGGAGAACGGGTTCACCCGAATCAGCGAGCAAACTGGTTAAGAGGTCGTGCGCTTTTTCAAGCAACAGATGCGGAAGAGGTCCGCCGCCCTTAGGATAGGTTTTTAGGTACTTAGGCAGAGCACAAGACCAGCTTTGCAACGTGCGGAAGGGGTGCGGTTCGCTCACGGGACGCCAGAGTTGCTTCATCAGGGCGGCGGCGGTGCGGGTGGCGAGGTCGTCCTCTTGCGCGTTTTCTACATCGGTGCGCCAGAGGGAGACGCCGGGGACCAACCGCTCCAAAAGCATCACACTTACCGCGTCATCCGCGTGGATGACGCGGCAGATGCCGTCGCCGTCATAGAGCTTCAAAGCGGCAATTTCTTGACGGAATTCGGAATGGGGTGGGCTCAGCTTGAGGACGTAAGGAACACCGTTCGAACCCTCCGCAAAGGCAACCACGTTGTAAGAGAGGTCAGGGACGAGCCCGGTGACGCGAACGTGCCAGCGCGCTTCACACTGCTGGATGTGGGCATCTAAATTGGCAAGCCAAGCATCGGCGTGAGCGTGAATATTGCGGAGGTTGCGAACGAGCACGTTAGGAAGTTTCACGGTGAAGGGGTCAGCCAGTCCAGGTGACGCGCCTCTACCTTGAACGCTTCGCGGCGGAGCTTGTCCAAGCTGAAAGCCTCGAGTAGCGTAGCAGGCGTGACCTCTTCGGGTTCGCTCACGAGTCCTAAGGTGTAGGCGAGGAGTCCGGTGACTCGTTGCGGCGGCGCTCCCGCTTCACGAAGTGCCTTTAGCGTCAGCGAGCCCTTGCGCTTCGCCATACGCTCGCCCGCTTCGTCCAGCAGAAGAGGCACGTGCAGATACCGGGGCGGCGTCTCCCCTAGCACTCTATAAAGAAGAAGTTGCGCCCCCGTGCTCGTCAAGAGGTCGTCGCCGCGCACGACTTCGTTAATCCGCATTGCGATATCGTCCACCACGACGGCAAGTTGATACGCCCAGAGCCCATCAGCGCGGCGCACGACGAAGTCGCCGACTTGCCGCGCCGCGTCAATCTTTTGTTCGCCCGCTAAGAGGTCACGAAAATACAGCCTTTCGCTCCCTACTTTGAAGCGGAGGCTCGGGATTTTACCGCCCCTGGCTTTCTCCACCCAACAGCGCGCGTTCTCGGTGCGCTCTCCCTCGCCGTAGACGAAGCCCTGTCCGTGCGGCGCGGACGCCAACTCGCGGAGGTCTTTGCGCGAGAGGTAGCATTCGAAGATTACATCCTGCTCTCGCAACCGCTTCAGCGCTTCTTCGTACAGCGCCCCTCTTTCACTCTGCACGTAGGGCGCGTGAGGTCCGCCGACGTCAGGACCTTCGTCCCAATCCAGCCCCAACCAGCGCAACTCCTCCAAGTTTCCCATGACGGCTTCGGCTACCGTACGCGGTCCGTCCAAATCCTCGACGCGCATGACGAACGCGCCGCCTTGTGAACGGACACGTAACCAGGCGACTAACGCGGTGCGGGCGTTGCCTAGGTGCAACCATCCCGTCGGCGAAGGGGCGTAGCGCCCTCGTACGGAGCGACTTGTAGAGGCTGACATCAATGTGAGTTTACCTTGTTGAAAGATGGCGGTGAGGTAGGGGCTGCGCGGGGAGAGCGATTGGACGAGGCGACGGAGAAGTCAGTAATCAGTGACCGCCTTCCTACTGACTCCTGGATGCTAGCTACTGTCTACTTGCTAAGCATTTGTAACGCGATGTACTTTCATACTCGAGTGAGAACGCCCACAATGGAAGGTAAGTAAATAGGGGGAGGGGTCTGCCACGACCTGAAAGTCTCATTTCCTTACTATCTTCGAGTGCCAACGTTGAGTACCAAAGAGCCTTGCGGCTCGGAATGGAGACGCGCATGTCCGATCAAAACCAGAACAAAGACACCTCGCAGCAAGCCAAAGAGCAGGCGCAAGAGGCGAAGGGCAAAGTAGAGGGTAAAGCGCAAGAGGCGCGGCGCGAAGCCGAACAGAGCGCCGAGCAAGAGGCGAAAAAGCGCAAGAGCCAAGTCGTCAGTCAAGTCAGCAACGTCGCGCAAGCTCTCCACAAGGCGAGCGAGCAGCTCCGCGAGGACAATCAGGACGACTTGGCGGGCTACACCGAGCAGGTGGCGAACCGCGTCGAGCAGGTGTCGGATTACTTAGAGGAACAAGGCGTCAGGGGCGTCGCGCAGGATGTCGAGAAGTTCGCGCGGCGGCAGCCGAGCCTCTTTATCGGCGGCGCGGTGGCGTTAGGGCTCGTCGGCGCGCGCTTTTTGAAAAGCTCGAAGCCGAGTGGTGGGGGTAGCTCCTACGATTCTGGTAGCAACCGGGGGCGCTACTAGATGGCGGACAAAACGGATAGAGCGGATAAGCCCGACCCCAATGAGCGTCCCTTAGGCGAACTCTTCGCAGATTTGGCGGACGACTTAGGGCTCCTCATCCGCCAAGAGGTGGCGCTCGCTAAGTCCGAAATCGGTCACGAGATTTCTAAAGCGGTGGGCGGCGCAAGCTCGGTGGTCTACGGCGGCTTCATCGCCATCGCGGGCGTGTTCGTCCTCTACGCCGCGCTCATCTTGCTGCTCGCGCTCGTGGTGCCCACCTGGGCGTCCGCGCTCATTATCGGCGGTATCTTTTTTCTCATCGGCTTGATTCTAGCGATTCGCGGCTGGGCGGACATTAAAAACATGGACCTGACGCCGAAGCGAACGGTCAGGACCTTAGGCGAAGACGCCAAAGAAGTAACAGAAAGATTGCGGTGAGGCTAAGATGAGCGACCAAAACAACAAGGATTCGAATAGTAGGGACGCAGACGACATCGAGTCGAACATCGAACAGACGCGCACGCAGTTAGGCGACGACGTCGAAGCGATCACCTATCAGCTCAGCCCGGAGCGCTACAAAGAGCAGCTCAAGCAGCGCACCGAAGGGGTGCAGAGCGCGGTGTCGCAAGGGCTCACAGACGCGGTGGACAACGCGGGGGCGTACTCGAGGCGCGCCAGCCGAGGCTTCTTAGAGCGCCTAGAAGACGACCCACTGCCCGCTGTTTTAGTGGCGCTAGGCGTGAGCGTGCTCGCGATTGGTGGAGCGTTGAGTGGCTCGAGCACAAATGACGAGCTTGATTTAGACTACCCGCGCGACCGCTTTCCGCAGGACCGTCCGGGCGGGGGCAACCTTCGCAACAGCCTAAGCGGTCCCGAGTATGGGCGCACCATCGGCGACGCCCCGAACGCAGGCGCACTCTCCGGCGACCAGAACCTACCGACTAGTGGCGTAGATGAGTACGACTACACGGGTGACGGTCCTAGCTATGACCCCGACCACGACGAAGCGAGTCGCGAAGCTGAGCGCAGAGCCAGACGCGAGGCGTACAGGGCGAAGCGCGGTTTAGCGCGGCTCGTCGGCGACCACCCGCTCATCGCCGGGTCAATCATCACCTTAGCGGGCATGGCGCTCGGTCTTTCCGCCCCGAGTACCAAGCAAGAGGACAGACTCATGGGGCGCGAGAGTGACAAGTTCAAAGCGCAAGCCGAGCGCAGCGCCCGTCAGACCAGGAGGGTGGCAGCGAAAAGCTACAAGAGCGCGAAGGAAACGGCGAAAGAGGAAGCAGACAGGCAAGACTTAAACGAAGGACGAGAGTCTGCGCGAGGCGCAGGCTCTAAAGTTCAGGCTGTGGCTAAAGAAGCCACAAAGGACGCGAAGAACACCGCTGAAGAGAAGGGGAAGAAGGGCTCTAGACGCTGACGCTCACTTAGAGGTGATAAGGCGGGCTATCCAAAGCCCGCCTTTTTCTTGCACCATTTAGCACTTCCAGAACTTACTGAGACGGATTGCCGCAGCTTAACGGAACCTCATCTCTGAAGGTGGGTGCTCATCAATGTTTTCTACAGCGAGAGTGTTGCTTCGCTTACGAAGTTTCCCTTTCGCATACAGGTGATCACTGAACAGGTAAAGGCTAAGAGCCTGGTGAGCTTTGCTCTAACCTGAGGTGAAGGCTAAGAGCCTAGTGAGCTTTGCTCTAACCTATGCGAACGGTTTTCAACCGTAAGGCTAAGAGCCTGAACGATAACCGGGAGCTTTGCCCAAGCTGACCAGTTGCGAACTGACTTTTTGCTAAACCGTAACCTGTGCGAAAACGGTGCCCCCTTTTGGGGATGAACGATAACCGGGAATGGCTTCGCCCAAGCTGACCAGTTCCGAACGAAGTGAGACTGACTTTGATACCTGCTAATTACTGTAGGTCTACTCTCTCATTGATGAGCCAATAAGCGCTACACATCTTCCTTCTCTTTACTCGAGCGCGCATAGTTAAACGCGGCGAGTGACAAGATCACAAGTGCCGCCGCGCTACCCAGAATCAAGATATCAAGGCCGCCCTCCCGTTCGACCATGCTGGTGAAAAAGTCGACCGCTGTGACCACGACGACCACGCTGATGAGCTTATCTTTAAGATCGTTTAACGAGGTGATGTCGAGCCAAGGGGGTAGGTACTCCAAGCGCCCGATAAAGAGCCCGTAAAGACCGATGCCGATAATGAGCAGCGCCGCCGCAATCAGCGCAGCGTCCGCCTGTTTAACAGCGGCAACGATGAGCGTCTCAGTCGTGTCCTTGCTGCCTAAACTGAGCCAGAGGTCTCGGTTCATATAGAGCGTTACGACACGTGCACCAACCGCTAGTGAGAGCAGTAAGGCAATGAGGAGGCTCGAGACGGAGCCAATGATCACAATAAAACGGCTTAGACCGACGATGCGCCTCACAGTCGGTGAAATTCCCGGAGCGGATGGTGCGTAGTTTGCGCCGCAGCATAGAATTTTTGCGTCATGGAACCTAGTCTAACGCACGTGACGTCCCAGAAGAACCGCGACTCCTCTGCAAGCTGATTGAGTTAGCAGGTATCATCTGGTTTGAAACGCTCGCACTGTAAATAGTGCTGTCTAGCGCGCACGTTTTAGGATGATACCTGCACTTTTCTGTCTCAGTATACTATGGAACTGCTAAGCGTAAGAAAGTTTTTGAAAGATGTTTGAACTGCCCTACGGGTTTAGTTACAGCGTAAAGCTTTTGGTTCAAATCAAGTACTGTCTCCTTTCAGAAGGGAGCTGAAAAGCTCTACGGGCTGCCAAAAGGCTAAGTCTGAAAGCACACGAGGTATTTCACCTTTCAGCCTCTTCAGTTGACACCTCCCCCACGCCCACGTATACTCATGAGCAATGTTCACCCTAGCCGCCAACCTACAGCTACAAATTCGCTTCGGGGTTGTCGCCGCGTAGAACTTTTTTATTTCACGCTTCACAGACACCCTCGGACCCAACCGAGGGTGTTTTTTTAGAGAGGACGAGCATGTCAGACAGTACGTCTAAAAACTTATACGAAAAGGTGTGGGACGCCCATAAGGTGCGCACCTTGGGGAGCGGACAAACTCAACTCCTCATCGGCACCCACCTCATCCACGAGGTCACGAGCCCGCAAGCCTTTGGGATGCTCCGCGATTTAGGTGTAGGGGTCAAGATGCCGCACCGCACCTTTGCGACGGTGGACCACATCGTCCCCACGGACCAGCGCGAAGAACCGTTTGCTGACCCGCTGGCGGACGCAATGATTAAGGAACTCGCTAAGAACTGCGAGGAGTTCGGGATTACGTATTTTGACCTCTCGAGCGGCAGGCAAGGCATCGTCCACATGGTCGGCCCCGAGCAGGGCATCACCCAGCCCGGCACCACCATCGCCTGCGGCGACTCGCACACCGCCACCCACGGCGCGTTCGGGGCCATCGCCTTCGGCATCGGCACGAGTCAGGTAAGAGACGTTTTAGCCACCCAGACCATCGCCATGAACAAGCTCAAGGTGCGGCGCATTAACGTAGACGGAAGGCTCGGACCCGGCGTCTACGCTAAAGACGTCATCCTGCACATCATCCGCACGCTCGGCGTCAAGGGCGGGCTCGGCTTCGCCTACGAGTACGGCGGTGAGGTCTTTGACCGGATGAGCATGGAAGAGCGCATGACGGTCTGCAACATGTCCATCGAGGGGGGCGCACGCTGCGGCTACGTCAACCCGGACGAGACGACGTTCGAATATTTGCAAGGACGCCCGTACGCGCCGACAGGTCAGGAATGGGACGAGGCGGTAGAGCGCTGGCGCTGGGTTGCTTCGGACGAGGGCTGCCACTACGACGACGTGGTGAATATCCGCGCCGAGGACATCGCGCCTACTGTCACCTGGGGCATCAATCCGGGACAAGCGATTTTTATCGACGAGAACGTGCCGACTGTGGAAGGTGCGAAAGAGAGCGAGAAAGCCGCGATTGAAGAGGCGCTAGAGCACATGAAGCTCACGCCCGGCGCACCGATTCAAGGTACACCCATTGACGTGGCGTTCTTTGGAAGCTGTACCAACGGGCGGCTCACGGACTTTGTGGAGGTGGCGAAGTACTTAGAAGGCTACAAGGTTAAGGAGGGCATCAAAGCCATCGCCGTACCGGGTTCGCAGATCGTCGGGAAACTCTGCGCGGAGATGGGGATTGACCAGGTCTTCCGCGACGCGGGCTTCGAGTGGCGCGAGGCGGGCTGTTCGATGTGCTTGGCGATGAACCCCGACAAGCTCGTGGGCGATCAGCTCTGCGCGAGTTCGAGTAACCGCAACTTCAAAGGGCGGCAAGGCTCGGTCACGGGGCGCACGGTCTTGATGAGCCCGGTGATGGTGGCGGCGGCGGCGATTACGGGGGTTGTGAATGATGCGAGGGAGGTTTTTGGCGTGAAGGAAGCGGTTAGCTCTTAGCCAAAACTTAGCACCATGTCATTCTGAACGGAGCGTTAGCGGAGTGAAGAATCTCTGCATTCGCCTACTCTGGTTGAGATTGCAGAACGAGACCCTTCGCATTCGCAAGGCTCCGCGTCGCGTGGATCGCTCCCGCTAGCGACTTCGTGAACAGGGTGACATCTAAGAGGTCACTAGAAAGAAATCTATGAGTATCAAAGAGAAAAAATTAGCACCCGAAGTCTTGGAATCTCTCCAACACGCCGCCAAAGACGCGGGCTTCGATATGATGTCCGACCCGCTCACAGGCAACCTCTTAGCGACTTTAGCCGCGAGCAAACCGGGCGGGCGGCTCTTAGAGCTTGGCACGGGCGTCGGCTTAGGTACGGCGTGGCTGCTGAGCGGGATGGATAAAAAAGCGAGCCTCGAGACCGTCGAACTCAATGCTGACTTGACCTCCATTGCTGAGGAGCATTTGGGAAGTGACGAGAGGTTGAAAATTTGCACGGAGGATGGGCTCGAGTTTCTCAACCGCGCACAGGGTCAAACATACGACCTCATCTTCGCTGACACCTTCCCCGGCAAAATCGACCAGCCCGAGTTGGCGCTGAACTTAGTCGCACCGGGCGGCTTCTACATCATCGACGATCTCAACTTAGCGTGGCAAGAACGGGACGAAATCGAAAACCCCGACGACTTCATCCTCAACATCTGGCAGGGTCAGCGGCGGGTGATTGAGGTGCTCAAGGAGCGGGAGGACTTCATCTCTACTGAAATGCGTTGGTCTACAGGCATAATGATAAGTACAAAGAGAAAAGATTAAAGGGAAAAGTAAAAAACCTCTTTTCTCTTTGACCTTTTCTCTTTAACCTTTCTTCTCTAATTTCACTCTCTCTGGAGGAAAACATGGCACTCGACAAAATCACCCACCTCACCGGTAAAGCCGTCTACGTCCCTGGCGACGACATCGATACTGACCGCATCATCCCAGCGCGTTACATGAAGTGCGTCACGTTCGACGGGCTGGGCGAGTACATGTTTCACGACGTGCGCTTCAACGAGGACGGCACGCGCAAAGCGCACGTACTAAACGAGCAGGCGTACGAGGACGCGACCATCATGATTTCGGACAGCAACTTCGGCTGCGGCTCCTCGCGCGAGCACGCGCCCCAAGCGATGTACCGCTACGGCTTCCGGGCGGTCATCGCGGAGAGCTTCGCGGAGATTTTTTACGGCAACGCGGTTACGCTCGGGATGCCCTGCATCGAGGCGGAACGGGAGCAGATTCAGGAGATTGTGCAAGAGGTCAAGGCGCGACCCGGTACGGACATCACTATCGACATCGAGAACGAGCGCGTGACCTTTGGCGACAAGACCATCTCGGTGCGGGTCTCGCCTACGGCTAAGGATTCGTTGACGAAGGGGCGGTGGGACCCAATTGCGGAGCTTTTAGAAGGTGGTAAAGAGGTCTCTAAAACGGCGCAGGATTTGCCGTATATGACGCGCTAACGTATTGAACTGTTCTTATGATTTCCTTAGAGCACAGCCCCATCCACTCCGACCCCGATATTTTGGGCGGAACCCTCGTTTTTAGAGAGACGCGCGTTCAGGCGCAGACGCTTTTGGACTATCTGGACGACAGCTATACGTTAGAGGAGTTTCTGGAGAACTTCCCCTCCGTAAAGCGCCAAGACGCGGTGGACTTTTTGAGGTTGGCTAGGGCGAGTGAATATCCTTCTGGATGAAAACATCCCTCGCTACTTCAAGCGCGTACTCAAGGACTACAGCGTTACAACGGTGCAAGAACTCGGTCTCTCTGGCACGAAAAATGGCGCACTCCTCTCGCTTCGTATAGGAGATAACGTGATGAAAACAGTTAAAGTTCTACTGATCGGCGCAGTTTGTTTCATCCTCAATGGTTGCGAGTCTGAGATTGATAAGTCAGGTACGTGGGAAGAAGTCGATGAGCAGACGCTGCGCTTCGTGGGCACTATTGATGAGCACACTCATGAGCGATTTCTTGAGACGATCACCCCGGAAATCACCACGCTACAAGTTCGCACTGATGGGGGCGAAGTCGAGCCAGGCTTAGCTGTCGGACAAGAGATACATAATCGTGAGCTTGACATCATTGTAGATGGCATGTGCAGCTCCTCTTGCGCGAACTATTGGTTTCCCGCAGGTAACAAGAAAACCGTGCCTCTCGGCTCATGGGTAGGGTTTCATGGTAATCCTAGGGCTTCATCATATTACTCATCAGAAGATGCAGATATTGACGTTAAAGAAATGATTGATAAGTTTACAGAACGTGAAGCCGCCTTTTACGACCTCATCGGTGTCAGGACAGACATTCTATATTTTTCGTCTGAAGTAGCACGTGCGTTTGAGAGGGGTATGTACTTCCCCTCACCTGAGCAATTTGAGTGCTATGGCGTGAGTAATTTAGATGTGGATTACCCAGAAGGGTCTACCGATCATCTCTTTCTAGAGGTAGATAGCCTCTTGTCCAGTTCCATTTACGATTTTCCTGTCACAACACAAGAGGTTAGAACTCGTCCCGAGCTTGCCAAAGGTCTGTGTAAAACCTGAGTATCGTTTGAGTTTTAGATGCGGCTCGAAGCTAGTCAAAAACCTTCTCCAATTCGGTATAAGAGGTCAAATGTGAACAGCGTGATACAGCCCAACGCCCAACCCGACACCTGGTCTGAACGCACCGAAGGCTACACCAACGACGCGCTCTTTAGGGAGGGCTCTGACCTCTTCAAACTCGTCGCCTTAGCTCGCCCTACGTGGAGCGACATCTGTTTGGACATCGGCACGGGCGCGGGTCACACCGCCGCAATGCTGGCGAAGGGGACGAGCAGGGTCTTAGGCTTAGACCCCGCCGAGGGGATGGTGCGGAGCGCGATGGAAGCGCACGCGGGCGCAGGCAACTTAGAGTTCGCCTACGGCTTCGCGCACGACACGGGCGTGCCGAACGACTCCTTCGACCTCATCACCGTGCGGCACGCGGCGCATCATTTCAACAACGTGCCGAGCTTTTTGAAAGAGGTCTCGAGGGTTCTCAAACCGGGCGGGCGCATGGTTATCGCCGATGAAGTGACGCCGAATCCGCAGGTGGATGAGTGGTTCGACGCTTTGGAGCGGCTCCGCGACCCGAGCCACCACCGCGCCTACCTCATGCGCGAGTGGCGCGAGTACGTTCAGCAGTCGGGGCTGACGTGGGTTGTGGGCGACAGCGAGACGAAGCTGCATATCGACGTGAATTTGTGGTTGGCGCGGGCGAACTTATCGCACGAGGACCGCGCCGCTGTGTACGAGCACTTTCTCATCGCCTCACCCGAAGAGCGCTCAGCTCTCAAAATCAAGTTCGAGGGCAACACCGCGATGAGTTTCGAGTTGAGTGTCGGCATGATGCTCGTTACGAAACCTCTTGAAGCTAGCTGAATAGGTTATTTTAGAACCATGACGAACTATAAGATTGCCCTATTACCTGGCGACGGCATCGGACCCGAAGTCATTGACGCCTCCCTTAAAGTTTTAGACGCGGCGGCGGAGCGGTTTGGGTTTGGGCTCGAGTATCAAACGCACCTCTTCGGCGGCGCAGCGATCGACGAACACGGCGTTCCCTTTCCCGATGAGGTCAAAGCGGGTGTGCAAGAGGTTGACGCGGTGTTCTTAGGCGCAGTTGGCGGACCCAAGTGGGATGGGCTGCCGAGAGAGCAACGCTGTGAGACGGGGCTTTTGCAACTTCGCAAGCATTTGGGCGTGTTCAGCAACCTTCGCCCGGTGAAGGTCTTTGCGGGGCTCGAGCACCTCTCCCCACTCAAATCTGAAGTGGCGTCGGGAACGGATATGCTCATCGTCCGTGAGCTGACGGGCGGGATTTACTTCGGCAAGCCTTCGTATAATGGCAAGGACGAGGGGTTGTCTACGATGATTTACTCGAGGGAAGAGGTCGAGCGCATCGCTAGAGTCGCCTTCGACGCGGCGAAGGTGCGCGGCGGGACTGTGACGAGTGTGGACAAGGCAAACGTTTTGGACGTGTCGCAGTTCTGGCGCGATGTAGTCGTGGGCGTGCAGGAGAGTGAATACAGCGACGTTGCGCTCGAGCACCTCTACGTTGACAACGCCGCGATGCAAGTGGCGCGTGACCCTAAGCAGTTTGACGTGGTGGTCACGTCCAACCTCTTCGGAGATATTCTTTCAGATTTAGCGGCGGTGATTCCGGGCTCTTTGGGGCTTCTCCCCTCGGCGAGCTTGGGCGAAGGCGTCGGGCTCTTCGAACCTGTTCACGGCAGTGCGCCGGACATCGCGGGGCAAGGAATCGCTAATCCGGTGGGCACGATGCTTTCAGCGGCGATGATGTTGCGTTACGGCTTGGAGCAACACGAGGCGGCGGAGGCGGTAGAGAAGGCCGTACAAAAAGCGCTCAGCGAGGACCCGACGAAGGATTTGGGGGGCTCGAGAGATACCGCCTCATTCACTAAGGCCGTCGTTACAGAACTCAGAGAGACGGCGCTAGCCTAAACGAGAACGAACACGCAATGTGTTGAGCAAGGGACCGGGTAGTCTCTTGCTCTTCTCGTTCTTATCAATCTCAGAAGAGTGGAAACGGGAACAAGCGTTAGACCTGCTCGAGATACGTGTACCCCACCAACTCCGTATTATAAGTCTCCAAGAGGTCCTGCGCCTCTCGCCCACTCATCGTGCCAGCCTCTAACCTTTCGTCCACCTCGTCTTTGAGCCAGCCGTACAGCTCGGACGCCTCGTAGCCCATGTTCTCGATCACGCGCCGCGCCTTTTGACCGTTGACGAAGCGCTCGAGCACGAATTCACCCTCGTCCGTCACGCGCACGTGCGCCTCGTTGACCCGCCCGAAGAGGTTGTGCGAATTGGCGAGCACGTCTTGATACGCCCCGGTCAAGAAGATGCCCAGGTAGTAGGGCTCGCCCCCCCGCAGCGCGTGGAGCGGCAGCGTCGCTTTGACGTCGCGCAGGTCGATGAACTTGCTGATCTTCCCGTCAGAGTCGCAGCTTATATCCACTAGGGTGGCGTTTCGAGTGGGTTGCTCGTCCAGGCGGCTCAGGGGCGCGATTGGGAAAAGTGCGTCAATCGCCCAGCTATCGGGCAGGCTCTGGAAGAGGCTGAAGTTGCAGATGTATTTGTCGGCTAGGAGCTTGGGTAAGTCTTCGAATTCGTCGGGGACGTACTCGAGCCCCTGAATCACCCTGGCGACCTCCGCCAAAATGCGGCTGTGGAGGCTCTCGATGTGCGCCCGTTCCAAAAGGCTCAAGTAGCCTAAGTCGAAGAGGTTGTGCATGGTGTCTTTGTTGCTCGCCGCCTCAAAGTAGACCTCGCGGTAGTTTTTGAGGGTGATGTCCGCTAACAGCTCGCGCATGTCCGCGACGAGCGTGTGCGGGGACCCCTCCAACTCGGGTAGGTCGGGGGGCGCTCGGGTGGGACCGATAGCGTCCACGACAGGGAGCACGACGAGCGCGTGGTGCGCGGTGAGCGCCCGCCCTGACTCGGTGACGAGGTGCGGATGGGGCACGCCCGCATTCTCGCAGACCTCTTGCACGGCGTAGACGATGGCGTCGGCGTACTCCTGCAGGCTGTAGTTAGCGGAGACGTAAAAGGTGGTTCTCGAGCCGTCGTAGTCCACGGCGAGCCCGCCGCCCACGTTGAGATACTGAACCGGCACGCCCGCGAGACGAAGTTGCGCGTAGGCCTGCGCCGCCTCGCGCACCGCCACGCGGATTTTGCGGATGTCGGTGAGTTGGCTGCCGACGTGAGCGTGGAGCATCTCGAGGGTGTGCACGAGCCCGCGCGCCCGGAGCTGCTGCGCCACCTGGACCATCTCGGCGGCGGAGAGCCCAAACTTGGCGCTGTCGCCACCCGAGTCCGCCCACTTGCCCGAGCCTTTCGCGTGGAGCTTGAAGCGCAACCCTAGCGCGGGCTCCACCCCTAGCTCCTCGCTGATGCGCAAGACCCGCGCTAACTCGGTATATTTTTCCAGGGTGATGACGACGTTCTTGCCGAGTTGCCGTCCGCGCAGCGCCAGGCGGATGAAGTCGTCGTCCTTGAAGCCGTTACAGCAGAGCAGCGCGTCAGGGTGGAGGTCTTGCGCTAGACAGATGGCGAGTTCAGCCTTGCTGCCCGCTTCTAGGCCCGTGCGGTAGCGCGCGCCGTACTCGGCAATCGCCTCGACGACGACGCGGCGCTGATTGACCTTGATAGGAAAGACGCCCCTGTAGCGTCCGCCGTAGCCGGCTTCGCGAATCGAGGCGCTAAACGCGCCATTCAGCCGCTCCAAGCGGTGCTCTAAAATCTGCGGAAAGCGCAGCACGGCGGGCAGCGCGTGCCCCTCGCTCTGGAGGTGCTGCACGATGTCGCTCAGCGCGGCGCTCCCGTTTTCGGCGTAGGGCGACACGCGCATCTGTCCATCTTCGGAGACGCGAAAGTAGCCCCCGCTCCAGGTGGCTACCCCGTACAACTCGGCGGCGTCGGCAGCAGAGAAACGGTGTGCAATTAAACTCAATGAGGTCTCCTTACGCTGAAGTGGCATAGTTTAAGGGTGAAGCGACGTGACCTACTCGAACGCCCCACAGGTAGCAGCGCTGACCTAATCGCGTGGCGGTTTCCCTATTTCAGCTTCGGACTGTGAAGCAAAGTCGCGGCGCAAACAGACTAGAGCGTAGCACTCTCCAGCCTATGTGAATGTGTGGAAGGCGCGCTGGGCTCGAGCACCACTTACCTCTACATAAACGCCCTGCTCAGCCTAGTTGTGTAGTCTTTAGCTCTGTACACACTGCCCGTCAGAGCGCGCAAACGAGCGCGAGCCAAGGTATGACGCAAGCGGTAAACCGTTCCGAACGACGAACGGCTTTGACTCAAAACCGATAGAAACAAAGGGTTTAACCTGCGACTATAAAGCAGAATTTACCCCTGCGAACCAAAAACGCACCCGTTACCGAGGAGGCGAATATGCTTGACGAAACCGAGAATTTTGCATTTTAGCGTTTCTCCTCAACTCGAAAAGCAACTTTGACGTCTATCGCTCATAAATGTTAGATTTCTCACATCTGCTCTGTCTCGTGCCAAGATTTTCGCGTAAATTTGGTTTAATGTCAGCGGCGCAAGAGTGAAATATTTCATTTTGGGAGGTACGTCGGGTTCGGCAAGCAAGGGTGTATAGGCGGAGCACCGGGGCAGCGCTGAGTGAAAGGCCCCGAGTAAGACGCTTCAGAGACGCACCCCGGTCATTCTTTCACAACGTCTACGAAGGAGAAAACCATGAACACCCAACTGAGGGTTGTCCTCGTCGCCCTGCTGTTTTTGCTGGCAGCGTGCACGGAAGTAGGGCAAGAGGACGCGAGGCAGGAGACGCAGCAGCGGGAGCTAGGTACGGTTTCGGGCTACGTCTCGCTGCGCAAAGCCGGGCAGCCCGTCGAGGGCACCACCGTGAGCGTCGTCGGCAAAAACATCACCACCCAGACCGATGAGGACGGCTTTTATAGCCTGCTCGCGCCCGAAGGCGTGCGCATCTTGGAGTTCCGCCAGGACGGGTACGCAACCTCGCGAGTCGAGGGTTTGCGCGTCGAAGCGGGCGAAGAGACCTTTTACGACACGATTCAGCTCGAAATCTTCGATCCCTTTTTGCCCACTGAGCCCCCCGAACTCAACACGAGCGTCCACAACGGCGACAGCTTTACGGGCAGCGGCGAAGAGGATACCTTCACCTTTTTAGTTGACGGCGAACTCGCTGAGCCTGAGGTCAACGGCTTCACCTTCACCTCCGCCGCGCTGGGTCAAAGCCGCGGCAACTCGGGCTACCTCAACCAGTTCGTGCCGGGCGTCTCCTTTGACTTCAACGGCAGCGAGACCGAGGTCAGCCTCTCGGCGGCAGGCTTCGAGGGCGACACCACCTTGCACATCGTCACCTACGACCTCAACCAGAACCGCACCGAAGTCATCCGCTACGTCGAGGTCTTTTCGGGCGCGTCCAACCTCGCGGAGCTGACGGACCTCACCGGGCAAGCCATCACCTTTAACGACGTCGCCGTGTTCGGCGCGCTGGGCGTCGACTCGGGAGAGGGTGCGCAGGGCAGGGTAGCGTTCACGACGGCAGAATTCATGGAAGCCGTGCGAGCGAACGATACCGAAGCGTTAGGACGCATGGCGCAGAGCTTCACCCGGGGCGAGCTAGGCACGCAGGACTTCTTGGACGAGTACATCATCTGGGTTGACCTCTTCTTCAGTTACGACTTCACGGCGGGCGCGGACTTGCCCACCGCCTTTCAGATATACCGGCAGTTAGAGGGCGAGGACGACTTCCGCCTCATCGGTCAGGTGAGCCCGGCGCAAGCGGACTTAGACCCCGATGACCTGCAGAGCACCGCGTTCGGCTACCGCGACGCGACGCCCGCCCTGCAGCCTGGTCTGGACGCGACGTACCGCGTTGTCGCGGTGCGCGGCGAGAACGAAGTCCAAACCGATACCTTTAGCGTCACGCCCCTAGAAGCCTTTTTCGTCGACGCCGATTCGCCCGAAAACGGCGCGACGGGCGTGCCTCTATTGCCCGAATTTGAGATCACCTTCCGCGAACGCAGCAACTTGGTCTACTACGGCGCATTGGTGCTCGACCGCGTCCACGCCGACGACAACTTCCAGGAGTGGCTCGCCGCGTTCTTGGTGGATAACTCGGGCATCACGAGCGCGTCGATTCCGCACAACTTCAACGGCACTGCCACAACCGAGACGCTGCAACCCTTCCACACCTATGACTGGCAGCCTATCGCCATTACGACGAACGGCGAGTTGACTGACGACGGCGTCGTAGACGAAACGGCTATTTCAGTCGCGGCTGACTTCTTCGACCTCTTCGGCGTCGGCTTCGGCGTCGAAGACGGTCCGGTCAACACCTTTACAACGGGCGACGGTAGTGATGACGACAGTGACGACGACGCGGACCGCGCAGAAAGCAACTAGGAGGACGCTCAATGACTTTACGTACCATAACGCTACTGCTCCTAACGCTCGCGCTCGCCGCGTGTAGCACGGACCTCGCGACACCTGACGCTCAGCCAGGTAAGAGCCAACCCAACAAACCCGACGTAAGCGTCGACAAAAGCAAAGACCTCGTCGAGGGTCAGCTCATCATCGGCTATCAAGAGGGCGTCGACCCGGCAGACTTGGCCGCGAAACTTGGCGCAAGCGTGCTGACCGACTGGACGCAGCTCAACGCGGCGCTTTTAGAGCTGCCCGCAGACCTTAGCGTCGCCAAAGCCGAGGCGAGCGCGGCGCGCCTCAAAGGTTTGCGCTACGCGCAACCGAACCGCGTCGTTTTCCAGGAGCCTATGCGCGGTGATGAGGTGAGCGCGGCGGACCTTAGCGCGCAACAACTCGACATCGAAGACCCCGAATACGACAAACAGTGGATGCACCGCCAGATGGATTCGGAGGGCGCGTGGGCAGAGGGCGTCAGCGGCGCGGGCGTGCGCATCGGCGTCCATGACGAGTTCATCGACCACCGTCACCCCGACTTGGTAGACAACATGTTCTACCCCGGCTACGACGGCTTTTCGAACACGCTCATCCAGCCGGACACGCCCTTTGACGGCATCGGCGAGCACGGCACCTGGGTGGCGGGCACGGCGGCGGGCGTCGCCAACGAGTTGGGCGGGCGCGGCACCGCGTATGGCGCGAGCATCGTTCCCTTGGCCATCAACGACCCTGAAAGCGGCGGGCTGCTGCTCAACGCTATTATCAACGCGGCAATTTTTGCCGCCATCGGTCCCGACGGCGACTTGGGCGGCGACGACCGCGCGCCCGGTACGGACGCCGACACCGGACCCTACGTGCACATCGTCAACATGTCGTGGGGCAGCGCGGGCTACGACCAGATCGTCAAGGACACGATGGACTTCATGCTCTCTTCGGGCATCGTGCTCGTGACCTCGGCGGGCAACACGCCGACGGAAGGCTTCGCCGAACCTGCCTGGCACCCTGGGCTCATCAGCGTCGCGGCGACGCTGCCCACCGACAGGCGCACCGACTTCTCCAACCGGGGTCTGCACTTAGACGTGGCTGCGCCCGGCGAAAACATCTGGACCACCGCCTC
Source organism: Trueperaceae bacterium (assembly GCA_965215565.1). Lineage (GTDB taxonomy): Bacteria > Deinococcota > Deinococci > Deinococcales > Trueperaceae > CBDBZX01. The sequence continues at coordinate 527,529 of CBDCDZ010000004.1, forward strand.
ACGCGACTGCGCGCTCGCCACACCGGACTTCTCCTCATGCGACCCGGAGAGCCCCGAAGCGAAGTACCAGTTCGTCAGCGGCACCTCATTCTCGGCACCCGCGACGGCGGGCACCGCCGCGCTCATTTTAGAGGCGAGCGCCGAGCGTGACGAGGACGGCAACATCACCGAGGTCTTAGGCGCGGCGCAAGTACGCAAAATCTTGGAAGAGACCGCCATGAGACCCGCCGGCTACGACTTCAACAACTTAGGTTTTGGCATCGTGAACTCCGAAGCTGCGGTGAAGCGCGCATTGGAGGTTGGCGAAGGCACGCGCCGCGTCAAAGCGGGCGGCACACTGGTAGTGCGGACCACCCTCGAGGGCGACGAGAGCGTCAATGTACCTAAAGTTGGCTTAACGCTGATCCCCCTGGGCAGCCAACCCGGACCTACCGAATACACCCAGACCTCCGACGGACGCTTGGTCATCCCTTCGGGCACCGGACTCTTCCAACAGATCGACTCGGGCGCTTATCTGCTCCAGGCGAGCGGACCCCACACCGCTACCACGGGCTTAGCAGCGATTACCGCTGAGACGCGGGTGGACGTCGCGCCGGGTGAAACCGAAGTCGTCAGCTTCGAACTTGACGTCGAGACCTTTGACGACCCCTTCGAGCCCAACGGCTCGGTAGAAGAAGCCGCCGAGGTTCCCGAGTTGGGCATCACCGCTAGAGCGAGCCTCTACGATCCCGAAAGCGACACTGACGTGGACGTGTACGCGCTGCAAGTCGAAGAGGGCACGCCCTACCGCGTAAACCTAGAGACCATCGCGGGCACGTTCGATACCAACTTGCGCGTCCTCGCTGAAGACGGCTCGGTCATCGCCGAGAATGACAACAACCAGGATGAAACGCTCGGCACGGACTCGCTCGTAGATTTCACCGCGCCGGAGACGGGCACGGTCTACGTCGAGGTCACAGAAGTGAGCGGCGCGCAGGGCGCACCGGACACCAACAGCCCCTTCAACCTTTACGACATGGACGCAGCGCCCTTCATCGGCGAAGAGGAGGAGCCTAACGGCAGCGCCTCGGTAGACGGCACGACCATCGAGAACGTCGACCTCACAGGCGCGCAAGAGGTTCCTTTTGGCAGCGCTTTGGACGCCGAACTCGATGTCGCTTCCGACGTGGATATCTTCACCTTCGAGGTGCCAGAGGGCGCGACGATTGTCGCGGACGTCGAGACGCTCTCCTCCGGCGCGCCCGACACCCTCTTAGCGCTCTACGACGCTGAAGGTCAGCAAGTCGCCTTCAACGACGACTTCACCGGACGCGAGTCCCGCATAACCTACACCTCCGAAGAGGGCGGCACCTACTACGCCGCCGTCACCCCTTGGGACGCGGTGGACCCCGACAACGCAACGACGGGCGAGTACGGCTTTACCGTCACGAGCTTCCTCAACCCGCCAACCGAGTAATAAAGCGATTCACAGAAGTACTGAATTGGAATAGCGCAAGTATCATTTAAGAATGTGCGTGCTCGTCGATGTTCTCCAGCGTGAGACTGGCTCAAACCAAATGATACTTGCTATACAGATTCCGGTTAATTCGGATAGGTGAAACTGAGAGCCTCACCCGTTTGCAGGGTGAGGCTCTTCTTCGTGGGAGCGTCTGGGTCAGGACTCGAGCAACACCACACCGCACGCCTCGAGTTCACTGCGGCCCGTAAGCGCGGCAAATCCACCCTCGAGCCCGGCGCTGTGCGGATTGAAATTCATGAGGTAGGTTCCCTTACCTCGTTTCGTGAGCCGCACCCCTTCAGGGAGCGACGTGAGCGAGAGGTCCGCAGCCTCTAAGATTTGCGTGAAGAGCGTCCGGTGTAGTGCGTCACCTCCCCACATCCCTAAAACCGTGCACCGCCCCTCCCCTACCTCTTGACGGGTCACGGCGGCAGCGTCCGGGTAGGCGTTTGCCCGGTACGTCGCCAAAACTTCAGCGGAGGTTGGCGTCAGCACGTCCGCCCAGGTGTGATAGGCGTAGGTTTCGCCGCCGAGTTCAACCTCTTCACGGACGCCGGGCCGCAGCCCGTCCACGTGGTCGATGCGCACGCCCGTCAGCTTAGAGAGTGGACCCGGCGCAGGAGCGTGGGCGATGTTCGTGCGCGTCTTCGCGCCGCTGCGCGGTCCCAACACGAGGTGCCCGCCTGCTTTCACGTAGTCCGTTAGATGCTTCGCCAACGTTTCGTCTACGAGATGCAGCGCAGGTGCAAAGACGACTTTGTAACCGTCCAAATCTTCACTCGGGTGAAGGACGCTGACCTCTAGCCCCGACTCTCTCAGCGTTTTGTAATGGTCGAGCAGGAGCGCCCAGTAGTTCCAGCCCTGCGCGTGCGGCTGTAAGTGCGTCGCCCAGAGATTTTCGATGTCGAAAAGCAGCGCGACATCCGCCGTGACCTCTTCTGAAGCCACCCACTCTCCCGCAACCTCTTTCGCCACCTCTTTTGACTCTGTGCTCGCCCTGTCCGCCCTTCCGTCATGCAAGTTCATGCCCGCGTGCATCAGCTCCTGTGCGCCCCGCGCCGAACGCCACCGGAAGTACGCCACCACATCCGCCCCGTGCGCAAACGCCTGATGCGACCAGAGCCGCACCGCGCCGGGCATGGGCAAGGGGTTTGAGGGAGCCCAGTTGACCTGTCCGGGCTGCTGCTCCATGACCCAGAAAGGTTTGCGCTTTGCACCGTAGTAGAGGTCGTGCATCATGGAGGTGAGGTCGGGGTGGGCGGTGCGCATGTAGCGCGTTTTCACCTCTTCGGGCAGGAAGCTGGTCTCGAGCGTCCCCAGCGGGTAGTTATCCCAGGTCAAAACGTCTAAGTTTTTCGCGAGCTTGTGGTAGTCGAGGTCAGCGAAGTAGATCATCGCGTTGTGCGTAATCGGCTTGTCCGAAGAGTTACGGATGAGGTCACACTGCACCTTGTCGTAGTCCACTACCGAATCGGACGAGAAGCGGTAGAAGTCCAAGCTGTGGCTCGGATTGGCTTCGGTCACAGTTAAGTTGGGCAGGTCAACCTCTTCAAAAGAGGTGTACTCCATGCTCCAGAAGACGTTCCACCAGGCTTCGTTGAGCGTTGCGACGTCGCCATACTTTCGCCCTAACCAGACGCGAAACGCCCGCTCACAGTTCGGGCAGTAGCAGCGAATCGTGTCGTGACAGCCGTACTCATTATCGGTCTGCCACGCCTGCACCGCCTCATGCTCGCCGTAGCGTTCGGCTAAAAGGGTGACGATGCGCTCAGTTTCCTGACGGTAAGAGTTCGAGTTGAAGCAGTAGTGGCGGCGCGAGCCAAATTTACGCACTCTCCCCTGCTCGTCTACTTGTAAAACGTCGTCGTACTTGTCAATAAGCCATTTGGGAGGCGTCGGTGTCGGCGTACCTAAAACTACCTTCAAACCTGTGTTACCGAGAATGTCAATAGAGCGGTCCAGCCAGTCAAGCTCGAGCCTCCCGTCCTCCGGCTCTATGCGGCTCCACGCGAATTCGCCGATGCGCACCCAGGTGAGCCCTAGCTCTTTCATCCGCTTCGCGTCAGGTTGCCAGGTGTCTTCGGGCCAATGTTCGGGGTAGTAGCAGGTGCCTAGTGTCATGAGGTGTAGTCTACGACGGGTGGCTTGAGGGTCAGGGTGTATACCCAAAAAGCACTTCAGTCGGTCAGCATCTTAGGAGAAACGGAAGAGGTACAAATCAGCACGCTGCCAAGGTCTGTATATTAAACTGTAACTATGAATACTACCCCCCTCAGTTGTCAGAAACACCTCTTCTCTTTACCCAAGGACAGCCACTACCTCAACTGCGCGTACATGTCGCCGCTTTCGCATAGGGTCGAGGCGGCAGGATTGGCGGGCGTACGGCGGAAGTCTGTACCCGCGCAGATTACGCCGGCGGACTTCTTCAGGGAGGGTCACAAGGCGAGAGACCTCTTTGCGCAACTCGTCAACGCCTCACCGGAGCACATCGCCCTTGTCCCCTCCGTTTCTTACGGGATGGCGACAGTGGCGAAGAATTTGCAGATCGAAAGAGGTCCCCGTGCGAAAAACCGTATCGTCACCTCGGCGGAGCAGTTCCCCAGCAACATGTACGTGTGGCGGCGGCTGCGGGACGCGGGAGCAGATTTACAGGTTGTGTCAGCGCCGGAAGGAACACCGCGTTATCAAGGGTGGAATGAGGCGCTTTTAGAGGCGATTGATGAAACCACGACGCTCGTCGCCTTGCCTCACGTGCACTGGGCGGACGGGACGCGCTTCGACTTGGAGGCGATTGGGGCGAAGGCAAGGGAGGTCGGCGCAGCCCTCATTATCGACGGCACGCAGTCGCTCGGCGCGCTTCCCTTTGACGTGGCAAAACTGCAACCCGACGCGCTCATCGCCGGGTCGTACAAAACGCTGATGGGTCCGTATGGGCTCGGTTTCGCATATTACGGTGAGCAGTTTTTGGACGGGACACCTTTAGAAGAGACCTGGATAGCCAGGCGCGGCAGCGAAGATTTCAGCCGCTTGGTGGACTATCAGGACGAGTACGCGGACGGCGCGGTGCGCTTCGACGTGGGCGAGCGCAGCAATCCTATCCTTTTACCGATGCTCGTGGCTGCCTTAGAAGAATTGTTAGAACGTCGCCCTGAGCGGGTTCAGGCGTACTGCGCAGACCTCTTCCGTGAGCCGATTAGGGCGCTCTGCTCGCACGGCTACCGCGTGGAGGACGAAGCGAGTTCATCACGGCATCTCTTCGGGGTGAGGTTGCCGCAAGAGGTTGACTTAGAGACTTTGCGCACGGCTTTAGAGGCGCGTCACATTTACGTCTCCGTGCGCGGCGACGCGGTGCGGGTTGCGCCGAACGTCTATAACGACGAAGCGGACGCGGCGGCGCTCGTGGAGGTATTGACGGAGGTTATCGGCTAAGGTGAGCGTGAAAAGACGGGGAAGTCAGCCGTTCACGGATTCCAAAGTTGACCCTACGCAGAAGAGGTATAGTCTAAAGCCCAAAGACTGGTTGCTCGAGTACAAGGATGACCCAAGCTAGCTCGAGAAGTCACAACGAGGTCAGCTTTCGTGTCTTTCACAAAGAACTAATTTTCACTGAAAAGAGCATACTACGCTTCATGAACCCATAAGCTGACAAAACGATGACTGGGGTTCGGTAGCCTCTCTTTCGGAGGTTACAAAGTGAAAAAACTCATTGCATTAGCCATTCTTGCCCTCGCTTGCGCTTCCTTTGCGCAGGATACCAGCGTGCGCATCGACGGCTCCTCGACGGTCTACCCCATCTCCTTGGCAGTCGCCGAAGAGTTCCAGATCATCAACCCTGACGCGCAAGTGACCGTGGCGTTTTCGGGTACGGGGGGCGGCTTCGAGAAGTACTGTAACAATGAGACCGACGTCAACGACGCGAGCCGCACAGTGCGTGAGGAAGAACTCGCCGAGTGCGCCCAAGAGGTCATCGAACTGCCCGTTGCCTTCGACGCGCTGACTGTCGCGGTCAACAACGAGGCGGACTTCGTAGACTGTTTGACCACGGACGAACTCGCGACGATCTTCGAGCCGAACTCGAGCATCACTAACTGGAGCGACGTCCGCTCGGAATTCCCGGAGGAGCCGCTCGAGTTCTTTATCCCCGGCACCGACTCGGGCACGTTCGACTACTTCACTGAAGCGATCAATGGCGAGTCCGGCGCGAGCCGCACCGACGTGACGCCTTCTGAAGACGACAACGTCTTGCTGCGCGGCATCTCGGGCAGCCAATACGCGCTCGGCTACTTCGGCTACGCCTACTACATCGAGAACCAGGGCGCGGTCAAGGCGCTTTCTATTGACTCCGGCGACGGCTGCGTCGAGCCCAGCGCCGCGACGGTCGAGGACGGCACCTATCAGCCGCTCGCCCGCCCCTTGTTTATCTACGTGAGCCCAACCTCGGCAGAGAACAAGCCTATCATCGGTGAGTTCGTGGACTTCTACTTAGGCGAAGATGCGCGTCCCTTAATCGAGGACACAGGCTACGTGCTCCTCAGCGACGAGGCGTACAGCGCCGCGCAGGAACGCTTTGATAACCGCGTTACAGGCAGCGCCTTTATCGACTTCGCGCCGGGTAGCTCGGTGGTGGACACCATCCGCGAAGGCATGAGCGGTAGTGGCAGCAGCACGGGCGGCAACTGAGTCAAGCTGACACTGCGCTGACATAACACGAGAAAGAATTCGTTATTCTAGTCCTCAGGGGATGCTCTGAGGACTTTTCCTGTCGGTATCCATCATACTTAGCTGAACTTCTAACGGTAATCTTGGTGTAGGTAGCGCTTCGCAGAGGTCGATCTACTCCGCACACCAATTACCACGCGCCCAGAAAAGCGCCCTCACTTATAAACTCATTCACAAAGGAGACTGTATGGCGACAAGTCGAGCGGGCAAGGACGCGGCGAAAGCGGCGGGGCTCTCCAAGAGCGGCAACCGCAACGCGAAGGAGACGGTTATAGCCGGGCTGCTCTTCGTCTGCGCCGCTATCTCAATCTTGACGACGCTGGCGGTGGTCTTCGCGCTCACCGAGGAGACGATCTCTTTTTTCCGTGAGGTCTCCGTCATCGAGTTCTTCACCAATGACCAGTGGACGCCGCTGTTTATGGAGAAAAATTACGGCATCGCCCCGCTCGTCGCGGGCACGCTGCTCGTCACGGGCATCGCGCTCATCATCGGTTTGCCCCTCGGTTTAGGGTCGGCTATCTACCTTTCAGAGTTCGCGGACGATAAGACGCGGCGCAGAATCACCCCTATTCTGGAGATTTTAGCGGGCATTCCTACAGTTGTCTTGGGTTACTTCGCGCTCCTTTTCGTCACGCCTATTTTGCGTAGCTTCATTCCGGGGGTGGACCTCTTTAACCCGCTCTCCGCCGGGTTGGTGATGGGCTTTATGATCTTGCCAACCGTCTCGTCTATCTCCTCTGATGCGATGCAGTCCGTGCCGCAGAGCCTGCGCGAAGGGGGCTACGGTTTGGGCGCGTCCAAATACGAAGTGGTTACCAAAATCGTCGTGCCCGCCGCGCTGTCGGGCATCGTGGCGTCCTTTATCCTGGCGATGGCAAGGGCGATTGGAGAGACGATGATCGTGACCCTAGCCGCCGGGCAGAAGCCGACGTTGACCTTTGACCCGCGCGACACCATCGCGACGATGACCGCTTACATCGTGCAAGCGGGCACGGGCGACGCGCCTGCGGGCTCGCTGGCGGCCCGCTCGCTCTACGCGGTCGCCGCGACGCTCTTCGTCATGACCTTAGGACTCAACCTCATCGCGCAGCAAGTGGTGAGCCGCTTTCAGGAGCAGTACGAATAATGGACACGCCCGCCAACAAACAAGCGCAGTCCGCCCCACCTCAGAAGAACAACAAGAGCCTCCTCAGTGACGAGGAAAAAAAGCGCTTAGCCGCCCGCAAACGCGCGGGGAAAATTTTCCAAGTCGTCACCTTTATTCCGATAGTCCTAGCCATTGCGCTTATCGCCATACTCTTTTTCGATGTGATTAGAGATTCCATCTCGTGGCAGGTCATGGAGCCCGCGAATAGCGGCGAGACCTACGCCTGGAGCGTCGCCCCGTTTGGACAAGACGAGCCCATTTTGCGTCGCGAGTTCGCCGCACAGGGGGACAGCCCCGAAGAGGTCGACAGGATTCTCAATGACGCCGAAGAGAAGCGCCTCTTCTACGCCCGCAACCGCATCGAGCTGATGTGGTACACCCAGGACGGTCCCTTCCGCTGGGTAGTCACGAGTTCGCGTGACGACAACGTGCGCGCCGAAGACCGCAGCGTCTTGCAGTATGGACCCTTCGAGGGCTGGGCGCGGTTGGATGAGTTGAGGTCAGGGCTCGAGGAGGGGCAAAACCTCTACCTGAACCCCTGGCTCGACGTTTCATTTTTCAACAAGAACTCCTCGCGCAGCCCCATCGTCGCGGGTATTCGCACCGCGATTTTGGGCAGCCTCTGGGTTATCGCCTTCGTCATGCTCTTCTCGATTCCGGTAGGTATTGGCGCAGCCGTTTACTTGGAGGAGTACGCGCCGGACAATATGTTTACGCGCTTTATCGAGATCAATATTCGTAACTTGGCGGGCGTGCCGAGTATCGTCTACGGGATTTTAGGGCTTTACTTCTTCGTGCGGCTCGCGGGGCTCGGTCCGGTCATTCTATCCGCCGCCATCACGCTCTCGCTCCTCATCTTGCCAGTGGTCATTATCGCGGCGCGCGAGGCGATTAAGTCCGTGCCCAGCTCGCTCCGCCAGGCGAGTTACGGCTTAGGCGCGACGAAGTGGCAGACCGTGAGCCGCGTGGTGGTGCCCAACTCGGTCGCGGGCATCACGACGGGCGTCATCTTGGCGGTTGCTAGGGCGATCGGCGAAACCGCGCCGCTGCTCTTAGTTGGCGCGGCGGCGTTCGTGCCCTTCTTGCCTGACGGTCCGATGTCGCGCTACACAGTCATGCCCATCCAAATCTACTCTTGGGTCGCGGAGAACGACGTCGAATTCATCCACGTCGCCTCGGCTGCCATCATCGTCCTGCTCACCGTGCTGCTGTTGCTCTACGCCTTAGCCTTTTACGTTCGCCGCCGCTTTGAGCGGAAGTGGTAGAAGCGGGTATCAAAGTCGGTCTCACTGACGTTCGGAACCAGTCACAAACGCAATCAGTTTAGACAGCGCCGCTCGACATTGACGTTGAAATGGTGATACCTGCGTCGTTCAAACACAATTACTATAATTATTTCTGGAGCCCCCACTATGCCCATGCCCGACATCGACAACAACCACGAAACCATCCACACCGACGTACCCGACGACAGCGAAGTCGCTGTCCATATCGAGGATTTCAAACTCTGGTACGACAAATTCCAGGCGCTCCACGGCGTTTCGGTCAAGTTCCCCAAAAACCAAGTCTCGGCTCTGATTGGCGCGTCGGGCTGCGGCAAGACGACGCTCTTGCGCTGCATCAACCGGATGAACGACCTCATCCCCATCGTCAAGACTGAGGGACGGGTCATCTATGAAGACGTCGACGTTTACGACAGCTCCGTCGACCCGGTCGAAGTGCGCAGGCGCGTCGGGATGGTCTTTCAGAAACCGAACCCCTTTCCGAAAAGTATTTACGACAACGTTGCGTTCGGTCCTCGGCTAAACGGTTATAGCGGCGATATGGACGAGCTGGTTGAGAAAAGCCTCAAGGGAGCCGCTGTGTGGGACGAGGTTAAGGACAAGCTAGGGCAGTCGGGGCTCAGCCTTTCAGGTGGGCAGCAGCAGCGCCTCTGCATCGCCCGCGCGATGGCGACCGAGCCCGACGTTATCCTGATGGACGAGCCGACCTCGGCCTTAGACCCCGTCGCGACGGACCGCATCGAAGAGTTGATTCACGAGATCAAGAAAGACTATACGGTCATTATTGTGACGCATAACATGCAGCAAGCGGGGCGCGTGGCGGACCGCACGGCGTTTATGCACTTAGGTGTGATGGTGGAAGAAGGGCCCACCGATCAGATTTTTACGAACCCTAAGCATGAGATGACCGAAAGGTATGTGGAGGGGCGGTTCGGGTAAGCAAACCCGCCCCTACTCAACTTTGACCTTTTTCATCGGGGCGAGCGTACACTCCTTAGCTAAGAACCGCTCTGCCCCATCTTTGTCCAGCGGTTTTGAGAAGAGATAGCCCTGCACGAAGTCGCACTGCAAGCGCTTGAGCTGCTCGAGCTGCGCGGGCGTTTCAACTCCTTCCGCCACCACGTGCATCCCCAAGGTGCGAGCCATCGAGAGGATGGTGCTCACGAGTTCCGCGCCCGCTCTGCCGTCCATCTTTTCGATGAAGGAGCGGTCGATTTTAAGGGTGTCGGTGGGCAACTCTTGCAGGTAGGATAAGGACGAGTAGCCCGTGCCGAAGTCGTCGATGTGGAGCTTGACGCCTAGCTCGCGGAGCCCGTTCAGGACAGCTTGCGCGGCGGGACTGCGGCTCATCATGATGCCCTCGGTGATCTCCAACTTGAGGTGCTCGGCCTGGAGCCCCGTCTCCTCTAAAACTGACCCGACAAGGGGCACGAGGTCGGTGCGTGTGAACTGCTGCGAGGAGAGGTTGACGCTAAGTGTCAGCGGGGGCTGCGCCGGGTAGCGAGCTTGCCACGCGGTCACTTGCGTGCAGGCTTCGCGCATGACCCAGCGGTCGATGGCGATGATAAGGTCGGACTCCTCGGCGACGGGCACGAACTCGGAGGGCGCGATGAGGCCGTATTGGGGATGATGCCAACGCACCAGGGCTTCAAAGCCGATGAGCGCGTCACTCTGCGCGGAGAGGATCGGCTGATAGTTGATCTGCAACTCGCGGCGCTCCACGGCGAAGCGCAAGTCGGACTCCAAGGTCATGAGCATCAGGGCCCGCTCGCGCATCTCGGTGTCGAAGAGGGCGTACCGCGCTTTGCCGAGCGACTTGGCGCGGTACATGGCGAGGTCGGCGTCGCGCAAGACCTCGCCGACGCTGCTATAGCCAATTTGACTCGAGACGATTCCGATGCTCGCCGACGTGTAGACCTCGTGCTCGCCGAGCTGAAAAGGCGTGAGCAGTTCGCGCTGGATGCGCTCGGCAATCTTCACGGCTTCGTCTATACCGCTTATATCCTCGAGCAAAAGGGTGAATTCGTCGCCACCTAATCTAGCGACGGTGTCCGCCGGACGCACCAAATTACAGAGGCTTTCAGCGATTCCTTTTAGGAGCGCGTCGCCCACCGTATGCCCAAGGCTGTCGTTGATAACCTTGAAGCGGTCGAAGTCCAGGAAGAGCACCGCAAATTCGTTGTCGGCGTCGCGCTTCTCGCGCTCTAGGGCGTGCGCTAAGCGGTCGCCAAAGAGCGCCCGGTTCGCTAGACCCGTCAAGCTGTCGTGAAAGGCGTCATAGAGAAGTTGCTCGTTGGCCTTGACAAGCTCAGCAGTGCGCTCCGCGACGCGCTGCTCGAGCTTGCGGTTCGCGTCCGCCAAGGCCTCGTTCGCTTGAGCAAGGGCCTCCTCCGCTTCGACACGCGCCGTGATGTCTTGCTGCACGCCGATGAAGTGCGTGAGTTCGCCCTCATCACTGTAAACGGGCGAGATGACCAACTCGTTCCAGAAGGGTACGCCGTCCTTACGGTAGTTTTTGAGAACGACTTTGCAGCCTTCGCCGCAATGAAGCGCGTCGCGAATCACCTGCACAGCCTCCGGGTCAGTTTCCGGGCCTTGCAAGAAGCGGCAGCTTTGACCGAGCACCTCGCTGGGCGTGTAACCCGTCATCACCGTAAAGGCGTCGTTGCAGTAGATTAAGGGGCGCTCGCTCTGGCTCGCGTCGGCAATCGTGACGCCGCTACTCGCCGCCGCCAACGCGCGTTCTTGGACGCGCATGATCTCGTCCGTCCAGCGGGCTCTCTCCGCCGGGTCACTTAGGTCCAGGTGGCAGTGCCAAAGGGACTCGAGCGCCGTACGCTCGTTATGGGTTAGTTGCGTTTTCTCTCCCGTCATAGCTGCACTCTAAAAGAACCCCTATCACGAGATTCTTACAGGTGAACGTTCGCAATAGCTACATAACTAGATTTTTAGTTGACAACACGTTATCTCTCTGCTACGCTAGACCTGTGAAACACGATCAAGCTGCTGCTGCTTTAGACGCGCTCGGCAACCCGGTGCGCCTCCAGCTCTACCGCACCTTGGTTCGCGCCGGTTCACCGGGGCTCAACATCACCGAGTTGCAGAGTAGGGTAGGCGGCGTCCCCCGCTCGACTTTAGCGCATCATTTGCAAAAACTCCTTTTAGCAGGGCTCATCCAGCAAGAGAAGGACGGCGCGAGCGTCCTGAGCCGCGCTCACTACTCTGTAATGAACAAGCTTGTCCGCTACCTCACGGAAGAATGCTGCGTGGACCAGTGCCGCCCGGGAGAGGAGACCGCTTGACCTCTTAAACACTTCAGATTTATTTTTTGACCACAAATAACGAATAAATTAGTGATTTAGTTAAGGAGAACGATGAATACTCGAGACTTTCTCACCACCCTAGACCCTTACCAAGACCGCGCCCTCACCTTTGAGATAGGGGGTGAAATAGGGGGCGAGATAGAGGACGGGCGCATCCAACCCGGCTATCACGTCACCGAAGTCAAAGCGGTGAGCGTTCGCAGCGTGGACTGCGGCGGACAGGAGAGCGCTTGGGCTGAAACCGTCGTTCAACTCTGGACGCCTGAACGCTCAAACGAACACGCCATGAGCGTCGGCAAGTTCTTGAGCATTTACCGCCGCGCAGCGTCGCGTGTTCCTACCGAAGAGGATGCGGAGGTGAGGCTCGAGGTTGGCGAGCACGGCGCGCCCGCCGTCAGCTACTTTGCCACAAACATCCGAGCCGAAGGTCAAGAGGTCGTCGTGAAGCTGGAGCCACCCTTCGTGGCGTGTAAAGCGTTGGGGACCCCAAGCCTCACGACGCTCGAGAACGCGGCGGATGACCTTCCCGTTATCCGTAGAGCCTCCGACTGCTGCACGCCCCCTTCAGCGCAAAAGTCAACGAAACAAGGCGCGTGCTGTGGCTAGCTCCGCCACTCAAACTAAACCTATGCGCGTCGGTCTTTTCATGCAGCCCGTCCATCACCCCAGCGAGAACCCGACATTGGCCTTGGAGCGCGACTTGCAACTCACCGAACATCTGGACACGCTCGGCTACGACGAGGTGTGGATAGGCGAGCACCATTCGACGGGCTGGGAGACCATCGCCTCACCTGACGTGTTCATCATGGCGGCGGCGGCGCGAACGCGCCACATAGAGCTGGGCAGCGGCGTCGTGCCGCTCTCCTTGCACCACCCCTTGCTCGTCGCGGACACCTACGCGCTGTTGGACCATCTGACGAGAGGGCGCGTGATGCTGGGCATGGGACCAGGCGGCGGCTTGCCGAGTGACCCTCACGTGTTCGGTTTGGATAAAGAGGGGCAGCACCGCCGCTACGTCGCCACTCTGGACGCGATTTACCAGCTTCTCACCTCCACCGAGCCGCTGAGCTTGGAGACCGAGTGGTTCACCTTGCGCGACGCCGTGCTGCAACTCAGACCTTACACACATCCGCACATGCCCCTGGCGCTCGTCACCGGCACGAACCGGGACACCTTAGCGCGCATCGGACGCTACGGCGCACGCTGGTTTGTCGGGACGAGCTTGGATAACTTCGAGGAGGCTTGGGCAGTCGTTGAGCACAGTGCGCAAGAGATTGGACGCAAAGCAGACCGTTTCGACGCCTATCTCCCCGTGACGATGCACCTCTCTGAAACGCGCGAGCAGGCTATAGACGACATCCGGGCGGGCGCGGCGCAGGAGCGCTACGACTTCTCTACACCCGTTACGGGCTCTCCCCAACCTGACGTGCCGCGCGAGGCGTGGGCGGAGCACCTCGCCGAGAGACCGACGAGCCTCATCGGGACGCCCGACGACGCGCTAGCAAAGATTCGCGCGCTGCGGGAGAAAACAGGCGCGGGCGGGCTGCTCATCACGAGCAAAGAGTGGGCGTCGCGTGAGGCGAGTTGGAAAAGCTACGAGCGTTTCGCCCGCTACGTGATGTCCGAGTTGACAGGCTCGCTTGAGGGGCTGAAAAAAGCTGAAGCGGTGGCTAAGCGGTTAGTGGAGCAGGCGTCCTAGCGGCGTGGCGCACGGCTGGCGCACCGCTTGGGCTCTAGCCGTAACGCAGACGGTAGGCTACGGCGTCCTTTACTACACCTTTAGCGTCATGGTCGCGCCGATGGAGCGCGAGCTTGGCTGGTCGAGGAGCGAACTCTCAGGCGCGTTTTCGTTGGCGCTGCTCCTCTCCGGTCTCGTCGCGGTGCCGGTAGGTAGCTGGGTAGACAAACATGGGGCGCGGGGGGTGATGACGTGGGGCTCGAGCCTCGGTGCGCTGCTCTTACTCGCCTGGTCGTTCGTCACGAACCTCACCGCGTTCTATCTCATTCAAGCGGGTATCGGGCTGGTGATGGCGGCAGTCCTCTACGAAGTGGCCTTTACAGTCATCGCGGTGTGGTTCCGGCGCGAACGCACCGCTAGGGCGCGGGCGATGCTCCTGGTCACGATGGTGGGAGGATTGGCGAGCACGATTTTCGTTCCGCTCGCCACCTTTTTGGTCGAGGTGATGACCTGGCGCGAGGCGCTTAGAGTACTCGCACTCGTCTTGGCAATCGTGACAGTCCCGCTTCACGCGCGCGTGCTGCGGCGTCCGCTAGTATTCAGCAACGCGGACTCGAGCACCTCGAGCGTACGCCGACGAGACATCAGCCCTACCGAAGCCCTGCGCGCCCCGACCTTCTGGTGGCTCACCTGCGCCTTCGCACTCGGCCGCGCTGCAACCGTCACCATCGCCGCACACGGCGTTCCCCTTCTGACGGGTCGCGGCTATTCGCCCTCGCTCGTCGCGGCGGCGGTGGGGTTAGTCGGGCTCATGCAGGTCCTCGGGCGTTTTGTCTTCACACCGCTCATGGCGGTCGTTTCCCTCCGCACCTTGAGCGCTTTCACCTTCTGTCTTCACGCGCTGGCGCTCACCTCTTTGCTCGTGATCTCGAGCGCCTGGAGCATCTGGCTCTTCGCCGCCCTTTTCGGCGCGGCAAATGGCGCGAGCACCCTCGCTAGGGCTGCGCTCATCGCGGAGATTTACGGGTCGGCGCATTACGGCAGCATCAGCGGCAGCATGGCGACGGTGATCGCCGCCGCGCAGACCGCCGCGCCTCTCTGCGCGGGCGTCCTTTTTGACCTCACGGGAGACTATATGCTCGTCCTTTGGGGGCTCACGCTCAGCACGCTCCTTGCAGCGGTGGCAGTGATGCGGGTACGCGTCGTTGACGTGCTGGGCTACACCAATTGAAGAGGTCAGGGAAGGGTGCACAACACTTTGCGCTCGTCTTATTCCCGCGCCATCGCTACCGCCACCGGAATCCGCGCCGCCCGCGCCGCAGGTAAGAGCCCTGAGCCCAGCCCCATCACGAGCGCAATCGCCACCGCGAAGAGCACCAAGCGCAGCGTCAACGCTGCCACCTCCAAGCCGATGAGGTCATCCGTGATGCGGTTGATCGCGAGGATGCCGAGCCGTCCGAGCAGCACGCCGAACGCCGCCCCGACAAAACTCAGCAGTGTGGACTCGGCGAGCACCAGCCCGAACAAAAAGCGCGGCTTCGCGCCCAAAGCCCGCACCACGCCGAACTCCCGCGTGCGCTCGAACACGCTCATCAAGACGGTATTCGCCACCGCAATCGCCCCGACGATGAGCGCAATCGCGCTGATGCCGAGCCGCACCACGTCGCTGATCTGGATGCCTTTTTCGATGACGCCCAAGACCTCACCTCTCGTTTGGAAGCCCAGCTCCGGGTAGGCTGCGGAGAGCGCTTGCGCGGTCTCTTCCGCCCTGGCGGGCTCCGCTAAGTCGAGCGCGAAGAAGGTCACGCGGTCCGGGATGCCGATGGCGTTTTGCAAGAGCGTAAGCGGAACCAGAATCGCATTGTCGATGAGCCCACCCCCCGAGCGAGCGATGCCGACGATCTGAAAGGTGTTTTCGGGGTTGAGGCGCAAGGTGTCGCCGATGCTCAGCTCGTTGCGCTCCGCCGTCTGCACGCCGACGACGGCTACCTTGGCGTCTCTATCGTCCGCCGTCAGCCCGCGCCCCTCTATCACCTCGAAGTCGTAGTAGATTGCGCCTACGTCCGTCTCCGGCGGCAAACCCTGAAAGAGAAAGGAGCTGCTGAGGCTGAAGCCGCCCCGCGCGTAGAGAAGAAGCGGCGTCACGTCGGTGATGCCATACGTTTGGGCGTCGGCGCGGAGTTCGTCGGCGTAGCGAAGCGGCAGCTCGGGCACGGCGGTCAGCGAGGTCGCGTCGAAGGGACCGAAGCTCACCTGCAAATCGGGTCCGATGTTGCCGATTTCGGTAGCGAAGACCTGCCGCAACCCCTCCCCGAGCGAGAGGAAGATAACCGTTGAGCCCACCGCGACGGCGATGCCCAAAGCAGTTAAAAAGGTGCGCAGCGGGCGCAGGCGGAGCGAGTTGAGGGCGAGAGGCCAGATCATGAAAGGATCACACGTCAGTCTATGACCTCACCTCTTTACCTGTGAGATTCGGCGTTACGGTTGTCAGAGGCGTCTCAGCGGATCAGCATGTTATACGAGGTTGCATGGCTTAGTTTGCAAAATTAAGTCATGTCCTTCACGGATGGGACGTAAACTCGGCGCGACCCACTAGCTAAAGCTGAGTCGCTGAAAAGCTCTATGCACAAAGTATTGCGAAGCAACGCCCTCAGTAAGGGTAAGTAAACCATGCAATTCCGTATTAGCTGGTCAGGAAAACTCAAAAACCTGAAGTGCTGACCTGCTGAAATGCTCCTAAGGCAGGGCGCGTCCTGTCACCTGCCCGTCCGCGCCCAGTGTCCCTCTGTCCTCGCCGTCAACAGCGAGGCTCACGCCGCCGCCGTTGCCCGTATGGACGTACACGGGTAGGTCAAAGATGAGCGTTTCACCCGCTTCAGCGGTGCCGTAGTAGAGCCTTTCGCCCTCACCTCTGGCGGGACCCGCGTAGACCTCGAGCCAAGCCGGAGCGCCCACTACGAAGACCGCCGTTCCCCGCGCCGAGGTAGCTGCCGTCTCGCCCGGCGTAGACGCTGTATTTGCCGCGTCCGGCGCGATCAGTCCTCCCGCAACGCCCGCCGTTTCTTCAGCAGGATTGACAGCGCCAACAGCAGGGCTCAGCGAGATATTCAGGTTGCGGCTCCGCGTGAGATCAATAGTTTGCTCCACGCTCCCGTAGCCCGCCAGGCTCACCCGCACGGTGCGGCGCGCGCCTGCGCGCACGGGCGCATCTGTGACAGGGCTCACCGCGTTGAAGGGCAGGCCGTCCACGCTCACGTTCGCCCCCGGCGGCGTGGTGTTGACCGACAAGAGGATGAGACCGGCGGGGGCGCTCGCTGACGCCGCGTTCGGTCTGACGGGGTCCGTGCTGGCTCCAGCGGGCGTAGTAGCCACCAACGCCTCGGACTCCGGCGCAGCCTGGGTGGAGGGCGTCGGTCCGAAGAGCAGCGCGTTAAAGCCCCATAGCGCCAGCACGACGACGCCGACGACGAGCATGAGCGTCGTCGCGAAGCGCCCGAACGCGCTTATCACCGGCCCGGTGGCGCGGTGGGGGGAGGAGGTGCGCTCACCCTCGTAGAACCCTTCGTCCTCAGACCCATCCTCCTCCATCTCGAACGCTGAATAAGCGGTGGACGCCGCTTTGGGCGCGTCCACCTCGGTTTGCGCGGCGCGGCGCTGTTCCTGGCGGAAGATGTGGAGCATCCGCGTCACGTCTAAGCCGACGGCTTGTGCGTAGAGACGCAGGGCTTTCTTGGCGTAGCTCGCCTCGGATAGTTCGGCGTGATGCCCCGACTCCAATGCGATCAGATACGAGCGCCTCACGTCGGTCAGCTCGACTAAGTCGTCTAAACTCAGCCCCTTCGCCTCTCTCGCTTCGAATAAAATATCGCCGAGTTCGTTTCCTCTTCGCTTCATGCTCATACCGTCCATCACCTTCTATGCTGTCTGGCTATATCGTCTAGTTATACTTTCTGGCTATATTGCCCGGCCATCTCTAAAAGCGGTGAATCCAAGTTTATCACCTCTTCGGCTTCTCGGTGAGGCTCGAGTCGAAACTCTCTAAGCGAGGCGAACCTCGAGCGGTTGCGCCGCGAGCGCTAACGCCACCTCCGCCGCGAGCTGCGCGTTCTCCGCTAAAAGCCGCGTGTTGACCTCCGTCGTGCGCCCGCCGGAAAGCTCGCCGAGCCTAGCGAGGAGATAAGGTGTCACGTCCTTGCCGCTCAGCCCGCGCGCGTCCGCTTCGCGCTGCGCCTGCTCCAACCAAGCGTCGACCTCTTGGGAACTCAGCCCCACAGAAACAGGTTTCGCCACGAGCAGCGAGGTGCGCAAGCCGAGGTCTCGAGCCTGCCTAAAAAGCGCAGCCACCTCTTCTGGGCTGTCGCAGCGCACCGGAACTTCAAAAGAGGTCTCAGACACGTGAAAGCCTGCTAGCTTGTTCGTTTTGTAGCCTACCAGCGGCACGCCCAAGCTCTCCAAACGCTCCTTCGTCGCTGCGATGTCGAGGATAGACTTTGCGCCTGCACACACGACGATAATGGGGTAACGCGCTAACGCTGTGAGGTCGGCGGATGCGTCGAGAGGTGCGCTATTAACCTTTCTGTGAACGCCGCCGACGCCACCCGTCGCGAAGACATGGACGCCAGCTAAAGAGGCTGCGTGCAGCGTGGTCGCGACAGTTGTACCGGCATCCTTTTTCTGCGCCGAAAGTGCGGTCAGATTCCACAAGGACGCCTTGTGCGCCTGTGTGGTGGCGAGGTGCTCGAGTTCACTTTCAGCCAACCCGACGACGAGTTCGCCCGAGAGCATCCCAACCGTTGCTGGAACTGCGCCCGCCTCGCCGACAACTTGTTCTAAGCGCCGAGCCAAGGTTAAATTATTGGGTTTTGGTAAGCCGTGGGTGATGACGGTGGACTCTAAGGCGACGACGGCCCGCCCCTCTGCTAGCGCCTTTTTGACCTCTTGACGAATGCGTAGTGACATTTAGGTATCCTAGCCCATAGCGAGTGTTGGGGAGGCGGCTCGAGCGAGTCAGCAGTTCAGTGAGTCAGAAAAAGCTGAGACGCCGATGTGCTGACCCACTGCTTTTTTACCCCTGCTCTTTTACACGGTGACAAAAGCCTGCGTTCCTTGACTTACAGCCCTCAAATTATCGCGTGATACACTCCCTCGTGGCTTCGTCATCATCCATTTCTATTCCCGGCATCGAGACCATCGCGCCCTACGCCAGCCAACTCACCTTCGGCGGCGTGGCGGGGTTCGCGTCCGGTTACGCGCTTAAAAAGATCGGTAAGCTCGCCGCCATCGTGCTCGGCTTACTCTTCATCGGCGTTCAGATACTCGTGTATATCGGCGTGGCTGAGGTGGACTGGCTGCGCATTCAAGAGAGCGTCAACCCGCTACTAAGCCCCGAAGCGCTCAACAAAGCGTGGCGCAACCTCATCAAACTTCTGACGGGCAACGTGCCCTTTGCGGCGGCGTTCGTACCGGGCTTTTTGCTTGGCTTTCAGCGCGGCTAAGATAGCAAGTAGCATCTGGGATAGCAGGTAGCATCTGGTTACGAACACCTCGGTAACCTTAGCGTTATCTCAGCTCAAACGCTTGTAGAGTCTACCTACATGGTTTAGCTGTCTTCGCGACTCAACCGCCTTCTAGCTCACGCATCTTGAGCGAGTGTGACTCAAGGTACTTGACAAACCGCCAGATTTTTCATACTATGTGAAGCAGTTGGCACTCGGTAAGTGCGAGTGCTAAAAAAATGCCAAATTACGTAAGAAGAATCAAGAGGAGGACGTGAATGACACTCAAACCCTTAGGCGACAAAGTAGTAGTAGAAGTCATCGACGAGCCACAGACCACCGCGAGCGGCATCGTTTTACCCGATACGGCGAAGGAGAAAAGCCAGCGCGGTAAAGTCGTCGCAGTCGGTAGCGGCAAGCTTTTAGACAGCGGCGAGCGCATCAACTTAGAGGTCAGCGAAGGTGACACGGTTGTGTTTGCCAAGTATGGCGGCACCGAGATCAGCTTAGATGGTAAAGACCTCATGATCTTGAGCGAGCGTGACATCCACGCAGTTGTTGCGTAAAGCAGGTCTCAGCCGACAGGCTAGCGGGACCTCATCTGGTCAGCTACGCTCTCATTTTAGACGAAATTTGACCAGTGCGCATGTCAAGTGATGATACTTGCGGAACACAAGATCACGCCGAATTTTCACTCAACCCCTTAAATTCAATCTTCCACTAAAGGAGAGATTCAAACACTATGGCAAAAGAACTGATTTTTCAAGAAGAAGCACGTAGAAGCTTAGAGCGCGGCGTCAACGCTGTTGCGAACGCCGTTAAAGTGACGCTCGGACCGCGCGGCCGCAACGTCGTTCTAGAGAAGAAGTTCGGCTCCCCCACCATCACCAAAGATGGTGTGACGGTTGCGAAAGACATCGAACTCACCAAGCCATTAGAGAATATCGGCGCGAAGCTCCTCATCGAAATTGCCTCAAAGACGAACGACATCACGGGTGACGGCACGACCACCGCCACGGTGCTCGGTCAAGCCATCGTCAGAGAGGGCCTGCGCAACGTCGCAGCGGGCGCGAATCCCCTAGCCCTCAAGCGCGGCATTGACAAAGGTGTCGAAGCGGCGATTCAAGAGATTCGCAACATGTCGCAGTCCGTTGAGGACTCCAAGTCGGTTGCCGAAGTCGCCTCAATCTCTGCGAATGAGCAAGAGATCGGTCAACTCATCGCCGACGCGATGGATAAAGTTGGGCGCGACGGCGTCATCACCGTTGAAGAGAGCCGTGGCTTAGAAACCGACCTCGACGTGGTCGAAGGCATGCAGTTCGACAAAGGCTACCTGAGCCCCTACTTCATCACCGACAGCGATACGATGGAAGTCGTCGCCGAAGACGCTTACATCCTCATCCACGAGAAGAAAATCTCGGCGCTCAAAGACCTCTTACCCGTCCTGGAGCAAGTCGCGCAAACGAGCCGCCCGCTCCTCATCATCGCTGAGGACATCGAAGGCGAAGCGCTCGCAACCTTGGTTGTGAACAAGCTGCGCGGCACCTTGAACATCGCCGCCGTGAAAGCGCCCGGTTTCGGCGACCGCCGCAAAGAGATGCTCAAAGATATTGCAGCGGTTACGGGTGGTACGGTCATTAGTGAAGAGTTGGGCTACAAGCTCGAGAACACCCGCATCGACATGCTCGGTCAAGCCAAGCGCGTGCGCATCTCCAAAGACGAGACCACCATCATCGAAGGTCAGGGCGACCAGAGCAGCATCGAAGCTCGCGTCAAAGCGATTCGTGGCGAGATCGACAACACCGACTCCGACTACGCCCGCGAAAAACTCCAAGAGCGCTTAGCCAAGCTCTCCGGCGGCGTCGCGGTCATCCGCGTCGGCGCAGCCACCGAGACCGAACTCAAAGAGCGCAAGCACCGCTTTGAGGACGCGCTCTCCACGGCGCGCTCCGCAGTCGAAGAAGGCATCGTTGCGGGCGGCGGTGTCACCCTTATCCACGCCATCAGCGCGGTTGAAGAGGTAGCCAAGAACCTGCAAGGCGACGAGCGCACCGGTGCAATGATCCTCATGCGCGCTTTAGAGGAGCCCGCTCGCCAAATCGCTGCGAACGCTGGCGCAGAAGGCAGCGTCATCGTCAACGCCATCAAAGGCAAAAACGACGGACGCTACGGCTTCGACGCCTCCACGAGCGAGTTCGTGGATGACATGATCAAAGCGGGCATCGTCGATCCCGCCAAAGTGACCCGCACGGCGCTCCAAAATGCCGCGTCCATCGGTGGACTCTTACTCACCACTGAAGCGGTCATTGCCGACAAGCCCGAGAAAGAAGACTCCATGCCCGCCGGTGGCGGCGACATGGGTGGTATGGGCGGCATGGGTGGTATGGGCGGTATGGGCTTCTAAAGGAAGTTACGCTCAGACTAGCTATACAGCTAAACAGAGGAGAGGCGGCTTTCGGGCCGCTTCTTTTTCATGCCTACCCTGGATGAAGACTCTCGATATTTACGCTGCGCGTGAAAAGCAGTAGGATTTAGAGAGGTCAATTTTGTAGATGTGGTAGACAGATACATGGCGAGGCATGAAAAGCTAGTTCAGCGTCTACTCAGCAAACCAAAAGACTTCACATGGCGAGAGGTGCAAAGACTTATGAACGGTTTTGGCTATACTGAATCTTCTAAAGGAAAGACAAGTGGGTCGCGCATCCAGTTCTATAAAGAAGGTCGAAAGCCTATTGACCTCCACAAACCACATCCCTCACCCTATTTGAAAACTTATGCACTCAAAGATTTGATTAACCAGCTAAGACAAGAAGGCTTGGCATGAGCGACTTACTTCATTATAAGGGATGCTTAGGCTCGGTAGAGTACAGCCAAGAGGACGACGTTCTACACGGCAAGTTGCAGGGTATCGGCGCTTTAGTCAACTACGAAGGCGAGGACCTGAAAACGCTAAAAGCGGCGTTTGAGGAGGCTGTAGACAGCTACTTGGAATTTTGTAAAGAGGTCGGCGAAACACCTGAGAAGCCATTTGAACAAGCTATCCAGTACCAGCCGGACCCCATCCACTATCAACGGGCCATCAACTACGCGAAAGAGCACGACCTCTCTGTTAAAGCAGTGCTTGATAGGGCGCTTGAGGAGTTTCTAAAGAAAGCCGCATAAACCACGAGTAGCACGTTCAGAATTGGCGGTTCTTTTGAAGACAGATGGAGCGTGTAGCAGTTAGTAACAAAGTGATTGTGCTGACCGCTAGAATTATGTACGCCTATGTACAGAACGAGGAGAATTATGTCCTCCGAAAAAATCAAAGCGGTTGGCGTCAAAGAGTTCAGGGACAACCTCACGGTGCATCTCTTAGCAGACGCGCCCGTCGCGGTCACTAAACATGGGCTCACGGTGGGCTATTACATTCTGACGCATCATCCCGTAACCTCAGACGACAAGCGCGGTTTGAGAGAGGCGGCGGAGTGGCTTAACCAACTCTTAGAGGCGCAGGGGCTCGCGCCCGAAACGCTCATCCGAGCGGCGCAAGAGCTTAGGAAGAAGGACAAGCAGGCGTTGAGCTTTTTTTGAAACGCTCGAGGCGTTTCTAAAGCAAGTCGCCTAACTGTAAAAGAGGTCAAGAAAAGGTTCTCTCCCCATTCAGGCTAATTGGATTGCTGCTCGCCAAGCTCGAGCAACACACTTACGGCTTTATCGTAGATTGCAATGTGGTCTGCTCGAGTTGGTCTGGGGTAATAACTGATATCAATATCGTTGAGACTCACTTCATAGCCTTGCAAATCTTCTACTTCAGAAGATATGTAGATGGAAAATGTGTAAGTGGGGAACGAACCTTGCAGTTTTTCAACGAGAGGATACGCGAGCGGAAGAGGTGCAGAACCGAGAATTCCAGCACTTCGTTTTCGCGGACCGTACAAAACACTTGTTCTCGAGTTTTCCTTCAAGTGATCTTCTAAAAAGAACCAGCGAATGATTTGCTTACCCCGGTACCTCTTGGCGATAACAGCGCCAGGCGCTGTGATGAGCGGGTCTTCTTGTTCTTTCAGCTTCGTTTCCAACCACTCGTCCAAAATCTTTTTCATCCATGCGTCATGTTTGCGGCGAGCTTTGTCGTTCATTGCCGCAAACCACCTTGCTCGAGAATCTCAAACCTCAACTTTTAGACCATCAGCCCCTACACAACAGGAAACGTCATCATCGCCTGAATACTCACCTGCCCCGCTAAGGTCCGCGCCGCACTCCGCAACGCTTTCGCGTCTGGGCTCTCCGGCTCAGCAATGACTAGCGGTTGCCCCTGGTCACCACTCTCGCGCATCCGCCGGGTGACGGGAATCTCACCAAGAAGCGCCAGCTTCTCCTCCGCTGCAAATGCAGCCGCGCCCCCTTCACCGAAGATGTAGTCGCGTGTACCGTCAGGTAGCGCGTAGTACGACATGTTCTCTACGACGCCCAAAATCGGCGTGTGCAGCTTGCGAAGCATCGTGTAGGCGCGGCGCACATCTATCAAAGCGACGTCTTGGGGTGTCGTCACGAGCACTGCGCCCGTTAAGGGTACGAGTTGCGACAGTGAAAGCTGCACGTCCCCCGTGCCGGGCGGTAAGTCTACGATGAGATAGTCGAGTTCGCCCCATACAGTCTGTTTGAGAAGCTGTGTGAGCGTGCCGTGCAGGATGGGACCGCGCCAGGTGAGCGCTTGGCCGTCCTGGACCAAATTCGCAATCGAGATAACTTTGACGCCGTAGTTGCGGAGGGGAATGATGTTCTTTTCGTCGTCCGCCATGAGGCGTTTGCCCTCGACGGCGAACATCTTGGCCTGGCTGGGACCGTAGATGTCAGCGTCTAAAAGACCGACTTTGGCACCTTCTAACGCCAAGCTCGCCGCTAAATTCGCGGCTACCGTAGACTTACCCACACCACCCTTGCCCGAGCCCACCGCGATCACGTTTTTCACGCCGGGCAGATCGTTATTCTGCGCGCTCTTGACCTGCGAGCCGAAGGTGATGTCCACACGTTCGACGCCCAGATATTTCAGCAGCGCCGCTTTGATGTCGGCTTCGATCTTTCCTTTGAGGGGGCACGCCGGAGTGGTGAGGTCGATCTTGAGGGCAACAGCCTCCCCCTGAATGTCGACCTCTTTGACCATGCCCAGTGAGACGAGGTCTTTATGAAGTTCGGGGTCGTCCACCGTGCGCAGGGCTCGGATAACTGCGGCTTCGTCGATTCCGTTTGTCATAGGTCAAGCGTAGCAACTTGAGAAGGGGTTCACAAGGGGTGAGGTGACACCTCTTCCAGCCGCCCGGCGCGTTTGCACCATATTAGAACAGGCGCGTCCATTAAAACCTTCACCTTTTTCCAGGTATACTCTAAGCGTGCGTAAACTTTACACTTTAGGGACGCGCCTATGACTCAGGTCGCACGCTATCAACCGCAGCGGCTCTTCGCCGAGCACGAGGCGGTGAAGACCTTTCACGGTTTGGACCCGCTGACGGGGCTGCCTGTGCTGATTTATAGGTTTGCAGGCAGACCTACGGCGAAAGTCGGCGAACTCAAGTCCGAGGCGATTCCGACAATTTTAACGTCGAAGGTGGAGGGCGGGCGTGGTCAGCTCGTCGTCGCGTACGCGAAAGGGTACGAGCCGCTCCGCGAGCGCGTCGAGCCGCAAGAGGTTAGTGGGCTGCTGCGCGACAGCGCGACGGCGCTTTACGACGCGGCTAGGACGAGCGTCGTCCACGGCGACTTACGCCCTGAGCGCCTTTTGAAGGCGAACGATCACGTGATGGTGGAGGGCTACGGCGTGCCTTGGACCACCTGGGACGCCGCCTCGGAATTCAGCGCGCCCGAGCGTATCGGCGGCGCGTCCGCCCCGGCCGACGTCTTTTCGTGGGCGCGCACCGTGCAGTTTCTGGCGGGGCAGCACCTCCCTCGTGAACTGAGCGAGATGATCGCCGCATGTCTAAACGCTGACCCTAAATACAGACCGAACGCCGAGACGATCTACAAGCAGATTGTGCAACCTGAGCGCGTAGGGGCGGCGGCGAAGGCGTCTCCTTTCGACAACCTCAACTTCGCCGAGCCTGGCGAGGAGACGTTCGCCCACAATCCTTTCGTCACTTCTATTTCCGACGATAAGCCCGCCCAAAGCGAGACGGAACGCCCACGCGCCGCACGAGCGTTCCCTGTACGCGAAACGTCTGAACCTCTTACCGGCGACGATGACCCCTTCGGATTCGGCGGCGAGATCGACGAACGCCCGCTGCGCAAAGGTGCCAGAGGACGCCGCACGGTTCTACTTATCGCCCTGCTCATCGCCCTTTTGGTCCTCGGCGCGCTCGCGCTCTTCAACCGGGATACGCTCAGCGCGTCTATAAGCGAAGCGGTGAGCGGCGTCGCGGGCGCAGGGCTAAGCGAGCGCTTGACAGCGGGCGTGGGCGCGGGGCTGTCTACGTTTGCGGGCATCATTACCGGCACGGGCGCAGCCTCTCAGAGCGGCTCCTACCTCGTCCGCGTGGAGGTCATCCCGGCGAACGTGCAAGCTGAACTGTTCGTCGTCGAGGGTCCGGCGGGGTCTTCCCTGCCCTCGGCGCGCCCCATAAGCGTCGTGCCGGGCTCCGCTGTACTAGATAGGACAGGGCTGTGGCGGCTCCAAGCGCAGGTTGACGGGCGGCTTTCCGAGGTTCAAGAGGTGCGCGTGCCCGAAGAGCGCACCGTGACCTTTAACGTTCCCTGGCGGAGCGCGCCCGCCGCGGAGGGTGAGTGACCTCACCCTCCCTCTAACGACGTCCTGACCGGCGGAGCATCGGCGAGACGTTATAGTGAGACGCATGGCAAGCGTCCCCTCCAGTATCGTGGTCCTCGACTACGGCTCGCAGTACACGCGGCTCATCGCGCGGCGGCTACGCGAGCTGAACATCTACTCGGTGATTTTAAGCGCGCAGACCTCTTTGGAACAGATTCAGGCGCATCAGCCTGGGGGCGTCATCCTCTCCGGGGGTCCTAGTAGCGTTTACGACGAGGGCGCGCCGCGCTTACCGGCTGGGCTGTTAAAGGCAGACCTCCCGATCCTCGCCATCTGCTACGGGATGCAGCTCGTCGTGAAGGAAGCGGGCGGCGAGGTTAGGGCGAGCGCGGTGCGCGAATACGGTAAGGCGACGCTCACGCGCTATCACGGCAGTCTCTTTAGAGGTATCGAGGGTGACTTCGTCGCCTGGATGAGCCACGGCGATTCGGTGAGCACGTTGCCGACG
Organism: Trueperaceae bacterium; assembly: GCA_965215565.1. Classification (GTDB taxonomy): domain Bacteria; phylum Deinococcota; class Deinococci; order Deinococcales; family Trueperaceae; genus CBDBZX01. The sequence continues at coordinate 553,919 of CBDCDZ010000004.1, forward strand.
GGCTTCGAAACGGTGGCGAGCACAAGCGACACGCCCGTCGCCGCGATGGAGAATAGAGCGCGGCGTCTTTACGGCATCCAGTTTCACCCGGAGGTGCGCCACACGCCTAAAGGGGATGTCCTCTTGGAGAACTTCGTGCGCGAAACGGGCGTCCTTAGGGACTGGACGCCCGAGAGCATCTTGGAGACGATGATTCAAGAGGTGCGCGAAACCGTCCGCAGCGAGCGCATCCTCTTAGGGATTTCGGGCGGGGTGGACTCGAGCACCCTGGGCCTCCTCCTGAATAGAGCCGTCGGCGCTCAGCTCTCCGCCGTCTTCGTCGATCACGGGCTGCTGCGCCTGGGCGAAGCGGAAGAGGTCGAGACGGCGCTACGCGGGCTGGGCGTCAACCTCACGGTGGTGGAGGCGTCGGCGCGGTTTTTGGACGCCTTAAAAGGCGTCACCGACCCCGAGCAGAAGCGCAAGATCATCGGGCGCGAGTTCATCGAGGTTTTTAACGCCGAGGCGAAAAAGCAGGCGGCGGGGGGCGAACTGACTTTTTTAGCGCAAGGGACGCTCTATCCGGACGTCATCGAGTCGGCAGGCGGACACGGCGCGGGAAGTCAAGCGGGCGGCGCAGCCAACATCAAGTCACACCACAACGTCGGCGGCTTGCCCGGAGAGCTGAACTTCAAACTCTTAGAACCTTTTCGCACGCTCTTCAAAGATGAGGTGCGCGAGTTGGCGAGTGTCCTCGGGCTGCCGCCGCACCTTTCAAGGCGTCACCCCTTCCCCGGTCCCGGTTTGGCGATTCGCTGCATCGGTGAGGTGACGCGGGGGCGCTTGGAGGTCTTGCGCCGCGTGGACGATATTTTCATCAGCGGCTTACACGAGTTCGGGCTCTACGACGAGACCTGGCAGGCCTTGGCTGTCTTGACGCCGATTCGCTCAGTCGGGGTCATGGGTGACGGGCGCACCTACGCGAACACGGTGGCGCTCCGGGCGGTCTCGAGCAGTGACGGCATGACCGCCGACTGGACACGCCTTCCGCACGACTTCTTAGCCACCATCTCTAACCGCATCGTGAACAGCGTTGCGGAGGTCAACCGAGTGGTCTTCGACATCACCAGCAAGCCGCCGGGGACGATCGAGTGGGAGTAGCTACAAATTTGCTGAGTGCGCTATAGCCGGTAAAGCTTTAATGATTCACAGTTCGACGCCGATTCCGTAGGGGCGGATTCCAAAACTACTCCTACGCCGTTTGCACTTCGAACACAGTTTGGTGCGCTTTCTCAAATCCCCTGTCGTGGGGATTTTTGCTTTTTCTACTCTTAGCACTTCCAAAACATACTGAGATAAAGGGGCGCAGATCTCTGTCCGCAAGGACTAGCGTTACGGGCAGGCCGCCCTGCCGTTGCGGGATTTCATCTCATAATGTGCGTGTTGATTACGGAGTTTTCGCAAGGCGAAACAGTGTTTTTTATAGTGAGAGTGTTGCTTCGCATCGCTTCGCGCACTCAAACCAGATGGTACCTGCTATCTTTTTGTTCAGGTACGTTTGCCCCAAAGTAGAAGAGGTGGGGTGAATTTTCTTCGGGCTCGAGTCGCCCCAAAACCCGTTCACTACACCCGCTTCGGCGTTCATCCTTTGCTGAAAAACGCACAAAGTGGGCGTCTTCACCGTTATTTTTTCACAACTTGCCCACCTCTTGTGACATTTTAGACATTCGGCGTGCACCTGCACTTGACGTGTGAAAGATGCTACCGGACAGGTACGGCGGTCCTTCGTAAGCTACTTGTCAGTGCACTTTATGAGAGTTCTTTCTACACAAAATTTAACGTGCACCTGAGAAGAGGAGGCTACATGCAACACTACCGGTCCGCCCTGGGTTTCTTTTGCGTCTGCTGCGTCATTGGGATGTCCCTGAGCGCCGCCTACGCGCAAACACCGCTCGCGGTCACCTTGGAGAGCTATCTCGTGACGGAAGTGACCCTGGAGGACGGCACCACCGAGGAGCAACTCGTCCCCACCGAGACTGCCGAGCCCGGTCAGGTCTTGGAATATCACCTCACGCTCCAGAACGAGAGCGAGACGGCGCTCTCGGAGGGCGTCGCGGCGACGGGTCCAGTGCCGGAGCGGACCCAGTACCTCGCCGAGTCCGCGACGGACGGGGCGGGATCTGACCTCACCTTTAGCGCCGACGAGGGCGAGAGCTTTAGCGCCGCGCCTACTGTCACCGTGACGGACGAGAACGGCGACGAGCAAGAGGTGGCAGCCGAGCCGGGGCAGTATGACGCCGTGCGCTGGAAGCTGCTGAGCGGGCTCGAGCCGGGTCAGACGCGCATCTTCGTCTACCGCGTGGAGGTGCTCTAAGCCTAACCTCTTTCAGTGTGTAACTTCGCTCGTCAACCCTTAACCCTCTCTAACCGCCCCGCCCTATTTTCACGCTCTCTCGGAGGAAAGATGACCCTTGTACGCTCCGTTTTCGCGGTCTTGCTCGCGCTCGCTTTAGCAGTCGCCTTCGCGCAGCAAACCCCCGCCGGAACCCAGATTCAAAACCAAGCCACCGCCCAGTATGTCGATTCATCGGGCGAAACCCAGACCACGAACTCCAACCAAGTCGTGACCATCGTCCAGCAGGTTTACGACGTGGCAATTACACCCGACAGCACCGGCACGCCCGGTGAAACTGATTTCGTGTCAGGTCAGTCCCAAGACGCCACGCCCGGTAGCACCGTGTACTTCCCGTACACGCTCACGAACGAGGGTAACGGCGCAGACAGCTTCGACTTAACGAGCGATGTTGCCGTAGACAGCACGGGCGCTATCGCGGACACGACGCCTATTTTCTACCTTGATGAGAATAACGACGGCAAAGTGCAATCAGGTGAAGACATCGTTACCTCTATAGATAACGTCGCTGCAGGCGAGTCCGTCAAGTTCATCATGGCGTACCAGATTCCTACGGACGTTGACACCACCGACGCAACAGCGGACACGGTGATCGCCAGCCCTATCGGAACGAGCCAGGGTGACACCGAAGCCCCTGTCGCCAGCGACAGCAACAACTACCACCAGACCAACGTTGTGCAGGGCGCAGCTCTCCGCGCGACGAAGACCGTGGACCAGGCGAACGCCGACCCCGGCGACACGCTTACCTACACTGTGACCGTCACGAATACAGGTTCGGCAGACGCAACCAACGTCGTCATCTCCGACGAACTGCCTGGCGGCGTGACTTACGTTTCAGCGACAGCGACCCCTGCCAACACCGTTGACTTTGATGCAGGCACGTCAACCGTGAGCACGACCTTTGCAACCATCAATTCAGGTCAGGCTGTAGAGCTAGAGATTACGGCAACTGTCAATGACGACACCCTCCCCGGCGACTTAGCGAACACCGCCACTATCACTTATGACGATGATCAAGGCAACCCCAGAACTCCTGTAGATACCAACACCACGACCACGACGGTGCTACCAGAAGCAGGTGTGGCAGTCGGTCCGAACGGCGACCCGCTCGACGGGCTAGACGGCGACGACGACACCGCCATCAGCTACACCACGAGCGAGGGCTATACCATCACAGGGGCGGACAACGCCGACACCCAGGTCTTAGCCGAAGCGAACGCAGGCACCAACGTCAGCTTTATCAACACGGTTCAGAACACCGGAACCGACACCGACACCTTCAACCTCTCGACCACGCCCACCCTTCCTGACGGCGCGTCCGTCATCCTGACCCGTCTCGACGGCACACCCCTAACCGACACCGACAACGACGGCACGGTGGACAGCGGACCGCTCGCACCGGGTGAAAACTTCAGCTTCATCACCAGAGTTGTTTTACCGTCAAACGTTCCGGCTGAAGGCGACGCGGCTGTTAACGCTGCTGAAGTGACCGTGACGGCGACCTCGAGCCTCAACCCAGACGTAGACGACGACACGACCAATGTCATCCAAGACATCGCCGGACCAGGCGTCGATATTGGTAACGATAACGGCGACACAGAGGTCGATGGCGACGACACGGCAAGCGACATCGGCGTAAACCAAACCGTCGAGCCAGGCGAGAGTGCCTCGTTCCCGCTAGATATTGTTAATACGGGCGGCAGCGACGACAGCTTCGACCTTACGGGTACCGTGGACTTCACCGACAACGAGGGCAACACCGTCACCGTCCCAGTGACCTACTACCCGGACACGGACGGCGACGGCGTCTTAGACCCAGACGAGCTTACGGCTGGCCCGATCACCAACACGGGCACGATCGACCCAGGCGAAGAGGTCAGCGTCATCGCAGTGGTGAACGTTCCCGCAGACGCCGTGCCAACCGATGACCCTTCAACCGTCACGCTGATCGCGGACTCACCAAATTCGGGCGCGCAAGACACCTTCACGAACAACACCGTCACCGTAGCCGAAGACGCCACCTTCACCTTCAGCCCCGACCGCAACGGCACAGCGCCAAGCCCCGGTACGGTCATCTACCAGCACACGCTCGAGAATACGGGCAACGTCAACATCACCGATATCGACTTCTCTGAGGTCTCGAGCGGTAACGACACCGGCTTCACCTACACTTATTCGTATGACGGGACGACGTACTACGCCGTAGACGCGCTGCCCACTCTGACGGACGCAGCCGGACCGGGTGTCATCGCACCAGGCGACAACCAGTCCTTCTTCGTACAGGTCAACGTGCCTGCAGGCGTACCACAGGGCGCGGTCAACGTCGTCGAAGTTACAGCCGCAGCGACCTTCACTGCCGGAACCGCGACTCAGATCGTTACCGACACGACTATCGTTGTCGGCGGTGAGGTCAGGGTTGAAAAAGAGTGGAGCTTAGACGGTGCCACCTTCTACCGAGGCGACGGCACCGACACCGATAATCTCCCTGTACCCGAAGTCGCGCCAGGTGAGGACATCACCTACCGCCTCACGGTTACGAACATCGGCACGGCGGACGTTACTGAAATCGACGTCTTCGACCCCGTTCCAACCTTCACTGACTTCGTTGAAGACTCCACCTCGGGCGGCGACGGCGTGGAATGCTCCACCGACGGCGGCACGGGCTACGGTGCGTGCCCGACGGGTGGCGACATTGATACGGACGTCACCACACTCCGCTTCGACATCGCGACCTTAGCGCCTGGTGCGGAAGTCGTTCTCGAGTTCGACGTGCGCGTTCAGTAAACCCTCTCATCCTGTGGGAGCTTAGGCTCCCACACCCCTTCTTGGAGGGCTGCATAGGGCAGCCCCCACTATCTCACTAACTCTATTTTATGAACCTTATCAATCCCTTTACGAACCCTCTGGAAAGGCACCCCTTATGACGCGACTATTCATCACTCTGAGCGTGCTGCTGAGCGGCTTGGTGCTTGCCATCACCCCGGCGGGGACGGAGATTCGCAACCAGGCGAGCGCGGTCTTGAACGGCGAAACGTACCTCTCTAATGAGGTGAATACAGCGGTGCGTTCTCTCTGTATCCCCGAACTGACGCCCAACGGCACACAAACCGCGCCGGGGCAGAGCGTCAGCGTGAGCGCGGGGGGGCGGGCGTACCTGCCCTATACGCTCACCAATGCGGGCAACGACCGCTTCACCTTCGACCTCTCGGTTGTGCAGGGCGCAGGCGACTGGACGCCCGGTGAGACTACGCTCTACCGCGACGCCAACCGCAACGGACGCTTGGACGCGGGCGAGACCGCCGCCCCGTCCGTCACGTTGGAGAGTGGCGCGGACGCTGCGCTCATCCTCGAGGTCGTGACGCCTGCGGGGGCGACGGGTGAACGAACCTTCTCACCCGTCGCGATTTGTGGAGGGACGAACGAAGCGGACGCGGAGAACTACGCGCTCGTACAAGTCGTCGAAGGTCCGGCGTTGCAACTCTTCAAGACGGTTGGAGGCTCCACCTTTGACCCCGGCGAGACCGTCCGCTTCGAGGTGCGCCTACTGAATAACGGCTCGCAGCCCGCCGAGAATCCCACCTTGACCGACGACTTCGGATTCGCTGACTTAGATGGTCTCACCTTTGTGGGCGGTTCCGCAACAGCAACGCAGGGAACCGTTGAGTATTCAGACGGCGCGACCTGGACGCAGACGGAGCCGGGCACAGTGCGCAGCGTGCGGGTGCAACTCGCCTCTCTCGCCGTCGGTGGAGAGGTTATCCTCAGCTTCGAGATGCGCGTTTCGCCGGACGCCGCGCCCGGCGAGCGGCAGAACCGCGCCGTCGCGACCGGACCCGGCGGACCCGCTGAAGTCACGGCGGACTTCACGGTAGGGGCGAGCTACCAGCACTTCTTGGGACCGGACGGCGACCCGAGAGCGCTTCCCGGCGGCGAAGGCAGCGCCGACGATTTACAGGTCAAAGACCGCTTGATTTACGGGCGCACGAGCTGTTTCGCACACACGCTAGAGAACGCGAGCACCGTTCAAGACCGCTACGAGATCGCCTTTAGCGGGCTTCCGGCGGGCGTCGCGGCGACGCTCAACACGGTTGACGGCGAGCCGCTGCCGCGCACCTTAGAACTACAAGCGGGCGAACGCCGCGACTTCAGGCTCTGCTTAACGGCGAGCGACGTCGTCCCGCCTTTCACCGTCACGCTCACCGCGACCTCACTCGCCACCGGTCAGATGAACCTCACCCGTGACCGCGTCGAAGAGGTCATAGCGGCAGGTCCCGAGCTAGACCTCGTCAAGAGCGCCGACCCCGTGGGTTCTATCGGCGAAGGCGAGGTGCTCACCTACACCCTCACGGTGACGAACAACCACGACTTCGATTTGAATGACGTGCGTATCACTGACACCTTGGAAGGCTTCGAGCGTTCGGATGGACGAGCCGCCGAGATTCCCGCGTCCACGTTTGTCTCTGCCTCGGATGGCGGCGACTACGACGCGGAGACGCGCACCGTTTCATGGCGCGTGCTGAACCTACCCGCAGGCGAAAGCACCCGCTTCACCGTCCAGGTGCGGATGCCTGAAGACGTACCGGATGACACCCTCTTCGTGCTGCGCAACCGTTTTAGCGTCGCGGCGCAGGAGTTGCCTGCGCCCAAAGCCTCCAACGAGGTCACGCACGCTTTCCCGCTCTTGTCGCTCACCATCGAGAAGACGGTGGCGGAAGAGGTAGTACGCATCGGTGACACGCTGCGCTACACCGTGACGGTCTCCAACCCGAACGACGTGCCTTTAGACCTCACAGTTGTGGACACGCCGCCCGAGCGCACCGCCTACGTAGCAGGAAGCGCGGTGGTGACGAGCGGCGCGAACGAAAAAGCGGTTGAACCCGAAGCGCGCGGCGACGAGTTGGTGTGGGACTTAACAGGCGACCCCGACTTCCGCTTGGAGCCTAGAGGCGCAGGCGGGCGCGACCGGGTGAGCATCTCTTACGCGCTCACCGTGCTACCCGGCGCGGAGGGTCCCCTGCAGAACACCGCCTACGCCCTCGGCACCTTTGGCGACGGCGACGGCGCGGTCTCGGGCGTCGTCATCGTGAGCGACGAGGTGCAAGTGGACGTCACGTTAGACGAGCGTATCTTGAGCCAGCCCGACGCTCTCCTGAGCGGACGAGTCTACTTAGATGTCAACGAGAACTGCGTCTACGAGCACGGTCTCGACGTGCCGCTACCCGGCGCGAGGGTGCTCCTGCCGAACGGGTGGCAGACCTTGAGCGACGCAGAGGGCCGCTACACCTTCCGCGACTTAGAGCCCGGCGCGTGGTCCGTCACACTCGACGCGCGGTCCGCGCCCTTTGCGCCCGTGCCGCATCCCGAAGGCTTGGGGGAGGGCTACCAGCACCGCGTCGTCTTACAAGGTCTTACAGTGAGCGACTTTCCCTTGGTTGCACCCGCAGGCGCGATTCGCGCTTACCGGCAAACGACACTGCGCTTCGGTCCGCTCAACGTGGAAAAGCGCCTTATCGCCTTGCCGAGAGAGGACGGAACTGAAGGCGTGCGCGTGGTGCTCACGGTGACGAGCCCCGAACCCCTCCCCGAACTGGTCATCAGCGACCCCGTGCCCGGCGCGGAGCCGCGCACCTTTACCTTTGAGACTTTCGAGGGCGAAGAAACCCTGACCTACGACCTCGAGACCCCTGGGGACGAGCCGCTACCCCTAACCGACCCCAACGCCCGCTGGAGATACCCATGAAGGTCTTATTTATCATTCTGACGCTACTCTCGCCCTTCGCTTTTGCTAACGACGACGACACGGTCAAAGGTATCGTCCCCGGCGACGCTCTGGGCTGGGAGATCGAAGAGGTCGTGATGACGCTGTCGCTCGGTCAGGACAGCCCGGTGAAGCTCGAGATTTATTCCCCCGGCTTCGATCCGGACGACTACCGCGCCGCTTTGGACGGGCGCACCGAGCTGGGCGACGAGAATTACGGCGATCTTCCCCTAGCAGGTGAATTCGTATTAGAGAGCGGCGACACCCTCGCCCAGGGGCGCTACGAAGCCCAGCCGCACGAGTGGGAGACCCTTTATGAGGGCACCTTAGAGAAGGGCGCGTACACCCTGCGCAGCCGCTTTACCGGAAGGGGCAAAAACGCCTTTGTGGTGCGCGTGACGACGCCCGACCCGAGCATCAGCTCGCTCCGCTTCGCCGAAGGCACCGAACTTTTCGACGTGCGCTCTACCGAGTGGGTTCAAGCCTTTGAGGCCAAACTGCCCCGCGCGGGCACGCCCGCGCGTTACGCGCTCTACGACGGCGACGGCGCAAGCGAGCTAGAAGCGAAAGTCGTCATGGCGGACGGCAGCGAGCGCACCCTGCCCGTCTCGGAAGATTTGGAGTGGCAGGTCTGGGAATTCACTGAAGCGGGCACGTACACCGTCTACCTCCGTCAACCCGAAAGCGCGTATCAGTATTCCAATACCGTCGCGACGAAGACGCTCTACCCCGAGCCCGTTGTCGTAGACGTCGTGGACACGGCGGGCACCGCGCTCGGTATTCCCGCCCGCATCACGGGCTACAGCGAACGCACCGTGACGCTGGACGTGCCGAGCGAGTACCGACTCGTCGAGATTCAAACCGGCGGCGCGAGAGGTGACGGAACGCGAGTCAGCTTCGGCTTTGAAGGCGGACAGGTGCGTTACGTGCTGGAACAAAGTGCCGAAGCGGAGCCGGAGCCCGTAACGCCGCAGCCTGAGCCGACGCAGCCCGAAGCGCAAGACGCCACCGTGACCTTGACCAGGGACCTCGACTTAAAAGAGGTCTTGCCCGGTGAAGTCGTGACCGTTTCTTTGACGGTCAGCCACGACAGCGACTCGCCCGTGACCTACACCTTGGAGGACACGCCGCCCGAGTGGTTGGAGCCGCTCGAGCCCACCACGTTCGAAGGCACCTTGGCAGCGAATGGTTCCGTTACGCACACCTACGGGGCGTCGGTGCGCTTCGGCGCGGAGGCGACGGGCGAGTTTACGGCGCGGCTGACCTCGTCTATCGGCGACGCGACTGCCGTAGACACCCTTGCGCGCCACCTGCTTCTCGTCGAAAAGAACGCCGCGTCTGAGACGGTGTTAGAGGGTCAAGCCACCTCGTTCACCGTGCGCGTGACGAACCCCTTGGGGCGCACCGTCTCCTTCGAGCTGCGCGAGTCGCCGCAGAGAGGCTTAGGCCTGGAAGGCGAGCCCGTCATCGACGTGACGCTGGGGGCGAACGAGAGCGAGTCCTTCGAGTTCACGGCGACGCCGGGGCGCACCGGCTCGCTCGATAACCAAGCGTCCGTCTTCATCAACCGGACGCCCGCCGGTTTCCCCGCTGGCGCGAGCTTAAACGTCAAGCCTATCCTCGTGCCCGAGCGCACCTCCTTAGTGACGCTGCCCTTTAACGTCGAAGCGGAAGGAAGAGTCGCCGAAGTCGAGGAGACAGAGGGCGGCACGCTCCTCATCCGCCACCGCGTCCCTTCGGATGCAACCTATGAGGTGGGCTCCTCGAGGCTGAACGGAAACCCTACCCCCGAGCCCTTAACGCAAACAGTGGAAGAAAGCGGCGAAGAGGTCACCTACCTCTACTGGCAACTCCCCTACCTGACCGAGGGAACCCTGAGCTACGCCCTCGCCCACCAGGAGAGCTTGGACGCCTTGGCGGAGCCCGCTTTAACTTTCAAATTCGGCAAGCGCGAGCTTTTCTTAGCGGGCGAGGTGCCCTTTGGAGAGGTGCGGGGTGCGCGAGAGGTCGTCCCTGCTAGGCGCAACGGGCTCATCCGCGAGCCCTTTCCCGGTACGGTTTACCGCACGACGGACGCGGCGAAAGTCGTTTTGGAGGGTCCCATCACCGAAGAGGTCACGCTCCTCTTAAACGGCGTGAGCGTGAATAGCGACGCGCTAGGTAAGCGCGTGATTGACGAACAGAGCGGCGTGCAGCGCCTCGAGTACTACGGCTTGCCCTTAGAGGTGGGCAGCACCCTCATCGAAGCGACGATGGGCGGCGCACGCGACCAAGTCGAGGTCTTCCGCGCGGGCAACCCGACCTCTTTGGAGATCACCCCGACGATGTTGGAGGCGGACGGCGTCACCCCCGCCCAGTTCGAGATTCGCGCCCTAGATGAGTTCGGCGTGACGAACGGCTTCGGCGCGGTGAGCGTGCAGACCGATCTGGAACCTCTAGACGACGACGCTTTCCCCGCCGAATCCGGCTACCAAGTTCTCTTAGAAGATGGCGTCGCGACCGTTCGCCTAGAACCCGTTCTAACGCCGCAGCAAACCAACTTACAGGTCCGCTTCAACGACTTGGACACGCGAGCGTCCTTTTACCTGGGCGGTACGGACGAACCCCTTTACCTCTATCAGGGCAGCGTGAGCGTGAAGCTGAGCCAGGGCGAGTTGAGCACTACGGGCGTGGCGAGAGGGTACGTCGAGACGCCTCTCGGGAACGGCACGCTGCAAGGCGCACTCGACACGAACGGCGGCGTCGCTGAGCAGGATGACCCTTCAGGGCGCTTTCCCATCACGGGCAGCGGCAACGCCGCGCAGCCCGCGCTACGCTCCGATGACCTCGTCGCGGTGCGTTATGGCGACGACACCTTTAGCGTCGGCTACTACGCGGACAGCTTGGGCGTGCCGGGTTTAGAAGGTGTAGCCAGTGGTACGGCGTTACAGGGCGAAGTGCGTACCGACTTTGTAGGCGGCGAACTCGTCGGCAACGCCTACGCGAGCCTCCTACCCACCGATCAACTGAGCGAGACGATTGTTCCCGACGGCACGCGGCGCTACACCTTGAGCGCCGCGCCCATCAGACCCGGCAGCGAGAGCGTGACGGTGCGAACGGGCGCAGAGGCGCGCGTGTTGGAGCGCTTGGAAGACTACACCTTAAATGATGTGACGGGCACCCTTACGCTCGCTCAACCTCTTTTCCCGACTGACGTAAGCGGCCTAGAAACCCGCCTCGAGGTCTCCTACGCACCTGCTGAGAGCCCCCGTGACACCCTTTCGGCAGGGGGCGGCGTTCAATATTCGTTCGGTGATTGGGTGCTGGGTGCGGGCATCGCTAGCGTGGGCGGTGTCCAGTTAGGCGCGTACGCGGACTATGTAGGGGCGGGCTCGAGCTTTAGCCTCACCTACCGCTACGACGAGGCGTTGCGCTCGCAGATCGGTCTTTCGGGCACCCTGACGCAAGGCTCTTTCAACGCGAGCGCGAACATCAGCTACACGGACGCGCTACAGGGACAAGCCCGCGCCGCTTACAGCTTTAGCGAAGGGCAACGCGCCGCCCTCGAGCACAGCGCCCGCAGCACCCGCAACCAGACAAACGCCTTGTACGAACTCGATTTGGGCGACTTCACCTTAGGTTTAGGGGCGGGCTACTTGTGGGAAGCGCAGACCTTTAGCGCCGTCGCCCGCGCTGGGTATAGGACAGGCAACGCCGACTTCCGCCTCACCCACACGCAACCCTTTGGCGATACTGCGCCGATCAGCGACTTCCGCGTGAACTACCAGATCGGCGAGAGTTTGGCGGCGGACTTAGGACTCGTCTACACCTGGGGGGGCGAACTCGTCGGGAACGTCGCTTTAGTCCAATCTTTAGGGCGCGGCAACCTCTCGGTTTCGTATCAACTCCCCGGCGCAGACGGACGCGGCAACCGCGCCCGCTTCGGGATTGAGACGCCCCTACCCCTTAGCGACGCCTGGAGCTTGGATCTCTCCGCGAACATAGATCAAGGGTTTAGTGACGGCACCACCTTGGCGAGCGCGGGTGCGGGCGTGCGCTACAGCAAGGGACTTCGTGGCTACTGCCTCCTCCGAAGTGAGCTACGACAGCGCGCAGGACTCTCCCTTCAAACTCACCTTTAGGGGGGGCGCAACCGGACAGTTGGACCATCAGCAGACCTTATCCTTCGACGCGACGTATAGGCTCATCCCCGAAGCCGAGGGGGAGTTCACGGCGGCGTACGCACTTAGAAGCAGCTACCTCACCCTCTTGACCTATCACCGCTTAGAGACGGGCGGCGACGAAGGCAGCGAGTTAGAGGGCGAACTCGCCCCGACGCTGCACCCAAACAAAGGGTGGCAACTGCGCCCCGGCTTCGCCTACCGCATCCCCTTGTGGAACGACCGGAAGAGCACCTTTTTAGCCTCGTTGGGCGGACATTACTACCTTACGGACTACGCGGGCGTGGGCGGCTCGGTCTATCACGAGTGGCAGCCTGCGACGAACAGCAGCGCCACCGCCTTTGGCGTCGAGGGCTCGGTGCGCGTGATTGACGAGCTGTGGTTGGCGCTCGGGTACACCTTTGAGGGCTTTGACGGGCTCAGTGAAGATACGAAGAGCGGGCTACTTACGCTTTGAACTCTTAGGCGGAGGTCAGTGATGCGACCCGTAAACGCCGCTAACACCCGCATCCGCAAGAACGGCGACACCTCTTGTCTCACATAAACGAAAGACCTATTCCCATGACTCCAGACCTCTTTTACACGCTTCACCCGGTATTTTAGGTGCGCTCATCCTCTTCGCCTCTCTGCGCCTACCGTCCACGCCGAGGGCAGTAAAGACCTCATCCGCAACGGCGGCAACCGCGCCTTTTTAGAGCACCGCACAGGCACGAGCGGCTCCTATCAGACGGCAGGCATTCCGCGCGTCACGGTCATCAGAGTGTATGCTAACGCGGGCGAAGTGGTGGCGCTAGGCTCCTCCGCCAACGGTGTCGGGAACGGTACGATCCGCGTGCGTGGGCCGAGCGGGTTCACACCTTTTGCGTGCCCAGCCCCGGGCACAAACAATACGGGTAAAATTCTTAACCGAGCGCAAGAGGTTGCGGGAGCCAACTATAACGGCGTTAATCCCGGCGGCTATACGCCCTGCACCTTTCGTCGCGCTTGAGTACGGGTATCTATGAGGTGGACTTCATCCAACCCGCGACGGCGAACAGCACGAACCCCACAACGCTCGCTGTGAGCGCTAACTGGCCCGCGCAGGCCAGCGCGGACAACTGGGTCACCGCTTGGGACGTCACAGTCTTCGATGGCAACGTAGCGCAGAGCGGGCGCGTCTTCGCCCGCTACTACGCGCTCAACCTCGGGAGCGCCAACGCGAGGGTCAACTTAGACGTCATCGTACAGACTATCGACGGCTACCGCTACGAACTCGAGCAAGACATCGAGCCCTTCGGCTTCATCTTCTTCGCCAACCGCAAGGGCTTTAGAGATGGGGAGGGCAACGCCATCTACCGCTCGATTCAGCTCAACGACGACGACACGCTTCAGCCGGGTCAGACCTTTAACGCGCCCGACCAACCCGACGACATCGACAACAACGAAGTGACGCACAAAATCTTTTTGAACGAGCCGGATGGCAGTATGCCAGCTACCGCCGCCACACCGAGCGGCACCGACACCTGGCTCTACCGCCCCGACGCCAAAGCGCCGCCCATTCCGCAGGACTTCGCCTTTACAGGCGTGGACGGAACCCAGGACCAAGCGGGCACGGGCTTGGGGGGTACGTTCTCCTTCGTCAACCCCTTAGACGGCACCGACGACGCCCCTGCGCCCAACGCCTACAACATCACGCTCGAGTTCTCGAGCGGCGCAACCAAGCGCGTGCTCGCAGGCACCGCCGACCCCGACGTCACCACCGAAGTCTTCTGGGATGGTCAAGACGGCGACGGCAACGACGTACCCGCAGGCAGCGGTGACTTCACCGCCACGGTCAGACTCTTCGCGGGTGAGGTTCACTTCCCCTTCCTAGACGTGGAGGACGCGCCCACCGGGATAAGCATCACGCGCCTCAACACACCTGCAGGCAGCGCCACCACTGGCATCGCCGACCCTGGACGCATCTACTACGATGACAGCATCTTTACGAATGGGCAGAAAGAGCTTGACGGTATCATCACACCCCCTGCCGCGCACACCTTTACGGGCGACTTCGGCAACCATAGAGGCATTGACACCTGGGTCTACTACCCGACCTCTGAGCCCGAACAAGCGAGCATCGTCATCCGCGAGGCGGACCTCTCGGTTGCGATGACGGACAACCCCGACCCTATCTTGGCAGGTGGTCCTACCTCCTACACCTTTACGGTGAGCAACCTTTCAGATGGCTCAGCGGGAACGGTGGACGCCGTGGACGCCGCCGTCACAGACGCCTTTCCAGCCGAGTTGACGAACGTACAGTGGCGCTGTGAAATCACGGCGGAGGGCACGTTCGCGAATGAACCCCTAGCGGCGAGTAGCTGCGCGATCAATTCAGGTGCGGGCGACATCAGCACGACGGTGAACTTGAAGCGCGGCGCAACCGCGACCTTCACCGTCACGGCGACGGTAGCTCAAAACGCGAGCGGCATACTGACGAACACGGCTACCGTAGGACGAGGAACCGACGCCAGTGACCCTGATGCGAGCAACAACGAAGCGAGCGAAACGACGACGATAGACGCGAACCCAGGCGTCGCGGGAAGCGTCTTCGACGACGCAAACGGCGACGGCATATTCGACGCGAGCGAGAGCGGTTTAGCGGGTGTAACGGTGGTGCTCTATGACTCAAATGCAAATAGCTGCCGCGCCGCTCAAACGAACGCAGCGGGCGACTACGTCTTTACGAACGTCGCGGACGGCTCCTATCAGCTTATCGAAGCGGCGTCCGAAACTGTACCGACCCCAGCGGCATGTCCACCCGCCGAAGAGGACCCAGCCGGATACGGCTCGACGACAGCGAACACGTTAAATGTGAATGTGGCGGGCTCGAGCCTCTTCGCGCAGAACTTCGGCGATACGACTGGTTTTGACTACGGCGACGCCCCCGCGACCTATACCGAGGCTGAAATTGTCGCAAGTGACAACATCTACTTGGGCTCGACGCCACCCGATATTGACGCGGGCAACTGGCACGACGGTGTCGATGACAGCCAAAACGCCACCGACGACGACACGAACGACACGCCCTCTGCGTTTACAGCGGGCAGCGGCGAGGAGGACAGCGTCATCTTCGGTCCTTTGGATTACACGATGGCGGGCGAAACCTTTAGCCAGGACGTGAGCGTCACGAATGACAGCGCCTCTCCCGCTTACGTCCGCGGCTGGATAGACTTCGACCGTAACGGCACCTTCGATGCCGACGAGGTCTCAGACGAGGTGACGGTGGCGGCGAACGCAGGCACGACCACAGCTAACGTGACCTTCAACATTCCCGCGAATAGCGCTAATACCTACGACGGTATCAACCCCGGTCCGAGCTTCGCGCGGGTCATCGTGTCGGACACGCCCAACATTCCCCTCACGGGTCAGGGCGCAGGCGAGGTGGAAGATCTGCGGGTCAACATCGCCGACGTGGACTTCTGCACCTTCGCACCCGGCGAAACCTTTTCAGGGTTTGACTTTACCAACGTTACAGGTCTCACAAACGACGCGAGCGGCGCGAGAGACGCGGTTGCCCTGTTCGAAAACGCCGCCGTTGCACCCGACGGAACGCCCTTAGACGTGCGGATGACGGTCAACATGCCCTCGGGCAGAATCAATTCGTTCGGTAACGGCACCCTCAACCAAAACGTCGAAGATACCGGAGCCTATTTGAGCATCACAGGAGACAGTGACCAGGACTACGCGGCGGAGGTGCGCCTCGAGTTCCTCCTCGCCAACACCTCAGTCCCTTACGCCGTGTCCGGTCAGTTCTCCACGAATGACATCGACGGAAAGAGCAACCGCACCGAGGCGCTCCTCTTGAATATTGAGAGCTTCGACGGTTTCGCGCTCGGCGACCCGACCACGATTCGAGCGCCCTACGTCGAGGGTGACTATACGGCGTTCACAGGCACGGGGGACCGCGACAGCGAGCCAGACAGCGCAGTTGTCTACACCTTTTCGAACCAGACCCGCGTGGACCTGATCGTGCGAGGTACCGACATTGTAGGCGAAACAACCGCAGGTTTCGGCATCAATGGACGCCTCGCCAGCCAGCAACTCGGCTCACCCGTCTGCAGTTCGATACCGCCGCCCGCCGATTACGGTGAC
This sequence comes from Trueperaceae bacterium, assembly GCA_965215565.1. Lineage (GTDB taxonomy): Bacteria > Deinococcota > Deinococci > Deinococcales > Trueperaceae > CBDBZX01. The sequence goes on from CBDCDZ010000004.1 coordinate 570,342, forward strand.
GCACCCGCAAGTTACGGCGACGCGGGACACGCCGTGTCCCAAATGCCCGAGCTTTACCTAGGCGCGGTAGCCCCCGACGAGGAAAGCCAGCCTCAAAACGCAGCCAATGGCGGCGCAGACGGAACAGGCGACGACGCCAACGGGACGGACGACGAGGACGCCTTTGACACGCTACCCCCTCTCGCTACGGACAGCAGCAGCTACACCCTAGAGGTGCCTTTGACAAATCCGAGCAGCGCCGCGACGCTTTACGGCTGGGTTGACTTCGACGGTGACGGGCGCTTCTCAGCGAGCGAGGCGGCAACCGCTAACGTGGCTGCCGGGGCGAGCACGGCGACGCTCAGTTGGAACAGCGCCAACGGCAACGCACCCGCAAACCTCAGTGAGGGTACGACCTTTGCCCGCTTGCGCCTGACGACGGACAGCCTCACGGACGAGGCGAGCACCACCAGCCAGGACGAACGCGCCAGCGTCGCCGCGACTGACGGTGAGGGCGAGGACTACCCCGTCGAGGTGCTCGGGCGCGTCTACACCTGCCCTACTGCTAGGGCTGACCTCTGGTTCGCCAATGACGAATCGGGCAGCGTGAGCGACGCCGAGTTCAACGACGCCCTCGACTTCCTCTACCAAATCTCTGACGAATTTATCTACGACGATGTAACGGGTGTAAAGGCCGGCGTGACCGCTTGGATTAACCTTGAGAATTCGCTCGAGGTTGTTATGCCCATCACGGAAACTTTCGGTGATCCTGGCGACTCAGGGTTGATCGGCTCAGGCGGAGTCACTACGGACGGTGACGGACGGGGGCTGCGTGAGCTTTACAGCGCTAGACAAAACCCCTCGGGTCGGGGTACGCGCTTGGATTACGCCACAAACTACCTCGCTGACCTCATCATCGCCGGCAATGGTCGCAGGGCGGACACCCCACAAGTCGCCGTTATCCTGACAGATGCTAATGAGGGTCAGTTGACCGTGGCAGATCAAGGGGGCGGCAGCGCCTGGATCGATGAAGCTAACCGCTTGAGAAATGCGGGTCCTGACGGCACGAACATCCTCGTGATCGTTACTCAGGAAGCCGCAGCCGCCTATAGCGACCCGGACAGCGAAGCTAAGTCCGTCGTTGACGCCGTTGCAGGCGCGAACGGACTCGTTCTTGTTGTACCGACCTACGTTGAGGCTGCAGAAGCCACCAATGGGTACGTCCAGCAAACAGTAAACGCGATCTGTGAACTCACCACGCGCGAGCCCACCCCGGAGATCGACCTCGAGCTGACCCAAGCTGCGCCAAGCGTAGCCACGCAAGGTGAAAGCGTCACCTTCACCCTGACGTTAGAAAATAAAGGGCCAGACAGCGCCACCGGGATAGAGGTCACGGACCTCTTACCGAGCGGTCTCACATTCCAGTCAGCCTCCTCTACGAACTACAACGCGAGCACGGGTGTATGGAACGTCGGCGCGTTGGCGAGCGGTGACAGCGTGGTGCTCGAGATTACAGCCACCGTCGATGAGGGCGTACCTGCGCAGATCATCAACAGCGCCGAAGTCACTGCCGCTGAGCAGACCGACACGGATTCAACGCCGGACAACCGCGCCGATGCGCCGGATGAGGACGACACAGTCTCCGCTACCCTAGATGTCTACAGTCTCTCCCCTAACGAGGGCAACATCGTTATCAATGAAGTGCTTTTCGACCAGAGCAGGAGCGGCAACGTGAGCGCCGCAAATAACGACGAGTTCATCGAACTCTATAACGCAGGGGACATAACCGTTGACCTCTCCGGCTGGGAACTCATCGACGCTAACCTCATCGCTGGCGACTTCGACGGTCCGAATGGGAATATCAATGGCGCAGAGCCCTATACCTTCCCCGCTACCCAGCTTGCGCCGGGCGAATACGCGATTATTTGGATCGGTCAGAGCGCCGCGAGCCGTGACGCGCCGACCGCTGCCTTTCAGACCTGGTTAGGTAGAAACATAAGGCTTAAAAACAGCGGTGACGACGTGTGGCTCTACGACAACGAAGGGCGCATTGTAGACTACATCGCGTACGGCAACGATACGGCGGTGAACACGCCACCCCCCGCCTCGCTAGGACTGTGGGACCCTCAGTACAACGCCAACCTCGACAGCAGCGGCAATAGCAACGGTACGAACGGCACCGTTAAGGGTCAGTCCATCAGCCTGACGCCCAATGGCGCAGATAGCAACACGAGCGCCTGCTGGGAGCCTACCGCGAGCGGTGAGGCGGACGGACGCTGCGCGAGTTATCTACCTACTATCGACAGCGACGCAAGGGAGGATAGCGGCACACAGCTCGTCACCAGCGTTGCTCAAAACAACAACGCCTTCATCTCGGGTACGCTCTTCTACGACGACGGCTTAGAAAATGGAGACGCGAACAATGCTTTTCGGGAGGGCAGTGAACGGGGTGCATTCGGCATCGTCGTTACAGTCACCGACGGCGCGGACACCGTGAGCACAACAACGGACGGCGCGGGCAACTACAGTCTTATCGTTCCTGGTTCGTTCAGCAACAAACAACTCACGCTCTCTCATTCAAGGCAGCCCACGACGGGATACAACGACGGAACAGATGAGGTACTAGCAGCAGTTTACGCAGATGCAGACGCCGCTAGCGTCACCTTCTCCTTCACGGGCAGCAGCGTCACCTACAACTTCGGCGTCGCGCGTCCCAGCACTCTGCGCCCCGATCAAAACGGACAGGTAGGTCCCGGCAGCGCGATCAGCTACACCCACCTCTTCACGCCGGGCACGTTGGGTGAGGTCAGCTTGAGCGTTTCAGGAACGTACAGCTATCAGGTCTTCAGAGATGTGGATTGCGACGGCATCGTCCAGCCGGACGAGCAGGCGGATGTGATCGCCGCAGGGTTTGACGTTGACAATACCTGGCCCCGAACAGAGGCCGGCGCTCTAGCTCCTTGCGCCCTGGAACTGCGTGTATTCGTCCCCGAAGGTGAAGCGAGCGGACGCATCGACTTGGCGACGCTGAGCGCCAACCTCGCCTACGCCGATAATTCGGCTGTGGTAGACAGCGTCAGCGTGACGGATGTGACGACAGTAACGACGGGTGGACAGCTCGAGCTAACCAAGCGCGTCGCCAACGTCACGCAAGGCGCGGACTTTGGCACCGTCGGCGAGGGTGAGCCGGGGGATGTGCTCGAGTACTGCATCAGCTACCGCAACTTAGGCACTGAAACCTTGACGCAAACCCTCTTTAGCGACCCCGTCCCCTTCTTCACAACATTTGTAACTGGAGCTTACAACAGTCAAGACATCTTGTGGACCCACAACGGCGCGGAAAAGCCCCTGAGCGCCACCACAAACGACGACGAAGGTGAACTGAGTAGCGGCGTCGTGCAGGTTGATATTGGCGAGGTGGCAGCGGGTGAGGCAGGCGAGGTCTGCTACAGAGTACGCATTAGATAGCTTTAGCGCGCCCGCACTTCGGATGCTCGAAGTGCGGGCGCGTGATACGAGTTTCAGTTGATTTACTGTGATAGCGGACTAAACGGAATCCGTATCACCCCTTGCAACGTCTAGTTACGCAGCGATGACCCTCACGTGTAAGATTTCGTCTCGAGCAAGCGGACGCACATCCTTTAGTTCTAGCGTCTCCACGCCTATGGTCGCCCCTGCACCCGACACGAACTCCACTTCCACAGCAACCTGATCGCTATAAACGTGAACAACTGCTCCAACATCGCCTCGCTCCAGACCGAGCGTAGGCAGATCGCGCACTAGCACTACGGTATCGTGTTCTTGAATCATGCTTATCCTCTACAGGATATGCGGGAAAATCTCTGCCTTCAGATCAATTCATATCCCAAAGCCTTCAGTTCTTTAGTTATGCTATACGCGACCTCTTCGATGCTGTTACTGAACTTCTTATAAATCATCCCACTAATATCACTAGGAAGCTCAACTTCTCCGGTATACAAGCAGCAGGTACGGGAACGACCTAGTTTACCGACAAAATAGCCAAATTCAAAAATTACATTCGGCCTAGCACGTAAGCTTTTGGCACGCTCACCATCTGCCTTCTCCTCTTCTTTAGCAAGATAAGCAACCTCATCTGGGGTCAAAAGTATGAAGGCGTAGCCGACATCACTATGTTTTTCAAACTTCTCTATAATTGTTAAACCTTCATCTGCTTGACGATGCAATACGATAGGTTCTAAGCCAATCTCAGATAGAAATATTTCAAGATTTGTTTTAGCAACTTCATCGTGACCGTGTACTAAAAATACGCGCTTCGATAGACTTACTGATTCATCTTCTGAAAGGTTTTCGCGTGGCTGAGCTACCACTGATGGAATTAACTCTAGTCTACCTAAGATGGATTTGAGGCTACGAATTTGCCTATCAATGTCTCTATGTAAATCCTTAATCTGCCATCCAAGCGAAGATGAGCGCCCAGGTACAGCGACTCTAACATACCCAGGACTGTACTCTTTTGAAACTTCATCGGTTGTGAATATGCGTTTAAGCATTTCTTCGTTGTAGTCATCCCACAAACGGTATTCTTCTTTAGCGCTCTCATAGGAATCTTGAGTATTGACCAAAGCGCTTTTTAGCTCAGAACCTTTGACGATGCGGTCTTCAATTCTCGACGCTGCCTCTTCCCTTGAAATTTTAAGGCTAGCAGATTCGTTCATTTGCCTAGTTTCTTGTTTACGAGTATTGGGCATTTGCGCTCTCCATTCGTCCTAACATTCGACCATCATCCGTAGAATGCGAAGAACTTCTGATAGCCACATATACAGCTATAGCTCAAGGCGAAGGCTACTCATCCCCTCGAGCAGCCCTCTCCTATCTCAACTCAAGACCAAACCCTAAATATCAAGCTCAGCTAAGTGCGCGTTCTCCTCAATAAACTTCCGGCGCGGCGGCACATTCGACCCCATCAGCATGTCAAAGGTCTCGGTGGCGTCGAGCATATCCTCAATGGTTACTTTTTTAAGGATGCGCGTCTCGGGGTTCATGGTGGTGTCCCACAGCTCTTCAGGGTTCATCTCGCCCAAGCCCTTAAAGCGCTGGATGTCCGCTTTGCGGTTGCGGTTCTCGCGTAGGAGGCGCTGCAAATCTTGATCCGTGTAAACGTAGTTGATCTCTTTGCCGCGCCCAAACTTGACGCCGTAGAGAGGTGGCTGCGCCAGGTAGATGTAACCCGCATCTAAAAGCGGACGCATGTAGTTGTAGAAGAAGGTCAAGAGCAGCGTGCGGATGTGGCTGCCGTCCACGTCGGCGTCCGCCATGATGATGATGCGGTGGTAGCGCACGGCGTCCAGGTTAAAGTGTGCGTCGTCGCCCGTGCCGTCGATGCCTGCGCCGATGGCGGCGATCATCGCGCGGATTTCGGCGTTTTTGAGGATTTTGCCGATCTGCGCCTTTTCGACGTTCAAGACCTTACCGCGCAAGGGAAGGATGGCTTGGAAGCGGCGCTCACGTCCGCCCTTGGCGGAACCGCCCGCCGAGTTCCCCTCGACGATGTACAACTCGCTGATAGAGGGGTCTTCGGATTGGCAGTCGGCGAGCTTGCCGGGCAACTCGTCGTTGTCGATAGGGTTGGCGCGGCGCACCAGGTCGCGGGCTTTACGGGCTGCTTCGCGCGCTTTGGCCGCGTTGACCGCCTTTTCGATGACGGTTTTAGCAATTTTAGGGTTTTCTTCTAGGATGTCGTTGAGCTTTTCGTAAACGACGGACTGCACCGCGCTCTGCGCCTCGGGGTTGAGGAGCTTGACCTTGGCTTGAGACTCGAACTGCGGGTCGCCCAGCTTAACGGAGATGACGCACGAGATACCCTCCAAGAAGTCCTCCCCCGTCGGCGCAGGCTCACCCTTCTTGACGAGGTTCTTGGTCTTGGCGTAGTTGTTCAGGACGCGGGTGTACGCCGTTTTGAAACCCGTGAGGTGCGTGCCGCCGTCGCGGTTGGTGATCATATTGGCGTAGGTGAGAATCGTCTGGCCATACGAGCCCGCGTGGAGCATCCCAACTTCGACTTCAATCTCGTCAGACGTGCCTTCGATCAGGATGGGGTTGTCGTAGAGGCGTTTGCTATCCGAGACCAAGTCCTCAGCGAACGCCGCGACGCCGCCATCCTCTTTGAACTCTTCGCGCTTGACCTCTTGAGCGCGCCTATCTTCGATGATGATCTTGACGCCCGCCGTGAGGTACGCAAGCTCGCGTAAACGGCGGCGAATGCGTCCGTAATCGAAACCGGCGATGTCCTTGAAAATCTCGTGGTCGGGTAAGAAGGAAACTTTGGAGCCGGTGTCGTCCTTTTTAGTTTTGCCAATCTGAGAGACGGGCTTCGTGACCTCGCCCCTGTCGAAGCGGATGAGGTGGACTTTGCCTTCGGTTTTGACTTCGGCCTCGAGAAAGACCGAGAGCGCGTTCACTACTGACGAGCCGACGCCGTGCAAGCCGCCCGAGACCTTATAGGCGTCCGAGTCGAACTTGCCGCCCGCGTGCAGCTCGGTAAAGATCACTTCGATAGCGGGGCGACCCTCTTTTGCCATCGTGCCAACGGGGATGCCGCGCCCGTTGTCGCTGACGCTCGCGGAACCGTCCGCGTTGAGGACGACCTCAACGGTGTCGGCGTGACCCGCTAGCGCTTCGTCGATGGCGTTGTCGATAATTTCGGTTAAAAGTTGGTGGTAACCGTCGATGCCCGTGCCGCCCTGCACGTACATGGCGGGGCGCTTGCGAACGCCTTCTAACCCTTTAAGAACTTTGATGCTGTCTGCGCTATAAACTGCCAAGGTGAGCCTCCGTGACTGACCATGCTGCTCATTAAAAACTCTCGCCAAACCACCTTCTGCCAACCCGAATCCAGGCTGATATAAAAGAGGTTTGAGCGTCGTAGATGGAACCAGCATTAAGGCTGGCTAAACAGTTCATTATAACACTTTTCCAGCCTCCCGAGCAAACTAGGAGACACGTCTACAACGGGCATTTCTCGTTTCGCAAGCTCTTGAAAAGAGGGTGGATGAGCGAAGTTTTTTGACGTTCGAAAGAGGTCATTTCCAGCTCGAGTTTGGAGGGTTCTTGCACATCGACAAGAAGCGCGGCGGCGCAGCTAAGAAGGCTCGAGTGAAGCCTTTCACATCCTTAGCAGGTCAGCCTGTAACAATACCTTTATGGCACGTCCTTTCGAACAGTTCGGAAAGCTCTTGGTCTGTCTTCTTTGGCTCGTCCCTCTCGCACAGACACACGCAAATACACGTTCAAACATCACCTTGCGCGTCGGCGCGGTGCTCTCCCTGACCGGGGCGAACGCGAGCACGGGCAGAGCCCAGGACGCAGCGCTGCGCGCGTGGCAAGCGAGTGCTCAGAATGAGGGGGTTTCTATTGAGATTCTTACGGCAGATGATGGCAGTAATCCTGAACGCGCGGCGGCGCAAGCGGCGCAGTTTGCGGATGAGGGAATACACGCACTGCTCTGCTGTTCGGAGACGGCGGCGTTAGAACGCGCTGCACCCTCTATACGCGAAGCAGAGATATTGACACTGGCGCTGACCTCGCACCCTCTCGTGACCGACGCCACTCAAAATCATTGCCTTTTTAGCGTTGTGCCAGAGCGTGCAGCGCAGCTTAGAACTATAGCGCTGCGTGAAGGTGCGAACAGTGTCGCGTTTATGGGTTTGGAAGGAGACGCGGGCGACGCAGCCGTCCGCGTCCTCATGCAGGGGGGCGTGCGCCTCGTCGCGGAGGAGCGCTACACGCCAGAGGTAGACGCGCTGACCCCCGAAGCGCTCTGGGTGGCCACCCGGCAACCGAGCGCGGTGCTCGTCTGGGGAGGTATGAGGGATACACAGCTCGCAGTGGACGCCCTCGCGCAGCGCGGCTTCGAGGGGCGCATCTACATCGACTCACAACGCTACGAAAACGCCAGCGTGTTGGAACGAGCGGACTTGCGAGGAACGGTGACAGTGACGGACGCGGTTAGCGTCCGTAGCACGCTACCGCCCACGCAACCGACTTACGGAGAAACGCGCCGCTTCCTCTCTGCGCTCAGCGCAACGTACGGCGCGAACCGTCCCACAGCCGAAGGCGGCTACGCCTGGGACGCTATGACGCTCCTGCAGCGCGCTTTCGAGGAGACCCTCGCGTACAACCGCTTAGAGCAGAGTGGTACAGCTACCATCCGCCAAGCTTTGCGCGATTCGTTAGTCGGGCTCGGACCCGTGACGGGCGCGGTAGGGGTGTACGACTACCTCGAGACCAATCACGTCGGCGTTGCGCCAGATTCGCTCGTCGTCGCGACGCTCGAGCGGGGGCGGTTGCGGGCGGTGCGCTGAGCGAAGCATAGACCCTCGGCGTGCTAAATTGAGATGTGGCACTACTAGGACGTAAAGCGCAGACCTTGAAAGAGTCGATGCAAAACCTAGACCCTGTTCACTCCTTGGAGGTGAACGAACTGGACAAGTATTTCGTCGAGCGCGAACAGACGCCTATCTTTGAGATGGCGGTTTCCTTGGAGGACACCGAGCAGCAGAAATTCCTCTTCACAGGTCACCGGGGCAACGGTAAGAGTACAGAGCTTGCCAAGCTCGAGGCACACCTTCAAGATAGCTTCTTCGTGGTTCGCTATGCGCTCAGAAACGTGCTCGACCTCTACGACATCAGCTACGTTGACGTGCTCCTCTCTCTCGCGATTCAGATTATTGAAAGGGTACAAGCGCAAGGCGTCGTGCTCGAGAAAACAACGAGGGACTTACTCGAGCTTCGCTGGTCTTTTGGTAGAGAAATTGAGCAGGAGATTGAACATGGCAAGGCGCGAAGTGGTGAAGCGTCGTTTAGCATAGGTGACATTTTCACGCGCCTTAGCACGCGCATCAGCAGTGAGTCCAGCACCCGTGAGGTGATGAGGAACAAGGTTACGCCCAATATCTCTAGGCTGTTTGAAGGGATTGACGTCCTTGCACAGGACGTGAAGCAAAAGACAGGCAGACCGCTTCTTTGCATCGTTGAAGACTTGGATAAAATCGACATTGACAAAGCAGAAGAAATTTTTTACAAGAAAACAAAATCAATCACCGACCCCAACGTCGCTATCATCTACACTTTCCCCGTAGCCCTTCACCACAGCAACGAATTTACGCAGATAGCGCAGTCCTTCAAAGTTCAGACGCTGCCGAACTTTAGAATTGAAAATAAAGACAAGGTTGCAAGTATTCTGTTGCAGCGGTTAGAAGAACGGCTCATTAGCGATGATGCGATGGGTTTGCTCATCGACTATGGCGGCGGCGTCCCGCGTAACTTGATTCGGCTTGCGCAAGCAGCGTGCACAAAAGCTCGAGTCGCAGCGACCACGCAGATTACAGCCGAGCATGTACAAGACGCCATCAACAAGGAACGCAACGAATTTGACCGGATGCTTACCCGCGAGCAGCGTGAAGCGCTCAAGAGGGTGATGGAAACTCAAACCATCGACCAGACGGAGGTCTACCGCGACCTTCTTCACAACTTGAGCATCTTAGAGTACGAGAACGGCAGCTTATGGTACGAGGTTAATCCGGTTGTGCGGGGTCTCTTGGAGTAACATGCCTACCCAAGTCGAAATAGACCACGACTATAAGAGGTTGAAGGTATTGCTCGAGGATACCAACTCCTTCGTTCTCGCTTTTGTTTTGTACCGCGATATCGAAGAGCAGCGCGAAAATGCTACAAAGCTAAGAGGTTTACTAGACCTTCCTGTCACTGAGAGGGGTCTTGAAGGCGATAACCTCAACCCCGTCTATACCTTTTTAGATTTGCCTAGAGAACCCCGCCAAGCTATTTTCTACACCTTTTTGGGCAGCAGCTTACCCGAAGGCAAAAGCGACTTCGACAAGTTCGCAGGTTACGTCAACATCCAGCGCGAAGCCTTTACCGACGCGCCTCACGCCGTTGTGCTATGGCTGCGCGAAGAGCAGCTTGTGCGTTTGATGCGGCGTGCGCCGGACTTTTGGGCGTGGCGCAGTGGAGTGTTTGATGTAAGAGGTGAATTGCAACTGGAATCGCCAGCGTACCGCGAACCTGATATTGAAGCGTTCTATAGAGTTGAACTGGAACATTCGGCAGCACTGTACCGAGAGATTCTCAAGGAGCAATTGGCGCGTGAGCTGCCAGATTTAGCGTACATAGCGCGAACTCGGTTTCGTTTATCAGTGGTGCTTCGTAGGTTGGGTTTATACAACGAGATGGCGGTTGAAGCGCAAGAGGTTATGAAGATTGCCGAAGTGCTCGAGGACGATATAATACGCACTGCCGGTCTTCACGAATTAGGCGCAGCATATCAAGCGTTAGGTCATTTCAGTGAGGCTGAAGCGCTTTACCGTGAGGTCATTGATTTGAGCACGAGAGTATTAGGCAAAGAGCATCGCCTCTACACCTCTGGAGTGAGTGACTTGGCGAGCCTACTTTATGAGACAGGACGCTATAGCGAAGCCGAGCTGATGTACCGTGAGGTTATTGCATTAGGGACGCAAGGATTAGACGAAGAACACCCCGATTACACATCTTGGCTCAACGGCTTAGCAATGTTACTTGAAACTACGAACCGTTTTGACGAAGCTGAAACGCTTTACCGTAAAGCGCTAAAGATCAACGAGGATACCGTAGGTAGAGAGCATCCCCACTACGCCTCTGAGCTAAACAACCTAGCAGTTTTACTTGAACGCACAAATCGTTATGACGAAGCTGAACTACTCTACCGTGAGGCAGTTGAACTAACGGCTAAGACTCTAGGTAAAGAGCACCCCAACTACGCGAATAGGTTGAGTAATTTTGCGAATTTACTTGCACATATGGGGCGTTATGACGAAGCCGAGATACTTTACCGCGAAGTAGTGAAAAGGGATGAAGAGAGGCTAGGCAAAACGCATCCTACCTATGCAAAAACCTTGTACAACCTAGCAGGTCTCTTACAAAAGATGAAGCGCTATAGCGAAGCTCTTACGTCGTACCATGAGGCGTTGCGTATTCTCGTAGATATTTTTGGAGAAGGTCATCCGAACACACGCCTCGTTGCCGACAACTACAAGCTTCTCCTCCAACAACTCGAGCAACCCTCCACCCCATCCACTTCAGGTTAAACTAAAGCCTCATGAACACCGGCATCGAGCGGATTCAGGCTGACTTAGAGGCGAACGGCTACGTCGCAGATAGAGAAATCGCCACCGCGATTCACCTCTCTGCTAGGCTCGGACGACCTCTTCTCATCGAGGGTCCGGCGGGCGTGGGCAAAACCGCCATCGCCAAGGTGATGGCGAGGGTTTTAGAAACCGAACTCATCCGCTTGCAGTGTTATGAGGGGTTGGACTCGAGCACCGCCATCTACGAGTGGAACTATCAGAAACAGCTCCTCCACATCCGCATGACCGAGGGAACAGGGCAGGCATTGAGCGCAAGGGAAGCCGAAATTTTCAGCCCTGACTTTTTACTCCAGCGCCCCCTCCTTAAAGCCATCCGCTCTCCTGTAGCGCCCGTTTTGCTCATCGACGAAATTGACCGCGCCGACGAGGAGTTCGAGGCGTTTCTCCTCGAGCTTCTCTCCGACTGGCAGGTCAGCATCCCCGAACTCGGCACGCTCTCAGCGAAAGAGGTCCCCCACACGATTTTAACGAGCAACCGCGTCCGCGAGCTTTCGGACGCGCTTAGGCGGCGTTGTCTGTACCTCTGGATAGACTATCCACCCTTTGATAAAGAGCTTCAAATCGTGCGGGTCAGCGTGCCGGGGCTGAGTGAGCAGATGAGCGCTCAGCTTGTGTCGGTGGTGCAGCTTCTGCGCCGTTTGACGCTGGACAAACCGCCCGGCGTAGCGGAGAGTCTGGATTGGGCGGCGGCGTTAGCGGTCATGAACATCGAACGACTCGACCGCGACGCGCTGCAAACAACCGTGAGTGCGCTCCTCAAACACAGCGAAGACCAGAGGCGCTTTCGCTCGAGCTGGCTGGATGCACTTTTGGCGGCTTTGGTGGTGCTCGAGCCCGGCAACGAAGCGCTCACCCTAGAGCAAGCCTACCGGCAGCTTCAACTTGCCCTAAAGTAGAATGTTTTCCCTCAAGCTGTTAGATGAGAGCGAGGCTTCTAAATGAAAATTGCACTAGGTACAGATCATGCAGGTTATGACCTCAAAGAGGTAGTAAAGTCGCACCTTGGTAGAAGAGGAATCACCACAATCGACTTCGGAACTGACTCAGATGCTCCCGTTGATTATCCAGATTTCGTCCGGCCTGCTGCGACAGCCGTTGCGGACGGCGCTGCAGATTTCGCCATTGTTTTTGGAGGAAGCGGCAATGGTGAAGCGATGGTTGCGAACAAAATACCAGGCGTACGTTGTGGGCTATGTTGGAACGTATGGAGCGCACAAATGACAAAGGAACACAACGACGCGAACGTTATCGCCCTGGGCGGACGAGTGGTGTCAACCGACGAAGTCACGGAGATCGTTGACACCTGGCTCCATGCGAAATTCGAGGGGGGGCGTCATCAGAAGCGTATCGATAAGATCGAAATACCACCAGCCTAACAAGGCGTTGCAGCGTGACTTGAGTCGGTATCCGTGGGAGAAAATGCAACTAGAGGCTTTAAGCCAAAGGCTAATCGCTAACAGCTAAAAGCCAAACAGGGACAATTCTGCGCCTCGAGAGGACCGCAACTCCATGACCTACCCCGAAACCCTAGAAGCCAACCTCTTGACCTTCGCCCACCTCTTGCGCGGTCAAGGTTTTAAGGCGGGCGCGGCGGAGGTTGCGTTGGCGTTGCAGACGCTGGAGACTATCAACCCGGCGGATAAGCGCGAAGTTCAGACCTCTTTGCGCCTTCTCTTCGCGCGTAGCCCTAAGGAACGCGCTCAATTTGACGAAACCTTCGACCTCTATTTCAGCGGCTCGCTCGATATTGCGAGGACGGAAATACCGCCGCCTCAACCTCCCAAACAGAAGACGCAGAGCAACGCGGTGTCGGGTTGGGCGGAGGATGAAGAGGGCGATGAGGTATTGGAAACGATGCGCTACAGCCCTACCGAGGCTAAGCTGACGGGCGGGAGCACACCCCCTACGAGCGAGGTAGGCGCGCTCAACCGAGCGGCGGCGCGGCTCGCGAAGAGGTTGGCAACAAAGCGCTCGAGGCGCACCGTCTCCACTTCGAAGGGTAGACGCGCCGACCTGCGCCGTTCCGTGCGGCGGAATCTCCCTCACGGCGAGATGCTCAACCTTATCTATAAGCACTACGCCCAGGGAAAAACGCGCTTAATTTTCGCCTTCGACGTGAGCGGCTCGATGCTCGCGCATAACGCCTTTTTGCTCCAACTCGCCTACGCCTTTATGCAGCAGCGGCGACTCGGGCAGATAGAAGTGTTCGGCTTTAGCACGGAGCTTTACCGCCTCACGCCTTTTTTACGTCACAGCGGTCCTGATGAGGCTTTAAGGAGCGCAGCCCAAGCGATGCCGGGGCGCAGTGGCGGCACGAAGATTGGAAAGTGTTTGCAAAGTTTAGTCGAGCGCTACGGCGCGCTTTTAGGTCCTAAAACCGCCGTGATTATCGTCAGCGACGGGTGGGATACGGGCGACTTAGAGACGCTGCGCGGCGCGATGCGCACCCTCCAAGCGCGGAGTCAGCGGCTCGTGTGGCTCAATCCGCTCGCGGCTGCGCCGGGATATGAGCCCACGGTTGCGGGGATGCAAACGGCGCTGCCTTACGTGGATGTATTCGCGCCGGGGCACAACCTGGAGAGTTTAGAGAGGCTCGAGCGTCACCTCAGCAGATTCGGCAAACTTTAATCAGGTACTGCACTTGACCGAGTTTAGCCGCGCAGCACGTTAAAAAGAGGGATGAAAGTTTTTCTTATCGCGCTCCTTTTCGGCGCGCTTCCCTTTGCATTTGCTTACGACGAAGCCCAGCTAGACACCTTGCTTGACAAATACGTCAACAGTGAAGGGCTCGTAGACTACACTGCCTGGAAAAATAACGACGCTGACCTCTCCGCGCTCCGCACGCTGACGGATAATCTGGCGTCCTTTGACCCCTCGAGCCTAACTGAGCAGGCACGCTTAGCCTTTTGGATCAACGCCTACAACGCCTTTGCACTCCGAGAGGTGTTGGAGCGCTACCCCGTTGAGACCATTCGTCCCGCCGACTTTTTAGGCATCCCCGAACGCTCCTTTTTCACTGAAGAGAAACACGACGTGAACGGTACCGCTTACAGCTTGGATCAGATCGAGAATGAGGTGCTCCGCGCCGAGTTTGCAGAGCCGCGTATCCACTTCGCGATCGTCTGCGCCTCGACGAGTTGCCCTGAGCTTCGTGCGGAGGCGTACACAGCGGAGAGGTTGGACGCGCAACTGAACGAGCAAACTCGGTCTTTTGTGAACGACCCCTCGAGGAACCGCTACAACGCAGAGACAGACACCGCCAGCATCAGCAAGATTTTCGACTGGTTCGAAGGCGACTTCACCGACGTCGCCGCATCCGTTCCAGCTTATTTGACCTCTTATGCAGATGAAGAGGCGACGGCGGTTTTAGAAAGCCCCGAGCTAGACATTGAATATATGTCTTATGATTGGGGACTCAACGACCAGGCACAGTAGGAACGCTGCGCCTTGCTATACTGCTCCTATGAGCATCCCGCCCGAAGACCTCATCTTACAAGCCGACCTGCTCAACGTGCGGCTGGAAATCGTGCGCGGGTTGCCTATTTGGGAGGCGAGCCCGATTCTGGCGCACCAGCTTCAAGTTGACCGCATTCGCGCTAGTATCACCCCTAAGAATTCCGAGAGTTGCGGGTGCGTTCACATCGCTGACGTTCTCTTCAAGTTCCCTGACAGCTCTTTGAAACGCCCTGATATCGCTGTTCTTTGTGAGTTACCCGAGGAGACCGAGCAGTATAAAGCCCTACCTGCCGTACCGGAAGCCGTCATCGAAATCGTCAGTGAAGGCTACGAGCGCAAAGACTTAGAACTCGCGCCGAGCTTTTATTTAGCTTTCGGCGTCAAGGACGTCGTTATCTTTGAACCGCAAACGAAGATTGTCTACCATCACCGCAGGGATGGGGTGAAGCGGCTCGAGTCTCCCGTTAAGATAGATTTTGAATGCGGCTGCGCGTGCGAAGTGTAATCCCGCGTAACCTTTAGACCTCTTGCGCCCGCTTCTCCGGCACGGTCTCCTGCAAATATTTCACCACCTCTTGCGTGCTCGCCCCCGGCGTGAAAATCTCCGCTACACCCATCTCTTTGAGTTTAGGCAAGTCCTGATCGGGGACGATGCCGCCGCCGAAGACGATGATGTCTCCCGCGCCTCTCTCTTTAAGCCCTTCTAAAATCTCTTTGAAGTAGTGCATGTGCGCCCCCGAAAGGATGGAGAGCCCCACCACGTCTACATCCTCTTGCACGGCGGCGTTGACGATCATCTCGCTCGTCTGCCGGAGTCCGGTGTAGATGACTTCCATGCCTGCATCACGCAGGGCGCGGGCGATGACCTTAGCTCCTCTGTCGTGACCATCTAAGCCAGGTTTGGCGATAAGTACGCGAATATTGCGCTGTTCCATAACGTCATCATAGCGCAGGTGTGAGGAAGGTGGGTTGCCATTCGTCGCTCAGGGGTGCACAGATGGCTAACACCCGCGCCCGCTGGCACACGCTGTAGCAGGTTACTTCGTTCCGTCTCCTCCCTAAGGGAGCAGCCTACGGAAGGCTTCGCTTCGCAGAGATAGCTTCGCTCAATCAAAGTCTGTCTCACTATGTTCGGAGCTGGTTTGAGCCAATCTCACGAGATAGAACATCGTTTCACTACGTGAAAACTTCGCCCCTACAGGCTTTCAGAAAGCAGCACGCACTTGATTGTGATGAGGTTCCGTTACAGCAAGCTGCGAAATCTGCGTGATTCGCTTCTCAGTACTTCTGATACCGCTATAGCAGGGTAAGCCGAACGAGCGTCCCGCTACAAAGCGGGCGTTGCCGTCACTTAGGCGCTGCTCTGCTTGTTTGGGTGTCAACGGCAGGAGGTATCACTCCAATATGCACTAAGGCGTCTTCGAGCTTCAAGTAGGTGACGCGCTCGCCGTAGCGCTCGAACCAGCCCGCTTTTTCAGCGAGGTCACGTACGGGCCCCTTCATCTCGGCGATGTGTACGGTGATGTTCTGCTCGGCGAGCGTCTCCATTTCGTTCTCTAGGGTCTCGAGCGCCACCGCGTCCATGTCGTTCACGGGCGAAAAGTCGAGGATAATGTGGTCTAAGCCGGGGCGATCCGCGACGGCGTCATTGATAAGGGTCTCAAAGTACGACATGTTGGCGAAGTAGAGCGAGGCGTCCATGCGCGCCATGAACACCTTTTCAAAGGTCTGCGCTTCGGGGTAGCGGTCGAGTTCTAGGTAGACCCCCTCCTTCTCCAAGCGCCCCAGCTCGGCGGTGTGCGGGTAGGCGCTGCGCCCCACGAAGACGAGCAGGCTAAAGCCCACCCCAATGAGAAGCCCCGGCACGACGCCCAGCACGAGCGTCGCGGTAAAGGTAGTCACCAGCGTCCAGCCGTCTATAGGTTTGAGCTGAAAGAGGTGAACCGGCTCCCCGATGTCGACCAGACCCAAGACCGCGACCATGACGATAGCCGCTAAAACCGCGTTGGGCAAGTAGTAAAAGAGCGGCGTTAAAAAGAGCAGCGTGATGATGATGAGCAGCGCCGTAATCACCGAGGCGAGTTGCGTCTTCGCACCTGCTTGGTGGTTGACCGCGGTCCTCGAGAACGCCCCTGCAACCGGATAAGCGCGAAAAAATCCGCCGACGATGTTGGCAAGCCCCAACCCGATGAGTTCCCGGTTCGCGTCGATCTTGTACTTCTCTTTGCTGGCAATCGCTTTGGCGACGGCGATCGATTCCATAAAGTTCACGAACGAAACGGTCAGCGCAATCGGCACGAGCGCGCCGAGCGCTTGGGTACTAAACGCGGGCAGCGCGAAGCTCGGCAGACCACTCGGCACCTCCGCTACGATGTTCACGCCGTATGTGTCTAGCCGAAAGAGGTAGACCGCCAAGGTGCTTAAAACGACGACTAAAATCGCCGCTGGGAAGCGCTTAGCGAAGCGCCCGAGCAGATACAGGGTCGCGATGCTTACCCCGCCGATGGCCAAAGTCACCAGGTTTGTTTCGCCGAGGCGGTTCAGCGCTTCCCAAAGGGTCTGGAAGACGTTGCCCCCTGCCAGACCGATGCCGAGCAGGTGCTGAAGCTGACTCAGCGCGATGATAATCGCCGCCGCCGAGGTGAAGCCGCTAATGACCGCGTGCGAGATGAAGTTGGTCAAAAAGCCCGCCCGCACCACACCTAGCAAGAGTTGAATGCCTCCGACCATGAGCGCCAAGAGCGCCGCCAGTCCGATAAACTCCGCACTGCCTTGCTGCGCGAGCGCTGACACGCCTGAGAGCGTGATCAGCGACGAGATTGCCACAGGTCCGACCGCCAACTGCCTCGAGCTGCCAAAGAGCGCGTAGGCGAAAAGGGGAATCGTCGAGGCGTAAAGACCGACCACCGGCGGCAACCCAGCGAGCAGGGCGTACGCCATGCCCTGTGGCACCAGCATCACCGCGATGATGAGCCCTGCCATGAGGTCAGAGGTTAGATAGCGCGGCTTGTAAGAGCCTATCCACTCGAGCGCAGGAAGCCAAGTTTTTAAGCTCATATGGCGTTCGTCAGGTGAGCAAAAGCGTAAAGAAGGAACATCATGGGCTCGAGCCGCCCGGATATCTGTGAAGGCTTTGGGCGTCGCTCAGGGACAGTGTGAACTGTGGCATAGGTATGGTTATGACGTAGCAATGTGACGTTTGTCAATAGATAGCCGTACAAAAGCAAAGACTACGAAAGTAGTGCGCACGTTCAGGAGTCAAGTTTCATTAGCTCGCAACTTGAATCCACGCTGTTATTCACGAATTTAGCTTCCTAACGTTCTCGTGTGCAACGCTTTCTAACTGAACATAAAGAGGTCTGAAATCGAATTTTTTAGGAAACTCGTACTTTTTTGTGTCCAGACTAATGTTGTGAGCTTTTCGGTAAGGAGACTTGATATATGTACGTGAGCGCAAAGATACCTGCAACCACTAAAAAGGCGGTCTGATTCGGTCCGGTCATTAGCCAGAAAAGAAGCTCTTGACCAAACGCCTGCCCGTTGTCCGAGTTTGCAAACATCATAAAGCCCCAATCCTTGCCCGTATCAAGTGCGAGAAAAGCGTCAAAGCCGGTGTTATCGCCGCCGTGCATGTAAAGATTGCCGAAAGGGAAACCGATCGTTTGGAAACCTAGAGGGTGTTTGAGAAATCCCCCCACCTAAACACAGGTGGGGGGTGAATGGTACAGCAAAAGCAGTAAATGGCGGACTCAAAAGGGGAAGAGGTGAACCTGTTTCCCAATACCCTCTAAGTTTCACCGACCTGAGTGCTTAAGCCGCTATTCTGGTCTCAGGCGGTTTAGAGAAGTAATATAAGGTTACACGGCTTAGCTTGCGAGCTAAGCCGTACCCATCTGTGATGATGAGCTCTAACCCTCTCAGTTGGGGTAAGCATGTCACGCAATTCCGTACAGCGCGCATATAATACTAAAGTGAAGTTTAGATGTCGTACTTTTGACATCTAAACCGCGCGGAAAAGAGCCTTTAGCTGGGCGTATTATGCCGTTATCGACGCGTGTTGATTCAAAGATGCAGTCGCGTGGTCCCGCTCCCGCTAGACCTCTGGCTAAGGGCTTCTCAGCGCGTACCCTCAGACGCTCTCAATTTACGACATCCTTGAATCAGGTTAGTATAGGAAGCGCTCGAGCCTCAACTCGAGCGCTTCCTCTTTCACAGTTTTTAGTTTGCTTGAGCTGTGCTCGCGCCGCCCGTAATCTGGTAAAGCGTGCCACTGAAGTCTGCGAGGTAGATATTGCCCGCCCCGTCCTCGCCAAATGCTACGATGTTACCGTCCGTCTCCAGGAGGATCTCGCTCGACCACGCGCCGTCTGCGCCCTGCACCGCGCCCCACACGTTTCCGCTCGCGAAGTCACCGTAGAAGTACACGCCTACAAGCCCCGGCAACGCGCTTCCGTCGTAGCGGTAGCCGCCTGTGATTGAGCGGCCTACCCCCGAGGAGTGGCTATACTCCAAGATGGGCAGCGTGTAGCGACTTGTATCACAGCCCGAGAGGTAGCACTGCGTTCCCTCGGTCTGGTTCCAACCGTAGTTCTCGCCGCCCGCGCTACTTGCGGGTTGAAAGTTGATCTCCTCGAACGCGTTCTGCCCTACATCGCCAATGAAGAGGTTGCCCTCGCGGTCGAACGAGAAGCGCCAGGGGTTGCGCAGGCCGTAGACCCAGATTTCAGGCCGCACACCTGCTGTGTTCACAAAGGGGTTATCCGCCGGGACGCTGTAGGGAGCGCCGCTATTGATATCGATGCGCAAAATTGCGCCCAAGAGGTTGCTCAAATCCTGAGCGTTCTCCTCTGGGCCACCGTCACCTAGAGCGATATAGAGGTAGCCGTCCGGCCCAAAGGCCAGCTCGCCACCATTGTGATTCGAGTCAGGTTGAGAGGCGGTGAGGAGCACGCGCTCCGAGCCCGCATCTGCTGCATTTGGGTTGCCCGAGACGCTGTACTCGGCAACGACGGTATCGCCCTGAAGGTCCGAGTAGTGGACGAATAGGCGGCCGTTCTCAGCGTAGTTCGGGTGGAAGGCAACATCCAGAAGCCCGCGCTCACTGTTCGTGGCTACTTGGTCGCTGAGGTCTAGAAAGGGCTCGCCTAACACCTGGCCGTTCTGGATGATGACCAACTCGCCGCCCTTCTGTGTCACGAAGAGCCGCCCGGAGCCGTCGCCTGCATGGGTGATGGAGGTTGGCTCAGCAAGGTTGGAGGTGAGGGATGTGAGACTGATTGCGCCCGGTCCCGGTTGGGTAGGCATTGGGTCTGGTTCGGGATTTGGGTCTGGTTCGGGGTCTGGATCTGGATTTGGCTGGGTAGGCGCTGAGCTGCGAAGGTAGTTCTCGACGTCGCTCGGATCGCCGTTCTCGTCGCCCGTCAGTACGTAGTACATCATACCCGCGTCCGACACATCACCGCTGGTATCAACCTCGTCAATTCTTGTACCCACCCATTCAGTCGCCGGGTCGCCCGCAGTTTTCATCCAGGCCCACGCTTCTTCACCAACTCGGGTGCCCAGGTTACTGTTCTGGTCTGAAATAGCCTGAAAGTTGAGTTCGGGAAAGTCGCGCTTGATATCGTCCAGGTTGTAGATGTTGTCGGCGGCGTCATGACTGTTGTTCCACTCAGAGTGCGAAATCATCGTGACGTAGGGAAGCTTGTCGCGCTGCGCCTTGGCGATGCCCCGGTAGGCCACACCGTGCGGCCCGGCGACGACGAAGCAGAGGCGGTCCTGAGCGCTCGAGGCGTTGATCGCTCTAGCGACGCTGTCAGTCGAGCCCTCCAAGTCGCGCTGGTCGTTGTAGATATTGGACATGTCGAAGCCGCCGATGACGCGGGCCGCCTCTTCGACCGACCAAATCATTTGCTCTTCCATTGCGGGATTGTTGTCACCCAGGTTCGAGCTGTGGTCGAAGTGCACGAGCCGCTGCTGCTGACCTCTCGCGGCGAGTAGCAGAAGAGCTAAAGGGGACGCGCTCAGGTCGTCGGGGTCGTACTGGTTACCGTCCGCGCTCCAAGCGAGGCGGCTACAGCCGTAGCTGAAGGCAGGACCGAGGTTGCCGCTGGGTGCGGGCTCTGGGTCGGGCGTAGGATCCGTGGGCTCTGGGTTGGTCGGCACGCTACCTTGGCAAGCGTCGCCCTGAATGGCCTCCTCCTGGCTTACGGAGTCGCGGTAGAGGACGACGCGGTCGATCTGATGGCCGTGCGAGCGACCTGCAAGTTGCATCGTGTAGGTACCTGGCGCGCTGAAGTCGATAGCGAGCTCGCTCTTCTGCTCGCCTTGGTCAGCAGTCGCGCCATAGGCGAAGCTGCCCTTGCCGTTCCCGTAGACCTTGACGAAGCCGCCGTAGCTGTCGCCACCGGTGGAGCCGAAGCGCGCCGCGTCAGGGAAATTGAGCCACGAGTCGTTCGCTTTATCGCCCGCCACGTCGTCTGGTTGACGCATCGCCCAGGTAAAGCGGTACGACCCGACCTCAGTAATCTCGAGAGGTACGGTGATAACGTCGTCTGGTTCGTTGTTGTTCTGCTCAGGGCTCAAGCCTAGCCAAGTAATGTACGCGCCGCCACTCGCACCGGCGTCACTCTGCACTTGCCACGCACCGGAGAGGGGTAGGTCTTCCGCTTCCAGGGCGATAACGGCGCACGCGTCGGGTGACGGCTGTGGGTCGGTTGGCTGCGGGTCGGGGGTAAAGTCATCGCCGGGCTGCGGATTAGGCTGAGGCGCATTCGCTGTCTCAACCACAGTGAAGTCAAGCGTGAGAGGTGATCGCGCCTCTCCCCCAGCGTCTGATGAACTATAGGGAATCGCTGTCAGCGTGTAAGCACCAGGTCCTGGTGTCCAAGCGAGATAGTCGCCGCTGTGGTCGCCTGCTAGGGCGTACGGCGTGAAGTTCTCGGTGCGGACGACCTTGCCGTTGAGCTTGAAGACTACGCTGCCTGCCGAAACATTGGCGACGATGTTGAGCTGCCGCGATGGGAGTTCTTCCAGCACGAGTTCCGCGCCGTGACGGATCGGGTCGTGGCCTTTAATGGGCTTGTTCGTCTCCGCGTCCACAAGTGTAAAACTCGAGGCGGTGCTCGGGTCGAGCGCTTCCGTTGGCGACTGCTGGCAGGCGGCCAAAACCAGTACGAGCAGAAGCCAGCAAAGAGACGAGAGCCTGCTCATGAGCACGCCTCCGCCGGGATGATGGGTCGAGTAACGACGTAATGGATAGGTTTCATCATGAATTCCTCCGCGTGAATTTCTTGCCAAACTTTGCCAATGATGTGCTTGAGGACCTTGACTTGGAGCGAAACTGAGGTTCGGTTGTCGCGTTACCTCAGCGGTTTAGTTCACAGAGTCCCTCTTGTCAGCGTAGCAGCGCGTAGCCTTTTAGGGAGACGTTAAGGTGAGCTAGCTTCGCCGTATTGAAAGGCGAGATCGCACCTAACGAAGACCTTGCTCGTCTACATCTACCCTTCATTTGTCGCGGTTGGGAGCAGTATGGTCGTGCTCACGCGAATCCGTTAAGTACAAATCAGCCCATAGCGCGCGCGTTGACTTAAGAGAAAGCCGCACGTCTAAGGTTGAGCAAATATAGCAGGTATCATCTGGTTTGAGCCAATCTCATATAATAGAACAACGACTAGCACGCACATTGTCGGATGATATCTGCGCTATTTCAGTCCAATACTTCTGATAACCGCTATACTGGCACCGCGCATTGACATCGCTCTGCAAAAAGAGGCTTGACCAACGCCTATGTTCGTGTACAACGTTAAACTATCCCAATTTAGGAAAGGGAGATTCAAAATTCAAATACCCCTGAATGGCTGAGCTGATAGGCAAGAAGAGTGATATGGATGTGAAGCAAATAACCAACAGTTGAACGATAGGGTCTCTCAGAAAGACCAAGGCTGTCGAGCGAAGAGAACACGGTTTCTACGGTGCGATGTCCTTATGTAGGGGTTTTATTCAAGCTTAGGTGGAGGCGATCGGTTGCTACGGCGCGGGGTAACTAAGGTCAACGGCTTGAGGTGCAACGTCAGCTTTGAAGTCTTAGCTAGCGTAGCCCTTATCGGCAGTAACACTGAACTGAAAGAATGACGTCGTAAATTGAGAGCGTCTGAGGGTACGCGCTGAGAAGCCCTTAGCCAGAGGTCTAGCGGGAGCGGGACCACGCGACTGCATCTTTGAATCAACGCGCGTCGATAACGGCATAATACGCCCAGCTAAAGGCTCTTTTCCGCGCGGTTTAGATGTCAAAAGTACGACATCTAAACTTCACTTTAGTATAACAATGCGGCAAGCAAACTTGTCTAACAGACGAGGGGCACCCTTGACCCCGTGTTCATTCGCGCCTCGCAGGAGTAGTCTACTCATCAGGTTGCCAACATCGTCTAAGCCGGCACGGAGCCGAAAGCCTTGAAACGTGCTGTTATGGCTGTGGTCATATTCATAACTGCCCGCAAGTTGGATCCTGTTCGGACGGGCAAAGCCCACCACTTCTACCTTCTTGGAGTCAAGGTGAGGTTAAAAAACTGAAGTTGTAGGCTGTGCTCATTCTTTGAATCGCCTGAGTACCCACTGCGCCAGAAATTCGAGCACCGTGTTGGCAAAAGCGTCCTCTCCCAACACGGTGAGCTTTGCTAAGTGAGTAAGTCCTGGATTGGCTGTGTCAAAAAAGCAAGTTTCAAAACGTTTACAATGACCACATTTGATAGATCTTCTATAAGAAGACGAGTGTTGCTATGAACTATTCAAAAGAAGCTTTTCCCCTTCCTAGTTAGATCAGCACCGGCTCCTCATACACCCCGTACACCTCCCGCAGCACGTCCATTTGCTCACCCAACGTGCAGTAAGTATGGGCGCACTTCATAAACGCGGGCATGGTGTTTTCGCCGTTTTTAGCGGCGTTTCGCAGAGCGTTCATCGCGTCTTCAGCCGCTTGCGGATCGCGCTCTCTGCGGATACGCGCCAAACTTTCCTGTTGCGCTCGCTCGACCTCTTCGTCGAAAGGCAGTAGCGGCGTTTCGGGGCTGTCGTTGACGAAAGCGTTCATGCCGACGACGAGCCGCTCTTTGCTGTCCATCTCGCGCTGCTGCTGATACGAGGCGTCGCCGATCTCTTTCGCGAAGAAGCCCGCGTCAATAGCGCCTTCGACGCCGCCCAGCGCGTCGATTTGGTCGAAGTAGGCTAAGCACTGCCGCTCCATCTCATCGGTCAAGGTTTCCAAATAGTACGAGCCCGCGAGCGGGTCTACCGTGTTCGTCACGCCCGTTTCATACGCGATAACCTGCTGCGTGCGCAGGGCGATTCGCGCCGCCTCTTCGGTGGGGAGCGCTAACGCTTCGTCGTAAGAATCGGTGTGGAGGCTGTTCGTGCCGCCTAAAACGCCTGCTAAAGCCTGAACCGCAACGCGGGCGATGTTCACTAGCGGTTGCTGCGCGGTCAATGATACGCCCGCCGTTTGCGCGTGCGTGCGGAGCATCCACGACTTGGGATTTTTTGCGCCGTAGACCTCGCGCATCTGCTTCGCCCAGATGCGCCTCGCGGCGCGGAACTTGGCAATCTCTTCAAAGAAGTCGTTGTGAACGTTGAAGAAGAATGAGATGCGCGGGGCGAACTCGTCGATGTCTAAGCCGCGCTCCAGTGCCTTGCGAACGTAGTGAATCCCGTCTGCGAGCGTGAAGGCAAGCTCTTGCACGGAGGTCGAGCCCGCCTCGCGGATGTGGTAGCCCGAAACCGAGATGAAGTTCCATTTAGGCACGTTCTTAGGTCCCCACTCAAAGGTGTCGATAACGAGCTTCACCGAGGGTGCGGGGGGGAAGATGTACTCCTTTTGCGCGGTGAACTCTTTCAAGATGTCGTTCTGAATCGTGCCGCCTACCTTGGAGAGGTCTGCGCCCTTCTTCTGTGCCATCGCCAAGTACATCGCCCAGATTGCGTTCGCGGGGCTGTTGATGGTCATCGAGGTGGTGATGGCTTCGGGGTCGATGCCCTCAAAGAGCGTTTCCATATCCGCCAAAGATGACACCGCCACGCCCATCTTGCCGACTTCGCCCCGGCTGAAGGGGTGGTCGGCGTCGTAGCCCATCAGCGTCGGCAGGTCAAAGGCGGTGGAGAGCCCTGTTTGTCCTGCATCTAAGAGGTTCTTAAAGCGTTCGTTCGTCTGCTTAGCCGAGCCGAAGCCCGCGAACTGCCGCATGGTCCAGAGCTTGCCCCGGTACATGGAGGCTTGGACGCCCCGCGTATACGGGTATTCGCCGGGATAGCCGAGTTTCTCTTCCGGGTCAAAGTCCGCTAAATCATCATGTGTATAGAGAGGTTCCGCTTCGATGTCCGAAAGGGTGCGGAAGGGGTACTTACGCTCAGGGAACTTGGAGGTTGCCTCCTTATAGTTCTCGCTGAGCCAGGCTTTTTTAGGTTTCATGCTTTAATTATAGAGGTTTTGTGAGGACGAACACGGTAGACGGTCGTGTGTACCGCGCGTTTTGGTACCTCTGTCGATCAACACCCCTTAGTCTCTCCGCATTCGTTGCGCCTCGCTTGCCGGTTCTGTAACCCCGTCATATCAAAAAGCGCCGACGTTCATGTACGTATCCTTATGAACGTCGGCGCTTCACCAAAACCATATTCGTTATGCGAAGTAGCGCTGCGCCGCCTCCTGGTCTCCCTGCGTTCTACTACTGTCCCACTCGAGCGTCTGAGCTAACAGTTCGGACACACGGGAAATCGAGTTTCTCGTCGCCTCTTCGTCGAGAAAGCCGATGCGCGTGCGGCGGGCTAGAAAGTCCGTTGCGCTCCGCGCGCCTTCGTGCTTGGCGGAGTAGACGACTTCCGCCTCCAGGAAGGGCTCCCCGTGGACGAGCCGCTCGCCGAGTCCGTTCGTCGCGAGCGCGGCGACGTTGCGCGCTCTGTCGCCGTAGGCACGGTTGAGGTACTCGGCGATGTCGGCGGCGAGACCAAACTCCTGCTGGAGCTTGCC
The DNA here is from genome assembly GCA_965215565.1 of Trueperaceae bacterium. Lineage (GTDB taxonomy): Bacteria > Deinococcota > Deinococci > Deinococcales > Trueperaceae > CBDBZX01. The sequence continues at coordinate 595,968 of CBDCDZ010000004.1, forward strand.
GATATCCGAGTCGGTGAACTTCTCTGCGCCCACGAGTTTGAGCGTCTCGGTTTGTGATCCGCGCGCAGGCTTCAAGCTGCCGAGTTTTACCGCTTCGTTCACGGCGTCGAGCGCCATCTTGCGGTACGAAGTCCACTTGCCACCTGCAATCGTGAGGAGTCCCGAGTCGCTGATATTCACCACGTGGTCACGCGAGAGCCCCGCCGTATCGGACGCTTCTGGATCAGAAACTAGGGGGCGCAAGCCGGACCAGCTCGAGAGCACGTCCTCGCGCTTAACGGGTACGTCGAAGTAGCGCTCGATGTGGTTGAGGATGTACTGAATGTCCTCTTCGCTAGGCTTGGGGTTATCCTCGATATCGGCGGGCTTGTCCGTCGTACCCACCAAGGTGTGGTTCAGCCAAGGCAGCAAGAAGAGCACCCGCCCATCGTCTGTTTCGGGGATCAGGAGCCCTGTTTCGGGAGGCGAAAAGCGCTGGTCTAAGACGATGTGCACGCCTGAACTCGCCTCCAACATCCCCTTAGCGTCCGGGTCGTCCATGTAGCGAATCTTATCGGTGAAGGGTCCGGTAGCGTTGATAACGACTTTCGCCGACACCTCCCACTCATCCTCGCTGAGCCTGTCGCGCAGCTTGACGCCGCCCAGCTTGCCGTTCTCTTTAGTGAGCCCCGTCACCTCGACGTGGTTGACGGCTGCCGCGCCCTGCTCGGCGGCGGTCAAGACGATCGCCAAATTCATGCGGGCGTCGTCGAACTGCCCGTCGTAGTAGACGACTGCGCCGCGCAAACCCTCTTTTTTAAGCATCGGAAACTGCTCTTTAGCAGCCGTGGGTCCTAAAAAGCGGCTCGGCTGCAAGTTGGCTTTACCGGCTAAGCGGTCGTAGATTTTGAGTCCAGTGGTGATGTAGGGGACCTCGAGCAGGTTGTAAATAGGCGTCAGGATAGGCATCGGCCGCGCCAAATGCGGCGCAATTTTAAGCAGCACCGCGCGTTCTTTGAGCCCGTCACGCACCAGATTCCACTGGGTACGGTCGAGGTGCTTAATGGCTTTTTCTAGGTAGCGCACGCCGCCGTGGATGAGCTTGGTGGAGCGGCTGGACGTACCCGCTGCAAAGTCGTCACGTTCAACTAACGCCACGTTCAAACCACGCGTCGCCGCGTCTAGAGCTACACCCGCGCCCGTCGCTCCGCCGCCAATCACCAGCACGTCAAACGTCTCGTTCTTCAGTCTTTCTAAGTGCGCTTCGCGGTCCATAAAGCTCCTTTATAGAGGTGGCTCGAATAGAACTTCTCGGAGGAAAAACAAATTATATTATGTAGCAGTTCCAAAACATACTGAGACAGTTGAGCGCAGCTCAACGGAACCTCATCTCAGAATGTGCGTCCTACATGAGGTTCTCAAGAGTGAAAGTGTTTCTAACCAAATGATAGCTGTTAATAGTTACAGTATTGCAAAAAACGCGGCGCAGCGCCGTAGGCAGCGCTACGCTCACCGCAACGCTGCCCAACACGCCCATACCTCTGTCAGGCGCTCACTTGTCGTCCCACGACTTGGCGCGTTCCAAGGCTTCGTGCCAGCGCCCTGTCAGTTCTTCGCGCCGGCCCTCCTCCATCTGCGGCTCGAAGCGCTTCTCCTCCTCCCAGAGCGACTCTAGTTCATCCTTGCCGCTCCAGAAATCCACGGCGAGCCCGGCGGCGTACGCTGCGCCTAACGCCGTCGTTTCCGTGATTTTTGGACGCACCACCTCGACGCCTAACGTATCCGCTTGGAACTGCATCAAGAGGTCGTTTTTCGCCGCGCCCCCGTCCACGCGGAGTTCTTTTAGGGGCGTGCCGCTGTCCGCCTCCATCGCCTTCGCCACGTCGTTGACCTGATAGACGATGCCTTCTAGCGCCGCTCTCGCAATGTGCCCCGCTGTGCTGCCCCGCGTCAGACCGACGATGGTGCCGCGTGCGTACTGGTCCCAGTGGGGCGCACCTAACCCGGCAAAAGCAGGTACGAGGTAGACGCCGCCGTTGTCCTCTTCGCTCTGCGCGAGCTTCTCCACGTCTTCTGAGTTGCGGATAATGCCCAAACCGTCGCGGAGCCACTGAACCACTGCGCCTGCGATGAAAATCGCACCTTCGAGCGCGTAGTCGGTGGTGCCCTCCATCTCCCAAGCGATGGTGGACAGGAGCTTGTTCTCGGACTTAACGGCCTCTTGACCCATATTCATGAGAAAGAAGCAGCCCGTCCCGTAGGTGTTTTTCCCCTGCCCCTTCTCGAAGCAGACCTGCCCGAAAGAGGCTGCTTGCTGGTCCCCTAAAATGCCCGCGATAGGCACTTCAGACCGGAGTTGCCCCTGCGTCGCGTGACCGTACACTTCGGAGGACGACTTGACCTCGGGGAACATCTCACGGGGGATATTAAGAATGTCTAAAATCTCCTCGTCCCACTTTTTCTCATGGATATTAAACATCAGCGTGCGGCAGGCGTTGGATACGTCCGTGATGTGGACCTCGCCGCCCGTGAGTTTATAGATGAGCCAACTATCGACGGTGCCGAAGAGCAGCTCGCCCGCCTCGGCCCTTTTGCGTACCCCGTCCACGTTGTCCAAAATCCAAGCGAGCTTGCTGCCTGAAAAGTAGGCGTCTAAAATGAGCCCGGTCTTCTCCTGAAAGGTATCCTCGAGCCCGTCCGCCTTGAGCTTGTCGATAAACTTAGAGGTGCGCCGGTCCTGCCAAACAACGGCGTTGTAGACGGGCTCGCCCGTCTTTTTGTCCCAGACGATCGTCGTCTCGCGCTGATTGGTGATGCCGATAGCTTCGATGTCCGACGAGGCGATATTCGCGTTCGCGATCGCTTCGGAGATGACACCTGACTGCGTGGACCAGATTTCGTTCGGTTTATGCTCGACCCAGCCTGGCTCTGGGAAGATCTGCTCGAACTCCTTCTGCCCGGTTCCTACGATTTCTCCGTCGTGGTTGAAGACGATGGCTCTCGAGCTGGTCGTTCCTTGATCGAGTGCGATGATATAGCTTGCCACTTTCTACCTCCTAGTGAATTTGCGGATGAACCGGTATAGCTAAACCCGGCACAAAATGCGCCGCTCGCCTTAGCCTGGGAAGAGTAGCGCGTAGCTTACACCGCCCAATGCCCCCCCTACGATGGGCGCGACGATAGGCACCCAAGCGTAGCTCCAGTTCGAGTCACGCTTGCCCGGTATCGGCAACAGCGCGTGCGCTAAGCGCGGCGAGAAGTCCCTTGCTGGGTTGATGGCGTAGCCCGTCGGTCCTCCTACGGAGAGCCCGATTGCCCACACTAGAAAGCCGATAAGGAGCGGTTGAATCCCTGATCTGTCAGGCAACTCGCCCCCGTAAAAGCCGATGGCCAATACGCCGAAGACGAGCAGAAACGTCCCTATCACCTCGGTGACAAAGTTGGAGGGCAAATCGCGGATTGCGGGCGTGGTGCAGAACACGTCGAGCTTGGCTTGCGGGTCTTCGGTCCTTTCCCAGTGCGGTCTATAGGCCGCCCACACCACCACCGCACCGATGAAACCGCCGATAAGCTGCGCGAGGATGTAAGCGGGTACCTGAGCCCATTCGAACGCGCCACTCGCGGCGAGCCCCACAGTGACCGCCGGGTTGATATGCGCGCTGCTAAATTCGAACACGCTGTATACTGCGACGGCGACGCCTAGTCCCCACCCCGTCGTGATCACAATCCAACCTGAGCCCTCCCCTTTCGAGCCCGCCAAACTCGCCGTCGCTACCACGCCGCACCCAAAAATCATCAGCAGTGCGGTGCCTATAATCTCAGCCACAAAGAAGTTCACTCATACTCCCCTTTGAACGTTGTTCGCCTCACTTCACTTAGCGTTGCTCACAAGCGAGTTTCTGACACCACCCCCAACGCAACTATGGATAAAAGATAAAGCGCAACTACGCCTCTTTAGACACAGCTTTATCCATCTGTTAGCTCTCAAAGTTTCAGCGAGCATACATTTCGCTGACGGGGTCTGTCAACGCCGCAGCGGATGAGAGCGTTTTTACTGCACGCTCATCACCGAGAGCAGAGTGACTGCTTTACGCTTATAATTTCGGAACGCGAAACTTGGTGAGGTGACGCATCAGCCGTAAGAGGTTGCTCGGCTCCGCTATACTTTGGTTATCATGCTTTCGTCACCTTGTCAGAAAACACTGAAACGTAAACTTTTGAGCGGCGCTATTTTCGGTGTGACGAGTAGCGTTTTTTTCGCTTGCTTTTTCGTGTTGTTCGGTTCGGGTAGCCCTTCAAGTTTCGACCTCTACGCTCTCATACTGACTGCGCTTCCTGCTGCCACTATTGCTTTTTTAGTTACTCCAGGAGCTGATAAGCATATCGAGGACTGTTCGAAAGAGGATTCACTTTTAGCCGGTGCAGGCATTACAGCACTGACTTACCTCTCGAGCCTCGCTCTGTTGTTTTTTCACAGTGTCACCGAAACGCCGCCCAATAACTTTATAGGTTTCATTGAGCTACTCAATGACGGACTTGCTTTAGCCTGGATTGGCGCTTGGTTGATGCTCTTGCCCGCGCTACCTTTCAGCATGTTCGGCGGTTGGCTCTACAGACGCTTAGCGAAACGGACGCTCAGCACAAACTAAAGCGTCTCACCTCTTATTTGCTCTTCCCCCCACCACTCAGCGCCGCCCCCACACCAAGCAACACATAGATACTCCCGCTCACGTAGTGCTGAACGCTAAGAAACCGTCGGCTCTGCTTGAGCCAGGTGCCAAATGAGCCTGCCAAGAGCGCGTAAAGTCCGTCACTCAAGAGACCGATGACGATAAACAGCGCACCGAGCACGAGAATCTGCACCTCGATATTGCTTTTTGAGACGGCGACGAACTGCGGCAGAAAGGCGAGGAAGAAGATAGCCGACTTGGGGTTGAGCACGTTGATGACGACGCCCTCGAGGAAAATCTTACGAAGCGGTTGCAGAGTTATCTCACCTGCTTGGGGGGCGGCAGGTCGACTCAGGAGTTTATGCACACCCAGATAGATGAGGTACGCCGCGCCTAAATATTTAACGAGGCTAAACGCAACGGCTGAGGACGCGAGCAGCGCGGAGATGCCTAATGCCGCCGCAAAGATGTGGACGAGCGCGCCGACAGCCGCGCCTAAAACAGAGACCAAGCCCGCCGTGCGCCCCTGCTCCAAGCTGCGGGCGACGACGTAGAGCACGACGGGACCAGGTGTAACAACCAGAGCGAACGCCGCGCCTGCAAAGAGAAGGAGGGTGGGGATGTCGGGCATGATTGGACCTCTTTCTGAAAACAGTTAAAAGCAACGAGCAATGAGTGACGAGTAAAAACTTTTTAGACTCATTGCTCATTGCTCGGAACTCATTGCTTCTCTTTCCTCATTGCTCGGTAGGTGAAGGCACAGGTGATCGCTGAACAGGTGAAGGCTAAGAGCCTATAGAGCTTTGCTCTAACCTGTGCGACCGGCTTTACGCCGTAACCTGTAAAGCCTTTGAGCTTCGCTCTAACCTGTACTCATTGCTATACTTTTAGCCGCTCGTACTCGTTTTCAGACGGCAAACCCCACACCGCCCAAAACTCGCCCGTCGCAGGTCTCATGATCGCTGCGCCGCACGACTCGACGTGGTGGGGTGGCTTGGAGGTGACGCAGATGGCGTCGGGGTCTCTCGTCACGGCTTTTAAGTCCTCTTCGGTGATGTCGCCTTTCGCTAAGAGGTTATGACCTCTTTGCAGTCGCGCTTCAGAACTCGCTTGTGAGGTCTCTTCGCGGGTGCGTTCGACGCCGCGTGTCGAAGAGGTCAGGCAGTGGTTCGTGTGAACGAGTGGTTCGTCCCCTAACTCGGTGATATGTGTACGCGTCGGCATCGCTTCGACGTTGTAGCCTCTGCCCGTTTTATCCATCAAGAGATAGTTGTGTGCGCCTGCGAGTTTGACGTCGGTGATGCAGGCTAAAGCGTCATCTGCGGTGGACTGCTCGAGCGCTTTGCGAATCACAAAAGGCCACGTCACGCCGACTTGCCCGTCCGCGCCGCCCAAGTTGTTGATGCCGATGGCGACGCCCTCGCTGTTCATGCCGATCATCCCGACGCAACCTACCGTTGTAAAGGCTAAAAACTCGGGCTTACCTTCCAGTTTGCCGCGCAGCATGACGACGTGCGGCGTGGCGCTGTCGTGCATGTCCCAGGTTTGTCCGTAGAAACCTCTTTGATTTGCGGACGCGCTATTCGGAACGAGAAACGAGGTGCAGTTGTCCGCGCCTGCGTGAGCGGGGACTTTCGAGGAATGCGCGTTATACACCAAGTCCACGAAGTCGGTAAAACCGCCCACGATGACCAGTTCCGCTAGGCTCAAGCCCGTCGCCTCACCGACACCTCTTAGCTCGTCCAGCAAATGCGGCGCGTAGCGCTCGTGTTCGTCCACGCACGCCTCAGCTAGCGCTAGGACCTCTTGCCTGGACAAATCTTGCCCGGACCACTTAGCGTCGCCGCTCAGCTTCACGCGCTCGCGGGTGAATTCTACGATGTCCTCCTTGAACGCCTGCCCGTGCTTGTAGCCCATCTCAAAAGAGGTGCCGGAAAGCTCCAACACCCGTAGCTTCTTCGTCATAAAGGACAGTTTAACAGATGAGGCGACGCCTCTTCGCTCATCATTTAAGGACGTGTTAGGTTAGGACGGATGGACTTCGACAAGGTAGATAGAAAGATTTTGAGCATCTTGCGCGAGAATGGGCGGGCAAGCCATGCGATGATCGCCAAAGAGGTCGGATTGAGCGCACCTGCAGTGGGCGAAAGGGTGCGCAAGCTCGAGTCGAGTGGCGTCATCGCTGGATACCAGGCGGTCTTGAACCCGGACGCATTAGGCTTGGGCATCTGCGCGTTCGTCTCCATCGCGCCGCAGCCGCGCAACCCCGGCGCAAGCCTCGTTGACAACCTCATGACGCTGCCCGAAATCGAGGAGTTACACGCTGTCGCGGGTCAGTACAGCTACGTCGCGAAGGTGCGCGTGCCGACGACGCAGGATTTGGACGAGTTTTTGGACCGGCTCTGGATTTTAGAGGGCGTGGAGCGGGCGCAGACGACGATGGTCTTGCGCACGAGCTTGGAGCGCCCCGTCCACCTCCCTTTCGAATTTGAAGAGGTCTAAATGACCGTCCCTAAAACGGTTCGCGCGTTAGGCGAAGACGACTTGGAGCAGATGTTCGCGGTGCGTGAGGTGGCGTTTTTAGAGTCCTCAGACCTCAGCGACCCCAAGACGCTGCAACGCTACCGAGACCGGCTCCCCTATACAAGAGGTTATTTCGACGAGGGCACGCTCACGAGCGTCTACACCCTCTTTCCCTTCGAGATGTACCTGGCGGGTAGGCGCGTGAAGATGGGCGGTCTGGCGGGCGTGGCGAGCAAACCCGAATACCGGCGGCGCGGTCACATCGCTAAGTTGTTAAAGGACGCCTTGGAGCAACTGCGCGCGGCGGGCGTCGGCTGGTGCTTGGAGTACCCCTTTGACCCGCGCTTTTATGCGCGCTACGGTTGGCAGAGCGTGAAGAGCGGTGCGCTGGTTGAAGTTCCGAGTGAGAGGTTATTGAGGGGGCGTGCGCCAGACGCCGTAAGGCTCGAGCGAGGCGACGCCCCACAGCTCGAGTCGATCTACAAGAGGTGGGCGCAGGGCTACAACTTCACGCTCTCGAGAGACGACGGCGCACGCCCCGACTGGACCTGGCACGTCAGGCGTCCTTGGGAGGCGCGCGACAGGTTGATCTACAAACTAGGGGACGCCTACTGCCTCTTGGATTTCCGCGAAGATGAAACAGGGCGGAGCGTGCTGAACGTTCACGACTACGCCTTCCTTTCACCCGAAGGACGCCACAACCTCTTTGCATTTCTCGGCTCTTTTCATGGACAAGTTGACGTCGTTAGTTTGCACCTGCCGAGTGGCGAGCCGCACCTCTTGGACTGGCAAGCGTACGTTCACAAAAATGACGAGGCGTTGCAGGCTCGAGTCGTGGACGTAAAAATAGCGTTGGAATCCCTCTCGAGCACTAGAGAAACCTCTTTCACCTTGCGCGTGGCGGACGATTTCTGTGAACGGAACAACCAAACGTTCGCCGTCACGTTAGGCGAAAAAACCGAGATGGCGCTTGCCCAGACCTCTTCACCGGACCTCTCGCTCGACGTTAAAACGCTTGCACTTCTACTGTCGGGCAGCCTAAATGCGACGGAGGCGCGGCGTGCCGGGCTCCTCGAGGGAGATGTCGAAGTGGCGAGGGCGCTAGCGTCTCTCGCAGGCGAGCGAACCTCATTTATGCCCCTTTCAGATTATTTCTAATTTTCTGTACTTTCTCTCGGTTCAGACAGCTTCAGTCAGTATTCGAAACCCACGTGACTTAGCTTCGTAGCGAGAATCTGCGCCGAGATTCTCGAATTCTAAAACTATTGACAAATTATCTAAATGCTTGTACTATTCGCTCATGAAAATCTTTTTTGGTAGGACCTTACGTAAACTTCTCTACGTCCTTCCTCTCACCTCACTCCTCCTCTCGAGCTGCTCCTCTGCACAAGCGCCCAGCGACTTGAGCAGCCCTGAAGGGGTAGAAGCTTATCTAAAAAATCAGATAAATGAGGGAAGTCGAGATGTCGCCCTCGCCGTTTACAGCGTCAATGAGGACGGCACACTCAGCTCGGACAACGCGCTCACGTATAACGAAAACGCGCCGCTGCCGCTCGCTTCGACGGTAAAAATCGTGGTTTTAGCCGCTTACGCGCAGGCGGTGGCGGAAGGAACTTTGAACCCGGACGAAGAGGTCAGCGTGAGGGATTGGGAGGCGTACTATCTGCCTTTTACCGATGGCGGCGTACACCCCTTGGTACTCGAGTCCTTGGGTATCGCGACGGACGAACTCGGGTTCGCAGAGGAAGATGTAAGCGTCCGCTTGGACGACATCGCGAGCGCCATGATCGTTCCGAGCGATAACGCGGCGACGGATTACCTCATGAACCGCCTTGGCGACGCGGCGTTGGCGCGCGTGATCGAGGAGAATGATCTGTCCCAGCAAGAGGTCCCGCTGAGCATCCTCGGCATGTTCCTCGCATGGCAAAATGCCGACAGTCCGCAATTCACGCAGTATCCAGAAGGTGAGTTTAGAGCCGCCGCCGAGCGCTACGAGGCACGCTACCTCACCGACGCCGCTTGGCGCGAGGCGCAGCTAGAGTGGCTACAGTCTCCCACCTCTTCTCCGAGCAGTTACGAGGAGCAAGTCGAGACGTTCCAGGCGTTTGCCAGCGGCAGCGCCGAGGACTACGCCCGCATCATGGCGGGTGTGGTGAGCGAGACCTTTATGGGTGCCGAGGCAAGTCAGGTGATGCGGCGTCACTTGGAATGGCCCATGCAGATTCCGGGCAACGAAGAGGTCTTTCAGACATTTGGAGCAAAGGGGGGCAGTTTACCGGGCATCGTCACTGAGGCGTCGTATCTCGTCCCGAAAGAGGGCGACTTCGCGGGCGAGCCGCGCGTCGCCGTGCTCTTTCTCAACCGTCTGAGTGAGGCGGCTTCGGGAGGTCTCACAGAGAGCTTCGCGCAGCAAACCGTCTTAATTCAACTTGCGGCAGACCGCACTACCGTAGAAAGTTTCGCTGATACAATGCGGCTTAGTGAGTGACACACGCGAAAATAGCAACGTACGTAAAGATGAGGTAGGAGAACTTAGGCGGCGTTTAGCAGAGGTCGAGAAGCGGGTGGGGAGGCTCGAGAACCCTACGCTCGCTCGAGCTAAGGATGAGTCCTCACCCGACGAGGTTGACTACGCGCTCCTGGACCGGCTGAGCCGCCGCGCCGCGCCCGAATACCGCAGCGAGCACGCAAAAGGCGCGGTGACCTATGCGGGCGCGTACCGCTCACCCAACGGCGAGTTCATCTGGCAGAGCGAACGCCCCGCTCCGCTCCTTTTACACGCCTCGGCGGACGAACTAAGTGTGACGCTCGCCGCCCTCGCTCACGGCGCACGCCTCACCATCGTGCAGTACCTCTTGGAGCACGGTCCGAGCGAACGCGGCACGCTGCAAGACCTCATCGGGACCGCCTCATCGGGGCAGCTCTACCATCACCTCAATACGCTTTTGGACGCGGGCGTGATCGTGCTGCTGAGGCGCGGTGTATACAGCGTACCGGCGGAGAACCTCATCAAGCTGCTCGCGCTGCTGAGCGCGGCGTACGACTTGGGGGAGAATGCGCCCGCGAGAGGTGGCGAGTAGCGCGCTATGCGAAATCCTCAGTCCGTGCCGACGACGGGCATCTCGAGCGCGTTCTTGACCGCCGACTCCAACTTGCTCAAGCCTTCGTCTAGTTCGTCATCACTCATATTGATGGGTGGGAGTAGCCGGATAACGTTGCTGTAGGTGCCGGTTGGCAAGAGGATGAGCCCGTTGTCTCTCGCGTGGGTGACGATCGCTTCGGCGGCGGCTGGGTTGGGCGTTTTGCCGTCTTCGAAGGCGAACTCGAGCCCCACCATCGCCCCCACGCCCCGCACGTCGCCGAGTTGCGCGTGGTCTTCTTGCAGCGTGCTGAGGCGCTCCCTTATCACTGCGCCGATCTCTTGTGCCCGCCCTAAAAGTCCCTCCTCTTCGATGACCTCCAAGGTGGCTAGAGCGGCGGCGCACGCGGTGGGGTTGCCACCGAAGGTCGAGCCGAGCTGACCGGGCTGAACCTGGTCCATGACCTCTTCCTTGCCGACGACTGCCGAGACGGGGAAGCCCGAGGAGAGCGCCTTGGCGCTCGTCACCAGGTCCGGCTCTAAAGCGTGGTGGTCCACTGCCCACCACGCGCCCGTGCGCCCGATGCCCGACTGAATCTCGTCGTCGATCCACAGTGCGCCGATCTCGTCACAGTATTCGCGCAGGGCGCGTAAGAATTCGGGGGGCGCAGGGATGAAGCCGCCCTCGCCCGCGACGGGCTCCAACAAAAATGCCGCCACCTCGCCCTCGCCGACGGTGTACTTGACCATATTGCGAAGCTGCGTGAGGTCACTTTGGCAGCAGCTTCCGTCGTTGTTGCGCCCGGTGTAGGGGCAGCGGTAGCAGTACGGGTACTGGGCGCGGTAGATTTCGGCGGCGCGGGGCGCGAAGCCCGCCTTGTAGGGGTTCGCTTTACCCGTCAGCGAGAGTGCCATGTGCGTGCGCCCGTGAAAGGCGTGCGTAAAAGCGACGACGCCGGGGCGACCGGTGGCGACGCGGGCAATCTTCACCGCGTTCTCGACGGCTTCCGCGCCCGAATTGATCAAGAAGGTCTTTTTGGGTGAGGGTCCCGGCGCGATCTCACCCAACTTCTCGCAGAGCTGGATGTAGCTTTCGTGCATCCCCACCGCGAAGCAGAGGTGCTGGAAGGTCTCGCTCTGCTTGCGCACCGCCTCCACGACTTTGGGATGCGAATGTCCGATGTTCATGACCGCGATACCCGTGGACCAGTCGAGGTACTTGTTGCCCTCCGTATCCCACAGATACGAGCCTTCCGCCCGCTGCGGGTAGAACGGGTGGATGGAGTAGACGGCGTCTGCCACCGCTCGGGCACGCCGCGCCGCAAGTTTTTCACTGCTCACACTCAACCTCCTTTGTATTTTTACTTAATAAAGTTAAAGAGAAAGTAATTTTTCCCTTCGGTATAAAGGTAGTTTAGCCCGTTGACGACGCAATCGTAAAATTCATTATTATCTTATCACGTTCTTTGTGCGTCTCGGCGAGGTGTGAAGCGGCGCACTTTCCTATAAACTAACCTATGACCTTTGATGCGATCATTTTTGACATGGACGGTACGCTTATCGACACCGACGACCTCCACTTCCGCGCCTACCAAGAGGTGCTCTTTAAGAGAGACAAGGAGATCGACCGTGACTTCTACAACGCCGAGATGAGCGGGCGCTCCAACATGGAGATTCTGCGCGACCTGTTCCCCAGTCTCTCAGACGAGGAGCGGCGCGAGATCGAGGAGGAGAAAGAGGCGAAGTTTCGCTCGTTCGCTGGAGACTTAGAGCCTAAGCCTGGTCTCAGGAACCTGCTCTCGTGGATGGACGACAAGGAGATGAAGCGGGCGCTCGTCACAAGTGCGCCGAGCGAAAACGTGGACTACATGTTGCGCTCAGCAGGTTTGGAGGGCAAGTTCCCCGTCATGGTGCTAGCCGAGCGGCTGGAGCACGGCAAACCCAACCCGCAACCCTATCAGGAAAGCTTGGAGGAGCTGAGCGTGTCGGCTGAACAGGCCCTCGCGTTCGAGGACTCTCTAGCGGGGGTCCAGTCGGCCTCGAGCGCGGGCATCTTAACGGTTGGCGTGGCGTCAACGCAAAAGCCCGAAGACCTCAAGAAGTGCGGCGCGGCGCTCGTCATTCGCGACTTTACCGACGAGGCGCTCTGGACGGTGCTGCGTTCAGAAGAGTAGAGGATAAAAAGAAGGATTTCGAAGCCCTGACCTCTTATACGGATTCTGATTGATTACTGCATAAACTCCAACGCTTCGCGCTTCTACGGAGTCGGAGTTTCTTCCGTCCTCATCGGAATCCGTACTTTTTCATCTCGCTAGAGAGTCTTCAACCGGGCGTATCATGCCGTTGTCAGCACCCGTAGCTTTGATCTGAAGATACTACCTCCGGTTGAAGACTCTTTGCTCGGGGTAATTCCTACGGGAATTACCCGGAAACCGTATTACTGCTTGTTTTTAGCTCGAGTAAGAATTTTGTAAGAGCTTCTGAGCTACCCTAGCTGTGGGTGTGAACGGTGTCCTGCAAAGGATTCTCCCAACCGTTCACACCCTCTTTTGTTCTCTCATTAAAGAAAAGTTTCACAATGCTCTAGCTCGTGAATATTTTGTCTCTTACGTTTCTTGATCGTCATAGATCAATACTTCGGACAGTTTTGATTAGATTTGATCAGTACGGCGAAACTTGCTCGCTTAAGGCACGAATAGAGCTGTTTTCCAGTTTAGGAATTTGCGTCTGTGACAGTACTTCTTATTTAATGCAAGTTCGCTTTTGACCTAAGTTTACATTGAGTACAGATAAGCCCGGGTAAGTCTCGCCCCTCACGTAAGGTGGGCTTGCGAAAAGTGTCCGAACGGTTGGTAGATATGAGTTTTGGTTATTGAAGCACGGTGTCGGAAGCGCTCGGGCGTGCTGTTCGAACTGCGTCATCACGGCGGTCACTGTTCAGATACCTCAAGATGTCTCGGTCAACCCCAACGTCGTTTCTATAACGCCGTAGAGCGGACGCCCCATCTTCTCTTCGAAGTAGGTTTGAAGGTCTAAATACGCGCGCCAACGAGAGAGCGTGAAGTCATTGAAACCGTAGCGCAGCGTCACGTCCACAAAGCGCTTTTCCAGCGTGCAGCAGCCTGAGGGTAGGGCTAGGCAATCGCAGAGTTGGAGCAGCCTGTCGTAGTCGGTGTAGGTTACATCCTCGAGGTAGCGCTGAACGAACGCCCTCTCCTCTTCTGAGCAGTCCCAAGCGCCTACCGCCGTCTCTACATTTCGGTTGTCGGGTATGGGAAAGGAGTGAGTTAAGCAAACTTGCGCGGCGTCCTCGAAGCCCCGCGCGGCGAGGAAGGTATAACCGTCCAGTATATGCCGGTTCGCGGTCACACCCTCGCGTCGCCCGATGTCGTGGAGGTAACCCAGAATGAAGGCTTTGTTAGGTTCCAACCCCTCACAGTGATTCGCTATTGCTTCCGCCGCTTTTGCCACGTTGATGGAATGCTGAACCCAAGGACCGGGGTTGCGCGTTTCGGCTTCAAAGAGCAGGGTCTTTGCTTCTGCTAACGTTGGGATGTCCATACCGGATGATATAGCACTTCCAAAATATATTGAGACAGAGTGCCGCTTTCTGAAAGCCCGCAGGGACGTAGTTTTCGCTCCGCGAAGGGTCTCAGACGAAGTCTAGCGGGATTTCACCTCACAACGTTGCGTGCTAATACGAGGTTGCACGGAATAGTTTTGCAAAACTATTCCGTGCCCATCTGTGATGGTAAGCTCTAACGCCCTCAGTTAGGGTAAGTAAGCTATGCAACTCCGTATAATTTCTGAAAGCTGCGCAGCAGACGGAGTTTTCGCAAGGCGAATTACGAAGTTTTCCGATTACGTAGTTTTTGCGCAGCAAAAGGAAACAGTGTTTTCTACAGTGAGGGTGTTGCTCCGCATCGCTTCGCGCACTCAGACCAGATGAAGTCGCGTGGTCCCGCTCCCGCTAGACCTGCTAATACTGGAACCGCGTCGAACCTACCTAAACAGTCTGCACCTCTTGGAGCAACTCGCGGGCGTGCGCCAGGGCGGTTTCGGTGGTGGCACCCGAGAGCATCCGCGCGAGTTCGGCTTCGCGCCCTTGCGGTTCTAAGCGCGAGATGCGCGTGGCGGTGCGCCCGCCGCGCTCGAGCTTCTCGACGTAAAACTGCGTGTCGGCGAACGCGGCGACTTGCGGCAGGTGCGTCACGACGAGCACCTGGTGGTGCGCGGCTAAGCGCTTGAGGAGCGCGCCTACCGAGCGGGCAGTCTGTCCGCCGAGCCCGGCGTCCACCTCGTCGAAGATGAGCGTCGCGGCGTCCGTGCCCGTGGCGACGTTTAAGCTGAGCATCAAACGTGAGAGTTCGCCCCCCGACGCCACCGCGCTCAGGGGCGCGGGCGGCTCGCCCAAGTTGGCGCTGAAGAGAAAGGTGACTCGGTCCTGACCGTGCGCGTTGAGTTCGTCTCTGCGCTCCAAGCCGACGACGAAGCGGGCGTTCGCCATACCGAGAGGGCGGAGTTCGCGGGTCACAGCTTCGGAGAGGGTTTGCGCCGCTCTGCTCCTCGCTCGGGTCAAGGTGTCCGCTCCGGTTTGGAGCACCTCGCGGAGCCGCGCGCGCTCCGCTTCTAGCTCGCTCATGTCGCCTTCAGCGCGCTCGAGCCTGCGCAACTCCTCACTCGCGCGCTCGTAGTACTCGAGCACCGCCGCCACGCTGTCGCCGTACTTGAGCTTGAGACCTTCGATCTGTGCCAAGCGGCGTTCGGTAGTCTCGAGCTGCCCCGCGTCGAGTTCGAAGTCGCTCAGGAAACTGCTGACCTCGGCGCTGACGGCTTCGACGCTGGCGAGCGCGTCGCTGAGTTCGCGCCCAAGGTCCGCGAGCGTCTTGTTGTAGCGCCCCGCGCCCTGCAAGTCGCGGAGCGCGGCGGCGATGAGGTCCACGGCGTTCGACTCGCCCTCGCTGAGCCCCTGCACCGCGCCGCCCGCCCCCTGCACGATGCGTTCGGCGTGGCGCAGGCTGTCCAAGCGTTCGCGGAGCGCCGCCTCTTCGCCCGCTCGAAGGTTCGCCGCGCCGATCTCCTCGAGTTGAAACTGGAGCATGTCGAGCCGCTGCGCCCGCTCGCGCAGCGCAGTTTTAAGCGCGGCAAGGTCTCTCTCTACGTCGGTGAACCGCCGATATGAGATGCGGTATTCATGCAGAGCCTTCAGCGCGTTCGGCAGCAATAAACGGTCCAAAAGC
Organism: Trueperaceae bacterium; assembly: GCA_965215565.1. Lineage (GTDB taxonomy): Bacteria > Deinococcota > Deinococci > Deinococcales > Trueperaceae > CBDBZX01. The sequence continues at coordinate 611,459 of CBDCDZ010000004.1, forward strand.
TGCCGCTGCGCCGCGCTGTCTAGGAGCGTCTGCGAGGCGTGCTGGCCGTGGATTGCGATGAGGTGAGCGCCCACCTCGGCAAGTTCGCCTACCGTGACGAGTTCGCCATTCACGCGGGCGCTGCTCCGCCCCGAACGCTGCAAGCGCCGCGCCGCCGACTCCAAGCGGGCGTCCTCGAACAGCCCTTGGATGAGCGCGCTCTGCGCCCCGGTGCGTATCAGCGACGAGTCGGCGCGTCCGCCAATCAAAAGGCTCAGCGCGTCGATCAAGATGGACTTTCCCGCACCCGTCTCGCCCGTCAAGACGTTCAGACCAGGCGAGAGTTCTAAACGCAGTTCGTCCACGATGGCGAAGTCTTTAAGCTCCAGAGCGACTAGCACAGGCATAAGTATAAAGGGTATAGGGGAGGAGAAAACGTGAGAGGCTACGGGAGGGTGGACTCGAGCGGCGAGCGTTATACCTGCACTAAGTCACTTCTAAGGCTTCTCATATTCGCTATACTTCAGGGATGAACCAAATGGGCACCGTGCGCTATGTTGAATGTCCGCGTGACGCTTGGCAGGGGTTGGCAGGTTTTATCCCTACCGAGGTGAAGGTGCGCCACCTCAGCGCGCTTTTAGAAGCGGGCTTTCACTCGCTCGACATGGGCTCGTTCGTCTCACCTAAAGCCGTGCCGCAGCTCGCCGATACGGAGGCGGTCTTGGAGGTGGTCCTGGAGACGCTCTCAGCGTCACCTCGAGAAACTTCCAAAACCAACCTCTTAGCCATCGTCGCGAACGAGCGAGGTTTAGCGCGAGCTATTGAAACGGGGGTCTCGAGCGTCGGCTACCCGCTCTCGGTCAACGAGACCTTTCAGCGGCGCAACACGGGGCGCACCTTGGCGGAGTCGTGGGCGCTCGCCAAAAGGATGCGGCGCGAAACCGCGGCGCACGGCTTGGGCTTCACCGTCTACCTCTCGATGGGCTTCGGCAACCCTTACGGCGAAGCTTGGAAGCCCGGCGACACGGCGGACGCGGTGGCGCGGCTTAGGGAGCTAGGCGTGCAGGACATCGCCCTTGCGGATACGGTGGGCACGGCGGACGCCCGCAAGGTGGACGCGGTGCTAAGCGCGGTGAAGGAACCCGAACCGCTCGGCCTACACCTGCACGCCCGCCCGGACGCTTGGCAAGAACCCGTGGAGGTGGCCCTCTCGTACGGTCTGCGCTGGCTCGAGGGGACGCTCGCGGGGGTGGGCGGCTGCCCCTTCGCAGCGGACGACCTGGTGGGCAACTTGCCCACCGAGCGCGTCGTGCCGTTTTTAGAAGACAGGGGCTTTCGTACGGGTATTGACCTCGGGCGCTTGCCCGCGCTCGGCGCGCGCGCGGCGGCGCTCAGCGTGCGTTACGGTGCGGCTGGCGGTGCGGCTCATGAGGACCCACAAGGCGAGGCGCTGTAGCCTATGCAAGACAGGTTCAACTCAGAGGTTGCCAAGAGGTTGCGCACGGTTACGCTCGTCCTGGCACTCCTCTACCTCTTCTACGCGCCGAGCCATCTATTCGTCATAAGCGGCGCGAACGGTTTCGTCATGGCGGCGGTTGCACTGGCGTCGTCAGCGCTCTTTATCGGTCTATATAGACGCTGGGGCGCGCAGCCCGTCCACCCGGTGCGGGCGCACCCCGCCGCGGCGCTGCTCGTGAGCGTCGTTCTCGGCAACTGCTTGGCACACCTCTACCTCACCGCCGAGATCGAGCAGACCACCAACGTGCTGCTCCTTATCGTCGCTCTAGGTAGCCTGCTGCTCTCGCTACCCTGGCTGCTCGGCTGCGTCGCCATGAGCGCCCTCGCTTGGGGGCTCGTCGTTTTGGCGCTGCCCAACGCCACCTCGGACATCTTGCACTACAGCTTTGCGCTCTTCGCCGCTTCACTCTTTTCGGTGCTCATCTACGCCGTGCGCGCGCGCATGTTGGGCAACCTAGAGCGCACAGTGACGTCCTTGCGGGAGAGCGAGGAGCGCTTTCAGCGCCTCGCGGACGCCAGCTTCGAGGGCATCCTCGTCCACGACAAGGGCACGATTATTGACACCAACGCGCGGCTGGGCGCGATGATCGGGTTTGGTCCCGACGAACTCATCGGGCGGCACGTAAGCGAGTTCGTCACGGGCGAATCGGTGGCGTTCGTACAGGAGCGCACCTCATCGGGTGAGGTGCGCAGCGAGCCCGCCGAGGTGACAGGGCGCAGGCGCGACGGCAGTTCCTTATCCGTGGAGTTGCTCGAGCGTCCCCTCCCCTACAAGGAGCGCACCGTGCGCGTGGTGGCGGTGCGTGACCTCAGCGTCTACAAGCGCACCGAAGCCGCGCTGCGCCGCTCCCAAGCCGAGCTGCGCGAGAAGAACCGCGAATTGGAGCACGCCAACCGCCTCAAGAGCGAATTTTTGGCGACGATGTCGCACGAACTGCGCACCCCCTTGACGGCGGTGCTCGGGTTTTCGCAGCTTTTAGGCGACGAGCTGTTCGGACCCCTCAACGAGAAGCAGCGCGAGCAGGTGAGGAGCATCCACGACTCGGGCTCGCACCTGCTCTCGCTCATCAGCGACATCTTGGACCTCTCAAAGATCGAGGCGGACCGGGTGAGCTTGACGCGCCAAGAAAGGGAGGTAGCCCCGCTTTTGCAGGGCGCGCTCGAGGTGGTGCGCTCGAGCGCCGACGCCAAGGGCATCCACCTCAGCGCGCAGTTAGGGGTGGGCGTCACCACCCTCTACTGCGACGCTACGCGCGTCAAACAGGTGCTCTATAACTACCTGGGCAACGCCATCAAATTCACGCCCATTGGCGGAGAGGTGACGCTCCACGCACGTGAAGTGGACGGCGCGTTGCACGTCGAGGTAGAGGATAACGGCATCGGCGTCGCAGCGGAAGACCTGCCCAAGCTCTTCCAGCCGTTCTCGCAGGTGGACAGCTCATTGGCGCGCAACTACGGCGGGACGGGTCTGGGGCTCGCCCTCTCGAAGCGCCTCGTCGAGCTGCACGGCGGCGAGGTGTGGGTCAGGAGCACACCGGGTGAGGGAAGTTGCTTCGGCTTCTCGCTGCCGAACATCCTTCTCGGAGAAGGTGGCGCAGTCCACGCTGAAAGAGACCACGCTGAAGAAAAGCGTGCCCAAAGCGCAGATACGCCGCTCGTAGAAACGTCGGAACGCTAGGAAGAATCTGGACCTCTCAGATACAAAAACCGGTTTCCTTTGATGTGACGAAATGCTATCGTTCCATGTATAGCAGGTATCATCTGGTTTGAGCCAATCTCACGAGATAGAACATCGTGCAGCACGCACTTTAAGGGATGATATCTGCGTGATTCAAGCTCAGTACTTCTGATAACCGCTATACATCTACACTGTTGAGGTTTTCGTCGAAGATGAGTCTATCGAGAGGATCATCAAGGTAGGCATAGCCTTTTGTTGTTCCATCACTAAATACGACCATATAAGCGCTAAATGCGTTGTTCACATCTTCTTGATCTACACCAATACCGATTAAATCTAAACGTTTAAGTTGTTCTTGTAACGCCTCAATTTGTGTATCGTTGAGGCGCGGCGTATAGGAGTCAGAGTGTTGACTCAAGTCTACATCCAGCCAGTTGTCAGACCACTCATCCACTTGCGCCAGCAACGCCTCGAACTCCGCTTCATGCTCGTAGAAATGCTGAATCATGCGGTCGTCGCTAGGGGCGCAGCTCGAGAGCAAAAGCACAAAGCCTAGCATTGTGAGTAAATTGAGATGCAAGTTCATTATTCACAAGTCTATGTGCGTTTTATCTACAAGGTTGTGACGCCCAACCGAGCGAGTAGCGCAAGTGAACAGTGTAGAACCGCCGAACTCAACTCGGCACGTCGAACCCTCGAGCCTCCAACTCCTCTTTCGCCACCTCCAAGACCTGCCGCCGCGCCTCCTCCAAGCCGGCGTGCACCGTCGCGCCCGCCGCCGCCACGTGCCCGCCGCCACCGAACGCTAAGCAGACCGCCTGCGCCGAGACGCCTTCGCGTGCGCGCACCGAAAGCTTGGTTTTAGGTCCTTCGTCGTCCGTGCGCTCTTTGAGAAAAATCGCGAGTTGCGCCCCTTCCGCGTAGCGGATGAAGCCGACGTAGTCGTCCGAGTCGTCGTCCGTTGGTCCTATCTCGTCGCGCATCGCTTGGGTGATGCGCGCCATAGCCACAAGGCCGCCGAGAGGAAACTCCACGGTGGACATCACCTTGCCGAGCATCCTGAAGTAGTCGGGGTGACGCCACTGCAGCCGATCGGTAAGTTCGGCGTAGGGCACGCCGTGGGCGATGAGAGCGCCCGCCGCTTGCAGCGTTTCGGGCGTCGTGTTGCCGAAGCGGAGGTTGCCCGTGTCAGTTAAGATGCCCGTCAAGCAGGGCGTCGCGATGGCGGGGGTCCAGGCGACGCCTAGCGCGTCCACGACGTCTTTGACGATGTGCGCGGTAGCCGCGCGGCTCGGCTCGACGCAGGCGAGATCGCCGAAGCGGGCGTTCGTTCCGTGATGATCCACGTTGAGCGTATACGCCGCGCCCGCTAGAGGCGCGCCCTCAGCGCGATCTTCGTCCGCGACGTCCAAAATGGCGAGCAGGCACCCTTCGGGCAGCCGCTCCAGCGGAGGCGAAAGTTCGCCCTCCTCCGCCAAGAAGGAGAGGTAGCGCGGCGCGTCCAGCGGCAGCGTCGTCTCCTTGCCGAGCGCGTCCAGAGCGCGTTTGAGCGCGAGCGTACTGCCGAGTGCGTCGCCGTCAGGATCGACGTGGGCGATGAGGACAACAGGTCCGCGCCAAGCTTTGAGCGTGCGAGCGACCTCTTGGATTTTAGCGGTGTAGTTGGTTTCGCCGGAGTTGTCAACGGGGGGAGAAAGGCTCATCAGCGCAGTATACGTGCTCACTTGGAGCAAAAAATGAGTCATTTGTACCTAAAGATGGGCGTAGTGCAGAGGTGAACAAACGTTCGTGTAAGAGACCTCTTACAAAAGTGGGAGGCGGGCGCTGTTCGGCTTCCGCGTTTGCCAAGTGAGTCACGCAGTCTGGCGTTAGCCTTGCGAGTAGGAGTAGACGTACTCAGCGGATGAAGTCGTACTTTTGCAAGAGGTCTAGAGACAGTCGACGATAGGGGCGTTCATTTGCGTAATGACGAATACGGCATAGCTCAGCGGACCGGTCTACCCTTAGAGTTAATGAGGTAACGGACAAAGGTTGAATACACCTACCCATACACCAACCCAAGAAAGCGAGCGAGGCGTGGAACATGAGGCTAAGGAGCAGGCGATAGCGAGGTCAGAAGAAACGGCGTCGGATCGGCAAGAGCAAGAGGTCGAAGAGACGCGGGCTGGAGAGATAGCGTCTCGAGAGACGCTAGTCGGAGCAGCTTCCGAAGGCGATGCGGGAGAAAAGCTTTACGCTGCACATGAAGACGTGACAAGTGAGGACGTAACAAGTAAAAATATGGTTGCAGCGCAGGAACAAGCAGATGAGGGGCGAGAAGGTACCGCGAACAGTGACGTGGGACCCCCCCGAATCGCCCCTACGTCAGCCTCCAGCGCAGAACCCTCACCCACATTGACCTCGTCCCCGGCGCGCACGATGCGTCGTGTTTTTCTCCTTCTAGGGCTCCTCTTCACGGTTGGGCTCGTCGCTCTGGGTACTCAGCGCTCCGAACCTCAGCCCCAACTCGTGCAGCGCGGTCTACCTGAGGTTGTCGCGCCGCAAGGGGAGTTGCTGAGCCTATTTGAAGAGACACGCCCGGCGAGCTTGCAGATCGAGGTCAGGAGCGGCAACGTCTTTAGCTCGGTGGTGCAGGGCGTCGGCACGGGCTTTTTTATCTCGCCAGACGGTCTGGTCCTGACCGCTTACCACGTCGTCGATCCGACAAACATACGCGATTCTCGCAGCCGCGCAGTGATTGGGGTAGGTCCTGACGAGACGCGCTATCCCTTAGAACTCGTCGGCTTCGACGCTTACCTGGACTTGGCGCTCTTGCAAGCGGACGTGCCGGATGAGGTGCCTTATCTTCCCTTAGCCGGTATGTCGACGACGATAGGCAGCCAGGTTTTAGCGATCGGTAACTCTCGGGGCGACTTCTTGGAGGGACGCACCGGTGAGGTGACGCGCCTAGACGTCGCGCCTCTACGTTCCGACTTCGCCGACACCGCCATCGAACTCACCGCCCCGCTCGCGCCCGGCGACTCGGGCGGTCCGGTCATCAACCTAAACGGCGAGGCGATCGGCGTGGTGAGCTACATCGCGCTGACGGGCGCGCCGCAGAGCGGGTTTCTCGAGCCCTTCGCGGCGCAAACGGGACGCTTCAGCTCCTTCGCCATCCCCATCTCTGCCGAGAGCGACGTTATCGCGAGCCTGCGCGCGGGTGAGCGGCGCGACATCCCCGTAATCGGCTTCGAGGTGGGCGCGCCGCGCTACGGTTTGGGCAGGGAGTATAACCCGCGCCGCTCGAGGCGCTTCGACTTGGGTCCACGCTCGGGCATCATCGTGAACACCGTGATCCCTGGGGGTCCCGCCGATGAAGCGGGGCTGCGGAGCCTCGAGGCGGAGCCTATCGCCAACGACGCCGGACAGGTCATCGACTTCGCTCTCCAGGTGGATGTGATCACTGCCGTCGATGGTCAGCGCACCCGCGACTTTTACGAGCTACTCGGCATCTTGCGGGACAAAGGCGTCGGCGCTGAGGTGACGGTCACGGTGCAGCGCGGCGACGAGACGGTGGACTTGGAGCTGGAGCTAGCTCCTAGAACTACAACCTTTAGGACTCAGTAAGCGTTTCACAAAAACTATAGCAGGTATCATCTGGTTTGAGCCAATCTCACATGGTAGAACAACGACTAGCACGCACATTGTCGGATGATATCTACGCTATTTCAGTCCAATACTTTTGATAACCGCTATAGTAGGGAGCCCGCAAAAATAAGAAAGAAGCTCGGCTTTTGCCGAGCTTCTTTGCAGTGAGCGATGGTGGATTTGAACCACCGACCTCGTCGTTATCAGCGACGCGCTCTAACCAACTGAGCTAATCGCTCCCAAACAGAAAGAGAGTCTAGCATAGGGTTTCGCGCGGGGTCAAGCCCAGCGAGCCTCAGCCTTCCCCCTTTCCTAAAAGCCTTCTTTCGTCTCCTAAACGTGAGGGGCGCGTAGGCGTTCGCCCCTCTTATACGGATTCCGATTGATTACTGCATAAACTCCGACGCTTCGCGCTTCTACGGAGTCGGAGTTGATTCCGTCCCTTTCAGGGGTACTTCGTGAAGCTCATCGGAATCCGTACTTTTTCATCTCGCAAGACCCTCAGCGAGAGGTATCGTTCTCCCGGAGGAGGGCTACGCAAACGGGCAGGCACAGGTGAACGCTGAAAGCGATGCGAGCGTTGCTCGTAACCTGACCCTGCCGTTGCATCTTTCAATCTACGCGCGTAGATAACGGTTCAGTGTGCAGTCGCGTGGACCGCTCCCGTTAGCTGCTGAGGACTCTTCTCCGCTCGGGGTAATTCCTACGGGAATTACCCGGAAACCGTATTATGCACGCATGATACCGTGAACTCCTACAGAGGCGCAGCTACGCTTGCTATACTCTCTATTATCATGAATCCGATTCTCATCTCAAGAGGGGTGTCACGTGGCAAGGCTTAAAAAGATTCTGAGTCAGTTCTTGCTCGGCTTGGAGCGAGACTTTCACACCTTTCGCCGCGAGTTCAACCGCTTCCGGCGCGACCGCCCCTTCGACATCGTGCCGTATCTCTCGTACGGTTCGGCGGAGCGCATCTACCTCAAGGGGCGCGTAATGAAGGATAAAAGCCTCGCCGTCGTGACGCCCGACACCCCGCGGTGGCGCAATTTCGTCAACACCTATAAGCGTTTTGTGAACGACAAGGTGCCCAACGCCCGCCTAGAAATCGACTTCGCGGGGCGCAAGCACGAGGTCACGACGGACTCTAAAGGCTACTACGAAACTTGGCTCGAGCCCCCACCCAGCTTTCCCCCGCAGGACGACTGGTACGAGGTCAGCCTCACCCTCTTAGAGCCGCGCCGGGAGGACATGCCGCTGGCGAACGCGACGGGCTCGGTTCTCATCCCCTCCGGCGACGCCGAGTTCGGCGTCATCAGCGACATGGACGACACCGTCATCCAGACCGACGTCACCAAATGGCTGCGCGTCATCGGCACAGTTCTATTCGGCAACGCCTACACGCGCTTGCCCTTCAAAGGCGTCGCGGCTTTTTACACTGCTCTGCAAAAGGGTACGCAACCTGGAAACAACCCGCTCTTCTACGTCTCCAGCAGCCCCTGGAACCTCTACGACCTCATCTTGCGCCTCCTTAAAATCGAAGACATTCCACTGGGTCCTATCATGCTCCGCAACTGGCGCAGCGGCGGCGGCGAACTCTTCCCGAGCGAGCACGGCTCGTTCAAGAAGGGTGAGGTGCAGCGCATCTTAGATACCTACAGCGACTTGCCCTTTATCCTGATCGGCGACTCGGGCGAGCAAGACCCCGAAATCTACAGCGACGTCGTGGCGAGCTATCCGGGACGCATCTTGGCGGTCTACATCCGCAACGTCAGCGCGAACGAGACTAGGGAGACCTCGATCCGCGAACTTGCCGAGAACGTGCAGAGACACGGCAGCAAACTCGTCCTCGCCGACGATACCTTGGCGGCTGCTAAACACGCCGCCGACGAGGGCTGGATTTTAGAGAGCGCCCTGCCCGACATCCGCGACCAAAAGACGAAGCACGACGCGCTTTTTGAAGAGCACGAGGAGACCGTCGCTACCGTCTTCGATACCTCATCCGACGCGCCCGACCTCTCGAAACCCGCCGAGGTGCAACCTTGAAGGGTGGTAAACTAGGGGCAATCTAAAAACGTGTTGGCGTTGCACGTTCACCGTAGAAAGGTGCGGGACTAACCTAAATTAGAGACGTTTGCGGTTCTCGTCTCGAGCGTAACTTCAGTGAAATAGTTTAGATTAGTTAGACCGGAGCACTTGGTACGGTAGCTTAAATAACGTCATCAAACCGAGAACACAGCGATAACACGTAATGATTTAGTGGAGGGCAGTATGGCACGCTGGACAAAAGCGATTCACAACCTGGAAACGCGCGTTGACCGCTTCCGCAACGAACTCAAAAACCGCTACAGTGACGACCCCGTCACCGTGCAGCCTTACATCAGTTACGGCACGCAGGAGCGCTTCTATGTGAGGGGGCGCGTCTTGGAGGAAAAGGCGCTCTCTAAAGCCGACGCCGACGCTTCGGCGTGGGAGAACTTCTCGAGCGCCTGGAAGCGTTTTCGCAGCGAAGAGGTGCCCCTTGCCCGCGTCAAAGTTAGGTTTGGCGGACGCGAGCAAGAGACCATCACCGATGATGAGGGCTTTTTCTACCTCTGGTTGAACGCGCCCACCCCACTGCCCCCGAGCAACGACGGCTTCCACCAAGTCGAGGTGGAACTCTTAGAACCGCTACGCGGCAGCACGCCACCTGAGATCGACACCTTGCCCGTCGCCGTGCCGCGCGGAAATGCGCAGTTCGGCATCATCAGCGACATGGACGATACGGTGTTGCAAACCGGCGCAACGAACGCCATCGGCATGGCGAAAAAGGTGCTCTTCGGCAACGCCAGGACCCGCGTGCCCTTCGAAGGGGTCTCCGCGTTTTACGACGCCTTGCAGCACGAGCAAAATCCAATCTTTTATGTTTCTTCAAGTCCCTGGAACCTCTACGATTTGCTCATCGAATTTCTGGAGATCAACGACATTCCGGTAGGTCCTATCATGCTCCGCGACTGGGGCATCTCCCCTACCGAACTCCTGCCGACTTCACACAGCGGTCACAAGCGCGAAGCCATCGACCAGATTTTAGAGACCTACCCGGACTTGCCCTTTATCCTCATCGGCGACAGCGGACAAGAGGACCCCGAAATCTACAAGAGCGTCGTGCACGACTATCCGGGGCGCATCTTGGGCGTCTATATCCGCAGCGTGCACGAGGAGGAGGCGCGCGGCGAAAAGATTCAGGCGCTCGCCCAAGAGGTCGAGAAAGCAGGGAGCCACCTCGTCTTGGCCAAAGACACGCTAGAGGCGGCGGAGCACGCGGCGGGGCAAGGCTGGATCAGCATGGAGAGCATCGCGGAGGTGGGGCGCAGGAAGACTCGAGATGAGCAAGAGGTGCCGCTGTAGCGCGCCGAGCGGTTAAGATTAGCTCATGCAAGGTGCTCCAGCAGAATTCACCTTAACCGAGTCATACCTGAGCCAGCGGCGTAAGGTAGCGCGCTTGACGGTCATCTCGGTGACGGTTTTATGCGCCGTTCTCGGCGTCGTATCGCTCGTCACGTCTACTTTAGCCCTGCGAAGCGGTGCCCTTTTGCCCGGCGTAGTTTTTTTAGGCTTGAGCGCTGCCGCCCTCTTTCTCGTCTTCTCGAGCCGCAACCTCTACAGCCGTTTAGTCGGAAACCTCGAGCAGCGCCGCGTCACGCTAGAGCGCAAACAGCTCGCAGACGCTACGGCTCAAAGGACTCGGAGCGTTGCGCTTAGAGACATCAAGCGGCTCGAGGTCATAAGAGACCGTCAGGGCGCGTTGCTCGCGTTCAATGTACAAACAGAGACGAGCACGCTCACCTTTACGGGATTGGAAAATATGGACGCGCTACTAGAGGCGCTCTCGGGTTTAAGTCACGTGGACGTGACGGAAGAGACCAAGTGGCTTCCCTTTAGGCACACCGAACTTCAATTCGCATTCTATATCGGCGCGGGCGCACTTCTCCTAGCGCTCAGCGAGCTACTTGCGCCAGCGATGCGCCCATCGCTCTTCACGGTTGTGATTGTCGGTTGGTTTGTCGCTTTTGGAGTGCTCGAGCTACTCCAGAGCAGAGACGCCGACACGCAGTATCTCCGTGAAAAGCGGCGGGGCAGCTTTACGTACATTATTTTAGGGGTGCTTGTGCTGGGGCTCGAGTGGCTTTAGTTCTTGTTACACCGCAACTGTTACGCTGTAAATGGAGCAACCTACGAGCTTAGAACTTGTTGTTGCTCGAGCCCCCAGCAGACCAACCTCCCGAACACCCCGCACACTCGACTCTTGGTACAGTAAAGCATGATTGAACGACTTCATCTCGCCAAACCGCGCGGCTTTTGCGCCGGGGTGGTCATGGCGATTCAGGCAGTGGAAGAGGCGGCGGACGAGTTGCGCGAACAGCGAGAGGGCTTAGCAGTCTATCACGCGATTGTCCACAATAACACGGTGGTGGAGAGGCTCGAGGAGGGGCGCAGTGTGCAGTTCGTGGAGGACTTGGGGGAACTCGAGGGTGCACGAGCGAAAGCCGAAGCAGAGGGAAGACAACTTGCGGACACGGTGGTCTTTAGCGCTCACGGCGTCAGCCCCAAGGTGCGCAGCGAGGCGGCCGCGTTAGGACTTGCTACGATTGACGCCACCTGCCCTCTAGTAACTAAAGTTCATTCCGAGTCGAAGAAGTACGCCCGCGAGGGCTACCATATCCTCTTGATCGGCGACTCAACGAAACACCAAGAGGTCATCGGCACGAAGGGCGAAGCACCCGAGGTGACGACAGTGGTGAGCGTCGTCGGCAACCGCAAACACGACCCCGCGCTCGCTGACCCGCACACTGTCAGCGTGCCCAACCCTGAAAAAGTCGTCGTGTTGACGCAAACGACGCTCTCGGTGGACGACGTGCGTAAAACCATCGACATCTTGAAAGAGCGCTTTCCCGCGCTCGTCATCCCGCCCTCAGATGACCTTTGCTACGCGACGAAGAACCGTCAGGACGCGGTCAGGAGTATCGCGCCGCACGTGGACCTCTTCTTGGTTGTCACCAGCGACTACTCGTCTAACGGGATGCGCCTCCTAGAACTCGCCCACGACCTCTCGGGTAACGCTAAGCGCATTGAAAGCGTGGCGGATATTGAGGAAGCGTGGTTCGAAGAGGTGCGCTCGGTAGGGATTACCTCGGCGGCCTCTACGCCTGACGATTTAGTGCAGGAGATAGTGGCGTTTTTTCGGGCGCAGAATGAAGCGTTGGAGCTTGTCGAGGAGGGTGAGTGGGAGAATATCACCTTTCGCAAGCCCAAGCGGGTACCTGCGCCAGTGGGTTCGTAAAAGCACGCAAATCATAGATGAATCCTGTCGAGAAATTTGACAAGTCTATTCAACAGTTTACTTTTTTGAAGTGGCGGTGGCATGTACATAAAATTGGCAGAGAATTTGCACCTACAAGAGTTGATATTTGTAGTCTTATTTTTTGCCTCGGCTCTCTTGGTCTTTTAGCTTTACTGTTTCCAATTAGAGAACGTTTGTTCACAGAGAATGCCCTTTATATCTATTTGTTTATCATTCTCGCTGTAAGTCTTACTCCAATAATGCTCGTTTACGTTCGCGCCTTGAAGCACTCCCTCAAACGCAAATATAACTTCGAGGACGCGCCGCTTAACTCTTTAGAGAGAAAAGTGAAACTCAAAATTCTCAAAGAAGAGCTGTTCGAAAACTCGAAGGAAAAAGATGAGATTGTTACCATTCTTGAGAACTACGTAGAAAATTTGCTCTCTTATCCCGTCGGAGGAGTAATTCTTCGACATCCTCTATCTGTGACTACTATAGTTACTCTTCCAATCTCTTTTCTAGTGAGTTTGACAGTACTCGTTATTAGACTTGATAACGATACTAACTTGAACGATCTTTGGCAACTCACGAAACTTTTGTTTGTTCTTGTCTCTCTACTCTTGCTCGTTTTCCTAATGCTCAGTCCGATAGTGGACTACTTTGTGTTAGGAAGAAGGAGATTTCTCCAAGAGATGCGGGAACTACTCATCATGCTCGAGGCCGACCTAAAAGCTAACAATGAAAATACTTAATTTAGGCTGGAAAACTTGACGGAAGATTGAACCCTCGAGCCCCTTCACAACTTTCAACCTAAAACGCATACCTCTACCAAAACGGTATAACTAGGGCGAATGGACGCGATGAACTCTCGAGCCCCCACCCTCAGCGTCCTCTACCTCTCTCTCCTCATCGTCTTCAACCAGTTCGCCTACCCCTTTACCGAAGTGGGCGGCGCGAGCGTCATCATCTATCAGTCAGGCTACGCGGCCATGTTTTTAGTCAGCGTCTTCATCCCCGAGGTGGGCCGTTTTCACGTCGTTTTGGCGGGGCTCACGGCGTTCGTCTTTTTTGGTTTTAGCCTCTTGTACGTTTTAGAACCTGAAGAGACGTGGCGCAACGCGGCTGTCTTTCTCTCGCTCATCCCCTTTCAAATCTCCGTCATCGTCGCTTTGTTCCGTCTAGTTTTCGGTAGACCCCGCGTCACCACCGAGGTTATCTACGCAGCGGTGAGTATCTACCTGCTTATCGGGGCGTGCTTCGTGCCGCTTTTTGGGACGCTCGAGACCTTCTCCCCCGGCTCATTTGTAGACACGCTCCACCCAAATGAGGGCGCTGCGTGGCAGCAGCTTATCTACTTCAGCTACGTGAGCCTCACGACGCTAGGCTTTGGCGATATCTTGCCCGCGTCTTCCTGGGCGCGGTCACTGGTGAGCTTAGAAGCGGTTATCGGCGTGCTCTACTTGGCGATTTTGATGGCGCGGTTAGTAGGTCTCTACGGGCAGCGGTGGTTGCCTGGTGAAGACGCCGACGAGAATTAGTCACCGTGGATTAGTCGCCGAGAGCCACCTCCGCAGCCTCCGCGTCGCCGCCCCAGCCAAACCAGACCCACAGCCCGTAGACCATGTTGACCAATAAAAAGGCGAAGAGGAGCAGCAAGAACAAGACGGGGTTAAGTGCTGGCCCAATGCCGACGAGGAGCGCCGCACCCCCTGCCGCGACTTTGAGGAGCGGGCTGACGACGGGGTGGCTGGGCTCGCTCTCGGTGCGCACGAGGGTCAGCTCGAGCAGCGCCACGCTCATCATAGCCACCCCTAAAAATCCGCCAATGAGCCGCTGCACCTCACCGCTGAGTACACCCTCCGCCGCAATCACGTTCGTCACGCCCGCGCCGACGGCGGCCACCGCGATAACAAAGGGCAGGTGCAAGTAGCTCCATAGCACCGTCCAGCCGCCCTGCTTAGGACGCCGCCGTCCGATAAAGTCGAAGTAGAGCCACCAGAGTCCGAGGCCCAGAGCGACCCCTAATGCAGCGCTGACGAACTCGGACGCGCCAGAGCCCTCCGCCTCCGCCAGCCCGTTGACGACGCCTACGACCGTTTCCCCCAGCACGACGATGGTAAAGAGCCCGAAGCGCGTCGGCAAGCGAGCGGTGCTAAAGGCGGGCAGCTTGCGCTGTAAGGGAGCGGTCACGATAGGGGCGAGCAAATCGGTGACGAGCGCCGTCCCGAGCAAGACGAGGTTGAAGGGCGGCGCTACGAAGACGGACGCCACCACGAGCCCGACCGAGAGGCTAAAAGCGCTCACGTACCACCGTCCGGTCTGCCTAAACGCAGGCGAAGCCACCGTCGCCCAGCCCCACATGAGGGTGATGACCGCCCGCGCCGCCGCATAGGAGAGGGCGAAGCCCGTGTAAGTCGCGCCGAGCCCATCATGGGCGTAAACAGCCATACCAATCACAGGTAGCATCAGCGCGTAGAGGTAGAGCCGCATCTCGACGCCTTCGGTTTCGAAGCGCTCACCATAAAAGGTGTCGCCAATCCAGACCCACCACACCGGAATGAAGAGGAACAAAAAGGTGCGCACGCCCGCCGCGTCCGGGTGCGCGGTCAGATGATGGGCGAGTTCGGCGATGACGGCGACGAAGAAGAGGTCGAAGAAGAGGTCCAACCAGCCGACGCCCCGCGACTCGTCGCCGCTGTGAAGGGTGGGAGCTTGCCAAGCGCTGCGTCCGGGGTGCAATTTACTGTCAGCCATAGGTTCTCCAAAATGCGCCCCCGGTTTTTACTATGATACCCGAGTACACCTACCTCGGTCACGATTTATTGGAGTCCCACCTCACAAGAGCCCTAACGCCCGCGCCCTGTTTACCGCCCCCATGCGGTCCCTTACTTCCAACTTGTTATAGACGCTCGCCAGGTACGTCTTGACCGTCTCCGGGCTAAGGTCCATGGCTTGCGCAATCGCTTTGTTGCTGCCGCCCGCGCCCAAGAGGTGGAGCACTTGCAACTCCCTGGGCGACAGCTCGGGCAAGGTCACGTCGGGCAACCAGTCGCGCCCCGGCTCGGACATCATCTTGGTGAGGCGCGCCGTCAGCTCGGCGGGGTCCGTCTCTTTGGAGAAAAAGCCTTGCGCGCCCGCGTCGCGCGCGGCTTGGACGACGGCTTCCTCCTCGAACGTCGTGAGCATGGCGACGAACACCTCGGGGACGCGCTCCCTAATCGCGCGGCAGGCGTCGATGCCGTTGCAGCGGGGCATCTTGACGTCTAAAAGGACGATATCCGGCTGGTGGATTTCGCTCTGCTCGATCGCTTCGACGCCATCCTCAGCTTGCCCCACCACCTCGAAGCCTTGCGCGGCTAGCGCGTAGGAGAGACCGACGCGAAAGAGCGGGTGGTCATCCGCTATAAGGATACGCATCCGGGTCCTCCCTCTTGCTGCAAGTAGACTAAGAGCACCGTGCCAGACGGTCCCGTGGTCTCCGTGACCAAGCGTCCGCCGTGCGCCTCGATAATGCGGCGGGCGATGAAGAGCCCTAAGCCGCCCGTGCCAGCGGCGTAGCGCTTGCCCGCGATGTCGATGGGCTGGGCGTTAAAAGGTTGGGCGAGCTGCTCTAAAGCCGCGGGCAAACCAGGACCGTCATCACTGATGCGGATAACGCCGGGGAACAGCTCGAGCTTAATCTCACAGCTCGCGTAGCGCACCGCGTTCGAGACGAGGTTGTAGAGCGAGCGCTCCAGTTCCCGCGCGTCCACCTTCGCCCGCGCTTGTCCGCTAAACGCCACCTGAATCCCGCGCTCTTTCGCGAGCGGCTCCGCCCGGCGCACCACCTCCCCTACAATCTCTTCTAAGTTGTGCGTCTGGCACTTGAGCGGCACGTCTTGGCGCTCGAACTTGTGCGCGTCCACCATCTTCTGCACCAAATCCACGAGGCGCATGTTCTCGTGCAAAATCTGATCGACTAAGTAGACGCGCTCTTTACGCGAGAGCGTGTCGTCGTCGCGAATGACCGCGAGCAGGTGGTTCGCGGCGACGAGGGGCGTTTTGAGGTCGTGCATGAGCGTTGCCAAAAAGGACGAGCGGCGCGACTGCTCCACAGTGACCTGTTGCAAGAGCGCGTCGAACGAAGCGCTGAGCGCGGAGACCTCTTGCGGCGCGCCCGCTTCGGTGACGAGCCTGACCCCGAGTCGGTCCGACTTGCGCTGCAACGCGCTGACTTGTGTGCCCAACCGGAAGAGCGGCGCGAGCAGTTGGCGCGAGAGGACGTAGCCGATACCCGCCGAGAGAACCGCCACAGCCACGAGCCAGAAGACGAGCAGGAACCAAAGCCGCGCCGCCTCCTCCGAGCTGTCATTCACGCGGGGGAGCAGCACCGCCAATACGGTGACGAGGTTCGGCAGAAACGAGAGCACGCCGATCACGAGCGCAACCTGCATCTTCAGGGTGGGAAACCGGGGCGTTTCGCGCTTTGGACCAGGGGGAGAAGGGGCGCTCACCCCTTTTCTATATCACTCCCCCGACGAGAGGACAGCCAAAAATGCCTCTTGCGGCACCTCGACGCTGCCGAGCTGCTTCATGCGCTCCTTGCCCTTTTTCTGCTTCTCCAGGAGCTTGCGCTTACGGGTGATGTCGCCGCCGTAGCACTTCGCCGTGACGTCTTTGCGAAAGGCGCGCACGGTTGCCCGCGCCAAAATCTTGCCGCCGATCGCCGCTTGAATCGGCACGGCGAACATCTGCCGGGGAATGACCTCCGCCATCTTATCCACGATCTTGCGCCCGATGCCGTACGCTTTGTCGCGGTGCGCGATGATCGCTAAAGCGTCCACCTTCTCCTCGTTGACTAAAACATCCACCTTGACGAGTTGACCGGGACGATACTCGAGCGGTTCATAATCCATCGAGGCGTAGCCGCGCGTTAAACTTTTTAAGCGGTCATGGAAGTCGTACAAGATTTCGCCGAAGGGAATCTCGTAGCGCAGCTCGACGCGCCGCCCGTGGTAGACCATGTTCTTCATATCGCCGCGCCGGTCTTGGAGGAGCCCCATCACGTTGCCGACGTACTCCTCAGGCACGTAGACGTTGAGCTTCACGAAGGGCTCTAAAATTCGCTCGACTTCGGTGGGCTCGGGCAGCTCGGCCGGGTTCTGAATGCGCATGGTGGAGCCGTCTGTCAGCTCGATCTCGTAAATCACAGCGGGCGCGGTGGCGATGAGCCCAAGATCGAATTCGCGCTCCAACCGCGCCTGTACGATGTCTGCGTGCAGGAGACCCAGGAAGCCACAACGAAAGCCGAAGCCTAACGCCTCACTCGTTTCGGGCTCAAAAGTAAAAGCGGCGTCATTGAGCGAGAGCTTTTCTAGCGCCTCGCGCAAGCGGGGATAGTCCTCCGAGTCGGTGGGGTAGAGCCCCGAAAAGACCACGGGTTGCGCCGCCTTAAAGCCAGGGATGACGTTTTCGGTAGGCTTGCGCGCGTGCGTAATCGTGTCGCCTATCTGCGTGTCCTCGATATTTTTAATGCTCGCCGTAAGCCAGCCCACCTCGCCCGGACCGAGTTCGTGTGCGACAGCTAAGCTCGGCTCAAAAAACCCGACCTTATCCACCTCGAAGGTCTTGCCCGTCGAGACGATCTTAATTTCATCGCCCTTCTTGACAGTTCCGTCCAAGACGCGGAAGAAGGGGATGACCCCTTGGTACGAGTCGTACACAGCGTCGAAGATGAGACACGAGAGCGGCGCGTCCCTGTTGCCAGCAGGCGGCGGCAAATGCTCCACGATGGCTTCTAAAATCGCCTCGACGTTCTCGCCCGTCTTCGCCGAAACCGCCACCGCGAAGTCGCCGGGGATACCTACGACTTCCTCGAGTTCGGCAATCGCACCCTCCACGTCAGCGTTCGGCAAGTCGATTTTGTTGACGATAGGCAGCACGTCCAGACCGTTGTCCACCGCCAGATACGCATTCTGGATGGTCTGCGCCTCGACCCCTTGCGAAGCGTCGATGACCAAGAGGACGCCCTCGCAGGCGCGCAGCGCGCGTGAGACCTCATAGTTAAAGTCCACGTGACCGGGCGTGTCGATGAGGTTGAACATGTAGCGCTCGCCATTTTTCGCCTGATAATAGAGCCGCATCGGGCTCGCCTTGATGGTGATGCCGCGCTCGCGCTCCAACTCCAAGGTGTCCAACATCTGGTCACGGCGGTTGCGCTCGCTGACACTCTGGGTCAGCTCTAAAATTCTGTCGGCCAAAGTTGACTTGCCGTGGTCTACGTGCGCGATGATCGAGAAGTTGCGGATTTCCATTGAGGACATTGTACCGGAGAAGTGCGTTGCGCACTGATACATGCGCGCATAGTGGGAATTTGTACGTGCGCGCGTTCTTGCGAGAATCATAGCGCGGACGTAACACGAGTTGGAATAATCGTTGCAACCCCAACGAAACGAACGTGAAGGTGCGCGAAGATTCCTAGACTCATCTTCGCCCTCCATTGTTATAAGGCACCTCTACAACGCTCGGTTCTGCGGAAGGGGTTCGCTATAATCTTTCAGATTTATGAGGTGAGCGCGTAGCATTCCATTTGGAGATCATACGAAACATAAAGAAGCACGAACGATGAAGCCACGATTTCTAATTTCTTACTTTTTTCGTCCCTTTGTGAGGTTAATCTATACGCATGAACGTGCCTAGTTTTTCACGCTTCCGCTCCGGTACACCCGCGCCCTTTCCTTCTGGGGAGAGCGTGTCCTATAGCGAGGTGCAAAAGAGCGGCTTACAGGAGCATTACATCCGCATCATCCACAAGCTTGTGACCAAGGGAGAGGTAGATAAGGCGCAAGTGAATAGGTGGCTCAAGCGCGCCGCTTCGGAAGACCGCGCCGAGAGCCGCAAGGTGAGAGACGAACTCGAGGCAACCCAACCCGCGCCCGTAGTGTCTGCTGCGCCCTCATCGGCGTCTAGCACATCGCCATCCGGGGGTGCTCGCACGACGCGGGCAACAACCCGTGGCTCAACGTTTACCGGCGCGAAACGCGGACGCGCCGAAAAGCTCCTCACACTCGTCTCGAAGGGCAATCATAAAGAAGCGGTCAAAGCGGCTCAAACGTACGCCCTCTCCCCCACCCAGGTCTCACAAGCTGCGCTCCGCCCCGGACAGTCCGCCGAGGCGCACACAGTCAAAGCGCCGAGTAAAGTAGCGAGTAAGTTGATCACGACGGGATACTGGGCGACGCAGTAAGCGCGGCGCTCTCTTCGCGGTCTCAAGGTGACCTCTCACTGAGGTCTGTTCGCTCTCCGGTTTCTCGGAGCATAACTCAGGTAATACGAGGTTGCATGGCTTATAGCAGGTATCATCTGGTCAGAGTGTACGAAGTTTTGCGAAGCAACACTCACACTTTGTAAAACGATGTTTCGCTTTGCGAAAACTGCGTAACTAGCACGCACTTCAAGGGATGAAATCCCGCAACGGCAGGGCGGCCTGCCCGTAACGCTAGTCCTTGCGGACAGAGATCTGCGCTCATCCGTCTCAGTATGTTGTGGAACTGCTATTAGTTTGCAAACTAAGCCATGCCCTTCACGGATGGGACGTAAACTCGGCGCTTCGCTGAAAAGTTAAAACGCTCTCAGTAAGGATAAGTAAGCCGTGCAATTCCGTATAACTGCTTCAGCACCTCTTCGGCACTTTCTCAGATGAGCGCCGTTAGGTAAGCTCGAACCGCCGTTAAAACAGATTTCGGCAGGCTTCCCTATGCAAAAGACCCCTCGTGAGAATTTTGTCAGAAGGGTTGTCCTAAAGTACATTCAGGCAGGGCAACACCGTGAACCGTCATCGACTACACCGTGCATCATTACGAACGCCCTGCCTCTCCTCTCTCGCCCCCTTCACTCCTCGAGGGGGCTTTTATTTTTCTCTCACCACGCGGATGTGTTAAAGAAATAACCGGGACGCGCGCTGCATCCCGGCTAAGATTTTGAAGCAACATCATCAAGGTTCAACGCACAAACATCATGCTTGCATTTTAAGAAAGCGCTAAACAGAACATCGTACCCGAAAAGGGTATTTAGTAAGCTGAGCGGCCGCCCCGTTCGGCGTTGACTGTATCCAAGATGCCGCTAATTTCAGATGCCAAGTGCGGCTCTTGCGCGCCGAAGTCGGCGAGTTGCTGGCAGATTGCGCTCACGCCGGGCTCGTTGCCGATTTCCGCTTCGTAAACGATGCCCATCTGCAACTGCTCTAAGATTTGCTGCGCGTCCTTCATAAGCTCCCCTAACCTCGATGCTTTAATTTCCAACATCTTACGGTGCATAAACACGTGCGCCGTGTGAAATTCTTCCCCACGCTTCACCGATATGAAAATTTTACATCTGGCTACGAAAGCGCCCCCGCTTCTTAGAACGATTATGCACTGCGCCATACCGTCCGATTGAAGTGAGGCTTACCCTATAGGGCTTATAGCCCCGCGCACGTCAGTACGTGCAGACTACTCTATCCGACACCCGGACGCTCGGGGTATAAAAGTAGACATGGCGAAACCCCGCATCATCCTCGACTGTGACCCCGGTCATGACGACGCGCTGGCGCTGCTCGTCGCCGCGCAGCACTGCGACGTGCTCGGCGTGACGACGGTGAGCGGCAACGTGCCGCTCCACCTGACGACACATAACGCGCTCATCACCACGCAGATTTTGGGCTTGGACGTTCCCGTTCACGCGGGCGCGACGAGGCCGCTCGTCGCAAAACCCAAGCACGCCGAATTCATTCACGGCGAGACCGGTTTAGGGGGTCCCGAGTTGCCACCGCTGGAGCGCGAAGCGCGGAGTCACGACGCCGTCAGGTTCATCATCGACACCGCCCGCTCCGAAACGGACCTCTGGCTCATCGCCACGGGACCGCTTACCAACATCGCGCTCGCCCTGCGCAGCGCCCCGGACCTAGCAGAAAGGCTCACCGGGATTTCGCTCATGGGCGGCTCGGCTACCTTTGGCAACGTGACGCCCGTCGCCGAATTCAACATCTGGGCGGACCCCGAGGCGGCGGAGGTGGTTTTTGGCTGCGGCGCGCCCATCCTCATGTCCGGGCTCAACGTGACGCACCAGTTCATGATTCGCCCGGAGGACATCGCCGAGATTCGCGCCACCAAAAGCGCCGCCGCGACGTTCTGCGCGGACATGCTCGAGTTCTACTGCCACGCCTACGCCGAAAAGTTTTATGGGCGCGCCGAAGGACCCCTCCACGATCCCTGCGCCGTACTCGCCGTGACGCACCCCGAGCTTTTCGAGTTCGGCGCACGTCACGTGGGCGTCGAAACGCAAGGGCGGCGCACGCGGGGCATGACGGTGGTGGACGAGCGCGGCGTGAAAGAGGTGGCAGCGAGCAACGCGCAAGTGGCGTATAAGCTTGACCGGGAGGGAGCGCTAGAGGTATTTTTAGAGGCGATTCGGGCTTACAGTTAAAGAGGCTAACTTTTGTCGAGTTTCCGCGCCCCTTTGCAAGTAAAAGCGAGGTGATATTTTATATAGCGGCATAATTCAGTTACTGACAAACTCATGCTATGAAACATTTTCTATTCATTTCTCTCATCGGTTTTTTAGCAGCGTGCGGTTCAACCTCAACTCCAGTAGATGCTGCGCCGATATACCCAAGCATTGCTGATACGTGGAGCGATTCGAATGTCGAAATGAGCGTATGTGGAATAAGAGGTTCGGTTCGCCTCACCCTCAATCTAAACCAAAACGACAATCAGCTTAACGGGACAGTGCAATGGCGTAGCGCCGACGGAAGCGTTGTCACAGAGACATTCACAGGTAAAATCACAACTGCCGGACGCATCACGGGTACTGGCTACGGCACAAGCAGTGACGCTCAAGACGATACCGACTTTGACATGCAGGTCTCGAGTGATGGAACATCTCTCGGTGGCTCGGTAGCCAGCGCAGCTAGAGTCGAATGTCCAGATGGTAGCCTTCAGCGTGGCACAGGGCAAGTCAACTTTGAGCGAGAATAGTTGAGTTAGCACAATCCGAAATACAACCATGAGCGGTAGATTTCTGCGGGTACCAAGTAGAAACTTACCGCTCAATTTTTGGTGCCTAAACAACGCACCCAGAACTAATCTGTGAGCTACGCCGATCTTCATCTTCCCATACAGTAGAATAGGCTCAATACTCTGTTTAGGGAGATACTTTTGATCGAGTTTCACCGCGTTACTAAAACCTACCCGCGCACCCACACGCACGCGCTTAGAGACGTCAACTTTCGCATTCAAAAGGGCGAATTTCTCTACATCACCGGGCATTCGGGCGCGGGCAAGTCCACCCTCTTGTCGCTGCTGCTACGCCGCATCAATCCTACTGAAGGCAGCGTCTACATCTTGGGGCAAGACTTGAGCAAACTGCGCGAGCGCCGGCTGCCCCTCTTGCGCCGCAGAATCGGGATGGTCTTTCAGAGCCACCGCCTGCTGCCGCACCTGAGCGCGGTGGATAACCTGACGTTCGCGCTCCGGGCGATTGGTGAGCGCGGCAACTTCGAGCAGCGCTCATTGGCGGCGCTGCGCCAGGTTGCGCTAGCGCATAAGCGCAAAGCTTTCCCCGTCGAACTCTCCTTGGGTGAACAGCAGCGCGTGGCGATTGCGCGGGCGATGGTCACGAACCCGCCGCTGCTCCTCTGCGACGAGCCCACGGGCAACCTGGACCCCGACACGAGTTGGGAGATTTTGGAGCTGCTCAACGACTTCAACATCAAAGGGACCACCGTGATCGTAGCGACGCACGCCAAAGAGCTGGTGGACCAACTGCGCCGCCGCACCATCGTGCTGAGAAACGGTCAGGTCGTGCGCGATGATGAGGTGGGCGGGTACTCGCTTTAGGTACGGGTAAGGTGGACATCGGGCGAATCGGCAAATATCAAGAGGTTGACGAGCAAGGATTTTTACAGAGCGTCGGCGACGCCGCGAATATTCAGGGTGTGTGGTTGAAGGCCGTGCAGATACTCGAGCGGGCGTACCTAGAGCGCTGGTCCAACGTCCACAGCCTCTACATCCGGGGGTCCTTAGCCAAAGGAACGCCCATTGAATACGTGTCCGATATCGACAGCTTCGCGGTGATGGAGCCTGGTTGGGATAATACGGTAACGTATGACGAGGTAAGGGTCTGGGCGGAAGAGGTCGAACGGGACATTCGGAGTGCGTTTCCTTTCGTCACCGGGGTTGAGGTGGGGCTCGAGGCGTACGCGGGCATCCTCGAGCGACATAACCCCTACACCTTCATCCTCAAAACGGAAGCCGCTTGTGTGTACGGCGACAGTTTAGCGAGCGAGGTTGCACCTTACCGACTCGGTCCTCAGATAGCCTTTCAAACCAAACACTTTCAGCAACACCTAGACCTCTTCTTAAACGAGTATCCGCAGGAACCCGAGGCGGAAAAGGCTGACTTTATAGCCTGGCTGATGCGGCGCTTTCTGCGCTTAGGGATGGAACTCGTGATGCTCAAAGAGGGGCGCTATACCCGTGACCTCTATCTCTGTTACGAGAGTTTCGCGAAACACTATCCCGAGCAACAAGAGGCGATGTATAGGGCGCTCGAGCTAGCCCTCAACCCCGACGTGAGCCGAGAAACCGAGCGCTTCGTCGAGGCGTTCGGTGCATGGTTGGTGCGAGAAGCTGAGCGCTACCTTGTAGAAACAAGCGCAGATTCTGGGAGATAGCGTCAAGACTGCAGGTACATTTTGTAGGATACGTACGGTAGCGGCTCTAAATCGAATGCTCTCTCTGCTATCTCTACATATTGAACAGAGGGGCGAACAAGGGGTTGAAACCCCTTGCTTTAATATTCGCGTCATCTCAAAGCCACTACTCACCCGCATTACTCAGCGCTGACCTCGGCGTAGCTCGGCGTGAAGAGAATCCAGTGCTTGTAGGGGGCTAACTCGATCGTCTCACCATTATCTGCAACGAAGGTAAAGCCGCCTTGTGAGGTCCACGTGCCGGGGAGCGCCTTGCCGCGCAGATAAAGCGCCGCGTCGCCGCCACGGTACGGGATGTATAAACGTCCTTCCGGGTCGCCGGGCAGGGGCTGCGCTACGATGTCGGCGACGACGACGGCGTCCACGAGCACGTCTTCGCCCCTAGCATCCGAGGCTTCGTCCCCATTTCTGAGCCAGCGGTACTGGGCAAGCTGCGAGACGTAGCGAAAGCCGCTCGAGTAGGCGGACGAATAGTCCACCACGACGCGCTCCGCTCCAGGCGCGTTGTCGGCGGGGCGATAAGCGGAGCCGCGTAACACGCTGGAGGCGTCAAGCTCGAGACGAGTGACGGCTTGCCTGAGCGCGTCCCCGCTGGCGTAGGTGCTGTAGGGCGCACGTTGGTCGCTCACCACGAAGAAGGGGTCCGCCTGCTCCGCTTGCAGGGCGTCCAGCGTCGCGTCGCCTCTGGCGATTTCGTTCAGCGCACCGGGCGAGCCGCCCACGTGCACGAGCGTACCGTCCATCGCGCTCGCCGCCTGAACGAAATACGGTCTCGCGCTGCGAATAGGTCCGACTTCGCTCGGGGTGCTGTTAGGGTTGTCGTAGACGCTCATGAGCCGTGTCAAGCCGCCCTCCACGGGCATTTCGTAAATCGCGCCCGCCTCGCGCAAGCCCGTCTGCGGGTAGCCGAGCGCGTTGTCGAGTATAGCGGCGATGGGCTGGCTCCGGCTCACTTCATAAGGTGTGCGGCTCGCCGGGGCTCCGGTAGCAGCCGTCTCTACACTAGGCGCAGCCGCCGCGCCTGCGTTGTTCGCCTGCGCCGCGTCCTGCGACTCGGTTTGCCCCGTATCCGCCGCGTTGCCGCCGAGCGCATCGGCGTCGGCTCTAGCGGCGACGTCGCCGGACTGCGTCTCTTCGGCGTTGGGCGTTTCGGCGGCCACTTGGTCGGGCACATTCGCCGTAGCGGTGGCTTGCGGGCTCGGCACGGGTTCAGCCTCCGTCACCTGAACGCCCGGCGTCGCCGCTAGAGGACGCGCGCTCGGCACGGAGACCTGCGCCTGCGGCGTTGGTACAGGTTGGGCGCTCGGCGCGGAGGCTTGAACTTGGGGTGTAGGAATCGTCCGCTCAGGCACCGACGCGCTCGCCTCGGGCGTCGGCACTGGACGCGCTTCGGGTATGGACGCTTGCGCTTGCGGCGTCGGCACGGGTTGGGCGCTGGTGACGGAGACCTGGGCACTCGGCTCGGGTACGGCGACGCGCGACGGGACCTCTACGCGGGGCGTGAGGGCGACGCTGCGCGCTTCGGGCACGGCGGCGGCGGCGCTTGGTTGAGGAATCTGGATAGGCTCAGCGAGGGGTTGGGGCTCCAGTTCTACCTCTTCCACTTCGGGCAGCGTCGTAGCGGCGTCTTGTGGGGGTAGATCGAGCGGTTGCGCGTCTGGCGCGGGCACGCTCGCTTGGGGAGCGAGCGGCGGCTCGCTTATGGGCTCGTTCTGCGCTCGAGGTGCATCGGGCGCGGCTTCCGCCTGCGCCTCCGGCGCTGCGGTGTTCGGCGCAGGTGCTGTTTCGGGCGTGCGCGGCGCACCCGCCGCCTCGCTCGCCACCTGCGGCTCGGCGGCTTGCGGGGCGGGCTCAGCGGCGGCGGCAGCGTCGCTCGGCTCCGCCTGCTCGCTCGGACCGAGTTCTAAGACGATGAAGTTCTCGGGCTCTAGGGGTGTCGGCGCGACGTAGGCGTAGATAACGGCAAAGATGCCCGCGAGGTGCAGGAGTAGCGATAGGAGCAGCGCCCGCCGCTTCTCCTTGTCGCGCCAAAACTGTCTCTCGCGCTGCACGAACTTAATTGCCGCCCGTCGCGATGGCGACGCGCTGCGCCCCAGCTTGCTTGATCAAGTCCATCACCCGTACGGGCAAGCCGTAGCGCACGCTCTGGTCAGCGCGGAGCACAACCGTATCCGACGCGCTCGACGCCAACACCTCGCGCAGCACCCCGACGAGGTCCCCCTCGGACACCTGCGCGCCGCCCACGAAGATCTGATCGTCTTGATTGATGGTGACGGTTGGCAACTCCGAGGACTGTGCCTGGCTGCTCTGCGCTTGGGGCAAATCGACAGGCAGCCCCGACTCGAGCGTGATGAACGTCGTTGAGACCATGAAAAAGATGACGAGCAAAAAGACCACGTCCACCATCGGCGTGAGGTCGAGCCCCAGCCCGGTGCGGTTGCGGCGGCTAAGTCGCCCGAATCGGTTCATAATCGTCCTCTACGTCTCCTTCGCTCCGTCTCTCTCGGGGGCGGTCCTCTTTGCGCCCCGAGACCACCTCGACGACGTTGCCCATCAGCTCTTCGCGGCGGCGCTCGATCTCCAAAAGGATGTTGTCCACGCGGCTCGAGAGGTAGTTGTAGCCGATAAGCGCCGGAATTGCCACGATGAGCCCCGCCGCCGTCGTCACGAGCGCCTGCCCAATGCCGTCCGCTAGTGCGGCGGGGTTGCCCGTGCCCTGCTGCGAAATTTCTGAAAACGCAACGATCATCCCCGTGACCGTACCCAAAAGCCCTAGAAGCGGCGCGATCTGCGCAATCGTCCCGAGCGGGCGCAAGCCTTTCGTAAGCTGCTGCTCCTCCTCCAACGTCGCCTCTTGAAAGGCGGCTTCGACGGCGGCGCGTCCGTAGGGCAGGCGTGTCAGGGCAGCTTTGAGCACCCGCGCGATGGGTCCGCCATGATTTTCGCAGGCGACGAGCGCCATCTCGAGGTTGCGCTCGCGCACGGCGGCGTTGACCCGCACCATCAGCCGGTCGACGTCCATGCGCTCTTTAGAGAGCTTCAGAAAACGCGCGAAAAAGAGGTAGAGCGCGTAGAGCGATACCAGGAGGATGGCGATGAGAACAGGTCCACCACTGCGAAGAAGGTCCATAACGTCTGTATCCTAAGCGCCTCGGGGCTTAATCAGATGAGAGAGTGTAGGGTGCGCCATAGTCCTCTTTACTTTAACGCGGGAGCGACTGTCACGCTAGGTCTAAGATAACGTGTGTAAGGGTTCTATTAGCAGTTCCAAGACATACCGAGACGGATGAGCGCAGGTCTCTGTCCGCAAGGACTAGCGGGATTTCATCTCATAACGTGCGTGCTACTTTCTGAAAGCCCGCAGGGACGCAGTTTTCGCAGAGCGAATGACGTAGTTTTCCGAAGGAAACGACGTTCTCAAAAGTAAGAGTGTCTCAAACCAGATGAACTTAGTATAGAGTTGTCAAGCCCCCTTCCACCTCTGTGGGTGCTGCTGAGTGACTTGCAGCATGAAACGAAAGAGTTCTCTTGCGAGATAGGTTTTGAGACTTCTTAGAGCAGCCCGGCGGGTCTTGCCTTGCTGCTGTTTCTTGTCGAGATAGGCTCTTGTCGGTTCGCTGTGGCGCAGTCTGACTTGGGCAATCATGTGAAAGGTGCGGTTGAGCCGACGGTTGCCGCCGATGTTGAGTTGCCTTCTCTTCTGACCACCAGAAGAGCGCTCGACAGGCGCACAACCTGAATACATGGCAAAGGCGTGTTGTGAACGAAAGCGTCGGATGTCACCTGCTTCAGCAAGTAGCGTGGCGGCGTGAACGACGCCGACGCCAAAGACCTCTAAGAGTTCAGGCATCAGTTCGTCAACGAGGGCTTTCATCGCCTGCTCGAGCGTCTTGAGTTGTTCTTTAAGCACTGCAATAACGGCTTCGACGGCTTGGCGAGCCACCTCTAGCTCAAGGCTCGCTAAGCTCAGCTTGTGCGCTGTAAGCTGTTTAGCTAGCGCTTCTCGGGTGCGGGTCAGATGTTTGAGGTCTTCAACCGCTTGCCGAGGTGCAAACGTAGTCAGCTCAGGATTAGCCAAAGCAGCCCGAGCTACGTTTTCAGCGTCTACCTCATCACTCTTCTTGCGTCCTCTTTTGCTGCGGTACTGACTCGTCAGACTCGGACTAATGTCCACAACCTTATGGTCCTGCCCGAGCAACGCTTGACTCAACCTCCGAGCAAAGGGGTTATTCGCCCCTTCAATAGCGCACCGCTGAACGTCATAGCGCTTTATCCAGTGCTCCAAAGTTGCCAAGCCCTCAGCCGTATTCGTAACGGTGCAGTGACCTAATACCTTGCCCTGTTTATCTAACGCTGCTGCGGTATGGCTCTGCGGATGTGGATCAACCCCTATAATGACCATACAACCTCCTTAGGTTGCTGCTCACGGTAGCTGCTTATCCGTCTATGAGGCTACTAAGCGTCTTAGTATCAGGCAAGCTCCGTGTAGCTTAGTGAGCGAGGTGTGCAGTTCATCTGTTAGCCCTAAAGCTGATACTTGCTGGGCATCACCTCGCTTCTCTTAATATACGGATACCTGCTATGTACTAAATCCTCTGCGAAATAGACTTAGAGTAGAGGAGTAGGCTAAAGTAGAGGATGAACGTCGAGAAGCTAAAGAGACGCCCGAAGCACTTACACAACTTCACAGGTTTAACGGTTGAACAGTTCGAGGCGTTGTGCGCGGCGGTGGCTGAGGCGCGAGCGAAGCGAAGTGAAGAGGGCAAAGGGCGGCAGCGAGCCGTGGGCGGGGGACGCAAAGCGAAGCTGAGCTTAGAGCGACAACTGCTGGTTGTGCTGATGTACTACCGGCTCTATGTGACGCAGATACTCTTGGGCTATCTATTTGACCTAGACGATAGCAATGTCAGCCGTCTCATTGGCGAGTTGCGCCCTACGCTGCAAGCAGTTCTGCCCTTGCCGATTCAAGAAACGCTGCTCTTTGCCAAACCGAGAAAGCGCATTGGAAGCTTAGAAGCGCTGCTCGAGAAGCATCCTGAACTCGAGGAAGTGCTTGTAGACGCTACCGAGCAGGCGTTACAGAAGCCTAAAGACAAGGCGAGGCACAAAAGCAGGTATTCGGGCAAGAAGAAGCGGCATACGCTTAGGTTAGAGCAAAGCTCAAAGGCTCTTAGCCTTCACCTAGAAGACGCAGGTCACAAGCACGCCTGAAGGTCTATTCCTCCACGTATCGCGCTCCATTGAGGGGCGTGTCAGTGACATCACCCTGCTAAGGGGCAGCGACCTGCTACGTGAGTTGCCCCTCAAGCTAGACGTGCGCGTCGACCGTGGCTACGACGGCGTTGCACAAGACTATCCCAACAGGCACTTCGAGCAGCCCTACAAAGCCAGGCGTAACAAACCCTTAGACCTCATCCAAAAGCTCGCCAACAGCCTACAGAACAAAGCTCGCGTCAAAGTGGAAAACGCGCTGGCTCACCTCAAGCGTTTCAAGCTCCTAGCCGGTCTCTACCGAGGTCCAGAAAGGAGCTATGACGACACCTTCTTAACCATCGCCGGACTTCACAACAGAGCCTTTAGCAGGGCGTCTAGCGGGAGCGCGCGCTTTTCCGCGCGACTTCATGCCGTTATCAACGCGCTAACTCAATGACCAGATGCGTCGCGCGTGGACCGCTCCCGCTAGACCTGCTGCTAAAGGCGCAAGCTAGATAGGCTCACTTGGTAAGCCAACCGCCTACCCCTCAGAAGCCTCGACGCTCGTTATGGATTTATTTCGCAGATTATTTATTGCATGAGCTTACCCTATAAACTGCACATTGACCACATGGAGGACGGTGGCTTCTATGCACACTACTACGAGTTAGGGCGAGCCGTGGCACATGGTGACGACGCAACGGTTGAAGAAGCTGTCAAAGAGGCATCTGTTTCTAAAGAACTCCTTTTTGAAGATATGTTGGAAGATGGCGACGCCATTCCCGAACCCAGCACCTACAGCGGACGCTTCCAAGTCCGCCTCCCCAAAAGCCTGCACCGCACTCTCGCCCAAGAAGCCGTGCGCGAAGGGGTCAGTCTCAACATGCTGGTCGTCAGCAAGCTCTCACGCTGAGGTATACTTTAACCAATCTGTCACTAGCATCGCGAGTTTGTGGGAAATAGCGGTTGAAGTCAGTACAGGCAAGCTCGAGCGAGGAATTCTATGAAATGGCTCGTAAGGGATGTTCAACTCGAGGATGCAAGAGCAATTGTTGATATTCTCAATCCTATCATCGAGTCAGGCGCGTTTACTGTCTTAGATAAGCCTTTTAGCCTGGACGCCGAGCGCGAATTTATAGCAAATTTTCCAGAAGAGGGTATTTTCCACGTTGCAGTGGACGAGAACGAGCATTGTATCGCTGGATTTCAAACTGTAGAGCCGTTTGCATCCTACACTCGATTTTTTGACCATGTTGGCGTGATTGGCACTTATGTAGACCTCAACGCCCTCCGACAAGGTGTTGCTTCTAGCTTGTTTCCTGCTACCTTCGCAGCCATGCGGCAAAAGGGTTACGAAAAAGTCTTTGCTTACGTACGAGGTGACAATCCAACAGCACTGAGCACCTATCAAAAGCACGGGTTTTCCGTTGTTGGTACGGCTCAAAAACATGCCAAGATAGGTGAAAGATACGTTGATGAAACTATCATTGAGCGATTTATATAGTTACCTTTCCTGCAGTGATGAACTGTACACCTGGACGCGCAAAAGCCTTTAGGCTGATGAGGTGACACGCTCTTTTCGCTCTCGCCTCGAGCCCCTCCTCAGCCTCCTCTGCTCTCTCTACCTCTTCGCTTTAGCCGCGCTCAGCGTCATCACCCTCACGCGCCCTTTCAGCGACGCTTACGGCTTATGGACCCTCCCTGGACTTTGGCTCAACGTTTTACCTGTTCTTTTTCTGGCGGTTTTCCCTATTGCCCTCTTCGGCTTTCTGGTCAAACACCACAGCTTGATGCTGGGGTCTACGCTCGCAGTCGCGCTCATGCTGTGGCTCTTCGCGCCCTATTTTCTCGCCAATCCTCCAGCGAATACGCCCGCCAACCTCTCTATCATGACTTTCAATACGATCGTCAACCCTACAGCTTTAGAGGATGCGGTCAACGAATACGACACGGACCTCGTACTCATCCAGGAGACGCCGAGCCTGAGTGAGCTTCAGGAACTCGAGCTCATGAAACGCTATACCCTCGTTTATGGCGGAGAAAGGCGAGGCAACGCAGTCTTGTCAAAGTATCCCGTGCTCACTGAGCGCAATATCTCGCTAGGGAACGGCTGGGAGGCGCAGCGGCTAGTCATAGAGGTGGACGGGCGCGAACTCGCCGTGTACAACATCCACCTCTTGCTCCCGCTCAACTTGCGTCCGGTGGAGAGCACAGTAGGGCAGCTTCTCGGGGCGCGTTACGACGAGCGGACGCGCAACGCGCAGATTCGGACGCTTCTAGGGGAATTAGGGACCGAACCGCTCCCCTACCTCGTCGCAGGCGACTTCAACCTGAGCGAATACTCGCCCGTTTATAGTGAATTAGCTACTGTCATGAAGGACAGCTACCGCGAGTCGAGTCGGGGCTTTGGGTTCAGTTGGCACAGCGCTTTTACCTTCTTGCGCATCGACTATATTTGGCATTCGCCCGCGCTCGTCGCCGTAGAAAGTTTGCGCGGTGAGCGTTTTGCTTCCGACCACCATCCGGTTATCAGTGAGTTAGCTTGGGCTCGCTAGATTGCTGCACACCACTTTGTTAAGCCAATGCAAACCTCGACTTCATAACACTGTATGTAGTATCATAAAGGTGTGAGCCGCACGGATAAGCTCGTTCAAAAATTCTTGCAATTTCCCAAAACGATGCGTTTCAGTGAGGTGAAAAAAGTTCTGGAGCACTTTACGAAGTTTTCGCTACTGCGAAACGGTTATGAAGAGGTACGCATAGCAGGGAGTCACCACATTTTTCAGAAAGCCGGGGCTACGCTTATCAACGTGCCTACAATTCGCGGTAGAGAGGTCAAAGTAGAGTATCAAGGCAATTGCCGCTGACCTCGATTTACAAGGAGCCTCGATAGAAGGAGTATGTATGGCTGTCCAAGATAAAACGCTCGAGCACTACATGAGCCTCAACTATCCCGTAGAGATTCGTCCGATGGAGGACGGCGGCTACTACGCCCGAATGCCCGACTTCGGCAGAGCTGCTGTTCACGCTGACGGCGAGAACATTGAGAAAGCGCTCAAGGAGCTGAACGTGGTCAAGCGACTTATCTTAGAGGTGATGCTCGAGCACGGCGATTCTATCCCCGAACCAGGCTCCTACAACACCTACAGCGGACGCTTCCAAGTCCGCCTCCCTAAAAGCCTACACCGCGCCCTAGCCCAAGAAGCCGAGCGCGAAGGGGTCAGTCTCAACATGTTAGTCGTCAGCAAGCTCTCTCGCTAAACCCTGCTTTGACAGCAACATTAAATTTTACACTGAGCATCTTTTTAAGAGAGAGGTCCTCGCGTTCGTTGAGGTATACTCCTCGTATGCACCTCTCGCCTTTCTGGAAGTCAGGGTCCCAACGATGGCGTCGCTGTTAGATTGACGGTGTACCACAAATTGCGTTCCATAGCCTAAAAAGAGCTTCAAGAACACAGACGCGAACCTCTTTAGAATGCGCAATTTGGGACACCTTCCGGTTTCGCCCATCTGTATAAAGCACGAGGTTCTACGCCAGAAAAAGCGAGGTATGTCCGTGACGCTTGCAGGTATCCGTACCAGAGTTAAACCCATCTACAAAGAGGTTCTAGCCGATTTAGAAACGCCTCTGACCGCTTACCTCAAGGTGGCGGGGCATCCGTCGTTCTTGCTAGAAAGCGTCGAACAGGGCGAGCGTGTAGCGCGGTACTCGTTTATCGGGACGGGCGAACGGCGGCGTATTGAAGCGAGAGGTGAACACCTCACCGTCACCACGGCGGAGGGCGCAGAGACGTTTGAGTCTAATGACCCTTTGCGCGTGCTCTGGGACTTGACGGTTAAAGACGCCGTTCAAGACCCCGTTCTTCCCGACTTCTGGGCGGGCGCAGTCGGCTACGCAAGCTACGACCTCATTCGGTGTTACGAGACCCTACCGGACAACAATCCCGACGAACTAAGCATCCCCGACCTCTTATTTATCGAACCCGAGGCGCTCATCATCTTCGACCACCTCAAGCGGCGTATCTTCATCGTCGCGCCTGCGGAGGTGGACGACGAGGCGGATGAGGTGCGGGCTCGAGACCTCGTCGAACGCCTCTACACGCGGCTGCGCGGTCCGTTGCCAGGTGTACCGGGCGATAGGGCAGGGATACGCACTGAGTTTAAGAGCAATTTTACGCAAGAGGGCTTCAAAGCTGCCGTTTCGAAAGCGGTGGAGTACATTCACGCAGGCGACATCTTCCAAGTGGTGCCGAGTCAACGTTTGACCTCTGACTTGGGCGTGCATCCGTTTGCGCTCTACCGCGCTTTGAGGACCGTCAACCCAAGCCCGTATCTGGGCTATCTGGACTTGGGTCCGGTGACGTTGGTCTCGAGCAGCCCCGAGAGCTTAGTGCGCAGTGACGGCAAGCGCGTAGATACCTTACCCATCGCGGGTACACGAAAACGCGGCGCGACGCCCCAAGAA
Source organism: Trueperaceae bacterium (assembly GCA_965215565.1). Taxonomy (GTDB): domain Bacteria; phylum Deinococcota; class Deinococci; order Deinococcales; family Trueperaceae; genus CBDBZX01. The sequence continues at coordinate 644,964 of CBDCDZ010000004.1, forward strand.
GACGCCGCATTAGCCGCAGAACTTCTAGCTGACGAAAAGGAACGCGCTGAACACATTATGTTGGTGGATTTAGGGCGCAACGACCTGGGGCGCGTCTGCGAGTTCGGCAGCGTGAAAGTCACCGATCTCATGCGCGTCGAGCGTTATAGCCACGTGATGCACATCGTTTCGGAGGTGACGGGGACGCTCGCTGAGGGTAAAACACCGCTTGACGCGCTCGCGAGTACGCTACCGATGGGCACAGCGTCGGGCGCACCCAAGATTCGGGCGATGGAGATCATTGACGAGTTAGAGTCCGTACGTCGTGGACCCTACGCGGGCGCGTTCGGCTACTTGAGCGTGTCGGGTGCGATGGATATGGCGCTGACGCTCCGCACGGCTGTCATCGCCAAGGGCAAACTTCACCTGCAAGCAGGCGGCGGCATTGTGGCGGATTCTGACCCCGAGTTTGAATATCAGGAATCGATGAATAAGTTGGCGGCATTGGTGCGAGCCGTTGAACTCGCCACCGAAGGATTAGCGTGATTCGCGCTTGTCAACTCGAGGATGCAAGAGGTTTGACTTCTTTGCTTCACACGCTCGAGAACCTCTCCACCATCGCCACAGAATCTTTCGAAGTAACGCTGGCAAGGGTCAAAAAGCAGTTGGCGCACATCGTCAAAAGCGCAGAGCACACCCTTCTCGTTGCCGTAAACAGTGAGCGACTTAGCGCGTACATTAACGTTCACTGGCATCCTACGCTCCTTCACGCCGACGGTGAAGGCTTCGTCTCGGAGCTTTTTGTGCATCCCGAGGCGCGTGGGGAAGGTTTAGGCACCTCTTTGCTTCATTCTATCCTTGAAGAGGGTAGGGTCAGGGGCTGCGCACGGCTGTCTCTTCTTAACATGCGCAATAAGTCTTCTTACGAGCGTGCGTACTATACTAAAAGAGGCTGGCAGGAGCGACCTCACGCGGCGAACTTCGTGCTCGAGTTAAAAGATTGAACCCCTATGAACATCCTCCTCATCCAAGGGCACCCTGACCCTGAAAGCTACTGCTTTGCCCTTGCCGAAGCGTATGAGCGAGGCGCATTAGCGAGCGGCGCTGAGGTCAAAGAAATTGTCGTTGCGCAGCTCAACTTCGACCCTAACTTGCGTTACGGCTACCGAAAGCGCACCGACTTAGAGCCTGACTTGCTCGAAGCGCAAAGGCTCATCAAGTGGTCAGACCACATCGTCATGGTTCATCCCGTGTGGTGGGGCTCGGTGCCTGCGCTCCTCAAAGGGTTTTTAGATAGAGTCTTCTTACCGGGTTTCGCGTTCAAGAAGCACGAAGGCTCGAAGATTCGCTGGGACAAGCTGCTTAAAGGGCGCTCCGCGCGTATCATCGCAACCGCAGACCAGCCCGCCTGGTTTTACTGGTTGCGCTACAACCGCCCGAGCTACCATATGCTCAAAGGGCTTTTGTTCGAGTTTTGCGGTATTCGTCCGGTAAGAAGTACCTTTATCGGACCCGTCCGGCTCTCCTCGGATGCGTTTCGGAAGAGGTGGCTCGAGAAAGTCCATCAACTAGGCGCAAAGCGCAGTTAGTTCCTCATCTTTAGAAGAGGTATTTCGTGAAAATCTTAGTCATTGACAACTACGACTCGTTTACCTACAATCTCGTGCAATACCTGGGCGAACTCGGCATCACCCCGACAGTGTGGCGTAACGATCAGTTCAGCTTGGAGGACATTGACGACCTCAACCCTGACGGCATCGTCGTCTCCCCAGGTCCTTGCACGCCAACTGAAGCGGGTCATTCCGTCGAGGTCATCAAACGCTACAGTGAAAAGACACCCATCTTCGGCGTGTGCTTGGGTCATCAGAGCATCGGACAGGCCTACGGCGCGAGCGTCGTGCGTGCGCCTAAAATCATGCACGGCAAGACGAGCGAGATTCGTCACGACGGGACGGCGTCGTTTAAGGATTTGGGCGAGAGTGTCACAGCGACGCGCTACCACTCGCTCATCGTCAAGGATTTGCCCAATGTTTTAGAAGCGAACGCTTGGGTGAACGACGGCGGCGAAGAGGTCATCATGGGGCTGCGTCACAAGACCTATCCAGTGTGGGGCGTGCAGTTTCACCCCGAGAGCATCCTGACCGAAACAGGGAAACAGATGCTGCAAAACTTTTTGGATGTCTGCAAGTGATACACCCTCCTACGGTGATTACACTCAACTTGGAGGCAAAGACAAAGGTGCGCGACAAAGGCGAAGAGGTCGAGCGGTACGCCTTGGACTTTGCTCATCCTCGAGCTTACGGACTGGCCTACGCGCATCCGGTAGAAAACAAGTATGTGACGCGCCACGACTCTCAGGTGCTTCCTTCTCTCAACTTGCAAATCACGCGTTTTGACTGGCGCACGGACGACCATCCTTACGGCAAATACGACTACTACATCGATATTATTGGAGAGGTTGAGCAGAACGAAGAGGTCTGGACCGTGCGCGACCTCTACCTCGATGTTCTAGTTCTCGAGGGAAAGTGGGCTAAGGTGGTTGACACGGAGGACTACCTACAGGCTGTAGACGCAGGGCACTTCCTCGCCGACGAGCGCGAGCTGACCTTACAGCGTACGCATTGGCTCGTCAACCAACTCGGTGAACACGGCTATTCGTTAGAACGCTTTTTGGCACAACACGACATACGCTTGGAGTGGGACTGATGCTCGACCTCACCACGATTCTCGTCTTTTCAGCCGCTGCGCTGCTCCTTAGCATCACCCCCGGGCCGGACATGCTCTACATCATCGCGCGGAGCGTCGGGCAGGGTCGCGGGGCGGGCTTGGTCTCGATTCTCGGGATTTATACGGGCGTCGTGGTGCATATTGCGGCGGCGGTGCTGGGGCTTTCGGCGCTGCTTGCATCCTCAGCATTAGCGTTTAGCATCGTGAAGTACTTGGGCGCGGCGTACCTCATCTACTTGGGCGTGCGCACATTATTGAGCAAAGATGAAGAGGTGGAGAAGCTCGAGCTGTCCCGCGCTGGCTCTTACAAAATCTACTACCAGGGCATGATTACAAACGTCCTGAATCCTAAAATCGCCCTCTTCTTCCTCGCCTTCTTACCGCAATTTGTGGATTCAGGAAACGGCGCAGTCGTTACGCAAATCCTCTTGCTCGGTCTGCTTTTCGTGGTGAACGGCGCACTTGTAGACATTGCGGTTGCGCTGCTCGCAGGTGCACTCGGCAACTGGCTCAAGGCGAAGACGGTCTTTTGGCAAGCGCAACGCTGGTTTACGGGGACGGTTTTTATCGCGCTGGGCATCGGCACGGCGTTCACAGATACGCGCAAGACGTAAATGGCGCAGGTTGTAGTTTACGGGCTAAGAGGTCATTTGGAAGAGGTTAGGACTGAACTTTCCGATGTAATTCATAGCTGCTTGGTGGACACTCTAGGATTCCCCGCCGACAAGAGGTTTCAGCGGTTTGTGGGGCTCGAGCCCCACGACTTTATCTCTCCCGCGAATCGAACAAAGAGGTATACGATTCTCGAAATCAGCATGTTCGAAGGGCGTAGTGTAGAGAGTAAGAAGAGATTCATCCGGCTGCTTTTTGAGAGGTGCAGCGCGTTAGGTATCGCAGAAAACGACTTAGAAATCACGATTTTTGAAATGCCCAAACACAATTGGGGCATTCGCGGCGTACCCGGAGATGAGCTAGACCTCTCGTACAAGGTTGAGGTTTAGTACACTGTCAGCTAAATAATGAAACATGTCCTGAACGAAACGAAGTGGAGTGAAAGAATCTCTGCCCTTACCCTCTCCCCTGTCAGAGATTGCGAAACGAGACCCCTCGACTGGGCTCGGGGTGACAAACATAATGTAAATCTTGGAGGAACCCAACATGGAAGCAACCGACTTCGACATCGCCCCCTTACTCACCGATGTCTTCGAAGGCAAAACGTTAGGTCAAGACCGAGCGCAACAGGTCATGGGGCAACTCATGGACGGTATTCTCAGCCAGATGCAAGCCGCCGCACTTTTGGCCGCCTTACGCACAAGAGGTGAAACGGTGGATGAAATCATCGGCTTCGCCCAAGCGATGCGTAAGCGTGCTATCAAAGTTCATGCAAATGTTGACGGACCTCTTTTAGACACCTGCGGCACGGGCGGCACGGGCGTCAGCACGATTAACATCAGCACGGCGAGCCTCTTCGTGGTGGCGGCGGGCGGCGTAAAGGTTGCCAAGCACGGCAACCGCGCTGTAACGCGCAAGTCGGGGGCAGCGGATGTGTTGGAGGCGTTCGGCGTCAACCTGGAGGCGACGCCCGAACGCTTAGCCGAGAGCATCCGGGAGGTGGGGCTAGCGTTTATCTACGCCCGCGCTCACCACCCCGCTATGAAGTTCGTCGCGCCGATTCGGGCGAACCTCAAAGCGCGTACCATCTTTAACTCACTCGGACCTCTTACGAACCCGGCCGGGGCGAATAGACAACTTTTGGGCGTCTACGATCCGGCGCTGACCGAACCTCTTGCGCAAGTTTTAGGCGGGCTCGGCGCAGAACGTGCGATGGTTGTCTACGGTGACGGCATTGATGAGCTTACTGTGTGCGGCGAGACGAAGGTGACAGAACTTGACGCAGAGGGTACGCTCCGCAGCTACGTCGTGCATCCTAGAAGCGTCGGCTTGGCGGTCTATGACCGCGCCGAAATCATGGGCGGCACGCCCGAGGAGAATGCGGTCATGATTCGAGGCATTTTGCAAGGCGAGGTGCACGGCGCGAAGCGTGACGTGGTGCTCCTCAATGCAGGCGCAGCGCTCTACTTGGCGAATAAAGCGCCAACGCTTGCGGAGGGTGTCGTGCTGGCGACTGAGTTGATTGAGGAGGGTAAGGCGGCGCGGAAGTTGGAGGAGTATGTCGCGTTTAGCCAAGGATAGAAGAGGTCTCGAGCTAAGACCCTAACCGCTATTCTGGACGCACTTCATCTGGTTCTGGGTCAACCTCAAATTGAACTGCTTGAGTTTCTTTCATACCAAGCAACCACGCTTTCGCGATTCTATGCCCGCCGTCCATCAAATGACCTTCGGCTGACAGAATGATGGGATAAGACGAATCAGCCTCATAAATCCGTTTGGCGTGAGCGGCTACGGCTCGGCAAGTGGGCGTATCAGTCTGATCGAACCAACAGTTCTGGTCAAACTCTGCGACGTTTTCGATAAGAATAGTCTTAACCGGGAGACCTTCTGCAAGCCGCCAAAGCCGCTCCACATACCAAACATACCACCCATCCGATTTTAACCGTGAATGTTTGTGTACCACGGGCTTTAATTGTATCGCACGAAGCTAAGTAGCGTAGCTACAGATGAACCTCTCGCCCATCTTGGAGCCGCACGTGTCCCGTTTCCAGCAGCACCTTGAGCTTCAGCAAGTTCTCCGCCACTGCCCCTTTAACCTTACGCTCGGCGAAGCCCTTGAAGAGCCCTAGCGACGCGCCGCCTAGCGTCCACTCGTCGGTGAGTTTGGTGCTGCCGTTCGTTTCTACAAGCGTGAAGCGCATCTTGAGCATCCGCGCAGGTGGCAATGTTTCGACGGTAACGGCGCGGTTGGGGCTGTATTCGACGACTTCATAATCTTGCGTGTCCGTTTTGCGCACTTGGCGGTAGACCGTGCCGGTCTTGCTCACACGCCCTGAAAGTTTGTTGACGGTGAGCACGTGGTAGTTCCACTTAGGCATGTTGCGAAAGTCCGCGAGAAAAGCGAAGACCTCTTCACAGGGGCGGTCGATGAGAAGGCTGTTTTTGAAGGTGATGATGCGCGTCATCTAACCGCGCTCGTTTCCACGTTTGAAATTGCCCGTCAGCTTTGCCATGATGAGCTGAGCATTTTGGGAGGTTGCGTGCTCGAGCCTCCCCACCACCCTCTTCGCCTCTTTCCCTTTGAGGATTTTTACGCGCCTACCCTCCCAAAAGATAAAGAGGGTATCCTTACCTGCCTGATAAGAGAAAGGTGCTTCGCCCAGCTTGCCTCGTTTGTCAACCACCTCTTCAGTTTACGACAAACTCGGGTCATGAAGACTGAACGAACGCCTTGACCTCTTCTTTCGAGTCGCGCCCAAATTTCTTCTGCACGAGCCGCGCAAAGGGGTGACCCAACCTCGCGAGCAGATGCTTCGGCTTGGAGACCGCGAAGACCTCGTACCAGACCGAATCATCTGAGAGCCACTCCACCAAGAAGCGCTCTTCGCCGCTCTCGACGTGCTTGGGCAGCGTGCCAAGGGCGAAGCAGTAGCGCCGCTTATCGTCGACGACATAGACGATTCTCACTGCACTTTTCACCCATACCCCAGGCAGGTGCGCGAGAATCCCCACGGACACGCCCTCTTTAATCGGCACGTCCGGCGGGTAGAGCGTCATCCAGGCGCTCGGGTAGACCTTCCAGGTGCGCACCGCCTCTACCGCGCGCTCAAACACCTCTTTCCCCTCACCGAGTTTGACGCGGTAGCGGTCAACAGCGTACTTGTCAGGCACGCTGTCCTCTTGCGACATGCCGATGTCGTCATAAGAGAAGGGCTCGGCGCTCTGCTGGGCTAAAAAGGTGCGCATCTCACGCTCTGACGGTTGGCGGAGGGAAAACATAGCACTAGTGTGGCGCGTTTTCGTGGTGAGGACTAGGGGGTAAAGAGCAATGAGTTGAAAGCAATGAGCAATGAGTCTAAAGTCCTTGAATTCCACTCATTGCTCATATAGGTGAGCACGTAAAGTGCTACGGGCGCAGCCCTTAACCTAGCTCGGTACTCATTGCTTCTTTTCTCCTCGTTGCTGTCTTTCGTAAACACAGATGAAGTCTCAACGCTACTTGCAAGGTACACTAAAGAGGTTAAAAGAACCACGAACCTAGTCTTAGAGAGGACCAATATGGACTACGAACTACTGATTATCGGCTCAGGACCGGGCGGCTACCACGCGGCGATTCGCGCGGCGCAGCTCGGGATGAAAGTGGCGTGTGTGGAACAGGAGTATGTGGGCGGTGTGTGCCTCAACGTCGGCTGCATCCCTACCAAAGCGCTCCTCCACGTTGCCGAAGACTTGCGTGAAGCGAAGCACGCGGAGGATTACGGCATCAAGTTCGGTGAGCCGGAAATTGATCTCAAGGCGATGGACAAATGGAAGGACGGCGTCGTCAAGAAGCTCACAGGCGGTGTGCGCAGCCTCTTCAAAGGCAACAAGGTCGAACTGATCGAGGGGACCGCCAAGTTCAAGGACGAAAATACGGTAGAGGTCGGCGACAAGACCGTCACAGCGGACAAAATTATTGTGGCGACGGGCTCGGAGCCAATTGAAATTCCCGGTTTCGAGACGAACGGCGAGACGATTGTCAACTCGACGGGTGCGCTTCTGGTCTCCGAAGTGCCGGAGCGCTTTCTAGCCATCGGCGGCAGCGCCATCGGCTTAGAGTTCTCGGACATTTATAACGCACTAGGCTCCGAAGTGACCGTCGTCGAACTCATGGACCAGATCGTCCCGACGTCCGACCCCGACGCGGCGAAGGAGTTGCGCAAGTCGTTCGAGAAGCGCGGCATCAATATTAAGACGGGCGCGAAGGCGACGGGGCAGAAGGAGACCGATGACGGGCTAGAGGTCACGCTCGAGACTGAAGACGGTGAAGAGACCATCACCGTGGACAAGATTCTCGTCGCGGTAGGGCGCAAGCCGAGGGGGGAAAACTTAGGGCTCGAGGACATCGGCGTCAAAGTCGAGCAGGGTTTCATTCCCACGAACAACCACATGCAGACCAACGTCCCGCATATCTACGCCATCGGCGACGTGGCGCGTCCGCCCCTCTTGGCGCATAAAGCCATGAAAGAGGGCTTAGTCGCCGCCGAGCACGCCTCCGGCAAACCGAGCGCGTACGACACTATCGTACCGAGCGTCGTCTACACGAGCCCCGAACTCGCGTCCGTCGGCATGAGCGAGCAGGAGGCGAAAGACGCGGGACACAACGTCATCGTGGGTAGCTTCCCGATGCAAGCCTCCGGGCGCGCCATGACGCTAGGCGTCACCGAGGGCATCGTTAAAGTCATCGCCGACGAAGAGTCGGACCAGCTTTTAGGCTTTCACATGGTTGGACCGAGCGCGGGAGATATGGTCTCCGAGGCAGCACTCGCCATCGAGATGGGCGCGACGCTAGGTGACATCTCGCTGACGCAGCACGCGCATCCCACCATCGCTGAGAGCTTTATGGAGGCGGCGGAGGCGGCGCACGGCGAGGCGATTCATATTGCAAATAAGAAGAAAAAGTAGCAGGTATCATCTGGTCACATCACAGCAGATATCAAAGCCTGTCTCCCGCTGGTCGGAGCTGGTCATAGATAAACCAAGTTGAACAGGCGTTATAGTAGGCAATCGATGTGATGGTACCTGTGATCATTTCTTAATCAAACGAAAAGAGGTAGCGCTGAGCTACCTCTTCTTTTTTGCGTCATATCGTAGCAAGGGGTTATACGGATTCCGGTTGATTGCTACATAAACTCCGACGCTTCGCGCTTCGTTGGAGTCGGAGTTTCTTCCGCAATCACCGGAATCCGTCACTGTTTTTACTCGCATCCGCTCGGGATTAAACACGCTACTTTGTAGCGTGTTTAATCGGAAAGGGTATTACAACCCTTTGTTAGCGAACGTCACCCAATCGGGTTCAATCTCGAAGCCGAGTTTGCGCAAAACATACTGCGTAGAGGCGTTTTCTTTTGCGCCGCCACCCGCGTTGAGTTCGGTGTAGCCTCTGGATTGAGCGAACTCAGCGACTAGGGCCCCTAACACCGTTCCAATTCCTCGGTTACGGTAAGCGCGTGAAACGCCTAGAAAAGCGATGGCTGTCGTTGTTCTGTCGTCCACCTCGAGCCCCGCATATCCAACATACTGCTCGTTATGCACAGCGACAAAAATGCTGCTCCGATTTATCTCAGGACTATGAATGTCAGGGTGATGTTTGGGAATAATCGGCTCATGATAGGGGGCGTCGGCTTCTGTTTCAGCGTGAAGCGCTAAGAGTTTTTCGTCTCTCTCAGCGTCACCCAAGAGGTCAGGAAAAGGTTTGATGGCGACGCCTTCTGCCTCCAACCTCTCTGTCAGAGGTGAAAACTCGGTAGCGTCAAACTGCGAGAGGTTAAGCTCGCCGCCGAAGCTGCGGAACTGTTCTGTAAATCCTTCCAGATAACCCGACATCGGCACGAAGTCCTCACGGACGCAGCTCCAGACCTCTTTAGCGGATAAGTTAAAATGGGTTAGGGCGTACTCGAGCACCCGCGTGTCTACACCTGTGTTGCGGTGGTCGGCTCGAGTCACAATCCCCGTCCACGTGCGCCCTGAAACGGTTGTCCCCGCCCAATTTGTCGTGAGATACCCTGTCGCGATGACCTCACCGTCTTTTTCGGCAACGTAGCGCCGATAGTGTGGGTCACTGCGCCGCTTGATCTTATCCGAACACTGCATCTGCTCGGGTGTAATCTGAAAGTGAGGTTCGTTTTGGGCGTTATGAACCTTTGCTGCTTGGGGGTAGTCCTGTTCTGCAATGCTGCGAATAAGCAAGATGTGCTCCTCTGATTGAGTGAGACGTTAAAGGCTGCTGGTCGTAAAGGTACTCAGTCATCAAAACACCTGCTTTCTGCTGAGCACTCTAGCACGAAAGGAAGCAATCCAGTCGAGCTGGACGAACGGTGAGAAACGAGCAATAAGTTGAAAGTAGAAAGCCTGAAGGTTTCAACTCATTGCTCACCGTTCGTTCCTACAGCTAGTGAGAGCATATGTATAGCAATTAACATAAGTACTGATTGGAATAGCGTAAGTCTCAGCCTGCTAAGGTTAGCGGGATTTCATTCTCAAATGTGCGTGCTGCTTTCTGAAAGCCCGTAGGGACGAAGTTTTCGCAAAGCGAATGACGTAGTTTGCCGTTAGGCAACGGTGTTCTACATCGTGAGAGCGTCTCTTCGCAAAACTTACGTACACTCAAACTAAATAATACTTGCTATAGCTGTAGAATTCGCCCCCGAGAAGGTGCTTAATTTGTTTATCTTCGAAGGGTCCAAGTTCAATCTCCGTCCGTTTTCCGTACCTCTTTACAGCTTCACGAACTTTCTCTAAAGCGTAATCGCGAACGCTAGCCACGATCTTGAACTTTTGATCTGTCCTCTGGTCATAAAGAAGCTGAAGCACGTAGTTAAAGCCGCTTACACGGTTTGCATCATCGGCAAAAATGAGGTACTCGCTTGAGTCGGATTGCTCAGGTGACCCTCTGGACCGATGACCACGCTCTGAACCGAGATGAAGTGATTTAGGGGTGCGCTCTCATCCAGTTGGTTCGTCTCTGCGTCAGGGTAGGGGACGACTTCGCCATCTATGACCTCCGCGACGGTTGTGGGCACCCCCTCTTCCCAGCGCGGGAAGTTGACGAACACGCGCCCGTCCTCAGACACCGTGACGCCTGTAGGCATCAGCTCGGGAAAGGTCGCGACGACTTCGGGTTCACCAATGGGGCGGCGTTCGGGTAGATTCTGCGGTGCGCCGAGTGTTGCACCGCCTGTCATCTCGCTTACCGTACCACCTGACGATGTACCGCCCGTTTGAGCGAACGCGCCCGTTGTCAGTAAAGTGATAGTGAGTGCTGCGAGTAAACTTCGGTTCATACGGTCTGCGTCTCCGCGACGTTGTGACCGAACAAAGCCAAGGTGTCCGCGTGGTCGGTGTAGGAACCGGGCTAACCTTCGCTGCCGAAGGTCGCCTTGAGCGCAGCGGCGGCGGTGCAGAGCCGCGTATTGCCGTCCATGTGCAGCGTGCCTGAGCCCGCCTTACCGATGACGCCCAGCGTGTAGTACTCCTCACAACGCCTAATTAACGATTAACTTTGCCGCGCAACGCCTTCACCGCCCGCCACACCTCAGGCGCGGCGAGCGCAGCAGAAACGACCGAGGCGAGCGTCGCCACCTGACAGTACTGGCAAAACGCCCCGTTCTCCGCCCACTCCTCGCGAGCGAGTTGCAAGGTCGTGCCCACGTCGTAGAGGAGCTTCGCGCCCATCGCGATGGGCAAAAGCGGCGTCTCGTCCGCCCGGTCCTCGCCACCTGCGCCCGCGAGCCAGGTCGTGACGGCGTAGGTCGTCACCATCGCCACACCGTCGGGGCTACGGTAGCGCTTATAGGCGTAGTCCGAGGCGTCCACTTTGGTGGCGTTAAAGACCTTGCCGAGCTTGCCGGGTGGGTCGGGCAGACGGGGGACGAGGCCCATCTGATAGGCCGAGACGAGCTGGCCCATCGAGACGCCCACGAGGTTTAGTCCGACGATCCAGCGGCGGCGGGTCAGGTCAGGCGTTTTGTGATTGCGCAGTTCACGGCTGAGTTGCGTTGGGTTCATCTTTCTCCTTTATTCACAGTGTCGAGCGGTCCTTATGCGGCGGCGAGCGTTTAGCCGCCTCTTCGTTGTGCAGTTTCGTTGTGCGGCGCAGCAGGCTTCAGCGGTGCTCTTTGCTCTTCACCTCTCTAGTAGAATCAGCCTTCACTTACCGCCGCGAGGCGTACCAGAGCGCGGCAGCGAATCCTGTACCAGCGAGCAAAGTCCCGGCGAGCCCTGGACGCAACGAGGCGGCGGTGTAGGGGCTCGAGCCGATGACTACCCCCTCGTAGCCGCCGCGCGCCTCCAGCTTGCCTGCTGGCTTATCCAAGCCGTTCTGTTCCAGGGGGAGGGGCGGCTGGTCTTTGCGCTCCTGCTTTACAAACACCGTCTCCATCACCTTGTCTAAAAAGCTCGGCGCGTAGTAGCCAAGCATGGCCAAGCTTTTGCCACCCGAGCCGACGAACGCGCCCCGCTTAGGGTGCTCAGCGCAGTACAAGATGGTGCGGGCGACGGTCTCCGGCGCGTAGACGGGTGGCGGCAGCGTCGCCGCCTCTTCCATATGGTTCTTCGCGTGGCGAGCGTAGGGCGTGTCGATAGCGCTCGGCTTGATGAGCGTGACGGACACGGGCGCACCCTCGTTTTCCAGCTCCATGCGCAGCGACTCGGTGAAGCCTTTCACCGCGTGTTTTGACGCACTGTAGATACCTTGTAGTGCGATGGCCCGCTCCGAGAGAACGCTGCCAAGGTTGATCAGCGCGCCTCCGTATTCTCCGCCGTGCTGTTTTCTACTGCGCTGTTTAAGATGCTTCACTGCCTCTAACGAACCATAAACGAGCCCCCAGACGTTCGTCTCGAAGAGCTTGCGCATCTCCTCTACGGGTATGTCCTCGAGCTTGCCGTAGATGGAAACGCCCGCGTTATTCACCCAGGTGTCGAAGCCGCCAAAGGTCTCCTGGGCAGTCCGCGCGACCTCACGCACATCTTCTGGCTTGCTCACGTCACAGACGACGTAAACAGCCTGAGCACCGCCTCTATTCAGCTCTTCGGTCAGTTCCCGGAGCGCGTTCTCGCTCCGCGCCGCCAGCACCAGCCGAGCACCCCGCGCCGCTGCGAGCCGCGCCGTTACTAACCCGGTGCCCGAGGACGCGCCCGTAATAACCACCACTTGGTCTTCTAGCTTCTTTAGTTTTACGCTCACTGCTTACCCCCTCCACAAATGGACCCTGTACCCTCCGCTTTAGAAACATATAGCAGCACCAATGACGTGAGTAGCGGACGGATTAAATGAGCTAGTAGCTATCTGTACCCCTCAATAGGTTATTTTAGCCCTCCTTTAGGAAGGCTAAACTTTGGAACGCAAAACTTGACTACGCTGTTTTTGCTTCCCCAGGTTTTTCTAACTGGCTGACGTGGACACAAAACTAAGGGTTAACTTGCTGACGGTAGCCTGTTCTATACGAGGGCACGCGGCGGGTGGCGATGGCGGCTACAACCTCAAGCAGCCCTAACGTGAGGTGGGGCCAGATGATGAGGTCGTCGAAGCCGAAGAGCCAGGGCGACACCGCTAAGAGCGAGCCGCTCAGCACGTCGAGCCAGAGGTGGGCGCTCATGCTGAAGACTTTAGCTACCCCTAACTCGTAGTTGGTCAGCAAGCTGTAGAGTAGCGCCCCGGCTCCCAGGACCACCGGTACCCAAGTCTCCGCGCCGCCCGCTGCGAAGCCGAACAGCCACGGCGCGGCGATAAGCAATGCGCCCATCAAATAATCTAAAACGCCGTGAATACGTGTTGGAATAAATCTCATGGACCCCCCTAGGGCTATGCGGACATGCTCCGCTCGAAGGCTGCTCCGTTCCTAATTGCTTTTTATGACAAACTAATGGCGACTCACTGACCGGCGTTCTGCTGACCTGCCGACTCGAGCACCCCAGCGAAGTCCTCCAAGGCGTCTTGCAAAGCTGGATCGACCTCTTCGGCTACCCCACGTGTGCTTTCTGCGAGCGAGCTGAAAATCTCGCCTAGCTGCGCCTGGTCGGGCTGCTCGGCTTGCAGCGCGTTCTGTAACTCCTCCAGGTCTTCTACAAGCTGCTCCGCCGCGTCGCCCTCTATATTCGTCAGGATGCGCCCCTGCCACGCCTCGATGTTGAGCAGCGCTGCCGCGAGCGAGGCGCTGGCGAGGTCGCCCTGCAAAAACTGGGCCGTCCGGCCGAGCACAGGCGGCACCACCGGGATGACGTTGGAGAGGTCAGCTTGTGGCTGCTGCTGGACCGTCTGCCCGACCTCTTGCAGGACGTAACTGAGCGTCGAGAGGCGTCTGGCGAGGTCCTCGTCGTCTACATTTGAGGCGATTTCATCCGTCTGCTCGCCCAGGCCGACGAGCTGTTCAGCAATAGCAGCGCGGTCAAGCGAAGAGGCTTGCAGCGCTTCGGCGAGGCTTCCCAAGTCTCCCGACAGGCTCATTAGTTGCTCGTCGCCCGTCGCCTCTAAGCGCGCCTGCCAGCCCTGGATGTTCTGTACAGCAGCCTGCACCGAGGCCTGCCCCAGACCCATCGTGAAGAGCCCAAAGGTCTCCGATACGGTAGAAACGTTGTAGACCTCTTGCGAGCCGCCCGTCTGCGCCCCGCCCGTCTGCAACCCACCCGTCTCCTGCGCAAAAGCGACAGGCAGCAGACCTATAAGCAAAACCTTTGTTACATTCATCCTTACCCCCCCTGGTGTAATGCCGTTAAGCGGTAACGTGCATGACCTTCTCCGTGCTCCGCTGTGCGACACCTCGAGGGTAAAGCAGGGGGGCGGATGCGAAAGTACGCCCGCCCCCCTTCGCTGCTGAGCAGGTCACGGGTTTTCATCATGGGTGTAAGCGAGTATGGACCTCCTCTCTCAACCCGTTGGTAGTTGATTAGTCTTTTTCATAAACGTTGTTGCTCGTTTGGCGTTCAGGGGCTCCGAAAACAGATACCCCTGTCCGAACGCGCAGCCGAGCGCTTTAAGCTGAGCCAACTCCTCCTCGCTCTCGATTCCCTCGGCTACTACCCTCATGCCCAGCGTCCGCGCCATCATGAGGATGGTCCGCACCAGTTCGCCTCCCTGAGCACTGCGGGTCAGTTGCTGGGTGAAGGAGCGGTCGATCTTGAGCCTATCCGCCGGGAAGCGTTGCAGATAGGCGAGTGACGAATAGCCCTTACCGAAGTCGTCGAGGTGGAGCCCCACGCCGAGCGCCTTGAGTTGTGTGACGGTGGTATCGACGGGCTCTTGGTGGTTCATCAGCAGGTTCTCGGTGATCTCCAGGTTGAGGCGCGCCGGGTCCAGCTCGAGCTGCTCCAAGGTGCGTCCTACGTAGGCCACGAGGTCGGGGCGCGTGAACTGACGGCTCGACAGGTTGACGCTGAGGGATAGGCGCTCAGGTGCGCCCCAGTTTCGCCACCAACTGAGCTGCTGGCACGCTTCTCGCAGAACGTAGCGGTCAATGCGCACGATGAGCGCGGTTTCTTCCGCTGTAGCGAGAAAGTCGGCGGGTAGGAGCAGTCCCCGCTCGGGGTGTCGCCAGCGGAGCAGCGCCTCGAAACCGTGCAGAGAACCGTCAGTTAGGGACAAAATCGGCTGGTAATGCACCTCCAGCTCCTGCCGCTCTAGCGCCTCGCGCAGCTCGGTCTCGAGCGCCAAGCGCCGGACAGCCCCCTCGCGCATGGCCTGGTCGAAAACCTGGTGCTGCCCGGCGTGGTGCACCTTAGCCCTGTACATGGCGATGTCGGCGTCGCGCAGGACCTCTTCCGGACGCTCGTAGCCGACTTCGGAATGCACCACGCCGATGCTGGCGGTGACGAAGAGCCGGTGGTCTTCGTAGCTGAAAGGCTGCAGAAAAGTCGCCTGGAGCCGCTCGACCACCTCGTTCGCGCGTTCCGGGTCGCAGTCCTCCAACAAGATGGTGAACTCGTCGCCGCCCAAACGGGCGATGATGTCCATCTCCCTCAGGCAGCTCGCCAGACGCCGACTAACGTCTATGAGCAGTGTATCGCCAACCTCGTGACCGAGGCTGTCGTTGATGACCTTGAAATGGTCGAAATCCAGGAACAGAACGGCGAAGCTTCTCTCAAAATGCCGCCTGGTACGCTCAATGGCTTTACCTAGGTGATCCATGAAGAGCGTTCGGTTGGGCAGGCCGGTCAGGGCGTCGTGGAAGGCGTCGTGGCGGAGCTGCCGGTTGAGCGCCTCCAGCTCCGCCGTGCGCTCTTTAACGCGCTGCTCGAGCCGCTCGTTGGCCTCTCGCAAGGCCCGCTCAGCCCGCTTGCGGTCGCTGATGTCGTCCACCACGTAGGAGAAGCGCGCCCCGCCCGAGTTCTGCCCGATAGTGTTGACGGTGACCGCGAGCCAGCCCAAGCCCTCGTGCTCGTAATCGAAGCGCGTGGGCTCACCCGAAGTTAGGCTAGCCCGGTAAGCCCCTAACCACATGGCGACGTAGCGCTCCGGCACCCCCAGCTCCCGCGCCGTCTTGCCCCGCATGGCGTCCGGGGTAGTATCAAAGAAGGTCGCCGTGGCTTGATTGTCTGAGACGTGGAGGATGTCGTCGTCTGTGATCTCGACGGTGCCCATCATGACCGTGGCACTCTCGAAAAAGCTGCGCAGGGTGTCGTCCTTGTCACGCAGCTGCGCGAGGGCGTGTTCGCGGTCGCTCATGTAGCTGAGGCGTTGGGTAGACAGGCGGAGAATCGTCCGGCGTATGACCCGCCCACGCCTCTACCTACATATTCACAGCGCGGCATTAAGTTGGCCCCTCGTCTACGCTCCATAAGGCTGTGTCCCCTTTGGAGGCAGTGTAGCAGAAAGGGACAGTCGTAGGCGTATGGAGGGGCTTCACGGTAGCGCTACCGTGAAGCCCCTCCTTTCCTGAAGTTGAAGACGCAGCAGCTTAGCCAGGGAAGCCGGTCCCGCCCGTAGCCCCGAAAACCTGACCCGTCACGTAGCTCGTGGCGTCCCTTGAGGCGAGCATGACGTAGATGG
Source organism: Trueperaceae bacterium (assembly GCA_965215565.1). Classification (GTDB taxonomy): domain Bacteria; phylum Deinococcota; class Deinococci; order Deinococcales; family Trueperaceae; genus CBDBZX01. The sequence continues at coordinate 661,303 of CBDCDZ010000004.1, forward strand.
GGGCCAGCTCAACTGGCTGTCCGGGACGTCCCAGTGGCGTGCTGCTGCCGAATGAGGTGATGTTCTCGAGCTTCTGCCCAGTGGTCACCTGGAGCGGCGTCCAAAAGGGGCCGGGCGCGACAGCGTTCACGCGGACGCCCTGCCCGGCGAGCTGTTTAGCTAGCGACTGAACGAAGTTCGCAAGCGCCGCTTTGGTCTGTGCGTAATCGAAGAGAATCTCGGGGGGGTCAAAGGCCACAACCGAAGAGGTGTTGATGATCGAGGACCCTTGCGAGAGGTGCGCGAGCGCGGCCTTGGTGATCCAAAAGGGCGCATAAACGTTGGTCTTGAGGGTCCGGTCGAACTGCTCGGTGGTGATATCGAGGATCGAGGGTTGCCACCGCTGAAACGAGGCGTTATTCACCAACACGTCGAGCCCGCCCAGTTCGCGCACGGCAGTATTAACGAGTTCTTGACAGAAGGCCTCGTCGCGAATGTCACCGGGTATGGGGACAGCCTTTCGGCCCTCCGCCTCGATAAGCGCTACGACCTCTTGAGCGTCCGGTTCTTCAGCGCTCAGGTAGTTGATGGCGACGTCGGCCCCTTCGCGGGCGTAGGCAATAGCCGCGGCGCGGCCGACGCCCGAGTCCCCACCGGTAATGAGCGCCTTGCGCCCGACTAACCGCCCAGAGCCCTGATAGCTTGTCTCGCCGTGGTCGGGCACGGGCTCCATGCGGCTCGTAAGGCCCGGCCACTCCTGCTGCTGGGGCGGAAAGGGCGGCTCCGGGTACTGGGGATACGCGCCTTGCTGGGCGATCTGCCCCCCCGTAGCTTGCCCCCCAGTAGCACCTCCCGTAGCCTCTTGGCCGAACGCCGAGGTAGTGAGCGCCGTGACAAGACCAGCCCCAATGCCACCTAAAACCCGGCGGCGTGAGAGCTTGGTAGGCGTTAGCTTAGTATTTTCTGGTTTCATCGCTTTTCCCCCGAATTGGTTTTTGTACATGCGGAATGTAACCGCGCAAGATTCCTGTCAGAGCTTCTACCGCTCTATATAGCAAGTATCATTTGGTTTGAGCCGGTCCCACACTAGAGAACTTGGGCGAACACGTACATTCTTAAATGATGCTTGCGCTCTTCCAATTCAGTACTTCTGTGAACTGCTTTATTATGAATGGGCCCCGTAAAAGCAGTTGTGCTCTCTCAAGTACCAGTGACCACACAGCCCATAGCGCCGCTCGCGACCACGCTGATGGCCTTACGCGCCTAGCAGCTACAGGGGCGCTTTCAGATGCTGTTGCGCCGAGTTTCGTTAGGTCTTGGCGGTCTCAGGCCGCTGGCTTTTCGGACACGGAGCCCTCTGGCGCGTGAGAAAGCTTGAGCCTGCTCTGCGGCTCCTCCCGGAATTTATCAGGCACCTGTTTTGCCCGATGCTGCCGTGCGCAACCCGTTGACGAACGTGTGCGCCCTCAAAGGCGAACTTATGCGCGCTCGCTTCCCCGGTACCCGCACCCGTAACGATAGTTGCTTTTCCTTCAAGTCGTCCCATGCTGCCCCCTAAAAGTGAACCTAATGTTACCGACCCGCGGGTCGGTCCTCCTAAAGTAGTTCAAGGAGGAGGTAAGGAACAGACCCGTATGCCACAATTCGGACTTTAGTGACGAACCTCTACTTCAAACCTTTCGCTTTCAGGCTCACTTTGCCATTCTTTCAGCCAGTTGATACCTTCCTTCCGGATAAAGTCCTCACTGTAACAATTAAGATTAAGTACTGAGCTTGAACTACGCAAGTCTCAGCCGCAGCCATCCCGCTCTCAGGCGAAGCCGTCCCGCTAGGCTTCCCCTGAGAGCGGGATTTCATTTCCTAAAGTGCGTGCTAGAGCGTGTTTTCTCTTCTCGGATTGGCTCAAACCAAATGATATAGCAGTTCCACGACATACTGAGACAAAGTGCCGCTTTCTGCAAGCTGCCGCTAGGCAGACGAAGTTTTGCCTTTTGCATCCGCAAAAATTTCATAACCGGCAAGGGTATCATCTCGAAAAGTGCGTGCTAGAGCGTGCTGTTCAAAGTGAGAGTATCTCAAATTAGATGATACCTGCTAATACTTGTTATATTTCGTACCGCTTGCCTCAAAGCCGACGAAGGGCGTTTATTGTCCTTGACAAGCTCATCTCCGCCCGTCGCTTTCAAGAAGTCATGAATAGCTTGGGCCGAGAACCCTTTTCCTGTGCTGTAGAGCTTACCTCATTCAGTTAGAGCGATATAGACGTAACCCGCTATGTATTCTGCACCTTTGTAGGAAACATCAGCGCGTAAGCCCTGATCATAAACCGTCTCGAAGACTATTCATATACAGTCGTTTGTGATATTATGCAGGCGTGTACTACTTGAGCCAAAGCAATTCTAAGAGTTCTCTACCTCTTCTCAGCATTCTCTGTTTTTAACACTGATCATGTTCTACACCACAGACCTCAGCGACGACAACAGCAACCTCCAACATTGCGCCCCCATCTTCCGCAACTTCGGCGGGAAGGTAAAGTTTCACGGTCCGATTCACACGGTAAGCTTGTTCGAGGATAACGTCTTGTACGAGGAGGCGCTCACTTCTGTTGCCGAAGGAACCGTCATCGTTGTGGACGGGGGCGGCTCGCTGAACTGTGCGCTTATGGGGGACCGTCTGGGCGGGATTGCGGTCTTGCGTAATCTCCCCGGCGTCATCATCAACGGCTGCGTGAGGGATACGGCGGAGCTTGCCGAGTTGGACGTGGGCATCCTTGCGCTCGCGCCGCACCCGAAAAAGAGCAGTAAAAAGGGCGAAGGGATGCGCAATCCGATTGTCAATTTCGGCGGGGTATTGTGGCAGCCTGGGTTCTTCGTCTATGCGGATGAAGACGGCGTGATTTTGAGTGAGAAGGCGTTGGTATAAGGTTGGCTAAAATTTGGAGAGGTCTCGAGTAAGACAGGGATAAAGCAGCAGTCAGTAGCTTCCCACGTACTGACTGCTGAATTCTGACGACTGATAACTGCCATTCAACAAACTCCAAGCACTACTTTTTAATTTTGTCAGCCGCCCTACACCCCTTAAACTTGCAAGGTGTAGTATTTGCGTTGTGCAAGTATTGCGCCTAGCAGCAATATGAGAGGTGATGGAGCGGAAATGACCCTTACCAACAGCCGGCGGTTTATCCACAGCTTTTGGCAACTGCGCCAGCAGATTATCAGTCAGGTCAACCCACGTGTGCGTGAGGCGCACGGCGTGGACTTCTTGGAGGTGATGCTCTTGGAGCAAATCGGCAGTACGGACATGAGCCCGTCAGAAATTGCCGAGGCAATGCAGATTCCCGCTCACAATATCTCACGCAAGATAGGCGCTCTGGAGAAGGGCGGGCTGATTCGGCGCAGCCTCGACCCGAACGACGCGCGGCGGCGGGTGCTGAGTTTGACCGCTAAGGGTAAAGAGGTCTCGAGCCAAGCTCAAACAGCACTGGACGAAGAGGTCGGACGGATGCTCGCCACCCTCTCCCAAAAGGACGCCGCCATCATGATTCGTTCTTTAGAAGCGATTGCACAAAAACGTATACAGGAGACCGCATGAACTTGTCAGCGAGAGACAAAAATTTTACCCTTATCGGTATTTTGTTAGCGCTCTTTTTGGGCGCATTAGACCAGACCATCGTCTCGACGGCGCTCCCTCGCATCGTCGAGGACTTGCAGGGCGTGAGCCGCTACGCTTGGGTGGCGACCTCTTATCTGCTCGCCTCAACCGTACTCGTACCGATTTACGGCAAGCTCTCGGACATGGTTTCGCGCAAACGAATCGAACTCTGGGCCATCGGGATTTTCCTCACAGGCTCCTTCTTGTGTGGGTTAGCAGGCGAGTTCGGAACGCTGCCGCTCCTCGGCGACGGCATGAATCAGCTCATCATTTTCCGAGCGATTCAGGGTTTGGGCGGCGCGGGGCTTTTAGGCATGGCCTTTATCATTATCGCCGACCTCTATCCGCCTTCGGTACGCGGCAAGTATCAGGGCTTCGTCGGGGCGACCTTCGGGATTGCGAGCGTATTAGGGCCGCTCATCGGCGGCTTCTTGACGGACTACGGCGGCTCGATTATCCCCGGTATCGCTGGGTGGCGCTGGGTTTTTTATGTGAACGTGCCCTTCGGGGCGTTGGCGCTCTGGTTCATCATTACGAAGATGCCCAAGCTCGAGCCCGCTGGCGAAAAACAACCTCTAAGCTACCTCTCCGCCTTTTTGCTCATCGCCGGACTCGTGCCTTTTATCCTGGCGCTCCAACTCGATAAGACGGCGTACCCCTGGGACGGCGTCGTTACCTTGTCGCTCTTTGCAGTTGCGGCAGTGTCGCTTACCCTGTTCGTATTCCGCTCCCTGCGCGAGAAAAATCCGATTTTAGACCTCTCGCTTTTCAAGAACAAGGTCTTCAGCACCGCGAACTTGGCGCTCTTCTTCTTCGGCGCAGGTTTCCTGAGCATCCTCATCTTCTTGCCGCTCTTTATGGTGAACGTCGTCGGTGTATCGGCGACGAGCGCCGGGGTGAGCCTCATTCCGCTCTCGCTCGGGCTGGTCTTCGGAGCCATCGTCTCGGGGCAACTCGTTTCGAAGTTTGGGCACTACCGCCGCTTGATGCTTCTTGGCGGGGCGGTATTGATCCTCGGGACGTACTTGCTCTCGAGCATGACCCCCGACATCCCCTACTGGCAGGTCACCCTCTACATGATCGTGTGCGGCCTCGGCTTGGGTCCCTCGCTACCTCTTTACACTTTGGCGATTCAAAACGCGGTGGACGTGCGCAGGATTGGGCAGGCGACCTCGTCCAGCCAGTTCTTTCGGCAGATCGGCGGGACAGTCGGGGCGGCAATTATGGGCACAGTTTTAGCGACGACGTTGGCGGCGTCCTTTGCAGGGATGCAACTGCCAGGAGGAGCACCGGGCGGCGGAGCAGGGTCAGCAGAACGGCTCGGCTCGACGGGCGGCGCGAATATTACCGAGACGGTTCAGACCTCGTTTGACCAGCAGTATCAGGCGATTACCCAAGCGGTGCAGCGGGGCGACAACGGAGCGTTAGAAGAGGTTTTGGCAAACAGCTCTCTTCCAGCGGAGGCTAGGGCGGGTATTCAGCAAGGCGCAAGCCAAGTGATGGGCAATCCGCAAGCAACGCAAAGCTTTTTAGCGCAACTTAGAACGACCTTTGATGAACAAGCTACGCAGGTGAGCGCCCAGGTTACGAGGGCGACGAAACAAGCCTTTACCACGGCGATTACCCGGATTTACTTTTACAGCATCTTCATCGTGGCGATCGCTTGGCTTGTGACGCTCTTCATCCCCGAGTTGACCTTGCGGCAGACGAACGCGGAGCCGGAGGTGGGACCAGAGGCAGTGGCGGCGGATTGATTGGCTAGCAACTAAGCATTTTAGGGCGAGAGCACCTCTCGCCCTTTTTACCGTTAAGCTCGAGGTATTGGTACTTTCGGTAAGCTCGAGAATCTGCCTAAACGTCACGCGCGTCTCCTCGTCACCTCAGAGCAAGTCGTACTCTAACCGCCAGTTTTATCTACCTCCTCACCTCACTGCGTCTCCATTACCTCGCCCATCCTCCACATCCGCAACTTTTAGCAGGTCTCAGGCGAAGCCGTCCCGCTAGGCTTTGCCTGAGAGCGGAACCTCATCTGGTCCGAAACACGCTCGCTGTAGAAAACATTGATAAGCACCCACTTTCGGAGATGAGAACTGCGGCAGTCTGCCTCAGTATGGTTTGGAACTGCTATTTCATCAGAAACCACCTGTGTTAAACCTTAGAGATGTCTACTCACGCAACCTCTACGTCGACCTCTCAAAACGTCGACCTCATGCTCATCGTCCCCCACCCCGACGATGAAGTTTTTAGCTGCGGTGGGATTTTCACCAAGATGGCAGACGCAAGCAGGCGCGTCGCTACAGTGACGCTCACAAGGGGCGGCGCAGGGCGCACGTTAGGGATATGCCCGCAAGCCGAACTGCCGAATGTGCGCGAGGCAGAGCTTCGCGCGTCGTTGGACGCTTTAGGCGTCGGCGACGTGCACATCTTCGACTACCCCGACTTCGTCCCGGCGGCGGACAGGGGCATGGCGACGAACAGAGGGCTCGCGGGCGAAAGCGAGGAAGAGGTCGCGGCGCGCCTTATTTCACTTTTGGAAACCCATAAGCCGAGGGCGCTCATCACCTTTCCGCCGAACGGCGCGAACGGTCATCCTGACCACGTCGCTACAAATCAACTTGTACTGAAAGCGTTGAAAGACGCGGAACACGAGGTTGAGTCTCTCTATTACTTCGCCGCCGAAAAACCCTATAGCGGCGCGGCGAGGGAGGGTTTTTTGAGCCCGGAAGAGATTCGCGCCTCGCACCTGCCGCCCACACACGTTTTCGACGCGAGCCCCTTTGTAGAGAACAAACTGCGGGCGATGGGACAGCACGAAACGCAGGCGCGGAGCGTCTTGACCTTTATGCGCTCCTTTCCGCGCCGCCTACTCGCCGAGTCCTTTCACCGCGCTAAGCCCGACTACCCCGAGAGCGAGGGTCCGAGGACGGTGGCTTGGTTATAGGGAGCAATGAGTACCGAGCAATGAGTCTAAAGGTTTTCACTCATTGCTCGTTGCTACTTCCTCCTCTATGAAACACCTCATTCGACTTCACATTTTGTCCTTCCAAATGAAATGCCTTGCAGCGTCATGAAAGAGGCGTGCTAGGCTAACTTATGTTCTTTCGCCGCTCTCCGACTGCTGAACTCGAGCCCGCCCGCCGTGCGCTCGCTGAGGGGCGTTACGAGGCGGCGCTGGCGCTCCTGGAGGGCGCGGCGAAGCGGGGACGGCAGCGCAGCGTTCAGGCGCAGTTGGAACTGCACATCGCGGCGACGTATGCGCTTTACGGTGAGGGCGGTCTGGAGGGGGGGCTGGGACACCTCGCGGACGCCGCTCACGCGGACGCCGCCGTCGCCCACACCCCGCTCTACCGGGCGCTCTACTGGGAATTCGCAGCGTACCGGGGCGAAGCGGCGGGCGACGTGAAGCGGGGCGCGGCTGCGGCGGCTGAGGCGGGCGAAGGCGTCGCGACGTATCACGCGGCGAGCGCCCTCACCGCGGTTCACGCCTTTAAGCGCGCCGCGCAGGTGCTTTTAGAGGTGGACCCGGGGACGCTGCCCGACTACCTCAAGTGGCGCTACTGGTCCCTGCTGGGGCGCAGCTACGAGGCGCGCGGGCGCTTTGAGGAAGCGTCGGACGCTTTCGAGCGGTCTGCCGCGCTAAGTCAAGGCGCGGACACGTTCGGTGAACTGCTCAACTTAGCGGCCAACCGCTTAGAGGCGCATCAGCCTATCGGAGCGTTAGAAGCCCTGGAACGTGCCCAACATACTGCCCCTTCCGAAAGCGCCGCTGACGGGGCGGTGCAGCGCTACCTGACCGGGCGCGCCCACCTCTCCCTCGGCAACCCAAACACCGCGCTGAACCTCTTTTTAGAGGCGAGTGTGTTGGAGAGCGCTACTGGCGAGCCCTCGTTCAGCTTGCAGCTCGCTTTAGGTCAAACTTATAGCGCGCTCGGCAAGACGCGCCGCGCCGAGGAGCGCTACCAGGAAGCGGTGCAGCTCGCCTCCAAGCGCCAGCGCGCCCTCGCGCTCCATGAATACGCGCTGGTGATGCTGGAAGCGGACAACTTAGAACGCGCGAAAGAGCTGCTCACGCGAGCCGCGAGCGACGAACATTACGACTACCACGCCGAAGTCTACGCCGACCTGGCCGACGTTGAACTCAAGCTCGGCAACTTGCGCGCCGCGAGCAGTCTCGCGCACCGCGCCCTCGACTTGGGCGCTACTGCGCCCGCCTGTTTGACGCTCGGCAGCGTCGCCCACGAGTACTACCGCTTCGACGAGGCGATCGGCTGGTTCGAAAAGGCGGCGAGCGCGAGCATAGAGGGTCAGCACGAGTGGGTGTTCGCTAAAGAGATGCTCGTCGACAGCTTTGTGCAGCAAGGCTATAAGTACCCCGACAGAATCATCCACCACGCTGAAGCCGCCCTGCGCTATCTGCCCCCAGCGAGCGAGTGGACGCTGCTCTTGCAGGGCTACATCATGCGCGCGAAAACGCTCCTAGGCGGGTATCAAAGGATGCTGAATTAGCGCCTCAGTTTAGAGCGTGTCCCTCAACTTTGGGCCGACACGTTAGACTGAGCACATGGAAGGTCTCCTCATCGCCGAGCAGCTCAGGATGCTCGAGCCTCAGCTTCCCGCCTCACGCTACGCCTGGCGTTTCCCCGACCCTTACACCTTCGTCTTACCTCTTCAAAAAGGCGCGCTCTGGCTCTACAACAAGCCGCCGAACCCGCGCGCGGCGTTCAAGGACGAGGTGCCTCCAGCGAGAGGGTCGCACACCGGCTTTCAGGATTTGTTGGTAGCGAGGGCTTCGGGCAGGCTCGAGGGCGTAACCCAACCCAAGCTCGACCGCGCCCTGTCGCTCCACTTCGCCGCCGCCGAGGGCTTCGTCAGCACGCCGCCCGTGGTGCTCATCGCCGAACTGACCGGGCGCAACTGCAACCTTATCCTGACGGATACGGACGGACTCATCCTGGGCGTTGCGAGAGAAGTCACCTCTGAGATCAACCGCTTCCGCCAGCTCCGCGCCGGTCTGCGCTATCAGCCGCCGCCGCCATACGAAAAGTTGGACCCAAGAACCGTGCCAGACGAAGCGCTCAAAGAGGCGCTGGCAGGGCGCACCTTAAATAATGTCCGCAAAGTCGTGGACGGCGTCGGACCGGACCTCACGCGGGCGCTGTCGCTGCAAACGGGCTTTGCGAAAGATTACAGAGTAGAGGGCGCGGACGCGGACACGCTCCTAGCCGCCCTGCGCCGCCTCGCGAAAGAGCCGAGCGGCGTGATGCGCGAGGTGGTGGGACTGCCCGACCTCGAGACGGTGCGCGAGACGGAGGCGCGCGACCTCAAGCTCCAGCGGCTCAGGAGCGCGCTGGAGAAGCAGCGCCACCTTTTGGAGAAGCGCTTAGACGACATCGAGAAGACGCGCAGAGCCGCCGCCGAAACGGACGCGCTGCGCGCTCAGGCGGACGTGCTCATGGCGTTTCAAAAGCAGGTGCCGCCGCACGCGGATGAGGTGACGCTGACTGGCTTTGCGGGAGAAACGCTCAACATTGAACTCGAGCCCCGCTTGGACGCTATCGGCAACGCCCAAGCTCTTTATGAGCGGGCCAAGAAGCGCGAGCAGCGGCAGACCCAAGCGGAAGCGAGGGAGGAAGACATCTTTACTGAGCTGGAAAAAGTGGAGGATTTATTGGAAGAATTGGCGTCCCTCTCCCCCACCCGCTTAGACGACCTCTCCGAAACCTACATTGTTAAACCAAAAAAACAGGTGAGGGCACAGCCCGGTATTCGCTATAAAAGCCCGCAAGGGTATAACGTCCTCGTTGGACGCAACTCCCGCGACAACGACACCATCACCTTTCGCTTGGCACGGAGCCGCGACGTATGGCTGCACGTGCAGGGCTACACGGGCTCACACGTCGTCGTTCAGGCGGAGAATAAAGAGGTTCCCTTCGAGACCGTGCTCTACGCCGCGCAGCTCGCCGCTGCGTACTCCAAAGCGGGAGGGTCTGACAACGTACCTGTAGACTACACCCTTAAAAAAAACGTCTGGAAACCCAAAGGTGCGCCCGCTGGCGCGGTGAATTTCACCCAGCAGAAAACGGTCTACGTCACGCCGAGCCGCCGCCCCGAGGCGGTCTAACGGTACGCGGTCCTGCAAGTAAAGCAAATAACATAAATACTGGGTTTGAATCACGCAAGTATCATTTTCTAAAGTGCGTGCTAAACTGTGTTCTCTCTTCTCAGATTGGCTCAAACCAAATGATACTTGCTATACGTGGCTGATTCTATAGAGTGAATCTTCTCAGAGCGGACCCGCGGTGCGCCTCAGCGCCGAAAGTGCAGGCGACGAGCAAGGGGAGGCGCGAGCGCCCCGGTTCAGTGCGGTATATCACACCAGTGAGAAACTTTACATATGAGTAGGGGTACTGCGACGGTATAGTTGTACCAGGTAAGCAAGCCACCTTTGCAGTCGCCGCGCTTTCACCCTACTTCTTTGCGCGCCTGTAACGAGGACATCGACACCGCAAGATAGACCTAAAGGAGTAGCTTTCCTCTCATGCTGTCACCACCCGACCACCAAGCGTCGCCACTCTTCGAGCGCAAGTACTACGTGGCGCTGGCGCTCTTTGGCATCACAGCGGCGCTGACCGAGCTGCTCTTTTTAGGGGGAGAATCGCCCTTAGGTTCGGTTTTTCTAGGCCTATTTATCGTGTTTAACTTAGGGCTTTTGGTCCTGCCACGCAGGTGGCTGGGGCGGCGTCTTTATGAGAGTTTGCCCTACGCCTACTTCGGGTTGCTCTTCCCACTCTGGCTCGTGGCGCTCTACGGGATCGACCAAGATATCTACGCGCTCGTCGGGCTCCTCTCCATCAAGGTCTATCTCACGGTCTACTACGCGCTGACCTTTCTTATCCTCCCGCCGCCCAAAGCGCTTCGCTTTACGCTGCTCGTCCTCGCTGTGTTCGTCGCCTCGAGCCTGCCTAGCGTCGCCACCGCAAGTTTAACGAGCATCAACTTACTCATCCCCCTCACGATGACGCTCGCGCATGTCATGCTGATTTTCGCCCTCAACGCCTTTGCCCGCCTCGAGCCTGAACTGCGCAGGACGCGCCGCAACGCGGAGCAGTTAGAGCGTCTGGCGTACCACGACTTCTTAACGGGCATCGCCAACCGCCGTCAGGTCGAGGTCTTGGCGCAAATTGCCCTCGCCTCGGCGCAGCGGCGGCGCGAGAGCTTCTCCGTCTTGATGCTCGACATCGACCGCTTCAAGCAGGTCAACGACACGTACGGTCACTACGTCGGCGACGAGATTTTGCGCGAACTCGCCGCTAGGCTTAGAGGCGAGTTGCGCGAGAGCGACATCTTTGGGCGTTGGGGCGGCGAGGAGTTCATCGTCATCACGCCTGTATCCGCAACGGAGGAGGGGCGCGCCCTCGGCGAGCGGCTCAGGCTGAGCCTCAGAGCGAGACCGCTCGCCAAACGTCACAAGGTCACAGTAAGTTGCGGCGTGGCGAGCTACAGGCCGGGCGACTCGCTAGATACGCTCATAAGCAGGGCTGACGCCGCGCTCTACCGCGCCAAGGAGGGTGGGCGAGACCGAGTTGCCGTCTCCGAATTCGATAGGGTGGACCTCAGCTCTCCTGCTGGCTCGCCTCCGAGCCGTGTTTAGCCTCTTCGGACGCCCTCTCCTCCTCGTCTGCGTCTTCTGAATCGTCCACCGCACCCGTCGAGGCTTTCGCCACCTCTTCCGCCTCCTCCGGGTCTTGGGTCTCCTCGCCGGGTCCGTGTTCGATAGAGGAGCGGAAATAAGGTCCGGTGGACTTAATCTTGAGGTTGCGCAAAAAGACTTGGGTGCGCTCTTCGTCGTCGGTCTGGAGGGTGTGACCACCCTCGAGATACACCGTCAGACTCCCGTCCTTATGCGTATACGCAACAATGCGCTCTTGCCCTAAAATGATCTGCCCGTTGCCTAAGTCGATCTCTTCCATGTTTCCCCTTAATATTGCGACGTGCTGCTAAAGTGTTGCTTTAATAGCTGACAGAAAGCGATTAGCTTTTAGCTGTTAGGTATTGGCAAAACCCTTTAAGCTAAAAGCCAATGGCTAAGCGCTAACAGCTTTTCATCTCGAGTTTCTACTCACATCACAGTGCCTATAACGGGATGCTACCCCCTGCGCATCTATAATGGGCTGCTACCCCCTACGCCTTCCCCGCCGACTTAAACAACTCCATCCGCTTTTTCACCACATTCTTCATCTCATCCCTCGCTGGTCCCAAAATCTTGCGCGGGTCGAACTCTTCGGGCTTGTTGATTAAAATTTCGCGCACTCTGGTTGTAAAGGCTAAGCGAAGGTCCGTATCTGTGTTGATTTTCGCAATGCCTTCCGTGACAGCTTTCTCCACATCCTCTTCGTGGATGCCGGAGGCGTATTCAAGCTGCCCCCCCGCCGCACGGAGCCGCTCGACGATGTCGTTGGGCACGCCGCTCGCCCCGTGCATGACGAGAGGTTGGGGGAGGCGATTCGCAATCTCTACAATGCGCTCGTGGTCGATGTAGGGGCGTCCTTTCCCCTTGTTCGCACCGTGAGAGGTGCCGATAGCGACGGCAAGATAATCTGCCCCGCTCTGCTCCATAAACCGCTCGGCTTCGTCAGGTTTAGTGAGAATCGCGTCCTCTTCGGAAACGACGACGTGCTCTTCAACGCCACCCAAACGCCCGATCTCCGCCTCGACGGTCGCACCAACGGCGTGCGCCGCCTCGACGACGCGCTTCGTCTCCCTGATATTCGTCTCTTCATCCTCATGCGACTTGTCGATCATCACCGAGGTGAGCCCGTAGCGGAGCGAGCGCAAGCACGACTCGTAGGAGGAGCCGTGGTCTAAGTGAACGCAGACAGGCACGCTCGCCTCGTCGCCCAGTTTGACCACCATATCCACCAAATCCTTGCCGCCGTACTTGATTGCGCCCTCAGAAAGCGCCAAAAGGACAGGACTTCTCGTCTCCTCCGCCGCCTCCAAAATCGCTTGAGTAATTTCCATGTTGTTCGTGTTGAACGCGCCGACGCCGTAGTTGCCCTTGCGGGCCGCTGCTAAGATGTCTAAACCTGTGTGAAGTGCCATGCGTGAAGTATAGCTTACCGTCTGCCCAAGAGGTCAACAGCGGTAGAGATGGGGATTGGTGGAGTTGTCTTTTACCGCACGGCAAAGGTGGCAAAAAATATTTGACCTTTGGTATGTCTCACGACTTGCGTAAGCGAGGGGGCTACGATGTGTCTGTCATCGGTATAGCTCCTGGCTGGCTACGCAATGAGCAGTTTAAGCAACACCTTGAGACAGGTATGCTTGCTCGAGAAGACCTGAAACATACCGAATCTATAGAAAGCGTGGGCAGAGCTGTTATTGCCCTGGCGACTGACCGCAACGTTCATGAAAAGTCAGGGAAGACAATCTTAGTGCGTGACCTAGCTGCGGAGTACGGGTTCGATTATAAGTAGAAACCCCTTCCCAAATACGGAAGGGGTCAAATACACGAAGTTATTTAGGGTTGAGCAATACTTACGCCTTCTGCGCCAACTTCTCTAGCACCAACTTCGACACGCCGCGCAAGGGCTCAAAGACACCCTCGAACTTAGCGGCGACTGCGTCATAAAACTGGACCGTACCCGTCGGGTCGAGCACCTGCTTGATCATCTCGGAAGGCACGGCGTTCGGCAAATCACGCTTGTTGATCTGGATGACGTAAGGGATTTCGCCCAGCGTGAGGTTGTACTCTTTGAGGTTCTCGCGCAGGTTGCGCAGGCTTTCCGCGTTGGCGCGGAGGCGGTCAGGACCGGAGTCCGCGACGAAGACGATACCGTCCACACCGCGCAAGATGAGCTTGCGCGAGGAGTTATAGAAAACCTGTCCGGGGACCGTGTAGAGGTGAAAGCGCGTCTTAAAACCGTTGACGCTGCCCAAGTCGAGAGGTAGGAAATCGAAGAAGAGCGTGCGCTCGTCCTCCGTCGCGAGGCTAACCATCTCACCTTTGCTCTCATCGGGGACTTTCTCGTAAATTTTCTTGATGTTCGTCGTCTTACCCGACATACCACAGCCGTAGTAAACGATCTTAAAGTTGATTTCGCGGGCGGCAAAGTTAATGGTGCTCATGCGTCTTTCCCAAAGATTCCGTCGAGAAGTGAGTCGGTGGAGCCTTTCCAGGCGTCGTCAAAAGCGAGTTCGGGGGGCGCGTCGGTGGAGTTGGCGAGCGCCTCGCGAATGGCCTCGACCGTCTTTTTCGTGAACAGCTTGACCTTGCCGAGCGCCGAAGAGGAGTCAAACACGGTGATGAGGAGCGCCTTTTCGCCGAGTTCTTCGATGTAGGTGCCGATTTCGCTGCCCTGCTGCACCATCTCGCGGAAGCCCGGCTCACCCAAAAGTTGAGCGATGGCGGCGTTCGCGGAGTAGTTCGAGGCGACTAAAGTGGCGAGCGAGTCCAAGGAGGGGGGCTTAGGAGCCCACAGCGCGCGGTTATGCATGAGGACGAAACCTTTGAGGTCGATGACTAGCGCGTAGCGCGCGTGCGTCTTGGTCAACAACTCTTCCAAGAGCGCGTCCACCTTATCAAAGGTCTCGCCGTAGAGTTCTAGGGACGGTTCTAACATAAGGTTGACTATACGGGTACGAGGAGCGATGTGACGTGGAAATCTGCATTTGTGAGAGGGAGAGTGTACCGACGTCACAACTGGGAGAGATTGGGGCGCAGATAGGTAGCAATGAGCAACGAGCAATGAGTAAAACCTTTTGGACTCATTGCTCGTTGCTTTCAACTCATTGCTTTTTTCTAGCAAGCAAGCTTACAGCGATAGGTCTCTTTAGAGGTCATGCTCGAGTTTATAGATGGAAACACCCGACCTCAACGTCGTCATCGTCGCCTTAGATCCTCTCGTACGCATGGGACTAGCGGCGGCGCTGGGGTCCGAACTCGAGATAGTCGGACAAACTGCAACCTTAGCAGAAGCAGACCTCTTCGAGCCTGACGTGATTCTGTGGGACTTTAACGTAGACAAAAATAAAGAGGTGGACGAAGAGGTGGACGCACTCAGCGTGCCTATCGTCGCCCTCATTCAAGAGGTTGAGGTGAGTGTGACGGACGCGCTGAATGCAGGTGCAACGGGCGTTCTCTACAGGAACGCTGAGGCTGACAAAATCGTCGCCGCGCTTCAGGCAGCGTTGAAGGGGTTGGTGGTGCTCGAGCCTACCCTCACCTCTTCGTTACAAGAGGTTGTCTCAGACATCAACGTTGAACCTCTCACCGCCAGAGAGCAAGAGGTCTTGCAACTGCTCGCGCAGGGCGCGTCGAATAAAACCGTCGCTAAGGAACTGGGCATCAGCGAGTCCACCGCGAAGTTTCACACGAGCGCGATTTTGGGGAAGTTGGGCGCGAAGAGTCGGACGGAGGCAGTGGTTAGAGCAGCGCAGTTGGGGTTGATTCTTTTGTGACGGAAGTTACTACTGTGCTCGAGCCCACCACTCCACCTCTTCCCGTCGTCGCCAGCATCCCGCACAGCAGCGCGTTCGTACCGGAAGAGGTCAGAGCATGTTTCGTCCCCCGATACCGCACCGCTCAACCCAACGTGGATTGGTACTTGGACAAGCTCTACGACTTCTTACCCTCGCTCGGCGTCACCGTGATTAAAGCCGACTTCAGCCGCTACGTTGCCGATGTGAACCGCCCTCTGCGCGAACCTCTTTATGGGTCTTACAAGACTTCGGTGGTCTATGAAAGCTCGACCTGGGGCGAACCTCTCTACACGCAACCTCTTGACGCAGAAGAGGTTCAGCGCCGCATCGAAACGTTTTACCTCCCCTATCACGCCAAACTAGCCGAACTTTTAGAGCGCTCGAGGCGCACCTTTGGCAAGGTTTATCTGCTCGATTTGCACAGCTTTATGGGACCGATTGCCGATGACATTTGCTTGGGCGATGATAATGGGCGCGTGAACGCTGAGACGTTGATGCCGAAGTTAGAGAGAAGTTTTCGAGGACATGGCTTTGGCGTGGTCGGAAACAAGGTCTTTACAGGTGGATATATCGTCAAGCACTATGGGCGGCTGCCGCAGACCGAAGCGGTGATGGTGGAGGTGCGTTATACAGCGTATTTACGGCACGAGGAGTTAGATAAGGATGTACCGCCAAGGGCGCAAGTGAGAGAGTTGGAGGAGGCGAAGGGGAGGTTGCGAGAGGTCTTTAAGGAGTTCTTACCTCAGTTGTGACAAATATGCTTAGAAGAGAACTAGAAATAGTGAATGTTAATCGTGAATTTTTTTGTAAGCGCTCTCTACTCTCGGATAAAAATACCAAAGCATCGAAAAGAGAACTGGAATTAAAAGAATAATGAAGACGATACCTGACCAGTTAGCTTGAGCAAACGTAAGAGCAAGCGCATAAGCAGAAATCAATGACATAGCAAAGAACATATTTCTGACCATCTGCCACCAGGCTGATTTATTTTCCTCTGTAAAAGGTGCTTCGATAAGCATAGTGAGGAAGTGGTACGCAAAACCTCCAGTAAAAAGGAGAAGGGAAATCCTAACAAACGATAGGAGGTTGAAAGGGGGAGCGCCCTGGCTTGCGTCAATCACCCAGATAGTCGTAGTGCTTAGTAAAATCCAGAACACTATCGCTAACATTCGAGGTGCATCCGGCGCTATTTCAAACTTGAAGTTGTTCTTGCTGTTGAATAGGCGTCTCACACCGATAGTTTACTCTCTAAAAGAAAAAGTTACATCTGACTAAAATTGCATTTCAGTTAGGAGTATCATCCGAAGCGCTGATTCAGGCGTGGCTTAGGGAGAGGCTCGAGGACGAGAAAAACGCTGCTTGAAAGTTCCCAAGCAGCGCCCTCTCTACCTCTTTATTCCCCACCTCTTAACGCGGCGGCACCGCCTTCAGCACCGAGAGCTGTCTAGGCGGCAAGACGATTCGCGAGCCCGCGTTAAGGTAGCGGGTGCGCCTGCGCCGCGCTTCGGTGGCCCAGACCTCTTCCCAGAGCCAACTAGGTTCGTTGGGCGGCTCGGGTAATATAAAGCGGCTGGCCTGTTTGCCGTGAAAGAGCATCAAAAAAGTTTCGTGCTCGGGTGTGCCGCCGCGCATGAGTTCGCTCGAGGCTTCGCCGCACAGCAGCATCCCCAACCCCTTGAGCTTAGGGTCGTTCCAGTCGCCGTCAGCCATCTCGCGCCCGTCCGAATGCCACCACGATACGTCGCGGCAACCTTCCTCTTCGCGCCCGGTCAGGAAGTGGCGACGGTGAAAGACGGGGTGCGCCTTGCGAAAGGCGATGAGGTCTTTAACGAACGAGAGGAACTTCCGCTCGCGCTCGTCCAAGCTCCAGTCGTACCAGTTGAGTTCGTTGTCTTGGCAATAGGTGTTGTTGTTGCCACCTTTCGTGCGCGAGAGTTCGTCGCCGCCCAGCATCATCGGCGTGCCCTGCGAGAGAAAGAGCGTCGCCAAAAAGGTGCGCTTGCGCGTTTCGCGGTCGCGTAAGACGTTTTCGTCCTCGCTCTCGCCCTCTTCACCGCCGTTATAGCTCATGTTGTGGTCTTCGCCGTCGCGGTTGTCTTCACCGTTGGCTTCGTTGTGCTTCTGGTTGTAGCTGACCAGGTCTTGCAGCGTGAAGCCGTCGTGCGCGGTGATGAAGTTCACTGAGTGATACGGTCTGCGCCCGTTGTGCGCGTAGAGGTCGCTGCTGCCCGTGGTGCGCGTAGCAAGTTCGGGCGTTGAGCCCGCGTCGCCGCCGCCATGCCAGTAGCCGCGCACCGTGTCGCGGTAGCGCCCGTTCCACTCGGCCCAGTACCAGGGGTAGCCGCCGACTTGGTAGCCGTACGGACCGATGTCCCAGGGCTCTGCGACGAGCTTGACCTTGGATAAAACCGGGTCTTGCTCGAAGGCCTGCATCATAACCGAGCGCATCTCCACATCGTGCTGTTCGCGAGCCAAGGTTGTCGCGAGGTCGAAGCGGAAGCCGTCCACCTGCATCTCCTGGACCCAGTAGCGCAGCGAGTCGGTGATGAGCCGTACGACTTGGGGATGCCCGGCGTCGAGCGTGTTACCTGTGCCCGTATAGTCCATATAAAAGCGGGCGTCTTCGGGGTTCATCTTGTAGTAGCTGTGGTTGTCGATGCCCTTGAATGAGAGCGTCGGTCCCATGTGATTGCCTTCGCCCGTATGGTTGTAGACGACGTCCATGATGACCTCTAAGCCCGCGTCGTGCAGGGCGCGCACCATCATCTTGAATTCGCGCACCGCCATCTTGGGGTCATGCGCATAAGAGGGTTCGGGGGCGAAGTAGTTGAGCGGGTTGTAACCCCAGTAGTTCGACAAACCCTGCTCAACCAAGTAGCGGTCGTTGGTAAAGGCTTGGCAGGGGAGCAGTTCGATAGAGGTGACGCCCAACGAGGTGAGGTGCTCGATGATGGGCTCCGAGGCGAGCCCTAAGTACGTCCCGCGAAGGGCTTCGGGCACGTCGGGGTGAAGCTTGCTGATGCCCTTGACGTGGGTTTCGTAGAAGATAGTCTCTTCCCAGGGGACGTTCGGGCGGCGGTGATCGCCCCAGGCAAAGGCGTCCTCGACGACCATTCCGAGGGGTGCATAAGGGGCGCTATCCGCGCCACTCATGGCGAGGTCTTCGTTTTCATCACCGACCTCATAGCCGAACAGCGCGTCGTCCCAGGTGAGAGAGCGTCCCAGCGCTTTGGCGTAAGGGTCTAGGAGAACCTTGTTGGGGTTGAAGCGGTGGCCGTTTGTAGGGTCGTAGGGTCCGTGGACGCGGTAGCCGTAGAGCTGACCCGGACGCACACCGGGCAAGAAGCCGTGCCAGACAGGTCCGGTGCGTTCAGGTAGCGTGACGCAGCTCGCTTCTTCCGTGTCGTCAGGATGGTTGAATAGGAGCAACTCGACGCGCTCGGCGTGTTGGCTGCTGAGGGCGAAGTTGACGCCCAAGCCGTTCCAGGTTGCGCCCAAGGGGTAGGGGTGTCCAGGTCGTAAAATCATCCTCACCATGCTACGTTGCAAGGTCTTTTACAAAGGCGTGAAGCTTACAATTTCAGGTGACGTGTCCGCAAAAGCAGGGTTTGCCGAGAGGTATCTCTGCTGCCTACGTCATATGTAATGTATAGCCTATGTACAGTCTGGGCTACGCTTTAGGGCAAACTCGAGCTGCAGACCCCAGCAACGAGGTTACCGACGCGCAGCGAGGCTCAGAGCGGACCACCAAACTGAATGAAGACAGTGTCATGCTCCTATCAGAAAAAGAGAGGGTGTTCCCCATACAATGTTCGGGAGTGACGAACGCAGATAGAGCCACGGTGCCAACTTGCTACAGTGAAAGTTTGGGTGAAACTTCGTCAGAACGAAACGCCACTGTAGCAAAACCGTGACGAAGCTGTGACGAAAAGCCTGCGCCCGAGCGGGCGTCTTCGTTACCCTTGTAGACACAGCGCTCATCCGAAACAGGAGGGCGGACTCCAAACCACACGCATCACGACTCCAACAGGAGGATCATGTCAATTGCAGCAAACTATCTCAAAACTACGGCGACGATGCTGTTAGGGCTCTCCCTCATCACCGTCTGCCTCGCCGCGAGCCAAAGCGACGCGGACTTCTACAGTTCAGGCTCGACTGACGGGTGGTCCAGGGAGTTTTCAGTCGGTGAGCCCTACAACGTCAAGCGCGTCTCCGCCCCAACCAGACGCGGCGCGTCGGCGCTGCGCATGGAGACGCGCTACGGCGACGCGGGCAACGGCTACCACACCGAGATGGAAAAGCTAGACGCGGGGGTCCCAGGCGAAACCGCTTGGTACGGCTTTAGCACCTACGTGCCCACCTCTTGGGTGGACAGTGAGCAGATCGTGATCGTCGCGCAGTGGTGGAGCCATAACTCAGCAGGTCCGCCCCTCAGCTTTGAAATCAGGGGCGACGAGTGGCTCCTTGCGCAGCGTTGGCAAGAGCGGCCAAGCGGCAAGGTGAAAGAACCTGTCAGCGCTGTGCGTAAGGGGGAGTGGACCGACTGGGTCATCGAGGCGCACTGGTCAGACAGGGACAGCGGCTACCTCAAGGTGTGGCGTAACGGCGAGGTAGTCTATGAGCGGCGCGGACCAAACATCTACCGCAGGACCAAGAGCTTGCGCTTCAAGCTCGGTCTCTACGTATGGCCCTGGAAGGACGAACGCCCCTCACCGACGCGCAGCAGCCCGCGCGTCATCTACCACGACGAGGTCCGCATCGGCGGTGAAGACGCGAGTTATGACGCGGTCAGCCCGGCTCGCCCGTGAGCTAGCGCCCCGTAAACGAGTGCGAGGTGAGCGGCATCCGCTGCTCACGCAAGGTGCCCGCTTCGTCCACCGAAAGCTCCCACACGGCGAGTTCGGGGCGCAGCTCGTACGCCCGCAGCTCGAGCCGCCGCCGGAACTCCGCGTCCCAGAGGTGCCGGTGCGCCAAGAGGTGCTCCAAAAAACGCGGCGGCACGCAGCCCCCTAGTGCAAAGTCGAGCACCTCGAGCAAGTCACGCTTATCCATCTGACGCTATTATAGCGCGTCGCTACCGCCATAGCTGTTTCGGGACGAGCGGCGAAACGTGGTCACGGTCTCAAATAAACAGCAGTTCCAAAACATACTGAGACAAAGTGTCGCAGGTATCATTACCGAACGTGTGCTGCTTACGCAGTTTTCCGAAGGAAACGACGTTCTCAAAAGTAAGAGTGTCTCAAACCAGATGAACTTAGTATAGAGTTGTCAAGCCCCCTTCCACCTCTGTGGGTGCTGCTGAGTGACTTGCAGCATGAAACGAAAGAGTTCTCTTGCGAGATAGGTTTTGAGACTTCTTAGAGCAGCCCGGCGGGTCTTGCCTTGCTGCTGTTTCTTGTCGAGATAGGCTCTTGTCGGTTCGCTGTGGCGCAGTCTGACTTGGGCAATCATGTGAAAGGTGCGGTTGAGCCGACGGTTGCCGCCGATGTTGAGTTGCCTTCTCTTCTGACCACCAGAAGAGCGCTCGACAGGCGCACAACCTGAATACATGGCAAAGGCGTGTTGTGAACGAAAGCGTCGGATGTCACCTGCTTCAGCAAGTAGCGTGGCGGCGTGAACGACGCCGACGCCAAAGACCTCTAAGAGTTCAGGCATCAGTTCGTCAACGAGGGCTTTCATCGCCTGCTCGAGCGTCTTGAGTTGTTCTTTAAGCACTGCAATAACGGCTTCGACGGCTTGGCGAGCCACCTCTAGCTCAAGGCTCGCTAAGCTCAGCTTGTGCGCTGTAAGCTGTTTAGCTAGCGCTTCTCGGGTGCGGGTCAGATGTTTGAGGTCTTCAACCGCTTGCCGAGGTGCAAACGTAGTCAGCTCAGGATTAGCCAAAGCAGCCCGAGCTACGTTTTCAGCGTCTACCTCATCACTCTTCTTGCGTCCTCTTTTGCTGCGGTACTGACTCGTCAGACTCGGACTAATGTCCACAACCTTATGGTCCTGCCCGAGCAACGCTTGACTCAACCTCCGAGCAAAGGGGTTATTCGCCCCTTCAATAGCGCACCGCTGAACGTCATAGCGCTTTATCCAGTGCTCCAAAGTTGCCAAGCCCTCAGCCGTATTCGTAACGGTGCAGTGACCTAATACCTTGCCCTGTTTATCTAACGCTGCTGCGGTATGGCTCTGCGGATGTGGATCAACCCCTATAATGACCATACAACCTCCTTAGGTTGCTGCTCACGGTAGCTGCTTATCCGTCTATGAGGCTACTAAGCGTCTTAGTATCAGGCAAGCTCCGTGTAGCTTAGTGAGCGAGGTGTGCAGTTCATCTGTTAGCCCTAAAGCTGATACTTGCTGGGCATCACCTCGCTTCTCTTAATATACGGATACCTGCTAAAAAAACGGAAGAGGTCCGCTTTCTAAAGCGGACCTCTTCCCTCTATTCTCAGTTCTCTGTAGACCTAACCCGCCGCGCCCAAACGCTCGCGCACTTGGTTGATCAGGCTACCCGCCAAGACCATATCGACTTGACGCGCGCTCATCTCGTGCTCCGCTTTGTAGCTCTCCCCTTTCGTCTCGTTGACGACTGTGACCGTAGCGCTCCCTTCGAGGGCGTCACGCACGCCCTCGAGTTTCAACGTGTCCCCTTGTTCGATCTTATCGAAGTCGGCTGGGTCAGCGAAGGTGAGGGGCAAGATGCCGAAGTTATTGAGGTTCTGCCAGTGGATGCGGGCGAAGCTCTTAGCTAAAACGGCTTTGACACCCAGATAGCGCGGGGCGATGGCGGCGTGTTCGCGGCTCGAGCCTTGCCCGTAGTTGTCGCCACCGACAATCATCGAGCCGCCCTCGTCTTTGACCTCTAGCGCCCGCTCCGTATACGACGGGTCCACCTGATAGTAGACGAACTCGCTGATCTTAGGAATGTTCGAGCGGTAGGGCAGCACGTTGGAGCCGGCGGGCATGATCTCGTCCGTGGAGATGTCGTCGCCCACTTTGAGAAGGACGGGCAGCGTCAACGTATCGGACAGCGGCTCGAAGGGGGGCAGGTCTTGAACGTTGGGTCCTTTGATGATCTCGACCTCTTCCCCGTCTTGGGGCGGCTCGTGGATCATGCGGGCGTTGACGGTGATCTCAGACGGCTCTTTATACTGCGGGTAGGGCATGTCCAGCGTGCGCGGGTCGGTGATGACGCCTGTAAGCGCCGAAGCCGTCGCCGTTTCGGGGCTGCAGAGGTGCACCGCGTCCTCTTCGGTGCCGCTGCGCCCAGGGAAGTTGCGCGGCACGGTGCGCAAGCTGATGCGCCCCGTCGCGGGCGCTTGACCCATGCCGATGCAGCCGTTACAGCCCGCCTGGTGAAGGCGTCCGCCGCTGCGGATGAGCGAGGCGAGGTGGCCCTCTTCGGTTAAGTTTTCTAGGATTTGCCTCGAGCTGGGATTGATATCGAAGGACACGTCGGTGTGAACCTGCTTGTCCTCGACCATCATCGCGGGCACCGCGAAGTCGCGCATCCCAGGGTTCGCCGACGAGCCGATATAGGCTTGGTAGATTTTCTTGCCCGCCACGTCGCTGACCGGCACGACGTTTCCGGGGCTCGAAGGCAACGCGATCATCGGCTCGACCGTGGCGAGGTCAAGCTCCTCAATCTTATCGTACTCCGCGCCCTCGTCCGCGACGATTTCTACCCAGTTGTCCTCGCGCCCTTGCGACTTGAGGAAGCGCTTGATCTCGCCGTCGGACGGGAAGACTGTGCTCGTCGCGCCCATCTCAGTGCCCATGTTCGCAATCACGTGGCGGTCCATCGCCGAGAGGTTGTCTAAACCGGGTCCGAAATACTCGATGACGTAGCCCTTCGCGCCGTCCACGTCGTAGCGGCGCAGCATCTCCAGCACAACATCTTTGGCGCTGACCCAGTCTTGCAGTTCGCCCATGAGCTTCACGCCTAAAACTTTGGGCATCTTGATGTATAAGGGCTCGCCCGCCATCGCCAAGCAGACCTCTAAACCGCCCGCGCCGATAGCCAGCATGCCCATCGAGCCCGCAGCGGGCGTGTGCGAGTCGGAGCCTACGAGCGTCTTGCCAGGAATGCCGAAGCGCTCCATATGGACGGCGTGCGAGATGCCGTTGCCGGGGCGCGAGAAGTAAACGCCGAACTTTTCGCAGGCGCTCTGTAAGAAGAGGTGATCGTCCGGGTTCTTGTGATCCGCTTGGATGAGGTTGTGGTCCACGTACTGCGCGGAGAGTTCGGTTTTGACCTTGGGGAGACCCAACGCTTCGAACTCGAGCATCACCAGCGTCCCCGTTGCATCTTGCGTCAAGGTCTGGTCCATCTTGAGCCCGATCTCTTGGCCCGCCGTCATCTCGCCGTCGACGAGGTGGCTTTTGGTGAGTTTTTGTGTGACGTTTTGCGCCATGCTTCACCCTCCTTGTGGTGACAAATTAACTGTATCTGCTGCTCTAAGCGTAGCGCATGGCGGGCGTTAATAACGTAGTTCATCTCTAAGTCGCACCTATTGTCACTCCACAAAGGGCGAGGTCCGGTTTAGCCTCACAACCCGCGCCCTATCTATCTCCTCGCCGAAAAGTGGTGCCAGCGCAAGCGCGACGCACCTTGAACCAAGCGAGATGGGCTGCTCTAAGCCCGTCAGCGCGGCGCTGCGATTTCTCGGCGGCTACATTTAGTCGTCCGCGCCGCCACTCACCGAGTCGCCCGGTATGTCCCCACCAAAGTCACCTCCGGTGGCGCTCTCATCCCCTATCTCTCCGCCGGGACCTTCTTCGCCATCTTCATCAGGTGCGCCGCCCGTCTCGGACCCTCCGGTGAACTCACCTACGTCCTCGTCAAAGTCCTCTTCGTCCTCCTCGAAGTCATCCTCGAAATCCTCGTCGAACTCGCCGTCCGGCGCGCCGCCCGTCTCGTCACCGCCGCTAGGGTCTAGCTCGGCGGGCGCGCCGAATACGTAGGCTTCGCGCAGGCGCGCCACGTCGTCGTCGTCCACGACGCCGTCACCGTTGAGGTCGCCCGAGACGCCGACGCCACTCTGCCCGAAGGCGGCGGCGAGGTCTGCGAGGTCGTAGAAGTCCACAGTGCCGTCGCGGTTGACATCTTCGGCGGCGAAGCTCTCGAGGCTCGAGATCGCCCCCCTGTCCGCTTCGCTCAGGCTCGCGGCTGCGCCCGCCGGGAAGACGGGATTCATGACGCCGCTCTCGTCGCCGCTCAGTGTGCCCAGACCGAGCAAGACGCCCGTCTCGTGCAAGAGGGCGCGGCGGCGGAGGTCGTTTTGAGGCTCCAACGTCGGGTTGAGCAGAATGACGACGCGGCGGGTGTCGGCTTCCGTGCGCTGCACGGTCAGCGAATACGTCTCCGGTCCGAAGTCGTCACCGCCGCCGTAGCGGACGCGGTTCTGCGCCTCTTCGGTGACGTCCGCTTCGATGTTCGCGCCCTCGACACCCTCCCACGTCGAGAACGCCGCCGCCACCGCGTCCGCCAAGTTGGGCGGACCCCCTTCGCCGTTCACCTGATAGTCGATGGCGAGCACCAAGCCGCCCAGAATGAGACTGCCCAGCGCAATACCTAACCGCCTCACTGGGGGTCCTCGAAGCGCGTCACGAGCGCGTCTAGGAGGGCGTCGGTGCCCGCGCCCGCGCCGTCACGGGTGACCTCGCCCGCTTCGTCTAAGCTGAGTACGCGCCCCGTTTCGTCGCGAAAGCCCTCCTCGGACAGCCGCCACAGCCCCTGCGAAAAGCCCACGATAGGCGAGTAGTAGGGCGCGTCGTATGCGAACACGATGACCTCTTCGCCCAAGTTGAGCTGCGGCATCCCCGTTACGACGAGCGAGCGCCCGTCGTCCAACGTACCGCCCAAAAAGGCGAGCGTCGCCGTTTCGCCCAGCTCGCCCGTCAGCGCGCGCGTTACATCGAAGGTGACGACGGTGTAGGGGTCTCCGTCACGCTCCTCGACGTTCACCTCGGAGACCGTACCGTAAAAAGCGGTCTCGGCGCGCGTGGTGAGTTCGTCCAGCGTGAGTTCGGCGTAGGTCGTAGCGAAGGCGCACGCCGCGGTGAGAAGGGCTAGGGCGGCGACGAGGAGACGGCGCTGTCCTCTCGCCCACTGTATTCTGGCTTGCTCAGAGGTCGTTGGTAGTTTCATCAGTCGTTATCTCCGTCAATGTTGGGGTCATCGGTAGGGTCTCCCGAACCGCCCGTCTCGTCGCCACTCGCGTCGTCCAAGGTGTCGTCAAGGGTGTCATCGTCAAACGTATCTGGCGCAACGCCGCGCGTGACCTCCGCGAAGGCAAAGGCGCTATCGGCGGCGCGGAACTCGGTGCGGGCGGTGACTTCGGTTGTGCTGGGCTCGAGGGGTCTCAAATCGAAGGTGAAGATGCGAGCGCCCCCCGAAAACGCCTCGCCTAAAAACGCCACGTCCACGTTGAGTTCGCCCTCCTCGGCCTCCCTGAAGAACGCGATACGTCCGCGCGTCGCGCGGACGCTACCCGGCACGAGTTCGAAGCGGTTGGCGTCCCAGGTGAGGAGCGTGCGAAACGCCCTCAAGTCGCGGGCGTCGCTTATGCTCACAGGCACGGTGAACACCTCGCTCATCTCGGTCTCCGGGACGCTGAGGTCGAGCGTGGCGGGGGGCGGCACCGTGACCTCTAAGGTGTACTCCTGGAAGGTCTCGGAGAGGTTGGCGTCCGAAACGCTCACCGTGAAGGTAAAGGAGCCCGCTTCGGTGGGCGTGCCGCGCAGCGTCGCCCCTTGCAATTCCAGACCTGGCGGCAGCGCGCCTCGGCTCACCTCGTAATTGTAAGGACCGAGCCCCCCAAGGACCTCGACGTCGTCGCTATATACTTCACCGATAAAGGCGGGGTCTAAGGTCTGCTCGAAGATGCGCAGCCGCTCGCCCGGCGTGTCGATTTCGGTGCCGCAGCTTAGCAGCGCGCCCGCGAGCAGGCTGAACACGAGGACCGAAAGAGAATGGCGGAAGGGATGGGTCATGCTGCTCAGCGTATCAGGTTCGGCTTAGAGGAGTTTTAGAACGGGGACAATGTGAGGTTTTTGGCAAGAACAGCAGGTATCCGTATATTAAATGAGGTGCTGCTAGGCAGCAAACTGCGTAACTAAGTACTCCAGCCTAAATAATCTAAACTATTTTGGAAAGATTTCTCCCTGTAAGATGCGTTTCGTCAACCTCTTTAGTTTAGGTTATTTCCACGCACCTACTTATCATGTATATTCTGAGATGAGATTCCGTTAAGCTGCGCCTAACTGTCTCAATATGTCACGGAACTGCTCTCATAAAGACGCATACATGAAGACGCGTAGCGCGGTTCACCGCACTGATAAGATGCCCCTATGAATATCGCTACAGTGCTCTATCACGAGGTTCACGAGCTGGATGTGGTCAGTGTGTATAGCGTGATCCGTGCGGCGTCGAATTCCGTAGCAGAAGATGACCTCAACCTCTTCACCACGGCGAAGTCGCGCAACTCGGTGCAGACCTCCGGCGGGCTGACCGTCACACCGCAGTGGGCGTTCATGAGCGCGCCCGAGCCAGACGTGCTCGTCATTCCGGGGGGCGCAGGCGTGGACGCGGCGAGCCGCGACAAGGCGCTGACCTCTTACTTGAAGGACAGAGCGGCGGGGGCGCGGCTGCTCGTGAGCGTCGGCACGGGCGCGTTTTTGCTGGGCGAACTTGGGCTTTTGCGCGATCTGCGGGCGACGACGTGGCTGCCACTCCGTGAGCGGCTACTAGACTACGAAGTCGGCGAGGTGGTCGAGGCGAGAGTCGTTAAAAACGAGCGCATCTGGTGCGCGGGCGGCGCGTCGGCGGGGTTGGACGTGGGGTTGGAGCTGCTGCACGAGTTTTACGGTGAAGAAATCGCGGCGAAGGCGGCGGAACGCCTCGCGTATCCCTTTTGGCAGCCCGTAGCGCTGTAAGGTCATGCAGGTCTTGAACTGCCCGGTTGACGAAGCGATGTGGCGACGGTGGGAGGCGCATTTTGCGCCCCAAGCGCAACCTTTCTTTCTCTCTGAAGGTTGCGCAGGTATGTTTGCGTCACAGGTGCGCTGGACGCGGCGCGAGTTCGGCGAGATGCGTGCGCCACTCAGTCTCAGTGATACGTTTCAGCTTTATGAGGTCAGGGCCGAAGCAACGTGGGCGTTGTGGTTGGACGAAGCAGCGTTCTTTAGCCTGTCGGCGTCGGCGCGGCGTCTGCTGCTTGAGGAGCAGCGACGTTTAGGGCGCGGCGGTGTGGTTGCTTTGGATGATTGGCTGGATAAGGCTGGACCTGCTGACAGCGTTCTGCTCGAGGCGGCGGCGGACGGCAGTTCGTTCGTCTGGTGGACCTCTTTGTGGCGCAAGCTTACGCCCGCTCTTCGTCGGCGTGTCTTACTGTCCTTCGTCGCATCTGAACGGCTACCTTGCGAGCGCCACAACCTTTCTAAGGAACGTTGGCAAGAGGTTGACGCCCGCTTTCCGGCTGTTCGCTCCTTAACGGGCATGTTCGTTTCTGAAAGCGGCGCGAACTGCTTGAGCACGGTGGTGGCGGCGTGCGGCGTTCCTGCGGTAGCTGAGGTCTGGCTCCACTCGGCTCCTTTTTCGAGGTGGTTAGAGGCTCGAGCGACAGAGACGGACGATCTCGACGCGCTAGGAACAGTTCTGGTGTGGCGGTCGCAGGATGAAGTTCAACACGCGGCACTTTGTTTGGGTGACGGCTGGGCGCTCCACAAGGAGGCGCAGGCGTGGTTCGCGCCGCGTCAGGTGGCGGCGCTGAGTGACGTGAGAAAACGTTGGGACACACCGGACAGTTCGGTCACGGGGTACGCCGTAGAGTGGAGCCATAGAAAGAGGTGAGTGATGGCCCGAGTCATCGTCTTTGATGTGAATGAAACGCTTTTAGACTTGAACGATCTAGCCCCGTATTTCGAGCGTGCGTTTGGCGATAGAGCGGTGCTGGACGCTTGGTTCAAGCAGATGATTGAGTCCGCGATGGTCGGCGTGATTACGGGTGCGTACGCGGACTTCGGTGAGGTGGCGCGAGCGGCTTTGGAGATGACCGCTAAGCGCGAAGGGGTTGACCTCTCCGAGGAAGACAGAAACGCCATTTTGATGGGCGTGCGTAAATTGCCCCCGCATCCCGAGGTGAGAGACGCACTAGAAACCTTACAAGAGGGTGGTTTACGCCTCGCCGCCTTGACCAATTCAACATTAGAGGTGGCGCAGTCACAACTGACACAAGCAGGCTTAGCAGGGCTTTTCGAACAGATTCTTTCGGCCGACAGCGTCAAGCAGCTTAAACCCGCCGCTGAGGTTTATGAAGAAGCTGCCAAAGCTCTTGGTGTTGAGACCTCTGAGATGCGGCTCGTAGCGGCGCACGCTTGGGATATCGCGGGGGCGATGAGGGCGGGCTGCGCGGGCGCGTTCGTGGCGCGTCCGGGCAAGGTTTTAGACCCGCTCGCGCCCGAGCCGGATGTGGTGGGGGATGATTTGTTGGAGGTGGCGCGGAAGATTCTCGAGGTGGAGGGCGCGGTGTAGGGACCGCGAGGTAGCGCTGCGCACGAACCGATGTGAGACAGCGCTGATGTAAGGGAGGGTTTCAAACCCTCCCCTACGCCGCTCACTTCATCCCCAAAGACCTCTTGACACCTTCGCCTCGAGCCTGCTAACCTCTTAATATATGAAGATATGTTCAGATATAAGGCTATGAACAACGAATTCACACAAAACACTGCGATTCAACTCGCCGAACTCTTCCGTACGCTCGGCGACAGCGCCCGCATCCTCATCCTCGCCGCGCTGAGCGAACGCGAGCACAGCGTGAGCGACCTCGCCGAACGCGCCAACCTGAGCGAGTCCGCCGCCTCACATCACCTGCGGCATCTGCGGCAGACGCGGCTCGTCAAAGCGAGGAAAGAGGGGCGTCACGTCTTCTATAGCCTGGACGACGAGCACGTAGAGCAGCTCTTGAGGTGCGGACTCGAGCACGTCTTGCACGGCTGAAACCGAGCTTCGCCGAACGCTTAATCTCATGGGGGGAATAGTGGCACACGCTCACTCAGATGGTCACGCGCACTCTCACGCGCCTAAAAACTTCGGACGCGCCTTCGCGATTGGCATCGGGCTGAATACGCTCTACGTCATCGTCGAAGTCGTCATCGGTCTGAGCATCGGCTCGCTGGGTCTCATCGCCGATGCGGGTCATAACGCTAGCGACGTGCTCTCGCTCATCATCGCTTGGGTGGGTGCGAGTTTGGCGCGGCGCAGCCCGAGCGCGCGTTACACGTACGGCTTAAAGCGCTCACCGATCATCGCCTCGCTCTTCAACGCGCTCTTACTCTTCGGCGCGATGAGCGTCGTGACCTGGGAGGCGGTTCAGCGACTGCAAGACCCCGCGCCGCTGCCTGGTCTGACGATAGTCTGGGTGACGCTCGTCGGGCTCGTGGTGAATTTCGGCACGGCGTTTTTGTTCGTGCGCGGGCGCGAAGACCTCAATATCAGGGGCGCGTTCTTGCACATGATGGCGGACGGGCTCGTGACGCTGGGCGTGCTTCTCGCGGGCGTCGCCTTTATCTTCACGGACGCCTACTGGCTCGACCCCGTCATCAGCCTCGTCATCGTCGCCGTTGTGCTATGGAGCACCTGGGGGCTCTTCGCGGACGCTATACGTTTGTCGCTCGACGCTGTGCCGGAAGGCATCGAGCCCGACGAGGTGCATGACTACCTCAGGGGTCTGCCGAGTGTCAAAGAGGTCCACGACCTCCACATCTGGGCGATGAGCACGACTGAAACCGCGCTCACCGCGCACCTCGTTCTAACCGATGAGGCGGCAGCGGGCAATGGGCTGCTCGAGAGAGCGAACGAGGGCTTGCACGACCGCTTCGAGATCGTGCATACGACGTTGCAGCTCGAGTACGGCGAGCCCGCCGACCCCTGCGGTCAAGCCTCGCCCGAGGTTGTTTAGGAAGGGCGAGAGCTATACCGTTCGCACCGTTTAGGCGAATTTATCGGTGGCGTCGAGGTGACCATTGTCCCCCGGACAGCGTGACAAAATGAATCGATGGACTTTCACCGAGAGAGAACCCCCTAGTTATGACCCGCCCCCAGAAACTCACCTTAGCCACCTTAGCCGTCCTGATACTCGCGGCTCTGGGGTGGTTGGTCTATATCCTCTTCGCCCCCCAAGAAGACCCGCTCGCCAGCACGCTGCAACGCGGTTACGAAGGTCAGCCTACGCTCGGCAACGACGACGCGCCCGTCAAGGTCATCTTCTTCGAAAACTTTTTGTGTGAGCACTGTCGGGCGTTCGAGGCAAACGTCATGCCGCAGCTTAAACGCGACTATATCGACACGGGAGACGTCGAGGCGTACTACGTCAACCTTGCGTGGGGCGGCGAACGCGCTCTCCTAGCGGGTCTAGCGGGCGAGTGCGCCTACGCACAGGATGAGGCGGCGTTTTGGGACTACAAGTCCGCGCTCTACGAGGCGCAAGAGACCTGGCAGGGAGTGAACGATTTAGCGGCGGCAGCTCGAGATATCGACGCTTTGGACGCCGACGCGCTCCGCACTTGCGTCCAAGAGGCGCGCTACCAAGAGGAGGTTCAGCGCGACTTGGACCTCGCCGAGCGCGTCGGCGTGCAGGGTACGCCCTCGCTCGTGGTGGGTAATCAAGGCTTCCAAGGTCCGAGCTACCACACGTTGCGGCGCGAAATTGAGGCGCAGCTTCGCGGGAGCTAACGCGGCACCCTACCTCGGCTGTTGCGCGGTTTCTTCGCTGAAAAGATGCGCGTGCTAAGCTCGAGGTCATGGACACGCGCCCCAGCCTCCTAGACCTCAACCTCGCGGACCTCCCGACGGACGGACCGAGCTACCGCCGCACGCAGCTCGCCGGGTGGCTCTACGAGCGGGGCGCGCTCGACTTTGAGGAGATGAGCAACCTGCCGAGAGGCTGGCGCGAAACGCTCGCGGCGCACTACACGGTGAGCCCGTTCGCGCGTTCCGAACGCTTCCCCTCGAAAGACGGCTCGGTGCGCTATCTCTTCACGCTCGCTGACGGCAAGCAGACTGAAGCCGTCTATATGCCCTACGCGGACCGCAAGACGGTCTGCATCTCCTCGATGGTGGGCTGCCCGGCGGGGTGCGCCTTCTGCGCGACGGGGGCGCTAGGCTTCGGGCGCAACTTGACGCGGGCGGAAACCTTGGCGCAACTCCTAGACGTGGCGAGAGCCGAAGGCTTCGCGCCTAAAGAGATTCGCAACGTCGTCTTGATGGGGATGGGCGAGGCGCTCCTCAACTACGACAACGCGGTGGGCGCGATTCGCACGATGGTCCACCCGCAGGGGCTCGACATGTCGCCGCGCCGCATCACCTTATCCACGGTAGGCTTGCCGCAGAAGATTCGGCGGCTCGCCGGCGAGGACCTCTCGCTCGTGCTGGCGGTGAGCCTGCACGCGCCCGACGAGGAGACGCGCCGCGCCATCATCCCTACAGCGCACGCGCATTCGATAGACGACATCATCGCGTCGCTGCACGCCTGGTTTGAGGCGACGGGGCGGCGGGTGACGGTCGAATACACGATGTTGCAAGGCGTCAACGACGCGCTCTGGCAAGCGGAGGCGCTCGTGGAGCGTTTGGACGGACTTTTGGCGCACGTCAACCTCATCCCTTTCAACCCGTGGCAGGCGTCTCGGTTTCGCTCGAGCACCACCGCTCAAATCAAAGCCTTTGAAACAACCCTGCGCCGCGCGGGGCTCTCCGTCTCGGTGCGCTTTAGTCGCGGGCGCGACGCGGGCGGCGCGTGCGGTCAACTCGCTCTGACGCAAACCCCTAGCCCACTGCCGAGCGGTGCGACGGGCGGACTATCTCCTCTGTAGTTTGAATCTATAGCTTAGACCTCTTCATGGTTTGATTGACCACGCCGCTCTATTATTTAGCAGTTC
The DNA here is from genome assembly GCA_965215565.1 of Trueperaceae bacterium. Classification (GTDB taxonomy): domain Bacteria; phylum Deinococcota; class Deinococci; order Deinococcales; family Trueperaceae; genus CBDBZX01. The sequence goes on from CBDCDZ010000004.1 coordinate 693,337, forward strand.
CACGACATACTGAGACAAAATGCCGCAGATATCATCTCGTAAAGTGCGTGCTACTCAAAGTGAGAGCGTCTCAAACCAGATGATACCTGCTAATTCTTTCAGGCGGTGTACCACGTTTCGTATGTGCAGTAACGCAAGAGCCGCGAGAGAGGCAGATCAGTTTTTGCGTACACATAAAATGGGACACCTTCCCTTTCACGGCTGTGTTCTCCGCCACATCAAGTGGAGTGAAGATTCGGACACTCGCGCCCGAAAAGCCGTGCTCGTGTCGGATTTAATATATGAGGGTGTGCAAGGCGTACTACCATGTCCCGAATCTCGCTGTGTTTGCGCTCTCACGTAGGCGGCACACTTTGGAGGCATGAATGAAGAGCATTACTTGCGGCGTTCTGATCATAGCGTCGGCTTGCGTGACTCTAGGTTACGCGCAGCCTAGCTGGGCTGAACCTGCTGCGCCCGCACCGTCACAAGCGTCGTCTTCGGACGAGCGGACGAGCTTGTCGGCGCTCATCAGAGAGACGCGCAGCAACCCCAAAAATGTTGAAGCGTGGCTCGCTTTGGGTCAGCGCTACCTGGATAACGGTGTGCTGGAGAAAGCCAAGGAGAGCTTTTTAGAGGCGGTCACGCTCGATTACCTCTCGGCGGAGGCGCATTTCGGCTTGGGGCTGACCGAGTACGCGCGGGGTGACTTCGCGGCTGCTCTATTCGAATTCGGCGAAGTGGCGCGTCTCTTCCCAACGCGCTTCGACGGTCACTACAACCGCGCCGTCACCCTAGCGAAGCTGCGCCGCACCGAGGAAGCGGTGAGCGCGTTTCAAGAGGCGATCGCCCAAGCCGAGCCCGAAGCGAGCGCCGAGGCGCGAGTAGACGCCTATTTGGGGCTCGCCGAACAGCTCAAGACGTTAGAGCGTTTCGGCGAGGCTGCTGAAGCCTACACCGCTGCGAGCGACGTGACGCAGGATAGTCAGCAGCGCGACGAGTTGACCTATAGACGCGCCGACGCGCTCTACCGCGCGGGGCAAGGGCTAGACGCGCTGCCCAGCTTGGGCGCTCTGGAGGGTGACTACCGCGCCGACACGCTCGTCGCCGATATCTACGCGCAAGCCGGACAGAACGACTACGCCTTGCGTTCACTCAACCGCGCGATTCGCAACGCGGCGTCTGCGGGTGACACGGACGCGCAAGCTCGCCTCTTGACGGAACTCGGAACGTTGCAGCGCGAACTCGGGCGCGAGGCGGACGCGGTTAGCTCGTTCGAGCGGGCGGTGGAAGTTGACGGGGACTCGGGCCAAGCTCTATACAACTTAGGGCGCAGCCTCTTAGAGAGCGGACAGCCCGAAGCGGCGCGAGCGCCGCTCCAGCGGGCGCTCAAGGCGGAGAGCGCCGCTGAAACCGAAGGCGCGGTCTACCTCGCTCTAGCCAACGCCTTCGAGCAGCTTTCCCAGTTCGACGAAGCGCGCCGCAACGCCGAAGCCGCCGCGCAGCGCCTTAGCGACGCTAGCGCGCGCAGCGACGCAACCTTTATCACCGGGCGCTCGCTCTACCGACTCGGCGACTACCGGGGCGCGCTCATCGCCCTAGAAGACGTTGTTGCCGCGCAGCCCGGAAACGCCGACGCGCAGCTCTGGGCGGGCTTGGCACACTATCAAGCGGAACAGTACAGGAGCGCCGCGCAGTTCTTTGAACGCGCCGTGCAACTGAACCCCGAAAGCGCCGAGGCGCGCGTCAACTTAGGCGCGGCGTACCTCGCAGCGGAGCGCTACGAAGACGCCGAGTTGGTCTACGAACTCCTCATCCAGCAGACCGGCGGCGACGCGGACACCTACTACAACCTGGGCTGGTCCCTCCTCTCGCAAGGGCGCGGCAACGAGGCGCGCCAAGCGTGGCAGCGTTCGTCGGAGCTAGGGTACACGCCCGCTCGCACCGCGCTGAGGCAGTATTTCTGAGTTAGGAAGTCTCGAGTCCAGATGCGCAGAGTCAAGTCCTGTGTTGACGAATAAAAGAGCTTGTGAAGCAGCGCCCTCGGTTGAGGGCGCTGCTATTTTGCACCTTTTAACTTAGCTGAGGCTTGATTTAGCGTTTCCACTTATCGTTGCTTGGACGAAGTCATTCCCGGAGGGAAACTTCGTAAGCGAAGCAACACTTCTTCGCAGATTTCACAGCTTGCTGTAACGGAACTTCATCATAATCAAGTGCGTGCTACATTTCTAAAAGCTGCTCCGCGTGAGCGAGCAGACGGAGTTTTCGCAAGGCGAATTACGAAGTTTTCCGATTACGTAGTTTTTGCGCAGCAAAAGGAAACAGTGTTTTCTACAGTGAGGGTGTTGCTTTGCAAAACTACGCATACTCAGACTAGATAATACCTGCTACTTATCGCTAAAATCTCCAATTCCCGCTAGCGAACAAAGGGTTGCAACTCCTTGTTCATATTCAGTGAGCATTCCAGAGTAAAGCCACTACCATATTTACAACGAGAAGCTCGAGAGAATTCCCCATGACCTCTTCTGCTCAGTCCGTCCAAGCGGAACGCACAGCAGGTCCAAACTATACTGCGGCGGATGAACGCAGGTGGCATCTCCAAACGTATAGGCTAGTCGGTGTTTTCTCGAGTGTGCGCGTTTTTGACCAGATGAACTTAGTATGAAGGCACCGAAGAGATATCCCAACACAGCTTACACCCCTCTCGCCGCGAGGTTCGTTAAAATTGAGGTCATGAAGCGACTTCTGATGCTAAGCTTCCTCCTAACCTCATTCGCCCTTGCTCAGCCCACCTGCGAAACTCTAGTGGATGACCTAGAGACCGCCTTTGGCGAAGCCGAGAGCCTCATGTCCGAAGTCGAAGTCGTCGCCAACGGGCGCGAGATGGGCTACCAGAAAGCGCGGCTCTACCGGGACGACGCGGGCGAATTGCAGAGCGAAGTCATCGAGGAGCGCGGACAGCGCCCACCAGAGGACGAGGGCGAAGACGAGGGCGACGAGGAGTTTAGCTTTAGCTGCGAGGGCAACGAGTTGGAACTCTTAGGCAGCGACGGTTCGTACCGCTTGACCTTACAAGAGGACGACGAGGAGATTCCGGTGGACGAGTACCGGCTCGAGTTCACCCCCCGAGAGGGTCGCTACGTGCCGCGCTCTATCATCGCGAACTTCAATACGACGTTCGTGCTCATTCCGGTGAGGGGCACATTTACGACGAAGCTGAGCGAGTGGACGTTTCCTGAGTAGCATTTCAGCGAGTCAGCCAATCAGCTTGTCAGGAAAAGCGAAAACCCTTGACCGATGATAGAACCTACGAACTCATTCTTGATGACAGATTTCTACGCGAGAGACGCCGAAACCGTCGCTAGAGACCTCTTGGGTACAACGCTCGTTCATCGCCACAACGGTTTATCTCAGCGCTCCCGCATCGTCGAAACAGAAGCCTACATCGGCACGCACGACCTCGCCTCGCACGCCTCGAAAGGCAGAACGAAGCGCACCGAGGTCATGTTCGGTCCACCGGGACGCGCCTACGTCTATCTGATTTACGGTATGTATGACATGCTCAACGTCGTAACCGGACGAGAGGGTGACGCCCAAGCGGTATTGATTCGGGCGGTGGAACCCCTCGAGAACGTCACGGGCAAAACGGATGGTCCGGGCAAATTGACGAGAGCTTTGGGAATCACTCGAGACTTGAACCGCCACGACCTCACAGAAGAACCGCTCTGGTTGGGGCCCGGCACCCCGCCCCAAGAGGTCATCACCACCACGCGCATCGGTATCGACTACGCCAAGGAGTGGAAGGACGCGCCGCTGCGGTTCTATGACGCGGGAAGCCGGTTTGTCTCGAGAAGATAGCAATGAGTGAAAAGCAATCTAGTCAAGCTGGTGGCTTTAGCTTCTGAAGGAACGATTACGAAGTTTTCGCAGAAGCGAAACGGTGAGCAGCGAGTAAAAAGCGTTTGACTTTAGCTTTCAACTCACTGCTCGTTGCTTTCAACTATCTTTTACTCATTACTCAAAAACGACAACCTCTCCCCCTAGTCCGATACCCTGTTACAGTGGCCTATGCTCGACACCCGAACCTTCAGAAGTATCATCGAAGACCTCATCCCCATGAACCGTTTTTTGGGGCTCAAGTTAGAAAACTTCGACATGGACACGGGCGACGTGACGACGCGCTTAGAGATGCGCCCCGAATATTTAGGCAACGCCCGCCGCGCCATGCCCCACGGCGGGCTCATCTCCTTTTTGATTGACGCCACAGCGGGCGCGTCCGCCGCGCTTTCTCTGGACGACTATTCGCTCATCGACCGCGTCGCCACGATCGACATGCGCGTGGACTACCTCAAACCTGCGAAGGGAGGGGTGCTCCTGACCTCTTCGACGGTCATGCGCCCCGGCAACCGCATCATCAATGTGCGCAGTGAAATCAGCGATGAGGTGGGCACGCTCGTCGCGCTCGGCTCGAACACCTTTAACGTGGCGCGGTAACGCAGTGGATTTACAGCGCTTAGCCACCTCCTTTCTGCTCTTCACCGTCGCCATGCTCGGCTTTAATACCATCGGCTCGGAGCGGACGTTTACTGAAGCCATCCCCTTGAGCCTCTTTCAAGGCGTCGTTTTCGCCTCACTTGTTTACGCTTGGGAGTGGTACCGCAGCAGGAAGAAATGACCCGAAGAGATGACCCAAAGAAATGAAAGGTGAACTTAGTGCGGCTGAATTAGAAACCCTGAGCCACCGCTACGGCTGGACGGACGCAACCGCTTCACTTCTTCACAGCGGGGAAAACGAGACCTTTTCGGCTGAGTCACAAGAGGTGCGCTGCGTAGTCCGAAAGTATCGCCAACGCACCCTCTCCCCCATCCGCGCCGAACTCGCCTGGATATCGGAATTGTCAAAAGAGGTGGCTGCGCCCCTAGTCCTCCCCACAAAACAAAACGCCCTCTTCACGCAGATAGACGGTCAAATTTACGCAGCGTTCGAGTACCTCGAGGGTCACTTTATCGAGGAGAACACCGCCGCCAATCTCTTCCGTTTGGGGCAGCTTTTCAACAGACTTCACATCACCTCAGAAGGGGTCATGAAGAGGATGCCACCAACTTGGATAGGCTGGCAGCGTCCAACTTTCGACCGTCAAGAGGTCATCCAAAAGCCGCTCGAGCACCTCACAACCGCCGACTTCTTGACTAGTCAAGATAAAGCGAGATGTGAGCGTGTAGCGGCGGAACTCAGCGAGCGGTGGCGACTCACAGAGAAGACCTTCATCCACGCAGATTTGCATTTTGGAAACGTTTTAGAGCGAGAGGATAGTACGTGGTTCTGCTTGGACTTTGGTGAATGTGGCTTCGGCTCGAGATATTTTGACCTGGGCGTCGTCAAGTTTCACCTCATGGCGGAGAGTGGGCTCGAGTATCTTCCCGACTTTTTAAGAGGTTACGGCGAGACTATTTCAGAGCAAGACTTGAGCCTCGGCACGGCGGCGCGCATCTTTTACACGGCGGGTAAGGTTCCAAAGCGCTTGGATATTCCTGATTTGGCTAAAAATCCTCGGGCGGTCATTCAGCGCTATTTGGGGTATCTCGAGTCGGAGTTGGAAGGGTAATACCCTTTCCGGTTAAACACGCGACTTTATCGCGTGTTTAATCCCGAGCGGATGCGAGTAGAAAAAGTACGGATTCCGGTGAGTACGGAATCAACTCCGAAGGAGTTTGTGCAGTAATCAACCGGAATCCGTATAAGTGCTCACTCAGCACCGTGAGCTTCAAGACTTCACGCTGCCACAAAGAGAGTTTCCTCTTCGTCAACTTCGCTAGTCTACATTCGCATTCTTACTGCGCTCCCAGGCGTCTCCCGAACCCTCTTAGGTGTTTCCGTGGGCACATCTAACCCGTTGACCTCGCACTGCTCGGCGCGTCTGTGTGCGCTTCTCGCGTAACCTTCTCTATCCAAACCCACCTCATACCTCGTTATACCTCGTTGCTTAAACCGTCTAACTATGGGGACACCTCTTTAAGATGCGGAGCGACGCATCCAGAACCTGCGCTTTCAAGATGGGGCTTCGCGGCAGACCTAGCTCGTGAGCAGCCACAGGCGCAGCAAATCACTGGAGGCTCGAGGAGACGATGTATGACACACATCTACCGAATTCTATCGTTTTTGCTCTTTGTAGGCTTTTTAGCGGGCTGTAGCAGCGGAACGCAAGAGGCTGTCGAGGAGCAGACCACCTTCGCGACGTACACCTTCGAGGCGGAGTCCGACGGGATGGCGCTCACGGGGCGCTTGGCACTCGACATTTTAGACAACGGACCGGAACGGCTCTTTACAGGCGCGCTCATCCTGGAGGACGGAACGCGGCTCCTCTCGAGCGGCACGATCCGGGGCAACTTCATCCGCATCGGCTTTCGCGGGGATAACATCGAAAGCTTGGGCGTGAAAGAGCTAGCCATCTTCGGGTGGGGCGCGCTGGAAGGTGACGGTGCGTACGCAGGTGACTTCATTGCGGAAGCCACGCCTATGACCGAAGAGGGTGGACCGGAAGAGCGTACGACGGGCACCTGGAGCGCAACGCCGACCTCGCAAGATGACGAACCCGACGAGGACAGTTCGGGCGGCGATACAGGGGGCAGCGAGCCCATTGACGAATCTATAACGCTAGCCGAACGCTACACATTAATTGCCTCGCTCGGAGGTAACAGCTCGGCTAGAGGTGAGCTTACCCTCGAGCCTACAGAAGGCGGCAGGTACGAAGGCGTCTGGACCCTCGAGGATGGCGCTCAACTTGCAGCGACGGCTGCTGTGGAGGGCGAAAACGTCGAATTCACCTTTTCTAACGAGGAATTGGAGATTGACATCGTCGGAACTGGACAAGCTGGCGACGACGGGCTACTCACGGGCAAGTACGAAGGCGAAGTCTTCGGCGAGCGTGTCACTGGGCGTAGCTGGACGGCTGAGCCACTTTCACCAGACGACGAACCTGGTGAGGACCCAGCCCCACCTTCTGACCCAGGCGACGGTGAGACAGAACCCGGCACAGTGCGCGTCGATATCACCGTGGATTCAGAGAACGTGAGCGGCACCGTTACAATTGAGAGGATATTAGAAAGTGATGAGGTCGAAGTGGTCGCCTCGAGCGAGTTCGCTAGCTCGGGTCAGGGCAGCAGCGCAGCGCAGACGATTGAGCAGACGCTCGAGCCCGGCGACTACACCCTCAGGATCGCAATTGACGGCTTCGATAGTAACAATGTGATACCTTTCGAACTCGAGCCCGGTGAAGACGAAACGTTCAATCTAATCGTCTAACCTCTTCAACACTACCTGAACGTTCTTTGGGCGCTTCTTCGCAGTTTCGCAAGCGAGAGCCCAAAGAGCGTTTTTCTTGATCGCCTTTACACTTTACTGACTTGACACTTCACTGTCCTAAAACAATGTCGTACGCTCAGACCAAATAATGCTCGCCGTGCGTGTGATAGCGTACCCTCATGATTCACCCCATTCATGAAAAATACGCCAAACTTCTAGTCGAATACTGCACGAGCGTTCAAGAGGGCGAAAACGTCTCTGTCAACGTAGATACGCCCGCCGAACCGATGGCGCGGGCTGTCGTCCGTGAAGTTTTACGCGCAGGCGGCAACCCCGTGTTGCGCATGAACTACCCTGAAATGACGGAGGACGTGCTCGAGCTTGCCCCCGAGTCCTACTACGACGCCGAGCCGACCCTAGCTTTAAGCGAAATTAAACAAATCGACGCTTTCATCCGCGTGGGCGCACCCGTGAACAGCCGCGCTCTGCAAAACGCCGACAAAAGCAAGGTTTCGCGGCTCCAGAAGAAGAACCGCCCCGTTCAAAACATCCGTGTGCGCGAGACCAAGTGGTGCGGCACGCTCTACCCGACCCCTTCGGGCGCACAGGACGCGGGCATGAGCGTGTCCGAATACGAGCGGTTCGTCTACGGCGCGATGTTTTTGTTCGACGACGACCCTGTCGCCAAGTGGAAAGAGATTCACGACTTCCAAGCGCACCTCATCGAGCGTCTGAGTAAGGCGAAAGAGGTGCATATCAAAGCGGAAGGAACCGACCTCAAACTGAACGTAGGCGGGCGCACCTGGGTCAACAGCGACGGACACAAGAACATGCCCTCGGGTGAGGTCTTCACAGGTCCGATTGAAGACAGCGCGAACGGGCACATCACCTATATGGTCCCTAGCGCGGTGCGCGGCGTCGAGGTGGAGAACATCCGCGTGACCTTCCAGAACGGCAAAGCGGTGAAAGCCGAAGCCGAGAAGGGCGATGACCTCTTGCAGTCGCAGCTTGACACCGACGAAGGCGCACGTTACTTAGGCGAACTCGGCATCGGCACGAACTACAACATCCAAACCCCGACTAAGAGCATCCTTTATGACGAGAAAATAGGCGGGACGGTGCACCTAGCGCTCGGGCAGTCCTACCAGGAGACGGGCGGGACGAACGAGTCGGCGATTCACTGGGATATGATTTGTGATTTGCGTAAGGGTGGGGCGATTTATTTGGATGGGGAGTTGTTTCAGGAGGATGGGACGTTTAGGGTTTAGGAGCTTGTCAGCGGTTCAGTGAGTCAGATCATCAGGAGGATGATGAAGTTCGTTCAAACGAGTACAGAGTACGAGCAATATGTACGTGATATTCAGCAGGCGTTATTGAAAGCTCAGAAACTTGAAACAGTTGAGGCGCTTCATGACATTGAGCTGATGGGTAGTTCGGGACAACCTCATCAGATTGACGTTTACTGGGAGTATAGATTAGCAGGGGTTACACACAAAGTGGCTTTAGAGTGTAAGCTTCGCAGACGTAAAGTTGATTTGGGAATTGTTAGAGATTTCTGGGGCGTTATTGACGATATATCGGGCTTGCGAGGAGTCATAGTTTCACCTCTTGGATTTACGTCAGGAGCAGTTCGATACGCTCAAAGCAAAGGAATAGGCTTGAAAGTTATTCGCCCAGCAAACGAAGAAGATTACGAAGGTCGTATAAGAGCAATCTGCGTGATTCTACTGCTCAAACAAGCTACAAATTTACACCTTTACATGAGCATTGACCAAGACTGGTACAAACTAAACAGAACTCCCCAGCTTGAAGAATTCGTAGCAAATACATCTGGCAAGCTAATTCACACTGATGCAATAGTTGAAGACCGCGATTCTGGAGAAGTAATTGTAGTCGCAAAGCTGCAAAATCATGTTCCAGTGTTAGAGATAGAAGACATTTCTGGCACACATACTTGGACAAAAACCTTTGATAATGGTTATATTGTTTATCCCGACTATGAGCTAAAGCTAAATAGCATTGAGGTCAAGTACGAGATTCACCAGCTAGAGGAATCTGTAGTTGTAGGTGGCGAAGATGTCGCGCACGTGCTTGTCGAAGACGCCTTAGCTGGAACGCTATTATTTGTTGACGAACAGGGCTTGATTTCTGGTGACACTGATGAAGAAGGAATTATTGAAAACTAAACAGTACTTTAGCCTCGAGCCCTACCCCTCAACCCAGAAACTCGAGCCTCCAAAACTATCTTCAAAGGGCGCGTGCTAGAATGATGAAAGGAGGTGTAGCGTGACGGTCAAACCTAAAACCATCGGCGCGTCTATGCGTCAGCTTCGTCAAAAATGCAGCTCCGGTGAGACCTCCTCCGCTATCCCACAAGCGATGGTCGAGAGTATCCGCCAGTCTATGAAGGTTGAAGGCTACGACCTCTCCGCCGAAGAGGTGCGCGAGGTGGCGGAACGCCTACTCGAAAAAGCGGCTTAGACCTTTGTCAAAGCATGTGCGAAAAACTGAACCCTTGGAGACGCTCGAGGGGTTGCTCGTTGATTATGAGGAGATCGAGCCCTATCTCATCGAAGGGGAGATAAAAGGACGCACATGGGCGCTAAACAAAGCAGTTTCGTATTGGCAAGCTGAACCAGGTACCGTTGCATCCATTCCTTCAGATGGAGACATCTACGCTTTGCACCGTGTGATGTTCGAGCACATTTTTGAGTGGGCAGGAAAACCGCGAACAAAGGATAAAGGACCAGGCGGCATCGTTCACGTACCTTTTTACGAAGTGCGTCAGCAGCTAAGGTTCAGATTTGAGAATTTGAACTTTCGAGTTTCCGAGCACCGAGCAGAAGAGGTTGATATAGACTTCGCCGCAAAGGTTATCGCACAAGCGCATCACGACTTTGAATATGTACATCCTTTTACAGATACGAACGGACGCACGGGCAGGACGTTAGACCATTGCACCCTTTGGTACACGCTGGGTATTGTGGGCGTAAATTTGCATACCTCACCTCAAATCCTGTATTTTCCTGATGAGGAATACGAGAAGATGTATTTTACGGCACTCAAAGATGCCGATAATAGCGGCGACCTTTCACTTCTCACGGCTTTTTATAGAGATAGAATTGATGCAGCTATTGAAGAGGTAGAAGAGCGAGTATCACAAGAATAACCTTCGAAACTTATCATTTCAGCCCCCCGCCCCAACCCTCAACTCAGGAACTCGAGCCCCACGCTAAACTAGACGTCTAAGCGGAGGTCTAGCCAGATGGCTTCAGAACAGCGAAAAGTTACCGTGACGTTGCCCGAGGGGTTACTCGAGCGTCTCAACAAAACCGTCCCTAACCGTCAGCGTAGCCTCTTTATCAGCGAAGCGATTGAGGAGCACCTCGACCTCATGGAGCAAGCAGCGGCGCTAGAGGAAACAGCGGGCGCGTGGTCTTTAGAAAATCATCCGACGATGGAAGACGATAAGGGGATAGATGCCTGGCTGAAAGAGTCTCGGCGGGACCAGAGCTAAATTTTGAGTACATTGCGAATCTGAGTTTATATCCGCTCTCGAGTTGAATTCAGCACTCTCACCTGAAAACCACCTCTTGAAGCGGGTAAACTACCTCTTGTGACCATCATTCAAGCCGCCGCCGTCCTCATCTCCCTGACCGCCGTTTTAGGCTACGTCAACGAACGCTTCATCCGCCTCCCTACACCCATCGGTGTGATGCTGACCGCCCTAGCGCTCTCCTTGGGGCTCCTTATCTTTGGAACACAAGAGGTCAGCCAGTGGGCGCAGACGTTTTTGGACAACCTCAACTTCAACAGCTTAGTGATGGACGGACTACTGAGCTTCCTGCTCTTCGCGGGCGCACTAACGGTGAACTTGGACGACTTAAACGAACAGAAGTGGCCCGTCTTGACGCTCGCAACGGTGGGCATCTTAGTCTCGACTTTTTTAGTGGGGACGCTCACCTACTACGCACTGATGCTCTTCGGCCTGAACCTCCCGTATATCTACGCGCTGCTGTTCGGCGCACTTATCTCACCGACGGACCCGATTGCTGTGTTGGGTATCCTCAAAAAGCTGAGCGTTCCCAAACGTATCGAGACGCTCATCACGGGCGAGTCGCTCTTCAACGACGGGGTGGGCGTCGTCGTGTTCAGCGTTTTGCTGAGCTTCGTTGAGGAGGGTCAGGCGCAACCTAGCGTAGGCGGTGTCGCGCTTCTCTTTGCAGAAGAAGCTATGGGCGGCATCCTCTTCGGGCTCGTGCTCGGCTATCTCACGTATACACTTCTGAAGCGGGTCAATAACTACAGCGTGGAGGTGCTGCTCACGCTGGCGGCAGTGATGGGCGGCTATACGTTGGCGCAACTCATTCACACCTCGGGACCGCTGGCGATGGTTGTGGTAGGGCTCTTTATCGGCAACCGGGGGCGGCTCTTCGCGATGTCCGAGACGACGCGCGAGCACTTAGACACCTTTTGGGAGATGGTCGACGAGGTCTTGAACGCGGTGCTCTTTGCGCTGATTGGTTTGGAGCTTCTAGCCGTGCGTTTTAGTGGGCTCAACCTCGCGGCGGCACTCGTCGCCGTGCCTATCGCTTTACTGTCGCGCACGGTTAGCGTCGGCGCACCCATCAACCTCTTCAAGTTCCGCCAGGACTACGCGCCCTACACTGTTCGGATGATGGTGTGGGGCGGGCTCAAAGGGGGGATTTCGATTGCGCTCGCGCTGTCACTCCCCGAAGGAGACGAGCGCGAGCTGATTGAGGTAATGACGTATGGCGTTGTGGTCTTTACGATTTTAGTTCAGGGGTTGACGGTGGAGCGAGTGGCGAAACGGATGATTGAGAGTTCAAAAGAGCAGAACGCTTAAACACCACCCGTAAAAATCGACTTCGTCTCCATATACTCAAAAATCCCCTCAGACCCCGCCTCACGTCCGAAACCGCTGCCTTTGATACCACCGAAGGGAGCTTCAGGCGTCGCGGGAAGCCAATCGTTGATACAGACCATGCCGTATTGGAGCCCCTCCGACATGCGAATGGACGTGTTGAGGTCATTCGTTAGGACAAAAGCAGCTAAACCGTACTCGGTGTTGTTGGCAAGCTCCAAGACCTCTTCTTTACCACTAAACTTCACAAGCGGCATGACCGGACCGAAAATCTCTTCGTCGTAGACGGGAACGCCTGGTTTTACACCTGTGACAACCGTCGGCTCAAAGAAGTACCCTCTTCCGTCCCTTGGCTTACCACCCGTCAAGACCTCTGCGCCGTTCGACGTACTTGCTTCGACCAATTCCGCCACCCGCTCACGCTGTTTGGCATTGATGAGCGGACCGACGTCCGTACCTCTCTCTAACCCATGTCCAACGGTGAGCGCCTTCGCTGCCTCTGCTGCTCGCTCTACAAATTCGTCATAGATATTTTCATGAACAAAGAAGCGTTGTGGCGACACGCAGACCTGTCCGCAGTTACGGGTTTTCCACGTGACCGCGAGCTTCGCGGTTCGCGCCACATCTACATCCGGGAAGACGAGCACGGGCGCGTTGCCGCCGAGTTCTAAGGAGAGCCGCGTCATCGTCTGCGAGGCTCCGTCCATCAGCAATTTACCGACTCGAGGACTGCCCGTAAACTGGATTTTGCGCACCCTCGCGTCTTGCAGTAAAACCTCGCCCATCCCCTCCGGCTCCCCGTTGATGAGGTTCATCACCCCAGCGGGTGCGCCGCCCTCGTGTAAGGCTTGCGCTAAGAGCATCCCCGTGCGCGGCGTGAACTCGCTCGGACGCCCGACGACGGTGTTGCCCGCCGCGAGCGCCGCCGCCCAGACCCGCACGTTGTTGTACACCGGAAAGTTCCACGCGGTGATGCTGCCCACCACGCCCATCGGCTGGTGGATGACCTGGATGCGGCGGTTACTGACCCGCGCCGGGACGGTGCGCCCGTAAGCGCGGACGCCCTCGCCTGCGAACCACTCCAAGTACCCCACCGCGCTCGCCCACTCCGCTTTGGCTTCACCCAACGGTTTGCCTGATTCTTCCGTCGTGACCCTCGCCAAATCCTCAATCCGCTCCGAAATCCACGCGCCTGCTTTGCGCAAGACCTCCGCACGTTTGTAGGGGTTCGTCTGTGACCAGGCGGGGAAGGCTTCGGCGGCGGCATCAACGGCGGCTTGCGCGTCCGCTTTATCTCCGAAAGGAACCTGCTGGATGACCTCTTCGGTGGCAGGGTCTACGAGGTCCCAAGTGCTGCCGTTACCCGCTTTGGTCCACTCGCCGCCGATGAGTTGTTTGAAAAAGTAGGCTTCTTTGGTTTGGACTGCCATGTTTTTGCTCCTTCTCATTGATATCTACGCCAAACGGTGTTGTTGCTCGCTGCACTCTAAGTCTAATCCAAATCCCTCATCATGCGTTTTGAAACTCCCTGCTCAGTAACACCACATAACACTATTACTTAGCATGCTTTGGCATGCTACTATTCTAATGGTGCGATGGAGTAGGCAAAGAAGCAACGCGGAAGCGTTAATGGTTAAAATTCTGTCGGAAAGTCAAGTTCCTATGTCTTTGAAAGAAGTTATTACACAAATTAGAAAGCTCGACTCAGACGCTTTTCAGGGAAAAACGCCTGAAAAATCACTGTATTCCGTCATCTATCGCAGGGAAAGGAAAAGAGAAAAGCTCCAGAAGACGTCGGCGTTTATCATTGAGAGAAGGTATGGGGCAACGCTATACAAGCTCAATCCTCAGTTCAACACTTCCGAAGCTGGCGAACAGATAGCGTGACAAAACCCGAAAGAATACCGCACGTTATCCCGTATCAAGGGAGTAAGAGGAAGCTTGCACGATCTATTTTAAGTCACATCTCTTTTGATGCCGACGTTTTTTTTGAACCTTTCGCTGGTTCAGCAGCCACAACGATTGCAGCAGCGACAAGTGATGTGGCAAATTCATACGTTATATCCGACAAGCTGAAAGTATTGACTGATTTATGGAGCATGATCGTTGATAGTCCTGATGAACTGATTCAAGAATACACCTGCCTCTGGGAGTCACAACTGACTGACCCCAAAGGCTTCTATCACCAAACTAGAAAAGCGTACAACCGAAACCCTACAGCACCAGCCTTTCTTTATCTCGTGGCTAGGTGTGTCAAAAATAGCATACGCTTCAATAGACAGGGCGACTTCAACCAGGGACCCGACAACCGCCGCTTAGGAATGAAACCGTCCAAGCTGGCTAAAGAAGTGCGAGCAACCGCTGAGCTTTTGAGAGGGAAAATTTCAGTTAGGCACGGAGATTTTCAGGATGTATTAGAAAGCGCGACGGAGAATGATGTCGTTTACCTAGACCCTCCTTGGCAAGGAACGAGCAAGAAAAATGATCCGAGATATGCTTACCTGCTAGAACTCGGTAAGTTAGTTGAAGAACTCAGCTTCCTGAATCAGCGCGGCGTTCCTTACTTGCTGAGCTTTGATGGTTCATGCGGTGATAAGGTCTACGGCGCGTCTCTTCCGCCTTGGCTCAACCTCGAAAAGGTAGCTCTTAAAGCGGGACGTTCAAGTCAAGCAACACTTCTTGGACGCAACGATGAAACTGTTGAATCGTTGTATTTATCGCCTGCATTAGTGCAAAAGAAACGGGCTTTAGAGGAAAACACTATCCCGGAGCGGACCATGTTGTTCGAGCAACCGGCTTAGTTATCTTCTTGCTCCAAAGTCCTTTTGAGAGTTTCTTTTATGTAGCTCTGTACGGAGCGGTCTGACCGAGATGCACGTTCAGAGAGTCGTTCGTAATCTTCTACCTCCTCGCTTTGCCAGACGATGTCGACTCGCCTTTCCTCTTTCGTGGCAACGTGCGTGTAACTCTCCGGGAATGCCCAGTAGCATCTTCGGCAGATTTCAGGGTCTTTCAGACTGATCAGATTTTCGCAGTGTTCGCACGACCATGATTTCTGTCTTTGCGACGTTCCTGTTAAGAGCATAAAGGCGTCTAAGTCGTCCTCGTTCGATACATTATCTCCAATAACTTCGTAGGGAATGCGGTGATCAATTTGAAGGTAACGCGGCTGGTATATCTCGTTTGTAATCGCTCCCCTGCTCCCATACTTTTCCACAAGGGCGTTCTTGAATTTTTTGGAGAAGGTTTTACGCCCTCCCAACTTGTGACGCTCTACATCGCTCGGATTACCGAACCTGTAAGCGGCTATCTTGCGCCCATCACGTCCTGTTACTTTGAACGTCTCTATTGGGATACCCTGTTCACGCACATCTCGGACAGCTCGAGGTGGATGATTGTATCCGTAGTCATCTTTGAGCTGCTCAGTAGTTATAGAACCATGCGCAATAATGTGGTCAATAACTGTTCTCGCACGTTTGGCTGTAACTTTCCTCGCAGCCTCTAAAATTCGCTCGTCAACTTTTGTCACGAGGTATTGTTACTCGAGCTGGACCAACAATCAACACACGAATAGCGCGACAAGTCAATCTATCCTCTCATAGGCTCTTTCAGCGCCGCCCTAACCGCCTCACCCAGCACCCCCATCCCCTCATCAATCTCTTCATCCGAGAGGTTCAAGGGTGGCAGCAACCGGATACAGTTGCTGTAGAGCCCCGCCCGCAAGATGATGAGCCCACGCTTCAAGGCTTCGGCGGTGATGTCTACCACCTCTTGCGCCGTAAGCGGTTTCTTCCCCGCTCTATCCCGCACGAACTCAACCGCCAACATCGGACCTAAGCCCCGCACGTCACCGACGGATTCGTGTTCGTTTTGAAGCCCTCGGAGGTGTTCCCGAAAGCGTTCGCCGACTCGGTTCGCACGTGCTAAAAACTCCGGCGCTTGAATCATCTTGACCGCTTCAATCGCCGCTGCACACGCTAGAGGATTGCCGCTGTACGTCCCGCCCAACCCACCAGGATGCGGCGCGTCCATCAGTTCCGCTTTGCCGATGACCGCCGAAATGGGCATCCCTGCGCCTAAAGATTTTGCTGTCGTCAAGAGGTCAGGCGTCACGCCGTAATGCTCCACCGCAAAGAGCTTGCCCGTGCGCCCCATCCCGCACTGAATCTCATCAGCGACCATCACCATGCCGTGCTCCGTGCAGAGTTCGCGGATGCGCTTTAAGAACTTGGGCGGCGTCGGCAAGAAGCCCCCTTCACCCTGAACGGGTTCGATAACGACAGCGGCGACGGCGCTCGGGTCCACCTGGGCGATGAAGGCGTGCTCGAGCTGCGCAATCATATAATCCACATACTGCTCATCCGTCATGCTCTCTGGGCGGCGGTAGAGGTTCGGGAAGGGCAAGCGGTAAACTTCAGGTGCAAACGGCGCAAACCCTTTTTTGAACAGCGCGTACTTGCTCGTCATTGTCAAGGTTAGGTTCGTACGCCCGTGATACGCGCCCTCGAAGACGACGATGCCGGGGCGTCCCGTGTATGAACGGGCAATGTTGACCGCCGTCTCGACGGCTTCCGCGCCGCTGCTCATAAAGGTGGCTTTAGTCTCGCCTGCAATTGGCGCAACCGACGTTAGTAATTCAGCAAGCTCCACCATCGGCTCAGAAGTTGCAACGATGCCGCAAGGATGAATGACTTTATCCACTTGGTTTTTAATCGCGGTGACGACGCTCTTAGGTGTATGCCCAACCGCCAACATGCCGATGCCGCCCGCGAAGTCTAAAAGTGTATTTCCGTCTGCGTCGGTGACGGCTGCGCCATGGGCGCGTTCAACAGCGATGGAGGTGAGTTTCGCTGCGCCTCTTGGCGTGACCGCTTCTCTGCGGGCGACGATAGCGCGACTTTTCGGTCCGGGAATCTCGGTGATGAGGTTGATGGTGGGCATGATTAGATGTGCTCGAGTTCCCGAACCGTGCGCTCGTTCTCGACCTCGCCCGTATTCAGCGTCGTTTTAGGTTCGAAGAGAAGAACATGCGCTTCGCTTTCAGCAATGGGTAAGTGCTCCATACCTCTTGGAATCACCACGCATTCCCCTTCCGAAAGCACGATGTCTTTTTGGTCACGCAACCTAATTATAAGTTGACCTTTCACCACTAAAAACAGTTCGTCCTCGTGCTCATGCTGATGCCAGTGGAACGCACCCTCGAGCTTCGCCAACTTTACCGCCGCGTCATTGACCTCTCCAATGACTTTGGGGCTCCACTGGTCACTGAACGAGGCGAACTTCTCGCTGAGGTTGATTTTCTGAATCATGACTCTCCTAGCCCCTAAACCGAAACGGGTGTGGCTTTTTCCAACGCGCCCGCGAAAATCTCCAAAGCTGCGTCAATCTGCTCCGCGTTCACGACGAGCGGCGGAATCCAGCGGATGATGTTGCTGTAGGTGCCGCAGGTCAGCAGCAAGAGGTTTTGCTCTAAACAGGCTCCGTGGACGCGCTTACACGTCTCCGCGTCAGGCTGACCATCCGAGGAGGTGAACTCTGTCCCGATCATGAGCCCGCGTCCGCGCACGTCGCCCAAAACGGGATAGTCGCGTTGAAGCTCCCGAAGTCCCGACATCAACCGCTCGCCCATCTTGGCGGCGTTCTCAGGTAACTTTTCCTCTACGAGAACTTGGGCGGTTGCTTTGGCTACTGCAAGAGGTATCGCGCTGCCGCCGCCGTAGGTTCCGCCGTGCGTGCCGGTTTGCCATTTCTCCATCAGAGCGCGGCTCGAGGCTATCCCTGAAATCGGCAAGCCACTTCCCAACCCCTTCGCCATCACGATGATGTCAGGTAAGAGGTCTGCGTGCTCGAAACAAAACATCTTCCCCGTCCGTCCGAAGCCAGTCTGCACCTCATCCATCACCAACATGATGCCGTGCTCGTCGCAGATACGGCGGAGTTCGTGTAGAAAGGGGAGCGGCGCGGGGACGTAGCCCCCTTCGCCTAAGATGGGCTCGATCATGATGGCAGCAGTTTCGTCGGGTGCGCTCTGCGATTTCAAGAGGTGTTCCAGTTGGCGCACGCAAAACTCCACTGTCATCTCATCGTCCCAGCCGTAGAAGTAGGCGTAAGGATACGGCGCAACGAAGACGCCGCCCGGCAGAGGTTGATACTGGTGGCGGTAGACCGTCTTCGATGTCGTCATCGCCATCGCCTGCGCGGTGCGCCCGTGAAAGCTGCCCTGAAAGACGATGACGTTAGTGCGCCCCGTCGCGTGCCGCGCCAGTTTGAGTGCGCCTTCGGTGGCTTCTGCGCCGCTGTTTGAGAAGAAAAAGGAGTCGATACCTTCTGGCATAAGAGGTAGGAGGGTGTCGGTCAGCTCGAGCGCAGCCGGTGACACGACGATGTTCATCTGTCCGAAGAGGAGCTTTTCCGCCTGGTCTTGAATTGCCTTGACGACTTTTGGATGACAGTGACCCGTGTTTGTCACGCCGATGCCGGAGGTGAAGTCGGTAAAGCGCGTGCCGTCCTGTTCGAAGAGGTAGATGCCTTCGGCTCGAGTGGGCTGAATATGCGTGAGGTGGGTCCAAACGGGTGAGAGGTGTTCTAAAGCCATGCTAACCTTCTTTCGTAAAAGTTTGAAGCCATTCCAAGCCTGCGATTACTCGAGAATATCAGCTCGAATGCCCTAAAACATCGAGAGGTACAGACAATCGTCCATGTACATCCAAATCTTCCAAAAACTCAGACCAACAACGCTTCTTTACTCGTAGTTCGCAGTAACATCCAGCTTGCAGCATGAAGGCGAAAAGCGTTTTGTACAAGTCCTCGAGAAACTGCTCTAAATCTTCTTCTTTGACATCTCCGTAAGACAAATAAAGCGCATCTCTGTAGTTGGCTTTTCCGCGGTACCTAAAAGCTTGATTCAAAAAGCAAATGGTCTTTCCTGAAAGTCTTTCGTCTCTAATTTCTTTCGCTACATTCTTACGGAAATTCTGGACACCTAACTTCTTGAACTCGCCACCTCTTCTTATATCCTCCTCTGCCTTCCCACGCTCATAGTCAGCCGTGCCCTTCAAATAGGCGAGACAAGCTCCAACTGCTTCTTCTCTATTTGAAGGAATTTCTTGTCCTATGTGAAAAGAGCTTCCCAAATTTCTGATTGCCTCTTCGTACTCACTCCTTACAAGTGTATCGAGTCTCCACGCGAAAGGGCTGCTAATGTAACGTTTCTTAGCAATGTGTGCATCCCAAGCTTTAGCCGTTTTTGCGTGCGTTTCCTGCGTTGAACCATCAGAAGCAGCGACCATAGCTTTAGCCGAAAAATAAATTCCGTAGTACCAAGAAACTATCGCTATCCGGGCAAGGTCGTACGAGCAGTTGACATCTTTCATCACGTAGAGTGAAGAGAGGTTTTGTAACGCCATGAATGTGTATTCACAAACAGTAGTATCTGCATTATCACTAGCTGGGTTGCGGAGATTGACTTTGCTACTGAGAGAAGAGAAGAGGAAATTTCTGTCAATATTCTCTTCATCACAAAGTATGGAAAGACCTCTCAGCCAACCCACCGTTCCTCGAAAGGCAAATCCAGGTGCAACTTTGGAGTCGGCACTTTTCAGGCGTCGAAAAAGCCACTGAGGTCGTAAAACAATCTTCACGCTTTATTCTACGCCTCTAAGTCCCGCTTTTCCTCCAAGACCTCTTCTGCACGCTTCTCCACCTTCCGCTCCTGCGGCGCGTCCACCTCCGCTGCAATCGGCGCAACCACATCCCCCTCATAACTCAGCAACTCGGCGGCGGCGCGTCTGCCGCTCAGCAGAGCGCCGTGAACGGTGATGGCGCGGTGTTCGCTTTCAGTAGCTTCACCCGCCCAGTAGAGCGGCGGGGTGGGTGTGGCGAGGCGGGCTCTCGAGCCCTCATGCCCCGGCAACACGTGGCTGTAGCCGCCCCTGGCAAAGGGGTCAGCGGTCCAGTTGACGAGCCTTGCGGCTTCAGCCTTGAGGTCAGGGCGCTCTAACTCTTCGCGCAACGAGGTCAGCGCGGCACCCAGCGCCCCCTCTTCCCCTAGCGCGAGTAGCTGCGCCGCTCTGTCGCCAGAGACAAACGCGGTCCAAACGTGATCGTCCGTCCCATGACCGAACGAAGGCGACCACCACATCGGCGGGTTAAGGCGGCTGTAGAGCGCCATGACCTCTTTCGGGACGATGGGCTCGCTGAATTTATAGATGAGCTTGATGACTGGACCCATGCGCAGCCCCGCTAGCGCCGTACGCTTGAAGTCAGGTAGCGCGGGCGTAAAGGTGAGGTGTCCTTGCAAAACGCCTAGAGGTACAGCGATGATGGCGTTGTCTGCGCTGTAATTTCCCTGTGTCGTTCGCACCTCAACCTCTCCGCTCGCTGACCAGATGACCTCTTCTACAGGCGTATTGAGGTGAACCTCGGTTCCCGCCGCCAAACCCTCGACCAACTGGCTATAGCCCCCCAAGAGCCGATAGTCGCCCAAACCGCTCTCTTTGCCTTTGTCGCGGAGAAGCTCGAGCATCGCTCCCGCACTTAGTAAACGCGCAGACTCACCTACGGCGTTAGCAAACGAACGCGCCACGTAGCGCAGTTGCGCGTGGGAGAAGCCAATGCGTTTCAAGTAGTCGTGCCAACATTCGAAGGGTAAAGGGGTTACCTCGGGCAGATTCCAGGTGCGGGTTTGGTCAAAGTCAGGGTGAGTAGCTCGCGCCGCCTTCATCGTCAGCCACGCGCCGTTTTCCAAGCGAACCAAGGAGTCGTCCGTTTTGCGCCAGTGGAGCGTCTCTAAGTTCAGCTCGCGAATCAGCTCCCACGTCGCGGCGCGGTCGCCGTGGATGAACTCCGCGCCCAACTCGACGGGTACGTCCGCAAAGTCGTAAGCGGTGTGAGTACGTCCGCCGATGTGGTCTTTCGCCTCTAAGACCACCACCTCTTCTCCGGCTTGCGTAAGAGACCGCGCCGCCGCCAAGCCCGCCACCCCCGCACCGATGACGAGCGTGCTCATACGTGAGCGCGTCGGATACTAGACTGGGGCGCGGGTTGGCTCGCTTTTTTACGCTTAGGTGCTTCCCAGACGATCAGCATCCCGGTGTGCGACGCTTGCGCGTCCCAGGCGTAGTTTTCAATCATTCCCACAGGCTTGAAACCTCTGCGCATCTGCACGCTCACGGTGGGGTCGAAGAGGTCGCCGCGCATGACCTTAGTGGCGTATTCGCGCACCGACATCTCGCGCTTGTGACGCTGATACCCCTTGAGCATCCCGCCTGCGTAGATGCCGCACAGCCCCAAACGCTTGACTAAGTCGAACTGCGCCTTATAAAGCGCTGAGCCGATGCCTGTTCCTTGAAAGTCGGGGTGGACCGCCTTTTCAACGCCGTAAAGCCAACATCCTTCCGGGTCGTGGTTAGCAAGGGTGAGGTCGCCAATGACCTTCTCCCAGGGAAGCGGCTTCTCTGTCGGGTCGTAGCTCGTGCGCAGCGACAGCGCTACGCCGACGACTTTTTCTTGTCCGTCTATATCAGCTACGGCGATGAGCTGACCCTTGGAAAAACGCTCCAGCAAGAGTCGCCACTCCGCCAAGCCGAACACCCCTGAGATGAAGTTGTCCGGGTTGTAAAGGTTGGCGAGGCAGATGACTTCGTAGACGCCGCGCCCGTGCTCAGGTTTTGCTTCTATGATGCGATAATTGAGCTTACGACTGCTGGTTTCCTCGCTAGATTTAACTTCTTTACTGTATTTAATAGGTGTAATCGAGATTTGTCTCATAACGGTTATGTCCGAGACAACCACACGTTTGTTAGAGTACTATTCTCTAGCACCTAACCTATTGGTGCGGCGTACGCCACACCAAAACGCTCATATAGAATGAGTTCGTTACAAATTGGGAAAAACTAAGAAGACGATAGGGTGAGTTTGTTGCCCTCAGCTAACACGCCAAGCCTGCATAAACACAGGGTTAAGTACCGAGCTAAATCAAACTAGGATAATGCGAAACGATACTCAAAATCAACTTTAGCGTATCTTTTCCCTGATCGGTTTCTGCTTCTCCACAACCTTCACGCGAGAGGTTTCCTCCCGAAACACAAACGGTTTCATTTGGCTAACTCACACTGCAGGGTTGTCTTGAAACTTTCACGCTCCCTTTAACTCGTCTTAGAAGAGTATAGCACGGGGCTCACAGTTCTGTGAAGGGGGAGAACACAGCGGAGTTTCAAAGTGAAGAAGTAGTCAAAATTCGGTAGTTTTCCTTATGCTGACTACCTTTAAGAAAGCAACTCTAGCGAATGCGCCACGCTTACCGCTTGCACGTAATAAGATATTCCCTATGAACGAGCGCAAGGGGTTCCGACTCGCCTTTCCGGGTATCTTCTGGTTGACAGTCTTTTTCATGTTGCCACTGCTCTTCGTCTTAGCGGCGAGCTTTATGTCGAGCGGCTTGAGCGGCGCGCCGATGTTGCCCCTGACTCTGGAACATTACGTGCGCACCTTTGATACCTTTGGTGTTATCGTGTGGCGCTCTTTACGCATCGCCCTCTACACGACAGTGTGGTGCTTGGTGCTCGGCTATCCGTTGGCGTTTTTTATCGCGACGCGCAAAAACTCGGCGGTGCGCCTCGTCCTTCTCTTTCTCATCCTCTTACCCTTCTGGACGAACTTTTTAGTGCGGACCTACGCGCTCAAGTCCATTCTCGGACCCGACGGCATTATCAATGCGCTTTTAGCGAACCTCTCGCTCATCACGCAACCGCTGGAACTGCTCTTCACGCCCTTTGCTGTTATTTTAGGGCTCGTTTACGGCTATCTTCCTTTTATGGTGCTGCCCGTCTACGCGGCGGTGGAGCGCCTGGACTTTCGCTTCGTCGAAGCCGCGTATGACCTGGGCGCGAACGACTGGCACACCTTCTGGCGCGTCGTGTTTCCGCTCACGTTGCCCGGTGTGGTGGCTGGCTCCATGCTCGTCTTTATCCCTTCGATCGGCTCGTTCATCACACCTGACCTCTTGGGCGGCACGCGCGGGCTGATGATCGGCAACCTCATCGCGCGGCAGTTCGGCGGGCGCAACAATATCACGCTCGGCTCGGCAATTTCGATTGTACTCATCGTGCTGGTGCTCATCGGCGTCGTGATCTACATCCGCTACGGACAAGAGAGGCAGGGGGAAGGTGGCTGATACCTCACGCGACACCTCTTTAAGCGCGCAGCAACCCGCCGATATGCAAATCAACGAGGGTAAGCTGCGCCGTGACCTCTTCGTTCGCAAAGTCGGCAAAATAGGGCTCTTCGTCACGCCCTTCGCCTCGTACTTCTTTCTATGGGCTCCTATCGTCGTCTTAATCGTCTTCTCGTTCAACGACGCGCCCTCGGTCTCGGTCTGGCGTGGGTTTACCTGGCGGTGGTATGAGAACATCTTCGCGGCGGGCTCAGGCGACGCGAGTTTTACAACGACGAAGCTTTTGGAGTCGCTCGGCAACTCGCTCATCGTGGCGTTTAGTGCGTCGTTTATCGCCACCGTTATCGGAACGATGTTGGCGCTCGCAATTCACAGGGGCAACTTTCCAGGTAAAAAGGTCATCGACGCGCTGCTCTATGTTCCCGTCGTCATTCCTGAAATTACGCAGGGCGTGTCGCTCGCTATCTTTTTTAGCATTCTTTTCGACTACCTGCAAAACATCACGGGTGGAGAACGCTTGTCGCTCGGCTTCGGCACGATCATCATCGCGCACGTGGCGTTCAACATCTCATACGTGGTCATCGTGGTGCGGGCGCGGCTCGCGACGATGAGCAGCAACTTTGAAGAGGCGGCGAATGACCTCGGCGCGAACCACTTTCAAACATTCTGGCGCGTCACCTTTCCGCTGCTCTTGCCCGGTATCATGGCGGGTGCACTCCTCGCGCTGACGCTCTCGCTGGACGACTACGTGGTGACGTTTTTTACCAAAGGCATCGGCGACGATACGCTACCGATTTTTGTTTATGGACTCCTTAAACAGCGCGTGTCGCCGGAGATCAACGCGATTTCGACGCTGATGATTCTCGCTTCGACGGTGCTGATTGGGATTTCGTTAGTGTTGCAGCGAAGAGGTTCGTAGGGACAACTCATAAATTGCCCCTCGATGTTGAGTCGTAGTCGAGAATACCCTTGTCTTCTGAGTGTTTCCAAAAGCCTACTGAACCCGTTAAATTTTCATAACTCTGCCACCGCGTAAACGTTACGCCGAATATCTGTTCTTGCTTGAGAAGATTCTCGAGCGTGAACCATAGAGAGTCCTCTTCCGGACACCAGTAAGCATCTTCAGCTAAAGCGGGATGTGAAACGACGTGAACCCAATCCTGCTGGCAATTTGGGCAAATCAGCTTCAAGGTACTCTCTTTTTCAACGGATTCTCCCATACGATCAGTGTCGCCCAGTTATCCGAGGCTTCATCCTCGAGATATCCCTCTAGGAGCCCACGCACCTCGAAGCCGTTCTTGAGTTGAAAGCTGAGCGTGGGGTCCGTAAGCTCACCTGAAACGACTTTCTGGACGTATTCAGGCACACTGTATTGACCTTTATACGTCGCGTAGCCAGGTAAGACGCCGCCCGCCACAATGCCCTTGAGCCCTCTTTCTCTGACCAAATCTTTTCGCGCGTTATACAGCAGCTTGCCGATACCGCGCCCTCTGTAGTCGGGGTGGACGCTGATGTCGCCGCCGTAATACCAGTCGCCGTTCGGATTGTGATTCGTGTAATGGCCGCCCGCGATGACCTCTTGAAAGGTGTGGTTCGGGTTGCCAAAGTCGAAGTCGGTGAGAAAGCCCGAGCCGAGACCGACCACCTGCTCATGATCTAAAGCGACGAAATCGCCTTCAGGAAAGACGCGGCAGTGACTTAAAAAGTGTTCTTCGCGCATCAGTTCGTGAGGCGCTAGGGTGGGAAAGCACTCGAGCTGCAACCGCTCCAGCGCTTTGGCGTACTTGGGCTCTATCGTCGTGAGGCGAATCACGTCGCTAACTCAGTAGCGTCGCGTTGTCGTTCTGCCAGGAGACCCGCACCTTGTCGCCCTCTTTGAGCATCGAGCCGAAACCGTGATGCAAGTTTTGTACGCGCACCGCCAAATCCACATCGCTGCCAGAAACCACGCGGTAGCGCGTGTCGGTGCCGATGTAGAGAGCTTCGGAAATTTCCGCCTCGAGCACCGTGACGTTGTCCGTAGGTTTATCTGAAGAGGTGGGTTCCGCCGAACCGTTCAGGGACTGTAACGCAATCTTCTCAGGGCGCACCGCCAGAGTCACGCGCTCGCCCACCTCCGCGTCTAAAGCGTGACCCTTGAAGCGTCCCTCTAAACGTCGCCCGTCGGATAACTCCACAACGCCCGAGTCGCCGTTCTTACGTTGCAGTTTGCCCTCGACGAAGTTTGTCTCGCCGATGAAGTCCGCGACGAAGCGGTCCGCGGGCGCTTCGTAAATCTCGTCGGCGCGTCCGACTTGCAGCACGCGCCCTTCGCTCATCACGGCGATTCGGTCCGCCATCGTCATCGCCTCCTCTTGGTCGTGTGTGACGAACACAAAGGTGACGCCCACCTCGCGCTGCATGGTTTTAAGCTCCAACTGCATCTGCTTGCGGAGCTTGAGGTCGAGTGCGCCCAGTGGTTCGTCTAGGAGGAGTACGGCGGGCTTGTTGACCAGAGCCCGCGCCAACGCGACGCGCTGGCGCTGCCCGCCGGAGAGTTGCGCGGGTTTGCGGTTGGCGGTGTGGGGAAGTTGGACTAGCTCGAGCAGGTCTAGCGCCCGCTCCTTGGCCTCTTTTTTAGCAACTTTCGCCATGCGCAGCCCGAACATCACGTTGTCCAGCACGCTCATGTGTGGGAAGAGCGCGTAGTCCTGAAACACTGTATTCACAGGGCGGTGAAAGGGCGGAATCCCCTGCACCGCCTCGCCGCGAATCAGCACCTTGCCCGAAGTCGGCTGCTCGAAGCCCGCGATAGTTCGCAGCGTCGTCGTCTTACCGCAGCCCGACGGACCTAAGAGGGCGAAGAACTCACCGTCTGCGATTTGCAGCGAGACGTCGTCAACGGCGGTGACGGTGTTCCCCTGCGGGTCGGGGAAGGTTTTAGTGACCTCTAAGAGTTCGACGGAGGGTGTCGGCATAGTTAAGCATACAGTAGTCAGTAGTTAGGTGTCAGAATTCAGCATTATAGCAAGTATCATTTGGTTTGAGACGCTCTCACGATGTAGAACACCGTTGCCTAACGGCAAACTACGTAATTCGCTTTGCGAAAACTTCGTCCCTACGGGCTTTCAGAAAGCAGCACGCACATTTGAGAATGATACTTGCGCTACTCCAATCAGCACTTATGTTAACTGCTATATTGTCCCGTCTACTGAATTCTGACTGCTGATTTCTGTTCTTACTGCCCCACAAAGATGCGCACTTCGTCCCACGCGCTGTAGTTGAGCTGTGCCCGTTCGGGGTTCTGTTCGACGAAGAAGAGGTTGTTCCTCGTCTCCTCGCTCGGGTAGATGCCGGGGTCGTTGGCGAGTTCGGGATCGATGAGCCCCTGCTCCAGCGCCACTGCGTTCGGCGTGCCGTACGCGGTGTAGTTCGCGATATCAGCGGACACTTGTGGGTCCAAGAGGTAGTCGATAAAAACCTTGGCGAGTTCGACGTTGGGCGCGTCTACAGGGATGGCGAGCGTGTCGATCCAGAAGAGCGTGCCCTCCTCGGGAATGACGTAGTCATACGTATCGCAGTCGCACTCGTCCATCACCTGGAAGATGTCACCGGAATACTCGACTACCATATCCGCTTCGCCGCGCACCAAGACCTCTTGTCCGTCGTCCTGGTTGATATACACGACGTTATCGCCGTTTTCGATAAGGTAGTCCTTCGCCCGCTGAATCTCGTCAGGATCGCTCGTGTTGGGGTCCAAACCGAGTTTGAGGAGCGCCACGCCCATCATGCCGCGAATATCCTCCAACCAACTCACCGAGCCGCTGTAGCTGAACATATCGTCCCAAGAGGTGACCTCGCCCTCGACGGCTTCGGTGTTGTAGCCGATGCCCATCGTGCCCCACTGGTACGGCACGCTGTAGGTGTTGTCGGGGTCAAAAGGTAAACCAATAAAGGTCTCACCCAAGTTGTTGAAGTTGGGAATCGTCGTCATATCGACGGGCTGCGCGAGGTCTTCGGCGATCATTAGCGAGAGCACGGTGCTGCTCGGCACGACGATGTCGTAACCGGGGTTGCCCTGGCGGATTTTAGCGAGCATGTCGTCGTCCGTCGGAAAGGTATCGTACGTAACCGTCACGCCGCAGCGTTCTTCAAAGTTGGGAACCGTGTCCTCGGCGATGTAGGTTGACCAGTTGTACACGCTGAGCTGTTGCCCCTCAAACCCTTCGGGGCAGGTCCACGCCGAAGTCTGACCTCCGGTTTCTTGTCCACCTGTTGCTTGCCCACCGGTTTCTTGCCCACCTGTCTGGGCGGCGGCGTAGCCTAACAGCAATATCCCTAGCAGTAACATCATTGTTAAAAAAAGCGTCAAACGCATCTATGCCTCCTTCAGGGTGATCGTCACCTTGAATTAGTTTTACCCTAAATGGAGCGTCGGCGTGAAGGATTTCGCCTACGGTGCTGCGTTTAATGAAGCCCGTCACGCCACCTCATTTCACCAGCCGGAGCGTCAGCGGATAGCGGTACGAGTCGCCGTTCGCCGCCTTTACGCCCGCGACGATGGGCAAGATGAGCCCGGTGATCAGCGCTGCGGCGAGGGCGAGCGAGAAGAGTACGATGCCTGCGACGCTTTCGTTGATGGAGACGATGATGATAAGCGCGACGAGTGCGACGATATAAATGGCCAGCGAGAGGCTGAAATTCAGCGCCTCTTTCGCCTGCGCGTCGAGAAACTCGCTCTCGCCCTTTTTGATAAGCCAGATGACGAGCGGACCTAAAAGTCCTGGGATGCCGACTAAGCCTACGAGCACCGAGAGGTGTGCAGCGGCAGCCCAGCGCACCTCTTCTTGAGGGTCTGTTACGCCTCCTACGCTAGGTGGCGCGGCCTCCGCTACCGGTTCGGCGGACGTTTCTGTGCGGGGTGGTTGACTCAAATTCGGTTTATCCATTGCTTCCTCCTCTCTTTACAGTGTAGAGCACAAGCGCGCGAAAGGTTTATCCTTAGCAGTTCCACGACACACTGGGACAGTTGAACGCACGTCTCTGTCCGTAAGGACTAGCGTTACGGGCAGGCCGCCCTGCCGTTGCGGGATTTCATCCCTTAAAGTGCGTGCTAATTACGAAGTTTTCCGCAGGAAACAGCGTTTCACAAAGTGAGAGTGCTGCTTTGCAAAACTTCGTACACTCTGACCAGATGATACCTGCTACCTCCATGAATTCAGCTTCATCATCTTGCCGTGGTCTTCCTCATCAATTCCGCTTAAAGTATTCCTATGATTCAAACACTCCTCCTTTGCGCCACGCTATTTTTTACCTCTGCGTCCACGACCTCATACACCACCTCTGCGCAGCCGGACGACACCTACACCCTCAACCTCACCTTGAACGGACAGCCCATCGACTGGTTTGTGGGCGAATCCGTAAAGCGCAACGGCGACTGGTTCGACCCGGTGGGACAAGAGACCGTGCGGGTGCTTTTTGACGGCGGCAGCCTCGAGCTAAACGTCGCCGACTGGGACATCTGGGACTACGCGCATATCATGGGCGTGAGCTATGAGCGCACGGGCGAGGATACCTACACGATGAGCGCCACCGTGCGCCACGACGACGCGGGCTGGGGCGACTACGCCAACGTCATCAAGTTCGAGGGCGAAAGCGTCCAGAACGGACTACGCGAGCTTCTGCACCCTCACGTCAACGAGCAGCCCTTCACTCGTTCGCAGAGCGGCGTCGTCGCCTCGGGCGAGGTGCGCGTCAGCGCGAACGACAACGTGGACGGTGAAGATGGCACGGTGGTGATGCTCGAGCTGGATAGCGAGATGTTCGCCTCTTTAGACCAAGCAGAGTTGGAGATTGGTTTAACGCGGAACTAAGCGGTAATACTAAAGTGAAGTTTAGATGTCAAAAGTACGACATCTAAACCGCGCGGAAAAGAACCTTTAGCTGGGCGTATTATGCCGTTATCGACGCGCGTTGATTCAAAGATGCTACCTCTGGCTAAGGGCTTCTCAGCGCGTATCCTCAAACGCTCTCAATTTACGACATCGTTCTTTCAGTTTAGTATAAGTTGGCAATCCTCAAGAGAAGAGAGAGACGACTCAAAGTTCGCCTCTCTCTTCTCTTTAACTTCTCGAGCACTGATGCTGAGCGTTCTCATAGCAGTTCCAAGACACACTGAGACGAAATGCCGCAGGCATCATCACCGAACGTGCGTGCTAAACGTCGCTTCGGGCAGTAAGAGTGTTGCTTCGCATCGCTCCGCGCACTCAAACCAGATGATACCTGCTATCAGATTGAGGAGGGCACTAAAAAATACCTCAACCTCTTGCCGAATCTGGCTACGTTACCCCACCGGACTTGCCAGCGACGGCAGCCACGTCACGATGCTCGGGAAGAGCACGATCAAGAGCAGCGCCACGAGTTGAATGATGATAAAGGGGATGATGCCCCTATAGATATCGGTTGTCTTGACCTCCGGCGGCGCGACCCCTTTGAGGTAGAAGAGCGCGAAACCGAAGGGCGGCGTGAGAAACGAAGCTTGCAAGTTCATCGCGATCAAGACCCCGAACCAGGGCATCATGTCCGCGCCGAAGTAGCGCAGGGCGATGGGCGCGATAAAGGGCACGACGATAAAGGTAATTTCAATGAAGTCGATGAAAAAGCCCAGGAGGAAAATCGTGAGCATCGTGAAGAATAGAAAGCCCCACTGTCCGCCGGGCAGGTTGAGGAGAAACCCGTCTACGAGCTGCGGTCCGCGCAGCGCGTTAAAGACCATGCTAAACGTCGTCGCGCCGACCAAAATGATGAAGACCATGCTGGTGAGTTTCACCGTCTGATCCATCGTATCGAGCAGGTTTTGCAAGTTGAGCTTGCGGTTGACGAGCGCTAGGAGCATCGCGCCGATTGCGCCCGCCGCGCCCGCCTCGGTGGGCGTCGCGTAGCCGCCGAAGATGGAGCCCAGCACGAGCAGGATGAGCGCTAAGGGCGGGATGAGGTTGACGACGACTTTGTACATCAGCGGCGAGTTCCAGTTGCGCACAAAGAGCCACACCATCAGCAAAAAGGCGGCGGCGTAGAGCGCATAGAAAAAGAGGTTGACGCCACCCGCCGAGATGGTCAAGAGCTGCAAGATGACGAACAGAAACCCGTAGAGAAAGGCAAAGCCGACGAGCATCAGCGGAACTTTGATGTAGGGCGAGACGTCAATAGGTTTGATAGTGCGAGCCTCTAGGGGCATCGCAGGCGCTTCTTTCGGGCGCGTAAACGCGACGAAAACCACCCACAGCGCGAAGAGCCCCGCCAACATGAAGCCCGGAATTGCTGCGCCTAAGAAAAGCTCACCGACGGAGACGCCGATCTGGTCTCCCAAGATGACCAGCACGATGCTCGGCGGAATGATCTGCCCTAGCGTGCCCGAGGAGGCGATCACCCCCGTCGCTAGCGGTTTGCTGTAGTTGTACTTGAGCATGATGGGCAGCGCCAAGACGCCCATCGTCACGACTGACGCGCCGACGACGCCCGTCGAGGCGGCGAGCAGCGCGCCCACAGCCACAACCGAGATAGCGAGACCGCCGCGCAACGAGCCGAACAGGGAGCCCATCGTCTCCAAAAGCTCTTCCGCCAGCCCGGACTTCTCCAGCATCACCCCCATAAAGACGAAAAAGGGCACCGCCACTAGCGTGTAGTTATCCATGATTGTGCCGTAGATGCGCTGCGGCAAAATGTTCAAGCGGGCGAGCCGAAAGGCGTCTTCCCAGGGCCAGAAAGGGACCAAATCGCTGAAAAAGAGGGTGAACAAAAACGCGGTGCCGCCCAAGCTGAAGGCGACGGGGTAGCCAATTAGGAGCAGCCCGATGGCAGCCGCGAACATCCAGAGTCCGAGATATTCCACCCTACACCGCCTCTGTCTCTTCAGTCACTTTGTCGTGCTGCTCGTAGCCTTCGACGCCGCGCAAAAAGGCGACGCGCTTGATGACCTCGCTGACCGCTTGGAGGATAAGTAGCCCAAAGGCGACGATGATCACCGTCTTGATAGGGTAAATAGGCAACCCGGCGGCGTTGACGTTGATTTCACCCTGTTGCCACGAACGCCCCACATATCCCCAACTAAAATAGATACCCATGACGCAGAAGGGAATCAAAAAGATAAAGGTCATGACGATGTCCACCCACGCTTTGAGACGCTGGCTGTAGTTCGAGTAGAGAATATCGACGCGCACGTGCGCGTCCTTGTTGAAGACGTACGCTGCGCCTAAGAGGAAGATGAGGTTGTAAGCGTAAGTTTGCAAGGCGATATAGAGCGTGCCCCCGAGCGAGATATTCAGCGCTCGCCCCAGATTGCGCGTGATGACATTGAACGCGCCTAAAAGCACCATGATGAGCGTGAGCCAGAACATGACGTAGGCAATCCAAGTGGTGAGCGTATCAATTCCTTTAGAGATGGCTAGAAGACCCCGCACAGGGTTTCGCCTCCTTTCGTCGCAGGTATCAACTGGTCAGGGACGCACTCGGCTAAAGTAAGGAGCTAAAGAGAACGTCTACTCTCGAGATAACACCTAGCATAGCTGCGCCGCAGCACGTCTTAAAACCGCTATTCAGTTGCGACCTGCAAAACGTATCGGTGTATCGTATCCGTTCGCACAGTTGCGCGTCAATGCAAAAAGGGTGTGTAGGGGACGTCATTTTTCAAGTATGAAGATGGTGCGCTTTATAGTTGCTGGGGAATTTTGCGTTGGCTCGGTGGTTGTATTGGAGCAATGAGTTCAAAGCTAATGAGCAATGGGTGAAACCCTCTAGACTCATTGCTCTGAATGCTCAGCCTCGAGCTACACTGCGTCATGGACCTCCTCATCTTAGGCGGCACCCACTTCGTCGGGCGGCACATGACTAGAACCGCGCTAGACAGGGGGCACACCGTCACCCTCTTCAATAGGGGCAAGACCAACCCCGAGCTGTTCCCTGACGCTGAGCATTTACGCGGCGATAGAGACGGCGACATGAGCGCATTAGAGGGGAGAGCCTGGGACGCGGTGCTGGATATGAGCGGATATCTACCGCGCATTGTCCGCAACTCGGCGGAGCTTATCCGAGCGGAGCACTACACGTTCGTCTCGAGCATCTCCGTTTACCCCGACGACGTGCCCTTACACGCCGACGAGAGCGCCGAAGTGATTCAATTGGACGACCCCACCACTGAAACCATCGAGGGCGAAACCTACGGCGGTCTCAAGGTGCTGTGCGAAGAGGTCGTGAAGGAAGTCAAGGACGCCGCGCTCATCCTGCGCCCCGGCTTAGTCGTCGGACCCTTCGACTACACGGACCGCTTTGTGTACTGGTCGCACCGCGTGGACGAAGGCGGCGAGGTATTAGCGCCCGAAGGACCCGGCGTGCCGATACAGTTCATCGACGCAAGGGACTTCGCTGACTTCGCCATCTCCTCTGCTGAGTCAAGGCGCACCGGAACGTACAACGTCGTGAGCAACGCAGATCACTTCACGATGGGAGAGCTTTTGGAGACGTGCAAGCGGGTGAGCGAGAGTGACGCCACGTTTACGTGGGTAGCTGAAGACTTCTTGCTGGAGCAAGGCGTCAGGCGCTTTAGTTGGGATTTACCCCTGTGGATCAAAGAGGAGGACCGAAATTTTCTGCGCGTCAGCAGCGAAAAGGCGCTCGGTCAAGGCTTGGAGATAAGACCCTTGGAGCTGACTGTCCGCGACACCTTGGGCTGGGACAAGACGAGACCGGAGGGCGAATTCACTAGGGTCGTATCGAGGGAAAGAGAAAAGAAAATTTTGGAGGAGTGGCGTAAAAAGAAGCAATGAGTTGAAAGCAACGAGCAATGAGTTTTGTCCTTTCACTTTCGACTCATTGCTCATTGCTCGGTACTCATTGCTCTTCACAGAAAATAGCGTTCGGCAACAAAATAAGGGGTCCCGTTTTGCGCGTTGAGGAGAAGCTATCCGGCTTGCCTACACACTTCACGTAATTCCGTACGCAAAACGTGATACACCGCAAAACAAAAGGAAACACCCTCTACCTTGTCTCGCTCTCTCGGTTCTTCCGCACCAAACTCAATAGTGGGATAGATACGCGCTCGAGCCTCTAGTGGCAAAGGGTGTCTCGCTGTGAGGATTGATCTTGATCCTTATCTATAAATGGTCCTCCTGTTCACTAACTTGGAGCGATTGTAACTCTTTGAGTACAACTAATGAAGGGTGGCAAGTCCTAATTGTCAGGGGCGCGTCATGCTATGATCATAAGTTGGGGCTGGAAACTTATACCTTATTATTTTGCAAAGATACCTCACGCCGCTCTGCGCGCAGTTTTTTAGCAAAGGCTATTAGCCGTTGAGCACCCCTATAGAATCTGTTTTAACTGCTCCAAAGCTTGACGCAAATCGCGCTGCTTCGTATGGTGGATTTGAAACCCACCCCTACCACGCCAAAACGTTCTCTCATTCGTGAGCAGCGCTGAGATTCACACTTCGTAGGTTAAAGTCACAGCTCGTCCACAAAACGTAGCGATAAGGCGATCTATTGCTTAGGGCTATATGCAGGACTCGAGCCTCGCATTCTAGGCAACTTCATAGTTTCGCGCGGCTTTCTAACCTTAAAGTAGCGACATGAACGTTTTTCTCAGGATCAAATCAGCAAGCCAACTAGCTACGCTTCTCACCGTCCTTTTACTCTCCCTTGGCATACTCGCAAGCTGCGGACCCGTCAACCAAAACGAGAGCGCTACAGACGGCGAGACGGCGACAGTGGACGGCGACGTCGAGGAGGGCGCAAGCGGCGAGCCGGTCTTCGAGGCGAACGACAGCGACAACGACAGCATGATGCGAGACGCCACCCAAAATGAGAACAGGGGCACCTCAGCGGACAGCGACATCGCTTCAGGTGCAAACGCGGCCGATGTCAACGTCAGCATGACGGCGGACGGCAACGAGGCGTGGATCATCACGAACGTCGAGGGTGCGGTGGGTCTTGAAAGCCCGCAAGAGGGTATCGACGACGACGCCGAGACGGACACGCCGAACCCGACGCTCACGCTCAGCGTGGGCGAGCGCTACCGCTTCAACAACCCGCTTTACGACGTTCACGTCTTGCAGTTTCGTAACGGCTCGGGCGACGTGCTCTTGGGTCAAGGCGAAACACAAGGCTCCTTCGCCGAGAACGAAGAGGTCAACGCGGTCGTGAGCGACAACGCCGTGACCTTTACCGTCACCGAGGCGTTGGCACAAGAACTCGCTGACTACCGTTCGCGAGAGTACGACGCGATGACGGGCGCGATTCAAGTCCAGTAAACCTCGTTAAGACTTCACATCAGGACAAACAGCCCTTGCCGCCGGGCGTATGTCCGCGTTTATAATAGGAGCATATGAAACGTACCGGACTCACCTTTAGCCTCGCTCTAGTGCTCAGCCTCGCCCTCTTTCTCAGCGGGTGCGGACCCGAGACGCAGCAAGGGCCCACCACCGATTCGTCGCTCAACGTAGACTACGTCGGCGTCGGCAACATCGTGCCGCCCGAAGATTTGCGCAGCGACACGCCCGACGTGTTCGCCGCCAAAAACCGCGTACCTCACCAGTATAAAGACCTCAACCCGTACAACTTTTTTGCGGTTTTTAACAACCTCAACCCTGGGTTGAACCGGTAGTCACGGCACAGGTTTTCGGCGAGGCTCGAGTCACGCTCGAGCCTCGCCTCATGGTAGTGGCTCCATCTGGAACGATACGGACGCTGAAGCAAGGGGTTTCAACCCCTTGTTCATCACCTTAGCTTATTACGTAGAGACAGCAGAAGGAGCATACAGTAGCATTCGACCTGGAATTGCTGTAGGTTCTGGCGAGGCTCTGTTGCAGCAACATTTAGACCTGCCCACAGCTACAAAGGTGACGCAAGGCTCCTTGTTATACTCAACCCTATGGCAAACGTAACGAGTCACATTGGGATAAAGCGGGGTTGGGACTCTCCCCTAACATGAACCTCTTCGTCATCTTCGCTGTCATCGTTCTGCTGCTCGCCGCCAACGCGCTCTACGTGGCGGCGGAGTTCGCGGCGGTCAGCGCGCGGCGTACGCGCATTCAAGAGCGCGCGGCTGAAGGCAACCGCGTCGCGAAGTCGCTCCTCTCGGTTTTGGAGAGCCGGGAGGAACTCGACCGCTACATCGCGGCGTGTCAGATAGGAATCACCTTATCGAGCCTCGTGATCGGCTTCTACGGTCAGGCGCAGTTGGGTCCGTACCTGAGCCCGCTCTTCGTCCGCTTCGGCGGTCTGCAAGAGGCGGCGGCGTATTCGGTCTCAGCGGTCGTCGTCTTGCTACTCCTCACAACCTTTCAAGTAATTTTGGGCGAACTCATGCCCAAATCCGTCGCGGTGCGCTACCCCGAGCGTTTGGCGCTCGTCACCACGCCGCCTATGCGCGTGTCACTCTGGATTTTGCGCCCCTTCATCTGGGTCTTAAATGGCTCGGCGCTGGCGCTCCTCAAGTCGTTTGGCGCGGAGACCTCGCTCGAAGGAGAGCACGTCCACTCGCCCGAGGAGTTGGAAAGGCTCGTCAAGGAGAGCGCGCAGGGGGGACTCATCGACGCGGGCGAAAGGGAGATGTTGGAGAACGTCTTGCGCATCGAAACACTCGTGGCGCGCCAGATCATGGTCCCGCGTACACGCATAGTGACGGCGTCTATCGAGGACACGCCCGCCGACCTCTTAGCCAAACTCGTCGATTCGCCGCACATGCGCTTCCCAGCGGTGGAAGGCAACGTGGACAATATCGTCGGTATGATCCACCTGCGCGACCTCTTCGCATTCGCGCAGGACAACCCGGCGGGCAGCCTCAAAGAGATCGTGCGCGAGTTGCCCCTCTACCCCGAGTCCATCACCGTAAGCGACCTTTGGGACGCGCTCCGTTTAGAGGGGCGCTACATGGCGGCCCTATTCGATGAGCATGGCGGCACGGCGGGGCTCGTGACCCTAGAGGACATCGTCGAAGAGGTGGTGGGCGAGCTGCAAGACGAGTTCGATCAGGAGACCGAGGCGGTGCGCTACGCGGACGACGGGCGCGTCTATCTGCGCGGCGACTTGCTCGTTTCAGCGGTGAATAACAGGCTGCTCCTAAACTTGCCGACAGGCGAAGCGGATACGGTTGGGGGGCTTGTCGTAGAGCAGTTGGAGCACGTCCCCCGACAGGGCGAAGAGGTGCGCGTGGGCGGTGTGTCGCTGCGCGCCGAGCAGGTGGAGGCGCGCGCCGTCACCGAGGTGAGCTTGGCGACGCCGACGGAAACTGACCCGCTCGCTGAACAGGACGGGCAAGCTGACGTCAAGGTAGTTGAAGGACCGTCCGCCGAACCAGCAGACGAGACAACTGAACAGAAGGTACAGACATGATGAGCGTCCTACTTCCCATCCTCGTGATCATCGTCCTCATTATCTTGAATGGGCTCTTTGTCGCGGCGGAGTTCGCGATTGTGGGCTCGAGGCGCACCCGCGTTGACAAGTACGCCGAGGAGGGCAGCGGGGCGGCGCGCTACGTGCAGCGCGTGCTCTCGAGCCCTGAAAACCAGGACCGCTACATCGCCATCGCGCAGCTAGGCATCACCTTGGCGAGCATCGGTTTGGGGATGTACGGCGAGCAGTCTATCGCGGGCTGGCTCTACGGACCTCTGGAGCAATACGGCGGCTTAGGCTACGCCGCGTCGCACACCATCGGCACGATCATCGCGGTCTCCTTTTTAACGTATTTTCACGTCGTCATCGGCGAGATGATTCCGAAAGCGTTGGCGCTCCAGAAGCCCGAGGAGACCTCCTTTCGCGTGGCGAGGCCGATGCGCGTTGTGGGAACGGTTTTCCGGCCGGCGGTGTGGGCGCTCAACGGCGCGGGTACGCTGCTCCTCAAAGCGATGCGCGTTCCCGAGCCCGACGCGAAGAGCCGCTTCTACACGCCGCAAGAGTTTGAGCTTGTCGTCGGCGAATCGAGCGAGGCGGGCGCGCTGGAGAGCGAGCAACAAGAACTCATTGCCAACATCTTCGACTTCAGCGAGCGCGACGTGGGGCAACTGATGACGCCGCGTCCGCGCGTGATAGGGCTGAGCGTTGACAGCACAAGAGAGGACCTAGTCGCGCTCATCCGCGAGGGGCAGCACAGCCGCTTCCCGGTTTACGAAGGTGATTTAGACCACATCGTCGGGCTCTTGCACATTAAAGACTTCATCCGTGAGCAGGCGCGAGGCGAGTCCGAGCCCTTCGAACTGCGCTCGCTCGTCCGCCGCGCGCCGCGCGTGCCGGAGGGGATGGCGGCGGAGAACCTCTTGGAGTCTTTCAAACATCTCAAGGTGCACATGGCGGTGGTCATGGACGAGTTCGGCGGTACGGCGGGCATCGTCACCTTGGAAGATTTGATCGAAGAAGTTGTCGGCGAGGTGCAAGACGAGTTTGACCGCGAAACACCGCCTGTCCAGAAAGTTGACGACGACACACTCTTGGTGCGCGGCGACGTGCTCTTAGATGACCTCAACGAGCATCACGGCTTTGACCTCTCTTCGGAGACTTCGGATACGGTGGCGGGACTTTTACTCGGCGAGTTGGGGCGTCCACCTAAAGTTGGCGACGAAGCAGAGATACAAGGGGTCCACCTGGGGGCGGAAGAGGTCGAAGGGCTGGTCATTCGGAAGGTGCGCTTGACGCGAATGAGCAAAGAGGCAGAGGAAGTGTCTTAAACCCTCCGAGTCACGAGCAAACTATGAGGACGTGTGCGGTGCGTAGGAAATTTATACATCGTTTCGCGCCGACGGCACATTCGGTTGTGGCGGAGAACGACGTTGCGTGGGGGAGGATTTTACATCTACCTTGGTCCGCCACCTTCATCCATCTCTGTGTGAGTTAATGCACATCTCGCTAAAATCCGGTACTATCGGGGGAGAGAGCGAAAAGAAAACAGACGTTGTCTCTTCGTGTTGCGAACGCTACAGTCCGGTAGGCGTATCGGTAACCAGATGACCTCTGTTCCGAGAGGAGCACCATGGCCTTAAAAGCCCCTTCCCTGACTGTCGGCATCGAAGAGGAGTACCAGATCGTCGACCCGGAAACGCGCGAGCTTAAAAGTTACATCACGCAGTTTTTAGAGGGTGACCACAGCGTCTTGCGCGAGCTGGAGATTCAGCCCGAGCTGCACCAGAGCATGGTGGAAATCGGCACCTCGGTCTGCGACAACGTGCAAGACGCGCGTGACGAACTCATCGACTTGCGCTGCAAGGTGAGCGAACTCGCCAGGAGCCGGGGCGCGCGCATCGCGGCGGCGGGCACGCACCCCTTCTCGACGTGGGAGTCGCAAGAGATCACACCCTTCGAACGCTACGAAGGGCTTCTAGAAGACATGCAGGTCTTGGCGCGGCAGCTCCTGATCTTTGGGATGCACGTGCACGTCGGTATTGAAGACGAAGGTTTCGCCGTGGACGCGATGAACACGCTGCGCTACTTCACGCCGCACGTCTTAGCACTCTCCACCTCGTCGCCCTTCTGGGAGGGACGCAACACCGGGCTTCACAGCTACCGCAGCGCGATCTTCAAGCATTTCCCGCGCACGGGCTTGCCGATTGAATTCAACTCGAGAGCCGAATACGACGACTTCATCAACGTCTTGGTGCAAACCAACTGCATCCCCGACGGCTCGAAAATCTACTGGGATTTGCGCCCGCACCACAAGTACTCGACCTTGGAGTTTCGCATCTGCGACCTCTGCACGCACGTGGACGACGCGATCTGCTGCGCGTCGCTCTTTCAAGCTCTGGTTTTGAAGCACTACAAAATGCGCACGGACAACGTCACCTTCCGCAAATATCCCTTGCACCTCATCGAAGAGAACAAGTGGCGGGCGGTGCGCTACGGGATTCAGGGCAAACTCGTCGACTTCGGCAAGCGCCAAGAGGTCTCCACCAAGGATTTGCTCCACGAACTCGTCGACTTTGTCGACGACGTCTTAGACGAACTCGGCACACGCAAAGAGGTCGAGCACGTCTTTACGATTTTGGAGCGCGGCTCTTCAGCAGATCAACAGCTCGAGATTTTCGAGGACACGGGCGACCCGAAAAAGGTCGTGGACTGGCTTATC
Source organism: Trueperaceae bacterium (assembly GCA_965215565.1). GTDB lineage: Bacteria > Deinococcota > Deinococci > Deinococcales > Trueperaceae > CBDBZX01. Next base: position 732,760 of record CBDCDZ010000004.1, read on the forward strand.
GAAGAAACCTTGAAGGGATGTGAGCTGCCGGATTGAGCCGGGAGCTAAGCGTCGCTCGGGGGCTGTCGCCAGTTTACAGCCTCCGCCCACTCGAGCCCGCCCGCCATCATCACGTCGAAGACGGGGTCTTTGATGTCGTAGTAGGCATTTACGTCATTCGGGAAATATCTGGCTAGCTGACGTTTGACTTCCGCATAGGCGTTCGCTGCCATAGGACGGGTGCGCAGATATTCACGGCAGATGAGGGCGTAGCGCTGGTTGAACCGACCTTGAATCCGGACGTGAACGTGCGAGCGAGGCGCGTCACTTGAGAAGTAGCGTTTCTCGAGCTGCTCCGGCGTTAAGTCCAAACCCGGCGGACAGTGATCATGGTCGATGGTCCGGAACGTCAACCCCAAGTCCTCGAACGCTTCACGAAAAGGCAAGCTCAAGTCCGCAACTGTAACCTGAATATCGGTGACGTCTTTAGCAGCCAGACCCGGCACACTCGTCGAGCCGATGTGATGAATCGCCAGAGCGTCCGCCCCTGCCGCTTCACGCAAGGTTTTACCAAAGGTCGTGAACCTCTGCGGCCAGCTCTCTCTATACGGCACGATTTGAATCACGAGAGTCACTCTATCGTAGTTTGAGCGGTTGTACCATCACCTCTTTTGATGTGAAGCTGAGCGGTGTGGACGAGTTCAATTGGCTCAGCACTGAAATCAACGGGCGTTCTGTCAGCTACGTGCGCACGGGACGAGGTCGACCTCTCGTCCTCTTACACGGCTTCACGCTCGGGCATAGCACGCTAACCTATGGTCCCAGCATCGAACCTCTTTCTAAACATTTCGAGGTGATCGCGCCGGACTTGCCGGGGTACGGCTCGAGCGCGCCTTTCCCCCAGCCCTTTAGCACAGAGAATTACATCGACTTTTTGGAGGGCTTCTTAGACGCTCTCAGCGTAGAAAAAACCTATCTGGTCGGCTTTTCGAAGGGTGGCGGCATCGCGCTCGGCTTCGCCTTGCAGCATCCTGGGCGCGTCTCTAAGCTCGCGCTGGTCAGCTCATACGCGCTCAGTGGCGCGGTGCAGATACCCTTTCTTCCCTACCTTGCCCTGCGCACGCCCGGTCTCGCTGAAGTCGCGTGGCGCAGCTTGCGCGGCGTTAAGGGGCTCCTACCTCTCTACCTAAAAAATCTCGTCTTCGGCGACGCGGACAACGTGACGGACGAGATCATCGCCGAGATACGCGAACCTCTCAATGAAGCGGGCAGCGAACGCGCCTTTATGACCTGGCTGCGCGGCGAGATGGGACCCTTGCGCCTCAAGACGAGCTACGCCGATAGACTCACCGAGTTGCGCGCGCCGACCCTCCTACTCCACGGCACCAAAGACCTCGTCGTACCCGCGAGACGCGCGAAGCGCGCCGCGAACCTCATCCCAAATGTCGAACTAGAACTCCTGCGCGGCTGTGGTCACTGGGTGCCGCGCGAAGTGCCGGAGCGTTTTGTGGAGGCGCTCTACACCTTTTTAGAGCGCTGAGCCCTCTCAATCCGACTCACGCCACCTCATAATCTCATACACTAAGGTTATGCGTCGCCAACATCTGAAACGAACTCCGCCAGGTCTCATTTCTCAATATCTACATCAAATAGCAGTTCCACAACAAATTGAGACGAAATGCCGCTTTCTGAAAGCTGCTGCAAGCAGACGGAAGTTTTGGCAACGCCAAAGGCATCATCACCGAACGCGCGTGCTAGTTACGCAGTTTTCTGTAGGAAACATCGCTTTACATACTAAGAGTGTCTCAAACCAGATGATACCTGCTAAAACTATGTATCATTTACAGAGAGCGTTTCAAACTAGATGATACGGATTCCGTTTAATTCCCTATCACCGAGAAAGGCGTTCGATGATAGTTCATACACTCCATCCGTATCTTTGTTCCCACTCGCATCCGCTCGGATTGATTCGCTATGTTAGCGAATCAATCGGAGTTGGTATGATACCTACTCCATGATCTGGCAGTATCAAACACGTATCAGCACGCAACTCTTCGGTTGGAGCGCGCTAAGCGTCTTCGGCGGTCTAGGAATGTTGCTCCTTCTCAGTGACCCTTTCTTGCAGGGCGTCGGCTTGCAGGGCGTGGTTTGGGGCGTCATCGACGCGGGCATCGCCTTTTTTAGTCAACTTGGAATGCGCCGCAAGCTCGCTGACATGGACGCGCCGAACAGCGCGGGCGTACAGCGCGAAGAGGCGCGGCGGCTGCGGCGCTTGCTCTACATCAACGCAGGGCTAGACGTGCTCTACGTCGTTGTAGGCGTCGGCATCATCTTGACCTTCGGCACGGAGAGCGCCTTCGCGAGAGGGAACGGCGTCGGCGTCGTTATCCAGGGGACGTTTTTGCTCCTCTTTGACCTCGTTCACGGCGTGCGGACGGGTAGGGTCATCGCGGAGCTTTAGGTGGAGCGTGGAAGGCTCGGCTAACCCATCAAATGGTGTAAGAGGTTCACGACCTCTTCTGCACCTACCTTCTCTTCCGCCAGTATTCGAAGTCGCCCTGTCTGGTAGAGCCTCTCCCCTACCTCGGTAGCCTTGGGAAGCTCACAGCGGTAGACCTCTATGAACTGCGGGTTGCCCTTGGGCGTGTTTCTGCGCAGATGTGATTCTATCTGCAGCGCGATCAGTACGCGCTCGAGGTCCGCCGACTGAGGCGGAACACCCCTTATCTTCTTCTCCCTCAGATACGGCACCTGCTCCGTCATCGCGCTGCAGCCCGCCCAGGGATCACGCGAGGCGAAGTGAAAAGTGCGTACGCCCGCCATACGAATTGCACCCATGCACAGCGGGCACGGCTCGGTGGAGGTGTAGAGAACGCTGGTATACGGATTGTGCTGCGCGTAGTCGAAGCTCACGAGCGCGTTCATCTCGGCGTGGGCGAGCGGGTGTCCGGCTAACTGGGGTGGTGAGGGCGGTTCGTGGATGCGGTTGCGTCCGCTCGAGACTATTCGCCCCTCCTCATTCACGACAATCGAGGCGATAGGCAGCGAGCCCGCGCAGTACGCCTCCCAAGCGAGTTCGGCGCAGACGCGCCAGGGCTTGGAGAGTGAATTCCAAAAATCTACGGTGCTCACAGCACTTGCCCATGCTTTACAACGAGGTCATCCAACGCTTCACGCAGCAAGCTCGCCTCGGTGCGGTTCAAGGCGTCGGAGAGCTTGGAGAGCCGCTCTAAGCTCGCTTTGGAGTAGTAGTTGCTCTTCAACGTCATCTTTGATTCGACGTAGATAGCGACGCGCCCGCGCCCTTCGGTTTTAGCGCGGTAAAGGGCTTCGTCGGCAGCGCGCAAGAGGTCAGGGATACTCTTAGCGTGCGGCGGGCGGCTAGCGATGCCGACGGAGAGGTGGACCTTGCGCGGGATTTGCGGGTTCGGGGTGCGGCTCGAGAAGTGCGTGCGGACCTCCTCGAGCAAAATCAGCGTGTTCTCAGCGGGCAACCCCGGCAGCGCCACCGCGTACTCGTCACCGCCTAAGCGTGCGAGGAGCGCGTCAGCGGGCAAGCTGCCCTGCAACACCCCCTCCAAATGACGTAGCACCGCGTCGCCCGTCTCGCGTCCGTAATCGTCGTTAATTTCAGCAAAGTGGTCAAGGTCCGTCATTGCGAGACTTATCAGCATGTCTTCCGGAAGTTCGTTAATCGCAGCTTCAAAGTCGGGACGGGTACGTAGCTCGAGCATCGTCACACCTCCTATAGTTTTATATTGATATATATATGTTGCGAGCAATACGTAAAGACATGAAAAAGGTCACACTCGAGGTGGATAAATTCATAGCTTGCGGATAGATGTTGCGTCATCTCGAGTGGGGTTTCTCAACGGAGGCTACTAGCTTTCAACCAAAAAGCGCCCTAGCGCGTTGTTTGAATAGGTATTTGAGTACATAGTAGAAGCATGGATGGAAAAATTCTAGTTACGGGGGCAACAGGTTATATCGGCGGGCGGCTCGTCCCGCGACTTTTAGAAGACGGACGCGACGTGCGCTGCTTGGTGCGCGACGCGGAGCGTTTCAAGGTGCGCTCGTACCATACAGAGGTCGAAGTCGTCGAGGGCGACGTGTTGGAACCCGAGAGCTTAGAGGGCACCTTCGACGGCGTCCACACCGCCTACTACCTCATCCACTCGATGGGCGCGTCCGAGCGCGGCTTCGAAAACCGCGACCGCACGGCGGCGGAGAACTTCGCGCAGGCGGCGAAGAAGGCGGGCGTAAAGCACATCATCTACCTGGGCGGTCTCGGCTCGGACGACAAGGGAATGTCGAAACACCTTCACTCGCGCCAGGAGACCGGACGCGCGTTAGCCACGGCGGGCGTTCCCGTCACCGAGTTTCGCGCCGCCATCATCGTCGGCTCGGGCAGCATCTCCTTCGAGATGATTCGCTACCTGACGGAACGGTTGCCCATCATGGTGACGCCTAAGTGGGTGGACACGAAGGTGCAGCCCATCGCCATCCGCGATGTGCTCTCCTACCTGCAGAGCGCGCCCGAGCACACGGCTGAAGGTCATCAGATTGTCGAAATCGGCGGACCGGAAGTTTTGACCTACAAGGACATGCTCTTTACCTACGCCGAGGTGCGCGGGCTCAAGCGCACGATGTTTTCGACGCCGGTGCTGAGCCCCAAGCTCTCGTCATACTGGATCAACGTCGTCACGCCGATTCCCGCCTCGATTGCGCGCCCGCTCGTCGAAGGTCTGACGAGCGAGGTCATCGTTGACAATCCCGAGCCCGCCAAGGCGTACAAACTCCGCCCTATCTCGTACGAAACCGCCGTCAAACTCGCGCTCAACCGCGCCAGCCAAGGTGCCGTCGAAACGCTCTGGAGCGGCTCGCTCTCCTCGGTGCCGCGCGGCACGCCGAGTCAAGAGAAGCTCAAGGACGCCGAGGGGATGCTCTCGGACAGGCGCTCGAGGCACTTCGACGTGAGCAAAGAGAACGCCTTCGAAGCCATCGTCAACATCGGCGGCGAAGAGGGCTGGTACACCTTCGACTGGCTCTGGCAGATTCGCGGTGTGTTGGATAGGCTCTGGGGCGGCGTCGGGATGCGGCGCGGCAGACGCGACCCGCACAACCTCTTGCCCGGCGACGCTCTGGACTTTTGGCGCGTCGAGAGCGTCGAGGACAACGACCACTTACAGCTCCGCGCCGAGATGAAGGTGCCGGGGCGGGCGTGGCTACGCTTCGACGTGCGCGAGGACGACGACGGCAAAACCGAGATTCAGCAAACCGCCTACTTCGAGCCGAAGGGACTCTTCGGATTCCTCTACTGGTACGCGATGTACCCCGCGCACCTCTTCATCTTCCCCTCGATGATCAACGCGATCGGCGAACGCGCGAAGGAGTTCGAGAAGGGAACCTCGAGCGCCTCGCCCGAACCTGCTTGAGTTTTTTGAATTCGTAAGAACGGCCTTGAGCGGGCTCAAACCACCCGCTCTAATTCGCGTTTAGCCAGCGTTCGGAGTGCCTCTTTCGCTGACGAGGTTGGGAACATGCTCAGCGCCTCTACAGCTTTGTTGGTCTCGAGCACGATCCGCTCTTTAGCCTGCTTATCCGCGCCATGCTCCCTTATCAGCGTTTGTACCCGCGCTACATCACCCTCATGACTTGCGTGGCGGCGTAAAATCGTGCGGACCTCATCGACACTAGCTTGTAAAAGAGTCAATACCGCGTAGGTCGCCTTGCCCTCTCGCAAATCACCACCCACAGGCTTACCTAGCGTTGCCGCGTCGCCCAAGAGGTCCAAGTAATCGTCGCGCATCTGGAAGGCGTAGCCGTAAGCAATTCCAAAGTCTCTAAGCGCCCGCTGCTCCTCCTCGCTTACGTCGCTCAGCATCGCCACGCCTTCTAGCGCCGCCGCGAAGAGCACCGCCGTCTTCCCTTCAATGATGGCAAAATAGTTCTCCAAGGAATACGTCTCCAACGTCGCCATCTGGAACTGCAACACCTCCGCCTCGCAGATGCGCGCGGCGGTCTCCGACATGAGCGCGGTGAATTCGGAGCTTTGTGAACGCGCTAAGAGCCCTAAGACCCTGGCCAACATGAAGTCGCCCGACATCACGCTCACCACGTTGCCGTAGCGCCGAAACGCCGCCTCGTGGCCGCGCCGCGTGTCGGCGTCGTCGATGAGGTCATCGTGGAGGAGCGAGGCGGAGTGCAGCAACTCAGTGGCGAGCGCGACGCGCATGGTGGCGTCCGCGTCGGTGTGGAGCAGCTTGCCCGCCAAAAACGCGAGGCTCGGTCTGAGCCGTTTGCCGCCCGCGCTCACTAAGTCTTCGCCGATGGCTTCGATGAACGCCACCGAGGAGCGCAGTTCGGCGGCGAGCTGCGTTTCGAATTGGTTGAGGTTGTCTTGGATGAGGTCGAACACAATAAGGTCTAGTATACGTGCTAAGCAAGTAGTATCTGGTCATCGACCTCGCCCGCGAAGATGTTGACTTAAAAGAGGCAAAGGCTAGAGGTATGGGAAACCCCCTCGAGTGGCTCGAGGGGGTTCACAATCAGACTGTTTTTATAAGTTTAGAAGTCGTTCTTCGTCACACCAACTGCGGGACCAATATTGGAGTGATGTACACCTGTTTCCAAGTCTTGGAAAACTGCTTCAACTTCCCAAACGCCGATATCTGTGTCACCAAACGACCTGCTAAGGGTCAGCGACTGCCGCGCAGGATCGAGCGTTCCCTTAACAAAGCGTACAACATTATTGTTGAATCTAACGATGAGCAGGTACTTCACAGGGTTAGTAATACCGCTTGTGTCGATGACCCAGGTTGCACTCTCTGGTGTGACTTCGCGCTCTACATTTTCGTCCGTAATCACTCCGAAGCCAGGAGGACTACTCAGTGGGTCAAGAGCTTCCTCTAACTGGCTATAATCGGCGCTTCTATCAACGATGACGTTGAACTCTCTGATGTTACGCTTGCTTTCATCGCTTTTGTCAATACCGACGACGCGCAGCTTCCACTCGTCGCTATCGAAGACGTAGGGGGAGCCATCGAGGGCAATTGTACCTGTTGAGAAGAGGTCGTACTCACCTTCTCTGTTGTAGAAAAGCAGCTTATTTTCAGGCTTGCCGTTCTCACCGCAGCTATCACAAACCATGCGCACTTCAACCGCTTCGATATTTTCCGTCTGGTCTGTGACGCGCCCGGAGACGTTGATGACGTCGCCGACGCGGGCGGTTGCGCCAGCTTCTGGTGGAGAAGGTGTGAAGACGAGCAGGGCGGGCGGCAGGGCGCTATTGATTGCGCCGTTTACAGCGTTGCTGCGGCTCACACTCACTTCGACGCCGTTGACGACAACCGTACCTTCAACTTTGATGATATAGCTATCCGTGGGGATGTCGCCGAGGTCGAATGAGGCTCTGCCGATGAAGTCGACGTTGTCTTGAGGCTCGTCCGCCGCGCTGCCTGTGCCATTCGCTGTGAGATAGTCTCTCGCAACGAGTTCGCCTCGGTAATCATAGATGTAGACCCACAGCTTGCGGCCGTTCTCGAGCTGCCAAGTGTAGTCTTCACCGCCCGAAATCACTTCAGCCACGACGTCAAAGGTTGCGCCGATTTCGTTGCCTTCGCTGGGCGAGACAATCGTCAGTGTAGGCGGAATGCCACTATTAAGCACGTTAATCGAGAGGCCTTCTTCGCCGATTCTGCCTACCGCGTCGTACGCTCTCGCGCTGAGCGTGACCGGACCGTCGTCACGTCCCACGTCTAAATCTTCGGTGTTCCAAGCGTAGCTGTAAGGCGCTTCGGTGTCGGTAGCGAGGAGTTGGTTGCCTGCATAGAATTCGACGCGGGTCACGCCTTTGTCATCGTTCGCAGCAACCGCTAAGTCAACGACGCCGCTGTAGTTGTCGTCGTTCGTGGGCGAAATCCACTCGACGGTGGGGTTCTCCTCGTCGGGGCTGTCGGGGTCAGAGGGTTTCGTGACCGTGACCGTCATCGGCTCAGTGCGCGCCGTTTGACCGAAGCCGTTCTTAGCTTCAGCCACAAAGGTGTTCGCGCCTAGCGTCGTCGAGGCGTCCCAGTCATAGGTGAGCGTGACTGCGCCGAGCGAGAGGCTTCCGTCTTCGTCTCTTTCGCCGTTCGCCGTCGAGATGACTCTGTCGTTCAGCGACAGCGTGATGCTGGCGATACCGCTCTCCTCATCGGACGCAACCACGACAACTTGCGTGCTCTGCGGACTCACCGTGTTGCTGCTCGGGCTCATAAACGCCACTTTCGGGGCGGAGCCGTCGAAGAGCAAGTTACACCCCGCGAGTAGAGCGCTCAGCCCCAGCGCGAGCAGTAACCCAACCTTAAACCTCTTCATGTATTCCTCCTTAGAATCATGCTCAAAACAGGTCTCAGGATAGGCAAAAAACCGCGCCCAACCTGCTAAAAAGCCCACAGGCAGGGTGAGGGATTTTTGACGTTTACAGCAGGTAACATCTGGTCACGAACGCCCTCAGTAGGCAAATCGGCACTGGGAACTCACATTTATAGATGTTACCTGCGACCCTTCATCTCAGTGCAAGGACCTCCGCAAACACATTATGAGATTTATAGCAGCTCGGCGCACCCGAAATGAATTTTAGACGCCGATTGCGAACATACACACCACCTTGTGACGCATCAAGACGCCATTTTCACGCTTTTGCGCTAAGGTAATCGTATGCGCACCATCGACCAAACCGTGAACGTTACCTTTCGCTATCCCGTCCTTTTCACCGAAGGTCTCTTGACCCCCAACAACCCACTTTTGGCTGACACACTCGCTCCTCGAGAGGTCAAGCGCGTGCTCTTCGTGGTGGACGAAGGCGTCGCCGAGTACCATCCGGGGCTCATAGGCGATATCGGGCGCTACTGTGAAGCGTGGGAGAGGCTCGAGCTAGTCGCCTCTCCCCTGCTCGTCCAGGGCGGCGAAAGGACCAAAAACAACCCCGCCAACGTCGAAGCGGTGCAGCGCGCCGTTCACGAACACGGCATCGACCGCCACGCTTACGTCGTCGTCATCGGCGGCGGCGCGGTCATCGACATGGTGGGCTACGCCGCCGCCACCTCTCATAGAGGCGTGCGCCTCGTGCGCGTGCCGACTACCGTGCTCTCACAAAACGACTCGGCGGTGGGTGTTAAGAACAGCGTGAACGCTTTTGGTAAAAAGAACTTCTTAGGCACGTTCGCGCCACCTTTCGCTGTATTCAACGACCCGCACTTCCTGACGACACTGGAGAGGCGCGACTGGCTGGGCGGCGTCTCTGAAGCGGTCAAGGTGGCGCTCCTTAAAGACCAGAGGTTCTTCAAATTTTTAGAGCAGAACGCTGAGGCGTTAGTCAGCCGCGATATGAAGGCGATGAACTACGCCGTCTACCGCTGCGCCGAGCTGCATCTTCACCACATCGCCACCTCCGGCGACCCCTTCGAGTTCGGCTCGTCGCGCCCGCTGGACTTCGGGCACTGGGCGGCGCACAAGTTGGAGGCGATGACGGACTATAGGCTCAGGCACGGCGAAGCCGTCGCCATAGGTATCGCTTTGGATTCGACGTACGCTTATCTTAAAGGAATGCTCTCAAAGACGAGCTGGCAGCGCGTCATGACCCTCTTCAGTTGCCTCGACCTCGCCACCTACACGCCTGAGCTTAGCGATACAGCGACTATCGTCGGCGGCTTGAACGAGTTTCGGGAGCACCTGGGCGGACGCCTCACCATCATGTTGTTAGAAGGTATCGGTCAGGGTGTAGAAGTTCACAAGATGAACACAGAAACTATCACACAAAGTATCAACCTCTTGCGTGAACACGCACCGAAAGAGACGCGAACGGGAGCGGAGAAAGGAACGACGTGGAAACAGCCGACACTTGCCCACTGAGCCAACAGAAACTCATCGACGAGTTCTTCATCGAGCACCGCACCAAAGTTTTAGACATCGCCGGCTTTTTAGACCGCATGGACCGCAGCGTAGACAAAAATGGCGAGGACGACTTTAGACTCCTCGCCTTTCGCGACGCGCTCACCATCCTCTCTGAAAACGAAGTCGGACGCGCCGAGCGGGTGCAGATGGCGCTCAGCGACCTCAATACGGAACTCCTAGAAGAGCGCGACCAGCAAGCGGCGTTCGGAGCCTCTAAAAGGGAACCCAGAAGAGAACAAGGAGACCAGGGAGAACGAGGAGTGCACCGTGAAATATATTGACCTGCACGCCCATATGGTGTCGCGCACCACCGACGACTATCAGAAGATGGCGATGACGGGCTGCGTCGCCTTGACCGAGCCTGCGTTCTGGGCGGGTTACGACCGCCGCAGCGCGGACGTCTTCGCGGACTACTTCGAGCATCTGACCGTGTTCGAGCCGAGTCGCGCCGCACAGTACGGCATTCAGCACTACACCTGGCTCTGCTTGAACCCGAAAGAGGGCGAAGATAGAGACCTCACCAAAGAGGTCCTAAACATCATCCCCGAGTTCTTAGACCGCCCAAACGTCTTAGGCATCGGCGAAATCGGGCTCAACCGCGTGACGCGCAACGAGCTTGCGTCGTTCAAAGACCACGTCGAACTCGCCTTGGAGCACGACCAGCTCATCCACATCCACACGCCGCACTTAGAGGACAAATACAAAGGCACAAAGGTCATCGTGGAGACGCTCGCGGCAGACTCGCGCATTGAGCCGGGGCGCGTGATGGTGGACCACGCCGAGGAGCACACGCTCGGGATGATTTTGGACAACGGCTTCTGGACGGGCATGACGCTCTATCCAAAGACGAAAGCGTCGCCGGGGCGAGCCATTGACATGCTCGAGATGCACGGCTCCGAGCGCCTTTGCGTCGCGTCCGCCTGCGACTGGGGCGAGAGCGACCCCCTCGCGGTGCCGCAGTTCGTCTTGGAAATGCGCCGCCGGGGGCACAGCGAAGCCTTGATTGACAAAATCGTCATGGAGAACCCCGCGTCGTTCTTGGGGCAGTCACCTAAGTTCAAGCTGACTAGTCCAGCAACCGTTATGAAAGAGGAAACGCCGCTCGTCACCCATGCGCCTGAATAAGCAACATTTTACCTACTGCACGAACATTCACCCGAGCCGAGGTTTACGGGAGGTCAGGGCGAGTTTAGAGCGCTACGCTGCCCCGCTCAGGGCAGAATTCGCGCCGAATCAACCTTTTGGCATCGGGCTGAGGTTGTCGGGGCAAGAGAGCTGTGAAGTTTTAGAGGATGACAACTTAGCGCACTTCAAGACCTTTTTGGACGAGCGCGGGCTCTACGTCTTTACCATCAACGGCTTTCCTTACGGACCCTTTCACGGGCAAGCCGTAAAAGAAAACGTTCACGCCCCCGACTGGCATGATGAGGAGCGCGTGCGCTACACCTTGCGGCTCGTGCAGATTTTGGAACACCTCTTGCCTAGCGGCGTGACGGGCGGCATTTCGACGAGTCCGCTCTCTTACAAAGCGTGGGTGGACGGCAGTACCGAGACGTGGAAGACGCTGACGGACAACGTCGTGCGCGTGGCGGAAGCGCTTTACCGCGTCAAAGAGCGTGACAGGGTGATTCATTTAGACCTCGAGCCTGAGCCCGACGGACTCTTAGAAAACAGCGAAGAGGTCGTGCGCTTCTACCAGGACTGGCTTTTGGACTACGGCGCGAAGCGGTTGGCAGCGCGGTTGAATATCACCGAGGACGAGGCTCGAGAGGTTCTCCTGGCGCACATTCAAATCTGCTTCGACACTTGCCACGTCGCGCTAGCCTACGAGGAACCTGGAGACGTTTTGCAGCGTTTTGAAGAGGTTGGCATCAAAGTAGGCAAGATTCAGATCAGTTCGGCGCTCAAGGTAGATTTACCTCGAGATAAAGGTGAGCGCGAAGAGGTGGCGAACAACCTGCGCGCCTTTGTTGAATCCACCTACCTACACCAAGTTTTACAAAAGAACGAAGACGGCACGCTGACGCAGTACCCGGACCTGCCCGATGCACTCCCGCACATCCAAGATACTCGAGCAACCGAGTGGCGCGTCCACTTTCACGTGCCTATCTTTACGGCGCACTTCGGCGCGCTGAGTTCGACGCAGGAGGGGATTGTGAAGACGCTCGAGCTGCTCAAAGAAGAGCCGTTCACAGAGCATCTGGAAATTGAGACTTACACATGGGATGTGCTGCCCGAAACCCTGAAAGTCAACCTCTTAGAATCCATCGAACGTGAATACAGGTGGGCGCTCAGTGTCCTCTAAGCCAGGGTCTTCTAACGCCACACCGAATACTTGGGGAACGTTCGAAGATCACTTGGCTCTCGCGCGTGTCTCGAACAGCCCCACGGTTGTCAGCAACGTTCTGGCGGGCGCGGCATTAGCAGGTGGCTTGAATCAACCGGGTACGGTGCTCTTACTCGCGGTGGCGCTCGTCCTCTTTTACACGGCGGGCATGGTCCTCAACGACCTCTTCGACTACGAGCACGATGTAAAGATGCAACCCGGCAGACCTCTTGCGGCGGGGCGCGTGTCTAAAGACGTTGCGCTCACCGTCACGGTGGCGCTTTTCGGTATAGGAAGTTTTCTGCTCGCTTTTGCAGGTCCAGCAACGTTGTTGAGCGGCATCATTCTTATCGGTTTAATCGTCCTCTACGACGCCTGGCACAAGACAAACCCGTTCAGCCCGCTGCTGATGGCGAGCACGCGGGTGATGGTCTACGTCACGGCGTTTCTAGCCTTTTCTTTACAGGTTTCAGCGTCGCTCATCCTCTGGTCTCTTTTACTGGCGCTCTACATCATCGGCTTAACCTACCTCGCCAAGATGGAGTCGCGTCCCGGCTTCGCGCGCTACTGGCCCGCGCTGGCGCTCGTTTTACCCGCCGTTTACGCCGCGCTATACGTCAACATATGGGGGCTACTCCTCTTGCTGCTCTTTATCAGTTGGGTGAGCTTTTGCCTCTATCTCGTGTACGTCAAACGCAGCTTCGGCGCGGCGATCGGTTCGCTCATCGCGGGCGTGTCGCTGCTAGATGCGCTCGTGCTAGCCGTAACGGGTTCTACGGTAGGCGTTATCCTCGCGCTGCTCGCGTTCGGTTTGACGCTATTTTTTCAGCGGTATATCAAAGGAACATAGATGAGCCACGTCGTTCTACTTGGCGATTCGATTTTCGATAACGCCGGATACGTGCCCGATGAGCGCTCCGTTATCGAGCAGATGCGGAGTCATCTACCCCCGGATTGGCAAGCCACGCTTCTCGCCGTGGATGGCGATGTGACTGAAGATGTCCTGAGGCAAACCCGGCGTTTACCGGGTAGTGCAACACATCTCGCCCTGAGTTGCGGCGGCAACGACGCAATTCGCAGAAGCGGCATTTTGAAAGAGAAAATCGACTCCGTCGCGGAGGGGTTTGAAGTTGCGGCTTACTTAAGGCGTGAGTTTAGGACGAACTACCGCAAAACGCTCGAGCACCTTCTGAGCTTCGAAAAATCCCTCGCCGTCTGCACGGTTTACGACGCAGTACCTGGGCTTAGCGAGGCTGAGAAGAGTGCGTTAGCACTGTTCAACGAAGTCATTCTCAAAGAAGCGTTTGCCGAAAAACTGCCCGTAGTTGATCTGCGCCTTATCTGTGACGACGCAGAAGACTATTCAGCGCTTTCACCCATCGAACCTTCAGCGATTGGCGGCGACAAGATAACTCAGGTTATTGCAGACCTTTTGTATACTCACAACTTTAGCGCCCGGCGCAGCGTAATTTATTCGTAAAAGCAGCGAAGACACCCTCGAGATTGGAGCCTCATGAACCGAACCGCCGTCATCAACGTCGTCGGGCTCACCCCCGAACTCATCGGTGAGCACACGCCTAAACTCAAAGCCTTTGTGGAGCGCGGCTCGCTCGCGCACGTCAAAGAGGCGCTGCCCGCTGTAACGTGCACGGCTCTAGCAACGTATACAACGGGGAAAACGCCCTGCGAACACGGTATCGTCGGCAACGGCTGGTACGCCCGCGACGCCTGCGAGGTCAAGTTCTGGCACCGCTCGGACGGGATGGTGCAAGCGCCGAAGCTGTGGGAAATCGCAAAAGCGCAAGACCCAAACTTCACCTGCGCGAACCTCTTCTGGCGCTACGCGACCTACTCATCGGCGGACTATACAGTCATCGAGCGCCCGATGTACCCCGCCGACGGGCGCAAGATTCCTGATATTTACACTTGGCCGCACGAGCTTCGCCCCGCCTTGCAGAGCGACTTGGGGCAGTTTCCCCTGTTCAATTTCTGGGGACCGAACTCGGCGGTGGTCTCGAGCCAGTGGATTGCGGACGCCGCCAAGTGGATTGAAGAGAAGTACAGCCCGACTCTCTCGTTCGTCTATCTGCCGCACCTCGATTACGGCTTGCAGCGGTACGGTCCTGACTTAACGAAGGTCTCGCAAGACCTACGCGAGATTGACGACGTGGCGGGCGACCTTACCGAGTTTTTCGAAGCTAGGGGTGTTCAGGTCATCCTCGTCTCCGAGTACGGCATCGACCACGCCGACAGATCCGTTCACCTCAACCGCGTGTTCCGCGAGAAAGGCTTGATTCAGGTGCGCGAGGAGTTGGGGCTAGAGCACCTTAACTACGGCATGAGTGCGGCGTTCGCTGTTGCCGACCATCAGATTGCGCACGTGTACGTGCAAGATAGAAGTCGTTTGAATGAGGTGCGAGGGATTTTAGAGTCCACGGATGGAATAGCAGAAGTTTTAGACGAGGCGGGCAAAAGGCGCTATAACCTGGACCATCCGCGCTCCGGTGACTTCGTCGTACTGGCTGAGCGGGACGCTTGGTTCACCTACTACTACTGGCTAGACGACCACAAAGCGCCCGACTTCGCCCGCACCGTTGCGATTCACGATAAGCCCGGTTATGACCCGGCAGAACTCTTCGTCAATCCAGTGTTCAAGAACCCTAAACTCAAAGTGGGTAGCGTACTGCTCAAGAAGAAGCTGGGCTTTCGCTACATGATGGACGTGATCGGACTAGACGCGACGCTCGTGAAAGGGTCACATGGGTTGCGGAGCACAACGCCCGCGAAGCAGCCTCTCTTCGTGACGCAGCAGCCTTTAGAGCGAACCTCGGTCGAGGCTACGGATGTGTTTGGGCTTGTCCTGCGGCATCTCGGGGTTGAGACGGAAGAAAGCGCGCCAATTTTATAGGCGGCTACGAACTTGGTCCTCTCGGTGTGCCACACTAAGAGGTCTTGAAACCCTCTGCCATCTTCTCTGAACCGCTAGAACTCGAGCACGGCATCTACCGCGCTTTAGACAAGCGCCCCCGCGTTCCCTTAGCGCAAGCGAGCAACTTTTTACCCCTGACGGCGGCACTCTACGAACCCTTGTGGCGCAAGCGCTCCTTGTCCATCATCACAGGTGGCGACTTCGACGTGACGCGCGAGCTTGCACTGATGATCAAGTGGCTGAGACCGCAACCGGGTCAAGTCGTCCTCGACGCGGCGTGTTCGGCGGGACTTTACGCCCGCACGCTGCTCCATCACGAAGAAGACTTAGAGGTCCACGCGCTGGACTTTAGCTTGCCCTTTCTCAACAAGGCGAAGGAGTACGCCGCGAAGGAAGCCGTCGAGATGACGCTCGTCTACGCGGACGTGATGAAATTGCCGTACGAGGACTCGAGCTTCGACGCCCTCGTCTGCGGCGCGTCGCTTAACGAGTTTACCGACCTCTCCAGGTCCATCACCGAATTCAGCCGTGTACTTAAACCGGGCGGCTTGATGTGGCAGATGTACGTCTCTAAAGCGGAAGCCTGGTACGGGCGGCTTTTTCAAAGCCTTTTTAGGCTCTCTGGAGTTCGCTTCATCGACCCTACTGTTCTGGAGAACGAAGCTAAAGCGGTAGGGATGAGGCTTCTTAAAGCGCAGCACCGCAAACGCATCACGCTGGCACTTTTTGAGAAGCTCTGAGAACTGCCCGACACCTTCGCTTCGGAAGGTGTCGTTCACTTACGCCGCTTTCTGCGGGAGCAACACCTCAAAATACGCCTTCGTCGCCGCCTCGTGCGAAAAGGTGTCGGCTCGGTTGACGAGCGCCGCTTCGTCCATAGGATTGCGCAACGCCTGCAACATGCCCTGGGCTAGAGCGTCCGCGTCGCTTACGGGCACGAGCGGACCCCAGCGCCCGTCCTCTAAAATCTCTTTGGACCCGCTCGGACAGTCCGTCGCCACGACCGGACAGCCGCACGCCATCGCCTCGATGAGCACGGTGGGTAGCCCTTCCCAGCGCGAGGAGAGGACGAGCGCGCTAGCGCGGCGCATGTAAGCGTAAGGGTTCGAGACGAAGCCGGGCATGAGCACGTGCTCCGAAAGGTTCAAGGTATCGCGGAGCTGCTCGAGTTCGCCCCGCTTTCCCCCCTCACCCAAGATGACCAGCCGGGCGTCTGCCTGCTGACGCACCTTTGAAAACGCCTGAAGGAGCGTCCCGAAGTCCTTCTGCTCCGAAAGCCGCCCGACGGCTAAGAACACCGGCGGCGCACCCTCGGCAAACCAGGGGTGGTCCAACGGCTCACGCGACTTCGCCTTGAGCGTTTCGCCAACGACCGGGTTGTATATGGTGTGGACGCTGCCGCTCGGGAGCTTGAGCGAGCGCTCTAAGTCGCGTGACACACCGCTCGAGACGCCGACGATGGTATCCGCTCGCCCGTAAGAGGCTTTGACGAAGACCGGCACGAGCCGCTGCCTCAAGTTCCCGGTTCCGTCGCCGCGCCCGAAGACGGACGAAAACGTGTTGTGTTCGACGAGCACGAGGTTCGCGCGAATTCGTGACAACTCTTTTGCCAGAATGAGCGCGACGTTCGTATGCGAGAGGTGCGACAAGAGGGCGTCGGGTTTGTACTCCCTCAGGTAACGGCGTAGTGGCAAGATCGCTTTAGAGACGTTGCCCACACCTAAGTCGATCACGCGCACTTGCGGGGGCACCTGGGACAGATAAGGACCGCTAGCGTTCGCTAAAACCAGGTCTAAATTGACCTCTTTGGAGACGAGCCCTTCCAGGAGGTTGACGGCGACTTTCTCCGCGCCGCCGCCCTCTAAGTTGCTCATGAAGCAGGCGATGCGAGGTTTTTTAGGGCTAACATCTTCCGCGCGCACAGCGCCCAGGTCTTCTATATGTGGCATCTACGATCCTTCCTCTTACAGGTCTGCTTACCGGGTCTCTGCTTATCAAATCCCTGCGCTCCCAATTCTAATGAAGCGTCAAATGACTTCTGGTGTCTTTATCAACGTTGCGCCGCTTGACCCGGTACATTGCGCTGTCGGCTACCTGCAACAGTTCGTCCGCGCTGCGCCCGTCCTGCGGATAGAGCGCCAAGCCTAGACTCGCGCTCATCGCCACCTCTTGATTTTGGACGTTGAAAGGGAGATGAAAAGCGTCCAGCAAGGCCCCGGCGACGCGCTTAACGCTCTGCACGTCCTTGAGTCCCGTCGCGATAACCGTGAACTCGTCACCGCCCATGCGCGCTAGCGTATCACTTTCGCGGCGGCGCTTTCCTAAACGCTCGGCGATTTGCCGGAGCAAGTCGTCGCCAGCAGCGTGTCCCAGCGAATCGTTGACCTCTTTGAAGCCGTTCAGATCGAGAAAGCAGACCGCGACAACCTCACCGCTGCGCTTAGCTTGCGCCACAGCTCTCTCCAAACGGTCCATGAAGAGCGAGCGGTTGGGTAGTCCGGTGAGCGGGTCGTGTTGCGCGAGGTGCAGGAGTTGTTTGTGCTTCTCGAGCAACGCCTTCTTCTGCTTATGAAGTTGCACGCGCACGTCACGTAAATAGCCAACCACGCCGCCAAGGAGAAGAACCGCGACGTGACCTGCACCGCCCTGGTGACTAAAAACAGCGTCCCACCCACCTAAAGTGGGGGCCACGATGTTGAACAACAGGGTGTTGACGGCGAAGCTGAGCGTGCCTACAAGGAGACCCGCATAGAACCCCCAAAGCCAAGCGCTGAGCGCGACGGGCAGAAGCGCCAACGCACCTAACTGCGCTCCGAACGTGGCAAAGCCGAGCACAAATAGGGCGGCGTAGAAGCCCCAACCCGCAAGCGCGACGAAAAGCTTGAGGGTGCGCGGCTTAAAGGTACGGCGTAGTAGAAGAAGAGCCTCACGCATTAGATTGTCACTCTACAAGTTTAACTCTGACAAGCCTCTGACTAAAGCGCACCTGCACATCAAGGCGAGGTTCATGAAAAGGATAAACTGGAGGTATGTCGGACTTTCGTAGGGTTACTCGAGCAAGCTCAGCAAAGAGGGCAGCGTCTCAGCATCTCAGCGCGTCAGCAGGTCAGGAAAACCCGCCGGGTAAAGAGGGGGCGCGGAAAGTTTTACTGTACACGTCTCTACAAAGCCGGGCGCTTCTAGCCGATGTTCCTATCTCATCTGAGCGGCTGTCTCGTGTCTGAATCAACGAGCCAGACTCCGCTTATCCAAGGACCCGCGCCCAAAAAAGCCAACGGTCACAAAATCGTCATTATCGACGGTCACGCCTTGGCCTTTCGCTCCTATTACGCGATTCG
The DNA here is from genome assembly GCA_965215565.1 of Trueperaceae bacterium. GTDB lineage: Bacteria > Deinococcota > Deinococci > Deinococcales > Trueperaceae > CBDBZX01. The sequence goes on from CBDCDZ010000004.1 coordinate 751,268, forward strand.
CGATCTTTCCAACAGCAAGGGCGAGGCAACGAACGCGGTTTTCGGCTTTTTGCGCTCGCTTTTGCGCATCTTGCAAGAGGAGGGCGAATTCGACGCGACGGTGGTCACCTTCGACGCGCCCGCCAAGACCTTTCGCCACGAGCAGTACGAGGACTACAAGGCGGGGCGCAAAGAGACGCCCGAGGATTTGCCAGGGCAGATCAGGACGATCAAGAAGCTGGTGGAGCTTTTAGGGCTCCATCAGATCGAGCAGGCGGGCTTAGAGGCGGACGACCTCATCGGCACGATCGCCAAGCGCTGCGAGGCGAGAGGGTACAGCGTCGAGATCGTCACGAGCGACCGCGACGCCTATCAGCTCGTCACCGATAGGGTATGCGTGCGTGGGCTCACCAAAGCGGAGCGCTTCGGACCCGAAGAGGTCTATGAAAAGTTCGGCGTGCGCGTGGACCAGTGGATCGACTACCGGGCGCTCACGGGCGACTCATCGGATAATATTCCCGGCGCGAAGGGCATCGGACCCAAAACGGCGTCGAAGCTGTTGCAGAGTTACGACACGCTCGACTATATGCTGGCGCATGTCGATGAACTGAAACCGGACGCCGCTGCTAAAAAGGTCAAGGCGAGCCTAGAGGACGTCAAGTTCTCTAAGATGCTCTCTAAAATTGTCATAGACGCCGACATCGACATCGATCCGGAAGGCTGGGCGAAGCGCGAGATGGCGCGTGAAGAACTCCGTGAGATGTTGGAGGGGCTCGAGTTCGGCTCCATCATTAACGAGCTTGGCTTGGGCGGCGCGGCGCAGTCGGCTACGAGCAGCGCGTACCAGAAAATCTCTTCGGCGGACATCTTTTTCGGCGGGAGTTTCGGTTACGTATTGTCCGACGTGAATCCGATGAACGCGGAGCTTACCGAACTCTCCGTGGCGTCAGCGGGAACGGTGGCGAACATCGCTGAGAAGTGGCGGGGCGATATCTTGCGTACCGAGGGCGAGTTAAACGCTTGCGACGCCAAAGCCCTAACGGTCTACGCAAAGCGCGAAGGCTTGGACTGCAAGCCCGGCGATGACCCCTTGCTGATGGCGTACGTCTTGGACCCCAACGTGACCGAGCCCGAGACGGTAGCGCGGCGCTACGGCGCGGGCGAGTGGGGCGCGGACAGCACCTCCAGAGCGACGGTTACTGCCGAACTTTTGAGCGTCTTGCCGGAGAAGCTGACGGGCAAACTGAGGGACCTCTACGAAAAGATCGAAAAACCGCTCGCCGACGTTTTAGCCGAGATGGAATACACGGGCGTACGGCTCGACGTGCCCTTCTTAAGGGCGCAATCCGAAGCGATGAACGAGACCTTGGCGCGGCTCGAGGGTGAGGTCCGCGACGTCGCTCAAAATTCTGAACTAAACCTCAACTCACGTGACCAGTTAGCGGAACTTCTGTACGAGAAGCTCGAGTTGCAGCCCGGCAAAAAGACCTCCACGGGCAAACGCTCGACGGCGGTGAGCGCCCTAGAACCGCTTCGCGACGCGCACCCCGTCGTGGGTCTCATCCTAGAATACCGCGAGCTGTCGAAGCTCAAGAGTACGTACTTGGACCCGCTGCCGCGCCTCGTCAACGAACGTACCGGGCGAGTTCACACGACGTTTAACCAGACCGTCACGGCGACGGGGCGCTTATCCAGCGCCAACCCAAACCTGCAAAACATCCCCGTGCGCACGGAAATCGGGCGGCAGATTCGGCGTGGCTTCGTGGCGGGCGAGGGCATGAAACTTCTCGTTGCCGATTACTCGCAAATAGAGCTGCGTATCTTGGCGCACATCACGGGCGAGGAGGCGCTCATTGAGACCTTTAGGCAGGGCGAGGACATCCACCGCCGCACCGCCGCGCAAATTCACGACGTTGCACTCGGAGAGGTCCAACCCGACATGCGCCGCGTGGCGAAGATCATCAACTTCGGCGTCCTGTACGGCATGTCGGCGCACCGGCTTACAAACGAGTTGAGTATCAGCTACAAAGAGGCGGACGCTTTTATCACCACCTATTTCGAGCGCTACCCCAAGGTGCAAGGGTATATCGACGATACGCTCGCCTTCGCCCGCAAAGAGGGCTACGTCGAGACGCTTCTGGGGCGGCGGCGCATGATTCCTGACATCAACACGAAAAACCGCAACCTGCGCGAGTACGCCGAGCGCACCGCCTACAACATGCCGATCCAGGGAACGCAAGCCGACATCGTGAAGCTAGCGATGCTGGAGCTTGCGCCCAAACTGAGAGAGAGGGGCGCAAAGCTCCTTTTACAAGTCCACGACGAGTTAGTCATCGAAGCGCCCGAAGATAAGGTACAAGAGGTCTCGCAGGAGGTTCAAAGAACGATGGAGGGCGCTTATGAGATGAGCGTGCCGCTCGTCGCGGAGGTCGGGGTGGGTGAGAACTGGCTCGAGGCTAAATAGCCTCGAGCCTTGTATGACGCTTTTACACTAATCAGTCTACGCGGACTAGCTCAAACTTGTCTAGCCGCGTCCCGTCTTCGCGCAGATAAACCGTAAGCGTGTGCTCGCCCGCCTCTAAGTCGAAGGTGAAGGGCGACTTGTTGCGCCGCGAGGCGTCTTGCGGCTCGAAGCGGCTGTTGCGCGGCGTGTCCCAGCGGTCACTTCTGATGTCATCATCTATACCGAGATAGAACGAGTCGCTGCTCCTTGCGCCCTGCACCCAACCTCTCACCTTGTAGCGACCTGGCTCGTCCACGTTCACGCAGTAGTCGGCGCGGTTAGCAGAGTTCAGGCTCTTTTGATGTCCGACACCGTCCGGGGTGTCGATGTAACGTCCACCGCTCGCCGAAGTACTGTTTACAGTGCGGAACGCGCCGAAAAGCTCGCCGTCTTCCGCCTCTTGCGCCAATGCACCGCACGTGTCGGATGGCGTGCCTAATGTGTCCACGCGGACTAGCTCGAGCTTGTCCAAGCGCGTCCCGTCCTCGCGCATGTAGATCGACACGGTGTGCTCACCCGCATCTAAGTCAAAGGTGAAGGGCGGCTTGTTACGGCGTCCGACGTCCTGCGGCTCGAAGTGGGTGTTGCGCGGCGTGTCCCAACGTTCGTTCTCGACATCGCCGTCTACTGCCAGATAGAACGAGTCGCTCTTTCTCGCGCCCTGAACCCAGCCCGTCAGCTTGTAGCGCCCCGCTTCGGCGACGGTCATACAGTAGTCCGCGCGGTGCGCGTCGTTCGCGCCACTCTGCTCGCCAAAGCCGTCCGGCGTGTCGATATAGCGCCCGCCGCTCGCTGAGGTGCTGTCTACAGTGCGAAACGCGCCGAAAAGTTCACCGCCTTCCGCCTCTTGCGCGAGTCCGCCGCACACAGGTTGAGGCGACTCATACGTCGCGGTGAGCGTCTGCGGCGTCTCTTGAACGGTGATGTCATGGATGCGCTCACCGCCGTCGGACCAGCGCACGAAGTCCAGTCCCTCTTGCTCCGCCAAGGCGCTCAGTTGCTGGCGCGCGTTCACATTCGTCGTGACCGTAAAAGGCGTGGTGCGCTCCACCCCTTCCCAATTTAGGGATAAACCGCTCGGCTCGGTCTCGAGCGTGTACGCCACTGTATTCAAGGTGAGCGTGACGCAGCTAGGGTCACTCTTATTGCCATTTTGCATAACTTCTAAGCAAAGCTCCAGAGAGGTGTTGTCGCCGTGGTCGGGTACGCTGAACGCGCCGTCTACACCCATCGTCGGGGGCAGTTGGTTGAAGTGCTGGTGCTCGTCATGGTTGAGCTTTAGAGACCAAGAGAAGTCCTCGGCGTCCGTGAGCGTTTCGCCCTGGTCCGAAGCGAGGAAAGGCACCTGGTCGCCGACGGTGAACATAGCGCCGTCCTCGGGCGAGAGGATGACTGCGACGGGCTGCGTCGTGCCCGCTTCAATGAGAACGGTATCTGTGTTGCTCGCCCCCGCCGTGTCGGTCACGGTCAAGCGTGCGCGGTAGAGGCTCACCTCTTCGTAGGTGTGCACCGGGTTCGCCTTGGACGAGGTGGTGCCGTCACCGAAGTCCCAGGCGTAGCTGAGGATATCGCCGTCGTCATCCGCACTGCTATCCCCCGTGAAGCTCACCGTCAAGGGGACGGAGCCCGACGCATTTGTCGCCTCCGCTTGCGCCCTGGGCGGCGTGTTGCCCGCCGCCGTGTAGCGTAGCCGCTTGAGCTTGCCCTCTCGGATGTTCATGAGGTAGAGGTTGCCCCCCGGCTCAGCGACCATCTGCACCACGCCGTGTTCGCTGCCGAAGTCGTTCACGTCCGCCACGCTGCCGTCGGCGTTAAAGGTGAGCGTGCGAATCCACCGCTGGTTGTAGTCGGTGATGAATAGAGCACCCTGATACTCGTCCGGGTAGCGCGTCCCCGTGTAGAAGTCACCGACTTGAACCGAGGCGCTCGTTCCGCTGCGCGTGTAGCTGTAGAGTGGCGGCGTAGCCTCTTCGTTCTCGTAGAAGTCCTGACAGAAGCTCAGCGATCTGAAGCCGCCCTGCTGCAAATTCTCGCCGCCGCCGCCCTCATAGCAGGGCCAGCCGAAGTTCGCGCCCCTGCCCGTGTTGACCTCTTCCCAGGTGCCCCGCCCCACGTCACCGATGAAGGGCTCGCCCGTCGTGGGATGGACCGCGAAGCGGAAGGGGTTGCGCAAGCCTAAACTGTAGACCTTCGAGCGGTTGCTGTTCGGGTCGCCGTCGTAGAAGGGATTGTCCGCGTAGCCCTCGCCCGTCAGCGGGTGAACGCGCATGATCTTACCCGCGAGGCTGTCCAGATTGAGTGCCCGCGTCGTGTAGGGCTCGGACTTCGTATAGTTCGCGCCGTCGCCGCTGCCAACCATCAGCGAGCCGTCAGGCGCGAAGCGCACCGTGCCGATGGTGTGCGACTGCTCGTCGGCGGGCAGACAGTCGCGGACGTATACGCCACCCTCTTCACACGAGGGCGGGCCGTTGCGCTGCTCGGGGTCGCCGATATTAGCGAAGGTGCTGTTCGTCCCTAAGAGGACTTTTTCGCTACCCGGCACTGCGACGTTGTAGCCTTTCGCCTCGTCCGCCGTGACGCGAATCAGGCGCGACACCCGCGCGCCGTTGCCGTCGGGTCCGCCTACATCGCTGTCTGAAAGTTCGGGCGGGTCGTAGGTAAAGAGCAGGTAGACGTAAGGCTGCGCTGGAAAGTCGGGGTGCACCGCGAGCCCCAACATCCCTCTGTCGTGGCGGCTGTTGACTCTGTCCGAGAGGTCGATAAAGGGAGCGCCCATGAGCTTCCCGTCCTCGAACACGCGCACCACGCCGCCCTTCTCACCGATGAAGATGCGCCCGTCGGAAGCGAAATCAAAGACGACGCCCTGGTTGAGCCCTGTGACGACATCCTCCAGAACGAAGCCGCTCGGTACGGTTTGCGTGGTGAGGCGGGCGTTTTGGTCTGCGCTAATCGCCCGCACCCGTACTGTGACGTTGCCACCAACCGCATCACTTCTAAGCTGGAGGTTGTCGAGCGTCACTCTATAGACGTCGTCGCGGGGACCTTCCAAGCTCTCGTCTGGGCGCTCTGTGTCCGAGTCACTGTCCAGGTAGAAATGCTCCGCGCCGTCAGCGAGGGTGATGAGGACCTCGAGCATCTCCGACTCGCCCTCCGCTTGCTTGGGCACGTCGATATGAAACTGTTTGCGCTCCGCGAAGGTGCCGCTCGGGTCCACCGCACCGTAAACCGCACCGTACGGTAGCGTGAGCGTCACGCTCGGTCCGGCGGCGCTCACCGAGCGAGTATAGGCAGCGTCGGCATCGGCGGGTGCGGGTTGCGGCGTGGTGCTCGAGGCGAGGGTGACTTGCGCCTCTCGGGAGAAGAAGCCAGCGTCAAACGTAGCGCGAGCGCCGCCCTCCAAGCGAACACTGCCAGCGTCCACGCCAACCGTAGCGGAAGCCGTTTCGTTCGGGTCGACTCCCTGCTGACAAGCGAAGAGCAAAAAGACGAGTCCTACGCTGCTGATGAGCACGCTTAAATGTCGTATGCCTAGGTTGCGCCGTTTCTCCATCATAGTGTTTCCCCCAAAAAGCATTTGACTCGTCGTGACGGCGTATATACGCAAATGAAGAGCCTCTAAGGTGTTAACTTCTTCACACCACGTTAAGTTTTTCACACTATGGGAGCACATACAACACACGAGATATTCATCAATTCTTAATTAAGCATTTTTGTAGTAGACCTCTGCGAAGGTGAGAATCGGGCTTTCTCCCCGGTTCTCGCTTTCGCCGAGTAGTTCATGCAGTCTGACGGGTCCGAACAAAGTGAGAACACTATCGGCTTACGAGTATGAGCAGTGCACGAAGTGAAGTCGCGTAGTCCCGCTAGGCAAAGCAACGCCATCACTGGATGAAGGGATACTTTTGCAAGCCTAGTGCTTACTTAAAGCGCATCTCTCGAAGCCGGTACATACTGTGCGGCGCAACGATACTTTATGGATAAGTAGCAGGCGAGAATGCCTGCAAGAGGTTCGGTGGCTCTAACCCGCCTTACATCTCTATAGGTCATAATTTTCATCATTCTATGAGTATCTACCGCGGCTTGCTTGACGTCATTCACCACCCTATAAAGGGTGTGATACACACGTATCTCTTCCCTTTGCGTACTATCGCACGTCCTCTGTGGGCTTTCTCACGCTAGAATGATGCCGATGACGACACGACACTACTTTGGAACCGACGGCATTCGTGGGGTTGCGGGCGACACGCCCTTGACCGCCGAATTCGCCTTTAAGGTGGGCGTAGCTGCGGCTGAAGCCCTCCGAGATGCGGGCAAGCACGCACCCACCGTCCTTATCGGCTCGGACACCAGGCGCTCCGGTCCGATGCTCGCGAACGCGCTGAGCGCGGGGCTCGCTTCACGCGGCGCGGAGGCGGTGGGCTTAGGCGTGATGCCGACGCCGGGCGTCTCCTACCTCGCCCGCCGCTTAGAGGCGGACGCGGGCATCGTGGTGAGCGCCTCACACAATCCCTTCGCCGACAACGGCATCAAGTTTTTCGACGCCAAAGGTGAAAAGCTCTCGGACGCGCTCGAGGCGGAGATCGAGCGCTACTTGGAGGTGGATGACTTAGCGCCGGTTACAGGCGAACAGGTGGGCACGATCCGGCGGCACAACCGCCTGGAGTCGAGCGACTACTTCGACTTTTTGGTTGCGAACGGTCCTGACCTTAGCGGGCTCAAGATCGGTTTGGATTGCGCCAACGGCGCGAGCTACGCCCTCGCGCCCGAGGTCTTCCGGGCATTGGGGGCCGACGTAAAAACGATCTGCGCCGAGCCCGACGGCGTCAACATCAACACGAACTGCGGCTCGACGCACCCGGACGTTATCAAGCAGCACGTGCGTGACAATAAGCTCGACTTAGGGGCAACGTTCGACGGAGACGCCGACAGGGTGTTGCTCGTGGACCGGCGCGGGCGGCTAGTCTCAGGCGATCACATGCTCGCTATCTGCGCACTTTACCGAGGCGAGCGGGCAGTCGTCTCAACCATCATGGGCAACTTAGGCTTAGAACACTTCTTAGGTGAGCACGGCGTCACCTTGCTTCGCAGCGCCGTCGGCGACCGCTACGTCCACGAGCTGCTTAACCGAGAAAACCTCACCCTGGGCGGCGAACAGTCAGGGCACCTTCTCTTCTTAGACAAAGCGCCTACGGGTGATGGGATTTTCAGCGCGCTGCGCACGCTCGCGGCGGTGCAGACGCTCGGTAAGCCGTTGGACGCTTGGGTAGACGAGATTCCTATGTACCCGCAGACGCTCCTCAACGTGCGCGTCGCACCCGCGCTGAAAGCGAGCGTCGCCGAGCACGAGAGGGTCAAGCGCGCGGTCGAGGCGGCGGCTCTAAAGCTCGAGGGTCAAGGGCGCATCAACCTGCGTCCGAGCGGCACGGAGCCTTTGGTGCGCGTCATGGTGGAGGGGCAGGACCAGGCGCTTATAGAAGCTGTAGCGCAAGACGTCGCTTCGGTGGTCGAGACGATCTAGTCATCCCTTTTGGATGTACTTTCGACTGCGTAGAGGAGAACAAGGAAAGAGGTCGCGTGCTACTAGCACGCGACCTCTTTCTCTTATTTTTGCTGCCGCGTTGTCCAAAAGCGAAAGGGCGTGCGGTTCACTCTAAATGTCCATACGCTCCTCGCGCCTCGAGCTAGCGCGGACGGGCTCCAATCACGCCCAGCGGATGCTGTGCGAGTCGAAGGCGTTGACGAGGTGCTCGTGGACTGGGTAGACCCGCACGCCGTACGACAAGCGTCCGCTGATTTCAGGCTTGAAGCTCGTGCGGTACAAGCTGCCGCCGTCGGCGTAGGACTCGACGCATTCCAGAGGCACCTTGCGCAGGTTCTGTTTGAGTTCGTCCTCTTCGGGGCTGTAGACGAGTTCAACGCGCAAGTCGGACGCCTCAAGCTCTTTGGTATTGAGAACCGCCTCGACGGTGATAGCGTCGCCGATATTCGCGGTGCGCTCGCTCGCGGCTTTAGCGGTGAAGTAGAGCGTATGCCAGCTCCTCTGAACGTGCTGCCGCCACTTCGCGAGGTCAGCGGCAGCGGCGAAGTCGCCCGCCTCCATGACCTCGGTGCGCTCTGAGCCAGGCGCGTAGAACTTATTCACGTAGTCTTTGACCATGCGCTGTGCGTTGAAGTTAGGGCTGACGGTTGCGATTGCGTCCTTCGAGCGCCTCAACCACTCTTGGGGCAGCCCACTCTCGTCACGCTCGTAGTAGAGCGGTACGACTTCTCGCTCCAAGAGGTCGTAGAGCGCGTCCGCGTCGGCGGCGTCGGCGAGTTCGGGATCGGTGATATCTCTGCCTGCACCAATAGCCCAGCCGTTTTCGCCGTCGTAGCCTTCGGGCCACCAGCCGTCTAAGATGCTCAGGTTCAAGACGCCGTTCATCGCCGCTTTCTGTCCGCTCGTGCCCGACGCTTCAAGCGGTCTGCGCGGGTTGTTGAGCCACACGTCCGTCCCTCTCGTAATGGCGCGCCCCACCGCCATGTCGTAATCTTCAACAAAGATGATCTTACCCTTGAAGCGCGGATCGTTAGACAAGTTCTGAATCTTTTCGATCAACTCTTGCCCTGGCTTATCAGCGGGGTGCGCCTTGCCCGAAAAGACGAGTTGGACGGGCATGTCAGGCTTGTTGAGGATGCGCGCGAGCCGGTCTAGGTCTCTAAAGATCAGCGTGGCGCGTTTGTATGTCGCGAAGCGGCGGGCGAAGCCGATGGTCAGCGCATTTTGGTCGAAGAGCGTGTCCACGTAGCGGAAGTCCGAGGGACCTGCGCCGTGCCGCTCTAACTGCGTGTGAATCCGCCGCCTAAAAAAGTCGATGGTCTGCGCGTTGAGGGCGCGGCGCGCCTCCCAGAGCTTGGCAGAATCCACCTCTTTCACCTGCTGCCACATTTCAGCGTCGTCCGGGCGGCTGCGCCAATCGTCGGGCAAGACCTCGTCGGTCAGGCTCTGAATTTCGGGCGAGACCCACGTCGCGGCGTGAACGCCGTTGGTGATGTGGTCGATGGGCACCTCTTCGGTGGGCACTTCGGGCCAGAGGTCGTTCCAGATGCGCCTCGAGGTCTCGCCGTGCAGCTCGGCAACGCCGTTACGCCCGCTCGAGAAGCGGAGCGCCAGCGCGGGCATACTAAAGACCGGACCCCAACCGTGGTCGTGGCGAGCGAGATCGAAAAACTGCTGTTGAGACAATCCGAGTGAGCCCCAGTAGCCGCTGAAAAAGTGTGTGATGAGTTCGAAAGGGAACGCATCGTTGCCCGCCGCGACGGGCGTATGCACCGTGAAGTTCGTCCCGGCGACGACTGCTTCGCGCGCCTGATCGAAGCTCACGCCGCCCTCGACGAGTTCGCGGCAGCGCTCTAAAGGCATAAAAGCGCTGTGCCCCTCGTTCATGTGCCACGCCGTCGGCTCGATATTTAGTGCGCGCAAGAGCCGCACGCCGCCGATGCCCAAGATAATCTCCTGCGCGATGCGCGTGCGTTGATCGCCGCCGTAAAGCCGCGCCAAGAGCGCCCGGTCTTCGGGGCTGTTTTCAGGCACGTCGGTGTCGAGCAGATAGACCTTGACCGCGCCCACCGAAAGGAGCCACGCCCGCAGTTCCACCTCACGGCTGTGGAGCGTCACGCGGACGCGGACCTCGTCACCGTTCTCGTCCTTGACCGGCTTAAAGGGCATCTCGCTCGGGCTGAGGCGCTCGTAGACCGCTTCTTGCTTGCCGTTCGCGCCGACTTGCTGGTGAAAGTACCCTTCGGGGTACCAAAGACCTACCGCGACGAGCGGCACGCCCAAGTCCGAGGCAGCCTTTGTGTGGTCACCCGCCAAGATGCCCAAACCGCCCGAATAGAGCGCGACGGCTTCGTGCCAGCCATATTCGGCGCAGAAGTAGGCGTAGACGTGATCCGAAGACGCGCCGTACGTTCTCTTAAACCAGCTCTGAGGCGAATCCAGGTAGGCGTCAAAAGCTTCGATGACGTCGTCGTAGAGCGCGAGGTATTCGTCGTTTTGCACGGCGGCCTCGAGCTTGCGCTGCTCGATGTCGCGCAGCATCGCTACGGGGCTGTGCCCAACGCGCTCCCACAGCTCGCGGTCCAAACGGCGAAAGATGCGCCGCGCGTCGGGACGCCAGGTCCAGTAGAGGTTGTGCGCTAACTCGTCTAGGCGCGCGATACGCTCGGGCAGGTCAGGCAGGACAGTCACACGTCCGAGGACATTCATAGGGGCTCCTTCTCAGCGGTTGTGGGGATTGGGAAAGGGATAATGGACATTCAACATTGAAATTTACCACTTCTGCGCAGGGTCTGCCTAGAGAAAATAGCCTCATCTAAACAGGTCACCTCGGCATGGCTGAGGCCAGAACGTATAAGAAATCTGCTCGAGGTTCCCTGATTCCCCACGCATCTTATAACGGAGACGCGGCAAAATAGCAAGAGAAGACACACTTTTTGCCACTTTTCCAGCGTTGTCCTATATGCTGAGATACAACAGTAAGGAAGAAAGCAGATTATAGCCATCCGAACTGTTGCCACGTTCTACTCGTCGCCTCTCCTAAAGAATCTGAGTAGCGGCTCTATTTGGAACGACAGTGATGTCAAAACAAGGGGTTGCAACCCCTTGTTTATCGCATGGAGACGGTAAAAGAAGCACACAGTGGCATTCAACTTAGAACCACTACCAGAATTTGCACCCTTTCGCCTCTCCCGCCCCAGCAAACCTATCAGTAGATTTACTTGACAGCGCATTCAGTTGGCAGCGCATCTGGTTGACAGTACGAGCGCCCGAAGTGAGACAGAATAGAGCTTAGTGATTCCTTCAACGCGCCCTCAACCCCACGAACCGCAAAACCGCGCCCTCCGAACCCGCCGCTGGCCGCCCCTCATCGTCCTCGTGCCAAGCGTCATCGTTGCGGCGTCGGTGCTCTTGCCGCTCGTCTACCTCGCGCTGCGCTCGTTGGGAGCGGGCACGGACGTCTGGTCTTTTATCTTGCGTCCGCGCACACTCGGGGTGGTGTGGCGCAGCCTGGCGTTAGCCTTTTGCGTGACGACGGCGAGCCTGGCGCTCGCTCTGCCCACCGCGTGGCTCACGCTCCGCACCGATTTGGCGTTGCGACGCCTCTGGTTCGTGCTCAGCGTGTTGCCGCTCGTCATCCCTAGCTTCGTGGGCGCATTTGCGCTCGTCTCGGCTTTCGCGCCCGGCGGTCTCGTCACGGCTTGGCTACCTTTCGGGGTGCCGAGTCCCTACGGTTTCTGGGGTGCGTTCGTCGTGCTCACGCTCTTTAACTACCCCTACATGCTCCTCGCTATTCGGAGCGGTTTGCGCGGGCTTGACCCGAGTTTGGAGGAGGCGGCGCGGAGCCTCGGGAGAACGCCCTGGCAAACTTTCATGGAGGTGACGCTGCCGCACCTGCGCCCCGCCATCGCCGCCGGTGCGCTCCTCGTCTCGCTCTACGTGTTATCGGATTTCGGCGCGGTCTCGATGTTGCGCGTGGAGACCTTTACTCAAGCGATTTATGTCCAGTACAAAGGCTCTTTTAACCGCGCCAACGCCGCCGTCTTGGGGCTCATGCTCGTCGCGCTTATCGGAACCGTGATGCTCGTAGACGCGGTCGTGCGCGGACGTTCACGTTTAGACAGGCTCGGCTCAGGGGCGGCGCGCAAGCCTGCGCTCATCAAGCTCGGCGCGTGGGGGTGGGCGGCGCAGCTCTTTTTAAGCAGCGTGACCCTTTTCGCGCTCGTCGCGCCCGTATCCGTGATGCTGGTGTGGTTCTGGCGAGGCGTCCAAAGCGGCCAGGCACTCTCCACCGAACTCTCCCCCATCTGGAACGCGGTCAGCGTCTCGCTCTTAGCAGCGCTCATCACGAGTCTCGCGGCGGTGCCTATCGCGGTATTAGCAGTGCGCTTTCCCTCCAGGATTAGCGCCTCCTTAGAACGCCTGACCTACGTCGGCTACGCACTACCAGGTATCGTCGTCGCACTCTCCCTAGTCTTCTTCGGCGCACGCTACGCGCCCTGGCTCTACCAGACTAGGGCGATGCTCGTCTTCGCCTACGCGGTGCTCTTTTTGCCGCAGGCGGTGGGCAACGTGCGGGCGACACTCCTACAGGTCAACCCGCACTTGGAGGAGGCGGCGCGGAGCTTGGGGAGGGGCCGGACGCGGACCCTCTTAGAGGTCACGCTGCCGCTTGTGCGGAGCGGACTCATCACGGGCGCAGCCATCGTCTTTTTAACGAGCATGAAGGAGTTGCCCGCGACGCTCCTCTTGAGCCCCATCGAATTCAACACGCTCGCCACGCGCATCTGGTCGTGGACCACCGAGGCGTTTTTCGCGCAAGCCGCCCCCTACGCGCTGCTCTTGGTGCTCGTATCGTCGCTTTCGGTTGGCATTTTGTTGTCGCAAGAGGAGTAGTTAGTCGGACTCGAAATACGCCTCGAACAGCTCGGGATTAAAAGAGCTTACCGAGACGATTTCTTGCGCCACAAGGACTACTTCGAAGTCGTGGGCTAAGGCGCTCATCTCCGGGTGGCGTGCGGCGCGGCGGTAGACCTCTGCTACGATCTCCTCTTCGGTGAAGCCGGGAAGCCCTAACGTCACCTCTTCGATGAGTTGAACGTAAATCTCTTCGATGCGCGTCTGCACACCCGCGTGCGTCGCTTCGTAATTGACATTCAAGGTAAGACTGTGCGTCTTTTCGTCGCGGTAGCCGCTACGCACGAGCCTTAGCCGCACGCTTTCGACGCGCCTCGCCGGGTTGATAGAAGACACCACGCGCCCGACGTATACTTTGCCAGAGCGAAGCGTCACCGAGAGCAGCGCTTGCGTCTCCAGGTGCTCAATGAGCAACACCTCTAAAGGGTCGCCCGCCTGAAGGATAAGCCGCCGCACGAGGTTCTCTACACGCAGCGCGGGCACAAAAAAGCGCAAGAGGTTGAGGGGCCACCAGAGCGCCGCGCCCAAGAGAAAACCGAGCACGGCCTGGGCTGAATCGTCTATGGTGACGACGCTATACCACCACGCGAGTATCTGCCGTAACGGAAACGTCGCCCCGAGACCTACGACCAAAAAGTGTGCGAGGAGAAGAAACAGCCCACCCGCCACCGACGCGGCGAAGACGAGCTTATATCCCCCTGCGCGCTGCGACCAGTAGCGCAGCGGAAGCCAGAGGCTCACAAAGATAAAGCCGCCTAAAAGGGGCGGCAAAAAGAGGTTGACTGTAGGCACTATTCTTCGGGTGTGGCTTCGCCTTTTTGCCTGGTACCTCTTTGCCTAGCGTCCAAGCGTTGCCGAACTAAACTGCGCAAGGTCTGGGGGGATATCGCTGCGACCGCGCTCTCCACATAGGGCGTGCCCGAGCGGGTAAATTTAACAGGTACGACGGTTTTCCGCTCTGACCCAGTCTCACGTTCTGCGCCAGCGGGCAAGGTAATACTCGCCATGATTCACGCTCCTTGCGCTCAGTATAGCAGACGTGCAAATTTCAGAGGGTGATGTTTCAACGACGCGCCGCCGCTGGGCGGCGCGTCGTCAAGAGGTCGCATGGTCTCTCCCAAATCGTCCCGGTCCTGGTAGACGGTTCCGTGCAAGGAGCAAATTGCGCGAAGAGGTCGTGAGAACGCGCATTATCCTTCCGCCGAACGCTCCGTCAAACGGGGATACACTAAGCAGTCGGTTGAGCAAGGTCTTGTATAGAGGAACCAAGAATACAGAATGGGAGCCTATATTCTTCATTCTGTATTCCTCCTTCATGCGGTGTGACCTGGTCCTCTTTACCCCTCCAGCCGTTCCGGGTGCTTCTTCTGCCAATACCGCTTGAGCCCCATCACCGTCATCGCGTCGTTCGAGGTGACGCGGTGGCGCTCCACAACCGCTTCGGAGGCGTTCTCAGCGTCTAGCTCTTTGCGGGACAACCGCTCGAGCCTCGCCCCGAGTTCATCGTCCTCTTCGCCCCGCTGAAGCCCCGCTAAGACCTCCTCTGCCCACGCCGTATTCTTCTCCGCCACCTCAACCAAGTGCGCGTCCACCTCTTTCACCTCGCCAAAGTGGGTCAAGAGAAGCCGCTCCGCCCCCGCTTGGCGGATGACCTGGAGCGTATCTTCCCACGCCTCTAAGTCCACTTCGGGGGGCGGCAAGGCGGGGCGCACCACGCCTGAGCCGGGCAGCCGAATCGCCGCCGCGTCACCCGTAAACAGCGCGCTCTTTTCCATAAGATACGCCACGTGATGTGAGGCGTGACCAGGCGTGTAGAGCACGTCAAAACGCCTGCCTGCCGCCTGAAAGGTCTCACCGTCACGCACGACGCGCAGGAGGTTTCGCGGTAGAGGCTCCATCTCGCCCCAGAGCGTCTCCATTTGACTGCCGTAGATGCGCGCCGCGCTCTTCATGAGGCGGCTCGGGTCCAAGAGGTGAGGCGCGCCGTTTTCGTGGACGTAGACCTCGGCGCTGTAGCGCCGCGCGAGCGTGCCTGCCGCGCCCGCGTGGTCGAGGTGGATGTGGGTGACCATGACGCTTTCAAGACCTTCGGGCTCGAAGCCCGCCTCGCGAACCGCGGCTTCTAAGGTGTCCAACGTCGAGCCCGGTCCGCTCTCGACTAGGGCGAAGCTGCCGCCCGGTCCGGGCACGAGGTACGCACCCACCGTTCCTTGGTAGCCCATGTGCCGCGTGTCGAGCAAAAAGACGTCGCCTAACTTCTGCGCTAAAGGAAGGTTCATCCTGCCTCCACCCGGTTTTTCAGCGTGCCGACGCCTTCGACGCTGACCTCGACTTCGTCGCCCACGTGCAGGGGTCCGACACCGTCGGGCGTACCCGTCAGCACCACGTCACCCGGCTCTAAGGTCATAAAAGTGCTGATATAAGCGAGGACCGCGGGGACGGAAAAGATGAGGTCCGACGTGTTGCCGCTTTGTCTAAGCTCGCCGTTGACGCGCGTTTGTACGCTCAGGCTGCTCGTGTCTAAATCGGTCTCGAGCCACGGTCCGAGCGGGCAAAACCCGTCGGCGGACTTCCCCCTTGTCCACTGCAAGTCGCTCTGCTGCTTGTCGCGCGCGGTCACGTCTAGCGCGCAGGTGTAGCCGAGCACATGGGACAGGGCGTCCGCTTCCGCAACCTCTTTCATGCGCCGCCCGATGACGACGGCGAGTTCGCCCTCGTAATGCAAATTTTTCGTCCACGAGGGGTAAGGGACCGGGTCCCCTGGGTTGGAAAGCGTGTTGAGCGCTTTGAGGAAGAGCCCCGGCTCGCTCGGCAGATGCCCTTCGTCGCCGCCCATCTCCCTGATATGTTTCGCGTAGTTTCTGCCGACGCAGACGATGGCGCGCGGTTCACAAGGCGCGAGGAGGGTCACGTCGGACAGCGCCATCTCCGTCAACGCCAAATCCTCATCTTTATGCTCACTCGTCATGTCCATTAGGGGATGAATCCGTTCGCCTTCTAGTTCGCCCCAGTGTACGCCGTCAGCGTCCCTATACTTCACACGTTTCAACACGTCACCTCTTCCAAGCCGTTCTATACTGAGTTCATTCGAGCAGGTATCATTCGGTCAAAGAGCCTAAAGTACACCTTTGAACGCGACGTACACCTCTAGGCAGCAAACTTGTATACCACTTTCAGTGAAACTCGTCCGCGGAGCAGCTTTCGCACTTCGCATTTAAGACAAAATCCTGCTAGCTTCGCTGAGACCCTTCGCCAGTTACACAGTTTCCCGACTCTACCGAAGCGCGAAGCGTCAGGAAGGCAAGACTTCACAAGCGACATTCTGCCTCAATATAGTTGGGTACTGCTGTTAACCAAAAGCATCTTACCCGAGCCGGCGGTATTGTACCCCGGACGCGCGCCCGCCTGCCCCGCCACCTGAACCGTCGCCCATCTGGGCGTGTCATGCTTAGCGGGTGGCGCAACCTCTTATCTTCTTCCCTACAGTTGCCGCCGGCGGTGGACACGTGGCGACAGCACGGGCGATGGCGCAGGCAGTAGAGGCGCATTATCCGGGCGCGTTTCGCACTGAAGTGTCGGACTATATGCTCGAGCTGGGCGAACGGCATCCTGACATCCACACCCTCGACGCGCAGCATAAAGCCTCGTGGCGGGTTGCGCTCAAGTATCCCCTGCTCGCCCGCTACGGACAGCACGCGCTCGACGCCTTCCCCGCGCTCACGCGCGCCGTTCAGCGGAGGCAACTACGCCCCTTCGCGGCGCACGCGGCTAAGGATTTGCGCGCGCGCGCGCCCGCGCTCGTCGTCGCGAACCATCCCTTTTTGGCGGTAGGACTCGCGCAAGCGCAACGACTGGAAGGCTCCGCTGCGCTCGGCGTTCCTATTATCACCTTCGCCACCGAGCCTCTGGACGCGAGCGCGCTCTGGGCTGAGCCCCGTGCGGCACGCTTCGCCGTGCCTTCAGAAGCCGCGCGACGTGACCTCACGCGCATGGGCGTTCCGGGTCACAAGGTGGACCTCGTCGGCTATCCGGTGCAGCAACCCTTTCTGAACGCGCCTAACCGAAGGGAAGTGAGGCGGGCGCTAGGGCTCGCGGACGCCTTCACCTGCCTCGTATCGCTGGGCGGCGAGGGTGTGGGCGGACAGGTCGTGCAGGTGGTGCGCGCGCTCCTAAGCTTGAACGTACACGCCGTGGTTATCACCGGGCATAATAAGAAGTTGAGGCGGAGGCTCGAGTCCTTGGAGCACCCTCACCTCACCGTCAAGGGCTTCGTCGCAAACATGGCGGACTATTTAGCCGCATGTGACCTCGTGGTGGGCAAAGCCGGACCCGCCTCGGTGATGGAGGCGCTCGCGGTGGGCAGACCCGTCCTCGCCACAAGTTACGCCGGTCTCAACGAGCGTAAGCTCATCCGTTTTTTAGAGGAGCGGCGCTTAGGGGGCTACGTGCCCGATCTAGAACGCTTAGTACGGGAGGTTGCGCGCTACCGGGCGTCACCCGAACTGTTGCAGGGCGTGGCGGAGCACTGCGCCGCGCTCGGCTTGCCAGAGATGACCGAGCGGCTCGCGCACTACCTATCGCGCGCGGCGACGCGGGGGCTGAGCGGAAAGGGGCTCGAAGGGCGGGGGTTGGATAGCCTCGACTGAGGTCACGCGCACCGCGCCCTGCTCGGACCAGCCCACGGCAATAGGCTTGCCCTTTAGCTCAGGAGTATCTCTCTGCTCGACGTCGGCGTAGAAGGCGTGGCAGTCAACGTGGAGGATGCGGTGGGGCATTGGTTTAGCAGTACCACAACACACTGAGACAGAGTGTTGCAGGTATCATCTCTGAATGTGCGTACTGGCGCACGTCGTCAACAGTGGGAGTGTCTCAGACCAGATGATACTTGCTAGTTTATAGCGGATGCGCTCGTAGGCTGAGGAGTGCGGCTGAGTGTCAGGCGAACTAATACGGCTCCCGATTAGTTACTACATAAACTCCAACGAAGCGCGTAGCGTCGGAGTTGGAATTTATTCCGTCTCCTTCGGAGGTACTTCGTGAAACTCATCGGAATCCGTATTCTTTTCAGCTTACAGAGAGTCCTCAACCGCTAGCGGGAGCGAACTAGCCCCAACGGCTAGCGGAAGCGGTTTCCTTCGGTTACGAAGTTTTCGCTCTAGCGAAAAGTGCTACGCGAACCACGCGACGCGGGCACAGGTTACGGTCACTTCGTGGAACTGCGCGATCACAGACCGGACGCGACTGGCCCAGGTCAAGGCTGAGAGCCTCGGAGCCCTTGGCTCTAACCTGTGCCCGTTCTAGGGTCCACGCGACTGCGTATCATGCCGTTATAGATTGCTCAGATTGGCTATTTGTTGATGTTACCCAGGTTAGAACAAAGCTCTATAGACACAGGTCAGAGCGAAGCTCAAAGGCCTTCAGCCTTCAACTGCTTAGCCTTCACCTCACCAGTTGAAGACTCTTTGCTCGGGTTAATTCCTTTAGGAGTTAACTGGAAACGGTATAAGTTCTTATGCGGCGAACGCGCGCATCACACGCCTAATGACTCGTTCACCAAATCCCGCACTCTTCGTGTGATTGAACTCTTTTATCTCTGACGCTAGACGGTAAAGAAGAACTTGACAACGAATCTAATAAATGCACCAAGAAGGGCTCTGTAGACCACACCACGTTACGTAGGTCATTTGGTAAAACAAAGGTGCTGAGGCGCACTCCGACACACCCGCGCCTTACAGTTGGACTTGAGTAAGGTACAGCGTCAGGTGCAGCCTGGTTGAAGCTCCCTGCAGAGAGCTTGCTTCTAACCCAGCAGCCCGTTACACTCTCCATAACTCTATGTTCCATTGGAAAGGCGGCGCGCATGATTCCAACTCAAGTTTTTGGTCGTAGCGAGCATAGGAGCACGCGTACGATCTTCGGTGCCGCCGCGCTCAGCGAGGTCACACAAGCCGAAGCGGACAAGACGATGGAGCTTGTGATGCACTACGGCGTCAACCACATCGACGTAGCAGCTAGCTACGGCGAGGCGGAGGTGCGCTTGGCTCCTTGGCTCGAGCAGCACCGCAAAGACATCTTTCTCGCCACCAAGACCGGCGCGCGGGACTACGCGGCGGCGCGAGACGAGATCAGGCGCTCGCTCGAGCGCCTACGGGTAGACCACGTCGATCTCATCCAGCTTCACAACCTTGTTGACCCTAAGGAGTGGGAGGTTGCGCTCGGACCAGGCGGAGCCTTAGAAGCCTCTATAGAGGCGCGTGACGAGGGACTGGTGCGCTTTATCGGCGTGACGGGGCACGGCGTTGAGGTCGCGGCGAGGCATAGGGCGAGCCTAGAACGCTTTGACTTCGACTCGGTCTTACTGCCTTACAGCTATATCATGATGCAAAATCCTCGCTACGCCGCCGACTTTGAAGCGCTCGTGTCCCTGTGCGAGGCGCGGAACGTGGCGGTGCAAACTATCAAGGCGGTGACGCGGGCACCGTGGGGCGACAAGACGCAAACGCGCGCCACCTGGTACGAACCGCTCGAAGAACAAGTTGATATCGATACGACCGTGCACTGGGTACTCGGGCGCGCCGGGTTTTTTCTCAACACCGTAGGCGATATTCAGGTTTTACCTAAGGTGCTGGACGCGGCAAGCCGTTTTGAGACGGGGCCGACCAATGCAGAGATGCAGGCAGTGGTGGAGAAGCAGAAGATGGAGCCACTGTTCACCTAAATTTATCTAGCCACCGTTCTCCCTTTCGAGCAGGGGCTCAAAAGGGGATGGTCTGCATCCTGACTTGCGGCAATTTTCTGCAGAACAGTGTGTAACTGGCTGGCGAGCGACGTGGCGAAAAGTTTGGTAGATAAAGAGGATGTGGTGGAAACGGCGTATGGGTTAGCAAAAAGGACGTATAAATCAGGAGAGGGTTGATGTTGAAACTTATAGATGTACCTGCTGCTCAAAACGAGCCTGATAAAGTTCGCCTGACGCTTCCCGACATCTCGCAACGGCTCAAAGCCGCGCTTTCGCAGCTACCTGAATGTGAACTCGTGGTGGGCATCGCGACGGGCGGTACGGTTTTGGCGAGTCTGGCGGCGCATGAACTCGCGCTACCCCTTAAACTTATCCGCATCAACTACCGCGCCGAGGACAACACGCCGCAACGCGCAAAGCCGACGCTACTCCAACCTTTTGAGCTAACGGGACAGCCGCGCATTCTACTTGTAGACGATGTCAGTGTGACGGGCGCGACATTTCGGGTGGCGATCACTTTGCTCGAGGTTTACGAGGTTACAACGTTAGTCCTTAAAGGTCGGGCGGATAGCGTGCTCTACCCCGAGGTGACGCGCTGCGTGTTGCTGCCGTGGCGCGACTAAAGTAGATGTGGTCATTTTTTGGTAACTCTACGGGCCCTTTGTGTCGTAAACCCTTCTGCGAGAGATGCGCGCGTTCGTCGCACAACAGTTCATCTTGAAAATTCGCTGCATATCAATTCAGCTCTCTACCCTCTTAGAGGGTGTCTGGGAAGGGTCTATCTCTTGGATTTTGCGAGCCTTGTCAACATCGAACGTACCATAGCAGCGTAGATCAAGGCTTCACTACTTTGGGGCAGGCGCTCGTAGTCTTTGCTGTGGCGTCTATGACGGCTAATCCCAGGTTAGGTACATCGTGCCAGCACTCGAACGGGCAAAGCCCGCCCCTTCGGGGCTAGTTCTCTGTGATGCTCACCTGTACAAAGGTTCTTTCTACCACCTAGCGTCTAGGCAAGACCTTAAAGGTGCGGTTGCCCTTGAGCATAGCAAGTTGTTCAGGCGTGAGTTCTTGTCCTTCGGGAAGCCAAAAGCCTCGGATGCCTGCGTAAGCATGTTGCACAATCTCGATGGTCCAGCCTAAGGAGTCCGTGACCCACTCTTGGAAGGTGCGCTCCCCCGTCAATAAAGAGGTGGCGAAGTCTACCGAAGCGCCCCTGTAGTGCTTCAAGCAGTTGCTCGCCTCCGGCTGGGTCACTGATGTTGGCGGCAAGCACAAGTACGCCCAGAAGTAGCCCTTGCGTATCAACCAGGATGTGTCGCCGTCGCCCTTTAACTTTCTTGCCCCCATCGCACCCTTTGACGCCGCCTGCTTCAGTGGTCTTAACTGACTGGCTATCAATGACAGACGCGCTTGGCTCAGCCTCTCGCCCTACTCTGACGCGGAGTTGTTCTCGTAATTGTCGGTTCATCTCTGCCCATCGTTCATCCAGCTCGACTGGACGTCCCCTCAATGCGCCAAGTGCGGAAGTAGTCATAGACAGTTTTCCACTTCGGCAAGTCGTGAGGCAACGTCAGGCGTGGTCGCACCCGCTACATACGCCACGCGCAACCGCTGCGCAGCACGTAGAAAATATCGTTCAAGACCTCCCTCACATCAACTGAACGCGGTCGTCCACCCGGTCTAGCACTCGGGATAAGCGGCTCGAGGAGTTGCCACTCCCTATCCGTTAGGTCGCTGGGGTATGCTGGTCTGGTCATAAGCTGAGTCTAAAAGACTCACGCTGACGCCGCTTTCTTCCTCAATTTGGGCTTCCCAGACACCCTCTAAGTCCAAATAGACTCGAGTAAGTCTCGTCCCTCACGTAAGGTGGGCTTGCGAAAAGTGTCCGAACCCATCGATCATATAGGGTTGATGCTCCTTGCTCATTCGGCTTTTTGCTCATTCGCTGGTAGAGGGCTCGAGCCTGGTTTCGCGCCACAACCAGGATGCCTCCATGAGTATGAGTTGCAAGACTCTTGTGATACGTGTTTTCGGCGTTCAGTTAACTGAACACTCGAGAGAGAACACTCGCAGCTACCTCGCGGGCTCCCACACGACGCCGATATTTTTCAACCGCTCCGAGAGGTCTGACGCCGAGAGAGGACCCGATTTGATCTCTCGCACTACACCTTCAGCGTCTATAAAAATAGTAGTCGGGACGCCGAACACCTCGTAGCGACGCAGCACATCCGCCGTGGTGTCGAGGTCCAGTTCGGCGCGTTCGCGGCGAGTGGGCTCGAGTCCCGCCCTTACTGTAATCCCGTGTTCTTCTAAATATGCCGCTGCCGCCTCCGCACTCTCGCTATTGTTGACCAGCAAAAACGCAACTTCCCCTAAATCGCTGCTCACCCTCTGGAAAGTAGGGAGTTCCTCCAGGCAGGGCAAGCACCACGTCGCCCAGAAGTTGAGCACGGTGGGCGTACCCGTGAAGTCAGCCAGCGAGACCCTCCTCCCCGCCCGGTCAAGGAGCGCGAAGTCGGGTGCGGGCTCACCTACCTCTTGCGCGGATACGGACGCGAAAACGAAAAGGATAAGTAGGGAGCGGCGCATACCTTACAGGTGCTCTAGCGGGCTCCGCCGCGCCGCCCTCAGCGCAGGTAAAAGCGCGAAGAGCACAGCTACGGGCAAGAGGACGAGGCCACGCAACCAGTCCGCACGGCTCAGCTCGGGTGTCGGTAAGGTCAAACTCGCTTGAGTTTGAACCGCTTGCCCGACTAAGGTGACGCCTAAGTACGCCGCGAACACACCTAGCACAATGCCGATGACACTCAACAGCGCAGCCTCTAAGAGCACGCTCCCCGCGACGACGCGCCGCGACACGCCCACCGCACGCAGCACCGCCAAGCTCTTCTGCGCCTGCACCGCGCCTGCGTACGTATTGAGCGCCACCGTAATGACTGCTAGTGCCAAGATGATGTTCGCCAAGAGCCCGTAGGTTTGCCGCCCTTGGCCGAGCAAGCTCAAAAGCCCGTTGATAACGCCGCCCGGAAAGACCGCCTGCACGCCGGGAAGTTCATCTAACACGCCGGCAATTTGGTAGAGCGCGCCGAGGTTTTCGGTGGCGTAGAGCACGGCGGTGACCTCTCTGGAGTCGTCGTCACTAAGCGGCGCGTCCGCGAGGTCGGTGAGCGCCGCGACCTCTTCGGTGCGCGTTTCACTTTCACGCCCAACCTCTTCGAGGGTCAGGGCTAGCGTCTCGCGTTCAGCCGCGTTGATCTGTAAGAGGTAATCGCCGGGTTCGGTGCGAAACACGTGCGCCGAGAAAATATCTAAGCAGCCCTCGATCTCGTCCTCGCCGAGAGCGAGTTCGGGGCTGAGCGTTTCGCCGTTCTCATCTGTGAGCGTGAGAATCGCGCTCTGGTCAGCGAAAAAGGCGTAGTCCGCTGCCTCGTCCGCCGTAAAGCGCAGCGCGCCGCCCCTGTCCGCGCCCACTAGCGCCGACAAAGTCACTTCGTAACGGGTGTGGACCTCACCAATTACATCCAAACTTTCAGGCTCGAGCTTCGCCGTACGCGCTTCGCCCGCCCCACCCGTCATGTGTGCGCACGCATGGTCCGCGTCTACCGTGCCCGCTTCGGGTAAAAACTGCCCGTGCGAACTCCAGATGGACTCGGTGGAGGTGTAGACCGCCCGGTCCGAGGGTCCACCCGTCGGCTCCAAAATCCCGACGACGCGGTACTCGTCGGCGTGCATGGTGGGCTCGAAGGTCTGGGTTACGCCGTGCGCACTCCTAAAGGTGTCACCTAAACTAAAGCCCGTCTCTCTAGCAACTTGTGCGCCCAAAACAGCTCCAAAGGGGGCTGAGAAGATGGCACCTCGCTCGAGTTGATAGTAAAGCGGCGCTTGCGGCGCGGTGCGCAGTGCGAAGTACGCGGGCGTCGTGCCGACGAGCGGATAGCCCTGAACGCTGTCGCCAAAGCCCACAGGCACTGCCCGCTCGGTACGCGGATCGTCTCTTAGCGCGGCGTAGACGCGGTACGGGATGTTACCGACAGGCGCATTCTGGTAGTAGATCGTACTCAAGACCGCCTGCGTCTGCGAGCCCTCCGCCGTCACGAGCAAGTCGAAAATCTGCGCTGCCTCGGTTGCGCCGCGTTGAAAGGCGCGGAGGCTCAAGGGGACGACGAGCGCCAAGCCGACGCCTAAGAGCACGGCGACGACGGTCAAGACGTTGGCGAAGAGGCGCATTCGCAAGGAGCGCAGGAGCACCCAGAGGGTGAGGCGCAAGTGCTTCAGTCCGGTGGAGAGGCTGGACATAGACTCCAAAATAGCGTTTTTGTGTCAGTGGGGCGTCAGTCTTGAAGTGAAAACGAACCCGCACCCCCCCGCGGCACCGCGTGCGTTAGGATGGCTATCTCGAGTAATGGTAACGAAGCGATGCAGGCTGCAGTTCGTCACCCTTGATTCGGTAAACCATCCGGTGCTCATCGGTGATGCGCCGAGACCACCAGCCAGATAGGTTGTGTTTGAGGGCTTCGGGCTTGCCGATACCCTCGAAAGGAGAACGTTCGACATCTTTAATCAAGAGGTTGATACGTTTAAGTATCTTCTTGTCTTGCGCGAGCCAGTACAGGTAATCTTCCCAAGCGCTCTCGTGAAAAACGTACTTCACTCAAGGAGTGACGTTTTAGTGGTGAGCTTTCGATCTTCGTCGAAATCTTCAGTTGCTCGCAGCAACCGCTCGGCATTTGCAGGACTACGTAAGAGGTACATCGTCTCCTGCCAAGCGTTCCAATCGTCCAAACTCATCATAACGACGGCTTTGTCGCTCCCTTTCGTGATGATAAGGGGGGTATGGTCATCAACGACATCGTCTATCGCGCTAGCTAGGTTTTGCCGTGCGGTTGTGTAGTTTAGCGTTCTCACATGTACATTCTACTGTACGTTCGCGAATTGCACAAGCCTTAAACCACTCACGCCTCGAGCCTCACCCAAGCTCAACCACCTCTTCGAACGCCTCCCTCACCGCCGGGTCATGCGTCGAGACAATTAGAGCAGCGCCGGAGCGCCGCGCCGCCTGGCGCAAGAGGTCTAAAGCCGCCGCGCCCCGCTCACGGTCGAGGTTCGCCGTAGGCTCATCCGCCAAGAGAACGACGGGGTTTGCAGCCGTCGCCCGCGCAATCGCCACGCGCTGCCGCTCGCCTGTGGAGAGGCGTCTGGGGAGATGGTTCAACCTGTGCGCTAAGTCGAGGTCGCTCAAGAGGTCTCGCGCCCGCTCCTTCGCCTCGCCGAGCGGCACGCCAGCGGCAGCGAGCGCGACGATGATGTTTTCTAAGGCGGTGTATCCGTCAATGAGATGTAAGTCTTGAAAGACCAAGCCGATGTGCTGAGCACGAAAGCGCTCGAGGCGGCGTTGCGGCATCGTCGTTAGACTTTCGCCTGCAATCTCGACTTCGCCCCGCGTCGGCTCTAGAAGCCCGGCAAGCACATGTAAGAGCGTCGTCTTACCCGAACCACTTGGACCGACTAAAGCGAGTTCTCGGTTCGCGTTCAAGGTTAAGTCGGGCAGTTCGATGTGGGCATCTTGGGCGTAGTAGACTTCCAAACCTCTTGCCCGCACCCTTACGGAAGCCGAGTCTGTGCTCACCTCTTTACTTGGCCCGCGTGTTTTCACCGTAGGAAACATCATTATGACCACCTCGAGCTGAAGGGAGCGCTTACAAGACTCGTTGCGTTGATAACCAGATAATACCTGCTGCTAACCAGCACGCTCCACCTTGTCCGCCTGAATGCGGATTTTTGAGACGAAGCCGGTGTCGGGGTCTTTGGCGGTGCCAACTTCCAGGGTGCCTGTGACCTCGAGCGCCCCGAAGATAATCGTATCTGTACCGCCCTCGGGTAGTTTCACGTAAACGATATCGGGCGGCCAGTCCGCCTCGGTCTCGCAGAAGGGGCACACGTCCATCGGGTATTTGGTCAGGACGAAAAAGTCGGCGTCAGGCTTTAAGGGTGGGGCAGCGAAGCCGAGCATCGTGACCGTCTCGCCTGAAGCCGCCTGGAGTTCGGGGGTGAATTCTTGCGTGTCCATGTCCGCGTAGAGGTCGCCGAAGGTAAAGGTGGGCTGAGCGAAGGACAAACTGAGCGCTAAGAGCGCGAAAGGGAGGGCTAACCGGAACATCTCATCACCTCTTCTTCATTGTAAGAAAATTCGCGGACGCTTTGGTCATGTGGGGCTCATGTAGGCAAAAGGAGAACCTGAGAGCGCGAAACTCCCAGGTTTCTTGAGTCAGGTTTCTCGAGTAACAAGGCTTAGTTGCCCGACGCCGCCCCCGAGAGGAGTTCACCTAAGCGGCGCACCGACTCGGCTTGCTGACCCTCCAAGCCCTCCGCGTACTGCGTGGTCTCTTCGCCCAAGCGGGAGAGGATGTCGGCGGCTTGCGCGCTGCCCGTGCCGAGCGCTGTCCCAAGCTGCTCTAAAGAGGTCACGATGGGCTGCAAGTCGGGATCGTCTAAGCTGCTGAGGCGCTGCTGCCAGCCCCGGATAACCTCGATAGCGGTGTCCTCGTCTAAGTTCTCCACGCCGCCTTCTAAAGCGGAGATCGTCTCGTCTAAGTTCGGCGTGCTCACGGTGGAGTCGCCAGCGGGTGCGTCGATGGCTTCGCCGCCCGTCATGTCGCCGCCCGTCATGCCACCGCCGGTTACGTTGTCTTGGACGCTGCTCGAGAAGCTGGTGCTGCTCGCCAACATCGAGAGGTCGGTCATGCCCGTCTCGACTTGCGGCGCGTCGGCTTGCGCCTCACCGCTCACTCCGGCTTGCTCCGCCAAGTTGCCTAGAGCGTAGTTCATCACATGGAAGAGGTAGTTCTGCTCGACGGTGCCGCGTACTAAGTGCGAACGCGGACCGATGGCGTAAGCGGCGATGTCCGTGCCGTCGTGCGTCTCGCTGCTCAGGGGCACGAGCGCCTGCTGGAAGAAGTCTTTCGCCTGCGTGTCCGTATCAGACAGGTCGGGGCGTTCGCCGATGACCGCGCCGGGACCATTGAGGTAGCCCAGGGTGGTGTAAGGCTTGCCGTCCGCGGCGAGGGCGAGTTCGTCCACCGGCTCGCCTTGGTCGTCGAGCCCTCTGACGAGACCTAAAATCGGGTTGCCGCGCTGCGGGTAGCCCGCGATGTCCATCGTGTGCGCGTGGTCGGCGGTGACGATGATCAGCGTGTTCTCGGTGTCCACCTTGTCCAGTGCCGCCTGCACCGCGTTCGCGAACGCGATGTTGTCGGTCAGCGTGCGAAAGGCGTTCGTGCCGTGGCTCGCGTGGTCCACGCGCCCCGACTCAACCTGGAGGATGTAGCCCTCTTCGTTCTGCGACAACACGTCGATGGCTTTAGAGACCATCTCGGAGAGCGCGGGCTCGCCGCCCGTGTCCTCAGCGCGGTCGGCTTCGTACTCCATGTGCGACTGATTGAAAAGCCCTAAAACTGGACCGGTGGAAGCTGGGTCGATGGCGTCAAAGTCCTCTTGGTTCCAAACGTAGGTCGCGCCTTCGCGCCCCTGAACCCACTCTTCGGTCAAGTTGCGCCCGTCGGTACGGCGGCCCGTTTCATCCTCGTCTTCGGGGTCTTGCACGTCTTCGGGGAGGAAGTGGCGGCGTCCGCCACCCATCGCAACCTCTAAGCCGTCGCCGTAGGGGAAGTCGATGAGCTGCGAGGCGATGTCCGTGCAGCCTCCCTGGACCGCCTCTTCGGGCAGCGCGGAGTTATCTTCCCAGTTGCGGTCGGCGGAGTGTGCGTAGTTCGCAGCGGGCGTTGCGTGGGTAATGCGGGCGGTGCTGACCGTGCCCGTCGCCATGCCAACTGTCTCCGCGAGTTCGAAGAGCGTAGTAAGGCGGTTTTCCTGGGCTGAGGCGCAGTCGCCGCGCAGCACGTCCGGGCCGACACCTAAGACGCCCTGCTTCGTCTTGATGCCCGTGCTCCACGCCGTGCCCGTACCCGCTGAGTCAGGCACTTGCGCGTTGGAGTTGTAGGTCTTGATCAGCGCGACGTTCGGGAAGGTGTCATAAGGGAGGATGTTCTCTTCGCCCTGCAAGCCCTTCATCTGCCCCGCCAAGATGCGCGTCGCCGTGACCGTCGTAGGCCCGGCACCGTCCGCGACGAAGATGATGACGTTTTGCGCCTCGTTATTATTGGGCTGCACCTCCAACATCTGCTCCAGAGTCTGCTGACCTAGCGCGTAGTACGGGTCGCTCGTCTGTGACATGGAGAGGTCGGCTGAGCCCCCCGTTTCCATGCCTCCTGTTATTGCGCCGCCTGTCGCGCCACCCGTCTGCGCGAAGCCTACGCCTGTGAGCGCCGCGCCGCTGAGCGCCACGTAACCAAGAAGTCGTCCTAGTCGCATATTTCCTCCTCTGAGGTCACAGTCACGAATCCGTCCGCGAGTCACGCCGCCGATACCGTTATGAAAAACCTCACGAGCAACTTAGCGTAGCAATGTCATGGCTTTGTAAAACAGTAAGATATTTGGTGAGATGCTGTGAAGTGCTTAGTGGGGAAGATAGCGATGAGCAATGAGCGACGAGCAATGAGTAGAAAGGCTCTAGTCTTCTCTTATTGCTTATCGCTTGCTTTTGATACCGTTTCTGTCCCAATAAGAACTACCCCGAGTGTAAGGAGTAGAAAAGAGTACGGATTTCGCTGATAGCGAAATCCGTACTCGAGATTGTCAGCGGCGCGGAAGGATGCCCTATTCGAGTTGCGCCAGACTTCCTTTCACGCCTTCGATGAGCGACTTCGCCTCCTCTAAACGCCTGCGCTCCTCCGCCACCACCTCATCAGGTGCGTTCTCGACGAACTTCGCGTTGCTGAGTTTCTTCTCGCTCTTCTGGGCGTTCTTCTCCAACTCAGCTAGGCGCTTCTCCTGGCGCTGCCGCCACTCGTCCACGTCCACGAGCCCTTCGAAGGGAAGTTTTAGCTCAATTCCCGGTACGACCTGCGACAAGGATGCGCCCTCCGGCTGGGTCTCTAGGAGCGTCGCCCGCGCCAAACTCTCCACCACCTCTTTATTCGCGTAGAGTACACCTGCCGCGTCCCCTTCGGCAAAGAGGTTGATCCTCTGCGTCGGGTTGAGGTTCGCCTCGGCGCGGAGGTTGCGCGCCGCCGTGACCGCGTTTTGCAGGTGCGTGAAGTCGCGCTCGGCGTCTCTATCTAAGCGCGTTTCATCGAAGGTGGGATACTCGGCGTAACCGAGTTGCTCTTCATAGCCTAACGCCTCGTAAAGCTCAGAGGTGATGAAGGGGACGATGGGGTGTAAAAGCTCGAGGATGGCGGTGAAGACGTGGCGCAAGACCTCTTTGGTTTGCGCGTCTCCCGCGTAGAGCTGCGGCTTCGCCGCCTCCAAATACCAGTCGCAGAACTCGGACCAGACGAAGTCGTAAAGCGCGCGGTTCGCGCCGCCCAGGTCATAGGCCTCCAACCTCTCCGTCGCCTCTCTCGTAGCGCGTTGCAGGCGGCTTAAAATCCAAGCGTCGGCGAGGGTATTCGGTTTCACCTCAACATCGTTCGTCGATGACGAGATGCCACCTCCAAGATTCATAAACGTAAACCGCGCCGCGTTCCACAGCTTGTTGTTGAAGTTGCGCCCCATCTCCACGCGGCGCGCGTCCCAGCGGATGTCTTGCCCGCCCGTCGAAGCGTAGCTCGTCGCGAAACGCAGCGCGTCCGCGCCGAACTGCTCGATGACCTCTAAGGGGTCGATGCCGTTGCCCTTCGACTTGGACATCTTCTGACCCTGCTCGTCCAAAACGAGCCCGTGCAAAAAGACGTGCTTGAAGGGCGCTCGGTCCGTAAACTGATAGCCCGCCATCTCCATGCGCGCCACCCATAAGAAGAGGATGTCGTAGCCCGTGACTAAGACCGAAGTCGGGTAGAACTTCTCGTAAAAAGGCGCGTCTGTGTCGGGCCAGCCGAGCGTCGAGAAGGGCCAAAGGTTACTGGAGAACCAGGTGTCGAACACGTCGGGGTCTTGGATCAAAGCGGCGTCTGTTTTTTCTGTCGGGTCGGTGTAGGGATCGTCCGCGCTAGGCACGTAGACGTTACCCTCGTCGTCGTACCAGGCTGGAATTTGATGACCCCACCAGAGCTGGCGCGAGATATTCCAGTCGCGCAGGTTCTCCAACCAATCCCTATTCACCTTCGCGTAGCGCTCGGGAAAAATGCGGATGTCGCCTTCGTCAAGTCCGCGGAGCACCCGCTTGGCAACCTCTTCCGTTCTATAGAACCACTGTTTGGACAAGAGAGGTTCGACGGGCTCGCCCGTGCGCTGAGAGAGCCCCAACGCCACCGTGTAGTCGCGCTGCTCGAGTAAGTCACCATTCTCTTCTAGTGCCCGCACCACCTCTTTCCTCGCCTCGAAACGGTCTAGCCCGCGAAAGGTCTTGGGCACGAGGTCGCCGAAGAGCTTGGCGTCTAGGTCGATGACGCTGGGACGCTCTAAGTTGTGCCTCTCCCCTATCTCAAAATCGGTGGGGTCGTGCGCCGGGGTGATTTTGAGCGCCCCTGTCCCAAAGTCCATCTCGACGGCTTCGTCGGTGATGATGGGCACCCAGCGCTCGGTGAGGGGGATGCGCGCCTTCGTACCAATTGAAGAGGTAAAGCGCTCGTCGTCGGGGTGCACGGCAATCGCTTGGTCCGCAAAGATGGTTTCGGGGCGCACGGTGGCGATGTGGATAGCGCCGCCACCCTCCAGTTCATACGCCAGCGTGTAGAGCTTCCCCTGGCGCTCCTCGCGGTCCACCTCTAGTTCCGAGAGCGTCGTCTGGCTCGCCGGGTCCCAGTTGACGATGCGTTCGCCCCGGTAGACGAGCCTCTGATGGTAGAGGTCCACGAACTGCTTGCGCACCGCGCGCGACAGCCCCTCGTCCATCGTGAAGCGCGTGCGCGTCCAGTCCGCCGAAACCCCTAAGCGCTGAAGCTGTCCTAAGATAATGCCGCCGTAGCGCTCTTTCCATTCCCACACGCGCTCTAAAAACTGGTCCCGTCCGAGATCATATTTAGTCTTGCCCTCTTCACGGAGCGCGCGCTCGACTTGCACCTGCGTCGAAATACCTGCGTGGTCGGTGCCGGGCTGAAATAGCGCTTCAAAACCCTGCATCCGCTTAAAGCGAATCAGCGTGTCGATAATTGTGTTGTCGAAGGCGTGACCTAAGTGCAGGTTGCCCGTGACGTTGGGCGGCGGGATGACGATGCAAAAGGGTTCTTTATCTGAGGTTGCGTCGGCGGTGAAGGGCTCTTCAGCCCAGCGCTCGACCCACTTCTGTTCGACGTCAAAGGGGTTGTACTGTTTGGCAAGCTCCGGCTGCGGTGTGCTCAAGGTATCACTCATGTAGGGTCTCCTTTTTCTAGCAGGTCTCAGGCAAAGCCTAGCGGGATTTCATCTGGTTTGAAACACTCTCACCTCATTAGAACATCGCGCAGCACGCACATTCTGAAATGAGGTTCCGTTAAGCTGCGCTCATCTGTCTCAGTATGTTTTGGAACTGCTATCAGTGTCGAGTTCAGCGACGAGAATGGCTCGAGGGCTGTCCAGCGTATAGGGGCTGCGCTCGAGCGAACCGAAACACCCCGTAATGCGCAGCCCCGCTCGTTCGAAAAGATTGACGAGTTCTCGCATGGTGTAGTGACGGCGCTTAAAGGTGTGCGTCTGGACCTGCCCGTCAGGGAAAATATAGTGTTCGGTGTGGTGCTGATCACCCGTGTGAACGTCGAAGCGTGATTCGCGTAGGAGCCAAGGCAAGTCGTCCGAAGGGCGCTGCCAGCTCTGAGAGACGCCACCTTTAGCCACCCGTTCACGGTTCGTCGTGTCGAACAGAAAGCGCCCGCCCGGTTGGAGCGAAGTTGCAACGCCGCGCAAAATGCTCAGATGCGTTTCGTCGTCCCAGGCGAAGAGCGTGTTGTAGAGGCAGTAAGCTGCGTCGAATGCTGAGTCGAAAGATAAGGTCCTAGCATCTTTTTCTACTAAGGTGGCGTCAAAAGACGCCAAACGCTCCGCCGCCCGTTCCAAAAACTCCACTTGCGCGTCCACCCCGACGAGCGGTCCGAAGCCGCGCCGCGCCAGTTCTGCAAGGTGCACGCCCCAACCACATCCGAGGTCTAAAACGCGCTGACCCGTCGAGAGGTCTAGGGCAGAAACGAGCCCGTCCACCTCTTTTTGGGTGCGCGCGTCGGACTGGCGCACCTCATGAAACTTTCTGTAAAGCTCACCGAATTCATCCATAAAAACACCTCCTCCACATGACGTTTATTCAACGTCTGCGGACGAGGCTCTTCCCCGCGTTACCACCGCAGTTCCCTACCTTGGTAGATAGAGCACTTCATTGCGTCGCGGCTGACGGGGCGACTCGAACACAGCGACAAGGTCTGTATTCGCCGGAGGGTCTAGTCGGTTGGGGCTATTGGCCTTCAAAAGCTGGCAAACCTCTCAACCTTTCTTCCTCAACAGGTGGCATCTTTTGATGGATGATACCCTTCTAGGCGACCTTCACTCGCGGCACTCCGCTCGGACTTTCAGCGCACCGTCCGGGCTCTCTTATGAAGCGAGAAGCGAGCTACTCCTCCTACTTAGAGTGTAGCAAAGCGCGAGGTAAGACGCAAAGAGGTCAAAGAACAGTGGCGAGGTTTTCAGTGGAAGAAGACCGAGGAATGAAAGTATCAAAGTCGTTTCTCAAAACCTCTTCTTCTAACTTCAAGGACCTTCGCCGCCCGTCTCTCCTACACTTACAGACGGGTCCAGATACTCGTTGCTGAAAAATGTGTCCGCCGGGAGGTCCGTTTGGGCGCGCCCGACCTCTTGTAAAAAGGTGAGTGCGTCGTCCCAGCGCGCCGGGTCAGTGGAGCCTACGCCGTTGGCCTCGCTGTAGGGCGAGGTCAAGAGGGGCAGCGTCGCCTCTAAAACCGCCAAGCGGTCCTCGTCCAAGTTCTCGACGTATTCCCTCGACGCCTCGAACGCCCGCCTCGGCTCCTCCAAAGTCAGCGCAAGACCTCTTTGCGACGCGCTTAAAAAACGCCGCACCAGGTCTTCGTCCTCCAAAACCGCTTCCGTCGTGACGACGCCCGCACCGGGTGCGGGGTTGTAGTCACCGGCGGGGATGACGTTCACCTCGACGCCGCGCTGCGCCAAGACTAGGGGTTCGTTGTTGATAAAACCCATCGCCACGTCTACGCGCCCGCCGAGTAAAGCTTCCAACTGCGTGAAGCCGATCTGCTCTACGGTGAGGTCGTCTTCCGTCAAATCTGCTGCTTGCAACACCCCTTGAAACGAGGTGTACGACGAGCCGAAGAGCCCCGGCAGTCCTACCGTCTTACCTGCTAAGTCCTCAATTTCAGTAATGTTCGCTTCCGGCAGCGAAAAGAGCGCGCTCGGCACGCGCTGGAAGAGCGCCATGAGGTAGACGAAGCGCGTGCCCTCCGGGTCTTGAGCACGTAAGCTGATCACGTCCTCGGCGTCGCCTACGACGAAGTCGAGCCTGCCTTGGGCTAAGAGCGGGTAGAGTTCGCTGACGAAACCGTGCTGGAACTCCACCTCTAAACCTTGTTCTTCATAAAAGCCCGCTACCGCAGCCGCATAGAAGGGCGCGAACTGCACGTCGGGCAAGTAGCCGAGCCCTACGCGGACGCTCTGGGCGTTCGCGGAGAGAGTCAACAGAAATAGCGTCAAAACTGTGTAGCGTAAAAGCGTAGTCATCGGAACGGACACACCTCCAGAATGAAAGCTTAGAAGAAAGCCAAGCTGTACGATACCGAATGCGTTAGAAGAAACCGTGAGCAGCGCGACAAGACATGTTCATCGGCGCTTCAGGTTTCTTAGCTCCTCAGACTTTTACCTGCGGCGGTAGCTCAGCGCCCACTTCTCAAGAAGTCCAACTGCGCCGTAAAGCAGCAAGCCTAATGCGACGTTCACGCCGACGGCGGCAACCGCGTTCGCCACGCGAAAATTGAGCCGCTCACTGTTGGCGAACGCGCCTAAACCGGGTCCGCCGAAGACGAACTCGCCCACCACCGTGCCGATGAGTGCCAGTGTCACGGTGAGGCGCAAACCGCCCAACACGACGGGGAGCGCGCCGGGCAGCTCGAGCCGTGAAAAGTTCCCCCACGCCGTTGCGCCGATTGTCCTAAAGACCTCCCTATAAACCCGCCCGACTTCGCGCACGCCCACCACCGTCGAGACGAGCACCGGGAAAACCGAGATGAGCGAGGTCACGGTGAGCTTCGCACTCAAGCCGTAGCCGAGCCAGAGGACTAAAAGCGGCGCGATGATCACGGTGGGTACGGCTTGAAGCGCGACGATGAAGGGAGACAAAAGGCGCTCTAAAGGTTTCGAGCGTCCCATAAGGTAGCCTAGCGGCACACCCAGCCCAAGCGCCACGAATACGCCGAGTAAAGTGACGCGCAAGGTGGCGAGCGTGTGACCTGTGAGCACAGCGGCGTTGTCTAGGAGCGCGCGCCCTACGGTGAGCGGCGAGGGCAAGAAAAGCGGCGACACGCGGCTTGCGAGCGCACTCCAGCCCGCTAAGAAGAGGACCAAGAGCGCCGCCGCGCCGAGGAGTTCCCAGGGGGCACGCGCCGGCGTGCGCGCCCGACGAAGCTCCGTCGAATCGGCGACGCCCAAGCGGGCGCGCAGGTCCGCCTCGAGCCCTGCCTCATACGCCGTGATGCGCCCCTCGCTACGGGCGTCCAGCACTGTTTCGATGCGCCCGTCTTTTAAGACCACTACGCGGTCCGCCATGTAGACCGCCTCGCGGATACTGTGCGTGACGAAGAGAACGGTCTTCTGCGTCTTCTGGTGGAGGCGTTTGAGTTCTAAGTTGAAGCGTTCGCGCACGAGCGCGTCCAGAGCGGCGAAGGGCTCGTCCATGAGCAGCACTTCGGCGTCCTGGGCGAGCGCCCTGGCGATGGCGACGCGCGCCTGCATCCCGCCTGAAAGCTGATGCGGGTAGCGCGCGGCGTGCTCTTGCATCCCCACCTGCTTTAAGACCTCGTCCGCGTCCTCGCCGCGCCCGGTGAGGTCACGGGGCAACGAGACGTTGCGCCGCACCGTGCGCCAGGGCAAAAGGCGATAATCTTGGAACACGACAGCGGGACCGCCCCGGACCTCTACCTCGCCCCTGTCCGCTTTGAGAAGCCCTGCAATCACGCGCAAAAGTGTACTCTTGCCGCCGCCTGACGGACCGATGAGCGCCACGAACTCGCCGCGCTTAACCTCCAAGTCCACGCTCTGCAACACCGGATTGTCCTGAAAGGTGACGCACACACCCTCTAAACGGATAACGGGCGGCGCGGATTCAGCAGTAGGCTCGGACGGACGAGATGGCAGAGAGAGACTCACGACCTCCAGCATAACGTTACCGCACTTAGGAACGGGTTATCTCGAGGCGTATGGGTGCCACCGGTCTCCTTTCGCCACCTTCTCCCTAAATCTCTTTTCTTCTCTTAGTTCTCTCTAGGAGCGTGCGTCACCTCAGTTAGCGTCTGCGTGAGCGTCCGTAAAAACAAGAGCACCGCTCCACGTTCAGCGTCGCTCATGGCGTCGGTCTCGCGCTTGACCGTCTCCAAGATGGTATAGAACTCCCCCACTGCCTGCTCCGACTGTGGCACGTAGTGAATCATGATGCTGCGCCGGTCCGTGGGGTGCGGCTCACGCCGGACGAACCCGTGCGCCTCCAAGCGGTCTACGAGCGTCGTCATCGCGCCCGAGGTCAAGCTAACACGCTTTCTAAGCTCGCCTAAAACGAGCGGACCGTCAAGCCGCAAGTGTTGCATCGCCACCATCTCCGACGGGTTGAGCTTGGTGTCACTCGCGATTTTGGTGCTCATAGAGAGTATTGCCGCACTAAGACGCATGAAGGCTTCTTGAACTGGCTCGAGCCTAAAGTTTGATTCTCTAGTATCTTGATTTTCGTTCTTCTTTACCATATAGTTAGTATAGCTCAGAGAGGAGTGGCCTATGGTGTGTTCTTCGGTGGTTAGGTGAGTCAAATTTATTTGCGACGCGAAACTCTCAACATAGAGGAGAACTACGCTCACCTTCGTAGCAGTTCCAGAACATACTGAGACGGATGAGCGCAGATCTCAGTTCGAAGGACTAGCGGGATTTCATCCCAGAATGTGCGTGCTGGACGATGTTCTAAAAAGTGAGAGCGTCTCTGACCAGATGATACCTGCTATCGGTTGTTTCTCAATCTCTCGGCGTAAGGAGCATAGAACATGAACGAAAAAGCTAAGCAAATTCTGACCCTCGTCGCCACCTTCTTCGGCGTGCTCGCCCCCTCCCTCACTTCGCTCACACCAAGTAGCTCGAGTACCGGCGAAATTTCAGGGCGATACTTTAGAGACGTATTCATCGTCCCCGCAGATTACGCCTTCGTCATCTGGGCACCTATCTATTTAGGTTTACTCGCTTTCGCGGTGTATCAAGCCCTACCTGCGCAGCGGCACAACCCGCGCATTGCTAAAACGCGCCTCTGGCTAATCGTAAGTGCGCTCCTCAACACCGCTTGGATCACCGCCTTTGACAACCTCTTCTTCGCCCTCTCACTCGTCATCATCGTAGGAATGCTCATCACCGCGCTCGTCATGCACCGCACGCTAGAGATTGGTCGAACGCAGGTATATGGGCTCGAGCGCTGGCTCCGTATCCCTTTTAGCCTCTATGCGGGCTGGCTCACCGTCGCCACTATCGTCAACGCGGCAGGCGTGCTCGTGGTGAGGGACTGGGGCGGTCTCCCCTACTTCTATCCGGTGTGGGGTGTCGCGACGCTGCTAGTCGCCGCTTTCATCGGTCTCTACACCCGCTTCTACTGGCGTGACCCCGTGTACGGCGGCGTTTTTGTGTGGGCACTTCTTGCTGTCGCTCTTAAAACGGATCAACCTCTTGTCATTGTCGTGACCTCGAGCGTTTTGGCGCTCCTCTTTTTGCTCTCGCTCTTTCCCGGTGCGTTTAACGTGCTCAAGGTGGGAGGTGGAGGCTCGAGGCAGACAGCCTCGCAGTAACCCCTGACTTGGTAGTGGTTTTAAGTCGAATGTCGCTACAAGCTTCTTCCGCCATTTGCCCATGATGAACAAGGGGTTGCAACCCCTTGTTCATCCTCTGCGTCATTCTGAGTAAAGCCACTACCCTTGCCTTCATTTGGCACGCTCTCCCCGCGCCGCTAGCTCTGCCGTTCTCTCTATCCGCGCTCGCCTCGTCTCGTCGCGCTTGGCGGTTTTAACCCAGAGGAGAATCTGCTTTTTGGAACCGTCCGAAAACGCGCTGAAATTCTCCAAAGCCAGGTCACGCTCCCGCAGCGCGTCCATGAGGTCATCGGGAATTTCCAAGTTTTCCACCGAATCTAAAAAGGTCCACGAGCCGTCCGCTTTTGCCCTATCGATCTTCGCCTGCCCCGCCGGGGTCATCTTGCCGTCCGCGATGAGGTGAACAAGGCGCGCCTTGTTCACCTTCGACCAGACGCTGCCCGCTTTACGTGGGGTAAAAATCTGCTTGTAGCGCGCTTCGTCTACGCGGTTCACCTTGGAGTCTATCCAGCCGTAGCAAAGCGCCTCTTCCACCGCCTCGTCCCAGGTGACGCTCGGCGCGCCGCTGCCCTTCTTATAGTAGACGAGCCAGACGCCGAGGCTTACCGCGTGGTTTTCACGTAGCCATTCACGCCAGGCGGTCTGGTTGGCGGCGTAGACCTCTTCGAAGTCGTTAAGGCTCATCCTTTCATCCTTGGATACGCACTTTAGCACGTGCGCCACGTCTCGGAATGAGCGCGACACGCCCCTAACACCGCCCTTAGATTTGCGGTAGCATAGACCTCTTGCGCGTTCTCATCTTCCTCCTCCTCTCGAGCCTCGCTAGCGCCCAACCCGCTGAGCCCGTGGCTGATGCCGCCTTCCAGCCCGGTCTCTCGTTTGGTCCTGTGCTCCGCTTCGGGGCATTTGACGACTTTTCGGTGGGGCTCGAGCTGCGCGGTGTGACGGTCTATGGTGAGCGTATTACGACGACGCTCGCGGCGGGTCCCAACCCGGAGGGACAGCTCGCGAGCGCGGGCCTACTCTACGAGCAGCCTTTTCTTGATCTCTCCTTCGGTGAGGACGCTACGCTGAGCTTTTTTGCCCGCTCGAGCTTCGCGCAGAGCTATCCTCTAGTGCTGGACGCCGAACCGGACGCACCCGGCTCAGAGCCGGAAACGCGGCCCTTTACCGAACGCCTCAACGAGTTAGGGCTAGGGCTAGCGCAACCCTTTGGCGAGATTGAGGTGGGCGTGGAGGGGCGCGTCGTGGGTTCGGAGGCGTTTTTAGAGAGGCGCGGTGCGCCTGGAGACACCAGAGATGACGCGGGACGCGAACTGCTCCCCTCGAATTCGC
The DNA here is from genome assembly GCA_965215565.1 of Trueperaceae bacterium. Lineage (GTDB taxonomy): Bacteria > Deinococcota > Deinococci > Deinococcales > Trueperaceae > CBDBZX01. Next base: position 789,313 of record CBDCDZ010000004.1, read on the forward strand.
TGAGCGCGGTTGTCGAGGTCAGCGCGCGCTACGAAGGTGTTGCAGAAAACACGCCCGTGCCACCTTCAGGCGGCGCGGCGTCGCTCAGCTTTGGCTACGGACTCGGACGCTCTAGCGCGCCGCTCTCGTGGGCGCAGGTCCAGTTAGGGGGGCGCGGCTATCTCACGCTAGATGACCTCTTGGGTATTCAGAGCGCAGACGGAGGGACGCCGAGCGTTACACTCGCGAGCCGAGCGAACGCGGGCGCGAACTTAGGGCGAGCCCCCGCGTGGCGACGCCTCGCTCCGACGCTGCGCGGCTACGACGCCTTCGACCTCGTCGGTCAGCGCTACGTTGACCTCTCGCTCGACTTGCGCCTCTACACAGGCTTAGACGCGGCGCTAGGCGGACCCTCGTATCTGCGCGGCGTGACCCCGTATGGCTTCGTGGACGTGGGCAACGCTTGGGGCGACGAAAGTGCGAGCTACCGCGCGCCCGGCATAGGCGAGGGGGTACGGATTGGCTTCGGGGCAGGTTTGCAACTCGATTTAGAGACCCAGTACTTCAGGCTGCCGCTCAACCTCTGGTACGCGCGCGGAGCGAGGGGCAAGGTGGGGTTCGCGCTCGAGTACCCTTATTAGCGCCCTAGTTTAAGCACGCCGCCACACCTTTTAGGCGAGCGTATAGGGGTACACTTTAGCGTGCCAGACTACGACGTGATCACCATTGGCGCGGGACATAACGCGCTCATCTCGAGCGCCTACCTCGCGCAAGCGGGCTACAAAGTGGGCGTGTTCGAGCGGCGCGATATCGTCGGCGGCGCGGTCTCGACTAAGGAGATGGTCCCCGGCTACAAGTTCGACTTGGGCGGCAGCGCGCACATCCTCATCCGCCTGACGCCTATCGTCGAGGAGTTGGGGCTTGAAAAGTACGGGCTCGAGTACATCGACATCGACCCGCTCTTCTTCGCGCCCTACCCGGACGGCGACAGCGTCTTTTTCTACCGCAGCGAAGAGAAAACGATTGAGCATCTCGAGCAGAAGTTTCCCGGCGAGGGCGAAGCGTATAAGCGCTTCATGGACGAGTGGCGTCCCTTCTCGCAGGTGGTTAAAGACCTCTTCCTGAGCACGCCGAGTCCCTTCAACCTGGGCAAAAAGATGATGTTCGGCAAAGCCATCCAGGGCGACTGGAAAGACGCTTTGCCAAAAATTTTGAAGCCGTATGGCGACATCGTGGACGACTACTTTTCTGAAGAGAAGGTCAAGACGCCCCTGGTGTGGATGGCAGCGCAGTCGGGTCCGCCACCCTCCGAGCCGATGACCTCGCCCTTTTTACTGTGGCATCCCTTGTACCACGAAGGGGGCATGGCGCGTCCCAAGGGCGGCTCGGGGATGCTCACACAGGCGCTCAAGAACCACATCGAGGCGCACGGCGGCGAAGTCTTTACGAATGCGCCCGTCGAGGAGATTTTAGTCGAAGGGAAGCGGGCAGTGGGCGTCAAGGTAGACGGACAGACCTACACCGCCCGCACCGTGATGGCGGGCGCACACGCGCTAGAGACGTTCGGCAAGCTCCTGCCCGAAGAACACCGCCCTAAAGGTGCTAAGAATATGCGCGTCGGCAACGGCTTCGGGGCGATCTTACGCCTCGCGCTCGATAAGCCCATCCGCTATCCCGCCCACCCCGGCAACGAGGCGCGACGGGCGCTGCAACTCGTCTGCCGCGACCGCAAACAGCTCTCCGCCGCCTACGGCGACTACCTGGCAGGGCGTCCCGCCACGGACCCGCCCATCGTCGCCATGAGTTTCAGCGCGGTGGACGACACGCTCGCGCCGCCCGGCGGCGAGGTCTTGTGGCTGTGGGCGCAGTACTTCCCCTACGAACTCGCGAACGGCGCAACTTGGGACGAGGTGCAAGAAGAGGTGGCGGAGCGCATTTTAGATACCTTCGAGTGTTACGCGCCAGGCACCAAAGAGAGCGTCGTCGGCGGGCTCTTTCAGCACCCGGAGTGGCTGGAGCGCAACTTAGGGCTCTACCGGGGCAACGTCATGCACTTAGAGATGAGCCTAGACCAGATGTTCGCGTTGCGCCCCTTTTTAGGCATGGCGGAATACAAGACGCACCTCAAGGGGCTCTATTTGACGGGCGCGAGCACGCATCCGGGCGGCGGCATCATGGGCGCGTCGGGGCGCAACGCGGCGCGGGTGCTCCTCAAAGATTTGGACAGGCGCAGAGTTTAATTTTATGGTTTTTAGCATACAAGGGGCGCGCGCTTTTTGTATGCTAACTTCATGATTCGAACCGCTATCTTGACCTCGAGCGACAAGGGCGCGAAGGGCGAACGCGCCGACACCTCCGCCCTGGAAATTCGCAAGCTCTTAGCCACCGGCCCCTTCACCGAGGTAGACTACCAGGTCGTCCCCGATGAGCAAGCCGTGATCCGCTCTAAACTGCGCGTCTGGTCAGAGTCGGACGCGGTCGACCTCATTTTGACCACGGGCGGCACGGGCTTAGCGCTCCGCGACCGAACACCGGACGCGACGTTGGAGGTCATCGAGCGCAGCGTGCCGGGCTTACCCGAGCTGATGCGCCTCACCGGGATGCAGCAAAACCGCAAGGCGGCGCTCTCGAGGGGCGTCGCAGGTGTACGCCGCCAGACCTTGATCGTCAACCTGCCGGGCAGCCCGAAAGGGGCGCAAGAATCATTAGAAGCGATCATCGACATCTTGCCGCACGCCGTCGACCTCATTAAAGGCAATAAGCGCAGCGAGCTGAGCGCGCCGCAGGATTGGCATTAAGGAGCAATGAGTTAAAAGCAACCCAGTCGAGCTGGGCGAACGGTGAGCAACGAGTCTGAAGGTTGTCAACTTTCAACTCATTGCTCGTTGCTCATTGCTCTCTAAAAAGATTCTCCGCTCTACCTCTCCTAGTAGACACCCGGCCGCTGCATCTGCCATGCTGGGCGCATGGACATCCTCGCAGCGGTCATCTTTATCCTCTTCTATCTTGTGAGCATCGTAGGTATCATTCTGCCGGTTGTACCGGGGATTCCGCTCGCGGCGCTCGGCGCGCTCCTGGCGGGCTGGATGACGGGGTTCGAGCAAATTACGGTCTCCGCTGTCGTCATCGTCACTGCGTTCGCTGTGCTCGCGCAAATCATCGAGTACGTCGCGGGCGTGGTTGGGGCGCGGCGCTACGGGGCGAGTCAAGCGGGGGTGTGGGGCAGCGTCATCGGCTCGGTGGTGGGCATCTTCTTCTTTCCGCCTTTCGGCTTCTTGATCGGCGCGGTGGTGGGCGCGGTCGGCGCGGAACTTCTCTATAAGCGGACCTTCAAGGAGGCGCTTCGCTCGGGCTTGGGCGCATTTGTAGGTACGCTCGGCGGCGTGTTCGCCAAAATATTCATCGTCATCGCGATTGGCATCACGGTATTTCCCAGATTTTTCTCGTGAACGGCGCTGTTTGTGCGTTTGTCAGAATTTTGTCAGACCCCTTGTCCTAAAGTACGTTCAGGCAGGGCGACACCGTGAACCATCGTCCATCACACCGTACATCACCTAAGCCCTGCCTCTCCTCTCTCCCCCCTACTCCCCTGTCATACGGAATCCGTATCTTTATTCCTACTCGCAGGAGAGTCCTCAACCGGGCGTATCATGCCGTTATCAACACGCTGCGTTTATGACCAGATGCGTCGCGCGTGGACCGCTCCCACTAGACCTGCTGCTAAAGGCTCTTTTCCGCTCGGATTGATTCGCTAACATAGCGAATCAATCGGAATCCGTATGAGTAGGGCTTTTCTTTTGCCTCCTCTGCTCTTTAGCTTCCACTACAGAAGCCTCCACTACAGAGGGAAGTAGGCGGCGTCTCCTATTCTTTTAGGATGACCAAGTCCCCTACGTCAGACATGTCTGAGCAAATAGAATCCGAAAGAGCTTCGCAAGAGGAGTTCGAGCGTGAGGTCAAGCGGATGCAGAGCCTCATCGCGCAGGTTCAGCTTCGCGCGTCACAACTCAAGGAAGTCGAAGGTGTGCCCGGCGAAGCCGCCAAGAAGGTAGAAGAGGTCGAGGAGCTTTTAGAGCAAGCGGAGGAACTGTTGGAGGAGGCAGAAGAACTTCAGAAGTAATCACCGGAATCTATATGGCGATGTGGCTCACAAGTTGCTCTCTCCCTCCACAACAGACTGATCGAGAGGTGTTTCTCGAGCCTTTGCACCCATCTTTTTGACCTTTTGTCCTAACACAACGCTTCGCGGTGCAACGTGAGCTATTCCTCTTTGGTATGGTTCTCGCAAGGCTTTGCTGGGTGGCATCGCCTTCAGAACCCCGGCTTGACCGGGGTCTTTTGGTGTAAGAATCGCGTAATAATACGAGGTTGCACGGCATAGTTTGCAAAACTATGCCGTACCCATCTGTGATGGTAAGCTCTAACGCCCTTGGCAAGAGTAAGTAAACCGTGCAATTCCGTATAAGTACTTCGGCCTCAATAATCTAAACTATCTCGAGGAAGTTTTTGCGCTTAAAATGAACTTCGTTGACATTCTCTAATTTAGATTATTTCAATGCACCTACTTAGCAGTTCCAAAATATACTGAGACAGAGTGCCGCTTTCTAAAAGCCCGCAGGGACGAAGTTTTGCCTTTCGCCTTGTCGCTTCGCTGTCGCACACGCTCCCACTAGCCACTAGGCGAAAATTTCATAACCGGCAAGGGTATCATCTCCGAAAGTGGGTGCTCATCAATGTTCTCTACAATGAAAGTGTTTCAGACCAGATGAAGTCGCGTGGTCCCGCCCTCACGCATGGCGCGTTCCCGCTAGCCGCTAGACCTGCTATAGGAATAAGGTGAGCGCTTCTCGGCTCAACAGATTAGGTGCTGAGTGACGCCACTCGCGCCTCGAGTTGTTCCTCATCCGTAAGGTCTAGGCGCAAGGGCGTCAGCGATACGAAGCCCTGCTCGAACGCCCAGCGGTCTGTGCCCTCTTCGGCTCCGGTGAGCGGCTTGGCGGCGAACCAAAAGTGCTCGCGCCCCATCGGATCTTTTCCCGGCACGACGTCGCCTTCGTAGTGCCGCACCGATTGGCGCGTCCAGCGTAGACCACGCGGCGAGGTGGGCAAGTTGACATTCACGAGGCTGAGTGAATCGTCAGCGAGAAACAGCTTCAACACCTCCGCGACATAGGGTTTGAGTGCGTCATAGTCGGGTGCTGCGCCGTCAAATGGGGCGCTGAACGCGATCGACGGGATGTTCAGAAAAGCCGCTTGCTTAGCCGCCGCCACCGTTCCCGAATGCCAAACGCTGTTGCCCAGATTCGTCCCCAAGTTAATACCCGAGAGCACCAAATCCACAGTGTCCCACCCGTACACGCCCAAGGCGACACAATCCGCCGGCGTGCCGTCGACACGGTAGCCCTCGAAAGGACCGATAGGTGTCGTTTGATAGTGCAGTGGACGCAAGATGGTGATGGCGTGACCCACTCCTGACTGCTCGGCGGCGGGCGCGACGATGCGCACGTCGCCGAAGTCGGCGGCGACGTCAGCGAGCGCGCGGATGCCGGGGCTATAGATGCCGTCGTCGTTAGAAACGAGAATGCGCATGGGGCAGTATAACGTAGACGTTTCGGTAGGGCTAAGGGCGTTTCTGCGCGGTACAGTTTTCTGTGCAGTGCAGTTTGGGAACGCGGCGGTGAAGAGGATGAGGTGGGGTTAGGCACCTCATCCCTGAGCTATCCAACCGCACCTACAACAAAACCTCCCGCTATCGACACTAGTACTATCTTACTGCGACGTTTCGGGGTCTCGGTTCTCCGTTGTGCGCTTGTCTAGCCTGCGCCGCAAGATGCTGATCGACCACGCACAGACCGCGATGGTAAAGGTGAGAATACCTAACTCGCCTAGAAACACGATAGGAAGCTCTTCGCCTGAGCTTATGTATTCAGCGCTCTCCGCGCTGATGACCAGAAGCCTGCGCACGCTCGCGATGATGCCAACCACTAAAAACGGGACCGGGTTAAAGACGCCGTCGCTCAAAAACGAGCTGACTGTCCCGATGATCTCGGCGATCATCAAAGCCAAGAGGATGTCCGACAACACGGTGGTGAGCGAATACTCGGCGCTGCCCGTGACGCCGTGCCAGAGTTCCACGCCGCTCTTCCACAAGATGAGCGCCGACGCGACGATGAGCATCGCGACGACCGCCATGACGATAACGCGCTCAGCGAACTCGTTCGCCTGAATGAGCCGCCGCGTGCCGCCGCTGCGCTCTTTCTCTTTGCGCAGCGACTTTCCTACGTTTGTGCGGTTGTCGGAAGTGTCAGCCATGAGCTAAGCGTAGCGGAAACGGCGCGACCAAACTGCAAGAGAAGGTGACATTGAACACATCAGCCTAAACGCGCCTTTCGAAACCTCTCTCAAGAACCATCACGTCTCGTCCCGCCGCGAAGCTCAACCTCCCAGCAGAACCTGAAACACGGTCATCGCGGCGACGGCTACCGTGACGACGATGCCCACGTGGTTCCCCGGCGCGTTCTCTAAAGATTCGGGCAGAAGTTCAGAAAACGCCATCCAGATCATCGCACCTGCGGCTAAGCCTAAACCAACCGGCAAGAAGGGCTCGAACACCTCGACGAAGAGGTACGCTGGGACCGCCAAGAGGGGTTGGGGAAGGCTCGAGACGACACTCCAGAACGCCGCGCGCCGCGCCGAGACCCCTTCGGGCACGAGCACGAGCGAGATTGCCAGACCTTCGGGCACGTTGTGCAAGGCTATTGCCGCCGTGATAAAGACGCCGAACGCCTGCCCGCCGCCAAACGACACGCCGACGCCGATGCCCTCGGCGAAGGAGTGCAGCGTCATTACCCCTACGATGAGGAGCGAGCGCAACGCGCCCGCGCCGTGTAACTCGCCGATATTCGGCTCGCCGCCGCGCCTTTCTAGTAGCCAGCGCGTCACGACGATAAAGGCGAGCCCCAAGAGGATGCCAAGCACCACGCGGGGCATCCCGTAGGCGAGACCCTCGTAGATGAGGTTAAAGCTCGCCGCGAGCATGAGCCCGGCTGCGCCCGCGTTGGCGAGCCCTAGCGTCCTTTTGGATACCTCTTTGACAAAGAAGAAGGGGAGCGCACCTAGCCCCGTCGCAACTGCTGTAAGTGAGGCGTAGAAAAAGACCGTCCAGACCGAAATGTCCATACAACTCCTCGCGTCCGACCTCTTCAGCTCGAGCCCCAAGCCACACCGAGTCAACGCTTCAAGCCCGACGAACCCGACGAAGAGGTCAACGTCACAACTATAAGTCGGAACCATTATGATTTCAATTTGCATTAAAGCGATGGGAATACTCAGGATTGAGAGGAGCAGAAGCAAGGAGCAAGAAGTGAGACTTAGGAAAGGCTAAGTCCTGCTCTCTACTTTAGGGTAAGCACACCGCCACATTGTCGACGAGGTCTTGACGCCTAGTTTTCTATGTCGCTCCGTTTACGAAGTCGGACACTCCTCGCTTCCCACTTCCAGTAGCACCTGTGCTACACTGCTCTCACACATGTTGCATCTGGAGGAAAAGCAAGTTTACGTCGTGATGGGCGTCTCCGGCTCCGGCAAATCAGCCGTCGGCGCGCGCTTAGCTGAGCGCTTGGGCTGGCGCTTCCTCGACGCTGACGACTTTCATCCCGAGGCGAACGTCGACAAGATGTCGCGCGGCGAACCCTTGGATGACGCCGACCGCGCGCCCTGGCTGACGCGGCTGCGCGAGCTTATCGAAACGCATCTGGAGGAGGACGCGCCGCTCATTCTCGCCTGCTCCGCGCTTAAAGAGCGCTACCGGGAGCGGCTGCGCTTCGACAGGCGCGTGGGGTTCATCTATCTGGAGGGAGACTTTGATCTCATTCAGGAGCGGATGAACTCGAGAGGCGATCACTTCATGAAAACGGAGATGTTGGAGAGTCAGTTCGAAGCCCTAGAGGAACCCGACCCCGGCGACGCGGTGCGCGTGGATGTTTCGCCCTCTTTAGAAGAGGTCGTGGAGAACGTGGCCTCGAGGTTGAGAGGTTAAGGGGGCCTTTAAGTTAAGCTCACGCACAGCTTCAACTATCAGAAACTTCACATGTATCACATCGTCAGCGGGCGCTACGGCGCTACAATGGTGAGGATGCTTTTGTCAAGGTGCCACCTAAACAGGCTACTCCTCATTCTGCTGACGCTCCTTAGCGTAAACGGGGCGGCGGCGCAACTCAGCGGCGAGGCGCTCGTAACGCTGCAAGAGGGGCAAGCGGCTGCTGAGAAGGCCAGGGCGACGTACGTGGGCGTGAGCAGCCCTGACCAACCGCTGTGGCGCGAGGCGATCCGCTTCGGCGAGCAGGCGCTGAGGCTCCAACCGGGCGCGCCCGAGGTGCTCCGCTTCCTCGCGGAGACGTACAGCGACCTCTCCTGGGACGTGCGCGCCTGGGACTACGGGCAGCGTTTTTTGGAGGCGGGTGGCGAACTCGACGGGGCGCTTGTAGAGGACTTGCTCGGGGCGGGCACTCAACTCGGCTACGCCCGCTACAACGCCGGTGATTTGGCAGGCGCGGCAAACTATTTCGAAGAGGTCTTAGCGCTCGACGCACAAAGCGCCGTGCCGAACGTCTGGCTCGGGCGCATCTATCTGGAGCAGGGCGAGCCTACGAGGGCGCTTCCCTACTGGCAGGCTGCCGCCGAACTCTCACCGGATGACGAAGGCGTGCAGTTCTACCTCTCGCAGACCGAGGCGCAGCTCGAGTTCGGCGCAGCCGCAGGTGGCGCGTTTCAAAGAGGTCTGCAGGCCTATGACGAAGGGCGCTTAGAGGACGCGCTCACCCTCTTTGAAGAGGCGACTAGGGCGAATCCCGACTATAAGCAAGCCTTCGTATGGGCGGGGCGCACGAGTTTAGAGCTTGGCTATTCCGAAGCGGCGAAAGAGTACTGGCAGCGCGTTTTAGACCTCGATCCCGAGGAGAGCCGTGCGCGCTACTTCATTGCGCGGGCAGACGACCAGCTCAGGTGGGGCGCGGAAGCCGTGCTGACCTTTCAAGAGGGGACGCGCCTCTACAGCGAGGGCAGCTTAGAGGCGGCGGGCGACGCCTTCGCCGAGGCGAGCCGCGCGAACCCGCAGTACCAAGAGGCGGCGGCTCGGGCGGCGCAGAGCTACCAGGAGGCGGGCAAGCCGCAGCAAGCCGTCCCCTTCTGGGAGCGCGTCGTCACCCTCGACCCGGACAACACGAGAGCCGCGTACTTCTTAGACCTCGCCCGCAACCAGAGTGGCTACGGAGCGGAAGCGGTAAGCGCCTTTAACCGGGGCGTCAGCGCCTACCAAAACGTGAACTTAGAGGCGGCGCAAACGGCGTTTGAGGCGGCGGTGGCGGCGCGCTCTACCTACGCCGACGCCTGGGCGTGGCTCGGGCGCATCCACTTCGACAGAGGTGAATACAGCGCCGCCGCGAGCGACTACCGCCGCGCTTTAGCGCTCGTTCCCGACGACAACTCATACCGCTTTTTTGCAGAAGAGGCGGCGCGACTCGCCGACGACGAGGCGAGTAATTAAGGCTGACCTCTTAAACTCGGCACAACATTTGTCTGGTGCTCTAGTAGAATTACGAATATTAGTAGCAGGTATCAAAGTCTGTCTCGCAAAGCTCGGTTCACGTTAGTACTCGCGCAGCGATGGTGGTTTGAAACACTCGTACTTTTGAGAATGTTGTGTAGCACGCACATTCTGAGATGAAATCCCGCAACGGCAGGGCGGCCTGCCCGTAACGCTAGTCCTTACGGACAGAGATCTGCGCTCATCCGTCTCAGTATGTTCTGGAATTGCTGTAGGATGAAGCATCGGAAATCCGTGGGGCACTGTAGAGAATTCGCGCACGTCCCCTCTGTTAGCAGGTTACTTCGTATAGCTTCGCTCAATCATCTGGTTTGAAACACAACCACTTGAGAGAACATAGTGGAGCACGCACGTTCAGGGATGATATCCGCGGCACTTTGTCTCAGTATGTCGTGGAACTGCTGCGTAATTTAGCTTTTGTTCCCCTGAGTAACCCGAGACGTTATAAAAATTCCATCTCGTTATCGCCGCACGTAGTGATAGCGTGCCTCTATGCGTACGATTGCCCTGCGCGTGGCTGCCCTCGCACTTCTCCTCCTCCTTACCCTCGTTTCTGTAATTACGGTTCGGATGCTCAACAGGCTGCCTAACAGCATCGTCTACTACGTCAAATCGCAAGAGACTGCCTTCACCTTGGAGGGCGTGCGCCGCCGTTTCGACGCGGACACGCCCGAAAAGAGGTTAGAAGCGGCGCTACAGGCGTTAATCGAGGGGACAGATGAGGCGGGGCTCTGGGGCGCTTTTCCAGCCGACACAGAGGTGAGGAGGCTCGAGTTGGACGGTAAAACCGTCACCGTTGACCTCTCGGAAGCGTTCACTGAAGGCGGCGGCGCGTCAATGCTCGGGCGGCTCAACCAGCTTTTTTACACGCTGACGCAGCCGACAAACGTTGAGCGCGTCTCTTTACGCATCGAAGGCGAAAGCGTAGAGGCGCTAGGCGGCGAAGGCATCCCCGTGCCGCAACCTTGGATAGAGCCAGAGGAGAGGACGCTGCCGACGTGGTAGGCGTGCCTCTCCTCTGAGTTTGCTCATTCACCTGTCACGCGCTTAAAGCTGGCTCATCCCCCCGTCCGCCGTGATTTCTGTGCCCACAATAAAAGGGGCGTCATCCGAGGCTAAGAAGGCGACGATGTTGGCAATCTCCTCGGGTTTGCCGAAGCGCCCTACAGGGATTTGCTCCAAGATGCCCGCCGCCATCGCCTGCGTTTGCACTTCGTCCATGCCGAGCTTGCCGAAAATGGGCGTTTCCACCGGACCAGGGCTCACCGCATTGACCCGAATATTGCGCTCTAAAAGCTCCGCCGAGAGGGTGCGAATCAGGCTCGAGAGGGCCGCTTTGCTAGCGGCGTAAACCGTCGAGCCGGGCATCCCGATATGCGCGTTGATAGACGTGTTTAAGATAATGGACGCACCGTCGTTGAGATAGGGCAACGCCTTTTGCACCGTGAAGTACGCGCCTTTGAAGTTCGTGTTCATGACTGTGTCGAAGTTTTCTTCGCTCATCTCGCCTAGAGAATCGAAGATGACCAGCCCTGCGTTAATAAAGAGGATGTCGACCTTGCCGAAGGTACGTTCCGTTCGTTCGAAGAGACCGTCCAAATCATCTAACTTGGTCACGTCTGCGCGTACGGCGAGCGTTTCGCCGCTTATTTGCTCCACACTCCTCGCCAACGCCTCCTCGTCTCGTCCTGAAATGACGACTTTCGCACCTAAATCCGCCAATGTTTGCGCCGACGCCAGACCGATACCGCTGTTGCCCCCGGTGATGACGGCGACTTTATTCTGTAACTCCATATCCTTCTCCTTACGTTTCTCTGAGGTGTAAAAACTGAGTGACGACTGGGGGTGAGTGTTCTAATTTATGTACTTTCAAGTACAAAACTTCCAAATAAAAAAGTTTAGTCCAAGACGGACAGGGCGAGTTGGGCGATGGTTTCTAATTCCGCCTGGCGGTCGCCCGCTTTGGCACGTAGTTGTAGCCCTGCAACGGCGCTGTAAAGATAGAGCGCTAAGGCTTCGGGGTCTTTGTCCGAAAGCTCCCCCTTTCGTTGCGCGTCGGCTAGAAAGGCGGTAAAAGCGCGTTTAGACGCGGCGTCGGTCTCCTTGACAAACGCGGCAACATCCTCGCTAGTCGCGCACGTTTGGACGGTGCTATTGACGATCATGCAGCCAGCGCAGCAGCCTTCGGTGGCTTCGGCGATAAGGTCATCAAAGATACGCGCGAAGCCCGCTTTGACGTTGGGCGCACGCCCTAGTGCCGCTAACATCTTGCCGCTATACAGTTCGCGGTAGCGTGCTAACGCCTCCATGTAAAGGGCGTGCTTATCGCCGAAAGCGTTGTACAAACTTGGTCGGTTGATGCCCATCGCTTGGGTCAGGTCGTCTAAAAAGGTCGCCTCGTAGCCCTTTTGCCAAAAGACCAGCATCGCCTTATCCAGCGCTTCACTGCGGTCAAACTTGCGCGGTCTCGCCACGGTTCACCTCCTCTCTTAAATGGACTATAGAGGTTATGTACTAGCAAGTACATAACCTAGCTTACATAAGATTGAGGTTATGCGCCCGAGAAGTTTGTGGGAGGAAGGCTCGAGGATTTGCTAAAGAAGCAATGAGGAACGAGCAATCCAGTTGAGCTGGTTACGTAGTCTCCCGAAGGGAACGAACAGTGAGCAATGAGTAAAACCCTTTAGACTCATTGCTCGGAACTCATTACTCATTGCTCGAGTCTCCCCATAAATCCCAAATCCGCAGAGAAATCGAGCCTACGCAAAGCTGCCAAATGTGAAGAAATTACGAACGCATTCTCAGCTTGGCTTTAGCCTTTGGGTGAGGCAGGCGTGTTAGACTCTTCTCTGTTTGGCGTGAGTAGCAGGTATCATCTGGTCATAAACGCTCTCACAATAGTAAGCACGACTCAACGTTCACATTCAGAGATGATACCTGCGATACTTTATCTCGGCATACTGGAGCGTTTTTAGCGGTTGAGTCTCTAAGAAGAAGTGCGCCCGGCAGGATTCGAACCTGCGACCTTTCGCTCCGGAGGCGAACGCTCTATCCGGCTGAGCTACGGGCGCATGTGCTAGAGGTGGCATCTGTAGTGCGTGCTAGAGGTAGCATCTATAGTCTACTGCTACACACAACTTTAAGGTTATCATCTTTAGCGCAAAGGCGCTAGAGGTAGCATCTTGTAGAAGACGCTAGAGGTAGCATCTTGTAGAAGACGCTAGTATTTTTAGGAGGACGACAAGAGGATGAAGTTAAGTAAGAGAACCAACGCCATTATCTTATGGATTATTTCGATCGGGCTGCTCGTCAGTATGGTCATCGCCTTTACGCCGGGGACGTTTTTCGGTGGCAACCAGGGACCGAGCGACGGCGGCACCGCTTTAGAGGTCAACGGGCAACCGATCAGCGAACTCGAGCTTTCCCGCGTGCAACAAAACCCGCCCTTTAACGCGGTGCAAGAGGGACCCGTCGCCGAGGACTTGGAGCGGCTCGCCTTCGATCAGCTCATTCAAAACGAGGTGCTGCGCCAAGCGGCGGCGGACGTGAACGTGTCGCGGGGCGAGGTGAGAGCCGAGGTCAACGAGTTTCGTGAGGCGCGCGGCGTGGCGGGCTCCAATAACGACCGCGCCTACCAAAACCTCCTCGGCGGCGCAGGCTACACCGACGCGACGTTTCGCGACCTCATCCGGCAGCAGCTCAAGCAGGAGAAATATTTAGAGCGTTTAGTCGAAGACACCCAAGTCACAGACGAAGAGGTGCAGACCTTCTTCGCGGCGAACCGGGGCGCTTACACCACCGATCCGCAGATCACGGCGCGCGAGATTGTCGTTACGGATGAAACGCTCGCGAACACCCTTTACGCACGGGCGCGTGCGGGCGAAGACTTCGCGAGCTTGGCGCGGGAGTTTAGCGAAGAACGCGCCGAACAAGGTGGCGCGCTCGGCGCGGCGCAAGGCGAGTCGGAGCCGCGCCCCGTCGGACGTGTTGCGCTGCCGACGCCCGTCGCTGACGCTGCCTTTGGCTTGCAGGGTCCGGGCGTCACGCGCCCCGTGCAAGCGGGCGGCGCGTACCACATCGTCAAGGTTGAGCGCTTCACGTCGCCCGAGCAGCAACCCTTCGAAGAGGTGCAGGAGCGCGTGCGCGAAGACGCGCAGCTCGCGAAGGAGGCGGGCGTCCAGGCGCAGGCCTTGGAGACTCTACAAAACGAAGCGAACATCGAGCCGAGCGGCTCGTACAGCTACGACAATCCACCTGTCGCTTACGTCGGCGAGGACGAGATTCGCGCAACCGCGTTAGCGGAGGAAACCTACCTCAACCAGCAGGTGCAGGGATTTTTGAACCCGAACAGCGCCGACATCATCCTGAATTTCTTTAAGCCCACTGTTCTAGAGCAGCTCATCGAGCGCGAACTCGCAGCGCAGGGTGCGGCCGCCTTGGATGGTAACTTCGTCGGACCACCCGCAGGCGTGGCGCAGAGCGCGCTGAGCTTCGTGAGCAGAGACGCCGAGGTGACAGACACGCAGATTAGGGAATACTACGACGCCAATTTAGGACGTTTCACCGAAAGCGCGGTAGCGGTGGCGACGCGGGTGAACTTCTCCGACGAAGCTTCGGCGCAGAACTTTCGTCAAGCGCTCTTGGAAAACGAGAACGTGGACCGTGACGCTATAGACGTCGCGGCAGACGCAGCAAACGGTGAGGTGGTCCGCCTCGGACCGGTCTCGCCCGGTGAGACGGAAGAGGTAGTGGACCAGGCGCTGTTCAACTTCGAGTCGGGCGACTTCGCGGCGCTCAACGCCGAAAGCGAGACCGAAGTCTCGAGCGTCCTCACGCTCGCCCAGCCCACCGATACTCAAACGGGTGGCGCAGGGACAGGGGGCGCAGAGACAGGCGGCGCGGGGACAGGCGCTGAGACGGGTGGCGCTCTCGGTGTTTCACAGACCTACGTCGTGCTCGTCGCGACGCGCATCCCCGAGCGCGTGCGCCCCTTAGAGGAGGTGCGCCCGCAAGCCCGCGACGCGGTGCTCGCCAACCAACGCGAGGAGCTGCGCCAAACGTGGCTGAGCGGTCTGCGCGAAGAGATCACCGTCGAGAACCTGCTCGTATCCGCGCAAGGCGAAGCTACAGGTGGCGCGAGCCCCGAGGCTGGTGGCGAAGCTACAGGCGAAAGTGAAGCTACGGGCGAAAGCGCTGATGGTGCCGAAGGAAATACAGAAGGGCTAGAGGAGCAAGTTGACGTTCCCAACGACACCGAACTCGTGCCCGCTGAAGAGGGCGTGCAGGAAGCGCCACAAGAAGGGCAGTAACCTTCCCAGTGAAGACCACCCCTCGAGCTAACTAGAGGGGTTCTTCTTTGGCGTAGCGGTTTAGCATAGGTGTTGAGTCGGAACAGCGAAATTATCGCTGCTAGGTATAGCAGTTCCAAGACATATAGCAAGTATCATTTGGTTTGAGACGCTCACGATGTAGAACACCGTGCAGCACGCACACTTGAGAATGATACTTGCGCTATTCCAATCAATACTTATGTTAATTGCTATACTGAGGCAAAGTGCCGCTTTCTGAAAGCCCGCAGGGACGTAGTTTTCGCTCCGCGAAGGGCATCATCACCGAACGTGCGTGCTAATCACGCAGTTTGCTGCCTAGCAACGTCGCTTCGGACGGTAAGAGTATTGCTTCGCTTACGAAGTTTCCCTTTCGCAGACGCGAAAACGGTGTAACCGGGAACAACTTCGTACACTCAAACCAGATGAAATCCCGCTAGGCTTTGCCTGAGACCTGCTAGTAGTAGTGGAACTTTATCCCCTGACGTTCATGAAGGCTTGTTTTCTCAAGCAAGCGTGTTGGTAACCAGATGCTACCTGCTTTCCTGGGTTACATTGCCCCTATGCCAAGAGCACTCCTCAGCGTATCGGACAAAACGGGCCTGGAAACTTTCGCCCAAAACCTCTTAGACGCGGGCTTTGACCTCATCTCGACGGGCGGCACCTTTCGCACTTTACGAGCGGCTGGCTTAGCGGTTCAGCAAGTTTCCGACGTGACGGGCTCGCCCGAGATTTTAGAGGGACGGGTCAAGACGCTGCACCCCAAAATCCACGGTGGCATCCTCGCTAAGCGGAACGCTGAGCATTCCAAAGAACTGGAAGAACAAGGCATCGAGCCAATCGATCTAGTCGCCGTCAACCTCTACCCCTTCCGCGAAACGGTGGCACAAGAGGTTGACCTAGAAACGGCTTTAGAGAATATTGACATCGGCGGACCGACGATGCTCCGCGCGGCGGCGAAGAACTTTCCGCGCGTTTTAGTCGTGAGCGACCCGGCGGATTATGGGCGCGTGGCTGAGGCGCTTAGGGAGGGTGCGGATGAGGCGTTGCGGCTCGAGCTAGCCCGTAAAGCATTCGCCCACACCGCCGCGTACGACGCGGCGATCATCCGATATTTAGGCGACCAGATGGACGGTCACTGGACGGACGAGACCGCTTTAGAACTCCACAAGGTGCGCAGTCTGCGCTACGGCGAAAACCCCCACCAACGCGCCGCCTTGTGGCGACTCGGCAGCGAAAGGGGTCCGGTTCTTGACGCGGAGGTGCTGCACGGAAAGGAAATGTCCTTTAACAACTACAGCGACGCGGAAGCCGCTTGGAACCTGCTCAGCGAACTGCCTACCCCTGCCGCCGTTGCCGTCAAACACGCTAACCCCTGCGGCGTGGGAGTGGCGGACGAACTTTTGGACGCCTACAAGAGGGCGCACGCCGCCGACCCCGTGAGCATCTTCGGCGGCATTGTGGCGGTCAATGAGACCGTGACGGAGGCGCTAGCGGACGAACTCGCCAAAACATTCCTGGAGATCATCCTTGCACCCGACTACGAGGCTGCGGCTTTAGAGCGGTTGCAGCGCAAGAAAAACCTGCGACTACTTAAAGTGACGACGCCTGCGACTTCTAGGGGACGCGACATCCGCAGTCTGCGCGGTGGGCTGTTGGTGCAGGATTTGGATGAAGGAACCCTAAATGACGCCGACCTGCACGTCGTCACGAAGCGTGAGCCTTCCGAGGCGCAGTGGCGCGACCTCCGCTTCGCCTGGACGGTCTGCAAGCACGTCAAGTCGAACGCCATTGTGCTGGCGAAAGAGGGCGTTACGGCGGGCATCGGCGCGGGGCAGGTCTCGAGGATTTGGGCGGCGGAGGGCGCGGTAGCGAGAGCCGGTGAAGCGGTGAAGGGCTCCGTGATGGCGAGCGACGCTTTTTTCCCTTTCGACGACGTGGTGAGGATGGCGGCGGACGCGGGCGTGGCGGCGGTCATTCAGCCCGGCGGCTCGGTCCGTGACGAAGAGGTCATCGCGGCGGCGGACGAGCTGGGTGTGGCGATGGTCTTGACGGGGATGCGGCACTTTAAGCACTAGGCGTTCGTTGCAAGCAAAGCTCACGACCGTGCCGCAGACTCAACCGTTCTGCCGGGTGAATTTGGATGCCCTCTTGAGAGAATATAGCAAATATCATTTGGTTTGAGCCAGTCTCACGTTAGAGAACTTGGGCGAACACGCACATTCTTAAATGATGCTTGCGCTATTCCAATTCAGTACTTCTGTGAACTGCTTTAGTTTAGAACTCGAGACGCCTCTACGACCTCTTTTATTGAACTGTCCAGCAAGCTTCTAAATCTGGCAAAATTCTGTGTGAATTTTGCCACACTTTTACCTCTCTAAACGCTTCGCGAATGTCTTGCAGACCTCTTTCTGCCGACTCCATCTTTAAGGTATAGTCCTCTATCCCCAAGTTAAAAGCTCGTCATGGACGTTGCTTCTCTTCAACTATCTATACTACTGATTGTACCTCTTGCTCATTAGGCACATCATGTGGTACGTTTTGCGAACACAATCGTGTATGAACTTTTCGTGCTCGAGACTTGACGTCGCACATCAGACGCATTAAGATGTTTTTGTGTAAGTGCAACAATGTGTGTAATTGGCTCGTAGCCATACAAGATGTAGTCAGAAGCCGCCCCACTCGCTCCCCGGAGGACCCTCATGGATAAGCCCGCATCTGCACGCCCCTTAAACTTCGACGACCACGCCGTCGCCATCGCCAAACGGCAGTACTTCCAACCGGGGGACGAGGGCTTAGAGGGTCTCTTCGGGCGTGTCGCGTCGTGGGTGGCGAGCCCAGAAGGTACGAAGTTTTCTGAAGGAAAGGGTGAGAATCAAGCGCACTACGAGGGTGCATTTTACGACCTCATGGCGTCGAAGCGCTTCTGCCCCGGCGGGCGCGTCTTAGCGGGCGCGAACACGAGCCACGGCAACGTGCTCAACTGTTTCGTGCAAGACGGCAGCCCCGAAGCGCCCGGCACGGACGCCTGGGTGCTCGGTCTCGCGACGAAATTGGCGCTCGTCACCAAAGTCGGCGGCGGCAACGGGCTCTGCTTGGACCCCTTGAAGCCTAAGCGTCCTTACACCCAAGCGGTGGGCAACCTCTTCGTTACGGTGTCGTCTTCGCACCCTGACTACGCCAAGGTCAAGTCGGGAACGTACATGGACCTCGTGCACGGCAAATATGTAACGAAGGGGTACCGGTACGCGGAGTTTCTCGAGCTAGACGACGTGGACGCTGGGATGAATGTGCGAGAGGTGGGCGACTCCGTCGAGAGCATCTGGCAGGGCGCAGGTGAGATGATTCAGACGCTCCTCCGCGGCGAAGATGTGGTTTTGGACCTCTCCCGTTTGCGCTCGGAAGGGACGCCCGTCAAGGGCTCGGGCGGCACGAGCAGTGGACCTTCATCCTTTGCCGTCGAGGTTTTCGACAACTTCGCGTACTGGGCGTCGTTGGGCGGGGCGGAGTACGCGGGGCCGATTGCGACGCTGCGCTATATCTTCGCACCGACTTTGCGCGTCATTCGGCAAGGCGGCTGCTTGCACCCCGACACGCTCGTGCATACAAGTCGGGGCACGCTTCGCCTGAGCGAACTCGTGGATTCTTACCAGTATGGTTGGCAAGACCACGCCCTCAAAGTCGCCACCGATGAGGGTTGGAAAGACAGCCCGAGAGGGTTCAATAACGGCAACGCGGAGACGCTCAAAGTCACGCTCGGCAACGGTCAAGAGATTCAGGGTACGTCCAACCACAAGCTCAAGGTGATGTGCGAAAATGGCGAGCGGCAGTGGGTGAAGCTGGAAGATTTACGCGAGGGTGACTTCGTGATTCAGGTGCTCGACCAGCATACGGGGACGAGCGTCACGCTGTCGTCCGTGGAGGCGTCTACGCTCCATCACAACGCCAAACGCATCACCACGCCTGAAACGCTGAACGAGCGCTTGGCGTTTTTCCTCGGCTATCTCTGGGGTGACGGGTTCGTAAGCGGGAACCGCGTGGGCTTCGCTGTCTCCCACAACTCACCGATGATAGAGGAGACGCCCAAGCTCTTTGCCGAGCTGTTCGGACTAGAGGTCAGGCTCGAGCAAAAAGAGAATGACAAGAGTGCCATTTTTGTTGCGAGTAGCGCGGCGCTCGTCCAGTGGTTAGAGAGAAATGGCTTGGTGAAAGGGAGAGCGAAAGACCTGGTCCTGCCCCGCGCGATTCGCCAAGCGCCGAGACCTGTTCTAGGCGCGTTTCTGCGGGGGCTCTTCGAGGCAGATGGAACCGTAACAGTCGGTTATCCAACGCTCGCGAGCGCTTCTAAACAGCTTGTGCAAGAGGTGGCGGTGATGCTGGGTGGCCTGGGAATTCCTACCACGCTAAGAGGTGTCGCCGCTCGCACTGACCGCTACTCTAAGGGTCCTTACTACCACGTCAAAGTCGTGAGCGCGAAAGGACACAAGCGCTTTTTAGGGCGTATCGGTATGATGGCAGGCTCGCGCTTTGAAGCGCTCAAAGCTTTCCAGCCAAATACCGCTAGGGAATCATCCTGGGCGCTGCCCCATGCGAGTGCGCTGTTGCAAGGGGCGTTTGACGCTCTGCCCGCAGGCGTAAAAGGGCGTCCTTCACCCTATACGCAGGCGCGTAAAACGCTGTCACGTTATATACGCGGCGAGCGCCAACTCACCGCTACGGGATTTGAGCGGCTGGAGCAAGATACGCTCATTGCGGACAAACTTCCCGAGTTTGCCTTTGACGAGTTTTACACGCCGGTCAAATCCATCCAAATAGGTGGGCGCATCCTTACACTCGACCTTTCGGTAGACGAAAACAGGACGTACTTAGCCAATGGAATGGTCAGCCACAACACGCGGCGTGGCGCTGGGATGGCGACGATGTCCGCCACGCATCCCGACATCCAGGACTTTGTCACCTGTAAGGATTTAGCTCGAGAAGAGGCTGAGGGCGACATCTCGACTTTTAATATCTCGGTTTTAGTCACCGATGACTTCATGAGGCGCTCGAAAGGTAGAAGTGGCGGCACTTTACACGATGTCGCCGAGCACGCTTGGCAAACAGGTGAGCCGGGGCTTATCTTCATCGACCGCATCAACGAATTTAATCCGGTGCGGGAGAGCTTGGGGGATATTAAGGCGACCAATCCGTGCGGCGAAATCCCCCTCTTCCCCGGCGAACCCTGCGACTTGGGCGCGATCAACTTGGCTCAATACGTCGAGACACCCAGCCAGGGCACGAACGGCTTTAACTGGACGGACTTCCGTCAAGACGTCAAAACTTGCATCCGCTTTTTGGATAACGTCTTGGAGGTCAATAAGTTCGCCCTGGAGGACAACCGTACCATGAGCATGAAGCTGCGCCGCTTGGGACTGGGCGTGATGGGCTTGGCGGACGCGCTCATCAAGATGGGGCTCACCTACAACTCGCAGGCAGGGCGTGACGCGGTAAAAGAGGTCATCACCGAGCTGCGTGAGAACGCTACGGCTGCCAGCCAAGAACTCGCCGAAGAGCGCGGCGTTTTCCCGGGCCTCGCTTCAAGCAGCGTGGCGGAGCCGCGCCGCAACATTGCCCTGTTGACGGTTGCGCCAACCGGCACGACAAGTATGCTCATGGGCGTCTCCTCGGGCGTCGAGCCGATTTTCGCGCCCTTCATCTACCGCAAAATCGGCGACTCGTACGCCGCTCTGATCTCTCCTCTCTTCAAGGAGATGCTAGAAGCGCACGAGCCGCATCCCGATTACCGACAAGGCGACGCCTGGGATTGGGATAAAGTCGTGTCGAAGGTGCAAGAGCAGCACGGCAGCGTGCAAGGTCTGGACTTCATCCCGCAAGAGGTCAGAGACGTGCTAGTCTGCGCTCACGACATCTCACCCGAAGACCACGTCAAGATGCAGGGCACCGTGCAGAGCGCCTTTGATGCGGGCGGCGAGATGGTGGCGAACAGCATCTCGAAGACGATCAACATGCCCAACGAGGCGACCGTGAAAGAGGTCTATAACGCCTACAGCTTAGCCTTCGAGACGGGCTGTAAAGGGATCACGGTCTATAGAGATGGCAGCAGGCAGTTCCAAGTCCTGAGTACGAAAAAAGAGGAGAAGAAAGCCAAGACTGCTTCAGCGAAACCTAAAGCTGCACCTGCAAATGCGCCTGTTACCAAGGACTCCCGCTTACCCGGCGAGCCCCTCTTCGACCGCCCCTGCCGTTTAGTCGGCTTTACCGACAACGTCAAGCTTACGATGTCCTCGGGCGAGCGCCGGAGCTTTTACATCACCATCAACAAACAAGATGACCTGCCGACTGAGGTTTTCATTCAGTCGGGCAAAGGTGGCGAAGAGATCATGGCGGACTCCGAGGCGCTCGGTCGACTCGCCTCGATTGCGCTTCAGTACGGCGTACCCGCCGAGGCGATCGTGAAGACGCTGCGCGGTATCAACGGCGGTATGTACGGCACCTATCAGGGGCGCATGGTGGCGTCGAAAGCGGACCTCATCGCGGTGGCGTTAGAGAGCGCTGGTGTCGCAAATGAGCTAAACAAAGGGCTCGCTTGCCCCGACTGCGGCGCTCCCCTGCGCTTCGAGGAGGGGTGCCAGAAGTGCGAAAGCTGCGGTTACAGCAAATGCTCATGAACTTCGGATGTAGCGAGGGAATAAAGTCCGATACACGGGAATAAAGTCCGATACAAAGTAAAAAAGTCCAATACGGACTTGAGAGAATGATGAGCGCTTTTCAGTTGGCGAACCAAGTTGTGCATAGTTCATCGTTAGAGTTAAAAGCAGTCTACCTTCTTCTCAACTGAAGGGGTAGACTGCTCGCTAGTAATCTGTAGGTCTGCCGAAAGGTATAGCCGTTCAAGGAGCTCAAGGAGATTGTTCGGAAACCTACCACTTAGGGGCAAGCGCCATTTATGAATGTGGACGAAACCAGAATAGTTAATCTGAAACCAGCCATTGATCAAATTAGGCAACGGCTCCATAGCGGGCAGGCGGCAGCTATGGTCGGAGCTGGCTTCAGCCTCAACGCCACAAAGAAATCAAAGGATGCCCCGAAGTTTCCGCTATGGAGCGACTTAACGGATCAAATTTTCCATCAGGTATATCCAGATTTTCCTAAAGACAACGACCATTTGAGCCACGAACAGATCGCGTCCAAAGCGCGAAAGACATCTGATTTCTTGAGGCTCGCCCAAGACTTTGAGAATAACGATAGAAGTAAGTTAGATGCATTTCTCGAAAAAGCTATACCTGACAGAGACTACAACCCGGGAGAGCTACATAAGCAACTCCTGAACTTGCCCTGGGCTGACATCTTCACGACAAACCAGGATACGTTGCTCGAGAGAACCACTGGCTTCATTCAGCGGTATTACAGCGAAGTTTTGTCAGAAAAAGCCTTATCTTCTGCCGCACCCCCGCGAATTGTCAAGTTGCACGGAACTCTAGGGCACAACAATTATATCTTCACGGAACGCGACTTCGACAACTATCCTACCCACCATGAAGCGTTCGTCAGCTACGTCCAGACTTCACGGGCGATCAATACGTTTTGCCTTTTTGGTTTTTCTGGTGATGACCCTAACTTCAAGAAGTGGAACAATTGGGTCTTGAATGTTATGGCAAATCACGCACCTCAGGTGTACCTCATCGGCCTTCTTAACCTAAGTAAACAGGATAAAAATTACTGGCGAGACAGGAAAGTCGTTCCAATAGACCTCTCAGTCCTTTTCCAGCCAGGACAAAAGCCAGACCATGCGCTTGCCCTCGAATGGTTTCTAAACGAACTCCGAGACGAAAAGGGAGGGTCAGTCGTTGAAAAAGACGGCACGGAAGAAAGCGAAGATGATGCGCCACTTCTCTCTTGGCCTAATGTACCGGGAGCGGCCAACACTAGACTTTACATGCCTGAGCCTTACGGAAAGGACCTGACGCATGATCAGCTAAAGGAGATTGCATTGCACTGGCGTAAGCAGCGGTTGTCCTATCCCGGCTGGCTCATTACTCCGCGTGCAAATAGAGAAAATTTGTGGTCTCTAACAGAGATGTGGGTTGATCCAGTCTTCCAAGCTGCGCAAGATATGGATGTATCCGAAGCTATCTTAGTGCTTCATGAACTGTGCTGGCGTATTCGTCAATCGCTATTCCCTTTTCTTATCGATCATGCCAAAATCATTGCTGACAGGCTCGAAACTCTTAATCCGTTTCCTGATAACCCTGAATTAAGCGGCTCTGAAGTTGTACGCGGCAACGAAGCATTTGCTGAGCTGGACTGGAAGGTGTTGGAAGAGGCTTGGCTCGAGCTTGCTTTCGTGGTGGCGCAAGAGGCTAGAGAGGACCTAGACGAGCAGAGATTCACTGTATGGATGACAAGATTGGAGAGCGTCATCCCTAAAAATGGCGACTGGTATCACCGTTGGCACCACGAACAATGCTTAATGGCGCTCTATAAGTTAAACCAGAACAGCCTCGAGCAGCATCTAGGTGAATGGATCGTTCCCGAAGCAGATTTCGTTTGGTCACTCAGGAAGTCTGCCCTCTATGCTGAGCTAGGGCAAATCAAAACGGCAACGAAGTCTTTGGAGAAGAGCCTAACGACAATTGAAGAGGCCAATGAGAAGGAAGAAGACATACACATAGGACTTCTTTCTGCGGAAAGTTGGACACTATTCGCCCTCAACGGTATAAAACGGGCTGAAAGAATTTTTCCTAATGACACAGAGTGGCAATATAAATATTCCGCTCGCCGAGAAGCACTCAAAGCGTACAGATGCGACCCCGGTGACGAGATAGATTTCCTAAGCCAAAAGGTAAGCGGCCTGCTCCCTCAGGAGAAACCAGAAGAGACCATCAAGCATGAATTTGACCCTGGAAGGGTGACAACGACAAAGCACTTCGGACATCCATCGTCTATCGTAGATAGGCGTCACGCCTTTGCGCTGCTAACCCTACCTGAGCACGCTGGTATTCCTGTGCGCAGCGGCAGCGTGCGGTTTTTGAAGAATGCAGAGCAAGCGGCACAGTGGATTTGGCCTTCTGCCCCTTTGTGGGCGTTAAGTGCATATATCCGTAATGGTTACGACCACAATAAGCGGGTTGATCAGTGGCTTACACGGGTTGAGGTTGCGGGTATAGCGCAAGGTGTCGCTGATGCCAGCTTCCGCATGTTCGTCCCTGCACTAAAGCAAGTGATAAGATTATTGCCTACCGAACCGCCGAGACGGAGCAGCTTTTCAGAAGAGATAGTTGTCGCCCTTGGGGAAGTGCTTTCTCGCTTAACGGTCCTCTTCTCTCCGCAGCAACTTGAAGAGCTTTTGGATGTCACTTTAGCGATGTACGAGAGCCCGGCGTTCCAAAAGGATTTTCGCCTTTACAGTGTAGTTGAGAAGTTTTTAAGGCGTGTCTTGCTAGCCCTCCCGAATACCGAACTTACCCAGCGCCTACCGGAAATTCTAAGCCTCACCTTTCCTGGAGATAAACACTCCCTAGTTGACGACATGGCGTCAGGAAACTGGCCCGAGCCCGTCAATTACATCCAATGGGATTTGCTAAATGAAGAGCTCATTGATAAGAAGGGTTCCGAGTGGGTTAGCGTGATAAGCAAGCTCACGACTGACGTTGAACATGGGTCTTCTCAAGTTAGGTCTCGAGTGGCGAGCAGGTTAGAGAAGCTTTCAAGTGCAAACCTATTGACCTCCGACCAGAAACAAGCCTTTGGCAAAGCGCTCTGGTCAAGGACATACGAGACCCTAGACCTTCCTTCAGAAACGGAGTTCACCCCTTACGGTTTTATGGTCCTGCCAGCTCCCGAGCCCAGACGCGCAGTTGAAAGCCTGCGCTCCTACATAAAGGACAACGATTTCCCTCGACTCTTCTCCTATGAGGAACCTAAAGCATCTCCCGTTAGTCATTTGACAAGGGAGGGCAAACCCGACCTCTACTACAGCCGTAACCGTAAAACAGAGAATCTCATCAATGCTTGGAAATATGCTTCAAAACGTCCCATAGATACTCTCGTGAGAAAAGATGCTTACCTTATCGAATGGTCGCCTGAGGAAGCCAGCGAACTCTTCGATAAGATTCTCACCTGGTGGCGGTGCGAAAAAGATGACGTTTTAGAAGCGAAGGTAAAAATCGCTTTTAAAGACGAAATTCAGAATAGGATTCATGAGGTTCTTTATATCGTCGGGCATACGATTCTTCCACATTTCAAGGCGAGTGAAGAGAGCGAGAAAAGCAAGGTTTTCGACTTTTTAGAGGACCTGGAGAATTCTGATTTCGTTGTTCTCTCACCTCTGCCGATGACACTCTATCTAAACAGTTCGAAAGAGCGGCAAAGGCAATTAACAGACAAACTCCGTAGGGGTATTCATAGCCAAGCTAAAGAAGAAGTCAGTGAAGCTCTGCAAAGTACGATGGATTGGTTAGCCTACGCCGCACTTGGTGAGCTTCCCGAAGCACCCCAGACTGTCCTCGAAGACGTCGCTCTAAAATTGGTTGCTCGGCGTGGACCTAAGCTTCGGTCTACAATTCAGATACTGACTTGGATTATCAGATTTGTCCCGCAAGTTCTAGGTGAGGTTTCGCTGAGATACATTCTCATTGCCCTTCAGTTTTTGCTCGAGGAGACGACAACCGCGCACGAGATAAAATCAGCTCACACCCCTATTTCGGCTGAAGAGATACCTCACCTCCGAGTAGAGGCGGCTAAATTAGCGAGTGAGCTTTACCGCTATTACGGCGAGTGTGGAAGAGAAATGCCTGAGATACTGCAAGAGTGGCAGCAGATATCTTTTGAGGACCCACTTCCAGAAGTAAGAAAAGCTTTTTCTACGACTCAGAACTAGCGAGGGTCAAGCGAGAAGGCGGTGCACCACCGCATCGAGCAACTGCTCCGCGTCCCCCTGCGCCCGCTTTAGCCCCTCCTCCAGCGCGTCAATCAGCCCCATAAGCTCATCCACCTTAGCAACGATGCGTTTTTGTTCGTTGAGGGGCGGGAGAGGAAATACAAAGTTTTTTATGGACTTAACACCTACGTTTGCCTGAGTGGTTTTATTAGGCTCTGTTGAAATTCTTCAGTACTAGTTGTTAGAAAAGGGCATGAGCGACGTAAGAATCAAGGCTAAGCAGTGGACTAAAATCAAGGCATTCTTAGATGAGAACCCGCAGGTGTATGTAGGACAGGAGAAGCAGTGCCGTAAATTTGTTGAAGGGGTACTGTGGATGTTGCGTTCGGGTGCACAGTGGCGACTTCTCCCCCCGAGGTATGGCAATTGGAACAGTGTGTATAAGCGTTTTGACAGATGGAGTGAACGAGGCATCTGGAAGGAAATGTTTGAGCACTTTGCTGATGATCCCGATATGGAAAGTGTGATGATGGACGGCAGTGTCGTGCGAGCCCATGCGTGTTCGGCAGGTGCGCCCCATAAAAAAGGGGTCAAGAAGAACAACACCTCGGCTATAGTCGCGGCGGGTTCAGTAGCAAGATACACGTCTTAGTCGATGCTTTAGGCAATCCGTTGCGGCTCTTACTCAGTGCCGGACAAGCGCACGAAGCGCCTTATGCCAAAGCCTTACTCGCAGACTATGAGGTTGAATTTGTGTTTGGTGACAAAGCCTATGACGCTGAAGCTATCCTCACGACTATCGCTGAGATGGACGCCGAAGCGGTCATTCCACCCAAAAGCAACCGCAAAGAGCAGCGCGATTATGACGAAGAACTGTACAAAGAGCGTCACCTAGTTGAATGCTTTTTCAACAAGCTCAAGCAGTATAGGCGCTGCTTCTCACGCTTCGATAAGTTCGCTCGTAACTACCTCGGCTTCTTACACTTCGCCTCGGCTCTCATCTGGTTGCGGTGAAATGTCAACACAACCTAGTATATCTTGCGATCTCATTTTTTACAAGTCCAGACAACGAATAAAAGTAGATATATCTTGGCTCTACGTGTCCCTTTAAGTTCTTGACAACTGCGCACGAGTAAGACGCAAGAAAGTCTATATCCGTTTCAACGAGTCCATTCTCTCCAATAGTGCCATAACGGGGGAAATGATGTCATCTCTCTTAGGCTGTATCTTACGACTCAACCGCTCAAAGTCGGTATTAGAAATTTTCTTTGCTGTTGAAAAGTTGATCTCGTTGTCCCCCGTAAAATCTCGAGGAGATACATAAGGTACGCCTTCTCTTACCTCTTCCGGCATCTTATGATCTACATCTCCTATTTGAAGCGAAACTTCATCCCATCTACACCAGCGCCAAGTATTTGGTATTCGTATGGAAGTTTCGTCAGAACTAACTGGAGTTAAACCCTTTGTTTTTCGTATCTTTCCCTCTTCAACTAATTTTGCTTTCTCAGCTTCTATGCTCTCGAGCAACACTCCCGCCGGTTCATCCTCCGGGTCTTGGGGCACGAGCTTCCCCTGCACCGCCAGTTGCAACACCGCCTTGCGCAACGCCGCGACGCCCCCCGGCGCAGCGCACAAGAGGTCGAAGTTGTCCCGCACGCGCCGCCAGCTCCCCGCAAACGTATCCGCGTCCTCTGCGCTCAGGAGAGAGCTTAGCGCCGCGCCGCCGAACCTCATGCGGGCGTCCCTTTTGGCGCGTCCTTGCGCCTCGAGCCTGTCTATAAGCCCCATAAGCTCGTCCACTTTGGCGACGATGCGTTTTTGTTCCTCGAGGGGTGGGAGGGGGAACAGAAGTGTATTTAGCTTGCCCTGATAAATCGCTGCAACATTAGTCGTATTTGATTTGAGAAGGTCTAGTAGACTTTTACCCGAGGGAGACTGAAACCAGAGATTAGCAAAAGCATTATTAACACCCGGTCCGAAAATAACTTTAAGAATATTGTTGTTGAACAGCCAAATTTCTCCTGTCGGATTGAGAAATACACACGTTTTACCTACCAGCTCGAAGCTATTTCTCGTGTTGAAAAGAAAATCACCTTCAGATAACTTGTACTTCTCAAGCTCTTCCTGGCTGGCATCGACTTTGGTAATGTCGCTAAAATCACACAACCCTGTTGTAGAAATATTGTTCATTTTGAAATATGGGTAGTTGTTGCTTTCAGATTGTAAACGTTTTGCGCGTTCTAAGCCTGTGTGAGAATCGAGTTTTATAGATTCGAAATCTACCCAAACCCAAGATTGTGGAAGACAGAATGGACCATCAACCGACTCTGGAGTGAATAACTTTGATTTCCGAATCTGCTTATTCTGTATCTGGTTATATTTCTCTAACGTTAGTTTGCGAACTAACGCTGAGGCAGACTCATCACTCGGGTCTTGTTCGACTAACTTCCCCTGCACCGCAAGCTGCAACACCAGCTCGCGCAGCTTCTTGGCGGCGTTGGGCGCGTCGGTCAAGAGGTCGAAGTGGCGCTCTAAGGTCTCAGGCGTCATCGTCAGCGCGTCCTTCTTCAGTTTGGTCTAACGCGCTTTGCAGCTCGGGCAAGAGCACAGGGATTTCGTTCTCGACCACATCCCACACGGTCTCCAAGCGGATGCCGAAGTAGTGGTGCGCCAGCACGTCACGAAACCGCGCTAGGCTGCGCCAGGGGATAGCGGGGTGCTGCTCGCGCACCTCGGCGGGGATGTTTTTGGCAGCTTCCCCCATGATTTGCAGGTTGTGAAGGGTCGCGTCTATGACCTGTTCGTCGCCTCGGAACCTCTCAAAGTCGTAGCCCTGAGTATAGCGCTGTACCTTTTGCGCTGCGCCCCGCATGTCCTCCAAAAAGAGGCGGGTGCTACGCGGCATGGATGGTCAGTAAGTCCTGCTGTACCTCTTCGGTGACGTGAGGGTTCAGCGTGCCTTGCGTCGCCAAGTCCACCTTGCAGCCTAAGAGGTCTTCCAGGTAGAGCAGTGCGCCCGTGTACTGCCGAAAGGTCGGAGCGCTGCCGAAGTCCGCCAAGAGGTCTACGTCGCTCTCGGCGCTGCGCTGGTCTCTAGCGGTTGAGCCGAAGAGCGACAAGCTGCGAACGCCGTAGCGGGATTCTAGGACGTTAAGGTGTTCGCGCAGCGTTTGGATGATGTGTTCGCGCTTTAGCTCACCTGTCATAATTTGTGCGGCGCTCCATCCCCCTTAGCAGTTCCTTCTGCGCCTTCGGGTCGTGCATAGGCTCCGCGAACGCTTCCCAGAGGGCGATGGTCTCTTCGATGCGTTGCGCCTCTGTATTCTGGTCTATGTCCTGACCCGCTTCGATGTCTTCCAATGCAGCGGCGAGTCTGAAAAGGGCACTATCGTCAAGCTGGTCTATCTTTCTGCGTAACTGTTCTCTCACGGTCATAACGCTACCTCTTCACCCTCCATCTTACCCGCTTCGGGCTCCAACGCCGCCATCAGCTCCCGTTTAAGCGCGTCCCGCGTCTCAGCGAGGTCGGCTAAGTGGGCTTGATACTCCGCTAAGAGGTCGTCGGGGTCGCCTAGAGCTTCCTCAACCGTATGCGGGTTCTTGATGTCCAGGTTGTAGCCGTTCGCCTTGATGTCCTCCACCGGAACGCGCCAGGCGTGGGCGTTCTCTTCGCGCTTATCCCACCACGCCTTCTCCGGGGCAAACTCGTCAATACGCATCGGCTTGGTCTTGGAGTACGACTTATAGCCCTTGGGGTAGGGGTGCTCGTAGTACCAGACCTCTTTCGTGGGTCTGCCTTTGGTGAAGAAGAGCAGGTTCGTCTTGATGCCCGTGTAGGGGTTGAAGACGCCATTGGGCAACCTCACGATGGTGTGCAGGTCGCACTCGTCCAAAAGCCGCTCTTTGATGCGCGTCTTGACGCCCTCACCGAAGAGTGTGCCGTCTGGCAAGACGAGCGCGGCGCGTCCGCCAGGTTTCAAGAGGTGCATGATGAGGACTAAGAAGAGGTCCGCCGTCTCGCGGGTGCGGTAGGTCGCGGGGAAGTTCTGCTCGATGCCGTCTTCCTCGGTGCCGCCGAAGGGTGGGTTGGTGAGCACCACGTCTACGCGCTCGCTCGGGGCATAGTCGCGCAGAGGACGGGCTAAGGTATTGTCGTGACGAACTGAAGAGGGCACGTCAACGCCGTGCAAGAGCATGTTCGTCACGCAGAGCATGTGCGGAAGTTGCTTCTTCTCGACGCCGTGAATGGAGGCTTGTAGGGTCTCCCTATCTTCTGGTGTTTGGACGTAGGTGTCGCGCACGTGCTCGAGCGCCGCCGTCAAGAAGCCGCCTGTACCGCACGCCGGGTCTAAGACCGTCTCGCCCAGCTTAGGGTCGGTCATGTCCACCATGAACTGTGTCACGGCTCGAGGTGTATAGAACTCACCCGCGTTGCCCGCGCTCTGCAAGTCTTTGAGGAGTTGTTCGTACAAATCGCCGAAGAGGTGCTGGTCTTTGGAGCTGTTAAAGTCGATCTCGTTCAGTTTATTGACCACTTGGCGAATCAGCGTACCGTTCTTCATGTAGTTGTAGGCGTCTTCGAAGACGCTACGGACGACGGTGGCTCGAGCGTCCCCGGCGGGCAAGTTCTTCAGCGCCGGGAAGAGGTCGGCGTTGACGAAGTCCAAGAGGGCGTCACCCGTGATGCCCTCGTCGTCGCTCGCCCAACTCTGCCAGCGCAGCCGCTCGGGGATGGGTGAGGTGTAGGCGTCGTCGAACATTTCGTGCTCTTGTTCGCGGTCGTCGAAAATTTTTAAGAAGAGCAGCCAGACGAGTTGGGAGATGCGCTGGGCGTCGCTATCTACCCCGGCGTCCCGGCGCATGATGTCTTGGATGCTTTTGACGGTGGTGCTGAGGGACATGGGGTATCTTATAACGTGGGCTCGAGGTATGATCGCGACTTCTTTTTGTAGTGTGAAAGCGCTTGCTGGCTCACGTATAATTGAACCTATCTGCTATGGACGGCTCTTTAGATCAACTTGTCAACTTCCCTCCCGAAGTGCGCGAAGCGCTTCAAAACGGCGCTCTCAGTTTCGCAGTCAACGTTCTCAGTAATGACTATGTGAAGCAGCGTGCGTACATGCAGGACGAAAGGCTCAAACGCCTCAAGTTTGAAGCGGTTCCTGGAGACTACGATATTGAACGCGGCGTCCGAAAGGCTCAACTTTGGGCTACCTATAAGGTTGCTAGACATGCCGCAGAGACAGAGCCTCGTCACCAAGACTACTTCAACGGCATTGCAGACATGCTCCGAAGCGAGATAGATAAGGTTGATAGAGACGACTATACCTTTACGAACATGCCGAGCCTCGACAAAGGAGAGATCAAGAAACTTCTACCTGGCGTCAGTATCGGTGAAGATGAATTAGGCTGGCGACTCAAACTCACCACGTTGGCTGAACTCAAACAACGTTTTGGTTCAGAGCAAGCATTTGATACCTTGCAGCGACTTCTTCTCGGCGGATGGCAGGAGGGGGAACGTTCATTCGATTGGTTCGGTACTTTTTCAACATACTTTGCTGAGGAACGCAAAGACAATCCTGATCTAAGAGCCGCATTCGATGGATATGTATTAACCGAGATGGCGAATCAGCTCGAGCTAAACCATAGAGATGTACTCGCTCGATTAGAAGGAATCACCGACCGCTTAGCGCAAGTTATACGGGAAGACGGTGCATCAACTCGCGCCGAGCTAAAACGCACTGCCGAGGGTGTAGGTACGCTTCTCGAGCAATCAAAGCCGAACGAGTGGTTTTTACCCCCCGGTGCATTGACGCCTGACGCCTCTCACCTCCCCCGGATTAAATCTGATTTCGTTTTTCCCCTTTCGCTAGGGGTTGAGGAAACGAATCACTCTACCCGCGATGGTGTCCAAATACTAACTGAAACTCGTACGTACGGCGAAAGCAGGGAGTTATACCGGAGGCGGCGCGTTCCCAAGCTCGCTGACACTTTTTTAGGTGAATGGGCAAGACAGCCGGGGTTATATGTAGTCACTGGAGAGCCAGGTGGTGGTAAGACCACGCTGCTAGGGTACTGGGCTAAAGAGCTGCATCAAACTTATTTAGAAGATGACTCTCGAGCTTTCCCCCTCTATGTTTCCCTGCGGGAAATGCGTGGCACTGATAAAACTATTCTTCACGACCAGGGGGTACAACGGTACTTCAATCGTAAAGGATTGTGGGGCTACGAGATAGATGTGAGTCCTTACTGGAGCGGCGAGCGCAGAGCAATTTGGCTTCTTGACGGTTGGGATGAGCTAGAACCAACCGAGCAGGAAGATTGGCTAACTATCGCACGGTCGCTAAAAGGAACTGTGATTGTTAGCTGCCGAGCAGCCCAGTACCAAGGCAACTTAGGTCCTGACCACCTCATTATAGGGCTGAGCAAAGAGGAACAAGCGCGGTTCCTCAAAGGGCTCATACCTTCTCTTCGTATAGAAGACTCTACCGCCTACGCTAACGCTGACACAAGCTGGCGTGACGAGTTACTAGGCGAGGTTGAAAAACACCATCATCTACGCGAATTAGCTAGTAACCCCTTGCTACTTACTTTGATTGCACGGACGAATCCACCCGGCAAGGTTCAATTGCCTAGAAACCGAGAAGCATTCTACGGAGAAACGTTCGACTATATAGTGAAGCGACGCTTACCCGACCTAAATTATCGGGAGAAGCGCGACCTCAAAGCTGCACTCAAAGCAGTTGCAAGCCGGGCGCAGCTTGACCTTGTGATCAGTGAAGATGTTTTCTGGTCAGCGCTTGATGAGGTAAATGCATCTTCAAAAGTCGAGGAGCGGGCAAAAAGTTGCGGTATTCTTCAACCTAAAGGTAGCGGATACGAGTTTCTACACGCTACTTTTCAAGAATGGTTTTTAGCCCAAACCCTAGCCCAAAGTGGCGCATTAGTTGATGCTTTAGAAGCTCATTGGCGGAAGCCGAATTATGAGGAAACGTTAGCGCTCTTGTGGAGTATGGAAGCACCAGATGAGCGCTTCGCTGCCACAAAGTTTTTGCTTAACGTAGGGTGCCAATCTCAGGTCAATCAAGGTGAAGAAACACAAGGTAAATATAAACGTAGTGGTATACGTACAGCTTTACACCTATGGCACCGAAGCGGGCTTCCCGTCGAGTCAAAGAGTCTGGAGCAGCTTTGGAACGAATTGCTAAGTAGTAATACTCCCAACAATCTTCGCGTCCTTGCAGCGGCAAGAAATGATAGGACACCCGTCGAAATACTCAAGCTAATGAAAGATAAGGTTGAGGAAGTGCGTTTGGATGTCGCTAGCAACCCAAACGCTACCGAGATGATGTTGTTAGAGCTAATGAAAGATGAGATCGCGATGGTGCGTCGGCGTGTCGCTAGCAATTCAAACGCCACTGAGCTGATGCTATTAGAGCTAATGAATGATAAGGATATGATGGTGCGTCGGCGTGTCGCCAGCAACTCAAATGCCACCGAACCTATACTGCTTGAGCTTATGAAAGATGAAAATGGAGGGGTGCGCCAGTATGTTGCCAGTAACCCAAACGCTACCGAGGCGGTGCTGTTAGAGTTGACGAAAGATAAGGATAAACACGTACGTCAGAATACAGCCAGCAATCCAAACGCTACCGAGGTGGTGCTGTTAGAGCTGATGAATGATGAGGATGTGATGGTGCGTTGGCATGTTGATCGCAATCCAAACGCCACCGAATCTATGCTGCGTGAGCTTGTGGAAGACGGAGGAGTGCATTGGAGTATAGCCCGCAATCCAAACGCCGCCGAAGCAGTTCTGCTTGAGCTAATGAATGATGAGGATAAGCATATACATCGGAATGTCGCCCGCAACTCAACTACCACCGAGGCAGTGCTGTTAAAGCTGATAAAAGATAAGGACAAATATGTACGTCGGGGTGTCGCCCGCAACCCAAATGCTACCGAGACAGTTCTACTTGAGCTAATGAATGATGAGGATGAATATGTGCGTCAGAACGTCGCCAGCAACTCGAACGCCACCGAGGTGGTGCTATTAGAGTTGACGAAAGATAAGGATACGATGGTGCGTCGGAATGTCGTCAGCAACCCAACCACTACCGAGGCAGTGCTGATCAAACTAACAAGAGATGAGAATAAGCATGTGCGAGAAGCTGTGGCTACTAATCTAAACACCTGCCTCGAGTGGCTCTAACCCCATCTAATTTACCAGCGCACTTAACATCTCTAAGCCGCGTAAAGCTCCATCTCCAATCCCTGCAACGCCGCCAAATACTGCTGCTTCCCCCCAAAGTGCTTGATAAGCTCAACAGGCGACCCCAACGCACTAATCGGCTGCACCTTGAGCACACTGAAGTCTTCAATGCTCTCAATCCCAGCGTCCGCATACTTCTCCAAAAGCGCGTCCAACACCTTCCGCGCCTCTTCGCTGTACGACGAGAAGTACCCCCGTTTGCGGACACTCTCCGCCCGCTCACGCCGCGTCAAGGGCGGCTGGTCGTAGACGATATGGCAGATGAGGTCGAAGGGGTCGTAGTCCTTGCCGACCTTCTTCTGAAGCTCTTCGAATAGGATGCCCTGCTCTTCTAGCTCAGCGATGATGGCGTGTTTCTGCTCGGTGCGCGTCCAGGACTGTAAGAAGGACTCCAAGGTGCTGTACTCGCGCCTCACCGCCTTGCGGGTGTAGTCGGTGAGCGACTCGGTGATGAGCTTGCCGCCCGGTCCGTAATACTGCACGCGCTCGGCGATGACGGACACGTCGATGTCACGCACCGTGTACTTCCTGCGCCGTTCACCCTCGCCGATGGAGAAGGCGATGTCGGGCTCGAGTTCCTGCGCTTCCTCGCCCTGGTCTTCATCCTCGGGCGGTACAGGCGACTCGTCCGTCTCAGGCTCGTAAATCTGCACGGGCTCCCCGTCGAAGTCGGGGTCGGCGAAGAGTTCGGTCGCCTTCTTGAAGTCCATGATGGTGAAGAACTGTTTGCCGTAGTCCTCGGCGACCCGCGTGCCTCGTCCGATAATCTGCTTGAACTCGGTCATGGAGTTGATGCGCCTGTCTAAGACGATGAGCTTGCAGGTCTGCGCGTCTACTCCGGTAGTCATGAGCTTGGAGGTCGTGACGATGACCGGGTAGGGCTCCCAGGGCAAGATGAAGTTGTCCAGCTCGGCTTTCCCCTCGGCGTCGTCCCCGGTGATGCGCATGACGTACTTGTAGTTCTCGGCGACCTTATCCATGTTCTCGTTGATAAGCGCTTGACGCATCCTGCGGGCGTGGTCGATGTCCTCGCAGAAGACGATGGTCTTACCCATGCGGTCGGTTTGTCTGAGGTAGTCCGAGACCTTCTTGGCGACGAGGCGGGTGCGGGGCTCTAAAACGAGGTTTCGGTCGTAGTCCATCTGGTTGTAGATGCGGTCCTCTATTTCCACGCCGTAGGAGTCGCGCTGCCCCGCCTCGGGTCGCCAGCCCGTAAGGTCCTTGTCGATGTCGATACGCACGACCTTGTAGGGCGCTAAGAAGCCGTCGTTGATGCCCTCTTTGAGCGAGTAGGTGTAGACGGGCTCGCCGAAGTAGTGGATGTTCGATACGTCTGCCGTCTCTTTGGGTGTCGCCGTCAAGCCTATCTGCGTCGCCCCGGAGAAATACGCCAAGATTCTGCGCCAGTTCGAGTTCTCCTTAGCACTCCCTCGGTGGCACTCGTCAATCACGATGAGGTCGAAGAAGTCGGGGGAGAACTGCGTGTAGATGTCGGCGTCGATCTCGTTGCCCGTCACCGCTTGGTAGAGCGAGAGGTAAATCTCGTAGCTCTTGTCCACCGTGCGGTTGCTGATCTTCGTCATCGCCCCGCCGAAGGGCTTGAAGTCGTTCGTCTTGGCTTGGTCTACCAAGATGTTGCGGTCGGCGAGGAAGAGGATGCGCTTCTTCGTGCCTGACTTCCACAAGCGCCAGATGATTTGGAAGGCGGTGTAGGTCTTGCCCGTCCCTGTTGCCATGACGAGGAGGATGCGGTCTTGCCCTTTGGCGATGGCTTCGACGGTGCGGTTGATGGCTTTGACCTGGTAGTAGCGCGGCGCACGCCCCGAGCCGTCGTCGTAGTAGGGCTGCACGGCGACGCGCTCGACCTCAGTGTCCTCCAAGCCCTTCCAGGCTTTGTAGCGCCGCCAGAGTTCGTCGGGGGAGGGGAACTGCTCCAAGGTCAGCTCTTGCTCTGGTATAGCAGCATTACCCATGCGGTCATGGAAGATGAACCCATCGCCGTTGGAAGTGAAGATGAAGAGTACGCCCAGCATCTCGCCGTATCTGAGGGCTTGCTGCATCCCGTCGCCTACACCGTGCGTGTTGTCCTTCGCTTCCACGATGGCGAGCGGGATGTTGGGGCTGTGGTAGAGGATGTAGTCGGCGCGTTTGGTCTCACCGCGCTTGGCGGTCTGTCCCCGCACGATGATGCGCCCTTTGGTAAACGTGACCTCTTCGCGTATTTGCGTCTGCACGTCCCAACCCGCCTGCTTGATAGCGGGGGTGATGTACTTGGTGCAGATGTCGCGTTCGGATAGGGCTTGTTTGTTGATGTGCGTCACGTGAGGGTCTATCCTACCGTGTTGGACGTTAAAGGGTTAGAGATTAGGTCACGGCTGTGTGCCTTACAGCAGGAGAACGCTTGCTTTACTGTCGAGCACGGTTCGCTTCGGCATAAGAAAAGAGTTGCGAAGCGTTCCACCTACGTGTTTGCACAAGACTTGACAGCAGTGTCTAAAACCACAGCAGACGTCTCATCGCAAATCCTTCTCCCTCTCATCAAACATAAGATGGTGTGTACTAACGTACACATAAGGAGGTAGGGGAATGGCTCATAGTTTGGAACTCGACGAAATGCTCGTCACGGTTGCCTGCCGCGTTAAGACCATGCGCACACAGGGTGGCATGATGCCTGAAGACCTAGCCGATAAAGCGCAGATCGACTTACCTGTCGTACACGAGATTGAGGCGGCGCGGCGCAACATGACCTTAACGGAACTCTACCGGCTCGCCAGGGCTTTCGACGTCTGGCCCAGCGACCTCGTTGCAGACTTTCCGGGGGATGCGTCACAATGACGTCATGGCTAATCAAAAGAGGGCGTTCAGTCCCGAGTTCGAGGCGTTTAGAGACGCAGTGGGCGTGCGCGTCGCAGAAGTTCGTAGAGACAAAGGACTGACCCAAGCTGAACTCGCAGAGAAGACGGAGTTACAGCGTACTCACATCAGCCGCATCGAGAACGGTCAGAAGGACCTGAACCTATCGACGCTCTACAGATTGGCGAAAGAACTCGAGGTGCGCCCTAGCTACCTTATCGACGTAGCCTTTCCTTAGAGGAGGGAGGGACGAGTCTCGAGCGCTGCTATTTCGACAAGGTATCGTAAGGGAGAGAGCTTTGCCGATAACGCTCAACGGTATTTCCGTTCATGCCCGCTCTGACGACGTTGAACGTCGAGCGCTCGCACGATGCGGTCATCTCTTCTTGAGGAAGCCGATAACTTTGTTGCTCGATGATCGACCCGGCTACGCTTTAGAGGCGCTTCCTTCGCTAGCTAGACCCATATTGCTTGTCACCGCGAACCGCTCGCCCCACTACCTCCTGGACCTGCTTGACGAGCAGCCGGAGGGTCTGCTGGTGACGCGAGCACTGCCGCCGAATCTAATTTGCCACCTTATGCGGGTAGCAGCAGGGGAGCGTTTCTACGAGGGTCCGCCGCCTAGTCAAACGCTCCTGACACCGCGCGAGCGCGAGGTGCTGCGACGCACGATGTACGGGGAGAGCATCGAGGCATTGGCGCGGTCGCTCGGCATCATTCCCTACACCGCAGGAGAACACCTCAGGCACATCATGGAGAAACTCGGTGTGGAGCGCAGTGTCGAACTGGCTTTGGCTTACTTCGCTGGGGACACAGCCCAGCTTGTCGTATGAGGAAAACGACGAAGAACACCCCAGAGGTACAGGACTATCGCCTTAGCGAACTCGAGCGTGATTACGAAGCTATGACGAAGCAGATTTACCGCATGGCGCTGCGCCACGAAGATATCAGGCAGGAGGTCAGACAATCGAGGGAGGAGACAAAACGGGGATTGGATGATTTAGGTGATCTTCTACGTAGCCGCTCTTTCTGGACGATATTTACGCTCCTAGCTGGCCTCTTTTTTCTCGCTATCCTGATCGTTGAAATTCGCATGAGCCTGTAGCATCTGTACAACACCACCCACGCCGCTACAAAGCCCAACGCTCTTCTGAGGTGAACGTGAGCTGATTGAGTTGTGTCACTCCGATAAAGCAAAACTCTTTACTTAGCCTACTTCTTCCTCTCGCTCGCGCATCTGTAAAATTGTCTCAAAAATAATGTCTTCATCGTCATCGACTTGGATGTTTTGGCTTTCAAGATGGCAGACGGCTTCACGGAACTCTAACCCGCTCACCACCGGAAGAGATTTGGGTGCGCAAGGGAGAGGGAGGTAAATGCGTAGTTTAGGTTCGAAATACCAATCGCGGTTCTCAATTCGTTCGTCGCCGCGGATGGTAAATCTACGCTTTTTGGTTTTAGAGTAGGGCGCGTCTATCCAAGGTCTTATAGGATTGCGAAAGTAATCAACGTAGTTAAAGCGGGTGCTGAAACTTTGAGGCCGAGGCGCGCTAGGATACGCAAAAATAGCGTTCCTACGGTAATTAGGGTTGTGATATCTATTAGATTCAGTTACCGGTTTCCGTCTTGCCAGATATCTGTAAAAGCTAGCTCGACTTATCCTCCATCTCCGACACATTTCTTCGATAGAGAACCCCATGAACTTGTTTTGGTGGATTATATATCGATAGAGGTCCTCCCCAAGAGCTACTGGACGACCTCGGTTTCGAATATTCCATCTTTTCTGGGTCAATAGACGATTGAGTCTTCTTTTCTCTCTTCGTCTCATTAACTTGAATAAGACTAGCGGCTTAGGTCCACTAACACCGCTCGGCAACCACTTAGAAGTCAGATGAGTTAGGCACCGCCTAGCTCTTTGCTTTCCCAGCCTCTTCTTGATGCGGCCAAGTACCCAGACTTCAACCCGCTCAATTGTGCGACTCACTGTAGAGACCGCAACGCCGTATTGAGTTGCAAGCTCCGACAGAGAAGCAGGCTGCATCCAAAAGCGGTGTGTGAGCTTCGCCTGTTCAAGCGGGTCGAAAACAGACTGAGTTCCCCTCGTACCCTGTTGGCGAGCTTCAACATACTCATCGAGAAGTCTTTCTGCCTCCTCAACCGCTTCGGAGTAAAGATCAAATTCCCAAATTGCCATTCGTGGGCCCAACACACAACGATTCTACTAGATACTAGTCTTATGTGCAAAATAAGAAACTTTTCGAGACATATTGGAGAAGTCGTTTATCCACTCTCAAACTCGAAAACTCACTTAATAACGTAGTAATTTCAAGTACCACGCGGCAGAAAAGATGAGAGTAAGTACGTCCTAGACGCATTTGACAGCGTTTATGGAAGTCTGCTATGACTGTGTTAAAGGGCTAGGTGAAAAGAATGTAATAAGTACTTTTAGCGGCTTTTCAATATAGGAAATCTCGGTTATTTGCAGTAACCGAGAAATCCAGATGATCTAATTTGCTTCCGACCTAGTGAGCAGCTTAGACCATCTGGACAGGTGCCGTCAACCCTCGAGAAAGGGAGTAAGGATGCTGTCCAAGTTAGGAAAAAACTTTTTCGTAGACGCTAATCTCAAGCAAAACGGAGTGCAAATTTACCAAGGGCTCGTTGCTGACGCCTCCATTGCTGCTGTAAATGCGGCCTCGCGCGGGTGCAAACCTCTACGGCAGGACCAGGGGCGTCATGCCACAAGGTAAGAAGCGTATGGATGCTGCAGAAGCGCAAGCAGCCCAGGATAAGGCGATTGCGAAGTGGCGTAAGACAGGCGATGGTCATGGTCAAAACTACGAACCGTGGCTCACCGTTAGAAGAGTGCCGTCGCACGGCCGCGTCAGCCGGGTTCTTGGG
This sequence comes from Trueperaceae bacterium, assembly GCA_965215565.1. Classification (GTDB taxonomy): domain Bacteria; phylum Deinococcota; class Deinococci; order Deinococcales; family Trueperaceae; genus CBDBZX01. The sequence goes on from CBDCDZ010000004.1 coordinate 829,125, forward strand.
CGAGTCACAGGCCGCGTGCACCACCTGATGAGCGACCTGGAGACGAACACGTTTTACGTCCTCGACGCTAGCGACAACGTTCTCGACATCCGTGAGCAGTACCCCTTATTGCCGTTGGAGGAAACTCTCGAGATTGCAGAAGCCAACACCCTCAAGCATCCCAAACACCCCCGTTGGAAAGGACCAATTATCATGACGACTGATTTTCTAGTTACACGTGGCGGCGACCTCGGAGATTATCAGGAGGCGTGGTCCGTTAAGCCTTCGTCGGTGCTCAGTAACAAGCGAGCGCTCGAGAAACTTGAAATCGAAAGGCTGTTCTGGCAAGCTCGGTCAACACCTTGGTATCTGATTACAGAGCGTGAACTGCCCAAAGGACTGCTGCACAACCTGCGCTGGCTCGCCGCCGCGAGAGACCTGAGCGACTTCCACGTTCCTGCCGACAGGCTCGAGGGTGTACTAGACGAACTCTACCTCACAATCACTGTCTCCGACGAGCCGCTGGCTAGTTTGTGCAGCCAAATGGACGGGCGGCTCGGGTTACGTGCCGGGACGTCTCTGACAGCGGTGCGACACGCTCTCGCGACGAAACGCTGGCACGTAGACCTCACGAAGGCGATTGACCCCGACCGGCCCTCACTGGGTCTCACCCGTATCGATGGATAAACCCACTCTGTCGCCCTCGGTGAACGCCGGAACGAACGACCTTCCCGCAAAGCGCGATATCTTCGCGCTTAACGCCCTTTTCTATATCGTCGATCTCTCTCCCCCCGAAAAGGATAAGGAAAAGGAACACAAGTTCCAGCGTCTGCTCTGGGCAGTCCCGGATACCGAGCAACTGGTTATGATCGACGTGCCGACCACGAGCCCACCCTTCTGGATAACACGCAGCGCCCTGCTCTACGAACTCGACGAAGGCAACCTGGTGCTCCAAATGCAGGACCCGTTCGCGCCCCCATCTGTGCAGGAGGAGGACCTCACGGAGAAAGAGCGCAACATCCGGGACCGCCGCTGGGCGCTTATCGAGCCACTCGTCACCGACGCGAAGCGCCGAATTTTCTATCCCGAGCACAGCGGGGCGCTCATCGCCGAGGCGAGTCGGGCGGGCAAAACCTGTCGCACCAACATGCACAAGTTCCTTCGCCTCTACTGGCAGGGCGGGCAGGTGCCAAACGCCCTCTTACCAGCATTTCACCGATGCGGTGGTCGGGGAAAGCCTAAGACGATTGACGAGGACAAACGAGGCCGACCGAGCAAATTGGCGTTGGTTGATGCGACGCGCATCGGCATCAACATTACGAAGGAGCAAGCGGTAAAGTTGGTCGCAGGAGGGCGTAAGTTCATCGAAAAGATGGGTCTTTCGCAAAAGGCTGCCCACCGCGAGACGATCCGCGTTTATTTTAGCGAGGGACTCGAGTGGCAAGACGGGAAGCTCGTCGCTATATTGCCAGAGGCGCACCTGCTGCCCACGTTCGACCAGTTCATTTATCACTATGGAAAGGTGCGGTCCAACACGGACGCCGTGCGCATCCGTGTCGGGTCGAGGCGCTTCAACCTCCAACACCGGCCCGTGCTCGGTTCCTCAACAGATAACACGTTTGGTCCTGGTTCGGAGTACCAGGTTGACGCGACCGTCGGTGACCTTTACCTCCTGAGTAGGATTCTCAAGGGGCGCGTTATCGGGCGTCCTGTCATCTACCTCGTTATCGATAGCTTCTCTCGCATGGTCGTGGGCATCCATGTCGGTCTCGAGGGGCCGAGTTGGTTAGGTATGATGCTCGCGCTCGAAAATGCCTTCACCGGCAAAGTGGATTTCTGCCGCCGCTTCGGGCGTGACATCACCGAGGACGAGTGGCCCTGTCATCACTTCCCCGAAACCCTCTTAGGAGACCGCGGCGAGCTGATCAGCAAGCACGCGGATCAGCTTGTGAAAGCCTTCGGCATCCGCGTACCGAACACCGCGTCGTGGCGACCGGACTGGAAACCCATCGTCGAGAGGAGCTTTCGGACGCTGAACGACGAGGTCATCGACTGGCAGCCCGGCGCGGTACATGAGGTGCGCGAGCGCGGCGAACCCGACTACCGGCTCGACGCGACCCTGACCCTCGAGGACTTCACCGAAATGCTGATCGTCCTTATCCTGCACTACAACCACAATCATTCCATCCAGGAGGACATGCTTCCCCTCGGGTTCCCCTACCCGGAGCACGGGAACCCGACGCCCATCGAGCTTTGGAACTGGGGCATCGAGCACCGGAGCGGATACCTGAGGATGGCGGACAGGACACGTGTACGCGCCAACCTCTTGCCCGCGAAGGAGGTCTCGGTGACGTCTCGCGGATTGAACTACCACGGCCAGCACTACGCGCCGCTCAGCCTCTTGGAGAATTACGGCGACGAGGACCCGGATGCGGCGCACTTCGAGAACTGGTTCCTGCGTAAGTTGGGGCGCAAGACCCGTAAGGTCGAACTCGCCGTCGATCCGCGTGACGTCTCTTTCGCCTATATCCGTCTCGAGCGTGGCCGCGTTCTCGTGCCCTGCGGCCTCCTGCGCGGCGACCGGCGCTTCGCCGGGATGTCGTTCCAAGAGGTGATGGACGCGCGTGCTGTGAAAGCTATCAGCAACCAGGTGAATCAGACCGAAGTGCTCCGCGACTGGGCGGCGTTCCGCGCCGAGGTTGAGGCTATTGAAGAACGCGCCTGCAAGCAGCGGGACGACGCCTTGGGCAGCGCGAACACCCCTGCGAACGTCAAGAACATCCGCGAAACGCGCAGCGTCGAGCGGCGGGAGCTTCAGCGCGAAGGGGTCTGGTACTTGGGCGACGTCCCTCATACGGATGATGCCCCTGACGCAGCAGAAAACCCAGATCATCAAGCACCGTCGTCAGCGTCAGGCAGCGACGGTCAACAGGGCGGCTACGTCCCGCCGCCCTCGAACCTTGATTTGCTCACCGCCGCCAGAGCACGTAAGCAGGAAGAGGAGGCATCATGAACGACAACTCAGGCGATTCACCCGAGCGCGACAGGTTACGCCAGCGCTTTCCAACCGCCGACTACCGCGAGCAGGCTGTCCGAACCTACAACGGTAATCCTTTCATCGAAACCTTGCCAGCCATCCGTTCCGACGAGGATACCGCCGTCATGCTGATGCGCGACCTTGAATACTTCGATGAAGACCGGGAACAACCCGTGGAGATACGTCAACATCTCCTCGCTCAGGTTCCGGGTTTCTACACGCCGCTGCCTGAGCCTCTCGAACTCGACGAGCGCCTGTCTCGGATGATCCGCATCGGCTACCTGGGCCGCAACCCCGTCGCGCCGAGCTTCCACACCAACTTTCGGAACGGCATTCATAACCTGTCGGTAGGGGTTGTGCGGCGCGTCCCGTGCACCGCTTGGACCTCGGCGACGGGCATGACGCTTATAGGTATCAGCGGCATCGGCAAATCAACGGCTCTCGAGGCGTCGCTCGACCTCTATCCTCAAGTGATACTCCACGATCAGTATCGTGGGCGTGTGCTGATGCGTAACCAGATCGTCTGGCTGAAATTGGAATGTCCCGGCGACAGCTCGATCAGAGGATTATGCATCAACTTCTTCAAAGCTGTTGACGAGCTGCTCGGTACAACGTACGCAAAAGAGTACGTGAAGTGGAACTCGACCGTAGAGACCCTCGTACCAGCTATGGCAACTGTGGCCTACCAGCACATCATCGGCGTCCTCGTCATCGACGAGGTGCAGAACCTCAGCGCCGCGAGTAGCGGTGGCAGAGATAAAATGCTGAACTTTTTTATCCAGCTTGTGAATACGATAGGGCTCCCTGTAGTGTTAGTAGGTACATACCGCGCGATGCCTATCCTAGGTAGACAGTTTCGACAAGCCCGGCGCGGTGGGGGGCAGGGTGACTTTATTTGGGACCGCATGGCGTTCGGTCCGAAGTTTCGCCACTTCTGTGGTGACTTGTGGAAGTATCAGTACGTCCGAAATCCTACACCGCTCACCGAACCTATGCTCGAAGCGCTGTACGACGAAAGCCAGGGGATCACCGACATCGTCGTCAAACTCTTCATCCTTGCGCAACACCGCGCTATGCGCACCGGGCGAGAGCGCCTAGAGCCGAACCTGATCGTTTCGGTCGCGATGGATAGCTTGCGGCTCGCACGCCCCATCATACAGGCGATCAAGCTCGGGGACAGAAGCGCCCTTGATAGACTAGGCTCTGTTGACATTCCCGAGGAATGGTTGTTAGAAAAGGGCATGAGCGACGTTAAACTAACAGCTAAACAGTGGCGTAAAATCAGAGCGTTCCTAAATGAGAAGCCGCAAGTGTATGTAGGACAGGAGAAACAGTGCCGCAAGTTTATTGAAGGGGTGCTGTGGATATTGCGTTCAGGTGCACAGTGGCGACTTCTACCTCCTAAGTACGGAAACTGGAACAGTGTATACAAGCGTTTTGACAGGTGGAGCGAAAGGGGCATTTGGGAAGCGATGTTCGAGCGCTTTGCCGATGACCCAGACCTGGAGAGCGTGATGATGGACGGCTCAGTGGTGCGGGCTCATGCGTGTTCGGCAGGTGCGCCACATAAAAAAGGGGTCAACAGATGCAAGACCTCGGCTATAGTCGGGGCGGGTTCAGCAGCAAGATACACGTCTTAGTCGACGGTTTGGGCAATCCGCTGCGGTTGTTACTCAGCGCTGGACAAAAACACGAAGCACCCTACGCCCAAGCCTTACTCGCAGACTATGAGGTCGCGTTCGTATTCGGTGATAAAGCCTACGACGCTGACCCTATCCTTACAACTATTACTGAGATGGACGCGCAAGCAGTCATTCCACCTAAAAGCAACCGCAAAGAGCAACGCGACTACGACAAAGAACTATACAAAGAGCGTCACCTCGTGGAGTGCTTTTTCAACAAGCTCAAGCAGTATAGGCGTTGCTTCTCAAGGTTCGACAAATTCGCAAGAAACTACCTCAGCTTTCTCCACTTCGCCTCTGCTCTCATCTGGTTACGGTGAAATGTCAACACAACCTAGATGATGTCCTACCTTTCAAGCTCGATGACCTTCTTCTAGCTCAGAAGAACGGATTTAACGAGACAAAAAGCCTAAAATTCCTGAAGGAGCTAAAGGACAAACCCGGTACGACGAAAGAGGATGAGGGTGTTGGTGCCCAAGCAGATGCGCCCCACGAACCATCGCCCTCCGAAACAGGGATGCCTCAAGCTACGCCTGAGCAAAGTGCTACCGAAGCGAACGGCGCTGGATCTGGAGCACCTTCGGGAAAAAGGGTGAGTAACCAGTCACTAGTGGCGAGAGTGCTCGCCGGACGTAAGGATAAGCGGTCGGGACATAGCGTGCTTAAAACAGGCGGCGTCGTTCGCGACCTAGGTGCCGAGTTTCTACAACGCCATACGCAACAGCGCTACAGCAACTGATGCTAGGTACGTTCCCAGAGCTTCTGCCCGACGAGCTTCTCTACAGTGGGTTTGCTAGGCACCAGGCTACGTTCGGTTACTTAGTAGGGACGCTTAAAAAGAGTCTCTTCAGCACCGTAAACGTTACGGCCACGATTGATCTACCTGGGCATCTCGGGGCGTTCGTGTCGCGGTTACCTTCGGCAGATGTGTACTCAGTGGACTACCTGATTCGCAACCACACCATGCTCCCTTACTATGAGCCTTTCGTCCCTGCCTCTCGCGCTTCGCTAGCGCGAGAGGCTATGTGCAGCAACCGGATTCGAGGCGTGCATTTTTACCTCAACGCGACACATAGTACGCTCCCTAACCCACCTTTTCTTCGGTTCTGCAAGCTGTGTGCCGAAGAAAACCAGCGTGCGTATGGCGTCGCCTACTGGCACCGGACTCATCAAGCGCCGGGCGTCCTGATGTGTCCCACTCATAAGACTGGACTCGTCAACAGTTCAATTGAGCGGAGTCTTCGCAAAGAGCGGGGGAGGTACTACATGCTGTCCAACGAAGTCATGGCAGCCAGCAGCGCCATCTCCGTACCAGAAAGCGAAGAAAGACATCTTCTACAAATCGCCGCAAACACCTCGTTCACCTTAAATGAGAGCGCAGTCGTCGGAGATTTGCAAAGGTTGCACGAACGTTACCGCTACTTTTTGAACCTTCGAGGCTGGATCGGTAAGTCCGGGCGTATACAGGCACAGGGTCTGGAAGAAGCCTTCGTTGAGTTCTACAGCGAAGCGTTCCTGGAGGCTCTCAAAACACCTGTGCTCAACGCGGGAACAGGTGACTCTTGGGTCGCGCGTTTGTTCCAGCTACCGGACCGGGCACATCCGCCTTTGCGTCACTTTCTCGCTATGGGCTTCCTCGGTTACTCAGCAGCAGAGGTTTACACGGGACTCCGCGAGGTGGGCAAAGAAGACGCAGACTCGGAAGAAATCCCTTCGGGTATGAGGGGCGCAGTATACTCGTCACCTTGCCGCAATCCCTTCTGCGACCGCTATGACAAAGAGAAGGTGCGGGCGACTAACGCTCCTGAGGGTGCTCCTCGTAAGGTTACCGTTAAGTGCCCTGAGTGCGGCTTCGCTTATGATTTTGACGCCAACTGCCCGAGAATCTACGCCATCCGCAACGTCGGACCACGATGGGAAGCGCACGTACGTCAGATGATTGCCGAAGGCGACAGGACGAAGTGCCAGATAGCGGAAGCTGCTGAAATCAGTCCAGACACATTTGACCGAGTTCTGGCGAGGTCCAATGTTGCTACTCCAGATTGGGCGGGTCCTAACAAGGGCGTGCCCTGGTCGGATGAGGCGCGGCAGTGACGGCTCGAAAGAAGACAACAGGATTGTCGCGCCGAGTTCCTAGAAATGCGAAAAGCTCACCCCACCTACGGACGCAATGCCCTTAGGCAAGCTATTCCGAACGCTTATGTGTGGCTGATAAGGCATGACCGTGCTTGGTACGAGGTTCACGCGCCATCAAAGAAATACGTGAATAGTAACAACTATGATTGGGGCGCTATTGACGAGGAGTTTGCTAAGCGCGTGCCTAAAATTGTTGAAGAGTTGAGGATGGAGCCCGGCTTTCCGAGGAAAATAACGCGGGCTGCGATTCGGACCAAGCTCAATCCCACTATTTATGCTCACCGACCTCGAGAAAAGTTGCCCAAAACCTGGGCGGCGGCTACCGCCGCAAGGGAAAGTAGGGAGGAGTGGCACTCGAGAAGGTGCGCCTGGGTTGCCGACCAATACATCCTGGAGGGTGTTGTTCCTACGCTTCGAGAATTCGTAGAGCGTGCAGCTTTGAAGAACGTGAGGAGTGCACGACTCTTCTCGGATGTCGATGCATACCTCCGACTTATCAAGTTGAAGGTTGCCTCTTAATTCATACCGAAGATACTCATGAAAGTGATAAACTTGTATCGGACTTTATTGCATCAAGAGAGGGTCCAATCAGAGCTGGTAGGTGTTTTTGTATCGAACTTTTACTACAACTGGTGATCGAGAAAGGCCCGTTATATGCTTCCAATTTATATCGGACTTTATTCCCTTGCTACACTTCGGATTTGATGACGGGAGTCTTTGTTGAAGATTGTCAGTAGAACATCATATATTGAGTAGGACTCCCGTCAGGTCGCACTAGCGGTGATTTACCGCTAGTGCGACTAAGTTTTGAGTTTCTTGGTAGGCTTGCTTCGTGAGACCAGCGTATAGAAATTAGTCAGTCATCACTTATACCTGCCCTTATCTCGATCGAGAGGTTACGGAAATTTGGGACGGTCTTACGCCTTGCATTTTCGTAAACTCATATCTTCGCGATAAAAGTCAGCTCTCTTTATGGGAACCTAGTTCAGTTAAGACCAAAGCCTACCGTCTTCTTGCCTTTGTCCGATGGCTTGAGAACTCGGAACGCTCGTTCTGGGACCAAGATGCTCGACTTGGAGGCGAAGCCATATTAGCTTTTCGGGCAACGTTGCTCCAAAAAGTTAAGGCGAGAAATCGAAGTACAACATCATCGCTCACTATGGTGACTGCGCGAGAAATTATGGGCGAGGTGCTTGGGCTCTGCAGGTACTGGAGGGGGTCAGGAGAGCGGATACGCGGTGACGAATTGAAGGTTGGTGTCGAAGAAAGCCAAAAGAGCAAGCGCCCTGCCGCTTTTGAAATCAGGATTAGGAACCGGTCTGAGAAGGGAAAAGAATCGCTACACCCTGAAGAGATTGACGCCGTCTGGGATTACTTTTTGATAGAGCGTCGGCTACCCCGCCGTTGCCCACCTGATGTGTCCAAGGAACGCTGGCAGACACAGACCGCGTTGTGGGCACGTGAGTGCATGGTTTGGGCGCTGTTTATGTGTACCGGTTTGCGGCGGGGCGAAGCACCCGCGATAATGCTGGAGGACGTCAGGCATGAAGCGAAAGCAGGGTGGTGGGTACATCTAATCGATCCTAGAGAGACCCAGACAGTTGATGCGCGACGACAGAAGATTTTTGACGCTGGCGCTGCACTGAAGACCGGCTCACGTGACATGATCGTGTGGTTTGAAGAGCGCTTCAACCAGGTCTATCAACGATGGGTTCAGTGGCGTCCGCTTCTCGTCGCGAAAACGGGACGACCCGATCACGGAATGCTGCTTGTATCCGGTCAGGGGCGAGGTAGAAGTATTGGGGATCCATTCACTTATCAGGGTGCAAAGTCGATATTTGCAAGCATCAATAATAGACCTGTTCCCCAATAGTCTCATTGAAGCCAGAAGTTCCATAGACCAGCAGCAATGACTAGCACATCATCTTCGAAGTCATCTTTACGGTTGCGGTAAGGGGCAACGAGGATTTGATAGCGCTTGAGACCACCTATCGCATGTTCGATAAAGACTCTGAGCTTAGCTAGGGCGCGGTTTTCTCGCTTTTGTTCAGGGCTCAGTTGGGGGTTAGGGTTCTTCTTACTCTTGCGCGGTTTCTTGTGAGGGATAGAGATATGCTCGCCCTGATAGTCGCTCTGGACACCCTGGTAACCTAGGTCAAGTAGAACCTCTGTACCGACAAACCACGCTTGCTCAGGCGGGAACTCGCTTTTGAACATGGTCTAGTCGTGCGTTTTACCTGCAAAGGTCTGACCGACGAAAAGGATAGCTTTGCTCGCTGACGACAACAGCGTGTTCTTCAGAGTGTGGCGCTTTTTTTACCACTATAGTGCTCGCGCTGTTTCTCATCGTCGCTCGGACGCTGGCACAGACGCTCGGTGACATCAACGAGTAGCTGGTCTATATCGGCTTCTGCTAATGCCGCTTTGAACGCTTCAGCGTTAGCAAACTCGCGCTCAGGCAACACGCCTAGCTCCGCTAAGGTCTTGTGTAGCAAAGGCGTCAGCTTATGCACGTTCTCACAGGCTTTCGAACGCGCCATATAGAACGGGCAAAGCCCGGCCCGTTGGGCCTAGTTCATCAAAGTGCGTCCCCAACACGTCAAACGTCGGGTAGTTCTTGAAGTAGTAAAGCACAAAAAACAGCTTCGCCTCAGCGCTAGGCAGCTTGCCTTTCTGTCCCCCGCCCGGCCTACGCTGCTTGCGTCCTTGTTCATAAGCCTGTTACCGCTCAGCCTGAGATATCTTCGCAAACACTGCTGCCAAAGCAGCAAACTTCTCTTTCGACATCCCTATCAGCGCTTTGAGTTGCCGTTCATCTCTTACCTTCCCTAGCATCGCTTCAGCTTAGCAGCTTTTTCCTCTATTAGGGAACGGGTCTATTCACTTAACATGTACTTTTCGTGACCTAACACAAGGTGTCCAATCTCATGCGCAAGGGTGAAGCGGACACGTTCCAGTTGTTGTCTATCAGTTCGAAATATAGTGATACGGGGTGGAGTGAATGATAGCGAGCCGAGAGCATCGCCTCTATGCGAGAGATTTATACCAGTCTCTACGATAAGACCTCGCTCTCGCTGCTGCCATTCGCAAATTTGGTATAAATCAACCATTCCATATCGGTAGCTTATTCGATGTAGAGACGAAGTAGCTAACTCCTCAATTTCCTCTTTCGGTCTGTACTTAACAACTCCTAGACTCTTCCTCTTAGGATTACCTAGCACTGCAATGTTACGAACGCTTAAACTAGAATTACCGCCTAAAAATAGTTGCTCAAACATGTCATTGACAGAGTGGCTATAAGTTTCTCGAGCGACACAGCAGATATCAAAATATTTGCTGATAAAAGCTTCTTCACTAAGTGCTGACTGCAAGCTTAATGAAGTTTGGAGGTAGGAATGCGCAAAAGTTGAAGGTGGTCTAGGGAGAATGTACTTGAAATAGCGATTGTCAAACTTTCTCAATAAACCAAGACCATTCGATTTTGCATATTTTATGGCACCTTCTTGAAAAGCACTTTTAGAAGCAAATACTCCCTTAACATTCGCCCCAGAAACTTGCCGCACTTTCTCTCGAAACTCTTCGATATCATCTACAGGAATAGTACCTGAATAGTTCTTACATTCGATAAGCACAACAATAGAGTAGCTAGGCATACCAGGCAAGGTAATTTCAATAGAAACGTCGAATTTTATTTCCTTATCACGGTCTCTGGAATAATAACCTTTCTGGCGAAATATCTGACAGAACTCTTTCCGAGCCCAAAATCTATCTTCCTCAATTTGAATACGAAAAAGCTGGTAGATTTCTTCTTCAAAGCCATCACCTTTTTCGAATGTGTTCATTACTTAACACTCAATATAGCGCTTAGCACGCCAACGTACAAACTGATAGCTCTTCTAAAACTCGCTCAACTCCCGCACGGCAGGCAGCGCCGTGGCCCCCTCAAACGCATTTACCTCTTCGATAAACCTCTTAAACGAATACGAAGCGTCGTGCGGTCCGGGGCTCGCCTCGGGGTGGTACTGCACGCTGAAAACAGGGTAGCGAACGTGCGCCATGCCTTCCAAGGTGCCGTCATTCAAGTTGATGTGCGTCGCGCGAAACTGCTGACCGGGGATGGAATCAATGTCCACCGCGTAGTTATGGTTTTGCGAGGTGATTTCGACCTCTCCCGTGACAAGGTTTTTGACGGGCGTATTCGCGCCGTGATGCCCGTGCTTGAGTTTGTAGGTCTTGCCGCCTACCGCTAAACCTAAGAGTTGGTGTCCCATGCAAATCCCGTAGGTAGGCAGAAGCCCCAGCATCTGCCAGACGGTGTCATGCGCGTATTTAGGGCCGTTCGGGTCACCGGGACCGTTGGCGATAACGAGGCCATAGGGGTTCAAGGCCATAATCTGCGCGGGCGTGGTTTGCGCGGGCACGACGATGACTTCGGCTCCGGCTTGCTCGAGCTTGTACACAATCGAGTGCTTGATACCGAAGTCGATGACCGCGACGCGGGGGTTGTCCTTGAAGGTCGGGCGGGCGTACGGAAGAGGTGTGGTGACCTCTGGGGTCATGTCGCGCCCGTCGATGTCCTCGTGGTCTTTCGCCCGCTGCACCAGTTCAGCGCGGCGCGCCTCGTCCGTCTCGCCATGATAGATGATGCCCTTGACGACGCCGCCTTCGCGCAGCCGCCGCGTCAGGGCGCGCGTGTCCACCCCTTCGATGCCCACGATTTTGTGTTCGTCCATAAAGCTCTGCAAATCCTGATTCGAGCGGTGGTTGCTTGCGACGCGGGAGTATTCGCGGACGATAAACCCTTTTGCAAAGGGACGGTTCGACTCCATGTCGTAGACCGACACACCATAGTTGCCGATGTGCGGGTAGGTCATGGTGACGATCTGCCCGTGGTAACTCGGATCGGTCAGGATTTCCTGGTAGCCCGTCATGGCGGTGTTGAAGACGATCTCGCCCACCGTCTCGCCGTGATAGCCAAAGGCGTAGCCGGGGTAGAGGGTGCCGTCCTCGAGGGCTAAAAGTGCCGGGGGTTTGTTCAAGAGGGACATGCGTGAGTGTAGCAAGAAAAAGCGGGTCAATCTGTTAGGAGAGGTTGAGGAGTTGTTATGCTTGGCGTCATGGCAACGCTTCACCTTATTTGCGGTCTCCCCTGCTCAGGCAAAACGACCTATGCGAAAAAGCTCGAGCCCCGAGTCTCCGCCCTGCGCCTCACGCCTGATGAGTGGCACGTCGCCCTGTTTGGTCACGACGTTTTAGAGGAGGAGAGCGGCGCGAGACATGACCTCTCGAGCTTCGCCCCGCGCCTTGTACTCACCAATTTAGGTTAAAATACGTTTATTCTGTGCTAGCACTCACCTCATGAGGCTCATCTAAAGTGCTTCTCGCTAGTCCTGCACGTTTAACCCTAAGGAGTCTCCATGCGTCTACTGCTCTTCCTGACCTTATTCATCTTGAATATCGGCTTTGCGCAGTACGAGGACTACGGCAGCGTCTACCGGGGCGACGAGGGCGTCCGCGTCGCGCTGCTGCCCAGCGAGGACGGCGAAAGCGCACTGATAAGGCTCGAGCGCACCGGCTCGCTCTTAGATGGGCTCGTGTTGTCCGCTGCCTACGACGCCCAGAGCGAGCAGGTCACGCTTGACTATCAGGGGCGGGACTGGCCGCTCATCGGCAACGACGGCTACGGCGGCTCGGTGCTGCGCGTCCCCGGTCAGCGGGAAGAATCCCTCTTCTACGACGAAGAGGCGTCGGAGGGTCTCAACGTCGCCGAGTTCGTGCGCGACGCCGAACGCGACCGCGCCGACGCCGAGTCCGCTACCGCGTTTAGCCGCGAGGACGAGGAGGCGCGGGTGCTGGCGAGCCTAGAGCCGTCCCTTACAGGTGTTGCTGAGGCGTGCGGCTACAGACCCGCCATGAGCATCGCTTGGGACACGGTCTCGGACGCGGCGCTGGCGAACACCAGCATCTATTCGTTCGCCACGATACCCCTAGACGCGATGACGCGGATATGCAACGAGGACGCGGCGCTCGCAGCGCAGCTCGCAGAGGACGTGTCGGGCGTGGTGTACGCGCTCGGCGGGGCGATGACCCTCGCCGTCAACGACAGCGTGCTCATGTGGCGCAACACCCCGGAGGCAGCGAATCAGGAGACGTTCGCTTACGACACGCTGCTCAACGCCCTGCGCACCGCCTCGCCTTGAGGTTAGTATGAGGAGCGGACCCGCTAGGGCTTGCAAGTGGCGCGGTAGCCGACGCGATGCTGAGTGAGGTACGAGGTGTCTTACACCGGCGTCCTTGAAGAGGTCGCGCACCTCGTCGAACGCGCCTGCGCCGCGCCCGCCAACATCTTCGGCTACGGCATCTGGACGCATCACATCCGAGAGGTCGTGCGTTTGGGCCGAGACTTAGCGGGGGAGTTCGGCGCAGATGAAGAGGTGGTGGAACTCGCCGCGCTCCTACACGACTACGCGAGCGTCAAAGATGAGCGGCTCTACGCGGCGCACCATATTCATGGACCGCTCGAGGCTGAAAAAGTCTTAACCTCTTTAGGCTATCCAGCGAAGAAAATAGACGCGGTGAAAACTTGTATTGCTGAACACCGGGGTAGCGTCAAGAGCGAAAGAAGTACGCCCGAAGCGCGGTGCTTAGCCTCGGCGGACGCGCTGGCGCACATCCAGAACGTGCCGTCACTGCTTTATTTTGCTTATGTCTACAAGAGGTTAGGAATCGACGAGGGCGCAATTTGGGTGAAAGAAAAACTCGAGCGGAGTTGGGAGAAGTTGGAGCCCCACCTCCAAGAGAGGTCAAAAGAGCAGTGCGAAGCGGCGCTCGAGGTGCTCGGCTCACTTGGATAGCAGGTATCATCTGGTTTGAGTGTACGTAAGTTTTGCGAAGCAACACTCTCACTACGCAAAGCGGTGTTGCTAGGCAGCAAACTTGCGTAACTAGCACGTACATTCGGAGATGAAATCCCGCTAGTCCTTACGGACAGAGATCTGCGCTCATCCGTCTCAGTATGTCTTGGAACTGCTAAGAGACACCGCACGCACGGTCATGACTTCATCAGGAAAGAAGTGAAGACCCACCACGCGCTTTGTGACAAGCGTGTGAACTATCTCTCTTCTATCCCGTTACACTGAGCTATGAACTTCTTTTTGCGAAGCGTTGTCCTGTTCATTCTCATCGTGTGGGGACATGCGCTTTCTCAGAGCGCATATAGTGTAGGCGAGGTCTCCTACGGCACCTATTTCAACGGTCGTTACGGTTTCGCGGTGGCGGTGCCGCTCAACTACCTCCAGCCTCAAAGTAGGGTGCTGGACGGGAACGGTCAGGTCTTCGCGTCCCCCGACATTGAGATGCGGGTGTTCGGGAGCACCTTGCTGCTCGAGTACGATCTCACCGAGGCGTATGAGGTGCTCTCGCAAGATGCCCCAGATAGACAAGTCACCTACAAGGTGCAGCGTGACGGTTGGTTCGTCGTGTCGGGCTTCGCTGGCGAAGCGGCGAACACGGTGTTCTACACCAAGGTGATGGAACACCCCGAGAGCGGCGCATACCTGAGCCTCACCCTCCGCTACGCCCGCGACCTCAAGCCCATCTTCGATCCGATCACCGAAGAGGTGGTGCGCTCGTTTCGGGTGCTAGGGGGCGTCGGTGGCGGCTAGCTCGGAACGGGCTCGGCTGATATAGGCTGGGCGTCCAAAACGCTCTCAGGAACCTCTTTCATTGCACTCAACAAAGCTTGGGCGTCCGCGCCCTTCTTGTGCGCGTTCTCGCTGATAAAACGCCGCCAAGAGCGCGCTCCGGGTTGATGCGCGAAGAGCCCCAGCATATGCCGCGTGATGCGGCTCAAGTAAACCCCTTCTTCTAACTGCGCTTCAACATAAGGAAGCATCCCCATCACGACCTCTCGCCGCGTCTTAGGTTCTACCTCTTCCCCGAACACGCCCTTGTCGACTGTGGCGAAGAGGTAGGGCGTTTCGTAGGCGGCGCGTCCGACCATCACAGCGTCCACCTTATCCAGTTGGGACTGGATAGCGTCCAACGTCTTAAACCCACCGTTGATTTCAATCAAGAGGTGCGGAAACTCCCGCTTTAAGCGGTGCACCTCTTCGTAGCGCAGGGGCGGCACGGTGCGGTTCTCTTTCGGGCTCAAGCCTTGCAGCCAGGCTTTGCGGGCGTGCACGGTGAAACGCGCGGGGGCCGCCTCTGACACAACCCGCACGAAGTTCGCCATGTCCTCATAGCGGTCGAGTTCGTCTACGCCGATGCGGTGCTTGACCGTGACGGGCAACGAGGTCACGTCGCGCATCGCCGTTACGCACTCGGCCACAAGTTCGGGCTGCACCATCAAACACGCGCCAAAGTTACCGCTCTGCACGCGCGCCGACGGGCAACCCACGTTGAGGTTGACCTCACTGTAGCCCCAAGTTTCGGCAATGTGGGCGCACTCGGTAAGGGCAGCAGGGTCGTCACCGCCGAGTTGCAACGCTAAGGGCAACTCTTCGGGTGAAAAGTCCAAGTGACGCGCCTTGTCGCCGTGAATAATCGCGCCCGTCGTGACCATCTCGGTGTAGAGGAGGGTCCGCCGGGTGAGTTGGCGCATAAAGACGCGGTAGTGGCGGTCGGTCCAGTCCATCATGGGGGCGATGCTCAGGGGATAGGGGCTTAGAGGATAGGAATTGACGGAATCGCGCTGCATTCTTTAAGTTTACCTTTGGGTTGGAGGTTGAGGCGTAAGAGGTGAACAGCAATGAGTAATGAGCGAGCCCTTTAGACTCATGGCTCGTTGCTCGTTGCTCGTTGCTGCCTTACTCGCCACACCCTCATCCCCCCCGCCACGTTATAAACCTCTTCAAACCCTGCCGCCTCGAGGTAAAGCCCCGCTAGTTCCGACACCTGACCTCTTTCGCAGATGAGGTAAACGGGTTTGTCTTTTGGTACGTCGGGCAAGTCGCCCGCTTGAACCTCTTCTAAGCTCAGAACTTCCGTCCCCGGTAATCCGTCGCGCTGATGCTGCACTTCGGTCCGCACGTCGAAGGCGGTGGCACCTCTTGCCAGCACCTCCAAAAACGCTTCAATATCAATAGGGCGCACCGTTAGGCTTCGCTGTCTTCTTTCTCGAGCGGAATGAGCGGCCACAAGATGAGGTAGCCGAGCAGGGTGATGAAGCCGCTGAGCGGCAAGCTGAGCGCGAAGAGGATGCGCAGGGTGCGCGGGTTCGCGTCTACGTATTCGGCGATGCCGCCCATGATGCCTGCGACGACGCTGTCATCTCGAGACCGAGTCAAGCGTCCCGGCTTATTCGGACGCCGGGCGCGGCGCTGATCGTGCAAGAGGGTGTCTCGCCTCGTTTCTATGTTAGGTTCGTCCATCTCTACTTTATACCCTCTGTAAACGGAATTTTAGGTTTCTGCGAAGGGTTGCGCAAGGCGGCGTGAACTCGCGCCTCTAGCTCGCGCACGTCCACGCCGAGATATTCATCCGGGACGAGCGCGAGGTGAGCGAGCGCCTTGGCGTAGTTGCGCCGCCCCCCTCTCGCGCTCCCCATCGCTCTGGCTTTGTGCAGCGCCGCCGCTAAGAGGATAACGCCGCCGTAAAACTCTCTATCCAGCCCGCCAGCCTCCAACCAGATAGGCTCTAAAGCCTCGTGGCACTCCCAGTATTCGCCCGCTCCAAAGAGGTCCACACCGCTCGCCCAAAGGCTAGCTAGTCCGCCGTTCACCTCTTCAGTATAGCTCGGAGTGCGCTTTATGCTCGCTCTACCACAATGTCTCGCTCGTTTCCCGGTGTATTAAGGTGAACTTAGAGAGCGTTGACAAGGTTTCGGTATCTCGATTAAACTTCTCTTAACAGCCAAATTAGACGGTGCAGCTCGAGTGTAGTTCGGCCCAACCGTGTTTCGGCCTAGTTGTGGGCTTTGTTGCCCTACCTTTTGAAGGTTTTAGAAGGAGGGCTCGAGCCTTAGCTATGCCCCGCAGAAAACCTGTCGGGGAAAAAGAAGAGGAGACACGTTATGAAAACCATTGCAACCTCTCTACTCACCCTCTTGCTCGCGGGAACTCTGTCAGCGAGTTTCGCGCAGAATGACTTAGAGGGCGACATCACCGTGATGGCGTGGGACGTCGCCGCCGAAGCGCTAGACAACCTCGTGCCCGGCTTCAACGAGGAGTACCCCAATGTAACGGTCAACGTCGAGGACTTGGGCAATCAGCAGGTCTACGACAGGGGCTTGGCAGGCTGCGCTGCAGGCGGACAGGACATGCCCGACGTGTACGCCGTCGAGAATAACGAAGCCGAGGTCTTCTGGAACCGCTTCCCGACCTGCTTCACCGACCTCAGCACGATGGGCGCAAGCGAGTTGCGCTCGGACTACCCCGACTTCAAATGGACCGAACTCACCATGGGCGAGCAGATTTTCGCCGTTCCCTGGGACTCGGGTCCCGTCGTGACCTTCTACCGCCGCGACCTCTACGAGCAAGCGGGCATCAACCCAGACGAGATCGAAACCTGGGACGACTTTATTGCCGCCGGGCAAACTCTAGGCGAGGCGACGGGCGCGAAGATGCTCTGGTTCGACTTCTCCGACGACGGCGTCTGGCGGCAGCTCGCCAATCAGAACGGCTGCTTCTACTTCGACGACGCGGGCGAGGCGGTAACGGCGAATCAGCCCGGCTGCGTGGACGCGATGGAGACCATGAAGCAGCTCTACGACTCGGACGTTGTCTCCATCGTGGGCTGGGACGGCGCGATTCAGGCGATCAAGAACGATTCGCTGGCGGGCGCGGTCTTCGGCGCGTGGTACGTTGGCACGATTCAGTCCGAAGCGCCCGAGCAAGAGGGCAACTGGGGCGTTTATCCGATGCCTGCGAGCGAGCCCGGCGGCGTGCGCGCGGCGAACTTGGGCGGCTCCGCGTTAGCCATTCCCGCCTCCACGGAGAACCCCGAAGCGGCGATGGCGTTTTTAGAGTACGCGCTCGCCACGACGAACGGTCAGGTGACGATGTTGGAGGACTACGGCTTGGTCCCCTCCTACTTGCCCGCTTTAGACGCACCTTACGTGGGCGAAGAGATCGCGTACTGGGGCGGTCAGCCGATTTGGGAGGACATCTTAGCGACACTCGGTGAGATTCCGCAAGCTCGCGGCACGCAGTACTTCGAAGAGGCGCGGCAGATCGTCACGAACACCTTATCGCAGTACCTCTCGGAGGACGCTTACCCCGACGCGCAAGCCGCGATGGACGCCGCGGCGCAACAGATTTCGGCAGCCGTCGGTCTGCCTGTTGCGGAGCAGTCGGAGTAGTGACATGGAAGGGAAAGAGCGAATTTTCCCTTCTCTTTATTAAGGACTCGAGCCTTGCGCGGCTCGAGTCCTCCTTGTTTGTCCTGTCTTGACGCTTTTCAGCTTTTGATACCGATTCTGCCAGCGAATGTCGCAGTTTAGAGCTTCTGAGTTTACCCGCGCTTCGTGTTGGCAAGCCGAACATAGAGCGACTTTTCGAATGTCGCACTTTGACACTCGAAAAGCGAACTGGTACAACTGCACCACTAAACGGGTTGCAATGGCGCGTACGCTTGAATTTGACGACGCAAAACGTGCACGGATGGGTCCAAAAACACAGATTTATACGGAGTTTCCATGCGACGAAGCAAACTCATTCCCTATACCTTTTTACTCCCCTATCTCCTTATCTTCATCCTCTTCTGGGCTTGGCCTATTCTAAACTCGTTCTACCTCTCTTTTTTGGACACACGCAGCTTCCCCAACACCTTCGAGCCGGGCGTGAACTGGGGGCGGCTCGTGAGTGACCCCTTCTTCTGGGAAGCCTTTTGGAACACCTGCCTTATCCTGTTCGTCCAGGTGCCCGTTATGCTCGTGCTCGCCACGGTGCTCGCGGTGGCGCTCAACTCGCCGCTTTTAAGGCTGCGCGGCTTCTTCCGCTTCGCCTTCTTTGCGCCTGTAGTCGTCGGCTCGGTGGCGTACTCCGCCGTGTTTCGGCTGCTCTTTAACGATCAGAATGGCGCGGTCAATGCGGCGCTAGGCGGGCTCGGGCTGCCCACCCTCGACTGGCTCAACACGCCCGGACCGGCGCTCTTTCTCATCATGCTGACCGTGACTTGGCGCTGGACGGGCTACAACGCCATCATTATTTTAGCGGGGCTACAAAACGTCCCGCTGGAACTCTACGAAGCGGCAAAAATTGACGGCGCGAACGGCTGGCAGCAGTTCTGGGGCATCACCGTGCCGATCTTGCGCCCGATCATCCTCTTCGCCTTTGTCCTGTCGGTCATCGGCACGATGCAGCTCTTTACCGAGCCCTTCCTCATCACGCAGGGCGGTCCCGGCAACGCGACGCTGACCCTGGGCGTCTACCTCTACCAGCAGGGCTTTCGCTCCTTTAACTTCGGGTACGCCTCCGCCATCGGCTACACGATTGCGCTCTTAGCTATTTTCTTCTCCGTCATCCAACTCCGGTTCTTCGGGAGAGAGTCGTGAAGCGGGCGCAGCGCGTGAGCAGCTTCTGGCTCCACCTCTTTATCGTCCCATTGGCGCTCCTCTGGCTCGCACCGCTCTGGTTGATGGTGGTTTTCTCGACGGTCGAAGAGCCCCGTATTTTCAGCACGCCTGTGCCGCTTTTGCCGGGCGGCAACTTTCTAGCCAACTTTCAAGACCTCCAGGCGGACACGAACTTCGTGCGGACGCTCCTCAATAGCGTGGTGATTTCGGGGCTCTACACGCTGCTCTCGCTCCTCTTAACCAGCATGGGCGGCTACGCCTTTGCCCGCTACCGCTTCTTCGGGCGGAGTGCCCTCTTTACCCTCGTCATCGCTACGTTGACCATCCCCTACTTCGTCGTGGTCATCCCGCAGTACATTTTGGTAGCGCGGGAGTTCTCGCTCACGAACTCTTATATCGGCGTGGTCTTGCCGCTTCTGGCGAACTCGCTGGGCATCTTCTTCATGCGGCAGAACTTCATGGGCTTGCCGCAGAGCCTTTTAGACGCGGCCCGGGTAGACGGCGCGGGCGAGTACCGCATCTTCTTCCAGATCGCGTTGCCGCTGGTGCGCTCCGCGTTAGCCGCGCTAGGCATCATCCTCTTCTTGACCGCCTGGAACGACTATTTGTGGCCGCTCCTCGTCCTGACCGAAAAAGAGATGTACACCGCGCCCGTCGCGCTCGGCACGCTTTTAGGGCTCACGCGGGTCTCGTGGGGCGGCATCATGGTGGGAGCCGTCTTGATGACCCTGCCCTTTTTGATCTTGTTCCTCTTCTTACAGCGCTACTTCGTCGCGGGCATCACGGCGGGGGCGGTGAAGGATTAGGGGCTAGAATACAGAATTCAGAGCACAGAAGGCAGAATATGCTGTTCTTCTGTATTCTTTATCCTCCATTCTGTATTCTACCCTTCATGTCCCTCTCCCTCCGCTCTGCCACACCCGATGACCTGGGGCGCTTAGCCGTCCTCAACAAGCGGCTCATCGAGGACGAGAAGAGCGCCAATCCAATGAGCTTAGAAGCAGCTTCGTGAGCGGATGTGGGGCTGGCTCGAGGCGGACTACCACGCTGTTCTCTTCGAGCAGACGGATGAGGTCGTCGGTTACGCGCTCTACCGGTTCGAAGATGAAACTTCTGGAGAACGACGCGCCGTTTATGTGCGGCAATTTTTCGTTGAACGAGCGCGCAGAGGACAAGGTCTGGGGCGACGAGCCTTTGAAGCGCTTAGACGAGACTTTTTCGGAGAGGCGCATGTGAGGCTCGAGGTCCTCACCGCCAATCTAGGTGGCTTAGCTTTTTGGCAGAAGTTAGGCTTTGAACCCCGCTCAGTAACGATGGCGTTAAGGTAACGTTGCTTTGCCCTCTCGACAAAGGCGGAGCGCAGTAGCTCCACTGATCCTGATCTTTAAGTATAGGCGTCAATACTGAAAGTGCGTGCTAGACGTTATGTGTCCGAGATCAACATAAGCGGACGGCGAAACGGGCATAGTGGTACTTAGGTGATATTTTCTATAAAGCTCGAAGCTAGGGGGCTCATATCGTGTTTGGACGCTTAGGACGAAAAGGGCGCGTGCTCGCCGCATTGTGGTTGGGCGTCGGGCTCTACGCCGCTTTTGTCACTATAGGTGCATATATCAGCGAACACTCCGACGTTGACGTTCTAGGCTTTTCGGCGGACGAGACTTATCCGAGTGTGGAGGAGATAGTCACCCAGAACCGCACGCAGCTCATGATGGTGAGCGCCGAGCCACCCGCCAAACCTCTTTTGCCTGACCTCGTCGCCTATCCCCCTAGCGACTTGGGCTTAGTTGGCTCACGCGCGGACGGCACCTTGCGCTTAAAATTCACCACGCGCTTTAGCAACCAGGGCGAGGGACCCTTAGAGGTCCGCCCGGAGAGCGAGAACAGCGCCAAACTCTTGCAAGTCGTCTACAGCGCTGACCCCGACGCGCCCCTCAGCGAACACGCCGAGGTCGGGCACTACACCTTTGAGCAGCGTCACGGGCACCTTCACATCGACACCTTTGCATACTATGAGGTGTGGTCAGTGGACGCTCAAGGCGAGCTAGAAGAACCGCTCGTCTCCAACCCCAAAGTGGGTTTTTGCCTCATCGACGCCGAAATCGCTGACCCGGCGATGACCTCTAAAGAGATGCAGGTCTATTGGGGCTGCCGCAGCGAGGTGCAGGGGCTCTCACCAGGCTGGGGCGACGTGTATACCGCACAGCTCGCCATGCAGGATTTGAATGTTAGCGGTCTACCCGACGGACGCTACGCGCTAGTCAACGTCATCAACGCGCAGGAGAACTTAGTCGAGAGCGACTACACGAACAACCGCGCGTGGGTTTATCTGAGGATTGCGGGTGGGGTGCTTAGGCTCGAGTAACCTCACTTTGCACCACAAGATTCACGAACGATCAGTTCCGCGTTACTGATATGAATGTTTCGCTCGTCGGGCGCGTCACCACGAACGAGCTGAATCAAGACTTCACCCGCCCGCCGTCCTTGTTCCCTAGGATGGGTACGTACGGTGGTGAGCGGCGGCACCGCGTACGCCGCCGTCGGAATATCGTCATAGCCAACAATCGCAATATCTTGAGGGATGCGCAAGCCACGCTCATGAATTGCTGCGATTGCCCCTAACGCAACTGTGTCATTGCCGGCAAAAAGTGCCGTGAAAGGCGGCGCGTCATTTAGCAGCGACACCATCGCCTCATACCCGCTTTGAGCGCTCAGCCCGCCGTAGCGCACGAGCGCGTCGTCCACTGGCAAGTCAGCGTCTTTAAGCGTCTGCCGGTAAACATTTAACCTGTCGAGTGACCCGTGATATGAAGTAGGCGCATAGGTGATATGCGCGACGCGCTCGTGACCTAAACCGATAAGATGACCCACAGCGTCTTTCATACGCGAAGACTGCGTTATCGTGTACGCCCCCGGATGCTCGACGTCGTCTACAAAAACCAGTGGAAAGCCTGAGCCGATGAGTTCGCTCTGCACGCTCACATCCTCTAAGCGCGGATTGAGCACGATCAAACCGTCGATTTGTCTCGCGGCGATAAGTGAGAGGTAGGCGTCCCCACTACTCGCCCGCATCCCTTCAACGATGACGCGAAACCCGCGCTCGTTACAAGTGGCAGTCAACCCGTAGAGAAGTTGCGGGATAAAAGCGTCCACCTCTAGATGGTGCGGGTCAGGCAAAAGCAGCCCGAGCGTGCGCGTCAGCCCGCTCGCTAAGGTGCGGGCCGCCGAGTTGGGGACGTAGCCGAGTTCACGGGCCGCTTTAATCACCCGCGCCCGCGTCTCTACGGGAATCGTCTCGACTAAAGGCGCATCGTTTAAGACAAATGAAACCGTCGTACGCGACACACCTGCGCGGGCGGCGACTTGTTGACTGGTGATGCGTTTTTTCATAAAGTGAGCCGAAAGTAATCAGTCATGAGGTAGGAAAGTCGAAAGCAATGAGCAACGAGCAATGAGTGAAAATCTTTAGGCTCATTGCTCGTTGCTCGTAACTCATTGCTGCTCTTATGCTAACACACCCTCCTTCTCCCGCAGTCCCTCCGGTATATAGTCCCCGTGCGCTTCAATGAGGTCGTCCACCAGGTTCCAAATCTCGTCCAAACTTAGTTCGGCGGAGGTGTGCGGGTCGAGCATGGCCGCGTGGTAGATGTGCTCGCGGTTGTTCTTCAAAACCGCTTCGACACTCAAGGCTTGCACGTTGATGTTAGTCTGCATCAGCGCGGCCAAGTGCGGTGGGAGTGCGCCGATTTTGGTCGGTTGGACGCCGTTTTTATCTACAACGCAGGGGACTTCGACGACGCAGCCAGTCGGCAAATTGTCGATGAGATTATCGTTTTGCACGTTGCCGTAGACGACGCTGGGAGTGCCGGTTTCGAGCGAATGAATGATCGTCGAGCCGTACTCATGAGAGCGCTCGACTTTAAGCTCTGAATTCGGGTTCTCGAGCTTTTCTTTCATCTCGTGCCAGCCCTCAATCTGCCGCTCACAGCGCGTGAGGTACTCGTCTAAAGGAATGTCATATTCCTCCAACAAATCCTCGCGCCCCTCCTTGATGAACCAGGGCGTGTACTCGCTGAAGTGCTCGCTAGACTCCGTGACGAAGTAGCCTAAACGCCTGAACATCTCGTAGCGCACCGCGTCGCTGAGTCCCCTCGTCCCTCCGTCCGTCCGGTCAGCGTGACCGCGCATCGGAACCTTGCCGCTCTGAGCAACCTCACGAATTTTCGGGTAGAGGTCTTCGCCGTTACGTTCAAACTTGAGGTAAAACGCCACGTGGTTGATGCCCGCGCAGAGGTAGTTGATCTCGTCTATCGGCACGCCGATGTCACTTGCAAGCTGCTCCGCCGTTCCTTGCACGCTGTGGCAGAGACCAATGGTGTTGATGCTCGAGGCGCGGTTCATCGCGAGGCAGTTCATGACCATCGGGTTGACGTAGTTGAGGTGCGTCACCTCGGGGCAGAGTTGTTCCATCTCTTGGGTCATCTCGAGAAACACCGGGATCGTGCGCACCGCCCGCATGATGCCGCCGATGCCCAATGTGTCCCCAATGGTTTGCCGCAGCCCGTACTTTTTGGGGATGTCGAAGTCAGTCACAGTCGCAGGTTTATAGCCGCCCACCTGAAACATGCTGATGGCGTAGTCGGCGCTGTCTAAGGCGCGCTGGCGGTCTAATGTCGTCTCTATCGTCGGCTTGACGCCCAAAATATCCGCGATCTTGTGCGCGACGACTTCAGACGTTTTAAGCCTCTCTTCGTTGATGTCGAACAAAGTCAGCGTAGACTCGGCAAGTTCGGGGTAGGACAAGATATCGCCGATGAGGTTCTTGGCGAAGACAGTACTGCCTGCGCCGATTAGAGTAATTTTAGGCATGGTCTCTCCTTTGCAAATAAATGGCTAACACGTGTTACGTATTGCACTCGTCACTTAATCATGTGAGCAGTAGGGGGCGGCGTTTCCGAACGACGTTGTGCTAAGAGCGTTGACAGTTGGGTGTTTGCCGCCAAGAGGAGCAGCGCAAATTCGCCCACGTTCCACCAGAAGTGAACCGCGACTCTAGGTGCAGTTGTCAACCCCGCGATGCGCCCGCAGAACGAACTATAGGCGAGCCAACCGTTTTTCCCCAAAATACCGGGGAGCCCCTGTGCCGAGTCGAACAGCGGCAGACCGAGTGCTCTTAGCTCTACAACGACTTGGATATAGCGAACGAGCAGATAGGTGTGCTCCAGGCTATGCGCCGTCGCCCAGACCATCAGCGCCCAGCCCCACACGCCGCGCATCCCACGCACGAACAGAAATAAGCAGCAGCCCCACACGAGCCAGTTCCAAGTGAAGTGAATCCACTCGGCGTTCGCCGCGACGATCAACCCGAGCGAGCGAGCCGAGGTCCAATCCAAGAGGTAGTACTGGACGACTTGGGCGGCGTGCTCGAGCATGTGAAAGCTCTGCAAAAGGAGGAGTACGCTCAGCACTACCGCCGTGAGACCGAACGCCCTGGCGTCATCGCGCCACTTGAGCACGGCGGGCACGGCGACGATGCCTAGCGCGATAAGCGTGGCGTTGGAAAGAGATACGTTCCAGCCGTTGACCAATACGCCCCACACTATCGTCGCCGCCGCGCCGCTTAGTACGCTCAGCATAAACCAGCGTCCAGGGTCGAGTAGCGTGAGGAGAGGAATGGACGGACGAGACCGCCCGACTTGCACGCTCATCTCGTGACCTCTTGTCTTGTGACGGTTAAGAGCGTATGTGCAGAGAGGTCAGATAGTGTCGAGACTGCGCCGTCGGACCAGAGGATGTCTAGGTGGAAAGTGAGGCGTCTTCAGGAATACCGAAGTGAACCCTAGGAGCGTCCCCGCTCAGATAACCGCTGCCGCTTTTGATCTCTCGAGTCAATCGTCCCTTCGCTCGTGTGGAGTTTGAGCGTTGCGCCTAGGGCTCTCGTATTGCCGTCCGACTGAAAGAGGTCAAGCTCGAGCCCCTGCCCGCCACACAGTTGATTCTCAAAGAGAACAGCCGGAGACTCTAAGTTATTGATGATAATATCTAAGTCTCCGTCGTTATCGACATCCGCCATCGTCATCCCGCGTCCCCCTTCCCGCGCGTTTAGGTTCCATTCGGGCATCGGTTCGAAACCTTGCTCAGCGTTCTTGAAGACCTGATTCTCTTCGACGAGTTCGTCGTTCGGTAAGTGCGCAAAGACCTCTTTCGCCCGCATTCCGTTGACCACGTAGAGGTCTAAACGCCCGTCGTTGTCGAGGTCGCCGAACTTGCCTGACCAACTCCAGCCCGTCGCGTCGAGTTTGTAGGGATAGGCGAGGTTTTCGAAGCCGCCTTCCGTGCGGCTATAGAGTATGTTTTCTTCGGTTTGAACTTTTTTGCTAACGTTGCGCTGGTAGCTCTTTTCCATCAAGGGCATCCAGGCGGCTAAGGCTTCGGGGTCGCTAAAGTCGGGCTTCATGTCGGTAGCGAACAGCTCGAGCCGCCCATCATTATCCACGTCGCCCGTGTCGAAGCTCATCGTATTGCGCGTGGTGGTTTCGAAGGGTGACACCTCTTGCCAGCCTTCTGGCGTATTCAGATAGGCATAGTCCGGTACTTCGAAGTCGTTGCCTACCAAGAGGTCGCGTTTGCCGTCGTCGTTGAGGTCGAAGAGCGTCATAGCGAGCGCTTGAGAACGTTCGGCGAGCCTCGTCTCCAAAAACCCCTCGGACGTTTGTTCGTAGACAAAGACGCCCGCCCCGCTCGAGAACAAAAAGCTATCTCTCAGGTCTTTTTCCAAGAGCGAGTCGTACGACGCCGTCACGAGGTCCAAGTCGCCGTCTGCGTCCAAGTCATCCCAAAGCATCGTGTACGCCTTTTGCGTGACGCCTTTTAGAACGCTCCGTTCGAGCCTACCCCGAACGTTTTTCCAATAGCTGAGCGACCCCAAACTCTGTGTGAAGACGAGGTCGAGCCACCCATCGCCGTCCACATCCACGAGGGTGACGGCTCTCGAGTCGCCGTGCGTCAGCGCCTCCTTGCGAAACGACAAACCGCCCTCGTTCCAGAAAATCGTGTTGTTGCCGTCTAAGTTAGCGAGGACAAGCTCTAAGTCGCCGTCATTGTCCAGGTCGCCCACCGCGACGCCTGCGCCGTTAGAGTCGTAGTAGGTGACCTCTTCGCCGTGAGCACGAGTGGTGTGATCTAAGGGATGCTTGACGAAGGTGTTGGCGCATGAACTTGCGTTTAACGGCGTCACCTCAACACCGACAGGCGTGGTTTGCGCGTAGGCAAGCGTCATTAGAGCGAGTCCTACAAAGAGTGAGAAAAATAGCGTGCGCGCCATCATAAGAAGAGATGGGGCGTGCTGAGAGCACGCCCTGTCAACGTGTCATCTACTAGAAGAGACCGTTGATCTCTTCGTTGGCTGCGGGTAGCGCCGTCTCCGGCTCGACCTGACCGAGCAAGATGCTCTGCATGGTGCGCGTCATGATTTCGTCCACCTGCGCAGCGTAGTCGGTGACAGGAAAGAGGAACGTCGCCCCTTCGATTTCGGTGAGGTCAGAAAAGGCAGTTACGTCCACGCCCCTCTCCTCGAAGGCTGCCACTGCAGTATCGACGGCTGACTCCACCGCCGGAAAGACCACCGCGTATGAAGCGACGACATCTTGACACTCGGGCGAAGCTAAGAACTTGACCCACGCCCAAGCCGCCTCTTGGTTATCCGTACCCGCCCAGATGGAGTCTGCGAGCCCGTTGAACATGCTCTTCTTACCTTCGGGACCAGCAGGAACATAGGCGAAGCCGACCGGAAACTCGGCGCTGTTGATGTTCGTGCCGATGTTCCAGCTTCCGTCGGTGAGCGTGGCTCCTCTACCTGCGGCAAAGAGCGCATTTTTACCGAGCGCGTTGACCTCTTCAAAGGTGGGCGCAAAACCCCGCTCGACGAGGCTCTGATACCACGCGATGGTGGCGATAAAGCGCGGGTCGCTGTAGTTGTATTCCTCGGCGTAGAGGTCGTCGATGAAGTTCCAACCCGTCGAGGCGGCGAAGGACGCCCACTGCGTCTGCCCGTTGAAGTTCGCGCCGTCGGAGGCTAAGTAGCCGTACTGCTCGACGTTTCTGGGGTCGAAGTCGGGCGAGAGACCGTTGTTGCCGTTCGCGTCGATAGAGAGCCGCGCGATGATGTCGGTAAAGGTGCCTCCGTCTTCGGGGTTCCAGGTGGCGTTGTTGAGTTCTTCCGCCGTGACGCCCGCCGCTTCCAACATCTGCTCGTTGTAGACCACCGCGATGGTGTCCCAATCTTTAGGAAGCCCGTAGCGCTCGCCGTCCCTGGTCCAGAGTTCGGCTAAATCGCCGACGTAGATGTCGGTGGGAACACCGTCCGCCTCGACGAGCGGCTGAATATCCACGAGTTGACCGTTCGCCGCGAGTTCCGGGTAGCGGGCTAGGTGGTTGGTGAAAACGTCGGGCGCAGTCCCCGAGACCATGCCCGTGGTGATGCCGCCCCAGTAGTCACCCCAGCCCTGCTGCGTAATCTGGACCTGAATGTCGGGATTTTGCTCCATGAAGATATTCGCGCATTCCTGATACGCGGGCTGTTGGTTGGCGTCCCAGAGCCAATAGTCGATCTGTTGGGCGAAGGCTGCGCCTGTAGCGAACGTGGCGGTGAGCGTAGCGGCAGTTAAAAACTTCTTCATCTCTTCCTCCTTAGAATTGCAAACTCTCCGCAGAGAGGGATTGCTTGATTAAGAGCTTTTAGCAATTGCAATTAGCTGCTAGGTATTGGCTAAGAACTAAGAGCCAACAGCTTCCCTACTTGAGTCCACTAAACTGCAACGAATTCACCACTTGCCGCCCCAACACGATGAGCAGGATGAACACGGGGATGATGCTTAAAAACGTACCCGCCATGAGCCCCGTCCAGTCGGGCGCACCTTGCGGCGTCTGGGTGCGAAAAAACTGCAAGGCGACGGTAAGGACGCGCACGCTGTCGTCCTTGCCAACCAAGAAGGGCCAGAAGAACTCGTTCCACATCTGGATGCTCGTCAGGATAACGAGCGTGATAATAGGCGTGCGGCTCATCGGCAAGATGATGCGCCAGAAGATACCGAAGGGTGACGCGCCGTCTAAGCGAGCCGCCTCCTCGAAGGCGGCGGGAATCCCTAAAAAGAACTGCCTGAGGAAAAAGACCGCGAAGGGCGACATCAGGAAAAAGGGCGCAACCATGCCCGCGTAGGTGTCGAGCCAGCCCAGGTTGCGAATCAGGATGAAGTTGGGAATAAAGAGGACGATGGCGGGCACCATCAGCGCGGAGAGGTACAGCAAGAAAATCGTGTTGCGTCCCGGAAACTTGAGCCGCGCAAAGGCGTACGCCGCCATCGCACTGAAAAAGGTCTGCCCGAGCACGATAAGCGTTGTAAACACCACCGAGTTCCCCATGGCCCGCAAGAAATTGATGTTGCCGCTGCTGCCCCCCGCTGCCACGCTCTCCTCCGCGCTGACGAAGCCCAGGACGCGGCGAAAGTTAAACAGGGTTGGGTCATTGGGGAACAGCTCGCCGACGCTGCCGAAAAGGGCGCGTTGCGGCGTCAAGGCAGTTTTGAAGACGATGAAAATCGGAAAGAGGGTGAGCGCAATGAGGAAGATGAGGAGCGCCCAGGTGAGAATGCGTCCAACGCTCCACTTACGGTCACTGACGGTTTTTGAAGTGGCTGTTTTTGAAGTCGCTGTTGCCATCTCTATCTCCTTACGCTCGAGTCATTAAGCAAGGTCCGACGAGTCGCCGCGCAAGAAGCGCATCTGAAGAAGCGTCACCGCGATGAGCAGCAGGAATAACACTACGGACATCGCCGTGGCGTAGCCCATCCTGAAGAACTCGAAGGCGTTTTGATAGATGTAGTAGACCAGGACGCGTGTCGCGTCCACTGGACCCCCTTGTGTCGTGACGGCGACGGTGTCGAAAATCTGGAACGAGCCGACTAAGGCTGTGACCAGCACAAAGACCATGATGGGGCGCAGCAGCGGCAGCGTGATGTTGCGAAACATGCGCCATTCGCCCGCACCGTCGATGGTGGCGGCTTCGTAGAGCGACTTGGGGATGCTCTGGATACCCGCGTAGAAAAGTAGCGCGTTAAAACCCATGTGCCGCCAGATATTGATACCGGCAATCGTCGGAAGCGCCTGCTCCACCGAGCCGAAGAAGGGCTGACGCCCGATGCCGATGTTGGTCAGGAGCGCGTTGCCCCAACCCAAAAGCGGGTCTAACATCCAGAGCCAGATGAGCGCGACGATGACGTTGGAGAGAAGATAGGGGAGCACAAACACGCCGCGCACGAAGATAGATTTGGCGACGCGGTCCATCACCACGGCGATAAAGAGACCTAGCGCGGTCTGTAAGGGGATGTTGTAGAGCACGTAGAGCCAAGTCACGCCCATCGCGTTCCAGAAGTCGCCGTCGCTGAAGAGTTCGCGGTAGTTCTCGAAGCCTACCGCTTCGGGGGGGCGCAAGAGGTTCCACTCGGTGAAGCTGATTTGCACCGCTCTGACGGAGGGGATCGCGAAAAAGACCGCGAACCCAATGAGACTTGGCAAAATAAAGAGGTACGCCGTGAGCGCTTCTTGACTAGTGAACTTACTTATGAACGAAGGCTCATCTCGTTTGGCGGACGTGGGGGCGGCCCTGGTACTCACACCATTCCTCTCCTTCCGAATAGGCAGCACCTCTCTCATGAAAGACGCCCTATTCACTCTTCCGAACGGGTAACTTACACTGTTAGTAAAGCGTGTTAGTTAGTTTATAAGCCTTCCGCATTTTGTCAAGTGTAGCGTCTTCATACTAGGGAAATAGGGTTATAACCGCGATACTGCGCCCTTCAAATGCTATAAAGGGCGTACTTTTAACTGTTTCTAAGGAGTATTGATGCACGTTACAGCGTTAGGAACCACCTCATCCACCGAAAGCCTCGCCCTATGACTAACCCTAAAGAACGAGTTTTAGAAACCTTCCAAAAACGCTACGACGCCGAGCCCACGCTCTTGGTCCGTGCGCCGGGGCGCGTCAATCTCATCGGCGAGCACACCGACTACAACGGCGGCTTCGTTTTACCGCTCGCGATTGACCGGGCGGTGTGGCTGGCGCTCAGACCGCGTGAGGATTCGAGAGTTGAGGTTCATTCGCTCGAGTTCGGTAAAACGCGCAGCTTTAACCTCGGAGGATTCGGCAAAGGTGAGGGGTGGTTGGAGTACCTCAAAGGCACCGCGTGGGCGCTAGGAGAGGCGGGTTACGAGCTTAAAGGCTGGCAGGGGGTCAGTGGGAGCGACGTGCCGCGCGGCTCGGGGCTCTCCTCGTCGGCGGCGCTAGAACTCGCCGCGGCGCGGGCGTTCGCCGCCGTCTCTGACCTTACGTGGGACGCGGCGGAGATGGCAAAGCTCGCGCAAAAAGCCGAGAACGAGTGGGTGGGCGTGAGCTGCGGCGTCATGGACCAACTCGCGTCGGCGGCGGGACGAGAAGGACACGCCATCCTGATCGACTGTCGCTCTTTAGAGACCCAAGCCGTACCCCTACCCGAAGGTGCGGCCGTCGTCGTCCTCAATACGGGCGAACAGCGTGGGCTCGTAGCCTCGGCGTATAACGAGCGGCGGCAGCAGTGCGAGGCGGCGGCGCGAGCCTTCGGCGTGGAGGCGCTTAGAGACGTGAGCGTAGAACAGTTTGGCGCGGAGGCGGATAAGTTAGACGAGGTGACGAGAAAGCGGGCGCGGCATGTGATTTACGAAAATGCTCGGACGCTTCAAGCTGCTGAGGTGATGAGGCGGGTCGACGCGAAGAGGTTGGGTGAACTGATGAACGAGAGTCATAGAAGTTTGAGAGACGATTTTGAGGTCTCGAGTGACACTCTTAACGCGATAGTCGAGTGCGCTTGGAACGCAGGTTGTTACGGCGCACGCATGACGGGCGCAGGCTTCGGCGGCTGCGCGGTAGCGCTGGTGGCACAAGATAGTGTAGACGCCTTCGTCCAAGAGGTCGCGCCCTGCTACGAGGAGAAAACAGGGCGCGAGGCGGAAATCTACGTGTGTCAGGCGACAGAGGGAGCGGCGGTGGTCTAGCCGGGCTACGTTGACACCCTAAGGAGATGAACGCAAGCACCTATAGAGCGCCGACGCTGCGCGTCTCGGGCGAGTTTTTCTATCGCTCCTTGCTTCTTACTTCTCAATTCAAAGACTGCAAAACGTCAATAGAACCTAGTTTTTTCCATCTTCGTCATCGCCGCCGCGCCAGAGCAGGAAGTAAAGGATCACGGCGATGATAGCGAGAACCGCCGCCACCTCGACGAAGAGGAGCAGCTTCTCCCAGATGGACAGATCGGGAATGGCTGAAAAGCTTTCTGGAATCATAGGAGACTCCTTCTGGAGGCTGGTGAGGCACTTTGACCTCTCGAGTAGTAGGCGATCAGCCGCCAGGTATAGGCTGCTAACACCTAACCTACCAAAAGGTTACCCCTCGCGCCTCTAGAGAACGTGAGACACATCCTACAGCATGTCCGCCCGTCTACTCTGCGTCACGGTAGGCGGCTCTTCCTCCTCGACCCGGTTGCGCAACAACTCGATAAGGAACACCTGCGCAACGCCGAAACTCAGCGCGCTGATGAACCAGTTGATCCAGCGGAGCGGGTTATCCACGTTCTGCCGCAAATTGATAGTGATGACTGCCGGACGAAAACCCCACCGCGTGATGAAGTAGACTGCGCCAAAGGCAAACACGACGCTGAAGATGCTCATGACTAAGCGCGAGCTGAGCCAAGCGTCGGGGACCCACCGCTTGCCGAAGCGGTTGACGAGAAAAAAGGTGACGAAGGATATGACTAGAAAGATAAGTGTGGTGGTAAGAACATTCACGCTTAGCGCCTCCTTAATGCGGCTAGTTTCGTACCGTTGACGTATTTGTGAACTTTTCGTTGCCTTCTTAGGCTGATTATAGACTGTGAACTCTGCTTTTCTACTGATAGATTCGACCTTGTGCCTCCCTTACGCCGCACAAGGTGCTCTGCAGGCGTGGTTCACGAGTCGCCCCTACTCGGCTGCAAGGTTTCGGAGGTTTCCGCGTCCGGCGCGGGACGTCCGAGCCACCACACGCTGAGGCGCATGATAATGAGCACGCCCAGCCCGAGCAGCGACGCCTTGAACCAGGCGAAGCTGTCGATAGGCGCGGAGCCGAAGACGGCGTTCATGGCGGGTAGGTAGATAAACGAGAGTTGCAGCGCGGCGAGCGCGCCGACGCTCAAGATAACCCAAGGGTTGCGGCGGCCTTGAAGGCGCGGCGCGCGGATCGCGAAGAGGTAGGCGAGCTGCGCCAGGACGATGCCTGTGACGGTGAGCGTCTGCACCCTCGCGAGCGTGCGTTCTGGCGAGACGCTGTCCGCTAAGGCGTCAGCCAGACCTAGATAGCTCAGCGCGAGCGTCCCGAGGGTCAGTAAGACGCTCATCAGCGCGATGAGGATGAGGTTGGCGCGGCTCAGCAGGGTGTTTTGGCGCGAACCGAGGGGAGTGGGGATGGACTCGAGCGCCAGCGGTAAGCCCAGCAAGAGGTTCGCCACGAGGTGAACCCACAGCGCTTGCGTCGGCAAAAGGGGTAGGAGCGTGCCGTCCCCTTGCAAGAGGGCGTACCCGGTGCTCACGGCTAGAATCGCTAAAAGCGCGATATTGACGGGCAGCGCAAACGTCAGGAGCCGCGTGACCGCCGTACGCACTTTGCCCCCTTCTTGCAAGGCGGTCAGGAGCCCGCCGATGTTGTCGTCCGCCAGCACCACGTCCGCTACCTCTTTCGCCACGGACGTGCCCGACACGCCCATCGAGACGCCCACGTCGGCTTGTTTCAAAGCGGGCGCGTCGTTGACGCCGTCGCCCGGCACCGCGACGACGTGCCCGTCCGCCTGGAGCGCCTTGACAAGCTGCACCTTCTGCTCGGGCGTCACGCGGGCGAAGACGCTGTGCTCGCGTACGGCTTGCGCGAACCTCTTGTCCGAGAGCGCCGCGAGTTCTTCGCCCGTGATGACCTCTTCGCCCTCGCGTAAAAGCCCTAAATCTTGCCCGGTGAGCCGCGCGGTGGCGGCGTGGTCGCCCGTGATCATCTTGACAGTGAGGCCCGCCGTTCGGCAGACGTGCAGCGTCGAGCGCGCTTCGGTGCGGACCGGATCGACGACGCCGACGAGACCTAAGAAGGTGAAGCCGTCTTCGACGTCGCTGGTGAGGAGTCTGGGAGAAGGCTCGGGCAAGCGGCGCTCCGCTAATGCGATCACGCGCAGCCCCCGCGCCGCCCACGCTTCAGCCTCGCGGCGGACGCGCCTGAGGTCTAAATCGTGACCGTCACTCTGGATCACGCAGCGCGTCAGCACCTCGTCCGGGTCGCCGCGCAAGGAGATGAGCCCGTACCCCGCGGGCGTGCTGTGCGAGCTGGCGGTGAAACCGCGCCACGTCTTAAAGGGCAGCGTGTCGAGGCGCGGGTAGTTCTCGCGGAGGCTCTGGGCGTTGAGCCCAAGCTTGTAACCCGCCACGACGAGCGCCCCTTCGACGGGGTCGCCTGTAATGAACCAGCCGAGCCTATCGCGCTGGAGCGTGGCGTCACTCGAGATGACCCCCACCGTGAGCAAATCCTCTCCGTTCGAGGAGAGCAGCCGGACCTGTTCGTCGTCGAAGCTGAGCAGTTGTCCTTCGGGCGCGTAGCCTTGACCGCTCAGGTGGAAGGGCAAGGGCGGCGTCCAGAGCGACGTCGCAGTCATCTCGTTATGGGTGAGCGCCCCGGTCTTGTTCGCTAGAATCGCCGTGACGCCGCCCAGGGTCTCCGTCGCCGCGAGGTGGCGCAGCGCGACGCGGTGCGCGATCAAGCGCCAAATCCCGGCGGCGAGCGCGATGGTCACGAGGATGGGCAGACCGACAGGCGCAGCGCCTACTGCGATCGCGGAGACAGTGAGCTTGATCTCCGCGAAGGAGAAGTCGCGCCAGACGCCGCCCAAAGCGACGAGCGTGGAGAGCACCGCGATGGCTACTGTGAGCGCCCAGCCGATGCGGACAAAGGTCCCCGAGAAGGGGGGCGCGTCGTGCTTGATGCGCTGGATCAGCCCCGCTAGGTGCCCTAGCTCCGTCGTCATGCCCGTCGCCACGACGACGCCCGCCGCCCCGCCGCTGCTTACGTACGTGCCGCTGTGGAGCATACTGTGGCGGTCGCCCACGCCGACCTCTTCGGGCGTGGGGTCAGCGTGCTTATCGACGGGCAGCGATTCGCCTGTCAGGGCGGACTGCTTGACGCGCAGATTGTAAGAGCTTAAAAGACGCAAGTCGGCGGGCACCCAAGCGTCCGCCTCCAAGGTTACGATGTCGCCCGGTACGAGGTCTTCTGCTGGGACGGAGAGCTTCTGCCCGCCGCGCAAGACCGCCGCCTCATCCGGCACGATCTTGATGAGCGCGTCGAAGGAACGGTTCGCCCGGTACGCCTGGACGAAACCGATGGCGAGGTTGATGCTCACTGCGATAAGGAGCACCACGCCGTCTAAGACGAGCCCCAGCCAAAAGGCTAAGATGCTCGCGGCTAAGAGAACGTAGGTGAGCGGATTTCGGAACTGGCGGCGCAAAAGGTGCCCGAAGGTCTCCCCTTCAATGCGCGTCAAGGTGTTCGTGCCCTCCGCGGTAAGCCGCTTTTTCGCCTCCTCGCTGCTCAGCCCTGCCTCGCTGCTGCCGAGTAGCGCCAACGCTTGTCGCGCTGAGAGCGCGTGCCAAGGATACTGGGTTTGCTTATTCTGGGTTTGAGCACCTACTTGTTTATTTTGAGCTTGCCCGTCTCGAGCTTGCGCGTCGTCAGACATACCGCTCCTTTCTCCGCCCTACCACCTTCGTTTGAAGCGCCCTTAGAGGCCGCCCTCGCGTCTCGGCTCACTCATGACCGCCGCTATGGTGGCTCAGGTAGATCGCGCCGCCCATCGTCAAGATGCCCAGTCCGAGCAGGAGCAAATCGAGGGTGGAGTCGTACTCTAAGCCTAGCGCCTGCTGCAAAAACTTCACGACTAAAATCAAGATGATGACCCGGGCCAAACGTCCTTTAAGCCCTTCAAACGAGTTCGTATCCAGTATACGACTTGCCACCTCGGTACCCTCGGCGATTCTGACGTTGCCGATAAACTGCCGGTAGAGCCCCGCCGTAAAGATGAAGAGCGCCGAAGCGATGAGGTAGCCGTCGATGACGCTCACCACGCTGCTGATCATCTGAGCGCGGAGGTCGGTGCGCCCCGCTAAGTCGAGCGTCGGGTCCGTATAGTCTGTCACGCTCACAAGGAGGAAAAAGGCGTCCACCGTGGTGATAAAGAGCATGAACAGCCACATCGCGAAGCTCGCGATCACTGCGACTAGGATGAGAACGCGGCTTTGCCAGAGCGCCGCTTCGAATACGTAACCGATCGCTTTCATCTACACTACCTTTTCTAACACGAATGTTTGGGTCATTTTTAGGGTGAACCTCTGCGCTAAAGTTAGAGGGTGAATGCGCACGCTCAGCGCGCGACCGGGACAGTTCAAAAGACAACCTCTCCTCTCACCATAACAAGTGTGACGCACGAACCAGGCACCTCGAGAAGACCACCAAAGGTTCGCGGAACCGGGTGCACCGCGTCGCGGGTTTGAAGAGAAACGGTTTTAGGGGATATGGACGCGCCAGACGTCAGCGGGCGACCTCTGCTCGGCGTTGCCAGCGACTAACTAATTGAGGGCGACTAGCCGAGACCGCTCAGTGCGGCGGCGCGGTTTGGGCGCGCAAGGGGAATCTCGCAGTTCCTCGGCGTGGTTCCAGCCAGCCAAGTCGCGAACCTCTAAAGACGAGCCCATAGGAACGCGGCAAATACAGACTAGAGAGCGTGACATTATATGAAAATTATAGCTGAGCCGTTCGCCTGGGATTGTCTTGTGGGATGGGGCGAACTGCTCTACACCAAAGTGTCTGCTTAAAGCGTGTAGAAGTCGAGCGCCCGAAGCGTTACCTTAGAGGATATGAAGGTTATCCTGCCGCTTTACAACCCTCGAGGTCACAAGTTAGTCGAACGCTTAGCGCCTCTGCTGCCGCCAGACGTCACCTTTATGCTCGTGTCGGGCAATATGGACAAGCCGCTCGACGTGACTGGGTGAACCGAACCGCGGAGGACCTTAAAGGGCGCTTCCCTGAGAGCACGCTCCTCGCGGCGACGGCGGGTCTGGCGCACGTCCGCACCCTCACCGAGCGCGTCACGCCGCCCGTACGGGGCGTGGTCTACATCTACGAGCCTAACTTCAGCAATGAACCTGAATTCACCTGGGACTTCGCGGAGACGCTGAAACACTTCGCCGAGGTGAGGCGCGCGGCGCACGCCGCAGACTTGTGGGCGTTCGGCAAGCCGACGGGACGCCCGCTCTACCAGTCGTACCTCTATAAGCACGGCTGGGACTACGCCGCTCTAGGCGCGGCGGTGGACGGGCTCTTCGTGCAGACGCAGACCTACTGCAAGAAGGACCCACTTATCTTTAGCGAGGCGCTCGGGGCGTTGGTCGGACAGTACCGCGCGGCGTCGCAACTCGCAGCTCGAGACGCACCTCAAGTAGCGGCGCAGCATCCCCCCTTCGCGCAACTAAGCCTCGACCCCGCCTCGCGCAACGGGGCGCGCGCGGACGACGTCAGCGCGTGCGTGGCGTCCGCCGCCGAGCACGTCGCAGTTGGCGCGTTAGCCGGCCTGCTGCTCTGGTGGTCGCCGCGCTACCCGGAAGAGGTGGCGCGCTGCTTGGAGCAACTGAACGCGCTCTGAGGGGACCTCACCCTACGCTTACAGCTTCAACATCACGAAAGGATGTGCTCGAGCCCCTCAATAAGCTGCTCTATCTCCTCACCACTCGTGTAGTGGACGAACGACAGCCTGAGCACGCCCGCCTCCAAAAGACCCATCGCCGCCAAGAGCCGCGCGGCGTAGAAGTGACCGTGCGCGCACATCACGCCGTGCTCAGCGAGCGCCTTGACGAGCGACGGCGCGCCCTGTCCGCGCACGGTGACGGAGACGGTGGGCGCGCGGTTTGTAAGCGTTGTAGGACCGATGATGCGGACCTTGGGGTGGCTCCCTAGGTACTCGAGCAGGGGCGCGAGCCTCACCCACTCCGCCTCTCTAAAGAGGTCATGGACCCGTTTCGCTCTCGTGCGAGCGTCCGGGGCTTCGCCGTAGTGGTGCGCGTCAACCGCGTCGAAATAGTCCGTGACCCCGCTCGCAGCGGCGATCTGCGCGTGGTCGGGTCCGGCGGGCACGAGTCTCTTCTGGGGCGAACCCGCGTTGAAGTAGTGCCCCTGGTTGCTCAGCTTCTGCGCGGTCTCGGAGCGCACCACCATCACGCCCTGGTGCGGTCCGTAGGTCTTATACGCCGAAAAGAGGTAGATGTCCGCGCCGAGCGCGTCCACGTCCGGGAAGCCGTGCCCCGCGTACGAAACACCGTCCACCACCGCTACTGCGCCGACGCTATGGATGAGGTCAGCCACCTCTCGAACCGGGTTGACTTCGCCTACGACGTTCGAGCAGTGGGGGAAGGCGACGATTTTGGTTTTGTCCGTGAGGAGGTCTTTGAGGTTTTCCACGTGCAAGCGCCCCGTCTCGGGGTCCACTCGCCACTCCTTGATCTCTATCGCGTGCTCGGCGAGCCGCCGCCACGCGCCGCTGTTCGCCTCGTGGTCCTGGTTCGTGACGATGACCTCGTCGCCCCTTTTCAAGCCGTCGCGGAAGGCTTGGGCGAGAACGTAGGTGTTCTGCGTTGTCGAGGGGCCGAAGTAGACCTCTTCGCTCTGGACGTTGAGATACTGGGCGAACGCGGGGTAGCTCCTATCCATCGCCTCCCCCGCG
Organism: Trueperaceae bacterium; assembly: GCA_965215565.1. GTDB lineage: Bacteria > Deinococcota > Deinococci > Deinococcales > Trueperaceae > CBDBZX01. The sequence continues at coordinate 867,342 of CBDCDZ010000004.1, forward strand.
CTTTGCGCGGTTGGATAGAGGTGGTGGGGCTGCACCTTCATCGTGGTGTAGAACTCGGTGAGCCTGCCAATCACCTGCTGGCAGGCGTACGAGCCGCCCGCGTTCTCGAAAAAGGCGCGCCCTGCTAAGCTCGGCTCGCTGAAAGCGGGAAACTGTCGGCGGACGAAGTCGAGGTCTAAAGGTGCGCTCATGGGGTTCTCCAAAGTTCAATTCAAAGAGGTTGAGCTTACGGCTAGCTATGTAGGGTTTAGCACGTCAAGAACGCAGATAAGAGGCACCGTTCACGTCCAAAATCGCGCCGGTGGAGAATTCAGCGCCTTCTGAAGCTAGAAACAAAACCGCGTGGGCTACCTCTTCGGGTTTTGCCACGCGCCCAAGTGGGCTCTGAGCGCGAATCTCTCGCCCCCTCTCCCCTTTAAGGTGCGCGCTGGTCATGTCCGTTTCGACGAAACCAGGCGCGACGACGCCGACGAAGATACGGTGCGGCGCGAGCTTCTGCGCGAGCGACTGACTTAGAGCGTTGAGAGCGGCTTTGCTCGCGCCGTACGCCGGGCTTTCCGGCTCACCCCTAAACGCGCCTCTGGACGATACGTTCACGATGCGCCCGCCACCCCCTTCCATCATGTGCTGCGCGGCGAAGTAGCTGAGGTGCGCGGGCGCAAGTAGATTGACGGCGAGCGTGCGCTGCCAACTCGCTCGCCACTCGTCAAAACTCACGGTGTCGATGGATTGCGCCTGGAAGATACCTGCATTATTGACCAGAATATCGAGCCCGCCCAAAGCCCGCACGGTTCGGCTGATGAGGTCTTCGGCAGCGTTGGCGTCCGCCAAATCGCCTGCGACGCTGATATGCCCTTCGCCGAGCGACGCGAGCGCAGCTCGAGCCGCGTCGTGATCAGACCTGTACGCTAGGGCGAGCGTTGCACCGCGTTCCGCAAACGCTCGTGCGCACGCCAGCCCGATTCCCCTCGTACCCCCAGTAATGAGCACCCTTTTCCCTATGAAGTCCACGTCCGCACTCTACCATCCGTTTGCGCTATCTCCACAAGCTGAGAAGGGGATAACCTACCCACTTCACACACGCCTCTCTAACCCTCATTCGGTACCCTCTTCAGATGTACGCTTCAGCTACGTGCCTCACTTTGATGACCCTCTCTCCCCTAGAGAAACCCCATGCCTGAAATCGACGTTCGCTTTTTAGGCGGCTTGAGCGAGGTTCAGCAGCGCGCCTTTGTGAGCGCGGCGGCGCGCTGGCGAGAGGTCTTGCCCGCGCCGCTGCCCGCTATCGCCGTTGACGGAGAAGTCACCGACGGCATCATTATCGAGGCTGAAGGCGTCAATATCGACGGGCGCGGCAGCGTGTTGGGGGCGGCTGGTCCTACGCACTTGCGCCCGAATTCGCTGCTGCCCGCTAAGGGCATCATGCGCTTCGACATCGCCGACGTCAGCCAGTTAGAAGCGGACGGAACCTTTGGAAGCGTGATTCTGCACGAGATGGGGCACGTCATCGGCATCGGGACGCTCTGGGAGCAGCTCGGCTTGTTGCGCGGGGCGGGGACAGACAACCCAACCTTTACAGGTGCAGCGGCGAGGGAAGTCTACCGCGAGCTGCTAGAGGAGGCGTCACCTCTGAACGTCCCCGTCGCCAACACGGGCGGACCCGGCACCCGCGAAGGGCACTGGCGCGAGGCGGTCTTCGGCAACGAACTCATGACCGGCTTCTTGTCGGGGCAGCGTCAACCGCTGAGCCGCCTTACCACCGCGTCGCTGCGCGACTTAGGGTATGAGGTGGACGAGCGCGCGGCGGACCCTTACGAATTGGGCGAGGAAACAGGCGCTATCCAAGCCCTGCCCCTCTGCAAGCGCGACATCGTGAGACCTGTGCCCGTCGTCCTGCCGGAGAGCGCACTGGAGTAGCGCGTCAAGGCGCTTCACCCTGCCGGATGAGTTCGTCCACCTTCTCCACGTACTGCTCCGGCTTCGCTTTGCGCTCTAGGCCCCCCGCCGACATGTAGCGCACCTTGCCGAACACGTCACGCTCCGTCCAGCCCCTGTCATGCTGACCAAACACCCACGCCACGTTCGCGAACGAGTTCGGGTCACGCCCATCTAAAAAATACTTGTTGTTGAGGTAGAGCGTCGTTTCGTAAGCGTACTTGGGCGTGTTGCTCCACTCTAAAATCTTCTTACCCCAATACATCCGCATATAGTTGTGCATGTAGCCCGTGTAGCGCATCTCGCGCATGGCGGCGTTCCAGTACGCGTCGTGGGTTTGGGCGTCCTCTAATTCCTGGCGCGTATACACGTATTCGCGCTCGTCGTCCTTGTGCTCTTCCAGGGTCTCCTGTGCCCAATCGGGAAGGTTGCTGAACGCATCGTAGTCGCCAGGCATGTAGTACACGAAGTTGATGGGCAGCTCGCGGCGGATGATGACCTCTTCTAAATACGAGTCGATGTTGCCTTGCGAGGTGTTCGCCTCTTGAATTTGCAGCGCGATGTAAACAGGCGAAATCTGCCCGAAGTGGAGATACTTGCTCATGTGTGAGACGTCGCTGGTTTGAGGCTGATTGCGGTTCGCGTCGTACGAGCTGAACTTGTTCTCTATAAAGTTGTCTAAAATCGCTTTCCCCTGCGAGGTGCCCCCCCTAAAGAGGTGGCTTACGGGCTCGACGCTCTTGTCCAGCTTTAAGCCGTCTACCAGCGCAGGGATATCGCTGAGGTCCAAGACGTCTACGCTCATGCTCTTGGAATTTTTGCCTATAGACGTCGTGCGCAGTTCGACTAAGAAGTCGTCCAAGTGCTTCTGGATTTTTGGGCGAATTGTGCGCGCGGCGTACTCCTTTTTGTCCGAGACGAGTTCGACGGGCACGACTACGTCCGACTCGACTTGCGTCACGCAGCACGCGGCTTCATCCGCTACGCGCTTACGCCACGCGCGCTGGTTGCGCATGTACCCTCTGTCACACACGATCAAAGAGGCGTCCTCACCCAACCTAAGCGCCACCTCATCGGGTGAACCTTGCTGCACGGCGAACTTGATGTCCCGTTCTTTTAGAGAGGTCTCGACCTCTTGTAAGCCCTCCAACATAAAGGTGTAGTGCCGCGCGTTCGCCTCGGGGTAGTCGTCCATCAGCCCGAAGCAGACCAGTAAGCGCTGCTCTAGGTCGTTGGCGCGTTGGACGGCGTACTCGAGCGCGTGGTTGTACTCCGTGCGCTGCGAACTTTGCATCCAGTAGAGGACGTATGAGCCGTCTCTGACCTCTTTGTCATTGAGGTGCTGGATGCGGGCGTCTTGGATGTGTTTGGTTGCCATGCTTCAGTGTCGCTGAGAGAGATACACTTCGAAAAGAGGGAGGGCTACGTTAAACATCGGTGTAGTGTTCCACAACGGGAAAAGGCTCATGAAAGTGATGCAAAAGCGCCTTCCACGTCTCATAATCCGCCGACTGCCGAAACCCTACCGTATGGTCTTCCAGCGTTTCCCACCGCACGAGCAAGAGGTAGCGGTTCTCCCGCTCCAAGCACCGTTTAAGTTCGTGCGAGAGGTAGCCCTTCACCGAGGCGATAATGGGCGCAGCTTTAGCGAACGCCGCCTCAAACGCCTCGGTCTCCCCCACCTTCACGTCTAAAATGGCAACCTCTAACACCTCTTCGTCTAAAGTCACAAGATACCTCCAGAAATGAACTGCAACACCTTACCAAGTCGTTCACAGGGGAACGGCTTAGGCTTAAACTATGGCAAAACGCATCCAGCCGAAAGAAGGACAAGAATCCGTCTGGGACTACCCGCGCCCGCCCGCTGTCGAAGAGGTGAGCAAGCATGTGCGCGTGGTCTTTAACGGCGAGGTCATCGCGGATACAAACCGTGCCAAGCGCGTTTTGGAGACGTCGCATCCGCCTAGCTACTACATCCCACAAGAAGACGTGAAGATGGAATTTTTAGAGAAGACGGAGCGCACGACGATGTGCGAGTTCAAGGGGCGTGCGGCGTACTGGACGGTGCGCGTGGGGGGTGAAGAGGTAGCGAACGCGGGCTGGAGCTATCCGAGTCCGGTAAAGGGCTATAAAGGGCTCCAAGATTACATCACCTTCTATCCGAGCAAAATGGAAGCGTGCTACGTCGGCGATGAGCGCGTGCAGGCGCAGGAGGGCGACTTTTACGGCGGCTGGATTACATCAGATATCGTGGGACCCTTCAAGGGCGGCGCGGGGACGTGGGGGTGGTAAGAGAGCAATGAGCCTAAAGACTTTCACTCATTGCTCACCGTTCGTTCACTACGTGAGGACTTGCGTACACCAGCTCGACTGAATTGCTCGTTCCTCATTGCTCTTTCTTGTAAGACCTTTGTAAGAGCGCGGCGCTTAGAGTTGGGCATAGCGCCTTTGGAGGTGTGCCCTATGTTTACCCTAGTTCAAGCCGAGCCTGTGCTCGAGACCCGAGACCGCGCCGCGCTCGTCGTCGAGCTGACCCAACTCGCGCTCGCTGCGCCCGACGTGCCGAGCGCGGTGACGCCCATTTTAGAAACCTTGACGCGCTACACACAGGCGGTAGGCGCGGCTTACTTTCAGGTGTCGGGTGAGGTGTACGCCGCGCGCGCCGCCTCAGGTGACATGCCGACGGGTCCGGCGATGGACGCGATTCTCGCGCACGGCCTCCCGGCGGAGACGCCGCTCATGGAAGCTTTGCGCGAGAGCGAGCGTCCGCTTTTCTTCGACGATACGGCGGCGCACCCCGCGGCGGCGGGCTTCCCCGACTTGGGCGTGAAGAGTTTGGCGGCGGTCCCCGTGCGTGACCGCCAAGGCAAGTTTCTGGGTGCCTTTTTGATGCACACCTTTAAGCGCAGTCCTTGGACGCTGCAAGAGGCGGACCTCTTCGCCACCGTCGTGGGTGTGCTGACGTCGTTAGCAGCGCGGCTCGTGGCGGAGGAGGAGGCCGTATACGCCCGCGAGAACGCGATTCACGCGCTCGGGCTGGCGCTGGAATACCGCGACGACGACACCAAAGGGCACACGGACCGCGTCACGGCGCTGGCGCTCGAGACGGCTAAGGAGATGAACCTGAGTGGCGCGGACTTCAGCGCGCTGCGCTGGGGCGCGTACCTGCACGACATCGGTAAAATCGCTATTCCCGACGCAATTTTGCATAAGCCCGGCAAGCTCGATGAGGACGAGTGGGACGTCATGAAAACGCACACCAGTGTCGGTCACGCCTTCGCCGACAGGCTGCGCTTCTTGCCGCGAGCGGCGTTAGATGTCGTCCGTCACCACCATGAGCGCTGGGACGGGCGCGGCTACCCGGCGGGGCTGGCGGGCGAAGCGGTCCCCCTCTTAGCGCGCATCTTTAGCGTCGTGGACGTTTACGACGCACTCACCAGCGAGCGCCCCTACAAACGCGCCTGGACGCACAGCGAGGCGATGGCGGAGCTTCACCGCTCGGCGGGCACACAGTTCGATCCGGCAGTGGTGGCGGCGTTCGCGCGGGCGGTTGAGGGCGAATACGGGGGACGCGAAGCGGCGTAAACGCTACAGCTCAGTCAAAAAGTGCTCGGTACACTCAAGAGGTGGACCTGCTCACCGCCGACAACCTCACCTACCGCCTCGGGGGACGCGACTTACTCAGCCGCGTCTCCTTCGCGTTGCGAAGCGGCGAGCGGCTCGGTCTCGTCGGGCGTAACGGCGCAGGCAAGACGACGCTCCTCAACCTCTTAGCGGGTTCCTTATCACCGGACGAGGGGCGCGTGCTCAGAGCGCCGGGGGTGCGCTTAGGGTTGCAGCCGCGCTTGACGCAGGGAACCGTTGCGCAGGCGAGGCGACGCGCCTTGGCGCACGTGCGAACGTTGGAAGCCGCCTTGCGCGACGCGGAGCGGCGGCTCGCCGCGCAAGACGCGGACTTGAATCAGGCACTGGAGGACTACGCCAAACTCACCGAGCACTTCGAGGCGGCGGGCGGCTACGAGGCGGAGGTCAAGCTCGAGAGGACGCTCGCCCTCTTCGGCTTTAGCCCTGCTGATGACGCCCGGCGCGTCACCACCCTCTCGGGTGGCGAGCGCGCCCGGCTGAGCCTCGCGCTCGCGCTTACGGACCAGCCGGGTGTGCTCCTCTTAGACGAGCCGAGCAGCCACCTCGACCTCGGCACGCGCCGGGCGCTAGCCGGTAGGCTCAGCGCCTATCCGGGCGCGCTGCTCTTCGCGTCGCACGACCGGGCGCTCCTAGACGCGGTCTGCACGCACATCGGGCACCTTCATTCCAGTCAGTTCACCCGCTATAAGGGAACGTACGGGAGCTTCAAACAGACCCAGGGTCTCGCCGTGCACACCGCGCAAAAACGTGCCCGCGCACGTGACAAAGAGGTGGCGGCGCTCACCACCTCGGCGGCGCGGCTGCGCAGTTGGGGCACGCCCAATGCCGCGCGGCAGCGCCGTGCGGTTGAGAAGAGGTTGGAACGGCTCCACAAGGAGCCCGCTGCGCCGCCGCGAGAGGACGCGCCCGGCGCTTTCCCCCTCGAGGCCCGCAAGACAAAAGGCGTGCTGCTCGAGGCAACGCACCTCAGCAAGCGTTATGAAGCGGTTGTACCCGAAGAGGTCAGCTCTGGAGAAGTCAGTGCTGAAGAGGTCCATACCGAAGAGATCAGGCTCGAGAGGACGATCCTTAGGGACGCCGCCTTGCGCGTCTACGCGGGCGACAAAATCGCGCTTGTCGGACCTAACGGCGCGGGCAAATCCGCCCTTTTGAAGCTGCTCACAGGCGAGTTGGCGTCGGACCACCCCGAAGGGGCGCTCGGCTTCGGCAAGGGGACCAGAGTCACCGTCTTTGACCAGGACACGCGCGGGCTGGCGGCGGACACGCCGCTACTAGACCAGCTTGAACGCTACGTCTCCGAGCCCAGAGCGCGGATGCTGCTCGCCCTCGTCGGGCTGGAAGGCGAGGCGGACGCCCGCCCTGAAGAACTTTCCGAGGGGCAAAAGGCGCGCGCGGGCGTCGCCCTCGTCGCCTCCAGCGAGGCGAATCTGCTCATTTTGGACGAGCCGACGGAGAACCTGGACATCGAGACCACCGAGCGCTTAGAGAGCGCCTTGGAAGACACCGACGCCGCCTTCGTCCTCGTTTCGCACGACGCCGCCTTAGTCGAGCGCGTCGCGACGCGGGTGCTGAGCCTAGAGGCGGGCGAGTTGAAGGAATTTCGCGGGGGCTTACAGGGGTATTTCAGAGGGACGCTGCGGCTCGAGCCCGATCTGCCCGCCTTTCAAAGTGAGCCAGTAGAGAAAGAAAGTACCGAGGAGAAACTCGAGCGCTTGGAACTCGAGCGGCTCGAGCTGGATGAGGTGCGCCTCGACTCATACCGCCTGAGCGAACGCGAGCGCGTGCGTTTAGAGCGGCGCTACGCGGACCTCTTGGACGACCTCTTCGCCCTCTACGAAACGCGGCATTTCGCCTTCGCACCTCTTCACGAAACGCGCGAAGGTGCGGTTCGGGTCAGCGTAGAGTGCGCCGAGCGCGGCTACCTCTTCACGTCCAATGCAGGGCTAAACGTGCGGCTTTTGGGTCAGGACACGCCTCGGCTCGGGCACCTCGCCGTTCTCCAAACCGACGGGCGGTGCACGCTTCCTTGGGCTAGGGACGCGGCGCTGAGGCTCATTGTCCGACTCGCGTTCGAGCATCTAGGGTTTCAGGCGCTGCAAGTTCAGTCGGAGGACGACTTGAGCGCCGCGGGCTTCGAGGACTCCGGCGGCGACTGGTGGGTGCTGAGCAGGTCACGTTACGAGGTGGCGCAGGGGTACGTGCGCTAAAGCGCTCCCTTCGCGCCGCGCTATTCTCATCCGAAAAAACGGGGTCTGTGCTACACTCTCGCTGTAGCTTTTTTACGTCAATATTGATGCGCTTACCTTGTAGCGCGTTGACCTAATGGTGCGTTGACCTAGAAGCTCGAGAGGAGGCAGGCGATGGTTCTATCAATCACATTGATGACCCCCAAAGACGTATTCGTATCGTCTTCTCCCCTGACCTTTGGTCTCGAGTAAAGCTGCGTTTACCCTTCACAATTTAGCTGTTCAAGAGCGTCCCACAGCAACACCGTTGCGCGTGACTTCTCGACTCCCTTGCGCGGAAGAAGCTCGAGAAAGCCGATCAAGAGAAGTAGTAATGGCTTTATCTGGAATGACGCTGATGTTGAAGCAAGGGGTTTCAACCCCTTGCCCACCCTCTTTTTCACCCCGCAGAGATAGTAGAGGGAGCACACGGCAGCCTTCGGTTCAGAACCATTGCCAGAAAGGCAATGGAGAGAACCTCTTCTCTATTCTGCCTTCTCCCGCCGCTCTTCCCACACTCGTTCCATTCATCCCCCGGAGGATGTTATGACCCTTACCCGCCCTGAGCTTACCGTACGCCCCTACACCGAGGGCGACTTCGAACGCATCGCCGCGTTTCACAACCTCGTCGAGCCCGACTACCCCACGACGGTGGGCGAGTTGCGCCGCAACGACAGCCTCCGTGACCCCAAGCTCGACTACAACCTCTTCCTTGCGGAGCGTGGCGGTACGCTCATCGGGACGGCGCGGCACACACAGGCGTCCGGCTTGTACCACCCGCAGAAGTTCTACCTGAGCGTCCACGTCCACCCGGCGCACCGCGGTCAAGGGCTCGGCAGCCGCTTATACGAACACCTCTTGGACGCGCTGGGACCCTTTAACCCTATCCTCTTGCGCGGCTCCGCCAGAGAGGACCGCCCCGACGCCGTGCGCTTTTGGCAAACGAGAGCCTTTGTGGAGGAGGACCGCTACTGGGAGTCGCGCTTCAATCCGCAGACCTTCGATCCCGCGCCGTACGCGCACTTGGACGAAACGATGCGTAAGCTCGGCGTGAGCCTTCAGCCGCTCAGCACGCTCATGGACGCTCATCCCGACTACCGCCGTATCCTCTACGACCTCGACTGGGAAATCACCCAGGACGAACCCCTGCCCGAAGCGCCCACGCGCAAGGACTTCGAGGTTTACGAGAGATACTTTGGCACGCCCGAATTCATACCGGACGCGCTGCACGTCGCGCTCTACGGGGGCGCGTGGCGCGGCTTCAGCGAACTCGGCGGCTCGGAGGGCGACACGAAAGGTCTCTACAACGGCTTCACGGCGGTGGGCGCGGAGTTGCGCGGGAAGGGCGTGGCGACGGCGCTCAAGGTCAAGAACCTCATCTGGGCGAAGGAGCGGGGCTACACCGAGATCAAAACTTGGAACAACGCCCTCAACGCGCCGATGCTCGCGGTCAACACCAAACTCGGCTTCGTGCGACAGCCTGCGGAGATCAACTTCAAAAAGGTGATGAAAGAGGGGCGCGCGTGAGCGCGGGGAAGATTCGCGAACGGTTTTCCCTACGAGATGATGTCGCTTCACAACTATGCGGATATCAGATGAGGTGTAGAGGTGGGTTTGAAACCCACCTCTACCTGTACGCAGAATTTCTCTGGCTAGAGGTTGGGGAGAAGCTCGAGCCTCATCACGAAAACCTAGAGCGTCAGGTACGAAAGCTCCGGTAACGCTCCAACGCTTCGCGGTAGCGCTCCCCCGCTCGAGGCTCAAACCGCGCCGCCACCTCGGTCTCCCCTACCCCAAACGCGGACGCGACTTGCTCCGTGCCCTGCAACGCCAACAGCGCCGCGCCGTACGCCGCGCCCCTATTCTGCGCAGGCTTGACGAGTGGCAGGTCCAGCACGTCCGCCACCATCTGCAACCAGAAGTCGGACTGCGCGCCGCCACCCGTCACGAGGGCTTCGCCGAGCGGTGTGGGCGGCGACATCGCGCCGAGCGCATCTTTCAGGCTGAACGCGACGCCCTCGAGCACCGCGCGCACGGCGTCCGCTTGCGTCGTCGCCAAGCTGAGCCCCCGCCAAGAGCCGCGCAGCGCCGGGTCCATGTGCGGCGTGCGTTCGCCCGCCAAGTAAGGCTTAAAGGTCACGCCGTTCGCGCCGGGTTCGCTCTCCTGCGCGAGTTGCGTCAATTCGCTGAAACTTTTCTCCGGGGCGAACGTGCGCTGATACCAGTCCAGGCTGCCCGCCGCCGCAAGCGTCACGCCCAAGAGGTTGTAGCCGCCGTCAGCGTGGCAGAAGAGGTGGACGCGCCCCTCGGGGTCGGGATGCGGAGTCTCGAGCGGCGCGAAGAGGACGCCCGAAGTGCCCAGGCTCACGCTGCCGCGCCGCAAGTTCTGGCTGCCGAGCCCGAGCCCCGTCGCCGCCGCCGCGTTGTCGCCTGCGCCTGCGACAACGGGCAAGCCTGCGCGCAAACCCGTCTCATCGGCCACCTCTTTCTTGAGCTTGCCGATAATCTCGTGCGAGGCGACGAGGCCGGGGAAGAGTTCGGCAGAGAGGTCTAAGGCGCTCAAGACCTCTTCGTCCCAAGTCTTAGACACCAGGTGAAAGCAGTTCGTTCCCGAGGCGTCGGTGGGCTCCGCCGCCATCTCCCCGGTCAGAACGTAGCCGAGGTAGTCCTTGGGCAAGAGCACGTGCGCCGTCCTCGCGAAGTTCTCCGGCTCCTCTCGCCGCAGCCAGACGAGCTTAGAGAGTTGAAAGCCCGTGACCGCCGGATTACCCGTGCGCCGGATGAGGGTGTCGCGGGAGACCTTCGCCTCGATCTCCTCGACTGCCGCGAGCGTGCGCTGATCGTTCCAGAGGAGGGCGGGGCGCACTACCTCGCCACGCTTATCCAAAGGGACCATGCCGTGCATCTGACCCGACAGCCCGAGCACGGTGACGTCGTGGTTGGTCAGCTTCTCGGCAACCTCGCGCAGGGCGCTGAGCGTTTCCGCCACCCAGTCGCTCGGGCGCTGCTCCGTCCAGCCCGGCTCGGGCGTCAGCAGGGGATAACTCGCCGCAGCTTCCGCTAAGAGGTTGCCCGCGCTGTCTACTGCCACCACGCGCACGCCGCTCGTGCCGCTGTCCAGCCCTAGTACGACTTGCGCCATCAGCGCCTCTCCACGAGGGGCCCCAGCCCTACAACATTCACCCCGTCACGCGCCAACACCACACGCACCTCTTCGTTTTCGCTAGAGCGTTGCGCGTTCTCTTTTTTGCTCGAGGTGTACATGAACCCCTCCAAACAGAGATGGACCCTATCTTTGAGACAGACACCCATTAGATTCTAATAGCAGTTCCACTTATCGTTGCTTGGACGAAGTCATGCGAAGCAACACTTCTCCGCAGATATCATCTCTAAAAGTGCGTGCTAGGCGATGTTCTTTTTAGTGAGAGTGTAGCTGACCAGATGATACCTGCTATAAGTGTACTCACGAGCAAGGTCTAGGTGTCAAGGCTGCCGCCTCAGGTATGCGCGGGGTCGGTAGACGAAAAGCGCGCAGCAGCGTTCGGCTTAGAAACATTACCAGTCGTTTAACGATAACGTTTTACAGTGGAACTGTTCAAGGAGGAAGACATGGCAACCCAGACCGCAAGCCCCAGCGCCCTCAGCCCCGCTGTCAAGCGGCAGATCACCAACATCTTCGCGTTGGGCACCGTTTTGACCATCAACGCGCTCGCTAACATCTTGCCTATCAACGGAGTCACCACGGGAGAGGTCTCCGACACCTTTCCGAGCCTCTTTACACCGGCGGGCTACGTCTTCAGCATCTGGGGGCTCATCTACACGCTGCTCCTCGTCTTTATCGTCTACCAGGCGCTCCCATCGCAAAAGGATAACCCGCGCTTGGAGCGGCTCGGTTACTGGTTTGCGCTCAGTTGCGCGTTCAACGTCTCCTGGTTGCTCGCCTGGCACTACAGCGCGATAGGGTTGTCTCAACTCCTGATGTTCGGGATACTCGGTTCTCTAATTGTGTGTTACCTGCGTTTAGGCGTCGGTGAGAGCGAGGTTTCACGCGCGGAGAGCTTAGCGGTTCGCCTGCCCTTTAGCGTCTATCTAGGCTGGATTACCGTCGCCACGGTAGCGAACACCTCGGTGACGCTCCTCGACTACGGGGTGACGGGCGGCTGGCTCGCGCCTTTCTGGACGGTAGTTGCAATTGCTGCCGCTGTCTGCGTCGGCTATCTCATGCTGAGAAACAAGCGCGACGTTGCCTTTAACCTCGTGTTGGTGTGGGCGTTCGCGGGCATCGCCGCGAAGCAGTGGGGGGCGGAACTCCTCGTCGTCGTCGGGGCGCTCGTGGCGGCGGCGGTCGTGGTGTACCTCATCGCTCAGAGCTTACGTAGGCGTGAGTTGTTCGCAGTCGGCAGTTCGTAGTCGGCGCGCCGTGAATCAGAAGTTGGGTGAGAGGTGGATGCTCGAGAGCGTTGCGTGGTACCACTCTCGAGCATCCACCTCCACCCCTACGCAGGGACGGTCCGACGAGCGTGGACCGTAGCGGACGTGGACGAGGCTTTGAACGTGTACACCTGCCGTAAGTAGCGCATGAGCGCAGCAGGCTCACTCAGCGCTCCCCGGTAGCCGATGTGACCGTCAGGGCGGATGAGAAAGACGGTGGGCGCTTTCACGTCGTACGCTTCATGGAGCGCGACGTTGTCGGCGTAAACTTTGACGGGCTTCGGGTCTATACGCACGCGCGAAGAGACGGTTTCTACCTCTCGAACGCGGCTTTCGAAATCTGCGTCAGACCTCTTCCCCTCGAAGAAGAGAAGATGATGCTCAACCCCTTTGAGCAGCGAGAAGATGCTCTCGCCCGCGTGGTCTCCCCCGTCAAAGTGCGCGTAAGGCGCGCGGTCTCCCGGTCGCGCCCTCCTCGCCCCGCTATCGCCGTCCACCACCGGGCTCTTGCGGTAATTTATCCAGGTCTGCGAAAGAAGCTTGAAGACGCCTTTGCCGAGGCTTTCACGTGAGGCGAGGCTCGTCAGACGCGGCAAGAGGGTGCTGCGCAAGAGGTGTAAGAAGAGGTTCGGCGAGCCGATGAAAGAGAAGCCCTTGTCCGAGCCGTTCAGCACCATCTTGGCAACGGGGATGCGCTCGCTCTCGTAGCTCGTTAGGAGCGCCTCGTCCGCTTGACCTTTCACGACGAGCGCGAGCTTCCACGCCACATTCCAAGCGTCCTGAATGCCTGTATTCATCCCCTGTCCCCCTGCTGGAGAATGGATGTGCGCCGCGTCGCCTGCTAAAAAGATGCGCCCAGCGCGGAACTCCTGGGTCATGCGGCGGTGGATGCGGTACTTCGAGACCCAGCGCGTGTGGTTGATGTTCGCTTTAACAACGCTGTGCTCGTCCAAGAGGTTTTGAATGTCGTCGTCCGTAATCTCCCTGTCCTCCCAGGCTTTGGGGATACGCCCGATGATGCGGTACTGGCTCTCGCTGTAGCCGTCCCCGCGCATCGGGAAGAAGGTGAGCATTCCCTGGCGCGGCACCTGCGCGTAGAACTTGTCGCGGTCCAAAGACCAGGTCATGTCCACGTCGGCGACGAACAAGGGGTCCGCGTAGGTTGCGCCGCCAAACTCCAAGCCCAACGTCTTGCGCACAAAGCTGCTCGCGCCGTCCGCCGCGATGAGGTAGCGGGCGCGCACAAGCTCCCGCGCGCCGTCATCGAAGCGCAAGGTGACGGCGACGCCCTCCGAGGTCTGCCCTAAGCTCACCACCGACGTGCTGCGCTCGACACCGTAGGCTCCGTTAGGTCCGGCGTGCTGCTCCAAGTCGTCTAAGAGCATCTTCTCGGTTTTATTCTGTTCGTGGATGAGCAAGTACGGATAAGGCGAGACCTCTTTGCCATCGCGTCCTAGTGCCATGAAGGGCTTGCCCCCTTTCTCGAGCGTCCCTTTCGTGATGAGGTTCAGCGCACGGAGGGCTTGCCCGCGCTCGACTGCGCCCTCCGCCATGCCCAGCTTGTCCCACAGCTCAAGCGTGCGCGCTTGCACACCCAACGCTTTGGACTTCTGCGCAGGGCGCTCATTCTTATCAACGATGCGGAAGTTCACACCGTAGCGGGCTAAGAGCGTGGCGGCGGTGAGCCCGGTGGGTCCGGCTCCGACGATGAGAACGTCTGTGGTACTGGCGGGTGTTTTCTGCATATTCATCTTCTATCTCCTAGTTCTTTGACATCTGTCTACTAACAGACGTATGTTAAATTAGAGCGCAGGAGACGGTATCGTCAAGTACAGATGGAGCGAAATGTCTGGTTTTGGACAGAAAGGAACGTATGTCTAAGCCGGCGGGAAAGAAAGTGGACAGGCGCACGCGGCGTTCACAGAAGCGGCTCTTCGAGGCGCTGATGGCGCTTATCCTCGAGAAACCCTACGAGAATATCACCGTTTCCGAAATCGCGGAGAAAGCGGACGTGGCGCGGGCGACGTTCTACTTGCACTTTGACGACAAGGACGCGCTGCTACTCAGTTCGCTCGACGCGCTTTTCGAAACGATCGTCGAAGAGGTCAGGGGGTTCTCTCAGCGCGATTTGGTGGGCGGCGCGGCGCACCCCGCGCTCGTCGTTTTCGACGTGGTGCAGCGTGATCCGGCGCTCTTTCGCGTCATCTTAAAGGGGCAAGGCAGCAGCCTGATGTTAGAACGTTTGCGCTACTACGCCTCGCAAGTTGCGCACCAAGCGGTGGCAAACATGGGCGTCACGCCGTCCGTGCCGCCGCGCATCATCGCGGACTTCATGGCGGGCGCGATGCTCTCGGTGATCTCCGGCTGGCTCGAGGACGACATGAAAACGCCACCGGGTGAGATGGCGCAGATGTTTTATAGCCTGGTGAGACCGGGCATTATGGGGGCGCTGTCGCTCGGTAAAGTGAAGGCGTAGGAGGTCAGCACAAACCTGCCATAAGCGACGTGAATTCCGGTGATTACAGAACCCGCACCACTACCCGCTTCACCTTTAGGGGCGGCGAGCTTCCAAGCGAGGTTGAGCGCGTCGCCAATGTTCAGCCCCTGCCCCGCTGCGAGTGGACATGACGGCTGTCGCCCGCCACACGCTCTTTGCGGAGCGCCCTACTTCACGACGCCCCGCTCCGGCGCGTGGCTAAACATCTTCGTCACGAGGTCCTTGATGCCGCCACGCTGATTCAAGCGTGGGAAGGGCTCGTCTGGCACCGGCATATCTAAAAGGTTGCAGAGCGGCTCCCACTTTTCTTTGACGCTGTAAACGAGCAGCTTATCCTCACCAACGAACGCTTTGACCTTTTCGGTATGACGCTCGAAAAAGTCCGTCATAAACACCTTGTCGTCCATCTTGCCCTCGAAGATGCCCTCGGCGGCGTAGGTGGTCAAAAATCGCTTGACGCGCCTCACTTGCGGGATCGGTAAGTTGAGGCTCTGCGCCTGCTCAAACGTGCTGCTGATGCTCTCGAACCACCCTTCAGGGTCGCGGACGCTCAGCATGACTTTAGCGTCTGGGTGGGCGCGGATAATGTCCTCGAAAAAAGACCGGCGGGCCAATCTGCCACCTCGTAGTTAGCGAAGAAAGCGCGCCAATCGACCGCCGCGCCCTCCATTGCACCTTCCCACGTGTCCATATCTTTAGGGCTCGTGAAGAGGTCCGTGGTGTGGTAGATGGGCGAAAATTACTCATTCGCCGCGCCTCTAAACCAGAGGTCTAGCACGTCCTCAGCGTAGCGCGCCGAGCTTTCGGTCCACGCTTCGTCCGAAAGGTGTTTGTTCGTCATGAAAAATAGGATGAAGGAGCTGAAAAACGCTTTCGCCGCGCTTTCCGTCGCCAAGTCTGAGTGCAATTCGCCGCCTCGGACGCGCCCATCTAAATACGCCGCGAGCGCGCCCGCTGTGGACTCGACGATGTGCGAAAACAGGGCGTAGAGTTCGTCATTGGGGCGCGACTCGCCGAGCATCATGTTGAGAAACTGGGCTTCGGCGCGCAGCAGACGAACGAAGCTCTCAGCGATGAGCGTCAGACATTCGCGTGCGGGGCGCTCGTTCATGTGCTCCAGCATCCGCCCTTTCGTTGCGTACAGCACGGTTCTTCTTCCTGCTAGCGCCTATGGTGACAAGATGTTTTTATACCGAAGTGAAGTTTGGATGTCAAACTGCGACATCCAAACCGCGCGGATGCGCGTACCCTCGAACGCCTTCAAATTGCAACATCCTTTATTCAATCTGGTACTATCCCTTGCAGATGTAGAAACGGAGCGGCCTTTATGTGCGGCATAACTGGCCTGTGGGGCAAAACGGACGTCGAGGATGTCAGGGCGATGATGCGCAAGCTCGAGCACCGGGGACCCGACGGCTCGGGCACCTTCGCGGGCGAGCGCGGCGTCTTGGGGCACCGGCGGCTCGCCATCATGGACCCCGAGATGGGTCAGCAACCCTACGAGGAAGAGACGCTCAGCCTGGCGGCGAACGGCGAGATTTACAACTGGCAGACCTTGCGTGAGAGCGTCGGCGAGGGGCACATCTTTAAGACCGACGCCGATACCGAAGTCGCCTTACACCTCTTCGAAGAGGAGGGCCAGCGCTCGCTCGAGGCGTTAGACGGCATGTTCGCGCTCGCCTTCTCAAACGACGATGAGCTTATCTTGGCGCGCGACCCCATCGGCATCAAACCGCTTTACTACAGCCGCTTCGAGGAGGGCGGCCCGCTGCGTTTCGCCTCGGAGATGAAGGCGCTCTTAGGCGACGGCGCGCCGATCTACGAACTGCCACCGGGCAGCGCGTACAGCACGAAAACAGGCGTCAAACGCTTCTACGATCTACCTAACCCGTCCGAGATGCTGAGTGACGTGGACGATATCGCCACAAAAATACGCCAGACCCTTACCGAGGCTACCGACAAGCGGCTCATGAGCGACGTCCCTCTGGGCGCGTTTCTTTCGGGCGGGCTGGACAGCTCGATCATCGTCGCCCTGATGATGCAGCAGCGCGAGACGATGCACACGTTTTCGGTAGGCTTAGAAGGTTCGCCCGACTTAGAGGCGGCGCGGTTCGTCTCAGATCACCTCGGCACGCAGCACCACGAGTACGTATTCAAAGCCGAAGAGGTCAAGCGCAAATTGCCCAACATCATCTATCACTTGGAGTCCTTCGACCAGGACCTCGTGCGGAGCGTGATCCCGACCTACTTTACAGCGCGTTTAGCAGCGGAACACGTCAAGGTCATCCTGACGGGCGAAGGCGCGGACGAACTCTTCGCAGGCTACACCTACTACCGCGACTACGAGGATTACGGCGAGCTGCATAACGAGTTACGCCGCTCGATTTCAGCGATGCACAACGTCAATTTGCAGCGCGTCGATAGGATGACGATGGCGCACAGCATCGAGGGGCGCGTGCCCTTCTTGGACACGGCGCTCATCGAGCTTGCGCTGCGCGTCCCTCCTGAATTAAAGCTGCTCCGCGAAGAGGGTAAAAGACCCGTCGAGAAGTGGATCTTGCGCAGAGCTTTCGAAGACCTCTTGCCCGAAGAGATCGTCTGGCGTGACAAAGCGCAGTTCGATGAGGGGAGCGGCACGACTGAGATGCTCGTCAACTTCATCAAAGAGGAGACGCAGGAGATGGACGTCGAGGCGTTTCGAGCGGAGCACGCCGAGGTCAAGCTGCGCTCGGCGGAGGAGTGCTACTACTACAGCGTGTTCGAAGAGGTGTTCGAGAACCCCGAACTGATGGTGCCGAATATCGGACGGTGGGCGGACTGAAGTGTGACGCGCCGAAACCTTATTAAGCGGCGTTAGAAGCTTAACAGAACCTCGAAAATCCCCGTAAAATGGGGATTTTCATACATTTCGGGTGGTAAATTCGACATATCTTCGAAATGTGCTAAGGTAGCGTAAATTATTAGGAGGCAATATATGGCGCAGAATGAGACCCTTTCGAAAAGCGACATCATCGATCAGATCGCTGGCGACGCGGACATGGCAAAAAAAGATGTGAAGACCGTCGTCGACCACTTTTTAGAAGCCATCTCCAACCAGCTTAACAGCGGCGGTAAGGTGCAGCTCACGGGCTTCGGCACGTTCGAGGTGCGTGAACGTCAAGCGCGCGAGGGCGTCAAGCCCGGCACGAGCGAAAAGATTCAGATTCCGGCGAGCAAAGCGCCTGCGTTCAAAGCGGGCAAGTCGCTTAAAGAAGTAGTCAACAGCTAAGTTTTTCGGTAGTGGCTTTATCTGGAACGACGCCGATGTCAAAGCAAGAGGTTTCAACCCCTTGTTCATCACATAGAGATAGCAGAAGGAGCATATAGCAGCATTCGACTTGAAACCACTACCAAGTCTTTCAAGCATAAACTCAGGAGAGCGCCGCGGCGCTCTCCTTTTTTTGTCTCCTCAACCTAGCGGTTGACCTCCCCCCCACCATTTGCTACGTTACCCTATGGCGTCAACCGCACCGAACCCGCAGGCTCCCGCAGCCCATACCTCGCTCGACCCCGTTCTCGCGCGTCAGTGGCTGGCGGTGGCGAAGGCGGCGGACCTGGACGCTCAGCCCGTGCGCGTCCAGGTGCTCGGCGAGCCGCTGGTAGTGTGGCGCAGCCCAAGCGGGGTTCACGCCTTTAATGACCTCTGCGTGCATAGGGGCGCGGCGCTTTCGCTTGGGCGCGTGGTGGACGGTGCGTTAGTCTGCCCGTATCACGGCTGGCGCTACGGCGGGGATGGGCGCTGCGTCCACATCCCCGCGCAGCCACAAGGGGCGGGGATTCCCACCAAAGCCAGGGCGTTTCGCTACGGATGTTTAGAGGCTTACGGGCTCATCTGGGTCTCTTTAGAGGAATCGCAGGAGGAGGTGCCGCGCTACGCAGAGGCGGGCGACGCCACCTTCCGCACCCTCATCTGCGGACCTTACCTCTTAGAGGCTGCGCCGCCGCGCATCGTCGAGAATTTCTTGGACGTGTCGCACCTCATGTGGGTGCACGAGGGGCTCCTCGGCGACGCGGCCCACGCCGAAATCCCTGAGCACCGCGTTCACGAGCGTGACGGTGCGCAGGGTGGCGGGCTCGTCAGCGACACCATCGACATCTTTCAGCCCGACCCCGACGGACGCGGACGCGGCGTCACCAACCGCTACGTCTACGAGGTGCTCGCGCCGACTACCGCGCGCTTCCGCAAGACCGATCCCGACTCGGACCGCGTCCTCGCTATGATGCTCCACGCAGCGCCGCTGGGTAGCGGCGAGAGCGTCGTCTACGCGCTCCTCTCGCGCAACTACGACTTGGACGTGCCCGACGAAGTCTTTATCAACTTTCAGAACACGCTGATGGAGCAAGACCGCCGCATCGTCGAGAGCCAGCGCCCGGAGCGCTTACCGCTCGACTTGCAAGCGGAGTTGCACCTCAAGTCGGACCGGCTGGCCATTGCTTACAGGCGCTACCTCTCGGAGCGGGGCGTGCGCCTCGGGACGGCTTAGGGGCACAGAAAATAGGTAAAAAACACGCGCTGCTCTCGCTGGCTCGCGCCTCACCCCTCAACAGCGTCCAGCGCCTCGTAGCGCACGCCCGTCAGCCTCTCTGACGCCACCCACAGTTGCCGCGCCACGCCGACGTCTTGCGATTCCTCAGAGGAGTCCACGCGGCGCGGATGACCTCTTATCTCCTGAAAGCCGTCGGGTCCAAAATACTCGTTTCCCCTTACGCCAGGCGCAGTCGCCGCGTAGAGCGTCGGCAGCGCGCCCATCTCGGGCTCTTGCATGATGAGGTTGAGTAGAGGACGCCACACGCTGGACATGTGGCTCTGCAAGTTGGTCTTCGTGCCGCCGGGGTGCGCGGCGACAGCTACCGTATCGGCGCGGGCAGCTTCTAAGCGGTTTTGCAGTTCCAAAGTGAAGAGCAGATTCGCGAGTTTGCTGCGCCCGTAGGCTCGCCAGGGTTTGTAGCCCTGTTCCGCCTGGAGGTCCTCAAAGTCCATCTCGCCCATGCGGTGCGCGCCGCTACTCACCGTGACGACTCTCGAGCCCGGCGTCGCCAAGAGCCGTTCCAAGAGGTGCCCCGTCAGCGCGAAGTGCCCCAGGTGGTTCGCGCCGAACTGCAGCTCGAAACCGTCCTCCGTCTGGGTGTAGGGGGGCACCATCACGCCCGCGTTGTTGATGAGCAAATCCAACCGGTCGTACTTGGCTTTGAAGCTTTCGGCGAAGGTGCGCACCGAGGCGAGGCTGGCTAAGTCGAGCGGGAAGACGTCTAAGTTGGCGCTCGCGCCCTCTCGCCGGATTGCGTCGGCGGCGGCGTTCGCTTTGTCCAGATTGCGGCACGCCATGACGAGCGTCGCGCCCTCTGCATAGAGCGCCTTTGCGGTCTCGAAACCGATGCCGCTGTTCGCCCCGGTCACGACGGCGACGCGGCCCGTCTGGTCAGTCATGTCGTTGGCGGTCCATTTCTGGGTCATTATGTCCTCTCTTGGGGTCCCTCTCTGATCCCTTCATCATAAGGGGTGGAGCGCCGGAGCGTGTCGTCTCATTCTCTGAGGTCGCGCTCCCAGCGTCAGGGAGCGCTAGTAACTCGAAAGATGAGTTACCCTAAAAGAGCCGCTGCGCTTCACGGTCCTTGTGAGAATCCGTATAGCCAAAAACCCCCACTCTCGTAAGATATTTGTAAGACCTCTTGCTCTACCCTTTCCTTAACTATGACGACGTTACCCGACGTAAAGCCACATCACGCCGCGCACGAGCAAGGCCAAACGGAGCTGTTGGGAGGTGAGCGCTTTAGTGGCGACATTATCAGCAGCTTGCCGGGCATCTTCTACCTCTTCGACGAGCGGGGCAAGATGCTGCGCTGGAATGAAAACCTCGAGCGCGTCACAGCGTATACGGGCGCGGAAATCGCCACGATGAGTTCTTTAGAGTTCTTCAGCGTAGCGCAGCAGGCGACCATGGCAGACGTGATCGGACGCGCCTTGGTGGAGGGCAACGCTTCGGTAGACGCCGAACTCGTCGCAAAAGACGGGCGCGCGACGCCCTACCTCTTCTCAGCTAAGTGCGTCGTTTCTAAGGGGCAGCGCTACCTTGTGGGAACGGGCACGGACGTCAGCGAGCGCAAGGAGACGGAAGCCGCGCTCGCCGAGAGCGAGCAGAAGTTCCGACAACTCGCGGAGCGCATCAACGCAGTTTTTTGGGTGAGCGACCTGGGCAAGAACGAGATGGTCTACATCAGCCCGGCTTACGAGACGGTCTGGGGGCGCACGCGCTCGAGCCTCTACAAGACACCTTACTCTTTCATCGACGCCATTCACGCCGACGACAGGGCGCGCGTCGTGGCGGCGTTCGCGCTGCAAGCCGAGGGCAAATACGACGAAACTTACCGGGTAGTGCAACCTGACGGCGCGGTTCGTTGGGTCAGAGACCGGGCGTTTCCGATCCACGACGAGAGGGGCGTTCCCTACCGCGTCGTCGGCTTCGCTGAGGACATCACCGAACTCAAAGGGGCGAACGAGGCGCTTGCGGCGCTCAACCGTGACCTCGAGCGGCGCGTCGCCGAGCGCACCGCCGAACTCGCGAGCGCAAACGAGCAGCTTTTACACGACGCCTTCCATGACGCGCTCACGGGTCTGCCTAACCGCGCTCTGTTCATGGACCGCTTAGGGCAAGCGTTAGCGCGTGAACAGCGCAACCCTGAGGACGCCTTCGCTGTGTTGTTCCTCGACTTCGACCGCTTCAAAGAGGTCAACGACACGCTCGGTCACGCGGCGGGCGACGCGCTACTTTGCGACGTTGCCGCGCGCCTGGAAGCGTGCTTGCGCTCCACGGACACGGTGGCGCGCCTCGGCGGGGACGAATTCACCCTGCTCGCTTTGGAGGTGCCTAGCTTAGAGGACGTTGCCAGACTCGTTGAACGGCTCCAAGCCGCGTTCGCCTCGCCCTTTCACCTCGAAGATCAGACGCTCTCCCTCTCGGCGAGCGTCGGAGTTGTGCTGAGCCGCGCTCTGAGCGGCGTCGGTTACGCACACGCCGACGAGGTCTTGCGCGACGCCGACTTCGCGATGTACCGCGCCAAAGCGCAGGGTGAAGGGGAGCACGTCATCTTCGACTCGGGTATGCGCGAGCGCGCCCTCGCCCGGACTACCTTGGAGTCTGACTTGCGACTCGCCCTCGAGCGCGGTGAGCTGCGCGTCCACTATCAGCCCATCATGACGACCCGTGCTGGGCTCGGCGATGATGAACCGAACAACACGAACGCCACAGTTCTGGCAGGCTTCGAAGCGCTGGTGCGCTGGCAGCACCCCGAGCGCGGGCTGGTCACACCCGCCGAATTCATCCCGGTAGCCGAAGAGACCGGGCTCATCACCGAGATCGACCGCTTCGTGCTGTGCGAGGCGAGCCGGCAGATGGCGGCGTGGCGGGCGCGTTTAGGCGAGACGCTCGAGCTTAGCGTCAACCTCTCGAGCGCCGCGTTTGCCCGCGCTGACCTCGTGACCTACGTCGCGGACGTGCTGCGCGACACGGGTCTGGCGGCGGCGCGGCTCAAGCTGGAGATCACCGAACGCCTGCTGATGGACGACGCACCAGTGGTGAGCAGAGCGCTTAACGGGCTGCGCGAGCTAGGCGTCCAGCTTCACATCGACGACTTCGGCACCGGCTACTCGTCCTTATCCTACCTGCAACGCTTCAGCGCGCACACGCTCAAGATCGACCGCTCCTTTGTGGACAAGATGGTGCAGAGTTCAAAGAGCGCGGAGCTAGTGCGCACTATCGTCGCGATGGCGCACGCCCTCGGGATGCGCGTCGTCGCAGAGGGCGTGGAGACGGCGGCGCAGTTGGCGCAGCTCGAGGCGCTAGGCTGCGAGTACGTGCAGGGCTACCTGTTCTCGCGACCTCTGGGCGCAGACGCAGCGCTGGCGTTCGCCGAAGCGCACGCTGCGCCGCTGACGCTGGCTTGAGACTGCCTCACCACTTTGAAATTACGAGAAGTCATATGGACCAAGGTGGAGGGATTGCGCGGTGTAGGGGCAGGTTTCAAACCTGCCCCTACTACTAGCAGGTATCATCTGGTCTGAGACACCCTCACTGTAGAAAACACCGTTTAGCACGCACGTTTTGAGGTGAAATCCCGCTAGCTTCGCTGAGACCTGCGGCACTCTGTCTCAATATGTTTTGGAAGTGCTATACGTTCGCCTTCTTCTGCGACTTTTCCAGCGAGGTCCACCAAAATAAGTCTTCGTCACGGATGCGCGAACAAAGTTGTGCGGCTCCAAAGAGGTTGAGCGGCGTAAGACCTGAGTAGAGTCTGGCGCTCACCCCCGCACTTTGTTACACTCACTCGTGCGCCTCGCCTCCCTAACGCTCCAGGGCTTCAAGAGCTTCGCGAACAAGACGACGCTGGAATTTACGCCCGGCATCACCGCCATCGTCGGGCCAAACGGCTCGGGCAAGTCCAACGTCATCGACGCGCTGCGCTGGGCGTCGGGCGGCGGCAGGGCGAGCGAGTTTCGCGCGGAGGGCAAGACTGATCTCATCTTTCACGGCGCGGCGGGGGGGCGCAGCTTAGGCTACGCGGAGGTGGCGCTCGAGGTGGCGCGCGCAAGCGGGAGCGTCCACGTCTCGCGGAGCCTCTTTCGGGACGGACAGACCAAGCTCAAATTAGGCGGCAAAGCTGCGCGGTTTTTAGATGTGGACGAGGCGCTTTCAGGCAGCGGTCTGGCGCGGGGCGGGCTCTCCATCATCGGGCAGGGCGAGGTCTCGCAGGTCTTGATGGCGGACCCGCCGACGCTCCTCAGCTACGTCGCAGAGGCGGCGGGGGTAGCGAAGCTCACCTCGAGGCGCGAGCAGACCTTCGCCCGTTTAGAAAGCGCGCGCGAGCACCTAGAGCGCTTAGAGGACGTAATGCGCGAGCTGCGCCGCCAGTTGGAAACCTTGGAAGAAGAGGCGGCGGAGGCGCAGCGCAGCGCGGCGCTGAGCCGGGAGCAGCTCGCCCTGCGCTACACGCTCGCGCAGCGCCGCGTGGAGGGCTTACAGCGCGAGCTGACCGAACTAGAAGCGCAGCGGCAGAACGTGGCGGCGGGTCTGGAACACGGCAAAACGCAACTCAGCGCAGCGAGGGAGGCGTGGGGGCGTTCGCGCGAAAGGCTCGCCGACGCCGAAGCAGTTTACCGCCGCGCGGTGCAAGACGCCGAGGCGAGGCGCGGCGACCTGCGCGTGGCGCAAGAGCGGCTGGCGGCGGCGCGCTCGAAGCGTGAGGGGTTGGCGAGAGAGGCGCGCGGCGTCGCCGACGAGGTGGCGGCGCTCGCTGGAGCCGACGCACCCACCCCGCCCAAAGGGGACCGCGAAGCGCTAACGCGCACGTTAGCTGAGCAAGACGCCGCCCTCGCCGCGCGGCGCGAGGGGTTGGCGGCGCTAAGCGCGCAGTTTGACGACCATTCGCAAGCCCTGGAGACCGCCCGCCGCGCCGCCTTCGCCCAAGCCCAAGCCGCCGAGCGCTACGAAGCGCAAAAGGTGAACTTGGAAGCGCAGCTTAGCGGCGTGACGGCGCGTTTAGGGGAACTAGAGGCGGACGTCGACATCGCAGGTTTAGAAGCCGACGTCGCGCAGGCGCGCTCTGCCGCCGCCGAACGAGAAGCCCACCTCAGCGCCCTCCGGGAGCGCCTCGCCGCGCGCCAGAATGCCCTCGCTGGCGCTCACGCCGAAGCGCAGGCGCGGGGGCGCGCACTCGAACGCAGCCGCGCCGCGTTCGAGGCGCGGCGCGGCTACGCGCAGGGTCCCAAGAACGCGCTGACTTCGGGCATCCTCGGCGTGATCGGCTCGGTGGCGGACCTCTTGCGCGTAAACCCTGACTATCAAACCGCCTTGGGCAGCGCCCTTGGGCGGCGCGCCGAGCACGTCGTCGTCGAATCGGCGGAGGTGGCGAAAGAGGTCTTGGCGCACGTGCGGCGTAGCGGCGGCTGGGTGACGCTGCTGCCGCTCGAGTTGGTCAGAGGCAGACCCGGCACCCTCACCCCCGAACTGCGCGGCGAACCGAGCGTGATAGGACTCTGCGCCGAACTCGTCGAGGTGGACCCGAGGTACGCAGGCATAGTGAACCAACTGCTCGGCACCACCGCGCTCGTCACCTCCTTGGACGACGCCGTCGCGCTCGCCCGCCGCTACCCTAAAAGACCGCGCTTCGTGACCCTGCAGGGCGACGTGATGGAGAGCTACGGCGCGATGACGGGGGGACGTCCGCAAGGGAGCGGCGCAGGGAAAGATTCTGTGCTCGGTTTAGCGGCAGACCTAGAGGACGCCGAAGTCGCGGCTAGAGAGGCGCAGCGCGGCGCAGACGCGCAGCGCGAGGTAGTCGAGCGGCTGCAAGTGGAGACGAAGGCCGCTTTAGAAGAGCGCCGCGGCCAGACGGACACCCTAGCCCGCGCTAGCGAAGCGTTGCGTCAAGCGCGCGAGAGGGCGGCGGCGCGGGGGTCGCTCGAGCAGGAGCTGTCACGGCAGACGCTCGAGCTGACCGAGCGCCTGGCCGCGCTCACGCCACCCGAATCTTCGGGCGAGGCTGCGTGGGAGGTGGCGGCGTTAGAGGCGCGGGTTAAAGAGCAGCAGCTTGAACTGACGGCGCTGCGAGAAGCGGTCAGCGCGTCCGAAGCGGCGCGGCGCGAGACGGCGCAAGCGCTGACCCTCCTCCGCGAGCGGCAGAAGGACTTCGCGCGGGCGTCGGAGCGTTTCGAGGCGGGGCGCGCGCGGTTGGGGCAGGTGAGGATAAGGTCCGCGACGTTGCAGCGCGAGTTGACCGAAGCAACCGAAGCGGAACGCGCAGCCGAGGTGGGCGTCCGCGAGGCTGAAGCCCGCGTGCCGCAGACTTTACAGGCGCAAGAGGACGCGTTGTCGGACGCTCGGCAAGGCACCCAGAGCGCCGAAGACATTTTAGGCGACATCACGCAGCGCCAAGCCGAAAGAGGTGCGTCGCTCGAGGAGGTCAAGCTGACCCTAGCGCGGCGCGAGACGGCGTTAGGGGCGGCGCTGGAGGAACGCGCGGGCTTTCCCGAAGGGGTTGAAGTGCTCGGAGGCGGTCTCAAAACGTTGCGCGACAGACTCTCTACAATTTCTAAAGACCTCGAGACCTTGGGTCCCGTCAACTACCGCGCCGCCCAAGAAGCGCACGTTCAGCGCGAACGCTGGGAGAGCCTCGTCGCGCAGTCCAATGAGGCGAACTTAGCTGCCGCCGAACTCACAGGTGTCTTAACCGACATCGAGAGCACCGTCCAGACGCGCCTGGGTGCCGCCGTCTCGCAGCTCAGGGCGAAGTTCGCCGAGCACATCACCCAGCTCTTCGGCGCGGGCGCAGAGGCGAGCATCGACACGCTCTCGGAAGAGGGGCAGGCCACCGGGCTCAAAATCAGCCTGCAACCCCCCGGCAAACAGACCCGCGCCTTGAACCTCTTGTCGGTTGGCGAGCGCACGATGGGCGCGATGGCGTTTCTCTTCGCGCTGATGAGCGGCGAGGGCGAGATGGGCCTGCCCATCGCCATCTTGGACGAGGTGGACGCGCCCCTAGACGAGGCGAACATCCGCCGCTTCTGCGCCTTTTTAGAGCAGCTCGCCGCCGCGGGCACGCAGTTCGTCCTCATCACGCATCAAAAAGCGACGATGGAGACCGCGAGCACCTTGTGGGGCGTAACCACGGAGCGCGGGGTGAGCCGCGTCTTCAGCATCAGCCGTGCAGAGGCGGAAGCGGTGGTGACCTGAGGAAACCTCGCTTAATCCTCCCACAGTCCTACTTGGCTAAAACCTGGTGTTCCTTTGAGCTTTCCAAATCATCCACTCGCCACCCCAACGCCGCCACACTCGCGCCCTTGCGAACGGCGTCAGGTAGGTCCGCGAGCGTCATGGCGGTCTGCGCCGCGACGGTGCCGTCTGGCAGCGTCAGTTCGCCCACCGCCTTGCCGAGCCGCCCGCGCAACCTGACGATGCGCCCGGCGACGCGCAAGGGCGTTTCAGTCGGAACGGGGTGGCGGAACTTAACCTCGAGCTTCACCGACACCATGAAGTGGTGGTGGTCCCCGATGAGCGCCACGCGCCCCACGCACTCGTCGAGCATCGCCGTCACAACGCCGCCATGCACCAAGCCCGGATAGCTCTGATAAACGTCGGGTACGGTGTGTTCCGCATAGACCTCATCGACGCCATTGTCGAAAAAGGTCATCTGGAGCCCCACGGGGTTGTCACGCCCACAGATAAAGCAGGTGTCGGAGTTGGGTTGTCGGTAGCGCGTGTGAGGAGGCTTTTCTTGTAGCAGGGGCATAAGACACGAGTTTATCAAGGATACGCGGGGTGCAGCGTAGGGTGAACACACTGTGCCGTACACCTCTTCACTGTACACCTCTTATGCGACGCTTCTAGTAGCAGTTCCAAAACATACTGAGACGGATGCGCGCAAATTTCACAGCTTGCTGTAACGGAACCTCATCTCAGAATGTGCGTGCTGTACGATGTTCTCAAAAGTGAGAGTGTTTCAGACCAGGTGATACCTAATTATAGTATGCCTGCGAGAGGCGAAGAGGTCAGGAAACCTAAACCAGTGACGTTCGGACAATTACAGTATGATTTTATTGCTTTCAAATCACGTCCAAGAGGTCCAGACTCGAGCCTGGAGGCGATCGTGCTCACACTCGACCATATCCAACTCGCTATGCCACAAGGGAAAGAGGTCGACGCCCGCAGTTTTTACGGCGGAGTCTTGAGGCTACAGGAGTTAGAAAAACCTGACCTCTTGAAGTCCAAAGGTGGCGTCTGGTTTCGCCTCGGCGCGCATGAGTTGCATCTCGGCGTCGAAACACCCTTCGCCCCGGCGAAAAAGGCACATCCCGCCTTCCGCGTAGAGGATTTAGGCGCGCTCGTAAAGAGGCTAAAGGACGCTGGGTACTCCCCCATTTGGGACGACGCCATCCCCAAGGTGCGGCGCTTTCATACGCATGACGTGTTCGGCAACCGGCTCGAGTTTCTTCAGCACCTATTTCTTTAGCACCTAGGACAAACTTAGGACAAGAAACCGAAGTGTGACCTGCGGATGTAAGGTTTCAGATCAACCTCTCTCTTCTCCTCACGGATGAAATCTCGTTAGCCTTGCGGCTGAGACTTGCTGTAGACCTTCTATAAATGTGGCCTTCATCTACACTTCTCGCTCGTATGTTATGCTGCACGTGCGGAACTGTTAAGTGCCGCTACCATGAAGCGTACCGGCGCTGGCTAACAGCGCTTCTATAAGATGTTCACCCAAATTATGAATACGCACTCGAGACTATAGAAACGGCGCAAGCCTTCGTAATCACCTACGTCTACACTCACATTTTGAAAGGGAGGCTCGTGCCTACGAGACAACTTCTCACATGCCTAGCGTCCTCGGCTCCGCTGAGGTTTGCCTTGACCACCTCTAAACTAAAGGGCGCGGCGCTCGCCGCCGCGCTAAGCCTTGCGCTGGGACTCGCGCTGAGCGCCTGCACCCAAGCGTCTTCGACGCCTGAACCCGCGCCCCCCGAAGAAGCCCCCGACGAGTCCGTTTTGGAGGAGCCCAGCGCCTCCGGCGTGCCCGTTATCTTCGACACCGATTTGGGCTACGACTGCGACGACGCCGGGGCGCTCGGTGTATTGCACGCGCTCGCGGACCTCGGCGAAGCGAACCCCTTGGCGACGATCACGGTCGTCGGCGCGCCGCACAGCGCCGGGGCGCTCGACGTCATCAACACGTATTACGGGCGTCCTGACCTACCTGTAGGCGCGTACGCGGGCGAGCGCTGGCAGGACGCGAGACCGTACTGGTTAGAACCCGATACGGGTTTTCTCGAGCCGCTCGTCGAAACCTACCCCAGCGACATCGAAACCAGCGCCCAAGCGCAAGAAGCCGTAGCGCTCTACCGCCAGACACTCGCCGCGCAACCTGACGGAAGCGTCACCATCGTGACGGTAGGTTTTTTGCAGAACTTAGCGGACCTCTTAGCGTCGTCTGCCGACGCGCACAGCCCGCTGAGCGGGCCCGCGCTCGTCGCGCAAAAGGTCAAAAGACTCGTGGTGATGGGCGGTAGATATCCAGAAAACGATGACACGAAAGACTTTAATCTGACGGGCGGTCCCGAAGAGGACGTGCAAGCTGCGCAAGCGGTGATAGAAATGTGGCCCACCCCCATCGTGTTTAGCGGCAGCGAAATCGGCGACGCCATCTTCACGGGGAAAACCCTTATAGACACGCTCCCCGAAAACCCCGTGGCGCACGCTTACGACCTCTTCCCCGGCACCGACAACAATGGGGAGCGCGCCAGTTGGGACCTCACCGCCGTGCTCTACGCGGTACGCGGCGAAGAAGACCTCTGGGGCTTGCGCACGGACAGCCACATCGTCGTTCGTAACGACGGCTCGCACGAGTGGCGAGCCGGCGCGGTGGAGCCCGCTCGCATGGCGCTCGAGCTGAAGGCTCCCGCCGAAGAGGTTAAAACGGTACTTAATAATCTGCTCGCTCAAGAACCCATGGGCGAAGAAGCGTCCCCTCAGCAGGAGCAGTAACGGGCGATTCAGTACAACGTTGTCTGACTGACTGCGCGAGCAATATTCGTATAGAACAGCAGCTTAGAGGGTATTTCGAGTCGCCATCTGCGGATGGCGACTCGAAATACCTTACCCCTGTACCGCTTCTAAAAACCACCCCGGCAACCTCTTTCTCTGCCGCTTTATAAATGCAGGAAAGTCCGCGTCCAGTACATACGTTACGGCGAAATCCTCGGCGCTGCGCACGCTCCGCCCGTAGGCTTGCACAACGGTCAAGCAGGTGCGCCACTCGTACCAGGCAGCGTCCAGCGTTTTGCGCCGCGCGATCTGCGGGTCGCCCAGATACGGGTAGGGCAACTTGCAGATGACTTGCCACCTCGAGAGGTTCCCTGCTAGGTCGATTCCTTCGGTCATGCTGGGCGTCAAGAGGACGCTGGGCTCGCGGCTGCGCAGGTGCTGCTCTAGCGCCGCGTCGCGTCCGTCCGCGCTGTAGTGGGTGATGAGGCGTTTTTGGTAGCGCTTAGGCAAATTGCGCGCGATGTAGGCGGCAATTTTATAGGTATGGGCGTGAATGACACCCTTATCGTAAGGGTGAGACTCTAGGAGGTCGGTGATTTCAGCGACGAGCTTAGGCAGGTCACGCTCCAGATGGTGCCGCGTCAACTTAGCGACGGGCTTGGGGTAGATCGGGCGGTTTTCGGGCGGAAACTCGGAGCGGACCGCGATGACCTCAGCCTCTTCAGGCGCGACGCCCAAGCTGCGCAGGTAGGTGGGCGGGTCTAAAATCGTCGCGGAGAGCATCAGGACGCGCTCGCCGAAGCCGAAGAGGAGAGGCTCGGCGAACGCGGATACCCGAACGGGCTTAAAGGTCACGCTCTGTCCGCCTTCGCCGCGCTTATGCTCGACTACCCACTCGACATCGTTTTCGGTCCTCGAGTCCGTCAGAAGCCGCAGTCGCCCCAACTGATTGTCCAGCCACCTCTTGTGTTGCATCTGCTCCAGAGCGACGTCGGCGGGAAGCTGATTCTTTTTAAGTTCTAAGTCAAGCGCTTTGCTGCGCCCTTTGAGGAGCGGTATCACGTCCTCGGCGAAGTCGAAAAACTCTAAGTCATCAAAAGCGCTCGGAATGCTCTCAGAAATCCCGACGCGCCGCAACGCCACATCCGAAAGCGTCACCTCGATAAAGCCCATCAGCGCGGCTTCGGCGTTGTGCGCCTCGTCTAAAACGAGCAAGTCACGCGGTCCGAAACCGCCCGAATAGTTGAGTTCGGCTAAGTAGTAGGCGTAGTTCATGATGGCGTTGTCCGCCGCAACCGCCACGTCTTTTGCCGTGAAGTAGGGGCAGTCGTCGCACTCGGGGAACTTGCGCCCGGCGATGCACGGCGCGGCGGCGGCGTGCGTCGGCGCGACGAGGCAGGGGTAGTTGCTGCGCCCTTTCATGAGCGCCATGTCGGGAAAGTCGCGAAGGTACTGCTCTTGCAGCAACTTCTGTGCGGTCAAAATGTAGGCGCTCTGCGCTTCGCGCGCTAAGGTCACGGCAATCGCGGACTTGCCCGAGCCCGTCGGCGCTTCGATGACGACAAAGCGTTTGCCGCGCTTAAAAGCGTCTTTCGCCTGCGCGATCGCCTCGCGCTGACCCTGGCGGTACGTTTTGAAGGGGAAGGTCTGAGGCACGCTTTAGGCTATCACGGGAGAGGTAAGGGCGGCGCTTCGGCAAGGGGTGAGAGATTGAGCGTAGAGGTGAGGGTAGTGGCTTTATTTGATAGCGCTGATGCCAAAGCAAGGGGTTTCAACACCTTGTTCACCGTGTAGAGATAGTAAAGGGAGCACATGGCGGCATTCGACTCGGAACCACTACCTACAGCAGTTCCAAGACATACTGAGATAAATGAATGCAGGCATCATCACCGAACGTGCGTGCTAGACATCGCTTTGAACAGTGAGAGCGTTGCTTCGCATCGCTTCGCACACTCAAACCAGATGCTACCTGCTATTAAGTGAGAAGGCAGAGGTAAGAAGTAGGACCTCCGGCCTTTTGAAATCGCTCGAGCCTCCCCGAAGCAGCGAATGTCGAAGCCGAAATATACCCCCTATAGGTATTTTATTGTACAGTTCAACCGCCAGCGAGATGCTATGGTTGATGGAATGCGGGAGGATTCTATGAGCAAACCACAACACGAAAAAGTTGACGTCGTTATCGTCGGCGGCGGTCCAGCAGGACTCACGGCAGGCATCTACGCCGGGCGCGGTCAGCTAGACACGGTTATCTTAGAAAAAGGTCTCCCTGGTGGGCAGATTGCGCAGACGCAAGAGGTCGAGAACTACCCCGGCTTCGATGAGGTCGTGAGCGGTCCCGAACTGTCTCAGCGCATGGTGCGCCAAGCGGAGAAGTTCGGCGCGAAGATCGCGATGGAAGAGGTCTCGAGCGTCGAGCAGCGCGGCGTGGACTTTTTGGTCAAGGGCTACGACAAGACGTACGAGGCTAAAGCCGTCATCGTCGCGACGGGCGCGAACCCGCGTCGTCTAGGCGTACCCGGCGAGGACGAGTTCTACGGGCGCGGCGTCTCGACGTGCGCGACGTGCGACGGGTTCTTCTACCGGGGCAAAGAGGTCATTGTCGTAGGAGGTGGCGACGCCGCCATCGAAGAGGGTATGTTTCTCACCAAGTTCGCGGACAAGGTCACCATCGTGCACCGTCGGGGCGAACTCCGCGCGAACGGCGAGGCGCAAAAGCGCGCCTTCGCTAACCCCAAGATGCACTGGGTCTGGAACACCGTCGTCGAAGAGGTCTTGGGCGACGAGCAGGTGACGGGCGTTCGAGTGACAAACGTCGAGACGGGTGAAGAGAGTACCTTGAGCGCCGACGGTGTCTTTATCTACATCGGCCACGTACCCAATACCAAGTACTTAGAAGATTTGGTGCACCTGCGCGAGAGCGGCTACATTGACGTTCGTGACGAAATTTACACAAATGTCGAAGGTCTTTTCGCGGCGGGCGACGTTGCCGATGAGGTGTACCGGCAGCTCGGCACGAGCGTCGGCGCGGGCACACGGGCGGCGATGGCGGCGGAGCGTTACTTAGCGGAGCGCGAGGCGAACGTCGAAATCTCGACCTCCGAAGCGGAGGTGCTGAGCACCGCGCCTTAACGAAGCGATGAATCTTCAAGTCAAGGACACGGACTTCTCAGGGGTTCGTGTTTTTTAGTTTGGGCTCGAGCCACCCAAGCACCTCTTAGCGCTACGAGCAGGGGTAGCGGTTCTGGTAGTTGCTCGAGCCATCCCTCTCCCCAATTTTTATACAACTCAAAATGTGAAGATTCTGACCCCTCTCCCCCTGCGCTTCTCATAGCGTCTTGGGTATACTGCGTGTCGTGTTTAAGTTGCGCTTAGCAGGCTATGTGCTGCGCGAAACGACTTGGCTCTACGCTTTCGGCGTCGCCGCCTTTTGCCTGCTCCTCTCCATCGATACCTTGACCGTGTGGGCCAGCTACCTCTTAGAGCAAGACGCGACGCTCTTAGACGTAGGACGCCTGATGCTCTACCAAACGCCCTTTTTCTTACATATTTCGCTGCCCATCGCGGCGGTTTTCGCGGTGCTCTTAGCCACCGGGCGACTCGCCAAGGACTCCGAACTCAAAGCGGCGTACGCGCTCGGCGTGCCGCCTTTTTCGCTCTTGGGACCGCTGCTCTTTTTTGGGCTCGCCGTGAGCGTCGTTGCGGTGGTCAACAACGGCTACTTGGAGCCGAGGGGCGAGATCGCCCAGGAGGAACTCGTCGCCTCGTTCTACAACGCGCGCCCCTCTGCCGAGACGCAGCGCGACGCCTCCTTTACGCAGGAGGAGGGCGTCTACTACGCCGCGCGCATCCGCGCCGACGAGACGGACCGCACCAGAGCGGGGCTCTCCGGCATGCTGATTTATCGGGATGACGGCACGCTCCTCACCGCGCAGAGCGGCACCTGGGACAGCGCCGCAAAAACCTGGACGCTCGACAACGTGGAAATCTTGCCGCCCGAGGGCTCGCCGGGTTCGGCGGCGCAGATGACCCTACCCTTCGATTTGGACAACGACGCCGCGACGAACCTAGCCGAGTCCGAGAAGCTCACGCTAGGCGAACTGTGGGACCGTATTAGAAGCGCAGGCGCGTCGGGACGCGAGTCGCGCGGCGACGTATTCAACTTCCACCAGCGCTTGGCTGACGCTTTTAGCGCTGCCATTTTCGTGCTCATTGCAGGCGCGTTGGGCTTGCATATTCGCGGGCGTAGCGCAGGCTTCGCCTGGACAATTGTCTTGCTCGTCCTCTTCTTCGCGCTCTGGACGCTTTCAGAAAACCTCTTCGAACAGGGAGTGCTCCCGCCCATCATAGCGGCGTGGTTTACAAGCGCAGTTATCGGTCTGGTTGGCTTCGTGGTGGCGGCGGTGCGGTTAAGGTGAACAAACGCTTCAGCTTCTACCTCATCCGCGAAATCTTGCCTCTTTACGCAGCTGGTTTCACGGCGCTCCTGATTCTCCTCTTGGGCGCGTACCTCTTGGACATTTTGGCGGGGGCGATCTCGAGAGGCGTCAGCCCCGCTTTAGTCGCCGAGTTCTTGCTCTACAGCTTGCCGAGCGCGGCAGGCATGGGCATCCCGCTGGCGCTGCTGTTCGCCGCGCTTTTAGGCGTTACCCGCTTAAACCAAGACAGCGAAATCAAAGCGGGGCTCCTCTTAGGGTTGAGCCCTAGACAGTTCCTCGTTCCGCTGCTCCTCTTAGGGCTCGCAGTCAGCGCGGTGAGTTTTATCAACAATGAGTTGATCGTCCCCTGGAGTGACCAGCGGGCGCAAGAGGTCCAAAAGGACATCCTCATCCAGAGCCCGCAAGCCCTAGTCGAGGCGGGTAACTTCTTCACCGACGCGCTCGGGCGGAGCGTCTACATCGAGGCTCTGGAGCCCGGTGGCAACGTGCGCGGCGTGACCGTGATTCAGCCCGAGAACTCGCTCGGACCCAAAGAGGTCGTCCGGGCGGAGCGGGGCGTGCTGGACGAAGAGGCGGGGGTGTGGCGCTTAGAGGGGATTCGCTTCGTCAAGTATCGCCAAGGGCAACCTATCTTGGACGCGCCCGCCACTGGCGCAACCCTACCCGTACGCAACCTCGCGACGAGCAACGTCGAGACGCCCGACCTCACCAAGCTGCCGATGGGCGAGCTTCTGGCGCGGCTCCGTAACAGCAGCGGTTTCCGGCAGAGCGCCGAGTGGACGGCGCTGCACCGCAAGTTCGCCGAGCCTCTGGCCGCCACCGCCTTCGCGGTGTTCGCCTTGGCCATCGGGTTATACAGCTTCCGCCGCAACTTCGGGCTCGGGCTCGTCTCGGTGCTCTTCTTGACCTTCATCTACTACGCGGTCTGGAGCGTCTCGAAGCTTTTGGGCGCGCAGGGGACGATTCCGGCGTACGTGGCGGGCTGGTTGCCCGTCGCGCTCTACGCGCTAGCGGCGAGTGTGCTCCTGGCACTTAGTTGGAGGCGGTAGGTGCAGGGTCTGACGCCGGGTCCGCTCAAGCTCGTCCTCTGCACGCTCCTTTTGGCGCTCACCTCGCTTACGTTCGCCGTACAGATCGACATCCTTTCAGCCAATAGGTTAGAAGTTCGTCCCATCACGCTACCCGACGGGAGCGAGGGCGAACTTATCGTTATCTCCGGCTCACCCGTGCGGCTGCGCGTGGACGACGACGAGATCACGGCGGAGTATATCGAGTTCGACCGCGAGAGCCGCCTCTTGCGCATCGTTGGGGCGGGCGACCTCTCCTACGACGACGTCTCGACGGAGGGCGAGGACTACGTGGTGGACTTGTCCACGCAGGAGTTCACGGTGCAAGATGTGTTCATCTTCACTGCGCCCATCGATATTCAGGGTGTCAGCGCGGAGCGGCTGCCGGGGCAGGTGAACATCACGGCGGGCGCGTTCAGCCCCTGTAGCCGCTGTAACCAGGACACGCAAGACTATTCGTTTCGCGCCGAAAGGATGCGTCTCTATCCAGGTGACCGCTTGGTAGCGTTCGACGTGACGGTGCTCATCCGCGACGCGCCCGTGCTCTTCTTGCCGCTGTTAGTGGTGCCGCTCGGTCCGCAGGAACGTCAGCCGCGTTTCAGCATCAGTCAAGGTACGGGTTTAGTGAGCGACGACAACGGCGCGGAGATCGCGCTCGACTGGCCCTACGTGATCGGCGCGAACGCTTTCGGCACGACCTCTTTGCGCTACTACGCCGACGTAACGCCGGGCGCGGGCAACGGCTTTACGGAGAGCTTTTTCGGCGGGCGCATCGACCGGAGCTATTTCGGCGGCGGCTTCGACCACAACTTCTATACGGAGCAGGGGCAGGGCGACCTGGACTTTTTCTACCTGCCCGCCTTTGCGGAGCGGAACACGGACGACGAAGACCCTCCGCGCAACGCGTTCACCTTTCGCTTCGCGTACGCCACCATCGAAGCGTTGAATATCCCCCAACTGAGCGTCGAGGTTTTACGCGATGACGACGCGAATCAGCGCATCGGTGAGTACGGCGTGGCGTACAGCGACACGCTTTTCGGGGGGTCTCTGTACGCTGTAGATGCGCAGTTTCGGACGCGAGGCTACTACGACTTCGACCGGGCTGACGACGTTGCGCTGCCCTCCTACGCGGACCGGAACACGCCCGAACTTACCTATGGGCGCGTGACGCTGGAGCCTGCAGAACGTGCGAGCTTCAGCATCGGACCCTTTACGCTGTCCGAGCTGCTTTTAGACCTCGGCGTGTTCGAGGACTCGAGCAACCCCGGCAACCGCAGCGCGGCGCAGACGCCCAAGTCCACCGCCGGGCGGCTCGTGGAGAGCCACCAGCTCCGTTTGGACACCCTAGAACCGCTGCCCGGCTTTAGCATTTCGGGAAACACGACCTTTAGAGGTCAGTACTACACGAACGGCGAGCGGCTCGTGGATTGGGACAGCGAGCTGCGCGCGGCGCAAGATTTCGGCGTCGGGACGCTCTCCTTGAATTTCACGCGCGACGTCAACCAGGGCGAGACGCCCTTTCGCTTCGACGCGCTGGGCACGGACCAGACCCGCACCGCCCTCGCCTCGTCGCTGTCGCTCACGCCCGCCGCGTGGCTCAGCCTGAACGTAGACCAGACCTACGTGTTCGTGGACACCCGCACGCCGGATGACGTAGGGGCGGGACCGCTCGAGTCCCGCCTGTCCCTCTTCGGCAACCTCAGATGGTTGGATGTAAGCTTCGCCAACGAGTACGACATAGAGGAAAACGACCCCGGCACCTTGGAGACGAACGTCACGCTGACCTCGCCCGACTCGATCGTCACCGGACGCTTCAGCTACGACGTCGTGCAGGACTTTCAGACCACCACCACGAACCGCACGGACGGCGCGGCGGAGCTAGAGGACGACTCCGAGACCACCCTCGAGGCGGAACTCGGCTACGCGAACGTGTTCAATGTGGATTTAGCGGGCGGTACGAGGTACGACGTGAGCGATAATGGTGGTAATGAGGTGATTCGCCGAGAGTACAAACCGTTCACCATCGGCGCGACGATCGGCTCTCTAGACCAAGCGGATGAGGTGCCTGGCGCGCGCTTTTTCTATGAGCGCGACCTCAACGTTCCCGCGGGGCAAACGGCGGGCGAGACGCGGGAGCTAGGCTACGAAGTGACCGGACGTTACGGCCCCGTGACCGCCAGGCTGGAGCAGACCTTCGACTTCGCCGACAACGCCGTGGACGACACCCTCTACAACCTCACCTGGGAGGACGCGGTCAGCCTCGAGGCGACGGGCTTCACCCTCGTGCCGCCTAGCTTGCTCGGCTTAGAGCCCGAGGACGAGGCGGGCTTCGAATCGGACTTCAGCGTGAGCGTGCGCGACGAGACGCAGCCCGACGACGAGACCTGGTCACTTACCTACAGCACTACCTTTGACCCGGACCTCGCGAACCGTACGGGCGGCGTAGGGGGCTACCGGAACTCGCGGCTCCAGTTCCTCGTCGATCTGCCGAGCACCTATATCGGCACTTCGCTGGGCGACATCGGCTTCCGGGTAGACCTCCGCTCCGAGCTGCTTTTGGCGGACGCGCAACTCGCCCAGACCTACCTCCGCAACGCCGAACTGACGCTCTTTAGCGACTTCTTCTCGCGCGTCGGCGTGCAAGGCAGGCTCGAGTATAACGCGACGCTGAGCGGCGACGACTTCACCAGGAGCGCCCTGACGCTAGACGAGTTCGGTGTAACGGCGCGCGTGACCGACGAAGTCTACGTCTCCGCGCTGCTGAACGACGTCTGGGATTTCACGGGCACCAACGCGGCGCAGAGCCCCTTCACCTTCCAGCCGACGCTCTACGTCACCTGGAACCGCTGCTGCTGGGCGCTCTACAGCTCGCTCGACACAGAGAACGGCACGCTCAGAATCGCGCTGGGCTTTCCGGGTGAAGAGACGGGCTTTCAGCAAGCCTTCGACACGCCGCTCGCGCTGCCGCGCCGCCGCGGAGAGTAGAAAGGGCAGCGGGGTAGAAACAAGGAAGAGAACGCGAAGCGAATAGACGAGCGTAATACCGGCAATTAACTCCCTTCAGAAACACCTCTTTATTCAGAAACGCCTCGAGCCGAACATCAATCTAACCTCTTATTCAGATAGGCTAAGACCATGAAACGTCTTCTTCTTCTCACGCTCCTCGTCCTCACCGCTTGCACGGGTACGACTGAGCAAGGCACGCCCATCTTTCTCGTCGTCGGCTATCAAGCGGACGCGGCGGACGGGGCGGAGGGCAAGGTGGGGCTCATCGAGGACACCTTCGGGGTCTCGGGAGCCTCCGAGGACAGGCTCTCGTTCGTCACGAGCCGAGACCTGCCTGCCGTCCCTGTCGCCTACGATTTCACCGACCGCGACAACTTACGAGACACCCTGGTGGTGCTGAGCCGGAACGACGGCAGCGCCAATGTTGCAGATAGCGCCGCCTTTCTGAGCTTTTTCAATGTAGGGGGCGTCGATCCGGCAGACCCGGCGAACTTTACACTCACGAGAGACTTGCCGCTGAGCACCTTAGACGCCGAGCCCGGCTTGCCCCTAGACACGGAATTTTGCCCTATCGACGTGCAAGTCAGCAGTGACGGGCGCTACGCCGCGCTGCTCCACGAGGGTACCCCCTGCGGCGCACCCGAGTTCCAGGCGGTGGACGTCATCGACACGGAGGCCTCGCCGCCCGCGCTGTTAGAGCGCTTCGACATCCAGATCGAACCCGCGAGCCTTTACCTCGCCCAGGTACCCATAGAGAACGACCGCCTCTACTTCTTTCAGGACGATCCCGCAGGCGTGCAGCTCACTGAGGTCACCCTGCCAGACGAGAACGCGAACAACCCCGACATCGACACCGCGCCTGGTGGCGACGTCGAAGAGGTCATCGACATCGCTGACAGCAACCAAGAGGTGGAGGACTTAGGTGTCGTGCGCGCCCCCACCGACGCTAACCCCGACCGGCGCGCGCTCGTGGCACTCTTTGACGAGAGCTTCGTGCCTATTGTCAACTACGCCGAGGGCACGCCGGACGACGGCACACGCGAAGAGACGATTGACGAGAGCCGCAAGATCATCACCGACGACTTCTTGACTACGGAGACGATCTTCGTTTTGGGCGAGGACGAGTTCACCGTCCATCAAAATATAGGTGCGGCAGAGGAAGAAAGCGTGAGCATCAGCGCGGCGGACGCCGTTTACGAGCCCAGAAACCGCTTCGTCTTCTTCGTGTCGGACCAACTGGTTCGCATCTTCGACCCTACGGACTTCACCTTTGGAGAAGATAACGACATCGATATCGACAGCCTACCGACGATCACAGAACTCACCAATCCCGCTTTCATCACGTGGGCACAGGCGGTGGGGGGCGCGCCTACCGAGGATTGACAGCAGGATTCATCCTCTATTCATGGCAGCAAGTGGGGTGGGCGTCGGGTGATAGACTACTCTATGCGGCTCCTTCTTAGCGCCTTTGTCGGCGTTACCCTTCTGGTAACGCTTTTGGTGTTGCTTACGCCCCAGGGCGCAAACGCGCAAGTCAACCAGGAGGGTGTAGCCGAAGCACAAGCGCAGAGGGCGCGCGGCGCAGACCTCTACGCGCTACGCTGCGCCGTCTGCCACGGCGCAACCGGACAAGGTTTAGCCGAAGCGCGGCTCGCCTTTCCTGAGGACCATAGGCGCTGCTCGAGCTGCCATAAATGGGGCAACCCCGCGCTCATGGCGAATCCTTTTATGGATAACAACATGTTCGATGTCGGCGACGCGCCCGCGCTCATCGGTGAGACCGCGCTGACAGGCTTTCCGAACGCCGCCGTACTCTACACCTACGTTCAAGCAACCATGCCCCGCCACGCGCCGGGTACGTTGACGAACGAGGAATACCTAGACATCACCGCGCATGTGCTCCACCTGAACGGCGCACTTTCAAAAGGTACGCAGATGACAAAGGAAAATGCTGTGACGTTCGTTCTGCCTTGATGAAAAAGCGCGCCCCAACTGTAAAAAAGGGAACCTCATACCCTTTCCGGTTAAACACGCTACAAAGTAGTGTGTTTAATCCCGAACAGAGTGAGTAGAAACAGCGACGGATTCCGGTGAGTAGCGGAAAAATGCGAATGCATTTTGTAGTGGATTCACCCGGAATCCGTATCACTAGGTTCCCCTTCATTAAGCGGTATTAATAGCACTTCCAGAACTTACTGAGACAGATTGCCGCAAATATCATCTCTGAAAGTGGGTACTCATCAATGTTTTCTACAGTGAGAGTGTTGCTTCGCATCGCTTCGCGCACTCAAACCAGATGATACCTGCTATAAGTTCAGGTCTTGAGATTACGCTGAATCCATTACGTTCCACTTCTCGGGTCATTCACATCTCTAAAGGCGTCACCTAAGAGGTTCCAACCCAGTACGAACAGCACGATGACGATGCCGGGGTAAAACGAAACGTACCAGTAGGCGAAGGGGTCGTTGGGCGGTCCCAAAATCCAATCTCTGGCGAAGGCGATCATCTGCCCCCAGTCCGCGAAGCCGATGGGCGGTCCTAACCCCAGAAAGCTCAGCGCGGCGGCGGTGATGACCACTGTGCCGATATCCAAGCTTGCGACGATGATGATGGAGCCGATCGAGTTAGGCAACACGTGTTTGAAGATGATGCCGATATTTCTCGCGCCCAACGCCCGCGCCCCGTCCACGTACTCCTGCTCTTTGACCCGCAAGATGTCGCCGCGCACGAGTCGCGCGTAGGTGGGCCAGCCCACGATGGCGATAGCGAGCATGATGTTGACGAGCGACTGCCCTAAGATGGTTACGATGACGATGGCCATAATTAAGCTAGGCACGGAGATGATCACGTCGGTGAAGCGCATCAAGACATTGTCGATCCAGCCGCCGAAATAGCCCGCGATGCTGCCTATTAAAAGCCCCATAGATAAACTCACACCGATGACCAAAAAGCCGATGAAAAAAGCGGTGCGCGTGCCCCAGACGAGCCCGTAGTAGATGTCGTAGCCGCGACTCGAGGTGCCCAAGATAGACTCGGATGTGGGCGGCTGCGGCACGGGCGAGAAGGTCGTTCGGGGGATGGTGTAACACGACGAGAGGGGCGCACTCGGTAAGGGCTGCGCGAACATCAGTCGCCAGAAGGCAGGTCTGAGCGGGTTGTTGACCTCACCCACGGTGCGAGCGGAGAGCCCTAAATCGCGCAAGCAGGAGCGCCCTGGCGTGGTGATGAGCGGCGCAGAGATCGCGACAACCACGAAGAAAAGAACGATGAGCGCACCCGTAATCGCTAGCGGGTTGCGGCGAAAGCGCTTCATCGCTTTGGAGTTCCACCACTTCACGAGGGCGCTCTGTTCGCGCTCCTGCTGAGCGGGCTGCTGCATACTCGAGCTGGCCATCAGTTATACCTGATGCGCGGGTCGATCACGCCGTAGAGAAGGTCCACCAAGAGGTTGGCAATGACAACAATCATCGCGGTGAAAACAGCGAACCCCAGCACCGCCGCGTAGTCGAGCTGGACGGCAGCGGTCGCGCCCCACTGTCCCAAACCTGGGTAATTGAAGACCGTTTCCGTGATGACGACCCCGTTGAAGAGGCTGAAAAGCACTAAGCCCGAGAGCGTGATGACGGGGATGAGCGCGTTGCGGCGGGCGTGCTTATAGTTCACCATGTTTTCTGGTAGCCCTTTTGCCCGCGCCGTGCGCACGTAGTCTTGCGACAAGACGTCCAAAAGCGAAGAGCGCATCACCCGCAAAATCTGCGCAGACGAGATGATCGCGAGCGTCGTCACGGGTAAAATCATGTGCAGCACGGCGTTCCAGAAGATGTCGAAGCGTCCGTTGAGAAGCGAATCAATCGTGAGCAGCCCCGTAGGGCGCTGAAAGTCACTGCTCGCCAACTCCACAACGAAGCGCGTTGAGAGTCGCCCCGGTTCTACGCGAAACGCGCCGCCCAAAAACTCGGATAAAAACCCGCCCATCATCCCGTAGAAGACCACGAGCAGCCAAATCCCCGCCACGAAGCTCGGTAGTGAGAAGCCTACGATGGCGGCGACGCGCGTGAACTGGTCGATGAACTTATCTCGGTTCAAGGCTGCCGCCGTGCCGAGCCAGATGCCGATACCGATCACCGGAATAATCGCGTAGAGGGCTAGCTCCAGTGTGGCGGGGAACCTCTTACGAATCGTCGTCAAGACGGGCTCGTTAGTGACTTTCGAGTAACCCATGTTGCCCTGCGCCACCTGGCTGAGCCAGCGCCCGTACTGCTGATACCAGGGGTCATCGAGCCCGTAACGCTCGACGATGGCGGGCAAGTTGCGCGCCTGTTGTGGTGTTTGCGCGTAGGTGGACGCGCGCTGAATAGGGGTTAAAAGCTGCATGAGCAGCACGATAAAGACGGTGACGCCGAAAAATACGACGGGCAAAAAGAGGAGTCGCCGAACGACGAAAGCAAACACCTTTTACCTCCTGTGCAGGTATTATCTGGTCGTCAACACGCTCAGTTAAAAAGTATAGTCATTGAGCGCACAGGTTGAAGATAATACGTGCGTACATTCAAGTATGAAATACTCTACCAAGAATAGGAACAAGGAGCGGCGCTGAGCCGCTCCTCTTGCCTCTCAAAGTCCGTTTAGTTCTTCGAGATGTCTTTCCAGTAGTAGTTGTGCGAAAGCATCGGGTTGTAGTAGACGCCTTGGAGCACCTCACTCGCGGCGATAAACGCGCCGGGTACGGGCAGCGGTACGACGGGCGCGAGATCGTAGTGAAGCTGCGTGGCTTGCGCGTAGAGTTCTTCGCGCTGGCTCTGATCCGTCGAGGTGTTGGCTTCCCTCAGCACCTGGTCCATCTGCTCGTCGCTGAAGTTCGTGCGTCCGTCCGGGTAGAAGCCGTCGGAGAGGTAGAACGTGTTGAAGAAGTTTCTCGGGTCGGCGTAGTCCGCGCCCCAACCGAGCACGAACATCGGCGTCAAGCCCTGGTCGCTACGAGCCAAGAAGTCAGGCCAGGCGAGCGAGCGGATGTTCATCGTGAAGTTCGGGCTCAAGAACTCCAGGTTCTCTTTGATGATTTCAAGCGCCGCTTGCCGCGTGGTGTTGCCCGCGTTGTAGAGCGCAGTGAACTCGAAGCCGGTGTCGAACAGTTGACCGTCAAACGCTTCATTAAAGGCTTGCTCCGCCGCCTCTAAATCGAGCGTGCGAATCGGCACATTGTCGGTGTAGCCGAAGAAGGAGGGGGGCAGCGCCGCTGTTACCGCCTGACCTTCGCCCTCGTAGATTTGCTCGATAAAGGCTTGCTGGTCGAAGAGGTGCGCGAAGCCGATGCGCACGTTCGGGTCGGCGAAGAAGTCCGACGGGATGCCCTGACCGTCCAACTGCCCCGAGCCGATGTCCTCATTGTTCTCGGTCACAATGTCGGTGTTGAAGAAAACCGCTGAGACCGAGGTTTCGTTCCAGTCGGAGTTTTCGTACACGGTGACGCCCGGTGCGCCGCGAAGCTGTACCAATGCCGCGCGGTCGCCCAAGATAGCGCGGTCCGCGTCGCCCTGTTGCAGCGCGAGGATGTTGGTGGACTGCTCTTCGACGTAGTTGTAGACGACGTTGGTGATGGGCGGTGCGCCGTCCCAATAGTCCGCGAAGGCTTGCCCGACGAAGGAGTTGCCCGTCCACTCGACGAGTTGATACGCGCCCGTGCCGCTCGCCGCGTTGTGCATAAATTCTTGGGTGAGGTCGCGCCCAATCCAGTCGGTCCAGGTCGCTTCGGTACCGTCCCACATGCCGTTCTCGATGGCCCACTGGCTGTCTGTCACGCTGAACGCGGTGTACACG
This sequence comes from Trueperaceae bacterium, assembly GCA_965215565.1. Lineage (GTDB taxonomy): Bacteria > Deinococcota > Deinococci > Deinococcales > Trueperaceae > CBDBZX01. The sequence continues at coordinate 910,974 of CBDCDZ010000004.1, forward strand.
AGGATCGAGAGGAACGCGGGGTCGGGCTGGGTGAGGTTGAGTTGCACCGTTAAACCGTCGTCACCGTCGGGGCACTCAACTGCGCCGTCGATCATGCCCCAGTTGACCTCTTCTTGGTACGCCGCCGCGTCGCTACCGTCGGTCTGCGTGCCTAAGAACTGGTTGCCGACGAGATAGCTGACCGCGCCTTCGGGGTGCGCGACTACCATACCGCGCTCCAAGGAGTACTCCACGTCGCGGCAGGTCATGGTGTTGCCACTATGGAAAGGCACGCCTTCGCGCAGGGTGAAGGTGTAAGTAGTCCCATCTTCGGATACCTGATAGTCGGTCGCCAAAGCGGGCACGAACTCGTCGATGCTCGCGCCGTCATACGTGTAGAGCGTTTCATAGATGTTCTCTAAGAGCGAACCTGAAGCGGTGTCGTAGGCCCTGGCCGGGTCGAGTGTAACCGCTTCGCCGAAAGCGGAGACGACGTAGGTGTCGGCGGGGGCTTGCGCCGCGCCGGTCGAAAGTAGACCGAGCAGCGCGAGTAGGGATAGAGCTTTTTTCATAGTCCTCCTAAAGCGAAAAGCGTAGGGTGAAAGGTGTGTCGTTGCAGTATGGACCATTGCGGTATGGACGAAATGTCTATAGATAGATTGTCTAGTCTAATCTATAGATTGTTCACAGACCAAGCTAGGTAGCATAGAGCGCGTAAGCGCGTCCCTTAAATCCTCCTTTCCCTAAGATCACATCGTCATGACCTCATTAGTCTAACAAACTTGCTCACGGTTGCGTCACCTTCTGAATGAAGTCTTAAAAACGGATGACTTCATTAAGTGCGTCCGAAATAGAACCGCTGATTAACTTCGTGCGCAGATGTGAACATTTGTACACTGAGTTCACCTTACCACCGAAAGCGCCGATGTCTACAGGAGGGAGTTTTTTAGGTTTTACTACGCCTCCTCGCTTGACTGTCCCGGTTCATTTTATGCATGGCTCAGTCACGTAAGGAAACGTTTTGAGCCTCTCCACGTACCTCACCAGGCTGCCAGAACGCTCGTCTTGACCTCCGCCTTGGCCTTCGTCTTGACCTCGAGTACACGGCTTTGCCCTCTTTTCGCGGTAAACTTAGCGCGATGAAACGTACTCTTTTTGCTCTCGCTTTGCTCACAGGGCTGAGCGCCTGTATGGAACGCTCGGACGCCCTAGCGCCCGTTGTTACAATCACCTCGCCCCAGAGCGGCACGGTCAGGACGGCGGAGAACTTGCAGGTCAGCGGTTACGCGCTGGACGACGAGGGCGTCCGGGCGGTGCGCGTGAACGGACTCGACCTCTTAGGCGCGAGCTTCTACGAGGGGCAGCGCGGCAAGAAGCTCGTGCGCTTCGCGTTTATCCCGCAGTCCGTCGGCGAAGGGCGCTGGGAATCGACGATCGAAGTTGAAGACGTCGACGGGCGCGTGAGCACGCTCGACTTCCCGCTGGAAATAGACACGACGCCGCCAACGTTAGAGATTACAGGCACCGAGGGCTTAGCGGAGGGGCGCGTGCGCGTCGCGGGCGTGGCGAGGGACAACGATCAAGTCGGGCGCGTCAGCGTGGGCGGCACAGACCTCTCGTTCATCCCGGCCGAGCAGGTCTCCTTTTCGCTCGACGTGGCGCGCGAAGGGCTGGAAATCGTCGTCGTGGACCAGGCGGGCAACCGGATCGTCGAACAGCCCCAATGACGCGCCCTTCAGCGTGCGCCTTGAAGGTGTGATGTCTCTGTAATGGACACTGCGATGAAACCTGGAGCGAAACCTGTTTCGCAATCTGCGCCGCCACCTTCGCCTAAGCTTCCCATTTCGGCGGGCGATGTGCCGGGTTTGGGGAGACGCGCGCTCACCTTGGAAAAGGCGCACGGCAACGGCGACTTGGTGCGCATCGTCGAGGCGTTAGGTATCGGCGGACCGCTCGAGGTCGTGAATCCTTGGGAGCTAAGAGACGAAGGAGGACGGCACCTCATCAATGCGGGGGGCTACGCCGCCCTCCCCTTCGGCGAACGCTACCCGCCGCTCGTCGACTTTATCCGTACCTATTTCGAAACGAGCACCAGCATGAGCCTGCCGCAGCAGTCCGCCTCGGACTGGCGGGCGGCGCTAGAAACGAACCTCGTCGCCCTGCTCTCATTTTACGCGCCGAGCCACGAAGATTCGCAGGTCTTCTTTTCGAACAGCGGCGCGGAGGCCATCGAGACGGCGCTCAAGTTCGCGCGCACCGCGAGACCTGGCGCTACGCACCTCATCAACTTTACGAAGGGGTATCACGGCAAGACGGCGGGCGCGCTCTCCTTGACGCCTAACGAGGAATATCAAGCGCCCTTTAGACCGCTCTTGGGCGGCGTGGTGACGCTGCCTTACGGCGACGCGCAGGCGCTTACGGACAAGGTGACGGAACTCGGCGCGGATAGGGTCATCGGCGTCGTGTTGGAGCCTATTCAGGGCGAGGGCGGCGTGATTCATCCGCCAGCGGATTTCTTGCCTGCCGTGAACGCCCTCCGTGAGTGCGGCATCCTCGTCATTGCCGACGAGGTTCAGACCGGCTTGGGGCGCTCCGGGCACCTCTTCGCGAGCGTCGCGGGCGGTTTAGACCCCGATATCCTCACCCTAGCGAAACCGCTCGGCGGCGGGCTCTTGCCGATAGGCGCGACCATCACGCGGCGCGAGGTCTATAAGACGATGCTGGGCGGTCTGCAGAGCAAGCGCCACTCAAACACCTTTGGCGGCGGCTCGCTGGCGGCGGCAGTGGGGCTCAAGTCGCTGGAAATCATCGTAGAAGAGAACCTGGCTGAACGCTCGAGAGGTCTAGGCGAACACGGCTTAGCGGCGCTGAGGAAGCTGCGAGCGTTCTATCCAGACCTCATTCAAGAGGTGCGCGGCGCGGGGCTGCTCTTCGCGCTGCAACTGCAACCTGTCGTCTCTCCTAAGGTTTTGGTGGGAGAGTTGCCCGCGCAACTCGGGAGCGCCCTGGCGCTAAGGCTGCTGCACCAGGCGGGCGTGCACGGGTGTTACACGCTGAATTCAAGCAGCGTGGTGCGCCTCACGCCGCCTCTCAACATCCCCGAGGAAACCTTCACGGAGCTTCTGGAGCGCGTTGCACATTTCGCGAAGTGTACGCCTAAGGCCTGGCAACTCCCGCTTAAAACCCCACCTTCTGTACTGGCGGGTCTAGCGCGTCTTGCCCTGAGGTAGCTTCGCGGTGGGCTTGGCGCACCTCCTCTAGGTCCGCTTCGATAAGAACGTCGCCCGCAACCTCCAAGATGAGGTCGGCTTGCTCTATAAGGGCGTCGTTGAGGCGCGGATGATCGTTGAGCGCACGCAGCACGGCGATAGTCTGCAGGAGGTGCAAAGAGACCATCATATTATCGCCGCTAAAGCGGCGCAGCGGTCCAAAGGTGTTCTTAACTAGGTCTTTGATGTCCACCTGGGTGTAGATGAGGCGGAGCTTCTCCTCGTCGTCGCAGAAGTACGGCGAATGTAGTTTGCGCGAAGCGAGCAAGTTGAACCCTTCGCCGATGCGGTTGATACATTCGATGGCTGTAACAGGATCATTGATGCCCGGCGAGAGCGCCCGGAGCGCCACCTCGGTGAGTTGGTCGAACAGAAAGTCGAAGTCTTGCAGGGGTGTGCGGCGCGGCCCGAAGGTGAACGCGCCGCGCAGCTTCTCCTCCAATTCCTCGGTGAGGCGTTCGCCGGGCCACACCTCTAAGAGCGGTCTGCGCTCGACCAAAAACGTACCGGGTCGGTGCGGCACTTTGACGATCACGCCGTGTTCCTTCGCGGCGGAGATGAGCCTTTGTACGCCAACTGTTTGCAGGTAGCTGCTGTGCACCATCGGCACGCTCCGCGCGTCCTCGTCAAACTCGTCAGGAATGGAGGACGCTAAGTCGAGCGCTTCGTCGCTGAGACCTCGTTCGTGAGAGAGCCGCTCCTCGGGATAGATCTTTTTAATGAGGTCTTCTAAACTCTGCGCGATGTTGGTGATGATACTGGACGCCTGAATCGACTCCGCTGTGTGATGGATGAAGTAGATAAACACGCCTAAGTTAAAGGCCGCTAGAAGCACTGAGAACGTCACCGCGAGGTGCGGCACGAAAGAGGTCAGCGCGGCGGCTTCATCCGCCGAGCGAATCGTGCGCAGCACCAAGAGGCAGTAGATAAAGGTGCCGATAAAGCTTCCCAGCACAAACTGGTTGCCCCGGTCGCGCATGAAGTTGCCCAGAAGCCGTGGTCCGTACTGCCCCGAGGTGAGCGACAAGACGACCATTGTAATGGAGAACGCTACGCCCGCGACGCCTATCATGGAGCCCGAAATGGTGGAAAGCAAGGAGCGTGCACCGTCAGGCTGATTGAGGTACACGAACCGGATATCGCGCAGCCAGGTGAGCTTGTCGTCGCCCGTATCAAGCCATACTAGAAGCGACGCGAGCAGCACCGAACCCAGAGTCATGAGCCCCGGCAAGAACCAGTAGCTCGCTAAAAGCGCGTCCCAGGTACTCGTGAACCGGTTACGCATAAGATGACCTCTCGCAAGGCGTGGCTGATGAGCAATGCGTCATACGCAACTGGTCCTTCACTTTTAACTGGTTACTCGCTGCTCTTAACTTCTCTTTCATCGCCCGCCACCCGCCGCTTGACCTTCCTTAGCAGCCTCTTCCGTGTAGGGCTGATGCAGCTTGACAGGTTTGGAGCCGCGAAGCCGCAAGTTGAGCATCTCGACAAAGACCGCGAAGCCCATCGAGAAATAGATGTAGCCTTTGGGGATGTGCTGACCGAAACTCTCCGCAACCAAAGACACGCCGATAAGGATCAAAAAGGAGAGCGCCAGCATCTTCACCGTCGGGTGCTGCTCGACAAAGGTGCTGATCGGTCCGGCGGAGATGAGCATGATGCCCACCGCGATCACGACGGCTGTCACCATCACGCCGAGGTCGTCCGCCATGCCGACGGCAGTAATGACCGAGTCGAGCGAAAACACGACATCTAAAATGAGAATCTGCACGATGACAGCAGCGAACGAGGGCGCGACTTTGGCGCTCTCGTGCCCCTCTTCGCCCTCCAACTTCTGGTGAATCTCCTGCGTCGCTTTGGCGATCAAGAAGAGCCCACCCGCGAGCAAGATGAGGTCGCGCCCAGAAATCTCTTGCGCGAATACCGTAAACAGCGGCTCCGTCAAACCGATGATCCAACTGATCGAGAAGAGGAGCAAGATGCGCGTGAACATCGCTAGAAAGAGTCCCACGTTGCGCGCTCTAGGCTGCTGCTCCTCGGGCAGCTTAGAGGAGACAATCGAGATAAAAACGATGTTGTCGATGCCCAAAACGATTTCTAAAAGGGTGAGCGTAAGAAGCGCAACCCACGCTTCTGGGCTACTAACCCACGAAAACAAGTCCATAGTGGTCCCTTGGGTGCTCCTGGCTAAAGGTATGTACCGGCGAGTAGGAGCACGGTGAAGTCGGCTTTCACTATACCTTTAGCAGTAGCAGGTATCATCTAGTCAGAGACACGCTCACTTTATAAAACAATGTTTAGCACGCACTTCAAGGGATGATATCTGCGCTCAACTGTCTCAACATGTTGTGGAACTGCTGCAGGTATCAAAGTCAGTCCCACTAACGTTTGGAACTGGTCAGAGTGTACGTAGAGTTTTGCGAAAAGCTCTCAACGAATCTCAGTGCTGCTTACGATTAGCAGGTATCATCTGGTTTGAGTGTACGTAAGTTTTGCGAAGCAACACGCTCACTTCATAAAACGATGTCTAACACGCACGTTGGGTGGTGATACTTGCAGCACTCTGTCTCAATATGTCTTGGAACTGCTAGATAGCAGGTAGGTCATAGGTAGCGCCGGGCGTCTCGGCTTTGAGCGCGCCGAGCGCCGCCGCCTCGAGGTCAGCATCCTGGGTCAACCGGGCGGAGATACCCAAGCCTTTGAGCGCCCGCGTCCTGAGCACCTTAGCGGACGCGCCGCTCTCCGCGTTCAAGCACCAGAGCACCTGAAAGTAGCGGTGCTTCGCCTCTTTGTCGGCGCGAAGTTGCCGCGCAGAGAGGGCGGCTTGCAGGAGGTAGGGCGCGGCTTTTGCGCCGTTCCCCGCCGCGAGCCAGTGGCGCGCGGTGCATTCGGGCTTGCTCTCGGGGATTTGGGCGAGGACGAGCGCGGCGCGTTCGTGGAGCACCTGCGCCAACGCGGCAGGAATACCCGCCAAGACCGTTTCGTAGATGAGGTCGTGAACGAAGTGTTCGCCCGACAGGATTTGGGCGCGCTGGAGTTCTACTAACCCCTCGGCAACGGACAAGGGCGACATTTCGACGAGTTCGGCGAGCGCGTGAACGCCGGGTGTAGGCAGTTCATCCCTGGTGAGCGCCTTCGCCCTCACGACGCGCAGCGCAACGTTGGAGAGCGTCTCCAAACGGCGGCGTAGAGGCGCGCTTCCCCGGCTGACGTCACCGAGGTCCAACGTCGGCGCGGCGCTCAGATCGCTTAGCATACTCTTGAGCGCTTCGAGGGTGAGCATGGGGTTGCCGCCCGCGTAGCGGTGCAAGCGGCGAGCTAAGGAAACGCCGCCTGGCAGCTCGAGGCTCTCGACAAGCTCGCCAACCCCGTCCACGGTGAGCGGCTCGAGTTCGATACGCAGCCCCGCGCCCGACTCCAAGAGTGGCGCGAGGTAACGCGCGAACGAGGGCGGCGTCTCTTCAGGGCGGTACGCCACGATGAGCGACGCCATGTTTTTGTCAGGGGAAAGCTGCCCGAAAGTCTGCGCCATCAGCACGTGGCTGGCGTGATCGATGTAATGAATATCGTCGGAGGATAGGGCCGCCACGCTGCGCCGTATCCGCGCGAAGAGCGAGGCAACCGCTTCGGTAAAACGCAGGTGCTTGCTAGGGGTATCTAACGGTGAAGGCGTCAAGCCTGGCGTACCTCGCGAGCGGTGCGGGGCGTGTTGCGGCAAAAGCCGCGCTAAGGCGAGCTGCTCCCAGGGCTCGAGCTGCACCTCTGGAAACGCCTGCAGAAACCGGTGGATACCTCTGGCGATCACGATATAGGGCGAATGCACGTCGCCCGGTTTCGCTTCGTTGAATAGGGAGCTTCCCAGATTCGTGAAGTCGCGCAGCAGCCGCGTCTTCCCTACCCCCGCCACGCCCGCCAAAAAGATGACCTGACCCGCCCTCTGCGCCGCCGCAAGCTGCGCCCAGACCGCTTCGCGCCCGACGAGGCGCGGCGGGCGCAGCAGTTGGAGCGGAAGCGTGACGCGCGGCGTCGGCAGCGTACGAGCGCGGCTCTTCTCGATGAGGTGGGCGAGTTCCAAGGTCTCGGCGAGAGGTTCTGCGCCGAGTTCGCGCAACAAGGTGCGCCGACATTCGGCGAAGCGCGCCCGCGCCGCCGCCAGGTCGCCCCGGCGGTAGTGGAGACGCATGGCGGCGCGGTAACTCGCCTCGTCCAGGGGGTCTGAAGTGGTGAGCTTTTCGGTCAGCTCGAGTGCGGCTAAGAGGTGGTCCGCTTTCTCCAAACGCGCAATCTCGCCGCGTAGCGCGGTGCGCCGCGCCTCCTCTACAGCGGCGCGGCGCTGCTCTAACCAGTCGTCAAAGGTGGGCGCGTCGGCGACGCGAACGCCCGCTAAAAGAGGGGCGGCTGAAAGCGCCAGCGCTTCCTCGTAGCGCCGCGCCCCCATCGCCCTTCCGAACGCCGCTACGTCGCTCGCTACGTTCACGCGCACTCGCTCACCCTTCTCTTTGGACCCCTCGAGCAGAAGCCAACGCGCCGCGCCCGGCAGTCGCCGCAGTTGGTAGAGCGCCTGGCGCAGATTGGCGTACTTGCCTACGCCCCAAAACAGCTCGGCAAGCTCGTCTCTAGAGACTCCTTCGGGTCTCAGCGCGAGCAGATAGAGGAGCGCCCGCCCTTTCTGCGACGAGAGCTGCAACGGTTCGCCGCGCCACAGTAGGTGCGGCGTGCCAAAAAGCCGCGCGTCTAGAGCGTGATTCGAGTCGCTGGCGGGTCGGGTTGGGAAGGAAAACCTCTCGAGTAAGGGGTCCACCGATGTGAAATTCATAACAGTAAGGTAGTATGGAGAGGCTGAACGCACCCTGACCGGGTTGGGCTCGTTAGTGTCGGGCTCATCGTAGGGGTCGGTCGGCGTCGCTTAAACGTGCCAACTTAAACATTCCGGTTTAAGCATCCGGTCTAAACGCGCCGGTCTAAACGTTATAGACGCCCAACGTTTCAGACCGCGAGAAGGAAGCGTTCGCCCGCGAGCTTGACGCCGCCCCGCCGAACACGTAACAATGGTCTAGCTGAGTTCTGACTAAGCTTTTTCTCGTCTTAGTGCGGCTCAGACGCTCGAGTCAAGTTTCGTAGGCTGGAATGCTTAGCTTTTTCTACCCTCACTGAGCTTGTATCACGCAGATATCATCGCTTGCCGTGCGCACTAATCAGCGTTCTCGGAAGTGAGACCGGCTCAAGGTGATACCTGCTACATACGCTCGAGACCTCATCCAGAGCAACCGAGGGACCTGACCCCGTGACGTTGCAGCAACCAACTTTCATCCAAGTGGGTGCTCCTTTCAGACCAAGCGAGCGGGGTCACGATGACCTCTCTCACTGGAAAGATGAGAAGGCTCTCGTTTGTGACCCTTCTTCAATTCGCTTACACGCCTACTCAGGAGGGTTCGTCATGACATGTATTCCCGCTACCGGTAAAAAAGCTGAAGAGGTGCTCTTGTGAGCTTAACCCGAAGGCTCGGCAGAGACTTCTCTGTGACCGCGGAGTTAGAGCCGCCCCGCAGTGCAGCGCCAGACAGCGCTTTTAGACAAGCCGCCGAAGCCCAGCCCTACGTCCACGCCGTGAATATCTCCGACGCGCCGATGGCGAACTTGCGCATGAGCCCTATCGCCTTGGCGCACCTCATTCAGTCGCGCTTTGATTTAGAGACGATCTTTCACCTCACCTGCCGCGACCGCAATGTGTTAGCCCTCCAGTCCGAACTTTTAGGCGCAGCCGCGTTGGGCGTCAAGAACGTTCTTACGCTCACAGGGGATCCGCCCACGCGCGGCGACCACCCCGACGCCAGAGGCGTTTTTGATGTGGACGTGCTCGGGCTCATTAGTTTAGTCAAAAACCTCAACCGAGGCCAAACGAGGGGGCGTGACCTGGAAGCGCCGACGAACCTCTCCGTCGCTGCGGCTGCCAACCCGAGCGCGAAGGATTTAGAGGTTGAGGTCTCTAAGTTCAACGCCAAGTTAGAAGCAGGTGCTCACTTTTTTCAAACCCAACCGGTTTTTAGCGTGGAGGACGTGGTGAGGTTTAGAGAGGCCTTCGGCGGTAAGCCGCCCGCACCCGTCCTTTACGGCGTTTTACCCGTACGCAGCGTGAAGATGGCGAAGACCGTCTCGAAGTGGTGCAACGTGCCGAGTGAGCTTCTCGAGGGGTTGGAGCGTGACGGACAAGCCGCTGGGCTCCGCTGGGTCAAGCAGCTCGTCGCGGACTTACGCACGCTCGGTGTGGACGGCGTCCACGTGTATCCGCTCGGGCGCACGGAGCTGTTAGGAGAATTTTTAGAGCCCACAGAAGAGGTTGTGAGCTATGCGTAAGGTAGTAGCAGTTCCACTTATCGTTGCTTGGACGAAGTCATGCGAAGCAACACTTCTTCGCAGATCTCAGTTCGAAGAACTAGCGTTACGGGCAGGCCGCCCTGCCGTTGCGGAACTTCATCATCTAAAGTGCGTGCTAGGCGATGTTCTCTTTAGTGAGGGTGTAGCTGACCAGATGATACCTGCTATAGCAATGAGCAACGAGCAATGAGTAAAACCCCAAAGATTTTGACTCATTGCTCATACAGGTTACGGCGTAAAGCCAGTCGCGCAGGTCGAGGCTCACGCCGTAGCACTTTACGTGCTCACCTGTTTCAGCGATCACCTGTGCTTTCAACTCATTGCTTGAGCATCTCATGAACAACAGAATCAAGCATCCTACCGAACTCGAGCTAGAAAAACGCATCCTCGTCCTAGACGGCGCGATGGGCACGATGATTCAGCAGTACACCCTGTCAGAAGCAGACTTTCGCGCCGAGCGTTTCAAGCGCCACACGCATCCTTTAGCGGGCGCAAATGACCTGCTCTGCTTGACGCAGCCTCAACTTATTGAAGAGATTCATAGGACATATTTAGCGGCGGGGGCGGATATCCTCGAGACCAACACCTTTAACGCCACGACTGTTGGGTTAGCGGAGTACGGGCTTGACGAAGTTATTTACGAGCTAAATGTAGAAGCCGCAAGGATCGCCCGCCGCGCCGCCGACGCCTTTTCGACGCCAGATAAACCTCGCTTTGTCGCCGGAGCCATCGGTCCAACCAACCGCACCGCGAGCATGTCACCCGACGTGAATAACCCCGGCTTTCGTGCGGTGGATTTTGATGATTTAGTCGTTTCTTACAGCGAACAGATTCACGGACTGATAAACGGCGGCGCGGACCTCTTGCTAGTTGAGACGGTTTTCGACACGCTCAACTGTAAAGCGGCGCTTTTCGCGGCGGAAGAGGTCTTTGAGGAGAAAAATAAGCGTTTACCGCTCATGATTTCGGGGACGATCACCGACGCGAGCGGGCGCACCTTATCGGGGCAAACCCTGGAGGCGTTCTGGATTTCGGTCTCGCACGCACGCCTTCTCAGTATCGGGCTCAACTGCGCGTTGGGACCGGAGGCGCTACGTCCATACGCCGAAGAGTTGTCCCAACTCGCGCCGGTTTACACAAGCGTTCACCCGAACGCAGGACTGCCCAACGCCTTTGGCGAGTACGACGAGACGCCCGCGATGATGGCGGCGACGTTGGAATCTTTCTTGGAGAACGGCTGGCTCAACATCGTCGGCGGCTGCTGCGGCACGACGCCGGAGCATATCGCGGCGTTCGCAGAGGTGGCGGCGAAGTATTCTCCTAGAACACCCCCCGAAATCGAACCCCGCCCCCGCTTCGCCGGCTTGGAACCTTTCGTGATTCGCCCCGAAACGAACTTCGTCAACGTCGGCGAGCGCACGAACGTGACGGGCTCTAAAAAGTTCGCGCGGCTCATCACCTCGGACAACTACGAGGAAGCCTTGTCCGTCGCGGCCAATCAAGTCGAGGGCGGAGCGCAGCTCATCGACGTGAACATGGACGAGGGGATGTTGGACAGTGAGGCGGCGATGGTCACGTTTTTGAACCTCATCGCCGCCGAGCCGGACATCGCCAAGCTGCCCATCATGGTGGACTCGTCCAAGTGGTCGGTCATCGAAGCGGGGCTCAAGAGGTTGCAGGGTAAGGGCGTCGTCAATTCGATTTCGCTCAAAGAGGGTGAAGAGGTCTTCAAGAGTCAGGCGCGGCTGATTCGGCGTTACGGCGCAGCCGTGGTCGTCATGGCGTTCGATGAAGAGGGGCAGGCGGACACCTTCGAGCGCCGCACCCACATCTGCGAACGCGCGTACAACATCTTAGTAGAGGTCGGCTTCCCGCCACAAGACATCATCTTCGACCCGAACATCTTGGCGATTGCCACGGGCATCGAGGAGCACCGCCGCTACGCGGTTGACTTTACCAAAGCGACGCGCTGGATCAAGGCGAACTTGCCGCACGCGCTCGTCTCGGGCGGCGTCTCGAACCTCTCCTTCTCGTTTCGCGGCAACAACGCAGTGCGCGAGGCGATGCACGCGGCGTTTCTCTACCACGCTATAGATGCCGGGATGGATATGGGCATCGTCAACGCAGGCATGTTAGAGGTCTACGCGGAGATTCCCAAAGACCTCTTAGACCTCGTCGAGGATGTCATCTTTGACCGACGCGAGGATGCAACCGAGCGCTTAGTGGATTTTGCAGAGACCGTCAAGAGTAAAGGCAAAGTCAGCGTCAAGGACGAGACGTGGCGACAAGCAAGCGTACAGGAGCGGCTCTCGCACGCACTCGTCAGAGGGATTACGGACTACATCGAGCAGGACGCGGAAGAGGCTAGGCAGTCCTACACGAAAACTCTAGAGGTCATCGAAGGTCCGCTGATGGACGGCATGAACATCGTGGGCGACCTCTTCGGCTCGGGCAAGATGTTCTTGCCGCAAGTCGTCAAAAGTGCGCGGGTCATGAAGCGCGCAGTGGCGTATCTGCAGCCGTACTTAGAGGCTGAGAAGAACTTGGACCCGGACGCGCAGGGCAGCGGCAAGGGCAAAGTCGTTTTAGCCACCGTTAAGGGCGACGTTCACGACATCGGCAAGAACATCGTCGGCGTGGTCTTGGCGTGCAACAACTATGAGATTATCGACTTGGGCGTGATGGTCCCGGCGGCGAAGATTTTGCAAACTGCGAAAGAGGTCGAGGCGGACGTAATTGGACTCTCAGGGCTGATTACGCCCTCGCTCGACGAGATGGTTTACGTCGCTAAGGAGATGGAGCGGCAGAACTTCCGCGTGCCCCTTTTAATCGGCGGCGCGACAACCTCACGCGCTCACACCGCCGTCAAAATTTCGCCCTCTTACAGCAACTTGACGCTGCACGTTTTAGACGCCTCGAGAAGCGTAGGCGTCGTCTCCAAGTTGCTCGACTCGGACGCAAGAGGTGTGCTCGAAGCCGCAACCCGCACGCAGTACGACAAGGTGAGAGCGCAGTACGGCTCGAGAGAAAGCGCGCGCAAACTCCTCCCTCTTTCACAAGCGAGGCGGCGTAAATTCGACTGGGGAAAAGCGGATGTGACGAAGCCCTCTTTTCTAGGAACGAAAGTCTTAGAGGATTACCCGTTGGAAAGGCTCGTCCCCTACATCGACTGGTCCCCCTTCTTCATCGCCTGGGAACTCGCGGGGCGCTATCCGCAGATTCTGGAGGACGAGGTGGTGGGCATTGAGGCGACGAAGCTCTTTGCCGATGCACAAGACCTCTTGAAAGAGATTGTCGAGAAGAAGCTCTTGAGCGCCAAAGCAGTATTCGGTTTCTATCCAGCCAATAGCAGTGGGGATGACCTCGAGCTGTACACGGACGACACCCGCCAAGAGGTCCGCGCGACGCTCCACACGTTGCGCCAACAAGTCGGCAAACGCGAGGGTCAACCGAACCTAGCCCTTGCAGATTATATTGCGCCGAAAGACTCGGACGTAGCCGATTACCTCGGCGGCTTCGCCGTCACCACAGGTCTCGGCGCAGACGAACTTGCACAAAAATTTGAAGCGGAGCTTGACGACTACAACGCTATTATGGTTAAGGCGCTCGCCGACAGGCTCGCCGAAGCCTTCGCCGAACACCTTCACGAACAGGTGCGCACCTCTTACTGGGGCTACGCGCCGGGCGAATCGCTCGATAACGACGCCCTTATCCGTGAACGCTACAGAGGCGTCCGCCCCGCGCCGGGCTACCCCGCCTGCCCCGACCACACCGAGAAGGGCACGCTCTTTGACCTCTTAGACGCGGAGCGCATCGGCGTTCACCTCACGGAAAGTTTCGCCATGCACCCCGCCGCGTCGGTGTCGGGTCTCTACTTCGCGCACCCCGAGTCGCGTTACTTTGCGGTCGGGAAGATTGGGCGTGACCAAGTGGAGGACTACGCGGCGCGAAAAGGTATGAGCGTGCGGGAGGTCGAGCGGTGGCTCACACCGAACTTGGGGTATGAGCCGGAGGTGGCGGAACCTGTAAAGGTTTGAGCTGGTATAATGAGGCGTGGCACTGACTCGGTCAACGTGGCAGAGCGAACTAGGCGAACCTCAAAGCGTGCGCTTTACGCTTCAGGACTACTACAAAATGGCTGAGGTGGGCGTCCTCAAAGCGGATAAGCGCTACGAGCTTCTCGGCGGAGTGGTACTCGAAGTGCATCCCATCAGCCCCGCCCACAACTACGCCGTTAAGAGTTTGTCGGATCAGTTCAACACTTGTGTCGGCGAGAACTTTACCGTCTTCTCTCAAGGACCCCTTCAGTTTGACGACAGTGAGCCCCAGCCCGATGTCATGCTCTTGAAACCGCCCACTGAACAGTACCGGCAACGTCACCCTGTTCCCGAAGATGTCTTACTCGTCATTGAGGTGGCCAACGCCACCTTGCAGACAGACCGCACGACTAAGCTGCAACTCTACGCAGGCGCGGGCATACCCGAATACTGGATTTTGAACCTGCAAAAACCGCAGTTAGAGGTGCACCGGAATCCCGACATCCAAGAGGCGCGGTACAGAGAGGTCAAGACGTTTTCAGAAGAAGAGGTTGCTAGGTTCGGTGAATGCGAGGTGGCGTGGTGGGAGTGAAGAATCCCGGTTGCTCTACTTCTGAGAGCACGCCATAAAAAAGAACCCCAAGATATTGAGATTCTTTTTCGAGCGTTTAGACCCCGGCTCGAGCGGGGTTTAATTTATTCAAGCCACCAATGTAAATCCCCGAAAGCCGCCTCCTTGAATACACGAAAAAAGCCTCTCAATTCTTCGTACGCATATTTCGGATTTCTCCGAACTGCGTCGGGTGCGGATGCTTTTTCTCTCAAGGTTACGATTGCTGGAGAGCGAGTTCCAGCGGTCATCCGTTCGGCTGTTTCCAAGCCATATAGCTCTGCAACTAAAGCTACGACCTCTCCCGCTAGACGGAAAGCCTGTCTCGGCTTCAAATTCCAAAAATATTTTTTTAGAAATGCCCGGCGAGATTCATACCTCTTTTGCGCCTTTTTAAGGCTGTGTTTAGGCCACCGCTCTAAATATAGAGAATATATATCTTGGAAGGGGCGCTTACTTAGTGAATTCCTTTCTAAAACTGTCATAAGGTTTTTCTGGTTGACTTTGATTGCATCCTTGCTAATCGTCTGGATTAGAAGGCTGCCTCAAAGTAGCATAAACTGTTACAGCAACGATCTTTTAAGCGATACTTCAACTCACCAATATGCAGTTCATTACTGCATTATCTCAGGAACGTTGCCATTTCCCCTACTCAATAGATGAGCTTTTTGCACCATAGTTAGATAGAAGATCAAAAAAGGAGGCAAGAGGTTGACTTGTAAGAAACCTGCCGCCTTGCCCTATCCAGAATAGATATATCTGCTTAACCAATATGTACGTGTAAGACACATATCACTTCGATAAGTCGAGCGTCCCTTAAACTGACTTAGTGCTTACCTCTCCCCTACCCCGCAACCTCTTATGATCCTCATCGTCGGCGCAGGACCCGCCGGGCTCGCCACGGCGTACTACCTCCAGCAGAGGGGTCTCCCCTTTCGCATCTTGGAGAAGGACGCGGCGGGCGCAACCTGGCGCAACCACTACGACCACTTGCACCTGCACAGCTTAAAGGGCGTTTCGGCCTTGCCGGGGCTCCCGATGCCCGAGGACTATCCGCCCTTTCCGTCAGGGGAGCAAGTGGCACAGTATTTGGCGGCTTACGCGGCGCACTTCGACTTTCCCACCGAGCGCGGCGTCCGGGTGACGGAGGCGCGTTACGAGGATAGCTGGCAACTCACCACGACGAGAGGTCGTTTTGACGCGGAGGTGCTCGTTGCAGCAACGGGCATCTGGAGCACGCCGCACCGCCCTCACTTCGCGGGCGAAGAGGTATTTACGGGGCAGATTCTCCACTCGAGAGACTACAAGCGCCCTGAGCCTTTTACGGGTCAGCGCGTGCTCGTCGTCGGCGTGGGCAACTCCGGCTCAGAGGTGGCGGTGGGGCTCGCCAGACAGGGTACCAAGGTTGACATCGCCGTGCGGAGCGGCGTGAGGATGGTTCCTTACCCTAAGTCGGAGACGCTGACGCGGTTGACGAGTTGGACGTTGCGTCGTCTGCCCAGAAGCGTCGCGAACCGTTTGCTCAAGCTCGCGCAACGTGACTTTTCGGAGATCGGCTTACCGCTTCCCGAGAGACCCATTGTAGACGTCTACCCCGTCGTCGGCTTTGGGTTGGTGGAAGAGGTCGAAGCGGGACGTATAGACGTTAAGGCGGGGCTGTCGCACTTTTCGCAAGAGGGTGTTCACTTTGCAGATGGACAGCGTGAACATTACGACGTGGTGATCTTGGCGACGGGCTACAGACCGAGTTTGGGGTTTTTAGAGGGAGAGGTTGACACGGACGCTAAGGGCTTGCCGAGGCTCGAGCCCCCCCACGACGTCCGCTCGGTTCAAAACCCCACTCTCTTCTGCGTCGGCTACCACTACCCCACCAACGAAGCGTGGTTCCAAGCCCTACCCCGCGTTGCCAAAGAAGCCGCTGAGGAGATTGCGCAGACGCACGCTGGAGCTATTCCCGTGAAGACGCCCGAAAAGGACACCCAAAAAAACATCGTAGGCGCGTAGCCTGACGCCCCGTTCTCCTCTTTCCCTCACGGTAGGCTCAGAGGATGCTACTTGCTTTTGACTTAGACAACACGATTATCACGGCGGATGACCGCTTACCGGACGACATCGCCGCGGCGATTCGCTCAGCCAGGGAACGGGGACACGAGGTTTCCGTTCTGACAGGACGTCCTCACAGCTCGGCCATAGCGTTCATCGAGCGCTTAGAGGTCAGCCATTACAGCGTGAACAACGGGGCGCTTGTCGTGGGCGACGGTGAGGTTTTAGAGCGCACCGTGATCCCGCAGCGAGAGGTGCAGGCGTTGGCGAAGCGGTACGTCGGGGACGAGACCCTCGAGTACGCCTTTATGCAGGGCGACACCATCTTCGTTCGCGACCCCGGCGACAAACGCTGGACCTGGGCGCACACGTCGAACCGCAACGTCGAACCCTTCGGAAACCACGAGGTGAAAGAGGCGGACAAGATCGTCTTTGCGACAGAGGGGCGCGGCGCGGCGATGTTAGAAGAGATCAGCGCGGCGCACCCCGAACTGGTTCTGTACCTCTGGGGTGACGGCTTTTTAGAGGTTACGGGGGAAGGGGCGCATAAGGGAGCCGCGCTCAAACGCCTCTCGGAAGCGTTGTGCGTGCCGCAGCGCGAGACCGTCGCTTTCGGTGACGGCGTCAACGACGTGACGATGCTGCAGTGGGCGGGGCGCAGCGTCGCGGTAGGGCACGCCTACGATGAGGTGAAAAACGTCGCCGACGAGCACATCCCTTCGCCCGAAGAGGGGGGCGTGGCGCGGTGGATCGAGGACAACCTCCTATGAAACAGCGCGAAACGGCAGATGGTACTAGCGTGTAACCCCGGTGAGTACATCTGCCTCTATCTCGTCCTTTAATTCACTTGTTATTTTGAGACTCCGTGTGCTAAGGTGCGGTGCAAAAGGCACAGTTTATACGGTTTCCGGTTAATTCTCAAAAGAATTAACCCGAGCAGAGCGAGTAGAAAAAAATACGGATTCCGCTGAGAACGGAAGAAACTCGAAAGAGTTTATGCAGTGTTCAGCCGGAATCCGTATGAGACGGCGAAATCAGAGCGGCTTTGAGTGGCGAAGGGGGTATGAGATGGACGCGCAGCCAGTGCTTAGAGAAGACGGACTCGTGACGGTGACCAAAGCGAAGCGTGCCCTTCTCACCCTGAGCGAATTTCTCCCTTCGTACCGCGACCTCTGCGGTAACGCGCCCTACTACTACGCAGTCAGTGAGGTGGAGCGGCTAGAGGGTGAAATTGTGCGGGTCTCGAGTTCCGCCGAGGACCTCTTCCACTTGACCCAGAGCATCGTCTCGCAAACGCACGGCTTAGCCCAGGCGATCCGCGCCGCCAAAGGGCGCGGGGTAGAGCCGGACGCCTGATATCAGCTAAACGTGGAGGCTGAGTACGTTTGTACTCAGCCTCTTTTTGGTCCTCGAGCAGACTCCGATAAATTTTCCTAAGCTAGAGCAGTTCCACGACACACTGAGACAGTTGAACGCAGGTCTCTGTCCGCAAGGACTAGCGTTACGGGCAGGCCGCCCTGCCGTTGCGGGATTTCACCCCTTAAAGTGCGTGCTAATTACGAAGTTTTCCGCAGGAAACAGCGTTTCACAAAGTGAGAGTGTTGCTTCGCTTACGAAGTTTCCCTTTCGCGTTCGCGAAAACGGTGTAACCGGGGAAAACTTCGTACACTCTGACCAGATGATACCTGCTACTAGAGCGCTCCGACCTCTTGCAGGAGTTGCAGCGTGCCCTCCAAGTCGTCCAGATTCGAGAGGTTGATGTCGGGTGTTTCCAGCTCGCTTAGCGGCGTAAGGAGCGGGTTCGTTTCGATGCCGGGGGTGAGCGGATATTCAAAGACTTCGTCGGCGAAGTGCTGCTGCGCGTTTTCAGACAGTAGGTACGCGACGAACTGCTGCGCCAACTCAGGCTGGTCACTGGACGCTAAGATTCCTGCGCCCGCCACGTTGACTAAAGAGCCGATGTCGGCGTCCTCTGGGTAGAGGTTGCGCACCGGAAAGTCGTCGCCTTGCTCGTCCAAAAAGCGGAAGAGGTAGTAGTGGTTGACTAGGCCAAAGTCGATCTCGCCGCGCCCCGCCGCTTCGATCTGTGAGCTGTTGTTAGGATAGACCTGGACGCCATTCGCTATCATTCCTTCCAACCACTCGCGGGTACGCTCTTCACCCTCGACTACGCGCATCGCCGTCACGAACGCTTGAAAGGAACCGTTCGTGGGAGCCCAGCCGACGCGCCCCTGAAAGCGCGCGCCGGTAAGGTCGAAGACGCTCTCGGGCAGTTCGTCATCGCTGACGTTCTCCGTGTTGTAAGCGATAACCCGCGCGCGCCCCGTCACGCCTATCCAAGCGCCCTCTTGACTGCGGAAGCGCGCGTCTACCTGCTCTAAAACTTCGCTCGGCAATTCGGTGAAGCGCCCTCCATCTTGCAACGCGCCTAGCGCCCCTGCGTCCTGCGCCAAAAAGACATCGGCGGGGCTATTCTCGCCCTCCTCCAAAATCGTCGCGGCGAGTTCGGCGGTGTCGCCGTAGCGCACCTCCACGTCGACGCCTGTTTCCGCCTCGAAGTCTTCGACGACGGGTTCGACAAACGCTTCGTTGCGCCCCGAATAAACGGTCAAGGTTTGCGCGAAGGTATGTCCCAGCAAGCTCAATGTTAAGATAAACGCCGTGGCGTTCCGTAGATTACGCATTTCATCACCCAACTCTTCACAGATTTAATCCCAAGCAACTTAGTCGGGATTAGTGAAAGCATCTTATAAAGGTGCGCGCGGGCTTGTCAATACCTGAGCGTTTGAGTCGGGATTGATACGAGGTTGCACGGCTTAGTTTTGCAAACTAAGCCGTGCCTGTCACGGATGGGACGTAAACTCGGCCCAAGCCCGCTCTCAGGCAAAGCCTAGCGGGATCGCTAAAGCTGAGTCGCTGAAAAGCTCTAACGCCCTCAGTTGGGGTAAGTAAACTGTGCAATTCCGTATAACCTCGAGCCAAAGCCACCGGAGAATTTGAGGGGCTAGAAGAGGTTCAGTGAATAGTCAGCGGTTCCGTAGGGTGAAGCAGAGAGTCGCAGGTAACGCACTCCAACTAGCATTCCGTGATATATCGAAGCAGAATGCCATAGATTTCAACTCGCGACGCCACTCCACGCCTTGCGAGATGCAGTGCGAGCATTTCTGACCCGTTCCGAATACCAGTGAGACCGACCTTAATACCTGTCAAACGTACCTAATGGTCTGTATAGATTGATAATGTTCGTGACCGAAGGACATCTACTGTAAATCGGAATCATTCCGAATTTGTAGCCTGTGCACTATTAAAAATCTGACACTTTGTTAGGATAAACATTGTTGAAAGGAAGGTAACAAATGGCAGTTAAAACCGGACAGACCACCATGTTCAACACCCGCATCGACATCGATCAAGACAAGCGCGAAGAGCTTGTTAGCTTAATCAACCAGCAGCTTGCCGACACCATCGACCTCTTCACCCAGACCAAGCAAGCGCACTGGAACGTCAAAGGGCTTGACTTCTTCCAAGTGCACGAACTCTTAGACGACCTTGCCAAAACCGTGCGTAAGCAGAGCGATACAATTGCCGAACGCGCCACCGCACTAGGCGGCGTCGCACTAGGCACGGCGCGGATGTCAGCAGAAAGCTCCACGCTCAGCGAGTACCCCGTTGACACGTTCGACGTGCCTGCTGTTCTAAATGCAGTAGCTGAGCGTTACGCCGCATACGCCGCTTCGACCCGCGCGGCCATCAAGTGCAGCGAAGAGTTGGACGAGCCGACCACAGCGGACATGTTCACGGAAGTCTCGAGAGAAATCGACGAAGCCTTGTATTTCTTAGAGTCTCACTTGCAAGGCAGCCAACCCACCCTAAACCAGTAAATTAGTCAGAAATTTCAAGAGGTAGGCTGATACCCTACCTCTTGTTTTTTATTTTTTGTTAATCTTGACCCAATGAGTAGACATTGACTTCAGCGCAGATGAGGTATACTTTTTCTGTGTTAAACGACAGCCCTCACCCCACCAACCAGATCGCTCTAGAGAACCGTACCCGCTACACCCTGCTCACCAACCGCAGGCGCACGCTCTTTGAAATTTACAAGCTCACCGAGCGCATCGTGCAGCATCCCAACTGGGAAGAAGTTTCAGCGCAGTACTTCGAGTTAGAACTCCTCATCAGCGCTCAACTCGACTGCGCGGAAGGTATGTGTGGTGGTGTTTGTCACGCGAAGAACGATGTGTTGGAGAGGCGCGTTTGCGAAGCGTATAGGCAACTCAGCATGTTAGCGAAGGTGTGGGTAGCATTGGAAGATAGTAGAGATATGGGGGAAGTTCTGCGAGGACTCGAGACTGCCGACTAGCCTACCTTAAAATGTTTATAAGGAATAGCGCAGCCATCTACGTGGCTGCGCTACTTTTATTTGACAATTTTGCCACAGGAAAAATCAAGCTGTGTTGACACTGAACCTCGAGAAGACTAGCGCAAATGTCTACACAATGCAGATTCTACGTGTCTCATTTCAGCCTACCTGCTCCTTGCTTCCTACTTCTTGCTTCCTACTTCTTGCTTCTCACTTCACCAAGAAAACTTAGAGCGCGTCCAAAAACTCCCTTTTAAGTTCGGTGTCCTCCTTGAACGCCCCACGCATCACGCTCACCCTGGTGCGTGCCCCTTGCTTCTGTACCCCGCGCATCATCATGCAGAGGTGACTCGCCTCAGACACGACGGCGATTCCTTCGGGCTCCAAAACCTCTTCGAGCGCGTCCGCGATTTGCGCCGTGAGCCGCTCTTGCACCTGCATCCGCCGCGCAAACATGTCGATGAGCCGCGCAAACTTGCTGAGCCCTAAGATGGTTCTGTTGGGAACGTAGGCGAGGTGAACCTGTCCGAAAAAGGGCAGCATGTGATGTTCGCAAAGTGAATAGAATTCAACCTCTTTAACGACAACCATCTCCGCGCCTTCCACTTTGAAAAGGGCACCGTTCACAACCGTATGAATATCGGTATCGTAGCCGCTCATGAGGTGCCGCAAGGAGCGTGCGACGCGCTTGGGGGTGCCGACGAGGCCTTCCCTCGAGACGTCCTCCCCCAACCCCGTAATAAGCTGCGTGATGAGCGAATTCAGGTTGGGTTCAGAAGCTAGCTCGAGAGCGTCAACGTCGGGCTTGGGAAGGGTGGGTTTGGTCACTCGGTATCCTCACGTGAAGGGGACGAACGGCGTCCTCAAAGGTCTAAGCCAGATTCTAACCGATTTTGCCGCGCCTTGAAGTTCTATCTCTTTATAGGACGCTCGAGCTACACTACCGAGCGTGAGACTCGAGCAGCGAGACAGTTACCAACGAACCTTTTCAGGCGAAGTCACGCAGGTCATCCGCGAGGAAAACTGCGCGTGGGTTGTCCTCGACCGGTCCCTCTTTTACCCCACCTCGGGCGGACAACCTCACGACACGGGCACGCTGGGCGAAGGGCGTGTAGTCGACGTCGTGAAAGAGGGTGAAGAGGTCCGTCACCTCGTCCAAGGTCATTTCGAAGTCGGGCAGCGCGTTGACGGGGAGATCGATTGGAACCGCCGCTACCGCCACATGCAGCGCCACACGGGGCAGCACCTCTTGTCGCAAGCCTTTATTCGCGTTCATCCAACCTTTGAAACGAAATCGGTGAGTTTGACGAGTCCAGCCTGCACCCTTGACCTCGCGGGCGAGCCAGATGAGGTGGCGCAGTTGGAGGTTGAAACGCTCGTGAACGTGGTAGTCTATAAGAACCTCGAGGTTCACGCTTTCGAAGTGGACGAAGAAGAGGTCGAGGACTATCCCTTGCGCCGTCCTCCTAAAGTCCGAGGGCGCATCCGCATCGTGAAGATGGGCGACTGGGAGGTTTCCGCCTGCGGCGGCACGCACCTGCGCCGAACAGCGGAGGCGGGGCCGGTCAAGCTCCTCAGGTCCGAGCGGATTAAAGGTGGCTTGACGAGAGTCTACTTCGTGTGCGGCTTCGAAGCGTTGGAGGATTACGCCTCTAAACACACCGTAAGCCGCGACTTAGCGCTCACCTTTAGCACGCAAGTCGAAGCGGTTCCGGGGCGCGTCGCTGCGCTACAAGATGACCTCACAGCGGCGAAGCGAGAGGTGAACGCTTTACAAACCAAGTTCGCTGGAGCGCTGAGCGAAAGGCTTCTTGCCAATGCTCGAAGAGGTCAACGCGGGCGCATAGTCGAGTATCAACTTCCTTCAGATGAAAACGCGCTGCTTAAACCTCTTGCAACGTTGCTCACCGAGCAAGAAGATGTCGTTGCGCTACTTGGCGCGGCGCAAAACGGACGGGCGCAGCTCCTCTTCGCGAGAGGTAGCGCGCTCACGCTCGATATGGCGGACCTCATCCGGGAGGTTCTGCCCGTCGTGAATGGGCGTGGCGGCGGCAAACCCAAGTTCGCGCAGGGGAGCGGGAGCGAGCCCGAGAGGTTGGAAGAGGCGCTCGAGCACGCCGCCAACCTCCTTTAAGCTTCCGCTCCGCCTGCTCCGCTCGGAAAGTCGGTCATCGCGGTCTGCTTCACTACTTTTTCGGCGATGTAGAGCGGCGCGTCCACGCGCACCGCGAGCGCGAGCGCGTCCGAGGGGCGCGCGTCGATGTCGAACTCCACCCCGCGATTTTCGACGACGAGCCGCGCGTAAAAGGTACCTTCTGAAATATCGGTGACTTCGATGCGCACGACTTTGGCGTCCAACATCTCGAGCATCGACAACATCAAGTCATGTGACATCGGACGTGGAAACTCCCCGCCGCGACCCGCGACAATCGACATCGCCTCTAATGCGCCGATCCAGATCGGCACGATGCTTCCCTCTTCGTCTTTGGCTTTTAAGAGCACGATAAATTGGCTGCCGTCACCGGCGACGGCTACATCCTCGAGAACAGC
Source organism: Trueperaceae bacterium (assembly GCA_965215565.1). Lineage (GTDB taxonomy): Bacteria > Deinococcota > Deinococci > Deinococcales > Trueperaceae > CBDBZX01. The sequence continues at coordinate 934,197 of CBDCDZ010000004.1, forward strand.
TTCGATCATAATGATAGTCTAACGCGCTTGAGCGCTTAGAAGAGTCAAATCAGCAAATACTTGTTTCTGTATGTTTATAAATCCAAAACGGCGCGTAAAGCCTCCTTAATAGAGATTAATTCTTCTTCGCTAAGCCGACCCATGCGTGGCTCGACAAAGCGAGCTTCGGCAACGACGCGAATCTGTGTCACCTTAGCCCAGCTCTCCCTATTATTTCCACCTGTCCCAGCAGGCAAATAAACCGTTAGTGGAAAACTCGCCTTGGGCTCTCGCGTCGTGAGCGGCACAACGATAGCCGTGCCTGCATTCCGCAACGTCTCGCGGTGAACGACAACACAAGGTCTGGCTTCGCCTTGCTGCTCGCGCCCCTCTACCGGATTTAACCTGACGCGGTACACGTCGCCCCTATGGAAAGTCACTCACGTACCAGCTTGGAGAAATCGTCCATCCCTTCCTCAGCTTCAGCAATCTCGGCGTCTCGGTTTAACTTGGCGACCTCTCTTTCGATGAGCGCGTCCATTTGGGCACGTAAAAGTCTGTCCGTAGCATTCTCGAAAGCGGCGGAACGGCTCTCGAAAAGTCCGTCTTTGACGAGGCGGTCAACTTGAGCAACCATAGCTTCGGGAATCGTAACGCTTACTTTGGTACGTCGCTGTAAAGTTTTCATACTATACATCTTACTAAATAAGCGATGATTTGTCAGCTATTTTTGTTAAGTCGCTTTAGCTCAGACAACCGTCAACCCTGCTAAACTACCCTCATGTTCGAACCCGTCATCGGCTTAGAGATTCACCTCGCTTTGAGCACCAAAAGCAAGCTCTTCTGCGGCTGCGCCAACGATTCGGTCAACGCAGAGCCCAATACCCATACCTGCCCGGTCTGTTTGGGGCTACCCGGCAGCCTGCCGACGATCAACCGCGAAGCCGTCGAAAAGTCCATCATGTTCTCGCTCGCGCTCTCGTGTGAGGTGCCAGAAAACACGCAGTTTCACCGCAAGAATTACTACTACCCCGACGCGCCTAAAAACTATCAGATCAGCCAGTACGACCGGCCGATCGGCTCACGCGGTCATGTGGACCTCCCCAGCGGCCGGCGCATCGGCGTCACGCGCTGTCACCTGGAGGAGGACGCGGGCAAGTCGGTCCACCCGGCGTACGCGGACTACAGCCTCGTGGACTTAAACCGAGCCGGGACACCCCTTATCGAGATGGTCACCGAGCCGGATTTGCGCGACCCGGAGGAGGCGCGGGACTTTCTAAACCACGTTCGCGCCGTCGCGCAGGCGCTAGGCGTCTCGGACGCCAACCCCGAAGAGGGCAAGATGCGAGCCGACGTGAACGTCTCGGTGCGCCGTGCGGGTGAGGGGTTCGGCACCAAAGTCGAGGTCAAGAACCTCAACTCGTTTCGGAGTGTGCAGCGCTCTTTAGAGTTTGAAATCGCGCGGCAGAGCAGGCTTTTGGAGGACGGCGAGCGCGTGGTGCAGTCCACGAGAGGTTGGAACGAGGGCGGACAGAAAACGTACCTCATGCGCACCAAAGAGGGGGAGGCGGACTACCGCTACTTCCCCGAGCCCGACTTGCCGCCTATGTTCATCTCACAAGCTTGGCTGGGAGAGGTGCGCGGCAAAACACCCGAGTTGCCTGCAGCAAAGTTAGCGCGCTACCTCTCGCTGGGCGTGCGGGAGTACGACTCGAGGCTCATCGCTTTCGACGTGGCAGCGGCGCGGTTTTTCGACGCTTCCATAAAGCATTACGGCGGCGCACCGCAGACGCTCGCGAATTGGCTTAACGGCGATGTAGCGGGCTGGCTCAACGCGCAGGGCGTGAGCATCGGCGCTTCGGGTCTGACGCCTGAGCACCTCGTCTCGCTCGTTAAACTGATCGACGCGGGCACGGTTTCTGGCAAGACCGCCAAAGACATCTTGAGTGAAGTAATGGGGGGCGGCAACCCCGACGAGATCGTCGAGGCGAGAGGGCTGGAGCAGATGACCGACACGGGCGCAGTCGAGCAGATCGTAGACGAGGTCATCGCGGCAAATCCCAAGGTTGCCGAACAAGTCGCGGAGAATCCAAAGGCGATCAACGCGCTTTTGGGCAAGGTGATGAAGGAGACAAAAGGAAAAGCGAACCCGGAGACGGTGCGGAATCTGTTGAGCGAGAAGCTGGGGTTAGTAGAGCAAGCTTAACTTAGCAGGTATCATCTGGTTTGAGACGCTCTCACTTTAAACAGCACGCTCTAGCACGCACTTTACGAGATAATATCTGCGGCACTTTGTCTCAGTATGTTGTGGAACTGCTAACTCACACAAAAATATCCGCCACCTCCGGCAGATTGTGAAACCTATCTGCCAAATCCAGCAAACTCTGGCTCGCCGCCTCTCGAAACGCCAAGATTTCGACGCGCTTACCGCGGCGCTGAGCAAGCTCCAACATCGGCGCGAAGTCGCCGTCGCCGCTCGCTAAGGCGATCACATCCAGATGGTCCCAGGCTTGCACCATGTCAGCGGCGATGCCCATATCCCAGTCGCCCTCCAAGACGGGTCTGCCGCCATTGTCCCGGTGCACGCGCACGGTGCGGCGGCGCACGCGGTAGCCGAGCGCGGAGAGCTTCGTCACAAAGCCGTACGCGGTGGCTTCGCCTTCGCGCTCGACGACATATGCGGTCGCTTGACCTACACGCCGCGCCCGCGCCGCCGTGCTGAGGAGCTTTTCGTAATCTACATGGGCACTGTAGTAATCACGGGCTGCGTAATAGAGATTCTGCGTATCTACGAAGAGACCGACGCGCTGCTCGGTCCATTCACCAAGGTAGCTGCTCACTAAAATGACCTCTTGAAAACGGTATTCAACGTCGTTCTAACTTTAGCTTGACAAGATGGACAAGGCACCTTTACAAAAACTTCGCCATCAGTAAATTATCTTCGTAGTGCCCAGCCTCGAGAATCTGCGCGCGCTCACACCCCTCTTGCTCGAAGCCTTGCGAGCGGTAGAGCGCGAGCGCGGCACTGTTATTCGCGCGCACGTTGAGCTGAATCTTTTGAACATCGTTTTGCGCCGCCCAGCGGTAGGCGTTCTCTAAAAGTTTTGTCGCCACGCCGCACTGCCGCCACGCTTCGGCGACGGCGAGCGTAAGCATGGCGACGTGCCGCAGGCGTTTGGGAGTCAGGCGGTGCAGCTCGAGCCACGCGCACACCTCTCCTTTGGGGGGTAAAGCCACGAGGTAGAGCGTCATCTCATCGCCGAAAGCTCGGAGACGGCGCTCTAAAGCTTGCGCCGAGGGCGGACCGTCGCCCACAAACCAGCGCCCTTCAGCGTAGATTTCGGCTTGCAAGCTTATAAGTGCGTTAGCGTCACTCGGTCTCGCGTGGCGCACAGTAGGACGGCTCGTAGAGCGCTGGCTTGTCGCAGTAGACATAGGCTCAATTATAAGGTGTGCAAGACGAAGCGTGAGGGATTTCGGGAACGTTTGGAAAGGAGCGTCTCAGCCTTTCAGCCTTTCAGCCGGTCAGTTAATCAGGAAAACTCTGACGTGCTGATTCGCTAAAGTGCGCTTAGTAGCAGTTCCGAAACATACTGAGACGGATGAGCGCAGATCTCAGTTCGAAGAACTAGCGGGATTTCATCTCAGAATGTGCGTGCTGCATGATGTTCTCAAGAGTGAGCGCGTTTCAAACCCGAAGCTATACGAAGTAACCTGCTAGTGCTATAAGATGTCAGCGAGAACCGAAAAGCCTCTCTGATCCCTCTTGCTATACTCCTCTAGCAAGCGCGTGAGCGCAACCTTTTTCGATTCTCACCTCTATGGAGACCTATAGTGTACCGACTCATCACCTCAGAATCTGTGACCGAAGGGCACCCCGACAAGCTCGCAGACCGCATCAGTGACAGCGTTTTAGATGCGATTTTGACGCTCGATCCGAGCGCCAGAGTCGCCGCCGAGACCATCCTCACGAAAGGACTCGCGCTCATCGCGGGCGAGATTAGCTGCAACGGCTACGTCGACTTGCAGCGCATCGTGCGTGACACGGTGCGTGAAGTCGGTTATACGGACAGCGCGTACGGCATCGACGCCGACCACTGCGCTGTTTTAGTCGCCATCACCGAGCAGTCGCCCGACATCGCCCAAGGGGTGAGCCGCGCCCGCGAAGCTCATTCGGGCGAGCAGTTCGACCAGATCGGAGCGGGCGATCAAGGACTTATGTTCGGTTACGCGACGGACGAAACCCCCGAGCTGATGCCGCTGCCCATCACACTCGCGCACGCGCTTACCAAGAGGCTCGCTGAGTGCCGTAAGGAAGAGGTCTTGCCCTACTTACGGCCCGACGGCAAAGCGCAGGTGACGGTGGCTTACGAAGGTGACACGCCCGTCAAAGTCACGGCTATTGTAGTGAGCGCGCAGCACGACCCCGACGTGTCAGAAGAGAGGCTTAGGCGCGACATCGAGCGAGAGGTCATCCGCGTAGCGATTCCGGCTGAATATCTAGACGACAAAACCAAGTTTTATATCAACCCGACGGGACGCTTCGTCATCGGCGGACCCGAAGGGGACGCGGGACTCACCGGGCGCAAGATCATCGTGGACACCTATGGCGGCGCTGCGCCGCACGGCGGGGGCGCGTTCAGCGGCAAAGACCCGACGAAGGTGGATAGAAGCGCGTCTTACTACGCGCGCTACATGGCGAAAAATATCGTAGCAGCGGGCTTAGCGAAGCGGGCGCAGGTGCAACTCGCTTACGCGATTGGCGTAGCGCAGCCCGTAGGCGTCTACGTGGACACGTTTGGCACCTCGGCGTTAGCCGATGAGGTGTTGAGCGACGTGCTGACCAAGGTGTTCGACGCGAGACCCGCCGCGATCATCGCGCAGCTCGGCTTGCAGAAACCTATCTATAAAGAAACGAGCGCCTATGGTCACTTCGGGCACGAGGATTTTCCTTGGGAGCGCACCGACAGAGCAGAGGCGCTCAGACGTGAGGTGCTCGAGCCAGCCTAAGCCGCTTCGGTATACCGTTTTAACCGCGCGTCGCTCAGTTTCGCGCCCGAGACGTTACCTTTGCTCGGTAAGGCGGGGAGGCAATCCCTCACCTTTGGCGCGTGTCGCACTTCATATACCCCGGCGGGGGCGTTAAGAAGCTCCAAAACCTCCCGTTCGATGAGCGGTTTGGAGAAGTAGTAACCCTGCGCGTAACGGCAGTGAAGCGTGTCTAAAATCGACACCTGTTCAGCGGACTCGACCCCCTCGGAGACCACGTCGAGGTCTAGGTTCTGCGCTAAATTTACGACGGTCCTGACGATTTCCAAGCTCTTCGCGTCGTGCTTCATCCGGTTGACGAACGACTGGTCAATCTTGATGGTGTCGAGCGGCAAGCTGTGGATGTAGGAGAGCGACGAATAGCCCGTGCCGAAGTCGTCCATCGCGATGCGCACGCCCAAGTCTCTAAGCTCGCCGAGCACCTTAATTGCGAGCGTCGGGTCTTCCATCACGGCGCTCTCGGTGACCTCGAGCTTGAGGTAGCGAGGTGCCAAGCCGGTGTCGCGCAAGATAGCGGCGACGCGCTTGACCAAGTCAGGCTGCATAAACTGCTTGCTCGACAAGTTGACGCTGATAGTGAGGGGCGGGTCCGCCCGTGTACGCTGCCACACACTCATCTGGGCGCACGCTTCGCTCAGCACCCACTCGCCGATCGCGCCAATAAGCCCTGTTTCTTCAGCGAGGGCGATAAATTCGACGGGCGAAACGAGCCCTCTGCGCGGGTGCTGCCAGCGCACGAGCGCTTCGAAGCCGCTCACTTCGCCATCCTCTAAGGAGACGATAGGTTGGTACATCAAGAAGAGTTCACCGCGCTCTAGCGCCGAGCGAAGCTCCATCTCGGTCTGCTGTCGCGCCGCGACGCGCTCGAACATCCGCTTGTCGAAGAGCGAATAGGGCTTTTTACGGCCCTTCGCGTGGTACATCGCGATGTCGGCGTCGCGCAGGATGTCGTCGGTGGAGGCGTAATGCGCAACGTCCATCACCACACCGATGCTCGTGCTGCTCACCACCTGATGCCCGTCTAAGTTAAAGGTCGTCGCGGTGTAGCGCCCGATGCGGTCTATAACTTGCATGACACTATTGGGTCCGTCTAGGTTCTCGAGTAAAATCACGAACTCGTCCCCGCCTAGACGCGCCACCGTATCCGCGCTGCGCACGCAAAGCTGCAAACGCTTGGCGAGTTCGGTAAGGAGCAAGTCACCCACCCGGTGCCCCAAACTGTCGTTGATGACCTTGAAGCGGTTAAGGTCCATGAAGAGCACGGCGAAGGTTTGGGTGGGGTCACGCTTATACTTCTCAAACGCGCCGCGCAGACGGTCCAAAAGCAAGGCTCGGTTGGGCAACCCTGTGAGCGCGTCGCACACCCCTTGCTGCGCGATGCTCGTCAAGGAGCCCGCGATGCGGTGCGCTTTGCCCGCTTCGTCACGCACGGCGAGCCCTCGGCTCATCATCCAGTGGTAGCGCCCGTCCTGATGTAACACGCGGTGCTCGCACTCGAATATAGGGATGTCGTCCGCTAAGTGTGCGCTGAGTTGCGCCCCGACACGTTCGCGGTCGAGTGGGTGAATACGTTCCAACCAGTCGCTCGACGTGCCGCCGACGATAGGCTCCTCGAGACCTAACAGCGCCTGCCAGCGCGGTGAATAAAAGACCTCACCCGTCTGCAAGTTCCAGTCCCACAGCCCGTCGTTCATCGCGGCAGCGGCGAGGGCGTAACGCGCCTCGCTCTCCTGCAAGGCTCGTTCGGCCCGAGCGAGCGCTTCGCGCAGCACCTTGACATCGGTTTGCGTTTGAAGGGGCGGAGTGCTCATGCACAGCCCCTCTCTAGTAGGAAAGTGGTTTTTTTAGGTAGCTCAGGTAGCCCAACCCTCTCGGCGCGCATAGTGTGGGCACGAGCAGGTGGCGTACCTGGTAAATAGTTAAATGCATAGCGCAAGGACAAAGACATAGCACCAGTCTACGGATGGGCTGTTACAAGATTCTTACTTCTCGCGCCCAGAGCGTCACAAAAGGAACTTTTACGGTTTTTACGCTGGCTTTGCGTCACTCCTGTCGCTAAAAATACCGCTAGGAGCGCTCTGCACTTAGGCACGTCGTCGTTGCATCACACCGGGTAGTCCTTGCGCGCTCGCCCTCAAAAAGCCTCACCCTCAAAAAGCGCTGTAAGAATTTCGTGAGACCCTCTTCTCTATAGTCAATTCCCGAGGAAAGACACCTCACACTTGTCCAATCTCGAGTGCGCCACATAGGGCACAGAAAGGAGCTTTAGACCGCCGTAAGACGTGTTGACCTGTCCAAATCCTTTGCGGGCGTCAGGGAGGACGGCGAGCGAGTGACGCGACCGACTTACAAACGGCGTATACCTTAGAGCAGTTTTAACCGGTCATAAGCTTGAACCGCGCAAAACTTTGATGACGTGCATGTCAAGTAGACCAACCCGTACGGGCGTTCACGACCGGACGACACCTGCTACACACCACACGCCGTAGAAAGAAGACATCTTGAATCACATAGAGAAGATTACAGAGAGGGTCAAACGAGCGCTGCAAATCGCGCCCGTAGGCTTAGCCTTAGTCGCCCTCACCGCCTGCGGCGGCCTCGCCCCTGGAGCTGACACCGAGCTGGGTAGCCAGACTGCAGTGCGCTACGACTACTCGCTGAGCGTCGAAGTCACGCCGCAAGACAGCCAAGCGGACACCGAAAAGCGCTACGGCGGCACGGCTGTCGTGTGGCGTCCTGAGGCGGGCTTCGCTGTTATCGGTATTCAGAGCGGCGAGCTGACCACACTGAGCGCCGACGCCGAAACTAATCAAGACGCCTTTAGCATCCCGAGTGCGAATGTTGACGCGCAAGGCTATAGCGCTTGGTCTGGCGGCTATAGTGCTTGGTCCGGCGGTTATAGCGCCTGGAGCGGTGGCTACAGCGCCTGGTCTGGCGGCTCGAGCGAGCCCACCACCTTTGGGGAGAACCTCGACGCTTGGAAGCAAATTAAACTCGACAAAGGTCAAGCGTTAGCCCCCAAGTTAGGTAAAGGCGTTAAGGTCGCGGTGATCGACACCGGTATTGATGTCAACCACCCCGCTCTGCAAGGCAAATTAGCGCCTGCGAACGAGTGGAAAGACTTTATCGACGGCGACGCTTACCCCTTCGATGAGTATGACCACACCCCTGGCGCGAGCAACGCGGGCTACGGCCACGGTACAGGCGTTGCGGGCGTTGTTCTGCAAGTTGCACCCGAAGCGACGATTTTACCCATCCGCGTCCTCAAACCTGACGGCTCCGGTGACATCACAAACGTTGCCGCTGCAGTGGACTGGGCGGTTCAGCAAGGTGCTGATGTAATTAACCTCTCACTCGGCGCGTACGTAGACTCGGCAACTATCTACTACACGATGGTTTATGGCGCTCAGTACGACGTTTACTTCACGGCTTCATCGGGCAATTCGGGCGACGATAGAGTGACGTATCCCGCGATAATGGCTTCAGATAACGTCGCTGGCAACCTCGGCATCCTCGGGCGCAACCTGATTAGCGTGGCTAGTGTGGACGGTCAAGGCAAGAAGTCAGTTTTCTCCACCTACGGACCTACAGTTGAACTTGCCGCGCCAGGTGAACAGGTCTACACCTTGATACCTGACGGCGGCGTCGCGCACTTCACGGGCACCTCTTTCGCCGCGCCGATGGCTGCAGGTACACTCGCCCTCGCGTTAGGTGAACTGGGCGACAACTACGGCGGCAACCTCTCGGTGATGGCTCACCAAGAAGGTGATTTGCTCATTGGCGACAGCGTTTATCAGGGGTTGCTCGGCAACGGTCAGCTCAACGTCGAAAAGTTCATGAAGCGTGCGCTCCAGGCGGCGCGGTAGGTGATGGTAATGGCAACAGTAGCGACAAAAACAGAAGAGAAAGCGACGCTTACCGCCGCTCTCGTGATGGAGTCCAAAGGCTTCGCCCCCGCCGTTCGCAGCGCAGCCTTTAGCGGCGCGTGGTCCAAGCTCTACCAAGCTGACGACTACTACCTCGACATGACGCTGACCCCCTCGGGCAAGACCGCTCGCTTACAAGGGCAGCTTTTAGCCGCCGACGGCGGACAGCTTCCGGGCGGCACCGTCGCGCTCTATAGGGGTGAAGAAGTCATCCAAAGCGTTCCCGTCGGCGCAGCCGGCGATTTCTACATCGACATTTCGGCGGCGCACCAGTACCGCTTGAGCGTCGAGCTAGACGACACCGTCCTCTCCGTCTCGGGTCTCGACATCGACTGAGGTTTAAGAACTACGTTAGAGACAGGGTTTAAGCCCTGTCTCTTCTCCTCTTGGAATCATGAGGATGACGCGCACACTTCTTTCGCAGCTTTTGTACTGACATTCCGCTTGACACAAATATTTTATAGAACTTACCTCACGAGTTTGGTGAATAGTCTCTTAACAGCACTTTACGCGATTTCACGTGTACGGCTCACTATGGAGCTTAAACTTCAATTACAATGACTCACGCTTACGAAAGTCTACGCTGTCCGGTTTACTCACCGCACGTGGCATAAAGATTGTGAACTCTTGAAGATGAACGCAACCTCACCTCACCCTACTTCTGCACTCGTTCGCCAACTGCTCGAGGAGCCCTCGGCAGAGCGGCGGGCAGCGCTTTGCTTGGAGCATCAAGTGGGGCTAGAATTGGTTGAGGCGCTCAAAGCTGAGGTAGACAAGCATAAAAATTCGGACGGTGCGCAGGCGCTTTTGGCGGGCGAGAGGTCGCTCGAGGTGAGTGAACTCATCGCTGATCCTTTAGCTAAGCCGCTCGGACTCTGGGCGATGGCGTTGGGGCTCACGGCTCAGCGTAAGTTTAGAGAAGCACTGCCGTACTTTGAAACGGCGCGCGCTCGGTATAAGCATTTGGACCGAGACGTCGACGCAGCGAGAACATCTGTGCGTCAGGTACAAGCGCTCGCAATGATGGGTGACTACCCCGAAGCGTTAGAGGTTGCTGAGTCGACGCGCGACATATTTGTTGTTGCCGGATTGACTCATGAGGCTGCGCAGGTAGAAAATAACATCGGCGTTATTTATTCACGCTTAGGCCGAGTCGCCGAGTCCAAAGAGGCTATTCAAAGCGCCCTCGGAGGATTCTCGGATGTTGGTGACAAGGTAGGCGTTGCTCAGGCGCACCTGAATCTTGGATCGAACTACCAAGAGCAAGACCTCTTCGATGAAGCTTTAGAACATTTACAAGCTGCGTTAGGCATCTTTCAGGAACTCGAGCTTACCGAAGCCGTCGCTGGCACCCTTGTCAACCTCGCCATGCTCCACCGCCGCGAAGGTCAAGCCAATCAAGCCCTCCGGCTTCTCAGCCAGGCCAGAGAGGTCTACCGCCAGCTAGAATCGAGCCCCGACGCCGCTCTAGCACAGTTAGAAGAAGCGCGGGTCAGCCTCGACTTGCAGCTCTTGGACGAAGCCGAGACGCTCGCGAGCGAACTCATCGGCACCTTTGCGGCGCGGCAGATGCAGTTAGAGCACGTCGAAGCGCTCGTGGTGCTCGGTACGGTGCGCGTAAGAGCTGGGCGTAACAGCGAAGCGTTGGAGGCGCTGAGCGCGGCGCGGGATACTTGGCTCGAGCTTGGCAACCCGACGCAAGCGGCGCTCGTCGAGCTGTATATCGCCAACTTGCATCTCAACATCTCGGAAGCGTTGCAAGAAAAGGCGGAAGCAAACGCCACGTACCGCAAAGCGGCGGAACTTGCAGAGCGCGCCGTTAGAACGCTGCGAGAAGCGGGAGTGCGTTCAGGCGTCGCCTTTGGTTTGGCGACGTTAGCCGAGGCGCAACTCGCGTTAGGACAAAACGGCAAGGCTGAAGACAATTTGCGAAGGGCCGAAGCGTTAGCGCAAGACCTCGCCGTGCCCGACCTCATCATCCGCGCGAAGCGGCTCTTGGGCAAAAGCACCGCCCGGCAAGGCGAGCTAGCCGACGCGGAGCGCTACTTTGACGGCGCGATTGAGGCGCTCGAGGGCGTGCGCGCCTCCTTGCAAATCGACGAGTTCAAAGCGGCGTACGTCGGCGATAAGCTGAGCGTATATGGTGACATGGTTGCACTACTACTGCAGCAAGGACGCACCCGCGAAGCCCTCGAGTACGCGGAGCGGGCGAAGTCGCGGGCACTTTTAGACATGCTTTCTAAGGGGGTGGAGTCGAGAGCGCCCACCAGCGATCCTATAATAGAGCGGCTCAGCAAGCGTCTCAAAGAGGTGCGGAGCGAACTCAACTGGCATTACTTGAAAGCGGAAGAGGAGGGCGCGAACGGCTCGCACTGGCAGAAAGTCACCGAGGGCGAGCGAGAGGTCACCTCGCTCATCCGCGAGTTAGAGCGGCTCAAACCCGAAGCGGCGGCACTCGAGCGCGTCGCGAAGCCTGACTTAGACAAGGTGTTTGAAAGTTTAGGCGAGAATACGGTGCTGCTCGAGTACTTCGGCACTCAGGAGAGCCTCTCTGCTTTTGTCCTATACAAGGGAGAGGTCCGCGCGGTCACCGACATCGCGTCGCCCGAAGCGGTGCGGCACCACTTAGAGCGCTTGGGGTTCTTCTTCAAGCGCGTCGCGCAGAGTCGCGGCGGCAACCTCCCCAGCAACTTGCCGCCCAGCGTCTACGCCAACCTCTACGGCCCTGAAATGTTGACGCAGAACGTGAACACGCACCTAAAGGCGCTCTACGACCTGCTCATCGCACCGCTAGGGCTCGAGTTTGGAAGTCCCGAATGCCCCGAACAAACGCTTGTCATCGTGCCGCACGGTCCCGTTCACGCGGTTCCTTTCGCGGCGCTCTATGACGGGGAGCGGTATCTGCTCGAGCGTTCAGCGCTCGCCTCTGCGCCTAGCGCCTCGGTGTACGCGCTCTGCAAAGGGCAAGCGCAGCGCCCGCCCGGTCAGATGATGGCGTTCGGCGTGCCCGCTGAAGATATTCCCGCCGTTGAGCAAGAGGTCAAAGACGTCACCAAGCTCTTCCGCGCCGCGGAAGCGTTTATCGGCGCGGAGGCGTCGCTCGGCACCTTCTACGAACGTGCCCCTCACGCCGACGTGCTCCACATCGCCACGCACGGCGTCCATAGACCCGACAACCCGATGTTTTCTGGGCTGCGACTTTTTGACGGCTGGTTAGCGGCGCGCGACCTCTACGGCGTCCAGCTTAGCGCTTCGCTCGTCGTGCTGCCTGCTTGCGAGAGCGTCTTGGCGAGTAACACCGAAAGTGACGAGCTTTTTGGCATCGCCAGGGGTTTTCTCTACGCGGGTGCGCCCTCGCTTGTCGGCAGCTTATGGCCCGTTCAAGACGCGCAAACCGCGCAGCTCATGGTGGCGTTTTATAGCGCGTTGCGCCAGGGCTTGGGTACGGCGGCAGCGTTACGCCGCGCGCAACTCTCCCTACGCGGCGAGCACCCTAACCCCTACCACTGGGCAGCGTTCACTGTCATCGGCGACCCGGAACGCAAGGTCGAAAGTGGCTGGGTGAGAGAGGTCAGCGGGTAAGAATTTTGTCAGGCTGTCTTCCCTATAGTGAACGTTATGCTGACTCACGACCCCTCCCCTACTCGCCGCCACAAACGTTACCGTAAGGGAGTTCAGCGTTGACCTCAAAACGTGCCACCGTCCTCATCGTCGACGACCAAGCCTCCATGCGCGAGCTGATCAGACGGCTGCTAAGACCGCTCGACTTAAACCTCGCGGTGGCGGAAAACGGTTTAGACGCTCTCGGCCGAGCCGCTGAGCTGAGCCCCGACCTTATTTTATTAGACGTCAATATGGCAGGCTTGAGCGGGTTCGACGTGTGTCGCCGCTTACGCGCTAACCCGGCTTTTGAAGAGACGCCTATCGTCATCGTCACGTCCGAAGACGACGAGCGCTCACGCGACAAAGGTTTCGAGGCGGGCGCGGACGACTTTATCAGCAAACCCTTTCACCCTAAGCTGTTGCGGCGGCGCGTCGGGGCGCTGACACGCTTGAATCATTCGCGCCGTCTCCACGCCGAACGCTCGCGCTTCGGCGAACTTATCGACCTCTCACCGGACGGCATCATTATTGTAGACAGCAACCAGCAGATTCGTCTTATCAACCCAGCGATGTTCCGCCTGTTAGGTATTGACGACGAGTATAGGAGCCAAGAGGGGTTAGGCCGCTTTGTGCTGCCCGCCGAGCTGAACCACTGCCGCGCGAAACTCTTAGAGCTTTTCAAGTTCCCCACTGGGCAGGTGCGCTTTGAAACCACGCTTCTCAAGCCGAGCGGCGCACACGTCCACGTCGAAGTGCACGGCGCACATTCGAACTGGAACGGCGCTCCCGCTGCCCAACTCATCATCCGCGATGTCACCCAGCGCAAGCTCACTGAGGCGCACCTGCGCCGCTCGAACACCGAGCTGCGCCTCGCTTACGACACCACCATCGAGGGCTGGGCACGGGCTCTGGAGCTGCGCGATAAAGAGACCGAAGGGCACACGCGCCGCGTCACCGATATGACGGTGCGTTTAGCCAGGCTCGTAGGCGTAGACGACGAATCGCTCGTGCATATCCGGCGCGGCGCACTCCTGCACGACATCGGCAAGATGGGCGTGCCTGACCACATCCTGCTCAAGCCAGGCAAGCTCAGCGCCCTCGAGTGGGAGGCGATGCGCGAACACCCGAGCCACGCGCTCACCATGCTCTCGCCCATCACCTTTTTGCGCCCTGCTTTAGAAATTCCCTACTGCCATCACGAAAAGTGGGACGGTTCGGGCTACCCGTGTGGGCTTAGCGGTGAGGCAATTCCTCTCGCCGCCCGCATCTTCAGCCTGGTGGACGTGTGGGACGCGCTCTCCTACGACCGCCCCTACCGCCGCGCTTGGCCTCAAGAGGCTGTGCTCACCTATCTACGCGAACGCGCGAGTACCGAATTCGATCCAAAAATTACCGAGATTTTCTTGCGGATGCTCACGAAAAGCCCTGCCCTCGCGCCCGCGAAGCAAGAGCAGTTGGAGAAACTCGAGCCCGCCCTCGGCTGAGCACCACAACCAGGTTTGAAGGGCGCAGGTCTCACCGCATAGCGTAGCAGTTCCAAAATATACTGAGGCGGATGACCACAGGTATCATCTCCGAAAGTGCGTGCCAAACGGTAACTCTTAGAGTGAGAGCGTCTCTGACCAGATGATACCTGCTAGCGGTAGCGGAATTTCATCTCTGAATGTGAAAGCTCCGGTAGTGTTGTGTTGACTAGCGGTGTTTGTGACTAGATGCAGTCGCGTGGGCGCTCCCGCTAGACCTGCTATTAGTGCCACCACACCTCAAAGTCTGGATAATACGCGCTCACGATCGCCTGAAAGAGAAAGTAGTCCACGATGAGGTGGACGATCAAAACCCATAAGAGCGACTTGGAGCGCTCGTACATCGCCCCTTGCGTGAAGGCGAAGATATAAACGAGAAGAGGTCCGACGCCCCGAAACGCCATTGTCCAGAGCACCGTCGTGTAGATGACGCTCTGCGCCAAATTCGCCGTGAGATACGGGAAGAGCGAGCGGATAATCGCGTAGGAGACGTTGACAAAGAAGAGTTCGTCCCAAATTCCTACTGCGTTGATGCCGAGAAAAAGCCGCAAGAGAGGCTCAGTCTGTGGTTCGGGTGGCAGCATCCAGTTGAAGGGGACTTGAGGGCTCCACACGAAGAAGTAGAGCTGAAAGACGCCCCAGGCGAGCGGAATAGCTAGGAGCGTATAGAAGACTTCCACCCAGTCGAACTCGTCAGGAAAGAGCTTAAAGGTAATCACGCGCGGTTTGCGTCGCCAGAGGATGAGCGTAGGTAAAACAATCGCGAGGAGAAAAGCGGTGCCTAAAATAAGCACATGCTCGTTGCTCGTGTCTGTATTGATAGGCGCAACGCCGAGCACAGCGACGGACGCGGCGAGCGCGAGGTAGCGTAGGGCGCGGTCTGGTGGTTCGCGCAGGAGCGACACAGCGAACCCTGCGGCGAAGAGCCCGCCGACGCTGTAAGCACCGAAACCGTACGAGCCGAATGCGGTCCACGCGACCGAAGTGACGAGCAAACAAAGGAGTGGAACGAGAGACTGAGGTGTTTTTAGAACGTCTTCTAAGGTACTTCTGAATGAGGCGGGTAGAGCTGCCATACTTCTAAACTATCAGACGCAGGGCGTCCCTAACGCCGCTTGCCGCCCAACCCTTGTGTGATGCGGTCTAGGACAATCGCCATGATGACAATCGCCAAGCCTGCCTCGAACCCGAGGCTGATGTCGAGCGTGTTCACCCCGCGCAAGACCTCCGAGCCCAGCCCGCTCGCGCCAACTAAAGCGGCAATCACCACCATCGAAAGCCCCAACATAATCGACTGGTTGAGCCCCGCCAAGATGCTCGGCGTCGCGGTGGGAAGCTGCACCTTGAAGAGCATCTGCCGCTTCGTCGAGCCGAACGCTTCGGACGCTTCGATGAGGTCATGAGGGACTTGTTGGATGCCTAAGCTCGTCAGACGAATCAGCGGTGGCAGGGCGAAAATCACGGTGGAGACGATGCCCGGCACGACGCCAATACCGAAAAAGACGATGGAGGGAATTAAGTAAACAAAAGCGGGCATCGTCTGCATAAAGTCCAAAATTGGCTTAGTGAGGCGCTCGACTATCTTGTTTGTGCCCGCCAGGACGCCTAGCGGCAACCCTATCAGCACAACGAAGACCTCAGCTGCAACGACGAGCGCGAGCGTACTGACAAACGACTCCCACAAATTGATGTTGACAATCAGTAAAAGTCCTAACACGCTAAAAAGCGAGGTGCGCCAGCCGCTCAACCAAAAAGCGAGCGCGGCGAACACCACGATAAGAACGCCGAAGTGAAGCCACTCGAGCCCCCCCACTAGTCCCTCGACCAGCCAAAGCACCACCGCACTAAAGCCGTCAAACACGCCCGGAAAGTTCGAGGAGAGTGACTCCACGCCCGACTCGACCCAGTCGCCTACGGGCACGCCGCGCTCCCACCAGCTTTCCCACCAAATTTGGTCAGATTGAGTAGACATAGGTTAGGGCCTCCTTGAGTCCGCACTTGGAAGGGTGCCGCTACGACCCGCTGTAACACCTCGCAACACCTCTTGCGTAACGCTGACCTGCTACGTGTTACTCTAACGTATCACGGTGCCACGCCCGAACAGCTAAACAGTGAAGAGGTGTCTCGAGACTGCGCCGCGTGCACCTTTATGCACGCTTAGCCCATGCGATAAAACGAGCACCGTGAGGCTCGAGCCTTCAATCCTTAGATTGACCTTGATAAAGGAGAACCCGATGATTCGATCCCTGTTAGTCCTCGTAACGACGCTATTTCTCTCGTTCGGCGCAGCCCAGAGCGTAGACTTCGGCTACGTCGAGTGGCCCGGCGTCACCGTCAAGACGCAAGTTGCCGCAAACATTCTAGACGCGCTCGGTTACGACACGAGCACAGAATCTCTCAGCGTGCCCATTATCCTTCAAGGCGTGTCCGAGGGCGACTTGGACGTGTTTTTGGGCGTCTGGCGACCCAGCATGAACGGGATGATCGAGTCTTACACCGAAGGCGCGGGCGACGGCAGCATCACGCTCACCGCGCAGAACCTAGCGCCGACGATCTACCGTCCCGCCGTCCCGACCTACGTCGCGGAAGAGGGCATCACCTCGCTCGCGGACGTTGCCGAGAACCCGGAGATGTTTGACAGCGAACTCTACGGCATCGAGCCGGGCAACGACGGCAATACGATTATCCTGGACATGATCGAGAACGACACCTACGGCTTTAGCGACTTCGAAATTGTCGAAAGCTCGACTGAAGGAATGCTCTCCGCCGTTGGGCGCGCCATCGAGCGAGAAGAGCCCATCGCTTTCTTAGCGTGGAGCCCGCACTGGATGAATAACGTTTACGACATCACGTACTTGGATGACCCCGAGAACGTGTGGGGTGAGGATGGCTTCGTCGCCACGGCGCTCAACGCAGGGTTTGCCGAAGAGAACGCCAACCTCGAGACCTTTTTCAGCCAGTTCAAAGTGGACCCCGAAACGCAGAACACCTGGATTGACCAATACAGCCGCCAAGAGATGGACCCCGACACCGTCGCGAACGAGTGGATTGCGACGAACATGGACACCGTGATGACGTGGGTGGAGGGTGTGACCACGGCGGACGGGGAGCCAGCGGGTCCGGCGCTCGAGTCCGCTTTCAGTTCCAACTAAACGAAACCCCTGACGCATAAATAGAAGAAGCGGGAAGTAGGGCGTAGCGAAGACGCCCCTTCCCGCTTCTCTTTAGTTGAGCAAGAGGTAAAATAGCGTTATGCCCACTGCCACCGTTGACCTCAGCTCTATTAGCTATAACCTCTCGAGGCTCAAAAGCTACCTCAAACCCGAAACGCGCATGTTGACCGCTGTCAAAGCGAACGCCTACGGTCACGGCGCGGTGGAGGTGGCGAAGCACTTGGAGAAATCCGGTGTGACGTGGCTCGGCGTGGCGACACGGGAGGAGGCGTTGGAGCTTCGCAGTGCGGGGATAAGCGTGAATATTCTCATCTTCATTCCGGTTTATGACGGTTTGAATGACCTTGTGGACGCGGATGTCGCGCTGACGATTGTAGATAAAAGAAGTCTGCATGCGGCAGCGAAGGCGGCGCAAGAGGTTGGCGTGAAGGCTCGAGCCCACCTCAAGGTGGATACGGGCATGGGACGTTTGGGGCCGCCGCCGCAAGAGGTTGTGGAGCTGGCTAAAGCGGTTGACGCTGCTAAAGAGGTCCATTTAGAAGCGGTTTGGACACACTTTGCCTGTGCCGACGAAGCCGAGCGAGAGTACACGAATCAGCAGATGGCGCAGTATGGAGAGGTGTTGGACACGCTCGAGCACGAGAGCATCCCCATCCCTCTCAAACACGCCGCCAACTCCGCTGGGCTCATCGCCTATCCTGAGGCTCACTTCGATATGGTGCGCCCTGGGATTGCGGTGTATGGCTATCACTCGAGCCCAGTGATTGAGAAACTCGAGCCTCACCTCACGCCCGCCCTGACGCTCACCGCGCCCGTCACTTTCGTGAAAGAGGTCAAGGCGGGCACGTCCGTCTCTTACGGTGCAACCTGGACGGCGTCACGTGATACGAAAGTCGCCACGGTTCGTTTAGGCTACGGCGATGGGCTCTTTCGCACGCTGAGCGGACAGCTTTGTGTGACGGTGCAGGGTGAGAAAAGACCTCTTGCGGGGCGCGTTTGTATGGACCAAATCATGATTGATGTGGGTGATTTGGACGTGCAGATGGGCGAGCGCGTAACGCTCTTCGGACCTCATGGGCAAAGCGCGGAGGACTTGGCGAGGATAGTTGACACGATTTCCTACGAACTGCTCACACGGCTCGGTCCTAGAATTAAACGGGTTTATGAGAGGTCTGTTTGAGTTTTAGTGGGGGGGCCCAAACGTCAACTTTCTACAAGAACAGTTCGAGCAACGAACCTGCAAGCCATCTCTCTTCAAATGTCATGCAAACGTACTCAAAACCACACGCGGACGTACTGGTTTTTGCGCAAAAGAACGCCTGAAGATCGAATTTGTGTAAGGTATTCTCCTCACTTTTCGTGCCGATGTGGGTTAAACTACACTACTTTGGTAGAGATTGCCTCTTCAGACATTCACCTCGACGAACTGCGAATCAGTAGCTAGGAGCATCTTCATGGACATCACCGTACCGCCATCTTACCTCTGGGACGACGACAAGCCGCGCACCCAGCCCAACTTGCTCTCGAGAGGAGAGCGCGACCGCCTCATCGAGCGCGGCTTTTTGGGGCTCTACCGCTGGTACACCGCCCGCAGCCAAGAGACGCGCAACTGGAACGCCGACCGCTCCTTCGAATGGCGCAAAATGCGCCACGACCTTTCCGAGCCAATGATTCAGATTCTTCAAGGTTTCTTCGCCGTCGAGCAGTACGCGCCCGACTTCACCGAGAAGATTTTGAACATGGTACGCCGCTCGCACGGGCGCAGCCACTTCCAGATGCGCTGGGGCTCCGAAGAGGAGAAGCACGCCGACACCTGGGAGAACGCCGTGCTCTTCTCGCGCAGCCGCAGCCCGCAGTGGTTGGAGCAATATAAGTATGACCTGCGTATGAAGGAATGGCACGAGCCCTGGGACGACCCGCTACGCAACCTCGTCTACACGGTCTTTCAAGAACGCGCCACGCAGCTCAACTACCTCAACGCGATGAAGATTGCGCAAGGCAAATCCGACAAGGAGCAGCACAAGCACGACGCTGACCCCGTTCTCGCCAAAGTCGCGCAGACCATCGCCGTGGACGAAGCGGCGCACTACAACTTCTTCTTAGAGGGCGTGCGGCTCTTTATGTACTACTATCCGCAGCGCACCTTAGAGGCGATTAAAGACGTGTTGGAGCACTTCACCATGCCCGCCTCCAAGCTCGTCCCCGACTGGGACGCCTTCTTCGAGGCGGTCTACCGCGGCGGCGTCTACGGTCCGCGTGAGTATGCTAAGGACGTGGTGCAAGTCGTCTTTAGAAACTTAGGTGTCGAGAGCCGTAAGAAGCTCGAGGCCGGCATCAAAAAGACTCGCCTCGTCCCCACGACGGACGGCAACATACAGCAGTCCGCCCTGTGGGACACCTTCGACTACGGTTTAATCGAGGGGGATGTGAAGCGGCTTTACCGGAAAATTGGCAAGTACGAAGCCGAGATTGGCTTTGATGAGGTTGACCCAATTATCTTTACGAAGAATCCGGTGTGGCCGACACAAGAGGATGAAGAGGAATAACGGAAAAGAAGAGGTTTTGAATGCGCTGCAGCTTTCACTGCGGCGCGTTTTTTACGAGCATAAGTTCCGCTTACAAGTTCATCTTGGTATAACAGAACTCTCATGCGTTGGGCTGACTTCTATTTCAACAGCAAAAGGTATTCGCTCAGTCACCTTGATGATTTAGAGGTCACTTATACGCAACCAGCGAAAGGTAAAAATTCAGAACGCACCTACAATGTGAAGGTTGAATTTAGCAATCATTGCTTCACAACTGACCGGATGTACGACCCTGCGCTTGAATATATACCAGGTGGAGACAAGAGAGTTTTTGATTTTGGGCGTTACGAGCTAAGCCATTCACTTCCCCGCATCGTTCAAGAATTGGCAGAGCGCAGATGTTATTTCGCCAGTAGAGTTCAGGGAAACTTCATGACCGTTGAAGTCACAGTAGATAACGATAACTACGTCGTGTACTTTTACGTCAAGAAGTTCGGTAAGAGATTAGTGCTCATTGTGCAGTCAGCCTACATCAACGATGATTATGTTCAGAGCTACAACGACAAAAAGATTGGGTTCTTTACCATCTTGTATAAGGTGCAAAAAGGAGAACGAATAAAAAGTCCACGCTAAGAAAGATGGCAGCCTCTATAAAAAGAAGCTGCCGAAATCTTTTATTCTACCGCTGAGCCTTCTTGAGTATACCCACGCTTGGGCGGGAACCACTAAAAATGTGGTGAGCATCGGCGCACAGCAAAGGCTGTTCAGTTCACACCGATAGCATAGATAATAGCATAAAAGCGCCTTATTTGTCAATCTTTTGGCAACCGCAAAGTCCAAAATCGCCTTCGAAAGCAAGGTCCACTCGAAGCTAACGCACCCTTCCACCCTCAACTTAGCGGCATTTTTGGGCGCGACTAGGGCGACCGCGCTTTTTAATCGAAGGTCAATATGCCCTTTTGCTTATCCAGGTGCCGACTTTGCGGTAGCCCTGGCGTTTCTCTTGAAATATCTCAGCCCATTAGCGTCAATCACTGACTGTCAATTTAGCCTTCAATGACCTCGAGCCCTCCAAAAATTCCCTTTCAACCTCTTGCAAGGCGACTCAAAACGATGTCGTCAGGCTGACACACCTCTCCCTATAGCTTGTTACCCTACTTGCTCGCAGCTAAGCAAGCTGCAACATCCTGCACAACAAAACTGCACGAAACAAGTCCAAGGGGGCTTTTTATGGCACCGCTGAGCCGAGAAGAACGCACACCGAACTTACCATCCAAAATACTCCTAAAAGATCAGAACTTATTGCTCGTTTTTGCGGCGACGCTGGTGGTGACCTCGAGCGTCACCGCCATCACCCCCGCCTTCCCCAACGTCGTGGAGCAACTCGGCGTCTCGGCGGGCGCAGTCAGCTTGATCGTCACGGCGTACACCCTGCCCGCGATTGTCCTCACGCCTATTTTGGGTGTTTTCGCCGATAGACACGGGCGTAAGCGGGTCTTAGTCGCCTCGCTTCTCGTCTTCGGGCTGGCGGGCGGTGCGTGTTTCTTTGCGGATAACTTCAACCTCTTGCTCGCCCTGCGCTTTATACAAGGTGTCGGCGGCGCGGCGCTGCTCTCGACGAACATCACGATCATCGGTGACCTCTTTGAGGGCGTCTCGCGCAGCAAGTCGATGGGCTACAACGCGACGGTCAACGGCTTCGGCACGACGCTCTACCCGGCTTTGGGCGGCGCACTCGCGCTCATCGGCTGGAACTACCCTTTTCTCATCTCCGCCGCCGCCGTTCCGGTTGGGCTCCTGCTGATTCCCTTTCTGAAAATCCCCGAGCCCAAAAACAAGCAGAGATTTAGCCATTACTTGAGGGGCGTGCAAGAGGTCATCAAGCACCGCGAAGTCGTCGGGCTTTTTATTCTGACAATCGGCGACAACATCGCTGTAGTTGGGGCGCTTTTTACCTATTTACCGCTTTACTTAGAAAACACGTATGGAGCGTCTGCGCTCCTCGCGGGCATTGCGATATCGGTGTGGGCGGCGAGTTATTCGCTCGGTACAACGGTTATCGGCAAACTCACGGAGAAGACGTCACCGAGACTGCTCATCAAAGTCGCGTTTGCGCTCAGTGCGTTTACGATGGCGACGCTTCCTCTTTTCGGCAGCGCCTTGTGGACGTTCGTGCCTGTTGCGATGCTCGGTATCGCGCACGCGCTTCACTTGCCCAACACGCAGACGCTCCTGACCGACGCCGCACCGAGTGGCTACCGGGGTGCACTCGTCTCGCTTCAAACGATGGTCAAGCGTATTGGGGAAACGACAGGACCCCTGCTCATGGCAGGGGTCTACAGCGCGTTTGGCGGCGCGGCGGTCTTTTTTGTCGCGGCAGTCGTCGGGCTCTCCATGGTGGCAGTGGCGATGCTGCTGCTAAAATCCTAGAGTTTAGTTGAATTTTAGCGCGTCAGGCTGGCGCGGGGTAAGTCTGAATGACGCAGCTTCACGCTTCGCAATTTCCAATGCTTCGGAAAAGTTAGACGCGAAAACTAAAACCTTTCTGTAGGGCTTGCGGCTATACACGTCGTCCTTGCGGTAGAGGTTGATGGTATATGCGGTGTCCAAATTCAAGTTTCCCCAGATGCTCATAAGCGTCCTCCCTTGCTTATATCCTAAAAAGAATAGACGTAGAGAGGAAAGCAAAAAGTCCACAATGGGGGTGTGAAAAAGCGCCGAAACATTAAAAGGGCGTGTAATACCCTTTCCGGTTAAACACGCTATAAAGTAGCGTGTTTAATCCCGAGGAAGAGCCATCAGCCGGTGGTAACATCAACGAATAGCCAGCACAAGCCATCTACAACGGCATGATACGCCCGGCTGAAGGCTCCTGAGCGAGTAGAAACAAGTACGGATTCCGTTATCACCGGAATCCGTACAACTCCTTGCCACCTGTGGTCTCGAGCCTAGAAGTAACCCACGCCCTCACGAAGCGTAAAAGTGTTGACCTCCTTGCGCGTAGTCTTTGAGTAGCGCTGCAGGCTTGAAACGTACACCGTGTTGCTGCTCCAACTTTTCCAACCTCATCACCGCTTCACTCAGCCCGATATGGTCTAAATACCAGAACGGTCCACCCAAAAAAGGCGGAAAGCCCAGACCAAAGACCGCGCCCACGTCGCCATCTCTTGGCGAGTTGAGCACCTCTTCTTCCAAGCAGCGCACCGCCTCGTTGACCATAACCAAGGACAGACGTTCTTGTACAGCCTCCTTGCCAAACTGCTTGCGCCCGGAGCCGCCAAAGAATTTGTAAATCTCTTCGTTGACCTCTCTACTCTTCTTTCCCTCTTCGTACTTGTAGAAACCCTGCTTGTTTTTACGTCCTTTGTACCCCGCCTCGACGACATCTTTACCTTTAGAACTCAGGTTGACGCCGCGCTCTTCCAAGAAGGGACGCATGACCTCATTAATTTTCGCGCCAACGTCAATACCAACTTCATCTAAGAGCTTAATCGGACCGACAGGGAAGCCGAAGTCCTTCATCGCCTTGTCGATTTCTCCAATGTCGCCTCCCTCTTCCAACATCACCAACGCTTCATTCATGAAAAGCGAGAGGATGCGTGTCGTGTAGAAGCCGGGCGCGTCGCCCACGACGACGACGGTTTTGCCTTGCTCCAATCCTGCCTGAAACGCCGTTCCCACAACCCAATCGGGCGTCTTATCGGTTTTGACGATCTCTAAAAGAGGTAGTTTTTGCACGGGCGAGAAGTAGTGCATTCCCACGACTTGCTCAGGACGTTTCGCCTTCGCCGCCACCTCTTTGATCGGAATCGAAGAGGTGTTTGTCGCAAAGACAAGGTCTTCTTTCGCCACCTCTTCGACTTCGCTCAGAACCTTTTGCTTGAGACTGACCTCTTCCAGCACGGCTTCAATCACTAAGTCAACCTTGTCGAACGAGTCGTAATCCTCCACGGGCGTCACACGCTCAGAGATGAGGTCGCGCTCGAATTCGCTGCGCCCCTTGCCGACACGCTTCGAGAGGTCTTTCCAAATCGCGCCTTTGCCCTTCGCCGCTTGTTCGAAGTTCTGGTCTTTGAGTAAAACCTCGTGCTCGCCCTCCGCGCTCACCTGCGCGATGCCTGCGCCCATCAAGCCTGCGCCCAGGACGCCAACGTGCTCGACGTGCTTAGCACTATCTTTATACGGATTTTTCTCCGAGGCGTTCTTGGCGAAGAAGAGGTGAACTAAGGCCTTGGACTCAGGCGTGAAGACGAGTTCGGCGAAGTTGTCCGCCTCGGCTTGGAGTCCCGCTTTCATTCCTTTTTCCTGCCCGACGCGCACCGTTTTGATGATTTTAGGCGGCGCGGGGTAGTTGCCGCGCGTGCGCTTTCGGACGCTTTCTTCGGCTTGTTGGTAGACGATGCGGCTTAAAGGAGTACGCTCCAAGAGCTTGTCACGCCAGCCCTGCGAGTTGCGCTTGGACGTCAGCTTGCCCAAAAGAAGCCCTTGCGCCGCCTCTTTCGCTGCGCGGAGGAGTCCGGGCGGGTGGATGAGGGCGTCCACTAAACCCATCTTTTTGGCGGGTTTGGCGTAGATGTTTTTACCCGTGAGAATCAGCTCGAGCCCCTTTTGCACCCCCACCAAACGCGGCAACCGCTGGCAGCCGCCGAGCCCCGGTAAGAGTCCCAAGTTAACTTCGGGCAGCGCGAATTTCGTCTTCTCGTGCTCCGAGGCGATGCGGTACGAGCAGGCGAGGATGAGTTCTAAGCCGCCCCCTACCGCCGGTCCGTGCACCGCTGCCACGACAGGTTTGCTCAAATTCTCCAAGCGGTTGAAGAGTTCGTGCCCCTCTTGGATGAGTTCCTTGACCTCTTCGGGCGTTTTGTACTCTCTAAACTCTCCTATGTCCGCGCCGACGATAAAGGAGTCCTTTTTGCGGCTGTAGAGCACGGCGGCTCGGATGTCGCGCTCTTGCTCGAGCCTGTCCAACACCTCACCAAACTCGCGCATCGCCGCCGTGGAGAGCTTGTTGACCTTTTCGGGCCCGTCTAAGTAGATAACCGCGACGCCTTTATCTTTTTGCGCGTCGAAGTCGATGTCGAAGTAGGTCATGCTTGCCCCCCGTTTTTACTTGCGCTCTCTACGTAACTCCCGCCTTCATACCGCTCTAAGAGCATCGCGTGACCTAAACCTCCCGCCGCGCACGCCGTGACAAGCGCGATCTGTTTATCCTCTGCGTGAAGGCGGTGCGCCGCCGTGGTGACGAGACGTGCGCCCGTCGCGCCGAAGGGGTGACCCAAGGAGAGCGAGCCGCCCCAGGGGTTGATCTTGTCCATATCCACATCGCCGATACGCTTGTCTCGCCCGAGTTTTTCCTTGGCGAATTCGTCTGACTCGACTGCGGTTAAAACTGCCAAAACCTGCCCTGCGAACGCTTCATGAAATTCAATCACGTCCACATCGTCAAAGGTGATGCCTGCCGCGCCCATAACTTGCGGCACCGCGTACGCCGGACCCAAGAGGAGTTCGTCTTTGGGGTCTTGGGCGACGAAGGTGTAGTGGCGTAAGTAGGCGGCGGGCGTGTAGCCGAGGGCCTGCGCGGTCTCTTCTGCCATGAGGAGCGTCGCCGCTGCGCCATCCGTAAGGGGCGAGGCGTTGCCTGCGGTGACGGTGCCGAACGGTTTAACGAAAACGGGCTTTAAGGTGGAGAGTTTTTCCAAGCTCGTATCTGCACGGAAGGTGTTGTCGTGCTCTAAAGGCTTGAATTTGGGCGGCACGGCAGTCGGGAGAATTTCGGCGTCTAACTTGCCCGCTTCCGTCGCCTTCGCCGCCGCGTGGTGTGAACGGAGCGCGTACTCGTCTTGCGCCTCGCGGGAGACGCCGAACGCCGCTGCGAGCTTGTCCGCGCTCTCGCCCATCACCTCGCCTGTCGAATATTCGGAAACCGAAGGCGCGGTGGGCAAGAGGTCGCTCGGCGAAAGTCCCTGCAAAAACTTGCGGAAGTCCAGCGGATTTTTGTACTTCTGCGTCTCGTAGAGCCGTTTGCGCATGTCCTTGTCGAACTGCGGCGGCGCGTCCGAAAGGGTCTCGACGCCGCCCGCGATGACGATGTCCGCTTGGCCGGTGCGGATGAGGTCCGCGCCGCTCGCAATCGCCTGGTTCGCCGAAATACACGCCATCGTGACGGTGTGCGCGGGCACGCTGACGGGAAAGCCCGCGCCCAGCGCCGAATCTCTGGCGACGTTGCTGGTGCGCACATTTTGTACGACGGTGCCCATGATGACGCGGTCTACCTTGTCGGCGTCCAACTCGCTCCGCGTCAAAAGCCCCTTTAGTACAGTGCGCCCGAGGTCGTAGGAGATAAGGTCGAAGTATTCCGTGCCCGCCCGCATGAAAGGCGTGCGGCAGCCGTCTACGAGGACGACATTTCTGCCATTGTTATTTTTCATGCTTCTATCGTACTTGGTTTAGCGGCTCAGCGGTGCGCTCGAAATCTTGTACTTCAACTGTGTTTCCCCTCAACCTCGTCACCACCGCGAGCGTCACGATAGGAACGCCAACCTCTTGCAGCGCCTCGCGTCCCCCTTCAAAGGATTTCTCAATCACACAGCCGATACCCAAGAGGTCCGCGCCGCACTGTTCGATGAGGTCAACGAGGGCGACGAGCGTTTTCCCCGACGCTAAGAAGTCATCAATGAGCAGGACCCGGTCATCCTCAAACAGATATTCGGGCGAGATGATGAGCTTGGTCACGCCGCCTTTGGTGTGGCTCGGGGCTTCGGCTTCGTACACGCCCCCATTTTCAACATTGCCAGCCATCGTGACGGGGCGCGTCTTTCGGGCGTAAACGACGGGAACGCCTAGCGCGATACCTGTGGCTAACGCCGGAGCGATGCCGCTGACTTCCGCCGTGACGATTTTGGTAACGCCCGTAACCTCTTCTTCGTAAAAACGCTCCACGAAGGTTTTACCCATCTCGAGCGTCAAGTCGGGCTCGAGCCTATGGTTGATAAACCCGTCCACCTTGAGAATGCCGTTACCTAAATGCTGCCCCTCCGCCCGAATCCGTTCAACCAGCTTTTGCATACGCCCTCCTCATGACCTCTTCGCCCGAGCATCTTACCTCAGCGAAAGGCGTGGCAACCCCGCCTTTTAGCTTTTGGCCCAGTTCCTGTGAGACTTTTCGCGAGGTGAAGAATTTTCTCTAGCTAAACTCAATGTC
Source organism: Trueperaceae bacterium (assembly GCA_965215565.1). Lineage (GTDB taxonomy): Bacteria > Deinococcota > Deinococci > Deinococcales > Trueperaceae > CBDBZX01. The sequence continues at coordinate 961,176 of CBDCDZ010000004.1, forward strand.
GATGATACGTGAGCGAATACCACACAACTTAATCGTTTTAGTCTCGAGCCTGCTCATCCTGCTTGTAGGGTGTAGCGCGGAGCAGGTTAGTCGAAGTGCGGATGTTATCTCGAGCTTCCGAACGACTAGGGGCAAAGACGCAACTTATCAGGTAGGCGACAACATCACGTTTTCTTTTAGGCTCGCTCGAGCGGGCTACACCGAACTCGAGATAAGAGACCCGGACGGCGAGGTTTACATCCTGCAAAACCTTTCCGGGTACGCGCCAGCAGGTGAGCGCACCCTTCCCGAACCGGACTCACCCTATGCACTCGAGCTAGGCGAGCCTACAGGAGAGCACACCGTCACCCTCCACTACCGAAACGAGTCAGCGCGTCCTAGCGTCACGGATAGCGCAACGCTTACATTTGAAGTCGCACCGTAGCTCCTTACCGTGCTCCAGATAACAAACTGATGCAAACATAACTGTGGGTTTCACAATGACCAAACCACCGCAAGTCAAAAGCTTGCGGTGGTTTTTTAGGTTTCCTCCTCTACAAAACGGAACGCTGACGAAACGCTCCCCCATAGAGAATAGCGGTAGTCGAACTCTCGAGGTCCGAATCCAAGGTCTCGAGAAAGGAGGCACGTCTCTACCGCTGTCCACCCCTCCGCTCTCTTAATTCAACGGCTCATAGAGCCACAAGGAGTTATCTTTAGATGACAAGACGAAAACGTATGACGAAACGCTTGAACGTTACAGCGCTGCTAGGACTCGCGCTCACTGTTCTGGCTGCCTGCACGCAAGGCGAAGAAGATTTCCGCACCTCCGACGAGGTGACGCTGCAAGTCGCCGCGATTCCGGCTCAGGTCACGAAAGTGACGCTCGAGGTTGACGGAAAAAGCTACGACGCTGCGCTGGGCGAGAACGCAGCCAGCCTCACGCTCAGCAACTTGGCGCTTAAAAATACCACGTTCACTACGCGCGGCTTAGACGCAAAGGGCATCGTGCTCTATAAGGGCGTCGAAACGAAAAGCGTTACGGAAGACACCGACACCATCGAGTTGACGATGGACCGCCTCACGAGCAACGTGAAAGTCAACCTCACGGGCGTAGTCGCGGGCGAAACGCTCAGGGCGACAGTTGGCGGCGTGGTGCAGGAGTTGGGCAACTCGCGCACCCTTGCAGGCGTTAAGACCGGCGCGGACCAGACCCTCATCGTTGAAGGTTATGACGGCGGCGCGCGTATGCGCCAAGGCAGCGCGAGCTTCAATCTCTCCGAAGGCACCGCAACGGTCAGCGTCACCCTCACCGCCCTCGGCACCGACAACGTCGCGCCGAACGCACCCAGACTGAGCGCACCCGACACCGTCACCGAAGGCGAAGCCTTCACCCTGAGCGTTGACGCGAGCGACGCCGACGGCAACTTGGCGAGCATCAAGGTGGAGTGGGGCGACGGTAGCGACGCGAGCACCGCAACGATCAGTGGCAGCGCCGCTAAGAAGGACTTTACGCACACCTACGCCGCCGCAGGTCCGCAGAAACCCACCGTCACCGTGACCGACGCGAAGGGTGTCTCAGCGCAAGCCAGCATGACCGTCGACGTCGAAGCGGTAGACGTACCCGACGACACCGACGTGAACATCGAGACGGGCAAAGAGACGCGCCTCGTCACCGTGACGGCTACGGATGTGCCTGCAGGTACAGTCGGGGTTGAAGCCACCATAACAAACAGCGCAGGTGAAAAAACAGTCTTCGGTCTCGTTAAGAATGGTGCAACCTGGCGCGGCTCTGCGGAACTTCTCAATGACACGGCGTACAGCGTCGTTTTAGACTATGGCGGCGCGAAGAGCGACGCTAAAACCTTCAATTTGGATGACGGCACAGGTGACTTCAACGTCACCGTGTCGCTCGGCGCAACCGGCAACACTAACAGCGCCCCCGTTGCCGCAAACGACGTCGTGACGCTCTACACGAACGACGGCACCTGGACCTTCAACCCGGTGAACGCGAGCGGCACCGACACAACGCTCGGTAGCAGCGCGGATACCGATACGGACGGCGACAGCTTGACCATCATCAGCTTCACGCAGCCGGCTGTCGGCAGCCTCACCTTGAGCGGCAACACCTTCACCTACAATGTGCCGACGCGCGAAGCCAGAACCTCATTCACCTACGTCATCTCCGACGGTAAGGGCGGCGAAGCGACGGGGACGGTTAAGCTAGACGTCTTTACGGGTGTGGGTTTAGGCGGCTAAACCTCACCTCCAGCACAATAGCAGGTATCATCTGGTCTGAGACACTCTCACTGTAGAAAACACTGTTTCACTGCGTGAAAACTTCGTAATTAGCACGCACTTTATGAGATGATATCTGCGGCACTCCGTCTCAGTATGTTTTGGAAGTGCTACAAGATGCTCTAGGACCGCTACACTTACGTGTGGCGGTCCTTCTTTGGGGCAAAAAGAGCAGGGACACAAGAGGCAGCTCGAGCCCATCCGTCAACGTCATTGACCACGTCTATCAGCAATTCCACGCCGTAACGCTCGAGGAATGCCCGGCACCTTAAACTCAACCTATGCACCTACAGACCTCAGGCTTCGTCGTCCGCGTCCGCTGGTCAGATGACGCCCGGAACACGCCGCACATCACCTTACAAAACGTCAGCACCAAAGAGGTGCTCACCCTGAGCAGTTGGTCCGCCTTGCTCGAGGCGATGCAGCAGCCACCCGCTCCTGCTACGCCAGTAGAGAAGCTCGACTAAGACCTCCGCCAGCACTCATTTTCAAAAGGACGCGCAGCGAACCGCGCGTCCTTTTCTTCGGACTCGCCACTGGAGGCGGACTAAGGGTCAAAACAAGGGGTTTCAACCCCTTGTTCATCCCACCGAGACAGCAGAAGGAGCGCACGGCGGCGTTTGGCTTAGAACCCTTGCTGAAAGGTGTAGGTGGATAGCGCGTCCTAGAGTCGGAACGCCTGCGTAACGCTCCAGTGCGCACAATACAACCCGGAGGCTTCGACTCATGACCCAACGACATCTTACCCCCTCTTCCTTCCCCGGCTCACACGCTTTAAGATACCTATGAAAAAATTTCTTCTTTTATCTCTCCTTATCCTCGCCGCTTGCAACCAGGCGGCGCTGCCCGAAACGAAAGTCGGTAGTGAAACGCCCGAAGCGCGCACCAGCCGTCTGCTGAGCGACGAGACGCTCGAGGTCAACTTCCAGGTGGACCCAGCTAAGGATCAGCTCGCGACGCTGAGCACCTCACCCTTCAGCACGCAAGCGGTTGATATCGACTTGCAGTCCTCCTCTAAAGGGCTCGTGGATAAAGACGGGACGCGCTACCTTTACGGCACGTTCGACATCACGAACACCTCCGGTGAGACCTTGGAGAACCTCTCGTTTTACGCGCTCTCCACGGCGCGCACGCTCGGCGGCACGGCGATGTCGAACCTCTTGGACGCGAACAACCAAGCGGTCACGGACCCGGCGTTCGCCCGCACTATCTTACCAACGCACCGGACGCGCAACAACAGCGGCATGTTAGTCGTCAAGGCGGATGAGGCGGACTTTCAGGGCTACAGCGCCGCGCAGGTTGCGCAGGTCCAAGACCAACTCGGCGTGGGGCGCAACGTCTTGGACTACGGCTTCACCGCGCGCAACGAAGCGGGCACGCGCCCTATCGCGCCCGGCAAAAAAGGCTCCGTGACCTTCGCCATCAAATTTCCTTACGAGCCGAGCGATTCGGCGGACTACCCCTTCTCCTTCACGCTTTCCTTCACCATCGTGGACGACGCGGCGCGGCAAGTGACGAGAAGCGCCGAAGAGAACCCGAACAGCGCCCGTGACGTATGCAGACGGGCACAAGAGGTCGGTGCAGGGCGCGTCGTCGTCATTGGGAACGAGCCGAGCAGTGCACCTTGTGACCTGGTGCGCCTTAATGACATCAAAGTCGCGACTGCGACGGGCACGCTCCCCGCGAAGTACCTCTTAGGAGAGGGTCCCGGCGCAGCCATCCCCGACTTGCAAGTGAGCGAAACGCGCTTGGTGTATACCGAGCAAAATGGCGGTGAGAGTGCGCAAACGCTCACCTTACGCAACTTCGGCAGCGGCGCACTCACCGTCAGCAGCTTAGACCTCTCAGGCAGCAACGCCGATCAGTTCAGCGTGGACGGCGCAGCATTCCCCCTCACCCTTCAGCCCGGAGGAACGAGCGACGTCACCGTGACCTTCGCGCCGAGCAGCTTAGGACCTCAGGGCGCACGCTTAGATATTCAGAGTAGCGACGCAGACAGCCCCAACATGAGCGTCTCGCTACGCGGCTTGAGCGTCAAAGGAACGGGCGGCAGCAATGAGCCCTCCTTGCAGTGGATTTTGGATACGTTAGAGATTGACATTGACGTGGGCGACCCCGATCCGAGCAACAACGTGATGCCGACGCGCGACCTCTTAGGCGACGAAGTCAAGGCACAACGCTTCGCCAAGGCGGGCTCCGGTCCCGTCACAGCCGAAACGCTCGCCGTGTTCGGTCCTGACAGAGACAGCCCCGTCACCACCTTCGGCTGGTACGAAGCGGGCGACGCGAACAGCGTCACTAACCTCTTCAGCGTCACCAATTCGCCCAAGTCGAACGCGCAGCGCCTCTTACCTCCGGTTGAGGGCTCCACGAGCTTCGACCCCGGCAGCAAAGAATTCGGCATCGTCTCGAGCTGGCCCTTCTTCAATAACCGCAAGCTCTACAGCGAAGACGCGCTCAACACCTTTTCCGGCGCGGTTCCCCACCACGTGCGCGCCTACCCCTTGTCCGGTGAAGATAACGCCTTTGTTATCGCTACCGAAGAGCACGTCAGCGGCTTCGACTACCAGGACATCGTCGTCATCTTGCGCAACGTCACACCTGTCGCCCTGCCCGAGCCCGTGGGCTGCGCGCCCATCTCCGCGCTCCTCTGTAACGAAGTCGCCGTGAGCTTGCCCTACAACCTCACCTTTGACGGCAACGAAGGCAAGTTGGCGGACAAGAACGGCGTTGGCACTGGCTTCACAATGGTGGACGCGCCCTCCTCGCCTCTTACCACCCCAAGCAACCCGCAGCTTCCCGGCTACGAGCCGAGCAAACTGAGCGCCGTGAACGGCAGCCTCACATTCACTACGACGAAAGGCATCCAGTACGTGGAGCCGAGCACGAGCAGCGAGACCAACTCGCAGGTCAACGCGCTAGGTGTCGGTGTGGACGGGGGCGCGAAGCTCCGCATCGAAACCACCCTCACGGACCTCAGCTTCCCGAACAACAACCAGTATCAGCAAGCGGGTCTCTGGTTCGGCTTGGACGAAGACAACTACGCCAAGCTTGTCGTGCTGAACCGGGGCAACGGGCAAGCGGGTATCCAACTCGCTAGGGAGGAGAACGCTGTTCTTGGCGGTGACGACCAGCTAAACTCGGCGCTCCTCAATTTGAACGGCAAAAACGTTAAGCTCATCCTCGAGCTAGATCCCGTGACTCGTCAAGCCACCGCGTCTTACGGCGTAGACGGCGGCGCAGAAACGGTATTTGCGAACCTCGAGCTGCCCGAAACGCTCTTCGTAGGTCAAACCATCGGCGGCGACACGGTTAGCTTTGCGGGACTTTTCGCCACGCACCGCCGCGCGTCAAGTGCCATGACCTTCACCTTTGCCGACTTCAGCGTCGAGCAGCCCAAGACCTTAGCCCCCAGCGGCACGCTCAGCTTAGAGAACCGTGACTGGACCTCTGAGCAGATTTCCGCCGAGGCGAAGGGGCACTTCGACAACTGGCTCGCTTTTAACCGCATCACCAGCGATAAGGATGCTCCCCGCACGCACGACACGGTCACGCTGCGCCTCAACAACCCCTCGGATGAGGTCTTGAAGGTCTCGAGCTTGACCCTCGTCAACAACACGAACAACGCCGCAGGTCTAGCGGCGTATAGCCTTCTAAACGGCGAAGCGCCCAGCGTAGAGAATCCTTTAGAGATCGCCACAGGCAGCTTCCACGACCTCAGTGTGGCGTTCACCTACCCGCGCGCGAGCGGCAGAAACGAAGTCGTGAGGGCGCAGCTTTTGATCGGCTCGAGCGACGCGGATACGCCTACACGCACCGTTCAGCTCGGCGGCTCCTGGCAGATTCAGGAGGAGGGCGGCAACGAGCCTAACGTAGCGGAGATCGTCCGCGCCTTTGGCTTCGGCACCACCATCTTGAACCCTGGCGAAAAGCTCAACAACCAAGGACGTATCGAAACTATTGGCGAAGAGGTGCTCTCGCCCTTCTGGAGCCGCGCCGACGAGAGTAGACCCGTCTACATCCGCCAGCTCGCGGCGTACCACACCTGCTGCAGCAACACAGCTAACGTCTTCTTGCAACCCGATATCAACTCAGGCAGCACCACCAAGTTCTTCACCCACAATGGCAAAGACGCCCAGTCCTTCTTGCCGCTCATCAGCGGTAGCAGCAGCGAGCCTGCCGAGGGTACGCTCACCCCGCCGAACGCCCTCTTCGGCTTCAAGAGCGATCCCGAATGGAGCGACCCGAGCCGCAACCGCGTCGGACCGGACGACTGCTCAGCCGGACGCGACACCTGCGGTCATCACATGCGCTTCTGGCCCGTACGCGACCTCAACGGTACCCTCGTCCCGAACGCCTATCTCATGGTGATGGACTACGCGGGCATCAACTACGACTTCAACGACAACGTCTACTTCATCAGCAACGTCAAGCCTGCGCAATAGCGTTTTTGTAACGCCGACGTAACGCCCAGCCCTACATTCTATAGAGGCGGTGAGCACACCTCATCGCCAAGGAGTTCTGATGAATCACACGCAACGAACGAAACTCATCCTTTTCACCGCGCTGCTGTTCACGCTAGCCGCGTGTAACCTGAGCGGGACCCAACCTCCCCAACCCAGCGTCACCCTCTTGAACGAAAACATCAGCATCCTCTTCGAGATCGGTGAGAACAACACGATCGAAACCTCGGCTATACCAAACGGTCTCACCTCACAAGCGTTAGATTTCAGCCTCGTCGGTACTTCGAAAGGGCTGACCGATAAGGGCGGAATGCGCTACCTCTACGGTACCTTTGAAGTCACCAACACCTCTAATGAGACCTTCGACAACCTCTCCTTCTACGCGCTTACGACGGGACGCGCTCTAGGCGGCACGGCGCTCGGCTCCTTAAAGAACGCGCGCAACGAAGCCATCACTGACGCGACGTTTGCCCGCACCATCCTCCCGACGCACCGCATGGAGAGTAACAGCGGACGCTTAGAGGTCAAGGCGGACGAGGCGGACTTTCAAGGTCTGAGCGACGCGCAGGTGAGCGCGGCGCAGCGCCAGTTATCCGCCGGGAGCACCGTCTTGGGCTACGGCTTCACCGCTCGCAACGCGGGCGGCGGACGCGCCATTGCGCCGGGACAGACGGGCTTTGTCACCTTCGCCGTCAAATTCCCCTTCGATCCGAACAGCTCCGCCGAGTACCCCTTCGCCTTTACGCTCTCGTTTGCCGCGGTAGATGACAGCGTCCGTCAGGTCACTCGTAGCGCCGAAGAAAGCGCCAACAGTGCGCGCGACGTGTGCGCAAGAGGCGACGCCATCAATGCTGAGCGCGTCGTCGTGATCAGTCAGCACCCGAACAGCGCGCCTTGTAACCTGACCCTCCTAACCAATGTCAAAACTGCTATTGCAACAAACGGCGAAGAGACTGTCTATTTGCTCCCAGACGCGCCCACTACGTCTGATATCGACGTCAAAATCAACTTTCAGTTGGATTCCGCGCCCGTACCGAACGGCTTTGTGAAAGACAGCGGTCAAGCATACGGCGCACAAGCAAACGGCACTTACGGTTGGCTCAAACTGAAAGACGATCAGCCCGTCGACGCCTCCGGCGCAGCCCGCGACCGCAACCGCGCTGGCGTCGCCCAAGAACGCGATACCGTCATACACCTGCAGCGCGGCGACTGCTGCGACAGCGGCTTCACCGATGAAGTTTACTGGGAGTACGCGCTGCCGAACGGCACCTATCAAGTGACGGTGAGTGCAGGCGATGAGCCGGCAAAAGAGGTCAGAGCGGGCTTTCCCAATGCGTACGACAGCAAGCACACCCTCAACGTCGAAAGTGTCCCCGCACTTTCTAAGTTTCAGGCGGACAGTGATAACGAGTTCGAGCAGAGCACCGTCATCGTCCAAGTCGAAGACGGCAAGCTCACCATCGACGCAGTCGGCGGTATCAACACAAAAATCAATTATGTTTTCATCACCTCTACGGACGCCAGTGCAGCCCAGCACCCCTTTGTCACGAGCATTGATCCCGCGAACGGCGCAACTGACCTCTCACCCAACACCGCCACCATCACCGCAGGGCTCAGCCTTCCTAATGGCGGCGTGGCACTCTCGACCTTGGACGGCAACGTCACGCTGACCAACCTTGACAGCGGGGCAAATGTCAGCGGCACGCCCGACACGAGCGGCGGCGCGGACACCATCAGCTTTAAGATCAGCGAGCCTTTAGAAGAGAATACTAGTTACCGCTTTGAGGTCTCGAGCGGCGCAGAAGACGAGTCGGGCGCGTCGTTCTTGCCCTTCGCAAGCACCTTTACTACAGGCACGCTCAACACGAACGCCGGTCCGGTTGCCTTCACCAAAACCGTCGTGGACGAGGGACAGAAGTTCACCAGCGTCACCATCGGTCCCGACAGCAAGCTCTACGCCAGCACTGCCTTCGGCTCTATCTACCGCTATCAGATTGAGCGTGACGGTAACTTGACCGAAGAGCGCGTCATCGACACGGTCAAAAAAGCGAACGGCGGCGCACCCCGCACCATCATCGGCTTGACCTTCGACCCTATCGCAACAGCGGACAACCTCATCCTGTGGGTCTCGGATAACGTCACCTACATGGGCTCTCCTGACGTACCTGACTGGACGGGCAAAATCGCCAAGCTCACCGGCTCGAATTTGCAAAACTACGAAGCGGTCATCGAAGGTCTACCCCGCTCGGTGCGCGACCACGAAACGAACTCTATCGCCTTCGGTCCTGACGGCGCACTCTACGTAAGCCAAGGCAGTAACAACGCGATGGGCGCACCTGACAGCGCGTGGGGAAACCGCGAAGAGCGTCTCCTAAGCGCGGCGGTGCTCAGACTCGATTTGGATAAACTTCCCTCGAGCCTCCCTTTGAACGTCAAAACCAACGAGGGCGGCTCCTATAACCCCTTCGCGAAAGACGCCCCCCTCACTGTCTACGCCTCGGGTATCCGCAACGCCTACGACCTCGTCTGGCACTCCAACGGACGCCTCTACGTCCCGACCAACGGCTCCGCCCCCGGCGGCAACGCGCCCGCCACGCCGAGCACGCTCCCCGCATCTTGTAACAACCGCATCGACGCTGACCGCTTCGGCGCGTACACCCGCACAAACGTTCCTCGTATCGACAACAACTCCCAGCGCGAGTTGGACTACCTCTTCCGCGTCTCTGAAGGGCGCTATTATGGGCACCCCAATCCGGCACGCTGTGAATGGGTCCTAAACGCAGGGAACGTCAAGTCCTCGAACGACCCCTTCGAAGCGAACGACTACCCCTTGGGCACGCAGCCCGACCGCAACTACGACGCAGACGGTGTCTTCAACGCAGGCTTGAGCGCCTCCGCGAACGGCGTCATCGAGTACATGAGCGGCACGTTTGGCGGCGCGCTCAAGGGCCAACTCCTCAACGTGCGCTACAGCAAAGAGCGCGACATCCAGACCTTTTCATTGGATAGCAGCGGCAGCGTCACGAAGCGCGTTACGGGTACAGACTCCAACATCGACGGCTTCAGCGGCTTCAACGGTCCCTTGGACATCGTCGAAGACCTGAATAACGGCAACCTCTACGTCGCCGACTTCGGTCCGCAGTCGCTGGACGTCGCGGGTAGAATCGTCCTGCTCACGCCAAGAAAGTAAGGCTAAAGGGACGCCCAAGTCTTCTTGAGCGTCCTCTCACCTTCTCATCTGTAATTTTCCTTACAATTGGATGCAAAGGAGCAACGCAATGATTCAAACCCTCTTCATCGCAGCTTTAACCATGCTTCCTGCGTTCGGGTATATAGGCAGTACAAACGCTAGCACCCTGAACGACAACCCGAGCACCGAGATGGTCCTCACCCTCGCCGAGATGCTGAGCGGGCGAGAGGTCGACGGCGGCGCAGACACTCAGGCGGACAACGCGAGAATCTTCTTGTGGGAGATGCAGCGCCCCGGCGTCCTGTCAAGCTGCGTCTTCCTCCGCATGGACGACGCGGTTGAGAATGCGACGTTGGACCGCGAAACCGCCGTTCTCTTCCTAGCCGACCTCGTAGATGGCACCGACAGCCTCACCTCTTGCGGCGCGGCTGAAGTGGCGACGGCTGAAGCGCACTTAGAAGCGTTGGGGCTCGAGCTACCCGCCGCCGACGCCCTCACTACCCAAGGCACCTTTGACGTAGACAGCCTTCTTGGTGAAGCCAAAGACCAGCGCGGCAGCTTAAAGAACGCCTTCGAGCGCAATAACCGCTAGCTTGTAGGGGCGATTCATGAATCGCCCCTACGCAACTCCAATCTCTCTACTCTTGAAACTTGCAAGGAGACCATCATCATGAAAAAGTCCAAAAAACTCCTCGCCTTTTTGTTTTTCACCGCCGCGCTATTAACCGTCTGTGCGCAGCTTAGTATGGCGAACGCAGGAATCTTCTAAAAACGTTCACCAAATTTGCTCCCCCTACCTTAGCGTAGGGGACTTTTTGGCTCGAGCCCCTTTCCTCCATAACTTGTTAGACTACCCTTCATGAGTATCAAACCCGACTGGTGGATTCGCGAAAAAGCTTTAGAGGGCATGATTGAGCCCTTCGAAGACCGCCTTGTGCGCGAAGGCGTCATCTCGTACGGACTCTCTTCCTTCGGCTACGACTTACGCGCCGCCCCCGAATGGCGCATTTTCGTGAACGCCTTCAACACGCTCGTTGACCCCAAAACCTTCGATGTGAAGAGCCTAGTCGAAACTGAAGAGGACTTTTGTATCATCCCGCCTAACTCCTTCGTGCTGACACGCTCGGTGGAGTATTTGCGCATCCCTACCGACGTGATGGTGGTGGCGCTCGGTAAGTCGAGCTACGCGCGGTGCGGCATCGTCGCGAACGTAACGCCTTTGGAGCCGGGCTGGGAAGGGCACGTGACACTGGAATTGTCCAATACGACGCCCCTGCCCGCCAAGGTCTATGCAAACGAGGGCATCGTGCAGCTTCTATTCTTTCAGGGGGAGCAACCCGAGGTGACGTACGCCGATAGGAAAGGGAAGTATCAGGGGCAGCGGGGGGTGACGCTGCCTAAGCTGTAGCGCCTAAACTGTAGCGTTTGAGTTGCGGATTGGGATTCGAGTCCTAGCTCCTCTCGATAAAGTTCTAATGATGAGCGCTGCTTACGCTCTAGGACGCGCCGTAGCGCTGCAACCGAACCCGCCTCAATCTATAGATAAGCGCGACAAGCACCAGCAAAGCGAACGGCAAGCCGAAATTGATCACGCTAAACACCCTGCTCGTCTCGGGTTTAGGCGGATAGATGTAGAAGCCCGTACCCCCTTGCCCTTCGCCTGCGGGTCCGTCAATCAAGAGGTCAAGCTCGAGCCAGCCGCCACTCTCCCACCCCCAGGTCTCTGCGCCAGGCAGCTCGAGCGGGTCAATCACAAAAAGCCCGTCTCGCGCTTCGGGCGTGTAGCGCGTTCTATGCACTTCGCCCTGATATTGGAGCGTCGCATCAACTTGCACATCGCTACTCGGCGGGATGCGCTCGCCCTCAGAGCGGATGTCGAGCTTGAGGTACGGGTTGCCGATGAGGCGCTGCCCGTCGCCGCTAACGAGGTAAGGTCCGACCTCTTCGCGGTGGATGAGGTGCTCCTCGGTGTTGACGATGCGCCCTAACCAGTCCGTAGGGAGCCAGCTTGTAAGGGGAGCGGAAGACGCATAAGCGCAGCTAATCGCGAGGGCTAAGCTGAGAAGGTATTTCACGGGACTCCTTTCGGGCGTCCTCATTCTGGCGTTTGAGCGGGACGAAGAGGAGCGCGGTGCCGCCCAAGACGATAGCGAGGATGAGCACGCTGGGGAGAACCTCGAGCACCGAAGGTCCGCCCTGCTGCGTGTGAACGGCGTAGGTTCGGCGCACCGTGCCGAGCGGACCTGAGAGGGTCAGCTCGAGCCCGTACGCTCCCTCTTGGCGTAGGGGAATATCCAAGAGGTAGCCCGCATAAGAGGTCTCGCCGTCCGCGCTGCTCTCCGAGAGGTAGGGCACGGCTCCTTCATATAAGGTGTCACCCTCGTACCGAATCACCGCGTCCACCTGGGTTGAGGCTGGCGCGGCCTCTCCCCCGTTCGAAAGTTGGACGAAGAGTTGCACCTTACCCTGACCTGTACCCGCCACGTGAAAGTCTTCTAAAACGCTCACGGTATATGCGTCCCAAGCCTCACGCCACGCGAGCGTATTGAAGCCGCTATGAGCGTAGACGGCGTAGCCGCAGAGAATGAAGAGGAGCGTGGTAGCGAGAGGGCGCAGTACGTTCATGCTCAACCTTGAGTGGACGCGCCCTGAGTCTCGCAAGGCGCAGAAGTGGACAAGAGCGAGACGAGCAGCGCGACCGCCAGAGCTTGCGCGACGCTACCCGTCCAGATATAGGGCGTGTACCAGACGCCGCCGCCATAGTCCGTGAGAAGGACGAACACATAGAACGTCGTCCACAAACTGAGCGCGACGAGCACGTTGAAGAGGTGAAACCTAATACGCCTACGTGCGTTCGGCTTCAGAAGCGCGTAGAGCGCGTCGCAGAGAGTGCCGACGACGAAGAATACAGGAACGAGCGAGACGTCTAGCTCCAAAACCGAGCCGTAGAGCCCGTAGAGCGAGAAGAAAAGGGTGAACGCGCCCGCTGGCAATCTGAAGCGCAGCGTCAACCAGGCGAGCACACCTACCGTCGTCGCGGTCTGGATGATGATGCCTGAAATGCCTAGCGTCTCCCCTAGGTAGTCGCTACGCGCGCGGTTCTCGCTCAGCATAAAGCCCGCGCTCGTGCCGAAGAGGTCCATCGCGACAAACGCCAAGATGTTAAAAAAACTCGCCCAGGCGACCAGCGCGGGCAAGAGGTTGAGGAACGAGGTCCACCATGAGGTCTCCTGTAATGTCCCCTGCTCGAGCCCAGTCACCTCTCGCCTTCTGTACGCAGCTTTGGCAGGTCCCACGCTGAGGAGCGCCCAGCCGAGGAAGAGCCCCAGATGCGTCGGGCTGTAGAGCGCCTCGTTATCGACCTCGAAGCCGAAGAGCGCGTGCCCGCCGAGGTCAAACACGCCCGTTACGCCAAAGATAAAGAGCCCCAGCGCCGAGAGCTTGTAGCCCGCCGGTAGCGCGTTCAGCCCATCAAACCCCGCGCGCCGGTTGCCAAACGCCGTGCCGAACAGCCATAGCCCTAACGCCATAAGGCTCGCGTAGAAGAGCAGGTGGTACTCGCTCAGCACCGACTGGTCCGGTCCGAACGAGGCGTGCGACCAGCCGTCCATATAGACGCCTATTGTGACTAAAAACACGAAGAGCGTGTAGACCCAGTCGAACGCGAGCGTGCTGAGCGGGGTCAGGTGAGCGGCTTGGGTTGCGGCGCTGCGCCGGTTTACATCTGCTTTTGTACGAGCGATCATAGGACCTCCTCCGAACTTCCGCGTAATGAATCTCAGCGTGTCACCTTAGCGTGTCGTAAGTCGATGTTTGGAGATAGCTCGAGAACACTGCAGGAACAAACGCGCGGTTTCGCTCCGTCAGCAGTGACACAACAATCAGCAGTTACATAGTAGTGACGAAGTGCCGCTTACGAAGTTTTGCCTTTTGCATCCGCAAAGATTTCATAACCGGTAAGGGCATCATCACCAGATGTGCGTGTTTGTCGGTGCTCTCTGAAGTGAGAGCGTTGCTTCGCCCAGCGGGAGCACGGCGACTTTACTTCGTGCACCGTGACCCGATGATACCTGCTAAGTCAAAAGTATGACACGAATTCCGGTTGGTTCTTTATCCATCTGAGCAAAGATATGGACAGAATGTATGGACTATCGCTGAGGCTTTCTCCCGGTGATAGGGAATTGAACGGAATCCGTATGAGCCACGTTTGGCACTCCGCTGATGGGAAGCAAAGTCCCTCCCCTATTCAAGCGCGAGGTTCCAGCCCTACCTTGTCCATCTCCTCTTTAAGCGCCCGCAGCCGCTTGTGACGCTCGCGCAGCTCCCACACGTACGCCTCCCAGTCATCCACCTGACCGAGCATGTCGCAGAGGTCTTGCACGCGCAAGAGGTGTTGCGCGGCTTCGGCGTAGTTGGCGCGCCCTCTCACCTCAATGAGCCTGTCAATTTCAGCGCGGAGGAGACGAATCGCCTCTGCGGGTCTCGAGCGTTCAGCAGCCCGCGCTACTGCCAAACTGAGCCGATTGGACGAGCGCCCGGTGCGCTCAAGGAGCCCCAAACTTCCGAGCGCCGCGTCCACCGCGCCGTGCAAGAGGTAGATTTCGGTGAGGAGCGCGTAGTGTTCTCGCTGGTTGAGCTTCGTTAGAACGGTTTCGCGCCGAGCTTGCCACCCGGACGTCCGCTCACCGAGCCGCCGCATCTCCTTGTAAGATTCGGTATACGGGCGCTGCCAGAAGAGGGTCACGCTGTACTCGAACGCCTCCCCAAATTCGCCGCGCCGCTCGTGCCAGTCTTTGAGCCACGCCAAAACGCTACTGCTGTCACCCTTGCGGCTACGCTCCAAAACGAGTCGGTAAGCCTCTTTGGTATGTCCCGCCTCGGCGAAGAGGTTCACGAGGTTGAGAAACCTATAGTCCTCGGCGGTTTTAACCTCTTGGGTGGCGTCGCCTAAACGGTTTAGCTCCAACAACCTCTTCACCAAATCCTCTAGACGCCCCGTCTCGCGGCTGACACGCAAAAAGGTCTCGTCGTCTAACGTGTCGGCTTGGAGTTGGAGCAGAAACTGTCCTAAATGTTCACGCTGAAACCGCTTGCTCCAGCCGTCGTCTTTGGGGATGACCCCTTCCACCCACCGCGTCACCTCTCGCCGCTCCTCCTGCGTGGTGTGCTCGACAATTGCCTCAGGTATGCCGTCGCCGATGCCGTAACCACCCAAACCCAAGTCTTCGCGGTAGATTTCAAATAGAGAGGTGAGGATGACTTCACGCAGGCTCACCTCTTCTTCGTCAGCCTGCGTCAAACACGCTATTAACCCTTCAGCGCAGTTTTGCGCCACGCTCGCCAAGCTGCCCTCTTCATCCTCGAAGTCAAAGTAGTTGCGCAAAACCTCATCGGCGATGGTTTGATACGCGGTGGCGGCGCTGCCCAGTTGTCCGCTCTCCAAGTAGCGGTCTGCGATGTGGGTAAGGTCATCTAGCTCGCCCTGAGTGTGGTAGCCGCCGTAACCGTCCCAGCCGTAGTCGCGCTCGTAGTTCCCAAGGACGCCGCGCACCTGCGCCTGAATTGCCTCGGCGCTCACAGGTTGCTCGGTAAAGTTGGGGGCAGAAGTTTCGACGAGCGTTTCCAAGTCGGGATAGCGCTCGACCATCTTGCTCACCAAAGCGACGAGGTCATCTTTGCTGCACGCCTCTAAGCTCGCCGCGAGCACTTCGACTTCGGTGAAAAGCTCGGGAGAGTCTATCCACGTAAGGAGCAGCGCGGCGACGTGCTTGCAGCGTCCGCCGTCTCCGACGGGGCAGGAGCAGTGGGCGCGTTGAATGGTGCCGTTTTTGAGCGTCACTTCGGCGCGGTAAGGGCGGGGGCTACTGCCCAAACAGTCCCCCTTGACGACGCCACCTTGCACCTGCAGCCGCAAGAGCGCACCGCGTTGCGCGTACGGACGCCCCTTGTCGATCTCCTTTTGCCCGAGCCAGGCACGCACGTCGTCTTTGCTGAGGGAGGTCATGACTTTAACTATAGAGCAAAAGTTTTGATGAGGAGATGAGCAGGAAAAGCGCTGCGACCTCTTCTCATCTCGTGGTAGGGATTCTAAAACAGATACTGCCGCGCGCTCCTTCTGCCGTCTTCACGCAATGAACAAGGGGTTGAAACCCCTTGCTTTGACACCTCTTGATACCCCTTGTTTTGACACCCCTGTCATTCCAGTAGCACTTCCAAAATACGCTGAGACAGATGAACGCCGATCTCAGTTCGAAGAACTAGCGGGATTTCATCTCATAACGTGCGTGCTACGTTTCTGAAAGCTGCTCCGCGGAGGCGAGCAGTCTGAAAGCCCGTAGGGACGCAAGTTTACTGCCTAGCAACACCACTTATTACAGTAAGAGTATTTCAGACCAGATGAAAGTGCCCTGCTTTAGCGGGTATACCTGCTACAGATAGAGCCACTACCCATCTCGCTATCTTCCAAAGTGAGAACCTTGTCAAGCCAGCGTCGCCAGAATCGCTACACTACCTCTATGGTCGCACGCCTCCGCAGCCTCTTTTCAAAACCGCCCTCGCTGGGTACCAGGCTCCTCCTCATCGCCTCAGCTTCGACGCTCGTTCCCTTTGTGGTCATGCTTTTTAGCGCAACCTTGCAGCGTCAGTCGCTGGAGGCGTACGCCAAAGAGGAGGCGCTCAGGAGCGTGCGGCTCATCTCGGCAGAGCAGCACCAGCATATCGAATTAGCGGAGGAACTCTTGGCGGTGCTGTCGCACGTACCGGCAGTCAGCGAGAGGGACCCCGAAGCGTGCCCCGCGCTCTTGCAAGACATCATGCTGCAGTTTCCTATCTACACCATGATGGGTGTGCTGGAGCGTAATGGCGATATGTCGTGTAGCGCACTCCCGCTAGAAAGACCCGTCAACGCCGCAGACCGCGTCTGGTTTCAAGACGCAGTCGGCACGAGAGGTTTCGTCGTGAGCGACTACATCATCGGGCGCGTCTCGGGTAAGCCGGCGCTCTCGCTCGGCTATCCACTTTTAGACGCGGCAGGCGAGACCGAAGCCGTCGCTTTCATCGGGCTCAACCTGCGTTGGCTCGACACGCTCATCGGGGGCGCGCAGCTCCCGGAGGGGGCGTCGCTCACGCTCATCGACGCTGAAGGCACGGTGCTCGCCAGCCGAGGTCCATTGGGGGAAACCTATATGATCGGGGAGAGCCTCGAGGAGACGCCTCTGGTGCAGCAGGTGCTCGCCGAGCAGACGGGCGTCGTGCAGCGCAAGCTAGAGGGGCAAACGGAGATTATCGGCTTCGCGCCCCTAGACCCGAACCTCACGGCGGGCTCGGTGATCGTGAGCATCCCTAGAGCCGTCGCCTTCGCTGAAGCTGACGACATCTTCTACCGCAGCACGCTGACCCTGCTTAGCGTCTGCGTGAGCCTCCTCGCCGCTACTTGGTGGACGCTTCACCACTACGTGGGGCGTCCGGCGCAGGTGCTCTTGCAGACGACGCGGCGGCTGCGCGATGGCGACTTGGACGCCCGCACCGAGCTGCCTGCAAAGGGCGAACTCGGTCAGCTCGCTCGCCACTTCGACGCGATGGCGGCGTCCTTGCAAGCGAGAGAGCGGGAGGCCGGACGGGCAAAAACGCAGCTCCAGACGGCGAACGACAAGCTCTCGCGCTCCGTGCAGACCCTCGCCGTGCGCAACCGCGAGATGACGCTCCTAACCCACTTCGGCGAACTGCTCCAGGCGAGCCTCTCGGTGCACGAGGCGTACCGCATTTTAGAGCAACTCGCCGTCGGTCTCTTCCCAGACCTTTCCGGCGAGGTCTACGTCTTTGATACGAACAAAGAGTACGCCGTGCGCAGGGCGAGTTGGACTGGAGGAGAGGCCAACATAACGGTATCAGCGGAGACGTTCGCGCTCACCGACTGCTGGGCGCTGCGCCGCACGCAGCCGCACCTCTACACGAAAGGAAAAGCGGACGTGCTCTGTTCTCACCTCGGGACGGGGCCCCAGACACACATTAAAGACGCCGCCCACCTGTGCATCCCCCTCATCGCTCAGGGCGAAGTCTTCGGCGTGCTCCATCTACAAGGAGACGCCGCCGCGCTGCAAAAAGACATGCAGCGCTTTAGCCGCACCGCCGCCGAGCAGTTCGCGCTCTCGCTCGCGGGGCTCACGCTCAAAGAGGAGCTGCACTACCAGTCCACCCGTGACCCGCTCACGGGGCTCTTCAACCGCCGTTACTTGGAGGAAACCTTGGAGCGCGAACTCGCTCGCGCCGCGCGTAACGGGACCTCTTTGGGCGTCGTCATGATCGACATCGACCACTTCAAAACCTTTAACGACACCTTCGGGCACCGCGCGGGCGACCTGGTCTTGCGCGAAGTCGCCGCGCTCTTGCAGCGGAGCGTGCGCTCGAGCGACATCTGCTGCCGCTACGGGGGCGAAGAGCTTACGCTCGTGCTGCTCGACGCCTCCTTGGAGAATACCTGTAAGCGGGCGGAGTATATCCGCGAGGCGTTAGAAGCGCTCACCCTCACGCATGAAGGGCGCTCGCTCGGCAAACTCACGGCGTCGTTCGGCGTGGTCAGTGCACCGCAGCACGGCGAGCGCATAGGCGACCTCTTGGAAAAGGCGGATTTGGCGCTCTACAAGGCGAAGCACAGAGGGCGCAACCGTGTCGAAGCGGCAGGGATTGAAGAGGTTACTCAGAGTGATGCAGACCGGAGTGAAGAGGTCCCCATAGAGAACGGTTAGGTTATCCTTCGCAAACACCTCTTGATGGTTTGAGGTCCCAGATGTGATTCAATAGCGTTACATTCGCGTGAGGAGAACCTTATGTGCGCACCCATAACGCTAAAACTAGAACTCCCCCGCAGCGCCAAAACGCAGTGAGCGCAGAGCACGCTAAATTCTGGCGCGACAAGGCGTTAGGCTTCGACTTGCTTCACGCCACTTACGTCAAACACAGCTTCGCGCCGCACACGCACGAAGGGTACGTCATCGGCGTCGTTGACAGGGGCGTTCAGACCTTTCGCTATAGAGGTGCCGCGCACTACGCGCCGCCAGGTCACGTCATTTTGGTCAACCCTGGTGAGGTACATACGGGCTCCGCCGCGCACGAAGCGGGCTGGACGTACCGTCCATGTTATCCACCTGCTCGGGCACTTAGAGCGGTTCACGAAGAATTGGGACGCAGGGATGCGCCTTACTTTCCCGACGCCGTCGTCCATGACCCGCTGCTCGCTAAGAAGCTGCGAGCGTTTCACCGCGCCTCGGAAGACGACGCCTCACTCCTGACGCGGAGCACCGCGCTTTTTGAAATGCTCACGGTGCTGATTCAGCGGCACGCGGACGTGCGCCCGACCTCTCTACAAGGGGGTTCCTTACTACAAAAGGGTTCAGGGCACCGCAAAGTGGACGAGGCTAGAGACTATCTGGACGCTTACGCCGAGCACGAAATCCGCTTGGAACGTCTCGCCGATCTGGTTGAACTAAGCCCTTGGTACTTGCTGCGCACCTTTCGCCGCGAAACCGGGCTCACGCCGCACACCTATCAATTACAGAAGAGGCTCGAGAGGGCTAAAGTGTTACTTGCCCGGGGTGAAACACCCGCACAAGTCGCCTTCCAAGTCGGTTTTTACGACCAGAGTCACCTGGGTAAACACTTCAAGAGGTTCGTCGGGGTGACGCCCGCGCAGTTTGCGAGGGGTGTCGCGCCGTAGGTCGCAGTGAGTCTTAGAGAGTCTCGGGCGCAATTTCTTCCTAGCATCTCCGAACTGAGAGGGTATACCCTCTCTACGTGCCCCCGAGCTTCACGAACTCCAAAGCAGACGCCAAGCCAAATTTCAGCGCGAACTTGAGCGCGGGTTTTAGGGCGATGCTGCCCCTCTGGACAGGGCTCATCCCCTTCGGCTTAGCGTACGCCCTCTCCGCACGTACAGCCGGGCTGAGCCCTTTTGACACGCAACTGATGAGCGCCTTTGTCCTTGCCGGGAGCGCTCAGTTTAGCGCCGCCGGGCTCTTCGGTCTCGGCGCGTCGGGCGCGTCCATCGTGCTGACTACTTTCGTGATCAATCTGCGCCACCTGCTCTACACCTTGACGCTGGGTCAGCGGCTCGAGCTGCGCTGGTCACAGAAACTCTTAGCCGCGCACCTCACCACCGACGAAGCCTTCGGCGTAACGATTGCCAGTGAGAACGTCACTTACCCTTTTTTCTTGGGTGCAGCGCTGAGCCTCTTCACCTCATGGAACGCGAGCACGTTAGCGGGTATCCTTCTCAGCACCACTATTCCCAACCCCGCCGCGCTCGGTATCGACTTCATCTTTCCGCTCGCTTTTTTAGCGCTCCTCATTCCCTTGCTCAGAAGCTGGACGGAGGTAGGTACCGCTACGCTTGCGGGCGTCAGCGCTCTTTTGGTGACGGACCTTGTCGGTGGCGGCTTGACAATTTTTTTAGTAGGGACGCTCGGCGCACTTTTGGGTGCGTGGTGGACGCAGCCGAAAGAGGAGAAGAGCGTATGAGCGCCACCCTGATTATCCTCCTGATGGCGCTCGTCACGTACGGACCGCGCCTCGCAGGGTTCGCCCTCTCGGGCGTGCGCTTGCCCAGCTTCTGGCTGCGCTTCTTGCACTTCGTTCCTATTACAGTGTTTGCTGCGCTGATCGTACCCGCACTGCCCGGTGACGAGGGTGAGGTCAGTATCCGCCTGGTTGCGGCAACGCTCGCCGCGCTCGCGCTTTGGCGCGCGAAACAACTGTGGTTAGGTATCACCGTAGGGATGGGCGTCTTCTGGCTACTCCGCGCCCTGCTCTAACGCTCAGTTCAAAACGCGCATGGCGGGCAACGTGTCGCCTTCTAAAATGCGCAACCAGTGACTCAGCACGTAGACGCTCACGCTTAAAAGGTTGACAAAGGTGTCCACGTATTGGGGCGTCTCGAGCAGGACCGATTCGGGCGCGTTCTTCGAGAGGATCACCGCTTGCCACGCTTCGGCGGCGACGAGCGAGGAGCGTTTTATCCCCGCCTCGGCTGCGGGGTAGTCGCGTAAAATGGTTTCAAAATCGGGATGAACCTCGACGGCTTTTTTCACGATATCGAAGTCTAAGAGTAACCGCTCCAAACGTTGCATCTCATCTTGGCTGTAGGACGTTGTTAAGGTGTTCACGCTTGCCTCCATGTTGCTTATCAAGGTAGCGCTTAGAGCGTTCTATGAGCGTTCCACCTCGAAGAGGTTGAGCCGGAACGCTCGCTATATCTGAAGGCAAAAAATAACAGGTCCGAAGACCTGTTGTGGGGTAAAAGGTGAGTTAGTTGCTGATCTTGAAACCGTTGCTAATCTTAAAGCCGTCGCTTGATTTGCTGGACGAACCCGCAAAGGTGGTGGAAGAAAGCGACACGGTAAAAATAAGAAGGAGGGCTAACGCAATTTTTTTCATTTTTATCTCCCTTGTAGTCGGTCTTAATTGGATGAGGTTGCTTCCTCTTCCTCTTGACCTGAAATCAGTCTAAAGGACAAAGGTTGCCAAAAGGTTGCCAAAAAGAGGCTAAAAGGTTGCCGCTCAAACAAGAGGTAAGATTGCGAGTTAAAGAAAGTTTTAACAAGGCAACCTTTCGCTTTGTCCTCCGGTAGCCGTTCCGCGAACTATGTAATGGACGCTTTCCAACGAAAGATATCCTAAGCAGCTTTCCCGCTGACAGCGAGTTGTGTCACCGCGTTAAAAAAGGCTTCGACGACCTCGACAGGGTAGTGAACGCCCGCAAATTTGCGGATTTCTGCGAACGCGGTCTCGGCGGAGAGTGCTTTGCGGTAAGGTCTATCGGTAGTCATGGCGTCGAAGGTATCCGCCACAGCCACGATATACGCTTCGGTGAGGATTTCGTCTCCTTTAAGACCATAGGGGTAGCCCGAACCGTCGAAACGCTCGTGATGTTGTTCCACAATTTTTCCGGCTATGGAGGGATAGGTTCCCTCTAGCGCCTCACGCCCGAACCGCGGGTGCTGTTCTATCACGCGCCACTCCTCGGGTGTGAGCTTACCGGGCTTATTCAGTATCTCCTCTGGCACTTTCGTCTTACCGATATCGTGAAAGTACGCGCCGTAATCAAGCCGATGAAGCCTTTCTGCTGAAAGACCGAGTTGCTCACCTGTCGCGTAGGAGAGACGTTGGATGCGGTAGCAGTGGTCCGACGTATATCCGTCTTTACGCTCGACTTCGACCGCGAGTTCTCGCAGTTGGCGTATGTCTTCGCTGATCTCATGGAACTGGGGCACCGAGGAGACGAACAGGAAGCGAACTTCGTTCAGTGCAGAAAAGGTTGTTACGGCAGAAAGTGACTGAACGACGAAGTGATCGCCCGCTCGGAGCGTTTCCCCCTCAGGAGTGCTGAGTTCGCCGGAGAGGACGTAGTAGGTTTCTACAGCCCCCTCAAAAGGCGTGAGCGTAAGACGCTGCCCTGCGCGCAACGTTCCCTCGACGACCTCCGCCGTGGCTGAGGACGACAGCAAGCGAACTTCGATGGAAAGCGAGCTAACGCGCTCTAAGCATTCTCCTGCACGTTGAACAGTAACGCCTTGTACTTTACTCTCAACCGGTCTCTCTGCGATCATTCGGTATCTCCTCAAGTACCTACTATGCAGCGCACTCCCTTACAGAATTCTTACGCTTATCCGTGTATTTATGAGCTTCGCCAAGCAGCCTACACACATGAGCTTGCGCAAACGTGTAGCATCAGGGCAAGTAAAGCTGGAGACGGACAGAGTAGCAAGAGACAGTCCGGGGAGGTTGTTCATGAAACTAGGCATGGTGGGGCTCGGCAAGATGGGCGGCGATATGACGCGGCGGCTCATGCAGCGTGGTCACGAGGTGGTCGTTTTCGACATCTCCGAGGGCGCAGTGAAGCACTTGGCAGACGAGGGCGCGACGGCGTCGGAGAGCATCGAGGATATGGTGAGCAAGTTGGAGCCGCCACGTACGGTTTGGCTCTCACTACCTTCGGGTGAGATCACGGAGCAGAGCGTAACGCAGACGCTCGAGCTGCTGGAGCCTGAAGACGTGCTCGTAGACAGCGCCAACAGCGACTGGCGCGACACCTTAGCGCGCGATAAGAAGGCGGAGGAAGCGGGCGTGCACTACGTTGACGCGGGCGTTTCGGGTGGCATTTGGGGACTGCGCGAGGGCTACAACCTCATGGTCGGCGGCAGCGACAAGGCGTTTAGTGATATCGAGCCCGCTCTGCAAGCCTTAGCCCCTGAAGGCGGCTACGCCCACGTCGGACCGGCAGGCAGCGGTCACTTTGTTAAGATGGTCCATAACGGCGTCGAGTACGCGCTGATGCAGTCTTATGGGGAGGGGTTCGAGGTGCTCGCGTCCTTTGAACATGCAGAACTTGACCTGCACCAGATCGCCAAGCTCTGGACGAACGGCTCGGTGATCCGCTCGTGGCTTTTAGAACTCAGTATCAGCGCGCTGAAAGAGGACAAGCGCTTGGAGAATATCGAGGCGTTTGTCAACGACTCGGGCATGGGGCGCTGGACGGTGGAGTATGGTGTGAACCACGCGGTGCCGACGCCCGCGATTGCAGCGGCGCTCTACGCGCGGTTCTCGAGCCGTCAACAAGACTCCTTCGCCGCCAAAGTCGCCGCCGCCCTGCGCAACGAGTTCGGCGGTCACAGCGTCAAAAGGCGCGAGCCAGCCGGGGAAGAAGACCCAGGGAAAGAGCAGTGATGGCCTTTGAAGTGCGCGGATATCACGCAACGTGTAAACTAAGGGACTTTTTGTACAGCGAGTACGTTTGTAACCAACGGCTACCTGCTAGCCACGACCCGATGTTACCTGCTACTGAGGAGGCTTAATGGACGTTCCACCTTGCGCATTTGTGATTTTTGGCATTACCGGCGACCTCGCCGCCCGCAAACTCATGCCCGCTTTGTACGCCCTGCACCGCACGGGCGCACTTAACAAAGATACCCAGATCGTGGGATTCTCTCGCCGCGACTGGTCCGACGACGACTTGCGCGAGGAGATGAAAGGGGCGCTCCAAGAGTACGACGCGGACAACTTCGACGAGGAGAGCTGGGGCGAACTCGCGCCGCGCTTCTCCTTCGTGTCGGGCTCGTACACCGAAGTCGAGACCTTCAAGAAGCTCAAAGAGCACCTAGACGAGTTGGGGCTCAAAGACCGCATCTTCTACACCTCGACGCCACCCGGCACCTACGAAGCGATTGTCGAGAACTTGGGCGCGGCGGGTCTCAACAAAGCTGAAGGCTCCGCGCGGCTGGTGATCGAAAAGCCGTTCGGTCACGACTTGGAGAGCGCGAAGAAGCTCAACGACATCGTGCAGGCGAACTTCGAAGAGACGCAAATCTACCGCATCGATCACTATTTAGCGAAAGAGACCGCGCAGAACATCGCCGCCTTGCGCTTCGCCAACACGATTTTCGAGCCCACCTGGAGTTCGCAGTATGTGGACCACGTGCAGGTCACGATGGCGGAGCCTATCGGCATCGGCGGGCGCGGCTCCTTTTACGAAGACGCGGGCGTTATCCGCGACGTGTTTCAAAACCACCTCTTGCAGCTCGTCGCGCTGACCGCTACCGAGCCCCCCTCGCGCTACGACGCCAAGAGCGTCCGCGACGAGAAGGTCAAGGTCTTCCAGGCGATGTCGTGCGTGAACCCGTCACAGGCGGTTATCGGGCAGTATGCAGGCAACGGCGAGGCGAAGGCGTACCGGAGCGAAGAGGGCGTGGCGGAGGATTCGCGCCAGGGCACCTACGCCGCCGTCGAACTCCGCATCGAAAACTGGCGCTGGGCGAACGTCCCCTTCTTCGTGCGCTGCGGCAAGCGCCTCAAGTCCAAGTCGAGCGAGATCGTAGTCGTTTACAAAAGACCGCCGCACGTTCCTTTTGACTTAGAGAAACCCGTCAAGCAAGACCGGATGATCCTGCGCCTCGTCCCGAATGAGGGCATCACCTTGCGCTTCGACGCCAAACGTCCGGGGCAAGGCATCAACCTGACGAAAGCCAGCATGGACTTCTACTACGACCAGGAGTTCAACCGGGGCAACCCCGACGCCTATGAGACGCTCATCCAAGACGCCATGATGGGCGACCCGACGCTTTTCATGCGCGCAGATGAGGTCGAGGCGCAGTGGCGCATCGTCAAGCCCTTGTTGGAAAACTGGGAAAATTCTACTGAAGACCCCGCCTTCTACGAGCCGGGCAGTTGGGGACCGGACGAAGCGAACGAGCTGTTAGCGAAAGAAGGCAGGGCGTGGCACGCGCCCGCGACGCAGTAAGTCTCTGTAGGGATTGAAAGCAGATTCACGTAGCGAGAAGAGGAGGGAGGATGCATCGTAGTATTCTCCCTCTCACTTCGCGTATTCTCAGCAACTCCACAGTATTAGCCTCAGCACCAACTTTGACGCAAGAAAGGCTACTCCATGAATGACGAAAGACCCAAACGCGAACGCCCGACCCTGACCGAGCTTAACTTGCTCGTCGAGGAGCACGAGAAGGAGAGTGACCCCGAGCGCAAGGAAGAGCTTCGGCAGCAGTTAGAGAAGATGGAGAAAGAAGTGGCGGAGGCAAATCAGTCTTAGCATCTGCCTGTCTTAGCGTTTACGAAGTAGAGAGGCTCGAGTTCCCTCCCCATCCTTCACGTCTTCAGGTTCGAACCCTTCAGTAGGTAGAGTCACGTGGGAACACCGCCCTCAGCTATTCGGCACCGGTGACGCGCCCCTTCCAACATCTACCGCCAACCTCTTCCAGCGCCCCGAACGAAAGCGCAGCAAGTAGACGAGCGCGAGTCCTGCCAGATATACCATCGCCCCCGCCCACGCCCCTCTGACCCCGTAGCCTAGCGGAAACGCCAAAAGGTACGCCAGCGGGATAAACATCCCCCAAGCGAAAAAGAGGCGCATCAGCATGGTGTAGGTCGTGTCGCCTGCGCCGTTGAGCGAGCCTCCCAAGACGATCGCAGCCGCGTCGAAAATTTGGTAGAGCGCGACGAGGCGCAAAATTGCAACGCCTGCCGCGATGACCTGCGGGTCATCGCTAAAGACGCGCATTAAAAAAGTCGGGGCGATGAGGTAGCTAAGCCCGATGAGGCCCATCAGCCCCATCCCTAAAAAGGTGGCGCGGTAGCCGACGCGCTCGGCTTGCTCCGGTTCCTGTGCGCCCAGATGCTGAGCGACGAGGCTCGAGCTTGCCTGCGCCACCGCAATCCCCGCCGTAAACGAGAGGCTCATGAACTGTAAGGCGATGTTATTCGCCGCCAACACTTCCGTGCCGAGCCGCCCAATGAGCGCGAAAAAGGCGGTGAACGACGCGACCTCGACGAAGTCGCCCACGCCCATCGGCAGCCCCGTCGCGAGCACGCGGCGCAGTTGCGGCGAGGATGAGCGGCGGGCGCGTCTCGTCGCAAAACGCGCGTGCGCCGCTGGACGCCACAAGAGCCACGCGCTCACCAGCGTGACAACCGCGTTCGCTGCGACGGTTGCAACCGCAGCGCCAGAGACCCCCCAAGCGGGAAAGCCGAGGTTACCTAGGACCAAAAGCCAGTCGAGTGCGATGTTGACCAACACCTGCACCCACGCCAGCAGCATCGGCGTACGCGAATCGCCGCGTCCGACCAAAAAGCCCCACACCACGCCGTTGAACATCGCTAAAGGAACCTCGAACGCCCGAATCTGCAAGTACTGCGTGCCGAGCGCCAGCACCGACGCATCGTTGGGAGCCGCGAACTGAAACAAGAAGGTGAAAACCCAAGGCAGCGTCAGGGCTAAAAGCGTGAGGAGCGCGATCATATTGAGCACCTGCCACACCGCCTCGCCGACTTGCGCATCATCCTTCGCGCCGTGCGCCCGTCCGACGAAGACGACGCTGCTCGCCGCCGTCGAGCGAAAGAGGAGCATGAGCGAGAAAAAGAGCACGCCCGCTAAGCCCACCGCACCCACGGCTTCGGTGCTGACGCGAGAGACGAAGAACGTGTCCGTCACACCTAAGAGCGTGTAGGAGAGGTTTTGCAAGATCAAAGGCCCCGCGAGCAGCGCAACTTTGTGGGTCAGACCTGTTTGGGTAAAAAAGCGTGAGCGACTGCGCACGGTAGCCTCCAGGAGAGCCAGTGTACACCCCTCTTATCATGCGAATGTCCGTCAAGCGTCAAACGGTCTCGCGCCGCACCTTCCCCCAGCGCTATACACCTAAGTTTGGCGTTCCAAAAGCTCGAGTCTTACATCTATTAGCAGTTCCAAGACATACTGAGACGGATGAGCGCAGATATCATCTCCGAATGTACGTGCTAAACACCGCTTTGCATAGTGAGAGTGTCTCAAACCAGATGATACCTGCTATAGGACACGTGTCACAGGGCATGAGTCTCATGCAGTTTCAAAGCGGTTTGCTGGCGCACTCAACCAAGCAGCTAGCGGTGCCGCATACTGACCTGCTGTTAGATAGCGCTTCGCCGCGCCCCAGGGCGCTGTTGTAGGCTACGCTTATGAACATTCTCGTTACGGGCGGCGCAGGGTTTATCGGCAGCGTCACCACCGAATCGCTCATCCAAAGAGGTCACACCGTCACGGTGCTCGACAACTTGGTCACGGGACACCGCGCCGCCGTTCACCCCGATGCGGCATTTGTACAAGCGGACATCGCCGACGCGCAAGAGGTCGCGCAGGCGGTCCAAGCGCACGACATCGAGGCGGTTTTGCACTTTGCGGCGTACTCGCTCGTCGGTGAGTCGATGGCGCAGCCCGCCAAGTATTTTCAGAACAACAGCGCGGGGACCCTCAAGTTGCTCGAGACCCTCCTGGCGCAAGGCGTCAAAAAGTTTGTCCTCTCCTCTACTGCCGCGCTCTTCGGCACTCCCGAGCAGCTCCCCATCTCCGAGCACGCCGCCATCCAGCCGGGCAGCGTCTACGGCGAGTCGAAGTACCTCACCGAACGGATGCTGGCGTGGCTCAACGAGACGCAGGGCTTAGGCTTTATGGCGCTACGCTACTTCAACGCGGCGGGCGCGTCCGAAACCTACGGCGAGGACCACCGCCCCGAGAGTCACCTCATCCCCATCACCTTGCAGGTGGCGCAGGGCAAGCGCGACTTCATTGGGATTTTCGGCGACGACTACGACACGAGAGACGGCACCTGCGTGCGCGACTACGTCCACGTGCGCGACTTGGCGCAGGCGCATATTTTAGCGCTGGAAAGCCTCGAGGCGGGCGAAGCGCGGCGCTACAACTTGGGCAACGGTCAGGGCTTTTCGGTGCGAGAGGTTGTAGACGTGTGCCGCGAGGTCTCCGGGCGCGAGATACCCGAAGAGGTGCAGCCGCGTCGCCCCGGCGACCCAGCAGCGTTAGTCGCAGACTCAAGCCTCATCAAACGCGAGCTTGGCTGGCAGCCGGAGCACGAATCCTTGAAAGAGATGGTGGCGTCGGCGTGGGCTTGGTTCGAGGCGCATCCTGACGGGTACGGAAACTGAACCGTCGACAGCTACGTCTGCCGCGTATCTCGACTGCCGCTGAGACATTTATATCGTGTAAGCTTACGGTAACGGCTCTGTACGGAATGACGCGGATGTCAGAGCAAGGGGTTTTAACCCCTTGTCCATCGTAATAGAAGTAGCGTGGGCGGCACCCGACTCGGAACCACTACCTCTTCACAACCTCTTCACAGCGCGTTCAAAGTTGCGCCCGAAACTGCCTACTGTTAGCATTTCCACGACATACTGAGGCAAAGTGTCGCAGATTTCAGCTCGCAGAGCTAACGGAACCTCATCCTATAATGTGCGTGCTAAGCACTATCTCTTACGGTTAGAGTGTCTCTGACTAGATGATTACGCGAAGCTTTGCGAAGTAACCTGCTATGTGAAGAAGATGAACGCTTAGCGGCGCGATAATGAAGCGTGAGTGAGCACACCGTGATGGGCGTTTTCAGGGAGCTATGTTAAGCTACCAGCGATTCACGCGCCCTGCGCGTAGACGTTTTATCATCTCGGTGCGCGCTTTGTAGGCGTCGCGCCACAAACGACTGATACAAACGATTGAGGAGCAACCATGAAGGTACTGATTCAGATTTTACTGACGAGCGTTCTGAGCGTCGCTTTTGCGCAGCAAGTCACCGTTAGCGGGCTCGTCCAGACCGAGGGCGAACTGCCCGAAGCGGCGAGAGTCGGCGTGCACGTCATCAGCTTAGAGGGCGTGTGGGGCGACGAAATCGCCACCGCAACGCCGGACGGCGGCAGCTTCAGCGTCAGCGTAGGTGAAGCGGTCCCGGCGGGCGCACTCACGCCGTTCGAGGGAGGCGTCGTCCCGCTGCCCGGTTTACAGAGCGAATATAGCGTCGCGCCAGGAGACGTCAACTTCACCCGCGCCCAGACGAACGTCTACCTCGACGAAAATGGCAACGGCACCTTTGACCGCGATACCGACGTACCCTACTTAGGCGTCGTCAACTTGGAGGAGCCGAGCGGCTTCTTCGTCGTACTTTACGTCGACAAAGACGCGACACTTTCGGCGCAGGGGCAGTCTCTAGCGCTATCCCAGGGCTGGAACCTCTTCACGGTGCGCTTTTCAGAGGAGGGCGAGGCGAGCTATGAGATCGTCCCCGCGGTAGAGGACGTCGTTCTCGACGTGTTCTCGCCCGAGCCGCCTTCAAACTAAGCGCACTACACGCCATCACTGCACCGTCGCTATAACAAAAGGTGGACTTCGCGTCCACCTCTTCGTTTTGCGTTACTGATGTGGCAAAATCCTAGTATAGCTCAAGGTGCGGGCCAAAGCTCACGGACGCGCTCGTTGAGCATATCCCGCGTCTTATCAGCTTGACCCTTGCTCACGAACTTGTTGACCGTACTGAAAACCGCGACTGCGAGCTTCTCCAAATCAACCTCTTTGTTGTGGTACATCTGCGCGATGCGCTCTAAAAAATCGTCTTTCGTGCGGTCTTTGATAGGCGTTTGGCTCGGCACGTAGCCCTCGTAGTAGAAGCCGCGTACGAGCATCGGCAGTTGCGCGCCAAACTCAGCAGCGACGTCCGTTGGGATGCGGTCGCGTAGCGCGTGTAAAGTAGCGCGTAAGCCGGAGTAGGCGAGCTGCGAGTCGCCGTGCCCTAGCTCTTCGGTGACGGTGTTGAGCCATTGATTCGTCTCTTGAACGGTGTTGTCGAAAACATCTAAACCGGTGGTGCTCATCGTGACCCCCTCGAGTCTAAAGGTAAGGTTTCGCCCGATATTCGGGCGTCTTTACCCTTTGTAACAGATAGCGCGAGCGGGGCAACGTAAGCGGGCACGCCGTCTTCGGCAGATTACAAGGCGCTTAGAAAGCGCACGCGGCGTCCACGGGGGCTTGTAGTCTCTCCGCTTCTTCTGTATACTTTAGAACGCTGCATATGCAGCGCGCGTCGGGGCGTGGCGCAGTCTGGTAGCGCACCTGCTTTGGGAGCAGGGGGCCGTTGGTTCGAATCCAGCCGCCCCGACCATGAGGGTCTTAACAGATAGCTTTGTAAAGACTCGAGGTAGAGTAACACAGGACGCTAAACCAGTTAGATGAGTGGCTGGTTGTTCACCGAGTGATAGCGTTCGTTGCCAGATGATACCTGCCTTGCGGGAGTAACTCAGTTGGTAGAGTGACAGCCTTCCAAGCTGTATGTCGCGAGTTCGAATCTCGTCTCCCGCTCCACTTATTATCCCTAGTTCGTTGACCTTTCTAGCATTCATTTAAGTCAAATGCGGTGAATAGTTATAGCGTCCATTGATTGATGATTGTGCGAAGCTTACGAAGTAACCAATCTCAAAAACAGGTATTATTCTTTGTGGATGATACCTTTTCTGCGAAAAACAGGTATTATTTGTTGACTGATGATACCGCCCGTGCACCAGTAGCTCAGCTGGATAGAGCAGTCGCCTTCTAAGCGATAGGTCGAGGGTTCGAGTCCTTCCTGGTGCGTTTCATAGAGAATGACCTCTTCACCTTGCGAAGAGGTCATCTTTGTTTTAGCAGGTATCATCTGGTTTGAGTGTACGTAAGTTTTGCGAAGCAACACTCTCACTATGCAAAGCAGTGTCTAGCGCGCACATTCGATGATGATACCTGCGCTTATCCGTCTCAGTATGTCTTGGAACTGCTATTTCATTTAGAAAGCTTCCCCCTCGCGCCTGAACAGTGCGCTCGGCTGGAACTCGAGCTTGACATAGGGGCGTCGTGGCAGGGTACGTTTTGTACGTTCCGCCGTAACTACGGCGCATTGAGAAATTCTTCATGGAAGCGAGCCGGCGTGAGCGCTGTAAGACTTTTGTGACAGCCCGTCCTCTAAAGTACAGTCAGGCAGGGCAATACCGTGAACCAACCTGCATTACGTCGTGCATCACCACCTACGCCCTGCCTCTCACCAAACCCCCTCGTCCTCCTCTCCGAGGGGGTTTTTCATGGCCTCAATCATTCCGCTGCTACTGACTTCGTCCCTGCTGAGGCTGCCGCCGCAACCGCGCCACGCGCCGCGCCGCGAAGATGACAAACGCGATAAGCCCGGCGACGGCGATGAGAGGCAGTGCAAAGGCTAAGAGGGAGAAAAAGACGGCGAGGACGTTCTCTATGGTGGAGAAGACCGGGTTGCCGACGCCCCCCGTCGTCGTCGTCGAAGCGAGCCGCGTCACGCTCGTGAGCGCCTGAACGCCGCCTGCCGCCCCACCGCCCAAAATACCCGCCATTGTCCAGCGCAAGACCGGATCGAGTTCGGGTACGAACGAGCTTGTAATGAGCGTGCCTGCGACGACAGCGGCGGGCGCAGCGATAGTGTCGAGTAAGTTGTCCACCCAGGGAACGTAAAAGCCCGCAACTTCGGCGAGCGTGGCTGCGCCCAAAGCGGCGAAGGCGGCGTTCGTTTCCATCCAGTCAGCGCTGGGGGGCAAGTCCACGCCGCCAAAAATCGCGCTGGCGCTCATAACGAAAGGCGGGATAAAGACGCGGAAGCCGCACGCGGCGCTGAGCGCGACCCCCAAGCAGATAGCGAGTAACGTGTCCACCTCTCAATTTTAACTCTTTTTGAGTAGAACAGAAATATACGTGACGAGTAGAGCGACTTATGTTTGGCTCGAGCGCCCTCTAGCCGCAGGCGCTCGAGCCGCAGTTTTACCAGTCTAGGTCTGTACATTTAGCAGGTATCATCTGGTTTGAGTGTACGTAAGTTTTGCGAAGCAACACTCTCACTATGCAAAGCAGTGTCTAGCACGCACATTCGATGATGATACCTGCGCTTATCCGTCTCAGTATGTCTTGGAACTGCTAATTGAGGTTTTTAGTGACCTACCCAAACGACCAGTCCAGCCCTAGCTGTTCGGCGGATGCGGAAGCTAAAGGCAATCCTTAAACTGAAAGCGTGAACTTATCAGACCTATCCGAATCTTTAGCCGATACCTTGGAAACCTTTTCCCCCTCACTCGTCGGCGTCGAAGCGCGG
Organism: Trueperaceae bacterium; assembly: GCA_965215565.1. Taxonomy (GTDB): domain Bacteria; phylum Deinococcota; class Deinococci; order Deinococcales; family Trueperaceae; genus CBDBZX01. Next base: position 993,548 of record CBDCDZ010000004.1, read on the forward strand.
CGTAGATACGGCGTGAGCGGCGTTGTGTGGACGGATGACATGGTTGTCACCACGCATCACACGACCGAGCGCGACGAGGACATCACCGTCAGAACGCACGGCGGCGAAACGCATTCGGCAACGCTTGTCGGACGCGACCCTACGACCGACCTCGCCTTGCTGCGCGTCGAAGGGGGCAACCTTGGCGCTCCGACTTGGAGTAGTGGCAACGTGCGCGTCGGACAACTCGTTTTTATGGCAGGGCGGCGCAGCGAAAACGTGCGGGCAAGCTTGGGCATCGTGAGCGCGTTAGGCGAGGGTTGGCATACGCGCTCGGGTGGACATATCGCAAAGGACCTCCGCACCGACGCCCAACCCTTCAGAGGCTTTTCCGGCGGACCGCTTGTGAGCGCGTCAGGAGAGGTTTTAGGCGTGAACACGTCGGCGCTCTCGAGGCAAGGGAGCACCACCATCCCCACCAAAACGGTTGAACGAGTCGCCCAAACCCTCCTAGAACACGGCAGGATGCGCCGCCCCTACTTGGGCGTCGGCGTGCAGCCTGTGAGACTGCCAGAAGCGTATAAAGAACAAAAAACGGGACTGCTTCTCACCTCCGTCGCACCGGAAAGCTCAGGTGCTAAGGCAGGGCTCGTATTGGGGGATACGCTGCTCGAGCTTGCTGGAACACCATTACGCCACTTCGACGACCTTCAAGCCGCCTTGCACGAAGACTTGATCAACCAAGAGGTCACGTTCAAAGTGCTGCGCGGTGGTGAAGTGAGAGAGGTCAACGTCACCCTGAGTGAACGTTCGTAAGAGCAGGGCGCATAAGATGAGGAGAAGGAGTTACAAAATAAATATAAATATGCTTAGAACTTATAGAATCTATCAGACACGAGGTCAGCGCTGAGGGCGGCGTTAGCGGGAGGGTTGGGGTCCTGGCGCGTCATGCGCCGCGACCTCGCAGAGACCTCACAACTCGTCTGGCAAGCAAGCCCTCTACAAACCTCGCTACTCGCCGTGTTCGGCTTGCTCGCCGCCGCCATCACTCCGGCGAGCTTGTGGGTCACGAAGCTGCTCGTGGACGCCATTGCCAGAGCAATCAATGGTGACGGCGCGTTCAGCGAGTTGGTCAACCTCTTGATCCTCCAAGTCGCTATCGGCGCGGCGGGCGCGATCCTTACGGCGGGGCAGAGCGCGGTGCGTGACCTCTTGGGTGACGCGCTGCAAAACCGCATCAGCAAGCGGATTTTGGAAAAAGCGGCGGGCTTAGAGGTTGCCCAGTTCGAAGACCCAGCGACTTACGACGCTCTGCGCAATGCTTACCGAGAGGTCGGCACGCGGCCCTTGGGCGTGGTGACGCAGCTTCTCGGGCTCGCGCAAGCGGTTCTCACCCTCTCTGCCATCGGCGCACTCTTAGCCAACTTAGGCGCAGATGTCGTACCGCTCATTCTCCTAGCGACGATTCCCACCGTCTGGGTTTCGAACCGCTTCGGGCGGCAGAGCTACCGGATGATTCGGCGGCAGGCGGCGGACTCACGGATTCAGAACTACCTGGGAAGTTTGCTGACCTCAGATACCTTAGTCAAAGAGGTGCGGCTCTTCGGCTTTGAACATTACCTCTTGTCGGGCTGGCAGCACTACTACGAGAAGTTTAGAGCGCAGCTCGTTTCGCTGGTGCTGCGGCGTAGTGGGTGGGGGCTCGGGGCATCGCTGCTCTCGTCGGGCTTGGTTGCACTCGCAACGCTCTCAGTCTTACGGCGAGCGGCAGCGGGGCTCATCACGATTGGCGACTTCACGCTGTTTGCGCAAGGCATCGTGCAGGTGCAAGCGCAGTTCTCACAGCTCCTCTCAGGCTTCTCGGGGATTTACCAGAACCTCTTGTACATGCGCAACCTCTTCGAGTTTTTAGAGCTTCCCGCGCAAGACCCGGATGAAGGCGAAGAGTGGGTAGGGAAGATTGACACGCTCGAGTTCCAAAACGTCAGCTTCCGCTATCCGCTGACTGAGCGCGACGTGCTCAAAGATGTCTCGTTCACCTTGCGGCGCGGTCAGAGCGTCGCGTTAGTTGGTGAGAACGGGGCAGGCAAGACGACGCTGATTAAGCTCATGACGCGGCTTTACGAGCCGACCTCGGGGCGGATTTTGCTCAATGGGCTGGACTCGAGCCGCTTTAGCCCCCGCAGCATCCAGCGGGAGATGAGCAGCGTCTTTCAGGACTTCGGGCAGTACCAGATGAGTGCGAAGGAGAACATCGCGCTGAGCCGCACGGACGCGCTGGACGACGAGGCGGCGATTCGTGGGGCGGGCGAGCGCTCTGGGGCGGAAGAGGTCATCAAAACGCTCCCCGAAGGCTACGACACCATGCTCGGGCGACTCTTCGAGGGCGGCGTCGGTCTCTCCGGCGGACAGTGGCAGCGCCTCGCCTTGGGGCGGCTCTACTTTCGCGGTGGCTCTGTTCTCATCTTCGACGAGCCGACCTCGGCGCTGGACGCGCGGGCGGAGTTTGAGACAATTGAGGCGCTCAGAAAACAAGCTGTCGGACGTTTAACCATCATCATCTCGCACCGCTTCAGCACGGTACGTCTGGCGGATAAGATCATCGTCTTGGAGGAGGGTGTCATCTCGGAGACGGGTTCGCATGAGGAGTTGTTGGCGCAAAACGGCACGTACGCGACGCTCTTCAAATTGCAGGCGAGTGGGTATGTAGATTTAGTGGATAATGAGGTCATGGAGGTACGAAAATGAGCGCAGCAGATGAAGTGAAAGAGATTGTCGGGTCATGGGACGGGGTGAGCGTCGAGGCGCACCGCTTCGGCGGCTTGGAGTATCAACTGTCAGGCATTGAACTTGGACATCTACACGGGAGCCGCTTGCTCGACGTACCCTTTACCAAAAAGGTGCGCGACCTCTTGATTGAGCAAGATTTAGCGGCGGAGCATCATATCCTCAAAGATTCAGGTTGGATTTCTTTTTACCTCAAGAAACCGGAGGACACGGCGCACGCGCTCTGGCTGCTCAACGTGTCCTACCTCTACCGCGCTGTGACGCTCATCGGCAAGAAAAATAAGGACGCGCCGCTGTCACTCGAAGAGGTTGAGCGAGAGGTCAAGGGGCTCGACTTAACGCCCGACTTAGCTGAGCTTTTCGCAGATTTGCTAGAGCGCCGCAAAGCGAACGCGAGCAGGGCTGACGCCGCAAAATCGTAGCTGCGTATCTCAAAAAAGCTACGTTGAAGAGATGCTAAAATAGACGCACCAGAGGTGATTATGACTATCAAATCCGTGTCCTCCAAAAGCGAATATCCCTACGTTGTCATGCGTCTTGACTCGGTGCTCACACTCGACGCCGACACCTTCTTCGACCTCGCCCAAGCCAACAGAGACCTCCGCATGGAACTCAGCGCCGAAGGAGACCTTATCGTCATGCCGCCTGCTGGAGGAAATACAGGAAACCGCAACGCGAAACTCACCGCTCGATTCGTCGTTTGGAACGAGCAACATGGACCGGGGTGACGTGTTCGACTCCTCTACAGGCTTCCGTTTGCCCAATAGCGCAGTGCGTTCACCCGATGTGTCGTGGGTGAGCCGCGAGCGGCTAGCAGACCTCACCCAAGCACAGATGGACAAGTTCCCCCCCTTGTGTCCCGAGTTTGTCTTGGAGCTTCGTTCGCCAACCGACCGTCTCAACGTTGCGAAGGAAAAGATGCAAGAGTACATAGAGAACGGCGCGGAACTAGGCTGGCTCATCGACCCACAAGAGAAAAAGGTCTATATATACACCGCTGATGGGGTAGAAGAACTCGAGCACCCTCAAGAGGTTGCAGGAACTGGCGTGTTGGAGGGGTTTGTGCTCGAGCTTAGTGATATCTGGTAAACGTAGAAATGCTCGAGCGTCAAAGCTGACACCTCCGTAGGGTCTAAGGACGACGCGCTACACGCCAACTTCAACCACCCGATAGGTGTTGCAAATACGTCCATAGGTTTTTGAAAGACAGGTCAACCCTGCAACGTAAGCTAAGTGACGTCGCCAACGCAGGTGTACGCGCTAAAAAGGTAGAGAAAACACTTTTCTTCGACCCAGGACCTCTATCTTTAACCCTTCTTACGCGCCGTAACCTCTCAACTTGTAGAAAGTGGCCCCTTATGAAGACATCTGTAACGGTGAAGTTTAGCCTTGAGCCTCTCCACATTCAAGCTAAGGCGCGATGACCCAAGCCGCCATCCAAGTGGACACCGCCGTCTACGGCACGCAAAGCTGCCCGCTCACAAGAGGGATTCGCGAGTGGTTGGGCGAACACGAAGTTCCTTACGACTTCTTTGACATTGAAAATGACGCCGACGCCGAAGAGCGCGTGCGGCAAATGAACAGTGGTCAGCTCAAGTATCCGATGGTCACGGTGGGCGACAGGGTCATGAAAAACCCGTCAGATGATGAGCTTAGAGACGCGCTTAGTGCGTCGGATATCGCGTTTACAGACCCGGAAGAGGATTCGGAGGACATGGGCGTGCGCGGCGCACTCGACCGCTCGGCGTCGGGCGCACCAGCGGCGGGCAAAGCGGTGCGCGACATGTTCTCCACCGATGAGATTTTTCAGCGCATCACGGCGACGGCGGACGAGGAGTTTTCGCGCAGCAACCGCCTTTTGTTTCTGAGCGGTATCGCGGCGGGGCTTTCCATCGGCTTGACCTTTCTTGCGAGAGCCGCGCTGACGGGGCTCACGCCCTGGGACTCGAGCGGCTTAGTCGGCAACATACTCTATCCGGTGGGCTTCTTGCTCATCGTCATGGGGCGCTATCAGCTCTTTACGGAGAATACCCTCACGCCTGTGACGCTCGTCTTGACGCGCATCGCCTCGCTGCCGACGCTCCTCAGGGTGTGGGGCATCGTTTTGCTCGCCAACGTGCTCGGCGCGGCGCTCGTCGCACTCGTGTTAGCGACGACAGGCGTTCTAACGTCCGAAGGGGCAGAGGCGGCGCGGGGCTTTGCGTTGCACGGTCTCGAGACGCCCTGGTGGGATTTGTTCTGGAAGGGGCTCTTTGCGGGCTGGATCGTAGCGAGCATGGTCTGGCTGACGCACGCGGCGCGGGACTCCATGACGCGCTTTTTCACCGTCTTCGTGTTGATGTTCATGATTCCGTCCGCCGACCTCTTTCACTGCATCATCGGCTCGAGTGAAGCGCTCTATTTGGTCTTTCAGGGCGAAGCGAGTTTGGCGGCGTCGGCGTTCGGCTTCTTTTTACCCGTCCTCTTAGGCAACACGCTCGGCGGCGTGCTCTTGGTTGGCATCCTCAACTACTCGCAGACGAGAGACGTGCGCTACCCGGACCGCGATTGCAGCACCTTGGAGCTGTCGTGGAGAGAGTGGTTGTTAGGAAATCATAAGGGGAGACCGCGGGCGCTGTCTCGTTCGTCTTCGGGGGATTAGGAAGAAGCTGTTAGCTCTTAGCGCAGTCAAAAGCCAAGGGCTCGAGTAAAAGAAAGGCAAGATAGCCTACGAGTGCGGCGTCAGCTTATCATTAAACTTCATCAAGCCGTGAAGATTTTGGACTAAAGTAAAGTGAGCGAATAAGGGCAGCGGAGAAAGAGGTCTCAAATGGCTGAATGTCGAGATTTCGAAGGGCTAAGTCCGGTGACGCCGAGTGATGCAGGGTGTAAAGAATGCTTGGAGACGGGGGACTCGTGGGTGCATCTGCGCATCTGCTTGGCGTGTGGTCACGTCGGCTGCTGCGACTCGTCTAAAAACAAACATGCTACCAAGCACTTTCACGCTTCTGAGCACCCCGTCGTCCGCTCCTTCGAACCGGGCGAGGAGTGGGGCTACTGCTACGTTCACGAGCTGACCAAGCGTGAAGTGCCTGACTCGCTGGTCGAAGGCTAAGGTGGCGCACGCTCAGTATCCGTGCGACGAGGGCGTCGTTCGCGGGAGCCAAAAGAATATACCCTGCGCAGATAACGCCAAACCCTGGATTCTCGCCGCGACGATTTTGGGCTCCTCGATGGCGCAGATCAACTCCTCGACGGTCAACGTCGCGCTGCCCGCGCTGCAAGAGAGTTTGGGCGCGAACGTCGTGGATATTCAGTGGGTGGTGAACGCCTACACGCTCTTTTTGGCGGCGCTCATCCTCTTGGGTGGCTCCTTGGGGGACCACTTTGGGCGCAACCGTATCTTTATGCTGGGCGTCGCGCTCTTCGCGGGTGCGGCGGTCTGGTGTGGGCTCGCGCCTAGTGTCACGCAGCTTATTGTCGCGAGAGGCGTGCAAGGTGTTGGCGGCGCACTCCTCGTTCCCGGCAGTTTGGCGATTATCAGCGCGTCCTTTCCCGAGGGTGAAAGAGGTCGCGCCATCGGGCTGTGGGCGGCGTTCTCTGCAATGACTTCGGGGGCGGGTCCAGTTTTGGGGGGTTGGCTGATTGATACGCTCTCGTGGCGCTGGATTTTCTTTGTGAATATTCCGTTTGCCATCGCGGTGATTACCATCGCCTGGTGGCGCGTGCCCGAAAGCCGCGACGATGAGGTCACGGGCGGGCTCGACTGGTGGGGCGCGGCTCTGGCGACGATTGGTTTGGGCGGCGTCACCTACGGCTTTTTGGAATCCTCGAACCGGGGCTTCGGCAACCTCTCCGTCATCGCGGCGTTCGTTATCGGCGTACTTGCCGTCGTTGCCTTCATCGTCGTAGAGCGGCGACTCAAAGCGCCGATGGTTCCCCTCAAGCTCTTCACCTCCAAAACGTTCAGCGGCGCGAACCTCTTGACCGTTTTGCTCTACGCGGCGCTGGGCGGCGCACTCTTCTTTTTACCCCTCAACCTCATTCAAGTGCAGGGCTACTCAGCGACGGCGGCGGGCGCAGCCTTACTCCCTTTTATCGTGCTGATGTCGCTCCTCTCGAGCTGGTCCGGCGGTCTCATCGCTCGTTTCGGGGCGAGGCTGCCCCTCACGATTGGTCCTGTGATTGTCGCCGCAGGCTTTTTGCTCTTCACCCTGCCGGGGACGAGCGGTTCGTACTGGACGACGTTCTTTCCGGCGATTTCGGTGATGGGCTTCGGGATGGCGATTAGCGTTGCGCCCCTCACCACAGCCGTGATGAACGCGGTGGCGACGCACTACGCGGGCACAGCCTCGGGCATTAACAATGCAGCTTCGAGGGTCGCGGGTCTCTTAGCCGTCGCCATCTTCGGCGTCGTGATGGTCATTGCCTTTGGCAGTGCGCTAAGAGGTCAGTTAGAGCCGCTCAACCTGAGCGAAGAGGTCAGGAGCACGATTCTCAGCAACCGGGCGGATTTGGCGAGTATCCAAGTTCCCGAAGAGGTCGCGGACACGGCAGCCGTTCAAACCGCGATCAACGAGGCGTTCGTCTACGGCTTTCGCGTGGTGATGTTTATCTCGGCGGCGCTCGCGGCGCTGAGTGCGCTTATCGCTTGGGTGATGATCGAAGGGAAAGTGGCGGAGCAGGATGAGGCGCAAGGTGAGGCAGGGCAAACGACGGGAGAGGTGTCGGCGGCATAAAGTATTAGCATTTTTGTCACCCCCGCGTCATACCCACTTCGGGGTAAGTTACGAAATCAAGTTTCGTAACTTACCCCAAATATTCACCCCAAAAGGGTATCATCTCCTGCTAGCGGTTCCATGTGCCGCGCGTCATTCACCCGCTCAATCACCATCTCCCCGTTCCGACAAATCACGCGGGTCAGGCTCGTATGGCGCAGAAAGATACGCTTGCGCCATCTCGGGTGCTCCACGCCCATGATGTGGCTGAGGAGCATCTGAATCGTGCCGGAGTGGGTGAAGGCGACGGTGTGCCCGTCGGATAAATTCATGAGCCAATCCACCACCCTGAGCCGCAAGTCCTCGTAGGACTCGCCCTCTGGCGTGCGGTGCCTGAAGGGGTCTTGGTACCAGGTGTTCCACGCGCTCGAGGCGACGTTCTGCGCCAAGGTGCGCCCCTCGAACGCGCCAAAGTTCAACTCTTTAAGACGTTCATCCCGCTGAATCTCGCGCCCCGGCAACGCGATTTGCGCAGTTTGATAGGCGCGTTTGAGGGGACTCGAGACCACCCTACCGGTAGTTAGCCCGTTTTGCTCCAAGGTTTCGAGCCGTGCGCGCAACGCCTCCGCTTGCGCCCTACCCTCTTCGGAAAGCTCGATATCGCTGTGCCCTTGAAATTTGCCCGCTGTATTCCATTCGGTAAGTCCGTGACGGATAAGAAGAAGCTGTCGCATGGATAAGAGCAAGTGTAACAGATTCCACATCCAACTGTCATGGTTTTGTCACGCCGCATCCAACTTCGTCGCCATGAAAAGCGCCGCCTCGTGGACGAGCGCGTGGAGTACACCCTCTTGTTCCTCAACCTTGAAGTAACGCTTGTAGGTTTCGGGCAAGCTGAGGATATACGCCTCGAGCACGTCCCCATTCGGCTCGGAGGTTTGCGCCCTACGCAGCCACTCCCTGAAATCTTTGCGGGTTTCCCACCTCGAGAAGTGCAGGAGTTCTAAGCGCGTCTCGGCGAACCAGTTCAGCCAGGTTGCCACGCTGTACGCCTCAGCGTGGCTAGGGTCCCTGACCCTTTCGATGTGGTTCATGACCCGCGCCAACTCGCTCGGCGTCGGCGCGACGTTGTCAACGAGCAGGAAGCGTCCGCCAGGCTTGAGCACCCTTGCGCTCTCTTTAAGAAACACTACAGGGTCCGCGAAGTGGTGCGCGGCGATGCGGCACGTGACGATGTCGAAGGAAGCGCTCCCAAAAGGGAGGTCTTCGGCGGCGGCAGAAGCGAAGGTCACGCTCGCCCTCACCTCAGCGGCTTCCTCTTTGGAGGAGGCTTCGGCGGCCCTTAACATCTCTGGCGTCAGGTCGGTTGCGACGACGTCTGCACCCGCCCTGGCAAAAGCGAGCGCGGTGTGCCCGCCGCCCGTCGCGATGTCGAGGACGCGCGCTCCCGAAACGTCACCCGCAAGCTCTACCATGAGTGCCAGCTCTGCCCCCTTAGCGTGCCCCTCGCTATGAACATAGCCCTCGGCGCTCTTGCCGAACTGCGCTCTAACTTTGCTATACGTATCGGTCATAAGTCCCACGTTGAACCTCTTATCTCATCTTAGCACCATGTCTCTCATACGGTCGGGTTATTCGTCAGGTGGGCTTATTTTGTAGGTATCAGCGTCAGCAAGGTTGAGCGTCCAACGGTCATTCCGCGTGAGGAAGGGCTCGAGCCTCACAACCCGCACGACTTCGCCTACAGCGGGACCAAACCTGCTTTTTGCAACACGCCGAACGTCTCATCTAATACCTTTTCGGGCGGCACAAAGACCACGAATCCGTCGCGCCCCCGGCTCAGCAGCACCCGGTACGCATTGAGCCGCAAACGGTGCGGGTCTTTAGCTTTCGAACGCGGCGACGCCTTGGACCACCACGCGCCCTCTTGTGCGCGCAAGTCGCTCCCCCAACAGACGACGGGGAAGTCGAGTTCTAACCCCTGACACGCGAACTCGGTGGCGACAGCGTCTAGAGCGCAGCACGAGTTAGGCGAGTCGGGTGCGTCGATGTACCAGGGTCCGACTTTGAGGCGTTTGGTAGATTGATAGTCGTTATACACGCCGTGCTTAGGGAGGTTGCTCCCTTTGGAGGAGGCGAGCAGACCGTAACGCTTTTCCTGATTGCCCTCGTAGCGCTCGAGGCAATAGGTTTTGGCAGCCTCTAAATCTCGGGTCAAATACATCGCGAAGCCTTGGTTTTGGATACTCGAGGCCAAACCTTCAGCCCCCGCTACGTCCCCAGCTAACAGCCGCGCTACCCAGCGCTGCACATCTTCGGCTAGGTGCGTCCGCAAAGAGGTCGTGAGGTCTAAGAAGGACTGGGGCTCCAAATCCAACGACGGATTGAATTCTGGCTCGAGCCTTTCGGGAAGGTGCACCGTCCAGGCTTCACTAGCGCCCTGTACCGCATCACTCCACTGCTCGACGCCCTCTTCTTCGCCGATATGAATCTCTTGGCCCTCCCCGATGAGCGCTAGCATCACGCAGTATTCAGGGATGCGCTCGGCAACCTCGAACATGAGTTGCGGGTTCGTCACCTCGACGCCGTACTTCTCGCTCATGCGCTCCTTGTCCCAAGCGCGCTGCGCCTCGTCAAACACAATAAGGTGCTCGGGCGGCGCAGACTGATTTTTGACGGCATGTTGAATGAAGAAGTTGCGAATCGGCTGCACGAAGACGCGGCTCTTGAGCGCATATTGCAACACTTGGACAAGAGGTCCGTTGCCCGAGAGAAGCACGGCGTTCGCCTCGTGCTCCTCTTTATAGGTTTGGTGGACGAACTGCAAGCCAACCAGCGTTTTACCCGCTCCCGGAACCCCTGTGACTAACATAAGATGACGCTCGCCGCACCTTTTCGCCCGCTCGACGATCTCGCTGAGATAATTCATCACCTCGGGAATCCCTGCGCTCTGCGCCCGCCGCACGGAAGGAAGAGGTTCATTCGCGAAGATGTGGCGGGCGGCTTGGATAACGGAGGGAAGTGGGGCGTAGTCGGCAGTGAGCCAAGCATCCGCGTCGATGGGGGAAGAGGGCTCTATCTCTAACCCTTGCAACCACCCCGCCAAGCTACGAGGCGCAATCACCTGCACCGCTCTAACCTCTTCCGATTCCTCCCGCTGTGTCGGGATGAGCACGGGAATAACAGGACGCTCGTGCGACGCCTCGTGATAGTTCGCCAAATCCCGCGCGTACGCCGCCACTTGGTCTACGTCCGCTGTGAGGAGACCGGACTTCTCTTTGAACTCTAAGACCACTACGTTCCCCTTAGCGAGGAGCACCACGTCAGGACGCCGCCCGCCCTCTCTCGGCAGTTCATACTCAAAAACGAGCGTCCAACTTTTAGCGCTTTCGTCCGCTTCTATGACCTCTTTAAGCGCGTCTTGCAATACCTCAAACGAGCCTTTCCACGCCGTCACTTGCTGCTGGCTCGGTCTCTGACGAGTCATCGCGTCAAAGTTCTGCGCCACCTCTTGCAGCCAAAACTCGTAAGGGATGTTGAGAAAGTCTGCGACATCGCTTGCCCAGCAGTAATTCATAGGGTCATCGTTACCTAATTGGTGAGAGGTAAAATAGCGGGCGGACTGCAATAAAAAAGTTGAAAGCAATAAGCAACGAGTAATGAGTGAAACCCTTTAGACTCATTGCTCATTGCTACTTTTATCATCTCTTCCATGTACTTAGGTACAAGGTGTTTCAACCGTCTAGCGCGGTTCCTTTTAGATGAGCGCCTCGAGCCTCAACGCCACCTCGAACGTTTCCCCGTCACGTTCTAGGCTCAATGTTCTCGAACTGCCCGCTTCCGTCAAAAGCTCGCGAACGTCGTTGAGGGTGTAATCGTTAGCGGGCGTTCCGTCTACCTTCCCCAACACATCCCCCATTTGCAGACCTGCTCGCTCAGCAGGCGAGTCAGCGAGAACTGCTTGTACCGTGACGCGCTCTAAATTCTCTGCCACGAGCCGCAACCCGCTCGCGTCGTAGACGAAAGGCGCGCCGAATTCGGCGTTGGGCTCTAAAATCATCTCCTGAGCGCTGTAGTCAAAGAAGACCCGAAAGCGCTTCAAGAGGTCGCCGCCGATGAGCCCTGCTAAAGCGTCGGTCTCGAGCGAACCCGAGGTGCTTTCGGATAAGGTTGTGACGATGTCGGTAAATTCATACGCGCCTAAGCGCATACCGGGCAGACGCGCCACCGACTCCCGCGACGCGCCGCCGACGCCGCTGACTTGTTCGGGCAGCTCGAGCACCTTAGGAACGGCGCTTTTGACGCCGTGACGTTCGGTGAAGAGGCGGTTGAGGTAAAGCGCCATGCGTGCGCCTGTATCAACTAAGAAGGTACCACTGGCGCGTTCTCCCTCCCCAAGCAAAACGTCCGCGTGAATATGTGGATGGTTGTTTTGCAGCGTAAAAGGGATATGCTCGCCAGGACCTTCATATACAAATATTTCAGGTGAATGAAAGGTGACCTCTTTAGCTGCGTAGTCCACCTCGAGCACCGCTCGCCCGAGTATGTCGTAGCCCAAGATGAGGTCGATCGTGCGCCCCTCGAGCGGCTCTAAAGGCGTGAGGTCGATTGTGGCGAACGAGGTCTCTTCCAGGGCGTGACCGCCGAGCTTGAGGTTGACCCCTTTGACGTGACCCAAGTCTTGAGAGCCTTCACCGCCGCCTCTCACCTCGAGCTTGCCCGTCTCCTCTAGCCCTAAGTCATCAACCAAACTGCTGTTAAGGACCGAGCCGCCCGCGCCCGTATCGACGATGATATTGAGCGGACGCGAGTTTCCAATCTGCCCCTCTATATAAATGTGGTTAGAGACAAGATCAAAGGGAAGCGTCACCTGGGGGTCTTCAAAAAGGGGCGCAGCATCGGCGGGCAGCTTGGCGAAGAGGTCGTCATTTAGAGGTTCGCCGAGCCGCACCGCTTCGACGTGAAACAGAGCGTCGTACTTGGCGTCGCCCGTACCCTGCCGCGACGCGAACGCAAACATGACGCCTTCCACCTCGCGCCAATCCGAGAACGTCGTCGTTTCGGTGCGATTATGAATGACCTCTTCTTGCTTGACGGGCAAAAAGGTGTCGCCCGCCAGATAGACTTTGACGGCGCGTCCACCCTGGGGGTGCAGCTCGAGCGCGTGCGCCCCCTCCTCTTCTCCCAAATAAACCGCTTCTCCCGGCAAACGCTCCGCGATGAGGTGGGAAAAACTTCCTAAGTAGGCTTGCGTTCGTTCGGCCTCGAGTTCTGAGTCCGCAAGCTCGCGCACCAAGCCGTTTTGGTCCTTGACCCAACCCCGCTCGCCGTCATAAACACGAAGCTCGCTGTAAACGTCGCCCAAGTTGAACGACGCTCTGCGCTCGCCGCCCGGTTGCTGCCAAATCTCATACGTCCCGCTCAGCCCGCCCGTCTCCAAGGTCATGCGCTGGTACACGCTGCCAACGGCAACGTGACCCAACGCTCGCCGCCAATTATGCAGTAAGTCCGCAATGTTCATAACGCCTCCCACAAAGTTCACGCCGCGCCGCTCATGCTAATCTTTAGAGATAAGGTAGCACTTTGTAGGGGCTGCGCGTTCTAAAACGAAAAGCGTAGGGCGATGAAGAGGTGAGGTAGGAGCGGACTGCAATGAAAAAGTTGAAAGCAATGAGCAACGAGCAATGAGTGAAAACCTTTAGACTCATTGCTCATTGCTGCCTTTTGTCACCCCCCTTCCAGAGCCCCCGCCACTTTCCTGCTAAGTTCGCCACATGGACATTCAAGGAAAAACCGCATTTATTACAGGTGGAAGTAAAGGTATTGGCTACGGCGTGGCGGAAGCATTGGTCAAGGAGGGCGCGAACGTCGCTATCACCTCTCGGCATAAAGATGAGGTCGAAGAGGCGGCGCAGAAGCTGACCGATATGGGACCGGGGAAGGCGTTGGGTTTAGAGTGCAACGTCCGCAACTTGGATGAGCAACAAGAGGCTGCTAAGAAAACGGTGGACGAGTTCGGCAGCCTGGACATTCTCATCGCCAACGCGGGCGTCGGACGCTTCGCCCCGATTGACGAGATGGAGCCGAGCGACTGGCACGACATGATCGACACAAATCTCACGGGCGTCTTCTACAGCGTCAAGGCGACGGTGGAGGCGCTTAAAAAGTCCGAAGGCTACATCATCACGATTTCGTCATTGGCAGGGAAAAATCCCATGGCGGGCGGCTCCGGTTACAACGCGAGCAAGTTCGGGCTGGACGGCTTTAGCGAGGCGATCATGCTGGATTTACGGCAAAAAGGCATCAAGGTTTCAACGATTATGCCAGGTTCTGTGGCGACGTACTTTGGCGGTCAGACGCCCACGGAAGAGGACGCTTGGAAGATTCAGTCGGAGGACATTGCCAAGCTCTGCGTTGACCTCTTGACGATGCATGAGCGCACGCTGCCGAGCCGGGTGGAGGTGCGTCCGAGTCAGCCGCCTAGCAGCTAAGAGAGGAAGAGGTAGAAATAGGGAGACCCGTCGCGGTGCTCCCTATTCTTTGAAAAACTGTGCCGTACCTATCTAGTTCAATGTACATCGCCATTACAAAGCCGTTCAATGTATCTCGTTATCAAAGCAGCTCTGTTTCTCAAAAAACTCTCATAATTTGCATTTTCGTAATTGAATTCACCTGGTGAAGGCATAAGATTGGAACTCAGAACTACTGCTGAAGATTCTGCATGGTTTTGGATACACTCAGGTAGGTATTCATGAGGATCGCGGTCGCTAATAGCGTTATTCTCTGAAGCCGTAAGCATACAGATGTTCATAATGGAGTTATGCTCTTGAACTGCATCTACTCTTTTCAGATAACCACGAGGATATATGTGATGAAACTGCTTACGATTGTAACTCGATAATGCTTCTGTAGTGTCAATGAGTGCTCCGTTCGTTAAGTTGCGAGGCTTTTGAATCGCCAAAGCAAGAATAAATGCTCGAGCCCGCGAGTTGTTTATGCGAAATAGCGTGTTTGTCAACTGTGACTCTGTCGGGGTTGAGCCAATGTCGTTCACATCGCCGGTTTCCTCAATAACAAACTGATTGATAAATTCTAAGTCTTTCGAGATGAAATTTTCACCGCCAACACGGTAACGCTCGCTAAAAGATGCTCGCCAAAACCACTGGCGCACACGAACAATCTTCTCTTTCGTAAGATTTTTTGTATTTGCGAATATATAGCATAGAACAATTACCAAAGCTTCGTAAGGGAGGAATTCCCAGCTATAAATCTTGAATTCCGTAGTTAATAGATCAATAGCTTTAAGTAAGGCATCACTCGTTCTTTGAACGAGGTCATCCATTTCTTCTACGCGCAAGTCACGAAGCGCAAGAACTTGATCCTTCTTAGTACCGCCAAATTGAACAGCAGCAAGACATTTAAGAATGGTATTAGGCTCGACATCTCCAAAACCTTTTGGTTCTAACTTTGTTGCTATTTTGCTAGTTTCTTCATTCAAATCGAAATTTCGAGACCAAGTGGCAGCCACCATGAGGTCGTACATCGAGAGTTTTGTTCCGGAGCTATTGATACGTTCAAAAATTGGACAGACTTCTTCTAAGGATAGGTCTTTAAGAGTAACAACGGGTATTTTGTAGTTCGTAAAAGCGCTAATTAAAGTGTCTAGGCTTGCCTGGTATTCTTCGTGCTTTGGAAAACTCTGCAAGCTCGTACGAAAGTTAAGCATCTTCGTGGTTTCGTAAAGCCATCGCAAAGGAAATAATATAGGATTGTGTTGTAGAGGTGCAGGAACAAATTGACGACTATCTAAATCGTATGCCACTGCAAATCCTTCTTCGGAATCGGGTGCACCTAAGCATGAATATATTACAGTTATTCGCTGTTGACCATCGAGCACGTAGTCTGTTGGGGTTAAGTCATCCGTTTCAGGAAGTTTGAAGTTGCCAATATTTCGTTCGGTAGCAAGCTTGGTTGGTGTGCGCCACAAAAGCAAACTTCCGATCGGATAATTGTTAGCGATGCTATCAATAAGCTCAATTGCTTGTTGCTCTTTCCATACAAATTTCCGTTGAAATTGCGGGATTTTCACCTCTCCCTTTTTAATATCGTCAGTGAGATTCTTGATGTATGTAGTATCCGTGTCAAGCCGGCTCAAGATGTTGGGGCTCATTGTATTCATCCGAAAATTCTATAACGAAATCTCGTTCGTAAGGAAATAGTATAGTAATATCTCCCGACACTTCACACTTCTACTTCCGACAACTCCACAAACGACTCCCGCCCCGCCTCCACCATCCGCACAATATCCTCTTCCGTATGCGCGTAGGAGAGAAACGCCGCCTCGTAGTTGCTGGCGGGCCAGTAGATACCCCTCGAGAGCAACCCATGAAACCAGCGTTTGAAGAGGTCGGTATCCGTCGTGCTGGCGCTCTCAAAGTCCGTGACCTTTTGGTCGGTAAAGAAAACCGTAATCATCGAGCCGATGCGGTTGATAGTTGTCGTGAGTCCTGCCTCGCTCGCACCTTCTCGAAGACCATCCTCTAGCTGAGCGGTCCGCGCCTCCAACACGTCATAAAGATCGGGCGTCTCGTTCATCGCTTCAAAGGTGGCGATACCCGCCGCCATCGCTAGAGGATTTCCCGAGAGCGTCCCTGCCTGGTAGACCTTGCCGAGCGGCGAGACGTTGTCCATCACGGAGGCTTTGCCGCCATATGCGCCTACAGGCAAGCCGCCGCCGATAATCTTGCCCCAACAGATGAGGTCGGCGTCGATACCCAAGCGTTCGGTTGCGCCGCCGGGTGCTAAGCGGAAGCCGGTCATCACCTCATCCACGATGAGGAGTGCGCCGTATTCGTGCGTGAGGTCGCGCAAGCCTTGTAAAAACTCTTGGGTCGGAATCACGACGCCCATGTTGCCGACGACGGGCTCTAAGATGACCGCCGCAATCTCCTCCGGCTTCGCCTCGAACAGTTCGCGCACTGAGTCCAAGTTGTTGTACTGCGCGACGAGCGTGGTCTTGGCGGTGTCTGCCGGGACGCCTGCCGAGGAGGGCACGCCCGTCGTCATCGCACCGGAGCCTGCCGCAACCAAGAGCGCGTCGGCGTGACCGTGATAGTTGCCCGCGAACTTCACGATGTAGTCGCGCCCTGTCGCGCCTCTCGCCACTCTGAGGGCGCTCATTGTCGCTTCGGTTCCTGAATTCACAAAGCGGATGCGCTCGCACGTTTTGTAGCGGTCTAAAACCAACTCGGCGAGTTTGATTTCGCGCTCAGTCGGTGCGCCGAAGCTCAAGCCGTCCACAGACGCTTGCTGGATGGCGTCCAACACTCTCGGGTGCGCGTGACCTAAAATCATCGGTCCCCACGAGCCGATAGCGTCGATGTATTCGTTGCCGTCGGCGTCATAAAGGCGCGTGCCTTTAGCCGATTTGATAAAGCGCGGCGTACCGCCCACCGAGCCAAAGGCGCGAACGGGCGAGTTGACGCCGCCAGGGATGAGCAGAGAGGCGCGTTCGAAGAGCGTTTGTGAGGTAGAGGTGTTCATGCCCTCATGGTGGCACGGAAGAGATTGGGGTACAAGAATGTGGCTTACGAGGTAGGGAGCAGGTCAGTATCTCAGCCTGATTCGTTCCGCCTGCGCGGAAACTGCGTAAGTCTGAAAACTTCGTCTCCGCCCTTCGGCCGAAGCCTACGGAAACAGGAACCTCTTCTTTCTCAGCGCCAAACAAGCGTTCTTAGGATTCGGGGGACAACTCCACAGCCAACCCAACCTCTTGTTGCGAGTGGTGATGTCCCTGTAGCGCAGACTCGGTAGACTGGAGGCAATGTCAGAGATCACGCGCCGTAAAACCGTCACGACGTGGGTGGGAGGCGTGCCTGTCGGCTCGGCGCACCCCATCGTCGTCCAATCCATGACCAACACCGACACCGCCGATGCGGAGGCTACCGCGCAGCAGGTCGCGCAACTTCACCGCGCAGGCTCCGAAATCGTGCGCATCACGGTAAACAACAAAGAGGCGGCGAAAGCCGTGCCGGAGATTCAGGAGCGGCTGGCGGACGCTGGGCTCGAGGTCCCTCTCGTTGGCGACTTCCACTACAACGGGCACATCTTATTAAAAGAGTTTCCGCAAGCGGCGCACATTTTGGCGAAGTACCGCATCAATCCCGGCAACGTCGGCGCGGGGCGCAACTTCGACAAGAACTTCCTCACGATGATCGACGTGGCTAAAGAATTCGACAAGCCCGTACGCATCGGTGTGAATTGGGGCTCGCTGGACCAGCAGCTCCTCACCAAGCTGATGGACGAAAACGCCGCCTTGACGCAGCCCAAAGAGGCGCGGGACGTGATGATCGAGGCAATGCTCCAATCTGCACTCCTTTCAGCGGAGATGGCGGAGGAGCACGGGCTGGGTCACGACAAGATCATCATCAGCGCGAAGGTCTCGAACGCGAGGGACTTGTGGGAGGTCTACCGCTTGCTCGCTAAGCGTTGCGACTATCCCTTGCACCTCGGGCTGACCGAAGCGGGCATGGGCGTCAAGGGCGCGGTCTCGAGCACCGCAGGTTTGGCACCTCTTTTAGCCGAAGGCATCGGCGACACGATTCGCGTCTCGCTCACGCCTGACCCCGGCGCACCTCGCGAGAAAGAGGTCGAAATCGCCCAAGAGATTCTGCAAGCTTTAGACCTGCGCTCCTTTGCGCCAACTGTGACCGCGTGTCCTGGCTGCGGACGCACCACCAGTACGCTCTTTCAGGAGATGGCGCGGGATATTCAGGCGTACCTCAAGATGCAGATGCCCGCCTGGAAAGAGCGCTACCCCGGCGTCGAAACGCTCAAGGTGGCGGTGATGGGCTGCGTCGTGAACGGTCCCGGCGAGTCCAAGCACGCCGACATCGGTATCTCGCTGCCCGGTACGGGCGAAGACCCCAAAGCGCCCGTCTACCGCGACGGGAAGTTCGTCAAGACGTTGCAGGGTCCGGGGATTGTCGAGGACTTTAACGAGATGCTAGATGAGTACGTGGCGTCGCGGTACGGGGCAGCGCGGGGGGAGCAGGTGGCATCTTAGGGGTTGTGTTTTGTCTGCTGGGTTGGAAGGGGCAGGTATTATCTATAGAATGTGCGCGCTAAAGTAATGCGTTCTCGAGCGAGAGCATTTGTGACCAGATAAGGTTCCACTAGCCTAGCGGCTGAGACCTGCTAGTGATACCTACCTTCTGATTGTAGGATGCGGCAACGTCGTCTTCTCCAAACCTTCATAGCATTAGTGAAGAATTTACTTTATGACTACCAGACCCTATTTCAGTGACGCTCGCGCAATTTTAGCGCTGAGGGTGCGCTTTCTCAACATGGACGTCGAAGCTGGACTCGCTGAGATACATTTGAGACACGTTGTAGTCAGATGATTCCTGCCTGTCCCTGTCCCCCGGAGGTGACATGACCTTAGAGCAAGCTGTCGAGCACTGCACCGAACTGACAAAAGTACATTCGAGTACTTTTTATATGGGCTCGAGGCTCTTTCCAAACGCTCAGCGCCGCGCCGTGAGCGTGATTTACGCCGTGTGTCGCAGTGGGGACGACGCTGTAGACGAAGCTGCAACAACCGAAGCGGGGCGGGAGCGCTTAGAACGCTGGTGGGAACACGTGTCGCGGGCGTATGCGGGGACCCCTCGAGGTGACGAACCCTTGGAAATCGGGCTCGCGTGGGTGCTGGAAAACCACGACGTGCCCAAGAGCGCCTTTGATGAGCTTTATCTGGGGCTGAGGTCCGACCTAGGGCACAACCCTTGCTATGAAACGATGGACGAGTTGATGCTCTACTGCCGCCGCGTGGCGGGCGTGGTTGGGCTGCTCATCGCGCCGATTCCGGGCTACCGAGGCGGCGACGAGACGCTAAAGTGCGCTGTCGCGCTCGGTCAAGCGATGCAACTCACGAACATCTTGCGCGACGTAGGCGAAGACTTAGCGATGGAGCGCTGCTACATTCCGAACGAACTGCTTAATAAATACAACGTCGCTTTAGGAGATCTCCGCGACGGTGAGGTGAGTGAGGGCTACGTGGCACTTTTAGAGGAACTCTTCGACTTAACGCACACGCTCTACCGCCAAGGTTGGCAAGGGATTCCTAAACTCAAGGGGTTCTCGGCGACGGCGGTGGGCGTAGCCGCTCTAAACTACGAAGGCATCTTGCGCAAAGTCAAACAGAACCACTACGACAACCTGACACGGCGGGCATACCTCAAGCCGGTGGAGCGGATTGTGCTGATACCGAGAGCGGTGGCGGGGGTGTATGGGGGTTTTCTGTAAAAAAGCGATCTATTTTGGATGAGAGATGATGTCGAGAATAATGACTACATCATCCTCAATGAGGAAGTAGAAGCGGTAGTTTCGGTCTATGCGCCCCTGCCACACGTCCTTGCCACGCTGGGGAAACTTCTACGCGTTGAGTGAGGGGTGACGTAAATCCTCGAGCAAAAACCTTAACTGTTTATCCACCTGTTTTTGAAGATGTGAATCCAAACCTTTGTAGTTCTTGAACGCTCGTCTGGTAAAGTCAAGCCTCATAATAGGGCAATTCTTACGCTTCCTCGACTAAGATAACGATTACAGTTAGGAAGTTTTCAGATGTTCCTTAAAGGCTTCTACGCTGTCAAAAGGTCCAACTGTCTCGCCCGCTTCAACCTCGTCTAATGCTTCGTCTAATGCAGCAATGCTCTCACGATCTAAAACAATTTTGGGTGTGAAGATGAGTTTGCCATCTTGCACCTCAATCTCGAGCATATCTCCTTCCTCTAGCTCGAGAGCGTTTCTGATTCCGGTTGGGATAGTAACCTGATACTTACCCTTAATACGTACGAGCGCCATACAAACCTCCGACTTTCCAACATTATACTTGAGGTTCGAACGCATTAGCTCGTCTGATTTACCGCCGTTTGAAGCGGGCGATGTAAAACCCGTCCAACCCATCAAGCGGCAAGATATAAGACCCCTCTGAAGTATTTTCAGACGGCAAGTCGAACAGAAAAGACTCGGCGCTAAAGCCGGGGTGATTCGCCAAAAACCACTCGGTCATCCCCTGCCCTTCAGCGTGGGTGAGCGCGCACACCGCGTAGACGAGGATGCCGCCGGGCGCGGTAAGTTGAGCCGCCGTGTCCAGCAAGTTGCGTTGCAGCGCGGTGAGGTCTTTCACGCTCTCGGGAGTAACCTTCGTGCGGAGTTCGGGGTTACCGCGCAATGTACCCGTCCCGGTGCAAGGTGCGTCGAGCAGGACTTTCTGCGCAGGTGGAACGTCGGGGACGGTTCTCAGGTCATGCTCCAACCCCTCCCCCACTAACCCAAGCCGCGCAAAGTTCTTCTCTGCTCTTTCGAGCTTGTCCGCATGAAGCTCAATACTCAAGGGACACGCCCCCGCCGCCGCGAGCTGCGCCGCTTTGATTCCATTGCCGCTAGCGAGGTCCAAGACGCGCTCGCCGCGCTCCGCTTCTAAGAGGCGCACGGGCAGCGTCGAAGCGGGATTTTGCGGCTGCACCCAACCGCGCTTGTAGGCGCTGAGTTCAG
Organism: Trueperaceae bacterium; assembly: GCA_965215565.1. GTDB lineage: Bacteria > Deinococcota > Deinococci > Deinococcales > Trueperaceae > CBDBZX01. The sequence goes on from CBDCDZ010000004.1 coordinate 1,014,565, forward strand.
CGAGGGGTCTACTTGGGCGCACCGCCAGCGTACCGTCCACTTGACCGAGGGTGACTTCGCAACCCTCTTCGATAAGCGAATGCGTCGCTTGAGGATGATACGAGGTGAGCCAGAGGGGTTCGGGCGTGAGCATCCCCTGCGCCACCGCTTCCGCCCGCTGTGCGCCGAAGAGGTCTTCCCACTGCGCAAAGAGCCAGTCGGGGACGCCGTAGCGGGTAGCGAGAGGTAGCTCGAGCGGTTCAACCTTGCGCAGCACGGCGTTGACCAAACCGGAGAGCTTTTTGGAGCGTTTCTTGACGACCTCCACCCACTCGTTCACAGCGGCGCGGCGCGGCGTCTCTCTGTAGAGAATTTCGTACGCACCCAACCTCAAAGCGTCGCGCACCTCTAAAGGGAGTTTGTCGGGGCGCTCAAGATAGGGCGCGAGACACGCATCTAAAGCAAGCTCATACCGCAAGGTTCCGTAAACCAAGCTCGTCACGAAGCCTCTGTCTTGGGCGCTGAGCGAAGAGGTCTCTAAGGCTACATTTAAGGTAGGCGCAGAGAAAGCGCCGCGGTGGACGCGGCGCAGGGTCTCTAAAGCTGTCTGTCTAGCGGTGATAACTTACCGGCGGCTCGCCAGGATGAAGTAGACGAGGTAAGCGATGGAGGTCGCGGCAGCAGCGACGTAGGTCATCGCGGCAGCGGTGAGCACGCTTCTCGCACCGCCTTGGTCGCGCGGAGTCACAATACCAAGCTCTTTAACTTGCACCAGAGCGCGTCTACTAGCGTCAAATTCAACAGGTAGGGTAACGAGGTGAAAGAGCACAGCGGCGCTAAAGAGGATGATACCAATCTGCAAGAGCCCACTAGCGCCAAGAATAAGCCCGAACATCGCGGCGTAAATGCCGAACTGCGAGCCGATATTTGCTGCGGGCGCGAGCGCCGAACGCCATACGAGCGGCGAATACGACTTAGCGTGTTGAATCGCGTGACCGACCTCATGGGCTGCTACAGCCATACCTGCAACACTAGGGCGGTTGTAATTATCTTCTGAAAGGCGCACGACGCGCTTTGTGGGGTCATAGTGGTCACTTAGCTGCCCTGGCACTGACTCGACCTTGACGTTGTCAATGCCGTTCGCGCGCAAAATAGCTCTGGCGACCTCAGCCCCGGTTAGTCCGGAAGCATTTTGCACTTTGGACCACTTACCGTAGGTCATGCGCAGCCAACCACTGATAGCCAGTGACACGACAAAACCAACAATACCAATTAAAAGCATATTCCCTCCTGAGGATGTCTCTACCTAATGCTTATGATATAGGAGAGGAGCGCAGCAAGGTGTCCACTGCGCGTATTTGAGTTAAGTATACTCAGATTTTCTTAAATCAGCGTGAGGGGCGCGACATCGTTAGAGCGACGGCGCAAGTTCTGGGGCGGCTAAAATCGCATCCTATAGACGCTATCTACTAACGTATGCGCTCACAAGCGCTTTCTTTGTAGGACGGTGTTCGTGAGCAGAAGAGGCTCCGCTAGCCGACCCGCCAGGCTTCGCCTGAGAACGACCGAGACCCGCTGCAAACTCGAGGATGACCTTAATCATCCTCGAGTTGTTCGCTGCGCACCGTGAAACGCACGGCAGTGCGCTCCTCATTTTGCAGCTCGAGCTTGACGAACGAGGGCTGCGTGAAGAGGTCGAGTCCGTCGGGCTCGATGTAGCTTCTCGCGATAGCGATCGCCTTGACCGCCTGATTCACAGCTTGCGGGCCGATCGCTTGCACCTCCACCTCCTGTTCGCTCCTTAAAAGTGCAGCGATGGCACCTGCGACAGAGTTGGGACGGGAGCTTCCCGAGACACGTAGAGTTTCGATAGCGGAACCTCCTTAAACCGAGCAAACGGTCCTTACGCCAAGATACCCAGGGGGACAACTGGGAAGAATTAGAGGAAGCAAGAGTTGACGAAATGTAACACCCGCCCCTTCTAACGTCACTTGTAACACAAAAATGAACCGCAAGGCGGAATGTGGTAGCGCACTGCTACTCACACTGCCACCTATGCGCGCGTGACTCAATCCTATCTGGATATATTTGGCAGACTGGAAAACTCTATTCATGGTTCAAAGTGTAGCTTCAACGTGCGGCTTTTCGCATCACGACGCTGCTTGACAGCCTCCTTCCCCCTTTGTATACTCCGTTCAGATGTTCCATGTCCACTTCACATTTGCGTCTCCTACGAAATTAGCTGCACGGTCATTCGTTACCGCTACGAAGGGCGTTCTAATTCTAGGAAGTTGGGGCGTCGTTTAGCGTTTTTTAGACCGACGTTGCCCCGCCGAAATCCCTTCGGCGGGGCATTTTTATTGGGCGTACCCGCGTCAGTTTAGGCGTAAGTTGATTTAGGCGTATCGGTTAGACTGAGTTTAAGACAGGGGCTCAACGCTCGCGAGCCTACAAGGAGGAAAGATGAACGGTGCAGCAGCATTACTCGAGGCGCTCACGCGCGAGGGCGTCCATACCGTCTTCGGGCATCCGGGGGGCGCAATCATGCCCACCTACGACGCGCTTTACGATTCACCCATCAAGCACGTTTTGGTACGCCACGAACAAGCCGGGGCGCACGCCGCCGATGCGTACTACCGGGCGAGCGGCAGAGTCGGCGTCTGTTTCGCGACTTCTGGACCCGGCGCGACGAACCTCGTTACAGGCTTAGCGACGGCGCACATGGACTCCTCTGCCGTCGTCGCAGTCACGGGCAACGTTCCCTCCTCGCTCATCGGCACGGACGCCTTTCAAGAGGCGGACGTCTACGGCATCACTGGGCCGATCACCAAGCACAACTATCTCGTCAAAGAGGTCAACGACATCCCTAAAGTTGTCAAAGAAGCCTTTCACATCGCCTCCACCGGACGTCCCGGACCCGTGCTGATCGACATTCCCAAAGATATTCAGCAAGCCGAGTTCACCGGACACTTCAATCACGAGGTTGACCTGCCGGGATACAAGCCCACTGTTACCGGGCATAAAGGTCAAATTAAACGCGCCGCCAAAGCGATTAAAGCCGCCAAAAAACCGATCATGATGGTGGGCGGCGGCGGGCAAGTCGCCTCGCAAGTCGTGGCGGACTTCGCTTCGAAGACGAACATTCCGGTCATCACCACCCTCATGGGCATCGGCGCGTACCCCGCCGGCATGGAGAACGCCCTCGGAATGCCAGGGATGCACGGCACCGTTACGGCGAACCGCGCCATCACCCACTGCGACCTCATCATCGGCGCGGGTTTGCGTTTCGACGACCGCGTGACAGGCAAAATAAGCCGCTTCGCGCCGAACGCAACGATCGTCCATATCGACATCGACCCCGCCGAGATTTCCAAGCTCGTCAAGGCGCACGTGCCCGTCGTGGGCGACTTGCGCGATGTGCTGCCGCGCTTGGGGGAGCTTTTGGATGAACTCGACATCCCCGAGTGGTGGGAAACGCTCCGCGAGTGGAAAGGGATGTATTACGAGCGCTACAAAAAAGAGAAGCCTTTAGTCTCCCAAGAGGTCATCCAGATGCTCCAGCGCGAGACGGGCGGCGACTGCGTCGTGACTACTGAAGTCGGGCAGCACCAGATGTTCGCCGCGCGCCTCTTCCCCACTAACAAGCCGCGCACCTGGCTCACCTCGGGCGGTCTAGGGACGATGGGTTTTGGGCTGCCCGCCGCCATCGGCGCGGCGTTCGCGCGTCCCGGCGAGCAAGTGGTCTGCGTCGCAGGCGACGGCTCCGTGCAGATGAACATTCAAGAACTCGCGACGATTTACAAGCACCAACTCCCCATCATCATCGCCATCTGCAACAACGGGATGCTCGGCATGGTGCGGCAGTGGCAGGAGATGTTCCACGCGCAGCGCTACAGCGAGGTCTTCTTGGCTGACTCCAACCCCGACTTCGCCAAGCTCGCGGAAGCCTACGGGATTGACGGCTACAACATCTTCGATAGAGAAGAAGCCGCGCGGCTCATCCCCGAAGTCTTAGCGAAGGGCAAACCAGCGGTGATGAACTTCGTCGTGTACGAAGCCGAAAAGGTCTTCCCGATGATTCCGGCGGGTGCGGGTGTGGACCAGATGCTTTTAGGCGATCAAGATCCCGAAGAACTTGAAGAGGTTAGGGCGTGATGCAGACTCCGCTATATTCCGCATCACCGAGAAAGAGCTTCGGCGATGCTCCATACCACTCCGTCCGCACCTTCGTTCCTACTCGCTACGCTCGGATTGATCCGCGCATATTAGCGAATCAATCGGAATTTTTATGAGCACGCATAAGCACGTCATGAGCGTGACCGTGCGTGACAAGCCAGGCGTCTTGGTGCGCATCGCCAGCCTCTTCGCGCGGCGCGGCTTTAATATCGAGTCGCTCTCCGTTGCTCAATCTGAAACGCCAGGGATTTCTCGCACCACCTTCGTCGTTCGGGGTGAGGACGACACCATCGAGCAGGTTGAGAAGCAGCTTCAGAAGCTCATCGAGGTCATTAAGGTTGTAGACCACTCTGAAGCCGCCTTCGTAGACCGCGAACTGATGCTCCTCAAAGTCGCAGTCAAAACACCCGAAGACCGCGTGGACATCCGCCAGATGGCCCAAGACTTCCGCGCCCGCATCGTGGACGTGCACCGCGACGCCCTGACCTTTGAAATCACGGGCGACGAGGGCAAGATGGGCGCGTTCATCGAGCAGATGAGACCGTATGGCATCCTAGAACTCATCCGCACGGGACGCATTGCGCTGACGCGGAGCGCGGCGGACCCGAGATTACCGAAGCAGTTGGAAGTAGCTTAAAGAGAAAAGGGATGAGAGGAAAGTAAAATTCTCCTTCCTCTCATCCCTTTTCTCTTCCTTCACTAATTCAATCATCTTTACAGGAGACATCAAACATCATGGCAAATATCTATTACGACAGCGACGCGAATCTAGAGCACCTACAAGACAAGACTATCGCCATTATCGGCTACGGCTCGCAAGGGCACGCACATGCTTTGAACGCCAAAGACTCGGGCTGTGAGGTCGTCGTTGGCTTGCGCAAAGGCTCAGCGTCGTGGATGGAGGCGGAGGAACATGGCTTAAAGGTCATGGAGGTTGCCGAAGCCGCCAAAGCAGGCGACTTAGTGATGATTCTCCTGCCCGATGAGGTGCAGGGGCGCGTGTACGCGGAGCAGATTGCGCCAAACTTAGAAGCAGAGAACGCCCTCTTGTTCGCGCACGGCTTCAACATCCAATTCGGACAGATCACGCCGCCTCATGAGGTGGATGTCTTCATGGTCGCGCCGAAAGGTCCGGGGCACTTAGTTCGTCGGACGTATACGGAAGGTGGCGGCGTGCCTTGCCTCATGGCAATTCAGCAGGACGCGACGGGCACGGCGAAGCAGCGGGCGCTTGCTTACGCTAAAGCGATTGGCGGAACAAAGGGCGGCGTTTTAGAGACCACCTTCAAAGAGGAGACCGAAACCGACCTCTTCGGTGAACAAGCGGTCTTATGCGGCGGCGTTACCGAACTCATGCGCTCGGGCTTCGAGACGCTCGTCGAGGCGGGCTATCAGCCCGAAATCGCCTACTTCGAGTGCGTCCACGAGATGAAACTCATTGTGGACCTCATCTACGAGGGCGGCTTCGAGCGGATGCGCTACAGCATCTCGAACACGGCGGAGTACGGCGACTACGTGACGGGTCCGCGCATGGTCACCGATGAGACCAGAGCCGAGATGAAGCGCGTCTTAAAAGAGATTCAGTCGGGCAAGTTTGCGCGGGAGTTTTTACTCGAGAACCAAGTCGGTCAGCCCACCTTAAAAGCGGGACGCAAAGCGACGGGTGAAACGCAAGTGGCGAGAGTCGGACAAGGCTTGCGGAAGATGATGCCGTTTATCAAAGGAAGCGATTAGCCGTTAGCTTTTAGGTATTAGCCAAGCCCTTGTTTGTCATTCTGAACGTAGTGAAACGAAGTGAAGAATCTCTGCATTTGCTTCCTCCCCTGATTGAGATTGCAGGGCGAGACCCTTCACATTCGTAAGGCTACGCCAGACTTCGTGAACAGGGTGACATTCAAGTCCTTTCGGGTAAGAGGTTGTACGATGTTTGAAACGAAACAAGTCATGTGGCTCGAGTCGCTAGGACGCAGGCTCGGCAACAACCAGCGACTATGCCTTTAGCTATTCACTCATCGCTCACCTCTTCAAACACCTAAACACCTCTTCTCGAAAGGACTCAAACATGGCTTACATCAACATCTTCGACACCACCCTCCGCGACGGCGAACAGTCTCCGGGCGTTGCGCTCAATACAGTGCAGAAGCTCGAGATCGCCCACGCCTTAGCCCGGCTCGGCGTGGACATCATCGAGGCGGGCTTCCCCATCGCCAGCGACGGCGACTTCGACTGTGTTTATCAAATCGCCAAACAGGTCAAAGGCCCGGTCATCTGCGGCTTGGCGCGGACGCACAAGCTCGACATCGAACGGGCGGCGCAAGCCATCGAACCAGCGGAAAAGGGGCGGATTCACACCTTTACCAGTGCGTCGAAAGTTCACCTTGAATACATCCTCAAGAAGACGGAGGAGGAGGTGCTTACGTTGTCCGACGAGATGGTGCGCTACGCCAAGAGGTTTACCGACGACGTGGAGTTCTCCGCGCAGGACTGTATGCGGGCGAGCCCGGATTTTGTCTACAGACTTGTGCGCACCGCCATCGAAGCGGGCGCGACGACGGTCAACATCCCCGACACGACGGGCTACGGTACGCCCGAGGAATACGGCGCACTCATCAAAAGTATCTTCGAGCACGTCCCCGAAGCGAAAGAGGTTGCGATTTCGACGCACTGCCACGACGACTTGGGGATGGCGGTGGCGAACTCCTTGGCTGCCGTCGAGAACGGCGCGACGCAGATTGAATGCACCATTAACGGCATCGGCGAAAGGGCGGGCAACACCTCTTTGGAAGAGTGCGTGATGGCACTCTATACGCGCAAAGACCACTACGGCGCGGACATCGGCATCCACACGCAGGAGATTTACAACGTCTCGAGACTCGTCCAACGTCACACCGGGATGAGCGTCCCGCCGAACAAAGCCATCGTCGGCGATAACGCCTTTGCGCACGAATCCGGCATCCACCAAGACGGCGTTTTGAAGCACAAAGACACCTACGAAATCATGAACGCCGAACTCGTCGGGCGCGAGGCGGGCGTGCTGGTGATGGGCAAGCACTCCGGGCGGCACGCCTTCAAAAAGGCGCTCATGGACATGGGCTATGACTTGGAGAACGAAGTCCCCGACCACGGCATCAGCGCGGACTCGGTGGACGTTTTGTTCAAACGCTTCAAGGATTTGGCGGACCGCAAAGGGGCGGTGGACGCGAACGACATCCGCGCGTTGGTTGAGAACGAAGTGATGAAGGTGGCGGAAACATATAAGCTCGAGCACGTCCAGTTCCAGTCCGGTACGGGCGGGATGACGCCCTCCGCGTTGGTGCGTCTCGGCACGCCCGAAGGCGTTATGGAAGAGACCTCTTTGGGGGACGGTCCCGTAGACGCCTCGTTCAAGGCGCTCGCTAAGCTGACGCCTATTCCTTTTAGCCTCGAGTCCTATGACCTCAAAGCCATCGGCAAAGGGACGGACGCGCTCGGTGAAGTCTCCATTCGTGTAAATAGCGACGGGCAGATTGTGACGGGACGCGCGGTGTCTACCGATGTGGTTCACGCTTCGGTGCTCGCGTATGTGGACGTTTTGAACAAGTTGGCGGCGGGGATTGGGCGGAATAAGGAGGCGGCGAACCGGATTACGATGACAACGCCGTGAATTATGGATAAGGATGAGAGGTTGGGAGATGTGCGAGCGTCCAGTATTTCTAAAGCTAGGACGCTCGAGGCAATAGGTAAATTCTGGAATGAGCACGATTTTACGGAGTTTGATACGGATGCGCCGGATATTGATTTCGACATTAATCCTGATCTTCGTATAAGGACGGAGTGAGGTGAGGAATGAACACCTATACAGCTGCCGTTAAGCAGCATGATGAATGGTGGATTGGTTGGATTGAAGAGGTTCCTGGGGTGAACGCGCAGGAGCGGACGAGAGAAGAACTCCTAGCAAGTCTCAAAGAGGTTTTTGAAGAGGCGCTCGAGTTCTCAAGGTAAATGAACTGGTTTTATAACGAACTCCAACAAATCGGCGTGGACTTTTCAAGCCAAGCTGAGGTTGAAGCGTATGACCAAAAGCAGGGCTCGAACTCGCCCGAAGCGTGCCGTGAACTGCTGGCGAGGTTAGGCGTCGGCGCAGAGGATAGGGTACTCGAGTTCGGTACGGCGACAGGCAACCTCACGGTTGAAGCGGCGAAGCGGTGTCAGCACGCTTACGGGGTGGATGTGTCTTTGCCGATGCTCGAGTACGCGAGGGTGAAAGCTAAAAGAGAGGGAATAGATAACGCGACCTTTGTTCACGCTGGATTTCTGAGCTACGAGCATACCGCACCACCTGTTGACTTTGTGATGACGAAGTTTGCCCTTCACCACCTCTCCGACTTCTGGAAAGCGAAAGCGCTACTCAACATCGCGTCTTCACTCAAAATGGGTGGACGCTTGCATATGCAAGACGTTATCTTTTCTTTTGAACCTCGAGAAGCTGAGCGAGAGGTTGAGGCGTGGATTCGAGAGGTGACAGACTATAGCGGGTTTTCTCGAGCCGAATTTGAGACGCACATTCGCGATGAGTTCAGCACCTTTGATTGGATTGTGGACGGGTTACTGAAAAAAACAGGTTTTGAAATTTTAGAGAAAAATGTAGAATCACCTACTTACGCTTCGTACCTTTGTGAGAGAGTGAGCCAACCATGCCCACCGAAATTTACGACACCACTCACAACAACCTCTTTAAGCTCAACTTCTCAAACCACTGATCCTGTAGATGGCAAAGGACACCTTCCACAACCTAGTGCGAGACGCACTTATTAAAGACGGCTGGGAAATAACCCATGACCCTTTAGCCGTTGAGTTCGATACCTTGCGGCAGGTTTTTGTTGACCTCGGGGCTGAGAAAATCATCACCGCGCAGAAGGGGAAGCGGAAGATAGCGGTGGAGATTAAGAGTTTTATCGGCGTGTCGCTTCTTCAAGACCTCTACGGAGCATTGGGGCAGTTCATGGCGTATCGAACGCTTCTCAAAGAACAAGAGCCTGATACAAAGTTGTATTTAGCCGTACCAAAGGGCGCTTATGAAGGATTTCTAATTCTCCCTTCAGTTCAGCGCATCCTCAAAGACGCGCAAACACCCCTCATCGTTTACGATGTGGAAAAGGAGACTGTGGCGACGTGGCTCGAGTAGAGATTTACAGAAATATTATCAAAGAGGTGCTAACGAAGTACAGTGATGATGCGTCGTTTTTTGGCGTTGAGAACCAGCTCATTTTCGATACCGAGCATGACCATTATCAACTGGCTAATGTCGGTTGGAAGGGGCAGAAGCGCTATTTTGGCAGTGTGATTCACATGGATATTAAAAAAGGCAAGGTTTGGATTCAGCACGACGGCACGGAGTATGGCGTGGCAAACGACTTGCTGGAGCATGGGATTCCTAAAGAGGACATTGTCCTCGGTTTCCATCATCCTTTTCAGCGTCAGTTAGGTGACTTCGCTGTGGGCGAGTGATGGTTGAAATCTACGACACCACCCTCCGCGACGGTACCCAAGGGCAAGGTTTCAACCTGACCTCAGAAGATAAAGTCGCCATCGCCAAACGTTTGGACGCTTTCAGCGTGGACTTCATCGAGGGCGGCTGGCCCGGCTCGAACCCCAAAGACGTGCGCTTTTTCGAGCTGATGAAAGAGGTGCCGCTCGTCCATGCACGTTTGGCGGCGTTCGGCTCGACGCGGCGCAAAGGCGTATCACCAGAAGACGACACGAATTTGCAGACGCTTTTGGCAGCAGAGACGCCCGTAGTGACGATTTTCGGGAAGTCGTGGAATCTGCATGTGGTGGAGGCGTTGGGCGCGACGCTGGAAGAGAATTTAGAGATGATCCGTGACTCGGTAGCGTTCTTAAAATCACAGGGGAAGTTCGTTATTTACGATGCGGAGCACTTTTTTGATGGACATAAAGCGAATGGGGAGTATGCGTTCAAGACATTACGAGCAGCCGCAGACGGCGGCGCAGACAGGCTCGTGCTGTGTGACACGAATGGCGGGTCATTGCCGCAAGAGGTTGAAACGCTTGTGACGCAGGTAAGAGAACGCTTCGATGTCCCTGTCGGGATTCATGCCCATAATGACTGTGAATTGGCAGTGGCGAATTCGCTCTCGGCAGTTCAATCAGGCGCAACCCACATCCAGGGAACCGTCAACGGCTACGGTGAGCGGTGCGGCAACGCGAACCTCATCTCGGTCATTCCGAACTTAGCGCTTAAATTGGGTTTTGAGCAACCGCAGGATTTAGCGGGGCTTCGTGACCTCTCGAGATACGTAGATGAACGCGCGAACATGCAGCCGAACTCGAGGGCGGCGTATGTGGGCGACGCCGCCTTCGCCCATAAGGGCGGCGTGCACGTTTCAGCGGTCAACAAAAACCCGGAAACGTATGAACATATCGCACCGGAAGAGGTAGGCAACAATCGCAATGTCCTCCTCTCTGACCTCTCGGGGCGAGCGAACGTCTTGGCGAAGTACGGCGACGAGGGTAAGGTGCAAGAGGTCGTGGCGCGGCTCAAGGAGTTGGAGCATCGCGGGTATGCGTTTGAAGGGGCCGAGGCGTCGTTTCACCTCATGAGCCAAAAGGTGAGAGGTAAGTACCAGCCCTACTTCATCCTGCACGGCTACCGCGTCAATATCGACAAGCGCGATCAGGACAACGAGCCGATGTGCGAGGCGACGATTAAGGTCGAGGTGGGGGGGCAGTTGGAGCACACCGCCGCGACGGGTGACGGTCCGGTGAACGCTTTAGACGCTGCACTGGGCAAAGCCCTCATGCGCTTTCTACCCGATGCTTAGCACGCTCACGCTCACCGACTACAAGGTGCGCGTCTTGTCCGGTCCCGAAACGGGTACGGCGAGTGTGGTGCGCGTCCAGGTCGAAGTGACTGATGGCGAGAGTACCTGGGGAACGGTTGGCGCGGATAAAAACATCATCGACGCCTCGTACGAAGCGCTCATTGACGCGATTGAATACAAGCTGTTTCGGGATAAGGTCGCGCCTAAGTTAAACCCCGTGGGTGAGAACGCCTAAGATTTGTAGGCAAGAGGTCGTGAGAAAATATACATTGGCGTATGCAGGGCTCGAGCCACTCAACACGAAGGCGCTTCGAGCTTCTTTTCTGGCACAACCTTGGCAAAACAGCAGTTTGGCCTCTCTCACGAAGGGAACGCTGGTAACAGTTTCCTGACATGATAGGACACGCTAGCACAGATATTATCCCGTGACGTACGTGCCAGACGGTACCTTGTAAACTAAGAGCGTTCGTGACCAAATGAGGTTCCACTCTCAGGCAAAGCCGAGCGGGACGGCTTCGCTGAGACCTGCTTGACATCGTGAAAATTGACACGCACGCTCACCGAACGCTATAATTACCCTTGCGCCGCTCACAATGCAGGTCGCACATCTTCATCACCATGCTTAACAAGTGCATGAACTCTCACAGCATGTGACGCTTTACCTCACGACTGTCGAAACTCTTAGAAATTTCAGTCGGTAGGTTGTCTCGTTAGCTTTATTTGTACAGCTTAACTATCTAGTTCAATATTGGTTTGTCCGGGGGCAGGAAGGAAAGACCTGATGACGAGATATTCTGACTTTCAGTCGTTGGCGTATCCGCACGAGCGCGACGCTTGTGGGGTGGGCTTTGTTGCTGATATAGAGGGACGCAGGACGCACAAGATTTTAGAGCACGCGCTCTCGGCGCTCTGCAACCTCTCGCACCGGGGCGCGGTCAGCGCGGACGGGCTCACGGGCGACGGCGCGGGCGTCTTGACGCAGATTCCGCACAAACTGTTTCGGCGGGAGTTGGCGGCGCAGGGTATCCGTTTGGAAAGAAACAGTGACCTCGCAGTGGGCAGCTTCTTCGTCTCGAATTTCGCACCGGAAGAAGAGATTTTTGATCTTATTGATGAGGTTATTACGGACTCTAAGCTCCCCCTCCTCATATGGCGCGACGTACCCACGAACGACGACGCCTTAGGTGACGAGGCCCGCCGCCGCCGCCCCGTCATCCGTCAAATTTTGCTGGGGCGTCCCGAGGGGTTGGACGATGCCGCCTTCGAGCGCACGCTCTACCTCACGCGCAAGCGGATTGAGAATAGGCTCTTTGACGCCGACTTGGGTCGCGTTTACATCTCCTCGTTCTCGCATCAAACGCTTTCTTATAAAGGCTTGATGGTCGCGCCGCAACTGAGCGCCTTCTACCTCGACCTCGCCGACTCCGACTATGAAACCGCGCTCACCGTCTTTCACCAGCGCTACTCGACGAATACCTTTCCGCGTTGGTCTTTGGCGCAGCCTTTTAGATTTCTAGCGCATAACGGCGAAATCAACACGCTTCAAGGCAATGTGAACTTTATGCGGGCTCGGGAGATGGTCTTAAAGAGCGGCGTGTGGGGCGACAACACAAACGACCTCATGCCGATTATCGAACCCGGCGGCAGCGACTCGGCGGCTTTAGATAACGCCTTCGAACTCCTCACGCTTTCCGGGCGTGACCTCTTGCACACGCTGATGATGCTCGTGCCACAAGCCTATGAGGAGAACGCGCAGCTTGACCCTGAGTTGCGCGGCTTCTACGAATACCACGCCGCGCTGATGGAGCCCTGGGACGGTCCCGCCGCGCTTGCCCTTTCGGACGGGCGCATGGCGGTGGCGGCGCTAGACCGCAATGGGTTGCGCCCCCAGCGCTATTGGATCAGCGAAGAGGGCACGGTTGTGGTCGGTTCGGAAGCGGGCATGGTCTCACTTCCGGGTGAAACCATCATCGAGAGGGGGCGGCTCGGTCCAGGGATGATGCTAGCGGTGGACACAGAAAATCACCGTGTGCTGCACGACGCCGACATCAAAAAAGAGGTGGCGTCGCGTCAGCCTTATGCACAGTGGATAGATGAGCACATGTTGCGCCCAGAGCCGCAGCCTGACGCGGTTGCGGCGAGAGGTTGGGAAGCGGGTGCGCTGCTCCGGGCTCAGAGCGTGTTCGGCTACCACAAGGAAGAGATTGAGCGCATCTTCGAGCCGATGGTCTTCGGCGCGAAAATCCCGGTCGGTTCGATGGGTGACGACACGCCTCTAGCGGTGCTTTCGGAGCAACCGCAAGGGCTGTACCGCTACTTCAAACAGCGCTTTGCGCAGGTCACGAACCCGCCGATTGACCCGTTGCGCGAACGGCTGGTGATGTCCTTAGAGACCGTCGTCGGACCGCGTGGCAGCATCTTGGAGGAGGATGAGAGGTCGGCAAGGGTGATGGAGTTCGACTCGCCCGTGTTGGACGAGGGGACGTTCAACTGGTTGCGCACGCAGACTTTGTATAGGGTTTGCACGCTGCAAACGTCTTTCGAAGTAGCGGAAGGACCAGAAGCCTTAGAGAGTGCTCTGGAACTCCTCTGCCGAAGCGCAGAAGAGGCCGTTAGAGGGGGCTGCGGCGTCCTCGTCCTCTCGGACCGCGAGGTGGACAGCGAGTGGGCTCCCATCCCGATGCTTTTAGCGACGGCGGCGGTGCATCACCACCTCTTGAAGCTCGGACTGCGCACTCGCACGGCGCTGGTATGCGATACGGGCGAGCCGAGAGAAGACCATCACATTGCGTGCTTGATCAGTTACGGCGCGGCGCTGGTGCATCCCTATTTAGGCTTTGCGAGTGCGCGGGACGTGGCACAAAACACTAAGCGCGAAGAACCGATTGACCCCGAAGTCGCGGTGGCGAACTACAAGAAAGTTTTAGAAAAAGGTCTCCTCAAAATCATGTCCAAAATGGGCATCTCGGCGGTGTCGTCGTACCGAGGGGCACAAATTTTTGAAGCCATCGGCGTGAGTCAAGAGGTGATTGACCGTTACTTCGTGGGAACGCCGAGTCGCATCGGAGGCGCAGATTTAGAGGTCTTCGGGGCGGATATGTTGCAATTTCACGCCGAGGCGTTTGGCGAGAATCCGGCACTCCAAGACCGAGGCGTGTACCGCTTCCGCAAGTCGGGCGAGTACCACGCGCTCAATCCGCTCGTGTTCAAGGCACTCCACAAGGCGGTGCGCACGGAGAGTTTCGAAGCGTTTGAGGAGTACGCGAAGCGCGTGGACGAGCGTCCGGTGTGCAACTTGCGCGACCTCTTGCAGTACAAAAAAGCGGACGCGCCCCTCCCGTTAGACGAGGTCGAACCCGTTGAAAATATCGTGCGGCGCTTTACCACTCAGGCGATGAGTCATGGATCGGTCTCGAGAGAGACCCACGAAACCCTCTCCGTTGCTATGAACCGCCTTAACGCCAAGAGCAACTCGGGCGAGGGGGGCGAGGACCCGGTGCGCTTTACGCCCTACGAGCGGGACATGGGCGACTCGGACGCCTACCACAGCCCCTGGCACCCTAAAGCAGGCGACTGGGGCAACAGCGCCATCAAACAGGTCGCCTCGGGTCGTTTTGGCGTGACGCCGGATTATCTAGTGTCGGCTAAAGAACTCGAGATCAAGATGGCCCAAGGCTCCAAACCCGGCGAAGGCGGACAGATTCCCGGTCACAAGGTCAACGAGGAAATCGCTCGCATCCGCCGCTCGGTCCCCGGCGTCACCCTCATCTCGCCGCCGCCGCACCACGACATCTACTCGATCGAGGACTTGGCGCAGCTTATCTATGACCTCAAGCGGGTGAATAAGGAGGCTCGAGTTGGGGTCAAGCTCGTCGCTACCGCTGGCGTCGGCACGGTGGCGGCGGGCGTCGCCAAAGGCTACGCGGATAACATCCAGATTTCCGGCAACGACGGCGGTACGGGCGCGTCGCCTCTCTCCTCGGTCAAGCACGCGGGTGTCCCTTGGGAACTCGGGCTAGCCGAAGCGCAGCAAGTCTTGATCGAAAACGACTTGCGCGGGCGTGTCTCGTTGCGCGTGGACGGCGGTATGAAGACGGGGCGCGACGTCATCGTCGGGGCGCTTTTGGGCGCAGAAGAGTACGGCTTCGGCACGGCGGCGCTCGTGGCGGCAGGCTGCGCCATGATTCGGCAGTGTCACCTCAACACCTGTCCGGTGGGTGTGGCGACGCAGCGCGAGGACTTGCGCGCGAAGTATCCGGGGCAGCCCGAGCACGTCGTTAATTTCATGGTCTACGTGGCGCAGCAAGTGCGCATGATTTTAGCGGAGATGGGCTTTAGAAGTTTGGATGATGTGGTTGGGCGCGTGGACCTCTTGGAAGCGAAAGAGGTGGCGCTGCCCAAAGCGAAGCTCGACCTCTCCACTATCTTGCGCGACGCGGACCCGACTGGGGAAAAGCCGCGCCGCTCGCTAGCCAGGCACAATGACCGCCCCGAAGAAGAGGTGCCGCTCGATGAAATCATCTGGCAGGACGCGGTGAATACGGTTCAGACGCAGCAACCTCTTTTCAAGCGCTATCAGATTACCAATCGTGAACGCTCGGTAGGCGCAAGGCTATCCGGTGAGATTGCCAGAGTCCATCCGCATGGCTTACCCGCCGGGACGATTCGGCTTCACATCGAAGGGATTGCGGGTCAGACCTTTGGCGTCTTTAACAGCGCTGGGGTGACGTTAGATTTAGAGGGCGAAGCCCAAGACTATGTCGGCAAAGGGATGGCGGGGGGTGAAATCATCGTAAGACCGCGTGAAGGCGCTGCGCTCGCCCCGCAGGAGAACGCCATCATCGGCAATACGGTGATGTACGGCGCGACGGGCGGTAGCCTCTACGCGGCGGGGCTCGCGGGCGAACGCCTCTGCGTGCGTAACTCGGGGGGACGCGCGGTTGTGGAAGGGTGTGGCGATCACGGTTGCGAGTACATGACGGGCGGCGTCACAGTCGTGCTCGGTAAGACCGGACGCAACTTCGGCGCGGGCATGTCGGGTGGGGTGGCGTATGTGCTCGACACAGATGGAACGTTTGCGGACAACCTCAACCCCGAGATGGTCACCTTGGAGCGCGTTGCGCCGGGAATTGACGAAGACCTCCTCAGGGCGATGATAGAACGTCACGCGGCGCTCACCGGCAGCCCGAAGGCGCAAGCGCTGCTCGAGGACTGGCAAACCACCCTCTCACAGTTCTGGAAAGTCGCGCCGCATCCGAGTATGGAAGACGCGGCGGCGGCGGAGCAAAATATCAAGGTGGTCGAGGCGGCGGCGCTAAGGGCTGTGCAACTAGAACGAGATGCACAGCGCGCCAATCCGACAGCGCTCTGACACCTCTTTTTCGATCCTACCTGCGTCTCGAGATCGATTGATTCTCACGCAGGTATTATCTATAAACGTGCGAGCTAAACAAAGCCTTTTTCACTAAGCGCGTTTGTGACCAGCTCCGACCAACGGGAGACAGACTTTAGTACCTGCTTAGGTGGGATTTTTCATTTTTACGCGCTAATGTGACTGGCTATACTGCACAAGTGACACTCCTTTTCGGCTTACTCATCGGCTTAGGCTTAGGGTATATAGGAACGCGGCTGAGCCGCCGCCCCTTCAAAAACCGGCGGAGTAAAAACTCAGCGCTCTCACGCTTACGGCAGATACTCAAGCGGAGCGAAAGGCGCTATTTGGACCTGGAGACCGCCGCGCAGCAGCAGCGGGCGCAGTGGGCGCTTTTAGAGCAGGTGCGCGGGACGTTGGCGCAGGAACAGGGCGCGAGCGCCATCTTGAAAAGCGCGGCTGAAATCATCGCCGACAAGACCCCTTACCGGGGCGTGAGCATCTCTTTAGTCGAAGGTAACGTCCTTACGGCGCGCTATAACGCGGGGAATATAGAGAGCGAAAGCGTCGTCTTTCAACCCCTTCTGTTCGACGCCTATCTCCAACCGAGCGGGGACGCCGCTAAGCCTGTAGCCATCACGACAACGCTCAGGGCAACTCGAACGACCATTACCGAACTCACCGTGCCGCTCTTCGACGGGCTGCGTATGACGGGGACGCTCAGCGTTCAGGGGCACACGCTCACGCAGAGCGACCGTGACCTCCTAAACGTGCTCAGCAAAGAGGTGAGCGCAGCGCTAGAGCGCTCGAGGCTCCTCAGTGACGTGCGCCAGAGCGAAGCGAATTTGCAAGACTTTTTGGACAACGCTAGCGATCTCATCCAGAGCGTTTCACCGGACGGCCACTTCTTCTACGTCAACCAAACTTGGAAGAACACGCTCGGCTATGACGACACGGACCTAGCCCAACTCACCCTCTTCGAACTGATCCATCCCGAGAGCAAGGCGCACTGCGCCGCGACGTTTGAGCGCGTTTTGAGAGGCGAAGAGGTAGGCAGCGTCGAAGCGGTTTTTTTAGCGAAGGATGGGCGGCGCGTGCGCGTGCGCGGCAACGTGAACTGCCGCTTCGAAGGAGGCGAGCCCGTCGCGACGCGCAGCATCTTTAGAGACGTGACCGAAGCGGCGGAGGCGGAGGCGTCGCTGCGGCACTATCAGCGGCAGTTAGAGGAGAAGAACAGCCGCCTGGAGCGGCAGGGGCGCGACTTAGTGCAGTTGGCGGAGTTTCGCCGAGTCCTAGTAGCGTTCGTCAACGACACGCTGCGCGGGGGGGCGCTCGGCGAGACGTTCTATCAGCAGCTTTTGGAGTGCGCGGTGCGGGCGATTCCGGGGGCGCAAGCAGGCAGCTTGCTGCTGCGACACGAAGAGACGGGCGACTACACATTCGTTGCGGCGGTCAACTTCGACTTAGCCAAGCTCAGAAAGATCAGGTTTAGCGCAGACGAACTCTCCTTTCGGAAGGGCGAAGGAGACAGCGTCCCGCGACTCGTCAAAGATTACGGCTTTAGCGCAAAGTTTGGGGAGACGCGCCAGAGCCTCTTGGCGGAGGCGGGGCGCGTCGGTGAGATTGCGGTGTCGCTGAGCGTGCCTGTACTGGTAAGCGGCGGCGCGGCGGCGTTTTTGAACCTCGACAACTTCGGGGACGCCGAGGCGTTCGGCGAGGAAGCCGTCGCACTGACCGAGGCGTTCGCGTCACAGGTCGGCGTGCTGATGACGCGGCTCAATCTGGAGGCTGAACTTCAGGCTAGGGGGCGCGACATCGAACATGCGAACGTCGAGTTGGCGCGGGCGAACCGCCTAAAGAGCGAGTTTCTAGCGAACATGTCCCACGAACTTCGCACGCCCCTAACCGCCATTATCGGCTTCTCCGAACTCTTGAAAGAGGAGCTGTTCGGTCCCCTCAACGAGAAGCAGACGGACTACGTGAGAGACATTTTGGAGGCGGGTCATCACCTCTTGGCGCTCATCAACGACATTTTAGACCTCTCCAAAATCGAAGCCGGGCAGATGGAGCTTGCGCCCGCCGAAGTAGACGTCGCGGAACTCTTAGAGGGCGTCTTGAGCGTGATCCGCGAGCGGGCGCAGCGCGCCGAACTGACGCTGCACGCGGCGCTGCCCCCCGAGTTGCCGCTCAGCGCTGACCCCCGCAAGCTCAAGCAGGTGCTCTACAATCTGCTCTCCAACGCGGTGAAGTTCACGCCGCTAGGGGGCGAGGTGCACCTCTTAGTGGAAGAACGCCCCGACGCCGTGCACTTCTTCGTCACTGACACGGGCATCGGCATCGGCGAGGCGGACATGGGCGGGCTCTTCCAGGAGTTCTCGCAGGTGGACAGCTCGCTGTCGCGGCGGCACGACGGCACAGGCTTGGGACTCGCCCTCTCGAAGCGTCTGGTCGAGCTTCATGGCGGCGCGATTTGGGTGGAGAGCGAGGTGGGTAAGGGGAGCACGTTCGGATTCTCCATCCCCAAGGCGCAGGTCCCAGCAGCTTTGCCGAAGAGAACAGAGCGTTCGGAGCAGACCGGACGCCGCGCCCTCGTCATCGAAGACGACGAGCGCACCGCGAACTTGCTCTGCGCCTACTTGGAGACGGGCGGCTTCGAAGTTTTACGGGCGGCAAACGGCTTGGAAGGGATAAAACTCGTTAGAGAGCACCGCCCCGACGTGGTGACCTTAGACATCATGATGCCCGTGATGAGCGGTTGGAGCTTTTTGGAGGCGCTTGGGAGCGAGCCAGACCTCGCCACGACACCTGTCGTCGTCGTATCGGTAGTCAATCCTGCGCTAGAAGAGGCGCTGCCAAACGCGGCGGCGCAGCTCAAGAAGCCCGTCGAGCGCGAGACGTTTCTAAGCATGTTAAATGACGTGCTAGCGAGAGACGCTTCACCTCTGGCGTTGTCGCGGGCGGACGTGCGAGCAGACGTGCACGCGCAGAGGGGCGGTGCTCAAGGCGAGGAAGAGAGCCGACAGTCTCACCAGCAGGCGGAAGCTTCAGATGAATGTTCGCCCAATCAGAATGCGCGGGAGGTCTTAGAGCACCTCGCCGCCACCCACCCTGACCTCACGGTGCGCGACCTCGAGCTGCCCGATACGCTCAGCAAAATTCGCACGAGCGACAGTTTGTCCATCATGGTCTTGTCACGACAAGCTGAGCCAGAGCGCACCCAGCAGAGCGCGAAAGTGGCGTCACAAGGGGTTCACGTTGAGTAGCGACGCCACTACCCTTCTCGTCGTGGACGACAACGAGCTTAACCTGAGGCTGCTCAACGACGTGCTCCTCATGAGAGGTTACAGCGTCACCTTAGCGAGGAGCGGCGAGGAAGCCCTCCAAGAGGCGCGCCGCACCCCTTTCAACCTCATCTTGATGGACGTGCAGATGCCGGGCATGAGCGGCACGGAAGCGATGCAAACCTTAAAGCGCGACGCGAACTGGCAGAGCGCACCGATTTTGGCGGTCACTGCGCTCGCCATGCAAGGTGATGAGGTGCAGCTTTTGGAAGCGGGCTTTGACGGGTATATCAGCAAGCCCATCGCCTATAAGACGATGCTTCACACGGTAGCGTCGTATTTGCAGACTTGAATCTTTTAGCAGTTCCACAACATATTGAGACAGTTGAGCGCAGATATACCCGCTAAAGCAGGGCACAGGTCATCCCTTGAAGTGCGTGCTAGTTAGGCACTTTTGCTCGCTCGAGCCTCAAAACTCCGACTCAGGTAAATCCAAATAGCTCAAAAGCTGCGCCGCTACCCCTATCGCAATCGCCTGTGGGCTCTTGCCGGGCACCTCTGGTAAACCAATCGGCGTAGTGACGCGCTCTAAGTCGGTTTTAGATAGCCCATGCGCGAGCAGTTCCCTTCTAAAATGCTGCCACTTCACGCTGCTACCGATGAGACCGATAAAGCCAAAGTCACGCTCCTTGTCTTGCCGAAGCGCCGTCTCGATAATGGCTAAGTCTTCGGCGTGGTCGTGCGTGAGGATGAGGAGGTGTGAGCCGCGAGGAAGACCTTCCAAAGCCGTTTCAGGCACATCGGCGTGCTCGAGATGAACCGTTGCGTTAAGTGACGACGGAAGCTCTACGCTGAGCTGAGAGGGTCTCGAGTCCACCACACGAAGCTCAATCGGCAGCGTTCCGAGAACTTGCACCAGCGCCCAGCCCACATGACCCGCGCCGAAGATCGCCACCGTTGGACGCGCTGGGTGGACGGGTTCCAAGAGAAGCGTCACCTCGCCGCCACAGCACTGCACACCGTATTCGCCTCCTTTCGGGTTGAGCGTGACAGAAAGCATCTCGGGCGTCGTTCGTTTTTCAGAGAGGTACGTTCTTGACTTTTCAATCGCCGTTTGTTCCAAGTTACCGCCGCCGACGCTGCCATAAACCTCGTTTTGAGTGACAATCATCTTGCTGCCCGCACCTCTTGGCGCATGACCGCGCACGGTTGTAATAGTTACGATGACAAGAGGTTCACCTTCTTCGTGAAGTTGGGTAAGAGGTTGAAGCCAGGTCATTCAGCCCATTCACTGCTACCTAAGAGAGGTTCTGGAAGTTCAGCAAGCGCGTCTCGAGGGGCTTCGACGTCAAACATATTCACGCAGCACCCACAGCCCAAATTTTCTGAGAGGTAGTCTAAACGCGCTTCCCATCTGCCGAGCCAAGCGTCAACCGCGTCAACCTCTTCAGGGAAATCAACTTGAGCGATAATCGTCGCTTTAGGCACGTCAACCTCTCTTTAGCTGCTTTTTGATGATACGAATTTGCCCCCGGTGGTTGACCTCATCTTCTAGAACGTGAAACCACTTCCAGTGGTTGTTGACCCAGCCGATATCCCAAGTGGTGCCCTCTTCTAACCACGTGTCGTCTCTTTTTGCCAGAGCCTCGAGCGTCTTAGCGCGGGTCTCAGCCAAATGGTCCAAATAATAAGACAAATCGTGACCACGAACCTCTCGCCGTCCGCGCTCACCGAGCCCGCCGCCAAGCTTCCACCGCGCTTTCTGTTCTTCAGAGAGAGTGACTTCGGGGAGCGTGTCGTTTTGATAGTACATCTCTACAGCCGCCATGTGCTCGAGCAACATCCCAACCGAATTCCCCTCTTCGAAGAGGTGCGCGTCGAGGTCCGCTTGACTGAGCCCGTTCACCGCCTGCAGCGTCGTCAGCCGCGCGTAGTTCATCATGTAGACCAAGCGGCTGATGTGAGGGGTGAACCCGTCTAAATTGGTAAAGGCGTGAGGGTTATCAATCATTAATCACCGGGGACGAGGGTTTTGTCTTGGGCTCGAGACCGCACTCGTTCAACTGCCTCCAAAACCGCCTCGGGCGTCGCAGGCGAGGCGAGCGCCACCTCTCTCCCATCCCCAAACGCCGCCACCGCCGCCTTGAGCGCCTCCCGCACCGAGAGCGCCAGCATGAAGGGCGGCTCGCCCACCGCTTTCGAGCCGTAAATCGTTCCGTCCTGCGCGGCGCGTTCTAAGAGGTGAACATTGAACGCTTCGGGCACTTCGCTGATGGTTGGAATCTTGTATGTGCTCGGCGCACTCGTTAAGAAACGCCCTTCGTCATCCCAGACGAGTTCTTCGGTGGTGAGCCAGCCTAAGCCCTGAACGAAGCCGCCCTCAATCTGTCCCCTGTCCACGAGCGGGTTTAAGGACGCACCCACGTCGTGGACGATGTCCACCTGTCTGAGCTTGTACTGACCCGTGAAGCCGTCCACCTCGACCTCACTCACGGCAGCGCCGTAAGCGTAGTAGGCGAAGGGGCGGCCTCTCCCCTTTTCGGCGTCGTAGTGGAGGTTTGGCGTGCGGTAGTAACCAGCGGCGAAGAGGGGGACTTGCTCCAAATAGGCTCGCTGCACCGCTTCGCTAAACGACACGCGCTCGCTCGGCGCACCCGGATTGTAGATGAAGTCGTCCCCGAAGACCAAATCTTCGGGCGCGTTGAGCCCCAACATCTTCGCCGCCACCTCCGCCAAACGAGACCGCAACGTCTCACACGCCTCCCTGACCGCCTGCCCGTTGAGGTCACTGCCGCTGCTCGCCGCTGTCGGCGAGGTGTTGGGAATCTTATCCGTGGCGGTGGGCATCTGCCGAAAGCGCGAGGTAGAGACGCCCAGGGTCCGCGCTGCCACCTGGAGCATCTTCGTGTGGAGCCCTTGCCCCATCTCCGTGCCGCCGTGGTTGAGTTGAACGCTCCCGTCCAGGTAGATGAGGACGAGCGCACCGGCTTGGTTCATCGGCGTGTTGGTAAAGGAGATACCAAACTTGACGGGCAGGGCGGCTAAGCCGCGTTTCTTGAACGGATGTGCGAGGTTGAAGCTCGAGACCTCTCCCCTACGCTGCTCGAAGTCCGCTACGCCTCTCACTTCAGCCCACACGCGCTGGATGCGGTTGTCTATGACCTCTTGAGCGTAATGCGTCGTATTCGCCTCACGCTCCGCCTCGACGAGCCTGTCGCCCTCCCTATAAAAGTTGCGCTCCCTCACCTCTTCGGGGGGGAGGTTCAAACTCCGCGCCACGCGGTCCATGACCTCTTCCATGACGAGCATCCCTTGAGGTCCGCCGAAGCCGCGAAACGCCGTCTGCGAGGTTTTATTCGTCTTGGCGACGCGCCCCGTGACCTCTAAGTGCGGCACGAAGTAGCAGTTGTCGATATGAAACATCGCCCGTCCCATCACGGGCACGGAGAGGTCCGTGCACCAGCCGCCGTCGCTGGTGAGGTTCACGCTCAACGCGGTGAGCCTACCCTCGTCCGTGAAGCCTACCTCGAAGCGCCCTAAAAAGGGATGGCGCTTGCCCGTCATGACCATGTCCTGCTCGCGGGTGAGGCGCACGCGCACGCTCTTGCCCGTCTTCTGCGCAGCTAGCGCTGCAATCGCCGCATAGGGGTTCGCCTGCGACTCCTTGCCGCCGAAGCCGCCGCCCATGCGCAAGCAAGTCACGACGACGTGGTTGCGCGGCGCGCCTAAGACTTTCGCGACGACGCTCTGCGTTTCCGTGGGATGCTGCGTCGAGGAGACGACGTAAGTGTAACCTTCGGCGTCGCGTGACGCCCAACTGGTCTGGGTTTCCAAGTAAAAATGGTCTTGCCCGCCGATGAAGATTTCGCCCTTCAAGGTTCGCGCCGACCTCTCGAGCGCCGCTCGCGGCTCACCGCGCCGAATCACTTGAGGTGAAGCGTGAAAGGCGTCCGCGGCGATGGCGTCCTCTATGGTGAGAAGAGGTTTCAACGGTTCGTATTCAATAGCTACCTCTTGCGCCCCGCGCCGCGCCGCTTCGTCGTCCTCGGCGATAATCCAGACGACGGGCTGACCCCAATAGAAAACCTCACCCTCGGGCAATAAGACCTCATCGTGATTGTGGCCGCTCGAGTCGTTTTCCCCCGTCACGTCTTCGTGCGTGAGGATGGTGACGACACCGGGGACCTCGTACGCCTTTGATACATCGAGACCGACGATCCGCGCCCTTGCGTGAGGTGAGAGAACGGGATACGCCGTGAGCATCCCGCTCACTCTGGGCTGGTCATCCGTATAGACCGCCCGCCCGCTCACGTGATGGTGGGCGCTCTCGTGGCGCTTTTCTTTACCTCGCTTGCTCACGCGGCGACCTCTTCTCCTAGAGAGGCGCTGAACTCGTGGAAAAACTTTTCGAAGAGGTTCTGGATGAGCCGCGTTCGGTACGCCGCACTGCCGCGCAAATCGTCGATCGGCACGAAAGTCTCGCCTAGCACCGCTTTGACCTCTTTCACCGTTTGAACGTTCCAAGGTTGACCCATGAGCACCTCTTCAGCCGCAACCGCGCGCACGGGCGTCGCCGCGACGCCGCCGTACGCGAGCCTCGCATGGACGACGCGCCCCGCTTCGGCTACATCCACCGTGAACGCCGCCGCCACGATGCTGATGTCGTCCGCGCCGCGCTTGCCCACCTTGTACGCTTGGCTGAAACGCTTTTTTGCGCCCCTCGAGTCCTCTTGAGGAATCCGCACCGAGATGATGACCTCACCCGGACCCAAACTCGTCTGGCGGTAGCCCTTGAAAAACTCGGCGATGGGGACGGTGCGCTCACCTTTTGCGCTCGCGAGTCTAAGCTCCGCGTCCAGCGCGAGCAAGACAGGCGGCAAGTCCCCAATCGGCGACGCCGTGCCGAGGTTGCCCCCCAGCGTCGCCCGGTTGCGAATCTGCCGCGCCGCAAACCAGCGGAGCATCTCGTCTAGGGCGGGAAACATACCTCTGCATTCTTTTTCGGTGCGGGTGAGGGGGACGGCTGCGCCTAGCTCGAGATAACTAGAGGTGCTAGAGGTAGCATCTGTAGAAGAGCTAGAGGTAGCATCTGTAGAAGAGCTAGAGGTAGTATCTGTAGAAGAGCTAGAGGTAGCTATAGTTTTAAGCTCTACAACCTCTTCCAAGGAGATGAGCACGGGGAATTCCCTGTGGAACTTGTTGATTTCCACGCCCAAGTCCGTGCCACCTGCGATGAGCTTGGCGTCCGGCTGCTCTGCCATGAGCGTGAAAACCTCTTGCAGGCTCGAGGGGCGAAAGAAGCGTTTCTCGCCGCACCGATAAGAGGTTGAGGCTCGAGCGCTAGAGGCTGACACGGGATGAATGTCCGAGGTTGACTCTGAGCTTTCCAAACGCTCCATCGCCCGGCGGATTGGCAGATAGCCCGTGCAGCGGCACAAGTTTCCCTCGATCACCTCGTCATTTAGCTCACCGTTATGCTGCGCCGCGATCATGCTCATCACGAACCCCGGCGTGCAGTAGCCGCACTGCGAGCCGCCCGTCTCGATCATCGCTTTCTGTACAGGGTGCAGTTCGCCGTTGGCGACGCCCTCCACCGTCAAGAGGTCTTTGCCCATGACTGACGCCAGCGGTACTAGGCAGCTATTGACCGCTTGGACGCTCCGCCCTTCTCTGATGACCACCGTACACGCGCCGCAATCCCCTTCGGCGCAGCCCTCTTTAGTGCCGACATCGCCACGTTGCCGTAAAAAGGTGAGCAGCGGGACCGTGGGCGAAACGCCCGTCACCTTCTCCTCTTTACCGTTAATCATTAGCGTGAACTCAGTCATTTAGGCTCCGGTGGTTGAAGAAGATACCAAAAGGTAGAGGGGGAAAAGGCTCGAGTTAGAAGAGCAATTTGCGGATGTTGCCCTAAAGCGCTGAGGACAATGGATAAAATTCATTTTATCAGGTTCGGCGCACTGTTTCTATGGACGAATGGAGAAGTTCACACCGCGCGAATCAGTGCGCTTCGGGCACGAAACACCGCAAGAGGACGCCGTCACCGCTCAAGGTATACGCTCCCAACGACGCAGGCAACACCGCCGCCTCACCTCTGTCTAAAGCTAACTCTTCTTCACCTGCGCGTAGCGCTACCCTGCCCTCTACAGCCGTGAGAATCTCCAAGCTCGTCTCACGCACCTCTTCCGCTTGCTCGCCCGACACCTGCCACCTTTCCGCCGCGAAGTGCTCCGCGCGCAAAAGCTGCGTTTTAGAATCCGCAAGAGGTTCGCTTTTCACCTTTGCCCGCTCGCCGGGGGTGAGGTCAAGGACGTCGAGCGCTTTGTCCACGTGCAGTTCGCGGGTATTGCCCGAAGCGTCTTTGCGCCCGTAGTCGTACAGGCGGTAGGTCAGATCGCTCGACTGCTGAATCTCGAAGAGCAGCGTGCCCGCGCCGATGGCGTGAAGCGTGCCTGCGGGGTTGTAGATGACGTCGCCCGCGCTTATCGGCACGACGTTGAGGTGAGGCTCGAGCCGCTCCTCCTCAATAGCCCGCCGCACCTCTTCTATCGTCATCTCATCGGCGAAGCCCCAGATGATCGTCGCGTCACGCTCCGCTTCTAAAATGACCCACGCTTCAGTCTTGCCTAAATGACCGGAGCCCGCCTCGTGCTCCTTGGCGTAAGCGTCGCCCGGATGCACTTGGATGGAAAGAGGTTGGTCCGCGCCGATGAATTTGGCGAGCAGGGGGAACTGCGCGCCGTAACGCTCAGCCGAAAGCGTGCCCAAGAGGTCCGCGCCGTGCGCCTCGGCAATTTCGGCGAGCGTCTTACCCGTCAAGTCGCCGTTGATGATGCGGTTCTCGGCGTAGACGAGCCAGACCTCGCCCAAGGGCTCGTCGCCCCTATCCTCGAGCTGCAAAAAGTCGGCGAGCCCGCCCCCGCCCCAGAGTTTCTGGCTGAGCTTGGGCTCGAGTTTAAGCGGGTAGAGCTTAGCCATACGGCGCGTCCTTACGTTCAGTCGTCATAGACATACTTTACCTCATGATAAGAGAGAGCGAATCAGTCTTTCAGCGTGTCGGCATATCAGGGCAAACCAAAAAGCGGTAGTGGCTCTATCTGGAATGACATAGCAGGTATCATCTGGTCAGAGACACTCTCACTTTGTGAAACGCTGTTTAGCACGCACTTTAAGGGATGATACCTGCGTTCAACTGTCTCAGTGTGTCGTGGAACTGCTAACAGTAGTATCAAACCAAGGGGTTGAAACCCCTTAGTTATCGCATGGAGACGGTAGAAGAAGCACGCGGCGGCATTCGACTTAGGACCGCTACCCAAAAAGCTGACTAGCTGAAGTACTGACTCACTGAGATGCTTCAACTGCGAACTTTTGTTACGCTTATGTGAAGAAAAAGAGGTAGGATGGGAGTAGGCAGCACCTCAAATAAGATGCTCGAGACCTTATCTGACTTTCTCAACCAAGCGGGCGCGTTCGCGCCCTTAGTTTACATCTCGTTCTTTCTGGCGACGGCGCTCTTGCCCTTTATCCCGACGCCTGTGGTTGTTGCTTTGGGCGGCAGTATGCTGGGCTCGGTGCCCGCCATCGGCTACGGCGTGATCGGTTTGGGGCTCGGCGCGTACCTGGCGCTCAAGCTCTCGCGCACGTTGGGGCGTCCGGTGGTGATTCGCTTAGTTGGCGCAAAGGCGTGGCGGGAGTGGGAGTACCTCTTGGGCATCCGCTCGCCTGCGATGTGGGGGCTGATTTTCTTCCTCTTGAATATCGACTTTGCGGTGGTGGCTGCGGGGCTCTCGAGCGTCCCCATGTGGCAGCTCTGGCTGAGCGCGGTTATCGCGCGGCTCCCTTGGCTCGTGCTGAGCGCCTTTTTTGGCGAATCGCTGCTCAGCCCGGAGATGCTGCCGCTTGCGGTTGCTATCGTCGTGGTGCTCATCGTCGCGATTCACTTCATAAGGAAGCGGCTGCGCCACTACTTCGTTGTAAAACAGATGAATCAGGGGTCAGAGGGCGCTCAGGCGGCTAAGCCTAAGCTCGCCAAGAAGGACCTGTCGAAGACGGATAGATAGAACGCCCAGCCCTTAGTTTTAGCAGGTCTAGCGGGAGCGGGACCACGCGACTTCATCTGGTCAGAGTGTACGAAGTTTTGTGAAGCAACACTTGCACTTTGTAAAACGATGTTTCGCTTTGCGAAAAGTGCCCAACTAGCACGCACTTCAAGGGATGAAATCCCGCAACGGCAGGGCGACCTGCCCGTAACGCTAGTCCTTGCGGACAGAGATCTGCGCTCAACTGTCTCAATATGTTGTGGAACTGCTATTTTTAGCCGTTAGCAAAGACTTTCAAGCTGACAGCCTTTGAAGAGAAACCGCGTTTAGAACAGCATGATGCACACTTAGAAGACATAAGCTATATAGCGGTTATCAGAAGTATTGGACTGAAATAGCGCAGATTTCACAGCTTTGCTGTAACGGAACTTCATCCGACAATGTGCGTGCTAGTCGTTGTTCTATCACGTGAGACTGGCTCAAATCAGCTCCGACCGTAGGGAGACAGACTTTGATACCTGCTATATGCACCTAATCCAGCGGTATCTTCTTACCCGGATTCATGATGTTCTTAGGGTCTAGCGCGCGTTTAAGCGTCCGCATCACCTCTAGCGACGCGCCGTGCTCTTCGTCCATGTAGCGCAGCTTGCGCACGCCGACGCCGTGTTCGCCTGTAGACGTGCCGCCGAGGTTGAGCGCCAGCTTGACGAGTTGATGGCTGACCTCTGCCACCTTTTCCTTGACGGTCTCGTCCTCTTTGTCGAAGAAGATAGCCAGGTGAAAGTTGCCGTCGCCGACGTGCCCGACGAGGTACGCGGTGAGGTCATTCTGTTTGCATAAAGCTAAAGATTGAGTGACCGCTTCAGGGAGTTTAGAAATCGGCACGGCTAAGTCGGTGACGACGCTACTCTTGCCGGGGTTCGCAGCAACCGTAGCGTAGTAGGTGCTGTGGCGCGCGTTCCAGAGTTTTTCGCGCTCTGCGGGGTCGGTGCTCGAGTCGAACGCTAGCGCCCCCACCTCTTCCGCCAGCTCTTTCGCTAGTGCCGCCTCCGCTTCGACGCCCGCCGGGTTGCCGTGAAACTCTAGAAAGACCGTCATCTCTTCGGGATAAGACGTCCCTTGATGGGCGTTGACCGCCGCGATACTCTTGGGATCAATCAACTCGCACCGCGCGACGGGAACGCCCGCTTGAATTAAAGAGGTGACAAAATGCGTCGCCGCCTCCACATCCCCAAAGGGAACCCGCGCCGCCGACGCCGCTTCGGGCAGTCCGGTCAGTCGCACGCTCACCTCGGTAATGACGCCCAAGGTTCCCTCCGCCCCGCAGTAGAGCCTCGTGAGGTTGTAGCCGCTCGAGGACTTGCGCGACTTCGAGCCGGTGCGGATGACCTCACCTGTCGGCGTGACCACCTCGAGCCCCAACACGAAGTCCGCCGTGACCCCGTAGCGCACCGCCGCCGTGCCCGAGGCGTTCGTCGAGACCATCCCGCCGAGCGACGCATGTGCGCCGGGGTCCACGGGGAAGAAAAGCCCGTCGCGACGCGAGCGTTCGTTGATCTGCGGATAGGTCACGGCGCTTTGCACGCGCATCAGCAGGTCTTGGGGCGAATATTCGACGATTTGGTCCATGCGCCCCATGTCGAGGGAGACGCCGCCGCGCAGGGGGACGGTGTGACCTTCGAGGCTCGAGTTCGAGCCTACGGGCGTGATCGGGATACCGTGCTCATACGCGAACCTG
This sequence comes from Trueperaceae bacterium, assembly GCA_965215565.1. Classification (GTDB taxonomy): domain Bacteria; phylum Deinococcota; class Deinococci; order Deinococcales; family Trueperaceae; genus CBDBZX01. Next base: position 1,043,970 of record CBDCDZ010000004.1, read on the forward strand.
ACCACGCGCTGCACCTCTTCAGTGGACTCGGGATAGACTACCGCGTCGGGCAAGACCGCCTCGTCGTAAGACTCGCCCTTGCCGTGCTGCTCCAGCACGGACGCGCTCGTGCTCACCTGCTCGGGGCGCAAGAACGCCGCCAAATCCTGCGCGATGCTTTTAATCATGACTTTAGAGTACGCCTTTAGACGCTTTGACACGACGTGTGTACATAGCGTTTCCACGAGAAGCTGCTGTAGCGGCTTCTCGTACGAATAGACGCAAATAGAAATAGACGCCATCAGTTGTGTAGCAATGAGCAGGTATCATCTGGTCAGAGTGTACGAAGTTTTGCGAAGCAACACTCTCACTTTTTAGAACATCGTTTCCTTTTGCTGCGCAAAAACTACGTAATCGGAAAACTGCGTAAGCAGCACGCACATTCTGGGATGAAATCCCGCTAGTCCTCACGGACAGAGATCTGCGCTCATCCGTCTCAGTATGTTTTGGAACTGCTAAATAATACGGATTCCGGTTGTTTACTGCACAAACTCTGACGAACCTCTTCTATTCGTAACTGAAACCCGTGTCTTTTCGACTCGTCACGCTCGAGGTGACTCTTGAAAGAATTGTCCAGAAAGGCACTACGTCATCCTACGTAGTGCGCTTTTTTGCGTCCCTGAGCGGCTGCGTAAGTCGATTGACCCACGCGAACTTCGCCCCTCTTTCGCTATGCTCCTTGCAGAACGTCACCCAACTTCGACTTCCAGCAAAGGAGCCGTACATGATCCAGTCCGTTTCTGAAACCGCCCTCTTTACCCCTTCGTTCTCGCTTCAGCCTGACCTGACCTCACGGGAGCACGAGGTGCTGAAACTGATTGCTGAAGGCATGACGAACAAGCGCGTGGCTAGGGTGCTCGAGATTTCGCCGCGCACGGTGAGCACCCACCTCACCCGCATCTACGGCAAGCTCTGGGTGCGGGGGCGGACAGCGGCTGTGGTGAAAGCGGCGCGGCTAGGGCTCGTGTAGGCACGGTGAGTTTCGAACTCACCGCTACGTTACACGCAAGGTCACGTTACGAGACGTTTTTAAGCCTCGGATCGAGCACGTCGCGGATGGCGTCGCCTAAGAGGTTGAAACCAACCACCGAAAAGAAGATGGCGACGCCCGGAAAAATAGACATCCAGGGCGCGCGCAAAAACTGCGAGAAGCCGTCGCGGATCATCAGCCCCCATTCAGGGTCGGGCGGCTGCGCCCCGAGACCTAAAAAGCCGAGCGCGGCGACGTCCAGAATGGCCACACCGATCGAAAGCGTGATCTGGACGATGAGGGGCGAGAGGCTGTTCGGCAGGATGTGCCCGAAGACGATGCGGAAAGGATTTGAGCCTATCGCCCGCGCCGCCTGTACGTACTCGGACTCGCGCACGCTTAAGACTACCGAGCGCGTGATGCGCGTGTAGATAGGCACTTGCGTAATGCTGATCGCGATGAGCGCGTTTGTAAGACTCGGTCCGAGTGTGGCGACGATGGCAATAGCTAAGAGGATGCCCGGAAACGCCAGCAAGATGTCGACGAGCCACACCACCCCCGTGTCCGTCCAGCCGCCGACGTACCCCGCTAAAAGCCCTAACAAGATGCCGATGCTCGCCGCGATTGCCACCGCCTGCAAGCCGACGCTTAACGAAATGCGCCCGCCGTGCCAGACGCGCACCGCGAGATTGCGCCCCAGCTCGTCCGCGCCGAAGGGCAGTGACCAAGTAGAGAGGTCGCGGCGCTCTAACTCTTGAGCGCTCATCGTCCAGCTCGGCGGAGCGAGGCGCAGGCGCAGGTTGCGGTCCGTAGAAGCGTCATATGGTCTCAGGAGGGGCGCAGAGAGCGACAAGAGAATGAAAAAACCGATGATCGCCAAGCCGACGATGCCCGTTGGGTTGCGAAAAAAGCGCCGCAGATTGTCGCGCCACTGCGCTTCACTCTTGTCGCGTTTTGTAGAGGTGGGGGCGGTGTTTACAGCCATAAAGTCCTTTGGACAGTCAAAAGTTCCGAGCAATGAGCAATGAGTGAAAAGCCTTTGCCTTTCACTTTCAACTCATTGCTCATTGCTTTCAACTGTTTCATGCATAACGGCATGATACGCCCTGTCCTCACGAATACTGAATACGCGGATCGATCAGCGCATACGAAAGGTCTACGATCAGATTGACGATTACGAAGACGAATGCCACGAAGAGCACGCCGCCCTGGATGATGGGGTAGTCGCGGGAGCTGATCGCGTCGTAGACCCAGCGCCCGATGCCGGGCCACGAAAAGACTGTCTCGGTCAGAATTGCACCCGAGAGGAGCGTACCGAAGGAGAGCCCGACGACGGTCACGACAGGCAAGAGCGCGTTGCGCAGGGCGTGTTTGTTGACGACGATGCGTTCGACTAAGCCCTTGGAGCGAGCCGTGCGCACGTAGTCTTGGCTCAAGACCTCCAACATCGAACTCCGTGTCATCCGCACCACGATGGCTAGAGGAATCGTGCCGAGCGCGATACCGGGTAAAATAAGGTGCTTAAACGCATTCCAACTCGCCGCTAGGTTCCCGCGCAGCAAGCCGTCTATAACGTAAAGCCCGGTAATCGGCTGCAAGTCGATTCCGGTGCTGAGCCGAAACGACGAGGGCAGCCAGCCCAGCGTGATCGAGAAGATATAGATGAGGATAATCGCGAGCCAAAAGACTGGAAACGAAATCCCGGAGAGCGCGAAGAGCATCACAAAGGTGTCGGCAAATTTGCCCCGGTTGAGCGCCGCCCACACCCCCGACGGGATGCCCACCGCCAGCGCGAAGAGCATCGCTACGAGCGTCAGTTCAAACGTCGCGGGGAAGCGCGAAAGCAAGCTTTCGCGCACGGGGATGCGCGAGAAGATCGAGCGCCCCAAGTCGCCGCGCAAGAGGTCGCCCATGTAATCAAAATATTGGGAATCGAAGAGCGCGCCTACGCGCCCCGTTTCTGCCAAGGCCGCCGTGTTGAGAAAGAGCGGCTCGTTGAGCCCCATATCGTTTCGGAGCCGCTCGCGCTGCTCCGGCGTGCTGCGGTTGCCGAGCATCGCGACAGCGGGGTCGCCGGGAATGATGCGCGTCAGCGTGAAGATAAGGAGCGTCACCCCGATGAGCACGGGGAGAAGCCCGAGGATGCGGCGGAGGGCGTAGGCGGTCAAGAGGCGAACCTGACCCTACGCGAACATCCGTAAACGTTGCACTGACCGAACTTAAAGAAAATATTACTCAGTAACGGCTTCGCGCCTCTGTCTCTCAAGCTATCCTCCTCTTAAAATAAAAAGAGAGGGACACCTCAAAGGTGTCCCAAGTCAATGCTAGCGTTTTACTCTACCGTTACGTCTTTCAAACTGACCGAGCTGTACCCCAAGGGGCTCGCGTTCCAGCCGCTGACGTTCGAGCGAACCGCGTTCAGCGTCACGTTATGCGCTACCGGAATCGCCGGGATTTGCTCGTGGACGCGGGTTAAAACTTGTGCGTAAAGCTCGGCGCGTTCCTCCTGCTCGGAGGCTTCGCGAGCTTGCTCCAAGAGGTTGACCGTCTCGGGGTCATCCCAGCCGAAGTCATTGGTCGCCGAGGGACCAAAGAAGGTGTACAAGAAGTTATCGGGGTCAGCGTAGTCGCCGTTCCAACCAAGCATGTACATGGGGTATTTGCCTGTGGAGTAGTTGTCTAGGTACGTCGTCCAGTCTTCGGTTTGCAGCTCGGCGTTGATGCCTACGTCCGCGAGATAGCTCGCAATCGTCTCGGCGATGGGCTGCGGCGCGGGGTAGTAGGGACGAGAGACCGGCATAAACCAGAACTCGGTGTCGAAGCCGTCGGGGTAGCCCGCTTCGGCTAGGAGCTGACGCGAACGCTCAGGATCGTACTCGTACTGCGAGAAGTCGGCGTGACCGAAGAGCGTCGGCGGGATAAAGTCTACAGCGGGCGTGCCGAGACCTTCGTAGAAGGCGTCGACGATGGCCGCGTAGTCGATGGCGTGGGCAACCGCTTCACGCACCTGTGGGTTATCAAAGGGCGCGTTCGCTTGGTGAAACCCGACATAGCCGACGTTAAGTTCACTTTCGGGCACCGCAATCTCTAAGTTGGGGTCATTCTCAACTGTCGTGAGGTCGTCCGAGGAAAGCAGGGCGGCGACGTCGAGTTCGCCCGCTTGCAAGGCCGCGAGGCGCGCGGTGGGCTCTTCGATGCCGCGAATTACGACCTCTTCGACGTTCGCTGCGCCGTCCCAGTAGTCCTCGTAGCGAGTCAGACGAACCTGCTCGCCTTCACGCCACTCAGCAAATTCGAAAGGACCTGTGCCGACGCTACCGACGCCCGGTGTGCCGTAGTCCGCGCCCGCTTCTTCGACGGCGGTAGGGCTGTCCATCTGGAAGTAAATAGCAGCGATCATGTTGGGGAAAAGACCCAGCGGCTTGGTGAGGACGAACTCGGCGGTGTATTCGTCAACGACGTTGACCGCCTCGAGTACACTGCCGTCCCCTATCGGGCCGCCCCAGACCCAGCCCCAGGGCACGTAGTTCTTGCCCTCGTCGCGGAAGCTGAAGGGGTGATCGGGGTCGTTCCAGCGGTCGAAGTTGAACTTCACCGCTTCGGCGTTAAAGGGCGTGCCGTCTTGGAAGGTGACACCTTCGCGGAGCGAGACCGTCCAGACGGAGCCGTCTTCGTTGGGCGTCCACTCGGTAGCTAAACGCGGCACGAGGTTCGTCGTACCCGGCTCGAAGAAGATGAGCGTCTCGGTGATTTGGTTCGACACGGCGAGCGAGTTGCCGTCTTGCGAATCGACGGAATCCAGGCTCGAGGGAAAGCCCGAAAGCCCGTAGACGAGCGTCTGGGCGTTGGCTAGACCAAACGCTAAAACGAGACTTAGTAGAATGACGAGTCTTTTCATAGCACCTCCAGGGGGTACGCCTGAGCCATACCTCGAGCTATACCTAACGAGAGAAAACGGTTTTCGTTAGCGAAGTCCATATGCGCAGGCTGCCCAATGCCGATATGAATGTTATCACACGTTTATGCACTTAGCGCAAGAGGTCAGCGTTAATGAATACGCGGCGCGCTCTTACCTAGTCAACGCGAATTGAGGGGTCAGCCAGTCGGTGGGTCAGCGTTATATGGAGCAGCGATGAGGAACGAGCAATGAGTGAAATCTTTAGACTCACCGTTCGTCCAGCTCGACTGGATTGCTTCCAACTCATTGCGCATTGCTTCTTTACGAGCAGCTCGAGCCCAAAATTCACCTCGGCAAATGCTACGATAGAGGGAGCTATGTCAGCCATCTACCAGCGCGCGCGCCCCATCACCTTCGCTCAAGTCGTCGGTCAAGACCACGTCAAAAGCGTGCTCAAAGCGGCGTTGGAGCGCGGACGCATCGGTCACGCTTATCTCTTCTCGGGACCGCGCGGCGTCGGCAAAACGACGACGGCGCGGCTCTTGGCGATGGCAGTGAATTGCGAGAATGAGGACGTGAGTCAGCGTCCTTGTGGCGAGTGCGAGTCGTGCTTGTTAGTGCGAAGAGGTAGTCACCCGGATGTCACCGAGTTGGACGCGGCGTCGAACAACTCGGTGGAAGATATTCGCGATTTACGGGAAAAAGTTCGGCTCGCCTCACTTAGAGGGGGCAAACGGGTGTGGGTTTTGGACGAGGCGCACATGCTGAGTAAGTCGGCGTCGAACGCGCTCTTAAAGACGCTCGAGGAGCCCCCACCCAACCTCGTCTTCATCCTAGCCACCACCGAGCCCGAAAAGCTCCCGCCGACGATTCTCTCGCGCACCCAGCACTTTCGCTTTCGCAGACTTTCAGAGGGTGAGATTGCGGGCAAGCTCGAGAGGTTGTGCGCGGAGGCGGACGTCGCGGCTGAGAAGGACGCCCTTACCCTAGTCGCAAAAGCTGCCGACGGCGCGATGCGGGACGCGGAATCGCTGTTAGAGCGACTTTTGACTTCGGGTGAAGCCATTACCCAAGAGGACGCTGAAGCCGCGTTGGGATTGCCGCCACGGTCGAGATTGCAAGCTCTGGCGAAGCACCTCGTGGGCCGCGATTTGAACGCCCTTTTCACTGAAGCGAGCAGTCTCTACACTGATGGATTTGCGCCGCGCAGCCTTTCTGAGCGCCTCAAGCTGACCTTGCGTGAGGCCCTTTACACGTCAGTCGGTTTGGCGGATGACTTTCGCCTAGACGCCGCGCAAGATGACCTCTTGCGCGTCATCCACGCCCTCGACGACGAGGCGGAGCGCTTTGTCCGCTATGATGACCTCTTCTCACTGGAGGTCTCTCTCATCAAAGCGATGAACGCCCTCTCCGGTAACGCACCGAGCGACGCCGTGGCGGAACTGCCCGAGCGAGCACCCGCGCCAAATAGAAACGGGGCTGCCGCGCAGCCGCCTACGCGCTCCAGTCTGCCCGACTTCGACCCCGTCGGACGCACGCCGCCTCAACCTCTTTCAAATGGGGTTTCGAATGGTGCGGCGCGAGTGGCGGAGAGGTCTGGAGAACATGCACCTCAGAATGAGCCTCGAGCCGAATCCGCACCACCTCCCCGAAAGGTTAACTGGCACAGCGTCCAGAGCAAAGCCAGCGCCCAACTCAAAGCCTTCTTGATGCCCGCCAAGACCGACATCGAGGGTCAAGATATCTACTTGCGCTTCGCGGACACGCACAAATTTCACTTTTCGCAACTCAAGAGTCGCCAGGGTGAACTCACCTCTCTGGTGAGCGACGTGCTAGGCGGCGGCTACACGCTGCACATCGAAGGACCGGGGGAGTCGCTTGTAAAAAAGTTGTAGCGGAGCGTGCCGAGGGGGGCGCTCCGACCAAGTCAGTCGAATCTAAGCCAGTCGAACCCAGGCGAGCAGAACCCATCCGGGCTAAGCGTCAACCGAGTGAGCCTCAATGGAACGGGGTTCAACAGGGCGTAACTCAACAGAGTGAGCCTCGAGCCACCGCTCAGCAAGTGTCTAATCCAGAAGTTAAGCCCACAGCGGCTGAGGTTGAAGCCTCGAGTTCCCCACAATCAGAACGGAGACAGGTAAAACCGCGCCGCGAACCACCCGGACGCACGCCCGACACGCCACCGCCCCACGTCAATCCCGAAGAAGCCACGCCCAAACCCAAAGCGATCCCTAGCTCGGAGGCAAAACCTGTTCCCCCTGCTGAAGATGCGCAGCCCGAACGAACCGCGTCTGAGAGTCTTTACGGGGAGGAGTTGCCGCCCGACTTTTGGGACAGTGACCCGGTTGCTGATGTCGACGTTCAGTCGGTCACACAAGATGAACCTAGACCGGATGAGGTTGAGTTCGCGGGCTCGGGCCGCTCCTCTCCAGCTTCACAATCCCTAACGCCACAGCCCGGACCGCAACCCAGGCAAAAGGTTGGCGGGAAGCTCGAAGATGACCCCCGCTTCGCCGTGATGCAGTCTCTTTTTCCAGGACAAATTGTCGAATGGCAAGAGAGCGAAGAGGTTACAGACGAAGAGGTTAGTGGAGAAGACGCGGACGAACCCAGTGCGGATGACTCCAACGAAGAGGTTGACGGGTTAAACTAAGATACTGACACGTCAACCCCTGATCTTTGACCTTTAGAGGAGCGACTTATGAACATGCAAAAGCTGATGAAAGAGGCGCAAAAGGCGCAGAAGAAGATGGCGGAAGCGCAGGAGCGTTTGGCGAACATCTCCGTCGAGGGCAGCGCGGGCGGCGGCCTAGTCACAGCGACCGCGAGCGGCGACGGCAACATCACGGGCATCAAAATCGACCCGAGCACCGTTGACCCCGAAGATGTCGAGCTGTTAGAAGACTTAGTCGCAGCAGCGGTAAACGAAGCCCAACGCAAAGCCAAAGAGGTCCAAGAAGCCGAGATGGGCTCCGCGATGGGTGGCATGGGCGGACTCGGGGGGATGTTTTAAGGGAGCTATTAGGTATTAGCAATTAGCGATTAGCGAAATTCAAAAGCTAAGCGCTAAAAGCTAACGGCTAAAAGCTGCGTAGCTTATGAAATACCCTCCCGCTTTAATTCAACTCATTCGCGAACTCGGGCGGCTCCCCGGCGTCGGTCCTAAGAGCGCCCAGCGGCTCGCCTTTCACCTCTTTAACCAGCCCGAAGAGGACGTGAAGGGGCTCGCCCAAGCCCTCCTCAACGCTAAAGGCTCGCTTAAACAGTGCGAGGTTTGCTTTAACATCACCGACGAAGAGGTCTGCTCGATTTGTAAAGACGCGCAGCGCGAGCGTGGGCTTCTCTGCGTCGTCGAAGAGCCCGCTGACCTCTTGGCGATTGAACGCAGCGGCGAGTACGGCGGGCTTTACCACGTCCTGCACGGCGCACTCTCGCCCATGAACGGCGTCGGACCGGACCAACTCACCATTCAACCTCTCTTGACGCGCCTTAAAGATATCGACGAGGTTATCTTAGCGACGGCGACGACGGTGGAAGGGGAAGCGACGGCGATGTATTTAGATAGACTTCTTAAAGACATCGGGGTTAATTCGTCGCGTATCGGCTACGGGCTGCCGGTTGGCGGGAACTTAGAGTACGCTGACGAGGTCACGCTAGGGCGGGCGATTACGAACCGGCGGATGTTGTAGCGTCACCACCGCGTAGCGACTTCATACTTCCTAATGTCTCTGTCAGCAGTAAGGAGCGTCATATTCTCGTATTGCGCTTGGGCAATGAGTAATCGATCAAAAGGGTCACGGTGGTGCATCGGCAAATTTACGACACCTTGGCAGTGACCCTTCTCGAGAAACAACCACTTTACGCTATTAGCGACAAGTTCACTATCCAGGGTTCTTTGCCAGTTACCTCTGAGCCCTAACTTACCTAAACTCTGTTTAATACAAATTTCCCAGTAGCTTACCGCACTAAGAAACAGTTCGTTATCCGCATCTAAAAAAATTTCTTCCGCTCCTTCACTTAGCCTATCGTCGCCTCGGACAAGCCACAAGAAGGTGTGTGTATCGAGCAAGATGTTCACTTCGTTTCGTCTTTCGTCTCCATGTACTCCTTGAAATCTTCCAGAGGCGCATCGAAATCGTCAGACATAAATTCAAAGATATCCTTTGCTCCTCCAATACGCCGCTGCTTGCGAAGCTCAGGAATGACGGTAAGTTTGACGAGTGGTTTATCGCCTTTTGCAATGATGACCTCTTCACCTGCGAGCGCTTTACGGATAAGTTTGGAAAGGTGCGTTTTAGCTTCGTGAATCGTCACTTTAGTCATAACAGTATATTAGCTAAGTCAGATGACTAAGTCAACACAACCTGAAAAAAGCGTTCTTTTGCTAAGAGTAATTCATCTCACAAATCAACGTTTACTAATCCTCATGAGAAAAACTCCACTCACGTGAAGTTCGTCACGTTCGTATGATAGGGCGTTGACAAATTCTACGGGCTCTTTATAATGACGTCGCAACTGGAGGAGAATGACTACGCAATCAGGAACACGTAAAAAAACTAAAAAAGCGAGCGGTAAACGGCTCGTCATCGTCGAGTCGCCGACTAAGGCAAAGACGATTCGTAAGTTCTTGCCGGGTAGCGGCTACCAAATTGAGGCGAGCATGGGTCACGTGCGCGACTTGCCCTCGTCAGCGGCGGAAATCCCTAAAAACGTGAAGGGCGAGCCCTGGGCGCGGCTTGGCATCAAAGTCGAAGACGGCTTTGAACCCTTGTACATCGTTCCCTCCAAGAAGAAAAAAGTGGTCAGCGCCCTCAAAGCTGCCTTAAAAGACGCTGACGAACTCTACATCGCCACAGACGAAGACCGCGAGGGCGAGTCGATCGGCTGGCACTTAGTCGAGGTCTTGAACCCGAAGATTCCCGTGCGGCGCATGGTCTTTCATGAAATTACCGAAGAGGCGATCCTGGGCGCGCTGGATGAAACGCGGGACATCAATCAGAATTTGGTAGACGCGCAGGAGACGCGCCGCGTCTTAGACCGCTTAGTCGGCTACACGATTTCACCTCTCTTGTGGAAAAAAGTCGCCCCTAAGCTCTCCGCTGGACGGGTGCAGAGCGTCGCGGTGCGGCTCATGGTGTTGCGCGAAAAAGAGCGCATCGCTTTCGTGCCGGCGTCTTACTGGGACCTAAAAGCGCTCCTCAACAAGCCGCAAGACCGCAACTTCGAAGCGGTCATGACACATCTTGGTGGCGTGCGCTTAGCGTCCGGGCGCGACTTCGACGACCAGACGGGCAAGCTCAAAGAGGGACTGACCGAGGGTAAAGACGTGCTTTTGATGAGCGAGGCGCAGGCGAGAGGTCTGGCGGAGCGCACGAAGCGCGAGCCCTGGCACGTCGCCAAAGTCGAGGAGCGCACAGGCAAACGCTCCCCGGCTGCACCCTTCACCACTTCAACCTTGCAACAGGAGGCAAGCCGCAAGCTCAACCTCTCCGCCAAAGAGACGATGCGTGTCGCGCAGGGTTTATACGAAAACGGCTACATCACCTACATGCGCACCGACTCCACCAACTTGGCGCAAGAGGCGGTGACGGGCGCACGTAAAGCGGTGGAGAAGCGCTACGGGACGCCTTACCTGAGCCCGCAGCCACGGCAGTACTCGAAAAAAGCCAAGAACGCGCAGGAGGCGCACGAAGCCATCCGCCCCGCCGGGCGCGACATGAAGACGAAAGACGAGCACAAGCTCGCGGGCATCGAGGGTGCACTCTACGACCTCATCTGGAAGCGCACCATTGCCACGCAGATGGCGGACGCGCAGCTCAAGTTCGTCACGGCCCGTGTCACCGTGGGCAAGGGCGACGAGAAGGCGGAGTTTCGCGCCTCGGGACGCACGACGCTCTTCGCGGGTTTCTTCCGCGCCTACGTCGAGGGCTCCGACGACCCCGACGCCGCGTTGGATGACCGCGAGCAACCGCTTCCCGATTTGAACGAAGGCGACACGCTCAACTGTCAGAAGGTGGACGCTTTAGGTCACGAGACGAAAGCGCCCGCCCGGTTCACCGAGGCGTCGCTCGTAAAGCTCTTGGAGGCAGAGGGCATCGGACGCCCAAGTACCTACGCCAGCATCATCGACACGGTCATTCGGCGCGGCTACGCCCGCAAAAACGGCTCTCAGCTCGTACCGACCTTCACGGCGTTCGCGGTGAATAACCTCTTAGAGGCGCAGTTCGGGCAACTTGTCGATACGGGCTTCACGGCGGATATGGAAGGGATTTTGGACGATATTGCAGCGGGCGACCTAGACGCCACGCCCTACTTGCACCGCTTCTACCATGGGGATGCGGGGCTCGAGTCCCGCACCCAAGAAGGCTTAGAAGAAATAGACGCCAAGGGCATCTCGACGCTGAGCTTTCCCAAGTGGGGCGACTACATTGTGCGCGTGGGGCGCTTTGGTCCTTATGTAGAGGGGGTTAAGGACGGCGAAACGCTCACGACCTCTCTGCCTCCCGAGACCGCGCCGGATGAGGTTACTGAGGAGATGTTGGGGGAGCTGCTCGAGAAAGGCAACGCCGCCGACAACGTGATTGGCAGCTTCCCCGAAACGGGTCAGCCGATGATTCTAAAGAGCGGTCCGTACGGTCCCTACTTGCAACTCGGCGACGACGAGCAAGAAGGCAAGCCCAAACGAACCTCTTTGCCGAGAGGTGTCGAGCCAAGCAGCGTCACGCATGAGATGGCGGTGGGTCTCCTCTCTTTACCCCGTACCATAGGCGAACATCCCGAGACGGGCAAACCGATTCAGGCGAATATCGGACGCTTCGGTCCCTATGTTAAACACGGCAGCACCTTTGCGTCACTCCCTAAAGAGGACGATATGCTGACTGTCGGCTTTGAGCGGGCCTTAAAACTCATCACGAAAAAAGAGCACAAGAACAAGCCCCTCAAGGTCTTGGGCGAGCATCCCGATACAGGCGAGCCCATCGAGGTGCGCGACGGACGCTACGGTCTCTACGTCAAGCATCAGAAGACGAACGCCTCACTGCAACAGGGGCAAACGGTGGACGATTTGACGATGGCGGAGGCGTTAGACCTTTTGGCAGAGCGCGAAAAGGCGACGGGCAAGACGAGCACGGGCAAGAAAGCGACGAAGAAGAAAACGACGAAGAAAGCGTCTGCCAAGTCTAAGAGCAAGAAGAAAGCCGCGCCCAAAAAGCCGAAAGCGACGCCTAAGCAGTTGGAGCCCTTCCTAAACGAGCTAGACGGAGAGGTTGCGAAAGTGGTGATTCGTTTAGAGGGCATGAACGGCGACAGCGCTCAAGACATCGCCACGGTTGCCGACACGCTTGGCATGAGCGAAGAAGAGGTCAAAGCGGCGTATAAGCGCGGGATGTTCAAGCTGCGCATGGCGTATGGTAAAGCGCGAAAAGAGCAGGACGAGACGCCCGCCGCCGCATGATTTTAATTTGAGTACAGATGTAAATGAACCTTTGAACCTCATCAGTCTTGCAAAGTCCGGGGCAGGTGAGGTTCAAACTGTGCCGCAAACGGATTTTAAGGTGCAAGTGCTTACCGAGTCTCAACCTCTTATTTTAGAGACTGGCGTGTGGCTCTTGGTACTACAAGGAAATCTCATTATCGACCTCCCTCACGGCGACTTTAGAACGCTCAAAAAAGGGGACAGTTTGCGGCTTACGGCTCCTTTAGAAGTGACATTGACGCCGTTAGAAGAAACGGTGATTTTGCAGCGATAAAAATTATTAGCACTTGAAAAGTCTACATACCCCATTGTAGACTTATAGTATGGAGAGAAACCAACTTACCCCTGCTGATGGACCACGACTCTCTCAGCAAACTCTGAAAGTGCTCGATGTCATGATGGCTAATCCTAGCAGCGACCATTACGGTCTAGAAGTTGCTCGCATTGCTCAGTTAAAGTCAGGAACGCTTTATCCAATCTTAGTTAGATTAGAAAAGTATGGCTGGATAGAAGGAATTTGGGAGAATATAGACCCTAAAGTGGCGGGTAGACGCCCCCGACGTTTATACAAATTGACAACTGGAGGAATAGAAGCTTCGCGTAAAGTGGTCTCCAGAGCTGAAAACTTGCCCACACTTCAACCAGGATTAGCTCTATGAAAAGTCTTCTAATTGGGTTTATGGGTATGGTGTTAGCAAGAATCTTTACAAATGAAATATTAGGGCTTATCTCAAAACTGTCGAGGTCTATTGTCCGCCAAGCAGTGCGGCGATTATCTGAAGAGGTAAGAGAGCAGTATAGAGAAGAATGGCTAGCAACCTTGGAGTATGAAGGACAAGACGGTAAGAAATTTAGTGAACTTAAAGCCGCCTTGGAAGCATGGTGGGGAGTTAGAGGTATCAAAAGAGAGTTTGAACCAGAAGTAGATACTACAGCGAGAAAAACAATAGAGCGTATCTTTGATAGAGCTGTTCTACTTTTCTCTCCAATACTTGTGATGAATTTTTTCTTTTTTTGGAACGGCTTACTTACGGTGCTTTATTTTCTTTTGGTTGTATCGTACACGGGCTACGTTGCCTTCAAAGAGTTTCACCGCGCCGAAACGGTAGCCCGCTCAGAATAACGGATTTGGTAAAGCTCTATAGATAGCCTACGCAGCAAAAACGGCTCAAGCTTTCCTCTACCTCTACTTCTCTGATTACATCGCAGCCTTTCTCATGAATAGCGCTTCGCGTGGCGAAGCTACCCTGGATTCAGAACCTCTTCGCAACTCATCCAAAGCAGAATAACAAAGTAAGACTTCCGTAAGACCTCTTCCTCTACCCTGATACCTACACGGGGTTCACGCCTTCTGTGCGAGGACAAACTCGGGGCAGTGCGGGAGAGGTCAGGATGTGTAACACTCAAATACGGTTGAACAAAAAGAACAGGGACTACGCTATTTCTCTAGAGGCTGGACGGTGACACTCCGCCTCAGAATCGCGCTCACCGTCGCGGTGGTGCTCGTCGGTTTGGTCATCACTTTGTCGGTCACGATTTGGGCGCTCTCGCTGCGCAACTTCTCCAAGCTCGAGGCGCAAGCCGCTCACAAAGACGTGGCGCGGGTGCTGCACGCTTTGGATGCGTCGCTCGAGTCGATGGACACGGTGCTCATCGACTGGGCGCAGTGGGATGACACGTACGAGTTCGCGCTGGACCGCAGCGAAATATACGTAGAAGACAACTTAGGTGCCTATTTTTTCGAAACGTTTAGTACGGACGCACTTGCGATTTTTAGCGTTGGAGGAGAACTTCTCTACGGCGAACGCGAGGACGAAGAAACCGGCGAGGTCACCGCTCTCCGCGGTGAAAGTGCCGCGTTCTTACAAGATGTGCTTTTAGATAAGGCAGTGCGCGAGAAGCAGGTAGGTCTCACGCACTTACCTGAGGGTCACGCGCTCGTTGCAGCGGGTCCTATTCTCGACAACGAAGGCGAAGGTCCGTCACGGGGCGCGATGATCATGGTGCGCTATCTAAACGAGGCGAGAGCGGCGGCGTTTGAGGAGGCTGCGCTCGTCTCGGTAGCGTTCACGCCTTTTGAAGCGTCCACGCTGACAGAAGGGCTCGAGGCAGTTCCTTTTCGCGTCCATAACCACGAGCACGCCATCTACAGCCAGCCCTCGGGCGACACCATCCGAGGTTTCACCGTCCTCACCGGTCTCGAGGAGCAGCCCACGCTCGTCCTGAACGTCGAGAGCCCGCGCGTGCTCTACCAGCAGAGCCTCCTTAGCGTGCGCTTTCTCATCGTTACGGTGATCATCGCGAGCCTGACCTTTAGCGTCCTGGCGCTCGGCTTAGTCGAGCGGCTGATGCTCTCGCGCCTCGCCTTTTTGAGCCGTAGGGTGAGCCATATCGCGAAAAGCGGCAACGTCGCGGAGCGCATCACGCTTATTGGACGAGATGAACTCGCGCGTTTAGCAGGCGACATCAACGGAATGCTCGCCTCGTTAGAGGAGACCTTTAGGGCGCTGCGCGCCTCGGAGGAGCGCTACGCCCTCGCCACTGAAGGCGTCAACGACGGGATGTGGGATTGGAACGTCGCAAGAGGTAAGTTCATCCTTTCCCAACGCTGCGCGGACATGCTCGGGTTAGAGACGCAAGAAGCGAGCTTTGACTTTTGGAGCGCACTTGCGCACCCCGACGACTTAGAGCGCGTCAAGGCGCAACTCGTCGCCCACTACAAGGGTGAAACTGAGCACTTCGAAGCCGAACTGCGCATGAGGCATCAAGCGGGGCACTACCGCTGGATGTTGGCGCGGGGCGTCGCGGTGCAAAACGCGGACGGCAAGGCGGTGCGCATGGCGGGTTCGCTGACCGACATCACCCAGCGCGGCGTGTTCGACGCGCTTACCGGGCTACCCAACCGCCTCCTCTTGACCGAGCGCCTAGAGCACGCGCTGAGCAAGAGCCGCCATAAAAGTTGCCGTAAAAGTCATGGTGAAGAGGAGCGCAGCGCCGTGCTCTTCATGGACCTAAACCGCTTCAAGGTCATCAACGACTCGTTTGGACACCGCATCGGTGATTTGCTCCTCGTCGAAATCGCTAAGCGCCTGCAAGCTTGCGTGCGTAGCGGTGACCTCGTGGCGCGTTTAGGCGGCGATGAGTTCGTGATTTTGCTCGAGGACGTGAGCAGCCCCGGTGTAGACGCTACACTCAGGCGTATCGAAGCCGAGTTGAGCCGCGCCTTTGCGTTAGATGGTCACACCGTTTATACGGGCGCAAGCATCGGCGTTGTGACGACTTTGCAAGATTACGAAGATACCGAGGACATCTTGGAAGACGCCGACATCGCTATGTACCGCGCGAAAGAGTTGGGGCAGCCTCACCTCTACTTTAACCATGAGATTTACGAGCAAGCCACCGCGCGGCAGCGCACCGAAACGGAGCTGCGCGAGGCGCTCAGGCGCGGTGAATTCGCCCTGGTCTATCAGCCGATTCTCGCCCTAAAGACGAACGAACTAGTCTCGGTTGAGGCGCTCGTTCGCTGGCAGCATCCGACGCGCGGTTTCGTCTCGCCCGCCGAGTTTATTCCGGTGGCGGAGGAGTCTGGGCTCATCGCGCCGCTAGGCGGCTGGGTGCTCCGTGAGGCGTGCCGTGAACTCGCCGCCGCGCAGTTACCTGAAAGCGTGAGCGTCAGCGTCAACTTGTCGAGCAAACAGCTCATTCTGCCCTCTATCGTCGATGAGGTCAGCGCGGTGCTGAGCGAGACGGGTCTACTAGCGCAGCAACTCAAGCTCGAGGTCACTGAAAGCGCCATCATCGAAAACCAAGACCTCGCTAGGGCGCACCTCACCGCGTTGCAGCGTCTAGGCGTGCAGATCGTCATGGACGACTTCGGCACGGGCTACTCGTCGCTCAGCCACATCCACAGCTTGCCGATTCAACTCCTTAAAATCGACCGGAGCTTCGTGAGCCAGATGGGAGAGGACGAGACCAACTTGGAAATTATCCGCGCGATTCTCTCGCTCGCGCAGAGCTTGGATTTGGCAGTCGTCGCGGAAGGCGTCGAGACTGAAGCGCAACGCGCCGCGCTCCGAGACCTCCAGTGTACCTACGCTCAGGGCTACCTCTTCGCCAGGCCACTACCCTTCAAAGAAGTCTTGAATCTCTATCCGGCGCACCCCTACGCTTTAGCTCAGAAGGTCGCTTAGCTGCACCCTAGCTTTAGAAAGGTCGATCATGATTCTTGCTTATATCACCGTTTTTCTCATCGCAAAGCTCGCGCTCATAGGTGTCGCTTCGCCGCTCATCAACGAGTTGAGTTTCACCTTTCTTTTAGGCGTCACCGCGCTTAGGCTCTACGTGCTCGCCAAGAAGAGTCAAGCTCTGCCCTGGCAGCGCGGCATCATGGCGATGGCGCTCGCCGCGCTGATTATTACCCTGCATAACCTCGCTTGGGTTTACGGCAGTCTTACAGGCGAAGTGCCGCTCCCTTTAGAGTTCTTCGGCGCAACCCTCTACACTTTGCAGGTTATTCCCTGGGCCTACGCCCTCTCCGTCGCGCTCTTTATCGTGTATGACCGGATGCGCGGAGCGCTCTACTTAGAGGTGCTGACCTATATCGTCGGACTCGTCGCCGCTGTTATCTTCATGGTCTCGGTCATTTTGGGGTCCATTTTTAGCCTCGAGCTAGGCGTCACCATCGCCGACAGCGCTGGTCTCTACTTGAGCGCTGCGCTGCTCGTGCCCGCCCTAGCGTTCTGGTTCTCCAAAAACGCCAACCTCACGCGCCCCTTTCTCTATATTAGCGCCGCCACCGCCGCCTGGTTTTTAGCGGACGCCTCTTACATCTATCTGCCCGAATCATCCGCAGGTTTGGTCTTCAACTGCTTCGCGCTCATCCAGTGGTTCTTGTTCTACCGCGCCGCGCGGGTTTACGTAGCGCAGTACTCGCAAGAAGAGGGCGTGGTGCCGGAGCGTGGAGGGCTCGAGGGTGTCGCCTAAAAGAGGCTGCTAAAAGAGGTGACGGACATCCCGTCTAATACGGATTCTGGTTGAATCTCCGGGGGTTGCGTTGCTCCGCCTAGCGGGAGCGTATGCGACAGTAACTTCGTACACCTTTTCTTCTCGACCTCTTGCCGAACCCTCGTTCGTCGGGTGCCGCCTCGAGCCACTCGAACCCGCCGATTAGCGTTCAGCTCTGTGTTAGCCTTATACCACCATGACTGACGCAAACGAACCCGCTGATACCCGCACCCATGCGAACTCCGTCACCGTCATCGACCACCCCCTTATTCAACATAAGCTTTCACTCCTCCGCGACAAAACCACCAACGTGCGCGACTTCCGCGACCTCTGCACCGAAATCAGTATGCTCATGGCGTTCGAGGCGATGCGCGAGTTACCTTTAGAGGCTTCAAAGGTGGAAACCCCCGTCGCCCCCGCCGAAGTGCACAAGCTGAGCGGCAAAAAGCTCGCGCTGGTGTGCATCTTGCGGGCGGGTTTGGTCATGGTGGACGGCATCTTGAACCTCGTCCCGAACGCCCGCGTCGGTCACATCGGGCTCTACCGCGACCCCGAGACCTTGAATCCCGTCGAGTATTACAAGAAACTCCCCCCCGACATCGCCGAGCGCGACGTGTTCTTGCTCGATCCGATGTTGGCGACGGGGGGCAGCGCCGCCGCGTCCGTCCAAATTTTGAAAGCGTCGGGCGCGAAACACATTCGCCTGCTCTGCATCATCGCCGCGCCCGAAGGGGTTAAGGCGGTTCATGATGACCACCCTGAAGTCGAGATCATCCTCGCGGCGAGGGACGAAAAGCTCAACAACCACGGCTACATCGTGCCGGGGCTGGGCGACGCGGGCGACCGCATCTACGGAACGCGCTGAGCAAGAAGGCTTGTATTACATGCTTTACACAACTTGCTCATCACTCTCGCGTTCATTTCGCGTTAAGATAGCTCTGTGCGTGAAACTCTCCTAAGCTACTTTCCCCTCGTCAGCGTTGCGTTCGCAGTTGCGCTCGTCGTCGTCGCGACGTTCGTACCTAAAGTCCAGGACTTTGCGCGGCAGATCGGCGCGATGCAGCAGGGCGGCGGACGGCGTATTCATCTGGGCGCGGTGCCGAACATTGGCGGCATTGCGATTTTCGCTGGCTTCTTGGTGGCGCTCCTCGTGGGCAGCATGGTCAGACCGGAACTGCTAGACGCCTTCCGAGTGGAGCTTTTGGCGATTCTTTTGGGCGGTGCGCTCATGACTCTAGTGGGCTTTATCGACGATATCTGGGAGGTGCCGCCCACTATGCGCCTGAGCGTGCAGTTCGTCGCGGCGGGCATCCTGGTGGTGAACGGCGTGACGATTGACTTTATCACCAACTACTTCGGGAATTATTTCGGCGAGAGCGCTTACCTTTTCTTCGGGCAGACGCTCTCTATCGCCTTGACGCTTCTATGGGTGGTGGGCTTCACGAACGCCTTTAACTTCATCGACGGGCTCGACGGGCTCTCCTCGGGGATTGCAGCGATCTCGAGCCTCTCGCTGTTAGCCGTCGCTGTGCAGCTCCCGGATAGAGGCGCGGCCGTGCTCCTACTCGCCGCGCTAGCAGGCTCAGCGCTCGGCTTTCTGCGCCACAACTTCAACCCTGCCAAGATCATTATGGGCGACTCGGGCGCGTACCTCTTAGGCTACGTGCTCGCCGCCGTGAGCGTACTGGGCGCGCTCAAAGTCACCGCCGCCTTGACCGTCGTCGCGCCCATCATGATTCTCGGTGTACCCGTTTTGAACATGACGCAGGTGACGGTGCGGCGGCTCTCGCGCGGCAAGAACCCTACCCTCGCCGACAACGACCACCTCCACGACATGATTCGCGTGCGGAGCGGCTCGAAGCGCTTTACCGTGCTCGTTTTGTGGCTCGCCACGCTCATTCTGGGAACCTGCGGGATGATGCTCTCGCGCACGCCGCCTGAACTTATCTACCTCACAGTCATCGGCACGGTGGTGCTCATCGCGGGCGTCTGCTGGCTGCGGCTGCGCGAAGCGTCGCGAGAGCAGACCCTGACGCGCTGATGTCCCATAATTTGGCGGCGGGGCGTGTTTGCGTCGCGTTCGGCACACGCCCCGAAGCCTCGAAGATGGCTCCTGTGATTTACGCACTCCGAGAGCAGGCGGGCTTAGCACCGCTTTTACTCGTCACCGGGCAGCACCGCGAGCAGTTGGATCAGATGCTCGAGCTTTTCGAGCTTGCGCCCGACGCTGACCTAGACCTCATGCGCGAGTCGCAGACGTTGCCCGACTTGATGGGACGCATCGTTCCAGCCGCTGCTCGCACCTTGCGCGAGTTGGTCCCCGATTACGTCCTCGTCCACGGCGACACCTTGACGACGTTCGCCGTCTCCTTGGCCGCTTTTTTCGAAGGCGTCCCCGTCGCCCACGTCGAAGCGGGGCTGCGCTCGTTCGACATGGCGCAGCCCTTTCCCGAGGAGGCGAACCGCCGTTTGACCGACGTGCTGACCGATATAGACTTGCCGCCGACACCGTGGGCGAAAGGAAACCTGCTCGCTGAAGGCAAGCGCGAAGACAGGGTGGTGGTGACGGGCAACACGGCGGTGGACGCGGTGAGGTATCTGGAGGCCAGGGCTAAACTCCCGCCCCACCTGCCGAGCGAGAACCTCGTCTACATCACCATGCACCGCCGCGAGAACTTGCCTGTCATGCGGCCTCTCGCTGAAGCGATTGCGGAGGTAGCGAGGGCGTTCCCAAACTACACCTTCGCCTACCCCGTCCACCTCAACCCGGCTGTGCGGAGCGCGGTCTATCCTGCGATGGAGGGCGTCCCCAACATCATTTTAGATGAACCCTACGACTTTTTGACCTCACTCGCCGCGCAGAAGCACGCCGAACTCGTCATCACAGACTCGGGCGGCATCCAGGAAGAGGGAACGGCTTTAGGCGTACCCGTCGTCGTGCTGCGCAACGTGACCGAGCGCCCCGAAGGGGTGGAGGTGGGAGCGCTCAAGCTCGCGGGCAACGAGCCGGAAGAGGTCAGGGCGGTGCTGATGGATTTGTTAGGGCATAGAGAGAAGAGAGACGCCATGCGCCAAAAAGAGAACCCATACGGCGATGGTCATGCGGGAAAGAGAGTCGCGCAAGCCGTCGCGTGGCGTTTAGGGCTGGCGGAACGTCCACGGGATTGGCGCTAAAGTCTAAAAGATAGGCTCATCGCCTCTAAGCGAGGGAGCGTGCTTGACGCCCACCGCCAGCGCGATAAGTGCGGCGCTCAGCGTGGTGAGCCAGAGAAACCCAGGCGCTGCCCCGCCGAGTCCCACGGCGAGATGAACAGCGAACGGGTAGAGCAGCGCCAACACCACCCCGGCGCGCGCCACCCGCCGCAGGAGCAACACGAGCACGATGAGGAGCGCGAACCCGCTCAGCCCGCCGAGCGGATAGATAGGCAGCGCCACCCCGAGCGTCGTGGCGAGCCCTTTGCCTCCGCGAAAGCCGATATAAGGCGACCAGATATGTCCCCACACCGCGCCGACGCCAGCCACGAGCCCGGATATTAAAGCTGTTTCCGCTACTGAGCCGACGAGAAGCCCTACGTACGCCGCGAGCACCCCCTTCCCCACATCGAGCGCGAAGACGAGGAAACCCCACACCCAGCCCAAATTCCGCGCCGTGTTCATCGCGCCGACATTGCCCGAGCCAACCTCTTGAATGCGCGCGCCGCGCAGCCGCGCGACAACATCGGCGCTCGGGAACGCGCCGATAAAGTAACCGAGTACGAGCGTGAGAAGCGAGGTGGAGAGTCCCGTCATGACGCGAGCACCGCGTAGCGCCGCAGGTTCGTCAAGCTCTCGACTTCGCCTACGTGGTAGGCGAGGTAGCGCGACAAGAGGTTCCAGTGCGCGGCGCGCTCCTCCAAAGGTTCCTCTAAAACCTCTCGTACCGGGCGCTGGTGCAGCCTCCAGAGTTCGTCTGCTGCTTGCGCTGAGAGCTTCAGGCCGACGCCGCACGTTTCACAAGTTAGACCGCCCGAGGCGATATCGAAGGTGGAGCCGACCTCTCGCTCGCCGCAACGCACGCACCTCGTCAGGCGCGGCGCTAAGCCCGCTTGCGCTAGAAGCCGCCAACTCATGACGAGCGCCACCGCTTCGGGATCACCGTGCTGCACCAGCCCGCGCAGCCCGCTCGCTAAGTAGCTGTAGATGCGTTCGCCTAGGTGCACGTCCACGGTAAGCTTGTCGGTGAGTTCGGCTAGCACGTGGGCGTAAGGGTAGATATCAGGGTCACTCAGCTTGGGGAGTGCGCCGTTGAGTTGCACCTGCGTGATGAGCGCCAAGTCCTCATCTTGGCGGCGGTAGTGCTGCACGGTCACGTCAAAGAACAAACTCAACTTACCCAAGTTACCACCGACAAGCTTGCCCTTACGCGCCACGCCGCGCCACTTGCCGTCTTCGCTGAGGAGCGTGACGATCACATCGCCGCTAGGGAGTTCCAAGCGGCGCAGCACGATACCTTCGCGGACGTTATAGCGTTTGCTCACCTCTCCATTTTACGCGCTGCAAGGGGAGGGGAACGTCGTAAGCGAAAGGTCCTCACGCCGCACCTTCACGCACGCAACGTTAAAGCTCCTGCTCTTTTAACCGCGCTTGCGCCCCCAACCCTTGCTTGCGAAAAGTAGGGTGCAGCCTGCGCACGAGCCCCGGCGCGAGCCCCAGCAGTTTGAACTGAAGTCCGCGCGAGGCGGGCACCAAGACCTCCACCGGGCGGCGCTCCAAGGCGCGAAAAAGCGCCGCGCTCACCTCTTCAACCTCTAGCGCCCGCCCCGTAAAGGTCAGCGCGGCTTCGGGGCGGGTCTTCTGCAAGTCCAACATCGGCGTTTTGACTGCGTCGGGGCAGATGACGCTCACATACACGCCGTGCTCGCGCAACTCAGCCGCCGCCGCCACCGAAAAGCCGCGCACGGCGAACTTCGAGGCGCAGTACAGCGCGTTGCCCGGCGTGGGGATGACGCCTGCGAGCGAGGCGATATTGACGATGTGCCCCGCGCCCTGCTGCGTCATCACGCGAGCGGCGTGGAGCGTGCCGTAAATCGTCCCTTTGGCGTTGATGTCCAGGTGAAAGTCCACCTCTGACGGCGAGACTTCGTGTAGAAAACCGGGGCGCAAGACGCCCGCGATGTTGAGGAGCACGTCGAAGCGTCCGAACGCCTCCGTGACCTCTCGCACGACCTCTTCCCAGGCGTCTGCGTCAGTGACCTCGAGCCCCCGAATCTTCAAGCGCTCCGCGTCCCAGCCTTCTTGCCACGCCACCTCTCGCAGCACGTCAATATTTTTGTCCGTCAGATACGCCCGCGCACCGCGCTTAGCGAGTTGCGCCGCCACGTGCCGCCCGATGCCGCTGGCGCAGCCCGTGACGAGGTAGACGCGCGCGTCCGTCACGTCGTGACCTGAGTTTGAAGCGGTGCGGATGCAGGGGGTGCGGGGACAAAGGCGGGGATGGTCTCGAGGAGACGCCGTAACGTCTTCGCGTAGACGAAGTGGTCCACTTCCAGAGCGTGCCGCTCGCTCTCTACAAAGCGCCGCTTGCCCCGCACATCTTCGGGGGTGACGTGCGCCAGCGTGTGCGCCGCCAAGCCCACCGCGCCCCCGCGCTGCGCCCGCAGGTGTTTGGCGATGAGCTGCGCTTGCAAGTCGCAGAGCCAGAACATGCCGCTGTCGGGCTGGATGAGCCCAACGAAAAAGAGGTTGTCGTCATTGGGGTGAAAGACGTTGAGGTCCAAAGCGGGTGTGCCCCCTTGCCAGGGCAAAAGCGCCTCGTCCAAAAAGGGAAACGAAACCCGGTAGCCCGTCGCGTAGATGATGAGGTCGATGACCTCTTCGGAGCCGTCCGCAAACGTTACCGTTCGCCCCTCTAAAGAGGTGACGTCGGGCTTCGCGCTGAGGTCGCCGTGACCGAGATAGTACATGAGCTGCGAGTTGATCGTCGGGTGGCTCTCGAAGAGCTTGTGGTCGGGCTTGGGTAGCCCCAACGTGGTCGGGTCGCCGCGCACGATGCTCATGAGCACGTTGCTGAGCGCCCGCCGGACGCGCAGCGGCACGCCCAGGCGGATGAGGTCTTCGGCGGCTTGGTCGGCGGGCTTGCCCAAGAGGTACTTGGGGATGAAGTGGTAGCCGCGCCGCAGGCTGTGAAAAGCGGCGTCGGCGTGCTGCGCCGCCTCCACCGCGATGTCGCAGCCGGAGTTGCCGCCGCCAACGACTAAAACGCGCTTGCCGCGCAAGAGGTCAGGGTGTTTGTAGGCTTTGGCGTGCATGGTCTCACCCGTGAACGTGCCGGGATACGTGGGGCATTTCGGATGCCACAGATGCCCGTTAGCGACGATGAGCCCGGCGTAGTGACGGACCTCTTGCTCGTCCGTCTCGAGCTGCCGCACCGTCACCGCCCAACCCCCATTCACCTTGTCAGCGCTCACCACTTCAGTCTTGAAGTCGGCATGGTCATAGATACCAAAATGCCGTGCGTAGTCGCGCAGGTAGGCTAAAACCTGGGTGTGCTTAGGGTAATCAGGGTAAGGCGCGGGCATCGGGTAGTCGGGGTATTCGGTCAGCGGTTTGCTGGAAATGAGGTGCGTGGAGCTGTAGACGCTCGAGCCCTCCGTCCCGTAATACCAGTTGCCGCCCACGTCATCCTCGCGCTCTATGAGGTCGAAGGGAATCCCAGCCGCCCGTAAGTGCCGCGCCGCCGTCACACCGCTCGCGCCCCCGCCGATAATCAAGAGACGTTCTGAACCGGCTTCCGTCATGGTTCCTCCTGAATCTCACCCTAAAAGGGGGTGTCTAGGCGTGAGGTGGTTTAGCGAGTTCCAACAACTTGCTCTAACAGGGTGATTGACAAGTGGCTCACCAGACTTTAACCTTATCTGATACTGTTATTAGATAATAAAGGAGTACGAGAGGTCTGTCAATCGTTCGCCCAGGGTTGATTTGTCAGCGCGTCAATGGGTAAGGGGGCTCGAGGTAAATTTATGTTTCTTAAAACCGGGCTTTACAACGCCGTCCAGCGAGACGTGAGGTCTGACTCGATTTTTGAACGCAGGTGGAGAGGTGAGGGGCTCGAGGCTCTCCTATTCGTCCTGATGCTCGCTTTCACGAGCCGAAACTACCTCTTGAAATCTTCTGAGATTGACTCGACTGGAAATATACCGTGAGCACGACGGTGAGCACCCAAGCGGCTACGCTTCAGCCTGCACGCTTAAAGCGCCGCACCAAACTCGCCTACGGCGCAGGCGATATGGCGGGCGCGGTCGTGATCACCTTGACGGGCTTTTTCCTGCAAGCCTTTCTGCTCGACGTGGCGGGGTTGAGACCGGCGGCTATCGGCGTCATCTTCCTAGTCTCTAACGTTTGGGACGCCGTCACCGACCCCGTGGTGGGCGTGCTGAGCGACCGCACCCGCACGCGCTGGGGCTCGAAGCGTCCGTGGTTGCTCTTCGGGGCGGTGCCCTTTGGCGTCGCGTACTTTTTGCATTGGCTCGTGCCGGACTTGGGTTCTGCGGGGCTCTTCGCGTACTACCTCACCGTGGCGCTCCTCTTAAAAACCGCTTTTACCGTGGTCGGCGTGCCCTACAGCGCCCTCACGCCCGCCTTGACTCAGGACTACGACGAGCGCACCCAGCTCAACACCTACCGTTTCAGCCTCAACCTCTTCGGCAGCCTCCTCGCCGTGACGCTGCACCCCGTTTTAGTGGGCTTGGCGGGCGACGATGTGGTGCGCGGCTACCTCTTCAGCGCGGGGGTGTGGGGCGTCTTCATCGCGGCGGTGGTGCTGATCGCCTTTCGCGGCACGTATGAGCGCACCACGCCCAGCGTCCCAGCAGGCTTTAACGTATTTCGCGAACTCGCCTCCGCCCTGCAAAACCGCGCGTTTTTGCTCGTCACGGGTATCTACCTCTGTTCCTGGCTCACGCTGCTCCTGGTGCAGGCGAACCTCTTGCTGTTCTTCCGCTACTGGGGCGGTATCGAGGCGCACTTCACAGGCATCATCCTGAGCTTTCAGGTGAGCGCGATCCTCTCGCTGAGCCTGTGGGCGTTTTTGAGCAAGCGCATCGGCAAGCGGGCGGTGTACGCGCTCGGTGTGCTCCTCTGGGCTGTTGGACTCACGCTCTTTTTCTTCTTGCCACGCGGGGCGGTGCTGCCCTCGTACGCGCTGGCGCTCCTCATCGGGGTGGGCGCGGCGGTGGCGTACCTCATCCCCTGGAGCATGGTGCCCGACGTGGTGGACGATGACGAGGTCAGGACGGGCGAGCGGCGCGAGGGGATTTTCTACGGGATGTTCGTCTTTTTGCAAAAGCTGGGGCTGTCGTTAGGGTTGGCGGTCTCGAGCTTCGCGTTAGACGCCACCGGGTATCTCAACCCCACAGTGGCGGGGGAATTCGTGGCGCAGCCGGACGCAGTGCTCCTCACCTTGCGCCTTTTAGTGAGCTTCGTGCCCGCCGTTCTACTTCTCATCAGCTTGCCGCTCGTTTACCTCTACCCGATAACCCGTGAACGCTACGCCGAGATTCGGGCGCGGCTGGACGCCCTAAATACTGCTGGAGGTAGGGATGACTGACTTTCTAACAGAAGCTCGCTGTCGCGGCGCAGTCCGTTTCAGAAGAGCCCACCTGTGAGCGGACGCTGGAGCAAAGAGCGGGCAAACGCTTGGTACGCGCAGCAACCGTGGCTGGTGGGCTGTAACTTCATTCCCTCGACGGCGGTGAACCAACTCGAGCTGTGGCAAGCTGAGACCTTCGACCCCGAGACAATCAAACGCGAACTCGGCTGGGCGGCGGATTTGGGTATGAACACCGTGCGCGTCTACCTGCACGACCTCGTGTGGGAGGCGGACGCGGCAGGGTTCAAGTCGCATATCGACACCTTTTTGTCCCTGGCAGCGGAGCGCAACATCCGCACGCTCTTCGTGCTCTTCGACGACTGCTGGAACGGCAGTCCGCAACTCGGAACGCAGAGCGCGCCCGTCCCCGGCGTCCACAACTCCGGCTGGGTTACGTCGCCGGCACGGGATGTCGTCAACGACCCCTCGCAGTGGGAACGCTTGAAGCGCTACGTGCAAGACATCTTGAACACCTTTGGACAAGACGAGCGCGTCCTCCTCTGGGACCTGTACAACGAAGTCGGCAACCGCTACCTGCGCAGCTTATCGCTGCCGCAACCGCGCAAAGCGGCGCAGCTTCTCCTCCTGAGTTTGCAACATCGCTACGGACCCAACCCTTCTTTAGACCTCTTGAAAGAGACGTTTGGGTGGGCAAGAGAGGTTAGCCCATCACAGCCGCTGACCTCTTGTATCTGGATCAACGACCCCCGGCTCAACCCTTACCTCTTGGAGACGGTCGACGTCGTCACCTTTCATAATTACGAGGACGCGGCGCGGTTAGGGAAACAAATTTCAGACCTCCAAACGCACGACCGACCTCTTCTATGTACGGAGTATCTAGCGAGGGACAAGGGCAGCCTCTTCGAGACGCACCTGCCAATATTCAAAGCGGCGCGGGTTGGCTGCTACAGTTGGGGCCTCGTGAGCGGCAAGACGCAGACTGTATACTCCTGGAAAGATAGAGCGAAGGGTAACGGAGGTGTAGCGGAGCCCGACCCCTGGTACCACGATATGCTGCGCGTGGACGGTACGCCCTACCGCGCCACCGAGGTTGCATTGATGAAACGTCTTACTCGAGGGTCATCAGTTAGGGAGCAGACATGAACGTCTTACGCACGCCCGAAGAACGCTTCAACAACCTGCCCGACTACCCGTTTGCGCCCCACTACCTCACCGTCTCCGACTTCGAAGGCGGCGAACTGCGCCTACACTATCTGAATGAGGGAGGAGGTCCCACCGTGCTCCTCCTACACGGCGAGCCGACCTGGTCTTACCTCTACCGCCATATGATTCCGCCGCTCGTCGGGGCGGGCTTTCGCGTGGTCGTGCCCGACCTCGTAGGTTTTGGCAAGTCCGATAAGCCTTCTCGAAAAAAGGATCACACCTACGCGCGGCACGTGGGCTGGCTGAGAGAGGCGCTCTTTGAGAGGCTAAACTTGGAGGACGTAACGCTCTTCTGTCAGGACTGGGGCTCGCTTATAGGCTTGCGGCTGGTGGCGGAACACCCCGAGCGCTTCGCGCGGGTGGTGCTCGCCAATGGTGGACTCCCGACGGGGGACGAAAAGATGCCCCTACCCTTCAGAATTTGGTTGCTGTTCTCAAAGCTGACGCCTGTGTTGCCTGTCGGCAGGATCGTTCAGCTCGGCACGACTACAAAGCTAACCAAGGATGTGATCAAAGCGTACGCTGCGCCTTTCCCGAGCGAAGCCTATAAAGCGGGAGCACATATCTTTCCTTCGCTCGTGCCGAACCGTCCCGATGACCCAGCTAGGGACGCCAACTACCAAGCGTGGGCTTCTTTAGAGAGGTTCGACAAGCCCTTTCTCACCGCCTTTAGCGACGGCGACCCGATCACCAAAGGGGGCGAGCACCCCTTCCAAAGCCGCGTGCCGGGAGCGCAAGGTCAGCCGCACGTCACGACCAGAGGCGCTGGACACTTCCTGCAAGAGGACCGCCCGGACTACTTGGCGAAGCGCGTCACGCAGTTTATTCGCAGAGGTAGCTAGGCTGAGCGCGTACACTAACCTGTATGAACCTTTTTTGCATTTTGGAGCCCTCTTGAGCGCCCGTAAACGCAGCAACGGTCTCGCCACCCATCAGAAGATCGTCAACGCCGCCGTGACGATTATGCGCGAGGAGGGACCGACGGGCGTCACCACGGCGCGACTTGCCGAAGCGTCGGGTATCGTCCAGTCGGGCTTTTATACGCACTTCAAAAACGTGGACGAGGCGATCGTCGCCGCCGCCGAGCATACGGGGCGGCGTCTCCGTGACATCATCAGACGGTGGCGCATGGAGATCGTGGCGCTAGGGGACGTCACTGTGCAGCAACTCGCTGAACACTATGCGTCGCTCATCCACCTGCTCTTAGAAGAGCGCCACTTCACCGAACTCTACTTGCAGTATCGGCGCACCCCGACCTCGTTGGGTGCGGTGTTGCGGCAGTTTGAGGTGAATGTGATAGCCGATGTCGGTGTACATTTGGAGCAGATGATCCCAGCCGAATTTAGAGGTTCGGAGGATAAAGACCGTCAACAAGCTGAGCAGATCGTCGGAATGTTTTGGGTTGCCCTCGACAGAGCGCTCTACGCAGAAGGTGACATCGGAAGTCTAGCCCTACAACTCGCTGTACTGACCAAAGCGAGCGTGGAGCTAGGCTACGGCGAGCCGAACGCGCAGTTTTTGTCGCGGGTGTCGCTGAGCTTGCTGAGACCGGTGAAGTGATACCAGATTGAATGAAGGATATCGTAGCAGTTCTACAACATATCGAGACAGTTGAGCGCAGATCTCTGTCCGCAAGGACTAGCGTTACGGGCAGGCCGCCCTGCCGTTGCGGGATTTCATCCCTTGAAGTGCGTGCTAGTTACGCAGTTTTCCGCAGGAAACATTGTTTTGTAAAGTGAGAGTGTTGCTTCGCAAAACTTCGTACACTCTGACCAGATGATACCTGCTATGAAAACCGAATTCGAACTCATTGAAACTCTTCTGCGAAGCGGTGCTTGAGGTTGGGCATAGTGAAGGCGATGAGATGAGCGCCCGGGAAAGGGGGTGAACTGATACGGATTTCGGTGGATTGTCGCGTGTAGCGCCTCGTCAACAAAGACGTGCGGGAGCAAGAGACGGGTTCAACCGTTTGAACGCGAGCCTCGACACAAGGAAATAAAGAGACAACCTATGTGTAGCGCGAAAGAGGTCACGAAATATATATTGGCGGCGTACCACGTTTTGTGTGTAGAGCTGCGCGAAGACCGTAAGAGACATTGGCATTTCACATATACGCAGAGCGGGACACCTTCTACATCTCAACCCTAGCGCACTGAGAGGCTGAGCTAGTCGGTATAGCAGCGAAGGGGTATACTTCATAGTAATTAGACTTACATTTCGTCTACGCTTGACCTATGCGACACCTCATCGTCATCTCATGCTTGCTCGCTCTGTTCTTGGTGGGGTGCTCTACCTCGACTCCGCCCACGATAACGCCCACTGACCCTACTCCCGAAAGCCCCGCCAACCCTGCACCTACTGACCCTGCGCCCACTGAACCAACCCTGCCTGAGCCGCTACCCACCACCCTTACGCCTGAAGAGGCTGACCGCGTGGCGTTGGCGCTCTGGCGCAACGATGACCTCAGCAAGCACCCCAAAGGGTCCTGCTCGGGCTGCCACGGCGCGGACTATTTCGACCTCGCTCGCATCGGCTCGGCGGACGAGGATATTGCGCGGCGAGCGGTGATCGACGGGGCGAGTCAACGAGAGGCTGACGCGCTCGTGCAAGCGGTAAGGCAGATGCGCGAAACATATGGGCTGGGCGCAACCGACGCCCGTGCCTTTCGCCCCTTTCAACCGAGCGGCGCGGTCCTGCTACCCGACCTGGGCGACGCCGAGCACATCGCGGCGGTGAAGCGCGATATCGCGTTCGGCGAACAACTCGAGACCCTTTTACCCACCCTGTTTGGCGAACGCATCGACACACTGTACGGTGCCGAGCGAGCCAGGGACGAAATGCTGGACTTAGCGCAGGGGACAAATGAGGCGGGCGCGAACCCGCGGCGCATCCAGCTACGCGACTTACCTACAGGCATCACCTACCCGCGCTGGTCAGCGGACCTGCACCACGGCGCGGACGAGGGGACGCTGAACGACTGGCTTGCCGACGTCGCCCACGACGCCAAACCGGAGCACCGCGAGGCGTGGTTGGAGCTGCAAGACGCCTACCTTGCAACCCCTAGCGATGAGAACTTCTGGCGCATGTACCTCGCCGCCGAGGAGATGACCGTCACGCCCCTCTTCGGTGAGTGCACTATGACGGGGGGAAGGGCGCACATCGCCTGCGCAGACGTCAAACGCTTCGCCCGCGAGAAATTTTTAAGTGCGCTCACGGGCCAACACATGATGCGCTTAGAGGCGTCCGGGCGTGAGGGGTTTACAGACGGCGCGTTGGCCTTTTCGTACCTTGACACCGACCCCCGCTTCGACTTCATGAAGGAGCGCAAAAGCCGCACGCTTCTACCTGCGAACCTCTGGGAAGTGGGCGATAAGGGGCGAAGCACTTTAGAAAATTCCCAAGCTGAGGGGAGTTTTCGCGAGAACCTAGCGAAGCTCGGCTACCCCGAGTTCGTGCAAGACAGCATCGATCCCAACCGCAGTGCGAGCCAAGAACAACACGAGCTGCGCCTCGCTTGGTTCTGGTTGGGCTTTACCTTCGACCCCTCCTTTGCACGTATCCACTCCTCTAACGCCACCAAAGTCGGTGAGTACATGGTGGCGAGTTTGCTCAGCGAACGCATGTTTATCCACAACACCTTTCACACCAATATGCGCCTCGTCACCAAAGGCACGCTCCCTGAAGCGAACGTCAAGCAGACCGGACGTGAACGCGCTCTGGAACAGTTGCCAACCACTTTTCGCATGAACTACGGCTACTTCTGGGCTTATGGGCGCACGGTGCTCAACTGGCAGGAGAGCAAGAAGTTCGGCGTCCTCATCCCTGAAGACCTCAAGGCGGAGCAAGCCGACCTCTGGCACCGCTTTACGGCAAACGGGTTTCGGATGAGCATGTTTCTTTACTCAGCAGCATTGGACGAGAGTGCGCCTAGAGACAGCGTTGTCTTTGATGCGATGAAAACGCACTTCGAGACTTATGAGCCCGAGCACCAGGAGGCGGACGCGGCGCTGATGGCGCAGCTTAGGCGCAAACTGGAGGAGTAGCTACGGTAGCTGTTTTATTCAGCCTTCTAGCCTGACTTTTGCGCAGCCAACCGGGCCTTCACGTACATAAAAATTTTCTCCTCAAGCTTCGAATCTAACTCAGGTTAGCGCAGCGTGCCGAGCGAGGCTCTAGCTTAGTTTGACCCAAGGATGGCGAAAACAAGGGTTTAAGGGGTCTTGATTTAGCAGGTATCATCTGGTCTGAGACGCCCTCACTGTAGAAAACATTGTTTAGCACGCGCTTTGTAAGATGATACCTGCGTCATTCTGTCTCAATATGTTTTGAAAGTGCTAATTGTATTGGAACATGACTTGGGACAAAGAGAAACGGTAGAGATTGAACCTCTACCGTTTTAACGTCTTTTCTTTAATGCGCCCGAGAAGATTCGAACTCCTGGCCTTCTGATCCGTAGTCAGACGCTCTATCCAGCTGAGCTACGGGCGCAAGTTGTAGAGGTATCATCTACAATTCACTGGATGAACCTTTTTACAAAATACCATCTCTAAGGGGAGACGATACCTCCAGCGTGGCGGAGAGGGAGGGATTCGAACCCTCGGTCCAGCTTTCGCCAGACGCAGTCTTAGCAGGACTGTGGTTTAAGCCACTCACCCACCTCTCCAAGTTTTTATAGGTAACATCTACACTCTACAGATGTACCTAGCTAACGCTGACCTTCCAAAAGCGGAGGAAATGTACTTACACACTAGCAGGAGAGCGTTGACTTAAGGACAACACCTCCACCTTGGCGGAGGGCGAGGGATTCGAACCCCCGATAGAGTCGCCCCTATAACGGTTTTCAAGACCGTCGCATTCAACCGCTCTGCCAGCCCTCCACTTATGCCAGCGTTGACGAGTATACAAGGCTGGGGCACGCCATGTCAATGCGTGAAGAGCAAAAACAGCAATTCCAAATGAAGCGTCGAAATTTCGTCAACAAGGCAATATGGCACAGGTTTGCTGAGAATCACATAGAGAACATTGCCTCTCAGGCGCTTTTGGGAATATAGCAAGTATCATTTGGTTTAAGCTAACCTCACTATGAAGAACACCGTTGAGCCCACACTTTCTTGAATGAGACTTGCGCTGTCCCAATCAGTACTTGTGGTAATTGCTCTATCTGAAATGACGCCGGTGTCAGCGCAAGGAGTTAAGCCCCCTCATTCACTACATTTCAACCTCTTGTTCATTCTATAAGCAGTGGAAGGAGCACGCGGCAGTATCCAGTTTGGAAAGTAAGGAGGAAGCTTGACGCTTCTTGTAGCAGCCTTTATAACTTATCTTTGGGCAAGTTCTTCGCCGCCCACGTCACCTGTCGCCACAGACCTCTCAAGGCTAAAACTTCGCGCTCGCTCAGCTCAGCCCGGTCAAAAATGCCTCGGAAGAGTTCGCGGGCGCTCGCTTCACGCTGAGCGTCGGTGTAGCCGATGAGGTGGAGCATTTGGATGAGCTGAGCGTACATGGGCTCGAGCGTCTCCCTCGGCGCGAGGTTTGAGAGGTCTCTCGTCTCCCCCACTTCCACCTGATGCGCCACGAACCACTCATACGCGACGAGTTGCACCGCCTGGGCGAGGTTGAGTGAGGCGTAGTCCGAAGTTGGGATTTGGATATAACCCTGGCAGTGCTCCAGGTCTTCGTTGCTGAGCCCGAAGTCTTCGGGACCGAACACGGCGGCGACCTCTTCAGGGGGGAGCGACTGCGCAGCTTCCCTGGCGCTGTAGACGCGCTGGTTGTTCGTTCTGGGACGCGCCGTCGTACCGAGGACGAGCTTGCAGCCCGCCACGGCTTGGGCTAGCGTGTCGCACCGAACAGCCCGGTCTAAGACATCGCCCGCGTGAGACGCTAAGGCGAACGCCCGTTTGCCGAGAGGTCGTTGCGGCGAGACGAGGTAGAGCGCACCCAGACCAAAGTTCTTCATCGCTCTGGCGGCTGCGCCCACGTTCGCGGGCTCTTTGGGGCGGACGAGAATGATTCTTAGGGGCACATAAGAGTATATTTGACACCTGCTATTTAGCGCAACGTTCGCAGAACAAAGCCGTGCTACCTTATTCATATGTTAGGCAAAATCTTTCGCAAAGAGCCAGACAACCCCAAAGTTCCCGCCGGGCAGAGCGTCACCGAACGCTTTCCCGTGTTGACGTACGGACCGACGCCGCGCGTGAGCGAAGAGGAGTTCGAGCTGCGCGTGTTCGGGCGCGTCAAAGAGCAGGCTTTTAGCTGGCAAGACCTCATGGCGCTGCCGCAGACAACCCTCACTAAAGATTTTCACTGCGTGACGCACTGGTCCAAACTTGATGTCGGCTGGACGGGCATTCTGACGACGGACCTGATGGAGGTCTTGGAGCCCCAGAGTAACGCAACCCACGTCATGTTCCACTGCTACGGCGGCTACACGACGAACCTCGAGATGGACGACTTCTTAGCCGACGGGTGCATGTTGGCGCACAAGTTAGAGGGCGGACCCATCCCCGTAGAGCACGGCGGACCGATGCGCACGCTCATCCCGCACCTCTACGCTTGGAAGAGCGCGAAGTGGCTCTCGGGCATCGAGTTTATGGACGGCGATAAGCCCGGCTTCTGGGAGCGTAACGGCTACCACATGAGGGGCGACCCCTTCAAAGAAGAGCGCTACAGCTAAAAAAGCGGGAGGGGAAGCTCAGGCTTCCCCTCCCGCTAAACCTCTGAACTAATTTACGCTTGCGCCGCTAAGCGCTTCGCCAAACGCGACTTTTTGCGAGCAGCGGTATTCTTATGGAGCGTCGAGCCCTTCGCGGCTTTGTCGATGAGGCTTACGGCAACTTTATGATACTTTTCAGCGTTCGCCTCGTCGCCAGATTCGGCGGCGGCGACGGCTTTTTTACTAAACGTGCGAATCGTGCTTTTAAGTGCCCGGTTTTTCGCCCGCGCTTCTTGCGATTGGCGGTGGTACTTCATTGCCGATGGGTTTCTTGCCATGCTCTTCCTCTTTCTTCGCTCATACGTCGATATCTCAGTAGGGATTGTGGACCTAAATATGGCGCGTGAACGCGCCTCAACCTTGAAAGTGTAGCATAGCAGCGCCCGGAGAGGCAACGCCGTGAAACGAAAGTAGAGCGCAATATTACCCTAAATGCGTACGGTCTCTGGGCAAAAGCCTCGAGGCACTCACCCTTATACACTCACCTAGTCTTCAGACAACCCCACGTGCTCCATGAGCCTCGCCACTTGCGCGCGGAGTTCGGCAACCTCTCGGCGCAACACGCTCACGTCGTCTTGAGGTGGCGTGTGAGAGGATGCTGACGCACTCGCAGAGATAACCCTCGAGTCTCCCTCACCCCCCCGTACCCTCGGCTTGAGCTTTTCGGGGTCCACGCCTAGCGTGTGGTTCCAACGGTCCTGGCTCTGCCCCGGTCCACGCCCATAGTTTTTGACCAGAGGTGGGCGGTGTTCTTGGAGCCGCGCCAAGCTCTCCTCGACGGCCGCCACATCGGGGAAGTGCGTGTAGCGCTCCGTGCGCGTGCGCAGCTCGCCGGGCGTCTGGAGTCCACGCAGCATCAGCACGGCGAGCACGGCGAGGTCTCTGCCGCGAACGTCTAACGCCTCGACCAGTTTATGGTGGTGTTTGACGGCGCGTTCGCTCACCCCTCTCGAGGACTGCATCAGCCCCTTGTCGCTCAGGAGACGCAAGGTGGCTTCTACCTCGAGCGAATCGTAAGCAGTCACTGGGTCACGGTTGGTCCTCTGGTTGCACGCTAAAACGAGCGCGTTCGTCGAAAGCGGATACGCTTCGGGCGTCGTGCGCTCCTTCTCGACGAGCGAGCCGAGCACGCGCAGTTCGATATCACTTAAACTCACGACACAGAGTCTAGCAAATTGCGGCTTTTCGTGCCCTATCTCGAGCCGCAGATATGAAACCTCTAGCAGATATCATCTGGTTTGAGACACTCTCACTTTTGAGAACATTGTTTCGCTCTGCGAAAACTGCGTAAGCAGCACGCACGTTCTGGGATGAAATCCCGCTAGTCCTTGCGGACAGAGACCTGCGCCCATCCGTCTCAATATGTTTTGGAACTGCTACTCTTACAGTAGACACAAGAATAAGGAGTAGGAACTGAGACCTAAGGCGCAGAAGTATCAGGTCTTTTTATTCTTGCTTCTTGCTCCTTGCTTCTCCCCTTGTACTCCCCCCACCTGACCTGTATAGTGTGGCAAATCAACAAGATAGGTGGGTGGTTTTGTGGCGGCGACACTCGGTTTAGAGGACAAGGTCATTTTGGTGACGGGTGGCAACAAGGGAATCGGCTCGGCAATTGTCGACCTCCTAGAGGATTCAGGCGCGAAGGTGGCATACACGTACCGCACGAGCGAGGGCGAGCACGGCTCGCTCGCCATCCAAGCGGACGTGCGCAATGAAGAGGCGATGAAAGAGGCTGCCGAGCGCACGGAGCAGGAACTCGGACCGATCTACGGCGTAGTGGCGAACGCGGGCATCACCAAAGACGGGCTTTTCGTCAAGTCGGACTTGGAGGGGTGGAACGCGGTCATCGAGACGAACCTAACAGGCGTCTACAACACGGTGCGCCCGGTTATGTCAAAGATGAACGAGCACGGCGAGGGCTCGATCGTGCTCATTTCGTCCATCGTCGGCGAGCGGGGCAACATGGGGCAAGCGAACTACGCCGCCGCCAAAGCCGCCCTGATGGGCTTCGGCAAATCGCTCGCGAGGGAGGGCGCGCGGAACAAGGTGCGCACCAACGTCGTCGCGCCGGGCTTTATCGAGACGAGCATGTTAGAGGACGTGCCCGACAAGGTCAAGGACAAGATCACCTCCGAAATCCCCTTTAAGCGCTTCGGCAAGCCCGACGAAATCGCCTGGGGCGTGGCGTATCTGCTCTCGCCGAGGGCGAGTTACGTGACGGGCACGGTCCTGAGCATCAACGGCGGGCATCATATGTAAGGAGATAAATAGAGAGGGCAGCGGCAAGCGGAAGCGGCAAACGCGCTTCCAATTGCCGGGGGGTAGTCAACGAAAGATTCGCCGCCCCCACTACCGCTGCCCTTGGACCTACCCTAAAGGGTGGAGCGGTCTACCAATAGTAACTAGGTCTACGTTTTTTGAGTTTGATCGAAGTCTGAACGTGCGAAAGATTTCGGTGCGCCTCTTAACGCATAGCGTGTCCGAGGGCGTCAAAAAAATCCGCGAGGAGAACTCTAAACGTTACGCAGCACGTTTCTCCTCGCGGTGTTCCGCTGGCTGTCCCCCGGCGGTGGACGGACGCTCGGTCCCGTCGTGTCTTTACCTTACCGGGGGCGTGCGAAGGGGGGAAGAGGTGGCTGTACTAGTGCAACCCGTTCATGCATACTAGTAGCAGGCATCATCTGGTTTGGGACGCTCCCACTGTTCGAAGCGGCGTCTAGCACACACATTCGGAGATGATATCTGCGCTCATCCATCTCAGTATGTCTTGGAACTGCTATAGACCCGTACCGGGCTACTAGAACTTGGCGAGCCCGCGCTCGCGCGCCCACACGACGGCTTCGGCCCTCGAGTGCACCCCGATCTTCTCATAAATTTGCGTGATGTAGTTGCGCACCGTCTGCTTGGCGATGCCCAGGTCTTGCGCGATGGTGGTGTTGTCTAGGCCCTGCGCCAAGCGCTCCAAGACCTCTCTCTCCCGTTTGGTGAGCCCCGAGACCGCCGCCGTGTCCACCCCTTCGGAGCGGAGCAGGGCGAGCTTTTCCATGACCGAGCGCGAGAGCCACGCGGTATCCGACATGACCTCTTCAATCGCTTGAACGAGTTGACGCTCGGTGCGTTGGCGTTCGGTTACGTCATAGAACATCAGCAGCACGTCGGCGACGGGTTTGGTGTCGTCTAAAATCTCGGCGGAGGCTAAGACGTCGCGCACGTCGCCCGCTTTCGTGCGAATCTGCAGCTCTAGTTCACGAAAACCCTGGGCGCTCGCTAAGTGCGCGGCGAACCTCGCGCGGTCCGCTTCGCTCGCCCATAGCCCGAGTTCTGCGCCCGTGCGCTTCGTGACCTCTTCTTCGCGAAACCCTGTCAGCGTCAAAAAGCTGCCGTTGACCTCTAAGATGCGCCTGTCTCGCATCATGCAAGCGGGCACGGGCGCGGCGTGAAACATCTTGCTGAGGTGCACCTCGACCTCTTTTTGCGGCGTGATGTCCGCGAAGGTCAAGATGCCGCAGGTGTCGCCGTCAAGTTCCAAGGGCTTTGCGGAGACTAAGACCACCTTCTGGACCCCCGACTTCGTAGTGAGCTCCACCTCCACCTTCGAGACCTGCTGCCAGGTGCGCGGCGCGTTGAGGAGCGCTTCGCGCTGGCGCGGGTCCGTGAAGAGGTCTAGTTGCGGCAGCGCCTCGCCGCGCACCTCGCGCTGCATATAGTCCGTAAGCTCGGCGAAGCCGCTATTAACCATGACGACGCGCTCGTCCATGAGCCGCACGATAATAGCGGGCGCGGGGTTCACATCGAACACGGCGTAGAAGCGCTCCTCCGCCTCTTGGCGCTCGCGCTCGGCTTTGCGCCGCTTGCTCTCGGCTCGCTCCTTGTCGCTTCTCAGTTCATCTTTCGGCTTTTCGCTCACGTTTTCAATATCGCTCATGTCGTCCCAACTGCTGTCTCTGACCGCGATGTTCGGCGGACTTGCCCCTGATAGCTCGGCGTGTAACGCCCATTCTATATCATTCGCTCTGAGTGACGTGGCGTATGGGGATGAGGAAGTAGTGCGTCAAGGGTAATGAGGGGAAAAATCACTCCCCTCACCTCTCGAGCTACCCAGAAAAGCCTTGTACGGATTCCGAAGCGATTACTCCATAAACTCTTGCAGAGTTTCTTCCGTACTCACCGGAATCCGTATTTTTTCTACTCGCTGAAGAGTCCTCAACTGGGCGTATCATGCCGTTATGAAAGCTCATTGCTTCCATTTGAAGATGCTACCTCCATTCGAGGACTCCTTGCTCGGGATTGAATAGGCTACTTTGTAGCGTATTCAACCGGAAAGGGTGTAACCTCTTTGATTTTGAACGGCTGACTTCTCAAAAGGCTTGAAATTCTCGACGGGTACGACACCTCGAGGATGCTCCTGAAGCGCCGCACAAGACACTCGTACAACTTTTACGACGCCCCTTCTCTTTATCTCCTTGACCGCGAACGCGCTATACTTACCCTATGCCTCCTACCGCCGTCTCCATGCAAGCGATCGTCAAGCGCTTTCCGCTCGTGCTCGCCAACGATCACGTCACGTTGGAGGTTGCGTGGGGCGAGGTGCACGCGCTCATCGGCGAGAACGGCGCGGGCAAGTCCACCCTGATGAAGATTTTGTACGGTTTGCAGCAGCCGGACGAAGGCGTCATCGTCGTGGACGGCGAAGAGGTCCACATCTCGAGCGCGAAGGACGCCATCGCTCTAGGTATCGGCATGGTGCACCAGCACTTTATGCTCGTTGAGCCGCTCACCGTCGCTGAGAACTTGGTGCTGGGCTCCGAGCCTACCAGTGGACCCTCGCTGAACTACCGCGCCGCGAGAAAGCGCACGGCGGAACTCATCGAGCGCTTCGGCTTCGACATCAGCCCGGACACGAAGATACAGGACCTGGCGGTGGGCTTTCAGCAGCAGGTCGAGATTCTTAAAACGCTCTACCGCGACGCCCGCATCCTCATTATGGACGAGCCTACGGCTGTGCTGACCCCGCAAGAGACGAGAGGTCTATTCAAGTTCGTGCGCGAATTCGCTGAGGGCGGCAACGCGGTTATCTTCATCTCGCATAAGCTTGATGAGGTCATGGAAATCTGCGACCGGATGAGCGTGATGCGCGACGGCAAGATGATAGGCACAGTCGAGCGAGAAGGCACGAACCAGCGGCAGCTCGCCAACATGATGGTGGGGCGTGAGGTCATCATGAGCGTGGAGAAGAGACCGGCGGAGCCTCAAGGGGTCAAGCTCGAGCTGCAAAGCGTCACCCTGCGCCACCCCGACAAGCACAAGCCGCTCGTGGACGACGTGTCATTCAAGCTCCGCGCAGGCGAGATTTTGGGCATTGCGGGCATCGAGGGCAACGGTCAGTCCGAACTCGTGGAGTGCATCGCCGGCTTGCGCGAGGTGGATCACGGGCGCATCCTCTTAGCGGACCAAGATGTCTCGACTAAAAGCGCCAAAGAGGTGCGCCAAGCCGGGCTCTCGCACATCCCCGAAGACCGCCTCGAGCGCGGGCTCGTGGGCGAATTCAGCACCGCCATGAACAGCATCTTGGGCGACTACTACCACAAACCTTACAGCAATCCGCTGGGGCTCATCGACGAGCGCAGAGTCGAGGCGCACGCTGCGAAGCTCGTTCAGGCGTACGACGTGCGCCCCGCCTCGACCCGCGTGATGGCGGCGAGCTATTCAGGCGGGAACGCACAAAA
Organism: Trueperaceae bacterium; assembly: GCA_965215565.1. Taxonomy (GTDB): domain Bacteria; phylum Deinococcota; class Deinococci; order Deinococcales; family Trueperaceae; genus CBDBZX01. The sequence goes on from CBDCDZ010000004.1 coordinate 1,083,589, forward strand.
GCTCATCGTCGCGCGCGAGTTGGAGCGCGGCCCCGAAGTGCTCATCGCCTCGCAGCCGACGCGCGGCGTGGACATCGGCGCGATCGAGTTTATTCATAAGCAGATCGTCGGCGCGCGCGACAAGGGGCTAGCCGTCCTGCTCGTCTCCGCCGACCTCAACGAAGTGATGAGCCTCTCAGACCGAATTTTAGTACTCTTCGAGGGCAAGGTGATGGGTGAGTTGACCGCGGAGGAGGCGAACGCGGAGCGCTTGGGGCTCCTCATGTCGGGGTCTAAGGTGCAAGGTGATGACGAGGTGGAGAAGAATTACGAGGCGGCGTCGGAGCGGGTTTAGGCTAGCCGCAACCGCTCCAACGACGCCCTGGCCTCTCCCCCGCTGATGTCTGGGGTGATGACTAGCTCGAGCACCTCTATTCCCTCGAGGTTGACCTGGTAGTCCTCCACCTCTTGCGTCGCTCCGTCCGCGCTGAAGTTGAACTGCTGCCGCGCGACCTCTTGAAATTGTCCTGACACTGCCAAGTAGCGCAGCACGAACTCCTGGGTGCGCGTTTCTCGGGCTTCGAAGACGAGCAGGATGCGCCCCAACGTCTGCGGCTCGTCGAACATGAGGCGGAGGAGTTGCTCACCGGGCTCCGCCGCCCGCCAGCCACCCTCTTGGTTGTGTTGTAGGGAGTCGAGCAGCAGCGCCGCCTCAACTGGGTACGCTTCCTCTTCAGAGGTGACTTCGACCTGGGCGAGTTGCGCTAAATCCAGCCAAGTGTGCTCCTCGGACAAGGACGCTTCCGCGGGTTTTTTGATGACCTTTTTGCGCATCATCTCATCTCCTTATTTTAGCAGGTATCATCTGGTCAGCTGCACCTTCACTAAAGATAACCTCGTTTAGCACGCACTTGATTGTGATGATATCTGCGAAGAAGTGCTTCGCATAACTATGTTCAAGCAACGATAAGTGGAACTGCTGTTTGATAGCAGGTATCATCTGGTTTGAAACACTCGTACTTTTGAGAATGTTGTGCAGCACGCACATACTGAGATGATGTCTGCGCTCATCCGTCTCGGTATGTTTTGGAACTGCTGTGAGCAGGCAGTTTTAAGTGGACCGGGCTAGCTCGAGACCGCCTTTTCGAAATGCCGCTCCATCTGCTCCTGAAAGCTCCCTGCGTCGTTGAGGTGCGGGAAGGGCTCACTAGGAACGTCTACGCCGAGAAACGCGCAGAGCGGCTCCCAGCCCTCTTTGACGCTGTAGACGAGCAGCCGCTCGGCGGGCACGGTGCGCTTGACCTCTTCGATGTGGGCGCTAAATACTTGTACCGCGTGCGCCTTGTCGTCCGTTTTGCCGCCGAAGGTGCCTTTGAAGAGAATACGCCATACAACAAGCATGGAGCGCAACTGCTCGGGTCTACGAAAAAGCCGCAGCAAACCTTTCCAGCCTTCCGGCGGACTAAAGATCGTTTTACTCGCGCTTTCGAACCACTTTTCGGGATCGCGTACGGTGAGCAACACCTTGGCGTCGGGGTAGCGCTGCATCAAGTCTTGGTAGTAGCTGCAGCCGGGCCAGTCCAGCGTGGACTGGTAGCCCTCAAAGAGCGCGTCCCAGTGGACGGGCTCGCCCTTACTCGCGGCGTCCCAGTGCTTGGCGTGCTCGGGGTGCTCCATGAATTCGAACATGTGGTAGCACTTTCCGAACCCGAGCCGCTCCAACGCGGCTTTGAGTGAGGTCGTGCCCGTTCTGCCGAACCCTGCACCGATAACTTTAAGTGACATAACTGCCCTCCCAGTAAATGTTTTCGTCAACAACTGCTTGTCAACACCTGTTTAAGACTCGAGCGCGTCGTGGACGCACGACGATGGAGCCTTCGCCTACCGCCGAAGCGACGCGCTTGACCGAGCCGCTGCGCACGTCGCCCACCGCGAAAACGTCGGGGAGCGAGGTCTCGAACAGCGCGTGACGTCGTTCACTTGCTCACCTGTTAAAATGAACCCTCTCTCGTCCAGCTTCAAGGTCCCTTGCAACCACTCCGTATAGGGGAGCGCACCGATAAAGGTAAAGACGCCAGACACGTCCATTTGTGACCTCTCGAGCGTCTGGTTATGCTCTACGGTGACGCCCGTCAACCTCGCGTCGCCGCGCAATTCAGCGACTTCGGCGTGGTGGTGCACCTCGATGTCGGCTGACGCTTCGATGCGGCTGAGCAAATAGCGCGACATGCTCTTGCCCAGGTCATCGCCGCGAATCATCACGTGGACCTTGCGGGCGTGCCGCGACAGAAAGACCGCCGCCTGCCCCGCCGAGTTGCCGCCGCCCACAACGATGACCTCGTCACCTCTGCAGAGCCGCGCCTCGATGTCGGTGGCGGCGTAGTAGACGCCCGCGCCCTCGAAGTCCTCCAAGCGCGGCACGTCCAGCTTGCGGTAGCGCGCGCCCGTCGCGATGACGACGCTACGCCCCGTGAGCGTGCTCTCATCGTCCAGCGTCACGGTGTAGCAGTCGCCTTCGCGCCGGAGCCTCTGCGCTTTGCGCGGCACGGTGATGCGCGCGCCGAACTTGAGGGCTTGCACCTCGGCGCGGCTCGCGAGTTCTGCGCCGGAGAGCCCGGCGGGGAAGCCCAGATAGTTCTCTATCTTTGACGAGGTGCCCGCTTGACCGCCCGTCGCGATGGACTCTACCGTAACGGTGGAAAGCCCCTCGGACGCACCGTATACCGACGCGGCTAACCCCGCTGGACCCGCGCCCACGACGATGAGGTCAAAGGTCTGTCCGTTCGTCACCTGAAGGTCTAAGCCGATGGTCCGGGCGAGTTCGCTCAGGCTGGGGTTTCTCAACACGTCGCGGTCTTGCCAGATGATAACGGGCGCGTCCTCAGCCGAGACGCCGAAGCGGTCTAAGAGGTCTTGCGCGGCGTCTTCTTCGGGCTCGAGCCACCGGTGCGAGAGCCGGTTGCGCACCATGAACTCGCGCAGTTGCAAGGTGTCGCCCGAGTAGCGCGGACCGATCAGGCGCAAAAACGCCGACGAACGCGCCACGATAAGCTCACGACGGGCGATGAACGCGCCTAAAATCAGATCGCTCAGCTCCGGCTCCGAGGCGATGATGTCGCGCAGCGAGGCGGGCGGAATCGCGATGACCTCGCCCGCCTCGCGCACCACCGCCGTGAGGTAGACCGCTTGATTGGTGAGCATGTTGAGTTCGCCCAGAAAGCTCCCCACCTCGCTCTCCGCGACAAGGTTCTCCTCATCCCCTAAGCGCTCGACCACCGCCACTTTGCCCGACAAGATGACGATAAAACGGTAGGTAGGATCGCCTACCTCGAAGAGCGTCTGCCCGACTTCAGTTCGCCACACCTCGCCGTAGGCTTTAAGCGTCCCTAGTTGCGCTTCACTCAAGGTGGGAAAGGCTGTTTTCTCGGAACCCATACCTCATTTATAAACCGGACGGGATGACAAAAAGCGAGCGCCCATTACAGGTGGAGCGTGTGCACGGAGGGGAAAGGAACGCGGATTCACTTGCGGTGCTCAAAGAACACGGAACCCAGGAGGGAGAATGCGAAGGCTCAACTTCCTTCCCTGCTAAGTTTCTCGCTCGAGATGTCGTCACCTTTAGCCCGAACATGCTCCGATATGCTATACTCATACCTGCAAAGTTATCTCCTGGGGGCGACCTGGTCTCGACGGGGCTCACGGAGGATAGGGTAGCGTGTAGAGGACGCCGTTGGCCTCTCTAAAAAACGGCACAGCCATTAACTGGCAATAACAACAGCTCACAGAGCTTTGCACTAGCTGCGTAAAAACAGCTAACCGTCCGCTAGAAGCCCCGCTTGTGGCTCGCTAGAGGGACGTCCTAAAACAAGCTAGCTGCGTCTTCTAACGTCGGGGCGCAGCGAAACTAAAATGATGTTTAAGCTGGGGGCGCGGGTCTGTCACCGAGCCCGCCTCCAGCCGACACTCACTCGGTGACTACACACGTAGAAGCCCGTCTGAAGGAGTTTCGGACGCGGGTTCGACTCCCGCCGCCTCCACCAGCAGCCCGACCTTGAAAGAGGTCGGGTCTTTCTATATACTCGCGCAGCTCTGATAAAGTTAGCAGGTATCATCTGGTCAGCTTGGGCGAAGCCATGCGAAGCAACGCTCTCACCAAAGGGAACATCGTTTCCTTCGGAAAACTTCGTAATTAGCACGCACTTTAGATGATGATATCTGCGAAGAAGTGTTGCTTCGCATAGTTGCACTCAAGCAACGATAAGTGGAACTGCTAAGTGAACTCAAAGGACGAGTGAACGCTATGAATATCATCTGTCTGGGCGACGCCCTCATAGACTTCAAGGAAATCGACACGCTGACCTTTAAGGGTTTTGTGGGCGGCTCGCCCCTCAACGTGGCGGTGGCAGCGGCTCGGCTCGGCGAAACGGCGGGGTTTGCGTCGCAGGTCTCTTCGGACCAGTTCGGTGGGGCGATTCGCGCACATCTGCGAGAGAACGGGGTGAGCACCGAGTTTTTGTTGGAGAGCGACGCCCCCTCGACGCTGGCTTTTGTCGGTGAAGTCGAAGGCGAGGCTGTTTTTGACTTTGTTGCGAACCGCTCCGCCGACGTCCTCTACGATCCGCAGCCGCGCCAGGATTTCGGCGACGTCAAGATGGTGCAGTTCGGCTCGATCAGCCTGCTGCAAGAACCCGCCGCGACGACGCTCACCGAGACCGCCGCGAAACACAGGGAGCGCGCAACCGTCGTGTTCGATCCTAACGTGCGCCCCGCGCTCATCCCCGACAGAGAGGCGTTCGAGGCGCGGCTCAGGCGCGACTGGTTGCCGATCAGCCACCTCGTCAAGGTGAGTTCGCAGGATTTGCGCTGGCTCTATCCCGGTGACGCTTACGAGGCGGTAGCGCGGCGGTGGTTAGAAAGTGGTCCCCACGCGGTTATCGTGACGGACGGCGGCGAAGGGGTGGCGCTTTACCGCGCTCAACACGACGAACTGCGCGTGCCCTCTTACGACGTCGAGGTAGTCGATACGGTGGGCGCAGGAGACACCTTTACGGGCGCGCTGATGGTGTCGCTTTTGGGGTGGGGCGAAGCGCACGCACTCGCTGACGAGGCGTGGCGCGGGGTCCTCCGCGCCGCCGCCGCCGCCGCCGCGCTCAACTGTACCCGCGCCGGGGCTGATCCGCCGACTCGAGAGGAACTCGAGGCATTTTTACGGGAGCATTCCTAAACAAGCCGCAGTGAGAAGAGGTCTGAGAGAAGCTCTTCTCACTGCATATGCAAACCGTATACGAACCTCGAGCGTACAGCCTTAAAGTTGCTCGCGGCGTTTGACATAACGCCGCTGCCCAAGGATGTTTTTGACGGATACTGCCCACCAGAGTATCAGGAGTGCTGCGACGGCGAGCGCCACGAGCGGAAGTAGGAGCGTCGGCTGCAACGTGCCGATGACCGTAATCACGCTGAGCATCACGCCGATAAGTAAGATTACCGTCGTGACCCGCCTGTGGCTGAGCCCTGCTTGCACGGCCTTTTGGTATGCGTGCGTATTGTGCGCTTCGTACCAGCGCTCGCCGCGCAGCGTGCGCAAGATAAGCGTGGCAGTCGCGTCGACGAAGAAAACGGCGAAGAGGGCGAACCAGCTCAGCAGCGGCAGTGCGCCCGTATTCTCCGAGTAAATTGCTAAAAGCGCAAAGACGAAGCCCAAAAATCCGCTACCCACATCGCCCATAAAGATTTTTGCGGGCGGCCAATTCCACACGAGAAAGCCTAGAATAGCGCTGCCTAAAATAAGCGCGACGAACGCCAGCTCGGGATGCTGCGCGAGCAGGAGCAAGCCCACTGTGACCGTCACGAGGACCCCTTGCCCCGAGGTGAGCCCGTCGATGCCGTCCATGAAGTTGTACAGATTGAGCATCCATACCACACCGAGCCACGCGAGCGGATAGCCGAACCAGCCCAGCGTCAAAGACGCGCTTCCCAGGGACAGCTCTGGCAGTCCGCCCAGCCAGTAGAGCGCCCACGCCGCCGCGAGCCCTTGAAAGAGGAAACGCACACCCGAAGAGAGGTCGTAGCGGTCGTCGAGCCAGCCTAGCAGCGCTACCACGCCGCCCCCACCGACGAGCGCCAGCCAGAGCGCTTCGCGCTCCGGAAAGAGGAGGAAAAAGGCGAGCCCCGCGCCCAAAAACGAAAGGACGAAGGAAAGACCGCCGCCCCTCGGGGTCGGGGTGACGTGAGAGGAGCGCACGTTAGGTATGTCTAAAATGTCGCGGCGCAGCGCGTAGCGCCTGTACCACCCCGCGAGCATATAGCTGAGCGTAAACACAGCGAAGAGGAAGAATGCCGCGATGGGGACACCTAGCATGGCGTGCCCTGCCAACCTTTAGTGGCTGCGCTGCACTGTAAAGTAGCGCGCGCCAAAGCAGCCCTTCGTAAAGAGGTGGTTTGCAAAGCAAGTCGCTTAGCGGCTCGCCGAGTGGCGGTTGGTTGCCCCCTCATCCTCACGTCAACCCCGTCCTTTCATCAACGCGATTTCGCGTTTTACGCCCTCGTCAAAAGGTCTCGGGCGATAGCCGAAGTCCGCTTGCGCCGCCCCCAGGCTATACGCTTTATCTTCAGCCAGACGTAAAATCTGCTCCTCACTGACGGGTGAGGGGAGCCCCGTTCGTTTCGCGACCTTCGCGGCTAGAGCCGCAAGCGCACTCGGGATGTGGACGAGCCGCTGCGTTTTACCGAGCGAGCGCCGCGCGGTCTTGACCAGTTCATTATAGCTTAGCGTCTGCCCACCGCCGATATTGTAGCTCTGGTTGTACGTTTCGGGCTTGGCGAGCACTTCAGCAACTGCCCAGGCGACGTCCTCGACGTGGACGGGCTGCTGCAAAGCGCGCCCCGAGCCCACCACCGGAACGACGGGGAGCCGCTCGCATAGACGCAGCAGCTTGATAATGTTCTCGTCCTTGGGCGTGCCGTAGATCATCGTGGGCCTCAAAATCGTGTAGGTCAGGCGGCTCTCGCGGATGCTCTTTTCGGCGGCGAGTCGCAGCGGCTTGGTGCGCGCGTCCAGCTTCGTAAAGATACCCGTCGAACTTACGAACACCGCCCGCTCGACGCCCGCCTCCTCGTACACTCTGACGAGTGCGGCGGCGGGCAAGTTAGCGAGGTTTGGAACGTTGAGCACTGTGTCGTAAGGTTTCAGCACGTCTTGAAGCGTTTCGGGTTCGCTCAAGTCGCCTTGGACGAGCGACGCGCCTAGCGCGCGCAAGGTTGTAGTGTCGGAGGAGGGTCTGACGAGACAATCGAATTTCAGCCCTCGCGAGAGCAGTTCTTTGCAGACATGTTCGCCTAAAAATTTGGTTGCCCCGGTTAGTAGAATGTTCATAATCGCTCGATTCTTGGCTCTTTCTCGCTTTCAGTCTACGAAACGAGAAGCGTAGAAGTATGAATCTCGTCACACTAGGTTGCACGTCCTAAATGATGGGCGTCGTGCGGGCTGCGCGCGCTAGGAACTGAAGCGCGCAGCCAAGAGGTAGTTCGTTTCACTAGTGAAGATACGCTTTAATGGCAGTTTCAAAACATACTGAGACGGATGAGCGCAGATTTCAACTCGCAAACCGATCCCGCTCTCAGGCGAAGCCTAGCGGGACGGCTTCGCCTAAGAACGGAACCTCATCTCTTGAAGTGCGTGCTAGTTACGCAGTTTTCCGCAAGAAACATCATTTTACAAAGTGAGAGTGTTGCTTCGCACCGCTTCGCGCACTCTGACCAGATGGTACCTGCTGTGAGATTTCTTCACAGCCACCGAAGCGAGACTCGAGGCTTAGCAGCTACGTTCAAAGCTCGCTACAAACTACGCTCCGAGCGTTGCGGCACCCGCCGGGCTCGTAGCAGTTTCGAACACATACACCTTGTGAAGAGGACTCGAGCCCGCCCCAACTTAGCGCTGCGCTTGCGCGGCGAGCACGCGCTCCAAGTCCCGCGTGAGCTTCTCCCTGGCGAACATCTCCTCGGCTAACTTGCGCGAGTTCTGCCCCATAACGTCCAGACGCTCTGGCTGCGCCGCCAAAATCGCGACTTTGTCCGCGAAATCCTGCGCGTTATCCGGCTCGACGAAAACGCCCGCATTGTGCTCTTCCACGAGCCCCTGCAACCAGCCCGGCATGTTGGTCAGGACGGGCTTGCCCGCCGCAAATGAGTCGAACATTTTGTTGGGCGAACAGGTGTAGAGAATGGGCACATTTTTGTAGATCGTCATGGCGACGTCGGACGAGGCGACGAGCCGCGCGACGTCCTTCTTAGAGAGGTTTTGCTCCGAGAAAACGACGTTGTCTAGGCCTTCGGCCTCTTTGCGCGCCTCCAACATGGGGCGCTCTTTGCCGTCACCGTGGAGCACGAAAACGACGTCGTCATGCGCGCGCCGCTTCAACTCCGCCGCGCAGTCCAGCACGAAACCCAGGCCGTTCGCCTCGCCCATCGCGCCGAAATAGAGCAGCGCGAATTTACCACTCGTGCCTAAGCGCGTCCTAAAGTCTCCCCCGTCCACCTCCGGGCTGAAGATGTCTAAGTCCGAGGAGTTGGGGATGACGCTGACTTTTGCGTCCGGGACGCCCTTAGCGAGGATACCCTCTTTCATGCCGGGCGAGAGCGCGACGATGTGAGAAGCCTGATTGTAGGCGAGCCGCTCGAGCGCCAACGCACTCCACACGAACGGCTTAGACTTTAGGGCCCCCATCTGGATGGGCGCTTCAGGCCAGAGGTCGCGGACCTCGAAAACGAAGGGTGTGCGCGAACGCTTAGCGGCGTACATCGCGGGGAGCGAGATGGTCAGGGCGGGGCTAGTGGCAAAGATCACGTCGCCTTCAAGCGACGCGGCTTTGCGCGCCGCGCCCGTCGCGAAGCGGACGTACGACTTGATCCGCTCCGCGTAACCCATGTAGTTCGAATAGGGTACGGGCAAGAGGTGCACCTTGATGCCCGCCTCGTCCGCTTCAAACCAGCGCCCCGCCGCCTTCGCGTTAGGGTAAGCGTCTAAGACGTCTACGTTGCGGTAGTCAGGGCTGTTGAGCGTGTTGCCAAAGCTCGAGGTGACCATATGCACCTCGTGACCCCAAGAGGTGAGCCTGCGGGCGATCTCATACGCTCTAGTGTGTCCGATCATGGCAGTTGTGCGGAAAAATTGCTCGAGATAAACGATTCGCATTAGGCTAAGCTAACATATGTAACGGATATCACCTGGTCAAAAGCACGCCCCTGTGAGGTGCTGCTTGGCACGTGTTATAAGACGACGCTCGAACAGTCCAAGCTCAGGGAGGTTGGAAAGGCGTTCGCAGGGCTCTTTACCCACTGTAGGGCTCTTCGCCCACGCAACAGCCGTGCGTTGAGGAGCAGGATACGCTGACGCTTCACGTTCACTTCATAGTCGGCGCTACACCTGTACAGACTGCGCAGCTTATGGTCAAATGTACGCTGAGCGCGGAGGTAGGGTGAGCGATCTCAAAGGTGAGGCGGCTCAAAAGCGTTACAGTTGTCGGGGCTAAAGTGTCGGGGCTAAAGGACTAAGACGGAGGCGTCGGGATAGTAACGCCGGGACTAGAACACTCGAACAGAAACACCCAGACAGAAGCACCGAGACGCAGAAACTTGGGCGTTGTACATTAAGATAACGAATGGGCTGCGCGGACGAAGGGATCACGAACAGAGGTCATGAGGCTCGAGCGATGAGAATTCTGTATGTCACAACCAAGCTCCCCTTCGGGCATACTGAGGCGTTCGCCATCTCCGAGATCAACGCGTTGCGGCGCGCAGGGCACGAGGTGCGGCTCGCGCCCTGCACCACTCCGGGTGACATCGTTCACGGCGACGCGGCGCAGCTCCTCCCCTTGACCTACGTGGAGCCCCTCATCTCGAGCCGCATCATCAGCGGGCTGGGCGCTGAGCTTCGCCGCGCACCCCGTCATAGCCTGCGCACAGTAGCGAAGATGCTCAGGGGACGCAGACGCATCCCTCTCAAAAATGCCGCAGTCGCGCCCAAAGGGATTTGGCTGGCGAGCGTCGCGCGAGCGTGGGGCGCGGACCACATCCACGCTTACTGGGCCTCGACGCCGGCAACGATAGCGCTTATCGCGAGCGAAATCGCAGGCGTCCCCTGGAGTTTCACCGCGCACCGCTGGGACATCGAAGAGAACAACCTCTTGAACGAGAAGGTCTCGAGCAGCAGCTTCACCCGCTTCATCTCGCAAGACGGGCTCGACGACGCTCACGCGCTCGGTATCACGCAGTTAGCCGAAAAAGGTACCGTCATCCGCATGGGCGTCGAGTTAGAAGAGGCCGAGACGGCACGCGAAGACGGCGCACAAAATAGCGCTCGAGGTGACGCGCGCTCCACGATCATCTGCCCGGCGAGCCTCATCCCGCGCAAAGGTCTGATTTACCTCATCGGCGCTGCGTCGCGCCTTAAAGCAAAGGGCTTGGGCTTCAAAATCATGCTCGCCGGGCAGGGCGAGCAGCGCGCTGAGCTAGAGCACCTCGTCGCCGCGCAAGGGCTGGGCGGGCACATCGAATTTCTGGGTCAAGTCTCGCACGAAAAGCTCATCGAGACCTACCGCTCGGGTCAGGTGGACATCGTCGTGATGCCCAGCTTGCACGAGGGCATCTCGGTTGCGATCATCGAAGCGATGTCGTACGGTGTGCCCGCCGTGACTACAGCCGTCGGGGGGATGCCGGAGCTGCTCGCCGAGGGTAGGGGGCTACTCGTGCCGTCGGAGGACGCGGCGCGCTTAGCGGACGCTCTAGAAAGGCTGCTCACCAAACCCGAACTGAGAGAGCGTATGGGGCAACAAGGCAAAGCGCACGTCTTCGCGGAGTACGCCATCGAGACAACTGTCGCGCGGATGATCGCGCAATTCGAAGCAGCGAAGCGCGCCTAGAGGTTATACCTTGTGTCCTTGACCCTACGCACGCTCACCGGCTCACAAATCCGCGACTATCTGAGCGCACTTGCCGACCTGCGCATTCAGGTCTTTCGAGAGTGGCCTTACCTCTACGCGGGCGATCACGACTACGAGACGCGCTATTTGCGCACCTTCGCCGAGTCCGAGGGCGCACTGCTCGTCGCGGCGTTCACAGATGAACCCACCCGTGCAGACGAACACGCTGACGCGCGTTTAGTCGGTGCGTCCACCGCGCTGCCCCTACAACACGAGCACGCCGAGCTTCGCGAGCCTTTTGAACGTAATGAAGCGGCGCCGCCGCCGTCCGAACTGTACTACCTCGCCGAATCGGTGCTGCTCCCCGCTTACCGGGGACAGGGCGCAGGGCGGCGCTTTTTCGAGGCGCGCGAGGCGCACGCTAAAACGCTGGGGTTTACACGCACTTGTTTCGCAGCGGTGCAGCGTGACGATACTGATCCCCGCCGCCCCGAGGACTACCGCGAACTCGCCCCCTTCTGGCGTCGCCTTGACTACGTCCCCCATGATGACCTCGTCGCCCACCTCGCCTGGCAAGAGGTAGGCGACGATGAGGAGAGCGCCAAGCCGCTCAAGTTTTGGCTCAAAAACTTGTCTTGAGTATTTGAGCGATTTTGCACTTCCGAGCATAAAGATAAATTTTCTGTAAGCAACGTGTAAACGATTTACGGCGGTGAAGCTCATCTATGCTGCTTACTGTAGAGTATGACCCAGCTCGAGGACTTCACTCCACTTAAACATTATGCGCAAACCGTCTCTCGCATGAGCGGTTCCGAACGCGCCGTCGGCAAAAGGCGACTTAAAGGGCACATGCTCAATTTTATTCGCAAGCACGGCCTCCTCGAGGTCGACGAAACTTGGAGAACGCTCGCGGACGCGCTTTTTGACATCTACCCGAAACAACTCAACTGATACGACTGCTACAGCTTCACCAGCCAAAATTCTGCCAGCCCTGCTGCTTCTCCTCCCGAAAGCGCTGAACCCAACGTTCAGAAAGGTCATCAGCTAAGGGCTCGAGCTTGGGCGGCGCGAAGGTGTGGCGCTCAGGAAATTATAAGAGCGTGCTACCCGTGCGCTGGGAAAACCAGACCGTATACGAACGGCTCGGTCTCATATATCAACCATTCATTCCCACCTCAAGACTGAATCAGCGACTCGCCCGTCATCTCTTCAGGCTTGTTCAGCCCCATCAGCGCCAGAATCGTCGGCGCGACGTCGCCTAGCACCCCGCCCGAACGCAGCGCATGTTCGCTGCCGATGAGCACACAGGGCACTGGGTTCGTCGTGTGGGCGGTGTGCGGGCTGCCGTCTTCGGTGAGCATCTTTTCGGCGTTGCCGTGGTCCGCGATGACGATGACCGCACCGCCCTTTTCGGTAAAGGCGTCTACAATCTTACCCAACCCTTTGTCAGACGCCTCGCACGCTTCTATCGCGGCGTCGATGACGCCCGTGTGACCCACCATGTCGGGGTTCGCGTAGTTGATGAGGATGAAGTCGTCGTCAAACTCCTGGATGCGCTTGACGGTGTCCTCGGTGAGTTTCGGGGCGCTCATCTCAGGCTGGAGGTCGTACGTAGCGACGTCGGGGGAGTCGATGATGTCTCTCGTCTCGCCTTCGAAGGGGGTCTCGACTCTCGCGTCGAAGAAATAGGTCACGTGCGGATACTTCTCGGTTTCAGCCGTATGGTACTGGGTTTTTCCGGCGAGGCTCAAGACTTCGGCGAGCGGGAGCGTGAGTTCAGGCAGCGCCAAGGCGAAGGGTACGCTCAACTCCTGGTCGTATTCCATCAGCGAAGCGTAGTGGATATCCACAACCTTGCAGCGCTCAAACTTGTCCCAACCTGCGTCACCCAAAAGCGCGTAGGTCATCTGCCGAGCGCGGTCCGCACGGAAGTTGAAGAAGACCACGGCGTCGCCCTCGTTAAGGCGTGCGACGGGCTCGCCTTTACTTGTGATGACGGTCGGTTTGATGAATTCGTCCGTCTCGTCACGGTCATAGGCGTTTCGCACCGCGTCTTCGGCGCTTTCAGCAGTGAATTCCGCCTCGCCGCACACGACCGCGTCGTACGCCTTTTTGACCCTGTCCCAGCGGTTGTCGCGGTCCATCGCGAAATAGCGCCCGGAGACGGTGGCAATGGTAATGTCGTGCTCCAACTCGTCAATTTTCTCCTGCAACTGCGCCACGAAGCCCCGCCCCGAGTCCGGCGCGGTGTCGCGCCCATCCGTGAAAACGTGGACGTAGACAGGCGCAGTTCCCTCGCGCTTGGCGAGTTCTAGGAGCCCGTAGAGGTGCCCCATGTCGCTATGCACGCCGCCGTCACTCACCAAACCCATGAGGTGGAGGGCGTTACCCGCGTCGTAGGCACCGTTCAAAACCTTGTTCTCGAAGAATTCGCCGCTGTCGATGAGCTTCTGAATGTACGTAAGGCTCTGCATCACCACGCGCCCCGCGCCTAAGTTCATATGCCCGACTTCGCTGTTGCCCATCTGTCCGTCAGGTAAGCCCACCGCCTCACCCGAGGCCTCGAGTTCGGTGCGGGGACACTCGTTCCAGTAGCGCTCGAAGTTGGGGGTATTCGCCCTAGCGACAGCGTTGCCTTCACCCTCCGGGGCGAGACCGAAACCGTCGAGAATGACGAGCATGACTTTTTGACTCATAAAAACTCCAAACGAAGGTGAAAGGCGAGGCGTGCCGAGTATAGCGGCTGAAGCGTCACGCTCGCACTCTACCTCTACAGACCGGTTAGGGGAAAGAGGTCTGCTTCGCTTTTAAGTGGGTGCTGGAAATAACCTAAATTAACGAGGTTGACAAAACGCATTTGGGAAATCTTTCCAGAAAGTTTAGATTGCTTTAGGCTGGAGTACTTAACAGCAGGTATCATCTGGTCAGAAACACTCTCACCTTAGAAAACACTGCTCAGCGCGCACATCTATGAGATAAGGTTCCATTACAGCAAGCTGTGAAATTTGTGCCCGTTTAGCTCAATATGTCACGGAAATGCTACGTCTCTGCAACGTCATTAAGAACGCGCCAGACAAGAAGTGGGAGGGGCTCGAGTCGGACTCGGGCCCCTCCCCTGACTTTATCTTCTTTATTCGACGCTCAACCGCTCAAACTCGCTCTCAGCCACGAGCTTGAGGTGGAGCGTGCTGCCGCTATAGGCGTAGCCCGAAGCAGCGCTGCTACTAAGCGCACCGACACTGCTATACGCCTCCATCTCTTGACCGAAGCGCGTCACATTCGGCTGACCGGCGTAAGGTACGCGCACCGTGACCGAGCGCCCTGACCCCTCTTGCAACGTGACGGAGAAGCGCCTAGGCGTGCCGCCTGCCAGCTCTAAATCGTATGTTCTCTCTGGCAAGACGTTCGTCACGAACGAGTCTGCGGGTGAGCCGCCGACGCCGTACATCACGTGCGCCGCACCGCCGCGCCGCAACGTTACGGTCCTCCCCCGCTCGCCCTCCGTCCTAATGCTCAGCCTCGCGTACGCTTCGTCACAGACCCACATGTTCCAGTCGCTTCGTTCTTGGCAGTTGTCGGTCACCAAAAAGCGGTTGTCGTAGGTTACAAAGCGTTCCCGCGTGCCTGTGACCGAGCCGTCTATGTCCCGAAAGACCGTCGAGCGGTAGCCGTCCGCTGGGTTTTCGCTAGAGTCGTCCGGTACGGGTGCCATGTAGACACGCTTGGTGTTTTCTGCGAAAGAGAGCCCTTGGGCGTAGCTCTCCGGGCTCATCGGGAAGGCGGTGAACTCGAGGGTGCTCAGCGCGCTCGCCTCGCGCCGAGCGTTCGGCTCGAAGCGGGTGAAAAAGCTGCTCTCTGCGCCCACTTTGCCGTCGTAGTACTCGAAGCCGCGGATGGGAAAGTCGGGCGCGAAGGGTCTGGGCAGGCTCCTGCCGTCCTCGCCAATTCTGTTCTCGTTGACCTCGTAATTGCGCGGCGTCCCTAAGTTTGCGCTCTCGCCGACCAAAACGCTCTCTCTCAGCACCGTTTCGTCCGCCGCGAAGGTCGCGCCGATGGCGTTGTCGGCGAGCATGGCCTCCTCCAGCGCGAGGTTGTAGCCGCGCAGCCAGACGCCCCGGTTGCGGTTTTTGTAAACCGTGAAGTCGGCAAAGACCGCTTCGACGGCGCTTGACTCGTCGTCACCCGGCGTCTCGCGAGGACGGTACGAGGCGACTTCGGTCTCGAGGTTCTCGTCAGGTCCGTTGTCCACGTGAAGTCCGTTAGTGCGGTTGGAATGAGCGACGTTACCTGAGAAACTACCGAGCGGGGTCTGGCGCGGCCATACATCGTCCGTTGCCGAGGGACCCGTAGGGTGCTCGGGCAGCGCAACCCAGAAGCCCGTACCCGCCGAGCCCGCCGCGATGTTATCTTCGTACGTGTTGTCTGGATTCGTAATCCAGTAGACCGCAGGACCGAGAAAGCTGTCGTCGGACGGGAGCAAGGTGTCGCCCTCTTCAGGTTCGTAGATGCTCAGACCGAGATTGCCTCTAAAGACGTTGCCCGTTTCGATACCGTCCTCTAAAAAGTAGCAGTGACCGGGCGCGTCGTACGCAACGTTGTCCACTACCTCGACGCCGTTCGAGCCGTGGATGGTCACACAGCGGTTGAAGCTGGTGTGGACGCTCGAGCCCCGCAGATATGAGCCCCTCGAGGTGTCGCCGTTGAGGTGAAAGTGAAGAGGGTAACGCCCCTGCTCGCTGCGCTGACCCATGCGCCGCAGCTCGATATGGGCGAGTTCCGCCCTGCCGCCCTCCATGACCATCACGTGTCCGCCGAAGCCGCCTTCTTCCGAGGCTTCATCGCCTTGCACCGTGATGCTGCGGCTCAGCAGTCCTACTTCAGCGCGTTCGTCGAGCGTTTTGCCGCCGAAGCTCTGCGTCTCGCCGTAGTGCATGAACTCGAGGGGTTCATCCAGTTCGACGCGGTCGCCGGAGACAGCGGTGATCATGCGCGTCTCAGCCTGCTCGTAGTCGAAATCGGTGGAGGCGATGACGATCTCGTCGCCCACACGCCAACCGCTTGCGTCGGCGACGCTCAGGGCGCTGTCGTCCGCTTGCGCCGTACTGCTGAGGCGGCTCCAGCTAGGACGCGGCTGCGCGTGCAAGCTGAGCACGCCCCCCGCCATGACGCCCAACACCTTCGCGCCCATCATCATCGTCGTCTGACCTTCGTCACCCGTCAGCGTAAGGGTCAGCGACTCCCTAAAGGGCTCCTCTGCAGTGCCGCACTCGAAGCGCCCCGTCACCATGATGAGGTCAGCCTTCACGTCCAGGTCGCGCTCGGCGCAGCGAAGCGTCCCTGCCACGCTGACGCGCCCCAGCGTCACGTCCGCGTCGAGGAGCACCGCTTGATCCTCGGTGATAGTCACGTCTGCGCCCTCGCTCGGCACCTGCCCGCCCCACGTCGCGGCGTCGGACCAGCGCTGAAAGTTTGCAGGCGCGGGTGACGGGCTCACACCATCGTCCACGCTCTCACCCACGACGAACTGAGCTTTAACCGAGGTCACGTCCCCGGACGCTGAGGTGATGTCCGCCGTAACGGTGTGCTCCCCTGCGCTCAGGGCGCTCACGCCAAAGCCCGCCGCGAGACCGTCCGGGCGCGTCCGGGCGAAGTCGTAGAAGGGGACGCGCTCAACCGAAGGCGTGCCCGCCACCTCGAGCACGTCCCCGTCCAGGCTGAAGGTGATCTGCTCGGGTTCCGCCTCGGGCACGAGGAAGATGTAGACCTCGTCCGAGAGGGTTTGACCCGCTAAGGGTTCCGCCTCGGTACGTTCGGGCACGAAGCTCACCAAGAGCTGGTCGCGCCACGCGCCACTGTTATCGACCAAGAACGTCGCCGTGACGACGCGCGTCTCGCCGCCCTGCGCTAGCGCCGCCGTGAGCGTGTGCATCCCGTCCTCTAGCTTCGTGCTGTCGAAGAGCGCATAGCCGGGCTCGAGGTCTAGTGCCCCGCCATCCTCCACATTGTAGGGCTCCCCCGTTCGCTCTGGGTTGTCGAGGTAGAAAGACGCCTCGTCTACCCCCTCCTCGTTGACGTAGATATAGACGTCGCCGCTGACGAGCGCGGCGTCTAAAAGCTGAGCGTCAGTGCGCTCAATGCTCGAGCTGACCGACAACATGCGCGCGCTGTCATCTCGGGCAGCCTCCAAGGTGTCCTGACTCTGATTTGCGCAGGCGCTCAGCAGCGCGAGACCCATCACGAGGACGAACTTCCAATAACCTATCTTCACATTCACTCCTTCAGAAAAGACTTTCGTACATTGAGACGGTCTGTTCTCATTCCCTCCTCGTTTGCGGCGCAAAGCGCCCTGACCCCTTAGTAGCGTGCAAAAGTCAACGTCACGCGGTGGAGCGAGAAGGTGCAGAAAGGAAGAGCGTGAAAGGAGCGCCCAGTGGTTACGTTTTGCCGGGCCGTCATGAAGCCATAAGGCATCTGCCGCCACCCTAAACCAGGACGCAAGTCTCTGCGTGGTTAAAGATAGTAGGTAGAATGCTAAATATATCAGTGTGATTAGTCTCACACTTTGCTTCACAGACATTCGCAGTTTACGAAGGGCTCATGATAGGTAGAGGAGAAGATGGCGAGCTTTGTGAGTTGACCTTTGGGGTCGCCCTAATACAGTTGGGGCGACTAAGAACGATCTGCAATCACGGAGACGAGAGGGTACTCGGTCAAATGCGCGGCGAACCCACTGAAAGCTACCTCGATATGAAATTTCACCGTTGCGTACCTGCTCGAGCTTGGTTAGATAAGAAAGAGGTCAAACCTCACTGAGAGAGGAGAAAGATGAAGAAATTCGTGATATTGGTGGCGGCTTTCGGCGTCGCTCTAGTTCTGACTGCGTGCGGAACGTCCGGTGAAAGCGGCGCGTCGGCGCGGACGATTGCAGGTCAGGTAGAGGATTACGATGGGTTGGCGGGGATACTCGAGGCCGAAAATAGCTTCGACGATCTAGTTGACGTGGGTGAAGGCTCAATAAGATGCGAATGGAAATTTCACGCTTGAGCTGGACAGCACGGTTCCCGAGTCTGCTTTAGCTCCGCTGGAGTACCCCTGTGACGGGATCACGATGTCGAATCCCGACGCGAAAGGTCTCACCATCGCTGAGCTAAGGGTAGTGTCGGAAGGTGCTACCGCAGGTAATCTGGCGCTGTCTAACGTAAACCCTAGTTCAGACTCAGCTTCTAGCAGCGTCACAGCGCGCTTATATGTCGATGGAGACGCAACTATCCGAGGTACGTGCGAATTCTCTAACGAGTTCGGTTCCTCAAAGCAAACGCTCGACCTGAACTTAAAAAACGGCTGGAACATTATCTCTGCGGATACGAGCTTCAACGAAGCGAACAACAGCTACGAGGTCAAGGCGTATAACGGTGCAGCATCAGGCGTGAAGTGGTTCTACTACTGAGGTTTTACTACTCACCGAGTCGAGATGAATATTAGAGCGAAGCCCCGTCACCATGCGGGGCTTTTCTTTTCATATGTCATAGTAAAAACGTGAAATTCTCGAGAAACCTTTTTAGAGATGTCGATAAGGTGATAAGTAGCGCCGGGTCCTACCTCGACGCGACTCAGTATCATAGCGAGGTCTCAGCGTGATTGAGCGCTACACCACCCCTGAGATGAAACACCTGTGGGGCGAGACGAGGAAGTATCAGGTCTGGCTAGACGTCGAACTCGCCGCGACGCAAGCGTGGGAGGACTTGGGCGAAGTCCCGGCGGGCACGGCGGCGCGCATTCGCGAGACGCTGCAACGTCAACCTCTCGACGACGCTTTTGCGGCGCGCGTCGCGGAGATAGAGGCGCAGACGAGACACGACATCGTCGCGTTCACCCGCGCCTTGACCGAGCGCGTCGGCGACGAGGCGAAGTATATCCACAAGGGTTTGACGAGCACGGACGTGGTGGACTCAGCGCAAAACTTGGTGCTGCGCGAGGCGTTGGATATTATCATTCAGGACGTTCGCACGTTGCAAGAGGTCGTTAAAGACAAAGCGGTAGAATATAAGCACACGCCCTGCATTGGGCGCACGCACGGCGTCCACGCGGAGCCGATGACCTTCGGGCTCAAATTTCTCAATTTTTACGCGGCGCTCTCACGTGACGCCGAACGTTTGGAGCGCGCGAAGGACGCTGTGAGCGTCGTGATGCTCTCGGGCTCGGTAGGAACGTACGCGCACGTGCCGCCCGAGATCGAAGAGAAGGTCGCGAAGCGGTTGGGGCTCCACGCGGACCCGGTCACGAATCAGACGGTGGCAAGGGACCGACACGCCGAGTTGATGAGCGCCCTGGCGATTTTCGGCACGACTTTGGAGCGCGTCGCCGTAGAGATTCGTCACCTCCAGCGCACCGAAGTGCGCGAGGCGCAAGAGGGGTTTAGGCAAGGGCAGACGGGCTCGTCGTCCATGCCGCACAAAAAGAACCCCATCGC
Source organism: Trueperaceae bacterium (assembly GCA_965215565.1). GTDB lineage: Bacteria > Deinococcota > Deinococci > Deinococcales > Trueperaceae > CBDBZX01. Next base: position 1,102,954 of record CBDCDZ010000004.1, read on the forward strand.
CACCGAGAACATCTCCGGTACCGCCCGGCTCATGCGCTCGAACTTGCAAGCGGCGTTGGAGAACGTCGCCCTGTGGCACGAGCGCGACATCTCACACTCGTCGGTGGAGCGCGTCATCCTGCCCGACACAACGACGCTAGCGAGCTACGCGGCGCGGCGCTTAACGGAGGTGGTACGCAACCTCGTCGTCTACCCTGAGAACATGCGCGAGAACTTGGATGCCCTGCACGGGCTCATCTATTCGCAGCGCGTCTTACATCTGCTGATCGACAAGGGGATGACGCGCGAAGACGCCTATGAGGTGGTGCAGCGTGGCAGCTTGACCTCTTGGGAGAGCGGCGCACCGCTTCAAAGCCTCATCCACGCAGACGCCGCGAGCCCCTTGACCGAGGACGAGCTAGCCGAGGCCTTTGACCCGGCTTGGTATCTGCGGCACGTCGATGAAGTTTACGCACGTTTTGGGCTGTGAACGCTGTGGTGTGAATATTGTAAATAAAGAGGCGTCCTGACCCGAGCCTATATTAGGCTTACGTCAGGACGCCTCTCCCTATTCTCACTCCTGAGATTTGCTTTCGTCTACCCAACCATCTCTTCCGGGCACCTCGAGCAGTGCGAGCGCCTAGCTCCCCTTCTCGATAGGTACGCCGACGCTGTTGCCCCACTCCGTCCAGGAGCCGTCGTAGTTTTTAACGTTCTCGTAACCTAAGAGGTACTTGAGGACGAACCACGAGTGAGAGGAACGCTCCGCGATGCGGCAGTAGGCGATGATGTCCTTGTCGTCCGTGACGCCCTCTGCGTCGTAAATCTCCTTGAGTTCGTCGGCGCTCTTAAAGGTACCATCCTCGTTGGCGGCTTTCGCCCAGGGGATGTTGCTCGCGCCGGGGATGTGACCACCCCTTAGCACGCCCTCTTGCGGGTAGTTGGGCATGTGCGTCACCTCGCCGCTGAATTCGCCGGGGGAGCGCACGTCCACCATCGCGCCCTGACCGGCTTTGACCTTGTCGAGATGCGCCAAGACTTCGTCTTTGAACGCTCTGAAGTCGGGGTTGCGCTGACCGGGTGTGTAGGAGCCTCTTTCAAAGCTCGGCACGTCAGTGGTCATGGGTTTGTCCTCGAGCGCCCACTTCACCCGCCCGCCGTTCATGAGCCGCACGTCCTCATGACCACTGTACTTAAAGAACCAGAAGGCGTAGGCAGCCCACCAGTTGTTCTTATCGCCGTAGAGGATGATCGTCGTGTCGTTCGAGATGCCTAAACGTTCAAAAAGCTGTGCCAGCTCGTCCGGCTGGACGAATTCGCGCATGGTGTCGTCCCACAAGTCGATGAGCCAGTCGATCTTCTGGCTACCGGGGATGTGACCGGTATCGTACAAGAGCACGTCTTCATCCACCTCTAAGAGGCGCACGTTGTCGTCTTGGTGATGCTCCAGGACCCAGGCGGTTGAAACGAGTACATCGGGGTTGGCGTAATCCATATTTCCTCCAAATTGGTTTAATGTTGACATAAAAGCTCAATCATTGTTGAAGGCTGGCGGACATCACAATACCTGAGTGCGAGGACGATATATGAGTATGGGTGCCGTGCGCAGGACGTACGCATGTAAATTCGTGAGGTTTTATTCACATTCTATTTGTAACTCTTGAAGGGACGGATTTCGGTTCTGTACCCTTTAGCAGCGAGCTTCGTGCCCATTCCAAAAGGTTTGTCGCAGCCACCTTGTGCCGAGCCTAAGCGCTTCCTTGTGGTTTACCCAAGAAGCGCGCGATAGGGCGTAAGCTGTCGAACTCCTCGAATATAAGAACGACAGCGGTGGTGAGCGGCACGGCGATGAACGCACCCCCAATGCCCCAAAGCCAGCCCCAAAAGACGATAGAGAGCAGCACGACGGTCTCAGACAATTGGAGGGCGCTGCCTTGAAGTTCAGGGTCGACCACGTTGCCCATGAGAATCTGGATAAGCCCTAGACCGAGCAGAACGAGGAGCGCAAGCAAAGGACCACTAAAGGCGAGTGCGAAGAGTGTAGGCGGGACCACCGAAATGATTGAGCCGATCGTCGGCACGAAGTTGAGCACCAACGCCAACAGCCCCCACACGTAGGCGAACTCGAGCCCTAAAAGCCAGCAGAAGAGCCCCGTGAGGAGACCCGTAATCACGCTCGAGACCGCCTGCACCAAGAAAAAGCGCTCAAACTTGCCCGTCATCTTCGAAAGAGCGTCCAAAACCTTGCGGTTGCCGGGCGTCTGGAGGTTGCGGCCTAACTTGTCGCGGAATTCTTTTACCTCGAGCAGCAAAAACACGAGGACGGCGAGCGTTAGGAGCGCGACGCTCAGCGAGCCCAAAAAGGAGCCGAGCGGACCTAGAAACTGACTTGACCCGGCGCTGCCCTGCGGCGAGGAAAGTGGCACGCCGAGCCGCTCGCGGAGGGCCTGCACTTGTGCCTGCAACTGCTCGGCGTACTGCGGAACCTGCGGCGCGACGACCGACACGGCGTAGGCGACAGCCGCAAAGAAAAACCCCAAAAGTGCGAACACGAGAAGCAAGATGAGGAGCATACCCACCCAGCGGGGTACGTGTACGCTCAGCCGCTTCTGGAGCGGTCTAAAGACGAGCAGCAGCACCGCTGCGTTGCGAGCGGCAGCGCGACGGGCTGCGTCGCTCGCAACGCGGCGAAAACTAAAATAGTGAGGATAAGGGCGGCGAACGTCCTGATCTCTGCGGTTTGGTCTGTCATAGCGTCCCCCTAGCGTAAAACCTACGCCGCACCCGACCGACTGAACTGTAAGGCGTCTCTACATTCAGCCTCGCGTCTACTGATGCCAATCTAAGCAGAGGCTTTAGGACCACTTTAAGGTATGCGCCAGGCGAATCTAAAGGGAATACACCGCTTACGTTTTTGCCATTCCGACTACCTGCACGCTAGAGAGCGGCCCGGGCGCTCTCACTTCTCTGCAGCTTTTTGAACCTTCTGGCTCGAGGCTACAGGCTGCGCCAACTGCGCCTGCTCGATTACGGTCACGTCGTCTGCTCTAGGTTGGCTGAGCAGCACCGCGATGTTGCGCAGTGAGTCGAACTCCTGGCAGACCAGCACGATCGCCATCGTCAGGGGTACGCCGATGATTGCCCCGCCGATGCCCCAGAGCCAGCCCCAGAAGACGACGGCTAGAAGCACCACGAGCGGGGAGAGCTGTAGCGCCTCACCGATGAACTTGGGCGCGACGAAGTTGCCTGTCGTGAACTGCATCGTGCCGAGCCCTAAGAGCGCCGCGAGCCCTAGACCCACGCCACCAAACGCGAACGCGAAGAGCGTAGGCGGCACCACGGCGATGATCGAGCCGATCGTCGGCACGAAGTTTAATAAAAAGCTGATGACACCCCACACGAAGGCGAACTCGATGCCTAAAAGCATGCACCAAAGCGTCGTCAGAAGTCCGGTGACGAGGCTGATGAGCACCGTGACCCAGGCGTAGCGCGAGAGCTTCCAGGTCATTTGGCGGAGCGCGTGGGCGAACTTTTGGCGCTCCACCTTGCCCATGACTTGCTCCAACTTGAAACGCAAAGGACCCAGCTCGAGGAGCAAAAAGAGCAGGACCGTCACCACCAAAACCGTACTGCTAAACGATGTCGCCACGCTGCCTAGCGCGCTCAGCGCCCCCTGCGCAAGTTGCGCCGACGAACCTTCGTCGCCCGCTCCGGGCAGCGAGACGCCCAAGCGGGACAGTTGCGCCTGCCACGTCTGCAGTCTCGTTTCGAAACGCTCGGAATAGTCGGGCACTTCGACGGCAACCACCGACACGCTGTACGAGAGGATAGCCCAGAAGAGCGCCAACAGCGTCAAGACGATGAAGGTGACGAGAAAGGGACTCAACCAAGTCGGCATACCCCTGTTGAGCAGGCGCTGGAACGGCTGGAAGAGGATGACGAGCACGCCTGCAAAGGCGAGCGGCATGAGGACGGCTTGCGCTAGACTGAGCGCCGCCACACCTAGAATGACGGCGATGATGACGAGCAGCGTACGGCTTAAAGAATCGGACACAGGGACCCCCACGTCAGCGTAGCACGCGAAGGTCAGGTTGAGGTGACAAGCAGACGTCAAGCCGGGCTCATTTTGTCCTCGAGCCTGCACTCCTAGAGCGCTGCACTGCGCTATGCTGGCGGCGATGTAAGGCTGAACGCAATACAGACAATTGGGGGCACGACGTGAGCGAACAGATGAGTGAACAAGGCGGCCAAGAGGTGGGTCAAGGAAACAGCAACGAACGAATGAGCCGAGATGAGAGGCGTTCAGGCGAGGGTCACGAACAGAGCAAGCTGACCTGGCTCGTTCCGCTGGGGCTCCTCGTCTTTTTCACGCTGCTCTACTTTATCTGGCCCGGCTTTCAGAACTTCGTCGATACCGCCGTCAGCATCTCGCTGAGCGGCGACAGGCAGCGGCTCGAGAGCTGGGTGGACGGCTTCGGCGCGTGGGGACCCGTCGTGATCTTGCTGCTAATGATCATGCAGACCGTGATCGCCTTTATTCCCTCGGTCATCATCATGGTGGTGACGGTACTCGCGTTCGGTCCCTTTTGGGGCGGCGTGCTCACCTGGACGGGGCTACTCGTCTCGGCGACAGTGGCGTTCGCGATAGGGCGGGCGCTGGGTCCGGTCACCGTCGATAAACTCATCGGTCAGAGTACTGAGCAAAAGATGGAGGGGTTCGTCCACGAGTACGGCGTGTGGGCAGTGATCGCCGCCAGGGTCTCCCCGGCTCTGTCCACCGACGCGGTCAGCCTCGTCGCGGGTCTCGCCGAGATGGGCTACTTGCGCTTTATCGCGGCGACGGCAATAGGCACGCTGCCCCTAACGGTGCTCATCGCTTGGCTCGGCGCGGACATTAGCAGGCTCGAGGTCGGTCTTTTGTGGGTTTCTGTAGTAAGCCTGGCGATCTTCGTGGCGTATGTGATTTGGGACAGGCGGCGGAGCGACGATTCGATTGAGGAAAGTGCGTAGGCAGGGGCGGACGCTCCGCTCGACGCCTATTCTGACAGCTTTAATTAGCTCCTTCAAGTAAGGGGTAATATGACGCAGAACTTTAAGGACGTGCCAACGTTCCTTCTTAAAGAGATAGGTGCTAGAGAGACGGGTGCCGATTCTAACTCGAATACGAGTGAAACTAGCAGGCGTTTATGGACGTTTTAGGGTAAAGGTGCCCGTAACATACGTGTCGCAGCCCGAAGAGATGTACGTTCCGCTAATCACGCCGTTCTGTAAAATACCTTCGATATCGTAGTCGCAAATGTCGGAGCGCTCGGAGTAGAGCGTGACATCAAATCCTCTATCAAGTGCGTAGCCGCGCATGACGCCCTTATTCTCGCCGTCTGCAAACATTGCGCTCCACGCGCCGCCCAACCTCTCGCCGTTATAGTAAAATTCTCCGTCTTTATACTGCGTGAGAACATTGATAGTCACGTTCGCTTCGCCACCTACGCTGTCTTGTAAGGTGCCGGACCAAGCGCCGACGTAGTCAAAAGGTTCGTTGCCCGTATACACGTCGCGCTGACATGCGCTCAACAAAATAGTGAGAAATAAGATCAAGAGGTATCGCGGCATGAAAAACTCCTTCGGTATTTTCAATACTTTATTTTCGTCTATGTACTGCGGTGTAGTAAGTTCATACGTCACGGTCTACCCCACACTGTTCGGGAGATCAGGGCTGTTTTTGTAGCTCGAGCGTGCCCAAAGCGTAACGGGTGCACGAACGGGTGAGATACGTTCCTCTAATAAGGTTGCTCGTCGCACTCGCCTCGAGGTCATACGTGCACCGCGAATCTAGCGCGAGTTGCAGCGTTACGCCGCTTTCTGCACCCCAAGCGTAGATGACGTCACCCTCTTGAGTCACCCGCCCGAAGCTCATGCGCCAAGAGCCGCCCATACCCGCAGGTTCTCCGCTTTCGTCTTCGAGGTTGTACAGGTCTAAGGTAAGTACTCCACCCCCGCTGACGCTGTCTTCAACTGCGCCGCGCCACTGCCCGGTGAGGTCAGGTAGCGGCGCAACTTCAGGCGTGCCTCGATATAAACAAGCGCTTAGACCGAGACATAAAATAAGCGCAGCTACGTGGACTCTTTTTAACCTCGTCATTACGAACGATTCTATAGTGTTGAGGGTCTTTCACAGCGTAAGATAATTCCTATGCTACTCGCCGCCTTGCACAAGATCGAAAAGTTCTACGGCGAACAGGTTGTGCTCAGCGGCGCGACTTTAGAAATTCGTAGTGCCTCGAGGCTCGCTCTCATCGGACGCAACGGCGCGGGCAAGTCCACACTCTTGCGCCTCTTGATGAGTGCCGAAGAGCCGGACAGCGGCGCGGTCTATAAGCGCGACGGCGTGACCTTGGCGATGTTGGAGCAAGACCCCTTGATCGACGCGGGGCGGAGCGTGCTGGAGGTCTCGGAGGGGGCGTTTACGGACCTGGACAGGTTGGAGGGGGAACTCTCGCGGCTCGAGGCGCAAGGCTTGGACCAGCACGAGGTGTACGAGCAGTGGGAGCATCTCCATGAGGTCTTCGAGCGGCGCGGCGGGTACGAGAGACGGGCGCGGCGCGACTCGGTTCTCTACGCGCTGGGCTTTCGTGGGCGCGAACACGAGGTTGCTTCGCACCTCTCCGGCGGTGAAAAGACGCGCTTAGGGCTGGCGCGGCTCCTGATGGCGCAGCCCGACGTGCTCCTCTTAGACGAGCCCACCAACCACCTCGACATGGAGATGCGCGAGTGGTTGGAGGGCTACCTGGGGCGCTACCCCGGCGGCGTGCTCCTCGTCTCACACGACAGGGCGTTTTTGGACTCGGCGAGCAACGCGACAGCGGAGATCGCCCTTGGTACGCTGCGGACCTTTGACGGCACGCCGAGCCGCTACCGTGAGGCGCGCGCGGAGCAACTTGCCATTGAAGCGGCGACGCGCAAGAATCAGCAGCAGGAGTTGGCGCGTCTGGACGCCGCCGCGACGCGCATGAAGCGCTGGGCGGGGCAGAACGAGAAGCTCCACCGCCGCGCCAAAGCGATGGAGAAGCGCGTGGACCGCTACCAGGGCGGGATGATTGGCGAAGCCGAGCGTACGGAGCGCACCACCCGCTTCCGCTTCGACTCGGAGCCCTCGGGCGAGATCGTCTTACAGGCGGCGCACCTCAGCAAACGCTTCGGCGACAAGTCCCTCTTCGAAGACGTGCGCTTCACCGTGCGCGCGGGCGAGCGCATTGCATTAGTCGGACCCAACGGCGCGGGCAAGTCCACCTTTCTCAACGTCGCTTTAGGCAACCTCGCCAGCGACAATCCCAGAGCCACGCTGGATTACGGCGCGCGGGTGCGCGTCGGCTACTACGATCAGGAGTTGCGCGGCGTGAACCCGGAGAACACCCTCATCGAAGAGATGATTCGGCTCGTGGGCGACACCGAGGCGCACAACCTCTTGGGGCGCTTTCTCTTCCCCTACGACGCGCAGTTCAAGCGCGTCGCGGACCTCTCGGGCGGCGAACGCGCGCGCTTGGCGCTCCTCAAGCTGACCTTGGGCGAGTACAACTTCTTGGTCTTAGACGAGCCCACCAACCACCTCGACCTGGAGATGATCGAGGCGTTGGAGGACGCCCTGGCGGAGTACGCGGGCACGCTCCTCATCGTCTCGCACGATAGGCGTTTTGTGCAAGCGACGACGAACCTCGTGTGTGAGGTGCGCGGCGGGCGTTTCGAAACCTTCGAGGGCGACTGGAGCTTCTATCAGCGCAAGCGGCAAGCGCGCGCGGCGCAGATGCAGGAGGCAGCTCGAGCCGAGGTTTCTAACTCGTCTAAAGAGGTTTCCAACTCACCTAAAGTTCCTAAGATATCCACGAAGAAGACCCCCTCTAAGTGGCAACTGGACCGCGACTCGCAAGCTTTAGAAGATGACATCGAGAGGCTCGAGACCACTCTCACATCTATCACCGAACAACTTGCCCAACCCGGACAACTCAAAGGCGAAGAGATCGCCGCGTTGGGGGAGGAGCACGCGCGGCTCGAGGCAGAACTGCTGGAAAGAATGGCGCGGTGGGAAGAGGTGACGGAGATGTTGAGTGAGAAGGTGTAGCAGGTATTATCTGGTTATAGACGCCCCTAGCTGAGGAAGTGACGACTTAGATTCTTCTATACCTTCCTAATTCTTGCTTCCTACTTCTCCTCCAAGCCACCACGGGATTGTAGGTCACGCCGCAAAATGGTACGTTGATACCCAGCTTAAATCCGCAGCAAAGAACGACACCCGGAGGTTTTTTATGCCTGCATTAAGATGGTTTCTCGTCGCCCTCTTGTTCTTCTCCTGTGCTGGCGCACAAGGTACGCTCAACTACCCCATCGACGCTGACCCCGAAAGCTTGGACGCTTGGCGCACGACGACGGTGGCCTCGAGGCGCATCCTCGACAACGTCTACGAGGGCTTGACCACATTAGACCCGGAGACGGCGGAGATCGTCCCCGGTCTCGCCGAGTCGTGGGAGGTCTCAGACGACGGGCTCACTTACACCTTCAAGCTGCGCGAGGGCGTCTTATTTCAAGAGGTCGAAGGCGTCGAGTACGAGAACCGGGAGCTGACCGCCGAGGACGTGGTCTGGTCCTGGACGCGCTACCTGACAGAAGACACCAGCATCTCGGAGCACCCGGAGTACCTGAGCGCCGTGGCGGGCGCGGAGGAGTATCTGGCGGGAGACGCCGAGAGCGTGTCGGGACTTAACGTGGTGGACGACACTACGCTCGAGGTCACCCTAGCCCAACCCAACCACCGCTTCTTGGCGGACCTCATCAACGCTTACGTCGTGCCCGAAGAGGCGTTGGAAGGTTTAGGCGAAGAACTCTCGAACCGTCCGGTGGGCACGGGGCCCTTCATGCTCGAGAGGTGGAACCGCGACGATCAACTCATCTTGGTTAAAAACCCCGACTATTGGGAGGAGGACCTGCCGTACCTGGACAGCGTACGCTTCTTGAACGTGCCCGAAGCGAGCACGGGTTTGTTGCAGTACCGCGAGGGCGAGTTAGACCTCTTGCTCGACATCCCCTCCGCGCAGATGGAAGCTGTACGTCAAGAATTTTCCGACGAGTTCTACGAAGCGCCGGGGCTCAACGTGCGCTACTGGGGCTTCAAGATGACGGGCGAGCCCTTCGGCAGCAACCCCAAACTCCGCCAGGCACTCAATTACGCGGTGGACCGCGAGCTTATCTGGAACGTCTTGATGGAGGGCGCGCGTCGCCCCGGCACAGCGGGCGTGCTGCCCCCGGAGATGCCAGCGGCGGACGTGCCGGGTTACGAATACGACGTGGAACGCGCAAGGGAGCTGCTCGCCGAGGCAGGCTACCCCGAAGGTGAGGGCTTAGAGCCCGTAACGCTCTACTACTTCGCCTCCGCCGAGGACGCGCCGCAACTCGCCTTCCAGGACATGATGCGGCAGATCGGCGTGACGGTCAACCTCCAAAAAGAGGACAACTCGACGTACTGGAGTCACATCGGTGAGGACGACGTGCAACTCTTCTTGTCGGGCTGGAGCGCTGACTTCGCCGACCCGAGCGAGGTCTTCGACTTCTTGTTCCGCGACGGACGCGACGACACCCAGTACGACAACCCGGAGGTAAACGAACTCCTAGCCGAAGCGAACGCCCTGACCGACGACGAGGCGCGCAACGCGCTCTACCGCGAGGTTCACGAGATCATCGTGGCGGACGCGCCCTGGATCGTCTCGGCGTACTCGACTATCACCTTTTTGCAGAAACCTTATGTCGAGGGGCTTGCCGTTTCCCCCGCAGGTCTCTACCGCGCGCCGCTCAAGTACGTCCAGATCGAGCGCTGATGTTCTTGAGAGCATCTGCTAAAGCATCTTGAGGACTCACTTAGCAAAATGTCGGACAGAAGGGTGAAGCGTATTATTCCGAGCCAGACCAGAGTGGAGCTTCGCAACGAAGCTCTGCTCACCTATTCTAGTGGCTACGCAGCTCGAGACCTCTTTCCCCGCACCTTCCCCCACATCTTTTTTCGGGGTGACACTCATCTTTCGGACCTCGGCAAACGGACTCCTCAATAGATGTTCCAGTACATCTTGCAACGCCTTCTGCTCGCCGTCCCCACCCTACTCGGCGTCTTCACCATCATCTTCGCGCTGACCTACCTCATGCCGGGCGACCCGGTGCGCGCGGCGATGGGCGAGAACTACCGCCGCGCCGACCCCGAGACCATCGAGCGAGTGCGCGAGCGCTTGGGTCTGAACGACCCTTGGTACGTGCAGTACACGCGCTTTTTGGGACGTACGGTGCGCGGCGACTTGGGCGAGAGTTTCGTGTTGGACGAGCCCGTGCTAGGGATTATCAGCTACCGCTTCCCGCGCACGGTGCAGCTCATGGTGGCGGCGCTCTTCGTCGCGATCCTCATCGGGATTCCGGCGGGCTTGCTCGCGGCACGCTACCAGTACACCTGGATTGACCACACCCTGATGCTCGTCGCGCTCGTCGGGGTTGCGATGCCGGTTTTCTGGCAGGCGATTTTGGCTAAGATTTTTTTGACTCAAGACACGTACGGTATCGCGCTCTTTCCCGTCGCGGGCTACGGGGGCGGCAACCCGCTCTACATGGTGCTGCCCTCGCTCGTGTTGGGCACGCACCTGAGCGCCACCATCGCCCGCGTGATGCGCTCGTCGCTCCTAGAGGAGCGCAGCAAGGACTACTCGAGGACCGCCCGCTCGAAAGGGCTCAGCGGCGCGCAGATCATCACTCGCCATCAGCTCCGCAACGCGCTCATCCCTGTATTGACCGTGATCGGGTTGGATGTCGGCTACCTCTTGGGCGGCTCGGTGGTCACAGAGACGGTCTTTAACTGGCCCGGTTTGGGGCGTGCGGTGGTCAACGCCATCTTCCGTCAGGACAGTCCGGTCATCATCGGCACGCTCGTCTTCGGCGCGGTGCTCTTCATCTTGGTGAACCTCGTCATCGACCTCTTGTACGTGGCGCTCAACCCGCAGATTCAGTACACGTGACGGGCTTTCAGCGCTTTACGCGCAGCAGGATCGTCAGGACCTTTTTGCGCCACCGGGTGGGGCTTATCGGGTTGGGCATCGTTGCGGTCTTCAGCCTCGCGGCGATTTTCGCGCCGCTGCTCGCGCCGCACGACCCCTTGGAGCAGCGCATTGCGACGGCGCGGCTCGAGCCTCCCTCCGCCGAGTACCCGCTCGGCACGGACGAACTCGGGCGCGACCTCTTGAGCCGCCTCATCTACGGCGCGCGCATCTCCATGCGCATCGGGCTCATCGCCGAGGGCATCGCGCTGGGCATCGGTATCACGCTAGGAAGCTTGGCGGGCTACCTGGGCGGCTGGGTGGACAACCTCATCATGCGCCTCACGGATGTGTTCTTCGCCATCCCTTCGCTGCTCTTTCTGATCGTCGTCGTGTTTATCTTCGACGCGAGCGCCACGACTATCTTCGTGGCGCTCGGGCTCATCAGTTGGCCCAGCGAGGCGCGGCTCATGCGCTCCGAGGTGCTGAGGCTGCGCGGTCGCGAGTTCGTCACCGCCGCCGAAGCGTTGGGCTCGCCCAAACGCCGCGTCATCGTCCGCCACATCCTCCCGAACGCGCTCGCCTCGATGGTGGTTATCGGCTCGCTGGGCGTGGCGGGCGCAATTTTAAGCGAAGCGACGCTCTCCTTTCTCGGACTGGGCATCCAGCAACCCGTGCCGAGTTGGGGCACGATGATCAACCAGGGGCAGGAGTACATCTTCACCGCGTGGTGGTACAGTGTCTTTCCGGGGCTCACGATTATGTTGGTTGTGCTTGGGTTTAACTTCGTCGGCGACGCGCTGCGCGACGCGCTGGCGGTCGAGGAGCGCTAATGCGCTCTGAAGCGTTGTCTCGCAGACTTGGCAAATATGGGCTTAGTGGATGGCGAAAGGAGTCGTGATGATGTAACTCGAGACCTTCGCGAGATGATGGTGCACAAAACGTGCGGTTAAACCTGTCGCACTTCCCCACTCAAGGAGGGCACCTTCCGCGTTCATTGAGGTTGAAGTGTACCCTTCTGCCTCGACAAAACATCCTGTGAGATTCAAACCGTGCAGATCTTGGAATCAGATCATATAGAATTTTGGAACAAATTTCTTAACGCCGAAAGAGGTTCTGACAACGTCTTGACAGTAGCCCGTAAAGCTAGGGACCGGAGGTCAACATGAGATTTATCTACGCCGCATTACTTCTACTCATTGCCGCATGTGGAGCGTCACCTAACGAGGTGAACCAGCCCGATGGCACCCTCGTAGGTGACGCCGACGTCACCTTTTCAGAAGACGCCACCGCTTACTCGCTCCAGGTGCTGCACGCCGGCGACCAGGAAGCGAGCCCGGACGTCATCACCAATGCGCCGAACTTCTCAGCCATCGTCAACGGGTTGAGAGAAGAGTCAGGTAACACTGTGACGCTCGGCTCGGGCGACCTCGTCATCCCCGGCGCGTTCTACTTCGCGACGGACGGGCGGGCGGACGTACGCATCGCGAACGCCATCGGCTTTCAGGCGATGGCTTTGGGCAACCACGAGTTCGACCTCGGCACGAACGCGCTCGCGGGGCTTATCGCGCAAGAGGTCGAGGACGACGGCGCGCTCATCTACGCCGGGACGCAGTTCCCCTACCTAAGCGCGAACTTGGACTTCAGCGCGAACGAAGACCTGAGCGGCCTCGTCGTTTCGGGCGCGCAAGCCCCGGAGCCTAACAGCGTCACGGACAGCGTGGTGATCGAGGTGGGCGGCGAGCGTATCGGTGTCGTCGGCGCAACGACGCCGCAGCTACCCAACATCTCGTCACCCGGCACGGTGCAGGTGTTGCCTATGCAGCAAAGCGACATCGAAGGTTTGACTGAGCTTATTCAAGAGGAGATCGACGCACTTACGGGCGAGGGCGTCAACAAGGTCATCCTGCTCTCCCACTTGCAACAGATTCAAAACGAGATCGACTTGGCGGGTCTCTTGCAAGGGGTGGACGTCATCATCGCAGGCGGCTCGGACACTCTCTTAGCGAACGATGACGACCGCATCCGCGAGGAATATGGCAAGGAGCCGGGCGGCTCCTACCCGCTGCTCTACACCTCGGCGGCGGGCGAGCCCGTCGCGCTGGTCAATACAGACCGCGAATACCGTTACGTGGGGCGTCTCCTGACCGACTTCGACGCGGACGGCGTCTTGACGGGTATCGGCGAGGCGAGCGGCCCTTACGCCGCCGACGCCGAAGGCGTGGCAGCCTTCGGCGCGGAGCCTGCGCCCGAAGTCGTGGAGGCGGTGAACGAGGTCGAGGAGACCCTAGTCGACCTCGACGGCACGCTCTACGGCGCGACCGAGGTGTTCTTAAACGGTATCCGCGAGGCGGTGCGCACTCAGGAGACGAACCTCGGCAACCTCACGGCGGACGCGAACTTAGCTGCCGCGCTCTCTCAGAGCGACAGTGTCACCCTGTCGCTTAAAAACGGTGGTGGCATCCGCGCTTCTATTGGCGACATCTTGCCCGGCGACACCGGCGAGCGGGTCCCGCCGCAGGAGAACCCCTTAATCGAGGATGACCAAGACGGCGACGTGTCGCAACTCGACATCCAGAACTCGCTGCGCTTCAACAACACGCTCGTGACCCTTACGGTGACGGCGGAGGAGCTGAAGCGGCTGCTCGAGCACGGCGTCGCCGCCACCGAGCCCGGCGCGACACCGGGGCAGTTCCCGCAGGTGGGCGGCTTCGCCTTCTCCTTCGATCCGAGCCGACAAGCGCTGCAGTACGATGAGGCGGGCGAACTAGTCCAGGAGGGCGAGCGCGTGCGGAGCCTCGTCGTGTTTGACGCGGAGGGCAGCGTCGCGGACACGGTGGTAGAGAACGGCGAATTGCAGGGTTCACCCATGCGCACCTTCGAACTCGTCACCTTGAACTTCTTAGCCGAGCTGCGCGAGAACGGCTTAGGCGGCGACGGCTACCCCTTCCCGGCGGGCGAACGCACCGAACTTACAGGCGAAGCGGGCGAGCCCTTGGGCGAGCAAGCGGCGCTCCAAACCTACTTAGAGGCGAACTTCCCGCGCACGGACCCCTACAGCCAAGCGGACACGCCTGCCGAAGAGGACGCGCGCATCCAGAACTTGAGTGTCCGCGAGGACACAATCGGCGAGGGCAATACGGGCGGCGGGGGCGATACGGGCAGTGGGGGCGAGCCCGAGACCGTGCCCATCTACGCCGTCCAGGGTGAAAGCCACGTCTCGCCCTTCGAGGGTGAAGACGTCGTCACGACGGGCATCGTCACGGCGGTGGGCGCGAACGGCTTCTACCTCCAAGACGCCGAAGGGGACGGAAACGAGGCAACGTCAGACGCGCTCTTTGTCTTCACCGGAAGCGAAGCGCGGAGCGAGCAGACCGTGAGCGTCGGCGACGAAGTAGAGGTCAGGGGCTCCGTGAGCGAGTTCGCCCCCGGCGGCGCGGACACGGGCAACCTCTCGACGACGCAAATTTTTAGACCGGGCGTCGAGGTGCTGTCTCGTGACAACCCCCTGCCGAGCCCAGTCCTGCTCGTTCAAGGCGAACGGACGCCGCCCACCGAGGTCATCGACGACGACCGCTCGGAGCAGTACAGTCTCAACGCAGGCGAGGGCGACTACCAGCCCGCCGAAGACGGGGTGGATTTCTACGAGAGCTTAGAGGCGATGCGCGTTACGGTCGAGGGCGCTCAGGTGGTAGGTCCCACCAACCGCTTCGGCGAAATCTTCACCGTGTTAGAGGCGAGTGGCGCGACCGGCTTGAGCGAGCGCGGCACCCTCAACATCAGCCCAGGCGACTTCAACCCCGAGCGCATCCAGATCGACGAGGATGAGGACCTCTTCGACGTCGACCTTCCGCAGGTGGATGTTGGCGCACTCCTCACGGACGTGACGGGCGTCGTCGGTTACGGCTTCGGCAACTTTGAGGTCTATCCAACGGCGGCGTTCGGGGTCTTCGAGGTGGAGGATGCGTCCCCGCTCGAGCCCGAGATAAGCACCTTGGAGGGCAGTGAAGACGAACTCAGCGTCGCGAGCTACAACGTGCTCAACTTGGACCCGAACGACGACGACGGCGACGCGGACATCGCTGAAGGTCAGTTTGCGGACATCGCTACCGACATCGTCACGAACTTAAACGCCCCCGACATCGTCGCGCTGCAAGAGGTTCAGGACAACGACGGCTCGGTCACACCCGGCGAGTCAACCATCACGGCGGCGGACGTGACGCTGCAAACGCTGGTGGACGCTATCGTAAACGCGGGGGGTCCCGAGTACGCCTCCATTGACAACCCCTTCATCGGCAACAACACGAGCGGCGGGCAACCCGGCGGCAACATCCGCACCGCCTTTTTATACAACCCCGAGCGCGTCAGCTTGGCAGGCGAGCCGCAGCTAGGCGACTACGACGCGGGCGCGGTGCAGACCGTCACAGACCCGCAGGACCAACAGACGAATGAGGACAATCCCTTCTTCGGCAGCCGCCTGCCCCTCGCCGCTACCTTCACCTTCAACGCTCAAGAGGTCACGGTCATCAGCAACCACTTCTCCTCCAAGGGAGGCAGCAAGCCGCTCTTAGGCTCAACCCAGCGGACCGTCGTCGCGGACGCGGAGCCGGGCGAGGGTCAAGAGGACCCCGAAATCAACGGCAGCTTAGACGAACGTCGCGACCAAGCGCGCGCGCTCAAAGCTTACGTGGACGCCCTCTTAGCAGAGGACGCGGACGCGAATATCGTCGTCGCCGGTGACTTCAACGAGTTCGAGTTCATCTCGCCCTTGCAGACGCTCGAGACGAGCCTCGTCAACCTGACCGAGACGCTGGAGCCCGACGAGCGCTACTCCTACATCTTCCAGGGCAACTCGCAGTCACTGGACCACATCTTGGTGAGCGCGTCGCTGGCGGAAGGCGCGCAGTTCGACGCGGTGCACGTCAACAGCGAGTTCGCCGAGCAAGCCTCTGACCACGACCCGCTCCTGGCGCTCCTCTCACTTTCTGAGCGCTAAGCGCCGCTTTTCAGTGCCGCCTCTCGAGTATAGAAAGACGCTCGCGGGGCGGCAACACGCCACCATCACAGGAATTCAAGGACTCGTACGGGGTTGCTTACGTAACTTAGATTTGCAAGTTAAGTCACTATCATAGTTGCTTGCAAACGCTGAAAGATACTCTTAGCAGGTATCATCTGGTCTGAGACACTCCCACTATGGAAAACATCGTTTAGCACGCACATTCCGAGATGACATCTGCACTCAACTGTCTCAATATGTTTTGGAACTGCTATCTGTAGGGGCGTTTACGTCAATCTATTTTGAGGCTCGAGCCTCCCCTCCTCCCGAATCACACTTTACGCTTCCACAAGTGCTACGCTTTTTTCATGGCACGCCGCCCAACGCTACGCTTCGACAGAGGCACGCTCATCTTGCATCCGCCCCCCAAAGGGCGGCGCTGGGTGGAGTTCGCCACGTGGGACGACCGCATCGAGAAGTTCCGGCTGCCCGCGCTAAGCTACCGCAGCTTTTTGGAGGCGATGCGCAGCGAGGGCACAGACGTCGAGGACAAGGCGCAGGTGTGGGGGACGCTCACGCTTTCCCCTACCGTTTCGATGACGCCTTACGCGCACCAGTCCGAGGCGTTAGAAGCGTGGAAGAGTGCGGGCAGACGCGGCACCGTCGTCTTGCCGACGGGCGCAGGCAAGACGTACCTTGCCCAGCTCGCGATGGAGGCCACGCCGCGCAGCACGCTCATCGTCGTGCCGACGCTCGATTTGATGCACCAGTGGTACGCGCAGCTCGTGGCAACGTTCCCCGATGTCGAGGTGGGGCTCTTGGGTGGCGGCTCCAAAGACCGCTCGCCGGTCCTCGTCGCGACGTACGACAGCGCCGCTATTTTCGCTGAAACTTTGGGCAACCGCTACGGGCTCGTCGTGTTCGACGAGTGCCACCACCTGCCCTCGGACTTCAAGCGCACCATCGCCGAGTACTCCATCGCCCCCTACCGCTTAGGGTTGAGCGCTACACCCGAACGCACCGACGGCAAAGACGAAGACTTGCGCACGCTCGTCGGTCCTATCGTCTACCACAAAACGCCCGAAGAACTCGCGGGCGACGCGCTCGCCGAGCACAAAATCATCCGCATCGACGTGGAGCTTTCGCAAGCTGAGCGGCTACGCTACGACGAGATGACCGCCAAGCGCAACGCCTTTTTGCAGGAGCGGGGCATCTTTTTAGGGTCACTGCGCGGCTGGCAGCATTTCGTGCGCGAGAGCGCCCGCTCACAGGCGGGGCGCGCCGCCATGCTCGCGCACCGCGAGGCGCGCTCCATCGCCTTCGGCACCGAGGGCAAGCTCCGCGTATTGGCTGAGCTATTCACTAAACATCAGAGTGACAGGATGCTGATCTTCACCGACAACAACGCGACGGTCTACCGGATTTCCCAGACGTTTTTAGTACCCGCCATCACGCACCAAACGAAGGTCAAGGAGCGGCACGAAACCTTGCAGAAGTTTCGCGAGGGACGCTATCCGCGCCTCGTCACCTCAAAGGTGCTGAACGAAGGGGTGGACGTGCCCGACGCGAACGTCGCGGTGGTGCTTTCGGGGACGGGGACGACGAGGGAATACGTCCAGCGGCTCGGACGTATCCTGCGCAAGCGCGAGGGCAAGCTGGCGCTCCTTTACGAAGTCGTCGCGGCGAAGACGAGCGAAGAGGGGGTCTCTAAGCGGCGGCGCGAGCGTCCGCAGCGCCAGAACCCCACCGTCACGGGCGAGCGCATCGGGACCCAGGACAGCCTGGACTTCGAGGACCTGTAGTGCTGCCGAGCCAACTTCTCATGCACCGCTACAAGGGCGACGAAGTGGTCCCCAAACGCTTGCCGCTCGACGACAAGCACAAGCAGATGGCGGCGGACGCCACCGCTATTTTCGAACGTTGCGTTGGACACAAGCGCGGCGAGTTGGAGGAGCAGTTGCAACTTTTAGAGGGGACGGAGACGGACTACCGCGTCAAACGCGGACTCGTTCACCTCTTGCACGGCTTCGCGGACTTTGAGACGCTCAGCCCGTTGGAGCCCGAGCGGTTGCGCGAACTCGTCTTTGCAACTTCAGCGCCGAGATTACCGAGTCAAGAAACGACGCGACACGTCGTCGTGGATGTAGCCGAGAGGTTGAGCGTGGAGCTGGAGCGCGCCGTTCTTGCCGAGCAGGTAGAAGCGGGCTTGTACGCGGATTTGCTCGAGAATCAAACCCTCGTCTCCTTCGACGCGCCCGCGCCCGAGACCCTGCTGCACCGCTACAACCTCTCGCAAGCGCAAGGCGTCTTGTACCGCGCCAGCGACATCGTCATCACGGCGTACCGCAACGACCCCGGCGAGTACAAGCAGCTCTTCAAATTTCTTAAACTCTTCGGGCTGATGAGCTACATCGAAGGCGACGCCGAACACGGCTTTACGATTACCATTGACGGACCCGACAGCCTCTTCAAACCCTCGACGCGCTACGGCACCGACTTAGCCAAGTTCTTACCCGCCCTGTTACAGGTCAGCCGCTGGCACATGGAGGCGACGCTCGCGCCGCGCCAGACCTATGAGGGCGTGCCCGCCGAAGCGCGCTTCTCGCTGGACGACACCTGCGGGCTCGTCTCTCACTACAAGCGCGGCAAGACCTACGACAGCGTGGTGGAGGAATCCTTCGCGAAGCGCTGGGGCAAGACGCAGACCGACTGGAAGTTGGAGCGCGAAGTCGAGCTGGTGAGCGTCCCCGGCAGCGTGATGGTCCCGGACTTCCGCTTAGTCCACCCCGACGGGAGAACGTGCCTCTTGGAGATCGTCGGCTACTGGCGTCCCGAATACCTCAAGAAGAAGTTCGCGCAGGTCAAAAAATCGCTGCGCGACGACCTCGTTTTAGCCATCTCCGAGCGGCTGAATTTAGGCGCGGCGGGGATCAAACTAGAGGACATCCCTGCGAAGATCGTCTGGTTCAAGGGTAAGGTCAACCCGAAAGATGTGTTGGAAGCAATCGGTTTAGACACCTTCACCTCTTAGCGCCTATCACCTCTTCAACCTGTTACCTCTTCAACTGTCACCCCTTCAACCCGCCACCTCTTCAAGGAGTGCCCGCCCCGCCGCTGCCACCTCACGCGGAGGGATGTCCAAGCATTCCAAGTTGTAGGGGCACTCGAAGGCGTAGCAGGGTCTACACGAGGTCACGCGGTGCAGGAGCCGAAAGCGCGTCGCCCTGGGCTGCCACTGGCGGGGCAACTCGGTTCCTGCAAACAGCACGACGAGAGGCGTGCGGGTAGCGTCAGCAAGGTGCATCACCGAGGTGTTGGGGGTCAGGACGAGCGCGGCATTTTTGACGAGCGCGGCGAGCGTTGGGAGGTCGGTTTTACCCATGAGGTCGCGGGCGCGTTTCCCCAACATATCGAAGAGAGGTTGGCTGCGTGCTCGGTCTTTCTCGACGCCTGTAATGGCAACAGGTAAACCTGTTTCTTTGGAGAGCATAAGGACAGCTTCGGCAAAGCGGTGCACGTCGTAGTTGCGCGAGGGGCAGCTCGTCCAAGGGTTGAGCAAGAGGTAGGGCTCGGTGAGGAGCGAATGGGCATTCTCCTCAGCTCCATTCGGGACGTGAACCTCCAACTGCCTATCCACAGCGTGAAACCCTACGGATTCCACCAAGTGCAGGTTCCGCTCCACCTGATGCGCCGTATCGGACAGCGGCGTGACCTCGTGGCTCAAAACGCCGCCGCCCCACTCCTTGGACTCGCCGACGCGCAGTGGAATACCCGCGAGGTAGCAGGCGTACGCTGCCGGGTGCGGCGTCTGCTTAAAAGAGGTGAAGATGATAGCGGCGTCGAAGCGCCCTTCGCGCAAGAGGTCGATGAAGTCCAACTCGCGCTGTGAATCGAACTCCAAGCGCCCCAGGTCCTGCCACAGCGTGCGCCAGGAGATGACCTCATCCACCCGAGGCAAGAGCGGCGCGGTTTTAGCTCCAGCGGGGCTCGCTAAGAGGGTGAGGTGCGCGTCAGGTGAGGTTTTCTTGATGGCGCGTAAGGCAGGTCCAATCATCACCACGTCGCCCATATTGTCCAGGCGCACGGCGAGGATGCGTTTGGCGTCGCGCCAAGAGGATGAGGTCATGCGGACTCCAGAAGGGCTCGAGCCTCCCCTAAGACCTCTTCCACCGAAAGGGTCTCCAAACAGGTATCGAAACCCAATCCCAATGGACACACGCCCGCGTACCAGCAGGCCTGCTCGGTGAAGTTAGCAGGCACGCGCTCCGGGCAGTTTGGATAACCCTGCATGTTTACGTGCGGCGGCGCTTGACCGTAGCGCCCTACCCAAGAGGGTCCGAAGAGCGTGATAGTGGGTGTGCCGACAGCGGCGGCGATGCGGGCGGGACCCGTGTCAACGGCGATCATAAGGTTGCCATAGGTGAGCGCGGCGGCGAGTTCACGTAAACTACCGGTCCGGTGAAGTGCGTTCAATTCCTTAGCGACGCTTGCAGCGTCCTTACCCAAACCAACAACGATGAGATTCGCCCTGCAGACCTCTTGTAAGCACCGCCCTAGAGTGACGAATCGCCCTGGCGGCCACGCCTTGATCTTCATGCCCGCTTCGGGGCAGAGGAAGACTAGGGGGTGGGAGAGTGGCTCGAGCCCCCCTTCCGCCTCCCTCCGCGCCGCCTCACCTACAAAGAGGTGCGGCGTCGGATCAGCCTCGCCGATAATCCCGTCTGATTGCAAAAGTTGCACGAAACGCTCGCCGACGCGCGCGTCATCCGGCGGGTTGCGCCAGAGGTTTGTCACCGTTCGCGTTCCGTGCGTGTTGCTGTACGCCCCCAACATCTCAGCAATACCGCTGTGGTTCGTATCCGAGACGATGAG
This sequence comes from Trueperaceae bacterium, assembly GCA_965215565.1. Taxonomy (GTDB): domain Bacteria; phylum Deinococcota; class Deinococci; order Deinococcales; family Trueperaceae; genus CBDBZX01. Next base: position 1,123,855 of record CBDCDZ010000004.1, read on the forward strand.
GTCAAAAGGGGCGTTGTAAGAGGTGTCCAGCACCTTTTGTACGGCTCGAGCCGGATCACCCTTATCCGCATAGAAAACGTTACTGATCTGCGGGTCGTCCGCTAAGAGTTCACCGCCCGGCGCGAAAGTCAGGACGGACAATTCAGCTTTTGGATAGGTACGAGCGAGCGCGTGAACCGCAGGCAGCGCGATGATGAGGTCGCCGATGCCGCCCAGCAGTTCGACAAAGAGAATACGTTTAGAATTCATTATACGTCCACGGGCAAAACCTGCGGCGCATCTACCCGCCTATCCGTGACGGTCGTCGGCAACTCCTGATGGTACACGCCCGAAGGCATCACGCCGCAGCCGCCATACCGCGCCATCACGCGGAGTTGCGCCAGTACGTCCTCGCCCGCGTGCTCGGGCGGTAAGTCTTGCCAAAAGCTGAAACCGCCTACGTCTAAGAGCTTGTGTCTATCAAAGAGCACGCAGCCCGACGCCCACGCGAGTTTGTAGAGGATGGGGTTCTCTGGGGTCGCACCCAACCGCTCTTGCACGTGAAGCAAGTTCGCCGCGTTGTGAAGCTTAAAGCGCCACCAAGCGTCGCTCTCAGACGTGACGCGCTCGGATTGAATAGGACCTCTCCACAGCTCGACCTCTTGCTCATGAGGTCTCTCGTCGTCCTTGAACGACAAACCGATAAAGGCGTTTGTGACGAAGCCGCAGCTTTGCTCCGTGAGGACGCGCTCTAAGAGGCCCAGCACCCAAGGTTCTAAGAGCACGTCGTCATCCAGCATCAGCACGTGAGGGGCAGACGCCTGCTCCAAGAGGAACTGCCGCTGCTCCGCGACGCCGCGCTTAGGCAAGTGGCGGTGACATTGGACGGGGACACCCCGATATTCCAACCACCGCACCACCGCCTGCACCTCGCCCCGCTCGAACACGCTCGCCTCGCTCTGGTCGGAGAGGATGACGCGGAAGTCCTCATAAGTTTGAGTTGCCAGCGTCGCTAGGGTCGCGGCGAGGGCGGCTGGGCGCTCGCAGGTGGGAATGAGTACGTCAATCACGCTCTCACCTCTTGTCGTGCTCCGGTCTGCCCTACTCCGCTTAGAATCACAGGCGCGTAGTTCAGCGGCGAAGAGGTCTCTAAAAGTTCCCGCACCGCCGCCGCCACGCGCTCCGGCTCCACCCAGTGCAAGCAGCCGTTGTGTCCTTCCGGGCAGACCGACTTCAAGCAGAAGCGGCACGGCACGTCCTCGAAGAGCACGCGGCTAGGCACGCCCCACGGCGTGTGCTGCGCGTTGGTGAGGGCGTAGAGGTCTACGACGCTCGTACCGACGGCTGCCGCTAAGTGAACGGGGCCGGTATTGTTCGCAAGTAGCAAGGGGGCGCGTTCTAACAGGGCGGCGAGTTGGGGTAACTCGAGCCCCCCCGCCAAGTTATGCGAAAAGCTCGAATACGAAGGGCTCATCCGCGCCTGAATCTCAGTGATAAGTTCTCGTTCATTCTGTGAGCCCGTAAAGACGAGTTGGAGACCCAAACGCGCCAGCATGTCGCACGCGAGCGCGAACTTCTCGGGTGGATAGCGGCGCGATTCGGCGCTCGCACCAGGATGGACGGCGATCCAGTTGTGAAGCTCGAGCGGTGCTAAAAGTTCGTCTACATATCCCCGTGACCTCTCGGACACCTCCACCCGCATCCGCTCGTCTTCTACTTCGTACCCGACACTCGCCACCAAGTCGAGCTGGCGGCGCACCTCGTGGCGAACGCCCGCCACCTCTTCTACATCGCGGACCCAATGCGTGAGGAGTTGGTACGGGTTCTCGCGGCAGTGGGCGAGGCGCAAGGGAATGTCGGCGAGGTAGAGCGTCAGAGCGGTAGGGAGCGGGTTTTGGGTATAGGTGGTGAAAATCACGGCGGCGTCAAAACGGTGAGAACGCAGCGTCTCGATAAAGTCTAGCTCGAGCCTGCTGTCCTCACGCGCCGCCGTCGCTTTGAGCCACGGCGCGTCGTAGACCATGACCTCGTCCACCTCTAAAAGTTTGGCGGCGGCTTCGCCTCTCGAGGAGGTCAGCAGCGTCACGTGTGCCCCTCCCTCTCCCAACGCTCGGATAGCGGGTCCCGTCATCAGCACGTCGCCCAAGGTGTCGAGCCGCACGGCGAGGATGCGCTCAGGTAAAGAGGGTGCGTTCCAGGCTCGCATTCAGTCCGCCCCGAGCGCCCTGCCCGCGCCCGTCTTGACCCTAGCGATGATGTCGCTCGTGGAGAGGTCGGGCAGGTACGTAAGGAGTTCGACGCGCCCGCCTAGCGACTGGACTAAGGGCGCTTCGGGCAGTGTCTCGAGGGTGTAGTCGCCCCCTTTAACGTACACGTCGGGCTTGACTAAGAGGATGAGGTCTTCAGGCGTGTCCTCTTCGAAGGAAACGACGTGGTCCACGCACGACAAGCCCGAAAGGACGGCGGCGCGGTCCTCCAAGGTGTTCACAGGTCTCGTCGCGCCTTTAAGCCGCCGCACGCTCTCGTCGGCGTTGAGCCCCACCACGAGCACATCGCCCAGCGCCTTGGCTTGGCTCAGGTAGGTGACGTGCCCCCGGTGTAAGAGGTCGAAGCAGCCGTTCGTGAAGACGACGCGCCGTCCCTCGGAACGTAGATAATCTATACGAGCTAAAAGGCTTTCTAAAGGCAACCGCTTCGAAACACCCGAGAGGTAGCCGCGCAACTCGCGCTCGGGGCAGGTGGTGGTGCCGCCGCGCCCGACGACGATGGCTGCTGCTGCCGCCGCGATCTCCACCGCCCCTATCGGCTCCGCGCCGCTTGCCAAAGCGAGCGTAAGGGCGCTCACGAAGGTGTCGCCCGCGCCCGTCGCTTGAGTGTTGGGCTGCGCTCTAGCGTAGGTGCGATACGGCGGACCACCTTCTTGAACGAGGACGCAGCCTTCGGTGTCGAGGGTCAGGGCGACGAGGTCAGCGCCGCTGCGCTCTAAGAGGGCGCTTGCGTAGGGACCCAGTTGTTCCGCCCGTCCTTCAGCTTGCGGGGCGAGCCGTAAGAGACGCACCGCTTCCTCGTAATTGGGCTTCGCCGCCCTGACGCCAACCTCTTTATAGCGACTTAGGTCTTTCGCGTCGGCAACAAGGACTTTTGGCTCTGACCTGTGAAGACGCTTGAGCGTTTCCAGCACTCCGTCTGTCAGTACACCGTAGCCGTAGTCCGAGATAATGACGGCGTCGTGAAACTGCCAGTGGGACTCGAGCCTCTTAACAAGCTCCCGCTCAGCCGCCCCCGTGACCTCTTGCGTGCTGCCTCTATCCAAGCGCAGCAACATCTGCGAGCCAGCAAAGACGCGCTCCTTGACGAGCGTGCGCCGCGCCGAGTCTCTGACGAGGTGAGAGGTGACGCCGTAGGGCTCCAGCGCTTCTACCAATCCCTGCGCGTCGTCATCGTCCCCCGTGACGGATAAGAAGGTCACGCTCGCCCCTAACGCTGCCGCATTCACCGCCGCGTTCGCCGCGCCGCCTGCGACGCCCGCCCGCCGCGTCTCCGCTACGACGGGCACCGGAGCCTCGCGGCAGAGCCGGTGCGTCTCGCCGTAGACGTAGCGGTCCAACATCGCCTCGCCGACAACGAGGACGCGGCGGTGGCGAAAGTGCTCGAGTAGATTTAGATGGTTCATGCTCTCCCCCTAAAGAGGCTAGTCAGTGCATTAGCAAGTCAGCATTTCAGCAAGTCAGCATTTCAGCCAGTCAGCGCGTCAGGAAAACCTGAAATGCTGACCCAGGTCAAGGCTAAGAACCTTTGAGCTTTGCTCTAACCTACGCTGAAGTGCTGACAGGCTCAAAATAACTTCAGTGGCTTCCGCTAACGTATCCACGGTGTGATGCGGCAACCGCTCGAGGCTCAAATCCCACTCCGTCTCGCCCCCGCCATCTAAAAGAACTGTTCTACACCCTGCCCGCCGCCCAGCCTCTACGTCGTTCAAGATGTCGCCTATCATCCAACTTTGCGAGAGGTCTAAGCTGTGTTCTTTCGCCGCCCCGAGTAACATCCCCGGCTCCGGCTTACGGCAACTACACCGAATGTCATAAGGTGCGTCACCTTCAGGATGATGCGGGCAGTAGTAGACCGAGAAAGGAACGCCTAACAGCTCGCGGAGTTTCGCCCACACCACCCCTAAATCTGCCTCCTCGAAGTAGCCCCGCGCCACCCCAGACTGATTCGACACGACGACGAGCGCGAAGCCCGCCGCGTGCAGCTTGCGCACCCCGTCCGCCGCCCCCTCGGTCAAAACGACGCGCGAAGGGTCCACGTTATAAGGCACATCTTGAACGAGCGTCCCATCCTTGTCGAGAAAGATAGCTGGCTGTAGGTTTCTACTCATTGCTCGTTGCTGTTTAAGGCCATGACGTCTCCCGCATCGGTAACACAGTCAACTCGGGAACAACCGTCCCCTCGGGCTGCGTCAGGGCGAAAAGCACTGCTTTGGCGACGTTTTCGGGCGCTTGGAGCACGCCGGGGTCGGTGTCGGGGAAGCGGTCCATGATGAAGGGCGTGCGCATCCCGCCTGCGACGACGGCGGTGACGCGCACGTTGCAAGGACGCGCCTCGACGTGCAGGGCGTGGGAGAGACCTAAAAGCCCCCACTTCGAGGCGTGGTACGCCGAGGCGTTCGCCCAGGTGCGCTTCGCCGCTGTGGAGCTTATATTGATGATGCTGCCGCCGCGCCCTTTCATGAGGGGCAGCGCGAGCTTGGAGAGCACGAAGGGCGCGCGCAGGTTGACCTCTTGCACGCGGTCCCAGTCATCTAAGCTCAGTTCCTCTATGGACACTGTGATGTCGGTGCCCGCGTTGTTGATTAGGGTGTCGAGCTGACCGTAGCGCTCCACGATATCGTTCACGACACGCTCTGCTTGTGCGTCGTCGCGCACGTCGAGGTGGATAGGCTGCGCGTCCAACCCCTCCTCTTGCAGTGCGCTCGTCACCTTCTCGGCGTTGTCCAAATTGATGTCGGCGCAGACCACCCGTGCGCCCGCCGCCGCCAGGGTGCGACACAGCGCCGCGCCGAGCCCGCTGCCACCGCCGGTGATGAGGGTGACTTGTCCTGTAAGTTCGTCTGCCATATCGTTCTCCTCGTTCTGTTTCGCGTTTGAAATCCGTTCGCTATTCCTACTTCTTACTTCTCAATTTCTACTTCTCGCTTCTTACTTCACATCTAGTCGTTGGTGACGGGGACGGGCCCTAGCCCCACCTCTCGTCCGGTGATGTGCCGAACGGGTACGAACTCGTTCTCCACGAGTTCGCAAAGCAGGTGCAGCACCAGCGTATGCACCTCTTGAATGCGCGGCGTATGGTGCTCGGGTACGACGAGGGGAAGGTCGGCGAGCCGCGCCGCTACGCCACCGTCCCTGCCGAGTAGGGCTAAAGTGATCATTCCCTTCGCCTTCGCCTCACGCAGCGCCCGGACGAGGTTTTCCGACGCGCCGCTCGTGCTGATGACGAGGAGCGCGTCGCCTGGTTGTCCAAGTGCCTGCACCTGCCGCGCGAACACGTCCGCGAAGCCTACGTCGTTCGCCCAAGCGGTCAGAACTGAGGTGTCCGTGTTGAGGGCGACGACGGGCAAGCCGGGACGCGCGTGCACGAGAAAGCGTCCGACGAGTTCGGCGGCCAAGTGCTGCGCGTCCGCTGCCGAGCCGCCGTTGCCGCAGACCAAGAGTTTGTTGCTATCTCGGAAGCAGCCCGTAAGGAGGCGGGCGGTTGCGGCAATAGGGGCACGTAAGGTGGCGCGGGAGCGCTCGAGCGCCCGCACCGCGTCTGTGAAATTCTGGTCGATGGTGTCGGAGATGGTTGGCTCTAAGTCGTGTTCGAAGGGATAGGGCTCGAGTCGAGGCTTCGGCGGCAACGCCACCTCTTCATACACGCGCCGCATCGCGCCCGCCACCTGCTCCCAGGTGAAGTCGCGCAGCACCCGCGCCCGCCCGCGCTTGCCCATCGCCTCGGCGCGTTTCGGATGGGCAAGCAAAAGGTTCAGCGCCTCGGCGAGTGTGTCCGGGTCTTTCGGCGGCACGAGGAGCCCCGTCTCGCCGTCCACGACGCTGTACTTCACGCCGCCGACGTTCGAGCCCACCACCGGGCGAGCGCACGCCATCGCCTCCAAAGGGGTAATACCAAAGGGCTCGTACCAGGGCGTAGTGACGAACACGTCAGCGGCAGCGTAGAGGTGTTTGAGGTCGCCTCTCGGTTTCTGACCCAAAAAGTGAATGCGCTCTGAGACACCCACCTCGCTCGCTACCGCCTGCAGCCTTCCGATTTCAGGCGTCTTCACGGGGTCGGGCTCCGCCGACTCGCCGCCCACGACGAGCAGGTGCGCTTTCTCAACCTGTGCGAGCGCATGTACCACGGTCTCGACACCCTTGCGCGGGACCATGCGTCCGAGTTGGAGGAGGAGCGGGGCGTCTTGGGGCACGGTGGGTAGCTCGAGCTTAGAGCGTGCCTCCTCCTTATTCAGCGGTTCGAACTCATCAGGATCGAAGCCGCAAGGGATGAGGTGGATGCGTGAAGAGGGTGCACCGTAGAGGTTTGCCAGGTCGTCCACGTCCTGCGGGCACTCGGCGATGAGGGCGTCCGCCTCGCGCATGAGCCGCGCTTCGATGCTCATGCGTTCATCGGGAAAGGCGTCCGCCGCGCCCTGATGGAGCCTGCGCACCTTGCCGAGCGCGTGAAAGGTGACGACGAAGGGCGTGCCGGTACGCACCTTGAGGTCAGCGGCGACGAGCCCCGACAAAAAGAAGTTGGCGTGGAAGAGGTTGTAAGAACCTTCTCTCGCTGCGAACACCTCCACCCAATCTGTAAAGGCGTCCATGTAGGGCAGTAGCTGCTCTTTGGGCACATGGCAAGGCGGTCCGGCGGGAACGTGGACGACGCGCGCGCCCTCCCAAGGCACGATTTCCGCTTGCGAGGTGCAGGTGCGGCGGGTGAAGACGTCTACGCGCACGCCCGTCGCCGCGAGCCGCTTAGCGAGTTGCGCGACGTAGACGTTCTGCCCGCCCGCGTCCACGCCGCCCAAGGTCGCGAGGGGCGAGGCGTGGTCTGAAATTAGGGCGACTTTGAGCGACGGACGTTCGAGTGACGGACGTTCGCCTTTCAAAAGGTCACCTCCTCATGACCTCTTGTCTCGTTTTTGGCACCCGTAGCGAGTTGAACAGCCTCTTCATACGCCGCCTCCCAGTCGCGTGCGAACCTCTCCACGCCGAAGCGTTTTGTCGCCACCTCTTTCGCTCCCGCCCCGAGCCGCGCGGCTTCCTCCGGGTGCTCGAGTAGCCGCTGCATCACCTCAATGAGCTTGCGCACGTCCGTGTCCACGTAGCCCGACACGCCGTTCTGAACCACCGTCGCCATCTCCGTGGTCGCCAGCCCAACCACAGGCAGCCCGACGCGCATCGCCTCGCAGACGGCGAGCCCCAGCGAGGTGTAGCGAATGGGGTTGAAGAGGAAGCGGTACTGCGCGGCGACGTAGGGCAGCTCGCCGTGGGGCACTTCGCCTAAGCCCCCCACCGCTTCCGAGCCGTAGCCCACGAGGTCTAAAGGGACGTGCTTGCGGACCTCTTGGAACACATCTAAACCTAAGCGGCGTCCTCTCGAGCCCAACCCATTGATGATGACGAGCCCGCGCGCCTTTTCGCCCGTGTAGTGCACGTCTTCTGGCACGCTGACGCCGTGCTCGACGACGCACGTAGGCGTGCGCCGCGCGTCCCACATCAGCGCGTTGAAGGGCGTGACGTGCGCGAGCAGCACGTGAGGGTCGTCTACGGGGTGCGGCGTGTTCGTCGGACTCTCCTGCGGTGGGTCGTGCTCCAAAAAGATACGGGGTAAGTGGCGCTGTGCGGGGCTCAGGTCGTTGTGTTGGTCCTCGGTCCAGTTCTTCGCGGACTGGTAGATCACCAAGTCAAGGTCTAAGTTTTTGATCTCTTCCGCCCGTACGTCCACCACATGCTCACCCCAACGCTCGCCGCCGAGACGCCCGCCGTAGCCCGGCGGCACGCCCTCCTTAACCGGCAGATAGTAACGGTGGTGCGCGTTACGAGTGAGGTAGTAGAGGTACGCCCCGTGGACGTGCCAGGTCAGAATGTTCATAGCTCCCCCCTAGAAGCGAATGCACCGCAGCTAAAACGGTTTCGGTCGATGCGTCTTGGTTCACGTCGATGGCGAGATGACGCGACGTATCCAGCGGAGCCCAGCGCGCCGGGTCGGTCTCGGAGAAGAGGACGACGCTGGGCGTCCGGGTCGCTGCCGCGAGGTGCGAGACACCCGTGTCGTTACAGATGAGCAACTGTGCATCTCCGAGTAGCGCGGCGAGCGTGCCCAATTCAGTTTTTCCGGCGAGGTTAATGGCGTCAGGTAGGAGCCGCTGTAACTGCCTCGCGAGCGCGACTTCTCCAGAGCTACCTGTGATAACGGCTTGAAGCCCCAACTTCTGCGCCGCTCGTCCAACCTCCGCGAACTGCGCGGCGGACCACCGCTTCGTTTCGCTCGCCGCGCCGGGGTGGAGGACGAGGTAGGGCGCGGTTACATCGTGCTCGAGCTTCGAACGCTCAACGTTGGCTCTGTCTTCAGGATTTATGGGAAAACTCAGCGCCGCATCTCCTACCTCAAAGCCCACATGCGACAGCAACCTCAACCAGCGCGTCACCTCGTGTTCGCGCTCGTTCCAAGGTAGAAAAAGCGGACCGGGCTGCACCTCTTCGGCTGAGTAAAAACCTGCGGTGAGCGGGGCGTCAAGCTCGAGCGCAAACACGTTACTCTCGGGTCCGCTGCCGTGGAGTTGAATAACGAGGTCAAAGCGTCCCCGCTGCGCGTCCATAAAAGCGCCCGAACGCGCCGCGTCAAGAGGAACTTCTGGCAAGCCCGGCGCACCCGGAAAGGGCAAGAAGGCGTCCCATAATCTGTAACGTGACGACAAAGAATCCACCCAAGGGAGTCCGATAAACGTGATGTGCGTCCCCGGCAAACTCGCCTTCAACGCACGAAGCGCGGGCGTCGCACACAAGAAGTCGCCGAGACCGGGTAGCGCGCGGAGCACGGCGAGGCGGCGCACGCTGCCTCGCTTAAAGGTGTGGGCTTGAGAAGCGCTGAGCACAGCGCAGTGTAAAAAACTTCACAACACATTTCATCGGGCAAACGCCTGAAATTTTAAGGTAGCTGGCTTACAGTCAGGGGCAGATGCACAGCGGCGAGGGTGATTGCACCCAGACGCTTTGCGCAGCCCCCGAAGCGTGAGCCGCGTGGCACGCGCCGTTATTCAGCACGGTGCGGTGCGGGTACGGCGTATCTTCTTTGACGAGCGTTGCTCCGCGCCTTTGTGCAATTGCCTCATGACGAGCGCCAAGCGAATCTGCACAGCGTCGTCGAAGCGCCTCGGGTCCATGCCGGTCAGCGAGGCGATCTTCTCTAAGCGGTACGAGAGCGTGTTGCGGTGGACACCTAGCACTTTAGCGGTGGCTGTCGGCTGGCAGTCGTGCTCGAAGAGGCACGCCAAAGTGCGCAGCAGCTCGGGCTCGTCGTCTAAAGGGCTCAGCAGAAAGGTGGCTAAGTCGGCTTTGGTGCGCTCGTCCGCCACGCCGATAAACGCGGCGATGCCCACCGAGTCGAGGCAGTGCACGTCGCCCTTCTGACCCAAGCGGCGTCCCAGCGAGAGTGCCGCTTTCGCGTCCGCGTAGGAGTGCTCGAGCCCGGCGAGCCCCCGGTGGTAACGCCCAACGCCGATGCTCACCCGCGCGCCCGTGTCCGCCGCCAAGCGCGCCACGAGCGCCGCCGCCGCCCGCTTGAGCGCGCCCAAGTCAGCCCAAGCCGACGCCTTGTCGCTCCCCTTGTCGTCCCCCGTATCCACCTGCGCCCAAGGCGCTAAGTTCTTCGCGTCGCTCGCTTTAAGGACCGCCACCTCGCCCGCACCGATGTAGGCGCAGATGGTGTCACTCGGCAGGTGGAAAAAGCGCACCACGCTGCCGATGATGTCGTCTGAGCGCGCCGCGCCGTCCGCGCCCAAGTACGCCTCCGCGCCGATGAGGAGCACGGCGCGGGGCGGCGCAAGGTCCATGCCAAGGATGCGCGCTTGGCGGTGGATGCTCTCCTCGTCCGAGACGTGCCCGCGCAAAAGGTCATGAACGAGCGTGTTCTTGAGGTCGCGCCCGCGCAAGCCCTCGAGCGTCATCTGGCTGATGATCAGCTCGAGCACCCCACGCACGAGCCGAGGGGAGTACGGGGCGCGGCTCGAGCCCGCCGCCGAATTCGCTACCGCACCCACCGCGCGCGCGCCCACGACTACGCGCCCTTCCCAAGCGCTGAAGCGCAGCGGCGTAAAGGGACGCGAGGCTGCGTCCGCCAGCACGCTGCCAGCGAACCCCGGTTCGCTGGCCGCCACCACCCGCCCTATCTGGTCGATGACGAAGACGCGCTCACCCAAGAGGTCCGCCGCCCGCTGGCTCACCCTCGTCGCCACCTCTTTGACCTGTTCCCTCATCACACCACTCTCCCCCGTGAGGCACGCCGTCCCCTCATGCTACGCCCGGGGAAGCGGGGCAACTGTACTAAAAGTAGCAGTATAGATGGTGTGTTCGTCCCGCAAGACTAACAGAGGCGCAGGCGCGTTTTAGATGGTGGAGGGGTCCTTCTGTTAGCTCGAGCTTAACGTGCCAACAGCGCCTCCAAGGAGAGCCCCCTCAAATCCCTCAGCACGGCGTCCGCGCCGCGCAGCCGCTCCGGTGAGCCCAAACCGACGACGCGGCACCCTGCGAGCTGCGCCGCCCTCACCCCCGCCGCGCCGTCCTCTACGACCAAACAGCGCTCAGCGGGGACGCCTAACTCGCGCACCACGCGCACGTACAGCTCGGGCGCGGGCTTGCCGCGCGTCACGTCGGTGCCGTCGGCAAAGGCGCGAAAGAAAGGTCTGATGCCTAAGCGCGCGCAGATGAAGCGGGCGTTGCGGCTGCTCGAGGCGAGCCCGAGCGGAACGCCTCGCGCCTGCGCTTCCTCCAAAATGCTGCGCACCCCCGGCATCAAGTTCTCAGGACCGAAATCCCCGATAAGCTGTAAGTAGAGGCGGTTCTTCTCCGCTAAGAGGCGCTGTATGACCTCTTCGGGCAGCGTTCGCCCGTTCAATAGAGTCAGGAGCGAGTCGCGCCGCCCCAGGCTGCGTAACGACTCCAAGAGGGACAGCTCGAGCCCCACCCCCTCCCGCTCCGCCAAAAGCCGCCATGAGCGCTCATGCTGCGGCATGGTGTCTACCAACACGCCGTCCATGTCGAAGATGAGCGCGTCAGCGCGTCTAGCGGGGCGCATTACGTTTTCTGAGGAGAAACGGGATTTTAAGGAGAAACTGGGCAGAGGCCATGAGACAGACCTTACCGCGTCCGCCACGAAGGAATTGCGAAGGAAATAGGGAACCGACACCTAGCCCACACAGCGCAACGCGGTTTGCTAGATAAGGTGGAGTCATGCTCCACGTCGGACCTCTTCTAAAAGATGTCAAGCGCATCGCCGTGGTGCGCGCGAACGGTTTGGGCGACCTCATCGTCGCCGAGCCCGCGCTGTTCGCCCTGCGCCGCGCCTACCCGGAGACCCACATCACGCTCGTCGGCGCGGCGCACAGCCGGGCGCTCTTACAAGGTAGACCTTTTCCGGTGGATGAAGTCGTCACCGCTCCGCTCGTGGCGGGCGTGCGCTACGCGAGCGGGCCGGACGCGCCGCCGGACGATACGCCCGAGGTAGTCGAGACTTTTTTTAGGGCGATGCGCCGCCGCCACTTCGACCTCGCTATTCAGCTTCACGGCGGCGGCGGCAACTCGAACCCCTTCACGGCGCGTTTGGGCGCACGCCTGAGCGCGGGGGCGCGGGCGAAGGACGCGCCGCCCTTAGACATCAACGTGCCCTACACCTTCTACCAACACGACGTGCTGCGCTGGTTGGAGGTCGTCGCGGCGGTAGGGGCACCGCCCGTGCGAATTTATCCGCAGTTGGAGGCAACCGCGCAGGATTTAGCGGAGGCTGACGCGCACCTCGCTCGAGCCGGGTACGACACTGCGCGCCCGTTCGCGACCCTCCACCCCGGCGCGACCGATCCGCGCCGCCGCTGGCCGCCTGCGCACTTCGCGGGGCTCGCGGACGCGCTGCAAACGAGGGGCGTTCAGCCCGTGCTCGTCGGTGGGAAGGTGGACGCGCCGCTCGTTGCGGATATCAAACGCGCCGCGCGAAGACCGCTCCTCGACCTCTCGACAGGTCTCTCCTTGTCCGGCTTAGTCGGCGTCTTGAAACGCGCCGACCTCTTCGTCGGCAACGACTCCGGTCCGCGCCACCTCGCCGAAGCGGTCCGCACGAAGACCGTCGGCGTCTTCACCAAGTCGAACCTCGTTGACGTCGCGCCGCTCTTTCGCGCCCGCAACCGCGCGGTGGTCTCCTGGCGGAGCCGCTGCGCGGTGTGCGGCACCGACGCCGTGACCGAGCCGCCCTGCACGCACGGCTCGAGCGTCCTGGCGGACGTGAGCGTGGACGAGGTGCTCGCCGAAGCTGTAGATTTGTTAGCTTCCGCAGACCAAAACGCCAAACCTGTAGGGCAGGTGTAGATGCACGCTGAAGAGGTGTTTTCGAAAGACACAACCCCTGAAGCGTCCCTCAAAGATATACGAATAGGGATGCTCGCGGGCTCGTACCAGCCCGCGCGGTGCGGCGTCGCGCACTACACCGCGCGGCTCAGGGAGGCGCTGGCGCGCGCGGGCGTCCACGTCAGCCTCTACACGGACGCGGCGAGCGCCGCGCAAGATAGGCAAGCGCGCGGGCTAAAAGGCGGAGCGGAAGGGATTGCGAAAGGCGTGACGGGCGGCTGGACCTACCGCCACCTGCTCCCCTTAGCGAGGTCCATCCGCCGCGACGCCCCGGACCTGCTCCACATCCAGCACGCGGGCGGCACGTACGGCTTTCAGCGCGCGGTGTTCTTGCTGCCGCCGCTCTTACGGCATTTGGGGTACGGCGGGCGCATCGTCACCACCCTACACGAGTACGGCTGGTGGACCTGGTCTCTGCCTGCGCCCCTCGGGAGGTTCGACGCCCGCGCCCACGCACTCGCCCGCTGGGGTCAGCGGCGCGGCTGGTGGGACGAGGAGGACGGCTTTCTGCTCACGGGCAGCGACCACCTCATCACCACGAATACAGGCGCAGAAGGGGCGCTCCTGGCGCGTCTGCCGCACCTCGCGGCGCGCACCACGCGCGTGCCCGTCGGCGTCAACATCACAGTTCAAGAAGCTGACCGAGAGGCTGACCGGGGCGCAGCTAGGGCGCACCTGCGCCGCCACTTAGGTTGGTCCGACGGGGCGCGCGTCGTCGCCTTCTTCGGCTTTCTGCACCCGGTCAAGGGGTTGGAGACGCTCCTACGCGCCTTTCCGCACGTGCTACAAAAGCAGCCCGAGACCCGCCTGCTCCTCATCGGCGGGGCGGAGAGCTTGGCGCTGCGCGGCGAAGAAGCCGCAAGCTACCGGGCGTCTTTAGAGCGCCTTGCCGAAACGCTAGGGCTCGGCGGCAAGGTGGCGCTGACGGGCTACGTCGCGGACGAAGCCGCCTCGAGCCTCCTCTGGGGTGCCGACTTGGGCGTGCTCCCCTTTAACCAAGGCGTCACCCTCAAAAGCGGCTCCCTCCTGACGCTATTAGCACACCACCTGCCCGTCGTCGGCACGCGCCCCGAAGAGGTCGAGCCCGCCCTAGCGCCCCTCCTCACCCTCGCGCCGCCCAAAGACGAGCGGGCACTCGCCAAGGCGCTCTTAGAACGCCTGCACACCCTAGACTCGAGCCGCCCCCTCACCGAAGCGGGGCAGGCGTTCGCGCAACGCTGCTCTTGGGAAACGGTAGCGCAGCAACACCTCGACATCTACAGGCGGCTCTGCGGCGCACCGGAACACCTTTAGCCTCGAGTGCCCACAGGTTCACCCGCTTGTGTATCGCAAGGACGCTCGAGCCCGTAATAGGCTCGAGCGCTCTGCTGTGGGGCGGAATCCTCGAGTCCATTTCTCAAAATCAGCTATCCAGACCTCTTCCCAAAACGTATAAACGGTTTTAGTAGCCGCCTACCCCTCTGCGAACTTCCTTACACCTCTTCCAACATGTGAAATTTGTAAGTTCTTTGTAAGAGTCCAGCGGCTAAACTCTTTTCTAGCAAGGGAGACACACTCCTGCGCTAACGAATTCCCACCGGAACAGCCGTTTTCATACATACTCTTTATCGGATGTTCCCAGAAAAGGAGCGCACCATGCGCAACAATAAGAACAAAGGCTTCACCCTCATCGAACTCCTCATCGTCATCGCCATCATCGGCATCCTAGCAGCGGTTCTCATCCCGAACTTGCTCTCGGCTCGCAACCGTGCAAATGACAGTGCCACTCAAGCCTTCCTCCGCAACTGCATCACGGCTGTCGAAGCTAATCGCGACGCAGTTAAGCAAACTCTTCCAGCTGATGGCGATTGCGCGACACTCATGGGTGTAACGCTGCCCGCTGCTGTAACTTCTGCAACGTACGATACTGACACCACAACCGACACTTATACAGCTGAAGCTACCTCTGTTACGACAACGAAGTTCACCTACAACGGTGTCGAAATTCAGTAAAAACCTAAAGTCTGATTCAAGCAAGCAGCCACCCTCAGCAATTATGCTAGGGTGGCTGCTTAACTGATAAAACTAAGCAACTTTCATGAGAGGAAGTAAAGGGTTCTGCTATGAAGAAAGGAGCAGGTCAAGCTTTTACGTTAGTTGAGTTACTTATCGTTATTGCTATTATCGGCGCTTTAGCAGCAGTTATGGTTCCAAATCTTCTACAAGCTCGCCATGCCGCTCAAGACCGTGCCACGCAAGCTTACGTTTACCAAGTGGTGCAAGGCGTTGAGGCAAAACGAGATTCAGTTGGACAGAGAATACCCTCAGTAGCAGCCTGTAATGTATTTGCAGTTTTGATTACTGACCCTAAAAGCAGTGTTAAGCGATGCAAATATGTACCTGATGCTTCTACAGAAACTTACAAGATCACAGCAGAGAGCTTTTCAGGTAAGATATTCCAGTTTAACGGTGAAGAAATCGTTATTGCACCAAGCTACTAAGCACCTCATCACCCTGTAAATTCCAGGCGGCTTCTTTAGCCGTCTTTTTTCTTATCTTTAGGTCATCTCGCTGTATCATAAACCCGTGCGCATTTTCTTACGCTAAACCCTTTTGTAAACCTCTCGCCTATGCCCAACAAAGAATAGAGTCAACACTCTTTGCTCGTCATTGAGTTTGTAGACTGCGCGGTAGCTCCCTACGCGGAGTTTATAAAAACCTTTGAGGTCGGCGCTGAGCGCTTCGGGTTTGACGTTGCTCAGGTTCTCTGAAAGCTATCTAACTTTATTAAGGATGCGCTGAGCAACAGTGCGGTCTAGCGAAGCGAGGTCTTTTTGAGCTTCAGGTCGAAACGCAACCCCGTAGGGCGTCACCAGGAGAGCCCCAACTCCTCAGCGACGTCTTCGGCGGGAACGCTGGGTTCATTCGAGGTTTGAAGTCGCGCTTTCAGTGCGTCGCGGAGTTCGAGACCTTCGTCGGGGTCGCCTACAAGGTCCTCGAGCGCTTCCTCCACAGATTCTCGGACGAGCGCTTTGAACTGTTCGGGGGTAAAGTCTGAAACCTTCATCAGCACCATTATAGCAGGTATCATCTGGTTTGAGCCAATCTCACTAGGTAAAACGTCGCGTAGCACGCACTTTAGGAGATGATATCTGCGTGATTCAAGCTCAGTACTTCTGATAACCGCTATATAACACCCTATTACTCCAGGCGGCTTCTTTAGCCGTCTTTTTCTTTGGCTTTTAGCCGCCGCGGGGCGTGCTATCCTAAGCGTATGAGCACCTTTGAGCGAACCGCGGTAGAGCTTGAAAATGTTAGACTCCAGAGATGAAGGTCAGGCAGTTTTCGATGAGGCTCTATCTGCAAAAGGCGTTACAGCTTGCCGAGTACGAGCGTGACGAAGATGGCGTGGTCGTGGCGCGTGTGCCTGGCGCAGACGGGTTTTACGCGCAGGGCGAGAGCGTGGAAGAGGCACGTTCGGAGCTTGCGGATGTTGTTGAAGGTAATGTGCTGCTCGCGTTGCAGCTCGGTTTAGAGGTTCCAAAACTTCCAGATATTGAATTCTTGGAACAAGACGTTGCCTAAGCTGACGCCTCTTAAAAGTCGAGAGGTTATCCGAAAACTTCACAAGCTGGGCTTCGAGGGACCGTTTCCCGGTGGGCGACACTCTCGGATGGTGAAGCGCGAAACGGGACAAATCGTACCGATTCCGATTCACAGTAAAGAGGTCGGCGTGGGGCTGATTCGTGAGATTATCCGGCAGGTTGGTATCAGCCGCGACGAATGGATAGCGTTGTAAATTCCGGGCGGCTTCTTTAGCCGTCTTTTTCTTTGGCTTTTAGCCGCCACGGGGTGTGCTATCCTAAGCGTATGAGCGCGCCCGAGCGAAGTGCGTTATCTATTACCAGAGCCGCTTAATCGCGTAGGCGTCTAATGTCGCGTCTTTGCTTAGCAGCGGCAGTTTTTCATGAATACATTGCGCGACGAGGGTGCGGTCAAAGGGGTCACGGTGGTGAAAAGGGAGCGATGAGAGGATGTCTAGGTGTTCAGGCGTGATGGGCAGAAGTTCGAAGCCCAAACTCAAGGCTTCACCAACAAGCGCCGAAATGGGCGTGTCAAGCTCGAGCTTGCCGACAGAGACCTTGATGGAAATTTCCCACGGACTGACGATGCTCAGCACAGGTTGATTCTCACCCTCTAAAATCTCAGCGGCGTACTCGCTCAGCCTAGCGTCATCCGTGCTGTACCAGAGGAAAGTATGGGTGTCGAGGATAAACCTCATTCGGGTAGGTAATTCTCAAAGCCTTCGGGGATGTCCTTGAAGTCTTCAGCGATCCGAATTTTGCCTTTCGCAAAGCCTAGCCCGCCCCGTTTGTGTTTCTCTAACCGCTTGCGCTCAAGCGCTGTCTTGTGAAGCAAGAACTCTGCAAAGTCCTGTACTTCTCGCTGTTGCGGCTCTGGTAACTGGGGCAAGAGGTCATTGACCGCCTCGATGCTTGTTTTTTGATCAGCCATAGGAGAAGTTTACTCCATTTTGCTTGTTTGGGCGGCTTTTCGCTGTCTTTTTCTTTGGCTTTCAGCCGCCATTAGGCGTGCTATCCTAAGCGTATGAGCACCTTTGAGCGAATCGCGGTAGAGCCTGAATACATTACGGACCATGAAGGGCGCAAGACCAAGGTCGTTTTGCCTATCGAGGTATTTGAGGAACTGCTAGAAGACCTACATGACCTCTCGGTTGTCGCAGAGCGGCGTGATGAGCCTCTTCTTGCTTGGGAAGATGTGAAGCGTGACTTAGAGGAAGATGGCGCGTTATAGGCTGCTTGCTCGTTCGTCTTTTCGAAAAGACCTCAAGAGGTTATCCAAAGACGTTGCCGCTCGGGTAGCGACTAAAGTTGAGCGTTTAGCCGAGGATCCTTTCCCGGCGGATAGCAAGAAATTGCAGGGTCATAAAGGGCTTTACCGTGTGCGTGTGGGCGCGTACCGAGTCGTATATGAGGTAGATCAAGAGGTCAAAATTATTGCGCTAACGTATGCGCGTCACCGGAAGGACGTTTACCGGAACCTCTAAACTCCCTTTGTGACTTCTGGGCGGCTTCTTTGGTTGCCTTTTCCTCTGCTTTTAGCCGCTACTAGGCGTGCTATCCTAAGCGTATGAGTACGTTTGAGCGAACTGTAGTAAAGTCAGGGTGCAAACAGGCTTAAAGAGGGTGTTGCTTGGACATTCATAGCCCCGACGTTATTTTAGAACGTATCAAAGCTCAGGCGGCAGCAGACAATCTCGTTTTAACGCTCCACGCGGCGGAAGAGATGCAAGACGAGGCGGTGTTGTTAGATGAGGTCTTAGTGGCTCTAGCTGACGGCAGTGTGCTCGAAAACTACCCTACCTTTTATAAAGGTCCGTGCTGCTTAGTCTGTGGACGCGGCAGTCAGGGGCGTTATCTGCACATCGTCTGCTCGACTTCGCGCCCAAAACTCTTTATCATTACGGTGTATGAGCCGAAACCGCCGAAGTGGGTAACGCCTACCGAAAGAGGTCAGAAATGAACTGCCGAATGGAATGCCCTGGAAGCTACGAACCCAAAACGATCCTCTTTCGCGGCAAGCAGAAGGACGAAACGGTTATGATTGATGACGTACCCGCTTTGGTTTGTCAGGTGTGCGGCGATACGGTTTTAGAACCTGATGTGGTGCGGCATATCGAAGAACTGTTGCACTCTGAGGAAGAGCCGAGCAAGCAGTATCCCGTTTTTACATTTGCACAAAAAGCTGCTTAGCACCTCATCATCCCGTGAATTTCGGACGGCTTCTTTAGCCGTCTTTTTCCTTGGCTTTTAGCCGCCACTAGGCGTGCTATCCTAAGCGTGTGAGCACGCCCAAGCGAAGTGCGGTAGAATCGGAATATAAACAGGCTTAAAGAGGTTGTTGCTTGGATTAGCAGGTATCATCTGGTCAGAGTGTACGAAGTTTTGCGAAGCAACACTCTCACTTTGTGAAACGCTGTTTCACTGCGTGAAAACTTCGTAATTAGCACGTAACTTTAAGGGATGAAATCCCGCTAGTCCTACGGACAGAGACCTGCGTTCAACTGTCTCAGGGTGTCGTGAAACTGCTAGATGTTTATAGTCCTGACGTCATCTTAGACCAAAGCAAGAGCCCCACACTTGGCGGGGCTTCTCTTTTTCCGTCCCTCACGGCTTCTCTTTTGGTAGGCGCGGGCAGGATTGAACTGCCGACCTCCACAGTGTCAGTGTGGCGCTCTCCCACTGAGCTACGCGCCTATACAAATAACTGGTTCTAAATTGACTTATGAGGTATCACCTTTTTGACGAGATGATACCTCCAAGCTTTTTGGAGGCACCGGGCGGATTCGAACCGCCGAATGGAGGTTTTGCAGACCTCTGCCTTACCACTTGGCTACGGTGCCAAGGAAGAAGAGGATATCACGCCGAAAAAAGGGTGTCAACGCTAGGGGCGACGCCCCCAAGAAACCGTGAGCAACCCCCCAAAAACGGGGCAGCCCCCACGGATGTAGTGTTACAAATTGTTTCTCTGTTTTGTTACAAATTATTTTTCGCGGAACTTGCATGTGAAAGAAGCGAAAGAAGTCGTATTCTTGCGTGAGAGAGCGTAATTCTGCCGGAGCGCTAGCGTGAAATAGTGGAATCATGAGAAACCCTCCGAAATGGGGTTCAGAGGGACAGTGTTGCAAATTAAATTGTTACAGATGGACAAAAATAGGGCTAAAACAGGCTGAATTCAGATACCCACCTTAAAATCGAAAGCGAAGGCTACTCGTCGTGAATGATGCGGGTTATGCGCCCGACGATCTCATCGACGCGGTCGATCTGGATGACGCTAGGTGTGCCGTTGGTGTGGGTGACGTTGCCGGACTGGAGGAAGCGTCCGAACTGATCGTCCTTTAGGACCTTGCAGACGTAGCCGTCATCGCGCAAACGCGCGACTACAGCGCTATTCGCGTGCCCTTTGTCGTTGCGGTTCACGACGACGGTGTCGCCGTGGTAGATGGGGCTCTTGCCCGCCTCCATCGAGTCGCCACGGATGCGAAACGCGACTAAATCTTTTCCCCGCGCGAAGCCCTCCTCTACCCAAATAACCTCGTCTAGGACGACTTCGTGCCGGTCTGGACCTGCGCCGACCCACCCTGCAACACTGACTCTGACCTGCGTAGGGCGCAGCGTATCCGCGCCTGGGGCATCTGGCTCTACGAGGTAGACAAGTTCATGTGTAGGCACCTCCAGCGCCTCTGCAAGCTGCATCAGAAAGGCTAGGCTAGGTACCTTCCAGGCGTGTGGCGCGGACTCTGGACGCCCTCTTACAAGCTCGTACAGCGTACTCTTTCCTAGCCCGAAGTGTCTAGCGAACTGCGTTATGTTCTCAATCCCCAATTCTCGCATCCGAGTCGTTATGAGATGGTTGAGTGGTCCCCTAAGTTTTTTGACCGCTGTCTTTTTTGCTTGTAGTCTTTCCATGAAGGCAAGTGTAAAGAAAATCACTTGACTTGTCCAGAGGTTTGGAATAAGCTTTGACTACGTTTTGGAAAAGGAGGCGTTAGTGTTACACAAGAGGATTCAAAAAAGGAGCGAGGAATTAGGGCTAAACCAGAGCGATTTAGCCCGTCGCTCAGGGCTCTCGACGTCGTATATAGGCTATATCTGGCATGGTGTACACGGAAGGAACATGAGTTATCAGACCATGTTGAAGTTAAAGAAAGCGTTAAGAGTGCCCCTCTCTTTTTTCTCTGAAGATGACGTAGTTTTGGAAAAACGGCATGTCGAGGTTTAGCTCGGAAAGGGGGGTGAGCCTCTTAACGACCCGAGAGTGTGGACAGTTGTTTCGCAAAACGGTAAAGACGATTAAGCGAGCAATGAAGCGTAACGACGTTTATGTCGAGTACCACATGATTCCCTTTGGGCGCGGCTCGAGTCGCACTGCTTACATCGACCCCTCCACGCTTCCCTTCGAGCGAAGTGAGCAGAGGAACGAAACACACTTTCGTTCCAAAGGCGTTTTGGCAGAGGGACATTTTGAGCGCTTAGCAGAGGGACACGCCCGAGTAGAAGGACATTTAGAATTTAGTCCGCCTGAAACGCAAAAACGCAAGGAAAAGACCCAAGACAGCACTGCTGTTCACGCCGGGGGGCTCGGAGGTCTAGCAGCGGCTGCCGCGCAACGCTACCCCGCACGTATCAGTTTACATGACGCACGCGCCTCTTCATAGCGCCTTGCCCTAATTTGACTATCCACCTTACACGTTACCTTAAATTTTAAGGTACAATACTTTTATGGAAAACTTCACACTCCTGAGCGAAGCTATTACGCCAGAGATTGCCGTGCTCCTCCGGGCGGCGTTCGTCGCGGCGCTCCTCTTCGGGCTCGAGACGCTCGGCAACGCGAGACGCAAAGCGGCGCGCGCAGAGGTAACACAAGCAGAGCGCCCCGAGAGGCGACTCGTAAAAAAGCGGATCGTCAAAGCTTAAAAAAGGCGTGAGAGAGGTCTGTAAAGAGAAGTTTGCAGGTGCGCGAGGTCCGCTGACCCGTACCCACAACCTTTGACTCAACCTCTCCGGGCACTGTTATATTGAGCTATGGCGAACCCCTCAAAATCCGCTCCAACACAATTTGCCCACCTGCACCAGCACACCGCCTATAGCCTCTTAGACGGCGCAGCCCGCATCAAAGACCTGATGAAGTGGGTTGTAGAGGTCTCGCCCGAGAACCCGGTCTTGGCAATGACCGATCACGGCAACATGCACGGCGCGGTGGAGTTTTACAAGGCGGCGGAGAAAGAGGGCGTCAAGCCGATCTTAGGCTTCGAGGCGTACGTGAGCGCGGGCTCGCGCTTCGAGAAGAAAAAGCCCTCGTCGAAGCTGGACGGTGGCTATTTTCACCTCACCCTGTTGGCAAAAAACTTCACGGGCTACCAGAACCTCTGCAAGCTGAACTCGAGGGGGTGGTTGGAAGGTTTCTACATGAAACCCCGCGTGGACCACGAGCTTCTGCGCGAATACTCCGAGGGCGTCATCGCTATGTCGGGCTGCTTGGGGGCGCAGATTCCTAGAAACCTCTTGGATTTAGGCGAAGCGGCAGGCGATGAGGTCTTGCAGAAGTATTTAGACATCTACGGCGAGAACTTTTTTATCGAGTTGCAGAACCACGTGCCGGAAAAAGCCAGTGATATGGACGCTTCACTTCGCGACCTCGCCGAGCAGCAGACGCGCCTCAACCCGATGCTCAAAAGTTTGGCGGACAAGTACGGGCTGGGCATGGTGGCGACGAACGACGGGCACTACGTTAAGAAAGAGGACGCCAAAGCGCACGAGGCCCTCTTAGCCATTCAGACCAAAACGACGCTGTCCGATCCCGGACGCTTCAAGTTTCCCTGCGACGAGTTCTACGTCAAGACGCCCGAAGAGATGGCGAGGGCGATTCCTGAAGACGAGTATCCGAGCGCCTTGGCGAACAGCATGAGCGTCGCGGACCTTTGCGACGTGACGCTGCCCATCGGCTCCAAGCGCGTCTACCAGATGCCCGAGCTGCCGATTCCGGCGGGGCGGACGCTCGCCGAGCAGCTCCGCGTACAGACGTATGAGGGTCTCATCGAGCGCTACGAAGAGGTTACCGAAGAGCTTTACCGCGATTACCTCGCATGTTCTGGCGAAAGCGTACCCAGTGAGGCGGAAGCGGTCTACCTCAAGCTGGCACAAGTCGGGGAAAGAGGTCGGACGCCCAAAGAAGAGGGGCAGAACTTCGACACGTTCGCGTATCCCTGTTTGAAAGCGTTTAGAGAACAGGGAACGGCGAGCGAAGAGGCGCTAGGGATTCTCGAGCGGGCCGAATTCGAGTTAGGTGTGATTATCGCGATGGGCTTTCCAGATTACTTCCTCATCGTCGCGGACTTCATCAACTGGGCGAAGGACAACGGCATTGCGGTGGGACCGGGGCGCGGCTCGGGCGCGGGCTCCATCGTCGCCTTTGCGACGCGCATCACCGACATCGACCCTTTAGAGTTCGACCTCTTGTTCGAGCGCTTTTTGAACCCCGACAGGGTCTCCATGCCCGACTTCGACGTGGACTTTTCCGACACGCGGCGCATGGAGGTGGTGGACTACGTGCGGCGCAAATACGGCGAGGAGAAAGTGGCGCAGATTGCCACCTTTGGGACGATGGCGTCGAAAGCGGCGATTCGGGACGCGGCGCGAGTGTTAGAAGCACCTTACGCCGACGCCGACGCGGTCTCCAAACTCATCCCCGTCGTCTTCGGGCGCTCCACACCTATAGCGCGGGCGATGGATGAGGTCACCGAAATCAAGCAGCTTTATGATGGCGGCGCAAAGGAGTTTGTAGACGTCGCGATGAGCTTGGAGGGTTTGACGCGCCACGCCTCGGTGCACGCGGCGGGCGTCATCATCGCCCGCGAGCCCGTCCAAGAACTCGCGCCCGTGTTTCGTAGCGGCGACGGTCCCATCGTCTGCCAGTACGACATGGGCTCGGTGGAGGACTTGGGCTTCATCAAGATGGATTTTCTGGGCTTGCGCACCCTCTCCTTTATCGAGGCGGCGATTCGCATCGTCAAGGAGTCGCGCGGCGTCGAACTCGACGTGGACGCCTTTCCCAAAGATGACGAGAAGACGTTTGCGCTGCTCTCGAGGGGTGAAGCCGCCGGCGTCTTCCAGTTCGAGTCGCCCGGCATGGTCGATACGCTCAAGAAGCTCAAGCCGCGCCGCGTCCAAGACCTCATCGCGGTCTCGGCGCTCTACCGCCCCGGTCCGATGGAGAACATCCCCACCTACATCCGGCGGCACCACGGCGCGGACAACCCGGACTTTTCCGAGGACCCCTACACTGACTTCCCCGAGTCGCGGCAGTATTTGGAGTCCATCTTAGAGGAGACCTACGGCATCCCTGTTTACCAAGAACAGATTATGCAGATTGCGCAGGCAGTCGCGGGCTACTCCCTGGGCGAAGCCGACCTCTTGCGCAGGGCGATGGGCAAGAAAAAAGTCGAGGAGATGGTCAAGCAGCGCCAGATTTTTTTAGACGGGGCGAAAAAGAAAGGTATTTCTAAAGGCGAAGCAAGTCAAATCTTTGATTTGCTAGAGAAATTTGCCAATTACGGCTTTAACAAGTGCGTCGTAGGCGAGACGCTCATCCCGGACGCACAGACGGGGCAGCTTCACACAGCAGCCGACCTCTTCGTAAGACAGCATCACCCCGACGTGGTGAGCGTTCAAGAGGACTTCAGTTTGACGCAGAGCAAAACCGCACAGGTCATGCAAAACGGTGTCAAGCCCGTTTACACCCTCACCACCTCTTTGGGTAAAGAGATCACTGCGACGGGCAACCACCCCTTTAGAACGTTGGACGGTTGGACCAATTTAGAAGATTTGCGCCCCGGCGAGCACGTCGCGTCGCCCGCGCACCTGCTTGTACAAGGACAAGAGGTCTGGGACGCGCACGAACTCATTACGCTGGGCTGGACGCTCGCGGAGGGCAATACCTGCCACCCGTGCGGCGTGTATCTCTACAGCAACAATGAGGTTGTAGTGGAGGACATGGTTAGGGCGGCGGCGCAGTTCGAGAACACCGCGCCTACCGTCAAGAAGCGTCTCGAACGAAACCACACCTTCGACGTCTATTTGGGGACCGGCAAGCGCGGTTCAGCCAGCGGCGGACGTTCAGGAGCGCGGCTGTGGCTCGAGGCACTTGGCGTCGTTGGGCAAGGGGCAGCGGAAAAGCACTTCCCTAAAGAGGTCTTCCGCCTCACGAACGACAACTTAGCCCTCTTGCTCGGACGCTACTGGTCAGGGGACGGGTTCGTTTTTGGACAAGGCAACGCGACTCCTTACGCCGCGCCCTCTTCAAAAGAACTCGCCAAAGAGCTACAACACCTCCTGCTCCGCTTCGGCGTCGTCAGCCGTTTAGCGAAAAAGACGTTCGCGTATAAGGAGGGCCGAACGGGCTTCACCGTTCACGTGTTGGGACGGCGAAGTGTCGAGAGGTTTTTAGAACATATCGCGTCGCATATTGTTGGAAAAGACGAACAGCTCGCATGTCTGCGTGAGTATTTAGCGCACACCCCCGCCGAGCGCGAAAGCGTGGACACCCTGCCGCCCGAAGTCAAACGTTGGGTTAAAGAAGCGAAGGAGCAGAGCGGTCTGACCTGGCGCGAGATTGAAGCGCAGAGTGGCGTGTGCGTTAAAGAGCTATACGGCGATGCGAAGGCGCACAAGAAGGGCTTTCGGCGCAGCACGGTTCGTAAACTCGCCGAATTTTTCGGCTCTGAGAGGCTGCGCCAAGCGTGTAGCGAAGACCTCTTCTGGGAGCGCGTCGAACGTACCGAACCTGCGGGCGAAGTGATGACGTACGACTTAGAAGTCGAGCACACCCACAACTTCGTCGCCAACGACCTCTTAATGCACAACTCGCACTCGGCTGCTTACGGCGCACTCTCCTACCAAACCGCCTACCTAAAAGCGCACTACCCGTTAGAATTCGTCGCCGCCCTCCTGACCGTCGAGCGCGGCAACTCGGACAAAGTCGCGGAGTACATCACCGACGCGCGCTATCTGGGGCTCGAGGTCTTGCCCCCCGACGTCAACGAGTCACGGAGCGACTTCACGCCCGTGGACGAGGTCATCCGCTTCGGGCTCTACGGCATCAAAAATGTGGGCGACGCCGCTGTCGAACACATCTTGGACGAGCGCGACAAGGGCGGGAAGTTTAGAGACCTCTACGACTTTTGCAAACGGGTGGACTCGTCGCTAGTGAATAAGCGGGCGCTCGAGCACCTGGTCAAAGCGGGCGCGTTCGACGAACTCGGCAGCCGGAGCGACCTCTTAGCGAACCTAGAGCCCGCCATGAAGTGGGGCGCGGCGCAGCGCGAGCAGGCGGCGGCGGGGCAGTTCGGGCTCTTCGGCGCGGAGGAGACGAAGCCGCCTGCGCCTAACAAGGTGGCGGAGCATTCGAAGCTAGAGCTGCTCCGCTTCGAGAAAGAAGCGCTAGGGC
Organism: Trueperaceae bacterium; assembly: GCA_965215565.1. GTDB lineage: Bacteria > Deinococcota > Deinococci > Deinococcales > Trueperaceae > CBDBZX01. The sequence goes on from CBDCDZ010000004.1 coordinate 1,149,486, forward strand.
TCTACATCTCGGACCACCCGATGAACTCCTACCCCGGTCTGACCGACGCCGCGAACTGCACGGTGGCCAAAATCGACGCCTGCTACAAAGAGCTGATGAAACACGCCAGGGGCGACCCCCGCCAGCGCATCGCCCTCGCGGGCATTCTACAAAACGTCGTCAAAAAGCCCACCAAGAAGGGCACGATGATGGCGCGCTTCGAAATCGCCGACGAGACGGGCAGCCGCGAAGTCGTCGCTTTTAGCCGCACGTACGAAGAGATCGCTGACAAGCTGGGGGAGGACGCGCCCGTGGTGCTCGTGGTGGAGGTCTCGCAAGACCGGGACGGGGAGTCTATTCGCATCGTCGCGGACAGGCTGATTCGCTGGGAGGAGCGCGGCGACTTGCCCGAAGTTGCGATTGCGAGTTTTGACCTCGGTGACGTAAATGAGGCGCTCCTTACGGACTTCCGCTCGCACGTAGACGAGTTCGCGGGCATCACCCCGCTGCGCCTCAAGGTCCGCTCGCCGCGCGGCGTGGCACTCTACGCCACCGAAAATATCAGCATCGACAAGGCGAAGCTCAAAGATTTAGAGCGCACCTGCCCCTGGCTCAAAACAGCGGTGACGATCAACCGCGAGAGCCTCTTGCGCGCGCCCGTGAACCGCTACGGAAAACCCAAACAAGATGACGGGGGCGGCTTTAAGTCGGTGGAGGTGCCCTTTTAAGGCTTGGACCTCCGTCACCCGAAGTCCAACGCGAACGCCCTATCCTTTAACGTTTCGGGTTGAAATAACGCTATGAAGCGGCTGCGCCGCTTCATAAACTTAACGACTTTAACAGAAAGTTTAGATTCTCCATTATCTCATGTAATTTCATGAAGCGATTTGCTACCCTCTAGTCAACGTTGGCAACGTCGTAGCACAAGGAGAAACATGGGCGCGTCTAAGCACCTGCAAGCAGGGCTGGGTGAGCCTGTGCCTCCTCACATCCGCTGCAGCGCCGTGAATTCAGAGTCTACTTGGGAGGGACGAATCCATGAAACGCACCTTGAGCAGCTTAACCATCCTCTTCGCGGGCTTCTTGTTAGCAGCCTGTAACACCACTGACCTCTACACCACGCCCGAGGGAACAGTTGCCATCACCCTCGGCTCGAACTTCAGCGCGAACGCCAGCACTGACCTCTTTGCGCAAGGCGTTCCCTACAATCCAGAAACGGGCGAGTCGGGCGTGACGAGCGGCGTTCTAAGGGTTTTTGCCGACGTACCGTCCTGCCGACTTGACGACATTCAAGACGCGGGTGACGAACTGTTCTTCACAGGGGACGGGAGTCTCACCGACGAGAGCGACGCCGTTACGCAAACCCTTACGACGAACAGTCCTACAGCGACGCTTTTCTTGCCCCCAGGCACGTACACCTTTCTAGTCGAAGCGGAAGATGACCTCGCTGTCGGTACAGTCTGTGACGAAAACATCGCGAACGGCGCAGAGGTGCTTGTGCCCCTCATCAGCCGTATCGACGGCGCTAATCTCAAGCTGAGCGCACCCGGAGAGGTGGCCCCCAACGAAATTTTCGACGTGTTTGTGGAGGTCACGGCGCTGGGACGTCCCGACCTGCGTGTTCCAGCTTCGGACTACGATGTCAGCTATGAAGTAGAGAGCGAAAGAGGCAACGCCGAAGTTATAGGCGAGAGCGACTTGGGCATCCGGCTCGCCGCAGAATGTGGGGAGATCGAGCTTATCGCCTACGTGAGTAGCAACATCTTTGACATTAGTAACGACTCCCCAGAAGTTGTTTCGACCACCATCGCGCTCAGCACGCCCTGCACGGATTCCACCTCTGTCGGCGTGGACCTCGTACCACCTTTCGTGTCCTTCACCGCCGGGGAGCAAGACGACGTTCTCGTCATTAACGGCGAGGTCAGCGATATGCAGTCGGGCGTAGACCGCGTGGAGATTTACGAAGGCCCGGTTTTTCTGGGTGAGGCTTTTATCGAAACTGACGATACGCCCAACACCCTGTACTTTGAAGGTGGCGCTTTTCCAGACGACGACGCTCGACTCACCGCTCTTGCGTACGACAACGCCGGGAACGAAAGCCGCGCCGTAGTGGAGCTATCCGGAAACGAATAATATGGATTCTGTAATCAACCAGAACCCATATAGCAATTAACTAGCATTTCCACGAGAAGCTGCTACAGCAGCTTCTCGTGTGAGCGGATGCGAATAGAAACGAACGCAACGGGTTGTGACGCAACAAGTCGTGGAACTGGTAAACATAAGTACTGAGCGTGAATCATGCAAGTATCAGCTTCACCTATGCTCAAAGGTTTTCACAGGTGATCGCTGAACAGGTGAAGGCTAAGAGCCTAGTGAGCTTTGCTCTAACCTGAGGTGAAGGCTAAGAGCCTAGTGAGCTTTGCTCTAACCTATGCGAACGGTTTTCAACCGTAACTGTGCCTTCACCTGCTTAGCCTTCACCTAACCGGTCGAAGACTCTTTGCTCGGGTCAATTCCTAAAGGAATTGACCCGAAACGGTACAAGCCTTCATCAAACACCTATTTCCTTTGCAAAAATGTGAGAAATCTGTTATCTTCCGGTGAACTATATAAGAAATGAGAGGTTGGCGGGTATGTGTTCCGGGTTTACTTAGCGCCATGTACGTCGGTTGACGCACCTTAGACGTTCGCACTTCACTCTCTATTTATCTCGGTCTAAGGTGTTTCGCAGCGCCCCATCAACTCATCAATTTGGAAAGGACCTCTATATGCAACACGGTATGAAGCGTACGTTTCAGTATACTTTTTTGTGTAGTTTGCTACTCATCTTCCTAGCCGCCTGTAACGAAGAGACTGATCTCTACACCGCGCCTGAAGGGACGGTCTCTGTCGCCGTCGGTTCAAATTTTAGCGCCAACGCTGAGCTGTCCGCTCAAGGCGTCCCTTACGATCCAGAAACGGGCGCATCAGGGGTTGAAAATGCGATCTTACGTGTGTTTGAGGGGAGATTGGATCGTTCAGTTGATTTGGATGACCCGGATGATCTAGGTGACCTTAGCGACTTCCTAAACGAACTTTACTTTGACGATAACGGCAACTTAGTAAGCGATGAAGACTCTGCGTCACAAATCCTCACGGCGAGCAACCCTACGGTTACACTCTTCCTACCTCCAGGAGATTATGTCTTCGTTGCATCAGCGGGACCACTCGCCGTTGGTTTACTTAGCGAAACAGTTGCTGACGGTGACACTTTTATTGTGCCCCTCATTAGCTTTCTCGGTGATATAGAGCTAAGCGCACCTGAAGAGGTAGTTCCTAACGAAGTTTTTGACGTGTTTATTGAGATTACGGCACCGGGGCGTCCCGACTTGCGCGTACCTGCAACAGATTATAGAGTCGATTTCGACGTAGAGAGTGAAAGCGGCGAGGTAGAGATTCTAGGCGAAAGCAATCTAGGTATTAGACTTGCAGCAGAATGCGAAGTAATTACGGTTACTGCTTTTGTATTCGAACTCATTCCTACTACTGCAGATGCGCCCGAGCCAGAGCGCGTTGAGACAACCATACCCCTCAGCACCACCTGCGCAGGCACCACCGTCGGTGTAGACTTCGTGCCGCCCTTCATCTCCATCACCAGCCCCGCAGGGGATACGCCCTTTAGCGGCGCGTTCACCCTCTCGGGTGAGGTTAACGACATGCAGTCGGGCGTGGACCGCGTCGAAATCTACGACGGTCCGGTCCTCTTGGGTGAGGCGGAACTCGATATGAGCGTGACGCCCAACACCTGGAGCTATGAGATTGACCCCGACATGCTCCGCGACTACCGCCTCATCGCCCTAGCCTATGACAACGCGACGAACGAAAACCGCGCCGAGTTGCAGGTCTCGGCACCAAGCGGCGCGGACCTCGCCGCCTTGCTCCAAGAAGCGGTGACGCTCGAGGGCGTGCGCGCGCACCAAGCCGCGTGGCAGGCCATCGCGGACGAAAACGGCGGCAACCGCTACGCGGGTCTGCCGGGCTACGAGCTGTCGGCTGAGTACGTTTACGACCTCTTGGAAGAAGCGGGCTACGACGTCCGTTACCAGGAGTTCGACTATCCCGCCTTTGTGGAAAATGTCGACTCCGAGTTGGAGCAGCTCTCGCCGGATGAGGTGACGTACACCAACAACGAAGACTTCGCCATCCAGAGCTACTCGGGTAGCGGCGAGGTCACCGCCGGAGTCACCGCCGTCGACCTCGATTTAGGCGAAGGCAACACCTCCACCTCGGGCTGCGAAGCGGAAGACTTCGTAGACTTTCCCGAGGGCAACATCGCGCTCGTCCAACGCGGCGCGTGCGCCTTCCAGACCAAGGCGGAGCAGGCAGAAGCGGTAGGCGCGTCGGCGGTTGTCATCTTCAACCAGGGCAACGACGCGGAGCGCACCGAGCTTTTCGGCGGCACGCTGAGCAGCGAGACCATCACTACTATCCCCGTGCTGAGCGCCTCGTACGACTTAGGCGTGACCCTCAACGACCTCATCAGCGAGGGCTTAGAACTGCGCATCTTAACCGACGCCCTGCGCGAAACCCTCACCACACGTAACGTGATTGCCGAGAGCGCCTCCGGCGATGCCGAAACGGTGGTCATGGCGGGCGCTCATTTGGACTCGGTCACCGAAGGTCCCGGTATTCAGGACAACGGCACTGGTTCGGCGGCGATTTTAGAGATCGCGCTGCAGATGGCAGAGCAGTTCGGCGTGAACGACGAGGACGCGATTTTACTCAACAACAAGGTCCGCTTCGCTTGGTGGAGCGCCGAGGAAAGTGGGCTCATCGGCTCGACGAACTACGTGAACGACCTTGTCGAAAACGACCCCGAGGCGTTAGAGGACATCGCCCTGTACCTCAACTTCGACATGATCGGCTCGCCGAATTTCATTCGCGGCGTCTATGACGGTAATCAGTCCACCTTCGAAGCGCCCGTACCCGTCCCGGCAGGCTCAGCGCAGCTCGAGAAAATCTTCGAAGCCTTCTACGAAGAGAATGACCTGGCCTACCAAGACGTGGAATTTAGCGGGCGGAGTGACTATCAGGCGTTTATCAATAACGGTATTCCGGCGGCGGGTCTTTTCACTGGTGCGGAAGGCATCAAGACTGAGGAAGAGGTTGAGATTTATGGCGGTACAGCGGGCGAGCAGTACGACCCTTGCTACCATGAGGGATGCGACACCTTCGACAACATCAGCTTAGAGGTCTTCGACCAGAACTCGGACGCGGTAGCGTACGCGGTGGCGACGCTGGCAGCGGGTGACGTCGAGGAGATTTTAGATGCGCCCTTGGCGTCAACCTCCGTGGGAACGCAAGCCGTCCCCTCCAAGGAGCACGACCATCACGATAGCGAGTAGGCGCTGACCTCTTAGGTTGAGGCACGCTTCAAGAGACAGGAACCTCATCGTTCCTGTCTCTTTTCATTTCGAAGCTCAACCTCTTCAACGCGCAATTATCTTTCCCGGCGAGGAAGTGCGCGGCGTAGGGCGTGCAAGCAAGACTCACGGCGATTCTACAAGCGGCAACCGCTCCATTCCGGGCACGGTGACGAGCCCCTTGTCGGTCAGGCGCAACTCGGGGATAACGGAGAGGGGGATAAGGTTAAAGCCCATGTAGGGCAGCGTGCAGCCCGCCGCCGTCCAAGCCTCTTTGAGCCGCGCCGCCTCCTCCGCCACTACGGAGCCGCGCTTGTCGGACAGGAGTCCGGCGATGGGCAGCGCGATAAACGCTTTTACTTCGCCCGCGTCCACCACGGCGACGCCGCCCTGGTGCTCCCGGATGGTGCGCACGGCGAGCTGCATGTCCGCTTCGCTCACGCCCGCCACGATGAGGTTGTGCGCGTCGTGCCCGACGCTGCTCGCGACTGCGCCGGAAGTTAAACCGAAGTCTTTCAGAAGCCCGTGCGCCACCTCTCCCGACTGAGCGTGCCGCTCGACGACCGAGACGAAGCAGAGACTGTGCGCGGCGAGGTGCTCGCCCCAGCTCTCCGCTACCCCCAGCTCGAGCCGCTCATGAAAGAGCACGATGCCGGGCAGCGCGGCGCGGATCACGTTGAGCGTGCAAGGCGCGCCGGGCAGGTCCGGGGTGAGCTTTAAGTCGGGGGCGAGTTTGACCGTTTCGTAGGCGGCTTGGGGGTAGGTATAGCGCTTTTCGAGTTGTGCGTCTAGAGCGGGGGTGATCTTTTTATCCTCTACGACGAGTTCGCCGCCGTACCAGGTATTCTGCACCTCCAAGTCGTCATTTACGAGGACGATGTCAGCGCGCCTCGAGTGACCCATACCGCCCAGTTCCGCCTCGAACCCGTAGCGCGTCGCGCCGTGCAGCGAGCCCATGCTCCAGGCGACTTCGCGGCGCAGCCCCGCTTTCACCGCCTCTCTCGCCACCCAGTCGAGCCCGAACATGAAGAGGTCGTCGGCGTCTCTGTCATCGGTGCAGAGGCAGACGCGCTTGGGGGACGCGCCCAACTCGGTAACGGTTTTGATCGCTTCGGGCAAACTGTGCCAAGGCGTCGTGGGCGGACCGCCGCGCAAAAAGACCCACAAGCCCGCCTCCAAGAGGTCGTCCGCAATTTCCTTGTCAATCGCTTCATGCGTGTCAGTCACGCCGCTCGCCGCGAACGCCGCGACGAACTCACGACCGTAAACGTGCCCGCAGACCGGACGCCCGCGCCTGAGCGCCTCCGCGATGATGGCGTGGCTCCGAGGGTCACCGCTCGCCACCTGCACGAAGTCCATCTTCTCACCTAGCGCCACCGCCTCGGGGTAGGCGTCAAAGAGCGCGCCGACCTTCTCGGGCGTGAGGTTGCCGCCCGCCGTTTCGAACTCGGGCGTCGTCGCAGGAACGGTGCTCGGCACGGTCAAGAAGATGTTGAGGGGTGCCTCGCGCGCGTCTTGGAGCATCCATTCGACGCCCTGCACGTCGCACACGTTGCCGATCTCATGGCTGTCACAAAAAATAGTCGTGGTGCCGTTTAGGAGCGCGGCTTCGGCGTAGGCGCACGCGCTCATCATGCTCGACTCGATATGGATGTGCGGATCGACTAGACCGGGCGCGAGGATGCCCCCTCGCGCGTCGTACAGGGCTGCGCCCGAGCCGGTATAGCTCCCCGCTGGCTTCACGGCGGCGATGCGCCCTTTAGAGAGCCACACCTCTCTAGCTTCCAACAACCGCTCGGTGTACGCCGAGAGGATGCGGGCGTCGCGAATCACCGTGTCGGGCGCGGCGCGCCCTGCGGCGACGGCGGCGAGTTCGCGGGTCACTTCGAACAGCGGGGGGACGGAAAAGCGGTTCATGGGCGTCTCCTTTGGGAAACCAGGGGCGTCACCTCGAGCGCGCAACTCGAGTTCTATGGCGACAGTCTACAAAAATTAGCAGCTTGACGAGGAGAGCGTCACGCTGCTATGTAAGGGCGCGGTAAACAGGGTAAGCTACCCCATGCGAAGTGGCTACAGCGTCGAACAGGTCTTTTTGAAGCTGCGCGGCGGCCTGATGCGCGTCGAACTCGTCCTCGTCGCGCCCAGTGGCGCAATTAAGCGCGACACGCTGAGCTTTCCAACCCGCAGTGAGTTCGAAGCCGCGAAGCGCAGCGCACGACATTTAGCCGCCAGAGGCGATGTGGAGAGCACGAACGGCGCGAGGGTGCGCGTCGAGCGGCGGGGCGAGCTTAGAGACGAAAGGTCATTGAGAAAGCTCTTCGTTGAGACATTCGAGGATGAACTAGGGTAAAGCTCGCTGTGCTCTGTTACGTCAAGCAAATTGGTCAGCGCAAGAGCGCGTGTTCTCAGCGAAGTTTAGTTACGAAGCAAGTCGCCTTAAAGATTATGACGTCGTATTTTACTGACCCTCACCCTTTTGCGTCAGCTTCTCGCGGTCCACGAGGCTTACGAGTTGCTGCGCCAGTTCCATGTTCCCCTGCACCTTGAGCTTGCCACCCATAAACGCCGCCATCCCGTTCAGTTCGCCCTGCACGAGCTTGACCAGGTCTTCCCCACTGATCTTAATCGTCACGTCGGGGTTGTCCGCCTGCCCGCCATAAACCTCCATTCTACCCCCGTCAACCGCGTGATAGACGGGGTCTTCGGTGTCAAACTGCACGGTAGCTTTGAGGTCTTTCGCCGCTTCGTTGTCAAAGGCGCGGGGCAGGTTGTAGAGCATCTCTTTGGCGTTCATGGTGGATTATAACGGACGCCTCAGATACATAGTTGTGTGGGTGCGGCTTTTCAAGAAGCAATGAGCAACGAGCAATGAGTAAAAATCTTTAGACTCATTGCTCGTTGCTTTTAACTCGTTGCTGCCTTTTACATCGAAAGGTACGCTGCCTGCACATCCGGGTCATCTAGGAGTGCCTCGCCGCTTCCCTCTTTTTTGACTTCACCATTTTCTAAAACGTAGGCTTTATTCGCCAGGCGCAGCGAACCTTTCACGTTCTGCTCGACTAAAACGACGGTCACGCCCTCTTGGTTGATCTGTTTAAGCGCCCGGAAGACGGTTTTTGTCAAAGCGGGAGCCAGACCCAAGCTCGGCTCGTCTACCAGCAGAAGCTGCGGCTTGCTCATGAGCGCCCGCCCGATGGCGAGCATCTGTCTTTCGCCGCCCGAGAGCGTCCCTGCGAGTTGACTCTGCCGCTCTGCTAAACGGGGGAAGAGGTCGTAGACGAATCTTCGCGTCGTCGCAGCTTCTTTCTTCGCGTGGGGAAGATAGTCCGCGCCGCTCTCCAAATTCTCCTTGACCGTCATCTCGCTGAAGAGCTGCCGCCCTTCGGGAACGTGCCCGACGCCGCGCCGCACGATCTTAGCAGCGCTGAGACCACCGAGAGGTTCGCCGAACGCCCGCACCTCACCGCTTTTTATAGGAATCAGACCGGACACGACGCGCAAAAGCGTCGTCTTACCTGCGCCGTTTGCGCCGATAATCGTCACGAAGTCGCCCTCGTTCACGCTCAGCGACACGTCCCACAGCACCTGAATCTTGCCATACGCTGCGCTCAAGTCCTTCGTCTCTAAAATCACGCTCATAAATCCTCTTCGCCTAAATACGCTGAAATGACCTGTGGATGGCTCGTCACCTCTTGGTAGGTTCCCTCAGCGATTTTCTCACCGTAGTCCATCACCACCACCCTGTCCGCGAGGTCGCGCACGACAGGCATAACGTGTTCGATGAAGACAATGGTCACACCTGCGTCTCGCACGGAGAGAATGAGTTCGACAGCTTCCCTCGCTTCGGCGGGACGCAGACCTGCCATGACCTCATCTAAGAGGAGGACATCAGGCTGGGTGGCTAAGGCTCGAGCAATCTCGAGCCGCTTCTCCTGCAAAAGCGTCAACTCTTCGGCCGGTGTGTCTTTAACGCGCATGAGCCCGGAGCGCTCCAACGCATCCCTCGTAAGCTCACGCCCTTTCGCCTCACCTACGCCCGCCTTACCGAAAAGTGCCCCCACCAGCACGTTCTCCTCCACCGTCATTTCAGGAAACGGTTGCACGACTTGAAAGGCTCGCCCAAGTCCAGCGTGACAGCGCGTGGCGGGGTCCGCTTGGGTGATGTCTTGACCTTTTAAGGTGATGCGTCCCTGACTCGGCATGAGCAGCCCCGACATCATGTTCAGCGTCGTGGTTTTACCAGCGCCGTTCGGTCCGATGATAGCTAAGATTTCACCTTCGGACACCGCCACGTCGAGGTCAGCTACCGCCGCTAAGCCGCCGAAGGTCTTGCCCAAATTCTGCACCGATAAGACGGATTCCGATTGATTCGCTAACATAGCGAATCAATCCGAGCGGATGCGAGAAGGAACAGAGATATGGATGGAGTGGTATGAACTATCACCGAACGCCTTTCTCGGTGATAGAGAGTATAACGGAATCCGTATAAGACGCTCATGCGCGGCTCCCAAAGATGCGTTTAGAGATGGTGTGAAACAGTCCGACGATACCCCTCGGCATAAAGAGGATGGAGAGAACGAGGACGATACCGTAGCCGATCAGGTAGCCGTCTTCAAAGGTGCGCTTCAAGGTCTCCTCGAGCCCCGCCAACACGCCCGCGCCCAACACAGGACCGAGCGTCGTGTAGAGTCCGCCGAAAATCGGTGTAACGAGCGCTAAAACCGTCGTTCCAATCGCAAAGGTCTGGTCCGGGCTGACCGAGCCGATGCGGTGCGCTTCGACTGCGCCTAAGAGACCGACTAAGAGGCTCGAGAGCGCGAACGCCAAGAGCTTATACCGCGCTGGACGCACGCCCATGACCGCCGCCACCTCTTCGTTCGTGCGGATGGCCGTGAAGGCGGGTTTGAGCCTCGAGCTTTGAATCAGTAAGCTAACTAAAATCGTCAAGACGAGCAGCCCTGCGTAGACGAAGAAGTAACTCTCGTTGCGGTTGAAAGCGATTTCCCAACGCTCCATCTCACCGGGGACGAACGTAGGGCGAAAAAGCGCCTCGACGTTGATGCCCGCCGCGCCGCCTGCAATTCTTGTAGGGAGTTGCTGCACCACCGCCCGTAACACTTCGGTAAAGGCGAGCGTAGCGATAGCGAAGTAAATCCCGCGTAAGCGCAACGTGACCGCGCCGAGCGCGAGGGCGATAAGCGCCGCGACGAGACCGCCGAGCGGCAGCCCCACCCAGAGCGGCAACTCAGTTAGCTTGACGAGAATCGCGGTTGTATATGCGCCCGCGCCGTAAAACGCCGCGTGCGCCAGCGAGAGTTGTCCGGTACGTCCTAAAATATCCCACGACAGCGCGAGCACCGCGAGCGTGATGCCGCCCGTCAAGAGCGAGAGGTACGAGACCGAGGCGCGTCCGAAGACCTCTTTGAGTAAGCCGGGCATGAAAAAGAGGAGCGCAGCGAAAACAGCTAAGGCGATAAGAGGTGTAGCGCGTCTCATGCGTGCTCCCGCTGCCTGACAATCAACACGACGAAGATGATGGCGAAAAAGACCGCGTTTCTGAGCGCGTCACCGTTCGGGACGAGCGTTGCCACGAGCGACTCGGAGAGGGCGACGGCTAGAGACGCCCACAAGATGCCGCGGATATTGCCGAGCCCTGCCAAGACGACGATAGCGAACGCTTTAAGCGTGTACGCGAAACCGACGGTGGGCGTGGGCGACTGGATGACTGCGATCATCACGCCGCCCAAGCCAGCTAAAGCGGCGGAGAGGGCGAAGGCGACGAGGTAGATGCGGTTCACCTCGAGCCCCACCAAACTCGCCCCGACGCGGTTTTGCGCCACCGCTCGCATCGCTTTACCCAAAGAGGTTTTGAGCAGCGTGAAGTAGAGCGCTCCCACCAGAACGACGGAGATGAGGAACGAAAAGAGCGGCACTGCGCCGACGCTCACCCCGCCGATTTGAAACCCTAATGCCCGGTACGGCACGTTGGCAATCGACACCGGGTCGCCGCCCCAGATGAGGAGCGCCGCGTTTTGCAAGATGATACCGACGCCAAAGGTCAGGAGCATCTGGTTGAGTTCGGGCGCTTTGAGCACGTACTGAATACTGCCTAAGTAGATGGCTGCGCCGATGAGAAAGAGGATGGGCGCGACAAAGAGGAGCGACACCACCGGATCGAAGCCGAAAGAGATAAAAAACTGGTACGCCAGAAACGCACCCACCATAAAAAACTCACCGTGCGCGAAGTTGACGATGCCGACGACGCCAATTGCCAGCGCCAGCCCCACCGAGACGAGCGCGTAGAGCCCCGAGGCGAGGATGCCCGAGACGATGCCCTGTAATAAAAGAGAGAAGTCCATGAATAGATGCGGGGTAGGGGCGGGTTTCACACCCGCCCTTACATGACGCCCCCGAAATCCTTACTGGCAGGACTCGAGCGGAGCCGTCGCCCGCTCTACTGGATAGACGATTTCCCGCACGCCATTCTGGTACTGGAAGACAAGCCACATGCTCTCATCGAAACCTTGATGCGGCGTGATTTCAGACTGCGTAAAGGACCATTCGCCCATCGGGGAGTTAAAGGTCAGGCTCTCCATCGCTTCGGTGACGGCGGCTTGGTCCGTCGTGCCCGCCTCGTTAATGGCGTCGGCGAAAGACCAGAGCTGCGCGTAAGCCAAAGCCGCCATATAGTTGTCCGGCTCGCCGCCGTGCATTTCCCTATACGCCTCGGTGAACGCTTGCGCTTCGGGTGTGGGCAAATTCGGCAAGAAGCCAATTAAACCTGTGACGCACGCCGCTTCGGGTGCACCGGCGAACTGCGCGGGCCATCCTGGAGGAGCCCCGAAGATATGGCTCGGGCTCGCGTTCAGCTCACGAAGCTGCGAGATAATGGGCACCACGTCCGAGTCGTAACCGATCCAGTAGATCATGTCGGGATTCGCCGCTACCGCTTTCGAAATCGCTGCGCGAAAGTCTCCCGTGCCGCCAAAGAGGGTGGATTTGAACGCTTCGCGGAGCGGCACGTCGATGCCCTGCTCTTCAATGAGCGCCTCTGCGCCCGCCGCGCCGGGACCGCCAAAGGCGGAGTCTTCGTGCAATAGGGCGACGTTCTCAACGTTTGTCTCACCGATGAAGCCCGTCGCCGCCTCAACGTTGTGATAGTCCCAGGGGTGGACGTGGAAGAACCAAGGCTCTTCGCCTAAAAGCTCCTCGATGCCGTCGAAGCCCTCAATCCCGACGCCCGAGACTGCGCCGCCGATCCAGGACACGAGCGGCTGAAAGGTGCGCATGGATTCGACTAAGGCGAGAGTTGCGCCGCTCGAGTACCCCCCGCCCACAAACGCCACCCCGTCTTCCACCATCAACTTCTCAAACGCCGCTTGCGCCACGGCGGGGTCCGCCTGGGTGTCTTCGATGATGATCTCTAGCGGCTCGCCGAGCACGCCCCCGGCGGCGTTGATCTCTTCTAGCGCGAGTTCGAAGCCCGCGCGTTGCGCTTGCCCTGTACCCGCAGCCGCGCCCGTGAGCGGGCTTAAAATGCCGATTTGGACGCTTTGCGCGTACGCGAGCGTCAGCGCGAGTATGGCGAGGAGGATACACAACTTTTTCTTCATAACGACTCCTTAGATAGCAGGTCTCAGCCGTGAGGCTAGCGGGATTTTATCTGGTCACTGACGCTCTCAGTTGTTGGAACATCCTCGAGCGCGCACGTTCAGAGATAAAGTTCCGTTAGCTCTGCGAGCTGAAATCTACGTGATTCAAGCTCACTAAGCTTGAAAAGTGACTTAGCGGTTAGCTTTCTCTTTCAACTCAGTCCTTTTCTCTTTAACCTTTCATCTTTCTCCTTTCCTCTTTAACCTTTCATGTCGCTCCTTTCAAAAACTCCGCCAAGAGATGGTTGAACCGCTCGGGGTCCTCGATCTGGGGCGAATGCCCGATGTGCTCCCACAGCTCGAGCCTCACCCCTTCAGACACGCCCACGAACGCCGCCGCCGTCGCCCGCGCCATCTCCTCCGACACGAGGTAGTCCTGTTCGCCGCGAATGACGAGCACAGGACACGTGACCGCTTTAAGGGCGCTCGTCACGTTGTAGTGCCCTAACGCCCGCGCGTTGCCGCTAAAGGCGTCGGGGCTCATTTTGAGGGCGTCTTCGACGATGTCGCCGAAGTAGGAGGGCTTGCCTGTGGGCATCGTCGGCTCCAGGGCGCTCGCCATGAGTCCGGGGTTGTCCTTGAGCATCTCTAAACCCATGTAGCGCTCTTCAGGTGTGACCAGCCCGCTCGGCCCGGCGGCGGCGATGAGGACCAGAGCGCTTAGCGTGTCGGGCTGGCGAGCGGCGTAGACCTGCGCGACGCCGCCGCCTAGCGAGTGACCCATGAGGGCGAAAGTGGAGAGGTCCAGCGCTTTTACAAATTCGCCCAGCACATCAGCGTACGCCCCGATACTGATGCCTCCCTCCAGAGGGTCCGAGTCGCCGAAGTTCGGCAAGTCGAGCGCCAGGACGCGCAGGCCCTCGGGCGGCGCTTTAAGTTGCTCGGTGAACCAGCGCTTGCTCGCGAAGTTGCCGTGAACGCAGACCAGAGGGCGTCCGGTGCCCGCTTCCTGATAGACAACCTCTACACCGCTAAGGTTGACGCGCTGCGTACGAACGTCGGCGATCACGATTCCAATACCGCGTCAGGCTGAGCGATAAAATTGCGTAAGAGGTCCGCCATCTCTTCCGGACGTTCAATCGGCGCGGCGTGTCCCGCTTTTTTTAGTACGGTGAGCTTGCCCCGCTGCGCCGCCGCTACGGTCTCCTCGCTGTAGCGCTTCGGCGTTAAGATGTCCTCTTCGCCGACGATGGCTAAGAGAGGTCCTTCATAACAACTGACCTCTTCCAGCGAACTCTCGAAACTCGCCAAACCGTCGATCAGATAGCCGATCACCGCCGCGTCCGCTTGCGCCGCCTTGTCTCGGTACGAGGTGATTTCATCCGCGTGCTGATTCATAAAGGTGTGTCCCCAGACCCAGGGCGTCGCCACGTCGAAGCGCAAGCCGGAGCCGCCCGCCTCGGTTGCCGCTCTCCAGCCGCGCAAGATGCTCCGCATGACAGCGTCCATCCGGCCAAACGAATCGACGACGGTGAGGGTTTTGACCCGCGCCGTGCCCAACGCCGCCGCCGCGAGCGAGGCGACGATGCCGCCGTTGCTCAGCCCGACGAGGTGGACCTCTTCAAGTTCCAACGCTTCTAAGAGCCCCAACAAGTCCTCTTTATGTTGCTGCGGCGTGTAAGGTCCCTCCGGTTTGTCCGATTCACCTTGCCCTCGGCAGTCGTAGCGCACCGTATGGTAGGCGTCCTCTAAGAGGTGTGCCGCGTCACGCCACGCGGTGGTGTCCATCGTGAGACCGTTGATGAAGACGAGGGTTTCGCCGCCCTCTTCACCACCACGCTTGTAGTGGAGGTCAACCTCATTTACGCGAGCTGTAGGCATAAAGTCCTTTCGCTTCCAAAAAGTTCATTTTGAAACCAACGTAGAAAAAAGCCGTAGTAGCCAATGATGATGAGCAGGTAGAGGGCGACGATGAGGCGTACGAGAAGCGCTTTTCCGCCGCTCACTCGCTGGCGGTTGATGCGTGGCCTTACAAAGAAGAGCCCGTAGACGAGCCCTAGACCGAGCGCAATTCTCACGAACAGCGCGTACGTAAGTTCGTTCTCGCTCACCTCGAGGACTCCCAATCCAAAGACTCCAAATTTGAAGCCGCTAAAGAAGTCAACTCCGTTTTCAAAATCTTCCCCGCGCCACTTTTTGGCAACGCCTCGACGAAACGGATGTGTTTGGGCACTTTGTACTTAGCGAGTTTTGCCTCGAGATACGCTCTGAGCGCGTCTCCACTCACCTCTTCGCTAAGCACCCTGTCTTTTAGAACGATTACCGCGAGCCCCACCTCACCCCACTGCGCGTCGGGCACGCCCAGCACGGCGCATTCGGCAACCGCAGTGTGGGTGTAGAGCGCGGTTTCCACCTCGACTGGGAAGACGTTTTCGCCCCCTGAAATGAACATCTCTTTACGCCGCCCGACAATGGTGAAAAAGCCCTCGTCATTTTTCACCGCGAGGTCGCCCGTCCAGAGCCAGCCCTCTTTGAGCGCCTCCACCGTGTCTTTAGGGCATTCAAAGTAGCCGCTAAAGAGGTGCGGACCGCTCAGTGTAAGCTCGCCAACCTCATTGGACGGGACAGCTTCACCCGTCTCGTTGCGAATCACCGCGTCGCTATAAAGAATAGGCTTGCCGACTGAATCGGGACGCGCCGCCGCCTCGTCCGTTTGGATAGAGAAGCAGTTGACGCCCGCCTCGGTGAGTCCGTACCCCTGTTTGAACGGAACACCTCTTTGCGCAAACGCTTCGCGGACGGGTGCGGGGCAGGGTGCGCCCCCCGAAATCGCCCAGCGCACGCCGCTCAGGTCTGCGTCCGCGAAGTCTGGATGGTCTTTGACCATGCGGTACATCGTCGGAACCATAAACATCAGGGTTGCGTTCGTCTCTTGTAAGAGGTCGAGATAGTCTCCGGCGTCGAAATTGCGTTGTAAGACCACTCGAGCCCCCACATGTAAAAGCGGCACCGTGAGCGCGTTCACGCCCGCGTGGAAGCAAGGCGTCGCTTGAACCGCGCAGTCATCGTCGCGCAGCCCCCACGAGAAAACTGTATTGACCGCGTTAGTGAAGCCCTGGCGGTAGGGCTGCATCACACCCCTGGGACGCCCCGCGCTGCCGCTAGTCAGGAGAATCATCTGAATATCTTCGCCGCTTAGCTCAGCATTGGGAAAAGGGAGAGCGTCGGCTTGGAGCCACTGGTCGTAAGCCTCGAGCGAAACAAGCCCTAACCCCGTCGCCTTAGCCTTCTCCTCATGCGCCACGTCGTAAAAGAGGAGCTTAGGACGCAGATACGCCGCCACCTCTCGCTGCTCTTCCGCGCTCAACCGGATGTTGAACGGCGCGTAGATAAAGCCCAGCTTCGCGGTTGCTAAAATCAGGTCTATATGCGCGAGGTGGTTGTGCGCTAAGATGCTAACCCTGTCGCCCTTTTGGACACCTCTTTGCTGAAGCTGCCCGGCGAGCTTACGTGCTCGCTCGTCAAGCTCGGCGTAAGAATACCAACGTCCCTCAAAATAGAGCGCCTTGCGTTCCGGCGTCAGCGCGGCGCGTCTAGCGGCAATATCGAAGCGGTTCACGCTTTGACCTCGAGCCCGCGCCTGATAAAGTCGAAGGTCGTCTCGATGGCGCTCTCGGGCGGCTCGCAGCCCTGCCAGATGGCGTAGCGCAATCCCAAAAAGTGCGACACGCCCATGAGCGCCCAGGCTTGTGCTTCGGCGTCGCCGGGGCGAATCTGCCCGTCGGTTTGCGCCTTCTCCAAGCCCGTTTTGTACGCTGCCAAAAGCGTCTCGTAGTACTCGCGGTAGATGGCTTCATCCACGAACTGCGACTCCATCACCACGCGGTAGAGGTTGCCGTTTTCCAAGCTAAAGCGGGCGAAAGCGACGAGACCGGCGTGTTCTAGCTCGAGCCTGTTCTCTAACCCCGCCGTCGCCTCAGCGAGTGCTCGGCGCAGTTCGCGCCCCATGCGCTGCACGAGTTCGCGCAGAATGCTCTCTTTAGAGGGAAAATAGAGGTAGAACGTCCCCTGCCCCACCTCGGCGCGGCTGGTGATGCTCGAGACCGACGCTTTGGAAAACCCCTTCGTGCCGAACTCTTCCTCGGCAGCGTCTAAGAGTTTTTGCCGCGTGGCTTCGCCGCGAGGGGTGGTGGGTTGGGGCAAGTCGGACACGTGTGGTTTTTAACCTCTCTTCAGATAGCCACTGAGCAGACGTGAAGCTGCTCGAGCCCAATAAATAACTGAGTTTGAAGTGCGCAGATCTCACCGCATAGCGGTAGCGGAATTTCATCTCATAATGTGTCCGCCCGGGCAGTACGTATAATGACTGAGCGCGTTGCTTCGCATGACTTCGTCCATTGTGACCAGATGAAATTCCGCTAGCCTACGGCTGAGACCTGCTACAAACTGACAACTGATTCAGGTCTCAGAATACATAGCAAACGTGGACGTGTCAAGCTGTGTTCTTTTTATAAACACCAATTTGACAGGCGGGGATTGTGATGTGCTAG
Source organism: Trueperaceae bacterium (assembly GCA_965215565.1). Classification (GTDB taxonomy): domain Bacteria; phylum Deinococcota; class Deinococci; order Deinococcales; family Trueperaceae; genus CBDBZX01. The sequence goes on from CBDCDZ010000004.1 coordinate 1,167,009, forward strand.
TCTCGCGGAGCCTGGGCAAAAATTTGGTCTGTTTAGAGAGAAACACGTATCTGCGTGCTCCATTCTCTACGCGGAAGGACAAAAAGGGGTGATGATGGTGATAAACCGCGTTTCGTTTCGTATATTAACCGCGCTGCTGGGTTTACTCAGCCTGAGCGCTTGTACCTCGGATTCAGACCTCTCTACCGAACTCCAAACGCAAAGGGCGCTCGAGCAAGTCACCTCTTTCGGCTCCAACCCCGGCAATTTGCGCATGTTCCGCTACGTGCCAAATGACCTACCCGCTAATGCACCTCTTGTCGTCGCGCTGCACGGCTGCACGCAGTCCGCGAGCGTCTACGCGAACAGCGCGGGCTGGGCGAAATACGCGGATAGGGACGGCTTCGCGCTCCTTTTCCCCGAGCAGAAGAGCGCCAACAACCAGAACGCTTGCTTCAACTGGTTTGAATCCGGCGATATTAGAAGAGGTGCAGGCGAGCCGCTCTCCATCAAACAGATGGTGGACAAGATGGTCTCAGACTACGGTCTCGACTCGGAGCGCGTTTTCGTCACGGGTCTCTCGGCGGGCGGTTTTATGACGACGGTCATGCTGGCGACGTACCCTGACGTGTTCGCGGGCGGCGGCGTCATCGCGGGCGGACCGTACAGGTGCGGCGTGGGGCTGGTGAACGCCTTTAGCTGCATGAACCCTGGGGTGAACAAGACGCCGAAAGCTTGGGGTGACTTAGTGAGAGGTGCATCGAACTATTCGGGTCCTCAGCCAAAGGTCTCCATCTGGCACGGCGACGCGGACTATACCGTGAGAGACGCGAACTTGCGGGAGGCTATGGAGCAGTGGACGAACGTGCACGGAACTGACCAGCAAGCCGACGTGTCGGATACAGTGAACGGCTACCCACACAAGGTTTACGAGAAAAACGGTGTAGCAGTCGTCGAGACCTACAGCTTGACGGGCATGGGGCACGGCACGCCCGTTGACCCCGGCTCGGCGGAGGTGGAATGCGGTCAGGCGGGGGCGTATATCTTGGACGTGGACATCTGCTCGAGCTACTACATCGGGCGCTTCTGGGGCATCGTCGCAGAGGCGGACGGAAATGATGGTGGTGATGGTGGCGGGGACGATGGCGGTGGCGATGACGGAAACGTGACCTGCTGGACGGATACGAACGCCGCGCACTACGCCGCAGACCGGGCGGTGCAGATCGGGCTCGAGCCCTGGGAGAGCTACGCCGCGAGAGGCTCGTACCGCTGGCTCGGCTACGCAAATCGCACGACGAGTTTAGAAGAGGTCAGAGAGGGATACTACGCTCAGGTAGCGACTTGTCCGTAGTTTCACAACAAACAAGGGGTTACAACAAGGGGTTGCAACCCCTTGTTCACAGCATTGCAAGAGGTCGAAGAGGTTACTTGAGCGCTAATGCCGCCGCGTGCTTTCCCGACAGGAGCGCCAGAGGAATCCCGCCCCCCGGATGCACGCTGCCGCCTGCCAAGAAGAGGTTGCTTACACCGCGCACCGTCTGTTTCGGGCGTAAGGTTTGCAAAAGTGAATGCGGAGCCGCGCCGTAGATGCTGCCCCGGTGGGCGAGCGTGGTGAGGTAGCGCGGCGGGAAGATTTTCTGAACCTCGAGCCTGCCTCTCACCTCCAAGCCGCGCCGCTCCAAGAGGTCGATAAGGTGTTCTACATAGTCCGCTTCGTCGTCACGGACCTCTTCCGAAACAGCGGGCGCGTTCACCAACACGAACCAGTTTTCACCCCCACGCGGCGCATCATTCGGTTGCGATTTGCTGCTGATCGACACGTAGAGCGTCGGGTCGCGGGGCAACGCGCCGCGCCGCACCGCCTCGAATTCAGCGCGGTAGTCCTTTGGGAAGAGGATGTTGTGGTGGGTGAGCCCCGGCGTTTCACCTTTTAGCCCGAGCAAGAGGACGAAACCGGACAAAGAGGGCTCGAGCCTCTCCACCCGTGTTTTCCTTCCCAAAAGCTGATGCGTGCGGATGATGTCGAGTGAGGAGATGACGGTGTCGGCTGTGAAAGGGCCGCTCGAGGTGTGGACGTGTTTGAGGTGGTTGGCGTGGGTCTCCAACCGCTCCACCTTCGTTTCCGTCAAGACTTTGACGCCGAGCTTTTTAGCCAACGCGCAAAGCTGATTCACCACACCCCTTATGCCCCCTTCGGGGTAGTACGCGCCCAGCCCCAACTCGGTCCAAGCGATGTTGTGCAGCACCGCCGGGGCGCGGTGCGGGTCTGCGCCGAAATAGGTGGCGAAACGCAAAAAGAAGGTTTTGAGATCGCCCTGTGCGCCCAGGGACTCGAGCAAACCCGGCAACCTCTTCAAAGGATGCGCCCGGAGCCCGTGCTGGAGCCCGTAGCGTGCCAGAGCGGTGAGCCCTGGCGCTTGGTTGTAAAGGAACGTCGGCGCAGCCGCCTCGTAAAGTGCACGCGCCTCCGCGACTAGGTTGCGGTAAACCTGCGCTTCTTCGCCGCTGAGCTGCGCCGCTGTTTTCTCCACGTCGCGGTACACGTCCCACACGCGCCCGCTGTCGAAGCGGTAGCGGCAAAGCGGCTCTAAGGGTGTGAACACGGGCGGCGTCTCTCCCGCTCTTTCGAAGAACTCTGTAACGATGTGCGGGAGCGTCCACACGCTCGGTCCGATATCGAAGCGGTAGCCGTTTTCACGATACTCGCCCGCTTTGCCCCCGAGTGAAGGGGCTTGCTCTAAAAGCGTGACCTCTTCTCCTGCGAGCGCCAAGTGAACCGCCGCCGACAACCCGGCGAAGCCGCCGCCGAGCACGAGCGCTGACTTCATTGACCTCTCACCCTTCATATTCACGCCCTCGCCACGCATAGCGCCCGTTGCGTAAAAGAGCCCGCACCCCGACGCGCCAAAGAGAATACGCCGCGAACGGTTGCAAAAACGCTTCTAAGGGGGTCCGGTGCGTTTTGTAAGCGGTTAAGCCGCGCTGGAAGACGCCTAGTGCGGCAGGAACGAGCCAGAGCGGATGGATGAGCGCGAAAGGCCACGAAAGCGTGTACGCGAGCGTGTTGAGCACGAGCGAGAGCGCCAAAAAGGGACGGCTGTTGCCGTGTGCGGACAAGATATTTTTGCTGAACCCTTCCAAAATCTCCTCTTCGCTCTTGTACATGCGCGTGCTCAGCGTGTCGCCGCCTAACGCCAGCGCCACCCGTAACCCCTGTTTTTTTGCGGCTTGCCCCATGCGCACGTCCTCCAAGACCTCTCCTTTGAACGCTCTATGTTCACCGACGCGCCGGTACGCCCGCCGCGTCCAGAGCATGAGCTGACCGTTGCCCGCTGAGAACGCGCCGAAGGGGAGATGTTTGACGCCTGCGTAGGGCAGCCAGCCTAACAAGATGAGGTCGACGATAGGGACGTAGAGGCGCTCCTTCAGAGTGCGGGTGATTTGGCGCGGCCACACGCTGACAAAGGCGGCTTTTTGGGTTCTCTGAAACTCGAGTAGCCCTCCTAGCGCCCCCGCCTCCCACACCACGTCGGCGTCTGTAAAGATGAGCAGCGTTCCCGAGGCGGCTTCGGCGAGCTGCTGGCAGGCCCAATTCTTACCGCTCCAGCCCCCCGGTAGCGCTTCGCCTTGCAGCACCCTCAGCTTTGGGTGTTGCGCCGCGAAAAGCGCCAGCACCTCGGCGGTGCGGTCTTGCGAGTCGTCATCTAAAACGAGCACTTCGTAGAGATTGGGCTGCGCCAGGATGCGGGGCAGCGTGACGGGCAAGTTGTCCTCTTCATTGCGAGCGGGGATGAGGATAGAAACCTTGGGGACCGATGAGGGCTCGGCGTAGACCTCTTGGCTGTCCTTTTGGCCGTCCTCTTCGTCGTCCTCTTGCGCGGCTTCTAAAACCGGAAACGTGGCGAGGTTGGACAGCAGCGTCAAAAGTTGTACGCCGACAAAACCTGTCGCTAGCCACCAGAGCCACACGCTCATGGTGTGAAGAGGTTCGCTCGGACGCCGCCTCTATGCACGTTGGTGAGGACTGGGACACGTATAGATAACATCGTATTAAGAGCGATGATACCATCTGGTCCTTCAGGTTTTGTCCTCGAGAAGTGTGCGGCACACTGGAGCGGTTAGAATCAGTAGAATGTCGCTGAAACCGAGTAGCCAGTACGTAGCGGAACTACTGATAGCAGGTATCATCTGGTCAGAGTGCACGAAGTACGCCGTCAGGCACACTCTCACTTTGTAAGACGATGTTTCGCTTTGCGAAAAGTGCCTAACTAGCACGCACTTTAAGGGATGATACCTGCACTCATCCGTCTCAGTATATTTTGGAACTGCTATGACAATTCTAGCGACTGCGATCTCTTTACTTTCTCCAGAGCCGCGCCACCCAGCCCATGCGCTCGTGAAAACTCTGCGGACCCGTAAGCCACGCTCGGCTCAAAATCGGGCGGCGACACTTCGGGGTCGGCGCTCTGTAGCATCTGATCAACCTCTTCCAAGAGCGCGTTGAGACAGTCCCTGACCTCTCGCTTCAAGGCGGCGCGGTCTGCACGTGGCTCCACTCCTTCCCCTAACATCATAAACGCTTCGGGGTGCTGCGCGCCGCGCACCGCAGTTCGCAGCGCGAGCGGATAGATAGGCACTCCGGCTCGCTCGGCTAGAAACGCTACGCCGTCCTCGACCTCTCTCACCTCACCTGCTGGACGAAGTGCGCCTTCGCAGAAGATGAACATCACCTCGCCCCGCTCCAAACGCCTGAGCGCTTCTCGCACCTCTTTGGGAGAAATCACGCCCATGCGACGAAAAAAGCGGAAGCGCGAGAGCTGCGCCTCGCCCATCATCCCGCCCAAGGGTTGCGCCACGCGCCTCTGCACGAGCCACGCCAAGTATCCGTCCCACCAGGAGTGATGGTTCGCCGCAACGATGTAGCCGCGCCGGGGAAGCGCGTCCCAATCCCCTCGCGCGTAGACGCTATGCAGTCCGCTTTTCAGCGAGCGCCGAATAATGAGGGGCATAGCGCGGACGATGAGGCGCTCAATTTCCTCGGTGAAGAGGTCTCTAAAGTGCTGAATACGGGTCATCTATGCTCTGTTGACTTTTCAACCTGTCCTCTATAGGGTTTGCCTTGCTGCACGCAAGAAGTAGGAAGCAAGAAGACCACGAAGTACGTGGGTTTACCTTGTCTATGGGGACGATGAGCGATTTTCTTGAAGGGCAAATGTCAACACAACCTAGCATAGCTCATTTCACCTATTGCGCTTTCGCAAAAACCGGACGCCCTCGCCACGAAAAGACGAACGCACCCATCGCCGCGAGCGTGACCAGGGCGGCTAGCACGAGCCCAAAGAAGAGCAGCCCCGTCGCCATCAAAAAGGCTTGCAGGGCGAAGATGAGGCGCAAGTCCCCGCTCGCCTCACCTTTTAGGCGGGGCTCGAGCTTGAGGAGAAGCCACACGAGCACCACGCCCGCGGCGTACCAGCCGAGAAAATTCGTGAGGGGGATACCGTAATACGCGCCCTGCGCTTCAAAAACCCAGAAGCCCTTGTCCACCATCAAGGGGTCTAGCCCCAAGTCCCAGGCGACGAGCGCCAAAGGCGCTATCCAAAGTTTGCGCGCCCCGCTCACCGCCAGCGCGATGAGTGTAAAGGCGAACCAGCCGAGCGGCACGAGCAGCGGCACGCCTAAAAGACTCGGACCGGGCGCGGTGTAGGCGTAGGAGCCGAAAGGGAACCCAGTCGTGTGCCCGAGCCACTCGACGAGCACGCCGAACGAGAACGCCACCACAAAGAGGAGCCAGGCCCTCAAACCGTAGCGCTCCAAGGCGTAGCCGAAAATTCCTAGCGCCAAAAGCGCCGTGCTGACGTACGCGAGCGGCGCGAACGCTTCGGGCACCAGAGGCGTTGGGATCATGCTGAGCGCCCAGAGCGCGAGCGCCCCGCGCCACCATCTTACGCCGCGCAGGGCGTCGAGCCGCGCTAAGGACGCGGGCTCTAAAGCGAGCGTGAGCCCGAAAGTGACGAGCAAGTTCGTGACCAGAAAGAAAAACGCCTCTTCGACGGGCAGACCTAGCGGGTTGATACCGCTCGAGAGCGCCCCACTGATCCACCAAATCCCGTCACCGATTGCCAAGCGGTCCGCCACCCAGAGGTAGAGCGTCGGGATGCTGAGCGCGGGGAGCAAGAGTCGCCAGCGCCGCACCAACAGATCACCGCCGAAACCCCACTGCAGCGCAATCACCGGAGCCGCCCACACCACGATGAGCCCGAAGTAGGTCCCTTTAGGCATGGTCAGCGCCAGCACGCCCGTCGCCCCGACGAGCAGCCAGAAAAGCGCACCGAAAACGCGGACGCGGAGCCTGGCGTCGGGGGAAAGCTCGAGCCTCCCACCGTCAACGTGCCGCGCGAGTAGAAAGAGGAACATCCCGGTCATGAGGGTCTGCAAGACGAAAAAGAGGTACTCCTCGACGGGCACATAGCCGACGGTTGCCCACACGCGCTCCGCCCCGTAGCCCCAGACCTCTTGCGCGACGAGGTAGTTGTCCCAGGGCGTCGTGTAGGTAAAGGCGATAAGGACGTGCAGCATGAGCGCCCAGAACGCGAAGGGCGTGCCCCGCCCTAAGCTGCCGCCCAAACTGTGTCCGCGCCGGGTCCCCAACCAAGAGAGCAGCCCTAAAGTCAGAACGGGCGGCAGGATGAAAAAGAGGTGGAATTCGAAGTAGCTCACCGCGCTAAGTGATCCGCAAGTACATGCCCGCCGACTGAGGCAGCTCCGCTCGCCTGAAGCCGAACCGCTCGTAGAACGCGGGCGTGCCGTGATCCGCCATGAGGCTCACATAGGCGCTTTTGGGCGCGTGCTCATGAAGGTAGTCCAGCAGCGCCTCCATAACGCGCCGCCCTAACCCTCGTCCTTGGTGCTCGGGCAAAAGAGCGATGTCCACGACTTCAAAAAAGCACCCGCCGTCACCGATGACGCGCCCGGTGCCGATGGGTTCCGAGTTGTGAAAGACGGTGACGGCGAAGAGCGAGTTTTTGAGCCCGATTTCCGCCGCCTCCCTCGTCTTTTCGCTGAGCCCTGCGGCGAGTCGAATGCGGATGTAGTCTTCTGCCAAAGGCGTTTGTGCTTTGACCTCGTATCGTTCCATGACCTCTACTTTAACGCAGCGTCAAAGTATTTGAAGTGGCTGAGCCGCTATGAAATAGCAGGTTACTTCGTAAAGCTTCGCGCAATCATCTGGTCAGCTTGATCGAAGCCATTCCCGGTCACGCCGTTTTCGCACAGGTTACGGTTGAAAACCGTTCGCATAGGTTAGAGCAAAGCTCACTAGGCTCTTAGCCTTCACCTCAGGTTAGAGCAAAGCTCACTAGGCTCTTAGCCTTCACCTCAGGTTAGAGCAAAGCTCACTAGGCTCTTAGCCTTCACCTCAGGTTAGAGCAAAGCTCACTCACTAGGCTCTTAGCCTTCACCTGTTCAGCGATCACCTGTATGCGAAAGGGAAATTTCGTAAGCGGAGCAACACCATCACTAAAGAGAACATCGTTTCCTTCCCTAAGGGAAACTTCGTAATCGGAAAACTTCGTCTGCTCGCTCACGCGGAGCAGCTTTCAGAAATGTAGCACGCACTTGATTGTGATGAAGTTCCGTTACAGCAAAGCTGTGAAATCTGCGAAGAAGCGTTGCTTCGCATAACTACGTTCAAGCAACGATAAGTGGAACTGCTAAAAGCTATACTTTCCCCTGTTTCAACCCTCGAGCGTATGCGTATTGGCTCAACCTATTCTCTAATCACTTTACCCAATCAGGTTTAATTGTGATTTCGGTGTGCTGAACGAGGGGTTGAAAACAGGGGGTTAAAACCCCTTGTTCACGCCGATAGAGCCACTGACAACACGCACCGTGAAGACCCATACGGCAAACTCGCTTAGACTGAGCAGCGTGACCTCGCAGCCGTCCCCCTCTCAACCCTTCTCATACCTCACTATCGCCGCGATCGGCGGCGGCTTCTTCGGGCTCACGGCGGTGTGGGCGCTCTACAACGCCTACATGCCGCTCCTTTTAGGCGCGCATATCGAAAGTCGCGCTTTACGCGGCGCGGTGATGGGTTTGGACAATGCGTTCGCGCTCCTGCTCATTCCAGTTGTTGGCGCGTGGTCTGACAGGGTGCGTAGCCCTCTGGGTCAGCGGTTGCCTTTCATCGTAGTGGGGATGCCCTTAGCGGCACTTTTCGTCGCGCTCTTGCCCTTCGCGCAGCGCACGCTCTGGCTGCTCATAGGCGCGGACGTGCTCTTTCTCCTCGCCATGACGTTCCTGCGTGCGCCCGTCATCGCGCTCATGCCTGACCACACGCCGCCGGGAAAGCGCGCCTCGGCGAACGGCGTGATCAACCTCATGGGCGGCTTGGGCGGCGTCCTCGCGTTCTTCGCGCTCGCGCCGCTCTACGACGTACGGCAGGGTCTCCCCTTCTGGTGCGCGGGCGGCGTGCTGCTCGTCGCCTTTGCCACGCTCTGGCTGAGCGTCCAACGCCACCCGCCTTACGCCGCGCCGTCTGAGGAGGGAGATCATGCGCTCGTCGCTCTTCTACGTGGCGCGAAGGGGTTGCTGGGCGCGGAGCAGCGCGCGGCGGGGTTCACCTTGCTCGCGATTGCGCTCTACTTCGTCGGGTTTAGCGGGCTCGAGGCGCAGTTCAGCACCTACGCCACCGAAGGGCTCGGGCTCACGGGCGGGCGCGCGGGCGTCCTGCTCGGCGTCTTTAGCGCCGCGTTCGTGTTCTTCGCGCTGCCTGCTGGGTTCTTAGGCAACCGCTTCGGCAAGGCGCGGCTCATGGTCACGGGGCTTCTTTTGCTCGCCTCCCTCTTCGCGCTTGCGCCCGTACTGACCTCGCTCTTCCCTACCCTCCTGCCCATCTTCCTCTTTGCCTCCGGGCTCGGCTGGGCGCTCGTCAACGTGAGCGCCTACGCGCGCGTCGCCGACTTAGGTGGGTCTACGCGCATCGGCTTCTTTACGGGCATGTACTACCTCTTCTCGATGGCGGGCGCGGTGTTGGGACCGGGGCTCATCGGTTTGGGGATGGACGCGCTCGGCGTAAGCGCGCTCTTCTGGGGCTCCGCGCTGACCTTTTTTTTAGCAGCGGGACTGCTCGCCTATGCTGGCTGGAGATGACGCCTGCGTGAATGTAGGTAGGGAGAAGGCGGAACGAAGAATAAGGGCGAACTCTTCTGCACTCTGCTCGTTATACTCATGTCTTGCACTTATTCACCATCCGCATAAATCCACACTTGTAGGGCAATTAGCTTTTAGCCGTTAGCCTTTGATCTTAGCTAATACCTAATCGCTAAAAGCTAACAGCTTCCTTTGAGAAACCGCGTTTAGAACGGCGTTATGTATTTTTGCAAGACATGAGTTGTACGAATTTCAGGTGAATCCATTACAAATGCATTTGTATCCCTGCGTTACTCACCGGAATCCGCAGCTATTTATTCTCGCAGGAGAGTCCTCAACCGCTGGCGGGAGCGGTCCATCTCACGGCTAGCGGGAGCGCGCCACGCGCGACAGGCAAGCCGGTCCACGCGGCGTCGCTTCGCAACACTTCGCGCAAACACGCCATTGTGGACGTCCGCTGCATTGAATGTTCTTGACACTTTTACAGGGTAAAGCGCGTGGTATCCTCGAAATCCAAGGAGGCAACACAGATTATGTCGCGAAATTTAAGGCGTTATGGCTTGATCCTGCTCGGGGTCTTCACCCTCTTTTTAGTCGCGTGTAGCGAGGAGATGACGGACACCCCGCGCGTGCCCGACCTAATGGAAGAGGTGTGGACCGAGTTTCCGGGCAACACCGAGACCGCGTGCGCGGACGGCTCCGACTACAGCTACTTCGTCCATCCGGGCACCGAGAACAAGCTCGTAATCGACTTTCAGGGGGGCGGCGCGTGCTGGGACGACGGCACCTGCTCGCTGCCCATCGACGAACCAGGCAGTTTTGGCGTCTACAACAGCCGCGTGTTCGGCGAACCCGCACCTCTAGGTCTCTACGACAAAACCAACCCCGACAACCCCGTCGGCGACTGGTACCACGCCTATATCCCCTACTGCACGGCGGACATTCACATCGGCGACAGCACGCAGACCTACACGAATCCGAACAACGGCGCAGAGATTGCCGTGCAGCACAAGGGGCAAGCCAACGCGCAGGCAGTTTTAGACTGGGTATTCGAGGAATTCGGAGCGCCCGAGACCATCTTTGTAACGGGTTGCAGCGCGGGCGCGTACGGCTCTATCGCCTATACGCCGCAGATTCGAGAGCAGTATCCTAACGCTGACGTCGTCCAGATGGGCGACTGCGGCGCGGGCGTCACCCCGGAGGTCTTCTTTGAGGGCGAGGACGGCGTCAGCCGCTGGAATACCGAGAGCGTGCTCGCTGAGCTTATCCCCCAACTTGACCTGAGCGGCGGTTTGGATGCAACCTTCCTCACGAACATCTATGAGACGGTAGGAGAAACCTACCCTGAGAGCACCCTCTCGCAGTATAACTCCGCTTTTGACGGCATTCAGATTTACTTCTACGCGCTGCAGCAGGGCGCGTCCTTTCAGCCGAGCGCGGAGGAACTGCAGAGGGCGGCGCAGGAGTGGACGGCGGGGCTTGACACGTCGCTCAGCACCATAGACGAAGCCACGGACAACTTCTACTTCTACACCTCGCTGCTCGACGACAACGATGACCCTAACGACGGCACGACGCACTGCATCATCGAAAGGCCTGAGTTCTACACATATGAACTGAACGGCGTACCCTTCGTTTCGTGGGTGGATGACCTCGTGAACGGGCGCACAGACGAGTTGGAGAACGTTTCGCCATCTACGGCAGCGGCTATATTGGAATAGTAAGCACAAGTGCAGAGAGGGGCTCGAGTCTGACTCGAGTCCCTTCTTCGTAGCGTCTTATGGGTTTTCCGGTAGTGGTTTTATGCCGAATGTCGCCGTGTACTCCTTGTGCTACCAAGGGGTTGAAGCCCCTTGTTGGACAGCCGCGTCGTTCCAGATGGAGCTACTACCCAGGTTTCTATAGCGTCAGGCTGACACGTCCAAATCCGTCAGCCAGAGCAGCCGCTCCTGAGCGCTCACTGCCTGCGCGGGGTAGCGCGCGACGTCGCTCTCGCCGTGCAGCGTCGCTCTAAGCGCGTCGCGCTTCCCCTCGCCCTGCACCAAAAACGCCACCGTGCGGCTGCCGCTGAGTAGAGGCGCGGTGAGACTGAGCCGCGTACTCTTCCCTTCGGGCTTGACGGTGGTGGTCCAGCCTTTCTCGTGCACCGCCCCTGTCCCCGGAAAGAGGCTCGCTGTGTGCGCGTCGCCGCCCAACCCCAAAAAGGTCAGATCGAAGTGCGGCGCGTCGCCCAAGACCTCACCGATGATGGCGGCGTAGGAATGCGCTGAGCGCTCCGGCTCGTCCGCTAGGTAGGGCCACGGGTGAACCTGCCCGTCCGGTATCGGCACGTGCCGGACGAGGTGTTCTTTCGCTGCGCCGAAGTTGCTGTCGTCGTGGTCGTGGGGCACGAAGCGCTCGTCGCCCCAGAAGAGCCGCGTTTGCGTCCAGAAGGGGGCGTCGCGGTACCCCTCGACGAGGTGGGCGTACATCTCCTTCGGCGTGCTCCCCCCTGAGAGCGCGACGAAAAAGCTCCCGCGCGCTTCGATGCTCCGCTGCGCCGTCTCTACAAAAAGCTGCGCTCCTGCTGCGCCGACATCTTCAACTGTCCGAACCTCTCGCTGCATCGTCATCTCCTTTGTTGTCGTCTTGTTTAAGGTCGCGAATCAAGAAGAGTGTAAGCGCTAAGAGGGCGATTGCGCCAGCGTAGATGAGCAAATCGAGCGACTCTTTGAATTCAATCTGCGTTAAGTACTCGAAAAAGCGGATGATAAACACGAGAATGATCGCCTTGCCCAAGCGGTTCTTGAGCCCTTCCAAGTCACCTACTTTCAAAGTTGAGCCGAGCGTTTTATCGTCGGCGGGCTCGATGCGGTCGATGAAGAGTTCGTACAGCCCCAGCGCGACGATAATCACGATGGCAGCGAGCAACCCCGAATCTACCGCTTTAAGAATTTCGGAGATCGAGTCTTCGGGTTTGGTCTTGTAAAACGCCGCGACGACGTCCATAACAGTGCGGTAGCACAGAAAGCCTGCGCCGACGATAAGCGCTAATACGGGCGCGAGGAGCAGCCAACGCACCTGTATCAAAATCCATTCAAAAACACGTCCGGGTCTCATGAGGCAGTTTAGGGGCTAGCCCTCCCCGACACTGCGCGGTAGCGCTAAGTTGGTAAGCTAAGCGCATGACTCCATCCAGAGAAGAGGCTTACGCCCTCATGACCGAGTGGACGAAGTCCGAATCGCTGCGCAAACACATGCTCGCTGTCGAGAGCGCGACGAGCGCCTACGCCCGCGCGTTCGGCGAGGACGAGGAGCTGTGGCGCGTCGCCGCGCTTTTACACGATTTTGATTACGAAAAACACCCTGAGCCGAATGAGGCGGGACATCCTTACGTCGGCGTGCGTTACCTTGAAGAGCAGGGCTACCCCGACGTCGTCACGAGCGCTATCATGGGTCACGCAGACTACACGGGCGTTTCGCGCGACACGCGCCTCGCCAAAACCCTCTACGCCTGCGACGAGGTCACGGGGCTCATCACCGCCGCCGCGCTCGTGCGCCCTGACAAGGACGTCCGCAACCAGACACTCAAGAGCCTCAAGAAGAAATTTAAGGATAGAGCTTTTGCTAGAGGCGTCAACCGTGAGGACGTAGAGCGCGGCGCGCGGGAGTTGGGCGTCGAACTGTGGGAGCACGTCGCGTTCGTGCTCGCCGCGATGCAGCGCGACGCCGAGGTGCTGGCGCTTGACGGGCGTCTGGCTTAGGGTGCTGCCTCAAACTGCCAACACCCTTGCGATCTCATAGAGCTGCCAGTCGATCTCCTTTTGCTTCTCCCAAGTGTCTTTGAGGGGAACATAGACCGTGCCGCGCCGATCGGTGCCCACCATCACGTCGCTCTGTCCCTCTAGAAGTCCTTTGACCGCGCCGTACCCCAAGCGAGACGCCAGCACGCGGTCACGGGTTGCGGGCGTGCCGCCGCGCTGCACGTGACCCAGGATGCTCGTGCGGACCTCGTAGCCACACGCCGCCTCGATGCGCCCTTTGAGGTCCATCGCGCCGCCCGGATACGCGCCCTCAGCGACGACAATGATAGACGAGGACTTTCCTCTCGCCTGAGCCGCCGCGATGTCCGTAACGATTCTGTCCACGTCCCCTTCGACTTCGGGTACTAAAATCGCCTCCGCGCCGCCCGCTAAGCCCACGTTTAGGGCGATATGCCCAGCGTGCCGCCCCATCACCTCGACTAAGAAGAGTCGGTCGTGGCTCGCCGCCGTGTCGCGCAGCCTGTCGATGGCGTCTAGCGCGATGTTCATAGCGGTGTTAAAGCCCACCGTCACGTCCGTACCGTAGATGTCATTGTCAATTGTGCCGGGAATGCCGACTACCGGGACCCCGTGCTCCTCATGCAGCGCGTGCGCCCCGCGAAAGGAGCCGTCGCCGCCGATGACGATGAGCCCGTCAATCCCATGCGAGCGCAGATTTTTGGCGGCTTGCTCGCGCCCCTCATGTGTCATGAAGGGCATACACCGAGCGCTACGCAGCATCGTGCCGCCGCGCTGGATAATGTTCGCGACGCTGCGCGGACCGAGTTCTTCGATCTTGTTATCGATCAGACCCTGATAGCCCCGGTAAATCCCCGAGACGTGCTTTTTTTCGTAAATCGCGGTGCGCACGACCGCGCGAATCGCCGCGTTCATGCCGGGCGCGTCGCCGCCACTAGTTAAAACTGCTAAATGCTCCATGAGGGGGAGTATAACGCCGAGGTGCGGGGACGATGTCATGAGGTTGCTTACGGTTGGAGGAGCAGAGGCGTTCGGGTTGAGCACTAGGGCCCAGGCGACGCTTCCGCTGTCGGCAGTTCGCTTTTAGCCATTAGCCAAAGCCTTTCAGCCAAGAGCTAATCGCTCAAGGCTATTCTAGAAGTACACGGTTCAATCCCGAGTATACTCATACTATGTCAATGAAAAAAGTTACTCGAGCCCTCCCCAACTTCACCCAAAAGGAAGCGTAATGCGCGTCGCCGTCCTTAAAGAGCCCGACACCGAAACCCGCATCCCGCTGACGCCCAAGAGCGCCGAAAAGCTCGTCAAGTTAGGCGCAGAGGTCGCGGTGGAAAAGGGTTTGGGCGAAAGTATCGGCGTCCGAGACAGCGCTTACGAAGAGGTCGGCGCGAAGGTGGACAGCCGCTACAACCTAGAGAGCGCCGACGTCATCCTCCAACTCAACGTGCCTAAACCTAAAGAGGTCGAAAAGTTGAAGCGCGGCGCGATCCTCGCCTCCTTGATGGACCCCTTTCGCAACCCAGCACTCGTTAAAACGCTCAAAGAAAAAGAAATTAGCGCGCTGTGCATGGAACTCATCCCGCGCAGCACCTACGCGCAGAAGATGGACGCTTTATCCTCACAGGCCAGTCTGGCGGGCTACGCCGCCGTCATCACCGCCGCCGAGCGCATCCAAAAGGCGCTCCCGATGATGAGCACGCCCGCCGGGACGATTGCGCCCGCGCGGGTGTTCGTCATCGGCGTGGGCGTGGCGGGGCTCCAAGCGATTGCCACGGCGAAGCGTCTGGGCGCACGGGTCGAGGCGTTCGACACGCGCCCGTCAGTGGAGGAGCAGGTGCAGTCGCTCGGGGCGAAGTTCGTGAAGATTGACCTAGGAGAAACGGGGCAGACGGACCAAGGATACGCCAAAGAACTCACCGACGAGCAGCTCAAGAAACAGCGCCAGGGCATGGCAAAGGTCTGCGCGAACTCGGACATCGTCATCACCACTGCCCAACTCTTCGGACGCCCCGCCCCGCGCATCGTTACGGGCGATATGGTGAAAGGGATGCGCCCCGGCAGCGTCATCGTGGACTTAGCGGCGTCCACAGGCGGCAACGTCGAGGGATCGAAGCCGGACGAAGAGGTCGAAGTGAACGGCGTGAAAATCATCGGGCTCTCCAACCTGCCCGGCTCGGTGGCGCGGGATGCGTCGCAGATGTACGCAAGCAACCTCGCCAACCTCATCGACCATTTATGGAACAAGGAGAGTAAAGAGGTCGAACTCAACCTGGATGACCCCATCGTCAGCGGCTGCTTGCTCACACACCGGGGCAAGATTTTGCACGAGGGCGTGCGCGCGCTGCTCGAGGGGAAAGCGGAGAAGCCGGAGGCAAACGAGGGGCAAGCCGTTGGCAAAGAGCCCATCCAGAACTCGGCGGAGCAAACGCCTGAAAAGTCCCCCGTCACCTCTTCAACCTCTTCAGACACACCCACGAAAGGCCCATCATGAGCGCAGAACTCACCCTCTTACTCCTCTTTATCTTCGTCTTGTCCATCTTTTTAGGGCGCGAACTCATCACCAAAGTCCCCTCGCAACTCCATACCCCACTGATGTCGGGCTCGAACGCGATATCGGGCATCACCATCGTGGGAGCCATTATCGCGGCGGGCGTGGGCGGCGTGTTCGGCACGATTTTGGGGACACTCGCGGTGATTTTCGCAACCATCAACGTGGTCGGCGGCTACCTCGTCACGGATCGGATGCTCGGCATGTTTAGAAAAGGCGTCAAGAAGGGTGAACGCTAGTGGACTCCGCGATTGACATCGCTTATATCGTCGCCGCCATCCTCTTTATCTACGGGCTTAAAATGCTGGGAAGACCCGAGACGGCGCGGCGCGGCAACCTCGTCTCGGCGGTGGGGATGCTCGTTGCGGTGGTCGCTACGCTGCTCGTCGGCGGGCTCTCGTTCACCTGGGTTATCGTCGGGCTCGTGATCGGCACGGCGGTAGGCGTCTACGCCGCTCGCACCGTCCAGATGACCGAGATGCCCGAGATGGTCGCGCTTTTCAACGGCTCGGGGGGTATCGCGAGTCTGCTGGTCGGCTGGGCGGAGTATCACCGGCGCTTCGTGGAAGCCTCGGGCGGGCTCGATCCCTTCACAGCGGCGGTCACGTTCTTAGCAGTGCTCATCGGCGGAGTCGCCTTTACGGGCTCGCTGATTGCGTTTGGCAAGCTCGCGGGGCGCATTCCAGGTCAGCCCATCAAATACGCGAACCAAAACCTCTACAACGCGGGGCTCTTCGGGCTGGTTGTGGTGCTAGGCGTCCTCTTCTGCTTGACGCCCGCAACGGGGCTAGGCTACCTCTTGCTGGTCTTAGCCATCCTCGCGTCGCTCGCCCTGGGTGTGCTCATCGTCATCCCCATCGGCGGGGCGGATATGCCCATTGTCGTGGCGCTCCTCAACTCGTACTCCGGGATTGCCGCGAGCATGGCGGGTTTTATTATCGCAAACAATGTGCTCATCGTCGCTGGGTCGCTCGTCGGCGCGAGCGGGCTCATCCTCACGAGCATCATGTGTAAAGCGATGAACCGCTCGCTTAGCAACGTGCTCTTCGCGGGCTACGAAAACGCGGGCGAGGGCGGCGCAAGCTCACAAGTCGAGGGCGAAGCGAAACCGATTTCGCCGGACGATGCGTATTTTATGCTCGAGGCCGCCAGCAGCATCCTCGTCGTCCCCGGCTACGGCATGGCGGTGGCGCAGGCGCAGCACGCGGTGCGCGAGTTGGCAGAACTCTTGGAGGCGAACGGCGCAGAGGTGCGCTACGCCATCCACCCCGTCGCGGGGCGGATGCCCGGTCACATGAACGTCCTCCTAGCCGAGGCGAACGTCCCGTATGAAAAGCTCGTCGAACCCGAAGACGTGAACCCGACGATGGAGACCATAGATGTGGCGATGGTCATCGGCGCGAACGACGTGGTGAACCCCGCCGCGCGGGAGGACTCGGGCAGCCCCCTCTACGGAATGCCGATTATCAACGTGGACTTGGCGCAAAACGTCTTTATCTTAAAGCGTTCGATGAGCCCCGGCTTTTCGGGTGTGGAGAACCCGCTCTTTTACAAGGAGAACTCGAGGATGCTCTTCGGCGACGCAAAGTCCACGGTCTCACAGCTCGTCTCGGAGTTCAAGGACGCGGTGAGAGAAGCGGCATGATAGCAGGTGTGATCCGGTCACAAACGCACTCAGCTAATAATAGCGACGCTTAGCGTGCACGTTAAAAGATGACACCTGCGTCAGTTTCTCTCAGATTATTGAGGAGTTGCTAAGTTATGAACGTCGTCGCGGTTAATGTAGGACTTCCCAAACCCATCCCTGTAGATAACGAGATGGTCTCGACAGGCATTTTCAAAACGCCAGCGGGAGAGCCCGTCACACTCACCCTCGAGGGCTTTCAGGGCGACGACCAAGCCGATAAAAAGAACCACGGCGGCGTAGACCAAGCCGTCTACCTCTACAGCGCGGCGGACTACGCCTGGTGGTCTGAGCAGTTGGGGCGCTCTCTCTCGCCCGGCGCGTTCGGGGAGAACGTAACGCTCTCGGCGTTTCCTGAAGAGGTCAGGATTGGGGACAGGCTCGAGCTACAAGAGGTCGTTTTAGAGGTCACTGCGCCGCGCTTTCCCTGCCGCGTGTTCGCTGCGAAAATGAACGACCTTTCGTTCGTCAAGAGGTTTCGGCAAGCGGAGAGACCGGGGTTCTATACGCGGGTGATTCAAACCGGCACAGTGCGAGCGGGAGAAGAGGTCACGCATAAGCCCGCTGAGGACGGGGTGGGGTTGCTCGAGACCTTCGACCTCTACTTTGCGAAAAACCCTGATGCAAGTAGGTTAAAACGCGCTTTGCAAACTCCTTTAGCCAAGAGGTTGAGAAGTACGCTCCAAAGCAAGTTGTAGCGGAAAAGAGGTCAAGGTATGCACCTAGCCCAAATTAACATTGCTCAAGCCCTAGCCGAGATGGATGACCCCATCATGCACGGCTTCGTCTCGAGATTGGATGAAATCAACGCCTTAGCCGACGACGCGCCCGGCTTCGTGTGGCGACTACAAACCGGTGACGGCGACGCGCTGAGCCTGCGCGTGTTTGACGATCCGATGCTGATTATCAACATGTCGGTGTGGGAGAACGTCGAAACCTTAAAGACCTTTACCTACAAAACTATGCACGTCCAAGTCTTCAAAGAGCGCAAGACGTGGTTTACGAAGTTGGGCAGGCCTCACTTGGCGATGTGGTGGGTTCCGGCGGGGCATATCCCTACATTGGACGAGGCGAAGGAGAAATTAGAGCTTATAGCTGAGCGCGGTCCGACGCCCAAAGCATTTACGTTCAGCAAAGTATTTGCGCCTCCCACTGCTGAACCCGTGGTTTAGACTTTTCTCGAGCTTCGGAACGTTACAGTCCGGGAAGCAAGAGGCCAAGTGACCTCTTGCTCGCTTTAGGCGAAGCCGCTCAGGTAATGCAGCGTCCACCCGACGCTCAGACCGCGCTGAACATATATAGCAATTAACCTAAGTACTGATTGGAATAGCGCAAGTCTCAGCCGCAGCCATCCCGCTCTCAGGCAAAGCCTAGCGGGACGGCTTCGCCTGAGAGCGGGATTTCATTCTCAAATGTGCGTGCTGCTTTCTGAAAGCCTGTAGGGACGAAGTTTTCGCAAAGCGAATGACGTAGTTTGCCGTTAAGCAACGGTGTTCTACATCGTGAGAGCGTTTCAAACGAAATGATACTTGCCATAATGAGGTTGACCACATCATGAGGTCATCGCAAGGTAGCGCGCGAGCCCCTCTCTACGCGCCGCTTTCTACCTCCACGAGCCGCGCCGCCTCCTCCGCTACGCTCAGCGCGGCGCGCGTGAAGTTGGCGACGACGGGGTAGGGCGAGTCTCGTCGGCTCACCAGACCGAGCCAGGTGGGGAACTCGTGCTCGAGCCGCCTATACACTACCCCCGCTAGGGGCGAGCGCCGCGCCGAGGCGGGCAAGACCGACACCCCGATGCCGCTCGCCACCAGACTCACGATGGTCTGCAAATGAACAGCCTCTTGCACAATGTTGGGTGTATGCCCGCCCTGCGCGAAAAGGTCCATCAGGTGCTCGTGCGCCCCCGGCACGAGGCGCTTAGGAAAGGAGATGAGGGGCACGTCGGCGAGGGCGGCTAAGGTGACGGACTCTTTTTGAGCGAGGGCGTGTTCGGTAGGCAAGGCGGCGAGCAGCGGCTCCGCTAACACTTTCGTCACGGCGAGGTCTTCCGTATTCATCGGCAGGCGCACCAGCCCCACGTCGATGTCGCCCGCTAGGAGCGCGGCGCGCTGCTCGGCGCTCGTCAGCTCGCGCAAGTTAAGGTCCACGTCCGGGTAGGTGTTGCGAAATTTGCGCAGCGCCAGCGGCAAGAGGCTCAAGGCGGCGGAGCTGACGAAGCCGATGGTGAGATGACCGATGAGCCCTTGCGCCGCCGCGCCCACCGCGATGCGGGCGTCTTCGGCGGCCTCTAAGACGCGCTTCGCCTTCGCTAAAAAGACCTCACCGGCTGGGGTGAGTTCGACGCGCCGCGTCGTGCGCGAGAGGAGCGTGACGCCAAGTTCGCGCTCGAGCCGCCCGATCTGTGTACTCACAGGCGGTTGACTGCGATGGAGCTTCTCGGCGGCTCGCCCGAAGTGCCCCTCTTCGGCGACGGCGATGAAGTAGCGAAGCTGTTTAAGTTCCATCAACGTGTCCTGCTTTCGTGCGTAGTTGACTGGCCCTCGAGAGTCTGGTCCAGCGCTACGCAAAGAACACCGCATAGAGGTAGTGCGTCATTCACCACAGAAGTATAACAATTGATTCGAAAATCGTTTTAATCTACACCTCAAAAAACTATTGGACTTTCATAATGACAGCTTTTACAATGTACAAAGGTTTGGGAGAATATGCGTCTTATACGGATTCCGGTTGACTACTACATAAACTCCTTCGGAGTTTATTCCGTACTCAGCGAAATCCGTACTTGTTTCTACTCGCTCCGCTCGGGATTAAGTACGCTACTTTGTAGCGTACTTAACCGGAAAGGGTATCAGACGTGATTTTTTTATATTCTCTAGGAGGCGTGTCAAACATATGAAATATTACGACGTGATCGTAGTGGGCTGTGGCGGCATCGGATCAGCAGCGCTCTACTGGCTCTCGAAGAGCGGCAAGTCGGTTTTAGGCATCGAGCAGTTCAAGCTGGGTCATAGGGGTGGCGGCTCGCAAGACCACTCGCGCATCATCCGCTTGGCGCAGCATCAGGAGGCGTACGCCGCGCTCGCGCCGCACGCTTACGAAGCGTGGCATGAGGCTGAGCGGGACAGCGATGTGCGCATCGTCCTCAAGACGGGCGGGCTCGTCATCGAGGACCCCGAGGGGCGCGATCCGGCGAAGGTTGGCTCACGTACCATCGGCGGCTACGTAGAGGCGTTCGAGAAGCAGGGCGTCGACTTCGAACACCTGGACGCGGCGGGCGTCGTAGCGCGCTGGCCGCAGTTTCATTTACGGGGTCACGAGGAAGCCGTCTACCAGGAGGACTCGGGCATCGTGGATGCGGGCAAGGCGAACGCGGTGCACATCGCGCTCGCGCGGGCGAACGGCGCGGACCTCTTGACCGAGACGCCCGTGACGTCGCTTCGTCCGGTGGGCGGCGAGGTCGAGGTCACCACCGCTACGCAGCGCTTCCGCGCGGGTCACGTGGTGGTGACGAGCGGCGCGTGGACGAACCAGGTGGTGCGTGAGGCGGGCTTAGAACTGCCCCTCACCGTCACTCAAGAGCAAGTGACCTACTACGCCACGCCGAACTTGCGCGAATTTTCACCCGGACGGTTCCCCGTCTTCATGTGGCACGGACAGCACAACTTCTACGGCTTCCCCGTGTACGGCGAGGTTGCGACGAAGCTAGGGCAGCACATGGGCGGGCGCGAGGTCACCACGCAGACGCGCACCTTTACGCCCGATCCAGAGCGGCAAGCGCGGCAGCGAACCTTTTTGAGCCGCGTCCTACCCGGCTTTTTAGGACCGGAGCACTACACGAAAACCTGCCTCTACACCGTGCCGCCCGATCAGCACTTCGTCATCGACACCTTGAGGGATGCGCCGCAACTTTCAGTGGCTATCGGCGCGGGGCACGCCTTTAAGTTCGCGGGGCTCATCGGCAAGATTTTAAGCGAGTTGGCGTTGGCAGGCGGCACGAACTATCCGGTTGAAACCTTTAGCTTAGACCGTCCTGCCTTGACCGATAAAACTTTCGAGAAGAGCTTTCACGCCTAGCTTCTCGACTCTCAGCAATTCCACACCTCATCACTACATAAGCCGCCACGTCTGTTTCTAGCCGTTTAGCGTTCAAGAACCGTAACTCGGTTGCCCTGCAATCTCACCAATAAGGATTCACTGTGAACAACTTAGCCGACCTCATCGCCACACGCACCGAAAATCACGCGCTCCCGCAGGCTTTTTACTTGAACGAGGCGGTCTTTCAAGCTGACCTCGAGCGTGTCTTCCGCCAAAGTTGGCTCTTCGCCGGGCACACCTGCGAAGTCGCCGAGCCCGGCGACTACCTGCTTTTAGAGATTGCGGGCGAGTCCGTCATCGTGGTGCGGGACAGATCGGGGGCGCTCCACGCGCACCTCAACGTGTGTCGGCACCGCGGCTCCAAGCTCATTACGGACGGTGCACCGTGCGGTCACGCCAAAGCGCTCGTCTGCCCCTATCACCAGTGGGCGTACAGGTTGAACGGCGAACTCGCCGGAGCGCGGCTCATGGGCGAGGGATTTCAGAGGGAGACCTACCGCCTCCGCTCCGCTCACGTGCGCGAACTCGCCGGACTGCTCTTCATCTGTCTAGCGGACGCGCCGCCCGACTTTGACGAGGCGCACGCCGCTATCGCTCCACAACTCGCGCCGCACCGCCTGGACCAGGCGAAAGTCGTCCACCGCCACCACTACGAGGTCAAGGCGAACTGGAAGACGGTCATCGAGAACAACCGCGAATGCTACCACTGCACGGTGACCCATCCCGAATTCTGCTTGTCGAACTACGACTTGGGTCTACCCGGCGACGCGCGCCAAGACGCGGCGTTTCAGCGAGAGCTAAGTGAGGCGTATGCGCGGTGGGACAAGTTGGGGTTGTCGCCAAAAGAGGTCAACTTCCCCGGCGGCTCCTGGTTCCGCGTCTCGCGCTACCCCTTGAAAGCGGGCTACCTGACCGAAAGCATGGACGGGGCGCTCACCGCGCCGCTTCTAGGCGATCTGACGGACCCGGACGTCGGCAGCTTGCGCCTCATCGGTCTGCCGAACTTCTGGGCGCACGCCAACGCCGACTACGCGGTGACCACGCGGCTCACGCCCGTCACGCCTGATGTAACCCATATCGACGTAGCGTTCTTGGTGCGCCGTGACGCGGCCGAGGGCACGGACTACGAGCCAGAGAGAGTCGAAGCGGTCTGGAAGGCGACGAGCGAAGAGGACTGGGCGCTGTGCGAGAACAACTTCGCGGGCTTGCGCTCGGCTTTTTACGAGCCGGGACCGCTCTCACCTTTGGAGGCGTCTGTAGAGAGTTTTTTCAAGTGGTACGTGTCGAAACTGCGTCAGGAGCCGACTCACGACGTTCTCAACCGGGCGGCGTGATCTGGCGTGACCTCTTTCAGGTTATAATACTCGCGAGGAGGAAATATGAAAAAGTTGCTTACCCTCTTGGTCTCGTGCGTTCTGCTGACAGGGGTCGCCCTAGCTCAAGACCCCGTGCGCGTCGGCTCGAAGCAGTTCACGGAGAGCATCGTTTTGGCGAAGCTCATCCTGAGCGCGCTGGAGAACGCTGGCATCCCCACCGCTGATCAAACACCGCTCGGCTCGACGGACGTCAACCGCGCCGCTCTGGTCAACGGCGAAATCGACGTCTACCCGGAATATACGGGCACCGCGCTCACGAACTTCCTCGCTAACGCGGGCGTCGAGGTGCCCGAGGGAGCCTCCACCGACGCAGACCAGGCGTATGGGCTCGTCAGCGACTTCGATCAGGAGAACAACAACCTGTGCTGGTTACAGCCCGCCCCCGCGAACAACACCTACGCCTTTGCGGTCACTCAGGAGTTCGCCGAGGAAAACGGCACCGAGACCATGGGTGACTTCGCCGAGTACGTGAGTAACGGCGGGCGCGCCATGATGGCGGTGGGCGACGAGTTCGCGCAGCGCCCGGACGGTCTGCAAGCGTTCGAGGAGACCTACGGCTTCGACCTCACCGAAGACCAACTCCTGATCATCGCCGGAGGCACGCCCGCGCAGACCGAGCAGGCCCTAGCTGAAGGCGCAAATAACGTCAACGTGGCGATGGCGTTCGCCACCGACGGCGCGCTCATGGCGTACAACTTCCGCGTCTTAGAAGACCCCGAAGGGGCGCAGCCCGTCTTCCAGCCGACACCCGTATTTCAGTGCGGCGTGCTCGAGACCTACGCCAACATCCCCGACATCATCAACCCCATCTTCGATTCGCTCAACGACGAGACGATGCAAGAACTCAACGCTCGCGTCGACGTAGACGGCGAAAACCCTGCAGCGGTGGCGCAGAGCTACCTGGAGGAGAACGGCTTTTTAGAGTAGGTCGCGCCGCTATAAAAAAGCATTGCCCCGAGTCAGGCTTGAGACAAGCCTGACTTCTTCGTTGCTCGCAGAAAATTCGCGACCGCGCTCTAAGCAAGAGGTCAAACAACCTCATATTCGCTCTGCACAAAGCCGCTGGGATAACCCTGCGTCCGAACGTGTCGCAGTTTGATGTCTTGCTCAAGAGGTCCGAAGAGCGGAATACCCGTGCCGATAAGGACAGGCATTCTCGTGATGATAAGGCGCTGAATCAGCCCTGCGCGTAAAAACCGCTGAACCGTCTCGCCGCCATCGATATAGAGGTGCGTCATCCCGCGCTCCGAAAGCCGCGCTACGACCTCTTCCGGTGTGCCGGACATCGCCTCGACAGTTTCAGTGAGGTGTTCTGGAATCTCTAAAGAACGGCTACTAAGCACGACAACGGGTTTATCCCCGTACGCCCAACCGCCAAAGCTGAGCACCTTGTCAAAGGTGTTTCGCCCCATCACAAGTACGTCCACGCTGTTCATGAACTCTTTATAGCCGTAGTCTTCGTCCGGGGACTTATCCTTTTGATCGACCTCTTCCCCGCTGCCCCCCAACCAATCCAAGTCGCCGTTCTCCCTAGCGATGAACCCATCCAAACTTGTCGCGATATAGACAGATGCTCTGGTAGACATAAGACATGATATGACGAGTCCCGAAGGGATAGCAGTTGACAATGCCAGAAAAAAAGAGCACACGGAGGCGCGTGCTCTAAAACCTAGCGCTGGCGAGGTTTAGTCTTCTTTGCAGTTGTCTACTCCGAGACTAAAGCCTAGAGTAGAGAGGGTAAAGCCCTCTTCTATGTCGTCTTTCCAACTCTCGAGCTGGACGAAGGACTCATTATCGACTCCTTTTAGAAGCATCTCGAGCTTCACCTTTTTGGCTCCTGGCTCTTCACCGAGCAGAGCGGTGACACACGCTCTGGTGTATTGCGTCTGCTGCAAAAACAGCAGACTTGTAATTCCAAGCACAGCACCAAATAAAGTACAAGCGACTACCAAAAACTTATTGTTCATCTTTTTGTTTTATGTTCAACATCATAGAATCAGAGCCGTTGGACACTGAAACTACGCTAGGTCAAGCTTAGCGCTTTACCCGCCCCGATTAACCGTTTGACCTCATAGTTTCGTGGTTCAAAGAGGTGAAGCCCCCCGAACTAAGCCACTTTTCAAGAGGTCGTCCAAGCGAACCTCCTAGCGTTTTGGATCGTTTCTACAACGTCACCCGCGATAAAAGTAAGTATTTATGTCGGCGCATGTAAGACAGCAGCGTTGACCTCTTGAACATTCGCCGCTTGCGTTAATGGCTCGAGACCATCCCATCCAAGCTATATTTACACCCCTTCACCTCTTGCAGTGGTAGCGTAAACTCATGAGTATAGACGCTGCCAGTAAACCCAAAGACGAGCGCACCGTCACCCCGAACTTCATCACCGACATCATCGACGAGGATGTGGAGGCGGGCAAGGTGCAAGAGGTCGTGACGCGCTTCCCCCCGGAGCCTAACGGCTACGCGCACCTGGGTCACGCGATTGCGAGCTTTATCAACTTCGGGATTGCTGGCGATTACGGCGGGCTTTGCAACCTGCGCTTCGACGACACGAACCCGGCGACGGAGCGCATGGAGTTTGCCGAATCTTTAGAGCGCGACTTCCGCTGGTTGGGTTGGAACTGGGACGACAGGCTCTTTTTCGCGTCAGACTACTTCGAGCAGCTTTACGGGTTTGCGCTCAGGCTTATCGAAGAGGGCAAGGCGTATGTAGACAGTCTGTCCGAAGAGGAGATTCAGGCGTACAGGGGCACGGTGACGGAGTCGGGGCGCGAGAGCCCCTATAGAGAGCGCTCGGTGGAGGAGAATTTAGCGCTGTTTAGAGGGATGCGCCGAGGCGACTTTCCCGAGGGCGCACACGTCTTGCGGGCGAAAATCGACATGGCGAGCCCGAACATGAAGATGCGCGATCCGCTGCTCTACCGCATCCGCTTTGAAGAGCACTACCGCACCGGGAGCGCGTGGCCCATCTACCCGATGTACGACTTTCAGCATCCCTTGTCCGACGCCATCGAAGGGGTGACGCACAGCCTCTGCTCCTTGGAGTTCGTCGAGAACCGCGCCGTGTACGACTGGCTCATGAACAACCTCATCGGCTCGCCGCGCCCCTACCAGTACGAGTTCGGGCGGCGCAGCATCGAGTATACGGTGGTGAGTAAGCGTAAGCTAGTGCAGCTCATCCAGGAGGGTCACGTCACGGGCTGGGACGACCCGCGTATGCCGACGCTCGCGGGGATGCGGCGGCGCGGCGTGAGGCCGGAGGCGATTCGGGAGTTTGCGTCCCGCGTGGGCATCTCCCGCACGAACCGCACGGTGGACATCGCCCTCTTAGAGTACGCCGTTCGTGACGACCTTAATACGAGAGCGCCGAGGGTGATGGCGGTTTTAGACCCCGTCAAGATCGTCATTACAAATTACTCAGAAGGTGAAGAGGAACAGCTCGAGGCACCCTACTGGCCCCACGACGTGCCGAACGAAGGGTCGCGCAAGGTTCCTTTTGCCAAAGAACTCTATATCGAACGCGAAGACTTCTCCGAAAATCCCCCCGAAGGGTTCTACCGCCTCTCACCCGGTAGGGAGGTGCGGCTGCGCTACGCCCACGTCATCCGCTGCGATGAGGTCATCAAGGACGCCGAGGGCAACGTCACCGAGTTGCGCTGCTCGTATGACCCGGAGACGTTGGGGAGAAACCCGCAGGGACGTAAAGTCAAAGGAACGGTGCACTGGGTTTCCGCGAAACACGCGCTAGCAGCCGAGGTGCGCCTCTACGACAGACTTTTCAGCGTCCCTAACCCCGAAGCTGAAGAAGGCGTATTTACCGACTACCTCAACCCCGGTTCGCTCATCACGCAAAGAGGTTTCGTCGAGCCGAGCGTGGCGGCTGATTCACCTGAGACGCGCTACCAGTTCGAGCGGCAGGGCTATTTCGTGCAGGACTCGGTGGACTCGGGCGCAGGCCGCCTCGTCTTTAACCGCGTCGTGCCCCTCCGCGACTCCTGGGCGAAGCAAGAGGAAAGGGAAGAACCGCACAAACGCGAGCCCAAGCCCAAGCGCGTTCAGGTTGCCTCGGCGTTGGGGGAGCCGAAAGACCCCACGCTCGAGTTCTCCCCCGAGCAGAAAAGGAAGCTCGAGACCTACACGAGCGAACTCAGATTGAGCCGCGACGACGCGCAGATTTTGGCGGGAGACTTGGCGCTAGCGGCGTACTTCGAAAAGGCGCTAAAAACGCACAACAACCCGCAGAGCGTCGCCAACTGGATCGTCAACGAACTTCTACGCGAGCTTAAAGAGGTCTCCTTGGCGGACTTGCGCGTGACGCCGCCGCAACTCGCCTCGCTCGCGTCGTTTGTCGACGAAGAGACGATTTCTAAGCGGAGTGCCAAAGAGGTCTTCGAGACGATGTTAAAGACGGGCGACAACCCGGCGGAGATTATCGGGCGAGAGGGGCTCGAGCAAGTCACCGATAAGAGCGAGTTAGAACCTATCGTCGACATCCTCATCACGGACAACCCCGATAAGGTTAGGGCGTACAGGGACGGCAAAACAGGCTTGATGGGTTTTTTTGTCGGTCAAGTCATGCGTGAGACGAAAGGCACCGCCAATCCGCAGCTCGTGCAAGACCTCTTGACGAGTAAACTCGCAAAAGGGGACTAAGGTTACATTTTGCCGATAACCTCACACCGTAGGAGGTAGATTACACGTCACAGACGGTGTTAAGAACCTGTCAGGATACGTTCAGAGGGTTTGTTACATTCTGTAGTAGATAGCGAAAGCAAATCACACTTGCTCGCTTCAAACTTACAGGAGGTACCATTATGCAAAAGCACCAAACCATTTCTGACACCGCAACCCCGCTCAAGCCCACCGAAGTTTGGCAGCAAGACGCCCTGGACGCGGACTTCTGGCACGGACCGAACAGCATCATCGTCAACACGGCGGCGCTCAAAGAGCGCGAGTTCTACTTTGACATCGTTTGCGTCGAAGCACATGAGCTTGCGTCATAAGTTGACCCAAGAGTTTAACAGTTAGCAGGTCTCATCAGGCGAACAGAACTCGCCAAGGCGAGACCTGCGTTTTTATTAGCAGTCCCACTTATCATTGCTACACTTCTTCGCAGATATCATCCCTAAAAGTGCGTGCTAGACGATGTTCTTTTTAGTGAGAGCGTTGCTTCGCATGGCTTCGCCCAAGCTGACCAGATGATACTTGCTATATATTTTTTAGCGCGACAGTTTTCATTTTTATCTTCTATCAGTTTGAGCGTTCAGCAACTCGCTCGTTTAAGGAAACGCGGTTGCCACACAAGCTCAGCGGTAAAATCCTGTTGGTTCTACTCAAGCCTTGCATTTATTCGGCGTCTGTAATAAATTTTAATGTCAAGCTTTTAGTAAGAAACTGCGTTCAAGACAGCATGACGTAGTTTTCGCAAGACATAAGTTCTACTTGAAGACGCCTGAACAGCACTTTAGAACAGCAGCTCTAACAGTTATCCCATTTGAATGTCCGACAGACAAAATCCTAACGCACTCGTCACATCTTCCTAGCCCAACTCGCGATAAAGTTAGGCAGGAAACGGTTATCTAGCCTTTAAGGAGTATGTGATGAACCTGGGTTACAGCCCCTCCACTGCGGGCGTTTTAGACCTCGAGGACGCCTTTAAGCTCGCCGCCGAGCTAGACTTTACCTTCGTCGAGTTGGCGTGGGAAATCTTCGAAATTTTGCCAGACGCAGGCCTCTTAGAACGCACCAAGGCGCTGAGTCAGATGACGGGCGTCGGCGTCAGCGTTCACCTCCCCTTCGTGGACTTAAACCTCGCTTCACTCGTGCCGAGTGCACGTCAAACCGCGGTGGAGCGGGTGCAGCGGGCGCTAGCGGGCGCAGCCGAGCTTAACGCCATCTGCGGCGTGCTTCACACAGGTCAAAACTCCGTATATCATCCCTTAGCTGTGAACTACGCCATGAAAGCGCTAGATAAGTCATTTGCAGAGTTTAGCGAAGTCGTGCCTATCGCTGCCGAGAACCTCGCCCTCACCTCACAAGACCTCATCCAAGGACCGGATGCGCTCAGAGACCTCACCGAGCGCGCCGGGTTTCACAACTGTCTGGACTTCGGTCATGCGTATGTCGAAGCGGGGCGAACAGGCGAACGCGCTCTCACCGAGCGCTACTTTGAAGTTTTGGGCGAGCACATTATCCATTTGCACGTGCACAGTAATGACGGCCTGACGGACCAACACCGCCCGCTGAGCGAGGGAAGTCTCCCCTATCACCGCTACGCGAACTTCTTACGCGGCTTCTCAGGAACGGTGTGCTTAGAGGTCACGGGGGGTGCGGAGGGCGTGCGCAGCAGTGCGAAACACCTGCGCACGCTCGTCGAGGGCTTGGCGCACACACCCTGATCCGTTTGCAAATGAGGTACACTCAGTTACGCCGATCAGATGGACAAAGTCATGCGAAGCAACACCCCTGCTATACAGGGCACTGACTAACCCGCACGATCAACGGTGAGGTTCCATCTTCAGGCGAAGCCGTTCCGCTAGGCTTTGCCTGAGAGCGGGATAGCTCTGCAAGCTGAAACCTGCGGTCATTCTCGTTACGTTATAGAAACGCTGAATGACCTTCTCAGAGTGAGGTGAAATGTGGCTGATCAACTACGCTGGGGCGTCTTGAGCACCGCCAATATCGGGGTCAAGTCAGTGATTCCGGCGCTGCAAGCGTCCTCCAACGGCGAAGTCGTTGCTATCTCGAGCCGCAACCGAGACAAAGCGCGAGAGGTTGCGGACAAGCTCGCTATCGCTGAGGCTTACGGCTCATACGAGGAGCTGTTGGCATCCGATATAGACGCTGTCTACAATCCTCTCCCTAACAGTTTGCATAAAGAATGGACGCTCAAGGCGCTAGGGGCGGGCAAACACGTCTTATGCGAAAAGCCTCTGGGCGTTAGCGCTGACGAATGTGAAGAGATGGCGGCGGTCGCTAAAGAGAACGGTGTCTTGCTGATGGAAGCGTTTATGTACCGCTTTCATCCGCGCTTCGCCAAGCTCACCGAGTTGCTGGAGCGAGGGACCATCGGCGAACTTATGCTGGTTCGCAGCACCTTTAGCTTTAAGCTGAGCCGCGAAGACGATATCCGCTGGCAACCGGACTTGGGCGGCGGCGCACTCTACGACGTGGGGTGCTACTGCGTCAGCATGAGCCGAACGCTCGCAGGCGAAGAGCCCGTGAGCGTGCAAGCCTACGCGCGCTGGTCAGACACGGGCGTCGATGAGGTTTTAGCGGGTGCGCTGCGGTTTCCGAATGGCGTTCTGGCGCAGATCGACTGCGGTTTTGCGCTTGATAGGCGTGAATTCGTCGAAGTCGTCGGGAGTGAGGGGCGGCTCGAGCTGACAGACGCCTTCACCTCTAAGAACAGAGAAGCGCACATCACCGAAAAACACCCGGGGCAAGAGGACGAGACGCACCGCGTTTCGGGCGAAGACCCTTACAAGAGGATGGCGGAGCACTTCGCCGCGTGCGTCTTAGACAACAAACCACTCCGCTACCCGGTGAGCGAAGCGGCTGCGAACATGCGCACTATCGAAGCGCTCTACCGCGCCGCTCGCAAAAGCAGCCCTAGCGCATCATCGTGACCGCGATGATGCCTAAGAGCGCCGCCCAGCCCGCCCACTGCGCGTTCTGTTGCAGCTTAGGATAGCGCTCGTAAAAGGCAGGCACGAAGCGAAAAGCGATAGTGATGAGCCACAGAATCAGGAGTGCAAGGTAAGCGTAGCCCTGCCAAGCTTGTTCGAACATGCTTTAGTGTACCTGATATAGCAGGTATCATCTGGTCACAAACGCTCTCACTTCACAAGACACCGTTGCTAGGCAGCAAACTGCGTAACTAGCACGCACATGCGGTGATGAAGTTCCGTTACAGCAAAGCTGTGAAATCTGCGTGATTCAAGCTCAGTAGTTGCGACAGTCACTTTATGTGGGTATGCCTCGGTTATAGGGATGCGTACGAATAGCAGGTATCATCCGGTCAGAGATACGCTCACTTTATAAAACGATGTCTAACACGCACTTCAAGGGATGAGAGACCCTTGCCGGTTATGAAATTTTCGCGAATGCGAAAGGCAAAACTTCGTAAGCGCTCAACTGTCTCAATGTATCGTGGAACTGCTGGAAGATAACATTTTGAGTCCAACCTCATTCAGATGGAAGGTTTATCAAACCCGCTCGTGCTGCCCGGACGACGACAAAAAAGAAAAGAGGTCAAGATAGACTCCTGACCTCTTTTCAATGGTATTGAACGAACTTAACTGCGCTTCTCCAACCACTCGGTGATGAGAGGCGGCAAATTGCGCTGCACCTTGCTACTCACATACATGCCGATATGACCAACGGGAAAGGCGTGCTCCTCAAAGTCATCCGTGCCGATGTACTCACCCAACACTTGCGATGAGGTCGGTGGGACGAGGTGGTCTTGCTCAGCGTAAACGTTGAGAACGGGCACCTTCACATCTTTGAGGTTGACCTTTTTGCCACCTAACTCGACTTCACCTTTGATGAACTTGTTGTCCTGGTAGAAGTCTTTGATGAACTGGCGGAACGCTTCGCCAGCTTGGTCGGGCGAGTCGAAAATCCACTTCTCCATGCGGAGGAAGTTCTCCAACTTGTCCTCGTCGTCCATAAGGTCGATCATGCCGACGTACTTGCCAAGACCCAGCGAGAAGGGGCGGAGCATCAAGTAGCCGAAGTTCATGAAGCTGCCGCCGACATTGCCTAGCGTGTCTACCATTAGATCGACGTCCATCGCCTCTGCGCCGAAGCCTTCCGCGCCGGACCACTTGTTGAGGAGCCCCTCTTTGGCGTGAAAGTCAACGGGCGTCACCATCGTGATGAGGTTCTTGACCTTGTCGGGGTGGAGCGCAGTGTAGCAGAGGCTGAAGGCTCCCCCTTGGCAGATGCCCATGATGTTGATGGCGTCTAGCTCGTGGCGCTCGCGCACAGCGTCCACAAAGGTGTCCAGGTAGTCGTTGATGTAGTCATCCAGCGTGCGGAAGCGGTCGCCGCGACGGGGGTAGCCCCAGTCAATGAGGTAGACGTCCACGCCGCGCTCCAAGAGGTTGCGCACCAAGGAGCGGTCCGGCTGCAGGTCCACCATGTAAGGGCGGTTCACCAGCGCGTACGAGATGAGCAGCGGCACGGGGTTCGGATTTTCGACTATAGGCGTGTACCGGTATAAGGTCATGTTTTCAATACGCATGACCTCTTCTTTAGGCGTTTCGCCTACCTTGATATCCTCTTCGTTCAGCTTGCCTAAGTTCTCCAAGCCGCTCAAAAACTTCTTGTTGACCTGCGTGAACTCGCGGGTCATCTCGGCGGGGTCGAAAGGGGCAGGGTTTGTAGTGTTATAGGGCGCGGGACCGGGCATCTGCGCCTCCTTCCTCGTTGTTGGGCGCGTCGCTCAGATACTCGAGGATGTTCCTCGCGCGGCTAGGTCCAATACCGTTGAGCGCGACGAGTTCTTCCTCGGTGGTCGGCACAGCCTCGAGCGTGGCGACGCCCGCCGCAAGCAAGAAGTCACGCTCGGGCAGGTCGTCAGGCAGAGGCGTGCTGTTGTCACCAGTAGGCGCGTCTGCAGGTGCGTCCGTAATTGCAGGTTGCGTGAGAAAAGCGTTTACTTCGCGGAGCTGCCGCTTCACAGCGCGCAACTCCTTGCGGAGTTCGTAGATATTTTGGTGCGCTTCGTCCACTTCGGTGCGTGTAGGCAAGCCGCGCGACTCCAAAAACGCCTCTTGCAGCGCCTCTTCGCGCTTGCGGTAGAGCATTGTCGCGCTCAGCAGTTTGCCCTGCGCGCGGATGTACTCGGGCGAGCGGAACTCTTCGACGAAGACCTTGTCCGCCACCGTGATCCACTTTTGGATCAGCGTCTGGTAGCTCGAGATACTCTCACCGCGCTGCGAGAGAGCAAGCATCTCGTCCATGATAGCGCTAAACGCTTTGCTCGAGATGCTCGCCATCTGAGCGCCGTAGTCAGCGCCCGAGCGCTGCACATCCACCCAAGCGTCGAAGCTTTGCAGGAGCTTTTGATTCGTCTCGCGGGTATAGCCTAACGTCGGGCTCGAGGCGTAACGTCCCACGGTCTTCTCAAAAGCGTCCCAGAAGACGTTGCTGAGTCCTATCATGTTGCCGCTCATCACGTTCTCTAACGACCTATTTTCTAAAGACGTGGAGGAAGGCATTTCCTTAAAGGGCTCCATCCAGAGCTGCATGACGTTCTGGCTCTCTTCTAAGTAGGCTTGCCACAGCTCCATGACGCTTTGCGATTCCTGAAAACCGCGCGAGGCGGCGTCCATCCACTGTGACTGCACCTCTTGGGTATATTGCGCAAGCGCCTCAGACCAGTTACCAGATGTCATCTGCGGCGCGAGGTCTTGCCACGCCTTCGAGGTCATCTCCAAGAGTTGCAGCATCATGTTTTGACCAGAGATTGCGCCTTCGGCAGTGCTCCGGGCGGTGCTGCTTGCGCTCACTGCGTCACCCGATACGCCCTCAGACCAAGCTTGCAAGCTCTGCTCGGTCAACTCGCGCCACTTTTCAGTCGCCTCGAGGTAGGGGTTCATGTATGGATTGGACGCGGACATCGTTTTCGCCGCGTCCATCCAGCCGTCCCACAAGTTCTTCTGCATCTCGACCTGCATCTGAGTCCAGGCACCCAACATGCCGCCCTGACCGTTCGTCATCGGATTCGTAGGAATTCTAGTCGCCATGTTACTTCGCAGCTTTAGCTGTTTTTTGACCCGCTTCGGCGGTCTTTTGCGCCATGTCCTTCTGGGCATCGCTCACCTGTTTCGCGGCGTTTTGCCAAGTCTCCATCGTGCGCTGACCCTGCTCTTGCCAACTCTCCATACTCGCGCCACTACCGTAGTTACGCGCTATCTCAAAGTACATGTGCGCGAGGCTCTTCTGTGAGGCGGTGGCGTTCATAACGATCTCTTGGAGCTGCTTCGCACCTTCGTTCATGGGGTCGGGCAGACGCATCATGTTCATCATGTTCTGCAAGTACATGCGCGTCATCTCGGCCTGGAAGTCGAAGCCTTTTGCGACGGAATTTTCCATGATGTCGAGCGCTTTTTTGCGGTCGCCCTCCAGCTCAGATGCGCTGCTCTTTGTACCCATGCCCATCATCGTTTGCACGATCTGCGTATAATTGTCGAGCATCTGCTTTTGGGTGTCCATCCAGGTTTTCGTGAGTTGCTCGCCCTGTTTCATCGTGTCCTGTGCTTGCTTGTTAAAGTCGCTCATCAAGAGCCTCCTTCTGTGCGGGTTCTGCTGTTTAGGTTGACCAGTGTGTTTTGGGGTATTCCAAAGTTCGATTAATAGTTGGTCGGCAATAAGAACTATTACCTGCTTTCTAGCATAACGATTTTTTCACACATTGCAAGTAGCCAAGACGCAATTTCAGCGATAAGAGGGACGAAAAGAGCCCAAATGCTCGTTTTTTCGTGCTG
The DNA here is from genome assembly GCA_965215565.1 of Trueperaceae bacterium. Classification (GTDB taxonomy): domain Bacteria; phylum Deinococcota; class Deinococci; order Deinococcales; family Trueperaceae; genus CBDBZX01. The sequence goes on from CBDCDZ010000004.1 coordinate 1,201,097, forward strand.
CAAGGCATCTTTAGCGGTCTCAAAAAGCCGGTTAGACCCTTTTATCTAATTTAGCGCTCATCTTCTTTTTCCCCATCAACTCCTTGACCCGGTTGACTCATCCGCGACCACGACCTCCACCACGCGCTCTGCGCTTCTAACGTCTTCTGCACCGTATCCTCCCACGTTTTAAGCACCTCTCTGGTTTGCTCGCCGCTCATCGCCTGCCCCGTGCGGAGTGCCTGCACGGTGCGCTCGGACTCCTTGAATTTCTCCAGAAGTTCTTCGTACTTCGCCTCTAAAGCGTCGTAGCGCGACTTAGGCACCATCCCAAAGGACGCCAGCCACGCCTCAGTCATTTGGTTGAACATTTCAGGCTGACCTGCTAGGTTCGTAGGTAGGGCGTCAGGTGAATAAAACTGCGTCATCATCTCTGCGAAGTTCGGCGGCTTGCTCGCGTTCGGGCTTCCTTGTGCGGTTCGCTGAAACATCTCGTTCGCGCTGCTGCTCGCCTTGGTCGCCTCTGCCATAAAGCGGAACCACGCCTCGAGAAGCTTAGGGTCGTAAGGGTTGGAGGTCATGGGCTTAGTGTATAGGTTTATCTTTGTCAAAGATGGACGAAATGGCTGAGTAAAAACACAAGTGAGAGGGAACGTCGCGCTTTCCTCATGCTACCGCTAGTCGCCTCTGGAGATAGCCCCGCAGGTAGTCCCTATAGCCTGCCATAAGCCTTGCTAAGCGGCGCGGTCTGCTATCTTAACGTTTATATCTGTAACTACCGAGGGGCGCATGGTTGACCCCCTGTCCCCCTCCAAGACGACGTTCTAACGCCACCACTACGCAGCTTGTAGCGAGATACGAGAGGTCACTATGCAACGACGCCATCTTCTTCTTCTGCTCCTCCTCTTGACCGCTTGCGGAAATCCGAGCGCCAGCACTTCGGAAGGAGAAACCGCTACAGGTGAAAGCGCAACGCTGATAGAACCAGCGTGCACAGGTCCTGTCGACATTCCCGATGAGGCGCTCCGGCGCTACCTTCGCGCTGAGCTTGGGAGAGAGGAAGGGGAGTTGACCTGCGCGGACTTGGCGAGTTTGACCTGGCTGGAATACGGCTTCGAAGCTGAGGAACCCGTCAGAAGTTTAGAAGGGCTGCAGTACGCTGTCAATTTGGAGAGCGCGCGGTTTGTAGCTGACCTTTTCGAGCCCGCTCACCTCATCGAGGATTTGTCACCGCTCGCTGACCTTACGAACCTCAAGTCAGTTGAAGTCGTCAACGACAAGAACCTCGACCTCTCCCCATTAGCCAACCTCAGCAGTCTGAATACGCTCACGCTGAACGTTGCAACGTTAGGCGATCTGACGCCAATCGCGAATCTGAAGAACCTCGAGTTCCTCAGCCTGTCCAGCCCAAACACGGGCAGTCTCGGCATCAGCGACCTCTCTTTCGCGGCGAACTTAACCGAACTAACTGCGCTTAATCTGGCTTACAACCAAATTAGCGACCTCACACCTTTGGTGAACCTCACCAAGCTGGAGTCGTTGGTCCTCGCTGAAAACCAGGTGGGCGACCTCGCGCCTCTGACGAATCTAACCCAGCTAGAGCAACTCGTGCTTTACGACAACCGGGTTGCTGACCTGACCCCGCTGCGGAACCTAACCTCTCTCAAGTCTATCGACCTCGCCGATAACCAAATCAGCAACCTCGCACCGTTAGCCGAGAACGAGGGGCTGATGGAAGACGAGTTTCTTCCAGTCAGCGTCCGTCTGGGCGGAAATCCCCTCAACACCTGCCCCGGTAGCGAAGCGAGAGCGGCGATCCAAACACTCATAGAGCGCGGTGTGGAGGTCAGCTTCAGCGAAGGTGAGAACTGCGGTTAGATAGGAGTGTTGCGTTCACTGAACGGGGCGCTCGAAAAGCCACACTCAACTTCCTCATTAAACTTTAATTAATGTGCAAAAAACCTTACATTTTTGCCCTTAGGTTGTTATGGTGACTTTGTCCACACCACCTAACAAGTGGCACAACTCGGGTCTCATTTCAGGAGGACTATTCGTTATGCAACCACGTACTATTACGCTATCTCTTTTGCTCCTCTTCCTTACAGCTTGTAATCAGCTCGAGGACGCGAGCACAACCTCACCGGGCAGCGGCGGCAGCGACACGCTCGCCCCAACAGGCACGTTCGGCGTTAGCGAAAGCTACGGCGGACCCTATCAGAACGACGCGGCGGGTTCTATCGAAGACAGCGCTGACGCCCGTATCATCAACGTCGCACCGGGGGGCAAGTTCTTCGTACAGGTGAATTACGAAGACACCAGCGGCGTCACTGATATCGAGGTGAACCTAGTCAACAGCAGCCCCGAAGGTCTCGCGGGCACCTTGGACCCGAGCCGGAGCTTCTTCACCTTAGGAGAGCCGACGGGCGTCAGTGAGCCCAACGGCTGTGACCTCTCGGGCAGCCCTAAAGAGGTCTCGTGTATCTATGAGGTGCGCGTGGCTGAGGACGCGGTGAATATCGGTGCGTTAGAGAGCGCAGAAGGCGAGTTCGCCTACGTCTTTCGCACGAAGGTGACGGACGCGGCGGGGAACACCTCGGAGGAGGCAGAGAGGGGTTACGTCGTCGTGACGGGTGAAGAACCTGGCGATAAGGGCGATGAGGTGGTAGACGTTCCTGACCCGGTGCTCGAGCGCGTTATCCGCGAAGAGGTCAACAAATCTGACGGCGCTTTGACAGAGCAAGATTTGGCGAAGGTTAAAGAGCTTTTCAATGACGCGCCCTTCGACAGTGGGGTTCGGAGCCTAGAGGGTCTGCAATTCGCGGTGAACTTAGAAAACCTAGGGCTCCCTTTCAACTCCGTGAGTGACCTTTCGCCGCTAGAGGACTTGGCGCAACTCGTAGACCTCAACTTCATTGCAAATCCGATTACCGACCTCTCACCACTCGTGAGAAACGAGGATTTCGCCGAAGGTGATTTTCTCGATGTCACCGAAATCCGTATGCTCGACACGTGCCCTGGTAGTGGAGCACGTGAGGATATCGAAACGCTAACCGAGCGCGGCGCGAATGTTGATTTCGACGAACCCACAAACTGCAAGGTGGATGGAGGCAGCGGCGACGGCACCATCACCGTCACCTCTGCCTCGGGCGCAGCCTCTTTAGAAGGCGAATGTACCCTGCGAGCAGCAATTACTGCGGCGAATATGGACACCGCTGTGGGTGGCTGCCCAGCAGGAAAGGGCGCGGATACTATTGTTTTAACCCGTGGCGCAACCTACACCCTAAGCGAAGTAGATAACATGGTGGCTGCGTCTAGCGGACTACCCGCTGTCACCAGTGAGATAACGGTTGAAGGCAACGGCGTAACAGTTGAGCGTAGCGCCGCAAACGCGACACCCGATTTTCGACCCCTTTACATTGCTGGAACGGGTATGCTCACGCTCAAAGATGTAATCATACAAGGTGGCTACCTGTTGGATAACGGGCCGATTGACGGTGACTATACTGCGTATAGCGGCGGCGGTATTTACAACGAGGGTAGGTTGACGCTCGAGGAGGTCACTGTCCAAGGTAATGTAGGCGTTGGTGGTGGCGGACTCAGTAACGCGGGCACAGCCCTTGTGAGTAATTCTCGTATTGAGAACAACACAACTCAGCTCGACTCTCCAAACAATGAGGGCGGTGGGGTCCGTAACACAGGTGAGCTAGAGCTGCGAAACAGTATTGTTAGCGGCAACACTTCAGTTGTAGGGGCTGGCATTGGCAATTTCGGCTCCATGAAGATTATCAGGAGCGCTATTGATAACAACGACGGAGAGAACACGGGCGGCCTCTACAACACTGGAACGGTGAACTTGGAGCAGAGTTCCATTTCAGACAATCTTACCGACAGCTCGAGAGGGGCGCTGTTCAACGCTAAAGCAGGCATCATCACCGCTACGGACACGGTCATCTCGGGGAATAACGATGACGGCAACACACTCGACAATCAAGGTGACATCCGCTTTGACCGAGTGACCTACACGGGTAACGGCAGAGAAATTCTAAACAGCGGCACAATGACCATCACTCGCAGCATTCTGAGTAACAACGCTGACGGCATAGACAACTTCGGCGCGATGGAGATAACGAACAGCACAGTGAGCGGCTTTCTCCTCGGTATTCTTAACCGCGACCGCGAGAATGCCACCCTCACGGTTGCTTACAGCACCATTGCCCGGAGCGGGACGCTTCAAAATAACGGCGACGCTGACGCATTCACCTTGGTGGGCAGTATCATCGCTTATGCTGAAAGTGACGGCGAACCCGTGCCCAACTGCTCGGGACCTGTCTCTTCTCAGGGCTACAACCTGAGCAGCGACGCCTCCTGTGATTTAAGCCAGGAGACCGACCTTTTGGACACGGACCCGCGACTCGGCGCGTTGCAAGGTAGCGGTGGACCAACACGAACCCTTGCTCCACAAGAAAGCAGTCCTGCCATTGACGCCATCCCTACCGACACCTGTGAAGTTGAGACTGACCAGCGCGGCGTAGCGCGTCCACAGGGCGAAGCGTGCGACATCGGCGCGTTTGAGTTAGAGCAGTAGACCAGCAACCCAAACGAAGTTGAGTGACGAGAGCTGCCTATTAAGGCAGCTCTTTTCTCGTGCTATGCAGATTGAAAAAGATTCAAGAGGTGCAGTGAAGATTTCATCACAGCAGAAACGCTAGGAGGAGTGATAAGGTAGCGAAGTTGAAATTATGTCTATTCCTATGATCATCAAACGCCTCATCGACATCGTAGGAGCCGCCTCGGTGCTGCTCGTTCTCTCTCCGCTTCTCCTCGCGACGATGCTTTGTATTGTGCTCGAGGACGGCTTTCCCATCTTCTTCACGCAAAAGCGGGCGGGGCAAAAAGAGCGGGAGTTCGACATCTTGAAGTTCCGCAGCATGAGGGTCAACACCGAAGCCGCTGAGACGATGGGCACGGTGACGGGCTCACACCCGCTCGTCACGCGCACGGGCCGCTTCATCCGCCGCTTCAAAATTGACGAGTTGCCGCAGATCATCAACGTCCTTAAAGGCGACCTCAGCCTGGTAGGTCCGCGCCCGACGCTGCTCGCACAGGTGAAAGAATATAGCGACTTCGAACGCCGCCGCCTGGAGATGAAACCGGGTATGACGGGCTGGGCGCAGGTGAACGGCAACATCAACCTGTCCTGGGAAGAGCGCATCGCCTTGGACGTATGGTACGTCGAGAATTGGTCACTTATTTTGGATTTCAAGATTTTACTGCGAACGGTGGGTGTGGTTCTCTTCGGCGAGACGCCTAACCCCCACGCTTTAGAGGAGGCTCACGCCCATGCAAGCCACTATGCAAACCACCCTAAAAACCGTGCTCATCGGCGCGGTTGAGAGCACTGAAACCGCCCTGAAATGTCTGGCGGAGCGCGGCACCCCGCCCGCCGCCCTCGTCACGCTCCCGTTAGGGAAAGCCTTTCGCCACTCCGACTTCGTGGACTTGCGCCCCTTGGCGCAGCAGCACGGCGTGGAGGTCATCGAGGCGGCGAACGTCAACAAGCCGGATATCTTGGAGCAACTCCGCGAGATCGCCCCGGACTACATCCTCGTCATCGGCTGGTCGCAAATTCTCAAAGAGGAACTCTTCGCTGCTGCCAAGGAAGATTTGATCGGCTATCACCCCGCCGTTATCCCCGAAAATAGGGGGCGCGCGGTGATTCCCTGGACGATCTTGCAGCGTAAGCGCACGGCGGGCGCGACGCTCTTCTGGCTCGATCAGGGGATGGACACAGGTGACATTTTGGTGCAAGATTCTTTTCCTATTGACGAGGACGAGACTGCTTACACGCTCTACTATAAGCAGCTCGAGCTGTTAGAGAGAATGCTCCACGACGCCCTATGCCACATCGAAGCGGGCGATCCGCCGCGCATCAAACAAGATCACAGTCAAGCTACCTATTGCGCCAAGCGCACTAAAAATGACGGGCTCATCGACTGGAGTAAGAGCGCCGAAGAGGTCTGGACGCTCATTCGCGCCGTGACCCGCCCCTATCCAGGCGCGTTTACCTTTGACGGCGACAGACGGTTGACGATTTGGAACGCCGAACTTGTCGGCGAAGCGCCGTACTGGGGCAAGCCCGGACAGGTGCAAGCCTTTACGGACGAGGGCGCGCTGATTCAGTGCGGCGACGGCGAGCATATTTTGGTAACGGAGATGCAAGAGGGAGATGACGCGCTTAAGCATCCGAGCGATATATTTAAGATGCACACGACGTTAGGGATTGACGTGCTCAAACTCTATACCCAACTTCAAAAGTTACAAGAGGTCAAAAGTGAGTAACACCGCCCTTATCCTAGCGCCCCACCCCGACGATGAGGTCTTAGGCTGCGGCGGCACGATGGCGAAGTTGGCGCAAGAGGGCTGGAACGTCGTCGTCCTCATTCCGACAAGGGGTGCCAAACAGCTTTACAGCGACGAGCAAGTCGCGACGGTGCGCCGCGAAGCGAAAGAGGTACACGACTTTCTGGGCGTCGCCGACACGCTCTTTCTGGACGACTTTCCAGCGGCTTACCTCGACACCGTGCCCCAAGCTGAGGTCAACATCGCGCTCTCTAAAATCGTACAAGAGGTGAAGCCAGACGCGCTCTACTTGCCCTTTCTAGGTGATATTCACGACGATCACCAGCGCTTTTTCCACGCGGGGATGGTGGCCTCGAGACCCAACGGCAACTACGCACCGGGGCGCATCTACGCCTACGAAACGCTGTCTGAAACGAACTGGAACGCGCCACTGCTCACGCCCAGCTTCGTTCCCAACTCGTTTTATGACATTTCTGAGACGCTCGAGACCAAACTCCAAGCCATGGAGATGTACGGCAGTCAAATCCGCCCCTTTCCCAATGAAAGGTCATTAGAATCTCTACGCGCCTTGGCCATGCTGCGCGGCTCGACGGTAGGTTTTCACGCAGCGGAGGCGTTTGTGATGGTGAGAGAGACAAGAAGTTAGCAGTGAGAGGGAGTAAGTTACTAAAAGATAGCAATGAGCAATGAGTAGCGAGCAATGAGTGAAAATCTTGAGGCTCATTGCTCATTGCTTCTTGCAGACACCCCTTCACCAATCCCTTAGACTTCTGAAATTTGCCGAACCAGATCATATAGGTATTATTCTTAAACGCGCGTGCTGGACGACATTTTTCTACATAAAGAGTCTATGACTAAATGATACCTGCTGTATTTTGGAGTATCTCGCAAAGATATACACCACCGACAAAAAATGTGATGTTTTCTATACTTGAGATATGGCAGCGACTACAATAGGACAGCTCGAGCCGCCCACACCGCAACCTAAATCGGGACCTCTTACAGACAGCCGCCGCGCCACAATCGGCGCTGAGCGCGTCTACGAGGCGTTTCGGACCTATAGAGACAAATTCGAAAGCGTTACCGCGCGCGCTCAGTACCGCTTCGAGCGGCGCGACTGGCAGGGCTGGCGCACCGACTCGGCGCACCGGCTTTCGCTGCGCAAGGAGGCGGTGGCAAAAATCGTCGCGGAGATTCAGGACCTCTTAGGCGAAAGGCTGCACGACAAAATGCTCTGGACGGGGCTCAAGGCGGTGTTCTCGAGCCGCATCGCCGAGTCCCCCGACTGGGAACTCGCCGAGACCTTTTTCAACTCGCTGACAAGGCGCATTTTTACAACCGTAGGCGTGGACGAGCAAATAGAATTCGTCCGCACCGACTTCTCTGAACCGCCGACGCCCGCCACTATCCAGGCGTTTCGGCGCTACTCTTGCGCCGATTTGGGACCGAACTGCGTGGCGACGGCGGTCACACATATCTTACGCGACGTGCCTATAGAAGCGACGTGCCAAGACATCGTGCGCGACGCGGAGCGGGTCGCGGCGAGGTTGCAAGAGATAGCGGGGGACATCCTACATCTAGACATCGCCGCCGAAGTTTTTTATAGAGGCAAAGCTGCTTACTTGGTAGGGCGCGCCGTTACCGAGAGCGGGCGCGTGCCGGTTGCGCTCGCGCTGCTCCACGAACCGGACGGACTTCTCATCGACGCGCTCATCTCCGGCGAAGACTGCGTCGGCGTGCTTTTCAGCTACACGCACTCGTACTTTCACGTGGCGGCGTCGCGACCTTTTGACCTCGTGAGCTTCTTGCGCGAACTCGTCCCTCACAAGAAGCTGAGCGAACTCTACATCGCGCTCGGCTACCACAAGCACGGCAAGACGGAGATGTACCGTGAGCTTTTGGCGCATTTGGAGGAAAGTAGTTTCACCGACGATCACGCCTTTAAGCCCGCCCCCGGCGTTCCCGGCATGGTCATGACGGTCTTCACCGCGCAGGACTACGACCTCGTCTTCAAGCTCATCAAAGACCGCTTCGATCCGCCCAAAGACACCAGCCGCGAGCGCATCAAGGGGCGCTACGACCTCGTCTTCCATCACGACAGGGCGGGGCGGCTCATCGACGCGCAGGAGTTCGAGCACCTCGCTTTCGACAGACGCCACTTCAGCCCGGAGCTTTTAGAAACGCTCACCGAGCTTGCCTCGAAGACGCTAAAGGTCTCGGGCAACGCGGTCATCACCGAGCACCTCTATATGGAGCGGCGGGTCACCCCTCTTAACCTCTACTTGGGCGGAGCGTCGCAAGAGGCGGCGGAGGCGGCAGTCGTCGAATACGGGCAAGCCATCAAAGACCTCGCGTACAGCAACATCTTCCCCGGCGACATGCTCGTCAAAAACTTCGGCGTGACGCGCTTAGGGCGCGTGGTGTTCTACGATTACGACGAACTTTGCCTCTTAGAAACCTGCAACTTTCGCCGTGTCCCCGAAGCGAAAACGCACGAGCAGGAGATGGCGTCCGAGCCCTGGTACTACGTCGGACCCGATGACGTGTTTCCCGAGCAGCTTCTGCCCTTTTTAGGAATTCCCAAGCCGCTCCGCCCCGCCTTTACGAGCGCGCATGGGGATTTGCTCGAGCCCAAATTCTGGAGCGGGATACAAGAGCGGCTAGCCGAGGGAGAGTTTATCGGCATTCTGCCGTATGGAGAGAGAAGCCGTTTAGCAACAGGTCAACCGTAAAGATTGCATCTCGGATGAACTCGAGCGGGGCGAACAGAATTCGCACTAAAGCTGTTTTACATCCTTCGCCAACTTCTGCGCTACCAGCGCGTTCAAGCTGATACCCGCTTGCGCCGCTTCGAGGGCTAAAGCGCGGTGAATACGCTTGTCAATTCGCACATTGAATTGACCGCTATAATTCTTCTTAGCAGGCGCTACGGGGATAGGCTCTCCTGCCTCTTTGTAGCTTTCTTTGACCAGTGCCCAAGCTGTTCTCAGCTCCTCTACAGCCTCGTTCGGTGCGTCGGCAAAAGCTGAGACGTGCGGCAGCTCAACGAAGTGCGCGAGCCACTCCCCGTCCTCGTCGAGGAACACATTGACCGTAAATCCGTCAAACTCTTGTGCTGTCACGCGCTCTCCTCCTCATAAATCGTGAGAAACTGTCCAACTTGATACCCTTTAGCTTTGCCGCTCTTCCCTTCCTGTATTGGTAAACGTGCGCCCCTAGTAGAAATCCATATCCGGTGACTCCCGCGTTGCCTGTCGAGCGTCCAGTTACAGCGCTGTAACAACGTCTCGAATTCGCTAAACCGCAACCCTCCAGGGTTACGCCTAGCCTTCTCTAACAGCTTATCCGTTCGTGTCATACTGTGACTATATCTGGTTACACATGTGTAACCCTGAAAGCGTTGATGTTACCTCAGATGAGATTACTTTAAGGGAGAAGCTCTTGAAAGTTTTTATCAGTTGGTCTGGTTCACCTAGCAAAGAGGTTGCTGAGCTTTTAAGCGAGAACCTTCCTTCAATTATCAATGTGATTGAGCCGTTCATGTCTCAGCGTGATATAGGGTCAGGTGAACAGTGGAGCCGGAGAATTTCGGCAGAACTCGATGAAACAAGTTTTGGTATCTTTTGTCTGACGCGCGATAATATTGACGCACCTTGGCTTCATTTTGAAGCTGGTGCAGTTTCAAAGCTAGGTGGTAGGGTAGCAGGTCTCCTTATTGGCGACCTCTCCCCAACTGACATCAACAATCCTTTGACTCAGTTTCAGCATCGGTATTTTAATGAGAGGGATTTTGAGAAGTTGATTTTAGACATCAACCAAACAACCGATTTCAAGGACGAGATTATCCGCAAGAGTTTACGTGCTCAATGGGGAGAAGTAGAGCAGCAGTACAAAGATATTTTGAAGACAAAGTACACTAATTCACCTGTGAAGCGAAGGTCGGTGGACGATTTTATGAAAGAGGTATTGCTGAGAATAAGAAATGTAGAGAAAGAGGTCTCAAGTATTAGTAAACCTGTTAGCAAACTGGCTAGTAAACCATCTAACGTACACACCCGTATAAAAAAGTCTTGGTTTGATAGCCATCCCACTTTCGATCCCGAAAAGACCACATATGGTTTCACAGTTTACTACTCGAATCTTTCTTCTACCGACGCAGAAGCATTTGCCAAGGTAGCTACTAAAACGTTCAGGGATATGTCTGTGCAAATTTTTGCTCATTCCATCAACCATTACCAAGCTGGTCGCTCTTTCCATGTCACCTGTCAGGTAGATAACGGTAGTGGTAAGAGCGTTGCCTCCATTGAGCAGTTATTGAGAAATGCTCTTGAGAACGCAGCTCTACAGTACTTTGATGAGTCTGGCTACTACGTAGATTAGTCGCCAAGTAACGGCTCAACTCTTGTAAGCGTCAATCCCTACCTCTTCGGTTTATGAGGTTTCACGACTTCATCATTTGTTTGCTGTGGCAAAGTGCTTAGATAAGTGGGTGCGCAAAGAACATATCAAAACTCAAAGATAGCCCGCACGTTCAGCGTCCAACCAGGTACGACCTCATCGCCCTCTAAAATGTCATCACGCTGTCAACACTACTACATCTACTCGAGACATACGAACCAGCACCTCTTTCATCTTCAAATTGACCACGGTGACGGTGCGGCAGCCTACTACAATACGCTCTGCAACGCTTCTAAAGTCTCCGTTAAGCTCTGCGACTCGAGGGGCGAAAGTTTGCCCTCACCGAAGACGCGCAGACACGCTTGGGCGACGCGCGGGTCAAAATGGCGTCCGCTTCCGCGTGCAATCTCCGCGAGCGTCGCCTCGACGGACCAGGCCTCTTTATAGGGTCTTTCGTGCGTCAGCGCGTCCAACACGTCAGCGACGGCGACGATGCGCGCCGCTTCGGGGATGGCGTCACCGGCGAGCCCGTAGGGGTAGCCTTGCCCGTCGTAGTGTTCATGATGGGAGAGCGCGATCTCTTCGGCGACTTGCAAGAGGCGCGAGCGCCCGTCCGACAAAATACGCGCGCCGATCACCGTGTGGTGGCGGATGAGTTCGAACTCGCCCTGCGTGAGCTTGTCGGGCTTGAGCAAGACCGCGTCACTGATGCCGATCTTGCCGACGTCGTGAAGTCTTGCGGCGGTGTAGAGGAGTTTGACCTCGTCGTCGGGGTAGCCGAGCGCGTAGGCGATGGCGGCGGCGTTTCTACCGACGCGCCGCGTGTGCTCACCCGTGATGTCGTCACGGTATTCGGCGGCCAGCGCTAGGCGCGTGACTACCTCGAGCTGCGACTCCTCGAGTTCCAGGGTACGTTCCGCGACGGCGGCTTCGGCTTCGCGCCGCGCTCTCTGCGCGACTTGGGTGCGCAAACGGTACGTTTCGGCTTCGTGGCGAGCGCGTTCGACCTCGAACTGCACAGTGAGCTGGCGCGTCTTCTCCTCGCTCTCGCGGTTGAAAAGCGCTCTTTCTAGGCGGTGGAATTCGCGCTGATGAGAGAGAGCGTTCGCCAAATCGCCGTTCGCCTCGTAAGCCCTAGCGAGAAGTTCGTGCGCCTCGTAAACGGATTTCAGGCGCTCTAAGTTCTCAGCGAGCGAGAGCCCTTCGGCTAAAGCGCGCGCGGCGCGTTCGGGAAGATTCAGCTCGAGGTAGTCCCGCCCCAAGTTGAGTAGGGCGTCCATCTCGCCTCCTCTATCGCCGACATCCTTGGCGATAGAGAGCGCTGACCTATGCGTTTTAAGCGCGTTCTCGAAATGTCCTAGTGCAACTTGTACCTGTCCCAGACCGTCTAAGTTGTCGATTTCGTAAGCCCGGTTGTTGACGCAACGAGAAAGCTCCAGCGCCTCCTCGAAGAGCGTTTGCGCGTCGCGCCACTGCTTTCTGTCGTAATGGAGGTTGGCTAAGTTGTTGAGCGCCGCCGCCTCCATGATGGCATCCCCCGCCGCGCGGCTGATCTTCCGCGCACGCTGCAGAAAGGTGAGCGCCTGCTCGTCTTGTCCCATGACCTGATAGAGGTTGCCTAGGTTGATGAGGTTGGCAATCGCACTTCGCGAATTTGGCGCGACGCTTTGGAGCAAGTCGTACGCTCCCTTCAAAGACACCAGAGCGCTCGGATAGTTGCCGAGGAAGCATTCTATCTGTCCGCTATAGTCGAGGATATTCGCTTGACGTTCACGTAAACCGTGGCGTTGGGCGATGGGGAGCGCATCTTTGAGATACTCGAGCGCGCGCCCATACTCTCCCTGCTCAGCCACTACACCCGCTAAGAGGTTAAGGGCTTCGGCTTCTAAAGGGTTGCCCACTTTCCGACTCAGTACTAAAGCTTTAGCTAACCAGTCGGAGGCGTCGCCGAACTGAGCGAGGTCACGGTAGACGCGCCCTAGCATAAGAGCGCACTCGAGCGCACTTGGGGAGCTTTGCGCGGCTTGCGCGTTCTCAGCCCTCAGCAGCGCATAAGCTTCAAGGAGTGAACGCAGCGCTTCGGCTGAATACCCCTTTTGATAGTACGCTTTGCCGATGAGTAGCGAGGCTTCCGCTGCCACTATGAGGTTCGCCGATACACCGAGTACGCCGTGAGCAAGCTCTAACGCCCGCGCTGGGTCCTGTTCAAGCACCGCCGCCGCGTCAGCGAGCGACGCTTCGACTTCAGCTCCGGGCGCAGATAGAGAGTTGGCAGCAGGGTTGTGACTTAGCGCGGACATAGTTTCTCCTCCTTAACTAATAAGGTGTTTTTTACTCTTTGCTCATTGGGGCGAGCGGTCCGCCAAGGCTCTCGCCAGAGACCACTTCGAAGTTCTTCTCAACCGATCCAGGACCAACGGGTTTCTTGCAGTCAGTACGCAACTTGCCGCGCTTTTTATCGTCCTCATAAAGGGTCGATCTCTTTGCCCATCGTGTCATCACCGTTCTTACCCGTAAAAGAGAAGGTCTTACCAGGGTCCACTTCCCCCTCGAAGAGAACCGCCTTGCCGTCCTTTTGCACCACGCGGATGTCCTCGTCATCCGAGCCCGTGTAGCGCAGCGTCAGGCGCGTTACGCCTCCTTCACAGGAAAGAACTGCTTTATCTTTCTTACCTTTGCCCTTCTTCTGCTTGACGACCTCTTCCAAAAAGACAGCGAGGTCTAGACGCCCCTCGCCTAACTGACCGACGTAGTCTGCGTTGCCTTCCTCTGCGTAGAGGTTAAAGCTTTGCGCCTTGAGCGCTTCGGCGAGTTCTTTGCGCTTGACATTGAGTTTTTCACCGAGCGCGAGCGCCAGCGCACCAGACGCCATCGGCGCAGCCATCGAGGTGCCGCTCCAAGCCGCTAGGCGCTCCCCCGGAGCCGGGCTGTAGACATTCTCACCGGGCGCGGAAAGTTCGACCTCAGCGCGGTACGTCGCGAAGTCGGACTTGACGTCCGCGCTGTCCACGCTCGTTACGCTGAGCCGCCCCGGAGCCGTTTTTGCCCGCGTCGCCGAGCGCGCCGGATAGGACACGGCCGTGTCGCCCGTGTTGCCCGTAGAGGCGACGACGAGCACGCCTTTTTTCACCGCCGTATCAATGACCTCTTCGATCGCCTTGACCTCTTCGTTGCTCCCCAAACTCAAGTTGATCACGTCCGCTTTCATCTTCACCGCCCAGTGAATCGCCGAGGCGACGTCGGTCAGGTTGCCGCCGCCACCAGGTCCAAGCACGCGGATAGGGAGAATCGTGGCGCGCGGCGCGACTTGGCGGACGATGCCCGCAACGTTAGTGCCGTGTCCGTAGCCTCCCTCGCCCAAAACGCCCTCTTCTTGGGGTGTGGCGTCGCCATCATAGAAGTCCCACCACTCTTTCTCCGGGGCTAGCGCCTCTACGAGAGCGGGGTGCTCCAGATCAATCCCCGTGTCAATAACGGCAACTTTGACACCCTGGCCCAAGTTGCTCGCTACTGCGTGCCCTTCTTCTAAGCGGACTTGTCGCCACAAAGAGGTGTTCTCGGGCATCCAGGCGTACTCACCACCCGCCCATACATTAGAGCGACCTCCCGCCCACACGTTCGAACGTCCGCCAGCCCATACGTTAGAGCGACCTCCTGCCCACACGTTGGAGCGCCCTTCCATCTGCGCCCGCTCACCGCCGAGTAAAAAAATGTCGTCGTTGGCCTCGAGTAATCCCTCTACTTTTTCGTTCACCTCCTATAACCGCAAACGTCCCCGGCTCCCATACGAGCACCTTGCCGTTATATTCCGCTTCAACACTGGCGAGCGTATCCTCAGCGCTGAGGGCGACGGTAAGCGCGTACTCGGGATCGGGGACATCAGCGCCGAGTGGACGGGCGTCCTCACTTGGAGAGAGACTGCACCCGCCGAGCGAGAGCGCAAGCGTAGTCGCTAAGAGCACGCGCCTTGTATAGGAAGTTGACAAGATGAGATGGTTGAACATAGAGCGCTCCTAGAGGCAGAGGCTTGGTTTCAAGCTATCCCCCTACCCGATACTTCTGCCCTATTACCCTAGAGCACACCCTCTTACAAAAAACTCACACATCAGCCGTGTGGTTCAAAAAAGGTTGCCGTGCGCTAAGTTTGTGAACTTTTTTATTTTTGCGAGAGTGAAAAAAGCAACCTTTTGCCCCTTTTTTGGCAACCCTTTGGCAACCTTTGCTCTTTAAGATAAGAACAAGCCAGGGAAGAAATCCCGGCACGAAAAGGAGAGAATTATGAAAAAGAAGATGCTCGTTGCCCTCACCGTCAGCCTTTTAAGCCTCGGATTCAGCACCAGCGTCGCGGGAAAGTACCAGGGCTCGTCACCCACGACCGACGGTAGAAGCAACGTCTGGGCTGGCTAACCCATACAGCATATTTATACGGTAAACAAAGAGCGACCTTAGTAGGTCGCTCTTTATTAGTGGCTCGAGCCTATCGCCGAGCCAGGCCGCTCCGCCTCAACCTCTTCTGGTAGAGACAAAGCGATCAAACACCTCACCGTGGGTCACCGCGCCCTCAAGACCTCTTCGGTGGGCGTGTCGCCCTCTAAAATCTCAAAGGTTTGACCAATGGTGTTAGGTAGCTCGAGCGCCGCCACGAGCACTCTAGCGACGTCTTCTCTCGTGATGGAGCCCCACTCGTCAAACTGCTCCGCCGCTTTAATCTTCCCCGTCGCCGCGTCGTCGGTGAGTTGTCCTGGGCGGATGATGGTGTAGTCCAAATCGCCCTTCTGCAGCCGTTCGTCCGCCTCCCCTTTCGCCTCGAGGTAAGGACGTAGCGCCTCGGGTCCGCGCTCTGGGTCGCCCGCGCCCATTGAACTGAGCATCACGAAACGCTTCACACCCTGACGCTCAGCCTCTTCCATGAGCTTGATCGCGCCGTCACGGTCTACGCCTTCAACATCATCACCCGAGGAACCCGCCGCAAAGACGATAGCGTCGCAACCTCTTACGGCGTGCGCCACGTCCTCCGTCAAGTCAGCGACGACGACCTCGGTGCTCGAAGGCTCGAGTTCCGGCACTTGCGCCTCTTCACGCACCATCGCGCGAACTTCATGTTCGCTTTTATTCAGTAACGCCATGATGTGTTGCCCCACTTTTCCATGAGCCCCTGCGACGAGTACGCGCATGATTCACCTCCTGAGAATGCCTCACTATAAATGTCTAACCGATACCTGAAAGTGCCTCTAGATGATACAACCCTGCTAAGACCTCTTTGTAAACATCAACGCGGTGTGGTCCCGCAAACGTCAAGCAGCACCCAAAATCTGTTCAGGACGTGCGCTATGCTCTAAGTGAAATATTCCACACCGTGAGGAGTCTTATGAGATTTGTCCTTTGGTTAGGCGTCCTAGTCCTTTTAGGGAGCGTCCACGCGCAAACCATCACTGTCGCAACCCACTATCCGCCCGAAAGCATCGCGATTCTGGAGCCCTGTTTCGCCACCTACGAGGAGCAAAACGGCGTTCAGATCGAGCATCAGCAGATCACATACGGCGACTATCTGCAAACGATTTTGACCTCTCGCCTGGGCGGACAGTCGCCCGACGTGTACCACGTCTACTCCATTTGGGGCGCACAGCTCGTCGAGAACAACATCTTGGCCGAGCCGCCCGAAAACATCATCAATTTTGTCCAGAACAGCTATGTGAATAACACGGTCGACGCCGCCACGATTCAGGATCAACTGTGGGGCGTCCCTACCGAGGTCAGCAATTACATGCTGATTTACAACAAGAAGCTCCTGCAAGAAGCGGGCTTTGAGGAGCCGCCGACTACTTGGGCGGAGGTACAAGAGGTCGCGAAGGCTGCCACGAAGACGAACGACCAGGGGCAGATTACCCAAGCGGGCTTTGCGGCAGGCGAGACCACCGCCGAAGTTGTCCACCCCTTCTTGACGCTTCTCTACTCCAAAGGTTTAGACCTCTTCACCGAGGACTTCTCCGCGACGAACCTGAACACGCCCGAGGCGTTGGAGGCGCTGCAACAGCAGGTCAGCCTCTTCGAAGAGAACGCCGCCACGCCAAGCCTGACCGTGGACGACTTCAACAGCGGTCTGGTGGCAATGGAGATTCAACCGGTGTGGTTGGAGTCGCAACTCCAAGCCGCCTTCGGCGATCAGTTCGAGGAGACCGTGGGCGTCGCGCACATCCCGCAAGGGGAGAACTGGCAGAGCCTCCAGTACGCCTTTTTTTACGCGGTGGATAACAACAGCGACGTGCAGGACGAGGCGTGGGCGTTCTTGGAGTGGCTCAACACCTCGCAAGCAGAGGGTGAGCCCTCTTGCATGGGGCAGATGCTCGTGGACTTGGGCGCACTGACCGCGAACCAGACGGACATTCAGAACGCGCAAGAGGAACTCGGCGACTTCTTCACCGCGCCCTTCGTCGAAGCACTGGACCGCTCCATCACCGAGCCCAATGTGGTGCAGGCGAGCGAGATCGAGCGGATTTTGCAGACCTACATCGAGCGGGCGTGGCGCGGCGAGTTAGCGCCGGAAGAAGCGCTCTCGAGGGCGGACAGCGAAATCAGCAACATCCTAGCGGAATACTACTAACGCATTGAAACGCACGCCAAGAGGTCTCGAGCCCAAACTCGAGACCCTCAACTACACCCTCTTTTGCCATGTGAATTACCATGTGAACTCACCTCTTTAGAAGACTCGAGCGAGGTCACGCTTATGTCCATCCGTGTATTATGACAACGAAGCCAGCCACCGACGCGGCAAAAGACGCTAATGTCACCGTAGCGTCTAAACGACGCCCGAAGCGCCGCATTCAACAAAAAGACTGGGCTCCCTATGTCTTTCTCGCGCCTACGTTTATCTTTTTCGTTATCTTCTTTCTGCTCCCTATCGGCTTTTCGCTCTACCTCACCTTCACCCGCTGGAACCCGCTCTCCGCGCCGAACTGGATCGGCTTGGACAACTTCACCTTCCTCTTTAGCGACGCGACGTTCCTCTTGTCGCTCCGGCATACGCTCGTCTTCGCGTTCGGTACGGTGCTCGTCGGCGTACCGCTGGCTCTCGTCATCGCCTTCGTTTTTACGCAGAGCCGTTACCGAGCGTTGTGGCGCTCGCTCTTTTTCCTGCCAATGATTACCAACGTCGCCGCCATCGGCTTTTTGTGGCAGTTCATCTTGGACGGTAACGGCGGGCTCATCAACCGCGTCTTGGGCTGGGTCGGCGTCAATGGACCGAACTGGCTCAGTGACCCGTCCGTGGCGATGTGGGCGGTCATCATCGTGGCGGTTTGGTACTACATGGGACAAAACATGATTCTCTTCTCGGCGGGGTTAGAGGGAATTGACGATGCGTTTTATAACGCAGCCAAGGTAGACGGCGCAAACACCTTGCAGATGTTTTGGCACGTCACCGTGCCGCTGATTCGTCCGACGCTGCTCTTCGTCAGCATCACGAGCTTCATCTCCGCGATGGGAGCCTCGTTCGCGCTCATCTTAGTGTTGACCGGAGGCGGTCCGGTGCAGAGCACGAACGTGACCGCGCTCTATATGTACCAGATGGCCTTTACGGACTTGCGCATGGGCCGTGCGGCGGCGGCAGCGTTTATACTCTTCGTTATTATTTTCCTGATCACGCTGGTGCAACTGCGGATTTTTAGGCGGGGCGGCATTGAATCTTACTAGAGAGGAATCGCGATGACAAGCAACCGAGTAGGCAGCGTAATCAAATATGCACTTCTTGTGTTGGGCGGCGCGATCATGCTCCTGCCCTTTTTCGAGATGTTCGTGGGCGCACTGCGCACCCCCGCCGAACGGTTCGCGCAGCCGCCCGTCTTCTGGCCCTCCGACCCGCAGTGGAGCATCTATAGAGAGGTCTTTCAAAGTTTGCCTATACAGAAGTGGTACGTCAACAGCGTCATTGTCACGGTCATCATCACCTCTTTGCAGCTCCTAACGAGCACGATGGCGGGTTTTGCACTCGCCAAATACCAGTTCTGGGGGCGCAATTGGTTTTTCCGGGGCGTCTTGTCCGCGCAGATGTTTCCCTTTTTCCTCTTTCTCATCCCGATGTTTTTCATCATGCGCTTCTTTCCACTAGCGGGTGGCAACGGTATTTTGGGTCAGGGGGGCACGGGGCTTTTAGGGACGTACGCGGCGCTCATTCTGCCCTTTCTCATCACCTGGTACGGCATCTTTATGATGCGCCAATTCATGGTGAATATCCCGACGGAACTGCTCGAGGCCGCCCGCATCGACGGTTGCAGCGAGTTCCGCATCTTCGCGCAGATCGTCCTGCCGCTGGTCAAGCCTGCGCTGGCGACTTTGGGTATCTTCGTCTTCGTCTACCAGTGGAACGAGTTTATCTGGACGCTGACCATCACCCGCTCCGCGCCCGAGCTTGAAACGCTGCCCGTCGGCATCTACCTCTTGCGCGGCGCGTTCGGCAACATCGAGGATGAATCGCTGCAGCAAGCAGCGTTGGCGGTCAGCACCGTGCCGCTTGCCATCCTCTTTTTGATGTTGCAGCGCTACTACGTCAAAGGGCTCACGATGTCGGGGATCAAGGGGTGACGCTCCGAGTATCACCCAAACTCAGGGAGGTCGCGGCGCACTACAAAGCGGCACTACCCGAGGGGACGTTCTTCCACTTTCCTATTACCGCGTTCGACGACCTTTTGACCTCCACGGGAGTGCGCGCCTGGACAAGCCTCTTCTTACCCGGTCCGCTGGGCGGCGGTGACGGCTACGGTCTTGGTGACGAGGAAGCCGAGGTCGGCTCGCTCGGCGAACTGCACGAACGCTTGCAGAGTTTGTGGGTGGTGCCGAAGCTCAAGACCGAACGAGGCTCTTACCACGATTTGGTCACGACTTATGGTGCGGACGCGGTGGTTGACCCTGTCACGCTCGCTCTGGACGCAGGTTGCGGCTACCACGCGGATATGACCCGTTTTTGGGTCTCTATGCAGCGTTACCCGGAAGGTCGCAAATGGGTGCTTTTGGAGGCTGCCGCCTCGAGTCCCGCCGAACTCCCCGAAGGCTACGAACCTCTTTTTCTGCCAGTTTCCAACGGTCTCGGCGCAGGCCTTAGCGTCACAAGAGGTCTCTGCCACGGCGCTTTAGAGATTTTGCAGCGCGACGGCAACAGCGTGAACTACAGGGCGCTCGACCAAGGGCGTGTGCTCGACTTCTCGGGCGGTGTGCCCGACACCGCCCGAGAGGTTCTGGGACGTTTGCAGAACGCAGGGCTCACGGTCAACGTCAAACTCGTCGCGACCGACTTTGGTCTTGTCAACCTCTATGTGAACGGTTATGGACTAAACGACACACCGCAGATCAAACTTGCAGCGGGCGGCGAAGCGTGCGACTTGGACCGCGCGGCGGCACTCCGTAAAGCGCTTCTGGAGTTTGCCTTTTCAAGAGCACGTCTAGCCTTTAGCCACGGACCTCTTGCAAACGTTGCAGAGGGTTCACCCGAAGGCTATTTAGAGGCCCACTTTGCCCACGCCCAAAACGTTACCGAGGAGCAAAGAACCCTCGAGACTATGAAACGCTGGCTCGCCCTATCCCCTGCCGAGTTGAAAGCAGAACTCGAGCCCATCTACGGAGAACGAGAGCGTACCCCTTTTGCCACACTACCCGAACGTCCCGACTTGGCAAACGCAACCCCTGAAACGCGGCTGCAAGAGGTCGCTGAGCGCTTAAAAGGTTTCGATATTCTGTATCTCGAGCTAGCCACCCCCCGAGCGCAAGAACACGGCGTCAGAGCGGTCAAAGTGGTGATCCCCGGTTTAGAAGTCGAAACCGCCTCTTACGGGCGCATCGGCGAGCGCAACGTGCGCCGACTCTTGGAGCGAGAGAGCCCGCTCGTCGGACTAGGCGCACCGCCTCCAGGCGCGAAACGCATTCATTTAACCGAAGCAGCCGAGGCTCGTTTGGGCGATAAGGCTTGGTTTGATGCCAAAAAACTGAAAGAGGTCGTGGGCAACCTCTACCCTCTCTACCGAGAACCCGCACGACACGCAGTACGCTACGCACTCGGTGAAAAGCCGTAAAGGAATGGACTCAGATGACCTCATTCAAAACGCTGAGAGTTACGCCGAACGTCTCGCCAAGCGCGTCTATTCTAGAGAGGGCGTCGAGATGGTCTTGGCGCTCGAGAATCTAAGAGACTCGAGCAAAGAGATACAAGCCAACAAAACGGTTAAAGAAGCAGATGACCTCTTAGCTAACGCGGTCCAAAAGCTCGCGGCGCGTCTTTTGACCTCTCGTTTAACGTCTGAGCCCGCCAGGGCCTTGCAGTTGGCGCTCGAGCTAGTCGCTTTTCACGACTTTGGTCAGGACGCTGCACTTCTTGACGTTACGCCGCTCGAACGTCGCCGCTTTACCTCTTCAACTTCGGCAGAACCGGAGAACACGCTAGCCTCGGATGGTGACGCGGATACCACATACATTACACGAGCGCTCCGCAATGGGCGCTTTGTCCGCTCGGTCAACTTTCACAATACGTTTGCTGAGGATAGAGCCAAACTCAGCGCGCAACTCGGGGCGCTTGCAGAGCGATTTAAGAGCATCGGCATATCGGATTTGGAGAAGCTCGTAGCAGGCGAACCTTGGACGGATGAGCGTCCGCCCATTTTGCTCGTGTTTTACGAAGGAACGCGCAACCACGTTGACGTCGCCGCGCCGCTCCTCAGCGAACTAGGCTCAACGGGGATATTCTGCCTTATTCCGGGCTTCATCGACACGCCTATTTCTGAGCAAGCCAGTTTCGCCGCCGCGCATAAGATCGACGTGGACCCGCTCGAGTACAAAGGCGGACGTCTCGCCATGACCTGGAATGAGGTGCGCGCTCTAGCGGCGCAAGGTCACGCTTTCACCTGTCACACCATGACGCACGCCGACCCGTACGACGCGGGGAACGATTTGCGGCTCGAGAGCTTGGGCGCGGTAAAGAGGTTGGAGGACGAGTTGGCTCAAGAGATAACCTCTTTCGTGTGGCAGCGCGGCGTCGCTTGGGGTGCACTGCCTCACGCCGACGCCTACTTGCAAGAGGGCGGTATCCGCCTCCTCATCAGCGCCGTCAAGGTGACGCGGTTGCCCTTGCCGAACCTCATGTAGCGATACTTCCTATGGTCCCCGCAGTGCCTTCTTACACAACCCTTATACCTCGCCGCTAAAATCCTAATATACTAGGTGGGTTTGGCGCTGCGGATGCGCCGCTGTGGTTTCGCCGGGTCAACCCGGCGAGAACCGCAAAGAAGGGATTGTATAGGTATGGACCCGATTATGATTCAACTGGGACCGCTCGCGGTCCGCTGGTACGGCTTTTTGATCGCGTTAGGCGTGCTGATTGGCTCGAGCTGGGCGCTGAGAGAAGCGGAGCGGCGCAATCTTGATACGGAGAAGCTTTTAGATATGACCCTGTGGCTCGTTGTCGCAGGTCTTATCGGCGCGCGCCTCATCTACGTCATCACGAGCCCGAGCGCGTACTTCGGACCGAACGGCAACCCCTTAAACGCCTTCGCGATTTGGCAGGGCGGCGGCAGTATTCACGGGGGCGTGTTGGGTATTTTCGTCGCAGTCTGGATTTACTCGCGCATCCATAACCTCAACATGTGGTCCTATCTGGACACGCTCGCGCCGGTGGGCGCACTGGGTGTCATTGGCGGGCGCATCGGCAACTTCATGAACGGCTCGGACACCACCGGACGCTTGACGGGCTGGCCCATCGGCTATACTTGGCCGGAGCCGGGCACGGACACCTTCGGCGCGTTCGGGCGTTTCTTCTTCGGCGACAACTTGTGGGCAGCGTATCCGGGGACGTGTAGTATCTCGGGCGTCAGCCTCTCGCAGTGTATCCAACAGGGCGGCGAAATCCTGCGCGGACCTGTTCACCTCACGCAGATTTACGGCGCGGTCATCGGCGTCATCTTAGTCGGTATCGTCTGGTGGTCGTTTCGCAGGAGCCGCACGCCGGGCTTCGCTTGGTGGCAGTTCATCTTGTGGTACTCGGTCTTGCGCTCGGTCCTCGAGGAGCCTTTCCGCGACAACCCGCTCTTCTGGCAGGTCTACCTCTCCGAAGGCGTCAATGCGCCGGGCGTAGGTCTCTTCACGCTGACGCAGCTCGTCAGCATCCCGCTGGTGCTCATCTCCGTGTACTTCCTCCTTATCTTGAACCCCGACGAGGTGGAGAAAAAAGAGCGGCTTTCGATGAAGGCGAGAGGTCGCTGAGTTGCACTTAGCAGTCGTAATTTTAGCGGCGGGTCAGGGCACGCGGATGAAGTCTGACCTGCCCAAAGTGCTCCACAAAGCGGCGGGGCACTCGCTTGTGGAGCACGTTATTAAGGCGGTTACGCCGTTAGAACCCGAACACATCGTCGTCGTAACGGGGTACAAAGCGGAAGAGGTCGAAGCGGAGCTAGCCGACGAGCCCATCAAGTTCGCCCGTCAGACGGAGCAGTTGGGCACAGGGCACGCACTTCTGCAAACAAAAGAGGTGTTGCAGGGGTTCGGCGGCGCGGTGATGGTCTTAAATGGCGACGGACCGCTTCTTAAAACGGAGACGCTAGAAAAGTTAGCGCGAACGCAGCAAGACTCAGGCGCAGGTATGACTTTAGTCACATGTGATGTGAGCGACCCGCAAGGTCTAGGGCGCATCATCCGCAAGGAAGACGGCAGCGTCGCCAAAATTGTCGAGGAGAAAGACGCAACGGATGAAGAGCGCCGGGTAAACGAAATCAATCCTGGTATCTATATTTTTGACAAGAGCGTCCTCGAGATTGCCGAAGGGCTCTCCAACGACAATGCCGCAGGCGAATACTACATCACCGATTTGGTGGACCTCTACTTGCAAGCGGGGCGCAGTGTGCAGGCGGTTGTGGCGGAGGACGAGACGGAGATTTTGGCGGTGAACGACCGGGAGCAGCTTGCGGCGGTGGAGCGGATTTTGCAAGCTCGAGATTGAGTGATGGTGTCTGCCCTAATTGAACAATTATTTGGAGGAGCAAAATCGTTCAACGTTAGAGACGCTGATTGTTCTCTACTTCAAACAACGATTGGTCCACAGGTTGATTGAAGAGGTAGCGTTGACGCTGGTCTGAGAAGAGAAAACCCTCTTCCTTCCACGCTGTATATATCCTTGTTGTAACGTCCATCTGCAGACCATTTGGAGCAACCTCGATGTCATAAAGAATAATGTCATCATCGGATAGGAATCCGTCGTTGACAACTGCGGCAAGAGGTTTGCCCAGCACATCAAAGATAAATTTTCCCTCTGCATTCCCATTAAATAGCGTCGTATAGCGCAGCGTTACTTGTTCACCTTCAACAGCGTCGCCGTACCTCTTGAAACCGTCGTAGCTAACGATATTGTAGTCTTTAGGGATAACACCGAAACCTCCCTGCAACCGAGCTGAAAGCTCCTCCGCAATACCCCAAGAACCATCCCGGTAAGTTTTTGTGTATCCCGCTATCTCCATGCTCGTCACACCGTCAACATAGCGAAGGACAAATTCAACGTCATCGCTTTCAGCTTCGATGTACAAGCGCTGGCGTAAGAGGTCGATAACTCTGTGAGTCTTTTCTGGTCCCTCTTCAATAGTAGAGGTTTGTTTTGTAGACGTAACGTCGATAGTACGAAGGGGTGGCAAAGCGCGCGCTGCGGACCCAAGCAGCTCCTCAGCTCGCTCTAATTCCTGCGCACCTGCACTTGCAGTCAAGATTAGGATCAAACTCAAAAGGATCGTTTTCACGTCAAAAGCCTCCAACAGATAGGGCTGTTAATGGTAGAGCTTTTGCGTGACCGGGTGGGATGAAGTTACTTACTGCACCTCTAGACTCACCACCTCATGCAACAAACTCGTAAAGGTCTCCGGGTCGTCCAGCCAGGGATAATGCCCGGCATCTAACAGGCTCGTCAGGGCGTGTGGCATCGCGGATAAGATGCGCTCGGCTTGGTCGGGGTAGCAGGTTTTGTCATCCTTGCCGATGAGGATAACCGTAGGGTGGCTTATGCCTGAAGGGTCAACCTTTAGGTTCCAAATATTCGCGTCGCCAGGGGCGGTGGCGACGCTCTCGCTCAGGCCGGCGAAGGACTCGGCGTCACTGTGCTCGAGCCGCAACCGACTCCCCACTTTCGGAAACTCCATCGCGTCGAAGAGCTGTTTCGCCCCCAACCAAGAGGTCGCTTGCTCTACGCGCTCGGCCGGCGTCATCTCTACAAGCTCGTCCTCGTTGCCCGTAAGCCGCGCCGCTTCGCGCTGCATGGCGAGCGCTAAAAGCGACATATCCACCCAAGGATTGACCAAGAGGAGGCGCGTCACGCGCCCTGGATGCTGGGCGGCGACGCCGAGCGCGATCATGGCACCGAAGCCGTGAGCGAGTAACGTGGTGCGCTCCAACTCCAACCCATCTAAAATCTCGGTGACGTCGTCAGCAAGTCTTTCTAAGTCTAGCGCGTTACTCAGTCCACTCAGCGACGGACTCCGCCCCGCACCGCGTTGGTCGGCGTAAATCATGCGGTAGCGCTCTAACTCGTCACCCATGAGGTCACGGAAGGAGTAGCTGTTGTAGCCGGGACCGCTGTGTAAATAGAGGAGGGGCGGCGCGTCTCGCGGTCCGACAACCTCGAGGTAAAGCTCGGCGTCTTCGGTTTCCAGGCGGTACGCCGTGTCGATAAAAGAGGTTTGTTCTTTTGTACTTGGGTCAGCCATAGGCGTACTTTAAGGGCTCGAGCAAAAGGGCGCTGTAGCGTACCCTTAACCGCCAGCGACCTCTTCAACCTCGCGAAAAACCCAGAGCTTCGTCCCCTGCGGTGCGGTGGGCGGCTCACTTCTAAGCGTCCACATACTTACGAGCAGATAGAGTCCGGCCTGCTGCGCACTCTCCAAAAGCTTAACCTCTTGGCATCCTTCTACATTCATAAGCGTCGAGCGAAACGCCTCTAAGACCTCTTTGGCACCGTCGCCTGAGCGTTCAAAAAAGATGGTTTGCACAACGCTCAGTGTAGCTTAAAAGAGTGTCAGCCAGCCAGATTTGCTGGTTTTACCTGACCTGCTGAAACGCCGACGAGCTGACAGGTTCTTCTGTGAGCAGTTCCAAGACATACTGAGACGGGTGAGCGCAGATATCATCTCGGAATATGCGCGCTAGACGCCGTTTCATCTAGTGAGCGTGTTGCTTCGCACAACTTCGTACACTCAAACCAGATGAACTTAGTATAGAGTTGTCAAGCCCCCTTCCACCTCTGTGGGTGCTGCTGAGTGACTTGCAGCATGAAACGAAAGAGTTCTCTTGCGAGATAGGTTTTGAGACTTCTTAGAGCAGCCCGGCGGGTCTTGCCTTGCTGCTGTTTCTTGTCGAGATAGGCTCTTGTCGGTTCGCTGTGGCGCAGTCTGACTTGGGCAATCATGTGAAAGGTGCGGTTGAGCCGACGGTTGCCGCCGATGTTGAGTTGCCTTCTCTTCTGACCACCAGAAGAGCGCTCGACAGGCGCACAACCTGAATACATGGCAAAGGCGTGTTGTGAACGAAAGCGTCGGATGTCACCTGCTTCAGCAAGTAGCGTGGCGGCGTGAACGACGCCGACGCCAAAGACCTCTAAGAGTTCAGGCATCAGTTCGTCAACGAGGGCTTTCATCGCCTGCTCGAGCGTCTTGAGTTGTTCTTTAAGCACTGCAATAACGGCTTCGACGGCTTGGCGAGCCACCTCTAGCTCAAGGCTCGCTAAGCTCAGCTTGTGCGCTGTAAGCTGTTTAGCTAGCGCTTCTCGGGTGCGGGTCAGATGTTTGAGGTCTTCAACCGCTTGCCGAGGTGCAAACGTAGTCAGCTCAGGATTAGCCAAAGCAGCCCGAGCTACGTTTTCAGCGTCTACCTCATCACTCTTCTTGCGTCCTCTTTTGCTGCGGTACTGACTCGTCAGACTCGGACTAATGTCCACAACCTTATGGTCCTGCCCGAGCAACGCTTGACTCAACCTCCGAGCAAAGGGGTTATTCGCCCCTTCAATAGCGCACCGCTGAACGTCATAGCGCTTTATCCAGTGCTCCAAAGTTGCCAAGCCCTCAGCCGTATTCGTAACGGTGCAGTGACCTAATACCTTGCCCTGTTTATCTAACGCTGCTGCGGTATGGCTCTGCGGATGTGGATCAACCCCTATAATGACCATACAACCTCCTTAGGTTGCTGCTCACGGTAGCTGCTTATCCGTCTATGAGGCTACTAAGCGTCTTAGTATCAGGCAAGCTCCGTGTAGCTTAGTGAGCGAGGTGTGCAGTTCATCTGTTAGCCCTAAAGCTGATACTTGCTGGGCATCACCTCGCTTCTCTTAATATACGGATACCTGCTATGTGAACCATCTTAAACAGTGCGAGAAGAAATATGCTACCTTGAACTATGTAACCCTTACATCTTCACCGCTTACGGCAGCGCGCTGCTCTTCGATGTTCGCCCGAATGAGCACAAACCGGGGGAAACGCGAGCGAAGAGTAGGTGCTTTTTCCAAACGTACATATTCCTCATTGCGGAGGAACACATGAAAACTAACAAGCCCAGGGTGCGTACACTCCAGGAGCTTCAGCCTTTGGTCAAGCGCGGCGATTACCGCATCTGCGCCCACGCCGTCAAGCACGCCGCCTGTGAGGGCTTCACCGAGCGTGACATCGTCGGCACGCTGCTCTACGGGCGCGAACTGCTGCGCTACGTTCACGACGAGCGGCTCTTAGTCTTAGGCTATATCCGCCCTAGCGTAGAGGTGCAGATTCCCTTGCACGTGGTGCTCGAGTACGCCAAGCCGAGGTGGGTGGACGTTGTGACCGCTTTTATCCCCAAAGACGCCCATCACGCCATCTCGCGCGAACGCCTCGCGCAGATGCTGCGCTACGACCGCGCGCCCAAAGAGCGCGAGGGGAGAGAGCGTCGGGAGAACGTCAAGTTAGTCGGGCGTGAGCTGAGGTCTTAGTTAGAGTTCGCGGATTCAAACTGCCCACGGTGCGTTTTGCCTCGCATGTAAGAATAATGGGTAGCGACTCTCTGGAATGGCACTGGTACCACAACAAGGGGTTGCAACCCCTTGTTCATTGCACGGCGACGGTAGAAGGAACGCGCGGCGGCATTCGACTTAGAACCGCCTCCTCCGTATGACTTTCAACTCGGCGGCGTGTCCACTGCAATATGTCATACTTACCTCTTGGGGCGACGATTCGCATGAGA
The DNA here is from genome assembly GCA_965215565.1 of Trueperaceae bacterium. GTDB lineage: Bacteria > Deinococcota > Deinococci > Deinococcales > Trueperaceae > CBDBZX01. The sequence continues at coordinate 1,229,048 of CBDCDZ010000004.1, forward strand.
CACGGAGGGACGATGCCAGGAATTGCAATGATCGGTGCGCAGTGGGGTGACGAGGGCAAGGGCAAGGTGGTGGACGCGCTCGCCGCGGACGCCGACGTCGTCGTGCGCTATTCGGGTGGCGCGAACGCGGGTCACACCGTCGTCGCGGGCGGCGATATCTTTAAGCTCCATCACCTGCCCTGCGGCGTGCTCCACGAGAAACCTGTTTCGGTATTGGGCGCGGGCATGGTCATCGATCCTTGGGACTTTAGGGCGGAGTACGCCGCCTTCGCCGAGCGCCAGTCGCCCGGCGAGGTGGTCATCTCAGATGAGGCGCATCTCGTCTTGCCACACCACCGCAGAAACGACGAGGGCGGCGGCTTCGTCGGCACGACGGGGCGCGGCATCGGTCCCTGTTATTCGGACAAGGCGCGCCGGGTGGGGCTGCGTTTCGGCGATTTAGCGGATGAAGCGACGCTCCGCGAGCGTCTAGAACGACTTTTAGCCGCCAAACCGAACTCGACGGCTAGGGTGGGCTGGACAGATGTGGATACGGCGTTTGACGCGCTCCAAGAGGTCCGCGCCTTCGTTCTTCCGTTTATTCGAGATACAGGAGCATTCGTGCGCAGCGCGCTCAAAGAGGACGAGCGCGTCTTGTTCGAAGGCGGACAGGGCACGATGCTCGATCTCACCTACGGTACGTACCCTTACGTCACGAGCAGTCACCCGACGGTGGGCGGCATCTTGGTGGGCGCGGGCGTGAGTCACAAGGCGCTCGGCGGCGTGTACGGCGTGGTCAAGGCCTTTACGAGCCGCGTGGGGCACGGTCCTTTCATAACCGAAGTCCAGGGCGAAGCCGCCGCGCGGCTACGCGGCACCGGCTCGAACCAGTGGGACGAATTCGGCACGACTACGGGTAGAGCGCGCCGCGTCGGATGGCTCGACTTGGTGCAACTCAAGTACGCCTGTGAGGTCAACGGTTTCGACGGGCTCGTCGTCACGAAGTTGGATGTGCTTTCAGGGCTCGAATGCGTGAACGTCTGCACTGCTTACGAACAGGGGCAACCCGTCTACACCTCTTTGCCCGGCTGGGGCGAACTCAAAGGGCTCGGCGAGCGCGAGGCGCTACCCAAGGAGGTCACGGACTACTTGGAACTCATCGAAGCGTTCACCGAAACGCCGGTGAACATGTTCTCGACGAGCCCTGACAGAGAGGACACGTACGGGGAGATTTCTTGGTGAATGGGTCAATTGGGTCTTCAAAGAGGAGCGGTTCTCGGCAAGGTGCAGCCTCGGGTGAGGTGAACTCGAGCACGACGACATCGACCGGGAGCAGGCGGCGGTTCTGAAGCGCCTTTGAGTTTTGCTCTAATACAGATTCCGATTGATTACTACATAAACCCCATTATGAAACTTTGCTTTCCCGGAGGAAAACTTCGTGACCAGCAAACACTGCGTGCTTCGTTAAAGCCGGAGTTTCTTCCGCTTTTGTGAGTGGGAACAAAGATATGAACTCGGAGCGGTATGGACGATGACCGAATACCTTTTTCAGTGATATATAGCAGGTATCAAAGTCTGTCTCGCAAAGCTCGGTTCACGTCAGTACTCGCGCAGCGATGGTGGTTTGAGTGCTCTGCAAGCTCGGACCTTCCGAGACGAAGTACGCCATTAGGCACGCTCTCACTTTGAACAGCACACTCTAGCACGCACTTTACGAGATGAAATCCCGCTAGTCCTTGCGGACAGAGGTCTGCGGCATTTTGTCTCAGTATGTCGTGGAACTGCTGATGGAATTGAGCTGAATTCGTATAGGACGGCAACGTTAATCTAGCGCTCATAACATATAGCAAACCTTTAGATTTTACGCTAATAATTTTGTTAAAGGTGTGAGATGGGTTATAGTGTTTTCCAGGAGGATTCATGAAAAAATTGCTTGCACCTTTTCTCACGTCTTTTTTGCTGCTAGCTGGCGGTCTCGCGTTCGCGCAAGACCCGGTTCGTGTCGGCTCCAAACAGTTCACAGAAAACGTCGTTTTGGCGAAGCTCATCATTACGGCGCTGGAAAACGCAGATATTCCCACTGCTGATCAAACGCCTTTAGGCGCGACGGACGTCAACCGCTCCGCGCTCGTCAATGGCGAAATTGATGTCTACCCTGAGTACACGGGCACGGCGATCAGCAACTTTTTGATCAACGAAGGCGCGGACGTACCTGAAGGTGCCTCGAGCGACGGTGAGCAGTCGTACCAGATCGTCAGCGAGTACGACCAGGAAAACAACAACGTGTGCTGGCTCGAGCCTGCGCCTGCGAACAACACCTACGCCATCGCCGTGACCGAGTCGTTTGCTGAAGAGAACAGCTTAGAGACGCTCGCCGACTACGCCGAATACGTCAACAATGGTGGCGAAGTCATGATGCCTGTCGGCGACGAGTTCGCGCAACGCCCGGACGGTCTGCAAGCGTTCGAGGAGACCTACGGCTTCGACCTTACCCAAGACCAACTCCTTGTCATTGCTGGCGGCCAGCCCGCGCAAACCGAGCAGGCTCTAGCCGAGGGCGCAAACGGTGCGAACGCGGCGATGGCATACGGCACGGACGGCGCGCTCATGGCGTACAACTTCCGCGTCTTAGAGGACCCCGAAGGGGCGCAGCCCGTCTTCCAGCCGACGCCTGTGTTTCGCTGCGGCGTGCTCGAGACCTACGCTGATATCCCCAACATCTTAAATCCCATCTTCGAAACGCTCGACAACGAAACCTTGCAAGAACTCAACGCCCGCGTGGATGTAGACGGAGAAAACCCCGCAGCGGTAGCGCAGAGCTACCTGGAGGAGAACGGCTTTTTAGAGTAAGCGAGTTCGCGCACCCTCTCTGTCCCTTCTTGGAGCCGCGTACATCCTACCCGGCTCCATACGTTTGTCTCCCGGACCCTTTTCTCACACTCTTTCGAACCGCGTCATCACAGCGGTGAAGATGAACCGCGAGACCCAACGAGAAGAGACGTCCTTAGCTCGCGCATCTCACCTCACACGGAAGATTATGTATATACTGACGCTTATCTGCTACACCCTCTTATAGTTGGTCCGAAGATGTCATTCTACGCAAAGAGGTGAACGCGGATTTGCCGGTTGCATATTCATAAAGTAACGAGCATAAAGTAAAGGGTACAAGGCAACGGACGCAGAATCACTGAAGCTAGCTTCGAGCCTCGAACAGCCCCTATTAGGTGACTCAGCATTAGCAATTTTAGGAGGTGGTTTTTATCGTCAACCGCATCGCTATATTGGGCGGACTCACGACAGCACTGGGCTTTTTCTTTTTGCCCCTCATCGAACTTAAACCGAACCGGCTCGCCTCCGGGCTCTCCTTTCAGCTCCTGGAGCTAGAGGGCGACCTCCGCTATCCGTTTCTCTTTCTCTTAGCGATCATCGCTGTCGCGGCGGCGCTGCGCCCTCCGTCCAGCACACGCGGCTGGACCCTCGTTTTACTCGGCAACGCGCTCCTCTATCTGACGCTCTTTTTACCGGCTGTCGCCGGACAAAGCTTCATCGATAACGCGAGCGACCTCTTAGACGAAAACGTGCGCGTGAGCAACCCGCGCCTGTTGCCCTCGGGTGCGCTGGTCGTGGGTCTCATCGGCAGCTACGTCGTCCTCTTCGGCGGGCTGCGAGACCTCATCAACCAAGAGGTGTCGGGCGTTGCGCGCTTCATCGCGGCGTGGGGCGGTGTGGCGCTGGTCGCGCTCGGGTTTATAGGTGGGCAGTTCGACGTGTATTCGGTCATGGTAGAACTAGAGGCGCGGGGCGAGCAGCTCGGGCAACGCACGACTGAACACATCATGTTCGTGGGCGTGTCCCTCTTTATCGGTTTCGTCCTCGGCGTTGGCTTAGGGCTCTGGGCACACCGCGACGAAGCGATCTCTCCAATTGTGCTCTACGCGGTAGGGATCATCCAGACTATCCCGAGTCTGGCGCTGTTCGGTGTGCTTCTAGAGCCGCTGGCGCGGCTCGGCTCCCAGCGGGCCCTGAGCGTCGGGCTCTTCTTTCTGATTTCGCTCGCGCTCGCCGCCGCTTTTATCACCGCCTACCGCCGCTTCGCAGCGAACCTCTCCGGGAACTTGCGGCAGGTGCTCCTCATCGCCAGCGCGCTCGCCGCCGCCGTGCCGCTATCCCTCTTTACGGTTGTGCTAGCGAGCTTTCTCTTCCGCGTGAGCTTGGTGGCGTTTACCTCCAACGCGGACCTCTTAGCGACGCTTCGCACCGTGATGCTCGTCGCGCTCTTCGTCGGCTTCGGCCTCTGGATAGGTTCACGCTATCTTAGCGGCGCGGTAGGGCGGGTTTTGCGCTACGGCTCGTGGTTCGGCGGCAGCGTGCTGGCTACCGCACTTCTCATCGCGCTGGTGCAGGGCGGAAATCAGTTCTTGGGCAACGTAGGCGCGAACCTCACCATGCGCAATTTGGGCGTGTCGGGCATCGGCACCGCGCCCGCCGTGATCGCGCTGACGCTCTATTCGCTCCTGCCCCTCGTAAGAAACACCTATGCGGGGCTCAACAACGTGGACGCCGCCATCGTCGATTCGGGACGCGGTATGGGCATGAACGCAGGCCAGCGCTTTTTCCAGATCGAGCTGCCCATAGCCCTGCCCGTTATCATGGCGGGGGTGCGCAACGCGGCGGTGGCGCTCGTCGGCATCGGCACGGTGGCGACGATCATCGGCGCGGGCGGCTTGGGCGACTTCATCATCGGCGGCGTCGTCAATACCTCCATCGATCAGATTCTTCTAGGCGCAGTGCCGGCGGTCCTCTTAGCCGTCGCACTAGACGCAGGCCTGAGAGGGTTGGAGCGATTAGTGGTGTCGCCAGGCATTCAGCAGCTCGAGGATTGAGGAGCGTCACTATATGCGTCACCGAAGAGGTGAGCGGCGTCTGCTCGTCAGTAAGAGGTTATTTAGGACGCTGCCGGTTAGCGTGTTCGTGCACAAGTCAGTTCGGCTAGTCAGCGTTCAGCTAAAAACAAGGTTAAACCGGCGAAGCCAGACGAGAACGCAGCGGGTAAGAACAGTTTAGATACTTGGCAGAAATGAGGACCTATGATTGAATTTGACAACGTCGTCAAACAGTACCCCAACGGTTTCAAGGCGGTGGACGGGCTCAACCTCAACGTCCCCGAGGGAGAAATCTGCGTCTTTATCGGTCCTTCGGGCTGCGGCAAGACCACCACGATGCGCATGGTCAACCGCCTCATTCCGATTACCAGTGGGCGCATCACCATCGAGGGGCGCGACAACCGCGACATCCCCGCCGAGGAACTGCGCCGCAAGATTGGCTACGCCATCCAGCAGATCGGGCTCTTTCCGCACATGACGATCTTCGACAACGTCGCAGTGGTGCCGCGCCTGCTCAATTGGGAGGAGAACCGCATCAGCAAGCGGGTGGACCGGCTTTTGGAGCTGGTGGGCTTAGACCCCGACGTGAACCGCGACAAGTTCCCGCGTCAGCTTTCGGGCGGTCAGCAGCAGCGCGTCGGGGTGGCGCGCGCGCTCGGCGCGGACCCGCCTATCATGCTCATGGACGAGCCTTTCGGCGCGGTCGATCCGATTACCCGAGAGGTCTTACAAGAGGAGTTTTTGGGGATTCAAAAGGAGATCAGTAAAACTATTATCTTCGTCACGCACGATATCGACGAGGCGATCAAGATGGGTGACCGCATCGCCATCTTGCGCGAAGGAAAGCTCGTGCAGTTCGACACGCCCGACACGCTCTTGGCGCACCCCAAGAACCACTTCGTGCGCGACTTTGTAGGAGCGGACAGGCAACTCAAGCGGCTCGGCTTGGTACGCGTCTACGACATTATGGATACGGACCCTCCCGTCGTGCAGTTCGAGGGCAAAGCGGAGGAGGCGCGGCGCGCCATCGAGCGGCGCGACGTCAAGAACGCCTTTGTAGTCGACCGCGAGGGCAAGCTCAAAGGCTGGGTGGACAAAAGGGCGCTCGAGGAAAGTAGCTCCCTCACAGAAGCGATGTACGAGGCTGACTACCGCGACATCTCCGTCAAGGAGACAGCGACGGTGCGCGACGCGCTCTCCGCGATGGTCACGCGCGGCTTCCGGGTGACGCCCGTCGTTGACAGCAACGGACTTTTAGCCGGGTCCATCACGCTCAAGGCGCTGCAAGAACTCGTCGAAAGGAGCGACGTAGAAGCGGAGCGGCCCGAGGCTAGGGAGGTGGAGGCGTGACGGCGCGTTTAGAACGCAACCTCCCCTTTTTAGTCTCGGGTGCGGCGCTCGCCTGGCTGGGTTTTGCGCTGCTCATGTTCATTCTGAGCTTCATCCCCTTTGACCTCAAGGACTTGCCGCAGGAGACCGGCACGCTCGTGCCGACCTTATGGCTACCTACGTTAGGCGTCAGCGCGACGACCATCATCAAAGTGGACGCGCTCAATACGGGCCTCACCCTCATCCCCTTTCTCGTCCTTTTCGGGCTCGCTGAATGGGGGCTCGCTTACCTCTACAGAGACCGCGACGAGAAGCTCGTGCGCCCCCTGTTTCGCACGGCGGCGATCTTTCTCACCTTTTGGTCCTTTTTCGGTCACTTGCCCCTCTGGGACATCTTCCTCAGTTGGCTCTTTCCCAATAGCCCGCGCATCCTCTATCCCCAAGGGAGTGTCATCGGACTCACGGCTGACCACCTGGAACTGGTGCTGCTCTCTTCGGTCATCACCGTGACCACCGGGCTCGCCCTGGGTATCCTCGTCACCCGCGAGCAGTTCCGCGAGTTCTTACCCTTGGTGAGCGACTTCGTGAACGCCGGGCAGACGCTGCCGACGCTCGCTATCGTCGCGATCATGGTGCCGATTATCGGTTTAGGTTTTTGGCCCGCTATCGTCGCCCTGATCCTCTACGGGCTCTTGCCCGTCGTGCGCAATACAATTGCGGGTTTAGAGGCGGTGAACGCTTTTATGATCGACTCGGCGCGCGGCATGGGAATGACCGCCGGGCAGATTCTCTGGCAGATCGAGTTGCCTAACGCGAGCAGCATTATCTTAGCGGGCATCCGCACGAGCGTGGTCATCAACATCGGCACGGCGGCGCTCGGCGCGTACGCGGGCTCGAGCGGCTTAGGACGCCCTATCGCGGGCGGGCTCTCGCAAAACATCGTCCCTTACGTCATCTACGGGGCATTGCCCGCCGCGATGCTCGCGATTTTGGTGGATTACGTCTTAGAGCGCGTAGAGTACGTGGTGACGCCTAAAGGGTTGCAGATTGAGAGCTGACGTAGCGCCGAGCAGATGAAGGGGGTCATTTTGAGCGCAACGCTGACTTAGACGTTGTCCAGAATAGGCCCGCGCAAAATTCTCACATTTGCCCTTGTGCAGAAGAACGTTCAAGCCGCAAATTTTGACAGTAGCGCTGAGAATGGAACTGAACCCAAAAAAGTCGCCACACAACGTGGCGACTTTCTATTTTCATCTTGGTGTTGCGCGGTTTTTTAGGGGTAGTGGCTCTGTTTGGAATGACAGTGGTAGCAAAGCAAGGGGTGTCAAAGCAAGGGGTTGAAACCCCTTGTTCATCCACATGGAGACGTCAGAAGGGGTGGGTAGCGGCATTCGACTTAGAACCTCCACCTTTTTAGGTCCCAGACCTCGTAACATTCCAACAACTTAGCGGTTGACTCTGAAAATATTGGTTGCAGGTGCGTCCTTGGTCACGTTCTTCCCGGCTGACGCCACGCCGAAGCCGGTGAACGAGAGTGCAACGATCAAGACTTTAACGGTGAATGCTTTCATAAACGCCTCCTAGAGCGTTCGCCCGAAGGCGAAAAGATGTTCCGGGAGGGTTTCCCGGCCGGTTGCGCTACTCGCTCCCTCTACTCCAAGCGCCCAGGAGAGTCTTCAGCAGGACGTACCATGTCGCTAATGACACGCTGGTATGACCGGATGTTACTTGCTGAAAACTCCTAAAGAGTAGAGATCATCACGTCCGTAGAGGCTCATCTGCCTCGAACTACACTGTAGCAGCCCCGAGCTTTTTAGGGCGGGAAATTTTTACACCTCAGATATTGTGAACGGCATGTGTAACGTTGCTTACGCGGCGTTGGTATGTCTACCAAGCGCCGAAACGAACGCGGCGACGACCTCTTTGGGATAGTGGTGTCCGGCGTAGCGCTCGAGTTCGCGAAACGCCTCTTCAGGGCGCAACGCCCGCCGGTAAGGGCGGTCCGTCGTCATCGCGTCGTAGGTGTCTGCCACCGCAACGATCGAGGACTCCACTAAAATGTCGTCGCCGGCCAGCCCATGAGGGTAGCCGCTCCCGTCTAAGCGTTCGTGATGTTGCTCGACGATGGTGCCCGCGTCACTCAGAAAGGTAGTTTCCAGTAGCTCGCGCCCAAACGTCGGGTGCTGTTTAACGATCTGCCACTCGCTCGCGTTCAAGGCGGCAGGTTTCTGTAAAATCTCTAAAGGCACCTTGATCTTGCCTATGTCGTGGAGGTACGCGCCGTAGTCGAGCAGATGGAGCCGCTCGGACGAGAGACCTAGCTCTTGCCCTGTCGCGTATGCGAGCGTCTGTAAACGCTCACAGTGCTCGGCAGTGTAGCCGTCTCTCACTTCGACATCGACGGCTAAACGCATAAGTTGACTCAGTTCTTGGCTGAGTCTATGAAAGATGGGCTGCGTGGTGATGTACAAAAAGCGCACTTCGCTGGAGGCGGAGAGTGTCGTCGCCTCGCTCAGCCCGGACGTGACGATGTAGTCGCCCGCGCCTAGCTTCGCGGAGCCGTGACGCAAGGTGCCCTCTAAGATGTAGTACGTTTCTACCGCTCGCCCTGTAGAGACCAGCGTCATGCGCTCACCCTGACCCAACACGCCCTCGAGCACCTCTGTGCCCTGCCCCGAGACCAGCAGTTGCACCTCGACCGCTTTGGACGCGACCCGCTCTAAACTCTCACCTCGTTGATAAAAGGTTAAACCTGGAGGTGTGTTTGCTCGGCGCGCGCTGCTCATTTCTCACAGTATGGCACCCTCATGTGAATAGGCGCGTTGAATACTTCGTGTCGCCTGAAATTCTTAACATTTAGCAGGTCTAGCGGACCAGTGGGAACGAAGTGTTACGCAGTTTTCGCTTTTGCGAAACGCGGGACCACGCGACTTCATCTAGTTTAGAACAGTCCCACTTTAGAAAACAATGTTTCCTTTTGCTTCGCAAAAACTGTCGCCATCTCCGCCGACCTCTATCTAGCGGGCGAGGCAACGATGGGCGACGTGCGCTTCTGGTCTTCGCTCACCGTGTCGTTGACGTTGGGGCTCTTGGCGGCATATCCCGTGAATGCGCTGCTCATCGGCTTCGGCGTGAAAGAGGGGATGGGTAGCCCTAAGATGCAGTCAGCTTAGGGGCGGCTTAGGGGCTGACCTTTTCGCCGCGCCGCAACGCCTCGGCGACGCCTAGTGGGTTCGAGAGCGCGTGTCTAGCTCTCGCCCACACCTCTTTAAGCCTGCGTTCGTCCGCGCTTAGCGTGTGCGGGTCAGCTTCCGCGTACACTTCGACCTCTTCCGCTTTCTCGTTGAGTAGATCGTTGAGCACGCGGTGCAGCGCGTCGCGGACGACGAGCCCTTCGCGGAGCATATCCTGAAGTTCCAGGACCCTCGAGACGAGTTCTGCGTGCTCCATATTGGAGAGTTCCTCTTTGGTGCGCTGCATTCAAAGCCCCTTTCCACCCTCGCTGCGCCGTTTGGGTCAGCTTACCATCCCTACGGGGTGCGCCGCAGACTGATAATCGAATGCCTGTTCAGTCACGGGGCGGCGCGACGAGCAGCGCCTCTAAGATCGCCTCCAATTCGTCTTCGGGCATGACGCGCAGCATCCGCTCGTGAGGGCTCGTCTCATCCTGGACCCACGCGCTCGAGCCGTCAGGCGCGACGTCTAGGCGCTCCTCGGTATCCGCCAGCGCGAAGTACGTCCCGTACTCGGGGTCAGAGAGACCTCTCACCGCGTAGAGCGTCACGCAGAGGTCCCAGGAGGTGCGCCCCACTCCCGGTCCATTAAAGAGTTCGTAGCCTCTGCGCACCGGGTTGGTAGGCGGCGTCTCTTCTGAGAGCGTGTCGCCATTTCGGATGCCGTCGCACACGTTTTCGTTGCCCGGCGAAAAGACCGTGAGGGTGGGCCACCCTCCTACCACCTGCCGGGCGGCTTGCGCGTCCATATCTCTGCCGCCCGCCAGGTAGAGTTCGCCTCTGTGACCGGGGTAAAAGCCGGCCATCACGACGAGCTTCGCGACCTTCTGGCGGATCAGGTCCATACCGCTTAGCTCGCTGTATTCGTCGGGGGCGGAGTCCATCAGGTCCGCCAAATTCTGCATGAAGCCCAGCGACACCACGGTGACGCTGCCGTCGGGCTGCGCGGCTAGCGTCTCCCGGTAGACATCCACGGCGGGCGTGAGCGCGTCGCGGTCCGTGTCGTTGGGGAACTGGGCCATCACTTCGACGAAGTGCGGGACGTCGCGCCAGTAGGGGGTGGCCACGGGATAGTGTTCGGGGTTCGGGTTGCGCCCGGTAGGGATGTCGGGACGGCCGTAATAGGTGTTGATCGCGTCTATCGCGGCGAGCGCGTAAGGGTCATAGACGTTCGACACCGTCGCTAAAATCGTCGCCTCGTCCCGGTCCGCTAGCGTGTGAAGCACCGCCAGCGCGCCCGCGTCGTCAACGTCGATGCCCAAATCGGTGTCGACGATAATAGGCACGCTCGTTTGAGGTGTCACGACCGGATCGGGGTCAGGGACAGGACTGGGCGTGGGTTCGGGAACAGGGGTGGTATCCACGCTCGAGCAAGCCGCTAGCAGAACCAAGCTCAGAACGAGTAGACTGCGCAAAAGATGGTGAATCATAGTAGCCCTCCAAAAGATCATGGTAAGCCAGATAGCCCGGGGGGAGGGAGCTACAGGCAACAGAGGTGCCGAGAAAGGCGTTCGGTCACCGCGTGTGACGCGCCGCTCGCACCTTCTCTTTCATTTTCTTTTTCGTTGCGCTCGAGCCGGTTCGCCGTCACGCACGAGCCGGTCGGAATCCGTATTAAACTACCCTGATGGCAGATAAGACCCACCAGAGCGCGCTCGTTGTCATTCCACCTAAAAGTGTGTGGGAGCCCATCCAGAACATCCGGCGCGAGCACGACAAGAGGTCGCGGCGCTGGATGCCCCACATCACGCTGCTCTACCCCTTCTTCCCTAAGCCCAAATTCACCGAAGCGGCGGGGCGGCTCGCCCCCGTCGGCTGGGGCGTCGCGCCGTTCGAGGTGACCTTGAAGACGTTCGGCACCTTTCGGCACGGCAAGGGCAGCTTCAGCGTGTGGCTGCGCCCCGAGCCCCAAGACGCGCTCATCGCCTTGCAGACGGAACTGTGGCGCGCTGTTCCTGCGTTCAGCGAGACGCGCTCCTTTAGCGGCGGTTTCACGCCGCACCTGAGCGTCGGACAAGTGCAGGGACGCGGCGCGAAGGACGCGCTCCTCGAGCGGCTGCAGTCGACGTGGGAGCCGCTCACGTTCACGGTATCGGCGGTGAGTTTCGTCTCGAGAGGCAAACCCCCAAACGACGTCTTTCAAGTGGACAGGCGCATCGTTTTAGAGGGCTAGCCCAGGCGCACGGAGTTCCGAACGCAGCAGGTCCAGGAACGCCTCATGACCCTGACCATACATTTTGATGACGTCGTGGTCGCCGCTGAATTCGCGCAACGTGACAGGTCCGCCGAGCTTCACGACGAGTTGGCGCGTATGTTCAGGCGTCACCGTCGTATCCTGAAAGCCTTGAAAAATGAGCGTAGGCGCGTCCACACGCGGCGCCACCTTGTACGCCGCGCGCCCGAGCTTGCGCAGTTCGTCCACCGAAGAGGTGGGCAAGACGATGTCTCGGCGCAACCGCGCCTGGAGCGTAGGATCGTCTAGATCGGCGTCCGGCAGCATCCGCCCGAAGCGCTCACGGACGCCTGCGTCGCTGAAGTCCGCCTTCTCAAAGGGTCTCAGCGTGGGCTTGAGAAGACGAGCGACGGGCAAGAGGTGGGCGCGGGGGTCGGTCATGCGCCAAAACGGGGCGATGAGTACGAGCATACTGGGCGGGTGCACCGCCGCTAAGTGGAGCGCCAACGCGCCGCCCATCGAGAAGCCGACGAGCAACGTTCTATGCGCCTCCCCTAAACGCCGCCAATCGCTTAGGGCAGCGTCGCGCCAGTCTCCCCAGCGCTTGTCGCCTAGCGTCGGCAGACCGACGCCGAAACCGGGCAAGAGCGGCGCACTCGCCTGCCAACCCTCCTCTCGGAGCGCGGCAGCAACTTCGCGCAGCTCGGCGGGGGTGCCGGGAAAGCCGTGCAGGAGGAGCGCTTTTTTGGGGCTTTCCCCCAAGGTGAAGGGCCGATGCTCAGGTGAGCCGTAAAAGGTCGAGGCGTCCATAGCGCCAGCGTGACATAGTTTTAAGGGTGCGAGCTTTAGGGGTGCGACAGCGAGCGTACGCTCGGTTCGCTAGTTTCAAAGGGACGCTCGAGCCGCCGCGCGGCGCAGCAAGGATAGTAAGAGGGCCTCTTCTAGTAGAAAGGGAGCAAGAGGTTGGAGGAAAACGCAACGCTACTCCCTCTTTTTTGTATATAGTAGCAGTTCCAAGACATACTGAGACGGATGAGCGCAAGTAGCATCATCGAATGTGCGTGCTAGTTAGGCACTTTTCGCAAAGCGAAACGTCGTTTCATCTAGTGAGCGTGTCTCAAACCAGATGATACCTGCTATAGCAATTAACTAACGTAAGTACTGAGCTTGAATCACGCAAGTATCATCACAATTAAGTGCGCGCTAGAGCGTGCGCTCTCTTCTCAGACTGGCTCAAACCAAATGAAGTTCCGCTAGGCTCCGCCTGAGACTTGCTATACTTTCGTTTAAGATGAACACACGATGTGAATCTCTACTGTCCATCTGCCGCGGTGAGGCACCTTCGGCGCGGTCTGCTCAGGAGGACTACCGTTTAATTTATCACCTGGGTAGGGCACTTCAGCGCCTATACTCTCCTGGAAGGGTGGACGCGGTTTCGCCGAGAGGATGAAGATTTCTTTAGCCAACTCCAGGGTTCATTATAAATCTGCTTGCTACCATAAGCTCATGATGGTTTATGCCCTCGCGACTCGTTTTATACTCTCCTCTTCGAAGGGTACACTGTGACTGACATTCTTCTATGGTTCTGTTTGAGCCAAACGTTGGCGAGCCTGCCGGCGATGACGCCCGGCACCGAAGTGAAGCTCGTTCACCCTGACCTCGTGTCTGTTTTTGACACCGCCGTAGTCGAGGACGGCCAGCTCGCCTTTTCGGAGCGGCTCGAGCCCGACACCGAGCTGCGGCTGCTCTTCCTCACCCCCGACACCGACGCCAGACAGAGCGTCGACTCAGTCGCTGACGCGCCCTCTGGACGTATCAGCTCGCGCGGCAGCGATATCTTGGTGCAGTTCGCGGGCTACGAAGCGCCTGTTTCGTTCAGGCGTTGGTTGGACGAAGAGCGCGATATCGAACTTATCTTGCCCGAGCCCGAAGAGGACGGGGCGAATAACACTCAGGACCAGCAGCGGCCTGAAGACGAAGCAGGTGATACCGATGAAAGATAAACACATCCTTATCGTTGAAGACGATCTCGACATCAGCCGACTCCTCAGCCTGGAGCTGGAGGAGGCGGGTTTCTCGGTGAGCGCGTGCGACACGGGGATGCGCGGCTTAGCTGCCGTGCGCGAAGGCGATCCTGACCTCATCGTTCTGGACTTGGGCTTGCCTGACCTTAACGGCGCAGAGATCGCGCGCCGCGTGCGCAAAACGAGCGAGACGCCCATCATCATCCTGACGGCGGCGGATGACGTCGAGACCAAAGTGGATTTGCTCAACTCGGGTGCGGATGACTACCTCGCCAAGCCCTTCCACGCCGAAGAACTCATCGCGCGCGTCAAGGTGCAACTGCGCCACCGCAGCGCGGGCGCGGCCCAGACCATCGGCGACATGGTGCTCGATCCGGCGCGGCGGCAGCTCTTTTGGGACAACCAGGAGGTGCGCCTCTCACCGCGCGAGTTCGATTTGCTCGTCTACTTGTGCAACGCGCCGGGGCGCGTCTATAGCCGCCACGAAATCGAACACAACGTGTGGGGTGAGGACCTGCCCCCCTCGAGCAACGTCGTCGACGTGCACATCGCCAACATCCGCTCCAAGCTGCGCGACGCGGGCGGTTACGGTTTGATTCGCACCGTGCGCGGCATCGGCTACGCGATCAAGAGCTAACGGGCGCGCGCTAGGGTATTCTGACGTGTGTTCACGCGGCTCGTCATCCGCACTGTCGGTTTAAGTTTGCAGCGCAGCGCAGCGCGCGCTGAGATGGGGACGTTCTCGCGTCTGCTAAACGCCGCGACGCCGCGCTTTATGGTTCTACGCACAGTCCTACACATAGTATTTAGACGAGCTGCACCGGAAGTACGGTGCAGCTCGTCCGAGGTTTACCGCACCTATACCTTTGGACGTGCCCCGTGATCGTCCGGGGCGGTATTCCGCTGCGGTGGCGCATTGCCATCTTGAGCAGTTTAGCCGTCGCGCTCCTCAGCATCATCGCGGCGCTCATCGCCTTCGCGGTGGTTCGCTCATCTCTCACGGGCGATCTGCAGCGCTCTCTACGCGAAGACGTGGCGCGAGTCGCTAGGGATTACGGCGGCGACCTCGAGACACCCGACACAGAATCGGAGGGCGAAAGCGCCCAAACCCAGGACGACACAACCCTCCAGCTTCCCCCGACGGGTCCGACGGGCGGCGTAACCATCCAGCTTTACAACGCGGCGGGCACGTTCATCGCCGCTTCCGACGACGACGTACAAGACTACGAGAACGGGAATAACCTCATCCCTCAAGAGACCGTCGTCACCGCGACAGAGGACATTCTCGACTGGCGCGGCACGTTAGGCAGCGGACCCGTCCGCGCTGCGCTCGCGCCCGTCAGCTTCGGCGTTGTCGCGGTGATTTCGCCCTCCACGTACATCGGCACCGCGCTCAACCAGTTGGCGCGGGCTCTGGCGATTACGGGCACGGCGCTCATCTTGCTCAGCAGTTTAATCGGCTACCTAGTCGCAGCGGCGGCGATGCGCCCTATCACCCAGCTCGCCAACCTCGCCGCGCAGCTCGACCCCGAGCACTTAGCGCCCATCGACTACCGGGGACCTAAAGACGAGGTAGGGCAGCTCAACTACGTTCTCAACGACCTCATCTTGCGGCTGAGGGCGTCGGTAGACGCGCAGCGGAGCTTTTTAGCCGAGACCAGTCACGAACTCCGCACGCCGCTGACGAGCTTGCAGGGGTTTTTAGACCGCGCTGTGCGGCGCGCGCCGCCCGAAGTGCGCAGCGACTTAGAGGACGTCCGGCGCATCGCCCGGACCATGTCGCGCCTCGTCGCGGACATTTTACAGCTTTCGCGCGGTCAGCTCGTGCGCGAATACGTGCCGCACCTCCTCGATCCTTATACCGATATCTTACAACCCGTCGCTGAAGAGTTCCCCGGCGTCCGCTTGGACGCTCAGCCTGGCGCGTTGCTGCTCGGCGACCCTGAGCGGTTGCGGCAACTTCTTCGCAACCTCACCGCCAACGCCGTGCGCGCGGCGGGCAGCCCCGAAAAGGTGGTGCTGGCGCTCACTCAGTCGGACAACTCACTCGTCTTGAGTGTTTACGACAGCGGTCCCGGCATTCCCCCGGACATCCTCCCCCACATCTTCGACAAATTTTATAAGGGCGCGGGCGGCGGCGCGGGGCTCGGGCTCGCCATCGCAAAACAGATCGCCGAGGTGCACCAAGGTGACATCGAGGTGGAGAGCGTTTACGGCCAGAGCACGACGTTCCGCGTTACCCTACCCACGTTCGCCGACGCCGTGCTGGACGAATGAACCTACGACACTGCTCAGGGAGACTGCGCGAAGCTCATCTGGAGCCCGTCCACGATGAACTGTACAGCGAGCGCCGCGAGCAGCACGCCGAGCACGCGGCTCACGACGCCCGAGCCCGTCACGCCGATGAGCTTCATCAAGCGTCCCGTAAGCAGGAGAGACAGCAGTGCGAGCAGCAGCACGATCATGAGCACGCCGAGGAGCGCGAGCGTCACCCAGATGTCGCTACTGCGCCCGTTCAAGAGGAGCATCGTCGTGATCGCGCCCGGACCGCCGATGAGCGGAATCGCGAGCGGGAAAACGGAGATGTCTTGGCGCTGCGCCGCCTCCGCCTGCTCACGCACCGTCGTCGAACGGAGCCCGGAGTCGCGCACGAGCACCATGTCGATGGCGAGTAAAAAGAGCAGCACGCCCCCCGCGACGCGGAACGCGGACAAGCTGATGCCGAGCACGCTCAGGAGCGGGTTGCCGATAAAGGTAAAGACCACGAGCACGGCGGCGGCGATGGCCACCCCCCGAAAGGCGATGCGGCGTCTTTCCGCCTCCGTCTCCTTCTGCGTGAGCGCCCCGAAAATAGGCACGAGGCTCACCGGGTCAACGACGACGACGAGCGTCACAAAAGCGTTGAGAAGAAGGTCCAAGGTGTTCACCGCGCCAGCTCCCGACTGAAACTAAGCATGAATGAGTTGACAGTGAAAGGGGTGTCTCGCAACCGTCCCGTCCACATCCGCAGCTTACTCGAGAAACTCCTCGAAGTCCGTCAGTATCGTTTCAGCGTCGGCGCTGCTTCGAGCGATGACCATGATCGTATTTTGCCCCGCCAAGGTGCCGACGACCTCTTCACGCTCGAGCTTGTCGATGACGTAAGCGATGCCCGAGGCGTGCCCCTCGTCCGTGTTGATGACGATGATGTTTTCGCCCCTGTCGATATCGCGCACGAAGAGCTTGAAACGCTGCTTCAGCTCGCCCTCTACGTCCTCTTGGGCAGCTAGAGGCGTAGAGCGGTAGCGGTGCTGTCCGTTGCCCGCAGGCAGCCGCACCAGTCTCAGTTCGTTGACGTCGCGACTGACGGTTGCCTGCGTCACCTTGACGCCGCGATCCGCGAGGTGCTCGGCGATTTCAGACTGCGTCGCGATGAATTCGTTTTCGACTAGTTCTTCGATCAAGCGTTGTCTATACTCTTTACTTGGCATATTTATTCATTATACATGAATTTCGTTTTGTATACATCGGCGCTTCGGTTGTGTGGTCTACTGTTTGTACACTGAACGTTTAGCTTATCAGTTCGCAATATACTTCAATTTTGCGGTTATCAAAAACAGTTCCAAAACATATTGAAACAGATGAGCGCAAGCCTCTGTCCGCAAGGACTAGCGGGATTTCATCCCTGAATGCGCGTGCTAGGCGATGTTCTCAAAAGTGAGAGCATCTCAAACCACCATCGCTGCGCGAGTACTAACGTGAACCGAGCTTTGTGAGACAGACTTTGATACCTGCTACAAGAAGAAGCCCCCGCGAGAGGAGACGCGGGGGGCCCTAGGAGGGAAGAGGGGCAGGGCGTAGGTGGTGATGCACGACGTTATGCAGATTGGTTCACGGTGTCGCCCTGCCTAGAGATACTTTAGACGGTAGGGTATGACGGGATTCTTACAGCTACGTCGTAGCACGCATATGCAGCTTCAGGTGATGATGAACCCTTAAAGAGGAAGGAGGAGGTACGGGGCGCGTCTATGCGCGTCTATATCAACAGGACGCAGTATTTTGAGGGCGTACCGACTGAGGTGTGGAACTTCTATGTGGGCGGCTATCAGGTGCTACACAAGTGGCTCAAGGACCGCAAGGGACGCGAGAGCTTTGACGACTTGCGGCATTACAGCTTTATCGTGTCGGCGTTGCTTGAAACTATTGGGACGATGAAAGAGGTTGACGAGGTGATAGAAGAAAGCAGGGGGGTGGCCGCTCGAGTAATGCCTGAGTTTGAAATGGTCAGCACGGTGGAAGAGGCTAACGCACAAACGCTTGATGTACCCGAGTACGACGGGTGGTTCGCGTTTGCGCACCTCTTGAATGGGTATGACGTAGCGGACGAGTTGGGGCTCGAGCTGGGCACGTTTAGTAACGAAAAGTCTAAGCTTTATGGCCGAACAGGGATGTGGGAGGGGACGCTGCTCGAGCTTAGGATGGTGCTCTTTTTTGAGGCTCGAGCGCTCCGTATGGCGGGTGCACCAAGCTATGACCCAACCAATGACCCAAACTACCGCGAACATATTCGAGGGTTGCTAGGGGTGATAAAGCAAAAGGCTGCAAACGAGGGAAGGCTTGCTATCACGGATAGTTTATAGAGAGTGTAATACCCTTTCCGGTTAAATACGCTACTTTATAGCGTATTTAACCCCGAGCGGAGCGAGTAGAAATAAGTACGGATTCCGGTTGATTACTGCATAAACTCCTTCGGAGTTGATTCCGTACTCACCGGAATCCGTATAAAAAGTAAAGCCCACTCTCGTGAGGAGGCGCTGTGTTCTGTAGAGCTTTCAAGCAGCGCGAGCTTGCGCGCCTCCGAAGTGGCGAGCTGTTCCCTAAAATTCGCCTACACGACCTCAGACACCTTCACACCTCAGTGCTCACCGTGAAGCACCGAATGAGCCCGGTAGAGGTAGCAGACCGTTTAGGACATACAAACCCGAGCTTTACCCTTAACGTCTACACGCACCTCTTTGACGAACAGGGACAGGGTGAGACGGTATCCCCCACTTGACTTTCTACCCAGGACAGGCGCGGTCAATCAGGTTCATAGCTGTAAGATAGCTGTCAAAGGCAAAAAAGAACTCGCTTTCCTGAGTCACCGAAAAGCGAGCTTTTGCGTCTGTGGCGGAGAGGGTGGGATTCGAACCCACGGTAGAGCGAAAGCCCTACTTCGGTTTTCGAGACCGACCCATTCAACCGCTCTGGCACCTCTCCAAAAACCTCTAGGAGTATACCGCATGACGCAGCATTTGTCACGCCTCAGCAGGGGATTTGAAGAGGTGCACTTCAAGGTTGAAGGTGCTGGACTCTGCCTCAAACGTGTTTTGATAATTGAGTCTACCTCTACTCCTCTTGTCAAGACCGTTGTTTCAAACTATCTCGCGTTTTTACCGCTCCAAGAGGTAGCAACGCTCGAGTAGCGCCCTACGAATCCGCTACTCCAGCTTCTGAAAACGTCGCCATATTACAGAGGACGGCGGCGGCGCTCTCCAAAATACTAAAGGCTAACACCGCGCCCGAGCCTTCCCCCAGGCGCATGTCGAACGCGAAGAGCGGCTCCAAGCCTAGATGCGCCAACTGCCTCTTATGCCCCGGCTCCTGCGACAGGTGCGAGGCGAAGAGGTAGTCCGTAACGTTTGGGCTGAGCGCGGCGGCGACGAGCACGGCGGAGGTGGCGATGAACCCGTCTAAGATGACCGGGACGCGCTGCGCGGCCGAGGCGAGGTAGAAACCCGTGAGCGCGGCGATCTCGAGCCCGCCCACTTTTGCCAAAACCTCGAGAGGCTGAGCCGAGTTGGGCTGATGCTTACCTAAAGCCCGTTCGATGACGCGGACCTTGTGCGCCAACCTCTCGTCGTCTACGCCTGTTCCGCGCCCCGTGACCTCTTGCACGCTGCCCCTCGTAAAAACAGCCGTCAGCGCCGCCGCCGCCGTCGTGTTGCCGATGCCCATCTCGCCGCCAGCGAGGAGCGTCGCGCCCTCTCGGATGAGCTTGCGAGCAACCTCTATGCCGACGCCGCACGCCCGCGCGACCTCTTCGGGCGTCATCGCGGGTTCGTCCACCATGTTTTTCGTGCCTGGCGCAACCTTTCGGCTCAGCAGCGAGGCGTGAGGCTCCAGGTCCGCTTCGACGCCGACGTCTACAACCAGGAGCGACGCGCCCGCGACTTTGGCCAGGGCGTTGACAGCCGCGCCGCCGCGCAAGAAGTTCGCCACCATCTGCGCCGTAACCTCTTTAGGGAACGCCGACACGCCCGCCGCCGTAACGCCGTGGTCTGCCGCGAAAACAGCGACGCCTTTGCCCGTTACGAGAGGTTGAGACGTGCCATAAACTGAAGCGAGGCGGACGCCTAGAGGCTCGAGCCGCCCCAAACTCCCCGGTGGCTTGGTGAGTTCGTCATGGCGTGCCCGCGCCTGTGACGCGACCTCTCGGTCCGCAGGCTGAATTTTCGCCACAACCTCTTCAAATGTCAATTGTACTCTCCGAAACTGCGCCTAAAGCGTCCAAGGTGGCGGTGCATGTTAATACTTTACCTTCAGGCTGGCTGGCAAAATGCGCCGCTTTCATGTAATACGCCTCCGCGTGGTGCGGCTTGCCTGAGCGTGCTCCGGTTGTAGTGAAGAGCTTCAACGCGGTCCCGTCTGCAAATCGCCCAAATGCGAGGTGTCGTTCACCTTGCTGACGATGATGCCCATGTCGCCGATCACAAGCTTGGACACGCTGCCGATATCCACCTGGAAGCGCCACGACTGACCGTGCGGCAAGCCCGTCACGTGGTAGAGCGCGCTGCGAATCGTGCCGCCGTGCGTAAAGGCGACTGCGCGCCCCGACTTGGGCAGCTCGCCCAGCCACTCGCGCACGCGCCCCAAGAGGTCTTCGTACGACTCGCCCTCGGGTGCGCGGTTACGGTAAGGGTCTTTGAACCAGGCGTCCAAAGCGCGTTTGTCCGCGCCTTCTAACTCGCGCCAATACTTGCCCTCCCACGCGCCAAAGTCGATCTCGCGCAACCGAGGCTCGAGCCTAACCTCCGCCGCTGGCAAGACCAAACGAGAGGTGTAGCGCGTGCGCGAGAGGTCCGAAGCGTACACCGCGTCGAAGCGCAGATGCCCGATGCGTTTGCCGAGGCGCTCCGCCTGCTGGATGCCGAGTTCGTTTAAGGGCGGGTCACTCTGCCCCAACGCGCGCCCCTCGCGGTTCCACAAGGTTTCGCCGTGGCGCACGAGCCAGAGTTCTAGGACATTATTAGACGTGGGGTCAGGCATGATGCTCCTCTGAAGTTGTCAGATGCGAGGTGTCGTTGACAGTTTCAATGAGCGTTCGCCCCTCTTCAAAGCGCAATCTTGTAAGGCTCGTGTTGCCGAAAACGAAATGCCAATGTTGCGAGTGCGGCGCGTTCAAAATCGAGAGGATAAGAGCGCGAATCGTACCGCCGTGAGAGAAGGCAGCGACGCGCCCCTCTGTAGGTAAACTGCCCAGCCACGCCGTGACCCTCGTCTGTATATCCGCCCAAGACTCACCCTGTGGCAAGGCAACGGCGTAGGGGTCAGCGCGATGCGCTTCGTAAGCCTGGCGCTCACCTTCGGTGAATTCCGCGGGCGTTTTACCTTCTAAAATGCCGAAGTGTATCTCGCGCAGACGTTTGTCCAAACAGATGTCGCGCTCACCTAAGACAATTTTCGCCGTGTGATGCGCCCTCTCAGAATCCGAAGCGTAGACCTTGTCAAAAGACTGCGACGCTAAACGCTCTTTCAACCTCTCTGCTTGCCGCGTACCCAAATTATTAAGAGGTCTATCGGTCTGACCTTGAATACGCCTCTCAAAATTCCAATCCGTCTCACCATGTCGTATAAGCCATAGGTCTAACACGCTCTCAACTGTAACAGGTACAAGTTAGCGCGGTGTTTGTTCAGCCTGACGGGAGTTTCACTAAGGCGTGCTTGGGGGGAAGAAGCGTGTCAGCACTTCAACTCGTCAGGAGAACCGGAGTCAATTTGCTACAGTGACGCTTATGAACCTTGTGAAAACCCGTCCTCTCGGCACAACCGACCTCACGGTCTCCCCCATCGGCTTGGGTCTCGCCGCTTTGGGCCGACCGGGCTACATCAATCTGGGTCACGCGAACGATCTGGAGCAGAACTACGACGTGGAGGCGATGCGAGCGCACGCCCATACGATGCTCAGCGCTGCCTATGAAAACGGCGTCCGCTACTTCGACGCCGCCCGCTCTTACGGACGCGCCGAGGCGTTTTTGGGGAGTTGGTTAGAATCCAAGAAGTACGACGACTGCGTCGTGGGCTCCAAGTGGGGCTACACCTATACGGCGGGCTGGCAGGTGGACGCGGACGAGCATGAGGTCAAAGAGCATTCGCGCGCCAAGTTGGACGAGCAGTGGCGGGAGAGCCAGACCTTTTTAGGCAAGCACCTCAACCTCTACCAGATTCATTCGGCGACGTTGGAAACGGGCGTGTTAGAAAATGAAGAGGTTTTGGCAAAGCTCGAGGAGATTAGAACGTTGGGCGTCTACATCGGTTTGTCGTTGAGTGGACCAACGCAAGCGCAAACCTTAGAGAAAGCGTTAGAGGTAGAGGTTGAAGGGAAACGCTTATTCGACACCGTCCAGGCAACCTGGAACGTGCTCGAGCCCTCCGCAGGCGCAACCCTCGCCGCCGCGCATAGCGAAGGCTTAGGCGTCATCATCAAGGAGGCGCTGGCAAACGGGCGGCTGACACGCCGCAACGACGCGCCTGAGTTCGCAGCTAAGCTGGGGGTGCTAAAGACTCAAGCGAAGCGGTTGGAGACGACCGTCGAGACGTTGGCGCTCGCAGCCGTTCTCAACCAACCTTGGGTCAGCGTCGTTTTGAGCGGGGCGGCGCGAGAGGCGCACCTGCTCGAGAACCTGACCGCCTTAGATGCTCCTTGGGATGAAGAGGTCGAAGACGCATTAGCGCAACTCGCCGAACCGCCCGAGAGGTATTGGAAGGTGCGTTCGGGGCTCGAGTGGAGCTAAGACACCAATGAGCAACGAGCAATGAGTAGAAAAGCAAAAACTCATTGCTCACCGTTCGTCCAGCTCGACTGGATTGCTTTTCACTCATTGCTCCCTCTCAGGCAACTCGTTCTGACTGATGACCTCTTGAAACCACTCGAACGACCGCTTAGGCGTCCGTTTCTGCGTCGCGAAGTCCACGTGGACCAGCCCAAACCTCGCCGTGTAGCCTTCCGCCCACTCGAAGTTGTCCAGCAGGGTCCAAGCGAAGTACCCTTTGAGGTTCGCGCCCTCGCCTATCGCTTTTTGAGCAGCTTCTAAATAATCATGGTAAAACGCAATTCGTTTGGGGTCATTGACCTCTTCGTCGTCAAGTTCATCGGGGAAGGCCGCGCCGTTCTCGGTCACGTAGACGTCGGGGTTGCCGTAGTCGTTTTTAAGCTCCATCAGTTGCTCATAGAGCGCGCCTGGGTAGACTTCCCAACCCATATCGGTCAGTTGGGCGTCTTTTGGCGGCGGCGCTTGCCCCATCCCGAGCAGGCTGTTGTCCGCCTGAATGAGCGTGCGGCTATAGAGGTTGAGCCCGAAGAAGTCTAAGGGTTGCTTTGTTTTGTCCAAGTCACCGTCGTGGATAAACGGCTCGATGATCGCTTGCGTTTGCTCGGGGTAGCGTCCCTTAAAGAGCGGGTCCGCGAAGTTTCGGTTCCACACCGCGTCAAAGAGGGCGGCGGCCTGCGCGTCCTCCTCCGTGTCGCTCCTCGGATGGACGGGCTGCATGTTCAAGACCGTGCCGAGGTGCCACGCTGAGTTCATCTCCCTCAAACGTGAGAGCGCCTCCCCTTGCGCTAAGTTGAGGTGATGGACGCTCGCCGCGTACGCCCTGATATCTTGCAAGCCCGGCGCGTGAATCCCCAAGAGGTGCCCAAAGAGCGCCACCACGTTGGGCTCGTTGAGCATGGCGAAGTGCGTGACCCTGTCGCCATACTGCTCGGCGGTATAGCCGGCGTAGTCGGTGAACCAATAGGTGATGTCGCGCTCTGTCCAGCCGCCCTTGTCCTGTAAAGCTTGCGGCAAGTCCCAGTGGTAGAAGCAGAGCCACGGTGCGATGTCCGCCTCTAAGAGCGTGTCGATGAGCTTGTCGTAAAAGTCGCGCCCACGGCGGCTGGGCTTGCCGCTGCCGTCAGGGAAAAGCCGCGCCCACGCCGCCGAGAAACGGTAGGCGTCAACGCCTAACGCCTTCATCAGCGCGACGTCTTCAGGGTAACGGTGATAGTGGTCACACGCCTCGTCGCCGGTGTGCCCCTTCGCTACCTTTCCTGGCGTGTGCGAAAACGTGTCCCAGATGCTGCGCCCTTTGCCGTCTTCGTCCCACGCGCCCTCGATCTGGTAGCTCGAGGTCGATATGCCCCACATAAAATCCTCTGGAAAGCTCATCATGCCTCCTGATTCTCGCTCACTTTAACCTACTCAAGACACCTCTTTAATAGGGTTAGCAGGTATCATCTGGTCAGAGTGTACGAAGTTTTGCGAAGCAACACTCTCACTTTGTGAAACGCTGTTTCACTGCGTGAAAACTTCGTAATTAGCACGCACTTCAAGGGATGATACCCTTGCCAGAGGCAAAACTTCGTAAGCGTTCAACTGTCTCAGTGTGTCGTGGAACTGCTAGGTAATCTCCCACGGTCATCATTTAGAGCAAAAGCTTACTTATTCAGAGTAGTAATACGAGGTTGCATGACTTGGCGCAGACATCATCTCCAAACGTGAGTGTTGATCAATCGTTTTCGCGAGTGAGAGCGTCGATGACCAGATGAAGTCGCGTGGTCCCGCGTTTCGCAAAAGCGAAAACTGCGTAATATCAAAGTGATTTAAGGGTGTCACAACGTGACATCCTTAAACGCTCTATGTTCAGCTTGCTAACGCGCAGCGCGGGTAACTTCGAACGCCCACACATTGTGACACCCCCTTTTCAGTCTGGTATAACACTTCGTTCCCACTGGCCCGCCAGACCTGCTACCTACGTTAAACTGAACAGGTGAAAATCCTCCACACCGCCGACTGGCACGCCGGACGCACCCTGCACGGCGTACCGCGCACCGCTGAAATCCGCGAAGTCTTACAAGAAATCGCCGAGTTAGCCAAGAGCGAAGCCGTTGACCTCATCTTAGTGGCGGGCGACCTCTTCGACACCCGCAACCCCAGAGCCGACGCCGAAGCCGCCGTGTACGAGTTTTTCGTGACGACGGGGCGAGCGGGCATCCCAAGCGTGGTCATTGCGGGCAATCACGATTCGCCGAGCCGGATAGACGCCTCGAGCAGCCTCCTCAGCTTGACGAACACGCACGCTTTTGGCGAGGTCAGAGTGGCGGGGCAAGGGGGCGCGTTCAGTCTTCACATAGGCGATGAGGTGGCGCAAATCGCCGCGCTGCCCTTTATCTCCGAGCGGCGCATCGTCAGGGTGGCGGAGCTTTTAGAGGAAGACCCCGGCAGGTGGCGCGAGCGTTATCAGGAGGGGATGAGAAAGCTCATCGGCAACCTCACGAAGCCCTTTAGACCTGACGCTGTGAACCTACTCGTCACCCACACGACCATGAACGGCGCGACTTTGTCGAACTCAGAATACCAATTTCACTCGACGGAGAACTACAGCCTCAGTTCTGACCTCTTCCCGGAGCGGTGCAACTACGTGGCGCTTGGGCACATCCACAAGCCGCAAGCCATTGACGGGTATCCCGAGAACGCCGGACGCTACTCGGGCAGCATCCTTCAGCTCGACTTCGGGGAGCAGGGGGATACGAAGTACGTCTATATCGTGGAGGCGAGGGCGGGCAAACCGACGACGCTCGTGAAGCAGCATGAGATTAGAGCAGGAAGAAGATTGCGGCGGGTCAAGGTGGCGTTGGAGGAGTTGGACAGGCGCACGGCGGAGTTAGCAGACTTCGACGGGTGGCTCAAGGTGTCGGTTAGGCTCGAGCACCCCCTCCCCGGACTCAAAGACCGCATCCGCCGCCATCTGCCGAACGCCCTAGCCATCGAACTCGACTTACCCGATCAACAAGAAGAGATAAGGCAAGGCGTAGACCTGGAAAAAATCTCGATGAGCGAGGCGTACGCGCAGTTTTACGAGGAGACGAGAGGTCAGGGCTTACCGGACGCGCTCAAAACCGCCTTCGACACTCTCTACGAAGCGAGTGACGCGAAGGACGAGCCCACTGAAACAGTCGCGGAGACTGCGTGAGACCCCTTAGATTAAAGCTCAGCGGCTTCACCTGCTTTCGCGAGGAGACTTTGGTCAATTTTGATGACTTAGACCTCTTCGCCATTGAAGGACCCACAGGCTCGGGCAAGTCCACCCTGTTGGACGCGCTGACCTACACGCTTTACGGGCAGACGCCGCGCTTGGGTGGGCGCGGTCTGGACGCGCTGCTGAGTCCGGGGCTCGAGCAGATGCTAGCGAGTTTGGAGTTCGAAGTCGGCGCGAACGCCTACCGCGCCACGCGCACGCTCGTTAAAAAAGCGAGCCGCGTCGAGCCGCAGGTGCGCGTGGAGCGGCTTAACGGCGGCAACTGGAAGCAGCTTCCCGAAACGGAGAAGATTAAGGAGGCGGGTGCGGCGCTAGAGCGCATTGTCGGCTTGGATTACGACAGTTTTACCAGGGCTGTGATGCTGCCGCAAGGCGCGTTCGACACCTTTTTGCGCGGCGACGCTTCGAAGCGGCGCAAGCTGCTCGTCAACCTCTTAGGCTTGGACCGCATCGAGCGGATGCAGAAAGAGGCGGGGCAGCGCTCCCGCGACGCCGAGAGGGAGCAGAAGGGCATCGAACTGAGGTTGGCGCAAGACTACCAGGGCGCAACCCCCGACAAACTGCGAGCCCTGAAGGACGAGCGGGCAAGTTTGGAAACCGAGCGCGAACGCTTGATGGCGTTGCGTCAAGAAGCGCAGAAAGAACTCGCAGGCTTAGAAGAGGTCAAGTCTCTTTTGGATACGCAGAAAGAGGTGGGGCGGAAGTTGGAAGGGGTGCAGGCTCGAGCCCCCCAAATCGAAGCCGACAAGGGCGCGTTAGAGCGAGCGAAGCGGGCGGCGCTACTGACGCCGCAGTTGGAGACCCTAGCCACCCAAGAGGTCAAACTAAAGCGCGTGTTGGACGAGACAAGGACGTTAGAAGGCGCGTTAGGCGCACGGCGGCAAGAGGTTGAACGGGCTGAAACGTCGTTGGCAGTGGCGGAGAAAGAGGCACAGCGTCTCCCTGAGATTCAAACCCAACTCGGAGAACTCAGAGCGGCGGAACCGCTTCTCAAACAGCTTAGAGCGCGAAAAGGAACGCTGAAACTCGCGGAGAGGGACACGGCGCAATCCTATAGCGATGAAGCGTGGGACGCGTTGCAGAGTAAAAGCGCACAAGTGCCGAGTTTGAAACGCGCCGCGCAACGCGAAGCGGAGGCGGCGCGGTCTGTGGAAGTGGCGCGGAAAGCGGTGAAGGCAACCGAGGCGGAAATCAAGTCGCTTAAAGAGAGACTCGAGTCCCTCAAAGCTGAAGGCACAGTCGCAAAAGAGGTGTTTGAAAAGGCAGCCAAAACGTACGAACATGCTGTCGTCGAAAATCAAGCCCTCGCCCTAAGACCGCATCTCCATGAAGGCGACGCCTGCCCTGTCTGCGAGCAAGAGGTCAAACGACTTCCCAAGCGGCGTGAAAATGAAGTTGATTTAGAATCTTTAGCCAGAGCAAAGAAAAAAGCTGAGGCGAAACTTCTCGAGCTACGCGAGTCCTACTCTGCTACCAAAGCACGCAAAGACGCCGAAGAAACGTACTTGAAAGAGCGTCAACAAGAGGTTGAGAAGGCGGCGCGTCAACTTGAAGAGGTCAAAGAGGAGCGGCTCGAGCTTGCCAATCTCTTTACGGATGAACCGGAGAGGCTCGAGCTAAACACCTTGACGAACGACTTGGAAACCCAGCGCTTAGACCTCTTGGCAGGTTTGGCGAGAGAGGTTGTCGCGAAGGCAAACGGCTTGGACCCCGAACGCGCTCCGGCGCAGCTTGCAGCGGAGGCGAAACAGATTGAAACGAGCCTTAAAAAAGCGCAAGAAGCGCAGACAAGGGCGAAAGCTGAGTTAGACAAACTGGTGACGAAGTTCGAGTCGTTGACCGAACGAAAAAGTGAGTTAGAGGAAGAGGTTGCGGGGGGTAGGGAGAAGTTAGAGCGAGCTTTACAAAACGCGGACTTTCACAACGCCGAAGCGGTACGTGAGTCAGCACTGAGCGACGCGGAGCAGAAGAGGTTAGCGGAAGGGATTCAGACCTTTACCTCGCAACGTGCGACGTTGGAACAGCGCGAGAAGGAACTCAGCGAGCAACTCGCCGGACGCATTTTAGACGAAGCGATTTATAAAACGCTCAAATCTCAGGTTAGCGAAGCAGAAGAGGGTTTGAACCAGGCACAGCAGCGTTTGGGCGGGGTGGCGAAGGAGTTGGAGCACATAGAGGGGCAACTCGAGCGAGCCTCCCACCTGCGTAAAGAACTCACCCGTTTAGGCCGCGACTACGACACCTACCGCCAACTCCACCAAGACCTGCGCGGCAATCAGTTTCAGGACTACCTCATGACCCGCGTGCAGAGTGACTTAGCGGTACGCGCCTCGCAGATTTTGCGCGACGCGACTGAAGGGCGCTACGACTTGCGCCTCAAAGACAGCGAGTATCACGTGTTGGACGCTTGGCACACGGGCGAGCTTCGCAACGTCAAGACGCTCTCGGGCGGCGAGACTTTTATCGCGAGCTTGGCGCTGGCGCTCGCGCTATCTGATTCGGTGGCGGGCAACGCGACGTTGGGGGCGCTCTTTTTGGATGAGGGCTTCGGGACGCTCGATCTTGAAACGTTGGATTCGGTGGCGAAGGTGTTGGAGGCGTTGACCGAACAGGGGCGCATGGTCGGGGTGGTGACGCACGTGACGGCGCTGAGTAGTCGGCTTCCCTCGAGGCTCAAGGTGCGCAAACAACCGGAGGGGTCTGTTGTCTACTGGGACTAGCGAAAATACGCTGCGCCGCTACTGGAGAAAGCTATCCTACATCACGCGATCTTGGGGAAGGTCCCTGCGGCTGGCCGAGCACGGCGCTATTCTGTTCCTCTACGCGGCCTCCTTCTTCGCACTGACCTGGCCGTCGGTCCTCCGTTTCGGCACGCACATCATGAGCGACCGGGGGGACGGCTTACAGATGTACTGGAACGTGTGGTGGGTTCGTCACGCTGTACTCAATGGCGCGCAGCCCTTCGAGACGTCCCTGCTCTTCTACCCGGAAACGCCTAGTCTAATCGTGCACAGCCTTCACGCATTCGGCGGCTTTCTCACGGTTCCTTTTGCGGGGCTATTGAACGACGTCGCGCTCTTTAACGTCGTGGTGACGTTCGGCTTCGTGGCGTCCGGCTGGGGGGCGTATCTGCTCACCCAGCATTTTGTAAAGGGCACTCTACCCGCCTTCGTCGCCGGGTACATCTTCACGTTTTCCAACTACCACTTTGCGCACGCCACGGGGCACCTCAACCTCGTTCTGATGCAGTGGATTCCCTTTTACTTTCTCTTCCTGCTACGACTTTTGCGTGGGGGGCGTGAACGTGACGCGGTATTCGCGGCGCTCTTTCTCTTTCTGACCCTGCTCTGCGACCACTACTACTTCCTTTTCTGCGTGCTCGCCTCCGCCATTTTCATATTGTGGGGAGTCTGGACGAAGATCGCCTTAAATGTGCGCACCGCACGAGCTTTTGCGCTCTTTGGTGGACTTTCGCTCGTCACCTCTGGCGTGTTTCTTCTCGCTTTTTTGCGCGCGGCTGCCGGTGAAGTCACAGGTCACGACCCTCGAGGCGGCGGTATGAACCCCTTCGCTCTACTTGTACCGGGGGGTCACTGGCGCTTCCGAGAGCTAACTGAGCTGTACTGGGGGGGTAGCAACATCCACGAGACGAGCGTGCACCTCGGGCTAGGCGTGCTCACGCTCGCAGCGTGTGGCTACTACCTTTTGTATAGACGGCGTGACGACGCGCGCACTCTGCTGATCGCGCTCGCGCTCGCCTTTTTCTACTTAGCTCTTGGGAAAGGTCCGCAGTTAGCAGGCGTCACCCTATTTGCGCCCTACGACCTGCTCGAGTACGCCCTGCCCCCTATCCGAGCGGGCGGCGTGCCGGTGCGCTTCGTCGTCGTGACTATCCTTATGTTGGCTGTTCTTGCGGCTTGCGGGGTACGGTTGCTTTGGGACTCTCGGCGCGGACGTCTGCCGCTGGCTTTGTTGTTATGCCTCGCGTTCACCGAACTTCTCCCCTATCCCGTCCCGAGCACCCTAGTAACCTTTCCGCCTGAGATTGAGGTTTTGGCGAAGCGAGCAGCGGCTCAGCCGGGCGCGGTGCTCGACCTGGCGCACTCCCGTCAGCTCGCCATGCTCTACCAAACCCGCCACAAACAACCCATCCAGACGGGCTATCTCGCGCGGATGCAGGGTGCGACGGAGCGCAGCTACGCGCAGGTCCAGCGGCTCATCCGCACGGACCGCTTTGCTGAACTCGGCTCGACTTGGGGCTTTCGTTACGTCCTCTCCGAAGCGCCGCTCGACTGCTGCCGCCTCCTCTACGTCGGTTCGGTTCGGCTGTATGAGATTCCGCTCGCACCAGACGCGCGTAGTGACATAGGGGTCCCGCTGCGACCCTCGCGGTAGCCCGGCCTATTCGAGCCGCCCCTACTCAGCACGACGATGGCAAAGCGGCGTAACTACATGGTCAAGAGAGAGAGTGAGGATACGCCGTTCAAGAGGTTGCGCGGCGTCGCTACGGTGGCGATGAGCACGGACGAGATTATAGCACTAACTCGTAACGATATGACCCGCAACGATGGCGAAGCCTAAACTGCTCGTAGATAGCAACGTCTTATTGGATATCTTTTCGGATGACCCCGTTTGGTTTACCTGGTCCGAGCAGACGCTGAGCCGCTACGCCCAAACGCACGACCTCGTGATTAACCCGGTCATCTATATAGAGCTTTCCATCAGCTTTGAAAGAATTGAGGAACTCGAGGCGTCGTTGCGCGCTGCCTCTATAGGCGTAGCGACGCTGCCGAGAGAAGCCCTCTTTTTAGCAGGCAAGGTGTTTTTGAGCTATCGGCGGCGGGGCGGCGCGAAGGCGTCCACCTTACTAGACTTCTTTATCGGGGCTCAGGCGGCGGTTCAGAAGCTTCCCCTTTTGACGAAAGATGTTGAGCGCTACAAGACTTATTACCCGACGGTAGAGCTGATAAGCCCGGTTTAGGCTCGAGCCCCCTCTACCTTCAAACGCTCATCTCGGTTACAATCAAGGGGTGCGCAAGCTGACCTCTCCCGCTAAGCCGCTCTCCCTAAAGGAGCATCTGCCCGCTTTAGAGACAATCTTCGCAGATTCGGGTGTGGTAGCGCTCTATCTCTATGGCTCGCACGGAACGCCGCAGCAAACGCCGCTGAGCGATATTGATCTGGCGGTGGTTGCACCCCTTGGTCAGCGGGTGGATGAACCTGAGCTGCTCAGCAAGGTCACAGACCTCTTGGGTGATGATGTCTCCCTCACGATACTTAACCGTGCGCCGCTCCCTTTCCGCTTCCTCGTCCTCGAGACGGGGCGACCTCTTTTCGTCTTCGACAAGGACGCCCTAGCCGACTTCACTGAGCAAACACTCGTGTATTATCACGACTTTCGACCCGATTACGAGGCGATGGTGCGCGATTACGACAGCGCATTGCGAGAGCGCTATGGCGGTCCATAAGGACAAATTACGCCAGAAGCTGCATTACATCCGTGAGTCTGTTGAGCACTTGGAGGACATCCGCAGTCGGGGGCGTGATGCGTTTGTCCGCGACTGGCTCCTACGAGCTGCCGCTGAGCGCTCGTTGCAGGTTGCGATTGAGGCTGTTTTAGACGTTGCGAATCACCTTATCGCCCAAGAGGGTTGGGGTCTGCCAAATAGCTATAGGGAGGCGCTCGAGATACTGCTACGTGAGGGTGTGTTGCCCCAAGAGAAATCACAGGACTATCTGCAAATGGTGAGCTTTCGCAATCGCATCGTCCATCTTTATGACCAAATTGACCCTGAAGAGGTTTTTACTATCGTTGAAAATAGCCTGGGCGACTTAGAGGTGTTTATCCGCGCTATTGTTCAACGTTACTTGAGCTAGGGCTCGAGCCTACAACCATCCTCTACAACGTGAAGAAGTGCGAGAATAAACCTCTGCGCACCTCTTCACTTCAACCCTCAGCCCATCGAATGCAGCCCGACCCTATTCCCCTCCGAATCCACAAACAGCGCGATAAAGCCGTTTTCGCCGATGCCCATCTTATCTTGGATGATTTCACCGCCCGCCGCTTTCACTTTGCCTAAAGGGACGCTCAAATCGTCGCCGCCGTTGAGGTAGATGATGCTTGCATTACGGCTCGGCACATAGTCCCACTTTGCGCTCTTGACGAGTCCGCCGCCGACACCCTCACTGGCTGGAAACATCGTCATCTCACCCCCGTCCATCTCTGCGTCAATCAGTTCAGTATCCATGACCGTTTCGTAGAACGCCTTTGCTCTGTCCAAATCCGTCACAGGAATCTCGAACCAGTTGAGTGCGTTTGCCATTGTCTACCTCCGTGATGGGGTGTAGTTTCGGAACCTGTCTCGAGCCCATCTACCTTAAATTTTAAGGTGCGCAAGTGACAGCGTTATGTCAGTAAGACAAAAGCAGTTGAAAGCAACGAGCAATGAGTTGAAAGTAAAAAGCCTTGACTCATTGCTCACCGTTCGTCCCCGAAAGGGGATTGCTCGGAACTCATTGCTCTTAACGTCACCTCGAGTTCCAACTTCAAGAGGTCTTTCAAACTTTTGGGGGCTAGGACACGCACGCTCGAGCCCCAACTCAGTATCCAGGAAAGCGCTTCTTCAAGTCGGTGAACTTTCAGGGTGACGCGCAGACCTTCGGGCGTTTCGCAAGTGTCGTGAACGAAATAAACGGGACGCTCCTTCACCCACTGCGTGACGCCTTTGTCGAAAAGAAGTGCAACCTCTTGCCCAGACGGATTCGGCTCGTCGTGCACGTTCACGCTGTACCCTACTTGTCGCTCGAACATTTGCGGAAGCACGCTAACCTCTTGGATGCGGTCGAGGCGAAAGGTGCGCATAGCGCGGCGCAGATGGCAATAAGCGGAGAGCACCCAAGCGTCTTTGAAGTGAATCAGCGCGTGCGGGTCTACGGTGCGCTCGCTCAGCTCGCCCGCTGTTCTGTCCAAACGTTTGAAGTAGCGAAGGTGTAAGGGGTGTTGCTCCAAAATCGCCTTCCTAACAAGCTGCAACGTTTCCGAGGTATCAATCAGCACATCCGAATCCATCTGCACGAAACGGATGTTATCTTTTAAGTAGGCGACGTCCTTAGCCACCGCCCCACTCAACACGGCTTCAATTTTACGACTGGCAGATTTCGCAGCGGCGCGGTACTGCGTGTCAAAGCTCTGCGCCATCACCTCACTGCCGAGCGTCAACATCATCGCTTCGTCCGGGCTGAGCGAAACGGGCGGCAAGAAGTAGCCTTCCATCAGCCAGTAGCCCTGACCCGCTGCCGAGACGACGGGCACGCCCGACTCATTGAGCGCCAAAATGTCGCGGTAAATGGTGCGCTTGGTAACGCCGAAGGTGTGCGCCAAAGCTTCCGCTGTGACGCGCTCGCGCCCCTGGAGTTCTAAAACGATGGCTAGAAGTCTATCCGTACGGTTCATGGTTGCCCGTCATTCCAAGAGGTCATAGCGTACCTTTAGAAATCGTTAGAGGTTCAGCCGTCACCTCGTTCTCTTCATTGCAGTTCATCTCACTATACAGCGTCGCAGTCACATGGAGATGAGCATAAAGTTATACTAAATTTTATGCAGTACAACAACCAATGATGTCTATCTCTTAGCGCTATCCTCTTCTGCATGGTGTCATACTTTAGCGCAAAAGCTAAACTATTTAGAGTAGCAGAGGTCTGAATATGAGAGAAATTGGATCATATTCTTCAATTTTGTGATCGACCCTTCCCAGTCCAACTGAGATAAAGGCTGACCGTCTACGGCTTGAGCTAAATCGTCGAGCGGCATCATACGTAACTGGTCGCTCCAGAGGTGTGATGCAATCTTGCTGACAGCGGTACCGAGCTTCTAGCCGACAGCGGCTATCAAGGTGTGGCTAAGTATCATCCTAACGAACAGGAGCGCCACGGAAATTTTCAGGCTGTTCATAATGTCCCCCTCAGATGAAGAGCCTGGACAGATGGAGGTGTCCCGTTTTGCGTGGTCGCAAAGAGCGATTGACGTCTCTCGCGAATGTCGTTGGAAGTGCTCATTTAACCAGACTTGCAGGTTAAGGTCCGACCAAGCCGCGCTCCCGCGCCCACACGATGACTTCAGCGCGAGAATGGACCCCGACTTTGTCATAGAGCGTCGCGAGGTAGTTGCGCACCGTCTGCGGCGCTAAGCCGAGGTCAGCGGCGATCTGGGCGTTG
Source organism: Trueperaceae bacterium (assembly GCA_965215565.1). Lineage (GTDB taxonomy): Bacteria > Deinococcota > Deinococci > Deinococcales > Trueperaceae > CBDBZX01. Next base: position 1,263,198 of record CBDCDZ010000004.1, read on the forward strand.
CTCAGCCCCTTGGCGACGAGTACGAGCACCTGCTGCTCGCGGGGGGTCAGCGCGGCTATCCCGGTCTGATCGAGGTCGCCCGAGCGAATCTGGGCGAGCTTCTCGATGACCCGGCGGCTGAACCAAGAGGCGTCTGTGCTTGTACCAGCAAGCATAGGTTATGAAGGCAGTTGCGTCGCGGTCGGCGGACGCGCGCGTCCGCCCTCCTAGAAGTGCTCCCTAACGCATAATTACGTCGTCGCGGCATTAGTCTTATGCTCGCCACGCAGGAACGGGCACGCCTAGAGCCCGGTTGATGAGCCAGCTCGTTAGGGTGAGGAGTATACGACGCTCAGCGCCATCATAAAGAGCGCGTGGGGCGTAGTGAGCAGCCCTAAGCTCACGATGAGGGTGGTGGCTCCGCGGGTGGGTGGGAGTCTTTAGCGAGCAGCATCGCTGCCCCCGTCATCCCTACCGAAAGCGTCGCTACGCCTATTCGGATAGGGGTGACCCCCGCTTGTAAGACGTTGGGAGCGTCTAATAGACCAAAAACGGCAAGCGCAACGTACCCGGCTGAGAGCGCGATGAAGTGACCCAAGAGGGTGCTGCGCGGGCTCGAGCCACTAGAGAGCGGCTGCTCGAAAAAGAGGTACACCGTCGGACCTAAGCTAGGGAAGAGAAAAGGCTCCTTTAGAGCGTAAGCCGCTAGCCCACTCACCGTGATAGCGAGCGACCCGGCGAGGAAGAGGTAAAGCGCGTCGCCTACCCTACTGAGCCGCCCGTATAGCCACCTGTGAAGCCCGTAACGCTCATGAATATTCAATCTCGCGCTGTCATAGGTGTAAGCTCGACGGAGGGGGTGTCATGACCGACCAAATCGTACAGATCAAGACTTTACTGGCTGTAGCGTTCGCCATCCTCACCTCATCTTCACCGCGTTGCGGGCGACCCAGCCGGTGGCGCTGCCACTCGCTTTTGCGGCGGTGCTCCTGCTCTTTTTTCGGCCGCTACAAAAGCGCCTCAGCCGGCACGTCCCGAACTGGCTGAGCGCTGTGCTCGTGATGTTCCTCGTGTTCGCGCTCTTGGCGCTCTTTTTCGCCGCTATCAGCTACGCCGTGTCGGTGGTCGCGCCGCAGGTGCCTCAGTATGTAGACCAGTTGCAACAGCAGGTGCAGCGCTGGCGCTCCAACTTGGGGGTGCCGCTCCCCTCGCTGCAAGGGGGCGCGGAGTCGCTGAACGGGCTGCTCGGACCGCTGGGCTCTTTTCTCGGCGGTCTGCCCCCACCTTGGCTGCGTCGTCCACTGGAACGGCGCGGAAGCGAGCTGGGACTGCCCCTGCCATGGTAGCCGTTTCGCGCCCACGGGCGAGGTGTTAGTCGGCCCAGCGCTGGCGGGGCTCAAATCGCGCTAGAACGCGGCTGCCTGAAGGGGGAAAAGCCATGATTTTAGAAACCGTCAAGTCCGATGGGCTCGCGCACCTCTCTTACCTTTTAGGGGACGACGGCGCGGGCGTCTGCGCGGTGATCGACCCGCGCCGCGACGTCGAGGTTTACTTAGGGCTGGCCCAGCACCATCAGCTCCGCATCACACACGTTTTAGAGACTCACATCCACGCCGACTTCGTCTCAGGGAGTCGCGAGCTGGCCGCACGGACAGGCGCAACTATTTATGGGGGAGAAGGCGACTACGGCTTCGAGATAGAGGCGCTAAAAGAGGGCGACACGCTCTCTGTTGACCCCTTTACCCTCGAGGTGCTGCACACGCCGGGGCACTCCCCGGAGCACATCTCTTTCGTGGTGCGCGGCGGTAAAGGAGCGGAGGAACCCTGGGCTCTGTTCACAGGCGACACGCTTTTCGCCAGCGAGGTGGGGCGACCTGATCTCGCCACCGGTGAAAGCAAGGAGGAGCTAGCCCGCGACCTCTACAGCTCGCTCGAGAAGTTGCTCGGCCTGCCGGAGACGCTCGAGGTCTATCCCGCCCACGGCGAGGGCTCACCCTGCGGCGGCAGCATCGGGGTGAGAGACCGCACAACCTTGGGGTATGAAAGGGCGCATAACGCCAAGCTGCAACTTGGTAGCGAGGCCGAATTTACCAAACAGGTCTTGGCGGAGCTGTCGCCGGAGCCGCGCTACTACCCCCGGATGAAAAGGCTGAATACCCAGGGTCCCGAACCGCTAGGCCCGCGCCCCCACCTGAGCGCCTTGTCGCCGGACCGGGTGGACGACCTGCGACGGCGAGAGGACGTATTGCTCCTCGACACCCGCGAGATCGACGCCTTCGCGGGAGCGCACATTGAAGGCAGCCTCAATATCGCGCTGCGCTCGTCCTTCCCCATCTGGTGCGGCTGGATGCTGGACTCGGAGCAGCGCCTGGTGCTCATCAGTGAGGACGGCGCGGCGGCAGCACAGGCGCAAACCCACCTGCTGAGCACCGGTTTCGATAAGGTCATAGGTTACTTGCGGGGCGGGATGCGTACCTGGAGCGAAGCGGGGCGCGAGTTTGCAACGTCCGGGCGTATGAGCGTCCACGACTTGAACGCTAAGGTGGTAGCGGACAACGTCGGTCAGCTCCTCGACGTGCGGCGCGAGGACGAGTGGCAGGCGGGTTTCATCCCCGGCGCACAGCACATTTTCCGGCCCTTTCTGGACGATCATCTGGGGACGTTGGACAAGGAGAGACCGGTGACGGTCTACTGCGGCAGCGGCTACCGGGCGAGTATCGCGGTGAGTCTGCTTGAACAACGCGGTTTTGGAAAAGTGACGAACGTTCTAGGGAGCATGAAAGCGTGGCGGGCGGCGGGCTTCGGTACGGTGAAGGAGTAGAGTCTGCCTTGTGCGAGACGTGGAAAAGACGTACGCGCACGTCTGACAGAGAGTTGAGACAGATGCACCTCTTTGATAGCTTTCAAAAACCCACGTGGCTTAGGTAGGAGGGACGAAGTGACTGAAATTGTAAGACCAGCAGCAGAGTGGTGCGCGGCGGCTATTGAGGCGCTCGGCGTCGGCATCATCACCGTGCTCTCGCTCTACGCACTCGCCCTAGCGGTGGTGCAGCTCATCAAGCGAACCGACGCCGAGACGATCTTCCACGAGGCCCGGCAGCGCCTCGCCCGCAGCATCTTGCTCGGTTTAGAGTTCTTAGTCGCGGCCGATATTGTCCATACGGTGGCAGTCGAGCTGAACTTCAGTACCGTAGGGGTACTGGCTATTATCGTACTGATCCGCACCTTTCTCAGTTTTACGCTGGAGCTGGAGTTAACCGGCCGCTGGCCCTGGCAGGACGAGCGGCAGACCTAGCTTGTGACGTGCCGCCGGTGCGAAGGCCCACTCACAAGCCGAAGCGTTCGTCTGGCGTTCAGGAAGTTTGCTTGCTAGCCCCGCCGTCAAGCAGTAGGGGAAGCCCCTAAGCTGGGAACACGCTCAACCCATCAAGGCTGTACGCTTACAAGTCCGGTACACCTCAGACGCCCAGGCGACTCATGCGCTCAGTCTTGACGGGGGCGGTTCGACCCAAATGTTTTGGGCTCGGGCGCTGTCTTCTCGGGCGCTGACACGAGACGACGAACGGTCACGTCATATGACCGGCTTGTACCCAACGCTTTACTGCTGAGATGAGGGCCTCATATACACAGCAGGATAAGAAGTCTAATGCGGTTAACGCGCGCGTCTGTTGCACAGAAGCAGAAAGGCTCAAAATAGCTTTGAGCCCGCGATACGTTGAGGTTTACTCGACATAGTACCGTCAAATTCCAAGTTCACTCGCGACCGCTACGCGCTGTTTCCTGCACCTCGAGGAGGAGGCTACTTAGCGCCTCAGCAAGCACCTCAGGGTGATCCTCGGGCGTGAAATGCTTGCCTCCCTCGATACGCTGGAGAGTCGTCCCTAGGTCACGCGCGAACCGCTCACCGTAGCGGACCTTCTGGAACTGGTCGGCTGCGCCCCAGACCACCCTGGCAGGGACACGCAGTTGGGACAGAGCGTCCTGCACGTTCAAGGTGTCCTTCACATCGAGTGAGCGAACTTGACGTATAAACGCTTCTCCTGCATCCTGGCGTGCATAGTGTTGCCAGTGAACCGCAAACGCCTCCCGCGCCTCCGCTACGTCATCATGCCCAAGGCGAAAGAGCAACCAGTGTATCAGCTTAACAGCGGGGTTCGGCAGTCGGCGGATAAGACCGCCTAAAGCCCGAATAGCCTCCACCTCCGGGATAGGCCAAGAGTCGTAGCCGATGGCGTTGGTGAGCATGAGCCCCGCGCACCGCTCTGGATGGCGGACAGCCAAGTTTTGAACTACACCTCCGCCCAAATCGTGCCCGACCAGCACAGCGCGTTCTATAGCGAGGTGATTCAGCCAAGCGGCGAGGTAGTCCGCTTGCTTCGCAACCGAGATGTCGCGACCCTCTCCCTCAGATATAGATTTTCCGTAACCAATCATCTCCCACGCTAAGGTGCGGGCACCAAGGCGCGGCATCACCTCTCGCCACAGCTCGGGGGAGGTAGGAATGCCGTGTACAAATACCACTGGCCGACCCTGCCCGTGCTCGAGCCAGCGCATCCTGATACCATCAATCACAGCAGTTCTTTCGGCGAGGGCAGTTACTTCGGTATGACGTGCACTATCCGGCGAACGCAGCACTGCTCTGATGAGCGCTGCAGCAGCTATCCCTAGAACAGCCGTCAGCACCCCCCAAGCGACCCGCCTCGGCAGCGGGTCGGGTACAGGCGGTGGTAACGCCACGCCCCCCCGTGCGTCGGTGCGGGCTGGGCTGTGGGCGTAACGTCCCCGTTGCGGCGGCGAGAAGTTGGCGGCAAAGTGCCTTAGCCGCGTCGCCAACTCAGGTCCAGACAAGGACCTGCCGTGACCCGCCGCGAGGGTAAAGGGCTCGAGTTCAGCGAGGCTCGAGACCGAACGTCGAGCTGCGACCCAGTCAGGCGTAAAGGGCGTAGGCGGGCGGCTCAGCTCGCGCGCGTGTGTAAGCTGGGATGTCCAAGAATCCAGGTTCATCGTAGCGAGCGCGTCGCCCGCGATGAGGGTCCGGTCCGCCTCGCGCCACAAGGACACATGACCGGGTGTGTGACCCGGCGTGTGAACCGCACGCCACCCCGGTAGCCCCGGTACGCTGCCGTTCGTCGGGAGGGGCTGCACCCGAACACCGAAATCGTAACCGCGGTGCGGGAAGGCTCGAGACATCATCGCGAGTGCGCCGCCCACGGTCGGGTCTTGCGGCGGGTAGTCCGACGCGCCTGTCAAGTAGGACAGCTCGAGCAAATGTGCGTAGATAGGAACGTCCCAGGTCCTGGCTAACTCGAGCGCCGTGCCCGCGTGGTCAAAGTGTCCATGGGTGAGCACGATGGCTTCAGGCTTAGCGCTCTGACCGTAGCGCTCTTCAGCCGCCTTGCGAAGATAGCGCTCTGAGTCGGGCAGCCCCGTATCGACCAAGACCCAGCCCCCCTGCGGCGCACCAACCAGATAAGCGTTGACAAAGACTATGGGCACGCGCACGACGCCCGGCGCGACCGGTTCTGTTCTGACGTTCATACTCTTTCCCCCTCGAGTCAAGGGTGACACCTGAAGCGCGGTTTGGAACTTAAAACTTGTAGCTTCAGCAAAGACCCTAAGATAACGTTGCACTAGCAGGTATCATCTGGTCAGAAACGCTCTTATCTTACAAAACAATGTTTAGCACATACTTTAAGGGACGACGCCTTTGGCGTTGCCAAAACTTCCGTCTCCCGCCTTTGGCGGAAGCCTACGGAAAGCGCTCAACTGTTTCAATACGTCGTGGAACTACTACACATAGCAAAGATTTATCACCATGAAGTGCGATCGAAAAAGGCGAGGCAGCCTCTAACTGCTTCGCCTCCCGTCTTTTGGTAGGAACTGAGCCGCGATACCTCCTAAAGCCGCGTTCTAATCGCCGCTCACACTGATATCTCCGCGCATACTCCCCGTGTGCACACCGCAGTTGTAGCGCTGCAATTCATCCGCCAACTCAGCCGTGAGTGTAAAAATGATGTAGTCATCTTCAGTTTGGAAATTCACCGCGTCGTCGTCTTCGAAGCTGCCTGTCAGCGCATTCTGGGCGAGCAAGAGGTTCTCGTCCCCCTCGCCGTTTAGCTCGAAAGGGTGTACGTCGCTGTTGACGCCGCTCAGGTCGAACTGGTAGCGCGTGCCGACCTCGAGCTGCAACGCCGCGTTCTCCTCACCCGTCTCGGCGAAGTCGTCCGCCCCCTCAACCGAGGTCACTTGCCACGCGGTTGTCCCGACGTTAGTAAAGGTCGCGGTAACGTCCGGCTCTTCATTCTCACCGTCACCCGGTTCGCTCGGCTCTTCCGGTTCGCTCGGCTCGGCTTCACTCAGTTGAGCACGCAGCTCGCCGTCTTGGTAGTTCTCGGTGTGCACATTGATGTAGTAACCGCCCGCTCTAAAGACCGCTTGCTCGTCGGTAGAGAGCCGCTGGGTGAGTGAGAAGCTGCCGCCTTGCGCGTCGTCATCGGCGGAAACCTCTAAAGGAAAGGCAATCGGACCGTTTTCGCCCGCATCGCCTACATGGATATGTGCGGGGCTACCGTCCACGTCGTAGAGGTCGCTTGAAAGGTCGTCAAAGTCACCCGTCACGTTGAGGGTGTTGCCTTCTAAGGTCGCCGTCGCGCTGCCGCTCGCGTCCGTATCCACCGAAGGAACTTCGGAGCTGCCCGCCAGTTCGACCTCGTAGGTCACATCGTCTTCGCTCGGCTGATCGTCGCTCAGTTGCCCGCGCAGTTCGCCGCCATTAAAGGCGTCTGTATGGAAGTTGATGTAGTAGCCGCCCGCCTCGAGCGTCGCAATCTCGTCTACGGTAAGAGTTTGCTCGCCCGTAAACGAACCGCTCCGCCGCCCCTCGTCCAGTTTGACATTCAGCGCGAAGAAGATGTCGCCGTTCTTGCCCGCTTTGCCAAAATGGATGTGTGAGGGGCTGCCGTCAATGGGAAAGGGGTCGCCCTCCAAGTCGTAAAAGTTGCCGTTCACGGTGAGGGTGTCGCCGATGAGCGTGGCGCTCGCCGTGCCGTAGGCGCTTGTCTCGATGGGCGGCACTTCGTTCTCGCCGGAGAGGACGATATTTCTGTACGTGAGCGTCTTCTCCGCTGGCTCGCCACTCTGACCGCTCACCTCGACAACTAAGGAGCGGTTGCGCGTGCCTCGGTTGTTGTTGGCGATGAGCATGTATTCGGTGGTTTCGGTCGGGTTCACGGTGACACTGCTGCGCCCTGTCACGTCGCCGATGCCCGGTAAGAGGGTGAGGGTGATGGGGCTCGAGCCGCTCACCTGCCAGTTCAGAGTCGTGTTTTCACCCGCGCTGATGGTGCTCTCCGAGGCGGTAAAGGTCGCGATGGTGGGCGCAGTAAAGCGCGGCAGGGCGTCGCCGAGACCCAAATCGCAGGCAGTCAGTAAGAGCGTAAGTAAGACAGTACTATAGAGTGCTCGTTTCATCTTTTCTCCTTCTTGTTAGCTAGAACGAAAAAGGGGCAGAGGGCACGGGGAGGCCGTGCGCCCTCTGCCTTGCTATTTAACGTTTAGTCGTCGTCTTCAGCCGTTATCGTGACCGTAACCTTCGCCGTCGCGCTGTAGTCGCCGTAGTAGAAGGTGTACTCGTACTCATCTTGCGGATAGTAGGTATCTTCATTGGGCTCGTACTCGATGTAGTCGTAGTCGTCGGAGACTTCAACCTTGCCGTAGAGCGGCGCTTTGGTGACTTCTACGCGGAGTTGATCCTTGGAAACGTAGTACATGTCATTCGACAGTACGTCGGTCTCGACAGACTCACCCTGTTCGGTCTGAGCGCTGTCGTCGTTCGCTTGCGGCCTCTTGTCTTCATCAGCTTGGTTGATTTTGACCGTGACCTTAGCGGTTGCACTGTACTCGCCGTAATAGAGCGTGTACTCGTAGGAATCTTCCGGGTAGTAGGTCGAGCTAGGAGTGTAGGTGATGTACTCGTAAGAGTTGAAGACCTCTGCTTTACCGTACTGCGGAGCCTTCGTGACCTCTAAACGAATCTCGCTCTTGTCTACGTAGTATTCGTCGTTCTCGAGCACGTCCGTATTGACTGATTCACCTTGCTTGGTCTCAGCGTTGTCGTCGTTCGCCTTAGGCTCTTTCTCCTCCTCGACCTTGTTAATGACAACAGTCACGGTCGCCGTCGCGCTGTATTCGCCGTAATAGAAGGTGTACTCGAACGAATCTTCCGGGTAGTACGTCTCAGCGGGCGTATAGGTTACGTACTCGTAAGAGTTGAAAACTTCCGCCTCACCGTACTGGGGCGCTTTGGTGATTTCGATGCGAATCTCTTCTTTAGGGACGTAGTAGCTGTCGTTGGAGAGCACGTCGATGTTGATGGGCTCGCCCTGGTCGGTGGTGGCGCGGTAATCACGGGCTTCGGGCTTTTGCTCCTCACCCTGCCGGTTGATGGATATGGTGACGGTGGCGCTCACCGCGTACTCGCCATAGTAGAGCGTATATTCGTAGGAGTCTTGCGGCTGATAGTCACCGCTCGGCATGTAGGTGATGTACTCGTAGCCGCCCACGACCTCGGTGCTGCCGTACTGCGGCGCTTTGGTGACCTCTAAGCGGACTTGGCTCTTATCGACGTAGTACTCGTCATTGGCGAGCACGTCCGTGTTGACGGAGCTGCCCTCTTGAGTGGTGGCGGTGTCGTCAACAGCTTTGGGCTCCTCTGCGGGCTCCGGCTGCTGGTTCTCTCCGCTCACGGTGATGGTAATGCTCCGCTCGCGCGTGCCCCGGTTGTTGTTCGCGGTGAGCTTGTAGGTCGTCGTCTCGGTTGGGCTGACCGTCACGCTGCTGCGTCCGGTTACGTCGCCGGGCTCGGGCGTGAGGGTCAGGGTGACGGGACTCGAGCCGCTCACCTGCCAGGTCAGCACGGTGCTTTCGCCAGCAGCGATGGTGTCGTCTGAGGCGGTCAAGGTCGCAATCGTCGGCGCTTCGAAGCGGGGCAAGGCGTCGCCTAAGCCCAAGTCACAAGCGGTGAGGAAGAGGAGTAGCGGAGCGAAGAAGATGCTCAGGCGTCTTGTGAGTTTCGCGTTTTGTTTCATCTTTAGTCTCCCTAAGAGGATTCGAGTTGGTTGTCCGGTTTATTATCTAGACGGCAAAAGAATTTGAAGGTCAGTCGATCTGCCCGCGCAGCTCGCCCGCAGGGTTGCTCTGCGAGTGCAGATTGATGTAGTAAAGACCCGCTTTGAGGTCGTCCACTTGTGCGTCGGTGAGTTCCGTGCGCAGCTTGAACGCACCCGTGCGCTTTTCGGGTTGGACGAGGTCGAGTTTGAGCAAGATGGGTCCGTTCGTCCCCTCCGCGCCTCTATGGATGTGCGCAGGCGTGCCTGCTACAAACCTCGGATCGGAGCTGAGCTTTTTATAGGTGCCGTTGACGATGAGGCGGTTACCTTTGAGGATGACAGTCGCCCTGCCTGAAGCGTCGCTCGTGACGGCGCTGCCGTCCGCACGGACTTCGTTCTCGCTCGAGAGGTCCACCTTAAAGACGTGCGGGGCGGCGGTCGTCTCTAGCTGGGTGGTCGCAACCTCACCGCAGGCGCTGAGTACGAAAAGTAGAACAGCGCTTACGACGATGTACGGTATCTTCATCTTGTTTCCTTTCTGAACTAGACTTGAGGTTTTTCACAACCTGGCTTGAAGTAGCGTTCTATATGAAATTACTCATTGACATCCCCCTCTATAAGAAGAGACGTACAGAAATGCCAACTGTATGCATCTATTGAGAAAGGGTGAAGGTGCAGCAATAAAAGGCGTGACGAATGCACGTCCGTCACGCGAAAAATCGAGTAAAACTGTGACTGAACTGAAAGGGTTAAAGTTGGAACTTGACCTTAATAAAATCTTAATGAAGTTTGAAACCTTCCCCACGAAGCAGCGTTAGTTCTGTAGGGGTACTCAGCGGTGCAAAGGGTGAAGGAACACTTCATGAATAGAGCGTCGGCACGAAAAAAGCACTGCGGCTTGACCGCAGTGCTTTTAGCTACTAAAGAATCAGCTTATGGCGTGTCGGATGCAGGCAGCATCAGCAGCGACTCCGGCTTAACGACGGTGAGCGCACCCGTAGGCGCGAGGTCCACCGCGCCGGACAGCGCCAGTACGTCCTCAAAGCGCAACACCGCGTCGAGCGCCTTCTCGCCCACGTAGATGTCTGAGCCGTCGAAGGCTAAATCCGAGGGGTTGCCCAACCCTGAGTTCGGTCCGGCAATCTGCGCCTTCACCTCGGTTTCGCCGTCGGCGCTACTGGCGTTCTCGATGAAGAGGAGCTTGCCGTCCGTGTTGAAGCCTGGCTCATCGGAGTCCTTGGCGGGACCGAAGTCTGCGACAACGAGAATGTCCTCTTCCGGCAAGTAGAGGATGCCGTGTAGGTTTGCAGACGCCTGCTCACCTTTAAATGTCGGCACGATGACGCGGTCTGCGCCGCCCTGACCGCGCCCTAACAAGTAGTCGTCGAATACCAGCACGACGCCGTCCGTCATCGCCACGAAGAGCCGACCCTGCGCCTCGTCCACCTCGACACCCCACGGCTGACGCGGCTCGCCCGCCTCAGTCTGCCCCAGATTGGTGATGTCGAAAAGGGGTGCGGCGTCGCCGCTCGCGCTCGTGTCGAAACCTTTCACTGTGCTCGTTGCGAAGTCCGCGACCACAGCCACGCCCAGATTGCCGTCCACCGCCAACCCTTTAGGCTCGTCCAAGCCCGTCCGGGGTCCGCTGATGCGCCTGTCGCGCTGGGGGTTAAAGGTCATCTCGCCCGTAGCGCGTTCCGCGAAATTCGGTATGGCTAAGATGCCGCCGGGGGCGTCCTCCGTCTCGCCTACATCGTAGCTGAGAAAGCCGGTGCCGTTATCCGCGAAGCGGAGATATTCCAGGCTCAGCACCTCCTCTAGGTTCAGCACTCCGGTAGCGACGGAGAGGTCAGGCTCAACGCTGAAGACCGCCGACACCGGGTCGGACTCGAGCACCGCGAGCGGCGGTTTGCTGACCGCCCAGAGGGTTGACTCGCCCTGCGCCGATTCGTTCTGCGCCAAACCTACGGGTAGTGAGAGCGAAAAGCTCATCACAAGTAGCGTCTTCGAGACTTGTCCGAACAGGGACGTGAAATTTTGAGGTGGATACATGGATTCCCCTTCTTAAACGTTTCGTTGATAGCGCCTATTCTATCCACATCTCACTGCCTTACCAATGTATACGCACTCACGTTCCCTTCTCAATCAATCTCTCATGCAAGTTGTTCAGTCCTCTCACTTTGTGCTTTTGCCCCTGTCAGGGCGCGTCACTTTCTACATTCAACGTGAGAACTCGCGACACCTCTTCCCCTTGCGCGGGGGTTGCGAGCAGCTCGAGGCGGTTTTCCCCCTCGCGAAGCCCCGACACGGTGAACATGAAGCGTCCGCCTGAGAAGATAATCGGAACGCTTTCGCCACCGTTGAGGCGGTAGCGCAGCTCACGCACGCTGCTGTCTATTTGCCCGCGCACGATGGTCGAGGTCGCTTGTAAGGTCTCGCCGTCCGTTGGGCTCAGCAGCTCGAGCACGCCCACAGCCGAACCTGGCGCGGCGTCCGAAAGCGAGACGCGGCTCAGCGGGTCGGTCGGCTGCGGGCTGCCGCCGGGCGGCTCGAGGCTCAAGTAGAGCGACGCGAAGCCCTGCGTCGAAACCTCAAACACCTCGTCTCGCGACACCTCCAATGAGGTAAGCTGTTCGCTGCTCGAGGGCTCCCAATCGTCGTTGACGTGACCCCAAGCTTGGTAGACGCGCCCGCCGGGGGGCGGCTCGGCGAGGACGAAGAGGGCGCGGTTCTCGAGGTTGGCGTCTTGCGGTTCACCTCGCGCGACGAGCGTGTTGCCGATGAGGGTGTCCGACTCATCGTAGAGCGCCACGGCTTGCACCGTTCCGGCGCTCAAAAAGCGCGTGATGAGCGCCTGCTCAGCCCGCAGCGCTAGATTAGTGCGCCCAGTCTGATAGCCAAAGACCCCGGTGACGAGGAGCAGCGCGGCGCACGCGGCGATGAGCCAGGGGGCGATTTGGGGGCTCGAGGGGACAGGGTACGGGACACCCTGGCTCGGCGTTTCAGATGGCACACCTTTAGACGGCGTCTCTTCGTACGGTATAGCTCGGCGTGGAGGGAGCGTGAGGGTGTCGTCCGGGAAGGTCGGCTCACGCTCCTCGCGCAAGCGCTCAAAAAGGCGTTCGTGCGGGCGCTCGCTCGGGATCATCTCGGGCAGGGCGTCCACCCAATCCGCGAAGACTTGATCCAACTCTCTCACCTCCTCCATACACGCTTCGCAAGACGCCAGGTGCGCCTCGACTTGGGCGCGTTCCGCCTCGTCCAAAAGTCCGGCGGCGTAGTCTGGCAGGAGGTCTTTAGGATGATCCATCAGCATCCTCCTCGCCTTCTACATCTTCTACGCCTTCTTTCATCACGTCGCGCAACTTCAAGATTGCCCGCCGTATCTTGCTCCTGACCGTGCCGAGCGGCTTTTGGGTGTGCTCGGCGAGTTCCGAGTAGCTGTACCCTCCGAAGTAGGCGTGCTCGATGAGTTGCCGCTCTTCGCCAGTTAGGTGCGCCAAGCCGCGCTCGAGCCAAATCTTGTCTGTCACCTCAAGTCCGAGGGACGCTTCAAAAGGTGCGCTCGGGTCGTAAACATCCCATTCCTCCGCATTGACGGGGCGCGAGCGCCGCCTGCGAAGTTTAGAGAGCGCCTCGTTGCGTGCCAAGGTGTAGATAAAGGGTCTCGGTGAGCGCTCCCGAATGTGAACGTCGTCTTTCATCGTGTACAGTTTGTAAAAGGTCTCCTGTAAGACCTCTTCAGCTTCCTCCCGGTTGCCTAGTAGCTTAAATGCCAAGGTGTAAACCTTGCCTTTGAGTCGGTGATAGAGTTCGTCAAGCGCGGCTTCGTCACCCTGACGGATGCGCGCGAGCAGTACAGCTTCGGGGTCCATGTGCCTCAATGCTAGGGTTGGAGTCGTGCAACATTAATGAGTATAGCAAGGGGACTCGTCGCGCTTTAGCGCGCGTGTCACGTCACTTTGGCGTGGAGTAGGGGTGGCGTGACACGCGCCGCGAGGCTCGAGCCGCTCCCATTGGCAAAGAAAGAACGTTAGTAGTGTAGACATGTGCGCCTCCAAGAGAGCCCTTCACTCTAAGAGACGCGGCAAAGTATGATTTGTATGCGCAGTTCAGGACAGGGATACTCAGTGCGAAGTATCGCTGTCCCTCTGCAGGTAGCGGTGTCGGGGCAGGTATGCCTGTGGTGCAAGGGGATGGGTTTTCAGCCTTGAGTATTGATGTTTTCCCTGCATGAAGGACAGATAGCTACGTCTCTTCGGATTGTCCGGTATCTTCTCTCAGCATTTGCATCTGTTATTGGCACACTGCGAGCGTTCGTTGGTACTCGTATCCGCTCGGGCAAGGTTGACACAGGTGTGTCAACCTTGCCTGCAAACGCTATCTATAAGGCGTTATTTTCGGTATCTATGTAACGCTTCTGCAGCAGACACGCGCGTTTTGCGCATTACGAGGTCAGCCTCCATTTGGAGAAGTACAGTGCATTTCTTTCCTATTGACAGTTGACTGATTGCGTTTATTTTGACTCGCGCTGCTCGGTTGAGATTGTTGCGTAAGTCAGCGCGGATGTGGTCGCAAGGGACGACGCCTGCTTCGCGTAGCCTCAGGATGTCGCCGATGTCAGCCAAGGTGAAGCCCAAAGCTTGGGCGCTGCGGATAAAGGCGACGCGCTGAGGGGTGTCTTGTGAGTAGTAGCGGTAGTTATTCGCGCCCCGCTCTGCTTTTAGGAGACCCTGGTCAGTCCAGTAGCGCAGGGTTTTGACGCGCTCGTGGGTCAAGGTGGCGAGGTCGCCGATACTGAGGGGCATAGCCCAAGCGTAGTTCATTCTGAGATGCAGTGCGTCTAAAGCCGTAACGAAAGCTCGTTTGATTTATTGGTCCATCCGCCAAATACGTGCAGGGTGTAGAGCAGGGTTCACTTCACGAAGGAGGCCGCGCTATGCGCTCTTACGCTCGTGTTCGCAAGTTGACCGAGGAGGAGTATCAAGAACGCAAGCGCTGAGAACGTTCCAGGACAATGGCGGCAGGTAAGGTCAAGCGGGCTCGGACGGTGCTGTGCTCGAACCAAGGTTATACCTGCACCGAGATTACGCAGAAGCTCGAGATGGGTGAACGCACAGTAAGATGGTGGGTGACGCGCTTCAACAAGCTGGGTATCCCAGGACCAGAAGAAGAGCAGCGCCCGGGACGCCCACGAGTTTTTACTGCCGAGCAAGTGGGAGCAGTGATTGAAACGGCGTTGACGAAACCTGACGAGTTGGGGCTGCCCTTCGGTGCTTGGACCCTAGCTAGGCTCGTTGCCCATCTCAGCAAAGAGAAGGGCGTCGAGATGAGCCGCAGCCGCATAAGCGAGATTTTTAGGCGTGAAGGACTTAGGACAGGTGATCGCCTAAAGCGAAGTCGCGTGGTCCCGCTCCCGCTAGCCGCCGTTGGCGGTAACCTTTGGCGGCAGCAGGAGAGCTGGTTTGATAAGCGTGTCGATCCTGAGTTCGCCAAAAAAAGGGTGCCACCCTACGGCTTTATACGGCACCCCCGGCAGAAAGCGTCGTCCTCTGCATAGACGAGATGGGTCCCTTGTCAGTGCGGACCTATCAGGGTAAGGAACTCGTCAAGGTTCACGGTCCCCCTGCCGGACGCGCGAAAGCTGACCTCATCTACACCGGGCAGCCGTTCGGCGGTTACGTCTACGGCGCATTAGAACCCGCCACAGGTGCAGTGTTCACCGAGGTCTATTCGCGTCGCAACGTCGGGTATTACGTCGAGTTCTTAGAAAAAGTCGAGCAGTGGGTCTCACCCGAGATCAAACGCATCTACGCCATCGTCGACAACTTGGCGGCGCACTGAGGTTGCCCCTCAAGCTGTTGATCTCGTCACCCCGCGCCGCAGAGACCAACTTCCCCCACCTAAGCGTGAGCAACGCCTCTACAAAGGTCATCGCATCGTAGAAACCGTGTTCTCTTCGCTCGACAGGCTAGGGCTCTCCAACAGACCTTACCGCTCCACTAAGGGTCGCGTATTGCACATCTACACCACTATTCTCGCTTATCAGCTCTCTCGTTCAGGTGCCTTCGAAGTCTGGTTCTACCTTTTCCGAATTGAGGTTATTTCGTATTTCCATGTCGACGCTGGATAAGTGGGTAGCTCGAGCGCGGAGGGGTGGCGATGCAGCGTTAGCGGATAAAAGAAGAGACCAGGTGCCCATTAAATACGGGGGTGCGAAAGAGCAGGTCGATGTAATAGCAAATAAGGCGAAGTTTCGTGCCATGAATGTAACAGAAGCTGCTAAAGCCATACATCAGGAGCTGCACGACCCTGCTTATGGTCTCGACAACGTACCTAGCGTTAGCACTATTTACAATTGGATCAGGCGCACCGAGAAAAAAATCCCTAGCAACTCAACGGCGTACGAGAAACCGACAGCGGCAGGTCAGGTTGATTAGGTCGACAGCACGACGCTGGCACATGACGTTTTTGATGAAGACGGTAGATTTATAGGTCGGGGGACGGTAAGGCTGGTGGTAGACGCTTACACCCGGTACATCAAAGGCTATGCGTTCAATCTCTCTGGGGAATCTGTCGCTCAGATCGCTGAGGCGCTCACACACGCTTTTTTTCAAAGAGAGCTACCCTGATTGGTCGAGCTTTAAGTGCGCGATGGTATTCGTGGACAACTGCTCTGCGCACCGCAGCAAAGTGGTTAATGACGCACTAATCAAGCGTGCCAGCAAACGCTTCTGACTGAAGTTCCGCGTTATCGGTCGACCCGAAAGCGGCGGCATCGTGGAGCGGACGCTTCAAACGATCGAAAAAAGAGCCTCTGAGTTCGGCGGCAAGCCGACGCTCGCCGACGTAAGAAATATCCTCACCGAGGTTTGCCAGACGTTCAATCACACGGTCCACAGCACCATAAGAACTACTCCCGCAATGGCCCTCGCTGTAAGTAGAAGCGGTTCTAAGACCCGCCCAGCCGTAGGTAGAAAGTTAGACCCGTTGCCACTCGAGGATAGAGAGACCTTTCTCCTAGACCTCCTTCGAATAGTTAGAACACCCCAGGTGCGTCGTTCCTGCATCATATTCAACAACCTCATCTACCGTCATCCCGAGCTTTCTGACCTCCATAAAGAGAAAGTTTCTGTCAAAGTGTCACCGGATCGGTGGCGGCACTTCGTTCACGCCTACCATCCCCAAAAAAAGGAATACCTGAAAGTGCCTCTCGACTACAACGCCACCTTCGCTTTTACCGAGGCAGAGGTCAATGAGGCTGTCAAGGCAGCTAATTTGAGGGGAAAAAAGCTGTCCAATAGAACGGTCGTTGACATCATAAAAGAGGGGGCGACTAAAGCTCCCACTACAAAGAAGGGGCATCGTGACAAGGCGCAAAAGGACCTGGCAACTGAGCCGCTAAAACAGGAAGAGCAAAAGGAGCGCAACGAGCCGCGCAAAAAGGTTAGCTTTCCCGGAAGCGTTAAGACGCTCGAAACTGGGCTGACTGATGAGTAATCCACAACCGTTCGAACATCTAAGTCCTGGTGCGATCAAAATGCTCCATAAGAGCAGAAAGGAACGTATCGATTACGTGACTGGGAACACTTGGACGATTAAATATCTCCATTTGCTCAAGGTAGAAAAATGGGTGGAGAAGGTTCCGCCGTTCTTCGACTCGCCGACTCTCCAACCCGTTATGGTCTACCCAGACGTCGACCGGGCTCTACAGAACACAGTCCACCAGGTCGCCCTGCCCACTTACGACCGGCTCAAGCTGCGCCGACTCGTCCAAACATCCGAAAGGACGATGCGCGACGCCTGCTACACACGCAAGGCGGATAGAAGATGAGTAGAAAAGCTTCCGGCACTAAGCGAGCCCCAAACTTCAACCGTGCGGCTTTAGAGGCACAAGCCGCGAGTTTATAGCAATTAACCTAAGTACTGATTGGAATAGCGCAAGTCTCAGCCGTAGCCATCCCGCTCTCAGGCAAAGCCTAGCGGGACGGCTTCGCCTGAGAGCGGGATTTCATTCTCAAATGTGCGTGCTGCTTTCTGAAAGCCCGTAGGGACGAAGTTTTCGCAAAGCGAATGACGTAGTTTGCCGTTAAGCAACGGTGTTCTACATCGTGAGAGCGTCTCTTCGCATAACTTCGTTCACTCAAACCAAATGATACTTGCTATAATTCCCTGGGCACTAGGCTTAGGGCACGACTTCGATATCGCTGCTGGCCTGCAAGCTAGCATTGACGCTTGGTACCGAGTTGAACCCCGCTTGCCTCCCTTACACGAACGTCCCGATCCCATCGACTACGCCTTCATCTCCTACCTGCAAAACCTCGACAATAAGGACATCCACCGTTTCCGCCACCTTCCAGACTCGCCCGACTTCCCCACTAGATACATCGTCGGCTTCCTAAGATGGGACACGACCCCGAAAGAGCGTCGACCTTACATGCTCACGGCTCACCTTTACGCCTCGAGTCTGTAACCCAACACTCGTCCGGGCATAGTAGACCTGGCGCTACCGGATGACTGGGGCGCGGCGGCGCACCTGCTACGACATCACGCCAGAACGACAGGGTGAGTACAAGTTGGTCTTCTAGGCATAGAGCAGGTGGTCTACCGCTTCGCTTTTTGACGTCTTCTCTGTCTCTAAGTGCTTCTCGCATCTTCTTAAATGTCTGCTTCTTGACGCCCAGCTTGTGACCGCAGGAAATCCTTTAGGGCGCTTGAACTTAGCTGAAGACAGGCTTAGGCTCCGTTTCGTTTGCTCGCGCATCTCTACAGTTTGACACAGCTTCTCCTATTTTCGCCGGAGGTCTAATCAAATGACGCAGCGATAAGCCGTAGCTCAACCTCAAAAAGAAGCTATGCCCCGGCTCCCCGACGTAAGGCTTGGAGCGGAAGGGTAGAACTTGCACTTCAAGAAAGATACCTCAAGATTGAGAAGGCTCTGTTTCCAGAATTTGGTATTTGTGGTAGTATAATAATATACATGAGTTGTAACGCAACCCTAAAAAACAGCAGTTTCTTAAATACTGTACATTGACTCTAAATATGACAATGGATGACATTAGACAACCCGTACAGGGTCTCCACCACATCACCGTCATGGCGAGTGACCCGCAACGCAACATCGACTTTTACACGCAGGTCTTAGGGCAGAGGATGGTCAAGACGACGGTCAATTTTGATGACCCCGGCACCTATCACCTCTACTATGGCGACGAAGTCGGCACGCCGGGTACGATCATGACCTTTTTCCCGTGGTTACACGCGATGAGAGGTGAGGTAGGCAATGGGGAGACGACGGCGGTGGCGTATGGGATTTCGGAGGATTCGCTCGAGTATTGGCAAACTAGACTCCACGAGCACGAGGTTGACTTCGAGACCATCACACGTTTCGGCAGCGACGGACTCAGCTTTGCAGACCCCGACGGGCTGAGGCTCGAGCTTATCACCCAAGAGGGCGCGGATGTACCGCATTGGACAAATAGCCCTGTTCCGCAAGAACACGCCTTGACCGGCTTTCACGGCGTGACGTTGTGGCTCTCGAGCAAGGACGCCACCGAAGACCTCTTGCTGAATCACCTGGGTTTTAGCAAAGTCGGCGAAGAGGATGATGCGGAGGGAAAGCGGACACGTTATGAGGGTGACGCAGATAGTGACTCAGGCGGTGTCGGGCTCTTTATCGACGTTGTGGAGCGCCCCGGCAAGTTTTCTGGACGCTCCGGCGCGGGCACGGTGCATCACATCGCGCTGCGCACGAGGAACGATACGGAGCAGCAAGCCTATCTAGACTACTTGCGCGAGCAGGGTCAGCATGTCACGCCCGTGCAGGACAGGCAGTACTTTCACTCCATCTACTTCCACGAACCCGGCGGCGTGCTCTTCGAAATTGCCACCGACGCGCCCGGCTTTCCCGACGACGAAGCGGTAGAGCGGTTGGGAAGCGAGCTTAAACTACCCGAGTGGCTCGAGCCCCACCGCGCCCAAATCGAAGCGAAACTGCCCGAGATTCGCAATCCCGAGTATGATGAGGTGACACCGTGAAGGTCATCTTGTGAGTCAACTTCATGAACATCAAGAGGTTGTCAGGGCGGGCAAATCTTTAGAAGAGGCGGACGCTGCCATTATTGTGATTCATGGGCGCGGCGCTACGGCGCAGAGCATGATTCCGCTGGCGCAAGCCCTAAACGCTGAACATCTAGCCATCCTCGCGCCCCAAGCCGCCAACTACGAATGGTATCCGCAACGCTTCACCGCGCCCAAAGCGCAGAACGAACCTTATTTGACTTCGGCGCTGAGCATGCTCACGCAGCTTGTCGCTACCGTGAACGATGCAGGGATTGCCAAAGACCGCCTTATCCTCTCGGGCTTTTCGCAGGGCGCGTGTTTAACGAGTGAATTTGCGGCGCAGAACCCAGCGCGTTACGGCGGGCTGCTCATCTTTAGCGGTGGGTTAATTGGCGACGGACCGGAAGTATACGAAGAGAAGTACGGGGGCTCCTTGGAAAGTACACCTGTCTTCAGCGGCTGTAGCGACCGCGACCCGCACATCCCTCTTACGCGCGTGCAGGAGACGACGCGGCTTTTGACCTCTTTGGGAGCGGACGTGACCGAAAAGATTTATCCCGCGATGGGGCACACCATCAACGAGGATGAGTTGGTGCGGGCTAGAGAGGTAGTGGGACGTTTACGTCGGTGAAGAAGCGCGTCTCTTAAATCTCGAGAATGAGAGAGAGAATAGAGAATGAGGCGTGTGACCTTCTACCTTCTCAATTTTCTCTTCTTGTCTCGCGAAGAGGTTGAACACGCATAGAGCGCATACACACTATAGCAATTAACCTAAGTATTGATTGGAATAGCGCAAGTCTCAGCCTGCTAAGGCTAGCGGGATTTCATTCTCAAATGTGCGTGCTGCTTTCTGAAAGCCCGCAGGGACGAAGTTTTCGCAAAGCGAATGACGTAGTTTGCCGTTAGGCAACGGTGTTCTACATCGTGAGAGCGTCTCAAACCAAATGATACTTGCTATATAATCTACAACGATGCCGCCTTTCTCCACCAAGCTCGAGGACCAACTCTGCTTCGCGCTCTACACCACTTCAAACGCGCTCACAAGGTTTTACCGCCCGCACCTCGAGAGGTTGGGCCTCACCTATCCGCAGTACCTGGTGATGCTCGCACTCTGGGACGAGGACAACCGCATAGTCAAAGATTTAGGAGCGCGGCTCGGGCTCGATTCGGGGACGATGACGCCGCTGCTCAAACGCTTAGAAGGTGCTGGGCTCGTGCGCCGAGCGCGCGACGCGCAAGACGAGCGGCGCGTGATGATTTCGCTGAGCGCACAAGGCAGCGCCCTAGCCGCGCAAGCTGCCGACTTGCCGACGACGATTGCTAAGGCGACGGGTCTGTCTACCGCTGAGATTGGAGCACTCGTCGAACAGTTGGAAACAGTGCGGCGCAACCTAAAGGTCGCCATATCTGACGAAGATTAAAGCCTCTAGCGAAAGGTTGTGCACAAGTTAATTGTTCGCCAAACCAATGTTTGAAAGGTGGAGGCTGGGTATAAAAGGTCTACGTTCTTACATATGAAGAACCCAATTTCCGAGGAGGAATTCATGCCCTATATTCAAGTTGCCACCGAACGAGACCACCCCGTCAACGTCTACTTCCAAGATTACGGCGAAGGCCCGCCCGTCGTGCTCATTCACGGCTGGCCCCTCAGCCACCGCATGTGGGAGTACCAGATCAACGCGCTGACCGAGGCGGGCTACCGCTGCGTCGCGCTCGATAGGCGCGGTTTCGGCGAATCGGACAAGCCCTGGGGCGGCTACGACTACGACACGATGGCGAACGACGTGCATGAAATGATCAAAGCGCTAGACCTGCAAGACGCAACCCTAGCGGGCTTCTCGATGGGCGGCGGCGAGGTGGCGCGTTACTTTGGTCAGTTCGGCGCGGACCGGGTTTCTAAAGCGATGCTAATTAGCGCGGTGACGCCCTACATGCTCCAGACGGACGACAACCCTGACGGCGTACCGCAAGAGGTATTCGACGAGTTCATGGAAAACGTCAAGAAAGACCGGATTGCCTTTTTGGACACCTTCGGCAAGCAGTTCGTCAACTATGACGATGGCGACTCCATCAGTGACGACTTGCTTCACTACAACAAGATGATCGCCGCGTTCTGCTCGCCTAGAGCGATGCAGCGCTGCATCACCGCGTTCGGCACCACGGACTTTCGCCCCGACATGGAGAAGATCACGGTGCCGACGCTGATTGTTCACGGCGACGCCGATGAGATCGTCCCGATCGGTGTGAGCGCGAAGCAAGCTGCCGAGATGATCTCCAACAGCCGCTTAGAGGTCATCGAGGGTGCACCGCACGGGCTTCAGTACACGCATACCGAGAAGCTCAACGAGTTGATGTTGGACTTTTTGCGCTCTTAAAAATAGCGTTGTGTCAAGGAGCGAGGGATAGCTTATCCCTCGCTCCTTTTTATCTTTTAAGCTCGAGCCATGCTCCAAACCTACTCTGAAAAGTCTCTTGCATTTAGAGTATCTTATACTGGTAGACCCCGCTGAAAAAGTCACAGAAGGAGGCAAATGTTGTAGGGGTGATTCATGAATCACCCCTACGCCGCGCACTCCCTCGCTAAGAAAAATGATTGCGACTTTTCTAAGGTGGTGGGGCAGTGTTACCCATTACAAATGAGAAAAATATCACTGCAAAGGAGGCAACGTTGTATATGAGAGCGTTTCTATTCGTACCGAACGTACCTCGTGCACACCCTGTCAAAACGCAACCCCTCGGTCACAAATAGCGTCTTCTTCATTCAGCATGTATAGAATAAGGTTCTGTTCGCTCTCTTCCTCGCACTCTTGCTACGCAAATTCTTCACGTAAAATGAACGCGCTACGCTCCGAGGAAGCTTTCGGCACACTGACACGACTCTCGAAAAAACGAAAGGGATACCCATGAAAAGCACCGCCCTCGCCCTTCTCTCCGCCGCTTGCCTCCTACTCAGCGCTTGCGACGCCCGGACCGAATCCGAAGTGACGGTAGAGACGGGCGCGTCCGCCTCGGCAGATAACCTCAGCACCGAAACGCGCGACGTCAGAGACTTTAACCGCGTGCGCTTAGAGACCTTGGGTGACCTGAATATCACACAAGGTGATGAGGTCAACGTGGTGCTCGAGCTGTCTCCCAAATACGAGGGCGTCATCGAGACCGAGGTGCAGGGCGACACCCTCGTCATCAGCAGTAACCGGCGCAACATGACCCAAATCAACCGTGACGTGCTGCGCTACGACATCACCATGCCGGAGCTTGAAGCGGTGACGCTAGACGGCTCGGGCGATATGAACGTGGGCAGCTTCAGCGCAGAAGATATCCTCTTAGCGGTAGACGGCTCGGGCGACATCGTAGCGGAGGACTTGCAGGTGGAGAGGCTCGAGCTAGCCATTAGCGGCTCGGGCGACGCACGTTTAGCGGGGCGCACGGACACCTTTATAGCCGGCATCGACGGCTCCGGCGAGATAGACGCCCAGGGTCTCCAGGCGCAGGAGGTCAGGCTCGGCATTTCGGGCGCGGGCGAGGCGGAGGTTTGCGCGCTCGTGGCGCTGGACGTCAGCGTGTCGGGCAGCGGCGACATCACCTACTACGGCGAACCGAGCGAGCCGAGCGTCGACATCTCGGGCGCGGGCAATGTAGAGGCGGGCGGCGACTGCCCGTGAGCGACGCCGCGCAAGCCGCGCCGAGCCGTGCGCCCTCCACCCTCATCGCCCCGACGCAGCAAAAAGACCGCATCATCACCTTAGACGCTCTGCGCGGCTTCGCGCTTCTGGGTGTGCTCATTACGAACATGCTCCAAGGCTATTCGTTTGTCAATACGCGAGTGGATGAGATAGTCGCCACGCTCATTCGCGCTTTCGCCGAGGGGAGTTTCTTCCCGATGTTCTCCTTTTTATTCGGGCTCGGCTTCGCGCTGCAACTGCGCAAGGGTGAGGCTGCGTTGCCGCGCTTTCGGCGGCGCTTGACCGTCCTCTTAGGCATCGGTCTCATCCACCTGCTGCTCATCTGGTCAGGCGACATCTTGTTTATGTACGCGGTCTTGGGCTTCGTGCTGATCCTCTTTCGCAACAAGAGTGAGCGCACGCTCGTCATCACTGCGTTGACGCTGTGGCTCGGTATGACGAGCGTCCTTTCGTTTCTCGGCGGCGACGACCTCTTACCGGCGGCGAAGCCTGCCGAGGGTATCGCGCCCGTAGGCGACACCTACCTCTCGGCGGTCGTGGGCAGGTTGGAATTTTTTCCCATCAATCTCCTCAACCTCTTTTTCACCGGTCTCATCGTCCTCGCGCTCTTCATCTTAGGCTACCTCATCGGGTGTAGAGGTGTGCGGGACGTGCTCTCAAACAAGCGGTTTCTACGCCGCGTTCTCCTTATTTCGCTTCTCATTGCCGCGCCCTTTACGCTCTGGTTCTTAGGAGCGATTCCCATCTTCGAAGGGGCGAGTTGGCTGTATGGGCTCGAGTACCTCTTCGCCGGCCCCTTCATCGCCTTCGCCTACCTCGCAGGCTTGTCGCTCTACGCGAAACCTCTTGACACCTTCTTGAGACCCTTCGTCCCCGTCGGGCAGATGGCTTTGAGCAACTACCTCGGGCAGTCTTTAATTTGCACGACACTCTTCTACCCTTACGCTTTTAACCTCTGGGGTTTGGGCGCAGCCGCGACCTTGCCTATCAGCTTAGCGATTTTTGGCTTTCAGATTATTTTCAGCGCGTGGTGGCTGAGGCGCTACCGCTTCGGCCCGGCGGAGTGGGTGTGGCGAAGCCTGACGTACGGGAAAGTACAACCGCTCCGCCGGAGCGCGGACAATATACAAAAGGTCAAGTCTCACAAAAACAAAACCACCTGAGCACATTTCAGGATCGAAGTAAGGTCAACAGCAGCGTTTGAGACTGCGAAACGCGCCCATCAGCCATTGTAGTTATCTCTACAGGGTTACTCCGCTCAGATTAAACGGATTTCAACGCTTAATATCTTAAATGTCTATTGCGGTAGCTTATTGCGAATTTGACGTAACCTTGCGAAGGGAAGGTAACCAAACATATGATTTTCATGATATAAACGTGAGAAACTTCACTTTGTTTCACATGAATATCTATGTCACTCTTGAACGTGCTGTTGCAAAATCCCAATCTATCCAGGAGGATCGTCGATGACGAAGCACTATCTCATTCACAGTCTACTCGTCTGCGCGCTGCTACTACTCACAGCCTGCGGTACCCCAGATTCCACAGAAACGCCTGAGACACCCTCGAACGAAGCTATCGTAGGGTTTGAAGAGCAAGAGGTCGTCTGGGAAGCGTGCGACCCGAGCATCTTCTTGGAAGACTGGCGCGAACTGCTCGCTACGCTGGGTGATCGCCTTGAATGCGCTACGCTTAGCACCCCCCTGGATTGGGGCGAGCCCGAGCTAGACACGATCAATCTAGGCGTGCTGCGCGTCCGCGCAGGCAACGACGCGGAGCGTAAAGGGGCTATTTTCCTCAATCCGGGTGGGCCAGGAGGGGACGGGCTCGAGGTCGGCGCGATCTTCGGACTTATCTTCGCCAGTAGCGATCTCGCGAGCGAGATAACTGCCGCATCGGACCTTTTGACTCAAGTCTCCGAGCAGTATGACGTGATAGGCTTCTCGCCGCGCGGCGTCGGCGGCTCCTTTCAGCTCTTTTGCGGCAGCAATGAACAGTATGTGGACGCCAACTTTTACACTGACCGTTCCGACGAAAACGTCCAAGCTCTCTTAGCTGGTGCGAAGCAAGAAGCTGACGCTTGCCTCAACACGCCGCTCTACAAGCACATTAGCACTGAACAGACGGCGCGAGATATGGACCTTATTCGTCAGGTGTTGGGTGACGACAAGCTCAACTACTTGGGTTACTCTTACGGCACTTGGTTGGGCTCTTGGTACGCCAAGCTCTTCCCTGAGCACGCAGGCAACATGGTTTTAGATGCAAACTTAGATTTTTCTGCGGGCTGGCCCGAGGCGGAGCAGTTGGATTTTTTGGGATTCCAGCGTGCGTTCGAGGACGTAGCACTCGCCTACGCCGCCCGCAACGACGCGCTTTTCGAACTCGGCGCGACTCAAGAGGAAGTTTATGCGGTTTACGAGGGTCTACCTACAGAGATGAAAGAGGCGCTAAACGATATCGGTCTCATCAGTACCCTCTACAGCTCGCAGCGTGTTCAAGAAACCGCAGCGAGTCTCATCGCGGCTGAGGGCGTGAGCACCGTGCTCAGCAGTCTCGAGACGTCCCCATCACCCGACGCGCCTGAGACCTACGGTGCGTTTTTAGAGGCGGTGGCAGCGTACACATATGTTAGCGACGAAGCGCTCAACGAGGAGGTCGTGAATCTCGCAGTCTCCCTGGCTGAGGTTTACCTCTTCTATCTGGACCCACCGCCCGAGCCTATCACGTTACTACCCGGCCACGCCGTTCTTCACGCGGTACATTGCAATGAGAGTGATTATAACAATGACCCTAACTACTGGATTCAGCAAGGCGATCAGTTGAACCAGCAGTATCCTCTTTTAGGTGGGAGAATCACTTTCCAAGTCTGTGCTTACTGGGATGAGCCCAACGCTCAAATGCCCGACGTGCCCGAGAACATACCCCCCGTTCTGATGGTGCAGACGGGGTTCGACGCCGCAACAGCTGTCGAGGGTGCGCGTAGAGGCTTTGAGTCGCTACCGAACGCGAAGCTTATCTACGTCGAAAATGAGATGACACACGCCATCTTTCCTTACAACACACCTTGTGTAGATGAAAAAGTGGCCGCCTACCTGCTCGACGGCACCTTGCCGGAAGAGGATATCTCGAGCTGCGACGCTAAACCCCTCCCCGGCGAAGACCAAGTCTACCCGCCGGGCGGCGTGCCAAGCTTCGGCACGCAGAGCTTGAGCACGCAGGCAGCGGAGACATTCGAACCCAACCCACTCTACGACCTCGTCCATGAGATGATCCGCGAAAACGCCGCCGACTTCTTTGGTCACTAGAACTTAGAAGTTGATGAAGGGGCGCTCAGCAGTTTAGGGCGTCCCTTTCACGTCCGCGTTCTAACGTGAGACGTACCTCGGCGTACGTAGGAGTGTCATCTTGAAACGTATGAATTTGTTACTTATCCTCGCTATTGCTGCCTGCGCGCCCAGCATACAGGAGCGTGCGGAACCAGAGGGGACGGCGCAAATGCCCGCGCCTCAAGTCACTGAATTCAAAACACAACTCCTCGGCAACACCCTAAGCGTGCCTGGCACAAAGAGCACCGTCGCCATAGACACGCCTTTTTTACAGGGCGAGCTGGCTCCTTTTGAAGCAGGGCAAGACAAGGGCACGGTGCGCCTCTTGTCACAGGGTATGCGCGTGAGACAAGGTGAACAGGCGTTCCTGGTCTTACCTGTCGAAATTTTGCGCGTATCCGGGGCGGGTGGACTCTACCTCATGCTTTTAGAGGAGGTAGGCGAAACCTACACGCAGCGTGACGCTGAGCGTTTAGGTCAGCGGGTGAGCTTGCTCAGGTTAGAACTCGAGAACAACCTCATCACCGCCACCACCGTCGATTCGCGTCTCGGCAAAGCGCCTGACTTCGAGGTGACGCGGGGCGGCGTCAAGCGCTTTGAACTGCGGGAGGGTGAGTTGGTGGAGTCGAGCTAAGCGTCGTAGAACCTTGTAAGAGCTACGCGCGAGCGTCCTCAACAGCGTTTCTCACCCCCAACAGCGGTAGGTTGAGTCGGT
This sequence comes from Trueperaceae bacterium, assembly GCA_965215565.1. Taxonomy (GTDB): domain Bacteria; phylum Deinococcota; class Deinococci; order Deinococcales; family Trueperaceae; genus CBDBZX01. The sequence goes on from CBDCDZ010000004.1 coordinate 1,290,070, forward strand.
GTAGAGGGTGGGGACGGAGCGCTCGAGCCCCCTCTCAATCTCATCTCTCGAACCTTGTTTATAGCGAAGTTTATAGCGAACGAGAGCCGCGAATGAAACACCTCATAGACGCCCCCCTCCATATCCTCTACCATGCGCGCTAGGAGGCAATTTTGAAGCGTCTAATCTCTCTACTCGCTCTCACGAGCACCCTCATTTTGAGCGCCTGCGATCCGGCTGTCCGGGTTGAAAATAACGTTTTACCCACTCTCTACTCGACCAGCGTACCGCAGACCCAAGGCGAGCCCTTGGTCTTGCAGGGGCGCTACTTCGGCGGCGGTCAAAATAGCGAGAGCTACGTCATCTTGGGAGCCGACATCAGCGGTCAGGGCGGCGTCACCGTCAGACCTGACGACTGGAACGCCAAGCGCATCCGCGTCGACGTGCCCGAGGGCGCGGGTCCGGGTTACGTGTTCGTCGTCGCGAACGGCACCCGCAGCAACGGTCTACCTGCAAACCTTCGCTGAGCCGAAGACGAGACAATATGTAACGTTGAAGAGGTGGTCCAACCACCTCTTCTCTCTTTGATTTGCGCAGCTTTCGCGTAGCGAATGACAACGTTTTTGCTGCAAGCAAAACGGACTCGAGCGGTGTATAGCGGTTATTAGAAGTATTAAATTGAAATAGCGCAGATATCATCCTACAATGTGCGTGCTAGTCGTTGTTCTATCATGTGAGATTGGCTCAAACCAGATGATACCTGCTATAAACGTTTCCCCGAGCGCTTTTCTCGGTGATATGGGATGAAGCGGAATCCGTATCGGGTTAGCAGTTCCAAAACATACTGAGACAGATTACTGCAGGTCTCTGTCCGTAGGACTAGCGGGATTTCATCTCCGCAAGTGCGTGCCAGTTACGCAGTTTGCTGCCTAGCAACGGTAACTCGCATAGTGAGAATGTGAGAATGTCTCAAACCAGATGAACTTAGTATAGAGTTGTCAAGCCCCCTTCCACCTCTGTGGGTGCTGCTGAGTGACTTGCAGCATGAAACGAAAGAGTTCTCTTGCGAGATAGGTTTTGAGACTTCTTAGAGCAGCCCGGCGGGTCTTGCCTTGCTGCTGTTTCTTGTCGAGATAGGCTCTTGTCGGTTCGCTGTGGCGCAGTCTGACTTGGGCAATCATGTGAAAGGTGCGGTTGAGCCGACGGTTGCCGCCGATGTTGAGTTGCCTTCTCTTCTGACCACCAGAAGAGCGCTCGACAGGCGCACAACCTGAATACATGGCAAAGGCGTGTTGTGAACGAAAGCGTCGGATGTCACCTGCTTCAGCAAGTAGCGTGGCGGCGTGAACGACGCCGACGCCAAAGACCTCTAAGAGTTCAGGCATCAGTTCGTCAACGAGGGCTTTCATCGCCTGCTCGAGCGTCTTGAGTTGTTCTTTAAGCACTGCAATAACGGCTTCGACGGCTTGGCGAGCCACCTCTAGCTCAAGGCTCGCTAAGCTCAGCTTGTGCGCTGTAAGCTGTTTAGCTAGCGCTTCTCGGGTGCGGGTCAGATGTTTGAGGTCTTCAACCGCTTGCCGAGGTGCAAACGTAGTCAGCTCAGGATTAGCCAAAGCAGCCCGAGCTACGTTTTCAGCGTCTACCTCATCACTCTTCTTGCGTCCTCTTTTGCTGCGGTACTGACTCGTCAGACTCGGACTAATGTCCACAACCTTATGGTCCTGCCCGAGCAACGCTTGACTCAACCTCCGAGCAAAGGGGTTATTCGCCCCTTCAATAGCGCACCGCTGAACGTCATAGCGCTTTATCCAGTGCTCCAAAGTTGCCAAGCCCTCAGCCGTATTCGTAACGGTGCAGTGACCTAATACCTTGCCCTGTTTATCTAACGCTGCTGCGGTATGGCTCTGCGGATGTGGATCAACCCCTATAATGACCATACAACCTCCTTAGGTTGCTGCTCACGGTAGCTGCTTATCCGTCTATGAGGCTACTAAGCGTCTTAGTATCAGGCAAGCTCCGTGTAGCTTAGTGAGCGAGGTGTGCAGTTCATCTGTTAGCCCTAAAGCTGATACTTGCTGGGCATCACCTCGCTTCTCTTAATATACGGATACCTGCTAAGGTGTTAGACTCAGGACTTATGACCCTCCGAACTGCCAGAGGCACCTTTGATATTTTGCCCGAGGACCAACCTCGTTATAGGGCGCTCTACAGCGCGGCTGAGCGCGTGCTAGGGGGCGCGGGCGTTTTAGAAATCGCTACGCCCATCTTCGAATATACCGAGGTCTTTACCAAGTCAGTCGGCGCGTCGTCGGACCTCGTGGTGCAAAAGGAGATGTACACCTTTGAGAAGGGCGAGCGCTCCTTGACCTTGCGTCCCGAATTTACGGCGGGCGTCCTGCGCGCCTATATCGAGAACGGGCTGAGTAGCCGCCGGACGCCTGTCAAGCTGTGGAGCAAGGGTCCGGTCTTTCGCGCCGAACGCCCTCAGCGCGGCAGGTTCCACCAGTTCCACCAGGTCAACTGTGAGTTGTTGGGGCTCGAGACGCCCCTCATCGACGCCGAGGCGGTTGCGCTCCTCTACACGGTCCTGAGGGAATGTGGGCTCAGCGAACTGCGCGTCAAACTCGGCTCGGTAGGTGACCCCGAAGATAGGGCGCGCTACAACGATTACTTGAGAAACGAGCTTCGCGCGGCGGACCTTTCCGAAACCTCGCGAGAACGCCTGCGCCTCAACCCGATGCGCATTTTGGACTCTAAAGACGAAAAGGACCAGGGCGTCATCCGCGATTTGAAACGTCCGCTGGACTTTCTCAACGAGGACGCTGCCGCGCACTTCGGGGCGGTCAAGGGCTATTTGGAAGCGTGGCGTATTCCCTTCGACGTGGACGACAGCATCGTGCGCGGGCTCGACTACTACCGCCGCACCGCCTTTGAGATTCACCACGGCAGTATCGGCGCGCAGTCCGCGCTCTGCGGCGGCGGACGTTACGACGGCCTAGTCGAGAGCATGGGCGGGCCGCCGACGCCCGGCGTCGGCTGGGCGTTCGGTGCGGAGCGCGTCTTGGACGCTATGAACGAAGAGAACGTCGCCCTCCCCGCTGCCCCGCGCCCCGCGCTCTTTCTCGTGCCGATGGACGAATTTGCTATAGGAGAGGTTGCGCAGACCGCGCTGCGCCTCCGCCCCACCTTTTGGGTTGAACATGCGTATACTAAGCGCAACCCCGGCAAGGGGCTTAAAGAGGCGGACCGCGCCGGGGCCCACTACGCCGCCCTGCGCGGCTCCAAAGAGCGCCAAGAAGGGGTTTACAGCGTGAAGCACCTGGGGTCGGGCGAGCAGACGCAGGTGCCAGAAGGTGAATTAGGGGCGTTCCTAAAAGCGCATACTTAAAATAGAGGTTACTGAAAATAGAGGTTAATGAGGACTTATGAAACGAACACACACCTGCGGCGAACTGCGCCCCGAACATGCTGGACAAGAGGTCACGTTACAAGGTTGGGTCAACCGCCGCCGCGACTTGGGCGGGCTCATCTTTCTGGACTTGCGAGACCGTACGGGTCTGGTGCAAATCGTTATCGACCCTGAGCAGGCAGAAGCGTTCGCCGTCGCCGAGAGGTTGCGCAGCGAATACATCGTCCAGATTCGCGGAGAGGTGCGGCTGCGCCCCGAAGACCAACGCAGCGAGCGCATGGCGACGGGCGAGGTGGAGGTGCTCGCCGGGAGCGTCACCCTCCTCTCCGAAGCGAAAACACCGCCCTTTCAGGTGGACGGCTCGGTGGACGCTTCTGAGGTCAACGAGGAGTTGCGCTTAAAGCACCGCTACCTCGATTTGCGCCGCCCCGAAGCGCTGAGCCCGCTCGTGTTGCGCCACAAGGTCTCTAAAGCGATTTGGGACTATCTGGACGCTCAGGGCTTCTTGCAGATTGAGACGCCACTGCTGACCCTCTCCACGCCGGAGGGCGCACGGGACTTCGTCGTCCCGGCGCGGCAACGCGCGGGCAGTTTCTACGCGCTGCCGCAGTCGCCGCAGCTCTTTAAGCAGATGCTGATGATGGCGGGCGCGGAGCGCTACTTTCAGATTGCGCGCTGCTTTCGCGACGAGGACTTGCGCGCGGACCGCCAGCCCGACTTTACGCAGCTCGACATCGAGATGTCGTTTGTGGACCAAGAGGACATCTTGGCGCTCAACGAGGCGCTCATGACGCACGTTGTTAAAGCCGCAACGGGGCGCGATATTACGATGCCCTTTCCGCGTCTAACCTATCAGGACGCCATGAACCGTTACGGCTCAGACAAGCCCGACGTGCGCTTTGGTTTAGAGATGACGGACGTATCCGACCTCTTCACAGGCACCGAGTTTCGCGGCTTCGCGTCCGCGCTGGACGCGGGCGGCGTCATCAAGGCGCTCGCTGTACGGGGTGAGCAGGCGCAAGGCTTGAGCCGCAAAGTTTTGGGTGAGTTGGAGAATCAAGCGAAGACCTACGGCGCGAAAGGGATGGCGTGGGTCAAGCGTAGCGGCGCACATAACCAGGGTGGCGTGAGCGGACCAATCGGGAAGTTTTTATCCGAGCAAGAGGTGGCGGGACTATTGGAGCACCTTCCCAACGAAAACGACACCCTGCTCCTCGTGGCGGACACCTGGCGCACCGCGTGCGAAGCTTTGGGCGCGGTGCGGCTCAAGCTGGGGCGTACCCTGTTTGTAGACGCGGGCTTGACGGAAGGTGAGGGGCTCGAGTTCCTCTGGGTGGTGGACTTTCCCCTTTTGGAGCGAGACGATGAAGGCGGCTACACCTACATGCACCACCCCTTCACCCAACCTCACGAAAAGGATTTGGAACGCTTGGAGGATGACCCCGCCAGCGTCCGCGCCTGGGCGTACGACCTCGTCTTGAACGGCTCGGAAGTCGGCGGCGGCTCGCTCCGTATCCACCGTTTAGAGGTGCAGAAGCGGATGTTCGAGGCGCTAGGTTTTAGTGAAGAGGAGGCGCAAGCCCGCTTCGGCTTCTTTTTGGACGCGCTCGAGTACGGCGCACCGCCGCACGGCGGCATCGCTTGGGGCTTGGACCGCTTGGTGATGCTCCTAGCAGGCGCGAGCAGCCTGCGCGACGTCATCGCCTTTCCTAAAAATCAGCGCGGCGCGGACCCCTTGACGGGCGCACCTGCCGCCTTGGATGAGGTGCAACTCGGTGAATTCCTACGTGTGCTGGACGAGGTAGACAACAAAAAGGTAGATAACAAAAAGGTAGACGAAGCAGACAAGGAGCCCGCATGATTCCGCTCATCCTCTTAGATTTAGACGGCACGCTCATCGGGGCGTCCGGGACGGTCAAGGACTGCGTGTGGAACGCTGCTGAGAGGGTGCGCGAGGCGGGCGTCAGGCTCGCGGTTTGCACGGGGCGTCCGTGCGGCGGCGTGGCGCAGAAGGTGGCGGCGCGGCTCGGTCCCTCGACGCCGCACATCTTTCAGAGCGGCGCGCTCATCACCTACGCCGACGGCGAGGCAGTGCAAGTTTACGCGCTCAAAGACGCAAATACGGAGCGCCTCATCGAGCACGCCAGAGACAACGGGCTCACTTTAGAGCTTTACTCGCCCAACGCGCTCTTCGTCGAGCGCAAAACGCCACTGAGCGAAGCGCACGCCAAGATGCTCGGCATGAACGCCATCGTACGCGACCTCTTTGACGTAATGGAGAACGAGCCCGTGGTGCGCGCGCAGTGGGTCGTCTCGAGGGAAAAGGCTCCCATCGCCATGTCCCTAAAGCTCGAGACCGCCCAGTTCAGCCGCGCCACCTCGCCCGCGCAAGAGGGCACCTTTTTCATCAGTGTGACGCAGAAGGGCGTCTCGAAGGGCACGGCGGCGCGCCGGCTCGCCGAAGAACTCAAGGTGGACCTAAAGAACGTCATAGGCGTCGGCGATACCTCGGGGGACGAGCCGATGTTGGACGTCGTCGGGCATCCCTTCATCATGGGAGGTGCCTCAAACGAACTCAGAGAGAAGTACGAGGCGTTGGACGACGTCGAGGCGTGCGGGGCGGTGGCGGCACTGGAAAGGGCGCTCGAGCTACCCGTCGCTTGACCTTCCGCAACGTTCGAAAGAGCGTTCCCCGCTGCCGAACGCTCCGTTTTCCAGTTCTATCCGAGAGGCAGCGCGAGTACAGAGACTCTTTATTCAGCATCAGGGCAACTTATTTCATCACTCACGCAACACTGTAAAAAATCTCACATCAACGTCACAAGAGGTCCTTTCGCTCCGTAAGAGACGTTGCGGAGCCCTCTTTACGCGCCTTACTACACCTCTAGCCTTCTTTTCGGGGTATTTTTAACGCGCTTTATGCCGCGTTCTGTCCAAACCACGTTTCACCCCTCATCCGTCCCTGGACCCCACGCCTAATGCCTCGCCGCGTCCTCCTCACGCTCGCCTCGTCACTGCTCCTCAGCGCGTTGGGCATCGGTCTCGTCGTCGTTCTGACGGGTGAACGGGGCAGCTTGGCGCAACTCGGCTCGCTGAGTTCACGCGCGCTCCTCTTGGGACTCGGCTCGCTCGCACTACACTACCTCGCAGGCGGTGTGCGCCTGACGCTCTTGGCGCGCTTCTGCGGGACGCCCGTCTCGCTCCTAAGCGGGACGCGGGCGTTTATCTTAGGGCTCTTTTGCGCGGCGCTCACGCCGAGTGGCGGCGGCAACGCGCCCGCGATTGCCCTCTCCTTGCGGCGCGACGGTGTAAGCGGATCGCTCGCGTTAGCGCTCGCCATCTACACGAGCGTGCTCGACATGCTCTTTTTCGCGTGGGCGGTGCCCGCCGCCGCGCTCGTTCTCGGACTGAGCGGTTCGCTGCCCCCGGCGCTTCTGTGGCTCAGCGTGCTTGCGACGCCCATCTGTCTGCTTCTCTGGTACGCCCTCTCCTTCGAACTGGGACGCTTTAAGCGGCTGCTCCTGCGCCTCTTCACGCTGCCGCTCCTCAAACGCTGGCAGCGCACCTCGAGCCGCTTCTTAAACCAACTCGACGAAACCTCGCAGTTCGTCGCGCGGCAACCTTTAGGGCGGCAGCTCAGTTTGCAGGGAGTCACGGCGCTGCTCCACTTGGTGCTCTACGCTATTTTCTTCTTCGTGGCGAACGATTTAGGTTTACAGGTTACGTTTGCCGAGACGCTCGCGCTGCTCCTGCTCGTCTCCGTGACCTCTTACGTCGTGCCGACGCCGGGCTCGAGCGGCTACCTAGAAATCGCGCTCGCTTACGCTTTCGCGGCGAACGGCGACGCCGCGCTCGTCATTCCGGCGGTGCTCGCTTGGCGCGCTTTCAGTTTCTATCTGTCTATTGCGATAGGCGCAACCTTAGGGGGAGGCATTCTTATCAGAGAGATTGCAGCACGTCCAAAGGGAGAGGTTCGTGTCTAGGTCAGCGCATGGACCCAAAGGCAGACTACCCGGAGGCACCTTACGCCTCGCCTTCGCAACCATCGAGTATCCGCCCGACCCACTCAGCTCGGGCATCGGCACGTACACCCAGACCGTCGCGACGCAGCTCGCCGCGCGCGGACACCGCGTCTTCGTCGTAACTAGAAACCACATCGGCGAAGGGAGCGTCACCGAGGAAAATGGCGTCACCGTCTACCGCCTGACGCCCAGACGCCCCACCCTGCCCGACAACTTGGGCAAAGCTCAACTCGCCCACCTCATCCTCTCAAACGCCGTGGACGAGGTGCACTACCGCCGCAACCTCGCCCGGACGCTCCACATGCTCGTTACGGAGGAGCGCGTGGACCTCATCGAAGCCGCCGACCACTTCGCCGAGCCGAACCTCTACCGCCCGGCGCGCCACCCCCACGTGCCCTTCGTCGTGCGACTCCACACGCCGATGGCGTTCAGCGAGACGATTGACAAGAACATCTCCGAACCCGTGAGGCGTGGGGTGGGCTGGTTTGAGCGCAACCTCATGGAGCGGGCGACGCACTTGAGCGCTCCGAGCGAAAGCGCAGCAGAGGCGTTTTTAGGGATGTTTGGGCTCGAGCGCCCCGTTGCCGTCTTTCCCAATCCCACCTCTTATGAAATTCGTAATGGGCACGGCAACGAGCAAGAGGATAACGACCCTAGCGTGCTCTTTGTCGGACGGGTAACACGCTGGAAGGGTGCGCACCTTCTTATGAAGGCGGTTCCTGCCGTGCTCGAGCAGGTGCCCAACGCGCGCTTTACTGTAGCGGGCTCAGCGCACGTGCCGACGAACGGGTTTCCCTCGACTGAGGCGTACCTTCTCTCGCTCGTACCCGAACAATACCAGAGCCGCATTACCTTTTTAGGGCGCGTACCTCACAAGCAACTTACCGAATATTACGAGCGTGCTACCGTCTGCGTCTTTCCTTCTCTATTCGAAGCGTTTGGCTACACCTGTTTAGAAGCCATGTCCCTTGGTAAAGCAGTTGTAGGAAGTCGAAACGGAGGCATGGCGGACCTTTTAGAAAATGGCAAAGCGGGTAAACTCTTCACCCCGCCCGACGTGGACGAACTCGCGCGGCACATCGTGACGCTCCTCCAGGATGACACTCTGCGAACCGAACTCGGCGCACGCGCTTTGGAACGTGTGAAAACGCACTACGCACCGGAGGTGGTGATGGCGCAGACTGAGGCGTTTTACCGTCAAACGGTAGCGGAGCGCGCAGGTGCGAGTCAAGAAACCTCGAGCCGTTCGGGTCAAAACGTGAGGCGCGGCGAAACAGGGTTCGAGGAAACCACCCTCGACAAGACGTAACCCAGATTAGCGCACCCGTAGCGAGACACGTTATGCTAGGCACGTTGGCGGGCGTGACCACCACCTCGCCGACGCCGCCAGGGAGCCTAACCATGCCTTCGACTATCGACCGTCCTAAAGACCAACGCAGCGCCGTCCACGCCGACGCGCTCAGCAAGCGCTTTCACTTGGGGAGCGAAGTCGTGGACGCGCTTATCGAGGTTGACTTGAGCGTGCCCAAGGCTGAGTTTTTGGCGGTGATGGGTCCCTCGGGCAGCGGCAAGAGTACCTTATTACACATTTTAGGGCTTTTGGAAAAGCCCGACGCAGGCGAGGTCCGCTTGGACGGACAGGCGACGGGCGCTTTGGACGACGACGCCTTGACCAAAATCCGCCGCGAGCAACTTGGCTTCATCTTTCAAAACTTTGAACTCATCCCGAACTTGAGCGCGAAAGAGAACATCTTGCTGCCCGCTGAGGTGGCGGGCCGCAAGAAGGAAGCGGAGCGCAGGCTGCAGGATTTGGCGGCGCAGCTAGGTCTGGAGAGCCGCTTGAACCACCGTCCGAATCAACTTTCGGGCGGTCAGCAGCAGCGCGTGGCGATTGCGCGGGCGCTCATCAACGAGCCCGTCGTGATCTTGGCGGACGAGCCCACGGGCAACCTGGATACGAGTACGGGCAATGAGGTCTTGGACCTCTTACGGCGCGGCGTCCGGGAAGAGGGCTGGACCGTCATCATGGTCACGCACGATCCGAAAGCGGCGCTGTTTGCAGAGCGCATCATCTTCTTGCGCGATGGGCGCATCGTCGGCGAGACGCGCACGGACGAGGCGGAGGCGAGAACGCGCATCGAGGACTTCGTCGGCGTATAACTCACTTGGTTGAGATTCGTTGCGTTCAAGCTCGAGCCCATCTCCTAACGGTTCCACAACACACTGAGACAAAGTGTCACAGGTACCATCTCAGAATGTACGTGCGAATTTCTGAAAGCTGCGCAGCAGTCTGAAAGCCCGCAGGGACGGAGTTTTCCGATTACGTAGTTTTTGCGCAGCAAAAGGAAACGGTGCTTCGTGTAGTGAGAGCGTTTCCGACCAGATGATACCCACTATCTAATATAATTTTTCGCACTGATATGTAGCCTCATCTTCTTTTCGGGTTATACTCTTAAAGATATTTGGGGCACACTTTATATTCTTATGGCTTTCTCTATACGCTGTTTACCTCTCGATCCTATCCGACCCTTCTTTTCGGCTCCGTGCGGCTTGATTCAAGGCGGTCAACCTCGTCAGTCTCACCTCGGGAGCGCGCATGTTTAGAGCCATCGGACGTTTCTGCAGCGCCTATCCGCGCCTGGTCCTCCTCCTCTGGATACTCATGTTCGCGCTCGCCTTGCCGCTGGCGGGGCGCGTCGGCGAGGTGCTTACGCCGGACGCGGGCATCGCGCCCGAAAGCGAGGCGCAGCGCGTCGAGGGGACTGTAGCGGACAGCTTCGAGGCGCAGCGCTCGCAGGTCCTCCTCGTGGCGCGTTCAAACGTGGAGGATGGCGCGGCGGGTGACGCTGAGGACGAACGCGCCGCGCAGAGCCGCGCGCTCGAGGACGCTTTAGACAGCGTCGCGGCGCTCCCCGGCGTCAAGGTGACCGACAGCCGCAGCAGCGGCGCGTTTCCCATCCCTACCTTGGAGGACGCAGGGGCGAGCGTCGCGCTCCTCGACCTCTCGGGTTCACAGGCGAACTTAGGACACGTCGCGGCGCGGCTGCCGGAAGTGGCGGGGCTCGAGGTCTACCTCACCGCCAACTCGACGGTTGAACATGAGATTCGCGAGATCAGCGAGCGCGACGCGCTGAGAGCGGAGCGTTACGGCTTGCCGCTCAGCTTGGCAGTTTTAGCTGTCGCTTTCGGCGCGCTCGTCGCCGCGAGCTTGCCACTCGTCGTCGCGCTCTTCTCCGTCACGCTCTCATTCGCGTTTCTCTTTTTGCTCGGTCAGTTTTTTACGTTCGCCACTTTCGCGCAGATCATCGTGACGATGCTCGGGCTCGCCACGGGCATCGACTACGCGCTCCTCATCGTCAACCGCTTCCGCGAGGAACTTGGGCGCTCAGAAACCGCTAAGGACGCCGCCATCTTCACCACCGAAACGGCGGGCAAAGCCGTCGCCTTTAGCGGGCTCACTGTGCTCATTGCACTTTCAGCGCTGCTGGTGCCGCCCCTGCCCTTCGTGCGCTCGATGGGCGTCGCGAGTATCACCGTCATCCTATTCAGCATGGTGGTTTCGGTCACTGCGCTCCCTGCCGCGCTCACCTTGCTCGGGGCGCGGGTCAACGCGCTTAGGCTCACGCGCGTGAGCCCCGGCGTGAGGAGCCGCGCCTTTTGGGAGGCTCAGGCGCGGCGCGTGACGCACCGCCCGCTGCTCTGGAGCGTTTTGGGCGTCGCCGCGCTGCTCCTGATCAGCTTGCCCGCCAAGGAGATGCAGTTGGGCTTTTCGGGCGTGCGCGGGCTCACGCAGAATACCGACACGCGCAAGGCGCACGAAATCTTGGACACCCTCGGCTTCAGCAGTTTATTACGCTCCTTCGACGTGCTCATCGACTTCGGCGAGACGGGTTTTTATCACCCTGAGTCGGTGCGCGGTACGTCTAAGCTGACGCGGCAGGCCCTAGCTTTAGACGACGTCGACAAGGTCTACTCCCCTACGACGGCGGGGAGCTTCCCCGCGCTTCTCCTCAACAGCTACTACGCCACGCAAGCAACGGCGCTGGCGAGCCCAGCCCGTGACCTCGTGAACGCCACGGTCAGCCAAGACGGTCGCTACGCTCTCGTGCGCGTCTTTCCGCCGAGCGGTATCGCGCCCGCCGAGAGCAACCGGCTCGCGGACACGCTGCGCCTCAGCGCCTACGAACTCGGTCTAGACGTCTCAGTTGGCGGTCCTTACGTCACGCAGCGCGAGTGGACGAGGACGCTCTACCGGACCTTTCCGTGGGCGCTCAGCCTCGTCTATCTAGCAACCTTCGTCCTCTTGGGACTCGCCTTTCGCTCGCTCCTCATCCCCATCAAGTCGATTGCGCTCAACACGCTCACCGTGGGCGCGGCGTTCGGCGCGATCACGCTGGTCTTTCAGTTCGGCTGGGGCGGCTCGCTTCTGGGGCTGGGGGGGGCGCTCGGCTTCGTCGAGTCGAGCGTGCCGATCTTTATCTTCGCCGTCGTCTTCGGTCTCAGCATGGACTACGAGGTCTTTTTAGTCTCGCGCATCGCCGAGAATCACCGGCGCGGTTTGAGCGACAAAGACGCCGTCGTGCGCGCTGTCGGCACGACGGGCGGCGTCATCACGAGCGCGGCGCTCATCATGGGCGTGGTCTTTTCGGTTTTTCTCTTCAGCGGCGTCGTTTTTATCAAGACGCTCAGCTTGGGGCTGCTTATAGCCGTGCTCTTAGACGCGACATTGGTGCGGCTCGTGCTCGTGCCCGCCGTAACGCTCCTCGCGGGAAGGTGGAACTGGTGGCTGCCGCGCCCCCTCGCGCGCTTAGCGGAGCGCATCGACTTGAGCCACGATGCGCCGGAACGCGGTGCGTTAGGTCCTGATTCGTTGGGTCCCGAATCGCTGAGCCACGACTGATAGGGATTCTGATTGATTCGCTAACATAGCGAATCAATCAGAATCCCTATTAACCCCTAGCGCAAAAGCCCCGACACTAGACTTTGCGCCGCGAAATCCTGATCCAAAATACCCGGTAAGTCGAGCGCGAAGCCGCCCAAAATCGCGAACTCCAACCCCCGTCCTGTTTGTAACGTCGCCAGTTGCGAGGCGAGCGTGATCGGGTTGACGTCAATCTGCAAACTGAGCGGCGCGCTTCCGCCCGCAGGTAGCGCCTGCGTCACGGCGCGTCCAACGCCGACACGCGCCCCGCCGAGTCTCATATCGAGTTCGGGCGCGCGGAAGACGTAACCGAGCGGTGTGGGGTTGGACAGCTCGAGTTCCACCCCAATCGTCGCCCTGGTGAGCCCGACGTCGCGCAGTCCTGAACGTTCAGGGACGAAACGAATGTCGGGCGCGGCCAAGCGAATCGGCTGCGTGATCGTCCCCGACACGAGCGTCGTACTCGGCAGCGTCTGGCGCGTCCCTAAAACCTCTACAGCAACAGTTCCGTCAAGCTGATAGCGCGTCGGCTCACCGATGATAAGCCCAGCTAAGTCCGCGAGCAGGCTGACACCTCTTTCCAACGGCACGTCCACCTCCAAAGGTAATTGGGTTGACCCATTCGCCGCCAATGTAAACCCTTCAGTAAAGCTACTTCTAACTGACCTCTTCCCGTTCACAAAGAGGTCGAAGTCCAGCCCTGCCAACGAAAATCCGAACGAGTTCGGATTCTGCACCTCTAGGTTGAACAAGAACGTCGCACTCGGCGAGCCCACGCCAGGTGGGTTGAGCCGCACCAGCCCCGAGTTTTGAGTGAGGAGTTTGAAGTTGGGCGCTCTGACAAAGTTATCTACACCAGGAACGCAAGCGTTGAGGAGGAGCGCGAGCAGAAGCAGCGCGACGATTCGTAAGGTGCGAAGTCGTTTCATGCGCTCAGCTTAACTGAGGGGTTTTTCGCAGGGTTTGAAAAAGTTTACGTTGTGGTACCAAAGTGATTTAAGGGTGTCACAACGTGACATCCTTATACGCTCTATGTTCAGCTTGCTAACGCGCAGCGCGGGTAACTTCGAACGCTCACACACTGTGACACCCCCTTTTCAGTCTGGTATGACGTTGGGCTGAGGTTGAATATTGCTTTTGCACCGTCTTGAATTCGGCGAGCACCAAACTTGAAGAGGTTAGGGGCGTTGCAGCCTCGAGGTTCAAATTTATTAAACAAGAAGCAATATAATTTAGAAGTGCCTCTTGAGCTGTCTGCAATTTTTGCATTTTGTATGTTTTGTTGACAACATTGAGCCGCTTTCACCTTGACGCTCTTTCTCGAGACCTGGTATATTTGCACCTTACAGTGCGGATGAGTTCTGTTACTCCCGCTACAGTTAGAGAGGTCTACACAGCTTTACAGCGAAACTGACGTGCGCGTATAATGCCGCATATTCATAAGCTGAATAGTTTCTACTCGTCAACGCAGTCCAAAAGGTTTACTTTAGGAGGCACATGGCACGCACCGTTAAAGGCGGCTTGATTCAAGCGTCGAACCCCATCCCAGGTGACAAAGACCTTCAGAAGATAAAAAAAGCGATGCTGGATAAGCACATCCCGCTGATTGAAGAGGCCGGCGAACAGGGCGTCGAGGTCTTGTGCCTGCAAGAGATTTTCTACGGTCCCTACTTTTGCCCCTCCCAAGACAGCCGCTGGTACACCACCGCCGAGCCTATTCCCGACGGCGAGACCACCCAGATGATGATGGAACTCGCCAAGCAGTACGGCATGGTTATCGTCGTACCCATCTACGAAGAGGAGATGACGGGCGTCTACTACAACACCGCCGCTGTGATTGACGCGGACGGCAAATACTTGGGTAAGTACCGCAAGACGCACATCCCGCAAGTGGCAGGTTTTTACGAGAAGTTCTTCTTCCGCCCCGGCAACTTGGGCTATCCCGTCTTCGACACGGCAGTCGGTAAAGTCGGCGTGTATATCTGCTATGACCGTCACTTTCCTGAGGGGGCTCGAGCCTTAGGGCTCAACGGCGCGGAAATCGTCTTCAACCCGAGCGCGACCGTTGCAGGACTCAGTGAGTATCTGTGGCGGCTCGAGCAGCCCGCCCACGCCGTCGCGAATGGCTACTTCGTCGGCGCAATCAACCGCGTCGGACACGAAGAGCCCTGGGACATCGGCGAGTTCTATGGTCAGAGCTACTTTGTCAACCCGAGAGGTCAGTTCGTAGCCGAGGGCAGCCGCGACCAGGACGAACTCATCGTCGCGGATTTGGATATGTCGATGGTGCGCGAGGTGCGGGATTTGTGGCAGTTCTACAGGGACAGACGCCCGGAGACGTACGACGAATTGGTGGAGCTTTAGGGAGCGGGTCAGCTAGTCAGCCAGTCAGCACTTCAGGTTTTTCCCTGACAAGCTGACTAGTTGAAATGCTGAGTTGCCTTTTCGCTATGGACCTTTTACAGCAAGTAGAGAATGCGTTAGCCATTGAAGATGTCTCACTTTCACTGACGTCAAAGAATCCAGATGCACTCGCTAGCTTTTACGCCTCTGTCTTCAAGGTTGAGTTTGCGACGCTCATGAGCTTGCGCGGCCCTGAATACCATCACGGAAAGTTGGGGGTACTGAAGCTCATAATCAGATGTGATGAAGTTAGAGAAAGCAACGACGAATATGAAGGTGTAAGTCTAGCCTTCACGATGAAAGGTATTGAGAAAGTGTACCGAAACGCGCTCGCTCACGGCGCAACACCTGTTGCGGAACCTGGCGAGTTCCTCTCCGCGCAGTTTCGTGACCCGGACGGAAACCTGATAGAGATTGTAGAGGCGTTGCCCTTCTGATGAATAGCACTCCTTTAGACCTCACCGATTTAGAAACCCGCTTCACCGAACTCAAACCGCCGATGTCTAAAAATGAGGCTCGAGTCGAAGCCAACCGCTGCTTGTACTGCTTCGACGCGCCTTGCATCACCGCCTGCCCGACCTCGATTGACGTGCCGACCTTCATCCGCAAAATCTCCACGGATAATGTTCTGGGCGCGGCGACGACCATCTTGGAAGCCAACCTCATGGGTGCGAGTTGCAGCCGCGTCTGCCCTGTCGAAGAACTCTGCGAGGGCGCGTGCGTGTTGACAAGCGAACATAAACCCATTGAGATTGGACGCTTGCAGCGCTACGCGATGGACTACATTTACGAGAAAGGCAAAGTTCCTTTCAAACCTGCGGAGAAGAACAGTAAAAAAGTCGCCATCGTCGGCGCGGGACCCGCTGGGCTCACCTGCGCGGGCGAACTCGCCAAGTTCGGTTATGACGCTACCGTCTTCGAAAAGAACGATTTACCGGGTGGGCTCTCTACCTATGGCATCGTAGTGATGCGCGAACCGATTCGCGTGGCGCTGCAAGAGGTTGAATTTGTCAAGAAGCTGGGCGTTGAGGTTAAGACGGGTGTCGCCATTGGGCAAGACATCTCCGCCGATGACCTCTTGAATGACTACGACGCGGTTTTCATCGGGGCGGGGATGGGCAAGGTTCCGAACTTAGGCATCCCTGGTGAAGATTTGGAAGGCGTCACCGAAGCCCTTTCTTTTATCGCAGAAACCAAGCTCGCAGAAAAAGAGGGTTTGGACCAACTTAAAAATCTTCCTATCGGTCAAGAGGTTGCGGTTATTGGCGCAGGCAATACGGCGATTGACGCGGCGACGATTGCGAAGAGGTTAGGCGCGGAGCGCGTCACTATCGTCTACCGCCGCAGCGAGTTGGAGATGCCTGCGTATACCTTTGAATACGACTTCATCAAGAATGAGGGCGTCGAGTTTAGGTTTTTGAATCAGCCGCTCGAGATTCAAGGCGAAAACGGCGCAGTCACAGGTCTCAAATGTATCCGCATGGAACTAGGCGAGCCTGACACGGATGGACGCCGCCGCCCAACTCCGATTGAAGGTAGCGAGTGGGTTTTACCTTGTGACCATGTGATTAAAGCCATCGGACAGGAGAAGCTCACACCTCTTCATGAGGCGTTTGGGCTCGAGACCCAAAGTGGCTACATCAAGGTAGACGAAACGCTCCGAACCTCTAAACCCCACGTCTTCGCGGGCGGCGACTGCATCCGTTTAGAAGGCGACGCGATGACGGTAACAGCGACGGAGGACGGCAAGATTGCAGCGCGGTCTATTCATCAAATGTTGAGCGAAAGTATTTCCAGTGATTAGAGAGGGAAGGTTAAAGAGGAAAGAGAAAAGAAGGACCTACTTTAACCTTTTCTCTTTCCTCTTTTCTCTTCAAGCTGGAGGCGTCACGAATGGCTGATCTAAGCATCAACTTCGCAGGTATCAAGAGCCCTAACCCCTTCTGGCTCGCCTCCGCCCCGCCGACGAACACCGCCTATCAAGTCAACAAAGCGTTCGAGTACGGCTGGGGCGGCGCGGTTTGGAAGACCATTGGAGAGCCCGTTTTGAACGTCTCCTCGCGCTACGGCGGCTTTGAGTACAGCGGCAACAAGCTCGTGGCGATTAACAACGTTGAACTCATCTCAGATAGACCTTTAGAAACAAATTTACGAGAAATCAAAGAGGTCAAAGAACTCTGGTCAGACCGCGCCGTCATCGCCTCGGCAATGGTGGCGTCCGAGCCGAAGGCGTGGCACGATATTATTCAGAAGATCGAGGACACAGGCGCGGACGGTATCGAACTCAACTACGGCTGCCCGCACGGGATGAGCGAGCGCGGCATGGGCGCGGCGGTAGGGCAGGTGCCGGAATATTGCTCGATGATTACGGAGTGGGTGACGGACGTGGCGAGCATCCCTGTGATCGTCAAGCTCACGCCGAACGTCACCGACATCGGCAAGCCTGCGCAGGCTGCCGTAAAGGGTAAGGCGGACGCGCTCTCACTGATTAACACCATCAATTCCATCGTCGGGGTGAATTTAGACAGTTTTCAGCTCGAGCCCAACATCGGCGGCAAAGGCTCGCACGGGGGCTACGCGGGTCCGGCGGTGAAACCCGTCGCCTTGCACCTCTTGTCCGTCGTGGCAAATGACGAAGAGGTCCAGCGGGCGAACTTGCCCATCTCTGGTATGGGCGGCATCCAGACCTGGCGCGACGCGGCAGAATTTCTTCTTTTAGGCGCGACGAGTTTGCAAGTGTGTACGGCGGTCATGCACTACGGCTTTCGCATCATTGAAGATTTGACGGATGGGCTCTCGAACTGGCTAGACGAGAAAGGCGCGGCGTCCATCAATGAGATTATCGGGGCGTCGGTGCCGAGGGTAAGCAGCTTCGGTGACTTCGACCTCAGCTATAAAGTCGTCGCCCGCATCAACCCTGAGACCTGTATCAACTGCAACCTCTGTTACGTCGCCTGCGATGAGGGTGCGCACCAGTGCATCGACCTGACGGTAGACGGCGCGAAAATCGACCCCGCGACCTACACCGGCAGCGTCAAGCCGCAGCCCGTCGTGCGCGAAGAGGATTGTGTTGGATGTAACCTCTGCTCGCTGGTCTGTCCGGTGGATGAATGCATCTCGATGGTGGAGATGCCGCCGGAGCATGAAAGTGTCACTTGGAATGAGTTAAGCACGAATAAGCCGGAGGTGACGCGGGATTGGGAGGCGATGGAGCGGTATCGGGAAGAGGTTGGAATTGATATTCATTAGGACTGAGAGAAAAGGGTAAAGATGAAAGAGGAAAGAGATGAGACAAAAGAAAAAGTCAATCGTTTCGAGGACCTGGTAGCGTGGCAGAAGGCTCGAGCTTTGACCAAATCGGTGTATCAAGTCACGAAAAGAGGCGAATTCGCTAAAGACTTTGGGCTGACAAATCAGATACAGCGAGCTGCCGTTTCAGTTATGTCGAATATCGCCGAAGGATTTGAACGTGGACGCCGCACCGAATTTCATCAGTTTTTGTCCATCGCTAAATCTTCTTGTGGAGAGGTAAGATCGCAACTTTATGTTGCTTTCGATGTTGGCTATCTGCAAAAGCCAACCTTCAACGCCCTCTTAACCCAAGCTGAAGAGGTTTCACGGGTTGTAGGCGGACTAAAAACCGCTGTCCAAAAACAAAAAGTGAGAGGAAAATGAAGAGAAGAGGTTAAAGTGGGTTCTTCTTTTCTCTTTCCTCTTTAACCTTTTCTCTCTTTTACCCTACAGGAGGACACTTTGAGCTTGCTCATCCGCAACGCCGACATCATCACCGCCGACTCGCGTACGACGGCCGACATCTACTGCGAAGGCGAAACCGTCACCCGCATCGGTCAGAACTTGGACGCTTCCGCCGATGAGGTCATCGACGCCTCTGGCAAACTCGTCTTCCCCGGCTTCATCGACCCCCACGTCCACATCTACCTGCCCTTCATGAGCACCTACGCCAAAGATTCCCACGCGACGGGCAGCCGCGCCGCGCTCATGGGCGGTACGACGACCTTTATCGAGATGTGTGCGCCGAATAAGGGCGAAGACCTTTTGGAGGGTTACGAGCTGTGGAAGGGTAAAGCCGAGGGCGAGAGCGCCTGCGACTACACCTTTCACATGGGCGTGCCTAAGTTCGACGAGAAGAGCGAGGGGCAACTTCGTGAAATCGTCGCGGACGGTATTTCATCCTTTAAGGTCTTTTTAGCGTACAAGGGCTTTTTCGGCGTGAATGACGAAGAGCTTTTCAAAACGCTAACGCTGGCAAAAGAACTCGGCGTCATCGTCACGGCGCACTGCGAGAACCCTGAACTCGTCGCGCAGCTTCAAGCGAAGCTCTTAGCAGAGGGCAAGACCGGACCCGGCTACCACGAGCCGAGCCGCCCCGAGTGGGTGGAGGCGGACGGGACGCATCACTTCGCGACCTTTTTGGAGGCGACGGGCGCGAAGGGTTATGTCGTTCACCTCTCGTGTGCGCCCGCCCTGAAAGCGGCGCTAGACGCGAAAGCTCGAGGCGTAGACCTCTCCATCGAAGCGGTCATCCCGCACCTCTTGTTGGATAAAACGCTCGCCGAGCAGGACGGGTTAGAGGGCGCGAAGTACGTCATGTCGCCGCCCTTGCGGAAGAAGTCAAATCAAAAGGTCTTGTGGGATGCGCTGGCGCAAGGGTTTATTGACACGGTAGGCACAGATCACTGCCCCTTTGATACCGAGCAAAAAGAGATGGGGTTAGACGACTTCACTAAGATTCCTAATGGGATTCCCGCGTTAGAGGACCGCGTCAGGCTCCTCTACACCTACGGCGTGAGTCGCGGCGACTTGGACGTGCACCGCTTCGTAGAGGCAGCCTCAACCAAAGCCGCCAAGCTCTTCGGGCTCTTTCCGCGTAAGGGAACGGTTGCGGTGGGGAGTGACGCCGACTTGGTGATTTATGACCCGAATGCAAAAGGTACGATTTCAGCTCAGAATCAAACGATGAACGTCAACTACAGCGGATTTGAAGGGACGGAAGTTGATGGGCGCGTCGAGACAGTGACGGTAAGAGGTAAGGTGCAAGTTAAAGAGGGTGAGTTCGTTGGTGAGCAGGGGTGGGGAACGCTACTGAGACGAGAGGCGGGTGCTTAGGTGTTGACTTTCACTTCTAACCTCTCCACAAACCTCTCGTGTGCTTCGCTTTGCAGGGCGTTTTGCAACGTCGTCATCACCGCTTGCATATCATCCTCGAGTAGCGCATCCACCTGGAGCACCAGCCCCGGAAAGGTGCGACTTTCTAAGGTTCCATCTTGGGGCTCGAGCCTCACATACCGTCCTTCGTTCAAAACAAACCAGTCAAACGCCCTCTCTTCCACGCGCCACACCAGATACTCTTTCACGGCGTTGCGGCGGTACGCATGAAGTTTGTCGTGCAAATCGTAGGAGGCGGTGCTTGAAGCGATTTCGACCACCAACTCGGGTGGACCTTCGATATAGTCGTCCGCGCTTACCGAAGAGGTTCCGCCAACCGCTGGCTCGAGCCTTAGAAGCGCATCGGGTTGGGGTTCGTTGTCCATGTCAAGGCGAACGGTTGCATCATTGCCAAAGGCAACAAAGGGCGTTTGCAATTTATAGGTTCCTAGCCACATGATGATATTCGCGTGAGGTTCACTATGCTTGTTGAAACGAACAGGAGACGGCATGTAGACAACCCCTTCGATGAGTTCGGCTTTTTCAAGGCGCGGCATAGCGTGGTAGCGCCGCTCGAACTCCGCACGGGTGAGCCTGTCGCCGTTCGCCAGTATGGGAATATTTGCTACGACCATGTACGTATTTTACGACATTTCGAATCTATGAGGTATCCGCTTGATTGCCACTAAACCCAAGAAAGACGTTCAAACTGTCATCAGTATCCGCGACCTCAACATGGTTTATACAGGGCGCGGTACGGAAACCGTCGCGCTCAAAAACGCGAACTTAGAAATCAAAGAGGGCGAATTCATCTCGCTGATTGGTCCGTCGGGCTGTGGAAAGACAACGCTTCTGCGCCTCATCGCTGACCTCATCCAGCCGACTTCGGGCGAGATTACGGTGGCGGACAAAACGCCGAGAGAAGCGCGGGAAAGTCGCGAATACGGTTACGTCTTCCAAGCCCCGGTGCTCTACGACTGGCGCACGGTGCTCAAAAATGTGACGTTACCGCTCGAGATTATGAACTTCTCCAAAGCGGAGCGCAAAGAGCGGGCGGCGAACCTCTTAGAAATGGTGGGTCTCCAAGACTTCCACAACCAATACCCCTGGCAGCTTTCGGGCGGGATGCAGCAGCGCGTTTCGATTGCTCGGGCGCTCGCCTTTGACCCCAAACTCCTCTTGATGGATGAACCGTTTGGCGCGTTAGACGAAATCACCAGGGAGCAGATGAACCATGAACTCTTAACCATCTGGCAGGAGACGAAAAAGACCGTCGTCTTCGTCACCCACTCCATCGCCGAAGCCGTCTTCCTCTCCTCGCGCATCATCGTGATGACGCCGCGCCCCGGTAAGATTGAAAAGGTCATCCCGGTAGACTTGCCTTATCCGCGTGATAACGATACGCGGGAGTCAAAAGCGTTTTTTGACCTGGCGACTGAGGTGCGCGAATCGCTCCGAGGGGTTCACTGATGCAGGGGAAGAGGTCAGCGGAGGCTCGAGAAGACACTTTTCTCACCTCTCTCTTCAACCTTCTTCCTTCGTTCAAATCTTACCTCCCCGTTCTCACCGTCCTCGCGCTGCTCATCCTCTTAGGCTATCCGCTCGCGCTCGTATTTGGGCTACCGCTCGCCTACCGCGACATGCAAGACATCAGGAAATGGGAGAAGGAGACCGTTACACAGAATCAATCTCTTCAGGGAGAAGTCAATGGTGAAAACCGCGTCTTCACTTTTCCTGCTGACAACCTTGTAGAAAACGACGGAGACCGCACGCTGTTTGTGGGCAATACACTCCTCGAGTACGACAACGAACGACCCGAAGAGCGGGTAGATGGCGAAACGCGCACCTTTACCTTTGAGAGTGAAGCGGGACTCGTGACGTTGGACGGAAGGTTGATGGAAGAAGGCGAGGACTTCTCTCGAGCCGGAAACACCCTCACCTTTTCACGTGCGCCGCCGCGCAACGCGCAGCTTAGGCAGTATCCAGACTACGCGGTGACGAACCCGGCGGAGGGAGAGGTCACGTTGGCGGGGGCTCCAGCGGTGGGCTCGAGCCTCACCACTACGAACTACACTTTCTACGCGAGACCGAGTTGTGGGGATAATGTGCTCGAGTGCTTCTTCGCGCTGCCGCAGCACCCCGTCCCTTTCCCTCATTGGATTGCGGCGGGCGTCGCACCCTTTTTCAGTAAATATCCTTTTACGGACGAACGCAACGTTGTAAGAGCGACGCTTTATACGGCGCTGGGGACATTGGCGGCGTTGGCGTTGGGTGGAGCGGTTGGGATTGTTCTCGCGGTGCTCTTTGTATTGCTGAGGCCGCTCGAGCGTGCTCTCCTCCCTTGGGTCATCGCCTCGCAGACCGTCCCCATCATCGCGCTCGTGCCCGTGCTGCTCCTCGTGTTGGGCAACTTCGGCATTACCATTCAGACGAGTATTCTGCCGACTGCGATCATCGGCGCGTACATCGCATTCTTTCCCGTCGTCGTCGGAACGGTAAAAGGTTTGCGTTCGGTGGACCCACTCGCTTTAGACCTCATGCGCTCCTATGCCGCCTCGCCGCGTCAAGTTTTTATGAAAGTGCGCTTTCCCGCTGCTGCGCCCTTCTTCTTTACCTCTCTCAAGTTGGGGACCGCCGCCGCGCTTGTCGGCGCACTCGTCGCGGAGACCGAATCGAACAATCGGCGCGGGTTGGGCTTTCAAATTTTGGGTCAAGTTCAGTCGGGCAACGTCGCGGACGTGTGGATTTTGCTCCTTATCTCGGCGCTTCTGGGTGTTGGACTGGTGGCGCTTGTCGGCTTGGTGCAGCGATTGATTGCACCCTGGGAGCGGACGTGACCTCTTCCGTAAAGCCGATTTGGACGGCGCTCGCCGCGTCACTTATTGTGCTCATTGGACTCTTCGGACCTCTTAGCAGTGAGGTGAGTGCGTTCAGCGTCACGCTGCTCGTTCTCGGACTTCTCTCGCTCACCAGCGCAATAGTTGGACGCTTCTGGTTCGCGGTTACGCTCGTGCCCAGCGGACTTCTCGGTGCATTCGTTACCGTTCTCTCGCTCATGCAAGCAGGCGGTGAAGGTGCGTGGGGTTTCTGGTCACTCCTCTGGGGCTTCCTCTTCGTCGCCATATTCGGTGTCGGGCGGGTCAGTACGGATGAGACGACCTCTTCCCTCGAGACCCGCTTCAAGACACTTCTACCTTCCGCCTCCGTCCCCTTCTTGTTCCTCCTCGTCTGGCAGGGTTTAGTCATCGGTTACGGCGTGCCGAAAGGCATATTTCCCAGCGTCGTGGACGTGTGGCGCTCACTCGCGGCGTCGTTCAACGTGCTCCTCTCGGACGCTTACGTGACCTTTATTAAAGAGGTCTTGCTCGGTTCCTTAATCGGACTCACGGCAGGCTTTCTAGCAGGCGTCGGCATCGCTTTTAGCACCTTTTTGCGACGCGGCTTTTTACCTCTGGCGGCGGCGTTTGGCGCTGTGCCTATCGTCGGGCTCGCGCCTGTGTTGGGGCGGGCGTTCGGGGTGGATTGGGAGTCGAAAGCGGCGGTCGTCGTTATCGTGACCTTTTTTCCAGTCGTACTCAACACGGTGCAGGGGCTCGTGTCGGTGGACGCTTTGAAGCTCGAGCTTCTCCGCGCCTACGCCGCCACGCCAAGAGAAGTGTTCTTCAAACTCCGCTTGCCGAACGCGCTCCCTTACCTCTTCAACGCGCTCAAGCTCGCCGCCGTTCTAGCCGTCATCAGCGTCATCGTTGCCGAGTTTTTAATTCCGGGTCCGCCCGAGGGGTTGGGACAGCGGATTTCACTTTCAGCAAGACGCGGCGCGTACGACGTGGTGTTTGCGGCGATTTTGGTCTCGAGCGTCATCTCTATTGCCATCTATGGAGCGCTCGCTTGGTTAGAAAGACGCCTGACGGGTTGGCATCCGTCGTTCAGGGAAGGGGGACAGAAGTAGGAAGCAAGAAGTAAGAAGTTGGAATTTGATCATCAAAGCACCTCTTTCGCGTCATCTCACTGGAGGAAACACATGAAAAGAATTTTGTTCACCCTTGCCGCGCTTCTCTTCTCCACCACCTTTGCCCAAGACCTCATCCCCGTGACCTTTCAGTCGAAGTGGTTTCCGCAGGCGCAGTTTGCGGGCTACTTCGTAGCGATTGACCAGGGGTTTTATGAAGAGGAAGGCTTGGAGGTCACGGTCTTGGACGGCGGCAACGTCAACCCGACGGTGCAAGTTGCCTCGGGCAACGCCGACTTCGGGACGGACTGGATTGCGAACATGTTGGTGCAGCGCGAGCAAGGTCTCGAAGTGGTCCAAATCGCGCAGATTTATCAGGACTCGGGCTACCGGATGGTCGCGCTGCAAGACTCGGGCATCGAGACGTTTACTGATCTAGCAGGTCGGCGTGTGGGTGTGTGGGGCTTCGGCAACGAGTTCGTTGCGCAAGCCGCTTTTGACGTGGAGGGCTTGACCAGTGACCTTGACCCGACGACGAGCAACCCGGACGTGAACGCGGTTATCTACGCCTTCGACCCCGCGCTCGTCTTTCCCAACGAAGTCGAGGTGGCGTCCGTCATGACCTACAACGAACTCAACCAGGTTGTCGGGCTAGGCTACGAACTGGACGGTTTGAACATCTTGGACCCTGCCGACATTGACGCGGAGCTGTTAGAAGACCTCATCTTCACGACGCCAGAACTTTTGGAGACCGAAGACTTCAAAGGCTCGGGCGTCTCAGGGCAAGAGGTCGCGGAGCGGTTCTTGCGGGCGACGATTCGCGGCTGGGAATACGCGGTGGAGAATCCGGCGGAAGCCGTTGAAATCGTGCTCGGTTACTGCGGCGATACGTGTGCGGGGTCGGGGAGCACCTCGAGACCCGAAATCCACCAGTCCTGGCAGATGGACCAAGTTGCGCAACTCGTCAGACCGAGTGAGGATACCGAAATCGGTGCGCTCAGCGAAGAGGCGTTTAATGAGTCGGTTGAGCTACTTGTCCGAGTCGGCTTGATTAACGAAGCGCTCTCCTATGACGAGATTGTAGACCCTAGCGTCTACGAGGCGGTGAGCGGCGCAGAGTAGGCAGCGCAGACGGTTGAGGCGTACACTGGGTGTGCGCCTTACTTTTATCTTGAACGTGGAGAAGAACATAGAGACGCTCGAGCCAAAGGAGAGCACGATGATTTCCACCAAGGACCGCACCCAAGAACTCCTAGACCGCCAAAAAGACTACCTCTTCCCCATTCAGAGCAAAATGCTCCTCTACGGCGACGAACCCTTAGCCGTCTCGCACGCCAAAGACCAATTTGTGTGGGACGTGGAGGGCAACAAATATCTCGACTTCTTCGGCGGCATCCTCACGGTCTCGGTAGGTCACGCCAACGAAGAGGTCACAGCGGCGGTCATCGAGCAACTTCTCCGCGTGCAGCACACCTCGACGCTCTACATCAACGAAATCACCATTAAAGTGGCGGAGAAGATCGCCAAGCTCACGCCCGGACGCTTGCAGCACTGCTTCTTCACGAGCAGCGGCACGGAAGCGGACGAAACTGCGATTTTGGCGGCGCGGATGTACACGGGCAACACCGATATCATCGCGCTAAGGCACGCCTACAGCGGGCGCTCAGCGAGCATGATGAGCATGACCGCGCACGGCACCTGGCGCTTGGGCGGCGTGTTCGACGGTGCGATTAAGCACGTCAAGAACCCTTATGTTTACCGGATGCCCGCAGGGATGAACGAGGAGCAGTTTTTAGACTTCTTAGTAGATGACCTTAAAGAGATGATTGCGACGTGCACGAGCGGTAAAATTGCGGCGTTCATGGCGGAGCCGATTCAGGGCGTGGGCGGCTTTGTGGTTGCGCCGCAGGATTACTTTCAGCGCATCCTACCTGTGGTGAGAGAGGCGGGCGGGCTGCTCATTATAGACGAGGTGCAAACAGGTTGGGGGCGTACAGGTAAGTACATGTGCGGCATCGAGCATTGGGGCGTCGAGCCCGACATCATGACCTTTGCGAAAGGGATCGCCAACGGTGCGCCGGTGGGTTGCACGATTGCGACGCCCGAAGTGGCGGAAGCGGTGAATGGTCTCACCCTAGCGACGTTTGGTGGCAACCCGGTAGCGATGGCGCAGGCGTGCGCAACGATTGAATATATCGAAGAAAACAGGCTCTGGGAAAACGCAGAGGTGCAAGGGGCGAAGCTGCGTGAACGCATGGAGGAGATGCAGAGCCGCTATCCCTTCTTGGGCGACGTGCGCGGGATGGGGCTCATGCAAGCCTTTGAAATTGTCAAGCCGGATGGGAAGGAGCCGGATAGTGCGCGGACGGCGGCGCTGGTGAATGCGGCGCGGAAGCAGGGGCTGTTAATTGGTAAAGGCGGACTTTACAGCAACGTGATTCGGATTGCGCCGCATCTCAATGTTTCAGATAAAGACATGGACAAGGGTTGTGAGTTGATGGAGGCGGCGCTTGAAGAGGTGGTGTAAGGGGTAGGGGCTTAGGCGAGGCTTGAGCCCCTAAGCCGCTCTTAAAAGCACCTCTTGAACACTAAGCGGAAGCTCAACGCTCATAAAGTACGCTTTAGGATAGAGGTAATCCTCGCTTGACTCATCAACCATGCGCAGGAGCTGATGCTTCGCAGCTTCATCGTCGGGAAGGCGCTGATAAATTTTGCGAACCTCGAGCGACGCAGAGTAGCCTTAGTTCTGAATACAGATCACAAATGCTGTTTCGGTCTCTAATTTCATCTCTACAGTTTAATCTAAAAAGCGTTTGATCTTAAAAGCACCCCTTCAGACCATTCTAGCGCTTCCGCTTCACGCGCCCCGTCCTCAGCCATCTGTTTATAAGCTGCGTCCAAGTCACTAAATAGAACGTGAGGGCGCACCAAAGATTCGGTAAACTGACCTATCTTGCCTTGACCTACCTGAGCGTAGAGACCTTCGTAAACCTGTTCATCAATCGTAATCGTCAGCTTCTTTTGCATATACGTATTCTACACGCACCGCTCTGTTTCATCACGTTTTGGTTTAACCCTAGACAACCTGTTAGACTACACTGCTTTGCCCTATGTGGCGTAAAGGTAGACTTTATAGAATGAGTGAAGACGAAAGTATCGGGAAGTCAGGAGAAGAGATGCAAACAGAGATATTAGAACGGCAAGATGTAAGCGCCAAGTTCAAGGTGGACGTGCCCGCCGAAGAGGTCAATAAGGCGTACAGCACCATCCTTCGCAGCTTAGCACGGCAGGTCAAGGTGCCTGGCTTTCGCCCCGGCAAAGCGCCTAGAGGTGTGATCGAGGCGCGGGTCGGTAAGGACGCCGTCGCGCAAGAGGTCCGCGACGCTCTAGTTGAGACCTACTATCCGCAAGCGGCGCAGGAGCTAGAACTGAACCCCGTCAGCGCCAACTTCCACGCGCATGAGCCTGTCGAAAACGAGGACTACACGTTCGAAGTTGAGGTCGAACTCTATCCCGAGGTGACGCTGCCCAAGATTGAGGACATCGTCATCGACACGGAGGGCGTGCCCGTCACCGACGAGATGGTCGCGGAGACAGTCGAGAATTTGCAGAGCGAAAACGCGACGCTCGTCCCGGTAGAGCGTCCTGCTGAAGCGGGCGACTATCTAACCGTCGAATCGCTCGGTGAAACCGCAGGCTCCACCATGCCGATTGACTTAGAGCGCGTGGGCGACACCCTCGCGGAGCAGTTCTACGGCAAGTTGATCGGCGACGAAGTTGCCTTGAAGTTGGACGTGCCGACGCCGCCTGAGATGGAAGAGGACGAAGAGGGCGTAGCGGAAGGTGAGTCCGAAGAGGATGCACAAGAGGTTGCGGCGGATTCGGGTCAAGACCTCTCGGAAGCTGAAGGCTCGAGCGAAGACGCCCAAACCGAAGAAGTCACGGAGGAGACCGAAGAGGATGCGGACGAACTCACCGTCCTCAACGTCGTTATTCGCGACATCAAAGCCAAAGAGAAGCCCGAGCCCGACAACGAGTTCGCGCAGACGCTCGGCTTTGGTACCTGGGAAGAAGCCGAGGCGCAAATTCGCAGGAGCCTCCAGGCGCAGATGGACCAAGAGATTTTCTCTGAGCAGCAAGAGGAGTTTATCGGCAAACTCGTTGAGGAGACCGAGCTTAGCCTCCCGCAGAGTTTAGTCAACCGCCGCAAGCGCAACCTCTTGGAGAATTTGGCGCAGGATTTGCAGGGGCGCGGCATGAACATGCAGACATATTTACAGAGCCTGGAGGAGGCCGACAAGCGCCAGGAGTTCGAGGACGAGTTGGACGAAGCGGCGACGACGGGCGTGAAGCGTGACTTGGTGCTGGAAAAGCTCCTAGAGGTGCGCGGCACGCAAGTCACGAGCGAAGAGCTAGACGCCGCGCTGACCTACATGGCGCAGCGCCAGCAGAGCAACGTCGCGAAGCTCAGGCAGGAACTCGGGCGCGAAGGAGTGGAGAACTACCGCTTCTTGCTCGCGCGGGACAAAGCGGTGCGCGAGAGCGTGCGCGAGCTTTTAGGCGAAGAGTCCGAGGACGAGGCGCTGCCGGGTGAATCAGAAGACACCGAGACCGCCGCGGCGAGCGCGGACGCGGATACAGAGACAGCGGAGGCGGACGTGAATGCGAATGAATCTACCGAGCCTCGAGCCGCTGAATCTACCGAGTAGGTGCAGCTCTCAAAACCGCTGAGCTT
This sequence comes from Trueperaceae bacterium, assembly GCA_965215565.1. Classification (GTDB taxonomy): domain Bacteria; phylum Deinococcota; class Deinococci; order Deinococcales; family Trueperaceae; genus CBDBZX01. The sequence goes on from CBDCDZ010000004.1 coordinate 1,318,654, forward strand.
ATGTCACGCAGATATTATCCTCGAACGTGTGGGCTAAAGGATGGTCTACCTGAGTGAGAGCGTCTCTTCGCCTAGCGGGCCAGTGGGAGCTTTGCGGCTGCGGTCCACGCGACAGTAACTCCGTACGCCTAGCACTTCCAAAACATACTGAGACGGAGCGCCGCAGATATCATCTCCGAATGTGCGCGATAGACAGCGTTTTTTACAGTGAGAGCGTCTCAAACCAGATGATACCTGCTAACCGTAACCAGACAACACCTGCTGTCTCTTACGTGACCCTGATAACGGCAACGGAACGCAGGGACGTGAATACTAACAATAGTGATATTTTATATAGCGAGTACGCTTGGAGCCGAAACGGTTATCATTCACCATGAGACCGAAATGACACTTTCTGCAAGCTGCGTAGCAGACGAAGTTTTGGCAACGCCAAAGGTTTTACCTGAAGTGCGCGCTATATACCTTATCGACTCGTATCGTCCCCAACTAAACGATACCTGCTACAGAAGGAGCGATTTATGTCCCTAGTCCCCTACGTCATCGAGCAGACCGGGCGCGGCGAGCGCATGTATGACGTCTACAGCCGCCTCATGAAAGAGCGCATCATCTTTCTAGGCACGCCCATTAACTCCGAAGTTGCCAACGTCATCGTCGCGCAGCTTCTCCTCTTAGACGCGCAAAACCCCGAGCAAGACATTCAGATTTACATCAACTCGCCCGGCGGCGAGGTCTACGCGGGCCTCGCAATCTACGACACCATGCAGCTCGTCTCCGCGCCGATCAGCACCATCTGCGTGGGCATCGCCATGTCGATGGGCTCCGTGATTCTCATGGCGGGCGAGAAGGGCAAGCGCTTGGCGCTGCCGAACTCGAGGGTCATGATCCACCAGGGCTCGTCGGGCTTTCGCGGCAACACCCCGGACGTCGAGGTGCAAGCCAACGAAATCCTCTTCTTGCGCGACACGATGCTGAACCTCTACGAGGAGCACACGGGGCTCGACAAGGAAAAGATCAAAAAGGACATGGAGCGCGACTACTTCATGTCGCCGGGCGAGGCGAAAGACTACGGGCTTATAGACCGCGTCGTCTCGCCGCGTGAAAACGTGCGCATCGGCGCGAGTCAGCTCAGTGAGGACGAATAGGATGCCGCAGGCACGCTGCAACTTCTGCGGGCGCACCCACGCCGAGGTCAAGCATTTGGTCGCCGCCGAAAATGGCATGACACACATCTGTAACGACTGTGTCGGGCGCATCTCAGACGTGCTCGCGAAGGCGAAGACGCAGCCCGCACCTCTTCTGCGGTTGCCAACGCCCAGAGAGGTCAAGCATCATCTAGACGCTTACGTGATCGAGCAAGAGGAAGCGAAGAAAACCCTCGCGGTGGCTGTTTTCAACCACTACCGCCGCTTGCAACACCCGGACGCCGAGTTGCAAAAAGCCAACATCTTGCTGCTCGGACCGAGCGGCACGGGCAAGACGCTCCTAGCCCAGACCTTAGCAGACACCTTGCAAGTCCCCTTCGCCATCGCGGACGCCACCACGCTTACCGAAGCGGGCTACGTCGGCGACGACGTGGAAAACATCATTCTGCGGCTTTTGCAAACGGCGGACTACAACGTCGAGGCGGCGGAGCGGGGCATCATCTACATCGACGAGATCGACAAGATCGCCCGCAAAAGCGAAGGGACGAGCATTACGAGAGATGTCTCGGGCGAAGGGGTGCAGCAGGCGCTTCTCAAGATCATCGAAGGCACCGTGACGCACGTGCCGCCGCAAGGGGGGCGCAAGCACCCGCACCAAGAACTCATCGCGGTGGACACCTCGAACATCCTCTTTATCTGCGGCGGCGCGTTCGAGGGCATCGAGGACATCATCCGCAACCGCGTGGACGTGTCGCGCGTCGGTTTTACGCATAGCGACATCATGGAGCAGCAGAGCAACTTAGCCGCCCAAGTCTCCCCCGAAGACCTCATGCACTTCGGGCTCATCCCCGAACTCATCGGGCGTTTGGCGATCACCGCGACCTTAGAGGACCTGAGCGTCGAGGCGCTCGTGGACGTGCTCACAAAGCCGCGCAACGCTTTAACCAAGCAATTTAGAGAGCTGTTTCGGCTCGAGAACGTCGACCTCAGCTTCAATGAAGACGCGCTTAAAGAGGTGGCGAGACGCGCCAAAGCGAGAGGTACGGGCGCACGCGGGCTGCGCTCCGTGCTGGAAAAGAACCTCTTGGAAGTCATGTACGAGGTGCCAGGTAGCGATATCTCGGCGCTGAACATCAATTTGGATAACCTGGATGACCCGGACAGAATCTTGACGCAGGCGCAGCGGCAGAAAACAGCGTAAAGGCGAGCAATGAGGTAAAAGAGAAAAGTTAAAAGCCCTTGACTTTCACTTTTCTCTTGGTCCTTTTCTCTTTTCTCTAAAAACAGCGACGTACTACCTCCGCAAAGGCACACTACTCGGTTAAACTACCCTATGTTCTCGTTCCTCCGCAGAAATCCCAACTTCAAAAACGAAGGCAACTTTTTATTGGCTAGGGTGCGCACCTCGAGAAACGGCGAGGTCATCCCCGTCAGGTTGTCTAAGTCGAGTGAGATGAGCGCGCAGCCGGGGGGCGGCTACTTTGTGCGCAAGGTGCTGATCGGCTCGAGCAGCCTGGATGAAGCCGTGCTAGAGGTCTCTTTGAGCCGTAGTCACCGCATCAAAAACGCAACCGTAGACGGCGGTGAACTTATCCCCATCAAAGAATGGGAGTGAGCCTGCGGGTTATCTGCCGCCTCGCCATTTTGCACGGCGACCTCTTGCTACTCGTCCGAAACGAGGGTCTCCCCTACTGGTATCCGCCCGGCGGCGGTTGGGAAGCGGGCGAGACATTGCCGGAATGCGGGGCGCGTGAGGTCTTCGAGGAAACGCAGCTACGTGTAGAGGTAGGCGAACTTCTTTTCGTGCAGGAATTCTACGGCGAAGGCAAGCACGAACGCTCCTTAGAACTCACCTTCTTTGCCAGTTTAATCGGGGAAGAGAGCGAACCGAGCATTCCTGAGCAGGAGCATCTAGCCGAGGCACGGTGGTTTAGCCGCGACGAGGCGCAAAGCGTCACCGTCTATCCGCCGCAACTGAAAGAGGTGTGGACGCAGGAACGTAGAAATCCTTACATCGGCTTCGCTGCGGGCGAATCGCAAGGGCGCGAACAGTGAGCCTTTATCTTCCTCTGTTAGACTCGAGCGCTTTCAGCGTCTGAACTGAAACAAACTTCGCGCGTATCCTCCCGCAAGGATACCTGCACACAAGGAGATTCACCATGATTCACCCCTGGCACGATATCCCCCTGGGCGACAACGCACCTAAAGAGGTCCGCGCTGTGATTGAGGTTCCGGGCGGCGACACGACGAAGTACGAACTTGACCCCGAACTGGGCATCATCAGCGTAGACCGCGTGCTTCACCCGCCCATCCCCTACCCGACGAACTACGGTTTTTTGCCACAGACGCTGGACGACGACGGCGACCCCATCGACGTATTGGTCATGATGCAAAACGCTGTTATTCCCCTCAGCGTGCTGCGTGTGCGCCCTATCGGAATTTTCAAGATGAAGGACAACGACGAGACCGACGACAAGCTTATCTGCGTCCATATCGACGATCCTATGTACAGCGACTACGAAGAGGTTAGCGACCTACCCCGCTACGAGCGCGACGAACTCAAATGGTTCTTTAATTCTTACAAAGACGCGATGCAAAAAGGTGTTGACGTCGAGGACTTTCAAGGTAGAGAGGCCGCGCAAGAGGCGATTGAGCGCTGCCGCAAGCTCTACAAGGAGAAGTTCGGGGACAAGTAAAAACTCAACTACTGCGCGCTCACCAGGTCCGGGCGGAGCTTGACCGCTTCGCGCAGATAGATGTGCTTCATCTCCTTTTGGCTCTTGCGCGTGTTGACCTGCATCATCACGCGCACCGCCAGAGGCAGGCGGTTTGGCACAGGAATTTCTTGGTTACAGATTAAGGGCACCATGTTCATGCCGAGCCGCCGCGCCGCCTCAGCGGGAAAGGTACTGCAGAGGTCAGGCGTCGTCGTAAAGAAGATCGAAGCGATAGGCTCGAACTCAGTGACGCCGTTTTCGCGCAGCATGGTCTCTAAAAGCTCCCCGGTCGCCTCTAAAATAAGCTCCGGCTCGTCGCGCGCCACCGTCGTCGCCCCGCGAATCCCTCTTACCCAGTAGTGCTCCATAAGGGTAGTGTAGCAAGTTATTGGTAGAGAGATAAGCGGTAAGGCGAAGAGAGCAATGAGTTAAAAGCAATCCAGTTGTACCCGAAGGGCACAGGGCTGGTTATGTAATCCAGTCAAGCTGGTGGCTTTAGCTTCCGCTTACAAAGTTTTCGCAAAGGCGAAAGGAACGAACGGTCTTGCGAAGCAAACGAACGGTGAGCAACGAGTGAAAAGCTTTTGACTTTAACTTTCAACTCATTGCTCGTTGCTCGATACTCTTGTTTACCTTTGTGCGTACACCGCGCTCTAAAAATAGTTCACGGTCTATAATGAGCTATGACAACCACACTTCGAAATGTTGAAAACAACCTCTGGTTCGAGCTAGACGCCGACCAGAAAGCGCTGATCGGCGCGCTCAAAGATTTTTTGAATCACGAAGTCGCGCCGGGCGCGTTGGAGCGCGACAAGTCGGGGGAGTTTCCCCTCGAGATCGTTAAACAGCTCGGCGAACTCGGCGTGATGGGGATGCAAGTCCCTGAGCAGTACGGCGGCTCCGCGCTAGATACTGAGACGATGGCGCGCATCATCGAAGAGATTGCCGCTGTGGACGGCTCGCTCTGCTTGAGCGTCGCCTCGCACAACTCGCTCTGCACCGGGCATATTCAAATTGCCGGTAGTGACGCACAAAAAAGCGACTTTCTACCCGCCTTAGCGAGCGCAGAAAAACTCGGCGCGTGGGGGCTCACCGAGCCTGGCTCCGGCTCGGACGCGGCAGGGATGAAGACCAAAGCCGAGGACATGGGCGATCACTTCGTCCTTAACGGCTCGAAGATTTTTATCACACAGGGCACGGTGGGGGGCACTTACGTAATTCTCGCCCGCACCGACGCGGCGGCGGAAGGGCGTTCGCCCTCAAGTGGCATCAGCGCGTTCGTCTTTGACGGCGAGTCGACGGGGTTGATTCGGGGCAAGCCGGAGGAGAAGCTGGGTCTCCACTCCTCTGACACAACACCGCTCACGTTCGAGAACCTCGAGGTTCCCGCTGAAAACCTGCTCGGCGCACGTGGTCAAGCATTTAAGGACGTAATGGAGGTCTTGAACGGCGGGCGCATCGGCATCGGCGCGATGGGCATTGGGCTCGGGCGCGGCGCGCTGGAAATCGCTTCGAAGTACGCCTTAGAGCGCGAGCAGTTCGGTAAGCCTATTGCGGACAATCAAGGTATCAGCTTTAAGATTGCGGAGATGGCAACGGAACTCGAGGCGGCGCGGCTTTTGGTGTTGAAAGCGGCGGCGATGAAAGACGCGGGCAAGGACTACGCGATGGCGGCGTCGATGGCGAAGCTCAAGGGGAGCACCGCCGGGGTCAAGGCGTGCGACTACGCGATTCAGATTTTAGGCGGCTACGGCTACATCAAGGAGTACCACGTCGAACGGATGTGGCGCGACGCGCGGCTCACACGTATCGGTGAGGGCACCGATGAGATTCAGCATTTGATTATCTCGAGGGCGTATCTGTCGCAATTCCGCACATAAGAGAGTACGGAGAGCAGTTCCGCAGAGTAGCGAGCAATGAGTCTAAAGGTTTTCACTCATTGCTTTTAACTTCCTTACAACACCGCAATCCCCTCAATGTACCCAATCCGAATCTCAGAACTCCCCTTCTTACCCGGTGTACTCGCCCGCACGTAGGGCGTCGAGCCCGAATACGTCACCGACTCGGGGATGACCTTTTCCGTGACGCGCTTACCCTTGACTTTTTTGTCGTAGCCGTAGCGGTTGTAGTTCGTCTTTTCGTGGTGGTAGCGCAGCTCGAGCTGCCGCCCCTGCGCAATGGCCGCCTCGATGAGTTCGCGCATCTTGCGGGTGTTGAGCCCGGTCTGCATGGCGCTGCTGTCGATGACCTGCGGTTTCACGTCCGCTTTGAAGCGTTCGGCGGGCTCTATGCCAAGCTCGGAGAGGTGTTGCTCGAGCCGCTCCTCATGCCCCTCTTGAACCAAGAAGCTCGTTGCGTTGATAGAGGTGCTCAAGTGCGGCGCAATTTTGGGGTGCTTAGCGAGCGCCGCCGCGCTCGGGTGCTGAAAGACGCGAATCGTCGCGACGGTAGGGGCGGCGCTCTGGCCACTCCACACGTTGATGAGCGCTTCTAGCTGCGGCGGCAGACCGCCTTGCGCCCGTTCGGTAAGCGCGTCGCGGGCGGCTTGGGTGAGCGCGCCAGCGCGAACCTTGTCCACGTCGAGGTGGTACCCTTTTTCGTCTTGGGTAGCGAGTTGCGCTAAGACAGCGCGCCCTGCCAAGTCGGTGGCACCCTCCAACTTGAAGTGTCCCGAAGGCAGAAAACGCAGGGTGCGGCTCGGTGCATGGCCGTAGTGGTGGCGCACCTTGACTTTAGGCGGTTGTGCGCCTTTTTCCAGTAAGACGAAGCGTTCAGCCACGGGTCTCGCCCCTCGTCCCTGCAACTTTTTCAACGCGGTGTCTCGCTCTTTTTGGCTCGCGTATTCGAGTAGCCGCACGTCCTCTCTCACCTGCAAACGCTCGCGGCGCGACGCCCAGTCGCGCAAACTCTGTGTGACGTTGTCGGGGACGCCCATGCTGTGCTCGTTCAAGAGGTCGAGTAAGCCTCTTAGGTCTAGTCCGGTCTCGAGGGCGCGGTAGAGGCTCCCTCGGCTCAGCGTGTAGCTCGCCGTTTGCGCGTCCACGCGGGTCATTGCGGCGCAACTGAGCGCGGTCATCGCGGCGGGCGTGAGCTTGTCCAGATAGACTAAAATGTCGAAGTTCGGCTGAATCAGCAAACTGGGCTCGCTGGGTTTGCCCGTCTCGGGCTCGAGCCCTCCACGAAGCTGCGCTTCGGGCAGCGTCGTGACCTCTTGCAAGGCTCGCCCACGCTGGAACCATTCGAGACCTGACGCGGGCGCGACTGCGTGCCTGTACCCGGTGTCCTCTTTGTAGAGCGACGACGCCGGTACGATCTCGCCATTAACCATCACCTTGACGCCGTCTCGAGCTTTCTTCTCGGGTTGACTCACCCCTTTCAACTCCACTATTCCTACCAAGCCTAGTTCGTGAAACGCGCTTTGCAGCACGCTGGCGAACCAAGCGGGGCGCTCAGGCTCGGCGTCGTCACCCCAACGCGGAGCCCTAGCTACATACCTGAGCGTCCGCGTCCACAGTTCTTCCAGCGCCGCGTCCATCTTCATAGGTCGCTCCGGCAACACTTCCAGACTCTCTAAAAGCGCCCGCTTCGCCACCTCTTTGGAGACCAGGTCGGACGCGCCCGAGCCCCAAGCGCTGTCCGCTTCGGGGAGTTGCAAGTAGGCGTCCACCACGAAGCTGTAGGTGAGCGCTAAGGGCGCGCTTCTAAGCGCGTGGAGGCGCATGGGGTTGACGCGCCAGGGGTCTTTGCTGGACTCGCTCGTAGGCGGATCGAAGAGCCCCAGCGTTACGCCTAAATGCAGCAGCGTTTCGACGCGCCCTTCTAAGTTTGGACTGCGTTTCGCTAAACGCTTGAGCAGCGTTTTACTGACCGTGCCGCGCTGGGTGATCGGCACGCCGCCCTCTTCGGTGGTAAGAGACAAGAGGTCGAACAGCTCGAGCAACGTCCGCGCTGGATGCACCGCCGTGGGCGTGACGCCCTCGAGGGGTTTTAGGGCGAGCGGTTGCGGCTCCGGGGGCGGCTCATCCGTCAGGTGCTCCAAGATGCGCGGGTCTGCAAGCAAAACGTCGTCTTCGGGGCTGCTCTCGCTCCCGTAGAACTGATAGCGCAAAAACCACGAGGCGAGGTTGCTCGTGGGGATGAGCAGCCCGTCGCGAATCAGCACGCCTAGATACTCGAGCCCCAAAGCACTGTTAAGTTGTTGCTTGTAGACGCTGCCGCTACCCACTCGCTTATTTGGCGTTAGGCCGCGCAAGGCAGCGTAGATGATGAGTGACCAACCGTCCGCCGCGCCGCCGCGCCGCTTGACTTCGCCTAAAAGGGTACGCTCAAGCGGGCTGAGCGCGGCTACCATCTGTTTCAGCGCTGCGGGCTTACTAAGCGCCTGTTTGACAGCTTTCTTACTCTCCGCCATGCGACTCGCGTTCGCCCCTTCGTTGAAGCGTTTAGCGACCTGCTTGAGTTGGTCGGCGTTCATATATTGCAACATGGGCTCTAACCCCACGCCTTCGCTCACAGGTATCGACGCTGCGCCGGGTGACGAAGTGAGCGTCACCTTATCGAGCCCCGAGGTGCCGACGCTTACACCCAACATGCGAAGTTTCTCGAGCAGTTCTGATGAAATCCCTTCGTCCGTCTCCAACTCACGCTCGCCGCTCAACTCACTGAGCAGTTCTAACAAGCTACCTCTCGCCACGCTCAGCCCTCGACTTTAGGCGTATGCCCCGCCTTGAGCAGCGCCTTGAGAAAACTCTGGTGATGCTGGGGTAGCACAACCGCTTCGGTAGGCGAGAGCCGCGCTAAGATAAAATCTTTCAGGCGGGCGTCGGCTTGTAGAGCGCTCAACTCCGCCTCGTCTGAGACCTCGACGAGCGTCAAACCCTCGTGCAGCGCAACTTCTTTGGGAGCGGGGAGGGGCTCGAGCGAATCAAACTTGAGATTTCGTCTAGGTTTAGCGGACATGAAAACTCCTTTAAGTAAAAAGCAACGAGCAATGAGTTGAAAGTGTAAAAGCGTTTTGGTTTTCACTCATTGCTCGGTACTCATTGCTCCCTATCTTTCACTACTTGGTACTCATCCTTTAGTTCAGCGTGCTCGCATCCCTTACTTCCGGCTCCAACCACTCCGCCTCGTCCATAATCCTATACCCGTAGCCCTGCTCGGTCAAAAAGAGCTGCCTATGGTGCGCGAAGTCCTCCTCTTTGGTCTCGCGGGTGACGAGGCTGTAGAAGTAAGCGCTGACACCCGCACGTTTCGGGCGCAGCACGCGCCCCAAGCGTTGCGCCTCCTCCTGGCGTGAGCCGAACGCGCCCGAGACCTGAATCATCACCTGCGCGTCGGGCAAGTCGAGCGCGAAATTGCCGACTCTGGATAAGACGAGCGTCTTCACGCCGCCCTCCCTAAAGGCGGCGAAGAGCCGCTCGCGTTCGCTCTGCGGGGTTTCGCCCGTGATGAGCGGCGCGTCTAGGTCATTCGCGATGAGTTCTAACTGGTGCAGATACTGTCCGATTACCAGGCTCGGCTCACCTCGGTGATGGTCTAAAATCGTTTCGACCAGCTCGCGTTTACGCGGGTTCTCGGCGGCGATGCGGAACTTCAGCGCGGGCTCTGAGACCGCGTAGCTGAGCCGCTCTTCTTCGGACAGTCTGAGTCGCACCTCGCAGCACTGTGCGTTGGCGATCCAGCCGCTTTGCTCGAGGTCTTTCCACGGCACGTCAAAGCGTTTCGGACCGATGAGCGAGAACACGTCCCCCTCGCGCCCGTCCTCGCGAATCAGCGTCGCGGTGAGCCCCAAACGCCGCCGCGCTTGCACCTCGGCGGTGAGGCGGAACACGGGCGCGGGCAAGAGGTGGACCTCGTCGTACACGATGAGCCCCCAGTCCTGCTCGCGAAAGAGCTGCATGTGCGGGTAGACCGCTTCGGTCTCCTCTTCGCCCTTTTTGCGCCTTTTGCGCGTAGTGAGCATCTGATAGGTGCAGAGCGTGACCGGACCCAGCTTCTTCGCGTTGGGGCGGTACTCCGCGACGTCCTCATGCGTGAGTGTGGTTTTGTCTAGCAGCTCGCGCCCCCACTGGCTGACGCTGGTGCGGTTCGTCGTCAGGATGAGCGTGCGCTGACCGACCCTGGTCATAGCGACGAGACCCACGACGGTCTTGCCCGCGCCGGGTGGCAAGACGATGACGCCGGAGCCGCCCTGCCGGGAGCCCCCGAGATAGAAGGCTTCCGCCGCGTCCTCTTGATAAGAACGCACCTGCAAGGTGTCGGCTAAAGCGACGGAAAGCTCTAACCCGTCACGGTAGCCCGCCAAGTCCTCGACGGGCCAGCCGACCTCTAAGAGCGCCTGCTTAATTAAACCCCGGTGCGCCAGCGGCACGGCGAAGGTCTGCTTGCCAAGGCGTTCGCCTAAAAGCGGGGTGACCTTGCGCTGTTTGGAGATCTCCAAGAGCAGCGCTTCGTCGCCGGGTTGGACCTCTAACCCGAGCCCCGCCCCCACTTCCATGAGCCGCAGCCGTCCCCAGCGCCCAACGAGTTCCCGAACGTCCGTGATCACGTTTTCAGGGACGGGAAACTTGCTAAACGAGGTAAGCGCCGCCACCATCGTCTCGCTTTTTTGCCCACTGCTCGCGGCGTTCCATAAGGAGAGCGGCGTGAGCCTGTAGGTGTGCAGGTGTTCGGGGCTTTTCTCCAACTCGGCGAAGGGCGAAATCGCCGCCCTCGCCTCCTCTGCACGCGCATTGAAGGTCTCGAGGTAGATAGAGCGGTCCGCTTGCACGATGAGGGGGTTGGCAGCGTCGAACATCTCTTTAGCTTATTCGCTTAGGAAATGAGGTGCAACCTCGAGCGAACTGCGCTAGGATAGAGGGTGTGAAACGTGCTCTACTCAGTCGCATCACGACTGACCCTGAAATCTGTCACGGCAAAGGGTGTATCCGAGAACTTAGATATTCGGTGGAGATGATTCTCGAGCTTCTCACGAGCGGTGTGACGTGGGATGAGTTAGAGGATTACGAAGGCTTGGAGCGTGCGGATTTGCAAGCGGTTTCAGCTTCAGCGACCTCTTGATACATTGACTCGCTAAACTTTGGGGAGCGGCGCGTAAGCTTGTGCGTGAGCGCGAACTCCGTAGGGGCTACCGAGCCCTCGCGAAAGAGATGGCGCAGCAACCCGACCCCTTCATTGACTCTGGTTTGGAAGAGACGCTAAGGCTGATAGACGAGGGGTAAAGGGCGGTCTCGAGACCGCCCTAACTCAGTTTGTGCAAGGTTCTCGCCAAGCCTTCTTGCCACGACACCTTCGGCACATACCCAAGCTCTTTTTTCGCATTCTCAATAGAAAAGTGAACATCTTGCCGCATGAGCCGCGCCCTATAGCGGGTGAGCGGCGGCTCCCTTTGCGGCGCAACCTTCGCGTAAAGCGTTTCCACCACGCTGGAAAGAGGTTCGACGATACTCCCCGGCAGATTGAGGCGCGGTTTGGGTGCGTCCAAGAGGTTGGAGAGTTCGGTGAACAGCGCGCGCCAAGTCGGGGCTCCTTCGTCCGCGATAAGGTAGGTTCGCCCTGCGGCTGCGGGCGCGGACCCCGCTAAAACGAGTCCTTGCACCAGGTTCTCGGCGTACGCCGTGTTGAACACGGACGTGCCCCCGTCCACAAGAGGTAGCGTGCCGCGTCTAACCTCTCGCACAACCCTCAGAAAATTCGGGTCCCTCGTTCCGAAGGGCCACAGTCCGGGGCGGATGACAACGACTTCCAAATCTGATTTTATTGCCACATCTTCAGCTAGAACTTTTGAGTGGGCGTAGGCGTTGATGCTGCCGTCCCTAGGCAACGTGCGCGTATCTGCCTCCCTAAAACCCGTGTAGGGATGGACGGCGATGCTCGAGACCAACACCAACCTCTTGACCTTTGACCTTTCAGCCTCTTTGAGTAGGTATTCTGTCCCCGAAACGTTCGTCTGGTAGAACCCCTCCCATGCACCCCAGTCCGCAACTTTGGCGGCGGCGTGAAAGACGACGTCAACCTCTTTGCAAACACCGCTTAGGCTCTCGGGTTGGGTGAGGTTGGCGCTTGTCAGCTCGAGCTTGGGATGCTCCAAAACTGCACCTAAGTTGTCTAGCCTCCCCCACGGACTCACCAGCGCGCGCACCGCCCAGCCTTCAGCCAGTAACCTCTCCGTAAGGTGACTGCCGATAAAGCCGTGCGCCCCGGTGACGAGCGCCTTCACGGAAAGAGCGCGCCTTGACGCGCGAGGATGAACACGTCGGTGCTGAGCCCGATGACGAGGTGGAGGATGACGGGATAGAGGAGCGACCTACCTCTCAGCGCTAAGACGGCGAAGAGGAGTCCGGCGGGCAGCGCGGCGAAGGTCTCGGCGGGCGGCTTGCCTAAGTGAACCAGCGTCGAGGCGAGGGCTTGCGTCCAGATGGCGGCGGAGAGACCCCACACAGGCTCGATGACACGGAGCATGAAGCCTCGGTAGAAGAACTCGAACGACACGTAGTAGAGCCCGTAGAGGAACACCCAGGACAAGAGGTTGAAGGGCGACGCGCCGACCCACGCCCCCGCCCAGGGATAAGTGAGTTGCAGTGATGGGTCCGTGCTGCCGAGCGCCATTATGACAACCGCGACGAGCGAGGCGACGAGCGTGACGCTCACGCCGAAGCGCCAGTTGCCGAGCCCGAGCCCAACCTTGCGTAGTGAATCGCCCAAGCCCAGCATGAGCCCGGCGGGTAGCAAGAGCAGAAAGACGAGCGCCGTGCCTATGTTGAAGAGCGCGGTGGGCAAGGTGCGCGGTGTGTCTCGGAGGAGCTGCGGACCGGGACTGCCGAGATACCAGTAGGCGATCTGCAAAAGCGCCGCCATCAGGAGGTAGAGCGCGAGTTTGCTCCTGAACAGCGCGGCTAAGTCCGCGAAGAGGAGGCGCAACGAGGTCATCATAAAACGTCTATAAAGTCTTCTGGTAGATGCGGTAGGTTTTGTAAAGCGCTGCGCCCGCCGCTGCGATGCCCTTGTTCATCTCCTCGTTGTCCTCTAAAATCCAGGAGCACTCGCCGCGCATATAGCCCTTGGCGCGGCTGCGCCTAATCACCTCGTCGATGAGCACTAACTCCAACCCCTTGCGCCGGTGCTCCGGCACGACGCCGAGAATCGGCAGGCGCGCCTGCGTGAGGATGCGCTTGCGGCGCAAGTAGTGGATGAACCCGAAGGGCAAGAGCCGCCCGTTCATCTTCTTAAAAACTTGGTTGAGGTCGGGCAAGACGAGCGCCAAGCCCGCCATTTCGCCGTTCATCTCTAAAAAAATCACCACGTCGGGGTCTACGATGAGCTTGAGTTCCGCCGCGAGATGGTCAAATTCGGCGTCGGTGTACTTGACGAAGCCCCAGTTGTTCTCCCAAACCTCATTGTAAAAGTGCTTGACGACGCCCAGTTCGGAGTCGAAGTTGCCCTTGATGTCGGGCGTACGAATAGTGGGCGCGTAGCGCTTCTTGACTCGCTCGGCGAGGCGGTGAAGCCTGGTGTAGTCGCTCGTTTCGTGGTCAAAAAACCAGGCGTAGAGGTCTTTGGCTTTAGCGTAGCCTGCCCCTTCGACGTAGCGCGGGTACTCCGGCGGGTTGCTCGGCATCATCACGTAGGGGTCGGTGTCGAAAGCGTCGATCTGAAAGCCCGCGCCGTCGTTCATCGAAGGGTTCGCGGGACCGCGCAAGGTGTCCCTGCCGAGTTTTTTCGCCCACGTCTCCGCGTGGTCCAAGAGGTCCTTGGCCACCCCTTCGTCCGCCGCCTCGAGAAAGCCAAAAAACGCTAGGTTGTCTCCGTGCGTTCGGTTGTGCAGTTCATCGTCGATCGCCGCGATGCGCCCGACAACCTTACCGCCGCGCTCCGCCAAGAAGAGGTCCATGCGGGCGTGTTCGTAAAAAGGATTTTTCTTAGGGTTAAAACGTTCCCACTCGCCCATGCGGAGCGGCGGAACCCAGTACGGATCGTCCTTATATTTTTGATACGGATAGTCGATGAAGCGTCGCAGCTCGCGCCTCGAGCCGACGGGCGTGATAACGGAGGTCATATGGACGCAAGCATACCGCATGGGGTTGGGGGTGTCGCGCGCCGCTCGAGCACGGGACATGAGCGCAAAAAAAGGGATGAGGTCAGAGCCTCATCCCGCACGCTTACACTGTCTTTTCTGAGCCACAAGGCTCGAGTCGCCCCAATCAGCAGCGTTCTACTGCCAATTTCAACGAAACTCAGACAATAACGCCCAAACGCCTACCGACGTCCGAGAACGCCTCTAACAACCTGTCGAGTTGCTCGTCGGTGTGGTTCGCGTTGACGCTGGTGCGAATGATGCTCTGCCCAGCAGGAACGCCGGGCGGGAGCGCGGGCGTCGTGTAGACGCCCTCTTCCCACAACCCTTTCCAGAACATCATCGTCAGGTCGTCCTCACCGATGAGCACGGGCACGATGGGCGTTTCTGAGCCCATTGTGTCGAAGCCGAGCGTGTCCATGCCGCGCTTTAAGCGCGCCACGTTGCGCCAGAGCTTAGCGCGGTGCTGCGGCTCGTCACGCATGATGTGGAGCGCTTGCAGCGCCGCCGCCATCTGCATCGCGGGCAGCGCCGCCGTGAAGATAAAGGGGCGCGCCTTGTGCTTGACCCAGTTGACCACCTCGCGGGGTCCCGCCATGAAGCCACCCACCGAGGCGAACGACTTGGAGAACGTACCGATGACGAGGTCAACCTCGTCCTCTAAGCCGAAGTGCTCCGCTGTGCCGCGTCCGTTCGCGCCCAGCACACCCGTCGCGTGAGCGTCGTCCACGACGATGCGCGCGCCGTAGCGCTTTGCCAGCTTGACCAGCCCCGGCAAGTTGGCGATGTGACCGCTCATCGAGAAGACTCCGTCGGTGACGATCATGCGTCCACCCGGTTTGTCGGCGTCTTTTTGCAGGAGCCGCTCTAAGTCCTCTAGGCTGTTGTGCTCGTACTTGCGGAGCGTGCCGAACGAGAGCCGCGCGCCGTCATACAAACAGGCGTGGTTCTCGCGGTCGAAGTAGAGGATGTCCTGGCGTCCGGTCACCGCGCTCAGCACTGCGAGCGAGCCCAGGTAGCCCGCGCTGAAGGTAAGCGCTGAGCCCGCGCCGAAGAAGTCCGCGAGCTGACGCTCCAACTCCTCGTGGAGCGTCAGGGTACCGGTGAGAAAGCGCGAGCCTGTACAGCTCGTGCCGAAGTCGCCGAGCGCCTCTTTCGCCGCCTCTTTGAGCCGCGCGTCCTGGGTGAGCCCTAAGTAGTCGTTCGAGCCCGTGATGACCATCTCGCGCCCGTCCACGATAACGGTGCCACCCTGCTGCGACGCGATCGCTTTGAAGTAGGGGTGCATCCCCGCCTCCGCCGCTTCGTCCGCACGGGTAAAGTTATACGCCTTGCTGAAAATGTCGGCGGCGCGCTCGGCGGGCCTATCCAAAACGCTGCTGCGCGCCGTACTCCCTTGTACGTTCGCCCTTGCAGGTTTTTTTACGGTCGATTTTACAGATGGCTTCACGCTCGTTTTCGCATCTGTATTCAGTATGTTATCCACAGCGTCTGACAAAAGACCCTCCAACTCACGTCCTAAGCAACGATGCGCCACTCTAACATGGGTTTGCCCGGCGCGCTCTACTTCGGTGAATCTGAGCGCGTAGGCGTGTGCATAATGAGTCGCGAATGAGTGTATAAAGATAAATCGGAACCTGAGTCTGTGCGCCAACCGCAGTTTGAGCCGTCGCTCAAGTTCCGCACCATAGTTGCCCATCCTACCTCGTATCACTCTGGCGTAAAGGGCTTGGGCAACATGAGGTTGCACGAAAAGTCGGTTGAGTAGAAGAGAGGGGTAAGAATGGTTTACGACGAACAACCCTTACCCCAAAGCGAGTTTACTGGATAGACGTTGCCCTAAGTGCGAGATAAGGAAGCCTGAGAGTGGCAACGGCAGGGCGGCCTGCCCGTAACGCGGCTACCGCATCAGGAAACACCGAGATGTAAACGGTATACGTGAAGAGAAAGTGTTGCGTGTGCGCTGTCAGCGGTGCAAAGGCAGCTTGGGGTGTGTTTACCCAGAGGGTGTCATGCGCTATAAGTGGTACAGCCGAAAGGTGGAGGGTATCTTTGCCATCTTAGATGTGCATCAGGTTGATGAAAGCTGCGCTGCTGAGGTAGCCGAGCACTTAGGTTATCCAATTCAGAGCGAAACTCGCGCCTCATGGCAAGGGACACGCGCTCTAAGAGCCGAGCGGCTAGAAGAGAAACAGGCAAAGCCCACTAAGCTCAAAGCCGCGAGCATAGACGAATTCAAACTAGGCGAGTGGTGGATGTACACGCTTACTGATGTTAAATCTCAAGCCGTTATGGACTACCGCCTATGCGAGAACCGTGATGAAGAGGTGGTTCGTGAGCTTATCGCTGCACACAACCCTAAGCTGATCATCAGTGATGGGTGTAAGAGCATCCAAGCGGCGTGTGAATACTTCGCTGACAAGCCGCATGGACGCTGTTGGTTTCACATCATCGAAGAGGTCTTGAAGCAGTTCCCCAAGAGAGAGCGTGAACTCGTGGCGCTTGATCTGCGTTTCTTGTATACCTGCACGAACCTCAAAGATGCAAGGTGGTTTCTAGGCGTCCTCACCGCTCGCTACGGCGCAACCCAGCTCGAGCCGCTACTGAATGCCTGGACGCAGCTTGAATTCTACTGGCAGTACAAGGCGATGCCCTTGACCAACAACGCTTCGGAAACCCTTTATAGCGCTCTATGGTCAAGAAACAAAAAGCGCGTTGTCAAAGCCTTCCACCGCGCTTTGGACTGGTTCAAAGAAGCCCGCTATAGATGGCATCATCACCTCATTCGCAACAAGTCTCCCTGGCAACGCTTCACCGGACAACCCAGCAAGCCCTGGCTCAAAGCGCTCCTCACTCCTCTGAACTACTCAACCGACTTTTAGGGGTGTCTCGAATCTCCGGCGTTTTATGGGGCGGTTCTGACAACACATTTGTATTCAGCCCTATGTCTGGTATTGAGAGAGATTTTGGTAAACCTTTCACGGTAAAATAGTACGGAGTTGTTGAACAGCTCCCTTCGGTCCGATGGTCAATTTATTGGGTCTTCGTAAACAAGTAAGGAGTCACCATGCTAAAGTTTCTCTTACCACTTATTCTTCTGCTCGCACTTAGTGCTTGCGATGGCGGCCGTACAGTACGTGAAGTAGGCCTCATTAGCTCTTATGGAGCTACAGAAGAGGTCATCCTCGCGCCTGATACAGTTCAGGCAGGTGAAACGTTTACAGTCACCGTTCAAACCTACGGGAATGGTTGCGTAGAAGCCGACGATGTGGAAGTTGCGATTACAGACAACTTAGCCATACTTACGCCCTATGGCCTTATTTCAATTCCTGGCAGAAATGAGGCCTGCCCAGAAGTTGAAAGACGACCCGAACACACTTCTCAAATCGTCTTCGAAGAGCCGGGTTCGGCAACGTTGAGGGTAAGGGGGATGCTAAAAGACAACGCTAACCCCGAGGGCGTGATGACGACTATCGAAAGGACTATTCAAGTGCAGTAAGCTGAGTAGTTTTGCGCAGCGCTAAGCTTTCGAAAGGGTGTGAAATCCATGAAACGCTGGCTCCTTCTTTTCTTAATCCTGTTGCTCGCCGCTTGCGACGGCAGCCGCGTGGAACGCGAAATAGGTATTATCGAATCTGACACCTCTTTAGGAGAGGAAGTCATCTCGGCTCCTATGACGGTTCAAGCTAGCGTACCTTTCGAAGTTATAGTGCGAACCTATGGTGGTGGTTGCATAGAACCTGACGGGTTAGAAGTCGAGATAGAGGGAAATGTAGCCGTTCTTGTTCCCTATGACCTCTACATCACACCCGGCAGGAACGAAGCTTGCCCCCTCATTTTTGAAGCCGAGCCCCACGCTGCACAGTTGACATTCAATGAGTCAGGCTCAGCAACGATCAGAGTCAGTGGGCGCAGTGAGAGCAACACAGATGTGACAGGAGGCGCGACGTATGGTCAAGCGGTTTTCGAGAAAACAATTACCGTAAAGTAAAACAGACTAAGCACGAGGAAGAGGTAGTGGACACGGCCCCCCTACCTCTTCCCCTTTTCACGGGCTGTTACAATACCCCCATGAGCGTCCGCCCCGAAGTCCTAGCCGCCCCTGCGTATCACTTTTCCGCCAAACCCTACACGGTCAAGCTCGATCAAAACGAGTCGCCTTACGACTTGCCCAGTGAGCTTAAACGAGAGGTGTTGACGCGGTTAGAGCGCGTGCCCGCCAACCGCTACCCCGAACTCGCGGGCGAGTCGCTCCGCGCCGCCTTAGCGCAGCGGCACGGCTGGGATGAAGCGGGCGTCGTCGTGGGGGGCGGCTCGAACACGCTGGTTCAGGCGTTCGTCATCGCGTGCGGGCTAGGGCGGCGCGTCTTGAGCGTCACGCCGACCTTTTCTGTCTACAGCTTGTGCGCGAACCTCTTGAACGCCGAGCTTACTGAGGTGCCTTTAGGGGAGGATTTTGCGCTGCCCACCGAGGCACTTAAAGCGGAACTGCAAAGAGGTCAGGGCGTCCTCTTTCTCGCGGTCCCCGCCGCGCCGACAGGCAACGTGTTCGTTAGAGCGGACCTCGAAGACCTCATCCGGGCGGCTGCGCCGAACTGGACGGTGGTTTTGGACGAGGCGTACTGTCAGTTCTCTCAAACGGACCTCTCTCACTTCGTGCGCACCTATCCGCACGTCGCCTGTTTGCGCACCTTGAGTAAAGCGTTTGGGATGGGCGGCGTACGCTTAGGCTTCGCGCTCGCGCAGCCCGCGTTGGCGGAGCAACTGCAGAAGGTGATCATGCCCTTTTCCGTTTCGTCACTGCAACTGGCAGTGGGTCTCACCGCGCTGGCGCACCCTGACTTCGTGGCGGCTCGAGTGACGGAAACACTGCGGGAGCGGGAGAAACTCGCTTCAGGTTTACGAGCACTCAACCTCCAAGTCTTCCCTTCCGAGGCGAATTTCCTGCTCTTCCGCGTGACGGACGCGCCCTCCTTTTACGAGGCGCTTTTAGCGCGGGGCGTGCTGATTCGGCGGCAGGACCACCTGCGTGGTCTCCACGGCTGTCTACGCGTGTCGGTAGGGACTCCGCAGGAGAACGCGGTGTTTTTAGAGGCGGCGAGGGATGTTCTTTCGAAACAGGTGCAAGAGGTTTCAGGTGGCTAGAGAAGCGAGCATTAGAAGGGAAACGAAGGAAACGCGGCTCGAGGTCTCCCTCAACCTAGATGAGGGGGCGAGCGGGGGCGCGAACACGGGTCACGGCTTTTTGAACCACATGTTAGACCAACTCATCCGCCACGGCGACTTCGCACTTACGGTGCGTGGAGAGGGCGATTTGGAGGTGGACGTGCACCACTTGGCGGAGGACACGGGCATCACTTTGGGGCAGGCTTTTCGCGCTGCACTCGGCGAGCGGCGCGGCATCGAGCGTTACGCGGACGCCTTTGTGCCGATGGATGAGACGTTGGCGCACGTCGTCTTGGACTTTTCGGGGCGTCCCTACCTCGACTTCGAGCCCGCGGGCTTCGAGGGCGACGCGAACGGCTTCAACGTTCACCACCTACGCGAGCTGCTGCGCGGCTTCTGCGCCCACGCGGGCGTGACGATGCACGTGCGGGTACTCTCGGGTGTAGAGGTGCACCACGTGAGTGAGGCAATTTTCAAGGCGTTTGCCAGGGCGCTCCGCGAGGCGGTGCGCGTGACCTCGGAGACACTGCCCTCGACGAAAGGGGTACTCGAGTGACCTCTGCGTCCACACCCGAGACCGCCCTTCCGAAAACCGTCCTCATCGACTACGGCGCGGGCAACCTCCACAGCGTCCACAAGGCGCTCCTGCGTGCGGGGCTGAGCGTCACGCTCACCGGTGATCCTGACGAGGCGGCGAACGCGGACGCGCTCGTGCTGCCCGGTCAAGGGCACTTTCGTCAGGTGATGGAGGCGTTCTTGGCGTCCGGCTTCGAGCCTGTTGTGCGGCGTCACCTCGCCCAAGAAAAGCCCTTTCTAGGCATCTGCGTCGGCTTGCAGCTCCTGATGGAGCGCTCCGAAGAAGCGCCGGGCGTGGCAGGGCTGGGCGCGCTGAAAGGTGAGGTCAAGCGTTTTGACGACTCGAGCGTCAGCGTGCCCCAGATGGGCTGGAACCAAATCTACCCGTACGGCGCTCCGCCCCTCTTAGAAGGCGTCCCTGCGGGCGCGTTCGTGTACTTCGCGAACTCGTACTACGTAGAATTTTCTGGGGAGATAGACGCCATACCCGGCGCGACGACGCAGCACGGCGCGGTGACGTTTAAGAGCGCCGTGTCGCGGGGGCACGTGCACGCCGCACAGTTTCACCCCGAGAAGAGCCAGCACGTGGGGCTGCGCGTGCTGGAAAACTTCCGCAGGCTCGTCCACGCACATGTAGGTATGTCAGCAAATAACACCGTTTCCAGTTGATTCCCGTAGAAATTAACCCGAGCGTAACGAGTAAAAAGAGCTACGGATTCCGGTGAGCTTCACGGCGCACTTCCGCCTTTCGCATTTGCGAAAACGTTGTAACCGCAGAAGCGCGTAGTGTTTGCTGGTTGTGAAGTTTCATAACGCCCCTTATTAGCAGGTATCATCTGGTCAGCTACACTCTCAGCGATGAGAACATCGTTCAGCACGCAACATACTGAGACGGATGAGCGCTTACGGAAGTTTTGGCAACGCCAAAGGTCTCAGCGAAGCTAGCGGGATTTCATCACCGAATGTGCGTGCTAGTTAGGCACTTTTCGTAAAGCGAAACGTCGTTTTATCTAGTGGGCGTGTCTCAAACCAGATGATACCTGCTACCAATAGCGCCAGAAACCTTACACCTGAGACGCCCGTACACCTTCCCATCCGAGAGCTTGGTATAGTAGCCGCGTGCTGCGTTTTCTCTCCCTCGCGCTTCTCGCGCTTCTCGCGCCCGTTCACGCCCAGAGCGCTCAGCCCTGGACGCTGCAAACGGCTGCGTTCAGCGACGCGGCGCGAGCAGATGTCGCCGTGAGGGGGTTGCGTCAAGCGGGCTTCGACGCCTACAGCGAGCGCGCTCAAGAGGTGACGCGCGTGCGCGTAGGCTGCTTTTTAGATAGGGAGAGCGCCGAGGTTGTCGCTGTGCACTTAGCGCGGCGCACCGAGGGGCGAGCGCAGATTGTGGCGCTCAACCGCGCGGCTGTGAGCGTCGGTCCGACGTTCTGCGTTCGGCGCGAGGCGGGGTTTACGCTGCCTGCGCGCTGGGGCGTTGCAGAGACGACACCTGACACCATCACCTTTTGGGTCAACGCCGCCGGCCCGCGCGCTCTGCGCTTCGACGGGCGCGCGTGGCGCATCCGCCAGAGCGCACCCCTACGGGGCGCGTCCGAACGCGCTGAGGTTCAGACTGCGCAAGCCGCGCCGGTCCGCGCAGGCTCGCTGTTCGTCGGCTTCGGGCGCACGCTCTGGCGCTCGCCCGCGCGGTCCTCGCCGCAGACGTTCGTCGTGCAGGACGCAGAGGCTATTTCCACGCTCACTCTGATTCCTTTTGACGAGGTCGACTAGATGAGGTTCGTCATCTTGACGGGGCTCTCGGGCGCGGGCAAAGCGACGGGGCTCGCCGCTCTAGAGGACATCGGCTACTTCACGGCGGACAACCTGCCGCCGATGCTCTGGGGCGAGTTGCTGGCGCAAGCGCGCGAGGCGAGCGGCAAAACAGCGCAGGACAAAGTCGTCGTAGGCATCGACGTGCGCACGCGGGACTTCCTGGACGACGTGCCGCGCGCGCTGGAGCAGCTCAAAGCGCAGGGTATTATCCCCGAGGTCATCTTTTTGGACGCTTCGGATGAGGTCTTAGTCAAACGCTACAACCTGACGCGGCGCACGCACCCACTCGGGCAAGCGCCTCTGGGGTCAGATATCGCACAAGAGCGCGAAGTTTTGGGTGGCCTACGCGCCCTGGCAGATTTCGTCCTCGACACGTCGCACTTCTCCGCCCGAGAGTTGACTGAGGAGCTGTGGACGCGCTTTGGCGACGAGCGGCGCTTTCGGCTGCGGCTCGTCTCGTTCGGCTTCAAGCGCGGCGCGCCCATCGACGCGGACAACATCTTCGATTTGCGCTCCCTACCCAATCCCTACTACGACCCCGCGCTGCGCCCTTTAGATGGACGCGACGAGCGCGTCAAAAACTACGTCTTTACGAGCGAAGGGTTGGCGTTCTACACCGAGCTGCGCGAGTTCGTGCGGCTTTTGGCGTCGCGAGCGGTCTCAGCGGGGCGCTCGAGCTACACCGTCGCCCTGGGCTGCACGGGCGGTCAGCACCGCTCGGTAGCGCTGACCGAGCGCCTGACCCACGACCTCGCCGAGACGTTCGCTACCTACGCCGACCACCGCGACGTCGTCGTCGCGCTCGCCGAACATGGTCACGGCGCGAACCAACCTGCTGAGGGTGCACCTGCTCAAAAGGACTCACAGGAGGACGCCCGTGGCGCGTCTTGAGCGCTTGCGCCGCATCAGCAACGTCCGCTACTGGCTCACGCCGGGCATGGGCGTCAAGCGTCACGTCTTCGTGGCGGCTTTGGGCACGCTGCTGCTCGTCATAGGCGTGATCAGCAGCGTCCTCTGGATACGCCACGCGGAAGACTACCTCCTCTTCGGGGCGCTGGAGCAGCGCTTAGCGAGCCGCATGTGGGAGGTGTGGGGCGGCTGGCTCTCCTTACTGACGCTCATGGGTGGGCTCAGCGTCGCGGTGTGGGCGGTGGGGCGCTTGAACCGCTCACTCTTGTCCAACTGGATGCCGCGCCCCAAAGATGCCGCCGTGCTGCTCCACCAACGGGTCTCACTAGCGAGAGGTCCGCGCATCGTCGCCTTGGGGGGCGGCACGGGTCTGTCCAACCTCTTGCGCGGTCTCAGGGAGTACACCTCGAACATCACCGCCGTCGTGTCGGTCAGTGATGACGGCGGCTCCTCGGGGCGACTGCGCGACGCCTTCGGCATCCCCGCGCCGGGCGATCTGACGGACTGCTTGGCGGCGCTCTCCGACAACGAGTCACAGGTCAGCCGACTCTTGGAGTACCGTTTCGAGCGCGGCGCGGAGCTAGAGGGACACACCTTCGGCAATCTCTTCATCACCACGCTGACCGAAGTCGAGGGCGACTTCGCGCGGGCGATTCGCGTCCTTAACGCGCTCCTCAACCTCTGCGGCGCGGTCTACCCGATCACCACAGACCCCACGTCGCTCAAGGTGATCAAATGCTCGGGCGAAGAGGTGGTGGGCGAGAGCAAGGTGAGCGCGGTGCCGGGTCCGGTGGCGCGCGTGCTGCTCGAGCCCCCAGACCCCGCCATCGTCCCCGACGTCGCGCAAGCGCTCGCGAACGCCGATCTCGTCGTTCTGGGGCCAGGCAGCCTCTTCACGAGCACCTTGCCGCCCCTGCTCGTACCGGGCGCGAAGCGCGCTCTTTTGGAGACGCGCGCGCCCATCGTCTACCTCTGCAACGTGATGACCGAGCCCGGCGAGACGGACGGCTTCAGCGCCTGGGACCACGTCGCAGCGATCCACCAGCATCTGGGGCGCTACCCCGATCAGGTGCTGCTCAACAGCAGCGCAGTGGATAAAGCGCGCCGCGAGCGCTACAGGGTGCTGGGCGCAGAAGCTGTCCGGGTGGACCTCGCCCCTTTCAAAAAGGCGGGCGTCGCAGTGAGCACCTTAGAGCTGCTCGGGTCTGGACCTCAGGTGCAGCACGACGCGGCGCGGCTCGCCGCTTGGCTGAACTCCTTCGCGCGCTTTTCGAAGGTGGGGGCTTGATGGCTAGAGGGAGCCGGAGTATGCGGCGGCTCACGCTCTGGCTGTTCACACTGTCCGCACTCTCGCCCGTCGCCTTCGCCAACCTCTTATCCCTCACGGACCCGCTCGGCGACGCCGTGGGTGACGGCAGCCTCGCGTCGCCCACGGCTGAGCGCTTTAGCGGCGCGTTCGACGTGCGCGAGCTGCGCGTGTTGGACGAAGAGACCTTGACGGTTCAGCTCGAGCTTGCCGGGCTCGCGGCGCAAGGCGCTGGTGGCGGGGGCGACAGCGGGGTAGGTCAGCCGATCATCGAGGTTTACTTAGACAGCGAGCCGGGCGGCGAGGAGACCCTGCTACCCGGCTCGGGGATGCAGCTCGCGCAAGGCGGCTGGAACGTCGCCTTCCAAATCGCGGGCGGCCACCTCAGGGTGTTCGCTGCGGGTGACGACGCGGACCCCACCGGTAGCGACGGACCCACCGACGTCACCACGTCACTCGGCGCACGCTTAGCGCGAGAGGGCGACACGCTCACGGTTAGGACGCGCTTAGAGACCCCGGCGCGCTTTAGCCTCTACGGGCTCGTAGGCAGTTACGACCCCTTCAGCACTACGGGTTGGCGCAGCGTCTCGCCCGAGCCGTCGCCTTGGCACTTCTCGAGCCCCACCCAAACCCGCCCTGTCCTCGACGTGATGGCGGACGAGCCCGCCTTACAAGCCAGGGCGATCCGTAGCGGTCTACTCCCCGAAATCCGCACCTCGTTTCAGCAGGCGCGCTGGCTCTTCATCGCCGCTGCCGGCACGCTCTTCGCCCTCTTCGGCGTTGCGCTGCGCCTCTTCGCTTCCACGCCGCGCGACCCTGAGCCAGCGCTCGCTCCCGCAAGCGAACTTGCACCGAGCAAGCCCGTCATCTCCTACGGGGCTAGGGAGGCGGGCGAGCGAGCGCAGATTCTGCGCAGCATCGACTTCGAAACGCTGCAAAAGGGGAAGTGGCTCGAGCCTCTAGATGCAGACACGCCTCTCCACCGCTCGACTCGAGTCGGTCAGCGCCCCGCGTCAGAGGTTGGCGAAGAGGAATCCGAACGGACACACTCAGCCGTACCCAGCGTGCCAAAGCCAGAGGCGGAAGTCACGTCGGGGGCGAGCGCCTCTAAATCGAGGATACCCAAGTTGGATAAACAAGACGGACGTCTGAGCCGCGCCGACAATGGAGATTAGAAGGCGGTCAGCTCAGACCCGTCGGCGTCAGCGCCTCCTCGAGCCGCCCGATCGCAAAGTCCACGACGAGCGCCAAGAGCGCCACAGGCACCGCGCCTTCTAGCACGTACGCTAGGTTGCGGTTCGTCAGACCTGCGATGATCGGCACGCCCAACCCGCCGGTGCCGATGATGGGCGCAACCGTCGCCGTACCGATGGTGTAGATCGCGCTGACGCGCACGCCCGCCAGTATCACGCGCAGCGCCAGCGGCAGTTCTAGGCGAAAGAGCCGCTCCCACGGTCCCATCCCCATCCCTTTAGCAGCTTCTTGCAAGGTAGTCGGGACGGCCTCTAAACCTGCGATGGTATTTCTCGTCACGGGTAAGAGCCCATAAGCGACGAGCGCGATGAGCGTCGGGCGCAGACCGAAGCCGAAAAAGGGCAGCGCGAGGGCCAAGACAGCGATGGGCGGGAAGGTCTGACCTACCGAGAGGAGGCTCGAGGCGAGCGGCAAGAACGCCCGCCCCGAGGGGCGCGTGAGCCACACACCTAAGGGAATCCCGATGACGAGGATCAGCGCGAGCGCCCAGCCGACGATGACGAGGTGTTGCAAGGTCAGCTCTAAGAGCGTGTTGCGTTCGAAAAGGACGGTGCGCTGCTCGGGAAAGAGCCGCCCTAGCACCGCACCCCACAGCGCTTGTTGCGCGAACAGCCACAAGAGCGCGGCGAACATCGCGCCCGCCAAGCCTACTTGCAGCCACGCCTTGGCTTTAGGTGAAAGCGACGTAGGCAGGCGTCCGGTCAGGGCGCTCACGCGGCGGCCTCCTGCTCGCGCTCGCTCGTCAGCGTTAAAATCGTCTGCATGTCGATGACGCCGACGAGCCGCCCGTCTTCCTCGGTCACGGGCATCTCGGTGACGCCCTGCGTGAGCATCCGCGACAGGGCGTCTTTGGCGTCGTCGCCGCTCAGGACGCCGTACACCTCGGCGTCCGCTTCGGTGTAGGCGTCCGCCACGACTCTGTTGTCCGCGAAGGCGCGGCGGTCCAGCCAACCTACCAGCCGCCCTTTGTCCGTCACGTAGACGGTGCTACGCTGCGCCAGCGCGGTCTCAGCCTCTTTGGGTGACGCGCCGCGCTCCACCGAGATGACCTCTTTGCGCAGGTCGCTCACCTGCACGCGGCTGAGGCGCTTGAGGGCGCGGTCACTCCCGACGAACTGCCGCACAAAGCGGCTCTTGGGTTGCGACAGGAGCGTTTCGGGCGTGTCGTACTGTTCCAACTCGCCCGCGTTCATCACGCAGACCTTGTCGCCCATCTTGATGGCCTCGTCGATATCGTGCGTGACCATAACGATGGTCTTTTTAAGCTGGCTCTGGAGCCGCAAAAACTCCTCTTGGAGCCGCTCGCGGGTCAGCGGGTCCACCGCGCCGAAGGGCTCGTCCATCAGCAGGACGGGCGGGTCCACCGCCAGCGCCCGCGCCACCCCGACGCGCTGCGCTTGCCCGCCGGAGAGTTCTTTCGGATACGAGTCGCGGTAACGCTCCGGGTCTAAGCCGGTGAGGTGGAGGAGTTCGTCGGCGCGCTCCGCACTCCGCCCCTTGTCCCACCCAAGCAGGTCAGGCACGACCTGAATATTTTGCTTCACCGTCATGTGCGGAAAGAGCCCGATGCTCTGAATGACGTAGCCGATGCCGCGCCGCAAAGCTTGCGGGTCAGCGTCTTCGGTGTCTTGACCGTCCACATAGATTTTGCCCGCCGAGGGCTCGATGAGGCGGTTGATCATCTTTAGGGTGGTCGTCTTGCCGCAGCCCGACGGACCGATCAACACGACTAAGTCGCCCTCGTCAATTTCAAAGGACAATCCCTTCACCGCTATTTCGTCGCCGTAGCGCTTGCTCACGTTCTCGAGTCTAATCACCGCGCTCCCCTTTCACCAGCAGAAACCCTCTGGTTATAAGCGCTCTCACTGTACCGCTTAGCCCATGCTGCGGGATAAAGCCCCGGCAGCCCGATTTTTTGGAACCTAGTTCTTTGGAATTTATCTCCCGCCATGCAAAAACTCTGCAAAGCGAACTGAAAGGTGCAGCTCCTAGCATACGGTTCGGTTCCATCAAGCGTCCGTTCGTGAAGCTTCAAGGCGTTAGTAGAGAACTGTACGCTTTTGTTCATGACTGAATACCGGGCGAGGTCAAGAGCGCTCCTACCCCGCGCAAAAGCGCGTCTACAAAGAGCGCCAGCAGGATAATCGGTATCGCGCCTAAGAGGATGAGGTCCGGCACCTGCTGGCTGATACCGCTCTCGATAAAGGTCCCTAAACCGCCCGCGCCGATTAAAAAAGCAACCGTCGCGATGCCGATGGTCAGAACCGCCGACGCCCGGAGCCCCTCGACGATGAGCGGCAGTGCTAGGGGCAACTCGACGCGGCGCAGGATCTGCGCCCGGCTCATCCCCATTCCGCGCCCCGCGTCGATGGCGGACTTAGGCACCTCTTTGATGCCCGTGTAGCAGTTGCGGACGATCGGCAGGAGCGCGTAGAGCGTCAGGGCGATGAGCGCGGGAGCCGTGCCGATGCCGCGTACGCCCAGAGCCGAGAGCGGCGCGGTGAAGCCGGGCAGCGCGAGTTCGCCGAAGTCCAAGCTAAATACCGCAACGATGAGGTCGTTGAGGAACACGGCGAGAATAACCGTGAGGAGCGCAAGCGGAACTGTAGCGACAAGCACGACAACGCCTAAGTAGAGATTGGCTACACCCTCCGCGAGCCGCGCCTTTTGAAAGCCCCAGATGAGCGCGGCGGTCGCGGCGAGCCCTACGAGGATAAAGAGCAGCGCGGCTCCTACGCTCACCCCGTTGCCGAGCCGCGCCAGGGGTCCTAACATCAAACCGAACAGCGCGAGTGAGGGGAGCGTCTGCAACAGGCTCGCGGTAGGTAACACGACCGCTGCCGCCCGCTCGTTTCGCGCCGCCTGAATCGCGGCGGGCACGCCGATAGCGGCGGCTAGAAAGACGCTCGTGCCCGAGAGCGCTAAGTGCCGCACCACCTCGGCGGCGAAGTCTTCCCCGCGCACCGCGAACTCGCGGGCGAGACCCAAGTCGCTGAGCGCCCCTGACGCTATAAGAAGAAGCGCGCCGACGAGCCCTGGCACGACTATCAGGGCACTTTTCCACCTCTTACCGCGCAGTTCACCTAACGCCCCAAAAATTCCGATGTAGTAAGCGAGCAGCGTGACCCACACGCCGCCACGGGGTGAGACCCGCGCCCTGTCCGCGTTCTCTACCTCAGCGAGCAAGGCTTGTGTCCCCTGGCTCATGAGGACGATTCCCAAGAGCAACCCCGCCGAAGCGAGCAGACCGAGCACCCAAGGACGCCCTTGAACCTTTGCAAAACTGACCAGCGCGAGCGCGAGCCAAACGCCGAGCAGCAGGAGGACCCAAACGAGGGGCAACGCAAAGGCGCTGTACGCTTCGCCCTCGACGATGCGGTTCTCTTTGAGCAGCAGCCAATTCGCCGCGAGCACGCCGAGAACGCCCACGGCGCTCGCGAGCAGCGTTACAGGATTGAGTGAATCACGCACAACTCACCTCTTCATTCCAAAAAAGATGAGGACAGGTCAACCTGTCCTCTTGAAGCTCTTTTCAACGTATGAAAGGCGAACCTTACTGCAAGAAGCCTTCGGAGGTGAGGTAGTCCTCAGCCACCTGCGCGGGGTCGAGACCCTCCACCGCTACCTGACCGTTAAGGGTTTGCAGCGTCTCCTCATCGAGCGATTCGAAGACAGGGTTGAGAATTTCCGCGAGTTCCGGGAACTGGCTCGCCACCTCGCCGCGCACGGTGGGCGCAGGCTGATAGATAGCCACCGCGCTTTGAGGATCGTCTAACGTGGTGAGCCCGAGCGCCGAAATCGTGCCGTCGGTGCCGTACGCCATCGCCGCGTTGACGCCGTCGGTGCCCTGCGCCGCCGCTGTCTCGGTCTGCGTAGTGTTGCCGCCCGCTAAGATCACGAGTTGGTTTGACGAGACTTCGAAGCCGTAAGTTTCCTCGAAGGCGGGCAGCGCGTCTTCGCGGTCGACGAACTCCTGGCTCGCGGCGAGCTTGAATTCGCCGCCATCGTTGATATACGTGGCTAAGTCGCCGAGCGTCTCCAAGCCGTTCTCCTGCGCTAAACTTTCAGGCACGGCAATCGCCCAGGTGTTGTTCGCGGGCGCTTGCTCCAACCAGGTCACGTTGTTGCGCTCGGCGTCGAGCTGTTTCACGGTCTGGTAGAGTTCTTGGGCGTCCGTCGAAACGCCTTCGGGCAGTGCCGCGTCCGGGAAAAACGTCAGCGCCGAGCCCGTATACTCGGGGTAGAGGTCGATTTCGCCCGCTAAGAGCGCCTCACGCACCACCGACGTCGTGCCGAAGCCCGAGCGGTCATTTATAGCGAAGTCGTTCTGCTCCAACATGAGCCGGATGATCTGAGCGAGCACCGAGCCCTCGGTATCGATCTTCGAGCCGACGGTGAGCGTTCCCTTTTGTGCGAAGCCGAAGCTCGAGCCGAGGCTCACACTAAGGACGACGAATAGGACAAAGGCTAGTCTGCGCATGGTTTCCTCCTACTTGTTCTACTGGTATGTATACGGACGTAATGGACCGTTAGAACACATTCACGCAACCATCACTCAGGTCTAGGCTTACGCTTCACTGAACACGTAGTAGACAAAACGATGAACGCTATCAATGTGAAAAACTACGCTTTGAAGTAAAGCATACAAAGTCGCGAGGCTCTGTTAAGCGCCCTACCAAAAGTTTGTTCTGGTTGTCGTAAGAGGTGCGCCGACGCTGCCGCCGCACCTCGCCCGTGCTAAAAGGGGCACTAATAGAAGAGGTGAGGTTAGAACCTCACCCCCCACGCTGTAGAGACTTTACGCTTCGCGCCTGCTAAACTCTCGTTCTCATCTCGCCGAGCGAGACTCCCGTAAGGGCATTGCGCCTCTTTTGCCGCAGCGAATCACAGGCAGCTTGCCAGTTCGCCTTAGCGCGCCTAAGTTCAGCGCGCGCGTTCGTTACGTTGCGCCCCGTACGCTCCGCCTTGTCTACTCTAAATTGCGCTCTGACGCACTGGTCTGCGGCTCGGTCTAATGGGGATGAAAAGAAGATCATGACAGCCTCCTGCAGCTCTCTATGAGATTTCTCACATCTTAGACCTTCTCGTCTGCACAAGCAACCGCAAATGCGCCTTATGAAGAAACTGTGAGAGCGCTCCTTAGAAAGCGCTCTCTCGCCGTGCTACACGGCTTTTGAGGAACCACTGAGAGGACCGCGCCACGGCAAAAGACCTCACGGGGCGGTTTCACATATTCTTTATTTTTTTCTCATAAAAAGCGTCAGCGGTAGAGATTTGCGCGGTCTTTTAGGACGCCTCCGCCGCTGCCGACGCAGGTTGCTCCACCTCTTCCGCGCTCCGTCCGAACGTAAAGAGCACGCCGGCGAGCACGAGTAGCCCCGCGATGAGCATCAGCCACCAGGGAGCCCCTAGGCCGACGGGCAAGAGCCCGATGAGCAGACCCACGACGCCCGCTGTGAGCGCGTACGGCAACTGCGTGCGCACGTGGTCGATGTGGTCACACCCCGACGCCATCGACGAGATGATCGTCGTGTCCGAAATCGGTGAGCAGTGGTCACCCCAAACCGCGCCTGAAAGCACCGAAGCTATTGAGGCGTAAAGGATAGCGTAGTGCTCGGGCGACGCCATCCCGTTCGCCTGCAAGATGGCCCAGGTCAGCGGCACCGTGAGCGGCACCAAAATGCCCATCGTTCCCCAACTCGTGCCCGTCGCGAACGCCGTCGCCGCCGACACGACGAAGATGAGCGCGGGCAGGGCGGCGGGCGCTAAGCTCTCGCCCAAGATGGAGACGAGATAGTCGCCCGTATGCAGCACGTCCGTCACGCCAGAGAGCGCCCACGCCAAGATTAAGATGATAATCACGAAGAGCATGTTTTTGAGCCCGCCGTACCACGCACTGACCGTCTCTTCCAAGGATAGAATCCGCTGCCCCACGCTGAGCAGCGCCGCCGCGAGCACGCCCAAGAGCGACGCCCACACGAGCGCGGTGAAGGAGTCCGCGCTGCCGATGATGTCTTGTATATTGTCGCCTTCGCCCGTCGCGAAAAGCCCGATGATCGCCACGCCGACGAGCACCACGATGGGAACGATTGCGTTGAGCGCACGCTCGGGAACGTCCTCTTTAGGTTCCATCTCGTCGCCGATATCGTCCACCCTCGAGTCTCCGCGCATCACCGAGCCGGTGCGCCGTGCCCGCCGCTCCGCCTGGAGCATCGGACCGTAGTCGCGCCCGGAGAGCGCCACCATAAAGACGAACAGCACCGCGAGGATGGGATAGAAGCTGTAAGGAACCGAGTTGAGGAAGATGGTGTAAGCCGCCATATCGAAGCCCTCGATACTACTCACTGCGTCGCCGATGAGCCCCACTTCGAAACCTATCCAGGTCGTGATGAGCCCGATCGTCGCCACCGGAGCCGCCGTCGAGTCCACGATGTAGGCGAGCTTCTCGCGCGAGATTTTAAGCCTGTCGGTCACAGGGCGCATGGTGTTGCCGACGACGAGCGTGTTGGCGTAGTCGTCGAAGAAGATAGCGACGCCTAGAAAGCTCGTCGCCACCTGACCCCGTTTGGGCGTCGAGGCAAAGCCCGTGATGCGGTTCACGACCCCTTTCATGCCCCCGTTGCGCGAGATGATGCCGACCATCCCACCGATCATCAAGGTGAAGAGGATAATCGCCGCGTGCCCGGTGCTGCCATCAGGCGGAACGAGGGCTTGCAGCACGTAGCGGTTGAGCGTCTCTAAAAGTCCTGTCCACACGCCAGAGAGCGACAAGCCGTGAACCGTCACCGCGCCCACGAAAATGCCCAAAAAGAGCGCCGGGATCACCTGGCGCGTCACGAGCGCCACCGCGATGGCGATGAGCGGCGGCAAAATCGCGAGCCAGCCGAAGATCGCCCTCGAGGACCCCTCCGAAAGCGTCTCCCCGCCCTGAACGAGCCGCATGTCGAAGCTACCTGCTGGAACCTGAATATCCTCTACCGTCGCTTCAAACCCTAAGCCGGACTCGCTGAAAGCGTCCGGGGCGATAGAGTAGCGCTGTCCGCCAACCTCAAGCTCGAGGGGTTCCCCCACCGGACCCGCCGCCTCAACCGTCTGGCTAAAAGGGATACCCGCCAGCGCCACCTCAGGCGCTTCGAAGGAAAAGGACTGCGCGTTTTGAGTTTGTGCGTGAGCAGCACAAAATAAAATACTGTATAAAATTAGGACGCCGATAAAACCTATGCGCGAGTCCCGAAATTTGCTGGTACTAGAAAGCCGCCAGAACCAAACCTCTCTCATCGTGGGTCTCCTTTCGCTCCAAACGCAAGTGTACATCTTTTCGTTAAAGCGGAAGAAGATTCATACTTTGACGGTTCTATGGCGCTGCTTTGTGATGCCGCGAAGAGGTTGGACGTTGCGGCTTACGCCTACGTTCGTCGTGGTGATATCGCCTAGGATTCAAGAGGTAGAGCTGGATTCAGGCTGATTCAGCAGCCAAGCGTAGAGTTCAGGCGTATTGTAAGCGTCGTCCCAAGAGGTGTGACCCACCTCCGGATAGACCATCAACTTCGCGTGTCCGCTGCAAGCGTTCACAGCGTCAACCATCTTCGTCGATTCGCTCAGGGGCACGCGGTCATCTTTCGCGCCATGAAACGCCCAGATGGGCACCTCTTTGAGTGTACACGCCTCTTCAGGATTGCTCCTGCCGCAGACGGGCGCGAGCGCGGCGAAGCGGTTGGGATGAGCCGCCCCTAAAAACCACACGCCTTGCCCTCCCAGGCTCAGCCCGGTGAGGTAGATGCGGCTTGTGTCTACATCGTAGCGCTTTACGGCGTCGTCCAGAAGAGCCTCGAGCGCGCCCAGGTGGTCCGTCCAGCGCGTCTCTTCGGGGCACTGCGGCGCGAGGACGAGAACTTCGGGGAAGGGGTTGCGGGTTTTCAGCACGTCGGGCAAGCCGTACGTTTTGACGCGCTCGAGATCGTCTCCTCTTTCACCCGAGCCGTGCAGGAAGAGGACGAGGGGTAGCGTATCGGTCTGAGCACCAGGCGCATACAAGAGGTAGGGCAGGTGCCCTGCCAAGCGAACTGGGCGCGGCGCAAGCGTCGTTTCCATCTCAGAAGTATAGCAACCAATATAAGTACTGATTAAAATAGCGCAAGTCTCAGCCTGCCAAGGCTAGCGGGATTTCATTCTCAAAGGTGCGTGCTATATGGTGTTCTACATCGTGAGAGCGTCCCAAACCAAATAATACTTGCTATATAGCGTGTGAGACGACCTCTTCATGAGTCTCGCGTTAGGCTTAAAGGATGGCGAAACCTCCGTCCTCTTCCGCGCTCGCCAAGCTGTGGAGCCTCCTTGCGCCGCGCAAGTGGCAAGTCGCTGGACTCTCACTCCTGCTTACGCTCTCGGCCGCCACCGCGCAAATCAGCCCCCAGTTCGTGCGCATCGTCATCGACGACCTCATCCCGCGCGGCGAGGCGCGGCTCTTTTTGCTCCTCGGCGCGGCGATGCTCGTCTTTTACCTCGTCAGCGCGGGCGTGGGCTACGCGGCGATGTATCTCTCGTATGCGTTCACGCAGTCGGTGATCAGCGACGTACGGATGCGGGCGTATTCGACGCTGCTGAGCCTTCCTCTGGCTCGCTTCACCCGCGAGCGCTCGGGCTCACTCGTCTCGCGCGTGGTGTCGGACGTAAACGCTTTAGAGGCCATGATCCAGTCCGGCGCGTCGCGCCTTTTGGGGCAGCTTTTCAGCATCATTGTGGTGCTCGCCATTCTCTTCGTGATGGACTGGGTTTTGGCGCTCCTCAGTCTGGGCGTCGTCGTGCTGATGGCGCTCGTGACGGGCACCTACCAGGGCCCGCTGCGCGAGGCGGCGCGGCACATCCGCAGGAGCGTCGGTGAACTTAACGCCACTGCGACGGAGGCGATTGGCAACATCGGCGTGGTGAAGACGTTCGCGAACGAGGACCTGGAGCGGGGCACCTTCGGCGCGGAAAATAGCCGCTACGTCACGCTCAACTTGGCGCGGCGCAAGCAGGTAGGCTGGATGGAAGGCTTGGTGGGTCTTACCGCCGAACTCGGCCTCGCGGCGCTCCTCCTCTTGGGCGGTTGGCTCATCGTGCAGCGTGACCTTACGGTGGGCGAACTCTCCGCGTTCTTGCTCTATCTGAATAACCTGATTGGACCCGTGCGCTCGGTCATGTTTTTCAACAACTCGCTGCAAGCGGGCGTCGCGGCGCTAGAGCGCGTCAACGACCTCTTGGACGACGCGCCCGAGCAGGAGGGCGAAACGGAAGCGTTAGAGCGGGGGCGGCTCGAGTTCCGTAACGTCAGCTTCCGCTACCCGGACACCGACACCTTCGCCCTCAAAGACCTCTCGCTGAACGTCGAGGCGGGGCAGACCGCCGCACTAGTGGGACCCTCCGGCGCTGGAAAAAGCACCGTCATCGCCCTCTTGAGCCGCCTCTATGACCCTACTTCCGGCGAGATTCGCTTGGCGGGGCGCGACTTGCGCGACTTCCGCCTGAAGACGCTGCGCCGCGCCGTCGCCGTCGTGCCGCAAGACCCGACGCTCTTCTCCGGTTCCGTGACCGATAACATCCGCTACGCCAAACCGGACGCGGACGAAGAAGAGGTCAGACGCGCCGCTAAGCTCGCCAACGCGCACGACTTTATCCTCGAGCTGCCGGAAGGTTACGACACGCAAGTCGGCGAGCGCGGCGTCAAGCTCTCAGGCGGGCAAAAGCAGCGCATCGCCATCGCCAGGGCGATTCTCAAAGAGGCGTCGGTACTGGTTTTAGATGAGGCGACGTCGAACTTAGACGCCGAGTCCGAAGCGGTCATTCAAGACGCATTGGAAGGGCTTTTCTCGAGCCGCAGAAGAAGCGTCACGACGATTATCATCGCGCACCGCCTCTCGACGGTGCGCAGCGCGGACGAGATTTTCGTGCTGGACCGAGGTGAACTCGCCGAGTCGGGCGTGCACCGCGACCTCTTGGCGCAAGATGGGCTCTACAAGATGCTCTACGACTTACAGATGGACGACGCCAACCTCTTGCCCTCTTCCGCCGCGTCTTCGTAGGATAGATAGCCAGACGCGCAGACGCCCGCGCCGTAGAGGTTCGCTAGTCGGGTGAGTTCAAAGGCGTCGTTTCGTTCGGCGGACGCGAAGCGTCTACAGTCCACCGTGTAGGGGAGCGAGCCGTTTTGGGGAGCAGCCTCGAGCGTGACCTCTTCAAACGTGAAGCCGAGCGCGCGTAGCGCCCCGAAGAGGTCGTCGTACGCCATCTCGCTGAGGCGTCCCGCGACTTCGGTCAGCTCACCCACCTTGAGGCGCGCCTCTAAAAAGCTCCCGACGCAGAGCGCGGTGCGCTTCGCGAGACGGTCCACCCCTTCCCAGGTGCGCACGCCCCTCACTTCGTCATCAGAAATGAGCAAGGACGAGACGCTCGACTGAAGCAGGTGGACGCCGGGCTGGTGCTCTAAGAGGTACTTGGCGTGACGGTGGCACGCCCAAGTGCTGACGAAACCGCCGTGTGCGACTTCATCGTAGATTTCTGCCATGAGCGTACCCGGGGGTGGCTCGAGGACCGCGCCGTCCCCGACGAGGTTGTAGAGCGTGTCCAGGCTCGTCGTGACGAGCAAGACGTCGCACCCGGCCCGCGCACACGCGAGCGCCGCCTCGCTACCTGTAATACCCGCGCCGACGATAGCCACGTCATAAACGTGACCTGGCCCTGGGAAGCTCACCTCTTCCCTTCTAGGTTCTCTTTTTCTGCGTCCCCTTTTCCTGCGCCCCACTTTTCTACAGTGGTTCGTAGTTGGCTAGGGGCGGGCAAGAGGTCGCGGCTCTTTGGCGCGAGGTAGGCGCAGTGATGGGGGGCGGGTGGGTGCACTCGAGAGGAACTCGCCACAGCTTTGTCGCTAGCCCTACTCGCCGAACCCATCCAGGAGCGGGAAAGGCTGCCGCCGCCCAGGGGCGCGCAAAAGCAGGTGTTCGCCCGTGCGGGTGCGCTGATAGATGAAGACGCCCTTGGGATGCTCCAAGAGGTCGCTCGGCTCCCTGGCGTCCACCATCACGCGCAGGTGGAGGGGCAGCGTGTTCTGCAGCTCGCCGAGTTCGTAGTGCTCACCCTGGGCGCGGTAGCCGAAGAAGACGTCGGTAGTGATCTCACTGTAGATGCAGGTCAGCGACTGCGCTTCCGAGGCGCGGTAGAGCGCGACGGCCTCCCAGACGGCGGCGAGCGCCGCCTCTTCGCTCACGAGTTCGCAGGCCATCTCACCCGTGTCGCCATAAAACGCCGCCGGGAAGTTGCGCGACTGCGCGTAAAAGCCTCTTTTACTCACGATGAGCCGCATCACCTTGTTGCTGTACGAAGCGCCTTTCACCGCGCTCTTCATGTAGGCGATAGCGAGCCCGTAGCGGCGCTCGTGCGCCTCGGCGAAATCTTCCCAGTCGGGGTCGATCAGGGCGGTGTCGGTGTTGACCTCAAAGCCTGTGCGCGTCAACATAAATCTCTAGAAATAGCGGGTATGAGCCGTCTCACTGAGGTTCGGAACGGGTCATCAATGCGCTCACCTGCGAGAGCTGTAAACGAGTGCGCACGTTCAGAGGTTGTACTGGCGTGATACAAGCTCGGTAAAAGTAAAATTCTCTTAGCCAAAAGCTGAGCCGACATCCTATTGACGCCCTTATAGATAAGCCTGTTCAAAATTTCGCCCGACGCCCTCTTCTCAGCGCTTCGCATGTGATGTAAATGACGTAGAGCGCTGGGCACGTCAGGCTCCCCCCTCTTCTGGTTTATCCCCTACATGTAGCGCTGACACCCCGAAAGTCTGTAAGGTGTAGCGCACGTCCGCGAAGCCTGCCGCCTCCATCATCGCGGCGAGCACACTGGGTTTGGGAAACTTCAAGACCGAGTCGGGCAGATAGGTGTACGCGCTCCGCCTGCCGGATAAGAGCCCGCCCAAAATCGGCACGACTTTGAGGAAGTAGAAGCGGAAGAGCTGACCGAACACGCCCCCTGGTGGCGGCGGGAACTCCAGGACGACTAAACGTCCACCCGGTTTAAGCACGCGGTGAAATTCGGCCAGCCCCTTGTCGTAGTCGGCGAAGTTGCGCAGTCCGTACGCAACCGTCAGGGCGTCGAAGCTCCCGTCTGGAAAGTCCAGCGCCAAGCCGTCGCCCTGCTCAAGCCTGATATCTACCCCCCGCTTGGCAGCTTTGGCGCGTCCTAGCTCGAGCATCGCCGGGACGAAATCCACCCCGACAACCTCCGCACCGGGCGCAGCCTCTTTAAGCGCCAGTGCGAGGTCCGCCGTACCCGTCGCCACGTCTAAAATGCGCCCCCCATCCGGCGCACGTTCCAGCGCAGCCTGGACCGCCTGCTTGCGCCATGCGCGGTCGACGCCCAAGCTCAGGAGGCGGTTCAAGAGGTCGTAGCGGCGCGCGATCGCGCCGAACATCTCTTTGACCTGGTGCGCCTTCTGATCTCCTGGCTGATCTTCCGGCGCGTGGTTAGGCGCAGGGCTGGGCTGAGCGGCTGGAGGGGACGAGGGCTTGGGCGAATCCATAACGCTACGGTATCACGGAGCCTCTGGGTGTGCCCAACCTTTGCGGACGTAAAACCTTCATCGTTTCGCGCCGCGCTATACTGCCCGCTATGACCCCTTACCTCACGAACTATCTGAACGAACACCGAGAACGCTTCACCGAAGAACTCGCCGACTTCTTGCGCATCCCGTCAGTCAGCACTGACTCGTCTTACCGGGGGGACGTGCGCCGCGCCGCGTCCTTCGTGCTCGAGAAGCTGCAACAAGCAGGCTTAGAGACGCGCCTCATCGAGACGCCGCGCCACCCCGTCGTCTACGGCTCGTACCACGTTTCCAACCGCGCGCCTACCGTGCTCATCTACGGTCACTACGACGTGCAGCCGCCTGAGCCCCTAGAGGGGTGGGACTCACCGCCCTTCGAGCCGAGAATCGAAGCGGGCGTCATCTACGCGCGGGGCGCAACCGACGACAAGGGTCAGGTGTACGCACACGTCAAAGGGGTGGAGGCGCTGCTCGAGACCGAGGGCGTTTTAGACGTCAACGTGAAGTTCTTGATCGAGGGCGAGGAGGAGATTGGCAGCCCGAGCCTAAACGAGGTGCTCAAGGTCAACCGAGACCTCTTCGCCGCCGACGTCGTCGTTATCTCGGACGGCTCGATGATCGCCCCGGACACGCCCACCATCACCTACGGGCTCAAAGGGCTCGCCTACATCCAAGTCGACGTGCGCGGCGCGGCGCTGGACCTACACTCCGGCGCGTTCGGCGGCGGCGTCCCGAACCCGATCAACGCGCTCGCCAAGATGATCGCGCAGCTCCACGACGAGGCGGGGCGCGTGGCGGTGCCGGGGTTTTACGACGACGTTTTGGACGTCACAGATAGCGAGCGCGAGGCGTTCGCGAAGGTCCCCTTCGACGAGGAGGGGTTCGCCCACGAGATCGGCGTCAGCGCGACGCCGGGGGAGGCGGGCTATAGCCTCTTAGAGCGGCTTTGGGCTCGCCCGACTTTAGACGTCAACGGAATCGCGGGCGGCTTCCAGGGCGAAGGGGCCAAGACGGTCATTGCAAACACGGCGATGGCAAAGATATCGTGCCGCCTGGTGCCTAACCAAGACCCCGCCGACATCACGAGGAAGCTGAGCGACTATCTGCAGAAAGTTACACCCGAAGGCGTCACGGTGGACGTGACCGATTTGCACGGCGGCTACCCCGCACTCACGCCCTTGGACTCGCCCGCCGTGCAAGCTGCGAGCCGAGCCCTCCAAGAGGTCTACAGCCGAGAGCCCGTCTACGCCCGCACGGGCGGCACCATCCCCGTGGTCAGCACCTTTCAGCAGCTCTTGGGCGCAGAGGTCGTTTTAGTCGGTTTTGGCTTGGAGAATGACCGAATGCACTCGCCCAACGAGAAGTTCGATCTGGTCAACTACTACAGGGGCATCGAAACGAGCGCGGCGCTGCTGGGAGCGTTTGCGCGTAGGAACAATTCATGAGTCGCCTTCTACACAGCGCTACCAGTGGGTACAGAGAACGCAAAATGTGGAGACGGGTTCCAAACCCGCCTCCACATCATTCCAATGAGGTCTTGCCGATGTATCCTACTTGAAGAGGTTGCGGATCAAGTTGTGTTGACACTTGTCCCTCGAAAGATCACGCTACCGGGCGTGGTAAACCCACGTGCTCCACAGCCTTCTCACTCCTCACTCCCTGCTTCTTACTTCTTGCTCCTTACATAGGGAGGCGAAACACATCATGGACAGTTTGAAACACTAACTGATCTAGTTAAACGCGACAGCGTCCTCGTCGTACTCATCTTCATACTCCTCGTACTCGTACGCTTCAGCGAGGGTTTGCTCGCGGGCAACCGAGTAGACGAGGAAGCTAAAGCCCGCTTTGGCGAGCCAGTCCGCGAGCATGTAGCCAAACTGCACGCCGACTTCGGTGGAGGAGCCCCCCAGCCCTAAGAAGGGCACCATGTAGATGACCGGGAAGAAGCCCCACGAGCCCAAGAGCAAGAGCACCGAGTTGGTGACGAGGCGGCTCGCGTGTTCGCTAAGCTCGGCGAGGGCGTCGTTGAGCACGCCGTAAAGCACCCAGAGGATATAGAGGAAAGGAACCGTGCTGGCGGTGCCCCAAATCACGCGCGTCTGCGTGTCGGTAGAGATTTCGCCGGGGTAGCCGAGAGCGATCATAGCCACCGTCGCGACGCTCAAGCGGACGCCTAGCGAGAGCGCCTTGCCGCGAGGAAAGTCGAGCACGTTGACGAGCGAGATGAGCAGAAGCGGCACGGTGGGGAGCCAGTAGACGTAGCGGTAGAGCGCGAAAGGTAGGGTGTCCTCAGTTGGAACGTAGAGCCCCTCTTGCAGCGCGTAGACGCCGCGCCACTGCGTGAAGAGGAAGAGGTAGTGTAGCGCCGACAGCCCGACGATCGTCGCCACCATCCAGAGCGCAGGGCGGTACGCTTCGTCGATCTTGCGCCGCGACACCACGAAAAAGGCGGCGAGCGAGACCATGAGCAGCACCGTTGCGATAAAAGCAACCACCACGAAGGTGTACTGAGCGGGCGAGAGGGCACTTAAAAAATTGAGCATAGTTCTCCTTATGATTAGACAGCATAGGCACAACGTCAAAAGTTCTTCCGACAGCGCGAGGGCAACTCCAAGAACTGTCAGTGACGTATGTATCGTAGGCGAGAGGCTCTTCTCAAGAGGTCAAATTTTTCATCTTTACTCGGTGTTCAGAAAGTTCGCGGGTATAGCGCTCGGGGACCTGCTCACTTCTCTAGCCAACCTCTCAAAACAGCGTGCAGAAGGGCGTGAAGCGCGTTTTGCGGTCTACGGAACAGGACTAAAACACCGTAGTTTTTCACGAGCGAGCTATGACTTTTTGCGAAAAAGAGAGAAAAGTCATAGGGGTGCGGAGCGGCTCAACAGGGTTGGCATTTGGGTCTCAAGATTTGAGAAACACTCGGGCTAGCTTCACCGTTCCTTCAGGCGCGTTCATGAAAGGGGGTCTCGCAAACTCGAGATGGTATACTCGCTCACAGGTATTAAATACCTCACATCGCTCAATACACCCAGGAGGATTCATGCGCAAACTCATCTTCGCTTCTCTTCTTCTCGCTCTGCCGCTAGCCGCCGCACAGGACTACGTCTTCGGTATCACCTTCGACGCGGGCGGCAAGTTCGACGGCTCCTTCAACGAGGGCACCTGGAACGGTCTTTCTGGAGCCGTCGCCGACTTGCAAAACGAGGGTCTTCTCATCGACATCTTGGAGTTTGAAGGCACCCCCGACACCGCCGCGCAAGGTCAGCGCCAGATCGCCAGCCAGGGCGCGGAACTCATCCTCGCGCCGGGCTTTTTACAAGCTGACGCCATCGCCGCAACTTCGCAAGAGTTTCCCGAGACGAACTTCGTCTTGATCGACGCTGTAGCGGAGAACCCCAACGTGCGAAGCGTGCTCTTCAAGGAGCATGAGGGCAGCTACTTGGTAGGCTACATCGCGGGCTCCTTGACCCAGACGGGCACGGTGGGCTTCGTCGGCGGGATGGACATTCCGCTCATTCGCGCGTTTGACTTGGGCTACGAAGAGGGCGTCAAGGCAGCGTGCCCCGAATGCGAAGTGATTTCGAACTACGTGGGCGTCACACCAGCCGCCTGGAACGACCCCGCCCGCGCCAAAGAACTCGCCACCACCCAGCAGGCGCAGGGCGCGGACATCATCTACGCGGCGGCGGGCGCGTCGGGCAACGGCGTCATCGACTTCGTGAACCAGACCATGTGCTTCGAAGGCGGAGACCGCGAGTCGCCGCTCGCGGCGCAGATCGAGAGCGTTGACGTGAGCGACGCCTACGCCAGCAACTGCGAGGGGCAAAACCCGCTCTTTTTCATCGGCGTGGACTCGAACCAAAACCCGCGCGGCGACACGGATGGCAATCCCGCCACCTTGAACCACGGCTTGACCAGTATGCTCAAGCGCGTGGACACGGCTGCCTATAACGCCGCGATGGACGTCGCCAACGGCGAGTTCGAAGGCGGTATGCAGACCTTGGGCTTAGCCGAGGACGGCGTGGGTTACGCGGTGGACGAGTACAACAGCGCGCTCATCCCCGAGAGCTTAGTGACTGAGTTAGAGGCTGTCAGGCAGCAGATCATCGACGGCGAATGAACTTAGTATAATTGTAGTAACGGACTTCCGCGAGCAGTAAAGCTCGGCGTAAACACTAGCGAGCCTTCTCTTCTCCGAGCAATCGTGTTGGGGCTCTTTTTCATCCTTTAGCAGTTCCAAGACATACTGAGACGGATGAGCGCAGATCTCTGTCCGCAAGGACTAGCGTTACGGGCAGGCCGCCCTGCCGTTGCGGGATTTCATCTCCGAATGTGCGTGCTAGTTACGCAGTTTTCCGCAGGAAACACCGCTTTCATAGTGAGAGTGTTGCTTCGCATCGCTCCGCGCACTCAAACCAGATGATACCTGCTACTTGTTGTTTCATGCTCCTTACTTCGTCCCAGCCCCACATGCTACAATCACCTCTTGCGGTGAGAGGAACCTGGTCGCGGCTTAGCTGGGCAACTGGCTTGGCTGAGGAAAGTCCGGGCTCCGCAGGGCAGGGTGCCAGGTAACGCCTGGGCGTGTAAGGCGACGGCAAGTGCAGCAGAAAGCAAGCTGCCAGGGCGGTATCATCGTCGCTCGGACGCGCTAAGTTGTTAAAGCGACTACTGAGCGCGTTGATAGTGGTGGGATGATACCCCCTGGTAACGTTGAAACGGTGCGGTAAGAGCGCACCAGTGCCTTTGGTAACAAGGGCAGCTAGGTAAACCCCACCCGGTGCAAGGTCCGATAGGGAGAAAGAGCTTGCCCGGCTCGTTAGTATCTCCGGGTTGACCGCTCGAGGCGCTTGGCGACAAGCGTCCCAGATAGATGACTAGGTAGCTCCCGGAGGTATCACTTGGAGCGTTGCTCCATAGATGATACCTCTGGGGACGAACAGGACCCGGCTTACCACCTCTCCCGCATTATTTTTTGGCGAACGCAACCTCTGCGTCCGCCTTTCTTTTTGGAGCTGGTTGGACAAGCCCACGCATGTAGGATTTTTTACATTCGCCGTTTCTCCAAACTCGGCGCTAAGTGGGGGCGCTGTAGGAGGCGAAGTGGGTGGTGAGGGGGGAGTACGTGGGGAGACGCCAACCTCGAGCTGACTACACTCCGAGAAAGTGCGTGCTAGACTGTAAAAAGCTACCTTTCTAGGACTCGCCACCCCCTTCCCACTCGTGCTACCCGAAGCTCCCAAATGGAGCACAAGTGGGAGAAAAATCAGAAAACGACGGTGAGAGTGGGTCAAAGGTGGGGACTTGTGGGAATCTGTGGAAAAGTGTGATACACTTCATCCCATAGGTTAAGTCCCTGCGTCACGCCCCTTTGCTGGTCAGACGCTGAACTTGGGCTTTTCACTTAGGTGGGAGCGTCGTGGAAGATGCCGTTTGGCGAATTTCAATACTCGGTAGACGACAAAGGTCGGGTCATCGTCCCACCTTCCTTTCGCGACTTCGTTACCGACGGCATGATCGTAACAAGAGGCATGGAAGGTTGTTTGTACGTCTTCCCGCTCACCAAATGGAACGCGATCGAGAGCGAGCTGAGCAACCTCTCCATCACCGACGCGAAATCTCGGGGCTTCGTGCGCTTTTTCTATTCGGGCGCGTCCAAAGCCAAAATCGACTCGGCGGGTCGCATCACGATTCCCGCCACGCTCCGCGCTTTCGCCTCCTTGGAGAACAACGTCCGCATCGCGGGCTTCCCGAACCGCTTAGAGATTTGGGACGAAGCGAAGTGGGAAGAGAACATCAGCGCCGTGCAGCACCAACCCGACGCCCCGGAAGCGCTGCTGGAACTCGTCGGATGAGTCGTCCCGAGCAGCCCCATATCCCTGTCATGTTACGCGAATGTTTAGAGGGTTTAGATATTCGCCAGGGCCACGTCTATATCGACGGAACCTTCGGTGCGGGCGGGCACAGCCAGGCGATCTTAGACGCGGGCGGCTCGGTTTTGGGCATCGACCGCGATGAGAAAGCCCTGGCCTTCGCAGACAAACTCGACATCCCCGAGGGACAAATTTTTACCTTCGCACAGGGAAACTTTCGCCACTTAGACGAACACGCAAAAGAGGCCGACCTCTTTCCGGCTGCCGGTATCCTGCTTGACTTAGGCGTGTCGTCCATGCAACTCGATGAGGCGGAGCGCGGCTTCGCCTTTCGGCAGGCTGGACCGCTCGACATGAGGATGGACGCTGGAGACAACAGCGAGAGCGAGTCGGCAGCGGACGTGGTCAACACCTACACGCAAGACGAGTTAGCCGCCATCATCTTCAAATACGGCGAGGAGCGTCACAGCCGCCGCATCGCCAGGCGCATCGTCGAGGAGCGGGCGACCTCTCCGATTGAGACGACGGAGGCGTTAGCTGACGTTATTCAGCGCGCGTACCCCGGCGGTTACAGACGCGACCATCCGGCGCGGCGCACCTTTCAAGCGCTACGCATCTTTGTCAACGACGAACTCGGCGCGTTGGAGGACGCCCTTCAAGCCGCCGAGCGGACGCTTCGCGTAGGTGGGCGGCTGGTGGTGCTCTCCTATCATTCTTTAGAAGACCGCATCGTCAAGCACTTCGGCAGGGGGAGCGGCGTGCTTACACCGCTGACCAAGCGTCCATTGACGGCGAGCGACGAGGAGATAGAGGTTAATCCCCGGGCTCGCAGCGCCAAGCTCCGCGTCGCTGTTCGCAACCAAGATTCGACTGAAGACTCAAACGACTCAATTGATAAAATCCTCTCCCCTGCCCCTTCGGAGGCGTTATGACCAGACGGAGCCAAAGCCTACTCACGCTCTACCTCGCGCTCATCCTCGCGCTCGCCGCGTTAGGCGCGCGCAACCAGGGCCGCCACCGCTACCACTTCTCCCTCTTGGAGACCAAACGCGCGCTCCAGTACGAGTTGAGCGATTTGCGCAGCGAAGCCGCGCAGGTCAAAGGTCCTCTCGCGGTGCGCCGCTGGGCGCTCTCGCACGGCATGATTTCGTCCCCCGAGGGAACGGAAGCCACCGAGATCGCGCCCACCTCCGGCCCTGAACCCGAAAC
Organism: Trueperaceae bacterium; assembly: GCA_965215565.1. Classification (GTDB taxonomy): domain Bacteria; phylum Deinococcota; class Deinococci; order Deinococcales; family Trueperaceae; genus CBDBZX01. The sequence continues at coordinate 1,363,267 of CBDCDZ010000004.1, forward strand.
TCCCGAAGTAGGCCTGGAGGTCCGTACGATATGGCGGTAAGAGATACGAGGGCGCGGCTCTCAGCGAAGAGCAAGTCAGTGAAGCGCGGGCCTAAAAACACACACAAGAAAAAAGTCGCCGCTTACAAGACGCCTGAGAGTGAACCTGCGCCGCAGCTCCGCCTCCACAAGCGGGCGCTCTTTCTCGTCCTCCTCGCGCTGCCCCTCCTAGCGGCGCTCGGCGGCTTCGTCCGCTTGCAAGCCAAAGCGCCTGACCTGCCCGCCGCGCTCACTGAGGAGCCGAGGCGCGGGCTCATCCAAACGAGAGACGGTACTATCCTCGCCGAAGGTGCTGTCGAGCACCGCCGCTACCCGGAGGGGCGGCTCGCCGCGCATGTGGTTGGTTTTAGCGGCGCGGTGCAGCCCGACGGGAGGTTCGGTCTAGAGGGGCTCGAGTACGCCCTAGATAGGCGCTTGCAAGAGGGCGAAGACGTGACGCTGACCCTAGACCCGAGCCTCCAAGCCATCGCCCAAGCCGAGCTGCGCAAAGCTGCGCAGACCTTTGAGGCGGAGAACGGCGCGGTGGTGATGCTCGAGGCGAACACGGGGCGCGTCTTAGCTGCCGCCTCCTACCCCGAATTCGACCCCAAGAGACAAGGACAGGTTGAAGAGCGCAGCATCATCAGCAACCGCGCATTTTTGCAGCAAGTCGAGCCCGGCTCCACTATGAAGCCTTTTGTGGTGGCTGCGCTCATGGAAGCGGGGCGGCTCTCGCCAGACGAAACGCTGGAGGTCGGGCCTTACATGCGCGTCGGCACCCAGGACTTCCGCGACGTATCTTCGCACGACCCGGTCTTGAGCATCCCCGACATCTTACGAGTCTCAAGTAACGTCGGCATGATCAAGCTGGGCGAGCGCTTCTCGTCCGAAGAACTGTCCTCCTGGATGTATCATTTCGGCTTTGGGCGCGACGTCGGCTTGAACGCCGCATATACCCGCGACGGACGTATCAATCCCTGGCAGAACTGGGTGCCCCAAGACCACGCCTCCGCGACCATCGGGCAGAGCGTCTCGACGACGGCGCTCCAACTCGCCGCCGCCTACAGCATCTTCGCGAACGACGGGGTTTACGTGCCGCCGCAACTTCTAGAAGATGAGGTCACCTTCGAAGAGGTCAGAGGCGAACCCGTCCGCACAGGCGCGGTGCGGGTGCTCTCCTCGAGTACAGCGCAAAGTGTCAAGGACATGCTCGTCTACACGGTGGAGAATAGCGGGCTCAGCGTCGCCAAGATTCCCGGCGTCAAAGTTGCGGGCAAGTCGGGGACGGCGGACGTCTTTGACAACGAAAAGGGCGAATATATCAAAGCGGGCACGCTCCTCTTTGCAGGGATGTTTCCGGCGGACGCTCCCCGCGTCACGGCGGTGGTGTACCTGCAAAAACCCAAGGAAGAAAGCTTGAGCACCTACGTCGCCGCGCCCGTCTTTCGGGCGATCGGCAGCGAGACCGTCGCCCTCTGGGGGCTCCCGCCCAAACCCGGTCAGGTCGCGGGGCAATAGAGGTATAGTGTCCTCTATGAGCCAGATGGTGACGCAGCATACGAAAGACGAGCGGGGGAACGCTGCGCTGTGACGCCATTGTCACCTCAATTTGTCGCTGCTACGGCGGGCGTGTCGCTCGAGTCTAGGTCCCTACAAGACGCGAGCGGCGTGAGCTTTCACTCGGCGCGTGTTCATCCCGGCGACGCCTTTTTCGCGCTCCCCGGAGCGGCGGGACACGGACTCGCGTACGCGGACCAAGCGTTAGCTGCAGGCGCAGCTTTCATCGTTTCGGACAGGCCGCATCCGCGCGGGCTTCGGGTTGAGAACCCAGCGCAAGTTCTTCTCGACTTGGGCAAACATGCGAGAGGCCAACTCAGAGGTCCTGTCGTTGGCGTGACCGGTTCAGCAGGTAAAACGAGCACCAAAGCGATGCTCGCAGCGGCGCTGGGCGCGGCGGCGAGTCCGGGCAACTTCAACACGCCGCTCGCGCTGGCGCAGGTCCTCATAGGCGCTTGGTTGCAGAGAAAAACGTCGGAAAACGAGAGGTTGGTCCTCGAGCTAGGCATCGACTTCGTCGGCGAGATGGACCAGCTCGTCGCGTTGGCTAAACCCACCCACGCCGTTCTCACCCTGATTGCGGAGAGCCACCTGAGCGCCCTGGGCAACGTCGAGACCGTCGCGAGAGAAAAGCTCAAGCTCGTGGACGCGGCCGAACACGCCTTCGTCAGCGAGCAAGCTGCACCCTTTACGAACGAGGATCAGCGTGAGAAAAGCACCGTCTACGGGCTCGGCGCAGAGGCAGACTTTTCAGGTGTTGTGACCGATGTATCGCCAATAGGTCAACGGCTGCAAGTCGGCGGCGTCACGTTTACGCTTCCCTACTTGGGCGACGCGATGGCGCGAAACGCGGTGGCAGCGGTGGGCGTGGCGCGGCATTTCGGGCTCGGTTTGGACGAAGTCGCTAAGAGGTTGAGCGAGGTGAGGCTCGAGCCCGGACGCTTAGAGGTCAAACGGACCGGCAACCTCACCCTTATCGATGACTCGTATAACAGCAACCCCGCGTCGGCGGCGGTGGCTCTGGGCGTTCTGCGCCAATTCCCGAAACCTCACACCGCTGTTTTGGGCGACATGTTAGAACTCGGCGTGGTGTCAGAAGTGCGTCACCGTGACCTAGGTAAGCAGACGTTGGATTTGGACTACCTCTTTGCCGTGGGCGACGAAGCGCGGTTCGTTGCGGCAGAAAATCCGCGCGCAGTTCACCTCGCTTCGGAGGACCTCTTAGACGTTATAGATGCGCTCCCCACTCACGGAACGGTGCTCGTCAAGGGCTCGAGGGGAACGCGGCTCGAGCGGCTCGTCCAGGCGCTACTCGAAGCGAACGCTAAAATCTCCCAACAAGAGGTGAGCGCGCCGTGATCGTTCTCTGGTCCGCCCTCTCATCGCTCTTGCTCGTGGGCGTCTTTATTCAGCTTGCGGGGCGCTACGGCTGGGGCAAAGGGATACGGCGCGACGGACCCCCAAGCCACCTCAAAAAGGAGGGCACGCCGACGATGGGCGGCGCAGCCTTTCTGCTCGCCGCGCTCTTCACGTGGCTCCTCGCCGGTGAGCCGAGCTTCGACGGGCTCGCCGTCGTCATGCTGACCTTCGCCGCCGCCCTCTTGGGGCTCTACGATGACCTCTTGGCGCTCCGCCGCAAACGCCGCGCCCTCATCCATGAACAGGGTGGTGAGGACGACACAACGGGGCTCTTGGCGCGTTACCGCTTGCTCGTCCAGGGCGCGCTCGCCTTCGCCTTTTCTCTCTACGCCGTGCGGGGCGGCTACACGCTCTTCGATATTCAAGTGTTTGACCTCTTGGCCTTCACCTTTATTATCATGGGCACCATCAACGCCGTGAACTTCAGCGACGGGCTGGACGGGCTCGCGGGCGGCATGACGGCGCTTATCTTGCTGCCGTTTAGCGGGGTCAGCTTTATCGCGGCTTTGATCGGTTCACTTTTAGGGTTTCTCTGGTATAACGGCTCGCCTGCGCGAGTTTTCATGGGCGGCGTCGGCTCGGAGGGGCTCGGCGCGGCGGTGGCGGGCGTCGCCATCTTGTCCGGTTGGGTGTGGTGGCTGCCGCTCATCGCCCTCATCCCTGTGCTAGAGGTCTTATCCGTTATCATCCAAGTGACGTACTTTCGGGCGACGGGCGGCAAGAGGTTTTTCAAGATGAGCCCGCTGCACCATCACTTCGAACTCTCCGGGTGGTCGGAGACGCAAGTGGTCACGCGCTTTTGGCTCGTGACGGCGGTGTGCGTGGCGGTGGCGTGGAGCGCGCAAAGAGGTCTTTCATGAGAGCGCTTGTGTACGGTTTAGGGCGCAGCGGCGTCGCTGTAGGTAAGCTCTTGCGCTCGCAAGGTCATGAGGTCGTCTACTTCGATGAAAACGTTGAGGCCTCGCCCGAATTGGACGCGCTCGGCTGCGAACGGGCGAACACACCTCTTGAGCACGCGAACATAGATGTCTGTATCGCGGCTCCGGGCGTCCCCTATGACCATCCCGACTTAGAGGCGTTGAGGGACCGCGGCGTTGACACCATCGGCGAAGTCGAGTGGGTGTATAGAACGGTAGACGCAGAAATCATCGGCATCACGGGTACGGCGGGTAAAGGCACCGTCACGCGCTGGACGAGCGACGTGCTGCGCTCAGCGGGGCTGGACGCGCCCGCCGGGGGCAACATCGACCCGGCGCTCGCAGAGGTAGCGGGGGCAGGCAAGACGCTCGTCGTGGAGATGTCGTCGTTTATGCTCGAGCGCACGCCCACCCTTAAACCTCTTATCGCTGCCGCCCTCAATCTAGATATAGACCACTTAGACCGCCACGGCAGCGTGGCAGCCTATCACGCAGCTAAGCGCAATCTTATTCGTAACGTGGACGAAAGCTGTACCTTTATCTACAACGCCGACGACGCAACCTTGCGCGACTGGGCAACCGAGGCGCAGCAGAAGAACGCTGAGGTTCGCTTCTTTAGCACAACCCAACCTGCGAACGCTTATCTGAACGACGATTCTATCTTTTTAGACGGAGACCCGCTTATGCCGCTCAGTGATTTACAGATTCAAGGCGCGCACCATCGCGCCAACGCGCTCGCCGTGACCCTCATCTGCCAGGCGAAGGGCTTGTCACGAGAGGAGATTCGAAGGGGTTTAGCCGAGTTCACGGGCGTCCCCGGACCCTACAGCTTGGTTAAGACCATAGGTAAGGTTCGCTTCATCGAGGATTCGATTGCGACACGCTCGCTCTCGGTTCGGGCTGCGCTGGAAGCCACACCTGCGCCTATCGTGTGGCTCGCAGGTGGACAGGATAAGGGCGCGGACTTCACCGCTTTAGAACCGCTTATCCGAGCTAAGGTGGCACTTTTTATCGGCATCGGCGTATCGGGTGAGCGGTTCGCTGAGGCTGTTTCGCCCTGGACGCAGACGGTTGTGGTTGAGGTTGAGGATGGTCAGGCAGCCATGCACCAAGCGGCGCAGCAAGCCGCAAAGTTTTTACAGGATTTCCCGCAAGGCGGTACGGTTTTACTCGCGCCTCTCGCCGCGTCGTTTGATCAATTTAAGGATTACAAGGAGAGGGCTCGAGCCTTTAGGGACGCGGTTCACGCTTTGGAAAACTCGTTGGAATTCCAAACCACGCCACAGGAAGAACGAGGGGAGGTCTCGTGGACCCGCTCTTAGTCTTTACGCAGCTCATCTTGGGCACGTTGGGCGTGCTGGGCGTCGCCACGAGCGCGCCCGAGCTGTGGCCCGCCCACCTCTTGCGCGTGCTCGCAGGGCTCGCCCTCACCTTTTTAGCCTCGCGCGTCTCGCCGCAGCGCGTGGTGCGCCTCAGCCCTTACGCCTACGTGGGCGTGCTCGTTCTCTTGGCGGCGGTCCTCATCGTCGGCATCTCGCCCGAAGGCAGCGACGCAAAGCGCTGGCTCGACTTGGGCGTGTTCACACTGCAACCTTCCGAGCTGATGAAGGTGACCGTCATCGCCTACCTGACGGCTTTTTTTTACAACCACCTGGGTGACTGGCAGATTTGGCGGCCCATGTTCGTCATCGGTTTGGCGGCGGGGCTCATCGTGGCGGAGCCGGACGTGAGCACGGCGGGCTTTATCTTTCTCTTGGCGTTCGCCATCATGTTAGCGGCGGGCACGACTGTCGTGCGGCTGCTGAGTATTACGACAGCGGCGGCTATTGTCGCCGTCCTTATCGCAGGACCGTATCTCAGCGAATATACCTATATCGGTGACCGCATCAGGGGCTTTGAAGACCTCTGGGGAGCGCAAGAACAGGCGCAGACCGAAAGCTATCAGGCGGTGCAGGCGCAACGCACCCTCGTTCGCGCCGGGCTTTTCGGCGTCGGACCGGGCGAGATCATCCGCGTACCGGAGGCGGACACGGACATGATCGCGATTTCGGTGGCGCACGCGCTCGGGCTTTTAGGTGTAGCGACGCTCTTCGCGCTCTACATCTTTATTGCGTGGCGGGGGCTGAGCATCGCCTCGAGCCTCGCCGGACCCGGCTCGCTCTTAGCGGCGGGGGCGACGGCCTACATCTGCGGTCAAGCGGCGCTGAATTTACTTGTCGCTTCAGGTCTCGTGCCCGTAACAGGGATTCCCTTGCCGTTTGTTTCTTACGGGCAAAACAGTCTCTTCTCGGTGGCGATTGCGATGGGGTTCATTCACAGCGCCTACCGCATTTCTCAGAATCCTGAACTGGCAGCACAAAACGCTAAGGAGAAAACCGCGTGACTCGCGTTCTCCTCGCGACAGGCGGCACGGGTGGGCACATCTACCCGGCGCTCGCCACCGCAGAGGAACTCGCGGCGCGCGGCTACGAAGTTGCCTTCATCGGACAGCGCGGCGGCATGGAGGCGCGGCTCGTGCCGGAAACAGGCTTCGACTTTCACGGCGTCCGGGCAGGCAAGTGGCACCGGGGCAGCCCGGACCCGCGTCAGGCGGTTCAGGCGGGGCTGGGGCTATGGGACGCGGTCAAAGTCGTGCGCGAACTCAAACCGCTCATCGTCGTCGGCTTCGGCGGCTTCGCGAGTTTTCCGGGGTTGGCAGCCGCCACAGCGCTGCGCGTCCCGGTTGCGCTGCACGAGCAAAACGCGCTTCCCGGCAAGGTCACGCGCTGGTTTGCTCACCGCGCCGCCTTTGTCGCTACCGCCAACGAAGAGGTCGCGGCACATTTACCCCTTCACCGGAGCAAACTCGTTCAGGTTGGCGTACCCGTGCGGGAGGCGCGCGTCGATAAACGCGGCGCGCGGCGTCAGCTCGGCTTCGCAGAAACGGACGTGCTCACGCTGGTGATGGGCGGAAGTCAGGGGTCTGCCTTTCTCAACGAACACGCGCCGAAAGCGTTCGCGGGCCTCTCTCGGTCCTTACAAGGACACTCTCTCAGCGTCTTACACAGCAGCGGCGAGCGGCATCTGAAAGGGGTCAAGGCCCTAGCCGAAGGGGTACCTAACTACCGCGTGGACAGCTTTGTAGACGCCGTGGTAGCCTGGTCTGCGGCGGATTTAGCGATCACCAGAGCGGGCAACGGCACGCTTGCGGAGGCGGCCTTTCACGGGGTACCTCTCGTGATGGTCCCGCTCGCCTCTTCGGCCGAAAACCATCAACTGCATAACGCGAGGGCGGTAGCAGCCGCTGGCGCAGGGCGAGTCGTGGAAGAGCGTGACGCAGGGCAGCTCGCGGCGGCGTGGCAGGCTCTCCTAGTTCCTGCGCCGCGCCGAGCTGCGGCGAAGGCGGCGCGGCAGCGTTCGCCCGAAGGTGCGGCGGCGCGGCTCGCGCGGCTTATCGACGAATCCGTGAACGCCTCAACGAACACTCGGTCACCAGACAAAGATTTTCACGCGGCGCACGCCTCTCAGCGGGGTGCAAAGCGTGTTCGGGAGCAACGATGAAGTCTCACTTACATTTTATGGGCATCGGCGGAGTTGGCATGAGTGGCTTAGCCAGGTGGTACGCGGCTGACGGATACAGGGTCTCGGGGTGCGATATCGGACTCAGCGAGGAGATAGAATCCCTTCAAGATGAGGGGGTAGCGGTGGACTTAGAGCACAACCCCGCCCACGTTGAACACATCGACGCCCTCATCAGCACCATGGCTGTGCCCGCGACGCACCCCGAAATCGGCGCGGCGAAAGCGCAGGGCAAGCGCACCCTGCGGCGCATCGAACTCTTGGCGGAACTTTTAGCCGAACATAAGAGCGTCACGGTGACAGGCACGCACGGCAAGAGCACGACGACGGGCATGATCGCTACGCTCTTTTTGGAAGCGGGTACGGACCCCTCAGTATTGGTGGGCGGGCAGTTGGACATCGTGGGCGGCAACGTCCGCTACGGGCAGGGCGAGCGCCTCATCGCCGAGGTGGACGAGTCGGACCCCGGCTTCGCGTACCTCCCTTCCGACATCGCGGTCATCACCAACTTAGAAGATGACCACATCGCAGGCAGCTTCGCCGAGCGGCGCAACTATCACGAGAGCTTGGACGATTTAGAGCGCGCGACGCAGCGCTTCGCCGAACGCGCTAACTTCGTCCTGTACTGCGCGGATTGGGCGGGCTTAGCGCCGCTCTTGGCAAGCGACAAAGCTTTCACGTACGGGCTCAGCGAGCACGCGACGTACCGCGCAGAAGTGACGGCGCTGCGGGCGATGGGGAGCAGCTTTAAGTTGCACACCCCTGACGGCTGCGTAGAGGTCCACGTGCACGTGCCCGGCGAATACAACGTGCAAAACGCGGCGGCGGCGCTCGCGGCGGCGCATTTAGCGGGGCTCGAGCTAGAAACCGCCGCCCAGCACCTCAGCAAATTCACGGGCATCGGGCGGCGCTGGCAGAGGCGCGGGAGCGCCCAAGGCGCACTCGTTATCGACGATTACGCGCACCATCCGACGGAGGTCAGCGTCACGCTCACGGCTGCTAAGCACACCGGGCGGCGCGTCCGCGCAGTTTTGCAACCTCACCGTTGGGTGCGCACCGCGAGGCACTGGCCCGCGCTGGCCGACGCCGCGAGCCTCGCCGACGAAATCATCGTGTTGGATGTCTACGCCGCTGGCGAAAAGGCCATCCCCGGCATCTCGCCCGAGCTTATCGTGGACCGGCTCCGCGAAGGGGGCAAAAAAGCGAGCTACCACAGCGCCGCCTCAGCGGAGCGCTATTTGGCTGAAACGTTAGAAGAGCGTGACTTAGTGATCACCCTCGGCGCGGGCGACGTGTGGCGCGTCGCTGAAGGGATTGTCAGGGCTCGAGGCGGTGACGATGACTCCGCTTAGTCCACTTGTAAAGCGCATGCGCTTAGGTCCGCTGACCACCTTGGGTGTTGGCGGCGAAGCGGAGCTGTGGGAAGTCGGAGACGAGAAGGGATTACGTCAAGCTACCACCGAAGCCTACCGCGTCTTAGGCGCAGGCTCGAACGTGCTCATCAGCGACGCGGGCGTGCCGGAGCGCGTTATCAAGTTGGGGCGTGCGTACAATACGATTCGTGACTTTGACGGAGCGCGTGACCTCTGGTTGGGCGCGGCGACGCCACTGCCCGGTCTGGTGCGCCGCGCCACCGAAGCTGGGCTTTCTGGTCTGGAACCGCTTCTCGGTATTCCCGCTGTTTTAGGCGGCGCGATCACCATGAACGCGGGCACACGCTTCGGCGAGATGTCCGACGTGCTCCAAGAGGTCGAGGTGTTTGTGGACGGAGGACTTCATCTTTTGAATGTCGATGCGTTAGGGCTCGAGTACCGCCATAGTCAACTACCCGAGGGAGCCGTCATCACGAGAGCGAGGCTCCGCCTCACGCCTTCTACGCCCGAGCGCGTCGCCGCAAAAGTTGCGCAAGTCGACGCCGCCCGCAAAGGTCAGCCCAAGATCAAGTCAGCGGGCTGCGCGTTCAAAAACCCCCCCGGAGACAGCGCGGGCAGACTCATCGACGTGCACGGGCTTAAAGGTCTGCGCGTCGGCAACGCCCAAGTCTCCTCTGAACACGGCAACTTTATCGTCAACTTGGGAGGAGCGAGCGCATGTGACGTGATGGAACTTTTAGAGCAGATTAAAGACAGCGTCAACGTCCCCTTAGAGTCCGAATGGCAACTTTGGGGCTTCGACATGAAGGGCAACGAACAGGAGGCAGCGTGCGCCGCCCCCTCATGCTAGCGCTTTTGGTTGCGCTTTTTGCGCTCCTCGTTACGACGCGCTTCTACCCGCAGGTGACGCGCATAGAAGTCTTGGGCGCGTCGCACTACAGCGACGAAGAGATTTTAGCTCTCGCCAACCTAGAGCGCGGGGACCCGCTTCTCTGGGTCACGAAGTGGCGCAGCGGCGCGCTCGTCCAAGACCCCTGGATACGCCGCGCCCGCATCATCCGTCACTGGCCGGGCACGCTCTCCGTCGCCGTGTGGGAACGCGAGCCGTTCGCCCGCTTTGGCGAAACGGTCTACGCGGTAGATGGTACAGTGCTCCCTAATGGTTCAACTGAAAGGGAGGAACTAGTGACACTGCGCGGTTGGGGTCCAGACCGCACCGACGAGGCGCTCGCGCTCCTTAAGCTCGTCGCACCTTACGAGCCCGAGGTGTTAAGCTACTCGCCGAGCGGTTTCGACATTCGCTTCTCCGAATCGTCCCCCAAATCGTCGGTGTACACCCCAAGCGTAGAGCTTTTACAGACGCACTGGTCGGGTTTCGCGGGTCAGAGCGAGAAGCAAATAGCCGTCTACCCCTGGGGAGTGAGCGTACAATGATGGACGAACGTATAGTCGTCGGTTTAGATATCGGCACGACAAAAATCTGCACTGTAATTGGTGAAGTCGCCTCGGATGGGGTTTTGGACATTATCGGCGAGGGAACCGTTCCCTCGGATGGTCTACGCAAAGGCGTCGTCGTGAATTTAGAGCGCACCATCGCCTCGGTGCGCCAGTCCATCGCGGCGGCGGAGCGCGTCGCGGGCGTCGAGGTCGAGGAAGCGTGGATAGGCGTGGCGGGCAGTCACCTCAAAGCCTTTACGAGCCACGGCATGGCGGCGATCCGGCGCGGTCAGGAGATTTCAGGTGCGGACGTCGAGCGCACGATCGAGAACGCTAAAGCCGTCCCTTTAGAAGCCAATATGGACGTCGTCCACGTCATTCCGCAAGAATACGTCGTGGACGGTCAGGACGGCATCAAAGACCCGGTAGGGATGAGCGGAGTGCGGCTCGAGGTCGACGTTCACATCGTCGCGGGCGCACAAGGTCCGCTGCAAAACCTCTCGCGCTGCGCCAAGGACGCGGGCGTCAGAGTCGAGGGCATCGTCGTCCAATCGCTCGCTTCGGGTTTAGCCGTTTTGGACGACAGCGAAAAGGAACTCACCACCGTCTTGATCGACATTGGCGGCGGCACCACCGACGTGGGCGTCTTTCGGCGCGGCACCTTGGCGGACTCCTCGGTCATCCCCTTGGGTGGTGACCACATCACCCAAGACATCAGCCAACTTTTGCGCATCCCGCCCGACGAGGCCGAGCGCGTCAAGAAGAAGTACGGCGTCGCGATTCCCGACCTCGCGGACCGAGAGGTAGCCTTAGAGGTCGCGCATCCGAACTACACCGCGTCTTTGTCCACCTTCGAGCTTGCGCAGGTCATCCGCCCTAGGGTCGCCGAAATTTTAGACCTCGTCAAGCGCTCCATCGAACAGCGTATGGGTGCACTCGAACTCCTAGCGGGCAACGTCGTCATCACGGGCGGCGCGTCCTTGATGCCTGGGCTAGACCAAGTTGCCACGGAGCGCTTTCGCTTGCCCGTGCGCGTCGGCAAACCCATCAACATCTCCGGTTTGGACGACGTCGTGGCGAGCCCGGCTCACGCTACTGCCGTCGGGTTGGTACGGTACGGCGTCGAGCATTCGGCTCAGCAAGCTGCGCATTCAGGTCCGCGCCGAGTCGGCGGGGGCGAGAGCAGCGTCTCGAACTTTTTCAGCAACATCCGCGATTTTCTCAAGGATTTTTTCTAGTGACTTTTTCTGGGGGGCTTTTCTCAATGGACTATTCTATTCTTTCAGTTTTAAGGAGTAAACTATGACCATCAGCAGCGCAAACATGGATAACGCCGTCATCAGAGTGATTGGTCTTGGAGGGGGCGGCAACAACGCCGTCAACCGGATGATTGAAGCGGGTTTAGAGGGCGTGCAGTTCGTCGCTGCAAACACCGACGCGCAAGTTTTAACCACGAGCTTGGCGGACACCCGCATCCAGATGGGCGATCACCTCACGAAAGGCTTGGGCGCGGGCGCGAACCCCGAGATCGGCGAGAAAGCCGCCAACGAGGACCGCGACCGCATCGCCGAGCAGGTGCGCAACTCCGACTTAGTCTTTATCACCGCCGGGATGGGTGGCGGCACGGGCACGGGCAGTGCGCCCGTCGTGGCGGAAATAGCCCGCGAACAAGGGGCGCTCACCGTCGCGGTCGTCACCACGCCCTTCAGCTTTGAAGGCCCTAAGCGGATGCGCCAGGCGGAAGAAGGGTTAAGACGGCTCGAGGACAAAGTCGACGCCCTCATCGTCGTGGAAAACCAGCGCCTCTTGTCCGCTTTGGACCGCAAGGTCAAGCTCACCGACGCTTTCCGCGTCGCCGACCGCGTCCTCTACTACGGCGTCAAAGGCATCAGCGACGTCATCAACATGTCGGGTCTCATCAACGTGGACTTCGCCGACGTGCGCGCCCTCCTCTCGGGCGCGGGCACTGTGCTCATGGGTATCGGCACAGGGCGCGGCGAGCAGCTTGTCGAAGAGGCGGCGAACAGCGCCACGCACAGCCCGCTCTTGGCGCGAGGTGTCGAGGGCGCGCACCAACTCCTCATCAACATCACGGGCTCGGAAGAACTCACGCTTTTCGACGCCCACGAAATCGTCGAGAAGATCAGCGAAGCCACCGAAGTCGAGGACGTCAACGTACTCTTCGGCGTCACCTACGACGAAGCCGCCGCCGACGAGGTGCGCGTGACCGTCATCGCCGCAGGCTTCGACCACAACCCGCAGACCAAGATTTTACGCCCCGCCCAACTTCGCGCCGCGGGCGGCGCAGGGCGCTCGTACGACCCCTCGAACTACGACATCCCCGCCTTCTTGCGCTACAACACGGACGAGAATTAAAAGTAGCTCTTAGCCATTAGGTATTAGCTTTTAGCACAACCCTTTCAGCTAGTACCTAACAGCTAACGGCTCATAGCTTATGAAAAGAGAGGTCATCTACGGCGGCAATATCATCACCGTCGTCAAACTCGACGATCACTGGGAAGTCGTCGAGCATACGGCGGCGGTCTGCGTGCTCGCTTTGCGAGACGGCGAAAGAGGTCAAGAGGTTTTGGGCGTGGTACAGCCGCGTCCGGCTATTCAAGTGGATACGTGGGAACTGCCAGCCGGGTTAGTCGAAGAGGGCGAAGAGCCTAGAGACGCCGCGCTGCGCGAATTCGCTGAGGAGTGCCAACTCACGGGCGACTTAACCCTTCTGACGCAGGTGCACTCGAGTCCCGGCTTCTGCACCGAAAAGGCTTACGTTTACGAAGCGACGAACTTGCAACCTGCCGAGGGCACGCCCGACGCGAGCGAAGATATCACCCTCTCGTGGCGCAATTTGGAAGAGGTCTGGCGGGAGGTCTCGAGCGGTCAAACGCAAAGCAGCGCCCACGCTCTCATCGCCCTGACCTACGCCCTCGGACGTAGTGGACGTTTGGGCGGACCTGGTTCTTGAACCCCGGAACTTCTCCTTGAATAGTGCCTCCTCTCTCAACGACTTGGATTCGACAGGCGCGGTCATCTGTATCGGCAACTTCGACGGCGTTCACTTGGGTCATCAGATGCTCTTAGAAGAAATGCGCGCGGTTAGTGAGCGTCAGAGTATACCGAGCATCGTCGTCACCTTTTTTCCGCCTGCCAAAGTCGTGTTTGGCAAAGGCAGCTATTTAACGAGCCGCGAGGAGAAAATCCACCTCTTAGGGGCGTTCGAGCCGGACGCTGTGGTGATAACGGAGTTTAGCCTCGAGTACGCTCAAACCCCCAAAGAGGTCTTTTTAGACGAACTGCGCCGCGTGAGTCCGAGCCACATTATCGTCGGCGAGGACTTCCGCTTCGGTCACAAGCGGAGCGGCGGGCTAGACGATTTGCAGCACGTGACTGAGCGCTTGGAGGTTTTCGGACTCAAAAAGTTAGACGATGATCCTATTAAATCTTCACGTATCCGCGAGCTTCTGCAAGTGGGCAACGTGGAGGAGGCGAAGCGGTTCTTGGGTCATAGCTACCTCGCTATTGGTGAGGTCGTAGAGGGCGAGAAGCGCGGGCGCAGCATCGGTTTTCCCACAGCGAATATCAAGCTCCCTCCTGAAAAGGCGTTGCCGCTCGGTGTGTTCGCTGTTCGGGTAGAGACGCCGGGAGGGGAGTTCGGCGGCATGGCGAACGTCGGACCGCGTCCGAGTTTTCCCGAGGAGCCGCCCTCGTTGGAGGTCTACCTCTTCGACTTTGGGGGCGACTTGTACGGAGAGACGCTCACCGTGTCGTTCGAGCACTTTATACGCGGTCAGATCAAGTTTTCGGGCTTAGAAGAGGTCAAGGCGCAACTTACTAAGGATGAGGAACAAGCAAGAGGTCTTTTGCAGCGCTAGCCGAAGATTTCGCCTAGCGGAAGTTCCCAGTTAGAGAAAAGAGGTCGGACGTTCACAGCGGCGCGTTCGGCTCGAGCTGGACGCCTAAAGAATACCTCAAGGTCATGCGGACGCCTGGCTTCGACGCGGGGCGCGAACTGGTCGTAGTTGCACCTGAGGGACGTTTTGCAGCCTTTCTCGTCTATTGGCTGGACCCGGTGAGCAAAACGGGGCTGTTCGAACCCGTAGGATGTCACGAAGACTTCCGGTGTTTAGGGTTGAGCAAAGCGCTCATGGTCGAGGCGATGAAGCGGATGATGGACGCTGGTATGGAAAGAGCCGTGGTGGGGTATAGCAGCGGCAACGTAGCGGCTAGGAAGCTGTACGCTTCGGTTGGGTTTTAGAGGCACATTAGGACGTTCGACTGCGACGTTCATTTGGATGGTGGGCGAGGTTGAGCCTCGAGGGAGGAGAAACGATGATACGCCTCAAGATGGGCATGGTAGGCGGCGGCAAGGACGCCTTTATCGGCGCGGTGCACCGCCGCGCCGCTGCGCTGGACGGCGGCACCGACTTCGTTGCGGGCGCACTCTCCTCGACGCCGGAGAAGGCGAAGGCGTCCGGGCGCGCGCTCGGCTTGGCGGAGGGGCGCAACTACGGCACCTGGGAGGAGATGCTGGAGCGCGAGCTTTCCCTGAGCGAAGACGAACGCATCGACTTCGTCTCGGTGGTCACACCCAACCACCTGCACTTTTCGGTGGCGCACGCCTTTGTGGAGGCGGGCTTTAACGTCGTGTCTGACAAGCCGCTGGTTCACACTTCCGAGCAAGCGGAGCAGCTCATCAAAGCGGTAGAGAGAACGGGCGTCGTCTTCGCCGTGACCTACAACTACACGGGCTATCCGCTGGTCAAACAGGCGCGGCACATGGTCAAGGAGGGTCAGCTCGGCGAACTGCGCAAGGTCATCGTGGAGTACAACCAGGGCTGGCTGGCGACCAAGTTGGAGGACGAGGGCACGAAAGGAGCCGAGTGGCGCACCGACCCCGAGCGTTCGGGCGTCGCGGGCACCGTGGGCGACATCGGTTCACACGCGGAGAACTTAGTAGCGACGATTACGGAGCTAGAACTCAGCGCCCTCTGCGCCGACCTCACGACCTTCGTGCCGGGGCGCAAGTTGGACGACGACGCCAACCTCTTGCTGCGTTTCGCGGGCGGCGCGAAAGGGGTGCTGATCTGCTCGCAGATTGCAACGGGCGAGGAGAACGCGCTGCGCCTCCGCGTCTACGGCGATAAGGGCGGGCTCGAGTGGTTCCAAGAGGAGCCCAACACGCTGACCTTTAGACCGTTGGGGGGTCCCGCAAAGGTCCTTAGACCGGGCAATCCGTATCTCTGCGAGGCGGCGCAAAGGGCGAGCTGCTTCCCGCCCGGTCATCCTGAAGCGTTTTTAGAAGCCTTCGCCAACGTTTACGGGAATGTGACGGCAACGATAAGGGCGAGAAGAGAGGGGCGCGAGCCGGACGCGCTCGAGCGGGACTTTCCCACGGTTTACGACGGAGCAAGAGGCGTGCGCTTCACCGAAAAAACTGTCGAGAGTGCCAAAAGTCAAGAGAAGTGGACGGCGGTGTAAAACAGGTCTACACCTCATCCGCCTTCGCGAATACGCGGATGAGCACCACTACCTATCTAAACGTTTCGTCCGTCCTACACTCTCCCTCTATAATTGATTTGCAAGGCTCTATCTGCTCGGTCCATATCCCTATACCGTGTTGAACGCACCTCTTAATACCTGCCAGTAGCGAACGGGCAAAAGGCGCTGTGTCACGTCTATAACCTGCGCGTCCGCGCCGATGAGCACGCGGTCCCTGCGACGCTGAACCGCGCGCAAAATCACCTCGGCAGCCTCGTCGGGCGCGGTTCTAAAACTCTGACTGAAGCGCTCCATCTCCCGCCGCGCAACCACGGGGTCAACTGTGGCAGCCACCCGCGCCCCGAGTGCGATGTTCGTCTTGACGCCGCCCGGATGAACGACGCTTACGCCTAGACGTCCGCGAAGTTCGTGGCGCAACACCTCACTGAAGCCGCGCACGGCGAACTTGCTCGACGAATACGCCGCTTGCCCTTCCGGGGCGATAAGGCCGAAGACGCTGGATAAGTTCACCAGATGCGCCCCCTTTACGCGAAGAAGGTGCGGCAAACACGCCTTGGTGAGCGCCACCACCGCGCGAAAGTTGATGTTTATCAGCCACTCGAACTCCTCTAAGCTGACCTCTTCGAAGCGCCCGCCGAGCGCCACGCCCGCGTTGTTGACGAGCAGCGTGAGGCGTCCGTGTTCGCGCAAAACATCGGTGACGAGCGCCTCGATGTCCTCGTGCTGTGAGAGGTCTAAGACGTGCGTGCTGACCTTCACGCCGCGCTGCCGCACCTTAACCGCCACCTCTTCGAGCCCTGCCGCGTTCCGGTCTACGAGCGCGAGGTGCGTCCCCCTAGCTGCTAACCCCTCCGCCAAGGCGCGCCCGATACCGCTCGCCGCGCCCGTGAGGAGCGCGACGCCGTCCCTAAAAACAAAGGGGTCCAGCGGGGGTTTCATACGACGCTCGAGCGTAGCCGCAACGCCTAAGCCCGCGAGACCTGCGCCGATAAGTGCGATTTGAGCTGGTTTCACCTCTTGACCTCCAGGTTGTCTAAAAAGTTCAGCACTAAAGCGTTGAAGTCGGCAGATTGCTCGAGCTGCGGCGCGTGCCCCGTGTCCCTAAAAAGATGCGTTTGCGCGTGCGGGTAGCGCTGCGCGGCGCTCTCCAGATGCGCAGCGGGCAACACCTCATCGTACTCGCCCCAGATGATAAGTGTAGGAAGCTCGAGTTCGGCGAGGCGGCGGCTCAGTTCCTCGCGCCAAGCTGCTCTAACGCCGCGCCACGTGCCCAAGTTGCGCGCCGCAGCGAGAAACGCCCGCGCCGCACCGGGTTGTCGCGCCACATTCAAGCTGTGCGTGATGCGTTCTTCCGTCGCTAAACTAGGACCATGAACGAGGCTGCGGACGGTATTTTCGGCGCTGCGCCTCGAGGGTTTCATGAGCAGCTCGCCCAGACCGGGCACCGTGATGAGCCGCAGTGCGAGGATGACCTCTTTACCGAAGCCCGCGCTCGCCACAAGTACAAGTGCCGTCAAACGTTCTGGATACTGCGCGGCGAAAGTTTGCGCAACCGCGCCGCCTAATGAGTTGCCTAGCAAAGTAGCGGGTCTCGTCTCCCCTACCGCGTCCAAAAAGTCTTTGACAAACGTCGCTAACTGCGCCAACGTGTAGGAAATGTCTGGCTTGTCCGTATAGCCAAAGCCGATGAGGTCAGGAGCGTAGAGGCGGTAGCGTTCAGCGAGAGGTGCAGACGCTGACCAGTCCTCCAAACTGCGCCCGATGCCGTGTAAGAGGACGAGAGGTGGACGTTCTGCACTTCCCGCGACAGCGTAACGGGTACGCACATTCTGACCTTGACTGCGAACGTCGCACCACTCGAGCCGCCAATCTAAATTCACCTCATCCGAAGCTAAATGTGGCATAGTGCTTTCTACCACGCTCGACCTCTCGCCGTACGTGTACACTCAGGGCTCGAGCGGGCGAATCCACGGGCTCTCTAGCTCCGCCACCGCCTCGCGCAGCATCGTGGCGAGGACTTTTGAAAGCTGTGAGCGGTACTGCTGCTGCCGCCACAAGCAGCCCACAGTGCGCTCCGGTTTCGGGTTGCGCAGGGGGATACCCCTCACATGAGGGTCAGCGGAAGAGGTCAGCGCCATCGCGGGCACCACCGCCGCCGCCGCCATGTAGCGCACGCTCACGATGACGCTCGCGATAGAACTCATCTCGGCGACGGTGTGGGTGTGGATACCTGCCGCCTCACAACACGCCTCCCAGATGCGCTTCGAGCCCGGCACGATGTTGACCATCGCCGCGCCCTCTAGCTCGGGCACCGCCACCTCTTCGCGCCCCCAAAAGGGGTGCGTGTCGGGCACGACGAGCATGAGTTCTTCCCTGAAGAGCGGCTCGGTCACGAAGTCGGGCTGGTGCTCCCACAAAAAGCCGATGCCCACGTCGAACTCACCCCTCGAGAGCTGCGGCTCGATCTGGTCACTCGCCAGCTCGCGGATGTTGACCGACACGCCGGGGTAGCGCTTGCCGAACTTCGCCAAAGTGCGCGGCATGAGGTTGATGTTGACGCTCTGCACCGTGCCGATGGTGAGGTGCCCGCGCTCCAACCGCTCGACTTCGCTCATGACGAGCCTGGCTTCGTGGAGTTCTTGCAGGACACGCCGCGCGTAGGGTAAAAAGGCTCCCCCCGCCGAGGTCAGGGTGACGCCGCGCTTGCTGCGCTCTAAGAGAACGGCGCTGAGGATGTGCTCGAGCCGTTTGAGCTGCTGCGACAGCGCAGGTTGCGACACGCCTAGCCGCTCGGCGGCGCGGGTCACGTTGCCCTCCTCGACGGCAACCACGAAATACCTGAGCAGCTTCTCGTCCATTCATAAGTTTATCTTATCGTTATTATATGTTTCTAGTTATTTTACTTATCGTCAAATGTAGGTTACACTAATATGTCCTTGCGGGCAAAATCAATTTCTGGAGGCCAAATAATGCGTCATCAACCTTGGCGAAGCTCCCTTATCGGCGGCTTCATCCTTATCCTCTGCCTTGCGCTTGCGTTCGGCACCGCATTCGCTCAGCGTCAGTTCCTTTCGATCGGTGGTGGCTCCACGGGCGGCACCTTCAACACCTTCGCCTCGGGCGTTGGCGACTTCTTGTCGCAGAATATCGACGGGCTCAACCTCACCGTGGAGGGCTCGGCAGGCTCAGCAGAGAACATCCGCCGCATCCAACAGGGCGACATGGACATGGGCATCGCCTTCGCTGGGGACGCATTTTTGGGCTACAACGGCGAGGGCGTCTTCGCCGAAGGGGGTCCATATGACGGCGTTCGCGCCATCGGCTTCCTCTACAGCGCCGTGTCGCAACTCGTGACCTTAGAGGAGACGGGCATTACCTCCGCCGAACAGTTGGCGGGCGAAGCCGTCGCTGTCGGCGGCGCAGGCTCGGGCACGCAGCTCTCCTTAGAGCGCCTCCTGACCACGCTCGGCGTCTACAGCGAAATCGACCCGGTACTCGTCGCTGGACAGAACGCCTCAGATCAGCTCAAAAATCGCCAGGTCGCGGCGTACCACGCGCTCTTCGGCGTGCCGAACGCAACGGTGACCGACACCTCTTCGACGAACAACGTGGTTATTCTGAGCACCTACGACGCGGCGGAAGAGGCGGGCTTTTTCGAGCAGTACCCCTTCTACTCGGAGTACGTGATTCCGGCGGGCACCTTTAACGGCGTGGACGAAGATGTGACCACCTTTCGCGACGCGGGGCTCTGGATCGTCTCCGCCGACGCGGACGAAGAGTTGGTCTATCAGATGACCAAAACCATCTATGATCAAGCGGGCTTAGACCACATGAACCAAGTGACGGCTGTCGCCTCGGAGATGGGACCGGACAACGCTTTAGTCGGCGTGCAGATTCCACTTCACCCCGGCGCGGCGCGCTACTGGGAAGAGGTCGGCGTCGAAATTCCCGACGCGGCGCAACCGCAGTAAACGTTGTTTATAGGTCTTTAGAGGCGGGGTAACTCGCCTCTTCTTTCATGAGGAGTCATTAGGAGAACAACATGGCACGCGGTAAAGACCCTAAGCGCGACCTGACCAAATCTGACAGGGCTGAAGCTGGTGACGTCGTCGCGCCTGCGGACAACGTCGCCCCCGAAGACGCAGCGGCGGCGAACCAAGAGGACGTTCAGGCGTTAGAAGCCTCCGTCAGCGGCAACGCGCCCCTGAATCGCCCCTGGGAACTCATCGTTAATATTTTGGCGGCAGGAATGTCGTCTTATTACCTCTACGCGGCGCTCTTCGGCGCGACGCGCCTAGAGGTCTATTTGGGCGTTTACGTCGGGCTCACCTACGCGCTCATCTTTTTGGTTTATCCGCTTAAACGCGGGAGCCTGAAGTTCAGACCCACCCTCTTAGACGTCGGGCTCGCAGTTCTGTCCGTCGCAGTGGTCAGCTACTGGGTCATCAACTATCAAGCGCTGACCTACCGTGCGGGCTCCGCCACGACGCTCGACCACACCATGTCGTTGCTGATGATCATCTTGTCGCTCGAGATAGGCAGGCGCGCACTCGGTTGGGTCATGCCCATCGTCGGCGTCGTCCTCATGGTCTACGCTTACTTCGGACCTTATATGCCGCTCATCGTCGCGCATAGGGGCTACGGTTTAGGACGCATCGGCGAAGCCGTCTTTTTAGACGAGCGCGGCGTGTGGGGCACGATGGCGCAGGTCTTGGTCAACTTCGTCATCATCTTTATTTTCTTCGGCGCGTTCTTGAACCGCTCGGGCGTCGGGCAGTTCTTTATCGACCTAGCGCTGGGCGTCGCGGGGCGCGCGACGGGTGGACCCGCGAAGGTCTCCGTTTTAGCGTCCGCGCTGATGGGCTCGATCTCGGGCTCAGCCATCGCCAACACCGTCTCGACGGGTACGCTCACGATTCCCCTGATGAAAAAGACCGGCTTCAAGCCGGAGATGGCGGGCGCAGTCGAGGCGTCGGCGAGCATCAGTGGGATGTTTTTACCGCCCGTGATGGGCGCGGGCGCGTTCGTGATGGTGGAGCTTACGGGCATCCCGTACACCCATATCATGCTCGCGTCGATCGTACCCGCCTTTATCTACGTGCTTTCCATCTGGATGAACGTGCATTTCGAAGCGAAGCGCTTGGGGCTTAAAGGGGTGCCCGTCGCAGACCTGCCGAAACTCGGCGAGACCTTGAAGAGTGGCTGGTTCTTGGCGCTCCCCCTCATCCTCCTCGTGACGCTGCTCATCATGGGGCGCTCGCCCGGCTACGCCGCGTTTTGGGGCACGGCGGCAACGATTCCCGTCTCCTGGTTTACCCAAGACAGCAAGATGGGGCTCAAGCAGATTTGGGAAGCGCTCGTCGAAGGCGGACGCAACACGCTCGTCATCGGCGCGACGGTGGGGATCATCGGCATCCTCTTAGCGGTCATCAACCTCACGGGCTTGTCGCAAAAATTCACCACCATCTTCTTGACACTTTCGGGTGGCTCGACGCTCCTTGCCATCCTCTTAGTCGCGCTCGCCTCGCTGATTCTCGGTATGGGGATGCCTGTCACCGCCTCGTATCTCGTGACGGCGGTGCTCGCTGTTCCTGCACTGGGTGACCTCGGCGTGTCCGTTTTGGCAGCGCACATGATCGTCTACTGGCTTTCACAAGACTCAAATATCACGCCGCCCGTGTGCATTGCGGCGTATGCGGGCGCAGCAATCGCGCAAGGGGACCCGTGGAAAACGGGCTGGACCGCCTTTAAGTACGCCAAGCTGCTCTACGTGATGCCGCTACTCTTTGCCTACACGCCTATCCTGATTGAACCCGGTGGCGCCATAGACATGCACGTCATCACCTCGTGGATTTCCGCGACGTTAGGGACTATTGCCTTCGCCGCCGTGACCATCGGCTTCTTGCAGCGCAAAACGACGATTCCCGAATGGCTGCTCTTAGCAGGCGCAACGTTCCTATGTTACATGACGCCGATCTGGACGGATATCGTCGGCGTCGCGCTCGTCGCTGCGCTCTTCTTGATTCAGCGGCGCGTAGAGATCAGCTTTAGGCGGGGCATACGGACGCTCTCAGCGCAATCCCAAAAAGTCTCTCACACGGGTTCCGACTGAGTAGACTCTCTACGGCAACACAAGCTCCGCCACCACAGGCAGATGGTCTGACCCGACCGCTCGCCCGACTCGGTAGCCTTCGACTTGCCACGCAGGTGACACAAGGATGTGGTCAATCGGTGCGCTCAGCAGGGGACCGCGGTAGGACCAAGTCGGGCGGACGCCGAAGCCTAAGTTGGCGAAGCGTAGCGCGGTCATTCGGGTAAGCTGTTTTACAGGGTGCGACCAGGGCGAAGCGTTGAAGTCGCCTAAGAGAACAGTGGGGTTCGTGGTCTGCTGCGCGAGCCTCGCTACCGCTCCAAGTTCGTCGTCTCGCCGCGCCGCCCAGCGGCTCCCGAGCGGCGGGAGAGGGTGAACGCCAAAGAGCGTCACGGGCGCGGGCTCCGCCAGCGTCACCTCGATAATGCGCCTGCCTCTTCCGCCGAGGGGGACGCTTTTCGCCTCCGCGAAGGGGTAGCGGCTCAGCAGGGCTAAGCCGTAAGTCCCTCGCGTAGACTCGTCATAGATATGCGGATAGAGGTCGCCGACCGTTTCCCCCAACGCGCGCAGGAGCGCGGGTTTGTTTTCGGAAAGCATCACCACGTCGGCGTTTTCTTCACGGAGATAATCGCTAATCGCGGTGTAGTTTTCGTTATCCATGTAGACGTTGAGCGCCATTACGCTAAGTGTCTGGGACGGAGCATCCGTTGGTCCAGTGATGGCTTTTACTGGACCCGGCAGAAAAAAGGGCGCTAAGAGGTACACGTTCGCGAGCAGTGCGGGCAGCAAAAGCGCGGCGAGTACCCCCGCGCGAAGCAGCGACGCGGCGACAACACAGAGACCGAGCAGCGCGGCGTATTGCAGGTGAAAGTGTGAAAAGAGGTCCAAGGACCAATGAAAGCGTCCCAAAAAGCTACCTAACGTCAACACGCTCAGGAGCGTACCTAGAGGGATGAGAAAGCCTAATAGCAGAGACCGCACCCCTCACTTTACGTCACACCAGCGAAAAGGTGCGCTACATGGCGTGGCTCAAGCTGGGCGGACAAGAGGTCGACGTTCACCAATCTTTAAGAGAGATGAAAATAAAGTGAGAGTCTGTGTCACATTTGGGCTTGACGAGTCAATTTTGGAGTATTTTGAGTGTAGGAGAGAAAACCTGTGTCGCGCTCATTATTCCTATATCGTCGCCTCGAGCCCCTCACCCTGTAAGGACGTGTATGACGCTTCATCTCTTAGGTTCACCCACAGTTCAAGCAGACGCGCAGCGCAGCGACGTGGCGCTCAATAAACCCTCTTGGCTGCTCTTTTACTTGGCGTACTACGGCGAGTGGATAAGCCGCGAGGAGTTGGCGTTCTTCTTTCGCCCGGAAGCGGACGAAGCCACGGCGCGGCGCTACGTGCGCAAACTCCTAAACGGCGCGAAGCAGCTCCCCTGGGCGGAGAACTTAGAGGTAGAGGCGGACAGGCTGCGCTTCGCCGTGGACACCGACGTGAGCCGCTTTCGCCAAGCGGTAGCGCAAGAACGCTGGTTCGAAGCGACGGAACTCTATAGCGGCGCGTTCTTGACCGGGCTCAGCGCGGCGAGTTCACCCAGTTACGATGCGTGGCTCAGCTTGGAGCGCGAAACTTTAGAAGAGCTTTGGAAAGACGCCTCGCTGCACTACGCAGCGGACTTGGAGAGTTCGGGGCAGCACCGCAAAGCGGCGAACGTCGCTAAAAGCCTCCTGGACGCCGACAGCTTCGCCGAGGACGCCTTGGGAAGCTTTTTGCGCAACGCTTATCTGAGCGGTCAGCGCGAGAGCGCCTTAGAGGTTGCGGCGCGCTTTTGCGAGGGCTTGGCGCGTGAGCTTGGCTTAGAACCTCTAGAGGAAACCGCTCAGCTCATCGAGAGCATTCGGCTCTCTAAAAGCCTCGAGAAACGTGAAGTGGCACGTTCTTACGGACGCCGCAGCACCGACCGCGCCCTGCCGAGCGACCAAGAGACGCAACTACAAGAACTCACCCATTTGCTCGGCAGCGCTGACGCGAGGCTCCTCACCGTCGCGGGCACGGATGATAGGGGCGACACGCTCCTCATCGCCAAGCGCGTCCCCGAAAGTAGCGTGGCGCTCTTCGCCATCGCCGAACTCGCCGAGCGCTTGACCCGCCAAGGGCACGCGGAACGCGCTCTGGAATTGCTCGTTCTAGTCTTGCGTCACCCCGCGTGCGACGCGCGCGCGCGGCAGAAAGCTGCCGGGCTGTGGACGCGCTTAGAGCCCAACTTACCGAGCGAACTCGCCCAGAGCGTGAAGGAACGTTGGCGCGAGACGCCGCTGGCGAACGCGGCGTAGACCGACGCGCTCCCCCAAGACTGTTACACTCACCTCATGGCAAGCGCAAATTCTGCAACCCAAACCAAGAAGCAAGTCCGCATCTTCACCGACGGCTCGTGCGATACAGGCTCCAGAGAGGGCGGCTGGGGCTATTTGCTCGTCTACGGTGACGCGAGGAAGACTGCTTCAGGATACGAAGCGGATACAACGAACAACCGCATGGAACTCTCCGCTGCGGTCAAGGCACTAGAGGCGCTGAAAGAGCCCTGCGAAGTGACTTTAGTGACGGACTCACAGTACCTCAAAAAGGCGTTCACGGCGGGCTGGCTAGAGAACTGGCAGCGCAACGGCTGGCGCACGGCGAGCAAGCAACCCGTCAAAAATAAGGACTTGTGGCTCGAGCTTTTAGACCTTGCCAAGACGCACACGCTCCACTGGGAGTGGACGAAAGGACACGCGGGGCACGCGGAGAACGAACTCGTGGATAAGCTCGCCTTAAACGCGAGGAGGACGAGAGGAAGAGGTTAGGGGCGCGCCCAAAGCGTCAGTTAAGAACTCTGCTCAACGTTCTAAAACGCTCAAGTTCTCCATGAATTTTACGAGCGCCTGATAGCCCGTTACTAAGGATTCGGTCTCCAACCACTCGCTCAAACGGTGCGCGTCGCCGCCCCGGTACACGCCGAAGGCAACCGCGGGCAGCCCCGCCGCCATCGCCGCGTTCGCGTCTGTGCTGCTCGCCGCTAAACGGGTGCGCACATTCACCGCGCTGAGCGCGTCTCTAGCAGCTCTGACAAGCGGCTCATTCGCGACGTTCGCGGCGGGTCTGTCGCCGACGATTTTGGTCTCGAACGCTACGCTATGTTTCTTCGCGGTTCTGGCGATGCGCTTTAAGGCGTCTTGCTCGAGTCGCTCCAATACGTCCTTATCTTTGCTGCGCAGGTCGAGGTTGAAACCCGCCTCCTGTGCAATCGCGTTGATGCTCGTGCCGCCCCATATCTGCCCGACATTGTATGAACTGCGCGGCTGTTCGCTTAGCGGGAGCTGATTGAGTGCATGAACCGCGCTGCCCAGCGCGTGAACTGCGCTCGGGCTAGGAAAGTCGCCCCAGGAGTGCCCGCCCGCCGCCGAAAAACGCACCTCGTAGCGCTTCGAGCCCACCGAGCCGTTGATGAGCGCGCCCAAATGTCCGTCCAAAGCGATAACGAAGTCGAACTCGCCTGCACCCTCGTTCATGAGGTGACGCATCCCATAGAGGTCACCTAAACCCTCTTCGCCCACAGTCGCGGCGACGGTTAAGCGGGGTCTCTGCTCGTGCTCTCCCCCCATAACCTGCTGCACAAAGCGTACTAAAACCGCTAAGCTCGCGCTGTTGTCACCGATGCCTGGAGCACTCAAGCGTCCGTTTTCTTCCCGCACACTCACATCTACGTCGGCGCTAAAGACCGTGTCGAGGTGCGCGGCGATCAGCACGCGCGGTCCCGTGCCACCTGGTAGCTGCGCAGTGACGTTACCGACTTCGTCCATCCGCGGGGAGAGACCCGTCTCTTCGAGAAGCTGTTCCAGCAACCTGCCTCGCTCCTCCTCTGCAAAGGTCGGCGCGGGCACCTCGCAAATGCGCCTGAGCAGCGAGACGATCTCCTCTAAGGTTGAAGACGCCGCTAGGGTCACGAGTCTAACCTTTGGGCGAAGGACTCGAGCCCCGCAAAAGGGCCTTTCGCGTCGGCAGGCAGCCAGCGGCAAAAAGAGGGTGCCCCCTCGGGGATGACGCGGTGCGGACACGCCGGGCATTCGGGAAAGGCGAGTTCGGTGTACGCCACCTCTCGCAAATCCGCCGGGACTTCTTTCACGCGCTCGCAACCCGCGACGAAGCGCTTTAGGTGGGGTGTATTTGGGCGTTTAGGGCTCACCCTTTACTCGCATTTAGGGTAGCGATGCCTTCACGCAGGGCGTAGAGCGCCGCCTGGGTACGGTTGTTAAGCCGCAGTTTGGAAAAGATTTCCGAGAGCCGGTTGCGCACAGTTTTTTCGCTGACGCCTAGCGCCTCGGCGATCTTTTGGTTCGAGTCGCCCTGCGCTAAAAGCCGCAAGATGGTGGCTTCGCGCTCCGTCAGTTCGGACATTGGGTGGGCAGGATGCGTGGGCAGCTCCTCTTTAACCTTTTTGAATTCGTCCAAGACGGACGCCGCCATCTCCGCGTTCAGGAGCGCTTCGCCCTCCGCCACGCGCCGAATCGCACCTATGAGGTCGTTTGCGTCAGCGTCTTTAAGCATGTAGCCGCGCGCGCCCGCCTTGATCGCCTCGAACACGTAACGGTCTTGGCGGTACATTGTGAGAATAATCACTTTCGTATCCGGGCGCTCCTCTAAGATCGTCTTCGTCGCCGCGACGCCGTCAAGCTCGGGCATCTGAATGTCCATCAACACGATGTCGGGGCGCGTATCCAAAGCGTAGCGCACCGCTTCGCGCCCGGTTGCCGCTTCGCCGATGATGCGAAAGTCCGGCTCGGTCTCTAAGATGCTCTTCAGCCCTTGGCGAAACATCGCGTGGTCGTCGCACAGCAGCAAGCGGGTCATGGAACAATCGTACCGCAAGTTTTGAACTCTCTTTGCGTAGCAGCGCGCAAAGAGAAGTGAATCAGTATCACTGCGCTCAGCTCGCGACTTTTGCGCAAAAACAGTTTCTTCCCTCGAGCTACGAAAAAGAGCCGGAGTATTCCTCCGACTCTCGCAAACTATTTAACCTCTTTACTCGTTGTCTGAACTAGTATCCGAACTACTGTCCGTATCGACGGTCTTGCTCTCGCGGTTCGTCGAGACCTCGATCTTGCGCGGCTTGGTGCTCTCCGAGCGGGGGACGAGCAGGTTCAAAACACCGTTTTCGTACGCCGCCTCGACTTTACCGAGGTCGAAGCTCGAGGGGATATTGAACGAGCGCGAAAACTCTCCCTTAGGACGCCCCTGGTAGTGGACGGTCTGCGACTCGGTGTGCTTGTAGTGGCGTGTCGCTTTCACATTCAGGCTGCTCTGCTCGGTGCTCACGTCCAGGCTGCCCTCGTCCACGTCGGGCAAATCCATGTAGATGTATAAGCCCTCTTCGTCTTCGACGACGTCCGTCGCGGGAGCCCAAGTGTTGACGGCACCTTCGCCCCGCGTAACGCGGTTCATACGGCGCTGCATGTCTTCTAGTTCTTGCCAAGGATTCCAAGATTGTAGCATTATGCCCTCCTTCATTAGTTAAGATTATTATAAAACCTGAGTCTACACGTGTCAAGTATTCTGCTGATATACTTGCGGTTCGATCTTGAGCGGGTCCGGTATCCAAAGCAGTTTACAGAAGTACTGAATTGGAATAGCGCTTACGAAGTTTTGCCCCCGGCAAAAGCCTCAGTTCGAAGAACCATCCCGCTCTCAGGCGAAGCCTAGCGGGACGGCTTCGCCTGAGAGCGGGATTTTATTTAAGAATCTGCGTGTTCGCTCAAGTTCTCTAACGTGAGACTGGCTCAAACCAAATGACACTTGCTATATCCCGTACAGCTTGACGCATGTGAAACGCGCTGACTAAGCGGCAGAGACCAAAAAAAGAGGAAGCCGTTGAGCTTCCCCGACGTTCGCCCGCGTTAGTGGGTGAAGTCATCGCCTAGCTCTGACGCCGACGCCTCTATTGTTATTGTCACAGAGTCGGCGTGCGGCAGAGCTTTCATCTCCGCGGGAGGTGTTGGCTCCTCTTCGCCTCGAGCGAGACCGTAGACGAGCCAGAGCGGTAACACGTAAAGTGTTGCCAGAGCAAAGATGATGATGATGCGGAGATACTCAACCTGTTTTGATGTAAGGGCAAGCTGAGCTTTATCTCCTTGTTTCTCGGCGGTCTCCTGAGCCTTTTCAAGCTCACTGCTTATCCCGATAATCGGAAGGCTTACCAGTAAGGAGAAGCCGAGTACAAAGATACTTACAAGGTGTTTCATTGGGCTTGCGGCTCGAGCCGCTACAAAGGTTTACCGAGTCGAGTTTATCTCAAAACACTCAGTAAAGAACCTTCAAGCCTTTCTGAGTAATACGCCCGGTCTCTTCTCACATCCCGTCATTGAATTCACAACAGGTTGAATTCACAACAGACGGCGGCACCCGTGCGGACGTACGATACAGCTCATGATTGAAGTCCAGAACCTCACCAAGCGCTACGGGCGCGTGCAAGCAGTGGGCGGCGTGTCCTTTACGGCGCGACCGGGCGAAGTGTTGGGGCTCCTGGGTCCGAACGGCGCGGGCAAGTCCACCACCATCAAGGCGATCACGGGGCTGATTCGTCCAACCTCGGGCGAGGTGCGCTTGGCAGGCTTCGACGTCGTTAAGCAGGCAGTGGCGGCAAAGGCGCACTTGGGCTATGTGCCAGACAGACCCTATTTGTATCTCAAGCTCACCGGGCGCGAACTGCTGCGCTTTCTGGGCAAGCTGCGCGGCGTCAAGGACACGGAGAAGAAAATTGAGGAATGGTTGGGGTTCTTCGGGCTGCAAGACTTCGGCAACGAACTCATCGAGGGCTACTCCCACGGGATGCGTCAGAAGCTCACCTTTGTTGGGGCTTTGCTGCACGAGCCGCGGGTACTCGTCATCGACGAGCCGATGGTGGGGCTTGACCCGAGAGCGGCGAAACAGGTGCGCGAACTCATGAAGAACTACGCGGAGCGCGAAGACCGCACCGTCCTCCTCACGACGCATTCGATGGAAGTCGCTGAAGAGGTGGCGGACCGCGTGCTGCTCGTCCACAAGGGTCACATCGCGGCGGCGGGGACGCTGGACGAGTTGCGCCGAGGCGTAGGCGACGACGAGGCAGATTTGGAAGCTATCTTCTTGCAACTCACCGAGGAAGCCATTCATAACGAACAACGTTTACAACCCACCGAGAAAGCCGTGTGACCCTCTGATGAACCTCTTTGTGGTGCGTCTAAGAGGCGCGTGGAACAGTGTCGCGCGCCGTCCTGCTGGCTACCTTTTCGGGCTCGCCCTCTTGAGCCTCGTCTACTGGGGCATGTTCAGCGTGACGCGGCGCGGCGTGCGTTTCGTCGATACCTTTTTACGCCTCGGCAACGGGGACATCGCCGACGCGGTTTTGCAGCGCAGCTTGGAAACGCTCTTTTTGATCCTCGTTTTGGGCGTGACCTTCAGCGTGCTGACCACGGCGGTGCACACGCTCTACAGTTCGGACGACCTGCCCTTCTTGCTCTCGTTGCCCATGCCTGCAAGCAGGGTATTCACGCTCAAGGTGGCGGAGACGTACGTGTCGGCGGCGCTCTTGCCTGCGCTTTTTACGGTTCCTATCCTAGTCGGCTTAGGCGTCGAGCGAGGGGCGGGGGTCCTCTTCTATCCGGTGGCGCTCGCCGCCGTGCTCACGCTCTACGCGCTACCTGTCGCCCTCGGCTGTGCGCTCGCGCTCTTTCTGATGCGCGTCGCGCCGGCGGGACGGGTCAAAGAGATAGCGACGGGCTCGAGCGTCGTTTTAGCCGCCGCCTTTATCTTGGGTCTGCGCGCGCTTAGACCTGAGCAGCTTGCAGAGATGTCTTTAGAAGAATTGAGCGCTTTTTTAGCGCGCTTCGCGAGTTTCGAAATCGGCTGGCTGCCGACGAGTTGGACCTCAGAGGCGGTCTGGGGCGCGCTTCGCGGCGAGGTTACGCCTTCAGCGTTTGTGCTAGCGCTCACCTCTTTGCTCGCGCTCTGGTCCGTCGCGGCCCTCGCGGCGTTCGCCTACCGCGAGGGCTGGATACGCGCGCTGGACTCCGGCGCGCCCAAACTTGATCCGACGCCGCGCCCCGCCTCCTTGTTCGAGCGCACCCTGCACCGCTTCGGGCAAGCGGGCGCGGTGGTCGCTAAAGACACCAAGCTCCTCTTGCGCGACCCGACGCAGTGGTCCCAGCTTCTCGTGCTCGTCGCGCTGGCGGGCGTCTATCTAGTTAGCGTCAGCAGCTTGACCGTGGACGGGACGGACAGTCAGCGCTTCCGCGACGCGCTCGGCACGATGAACCTCCTCTTTATGGGCTTCTTGCTAGGCGGCGTCGGCGTCCGCATGACCTATCCGAGCGTGAGCTTAGAGGGCGAAGGCTTCTGGCTCCTCAAAACTGGACCGGTGCACGCGCGGCGCATCGTGATGAGCAAGTTTTGGTACGCGCTCCCGGCAATGCTCGCTCTAGGTGTGGGGTTAGGCGTCGCGGCGGCGCTCCTCCTGGACATGAGCCCGACGCTCGCCTGGGCGAGTCCGGTGGCGGGGCTCTGCGCGGCGCTCGCGGTAACGGGGCTAGGCGTCGGGCTCGGCGCAGCCTTTCCGCGCTTTAACGCCACGACGCCGAGCGAGATACCCATGGCGGCGGGCGGGCTTCTCTACATGACGTTGTCGCTCGCGTTCACGCTGCTCATGACAGTCATCTTGGCGTACCCTGCCTGGCAGACGCTCAAGAATCCAAACCTCATGGTGTGGACGACGCCCGAAGGGTGGCTCGTGCTCGCGCTGCTCGCCCTCGCCACACTTTTCAGCACCGCACTACCTCTTCTCTACGGGAGTTACCGACTCTCGAGGTATGAGCCGGGCTAGTCCTCGGTCATCCATATGACAGCAGTTCCACGCTTCGCTGCACCAAGTGAGGGCGTCTATTTCTTCAAGGCTTGCGTCCGACTTCGTGAACGCATCCGCTCGCACGTTCCATTGCTATAGCAATGAAACGTGGAAATGCTATGAGTTGAGGTCTCACATTAAGACTAGTGGACCACGCCGAAAAAACTACGGAAAGAGGTTGAGCAGTATAAGAATACCCCTTCGAATCTGAGTATATAGCGGCTCGCCCAGGTTGGCAGAAAAACAGCTCAACTGACTACCAAAGACTTCCCTCGCCGCTCCACAACCTCGCCAACCACCGCAGCTCTTGGAAAATTTGCTCTAACTGCCGCTAAAACCTCTTCGACCTCTTCGCGCGCTACGCTCAGCAGCAGCCCGCCGCTCGTCTGCGGGTCTACGAGTGTCCACCACTGCGTTTGAGTCAGAGATTCGCGCCCTTGCACGTGGGGCTCGACGTAGGTGGTGTTGCTCTTATGCGCTTTGGTGAGGATATTTTTCTCCAGCGTCTCTTCGGCGTGGTCTAAAAGAGGTATAGCGTCCGCATTTATATCGAGAGTGAGCCCCGAGCCCTGCGCGATGTGCAGCGCGTGACCGAGCACGCCGAAACCCGTGACGTCGGTGGCGGCGTGGACAGCGGCGTGCAGCTCTTCTGAAAGCTCGAGCTTGTTGAGCGTCTTCATCGACGCAATCGCTTCGCTGATCTGCTCGTAAGATAATTCATCGTTCTTCAGTGCCCCGGTGAGCGTGCCCGTCCCAACCGCTTTCGTCAAGATGAGCGCGTCGCCCATTTCGGCGCGGCGGTTCGCCCAGAGCTTAGCAGGTTGCGTCAAGCCCGTTACGCTAAAGCCCAACTTCAAGGTGTCGTCGTCAATCGAATGTCCGCCGACTAAGAGCGCCCCCGCCTCGTTGATCTTCTCAGTTGCGCCGGCCATCAACTCGCGCAAGACCTCTTGCGGCAACACGTCTAAGGGATACGCCAAGATGGTCAGCGCCGTCGCTGGCGTAGCGCCCATCGCAAACACGTCACTCAGCGCATTCGCCGCCGCCACTGCGCCAAAGTCGTAAGGATCGTCCAAGATCGGCGTGAAGAAGTCGAGCGTTTGCACCATCACTTGGTTGTGACTCACTTGCCAGACGGCGGCGTCGTCTAAAAAGTCGGTGCCGACGAGCAGGTTGGGGTGCTCTTGCCGGGGGAGCGACTTGAGCAAATCCGAGAGCGTGCCCGCGGCAATCTTAGCGGCGCAGCCTCCCTTCTTGACAGTTTGCGTCAGTCGTATTGGTTGGCTAGTGATTGTGTTATCCACGCTCTACACTCCTTACGGCTACCCTGAAAGATGACGGGTCGGTTCATGGCGCTAAGACCCTTGCGGTACAGAGGGTCGTAATATTCAGTTAAAAGCGGAGCTATCCAAGTGTGCGCGGCAGAGTCACGCCACACACCGCTTATAGAAACCTCCTCTAAAGTCTTCGCGCCGCGCTCCACCACGTCACTGCTGAGGCGCTTTCGCAGTTTTAAGAGGCTCTCTTGTAAATACGCCTTTGTCGTCTCTACACCGTGCATATCGCTTAGCGAGAGGACGTAGTCGCGGTGAATCTGCACCACGCGGCTCGTCACGGACTCTTCGACAAGGATAAGAGGTCCCTTCTCGATCTCCCTATAGATAGGCTCGGGCAGTTGCCGCTTGCCGATGTTGCGCGACTCATCCTCTAAGAGCAGCACACTCGCCGAACTGAGCAGCAGCCTCGTCGCGAGGCTATTCTCGAAAGTAGCCTGGGCACTCTGCGGCTCCAACATACTCCCGAACGCGCTACCCCGGTGCTTCGCCTCGCCCTCCAAGTCGAGCGCGAGCACGTCCGGTTGTCCGCTTAGCTCGTGCAAAAGCGCCGTCTTCCCCGAGCCCGTCATGCCGCCGATGACATAGGTTTCTTTTTTTGCTAAAGAAGTCCCCAATTCGCTCACGACATAACTGCGGAGCGCCTTGTACCCGCCGCGCACCCTCGGCACGTCTTCACGCCCGATAAACTGAGCCGCCAGCTTGCTGCGCATCCCGCCGCGCCAGCACATCACCGCTGTCGGCTCGGCGGCGCAGACCTCTCGCCACGCGCTAATGCGCTCCGCCATCACCGCGTCCGTCAGCTCATAGCCCAGCGCCACCGCCGCCTCTTGCCCCACTTGCTTGTAGCGAATCCCAACTTCGTGGCGCTCCTCGTCAGTGAGAATCGGCGCGTGAACCGAAAGGGGCATCGCGCCCCGCGCCACCTCGACACTCGCACGCACGTCTAAAAGACGAAACGCAGGCACACCAGCACCTGCGGGGTAAAGAGTATGAGGTTCGATAAGCACGTTTATAGCTTACCAAGTAAAGAAGCGATGAGTTGAAAGCACAGGTCAGAGCGAAGCTCAAACAGGTTAGAGCAAAGCTCAGTAGGCTCTTACAGGTGAGCACAAAGTGCAACGGCTTTCAGCCTTAACCTGTGCCTTGACCTGTGCACTGTGTGCTTCACCTGACGAGCAATGAGTGAAAGGCTTTAGACTCATTGCTCGTTGCTCATTGCTTCTTAGAGATGATTTGCCACTCTGCGACTCTACACGTTAATTTGCCTGGCTCGAGACCCCCTCCAACTGGTACACCATTTCGTCACCCTCCCAATTCCGGTTGATGAACCTGTCGCGCCCGGAATTTTGGCGGTAGAAGGAGTAGCTGAGCGAGTTCTTCTTGTAGTAGTTCTGGTGGTATTCCTCGGCGGGGTAGAACGTGCCGCCATCTACTATCACAGTGGCGATGTCCTTGTTAAATTTACCCGAAGCCTCGAGCGCCTCTCTCGAGCCCTCCGCCAAACGCTTTTGCTCCTCGTTGGCGTAGTAGATTGCCGAGGTGTAGGACTCTCCCCGGTCAACAAAGGAGCCGCCCGCGTCGGTGGGGTCGTGCATCCGCCAAAAGGCGTCTAGGAGTTCTTGGTAGGAGATGACGGAGGGGTCGTAGTTCACCTCCACGGTCTCGCGATGTCCGGTGTTGTTTCTCGAGACCTCTTTATAGGTGGGGCTCTCAGTCTCGCCACCCATATAGCCCGAAATCGCCTCGGAGACGCCCTCCAACTTCTCAAAGTCCGCCTCGGTGCACCAGAAGCAGCCGCCCGCGAAGTAGGCAACCGCCCCCTCTTGCGCGTCGTTTTGTGCAAAGGTTGTGAAGCCAGTTAAGAATAGAGCTAAAAACAGCAGTTTTCTCGTCATGAAGGTCTTCCTTTCTTACCCTCTATCATGACGTAAAACGCGCCTTATCCCCGTATAACAGTTACTATTAGCAGGTATCATCTGGTTTGAGACACTCTCACTACGCAAAGCGGTGTCTAGCACGCACATTCGGAGATGATATCTGCGCTCATCCGTCTCAGTATGTCTTGGAACTGCTATATATTCGGTTGAGGTGTGAAGGTGGCTCGAGCAAATCATCCTTAACAACCCCGAAGCCTGAGGACTCCCCGGAGCATTTCACCGCTTCAGTCCTCGAGCCCTAACGCCACACGTAGCGCTTCGTCAAGCTCCTGCAAGGTGTATTCTCCTAACTTGCCTAGGTAGTTCGTCAGGACGCTTTTAGGCAGGCTAATCAGAGTATCGCAGTGGACACTCGAATCGCGCTTTAACCCTTCGTCAACACCGACAATGACCTGTGTGCTCAGCGCGTCGTAGCGCGAGTAGACAGGTGCACAGATGACGGTAGAGTATCCCGAGTCGACAACGATTTGGCGGCTCACCACGACGTAGACACGGTAAGGTCTAGGGTCTTCGTCAGGCGTGTTGGGGCGTTTGACGCGGTAGAGATAGCCGCGCCTCACGGCTGCTCTTCGCCCTGCTCCTGAAAAATCTCTGAGACGAACGCTAGGTCACTCTGCACCTCTTGATTCAAGGCGTCCGCGGTGGCGCTCAAACGTTCCGCGTCGCGGGCGTCGCGTTTAGCACGTTCGCGCTGCTGAGCGAGCTGCTGCGCAGCGCTCAGAAAAAAAGCGCTGCGCGACTCGCTCTCTAAAAGTGCGTCGTCTATGCGGCTTAGCAGTTCAGCGTCCAGAGTAATGCTGGTCTTGACCTTCATACCTTATAGTATACCAAGATAGTTGGTATATCTCTGCATCCACCGACGCATCTTTACCCCTCTACAGCGCGCCTAAAAACCTCTCCACCTGCGGCTTCAAAAGCGGCTCCGCGAACAGAAACCCCTGCGCCTGCGGGCAGCCGAGTTCGCGCAGCGCTCTGAGCTGCGCCTCGGTCTCCACCCCTTCGGCGACGACTTGGAGACCCAAGTTCTGCGCCATGCTGATCATCGTGCGTACCAGTTCGGCGCTCCCTTCGTCCTGGGTCATGCCCTCGACAAAGGAGCGGTCTATCTTGAGGGCGTCCACGGGGAAGCGCCGCAAGTAGCTTAGGGATGAGTAGCCCGTGCCGAAGTCGTCCAAGTAGAGCTTCACGCCGAGCGCTTTAAGCTGGGCGACGGTCTCTTTTACAGAATCCGACGAGTCGATGAGGACACCCTCGGTGATTTCGAGCACGAGCTGGGTGGGATCGAAATTAGTCTCTCGCAAGAGGGCGCTCACGTCTTCGGCTAGATCGGCGTGGAGGAACTGCTGCGGGGAGAGGTTGAGCGAAAGGGTGAGGGGACGCCCCGTCTTCCGCTGCCAGCGCACCACCTGCGTACACGCGCTGCGCCAGACCCAAAAGTCCAACTCGCGAATCAGCCCGGCTTCTTCCGCTAAACCTAAGAACGCGGCTGGCTCTAAGAGCCCTCTCTTGGGGTGCTGCCAGCGCACCAGCGCCTCGAAACCCAAGAGGTGGCCTGTGACGAGCAAAATAGGTTGGTACGCGGTGCGTAGCTCGCCCCTGCGCAGCGCGGTGTGGAGTTCGCGCTCGAGCTGCATACTCGCCATCACCTGGGCGTGCATCGCCTCGCTAAAAACCTCGTAACGGCCCCGCCCCTGCGCCTTGGCGCGGTACATCGCGATGTCGGCGTCACGCACGACCTCTTCAGCGTGGGCGTACGCCGACGTCGAGGTGACGATACCGATAGACGCCGAGGTATTCAGCTCATGCTCCTCTACTATCAAAGGTTGCATGAACGCCTTTTGGATGCGCTTTGCTACTTTGATGACCTCGGCGGGACGGGTGACGTTTTCTAGCAGGACGACGAACTCGTCGCCGCCCAAACGCGCCACCGAGTCTGCCGGACGCACGCAGCTCTTGAGGCGCTCCGCAATCGCTCTTAACATCGCGTCGCCTAGTGCGTGACCGAGCGAGTCGTTGACGACCTTGAAGCGGTCAAAGTCCATGTAGAGGAGCGCGGCGGTGTGCTCTTGATGGCGCACTTGCCGCTTCAAGACCCTCTCTAAGCGCTCGTGTAAGAGGAGCCGGTTAGGAAGCCCAGTCAGCGAATCGTGAAAAGCGTCGTGATAGAGCCGCGCGTTGGCACGCTCCAACTCAGCGACCTGACTTCGCACCTGGTACTGCCGCGCCCGCGCCCTGAGCGCCATCTTGAGCGTGCTCACAAGCGTACTGATTCTGACTGGGCGCTCTAACAAGATGACGTTGCCGAGCAGGTCCAAAGCCCGCAGCGCGAGTACCGAGTCTGTCCCGCTGCGGGTGAGGAGCAACACGGGCAAGTCCGACCAGCTCGGCTGCGCGTTGAGCACGCCTACAAGCCCTTGAATGTCGCTCAGCAAGAGGGCTTCTTCAGTCAGGACGAGTGCGCCCGCGCCCTCTCGCAGCCTGTCTAGGAGTAGGGTGAACGTCGTGGCGCTCTCGACCTGGAGATCGGCTCTACCCAAAACCTCTCGGCTCAGGGCGGCGTCGAGCCCGGTAGGAGCCAGGATGAGAACGCGGTGCTCGAGCGCCACGTTAGTCTCAGCGCCTAGCTCCCGCACTTGGCTATTCAACTCGCTATTCACTTGCTCAGACTCCACCTTGTGCCGCTCCACCCCTATCAACTGCGCTAGACTTCGCCTATATCCGCGTTTGTGGGTTCGGAGAGCACCGGCGTTCCGCGCAAGACGCCCTCGAGTCCCTCTAGCGCCTCGCCGATGCTCAGCTTTTCGCCGGGCTCCCCTAAATGAAGCTCGCGAATATCGCGCTGATGAGGTCCGTTGCGCTTTTTCAGGACGCTGATCGCCTTGCGGACCTGCCCGCTGCGTTCGAAGTAGCGCAGCATGACGACTGAGTCCACCAAGTAACTCGCGTTGACGGGCGTGGTGATATCGTTACCGACGAGCCCAGGCTGCGTGACTACCAGGAGCGTCGTGACCCCCTTGCGCCCTAGAAAAGTGAAAAGTTCGTGAAACTGGATTAGAAGCGAGCTTTCGCTCGGCATTGCGTGGAGGTAGCCGTTCAAACTGTCGATGACGAGCACGCGCGTGCCGTCCTCGACCATCGCTCGGATCATATGTTCGAAGCTGCCGGGCGAGAGCTGCGCCGGATCGACCTGCCGGATGTTGAGCGTACCCGCATCTAAAAGAGGCTCCAGGTCGAGCCCTATCCCCTTCGCCCGATTGAGATAGGTACCGCGCCGCTCGTCAAAGGTGAAAATCACCGCTTTATCGCCCCGCTCCGCGGCGGCAGCGGCGAAGTGCACGCTGATGGTGGATTTGCCCGCGCCGGTGGGTCCTATGAGCATCGTGCCCGTGCCGCGCTCTAAGCCGCCGCCCAGCATCTCGTCGAGCGTCGGAACGCCGCTGGTAATGGCTCCGCCAGAGCGCGTGTCGCCGTGCTCGGCCGCAACCAAACGCGGAAACACCTCTAAGCCGCCCCGCAAAATGGAGAAGTCGTGGTAGCCCGGGCGGTAGGTGCGCCCGCGCATCTTGATAATGCGCAGTCGCCTATGGTCCACGCCGTATTCGGGCGAGAGATGCTCTAAATACATCACGCCGTGCGCCGCGTTATGCAGGTTGTGGTACTCGTCGCTCATGACGGAATCGTCTAGGAGGAGCACCGTGCAGCTATGTTGCGAGAAGAAGTGCTTCAAGGCCAAGACCTGCCGCCTGTAGCGCAGCGGGTCTTGCGCCAACATGCGAATTTCGGCGAGCGAGTCGAACACGACGCGCTTAGGCTTGAGCCGCTCGACCTCCGCTAAAACGGTCTGCGTCGTTTTACTCAGCTCGACCTCTGAAGGGTGGAACATGGTGTACTGCACGTCCACGCCCAAGTTCTCCTCGGAGACGTTCAGCTCAGAGATTTTAATCTTTTCGCTATCTAGCGACCAACCATGCGAATGGGCCACCTCGCGCAGTTCCTCTTCGGTCTCGGATAGGGCGATGTAAAGCCCCTGCTCACCTTGCGCGACGCCGGTGAGCAAAAACTGCAGCGCCAGCGTCGTTTTGCCCGCGCCGGGCGTTCCCTGCACGAGGTAGAGACGCTCTTTGGTGAGTCCGCCGTGCAGAACGTTGTCTAAACCTGCAATACCTGTCGCTGCAAATTTGTCTTTGTGGACCGTATCAGCCACCGCGCCCACCGCGCCGAATCTTTGTCTGTGCTCGAATCTGAAGTCTCTGTATGAAATCCATTGGCCCCCAAGCAAGCTCTCTACCAGGAGCCTATCAGCTTGCACCTTGACCCGCTGCGAGATGTTAGATATGTCACTTGGGGTCCCGCTCCAACAAGCGCAAGCTCTTATTCGGTGGCTGGGGCAACCTTAGAGGCGCGCAGCCGCTCGGCTAACTCAGTGTGACCGTGACTTTGGGCGAGTTGAAACGCGGTGAAACCTCTTGCATCTACCGCGTTTGGTTCGGCACCCCTAGCCATCAACAGTTCGGCGATCTCCGGCTGATTGAACATCGCCGCGAACATGAGCGCCGTCGCGCCTGCGCCGTTGCGGGCGTCGGGGTTTGCACCGCCTTCTAAAAGCTGCTCAGCAACGTCCGCGTAGCCCTTGAAGCACGTGCCCATAAGCGGCGTGTTGCCCGCCGGGTCGGGGCGGTCAGGGTCTGCGCCGCGCTCTAAAAGCAGCGTGGCCATCTCTCTTTGCTGGTTATACGCTGCAATCATCAAAAGGCTGTAACCCTGCTCATTCAAGAGGTCGGGCTCTAAGCCCGCCTGCAAAAACGCTGCCATAACTTCGGTATCTCCCCGGCGGGCGATTTCGTGGAAGTCTACGTTGCTTAAATCTATGGGGTCGGACATGAGGTTCCTTTGGGGCTCGAGGTTCTGATAGCGAGTCAGCGCTTCAGCGTTTCAGGAAGATCTCGAGGCTGGCGTACTTTCATCTTGATATTGAAGCTGAGCAACGCTTTCTTCTAAACGGAACAAGCAGCAGTTCCACGACATACTGAGAAAAAGTGTCGCAGATATCATCCCATAATGTGCGTGCTAAGCACTATCTCTTACGGTGAAAGTGTCTCTGACCAGATGATACCTGCTAAAGCAAATAGAAACATCCACCGCGTCTCATTCACGCGGCGGATGTCAAGACCAAACTTAAAACTTCTTAGCTAAGAACCGCTTCGCCGTCAGGCACGTCGTCGTTGACAGCCAGTTCACCGTGGCTCGGGGCTTGCTCTAAAAACGCCCGCACGCGGCGTCCGTAGTCCTCGTCCGCAAGGTCGAAGTGCGGCAGTTGCCGGTCGATAATCTCTTGACTGCAGCCGCCCAACGTCGAGGCGATCGCCTGCGCGAGCCGGTCTTTTTGCCCCTCGTCGAACATGCGGTACAAGTTGCCCGCTTGAGTATAGTCGTCGTGGTCCTCGCGCGAGTTGTAGCGGTCCACGGTCACGTCGCCCAAGTGCCACGCGGGTTCGGCGTAGGCAGGGTCAGGGCGCGGCGCACCTTCGACGCTGTTAGGGTAGTAGTTCGGGTGCCCGGTGCCCTCGGCTGCGTACATGCCGCCGTCGCGCTGGTAGTACGACACCTCCGCCTTGGGCTGATTGACCGGAAGCTGGCGGTAGTTCGTGCCGATGCGGTAAAGGTGCGTGTCCTGGTAGCTCATGAGCCGCGCCTGGAGCATCTTGTCCGGGCTCGGACCGATACCGGGGACGAGAGAGCTGGGGTTAAAGGCGGACTGCTCGATGTCGCGGTGGTAGTTCTCGGGGTTGCGGTTGAGTTCCATCACGCCGACTTCGGTTAAGGGGTAGTCCGCGTGCGGCCACACCTTGGTCAGATCGAAGGGGTCCCACTCGAACTGCCCGGCTTGCTCCTGCGTCATTACCTGGATGTACACCTTCCACTGCGGAAAGTCGCCCTGCTCAACCGAGCGGAAGAGGTCGCGCTGATGGCTCTCGCGGTCTTGCGCAATGAGTGTCGCCGCTTCATCGTTCGTCAAGGTCTCGTGACCCTGCTCGGTCTTGAAGTGAAACTTGCACCAGACGCGCTCGCCCTCGTCATTGATGAGCGAGAAGGTGTGCGAGCCGTAGCCGTTCATGTGACGGTACGTTTTGGGGATGCCACGGTCCGAGAAGAGGATGGTCACTTGGTGCAGGCTCTCCGGGCAGAGGCTCCAGAAGTCCCACTGCATGTTGCCGTCGCGCAGGTTGGTCTGTGGGTGGCGCTTCTGCGAGTGGATGAACATTTGGAACTTGTAGGGGTCGCGCACGAAGAAGATGGGCGTGTTGTTGCCGACCATGTCCCAGTTGCCCTCTTCGGTGTAGAACTTGACCGCAAAACCGCGCGGGTCGCGCTCGGCGTCGGCTGCGCCGCGCTCACCTGCAACCGTGGAGAAACGGGCGACGAGTTCTGTCTTCTTGCCGACTTCGGAAAAGAGCGCGGCGCGGGTGTACTTCGTGATGTCATTTGTGACCGTAAAGGTGCCGAACGCGCCCGAACCCTTCGCGTGCACGACGCGCTCGGGGATGCGTTCGCGGTTAAAGCGCTGCATCTGCTCTTGCAGTTGCACGTCCTGCATCAAGAGGGGTCCGCGTGGACCTGCCGAGAGCGCGTTTTCAGCGTCCGCAATCGGTGCGCCGTCTGCCGTGGTGAGCCGTTTCTTGTCCGCCATGATGCCTCCTTGAGACTCGAGGGTTGCGTTTTAGGTGGTTAGGTGGTGTTGTAAAGGTCGTTGAACCGACGCCCCCACTTTACCCAAGCAAGATGAGGATGCCTAGTCTTTCAGTTGACGTTTAGGTACTCGCTTTGGGTAGAGGTGCGCGCGTACTTGGTGTGTTGGAGAAAGAGGTCTATATCCATCTACATTTTGTACTCAGTCTCCATAAGCTTCGCTATAAGGCTTGCCAAAGTTTTCAATCAGCTTGTCAACCACCGTCCGGTTAGCCCCCTCTAAGCTGGTACCTTGACCCATAAGCTCTCGCTGAGCAAGAAGCGCGTCCAAGTCACCCTCTAAAAAGGCAATCGTCGCGTCAACATAGGCGTTCCAGGGGGATGTGAACCCGCCAGCCTCGTCAACTGGGTAAGAAGGAAGAGGGTTTGCATTATCCGGTAACCTAACGGACAATGTCGCTGTGCGCGTTGTCCAAAAGCCGGTCTAGCTCGAGCCGACTCACCACGGGCTGGTCGCCATATTGACTCAGCGAGAGCGCCGCGCAGAGCACGCCGTAATGCAAGCCCGTCGCGAAGTCGTCCTGTAAAATCCCGTGCAGCACGCCCGCCACCATCGAATCGCCTGCGCCGATGCGGTCTAGGATGACAACATCTCTGGCGGGCACGTGCGTATACCTCTCGCCGTCCCAACCCATCAAACCCTCGCTCGACATGGACATCACAATTTTGCGAGCATGGGTGTGTTCGGCAAGTTGCGCGATGACCTCTTCAGGCGTACCCCTAAATCCGAAAACCGTCTGCGCGTCGCTGCGTCCGCAAAAGAGGGTGTCGAGGTCGCGTAACAGGGGCAGCACCGCCGCTTTCGCCGCCTCGGGCGTCCACAAGCGGCTGCGGTAATTCATGTCGAAACTGACGGGCACACCTGCTTCTTTCGCCCGCG
The DNA here is from genome assembly GCA_965215565.1 of Trueperaceae bacterium. Classification (GTDB taxonomy): domain Bacteria; phylum Deinococcota; class Deinococci; order Deinococcales; family Trueperaceae; genus CBDBZX01. The sequence continues at coordinate 1,404,954 of CBDCDZ010000004.1, forward strand.
CCGCCGCCTCTTTTAGAACCTCTTCGCTGTTGCCACACAGCCCCACCGTGATGCCCGAGAGGTGCAGCAGGCGCGTGTCTAAAACGTAGTCCCAGTCGATATCTTCGGGCGTGAGCTGCGTGAAACATGTGCCCCGGCGGTCGTAGTAGACCTGCGTGGAGCGCGGCGGCACGGCGTACTCGACGTAGTAGGTGGCGAGGCGGTGGTCGTGTGACCACTTCACCGCAGAGAGGTCCAACCCGGCAAAGCGGTAATCGCCCGCGACGCGGCGTCCTAGCGGCGTGTCGGGTAGAGCGCTGACCCAGCCACAGCGCCAACCCAACCGCGACAATGTCGAGGCGACGTTGCCCTCCGTGCCCGAGATATTCACGTCGAACTGTTTAGCTTGCTCGAGCATCATGCCTGCGGGCACAGAAAACCTGAGCTGCCCCTCCCCTATCGTCGTCACGTCAAAGCGCGGCATCGCCCTGCCCTCCTCAAAATTCAGTTCATCTGTTCTTTCTCACTCTACTAAAATGTAGTCGAGACCGCAATAGTAAATATTCATTCTTTGAACACATGTGCAAGTCAAGGACATTTACAGAGACCGCAAGAGGTCGAGCGAACATCCGTTCAGTGAAGCCAACACGGTATCGGCTCGAGCCAACACCTCTTCATCCACCGGAAATCTCTCGTCAGGAACAGCGATGACTTTCATGCCCGCGTTCAGACCCGAGAGGATGCCGTTTTTCGAATCCTCCAAGCATACACACTTCTCCACGTCAACGCTTAAACGCTTCGCCGTCTCCAAGTAGACGTCAGGGTGCGGCTTACCTCTTTCTACTTGGTCGGCGGACAAGATAATCTCAAACTTACCGCTTAGCTCAGGCGAAGAGGTCACGAGGTCGATTAAGCTGCGCTCCGAACCCGAGGCGAGCGCAGTCCGGTAGTGCGCCGCTGCCAAATCCACCGCTTCTATTGCACCTTCACGAAAGGGGATTTGCTCGTTGTAGATGTCCCGCATCCGCTCGACAACCTCTTGGATGATCTCTTCTAAAGAGGTCTCTAGCTCCCACCTGTCACGCATATAGGTGGCCCATTCCTCCGTCGAGACGCCCATGATGGCTGCGTGGTCGTCCTCGTTCCAAGACCTACCCAAACGAGCTGCCATATCGGTTCTAGCTTGGTCCCACTTAGGTTCCGAGTCGATGAGGAGCCCGTCCATGTCGAAAATGACTGCGCTGAGCAAAATGCCACCTCCAGTGAAGTGAATAGAATGTGGCACTTCTTCGTGACTCTTGGCTGTTAGCTTTTAGGTCTTGGGTTTAGCTAATGGCTAACAGCTGATACCTAACAGCTTCCTTATCCTTTCACTGCCCCCGCCGTCATCCCTTGGATGATTTGCTTCGCCGCGAAGAAGGTGATGATAAGGGGCGGAATCGCAATCAGGCTCCCCACCGCCATCATCTCACCCCACAGTACGCCGCTGTCGCGGATAAATTCGGAGGCAAAGACGGGCAGCGTTTTCGTATAGCGGCTCGTCAAGAAGAGTGCCAAGATGAACTCGTTCCAAGCGATGCGAAAGGTGAAAATCGCCGAGACTGCGAAGCCTCCACTGATGAGCGGAAAGATGACACGGAACAGGACCTGTAAGAGACTCGCGCCGTCTACGATGGCGGCTTCTTCGAGTTCTACCGGAATCTGCTGGATGAAGCCAAACAAGAGCCATACGGAGAAAGGAAGATTGAGCGCCGTATAAAAGAGCATCAAGCCGAGCTGCGAACCGTCGAAGAGGTCGCCGCGCCCGAGACCGTTTGGCAGACTGAAGCGCACCCCTTCCACCGCGTCGCCGATGCCCCACGAAATCCAAAAGCCAATGACCGCCACCGCGATAACTGCAGGCGGAATCATACGAATGACGAGCGTCGTTTGCGCGATGATGCCACGCCCCGGGAAGCGCATCCGCGCGAGCGCGAACGCCGCCATGCCCGCTGTTAAGAGCGTGAAAAAGGTCGAGCCCAGCGCGATAACGAGCGACGAGATGAGGTAAGGAATCATGCGGTAGGTGGTAATGACTTCCGTATAGTTGCTGACTGTGGGCATGAAAATCCAGCGCGGAACCCGCGACTGAATCTCTACCGGAAGTTTCAAAGAGGTCGCGAACATGACGAAGATGGGTGCGAGGGTGACGAGCGCGAGTGTCACGAGTGCAATGTAGCGCCACACGTCGCCGCTCTTGGGGCTCGAGCGTTTCGCCCTGCGCTCCCGCTGCTCCAAACCTCTTTCTACTGTCCGCTGCACCTTAAATCTCCCTGTCCTTGAGCGGATTGTTGTAGAGCATCAGCAAGATGCTGAGAACAATCAAGATGACGCTTAAAAGCACGGCGATGGTCGCGGCGTAGCCCAAGTCATTCGAGGTAAAGGCGGTTTGGAAAAGGAGAAGGGACAGGACTCGAGTCGAACTCCCCGGACCGCCGTTCGTCATGATGTAGATGACCTCTAAAGCCCTAAACACGTCGATAATCCGCATCAGCAGGGCAATCAACAAGATATTGCGCATCATCGGCAGTTTGATACGCCACGTCATCTGGAGCCAGTTTGCGCCGTCGATTTTGGAGGCTTCGATGATATTCGAAGGTAAACCCTGCAAACCCGCCAGCGCAATCATGAAGATAAAGGGCGTCCACTGCCACACGTCGCTGATGACAATGGAAAACATCGCCAGCGCGGGGTCAGCGAGCCACTCTTGCCTGTCGAAGCCTAAGGTTTGCAAGAAAGGCAGGGCGTCGCCAATCGCCTCGAGGTAATAGTTAATCACGCCGTTACGTGCGTCGAGTAGATAGCGCCAGATGAGCCCAACGACGATGGGCGCGATCATAAGAGGTAAAACGAAAATCGTGCGAAAGAACGACGCACCTCTTACGGGTTGCTCTAAGAGCAGCGCCAAGCCGACGCCGATGATCATCTCGAGCAAGACCACCCAAAAGCCGAACAAGAAGGTCACGCGCACCGCGTTCCATACGGTTGGGTCGCTCAGGAGCCGGCGGAAGTTGCGAAAGCCCAGGTAATCCTTCGCCGCCCACGCCTCGCCAAAGTCCCAGTCGTAAAAGCTCAGCACGAGCGAGTTGTACAAGGGGACCATCAGCCCGAGCGCCAGGATGGTCACAGCGGGGAGGAGAAACAAATAGGGGACGAAGCGGTTTGTTCTCATAAAGTTTTCTCGTGGGTTCTTCCGTGTGAAATTCTGCGGTTATGGAGCATTAAGAACCTTAGATATTTGGGGGATTTCTTTTGGTGTGGGCTCGGGGGACGAGGTGGGCGGCGCGTAGTAGGGGCGATTCATGAATCGCCCCTACGGAGTAGCGCAGCATTACAATTGCAGTTGATGCGACGCCCTTACTGGTCCGTCCAGCTATAGTAGCCCTCACGTGCCAAAAGCTCGCGAATGCGCTCGTTCGCGCTGTTCATCGCTTCGGCGATGGATTTTTGTCCGGTCAAGGCGGCGGAGATTTCCTCACCCAAGATGGGCGCGTTCATAGCGGGCCACTCGGGAATGAGCGGACGCCAGTCGGGGTCGGCGCACTCTAACTGCTCTAACACAACTGGAAACTCGGGGCGCATCGCCTGAAGCTCCTCGTTCGCAAGCGTGGACATCCTCATCGGATTACCACCCGCTTCTACCACCATCTGGTCGCCCATCTTGCTCGTGAACCACTGGATAAAGAGCCACGCGGCTTCCTTGTTCTCTGAATTCGAGGGAATCCCCATTGCGAAGCCGCCCGTCTCGCTGCCGCACTCGGCGGCGGTGGGGTGGAGCGCGTAGCCGACGTTGCCGACAATCGTGGAGGTCTCGGGATTATCCGCCATCGGCGCAATCGCCATGCGGTCTAGGTAAATCGCGGCGTCACCCTGCAAAAAGGCGGCGTCTTGCTCGCCTGCGCCGTTGGCTTCTGCGCCTGGGGGGGCGTTCTCGAGGATCGTCTTGAGCACCTGCGCCGCTTCAATCGCCTCGGGGCTATTCACCACCGGGTTAAAGTTGTCGTCCAAAACCGTCCCGCCCAAAGGCGAGAGGTGGAGGAGCCAAGCGTGCACCACTTGGTGCCCCGCCGAGCCGCGCGTCGTGATGCCGTAGACATCGGGAACGTTCTCGGTGATAAACGCAGCCGTTTCTAAAAGCTCGTCATACGTAGTAGGGACCTCTAAGTCGTACTCCTCGAAGATGTCCGTGCGGTACGCCAAGATGCTCGTCTCGGGGCTGAAAGGAATGCCGTAAAGGGACGCGCCGGGACCATCCAAGTACCCTTTACGCCCACCGGACTTGCCGCCGTTCGTGAGGTAAGCCGGAACGACGTCCTCGATGTCATAGTCGGGCATGGAGAGGCGCGGGTCGTTCAAAAAGGGCGCGAGCGGTGTAAGCCAGCCGTTGTCCACGTATTCATTCTTGGTGAAGACCACCCAAGAGACGACATCTAAGTCACCCGAGTTGGGCTTAGAAATTTCGGTAATCTGGCGGTCTTTCATGTTGAGGTACTGGGTCAAGTCGAGTTCGACCTCGATGCCCGTCTCCTCGGTGAACTGCGGGATGAGCGTGGCGGCGTTTTCGAAGTGCGCCAGCGCGGGCCAGCTCACTACAATCGTCGTGCCGTCAAACTCCTCGTAAGGCTGGGCGAAGCTAAAGCTTAATAAAGAGGTCAGTCCCACCACTAACAAGAGAACTTCGCGGACGTGCGTCATCTTTTCTCCTTTGCTGCCGTGCCTCTATTCGTGCACCGCGCGTGCTACCTAATTTTTGTGTGCCCAAAACAGTATAAGTTATCTTTTTCACTACCAACGTTATCCCCGTCTACGATTGCTGTCGCCGACTATCACCTCTCTATAAAAGCGCCTTGAAGGGCAAGTCGGGCTCTTCACTAAACGCATCTTCGAAGCCGCGCCGATAGTTGAACACGAGCCTATCTTTGTCCACGGGGTGCGTATATCTGCCGCCGACTTGCCAGATGAAGGGCTTAAAAGCGTATTGATGACGCTCACGGCGCATCTTCCAAAGCGTCAAAATCTCGTCTGTATTCGCCTGAAAGTTCGTCCAGATGTCGTGATGCACGGGGATGACCACTTCAGCGTCCAGTCCTTCCGCCATCTTCAAGAGGTCCACAGCCGTCATCTTGTCGGTCATGCCGCGCGGATTATCCCCGAACGAGCCGAGCGCCACGTCGATGTGGTGATCGTTGCCGTGCTTCGTGTAGTAGTTCGAATAGTGCGAGTCGCCGCTATGATAGAGATTGCCACCGGACGTCTTAACGAGGTAGTTGACCGCACGCTCGTCCATCTCCAAAACGGGCTGGTCTTTAAGGGTTACGTCAGCGGTTGTCGTGACGAGTTCGGTGCGGTCGAAGGATTCGAGCACAACAAGCTCCACGTCCTTAATCTGCAACGTATCACCCGGTTTCACCACCACGCACCGCTCCTCGGGCACGCCCCAAGCTAGCCACTTGTCCACACAGGTGCGCGGTCCGATGAACTGTACGGACGGGTCGCAGTTCTGCATCACGGCGGCGGCGACGTTCGGGTCGATGTGGTCGCTGTGGTCGTGGGTGGCGAGCACGGCGTCTATCTCGCGGACGGCGAAGGGGTCCAAGACGCAGACCGAGTTGCGCAAGTTCGGCTGGATGAGCTTCGCGCCAATCGCGCGGCGGTGCTGATGCCCTTCGCGCATCGTTTTGACCTTTTGCGTGCGCTTGCCGCTGCCTACCCAGAGATCGAAACAGAGGTTCGCACCGCCCTCGGTTTTAAGCCAGATGCCCGTGCAGCCCAGCCACCACATCGCGAAGGTGCCGGGGTCAACCTCGGTTTGCTCAATCTCTTCGTTGAGCCACGTGCCCCACTCGGGAAAGGTGTCTAAAATCCAAGATTCCCTGGTGATTTCGTCTACTTTGCTCAAACTTCACCTCTTGCTGTCTGCGTCTATCAATCTGCCGCTAGAGAAGGCGTTTTTCTTGAATAGGGCACTCGAGTTTATATGTTCACAAACAGAATATCGACTCAGCAGAGGCACGTCAACACATCTACTCATAATTTTGCACATATGTTCAAATGCTCAGTAGTCCAGCGTGATACCCTTTCCGGTTGATTCCTAAAAGAATCAACCCAAGCGTAGCGAGTAGAAACAGCGACGGATTCCGGTGAGTAACGGAATCCGTATGAGATATACCTCTTGGGTCTCGAGACAATTTTCATCTTGAGATTTCGGCTAGAATCCTATGCTGGGGCAATTATGAATAGACCTATGAACAATCCTCCAAACCTAGACCACTTCCGGGGCACGCGGCGCAGCATCTTAACGCTTATATGCGGCGTCGCGATCGGCTTCGCGGCGAGTTCCGACACACCGCTTCTCTTGGGCGTCGCCTGGCTCTTCGCCGCGTTCGCTTACGCTGAAAAAAGCTACCTTGACGAGCAGTACTCGAGGGCCATCACACTGTGGACGCTCGGCGTCGCCGGCTTAGCGGGAGCGCTGCTGGTGCAGCAGCAGTATCTGGCGGGAGCCATACTTGGCGCGTTAGCGGCAGGTTACGCGCTGCAAGCCTGGCGGGAGAGGGCGCAAGTGTAGCAAATGCAGGGGCGATTCATAAGTCGCCCCTGCACCGCGCAATCCCTCGTTAGGGAAGATAATTGTGCGAAATTCAAAGAGGTTGAACAATACCCGCTTAATGAAGATTGTGGTGCTTGACACTCTACGTGAGGTTTGCTACACTTCTAATTCGCGGACCGAAGAGACTTCGTTACCTGACTTTCCCTCAGACCTAACCCGAAGTTTCATGCCTCGTCCGCCAATCTTTGAGAAAGGGAGACACTCACCGCTTGTGAGGTCGTGGACGCTATGAATAAACATTTTGTACAACCCGAACACGGCTCCATCCTGAGCGCCGAGTCCACCTGGTTACTCCAGCGTGATTCGCGGCGAGCATAAGGATATTAAGGTGAGTTGGACCCTTCGAATACTCTTAACCCCTAAAAACTGAATAGTACTCACCTTAATTTGGAGCAATAAACGGGCCGAAGATGTTTCGTTATCTTGACTATGGAGTCCTGCAGGTTCAAATCCTGCCTCATCTTCGGATGAGTGGCGGAACTGGTAGACGCGAGAGAGCTTAGCTCTTATCGAAACGTCATCCCTTGCCCGTTTTTATAAGCAGTCCTACTGCATGTCTTGAAGACAATGCGAGTGCCACCACTGAATAAGCAGATCGGTGTGGCGCTTCTCATCTCAAAAATATGCGTAGGCAGAGGATACTTATGTCTGAAGGAGTTGCCTAAATGGGAGGGCGCAGCAAAAACATTCGGAGGCTGTCGCAAGCAGCGGGAGTACGACTTGCTCTTTGGACGGGCGCATCGCGCCTAAACGTCTGAAGTGTGAGGTGCACGCCACAAGGTTTACAGATTGCACCTATAGCGGCCTACGGAAGTAGGTGGGACAAAGCAGCAAGGGAAGCAGGTTTTCCAAGGTGTGCTTTGCGTACTCTGTGCGGGTTCGAGTCCCGTCTCCTTCACTACTAGCACTGAGGTTTTTCGTCTTCTATTACGCTTATGGAGTTATTCGTCAGATGGACCGAAGAGGTTTCGTTGTCGCACCCGTCAGGATTATGGTTCGCGGCTGAGCGGTAGGGCGCTGCAACTCGAGCAGAACCAAGTAAGGCGAAAGGCTGCGCTTGCCCTAGTTGCAGAGAGGGTTCGAGTCCCCCAGTTCACAATCTAGCGGAGCTTCACACCTTGTCCATCCTTATTACGTTTGGTGCCATCGTTTAGCGGTCTAGGACTCGAGCCTTTCACGTTCGCAACAGGGGTTCAAATCCCCTTGGCACTATCAAACTCCTCGCTTATATGTGGGCCGAAGCGTGTCCGTTATCGACTTCTAATCGGCGGGTCGCGGGTTCGAATCCTGCCTGACACCATGCGTGGTGTCAGTAGCTCAGTGGCAGAGCAGCTTTCGGGCATACACAATCTTGCCCACATCTTTAGCGCCATCGTCTAACGGCAAGACTCGAGACTTTGACTCTCGTAATAGAGGTTCGAATCCTCTTGGCGCTTCCATATTCTTCTCGCCTGGTGCCATCGTCTAACGGCAGGATTCCTGGTTCTTACCCAGAGGATAGAGGTTCGAATCCTCTTGGCACCACCACAACTAAGCCGAAGGGCGTTCGTTATCGGTCAGAGCCCCCGAAAGGGGAGGTCGCTGGTTCAACTCCAGCCTAGCCGCAAGGCTCAGTAGCTCAGGGAAACAACGCGAATGTCCACCCCTTGCTTAGTTTTTCTATCAAGAGCGAGCCGATTGGGTTTCGTTATCGCCTGTCACGCTGGCGGTGCAGGTTCAGGAGCCTTCAGCAGCAGATGCTAACTGGTTATAGATGCGCTGGGTTCATAACGGGATGCTACCCGTCGCGTGGACTGCTCCCGCTAGATGCTGATGACTCCTTCCCACCTAGCGAGAGCTAGTCGTCTAATGGTTAGGACACCAAGTCGGAAGCAATCTCGACATACCGGAGCCCGCCACCTTGCTCGCTTTATTTTGTAACGGGCCGACGCAGTTCGGTTATCACAGGTTCGATTCTTGTTGGACCCATACGCGGGTCCACGCCTATGGAGGCAAGCTCGAGCTGTCCCTCTTGCCCGTTTATCTTACGCGGATAGGTCGCTGAGTTCTTCTCAAATCCTTTCACCTGTTCGCTTTATAAAGGCAGCTTCTAAAGAATAACTGAGGCTGTATCAAGCAGGCATCATCTTTTGAGCGTGCGTGCTAACTGATGTTCTTTTCGGTGAGCGCGTTTGTGACCAGATGCTACCTGCTTGAGGGAGGTGCTCAACGATGCAAAAGTTCCATAAGCTCTTCTCACCCACCAAGACGGCGCAAAACCGTCCGCTGGATAGGTCGCAAATCAAGAATAGCGCGGGCGGGTACGTCTGGGCGCTGGACCCGTGGAAGAGGCTCGAGCGCTTCCTCATCTTGGGGACGGAGGGCGGCACCTTTTACGTCCGCGAAGCGCCTCTTACGGTAGAGAACGCTGAAAACGTCGTCAAGCTCCTCACGGAAGATGGTGTCCGCGTCGTCGAGCGAGTCGTAGAGGTCAGCACGCAAGGTCGCGCCCACAAGAATGACCCGGCGCTCTTCGCCCTGGCGCTCGCGTTCACGGTAGGTGACGTGGACACAAAGCGTGCGGCGGAAGCGGCGCTGCCTAAGGTGGCGCGTACCGGCACGCACCTCTTCACCCTCATGACCTACGTGAGCGAGATGCGCGGTTGGGGTCGTGTGCTGCGCCGTGCGGTGGCGGGTTGGTACGCCACTAGGGACGTGCAAGCCCTCGCGTACGGCGTGACCAAGTACGCTCAGCGCGGCGGCTGGACGCACCGAGACGCCCTGCGTTTGGCGCACCCTAAGACGGATGACGCCGAGCGTGACGCGCTGTACCGTTACGTCACGGGGCACGGCGACAAGCTGAAGGAGGTGAGCGGCGAATGGGTTGACTACTTAAAGGCAGTCGAAGCAGTGAAGACCGAAACGGACGTGCAAGCGGTCGTGGACGCCATCACGCGCTACAACTTGCCGAGAGAGGTCATCCCCACCGAGATGCTCCGCAAGAGCGAAGTCTGGTCAGCGCTCCTGGCGCGTATGCCTATGACTGCGACGATTCGCAACCTCGCGACGATGACCCGCGTCGGCTTGCTCACATCCATGAGTGAAGCTGCGGACGTTGTGACAGAGCGCATCACGGACGAAAAGGCGCTCCGCAAGACAAGGGTCCACCCCATCGCCATCCTCGCCGCGCTGATGACCTATAGCGCAGGGCGCGGCGCAAGAGGTAAGGGAACGTGGGAGCCCGTGCAAGAGGTTGTGAACGCACTCGACACCGCGTTCTACCGTTCGTTTGAGAACGTCGTGCCGATGGGCAAGCGCATCCTCATGGGGCTGGACGTATCCGGCTCGATGACCTGGGGTGAAGTGGGTGGCGTACCCGGTCTGACGCCCCGCGTTGCAAGCGCTGCGCTCGCGCTGGTCACGGCGGCGACTGAACCTAAGCACACATTCATGGCGTTCTCGCATGAACTCGTGCCCGTCAAGATTTCGCCGCGTCAACGGCTGGACGACGTGGTGAAGCAACTGGACAGGATGCCTTTCGGCGGGACGGACGCCTCGCTGCCGATGCTTTACGCGGCGCAGAAGGGGCTCGAGGTTGACGCCTTCGTCGTCTTGACCGACAGCGAGACTTGGTTCGGCAAGCAGCACCCTGCCGAAGCGTTGCTCGAGTACCGCCGCAAGACGGGCATCCCTGCCAAGCTCATCGTCGTCGGGATGCTTGGCAACCGTTTCACGATTGCGGACCCGTTTGATGCTGGCATGTTGGACGTGGTCGGGTTCAGCACGGATATACCCACAGTTATTGCGGATTTCATTCGCAAATAGACCATCAAGCCCTACGCTTTGGATGGAGGTTTCGAAGTAAAGCCTCCATCCACTAGAAAACAGGAGTAATGAAACACCTCTTGAATTCGGAGTCTTTCATTCCAAACTCTACGAACCTCTTTCAAACTGTGAATGAAAAGGGTCAGTCATGATGCAAGTAGATAGCATTTCTGTCTTCGGTCAACACGACGAAAAGACGTTGAAGCAGCTTAAAGATGTAGCGACGAGGGCTGAGAAAGTCGCCCTCATGTCAGACGGACACTTGGGCTACATCATGCCCATCGGCGGCGTTGCAGCGTACGACAATAAGGTGTCTGTCGCAGGAATTGGATTTGATATCGCGTGCGGCAATGCCGCGATTAAAACGGATTTGACCCTGGGGCAACTCGAGCCCAACCTCACCGCGCTAGCCGACGAAATCGCTGAGGTCATCTCCTTTGGCGTCGGACGCAAAAACACCTCAGATGACGCATCTGTAAACGATCCCCTTTTTGAGGACGCTGCTTGGGAAATAGTTCCAACGAAGAAGGGCGTGCGCCAGCGTCTCTTGAACAAGGCGCGTAACCAGCTTGGCACGGTAGGCTCGGGCAATCACTATGTGGACGTCTTTGCAGACGAGGAAGGCGTGATTTGGGTTGGGGTGCACTTCGGCTCTCGCGGCTTCGGTCACACTATCGCCTCCACCTTCATGGCACTTCATCAGGGCGGCACCTGGAGCGATAAGGGTAAAGAAACCGAGGCACTTCTCAGCTTGGACGACGAGTTGGGCAAGGATTACTGGGCGCTCATGACGCTCGCGGGGCGCTACGCTTACGTCGGGCGCGAGTGGGTCGCGCGCAAGGTCGTGGAGATTTTGGGCGGGACGGAAAGAGAACTCGTCCACAACCACCACAATTACGCTTGGAAAGAGGTGCATGACGAGCGTGAACTGGTTGTGGTGCGCAAAGGGGCGACGCCTGCGTTTCCCGGACAGAAGGGTTTCGTCGGCGGCAGCATGGGCGATGACGCTGTCATCTTACAAGGCCGAACGGATGCAGATGACGGGACAAAAGCCAAACAAGAAGCCGCCCTCTACTCCACCGTGCACGGCGCAGGTCGCGTGATGAGCCGCACGCGGGCGGCGGGTAAATGGGACTATAAGCGTAAGGTCCGCAAGACCGAAGGGCTGATTTCGCAAGCGATGATGAAGGCGTGGCTCGCCGAAAAAGAGGTCATCTTGCGCGGCGGCGGCTTGGACGAAGCGCCGCAAGCCTACCGCCGTTTGCCTGACGTATTGGCGTCGCAGGGCGCGACTGTGGAGGTCTTACATACGCTCACGCCGCTCATCGTGGTGATGGCGGGGGCGAATGAGTTTGACCCATATTAAGGATTAGGTAGAGATAGAGGCTTCCCAAGAGAAGCCTCTTTTCACTCTATCCGCTCGGTGCGTTGACGCGCCGTTCTGACCCTGTTTTATCACCCCAGACCGCCAAAACCGACTTCCCTTACGCGGATGAGGCGCACCGCGTTATACTCGAGACCACCTGACACCTATGACCCGACGCGACGCGCCACCTAAACCCAACGACTTAGCCCTCCTCATCGAAGTCGCGCTGCTCTACTACGAAGAGGGGCGCACCCAAGCCGATATCGGGCGGCGCATCGGCACCTCGCGCTCGACGGTCTCGAGGCTCTTACAAGAGGCGCGGGCGCGGGGCGTCGTGCAGATTTGGGTTGACTATAGCCTAGCGCGGGACAGCCTCTTGGAACGGGAACTCAAGACGCGCTTTTCACTTAAAGAGGTGCGCGTGCTGCGCAGCTTCGGGCGCTCGGAGGATGAGGTTATCGGCGGGCTAGGGCAACTCGCGGCGAGCTATTTAGATGAGGTCATTCGTGACGGAATGACCATAGGCGTCTCGTACGGGCGTTCGGTGGCGAGCGTGGTGCAGCGGGTGAAGCCCAAAAACCTCGCCGACTTAGTCGTGCTTCAAGTCATCGGCGCGTTGGGCTCGGGCAACCCTCTCCAAGACGGGCCCGACTTGGCGCGGCAACTCGCGAACCTCTACGGCGGAACGTACCGCTACCTCCACGCACCTCTCATGGTCGAAAGCGCGCGGACGCGCACGCTGTTGTCGCAAGAACCGCTCGTCAAAGACCTCTTGCAGACCGCCCGCCGAGCGGACGTGATCTTGATGGGCGTGAGCCCTTTGACGCCCGATACGGCCGGGCTTATCTTTACGGATTATCTGAGCAAGGCGGACCGCGAGCAGCTCTACGTAAGCGGCACAGTCGGTCACATGTGCGCTCAGTTTTTTGACGCGGACGGTCAACTTACAAGCACGCCTTTTAATGAGCGAGCCATCACGGTTGGACTAGAAACCTTGAAAGATGTGCGTGAAGTCGTCACGGTCGCGGGCGGCGCGGAGAAGGCGCAGGCCATCTCTGGCGCGCTGCGCGGCGGCTACACGGACGTACTCGTGACGGACGACGCGGCGGCGCACGCCGTTTTAGAACGGTTGTAAAGTCTCGAGTCCGGCAGGCAAGTAAGAGGATCGGGGGAGTAGCGAGGAAAAGACAATTGGAAGCATAGGTTAGAGTGAAGCTCAAGGGCTTTACAGGTTAGAGCAAAGCTCTATAGGCTCTTAGCCTTCACCTGTTCAGCGATCACCTGTGCCTTTACCTAGCGAGCAATGAGTTGAAAGTAAAAGCCCAAAGCTTTTCACTCATTGCTCTTCTTAACCTTGACTCTCGAGCCCGCCGAACTTACGCCCCACCTACCGCAAAATATACGAACTCAGCACCCTGTAAACATCGTGAACGTTCTTGTCCTTGCGAAAGGCGAACGCGGTGGGCTCGGCTTCGCCGCGAATCCAGAGTTTGACCTCCGCCTCCATGTCGAAGCGTCCTTTGCTCTCTTTGGAGAACTTGGTGATGCTCGCGTACGGCACCGATAAAAATTCCCGCTTTTTGCCCGTCGCCCCCTGCTTGTCCACCATCACCAAGCGCCGGTTCGTGAAGACCAAGAGGTCGCGCACCAGTCTGTAAGCGTGCTCGATGCGCTCGCCCTCCACCAGGATGAGCGAGAAGTCCTTCTCCAATTTGTCTGTGTCCACCTCGGATGCGTTGCCGAGTAGTCCGCTAAAAAGTCCCATAGTGCCTCCCGTTTAAGTGTACCTCTTCGGACGAGTGTTGCCCTCGACTTGCGCCCGCGTCCTCGAGCACCAGCGTCAGCGCGGGCAAGAGGTAGAGCGAGCCCAAGGTAAAGAGGATGAAGGGGCGCGAGAAGATGACCTTACTCAAGCTCGGGGGCGACAAGAGGTCGAGGACGTTGGTGCTAGCTAATGCGTAGGCAAAAACAACGAGGGAGACTGCACTTAGCAGCGCGAAAAACCAAGCGAGGTGCAGCGTGGCGAGAATCTTTGTGGGGCGTTTGGCAGGTGAGCCCCAAACGTGGCGCAGAGCGGCGAGTAAAGACGCGGCCAAACTTCCTGCGAATAAGAGCGTCAGCGTGTGAACGAGCGCGAGTCCTGTCATCAACCTCTCCTCTGCCCCTCCCGTCGGCATGAAGATTCGCGTGCAGGTCAAGGCGCGTTCGGCGCGGCAGGTTCTGAGTGCACTTCGGGGGACTTCTTCAAGTCGACCTCTCTAGCAGCTTCAACATTTTGAACGGGTTGACTCGGCTCGCTCTGAAGGGGGCTCGAGGACGCCGCGTCAGAGTTCGAGGAAAGCGCTTTAGGATTCGCGAAGAGGTACACCCCGCCGCCGATGAGTAGAAGCGGTAGGAGCGAGCCGCCGATGACGTTCGTCGTTAGAAGGGCGATGACGAGCGCGACGATGGCCGGGTAGACCGCCCACGCTTTCCCTAAGCGCATGAGGGTGCCGAACGTCGCCGCGAAGCCTAAGAAGAGGAGCGGCGCTGTGCCCAAGAGGGTGCCGCCAAAGCCAACTGCGACTGCGGTAGAGAAGAAGAGTCCGGCGGGCAACACCGCCCACCACCTTTTCCTGTCAGATGTCTCGTCGCGCCAATAGAGCGCGAAAAAGCCCAAACCGATGAGGGCCAAAACGGCGGTGCCGCTCGAGAACGCCACGAGCGCCGCCCCGAAGAGCCCCAACCCCAAGACGAGCGCCCAGACCTCGTTAGAGTCGCGCAAGTAGCGTCGGCTCAGATAGACGCCGCCTGCGATGAGCAGCAGCGCCCGCACCGCCGAGGAGAGTCCGCCAAAAATTGCGCCGGGCAGTCCGTCGCTAGACAGCAGCGCCAACACGCCCAAGATGATGAGCGCCCAAGCGATAGGTTGTTCTTTCCGGTCTATGTTCATATCCAACCTCCGTAAAGTGAGCTTTAGCGTAGAGCGCACGCCTCTGCCAAACATCGGCGAAAGGGTAGGAACGCTGCTCCACCTTTTGATGGAAGAGCAGCGCCGCTACGGACGGTAGAGTAAACGAGGGGGCGTGTAAGTTTATGGAACGGGTGAGAGTTGTGGAAGACATGACGTCAGCGACTGAAACGCAAAAGCGCGTGCGCTTACTCTTAGTGGATGACCATAAAGTCGTGCGGCAGGGGCTCAAGATGGTGCTCTCGTTGGAAGCGGGTTTAGAGGTCATCGGCGAAGCTGCCAACGGTCAAGAGGCGCTCTCTCAAGTCGCCGCCTTGTCACCCCAAGTTGTACTGATGGACTTACTGATGCCTGTGATGAACGGCGTCAGCGCGATTCGCGCCATCAAGAAGGACTACCCCGAAACCGAAGTCGTCGCGCTGACGAGCGTGTTAGAAGACCGCTTGGTCATTGACGCAGTCGAGGCGGGCGCGGCGGGTTACTTGCTCAAGGAGAGCGGACCCGAGGAGCTGATCGAGGCGATCTTTGCCGCCGCTAAAGGAGAGGTGCGCCTCCACCCGAAAGCGCAAAAGCGCCTTCTCCAAGAGGTGCGCACGCCCGAGATGCGCGAGGCGCTGACCGCCCGCGAGACCGCCACACTCCGCCTCGTCGCCAAAGGTCACGCGAACAAGGAGATTGCCGAAGAACTCGGTATTTCCGAGGTGACGGTCAAGACGTACGTCTCGAGCATCTTGTCCAAACTCAACCTCTCGAGCCGCACCCAAGCCGCCCTGTTCGCCCTCAAAGAAGGACTCGTCGGGCTCGAGGGTGGCTAAGGTCTAAATGGACATCCCCTTCTGGAGCCGCCTCAGCACGCGCTTGACGCTGCTCATTTTAGCCATCGTCTTGGTGCTTGCCACCGCGACGGGTATCCTGGTGAGCCGGGGATTTTCGCTCTTAGACGCCTCGACGCTGGCGCAATCGGAAACGCAGGGAGCAACCTCACAAGCAGGCTCAACCCCTCCTAACCCGGAAGTGGATAACCCAGAACGCGCCCCCGAGTTGAGCAACCCCGAACTGAGCGATATCGTGCGCGGCACCGTCATCAACCTCATCGCCGTCTTTCTCCTGACCTTAGTCGGCGCAACCGTCTTTAGCCGCAGCCTCCTCACCGAGCCCATCACCTCGCTGACCAGAGCGACGCAAGAGGTGGCGGCGGGTCACTTGGGCGTGACGCTGGACGTGAGCACGAAGGGTGAGCTTGGGCTCTTGGCGAGCACCTTTAACCAGATGTCTTTGAGCTTAGAGGCGCGAACCCGTGACCTCTTGCGCGCGAATGAGGCACTCCGTGAGAGCGAGGCGCGCCTCGAGGGGCGCGTGTTGGAGCGCACCGCCGAACTCACCTCTTTACTTGAACTCTCCAACGCCACCGCCCTCACGACGGAAGATATGCCCCTTTTAGAGCGGATTTTCGACAGGCTCTTCGAGCTTGTACCTTATCAAAGCGCCGCCCTCTTTCGGCGCATACAAGGGGAAGTTGCGCTCGTATTAGCAAGAGGTGAAAAGCTCCACGGGCTCGAGCTGAGCGGCGTCCTCACGCAGAAAACGCCGCAGCGCTACGCCGAGGGGGAATACACGCGGCGCGTCCTGCCGCTCATCGTCCGCGACAAAGCGGTGGGGGCGTTGGTGCTCGAGCACACTGGCACGCTCACCGAGGACAAACTTCGCCTCATCGCCGCTTTTGCCAACCAAGCGGGCGTGACGCTGGAAAACATCCGGCTGTATGAACAAGTTCAAGAGCGCGCCGCCTTCGAAGAGCGGCAGCACTTAGCCCGAGAACTCCACGATTCGGTCTCGCAAGCGCTCTACAGCATCGTCTTGGGGACGCACGCCGCGCGCAAACAACTCTCGCAACCCGAAAGGGCGGGCGCAGCGCTCGAGTACGTCCAACACCTCTCCGAAGCCGCCTTAGCCGAGATGCGGGCGCTGATCTTCGAACTGCGCCCCGACATTTTAGAGCGCGAAGGTTTAGCGGCTGCTTTGCGCAAACAGGTGGAAGCCCTGGAGGTGCGTCATGACCTTCAGGCCGAATATACCGAAGAGGGCGAACCCGATGTGACCTTCACCGCTAAGCAAGCCCTCTACCGCATCGCGCAAGAGGTCATCCACAACATCACCAAGCACGCGGACGCCGCGAACGTGCGCGTCAACCTCTCGCAGACGAGTGAGCGGGTCAAGCTCGAGGTACAAGATGACGGCGTCGGCTTCGACGTGCAGGACTTTCCCGGTCACTTAGGGCTCAAGTCGATGCGCGAGCGCAGCACCTCTTTGGGCGGAACGTTTGACGTGGAGAGTGCGCCGGGTCAAGGCGCGAGGGTCACAGTTGAGATTCCTAAAAGACCGAACGCAGCAGGGAAACGCGCGTGAGACGCGACCCGCGCACGCTCGCCTACGCGCTCCTCGTCATCGGCGCGCTGCTGCTTGCGAACAGTGGCTTCTTCGGAGCGCTGCCCGGCTTCTTGCGGACCTTGTCGCTCTTAGGGTTGGGCGCGGCGCTCTGGCTCGGACCGACGCACCTCGCGGCGGGCTGGCGCATTGCCGGTTTTATCGCCGTCGGCGTCTTTGCTATTGCGACCTCAGACGAATTTACGGGCGTCGCTTCGCTGGGCTTTCCTGCGCTCGCTCTTGCGCTCGTCTACCTCTCCAACCATCAACGCTGGTGGGCGGTGATTCCGGCGGGCATTTTAGCGAGTATCGCCACGCTCCTCGCCTTTAACGAACTTTTCTCGTGGAACGCGACGCCCGTGCTCTTTTTGGGCTTCGCGGCGACGTTTACGTACCTCTACTTACTTTCGCCTGGGCGCGGCGGGCAGCGCTGGGCGCTCTACCCGGCGGTGGTCTTCATCGCGCTAACCGTGCTCGTCAATGATCCTGGCAGCGGGTTCTCGAGCGCCCTGCCGCTCCTCTTTATCGGGGCGGGGGTGCTGATGTTGTGGTGGTGGCAGCGGGGGGCGAAGTAGCGCCAGAGCACCTTTCTAAAAGCAGTTTGAGAGTACCGCCAGTATTAACCTATTGACTTACAGCTCTTACACTAACTATAATCCCGATATTGAGGGACCAAATTTGGAGGCAAAGATGAAAGTAAAGCTTTCTATTCGCGCGTTAGTATTAGTACCTTTATTACTTGGATTACTTGCACTAAGCGGTGGTACAGTTTCGACCTATGGCGATAGCGCTGATGGTTTGGAAATAGTTAGACTAGCTGGGGATGGGGATGCTGATAGAATAACGCTAGGTAATAATAATAACGCCTGAAGTTAGACTAGATTTTTAGGAGGGCAAGTCAAGGTCGCTAGCTTAGCGCGTGAGCGACTGCCTCTTCTAAAGTCAACTTCTGCCCAGCTTCCCAAGCCGCCTGGAAACCTTCGTTTCCTAGATTCTCTCGCGCTATATTAAGAGCCTGCTCGTATACCTGCTCTTCTTTTTTGGGTAAAGGCTGACCTATCTCTCGGCGTACGGATGAGGCACTACTCCAAACTTGAGTACTATGAGAGAATTGTCCCACAGAGCACATCAATTCCGCGTATATTTCCAAGCTCAATAAAATAACTCTTACTATACCTGCCTCGCTTCCAACTTCTAAACTCTTTTGTACATATCGCTTCGCTGCTTCATAATCCCCTTGCTTTCTTAGTACATCACCTATGTTGCCAAGAGCTAGGGCAAGACCGTACTTGTCCTCTATGCGCCTATAGATTGCTAAAGCTTCCTCATAAAGAGCTTTCGAAATGGAGAGATTGTCTCGAGCATCTTCAACCGTTCCTAAACCCATCAGCATCACTGCTACAAACAAATTATTCTTTATGCGCTTCGCTATAAGGAGACCTTCTCGGTATAGCTCCTGTGCGGTTACGTGGTGTCCTTGATTTGCCTCTAAAAGAGCCAAGTTATTGAGCAACACAGCGGTATACACCAAGTCTCCGAGTTCTTTTGCAATAGACAAACCCTTTTCGTAGTGTGTTTGAGCGATTCGCTCGTGGCCTTGCTCCTCCTCTAGCAGTCCCAAACCGTTAAGTAACTTCATGGTCTCGTCCATAGCGCCCACGCGGTTACTGAGTTCTATACCCTCCTGGTAGTAAGCGAGAGCTGTTTCGTAGTCGCCTAAACTACGCATCACGTTGCCTAAGCCTCGTCGCAAGCTGATGCTACGTTTTTCAATACTCAGCACCGCGTCTAGTTTGATACTTTCCTCTAAATATCTGCGGGAAGTTTTCGGGTTGCCGAGTTTTTCAGCTATCAATCCAGCGGCTTCTAGCGCTTTTATTCTCGCGAGCACATCACCTTTACCCGTCAGCCTTAGCACTTGAGTCAGCCACCCGAGTCCTTCTTTGAGATAAGCCCGCCGTAGCCAGAATTCTCTTAGTGCATTGACCAGTTGCAACGCTACATCAGCTTCTTCCTGGTCTATAGACCAGCGAAGCGCGGCTCGAAGATTATTGAGTTCATTGTCAAGCGTATCGAGCCACGCTACTTGACCCTCATCTTTCAGTTTAGGTTCTGCATTTTTAGCGAAAGCGAGAAAGTATTCAGCGTGACGGCTCTTTACTCTGTCAACCTTATCCGATTCGGCTAATCGCTGTTCAAGATACTGCTTCGTCAAAGGATGAAACCCGTACCGTCCACTCTGCTCTAAAGTTACGAACGACGTAGAAATCAACCTCATAAGCTGCTCTAGCTCCACCCCCGCAACTTCAAGCGCCGCCTCTCTCGTAAAGCCCCCAGCAAACACGGATAGTTTCCGCAACGCCGCTTGGTCTTCAGCCGTAAGGCGTTGCCAAGATTGCGTAAACACGCCCTCCATACTCTGATGTCTTTGATCGCGCACAGAATGCGTCGCTTTTAACACCTCTATACCCTGCCCCACCTCACGTACAACTTCATTCAGCGACACCGTAGAGAGCCACGCCGCCGCGAACTCGAGCGCTAAAGGTGAGCCGCCTGTCAAGTCGCATAGTCGCGCCAGGTCTTCGTATTCGCTAGGCGCGAGGGAGAGGTCTAAGCGCGATTGTTTGGCGCGTTCGGCGAAGAGTTGGGGTGCGTCGTAAGTAAAGAGGTTATCGTCAGTGTTGAGTGGATAGGAGAGCCCGCCGACGCGAAAGACCCATTCGTCCTCCAAGTCGAGACGAGCACGTGACGTGACCAAAAGTTTGAGGTTGGGGCGTGAGGCGAGCAGCGCCGAGACCGTTGACAGGTCCTCTAGCAAATGCTCCATGTTGTCTAAAACGAGGAGCATCTGCTTCTTGCCGATGTAGGACTGGATGAGGCCTAAGTGGGATTCTCGCCCTTTAGGGGACAACTCTAGCGCCTCGGCGATGCGCGTAGGAATGAGATCGGCGGAGGTGAGGGACTCGAGCGCGGCGAGGTAGACACCGTCCTCAACGTGCGGCTGAGAGAGTTGCGCGTGCG
Source organism: Trueperaceae bacterium (assembly GCA_965215565.1). Classification (GTDB taxonomy): domain Bacteria; phylum Deinococcota; class Deinococci; order Deinococcales; family Trueperaceae; genus CBDBZX01. Next base: position 1,425,147 of record CBDCDZ010000004.1, read on the forward strand.
CCACGTTCAACGCGAGGCGCGATTTTCCTATGCCGCCTGGTCCCATCAGCGTGAGAAGTCGGCAATTCGGATCGCTGAGTTGCGAGCTAAGCGTTTCTATCTCCTCTTGACGCCCGATAAAAGCGTTCTTTGGTGAGGGCAGGTTGTGAGGGACTACCTCACTGAATTTAGCGCGTGATGGAGCCGCTTTGACGAGTGTAAGCCCTAACTCTTCAGCTTCTGCGGCGACGGCTTGCGCCGCCTCGTGCCCGCCTTCTTGAAGCAGATCAAAGATGAGGGTCAACGTTTCAGGTTCGAGCGCGGGTGCGGCGGGCAGGGTGTAGGCGGTCTCGGCGTACTGTGCAGCGAGTTCGGCGCGGCTCTCCTCGGCGTAGTGCTCGGCGAGCTTCAAGAGGCTCGTTTGCGCCTGCGCCGCGAACGTCTCGCGCGTATCGTAAACCCAAGATTCCAAGTTGGCGCTCCAGTCAGGCAACGCAACATCTTCTAGGAAGGGTCCCTGATAGAGATTCAGCGCCGCTTTATGTTGCCCCCGCTCCGCCGCTCTCGAAAAGGCGAGCGCATCCGTAGGCAGCGTGCTCTTGACGCTATGCGCGTCGCTTTCGATGCTACCCGGACGCGCTTTTCGGAGTCGGCTCAGCGCGACGGAGAGGTCTCCAAAGGGATCTTTAGCGTCGGACCAAAAAAGCTGCGCGAGGTGCTTTCTGCTCTGCCGCCCCTCCAGGCTCAAGTAGGACAGCAAGACGAGCGGCTTGAGCCGAGTGAAATGCGTATCGCCCAGCGAGAGCTTTCCTAACGTGTAGAGCATCTGTATCTCCCTGCTAAAAACCTCTTACCAGAAGTAATGTACTCACCAAAAACTGCTTTCACTATTTTGACTCAGGATAGTCGGTAGCTCGAGCCTTGTTTGTAACCTCTCTATGAAAAAACGTTAATCTTCTCACACTTCGGAAAGCTCTGGAAAGCCCTGGAAAGCGTCCCCCTATATTCTTCGGTCAAGTTCAGAAAAGAGGAGGGTCCGAAGCGTTGGAAATGCCACAACTGCGGCGAGCAGCTCGAGCGCATTTGGCACAGTTTCCAAACAAAAGGTTGTGCGGAAGAGGGTTAGTCAAACTTTAGCTTTCTAAGGGGAAGAGCTGAATAAGAGCTTAATTGCTGAATCACGAAGCAAGGACCCGCTGAACAGCTTTGTAACATTCTGCGCAAAATTTAGAGGAGAGAAGATGAAAGCAACGAAGTTTATTCGCACCTTGGCACCTTTATTACTCGCATTACTCGTACTCGCTGCGTGCTCTGACCTAGCAGCCGGTCCTACTGAAGATACCCAACTCGCAACCTTAGCCGGTACTACGTACTACGTTTCGACTACGGGCAGCAATAGCAACGACGGTAAGTCAACGAGCAGACCCTTCAAAACGATTGCTAAGGCTGCGGGCGCTGCTGGACCGGGTGATACTATCTACCTGCGCGGCGGCGTGTACAAGGAATACGTCGATGGCTACAGCGGCGGGTCAAATACCTACTTCACGAGGAGTGGTGTAAGTGGTAGCCCCATCACCATCGCGAGCTATCCTGGCGAACGCGCGACCATCGACGGCAGCAGCTTGACGGGTGAAAATGGCGGCAGATACCTCTTACAAATCAACGCGAATTACATCGTTGTTCGTGACCTCAACCTCCGCAATAGCGTAGGCAAGGGAATACGCGCAGCGGGTAACAACAACACCATTAGCGGTGTTCGTTCCTTCGCCAACCGTGAAGACGGCATCTACGTCAACGGTGATAACAACCTTATCGAGCGTAACGAGTCTTACGACAACTACGACCGCGGCTCAGGCGGGGACAGCGGCGACGGCATTAAGGTAGGCGGGCAGAGCAAAGGCGTCGTCATCAAACACAATCGTGTTTATAACAACTCTGACGACGGCATTGACGTTTGGGATTCGGTAGACGCACTTGTTACCAACAACATCTCTTACAGCAACGGACGTGGAACATCAGGCAACGGTAACGGCTATAAGTTGGGCGGTGGTAACGGTCTTCCACCTGCTGGTACTAGACCAGCTAACAGCGGTGTGGAGGCCAAATACAACGTTGGTTATAAAAATAAGGCGAGTAATTTTGAGACGAACACGACTAACGGGGTATCACTCTACAGAAATACTTCGTGGGCTTCAAGTGGAGTTGGCTTCGAATTCGGTGCTAAAAACGGCGTATCCGACGATTTCGTGAACCGCAACCTCAGCTATCAAGATAAAACAGCTTTCAATGACGGTCCTGCGGACAGCTTCCCGAAAGGCTACATGCAGAATTCATGGCAAGAGGGAATCACCAACCCTGGTCTCAATACCAACCCTTCAAGCTCCGGGTTCATGAGCATCCCCTCGAGCAGCCCCGCAGCGAACGTAGACGGCTCCCCGATTGGCGCAGTCAGCCCAGGAAAAACGCTGAGCAGCAACATCCCCTCGCAAACCTGCGGCGGTTCAGGATACGGCGCTTGTCCGTAATCAGTCTCAAGGTTGAAAAAAGGTAGGAGCACTTAGAATAAGAGGCGGTCAAAACCGCCTCTTCTCTCTTTGGCACACTTCGCTGACGCAAGTGAAGCGCCCTAAATCCCAAACTACAATTTGTCAGCCTTGCATCTTCTCTCCTCGAGCCTATATATTTATACGTGCGCTCCCCTCCCGCCCCTACGACAACCCAGAGTAAAGACACCCTGCTCGAGATGCACGCCATCACCAAACGCTTCCCCGGCGTCATTGCAAACGACAGCGTGAGTTTGACCTTACACGCCGGCGAAGTCCACGCGCTTTTGGGCGAAAACGGCGCGGGCAAAACGACCCTGATTAGCATCCTTTATGGTCTCTACAACCCGGATGAGGGCGAGATTTTCGTGCGCGGCGAAGCGGTACACTTTCGCTCGCCGAAAGACGCGATAAGTGCGGGTATCGGGCTTATCGCGCAACACTTCATGCTCGTCAAGAAGCACACGGTGGCGGAGAACATCGCATTGGGCTTAGAGCGCACGCCTTTTTTCTTCCCGCTACGCAACCTCAAAACGCAGATTAGAGAGCTGGGCGAGCGCTACGGGCTGGGCGTAGACCCGGACGCTTACGTCAATGAACTCTCAGCGGGCGAGCAGCAGCGCGTGGAGATTCTGAAGGCGCTCGTGCGCGGCGCAAAGGTGCTCATTATGGACGAGCCGACGGGCGTGCTGACGCCGCAGGAGGCGCAGAACCTCTTCAGCGTTTTAGCGCGAATGAAAGAGGCGGGGCACGCGGTCATTTTCATCACCCATAAGCTCAGCGAGGTCTTAGCTATCGCGGACCGCATTACCGTATTGCGCAAAGGAGCAGTGGTGGGCGCGCTGGACCGTAGCGAGGCGAACGAGAAGACCTTGGCGCGGCTGATGGTCGGGCGCGAGGTCGCGCCGGTACGCCTAAAGAGGACGGTAGGCGAGGGGAATAAGGGCGTTGTTTTGGAAGCTGACAAGCTCTCCGCGCAGAGCGAACGCGACACAGCGGCGCTCAAAGAGGTTTCATTTCACGTTAAACGCGGCGAGATTTTGGGCGTGGCGGGCGTAGCAGGCAACGGTCAGAGCGAACTCATTGAGGTTGTTACCGGACATCGCCCTCTGGGCGCCGGACGACTCACCTTGGCAGGCGAAGACGTCACCTCACTAGATAGTCGAGGGCGCTTTGAGCGCGGCGTCGCGCACATCCCTGAAGACCGTAACGGCGTAGGCGTCGTGCCGACGCTCTCGGTGGCGGAGAACTTGGCTTTGCGGCACTACCGCTACGCGCCCCTTGCAAGAGGACCGCTCCTCAATCCGAAAGCCGTCGCGTACTTTGCCGAACGCGCCATCGAAACATACGACATCGCGACGCCTTCGCGCCGCACGCCCGCGCGCCTCCTCTCGGGCGGCAATATTCAGAAGCTCATCTTGGCTCGGGAGCTGTCCAACTTGAGTGAGCGCTCCAACACCTCGCTTATCGTCGCCTCGCACCCGACGTACGGACTCGACGTGGGCGCGGCGGCGCAGGTACACCGGGCACTTTTAGAAGAGCGCAGCGAAGGGAGCGGCGTGCTGCTCGTGTCCGAAGATTTAGAGGAACTCTTAGGGTTAGCAGACCGAATCATGGTGATGTTTGCGGGTGAGGTCATGGGAACGCTCAAAGGCGAACAAGCGGAGCGCGAGCAGCTCGGGCTGATGATGGCGGGGGTGAGGGCGTGAGCGGACTTACAGGCTGGCGGCTCGAGCGTCAACCCTCCCCCTCCCCTTTGGCCGTCATCGGCGTCTCGTTAGGCGCGATTTTTGCGGCGCTTATTGTGACAGGGTTTATCTTCTGGTTCTACGGCTTCAATCCGCTCGAGGCTTACGGCACAATTCTGAGCAGCACGTTGGGCAACTTCAGAGGCTTCGCCGAAGTGTTGCGCAAGAGTATTCCACTCCTCTTAGCGGGTGTCGGCTTGGTGCTGGCGTTCCGGGCGCAGTTCTGGAACATCGGGGCGGAGGGGCAGATTTTAGTCGGCGCGGTGGCAGCGTCGGGCGTGGCACTTTTCGTCCCCTTGCCCGGTCCTCTTTACTTGCCCACGATGTTCTTAGCGGGCTTCGTCGGCGGCGCACTCTGGGGGCTCGTGCCCGCACTGCTCAAAGTCCGTTTGGGCGTCAACGAAATCATTACCACGCTGATGCTCAACTACGTAGCGATTTACCTCGTGCAGTACCTCATCTATGGACCTTGGAAGGGCGCAGCCACACGCGGAATGCCCATCTCCGACTTCTTCCCCGACGCGGCGTGGCTGCCCGTCATCCCCGGCACGCGGCTCCACTGGCCGACGCTCGTTCTAGGACTTTTACTCGCCCTATTTGTCGCCTTTTTGCTCGCGCGCACGAAGCTCGGCTTCGAGATTCGCGTGCTCGGGCAGAGCCCCCAGGCGGCGCGGTATGCGGGGGTGAACTTTCTCAAGACGACGCTGGTTCTGGTTCTCATCTCGGCGGGCGCGGCGGGCTTAGCGGGCGTAGGCGAGGTGGCGGGCATCTATCACCGCCTCACCGACCCCGCGCAGCTCTCGCTCGGCTACGGCTACACGGCGATTATCGTGGCGCTTTTGGCGCGGAACAACCCTATCGCGGCTGTTTTTACCGCGCTCTTTTTAGGCTTCGTCTTCGCGAGCGGCGACGTGATGCGGGTCTCGCTCCGCTTGCCCTTCCAAATGACGAACGTCATCAGCGGTCTGGTGCTCCTCTTCATGATCGCGAGCGAGCCGCTCTTGCGCTACAGGTTGCGCCGGGTGAGGAGGGATTCAGCGGTGACGGATGTCGAGTCTCGCAGGTCTCGGCAGAGCTAAATAAGGGAGTTGAAAGCAATGAGCAATGAGTGAAACCCTTTAGACTCATTGCTTTCAACTCATTGCTCACCGTTCGTCCAGCTCGACTGGATTGCTCTGAACTCATCACTGTATAGATAAAGAATTAAGGAGAACACGTGGAAGCAGACTGGCTCATCAGCACGGTAGGACGCGCGCTCGCGTTCAGCACGCCGCTTCTTTGGGCGGCGCTGGGTGAAATCTACGCCGAACGCGCCGGGGTGGTGAATTTGGGGCTCGAGGGGATGATGATTCTAGGCGCAATCATGGGCTTTATTGCGGGTCAAACAACGGGCTCGCCCCTCTTAGGTCTTGTGGTGGCGGCGGGTGCGGGTGGGCTCGCGGCACTTTTGCACGCCTTTATTTCCATCACCTTGCGGGCGAACCAATACGTCTCCGGCTTAGCGCTCACGATTTTGGGGCTCGGTTTGGCAGGGCTCTTGGGTAGAGGATACGAGGGAATCCCGCTGCGTCAGCCGATGCGAGCAGTGAGCGTCCCCCTACTCTCCGACATCCCTGTCATCGGTCCAGCCTTTTTCACCAATCAGTACCTCTTGACCTACGCGGGGCTTCTCATCGCGGTACTGCTCTGGTTCGTCTTGCGCTACACAAAGGTGGGCGTCACGCTTCGCTCGGTGGGTGAGTCGCCCAAAGCGGCGGACTCGCTCGGCATCAATGTGTTTACGGTGCGCTACCTCGCCGTGATTTTCGGTGGACTCATGGCGGGGATTGCAGGCGGTTATCTCTCGCTGGCGTATCGCCCCTCATGGAGCGAAGGGATGACGGCGGGGATGGGCTGGATTGCTCTAGCCATCACGATCTTCGCGGCGTGGAGCCCGCTACGCGCTATTCTGGCCGCGTTTTTGTTCGGTGCGTGCTTCCACCTCTCGTTTCGGCTGCAAGGGAGCTTCCCCACCGAGTTCTTGCAGATGCTTCCCTATGTTTTTACGATTCTAGCGCTTACGGTCATCGCGCTCAGCAAGTCGGGACGCCGCAACGGTGCGCCTGAAGCGTTGGGGGAGCCGTACTCGAGGGGGGAGAGGTAAAGGAGCATTTCAGCCGGTCAGCTTGTCAGGTTTTTCCTGACCCGCTGACATGCTGACTAGCTTAATGAAGATGCACCCCGCACGCCATATGTGATAATTTATACAGAGTGAAACGCAGGGCAGCCCCGGAGGTTTTATGAAGCGTTGGTTACTGGCACTACTCGTTCTTATCATCCCCCTAGCCACGGCACAAGAATCTGGGCAAGAGGACGACACCCTCACGGCGGGCTTTATCTACGTCGGACCGGTAGGCGACTACGGCTGGACCTTTGCCCACGACGAGGCGCGGCAGATGTTGGAAGAGGAATTCGACTGGTTGGAGACGATTTACGTCGAATCCGTTCCCGAGGGCGACGCGGAGCCCTTTATCGACCAGTTGGTGCAGCAGGGTGCCGAGGTCATTTTCACCACGAGCTTCGGTTACATGGACGCCACCATCGCGGCGGCTGCGCGCTACCCGGATGTGCTCTTCGCCCACGCGACGGGCTTTATGCGTGCACCCAACGTGGCGACGTACACCGCTGAGTTCTACCAGGTCTACTACTTGAACGGTCTCATGGCGGGCGCGTTGACTGACGGCGACGTCGGCTATGTCGGCGCGTTCCCTATACCCGAAGTGAAGCGCCACATCGACGCCTTTACGCTGGGCGTGCGCGAGGTCAACCCCGAAGCGAATGTTACGGTGCGCTGGATCAACGCTTGGTTCGACCCCGCCGCCGCCACCGAAGCGACGCAAGCCCTCATCGCGGAAGGCGCGGACGTTCTAGCGTTCACCGAAGATACGCCCACCGTGATTCAAGTCGCGGCGGAGCGCGGGCTGCCCAGCTTCTCGCACTACTCGCCCATGTATGAATTCGCACCCGAGTACGTCGTGTCGGGTCAGCTCGTCCACTGGGACGAAATCTACCGCGACTTTCTGACCAAAGTGCGTGACGGTACGTATACAGCAGAAAACTTAGAAGAGGTGGATTACTGGTGGCTTTTAGCCGACGACGCCGTGGAGATGGCAGCCAGCGAAGAGGTTGTCATCAACCCGGCGTACGAGGAAGCGCTCCGCGCCGTGACGGTAGATGACCCCGAATTAGGTGAAATCTCCGTGTATGACCTTGTGCTGACGCGCTTGGAGCAGATGGACGCTTCCCCTACCGCCTTCGACCCCTTCACCGGACCTATCTCTGACAGAAACGGTAATGTGGTGGTTGAGGAGGGCGTCACCATGAGTGTCGAAGAGTTGGCTTCGATGCAGTGGGCCGTTGAAGGGGTGGCTGGGCCCTGGCCCGACGAACCGTAAGCCGCCGCCACGCCACCTTTTGCCGCGTCAGATAACGATTCTGACGCGGCTTTCTCGTGTTGGAATTCAGCGAACGTCCTGCGTTTCGTCTCGCATGTCCTTTCTCGAGTCGAAAAGCTCACAGTTCACGTTAGTGCTGGCGAAAACTTCATAGCTGTGGACGCATCGACCTGGTTTACTTGCGGTACATAGAGACCCCAACCGTGAGCTAGCTCACCCACATGTTCTGCATCCAACGATTCCTGATGCCTCACGAGGAGAGATTAAATAGTGTGACCCCCTCTATCTTTACGGCGATTCTCACGACGCAAGGCGACGTTGTCCAACTCAACCACCAGGCGCTCGAGGCGGCGCACATCGACCCGCAAACCGTTTTAGGTCAACCGCTCGGTGCGCTTCCTTACTGGGCTGATCCCGAATGCGTGCGCAAGGCGGCGGCGGATGCGGCGCAGGGTGAGGTGGTGCGCTTAGAAACAACCCTCGAGCTAAATGGAGCGCAGCTCGAGGTGGAACTCATCCTCGCCCCGCTCCATAACGCCGAAGGTAAAGTCACGCAGCTCAGCGGTCATGTAGTCGACATCAGCGAGCGTAAGGCATGGGAACGTGCCGCGAAGGAGAAGGTGGCGCGGCAACAGCTCATCCTAGAGAACGTCAAGGAGCACGCCATTTTGCTGCTCGACGTACACGGGGTGGTCACGGCGTGCAACTCGGGCGCAGAGCGTATCCTCGGCTACCGCCCGGAGGAACTTGAAGGACAACCTATCGCGTGTATTTTCACACCCGAAGATGTCGAAGCGGGCGCTGCGCAAAAAGAGATGCGCGTCGCAGCGGCGGAAGGGCGCGCCCAGGACAACCGCTGGCATGTGCATAAGGACGGCAGCAGCTTCTGGGCGGACGGCATCACTACGGCGAGGTGCGCCGAGGACGGCTCGCTACTGGGTTTCGCGAAGGTGTTCTCCGACGACTCGAAGAGCAAGTTAGCCGAGCAAGAGCGCGACTACCTCTTGGAGCGCTTGGAGCGCAAACGAGCGTATTTAGAGGCAATTTTTCAGCAGATGCCCTCGGGCGTCGCCATCGCTGAAGCGCCCTCGGGCAAGCTGATTATGCACAACGAGGAGGCGGAAAAACTTCTAGGTCATCCTCTTTTAGAGTCGGCAGACTACACGGGCTACTCGCGCTACGGCGCGCTGCATCCCGACGGACGCCCTTACGCCGCCGAGGAGTACCCGATCACGCGGGCACTCCTGCGCGGCAAAACGGTCTCGCAAGAGGACATGCGCTATAGGCGCGGCGACGGCAGGGTCACGCTCTTCTCCGTCAACGCTGCGCCCGTCAAGGACGCGGACGGCACCATCGTCGCGGCGATCAGCACCTTTCACGACATCTCCGAGCGGCAGCGTGCCGCTGAGGAACTGCAAAAGGCGCACGAAGCGTTGCAGGCACGGGTGAAAGAACTCGACGCGATGAAAGAGGAGTTGGAAAGAGTCAACGACAGGCTTTACCACGACGCCTTCCACGACGCGCTGACCGGGCTCCCCAACCGCCTGCTCTTCACGGAGCGCTTAGAGCAAGCGCTTAAAAGACAGGTGCGCCACCCTCACGCGCACGCGGCGGTGCTCTTTTTGGACTTTGACCGCTTCAAAGTTGTCAACGACTCGCTCGGCCACGCGGTGGGCGACGGGCTCCTAACGTGTATCAGCAAGCGCCTCCAAACCTGTGTGAGACCGTCCGATACAGTAGCGCGTTTAGGCGGCGACGAGTTCGTGATTTTGTTAGAGGGGATCACTCATACTGAGCAAGTCACGCACGTCGCGCAGCGCATCACCGAGGCGTTTTACCGCCCGCTGCTCGTCGGCGAACACGACCTCTACACGAGCGCGAGCATCGGCATCGTTTCGAATACCGCGTACTATGCGCGCGCCGACGACGTGCTGCGCGACGCCGACATCGCCATGTACCGCGCCAAAGCGAAAGGGCGCGGAACGTACCAGCTTTTCAGCCAGCGGATGCACCAGCAGGCGATGGACGCGATGACGCTCGAGCGCGAACTGCGCAGCGCGGTCACGGAGCGCGAACTGCGCGTCGCCTATCAGCCTATCTTGGCGGTCGCGAACGGCACACTTCTAGGTTTCGAAGCGCTGGTGCGCTGGCAAAACCCCAAGCGCGGGCTCATCTCCCCCGCCCTCTTTCTGCCGCTAGCCGAAGAGACCGGGCTCATCCGCGAAATCGACCGCTACGTCTGGACGGAGGCGTGCCGGCAGGTTCGCGTTTGGCAAAGAGGTTCGGACGACCCTAGCGGCGCAGACTATCCCCTCACCCTCAGCATCAACCTCTCGTCGCAGCATTTCCTCTACCCCGAACTCGTCAGGAACATCGAAAGCATCCTCACCGAGACCGACTTTCCCCCGGAGCAACTCGTTTTGGAAATCACCGAAGGCGCACTCATCCGCTCGTCGGAAATGGTCAGCACGACGCTACGTGAACTCAAAGAACTCGGGCTCAAACTCTACTTAGACGACTTCGGCACGGGCTACTCGTCCTTATCGTACTTACAACGCTTCCCCGTAGACGCCCTTAAAATCGACCGCTCGTTCATCCACAGCATGACCCGCAACGAAGAGAGCGCCGAACTGGTGCGCACGATCATCAACATGGCGCAGAACTTAGGCTTGCAAGCCGTCGCGGAAGGCGTCGAGACCGAGGAACAACTCGAGCGGCTCCGCGACTTGGGCTGCTCGTATACGCAGGGCTACCTCTTTGCGAAACCGCTCAGCGAGGCGCAGGCGGAGGAGTTTATGACAGTAAGTGGGTAAGGGCGAGGATACAGGAGGCAGAACATTCTGCCTCCTGTATCCTTTTTTACCCTCGGTTGAACCGCTCTAAAATCACCAACAAGACGACACCCGGCACCGACGCGAGTAGCGCCAACCCCGCCCCCACCGGGTCCAACGCGCCGCCGCCCGCGAGCTTCGAGAAGAGCAGCGTCGGCAGCGTCTCGACTTGTCCGCGTCCGACGTAAAAGGTCAGCAAGAAGAGGTTGGACGAGATGAGAAAGGCGAACAGCGCACTCGCCGCGAGCCCCGGCAAGATGAGCGGCAGCGTCACATATAGGGCGACTTGCCAGGGCGACGCGCCGAGCGTCCGCGCCTGCGCCTCGACCTCTTGACCTAAGTTTTGAAACGCCGAAATCAGCACGCGCATGGTGTAGGGAATCACAGGGATGAGGTGCGCGAGGACGATGCCGACGAAACTTCCCGCGAGCCCAAGTTGGATAAACAGCACGAGCATCCCGAGACCGATGGCAATTTCTGGGACGATGAGGGGTGTGAGGAGAAAAAACTCTAACGCGCTGCGTCCCGGAAATCGCTCGGTAGCGATGGCTCTTGCAGCGGGCAAGCAGAGCAGCGACGCCAGCAGCGTCACAGCGAGGGCAATGCCCACCGTGTTGAGGAGCGCGTCCCCAGCATTAAGCGCCGAGGAGAAGACGAAATCCCACGCCACCGGGCGAAAGACCTCCCCGCGCACCTGCCACCACCATTCGCTCGGCAAGAGGTTTGGCCAAGTCCAGCGGAAGGAGACCGAGGCGATAAGGAGGGGCGCGAAGGGTCCCGCGAAGGCGAGCACCGCGAGGACGAGGGTGAGGCGGCTTAGCGTGCTAGGTTTACGCCTCATCGGGCTCACTCGCGCTGAAGCGGCGGTAGAGGAGGAGGTAGAGCGTCAGGAGGAGGCTCGAGACCCCACTCACCACCACGATGATGCTCACCCCGAAAAGCCGCCGCGACACGTCCACGTCGTCGAAGGCTCGCCACGCCATCACGGGCAGCGTGTTGGGACCTCCGCCGAGTAAAAACGGCACCTCGAATGAGCCGAAGTTAAAGGCGAAGACGATAAGTGTCGCGGCGAGAATGCCGGGCATCAAGCGGGGCAGCGTTATATACCAAAAGGTCTGACGCGGTGACGCCCCGGAGACCCGCGCCGCCGCTTCGATGTCGGGGTTTAAGCCCGCTAAGACTGACACCAGAATGAGCGTCTGAAAGGGAATCTGCTTCCAGAGGTAGACCAGCATGACGCCGATACCGCTCTCCGTGTAGAGGAGCCTGGGGAAGTCCCGCGTGCTCTCAATGAACCCCAGCGCGAAGAGCGAACGCGCGATGAGTCCGCCGTTCGACCAGAGCAGCGCCGTGAGTGCGACGCCGACGAGATACGGCACAACGAGCGGGAGTTTGTACAAGAAGCTTATGACGCCGCGCCCCGCGAAGTGTCGGCGCAGAGAGAGCGCGAGAAAGATGCTCAAAATAGTGCCGAGTACGGTGGGAACAATTGCGTAATACAAGGTGAGCCAGAGACTTTGCCAGAACGTACTCGAGCCGAAAAGCTCAGTGTAGTAGCGCCCAGTCGGAAACTCGCTTACGCCGTAGATGGGCGCGTAGCCGAGGCTTTGGGCGAGCGCAGCGAGCAGGGCTCCCAGGTAGAGGACGACGAGCACCAGCAGCACAGGCGCGAGCATGAACGTGAGGCGGAGACCTCTTCTACTTCTACGTTTCCACTTCACCTTTTTACCTCTTACTCATTCCCTACAAAACTACACGGTACCGTCCTAAAGGCAGTCTGAGCGACTTGCTACGCCCCTACCGCGTCAACACAAGACATATTTACAGCCTACTGACGCGCGTCGTAGGCGGCTTCGACTAACTCGAGCACCGACGCTTCCGTTTCCTGCGCGATGTAGCCTTCCCACACCTCTTGGATGACCTCGATGAGCGTCGCGTTCGTGTCGGGCACTTCGTTGGCGGCAAGCTCCTCAAAGGTGAGCCCGCGCAAGCTGGGCGCGGCTGCTTCGACCTCGCTCCTCTGCTCCTCGCTTAAAAGCGGTACGTCCACGCCAGGGAAGTAGCCGAGTGCGCCCAGTTTACTGATGTGGCTCGCGGGGCTCGAGAGGACGTTCGCCAGCACCAACGCCGCCGCCGGGTTGGGCGAGGTAGCTGGAATGGCGATAAAGCTCTTGTTCGCGAGCATGTTGCCCTCGGGGAAGACGATGTTCTCTATCGTCTCGGGAAAGCGCCCATTTTGCACGCCCACCGCCGCCGTGAACGCACCCATCTGACAGAGCATGTCCACCTCGCCGTTAATGAGAAACGCCTCATTCGCCGCTTGGTTCTCGGGGTAGATGGGACCTCCGCGTACGCCCTCTTGACCACTGCCGCCGAGTAAGAAGGGACCTATGCGCTTTAAGTATTCGAAGCCCGGCGTGATGAGTTGCGCGAATTCTTCAGGTGTATAAGCATCTAACGGCTCTAAAAAGGCCATGGCATCCTGTTGGCTCGAGGCGTAGAGGACGCTCTGCACGAAGGTGTTACCAATGTAGTCGGGCGGGCGCACGTAGGTGAAGCGGTCTGGATTGTTCTGCAGAAAGGTCTCTAATTCCTCCAGCGTATTCGGCGCGTCCTCACGGGAAAGTCTCGCCGTGTCTATCATGCACGTATACTGAAACTGCGCCCAGGGCACCTCTCTGAGTTCGGTAGGGAAGCCGTTGTCGCGCCGATTGATGAGCGCTTTGGGGTCATCCTCTTCCAGGTAGAAATACTGCGAGTTCGGCAACTTGTCCGCGAACGCGCCGAAGAGCAAATCTTGTGTTGCGAGGGTGAGGAAGTTCTCGCCGTTAATCCAAATGGCGTCCACGGTTCCCTCACCGAGACCGCTGCCGGTTGCTTCGTCCGCTAAAACTTGGTCTACAGCGTCGCGGGTATCGGGGACACGGGAGGTCTCCAGGGTAATCCCCAGCTCCGCCATCGCCGGAACGACCTCTTGCTCCACCCAGAAGTTCAGCTCGTCCGAGCCGCCCCAATGGAACCACCGGACCTCGCCCTCCTCTTGCGCCCGCGCGACGACCTCGTCCCAGCTCAACTCACCCGCTAAAAACGCTTCGCGAAACGCTTCTGCGTCACCGCTTTGTGCTAAAGCGCAACTCGCCAAAGAGGTTGTAACGGTAATAACCAACCCTAAAATAAAACGCATCATTTCTCCTTTTACGCCGCCAACTCTGCCGAAGTCGCGCGCGCCGCCCCGTCTTTTGCACTGCCGTCTTCTGCGCCACTGTCTTCTCCCGGCGGCAGGACCCAAAGACGCTCGGCGGGTAGCGAGACACCGATGTGCTCGCCCACCGCAAACGCCGCCCCCCCGCCCAGGTGCGCGACGAGGGTCTCGGGTTCAGCTTGCTCGTCGTTCCCTCGAGGATAGACTGCGACCTCATAGCGTGTGACGCCGCCGCGATAGACAGCTTTGGTGACGTGTCCGGTGATCGGCCCACCGCTTCGGCACAGTTCGACGTATTCAGGACGAATCACCGCGGTGACTTCGCCACTCCGGTAGGGAGTTGACGGAAGGGTGACTCGCCCTATCAACGTCGCTAGATGTTCACCCTCGAGCCTTCCCGTCAAGAGGTTCGTTCCGCCCATGAACTGCGCGACGGGGGCGCTCGCCGGACGCTCGAAGACCTCTTGCGGCGTGCCGAGTTGCGCCACTTGACCCTCAAACATCACGCCGAGCGCGTCGGCGAGTTCTAGCGCCTCCATCTGATCGTGGGTGACGAAAAGCGTGGTGACGCCCAAACTACGTTGCAAATCGCGCACCAGCTCGCGCATCTCTTCGCGCAGGGTAGCGTCTAGGCTCGAGAAGGGCTCGTCCATCAGCAGTAATTTGGGCTCGGTAACGACAGCGCGTGCAATCGCCACGCGCTGCTGCTGTCCGCCCGAAAGCTGACGCGGTTTTCTCCCTTCGAAACCTGTGAGCTGCACCGACTCGAGCGCTTCCCCGACGCGCCGCCGGACCTCTCGGCGAGACGCGCCGCGCATCTTGAGCCCGAAGCCGACGTTTGCCGCGACACTTAGATGCGGAAAGAGCGTCGGACGCTGAAAGACCATGCCGATGTCGCGCTTCTCGGGCGGCAGGTGGGCGACGTTGTGACCACTCAACTTAATCTCGCCTGCATCCGGCTCTAAAAGCCCCGCAACGAGCCGCAGGAGCGTCGTTTTGCCGCAACCCGACGGACCCAAAAGCGCCAGAAGCTGACCCGGCGCGACCTCCAAGGAGACCCCCTTGAGCGCGCGCACGTCGCCATAGACCTTGCTGAGCCCTTGCAAGCTGAGCGCTACTAGACTCATCCCTCAAGCTCCATTTTTAGAAATCCTGCCATCATTTCGAGTCTACAGACCACGTCATCCTTGCGTCGTCCTAAGCTGACTAGCATTGGGCGCAAGAACGTGGTAGGTGACGCTACCCAAGCTCTTCGGCAAGCTGCGGGTTGAGGATGTAGAAGGAGAGCCGCTGCAACCCTGTCAAGAAGTCCATGCGCTCAACGTGCACCTCGCTCGGCACGCTGAGCATGAAGGGCGTGAAGTTGAGGATGCCGCGCACGCCTGCGCGTACGATGTCGTCGGCGGCGTCTTGCGCGGTCTGCGAGGGTGTGCATAGGAGCGCCATATCGACACCCTTCTCTTGAACGATGCGGGATAACTCACTCATCGGCTGCACTTCTAAGTCGCCGAAGCGCTGACCGATGACGTTCGGGCTGATGTCAAAAACGCCCTTGAATTCGAACGAGTAGTCGCCGATGTGCGGGTCGTGAACAATAGCTTGACCCAAACGACCCATGCCGACAATCACAACGCTCCACACCCTGGTTAAGCCCAAAATGCGGCGCAACTCGCGGCGCAGCGTCGGTACGGTGTAGCCCGCGCCGCGCGTACCGAAGCGCCCGAAGTATGCCAAATCTTTACGAACTTGAAAGGCGGTGCTCTGCGCCTCATCTGCCAAAAAGTCTGATGAGGTGGTTTTGACGCCCGCCGCCTCGAGCCTCTCTAACGTGCGCAAATAGAGAACCAGGCGGCTGATCGTCGCCGTCGGAATCGTGCTCATAGTCCCTCCACGCGACCGTTATACCATATAAGCGAAAACATTCACATTTTACGCGGAATTTTATCCTTTGGCGCGATTAGGTTGATTTTTGAAAGAGGTCAGCGTGACCTCGAGGAGCGATAAGCGTGTGCGTCAAATTGAGCCCCACGCCACTACGAAGACACCTTCTCCTAGATTTAAGCTAAAAGATTTAAGTTTGAAAGGGTCAAAAGAGAAACCGTACTGTAAGTAAGCATGTGAGCGAGCATACACGTGAACACCTTGTGGACCTTGCGTAGTCTCAACACAGAACCCCAATATATAGAACGTGCTACTACGCTAAAAAGGCCATAAGAAAACTTTGAGAGGACCTCCACCGGGGGGGCAGCGGGTGTGGAGATACAACCCTCAAAGCTGAAATAAGTATACACATACCTAGTACGGTTTGTAAACCCCCTACACCCCCTCGTCCTGCTATACTCTGCGCTGTGAACACTCCCAAACTCGCCCCTTCAATTCTCGCCGCCGACTTCTCACGTCTAGGCGAACAGGTCAAAGCCGCCGAGGAAGCCGGGGCTGACCTCATCCATATCGACGTGATGGACGGACACTTCGTCCCGAACATCACCATCGGACCGCTCATTGTACAAGCCTGCAAGCGCGTGACCAAACTCCCTTTGGACGTGCACCTCATGATTGCAGAGCCCGAGCGCTACTTGGAGACCTTCGCCGAGGCGGGCGCGGACATCCTCACCCTCCACGCCGAAGCCACGCCCCACGTCCACCGCGCTCTACAAGTCGTGCGCGAGTCGGGCACGCGCGCAGGTCTCGCACTGAATCCGGTAACGCCTCTAGAGATTGTCAAAGAAGCCCTGCCCTATCTCGACTTGGTCCTCATCATGAGCGTCAACCCCGGCTTCGGCGGACAGAAGTTCATCGAGGCGACGATTCGCCGCCTGCGCACCGTAAGAGGTTGGATTGACGAGATTAACCCGAACTGCGAACTAGAGGTGGACGGCGGCATTGATAAGAGCACCGCGCCCAGGGTGGTCGAGGCGGGCGCGAGCGTGCTGGTAGCGGGCAGCGCAATTTTTAGTGGGATGGACAGCGTGCAGGAGAATATTGCGGCGCTGAGAGAGAGTATAGGCGTTTCGGAAGATTAGTAGTCGTCCGGTATGACTTCGGTGTCGATAATTCTCTGAGCGATAAGAGGTTCGTTTGAGTTTTCGGGGTGGGTGAACTCGAGCGTCACCTTGAGGTTGTCATCGAGCAGACCACCAAGCTCCGCGCAGACCGCTTCGGAGCAAGTAAATTCCTTCACTCGGTGAAATTGGAAGAGGTTGGCAGCTTTTTGAACGAGATATTCTTCTGCAAATTCATCCGAACTTTCTTGTGTGGTCAGCGCGATTTCGAAGCGAACGTCCGGTGCAACCTTTTCTTTGCTGATTACCTCTAGCAGCGTCGTCTCGATACTGGACCCATCGGCTGGAGGATTTCGTATCCGCGTCTGGCGCACCTGTAATTCATACGTGTAGCCCCACTCGTACTCAAATCCTGCGATACCGCTGTAGCGGTACGTCCACGTGTCGTTGACTTCTTCTTTCTCGAGGTAGCAAAGACGCAAAGAGAGACCTACGCATTCGGTCAGATGATGATCAAGATAGAGCGTCTTAACAGTAGATGCCTGGAGAAGACCACAGCTTGTCAGCGCGAGCAGTATTCCTATGGCAAGTATTGTGTGACTCAATTTCTTCATAGTTTTAAGTTTAACAAAAGAAACCAGCCTTACATTTCATTATTTTTTAAGACAACCCAGACATCCTTGACTCTCACGCCGCGTCAGAGTCTAAGCTAAAACCATAGATATGGAGGTCAAGCGTGTTCAAAATCGGCGACTTCTCCCAACTCGGGCGCGTCACGGTGCGCACCCTGCGCCACTACGACGAGCTAGGGCTCTTGCACCCTGCTAAAATCGACGATGAAAGCAGCTACCGCTTCTACAGCGTGGAGCAACTGCCCAAGCTCAACCGCATCGTCGCCTTGAAAGACTTAGGCTTTTCTCTTGGCGAGATTCAGCGGCTCGTCAAAGAGGACGTGTCGGCAGATGAACTCAGGGCGATGTTGGAGCAAAAGCAGCGCGAGGTATCGGTGAAACTGGCACAAGAGCAGCAGCGTTTGAGGCAGATAGTGTCGCGCTTGCAGATGATCGAACAAGAGGACGAGGTGCCTCACTACGACGTGACCCTGAAACGTCTCCCCGCTATGACGGTCTTCTCCAAACGCCACTTCGTCCCGCACACTAGCCAGATGAGCGAGTTCTGCGTGCGCTTCTACGAGGAGCTTTATACGGTCTTGAACGCTCAGCACCTCGCGCCTGTCCAGCCCGAATTCACGCTCTACCACATGACTGAGTACACCGAAGAGAACGTGGATGTGGAGGTGGCGGTTGTGCTGGAAAACGCAGCTTATGAGCGGTTGGAACTGCCCGACGACACCTTCAGCGTGCGTAAGCTGCCCAAGCACAATACCGTCGCGAGCGTACTCCATCACGGCTACTACCACGAGCTAGGGCGAGCGGCTAAGGCGCTGACGTTGTGGGTCGGGATGAACGGCTACGAGAGTAACGGAGCCGCCAGAGAGGTTCACCTCTCCGGTCCTGTAACCCAAACGGGCAAAGATCGCCCCGTAGTGGTTGAACTTCAAGCCCCTGTTGTGCCGCATGGAATTGACTAGCCCTTGACTCTCCCGTAACGGTAGACTCCACACTGGGCTGAAGGAGGCACGTATGAATCAACCTTCAGCCCTAACCCGCCGAACCTTCTTGAAACGCACGAGCGCAGGTATGCTCGTCCTCGCGCTCGGCGGCGGCACCTACCGCGCCGTAGACCAGGGCGTCTTCGCGTCGGGTCGAGGTGAAGCGTACGAGCCCTGGCGCGAGTGGCGCACCCAGCCGGAGCCGGGACCCTTGCGCCTCGTCCAGTCCGCTGTCCTAGCGGCGAACCCGCACAACACGCAGCCCTGGCTCTTCCGCGTGCGGGAGGGTAGCCTCGAGCTGTTTGCAGACACCTCGAGACATTTAGGCGCGATGGACCCCTTTTTGCGCGAGATGCACTTAGGGCTCGGCTGCGCGTTGGAAAATATGATGCTGACGGCGCGGGCAGAGGGGTATGAGGTGGAGTTGAGACTCGAGCCTGGTACGCTCACCAAAGTCACACCCCAAGATTTCATCAAGGTCGCCACGCTCAACCTAACGCCGTCCGAAGCAGACACTTCACCTCTTTACGCCGCCATTCCAGAGCGGCATACGGACCGCTCGAGCTATTCATCCCAAGAGGTTGAAAGAGAGACGTTAGAAGAGATGACCACGCTCACTGGGGCGGATACCAAGCTCTTTCTCTTCGAAGAGGGTGCTGCCTTTAACGCTTTTGCAGAAGAAACTGTCAGGGCCACCGAAGCGATTGTTGCGGACGCAACGATGTCTCGAGACTCCCACGCCTGGTTCGACAAAAATTGGCAAGAGGTCCAGGGGGACAAAGACGGACCTTTCATCGACACGTCGGGCGTGTCGCCCTTGTTACGCGCTACCGTCAAGATGTTGCCGCCCACCTCGGACAAGATGCTCGACGACGGTTGGCTTTCCGGCACAAAAGCAACCCTAGCCTCAACCCCCGTGCTCGGTCTGCTCGCCGTGCGGGACCTCTACGACAAGCCGCAGACGCTCCAAGCGGGGCACGTGTGGCAGCGGCTTCACTTATGGATGGCGGCGAACGGGCTCGCAGCACAACCCGTGAATCAGATGCTCGAGATCGTAGACCGTGAGCGCCAGTTGGGGCAGAGCGCGCAGATGGCAAGCGTGCTCGACGAACTCACAGGCGACGCCTCTTGGCGTCCCACCTTCGCGTTCCGCCTGGGCTATCCGAATACGGACGTACTGCCGAGTGCCCGCCGCTCCGTAAGCGAAGTTCTCATCTGAAGAGGTCCCGCAGTTCAGCCGCTCGGCGCGCCTCGCAGTATCCAGCCGTTGCCGTCCGGGTCGCTGAAGCTCGCAAAGGTGCCGCTCGGCTCGAGCCAGAACCGCACCACCGTCTTCTCGAGCGGTCCGCCGCGCCACGTGTACGCCAGGTGATGCGGTCTCTATGCCGCAATGACCTCTCCAATCACGACGCCGTCAAAGCCGGGCGCGGGCTTCGTCTTGAAGGTGAAGCGCTTGCCGACGATGGGCCCAAAGTCAGTTTCCATGAGCCACTGTGACAGGGCGGCGGTACCCAACTACGAAGGGGACGGCTTGCGCCATCCCCAATTCGTTCCGGTGCTGCCGCTCGACCTCTTCGAATTTCGCCCCATCGCCTCGCCAAACGTCTGCGGCGAGCTTTCAGACGGACTGACCTCTTAGGTGTAGAGCGGTGGCTGCGTCCATAAGGCAGCACTATCTCTTCCCAGACGCTATCTGCGCAGCCCCCGCAGCATCATCGCAACCTTGCTGCTCTGCAGGACTTGCTCGAGCGTCGCGCTCTGCCCCTCTGCAAAGGTCAGGGTGACGTTCTCACCGGGGACGCCGTTTCCGTTCGCGTCGTCTAACGTCCCCGCGAAGCTCACGGCTAACGCGCCGTCGATGCGCAGCGCGCCGTCACTCAGCGCGGCGCTTTCACTCTCCAAGTCGATGCTGTCTACGTCCACGCTAAAGGCGAAACTGCCCGCGCCCAAGCTCAGGCTCAGGTCTACATTGCCGCTCGTGGGCACGTAGCCGCTGGTGAAGCAGTTCTCCCGCTCGCGCTCACCCGCTACGCTGAGCGTCCACTCGAGCGTGACGCCCTCCTGCGCCTTGAGCGTGACTTTGCCCTGCGTCGTCACGGTGTCCCCGCCGTCTTCCGAGACGCTATACCCGACGTTCTCCAAGCTCAGGAGGCTGCCCGCGCCGTTCACGCTCAGGCTGGTGGGCTCGGCGATACCGGCGGCGGTACCGCATCCATCCGCGCTGTAGTAGGTGAGCGCGAAATCTACGTCGGCAACCTTTTGGTCTGCCGCGCTTAGCGTGACGTTAAAGGCGCTCGGAGCCTCGAGGGTCTCCCCTGCCGGACCCGCTACGTCGAGGGTCTCACTGAGCACGTCCCAGTCGACCGTGAGCGTCGCTTTGGCGCTGCCGTCTATAGCCTCGTAGCGCCAGGTGAGGATGAGGTCATCGGCGTCTGCGCTACGCTGCCAGGCGTCCGAGGCTTCGTCGTAGACGTAGGAGCCGCGCGGCAAGCGCGCGTCTCCCTCCGCGCGCTCAAAAGGAGACGCGGCGTGGCTGGGGAAGCTCTGCAGGGCAACGCTGCTCGGGTCCCCACTCACCGAGAAAACCGTGCTGACGAGTTCTCTGCCGAGATCACCGAGCGCCGCGTCCGTCTCCGCCTCGCTGAGCTGCGCGGCGCTCGGCGCTGTGTCTACTGTGCCACCGCTACACGCGGCGAGCAGACCGACGAGCAGGGCGGAAATTAAAGTGCATTTTAGGTTCATTTAGAACTCCTTTCGGATGGTTAGGCTGTGCGAATGACGCTGAGTACTGCTTAATACAGTATCGGGCAGGGCAGCGCTGATGTCAGTACGGGGTGCACACTTGAGGGCGCACGTTTCGGTGGTGAATGGACCCTAGCAGGATAAGGTTAAGGGAAACCGGGATAAGGAGGGTGAGCGCTTCATAAAGCTTAGGCGCGACGAGACAATCACCGAAAGAAAGTAGCGCGCGTCGTCTTACCCGCTCCTATTCGAAGCGGTAACTTTTAGGCACGACTACCACGCCGCGCTCGGTGACGGTGAAGCCCCTCGCCCTGTCGTCGTCCAAGTTGACGCCTATCTGCGTGCCCTCGGGGACGGTGACATTTTTATCCACGATGGCGTTCTTTACGGTGCAGCGCCGCCCTATCGTCGAGCTGTCCAAGACGACGGAGCGCTCTACGGTGCTGTACGAGTTGACCCTCGAGCGCCGCGCGAAGATGGACTCGCGCACCGTTGCGCCCGAGACGATCACACCCCCCGCGAGCATCGAGTTGAACGCCTGCCCGCGCCTGTCGTCCGTGTCGTGGACGAATTTGGCGGGCGGCGAAAACTCCGAAGAGGTCCGCAGGGGCCACTCGGTATTGTAGAGGTCAAATTCGGGCTGCACCGCGACTAAGTCCATGTTCGCTTCCCAATACGAGTCGATGGTGCCCACGTCGCGCCAATAGGTGTTCTGCGCCGCCTGACCGGGGATGGGGTTCTGCGCGAAGTCGTACGCCATAATGTTGTAGCCCTGCTCCAGCGCCAGCGGCATCACGCTCTTGCCAAAGTCGTGCGGAGAGCCCTCCTCAGCGGCGTCTTTTGTTAAGAGTTCGGTGAGTGCTTTCTGCGAGAAGATGTAGTTTCCCATCGAGGCGAGCGCGTGGGTGTCGCGTCCTGGAATCGGATTGGGGTTCTCAGGCTTCTCCTGAAACTCGGTGATGCGAAAGTCGTCATCGACTTGCAACACGCCGAAGCGCGTGGCGTCCTCGACGAGCGTCGGGTACGCCGCGATGGTCACGTCCGCGCCTGTCTCCTGGTGCTGCTCGATCATGTGGCGAATGTCCATCTTGTAGATGTGGTCGCCGCTAAAAATCGCCACCAAGTCGGCGTGGTTGTTGTCGATGAGGTGCAGGTTCTGGTAGATGGCGTCCGCTGTGCCCCGGTACCACTCCTCGCCGATCTCCTCGTAGCGGTACATCTGCGCGGGCGCTAACGTGATGAAGTAGTCGCTCAAAAAGCTTCCGAAGCGCCAGTTGCGCTGGATGTGCTCGGTCAAGGACTGCGCCTTGAACTGCGTCATGACGTACATGCCGTAAATCTGCGAATTGATCATGTTATTCAGCGCAAAGTCGATGATGCGGTACTTGCTGCCGAAGGGCACGGCGGGCTTCGTGCGCTTCGCGGTCAAAGGACCGAGCCGGGTGCCCTTGCCGCCCGCTAAGACCATGCCTAAGACTTTTGCGTTCTGAGCCGAATGATTCATATACTCACCCTCTCTAGGTGTCGGGTCTCGTTTAGGGGCATTCTAGCGCAGCGTAGGGAAAAGGAAAGCGGCTCAGCGCCTTTGTATTCGCTTCGCGGTAGTGGTTGGAATGCTCACTGAGTATGAACGAGGGGTTGCACAGGCGCAGGGCCTCGTCGCAACGTAAGAAGCAGTCCACATGAAACGCTCTTAGACACGTAAAATAAAGAGGTGGAGCATCTACTTGAATATCAGGACTACGTGTTAGCCTACCGCTTGCGCGCGCTCGTAGGCGGAAGATCGCGTCCCTTAAAGGGATATTTGTCGCTGAACGAGTACGCCAAAAGGAGGCTCGAGCGTCAGGCTCTTGCCAAAGCGGTTCTAGGCGCACCCGACTACCGCGCCTCGCTGCGCCAAGTCGAGGCGCTGACCGAAGAGATCAACTTCGGCTTTTGGCACAACCCCGGCGAGAGCGTGGACTTCCTCAAAAAGATGATCGAGCAGGGGGGCTGCCGCGCGCTGGAGTCGGACGAGCACTTTATCGAAGAACTCTTGACCCCACGTGAGCGCGGTGAGTTGAGCGAAGGCGAGCGCCGCCTCGTCGCAACCTATTACTTAGGGCTACTCCGCGCCTCCGCTGCCTACCTCGACGCCGAGGTCTTTACGCGCTTACGCAGTGAGGTGGAGCCGCTGCGCGACAAGATGCCCGTGTTCGTGTTGACCTCGGACGTTCCTCTGGCGTAGAGGTTGCCACGTTTTGAACATAGGGACAATTTATGAATTACCCCTATATGTTTAGGGGAATGACCTCGAGCCTATCCCCCGCCCCAACCTCTTGATTGGATGGCACTATAACAAGCACATCTGCGTTTAACATCGAGGTCAGCACGCCCGAACTCTGACTTCCGGTGCTGTGCGCGAGGTAGCCTCTTTCATCATCGAACCTCAGCGCGGCACGGTTGAGCGTAACTTTACGGTTTGTGCCTTTGAAGGTCGTGGCGGCGGTAGCGGTAATTCGCTTGTGAAAGAGCGGCTGTTCATTAGAGCCTAGCGCCGTATCGAGCCAAACTTTGGTGAGAAGGTAAAAGACTACCATGCTCGAGACCGGATTCCCCGGTAGCCCAAAAACCGGCAAGCCGCGCCACTCCCCGAACATCGCGGGTCCCCCCGGTTTCATCGCCACTTTCCAGAAGTGCACCGTCCCCTCGTCGAAGAGCAAGTCGCGTACGAAGTCGTACTTGCCCATCGAGACGCCGCCCGAGGTGATGAGGAGGTCCACGCCGCCTAGAGCCTCCAACGCGCCCTTGAGCTTTTCGGGATTGTCCTCGACTTTTGGAAGCATGACAGGAACGCAACTTGACTGTTTAATTAGGCTCGCCACCGCGTAAGCGTTCGAGTTGTAGACCTGCCCATCCCGAATCGGCTCACCGGGGTCAATAACCTCATCACCTGTGGCTAAGATGCCAACCCTGGGCTTCTTTGTTACGTTGAGGACCGGATAGCCCATCGAAGCCGCGACGCCGACAGACGCAGGGGTAAGCCGCGTCCCTTTCCGCAAGTAGACCTCACCTTTTTTCAAGTCTTGCGCTCTCGGGCGAATATCACTCTTACTCGCAGGTTTGTTGAGCCAGACCTCTTCACCTCTTTGCCCTGAGTGTTGTTTCGTATGCTCCACCCCGATAATCGCGTTCGCCCCGCTCGGTACAGGCGCGCCCGTGTAGATGCCTACCGCTTCGCCCGCGCCGACCTCTCCCTCGTAAACGCTGCCCGCCGGAATATCACCGACAAGCTTGAGCGTAGCGAGACTCTCTGCAGTCGCCCCTAACGTATCCTCTTCGCGGCAAGCGTAGCCGTCTAAAGCGGAGTTGTCGCAGCTCGGGTGGTCCACTTGGCTCGTCAAGTCTTCGGCGAGCGTACGCCCGAGTGCATTTAAGAGGTCAACCTCTTCGGTCTCCAAAGGTTTAGCGTTCGCTCTTAAAATATCTAGCGCCTCATCTACGCTAATTTGAGTTTTGTAGTTTTGGCTCATGAGGTTACTTTAGCAGTCCTGGGGAGGCGTGCTAGACTCGAGGCTGCGTCACGTAAATTTTTCACACGAGGAAAGAGGTCTAGTCATGACAACCAGCGCGAGCTATCAAAAAGTCGACGTTCCCGAGGGCGATAAGATTACGCTCAAAAACGGCGAACTGCAGGTCTCCAACAAACCGATCATCGCCTTTATCGAAGGCGACGGCACCGGACCCGACATCTGGCGAGCCTCGAAGCGCGTTTTCGACGCCGCGGTCGAAAACGCCTACGGCGGCGAGCGCGAAATCGCCTGGATGGAGGTCTACGCGGGCGACAAGGCGAACGACGTGTACGGCGAGACCTTGTGGCTGCCCGAAGAGACCGTGGACGTGCTCAATGAGTACCTCGTCGCCATCAAAGGACCTCTCACCACGCCCGTCGGCGGCGGCATCCGCTCCATCAACGTGGCGATTCGCCAGCGCCTAGACCTCTACGCCTGCGTGCGCCCCGTGCAGTACTTCGACGGCGTCCCGAGCCCGATGAAAAAGCCCGAAGAAGTCAACATGACGATCTTCCGCGAGAACACCGAGGACATCTACGCGGGCATCGAGTACAAAGAGGGCTCGGATGAGGTGAAAACGTTTTTGAACCTCTTGGAGGAGAACTTCTCCGAGTCGTATGGCAAGATTCGCTTTCCAGACTCGAGCGGCATCGGCATCAAACCCGTCTCGAAAGAGGGCACGGCGCGTTTGGTGAGAGGTGCCATCAACTACGCCATCGACAACGATTTGCCCACCGTCACGCTCGTCCATAAAGGCAACATCATGAAGTTCACCGAGGGTGCCTTCCGCGATTGGGGCTACGCGGTGGCCAAAGAGGAGTTCGGCGCAACCGAACTCGACGGCGGACCCTGGCTCACCTTCCAAAATCCGAATACGGGCACCGAAATCACGGTCAAAGATGTGATCGCCGACGCGATGCTCCAGCAGATCATCCTGCGCCCCGCCGAGTACAACTGCATCGCCACCTTAAACCTCAACGGCGACTACATCTCGGACGCCTTAGCCGCGCAAGTCGGCGGCATCGGCATCGCGCCGGGCGCGAACATCAACTACGACTCAGGTCACGCCGTCTTCGAGGCGACGCACGGCACCGCGCCCAAATACGCCGACCAAGACAAGGTCAACCCCTCGTCCGTCATCCTCTCCGGCGAGATGATGCTGCGGCACCTCGGTTGGAACGAAGCCGCTGAGCTAATCACCCAAGCAATGGGCAAAACGATTGCCCAAAAGCGCGTGACCTACGACTTCGAGCGGCAGATGGAGGGAGCAGAACTCCTCAAGACGAGTGAGTTTGGGGATGCGTTGATTGAAAATATGTAGGCAAAAAGCAGCAATGAGATGAAAGCAATCCCCTTTCGGGGACGATTACAAAGTTTTCGCGGAGGCGAAACGGTGAGCAATGAGTCTAAAGATTTTTCACTCATTGCTCGTTGCTCGGTACTCATTGCTGCTTTTGCTATAATTACAGAATGATTCAACCAAAACCCTACCACTTCAGTATCGAGGAGTACGAGCAAGTCGCGTGCGCTGGCGTGTGGGATGGTGTACGGGTGGAACTTCTTGATGGCGAGGTCTTTCACATGGCACCCATTGGACCAGAACATAGCCTTTCGGTTATACAGTTTATTGAGCAGTTAGTTCTTAGGTTCAGCGGACGCGCCGTACTTGCGGCACAAAATCCTCTTCATTTATCCCCTGATGGCGAGCCTGAACCTGATATTGTGTTACTCAAGCCGCCAAAAGAGCAGTATCAGTCTCGTTTGCCGACAGGGGAAGACGTCTTGCTCCTCATCGAAGTGTCCAAGAGCACCCTCGAGTACGACCGCACCAAGAAACTGCCTATCTATGCTAGAGCAACTATTCCCGAAGTGTGGATTCACAACCTTGTGGATAGTCAGTTAGAGGTTTACAGAAACCCGCAGAACGAGCGCTACACCTCTTTATCAACGTACGAAGAGGGTCAAGAGGTTGCGCCTTTGGCGTTTGGTAGCGAGTTTATCCAATGGTGGGCATAAAGCAGCGAGTTGAACTCGTCACGACCTCTTAAACTGAGTAAGCGGGCGGCGCTCGAGGTATCCTCTTCTCATCATGAATAAAAGCACGGCTAAAAAGTCGCCCGCCGTTCTCCTCCTCGCTGTCATTGTTTTCGTCCTAGCCGGGCTCTTTGGCGATGACCTACCTATTCTCAACGAAGTCGCTGAGCTGTTCGATGAGTTTTTGGGCGGCGGCCCGAGTGTTACAGGTTTGCAAGGTCCAGCGGAGGTGACGCGCGTATCCGACGGAGACACCATCACGGTGACGCTGGACGGGCGCGAAGAGAAGGTGCGGCTCACCGGGATTGACACGCCCGAGACCTTCGCGAGTTCCAAACTCGACCGCGACGTAGACCTCTCGCCCCTCAACCGTGAAGAGATGCGCGCGCTCGGTAAAGAGGCGACGGCGTACGCGGAGGATTTGATGGAGGGGCGAGAGGTCTATTTAGAGCTGGACGCCGAGGAGCGAGACCGCTACGGGCGGATGTTGGCGTATGTCTACACCTTGGAGCAGGGCGGCGACTGGACCTTTCAAGATGAGACCTTCGAACAGGTCAACTTAGAGCTGGTCGAGGCGGGTTGGGCGGACCCCTTGACCATTGCGCCGAACGATAAATACGCCGAGCTATACGTAGACGCGGCGCAAGTCGCGCGGCGGCAGAACCGGGGGATATGGGCGCAGGGGTGGGTAGCGAGTGAGTAAGGTCAGTTGATCCGCCCAAAGAGCCACACCAACAGCCAGACGACGAGCACGACGCCTCCCCCTACAACCGCTAACGCGCCAAGCAAAAGAAAGATAGGACCTTTGTTCGAAGGCCTCTCGAACACCACCTCATCTGAGGGTCCCAAGTGCTGCTCTAAGAGGTAGAGGTTCCTCACGTTGGACTTCCAGGTGGCGTCGAAGAGGTCACCGATGAGCGGGACGCTCCCGGCCAACGTTTCTAAACCGATGTTAAAAACCATCCGTGTTAAGGTGCTTCTCGGCGCACCGAGGCGGTACGCCTGGTAGACGATGTAGCCCGATGGCACGAGCATAACCATATCGCCGATGCCCGGAATAAGTCCGATGATAGCGTCCCAGCCAACGCGGTAGCCCACGCCCGGAATCTCGAAGGCGTTGTCGAGCGTATGTGTCAGGCTGCGAAGCTGCTTTAAGGTCTCGAGCTTCTCTCTATTTTTAGCTGAACGTGCCGCCGTATCTTTAGGCATGAGTTATCCGTATCCGCGAAGCTTCTAGCGGTTAGCTAAACCTTTAAGCTAACCGCTAAATTTAGTAGTGGCTCTACATGGAATGACACTGGCGTCAAAGCAAGGGGTTGAAACCCCTTGTTCATCGCACGACGACATTGGACCCGGAACCACTACCCCTGAATCTTACGTCGCCGAATACGACGCGAAGTGCCGCTCGACGATCTTCATATTGCGCTTGTTCGACTTCCAGAAGAGGTCAAAAATATCGCCGATCAGAGGAATGCTGCCGACTAAAACATCTACAAGTGAGTTGAAAACCATCCTCGAGACCTTCTCACGTGGCACGCCCATGTTGTACGCCTTGAAGATGATGTAGCTCGAAATGGCAAAGCCGCTAAAGTCACCGATCACGGGCACGAGCCCTAAAAGTCCATCCAAACCGACGCGGTAATTGATGATGGGAATTTTGACCGCCTCATCTAAAAGATTTGCCAAGCGGCGCATCTCGTTCAGGTCACGCTGAAAGGACTTGTTTCTGCCATACTCGTAGCGCCCGTAGTTGCTGCCGTAGTCGTAGTCGCTATTGTTGTAGTCGCTCATACTCGTTTTCCCCCTCGTCCGTCCCACCCTGCATAGGTGTAGAATCTCCCTGTTTTACCATCTCGCAGGTAGTTTGCAAGTGGCTCACGTAGCGGCGGGATAGGAATCAGGGTCTCTACCTCTTCCACCGGAAAGAACCGCGCCTCGACGATAAAGCCGTCGGGGTCGCGCGGATTCAGAAGCCCGTCGTACGCCGCGACAAACGCGAACGAGATGGCCCTGTCGTTGCGCCGCACGTCCTCGACGTGAACCGAGTACGCTAAGTGTTCTATGTGCGTGACCCTGAGCCCCGTCTCCTCCATCACCTCTCTGGAAAGCGCGTCGATGGTGGACTCGCCGCGCTCCACCACGCCGCCCGGCAAGGTGTAGCGCACGTGACCGTAACCCTGCCAGTCGTTGCCGACCAAAAGCACCCGACCCTGCGCGTCGAGCAAAATTGCGGCGGCAACGACGAACTCACGCCGCGCCACGGCTCACGTTGCTCGTGCTACCCTCGCTACGCTGCGCGCCGCCCATCTCGTCTAAACGCTGCGCCTGCTCCGCCTCGCTCAAGACTTCGGTCAACTCGTCCACCTTGCCCGTCATGATGTCGCCAAGATTATGTGTGGTGTAGCCGATGCGGTGGTCAGTGACCCGCGACTGCGGAAAGTTGTACGTGCGAATCTTCTCGCTGCGCTCACCCGTGCCAATTTGCACAAGCCGCGCCTCTCTCGCTTCGGAGGCTGCCCGTTCGCGCTCGCGCTCCAAGAGTCGCGCCCGGAGGACGGTTAGCGCCTTCTCCTTATTCTTAATCTGGCTCTTACCGTCCTGACAGGTCACGACGATTTCGTCCGAGGTGCCCGGCTTATACGTGATGCGCACTGCCGAGTCCGTGGTGTTCACCGACTGCCCGCCCGGTCCGCTACTCCTATACACGTCCACGCGGTAGTCGCTCGGGGAGAGGTTGACGTCCACGTCTTCGGCTTCGGGTAAGACAGCGACGGTGATGGTGCTCGTGTGGATGCGCCCTTGCGTCTCGGTTTCGGGGACGCGCTGAACCCTATGCACGCCCGACTCGAACTTGAATTTGCTGTACGCGCCGCGCCCGGTGATCTCAAAATTCACCTTGCTCAGCCCGCCGACGCTATTGGCGTAGGAGTCGATGACTTCGGTTTTGAAGCCTAGCGCTTCGGCGTAGCGCTGGTACATGCCCAGCACTTCGGCGGCGAAAAGGGAGGCTTCGTCACCCCCTGCAGCCGCGCGAATCTCGATGATGACGTTCTTGTCGTCGAAGGGGTCTTTGGGAAGTAGGAGGGTCTCAAGCCGACTCTCGAGCACGGTTCTCTGCGCCTCTAAAGCCTCCAACTCCTCACGCGCCATCTCCTCTAACTCGGGGTCAGCGAGGGCTTCTCGTGCGTTATCCATACCTGAGAGCACATCTCTATATTCGGTATACACTTTGACGATGCTCTGCAACTCGCTGTAGCGCTGCATCGCCTCACGGTAGCGCGTCTGGTTGCTAAGCAGCTCGGGGTCGCCCAAGGACTGCTCGAGCGCCGCAAACTCACGACTAAGGTGTTCTAGCTTCTCGATCATAATGCACTAGTCTACCGTCAAGCGTGTCTGAGAAGTAGAGGAGAGGGGACAAAGGGGCAAGGTGTCACAGTCTGAGAGCGGCGCAAAAGGTTCTGTGGTTAAGGTGGAGGAGCGGGTCAGCGTATCAGCTCATTAGGAAAACCTGACTGGCTGAAATCCAGTCAGGCTGGTTGCGTATAGCAGTTCCAAGACACACTGAGACGAAATGCCGCTTTCTGAAAGCTCACAGGGACGTAGTTTTCGCTCCGCGAAGGGCATCATCACCGAACGTGCGTGCTAACCGTCGCTTCGGACAGTAAGAATATCTCAAACCAGCTCCGAACACAGTGAGACAAACTTTGATACCTGCTAATTACAGTCGCACACGCTCCCGCTAGCCCGAAGGGAATGAAAGGTGCGGAGGTGCTCTGTTAAACTCTAAACATCATGAAGCGCCTTACCCTCTTTCCCATTCTCGGTTTACTCATCCTCACAAGCTGTGTGCCTGCGACGGAACAACTGCCTGTCGCTCCTACGCCCATCACCTATCAGGGTGCCCCAAAAGAGGTCCACGAGACCGTGCTGCAAACAGTCGTAGACTCGCCGGGCGTGCCCGGTTACAACCCTGGCGGGCTGGACGGTTACGAGCGAGCGCCGTCGGGACCCTGGGAAATCGTATCGAGTGATCCTCCCCGGAGCGTCTCCGCGCGAGCCGAGTCGCGCGCGTCGGGATTTTTGGGCTCTAACGCGGAGCCGGACGTGCACGAGATTGAGGTGAGGTTGAGCGAGGTGGGCGGCGTGGCAACTCGAGTTTCGGTTCAAGGAACGCCGCAAGCGCAAGGATTAGCTGACGATATTTACGCTCGGCTTGACGAGCGGTTTGGGAGGCGTAAGTAGGTGGTGCGCCCGGTAGGAGTCGAACCTACGACCTTGGGCTTAGGAGTCCCCTGCTCTATCCTACTGAGCTACGGGCGCACGCGGCAGAGCCAGAGGATATTCTACCGGAGCCGCGCGCGCCCTTCAAGCTCAAGCTTGAATCGAATGTGGAATAGGATCGCTCTCGCCTCTTAGATGTCGCATGAGCCAGCTACCCGGCTCGACGGTAAACGAGGCGTTGCGCCAGTCGTCGGTGTACTGCGTGTCCAGGAGGTTTAGAGCCACCTCTTCTTGTCTGCCCCTACTGACCCGCAACGCCGTCAAAAAGTTCGCCGCGAGTTTGCCTGCGAGTTCGCGGTCTAAAAGCGGAATGTCGCTGAGGTCCGCTACGCCGATGTTGGCGGTATAGTCGGTGTGGTCGGTAATCGCAATCATAAAGCTCTCGATCGCTTGCAGACCGAACTCGGTAAAGGTGTAGAGCGCGGGATAGGTTTCTTTAAGTGGACCCTTCACGTAGTCGCGCGTCACCTCTAAAACGTCGGGGATGGTGTCTAAGGTTTTGCCGAGCGGGAGTTTATTGGTGTCACGGTCATCTAAGACGAGAAAGATATCGACGGCGTTCATGAGTGGCACCTCCAGGCAGCGGGTATCAAGGTCAGCCCCGTTGATGTTCGGAACTGGCTATAGACGCGCTCAGCGAGAGGAGCATCCGCCTTGACGCATCCTAAAAAGTAGCACCCGCAAAAGCTCGCTCCGGTGGACTGAAGCGCTTTTAACATGGTTTTAGGTAGACTGTTCGTAAGCTCCATATACTATTGTAGAAGCTACGCGCCGAAAAAGCGAGGGGTTATTCACGCTTTTCGTGAAAATGTGGAAAGTTATAAGTTTTGCTGAAGGTTCTAGGTAGGATTTTAGAATTGAGCTTACATTCTTGCTGAAGTCGCTGAAGGTTTTATCTTCTGCGTGAAAGAGAAGCGCCGTATCCCAGCAGTATAGCAGGTATCATCTGGTTTGAGCCAGTCTCACATGATAGAACAACGACTAGCACGCACTTTAAGGGATGATATCTGCGCTATTTCAGTCCAATACTTCTGATAACCGCTATAATCATCCGGTTTACCCCGTCCTCATTAAAGCGTTGGCTAGCACGCTCGTTAGAGGGTGGTACTTGCGAAAAAGTGCAACGACGTTACCCGGGAACGATTAAGGTGCACCGCTCGAGGACGAACCCGGTCAAACTTAGAGCTTCGCGGCAGCGCTCGGGTAGACTCGGGTCCACTTTCAACTTTCAATGTAAACATGAGTCACCGGCTCATGTTGAGCCAATATTAAGAACTGGTTAAAGTGTGAAAACTTTCGTGTCTGACGGTAAGATAGTGCTGCGGCACTACGCTGAGTGAGCAGCGGGTATTTTCTCAAGAAAAAACGCGGTATATTTTCTCGAGACTTAGGTTCGGCAGCTTAGCGGCAGCCCGAGCTTTATTAGCGCAACCTTACATATAGACTTGTGTGCGGGGCTAACCACAATCCTAAAACCGTTATTCAGATAGGCGGGTACGCAGTGATGTTTAACCAACGACTTCTCCTTCAACCCTTTCAGCTATGTCGCGGCGCATGACGCGCAAGCCGCAGCCTGCGGCGTCCGCCCCGCGTAGGCCCGGCGCAACGGTCTACACCTCAATAGACAGTGCGCCCCCTGAGTTCTCGGTGCCGCGTCCGTTCTGGTACGTGCTGCTCTTTTTACTGGCGTTCGTTGTATGTTCGGCGCTTTCGCTGCTGGTGCTGCCCGCCGTGGAGTCGTTCTATACCGAGTTGCTCCGCCGCGCCACGGGCGGGCTCCGCTTCCCCGAGCCTACCTACGCCCTGAGGTTGCGCCCCTTCTTCTTCGTCTTTTTCCTCGCGTTCAGCCTCTTCGCGTCAGGCTCACCTTGGCGGCGGCTCAAGCTCGCGGGCACCCTGCTGCTCTCTTACGTCTTCGCGATGCTCTTTTTGGATACGCTTTTGCTCAGTTTGACGCCCGTGGTGAGCCCGCGGCTCATCGCGGTCATCGCGAACGTCTCGATCGGCTTCGCCGCGCTCATCATTCTCGCCGCCGTGCTGCTTTTGCAGGGGCACTTCCCGCTCGACGAGCGCGTCCAGGCGCGTTTGGCGCGTCCGCGCCGCTACGCCATGCTCCTCTTGCTCGCGGGCGCGGCGAGTGCACTCGTTGCTATCTTGGTAAGCCGTTTTATGGGGGGGGCGCTCGAGTCGCTACGCTCGGTGGGTCTGCTGGGCGGGCTCGGTCCCGGTATCGTCCTCTTCTTCCCGCTCTGCTTCGCGTTTTTAGCACTTTACGAACTCACGTCACTGCGCCAGCGAAAGGGTGACATCCGCTACTCTATCGCCTTTTTGGTGCCCGCCTTTAACGAAGAGGACGACATCGCCGCGTGCATTCAGAGCTTGGACCGGGCGGCGCAGCACTACGGGCGGCTCTGCCAGCTTTACGTCGTGGACAACGATTCAAAAGACGCCACCAAAGCCGTCGCGCAAGCCGCGCTCGACGACTGCAAGGCGCTCAAGGGTCAGGTGCTGAGCTGCCCAGAGCCGGGCAAGTCAAAGGCGCTCAACGCCGGACTGCGTCAGATCAAAGAGGACATCGTCGTGCGCGTGGACGCCGACACGCTCGTCTCGCCTCACATCCTCTCGTGGGCGATTCCCCACTTCTCCGAGCCGGCGGTGGGCGCGGTCAGCGGACTGCCGCTGCCGCGAGAATCGGACTCGCTCCTCTCGAAAATGCGGGCGATAGAGGTCTACCTCAACCAGGGTTTCGGGCGGCTCGGGCTCTGCGCGGTGGACGGTCTCCTCAGTATGCCCGGCATCTTCTCGGCGTACCGGCGGAGCTGCTTAGTCGAGCTTGAGGGCTTCGCGGAAGGCATCAACGGTGAGGACACCGACATCGTGCTGCGCACCGGGCGGCTCGGCTATAGGCTCGTCAACGACCCGCGCTTGCAGGTCTATTCGGAGGTGCCCGCCACTTTGGGTCACCTGCGCGAACAGCGCCTGCGCTGGTTTCGCAGCATCTACCACGTGGCGTCGCGCAACCGCTCAGCCATGACCATGCGCCAGGGCGTGCGCGGCAGCTTCACCCTCCCTTGGGCGCTCGTGCAGAGCGCGCGGCGCTCGATGATGGTGCCGATCCTTGTCTACGCGGTGGTAGTAGCCGCCTTAGAGCCAACAGCGCTCTACTTGCGCTCGGGCGCAACCATCGTGGCGATCTTAGCAGGCTCGTCGCTGCTCATCTCGCTCGCGGTGCTCGCCGCCTATCGGCGTTGGGAACTCTTCGCCTTCGTGCCCGCGTACTTGGGCTTTCGGCTTCTGCGCGCCTACTTGAGCCTCGACTCGCTCTTTACCTTGCCGCTCGGTCCTGCGCCAACCGAGCCCGTTTCGCGGGCTACTCCTGCTGCGACGCCGCAACGGGAGCGCGTAACTGTCTCAGAAAATTGAGCGCCTGTCCCGGATACTCCGGCGACCACCAGAGCAAGACGCCGGAGAGCCCCTTGACCTGCGCAACCTGAGCACAGTCGAACGCGCGCTCCACCGTCGTGCCGTTAGGCGCTTTGGGGTCCACGGTGACTTGCGGCACCCAGTTAAGTTCCGGATTGACGAGCGAAACTTGCCGGATCACGCGCTCTAGGGCGCGCTCGAACGCGCGCGTGCCCTCTTTGCAGTAGGTCTGCGTCTGGATAAAAAGCTCATCAAAGGCTTCACTGAGCTGACCGTAGTTCCAATTGTAACGGAGCAGGTTGCGCTGCAAAAGCGGACGTCCAGTAGGTTTGGCACCCAGACGCAGTTCGCTCGTCCGCGCCCAGGCGCTCGCCTCGGAGAGGTGCTCCAACGTCGCGTAAAAGTCCCAGGTGAATTCAGGCAGGTTAGGGAAGTTCGGCTCGTAGACGTAGATAACTGCCTCGACGGGGGGCTCCACACCGAGCGTCGCAGCGGCGACGTTGCTTAGACCGCTCGTCGCTGCGACGATGGACACTTGCGGGTAGGCGCGCCGCAGCGCGTCCGCCGCGCTGTTGACCCACGCGATATCCACCTCGCCCCTCGTGTTGCCGGAAACGAGCATAAAGGTGTCGCCCGGCTGCAAGAGAAGGTGAAACTCGGTCTGCGAAGAGAGTACGAGTTCCAACCCACGCTCGTTGTAGATGGGCAGCACGACGGAGAGGCTTGCGCTTGAATCAGCGGGCTCGGCTGAGCGGGGCTGAACCGTCGGCTGAGCTAGGGCGGGCTCAGTCGTGACCTGAGCCGCGGCGTGACCCAGAAGAGACGGTGCACAGAATACTATCCACATGGCAAATAAGGCACACAACGTTTTTGAGCCTTGGTCAATCATCATCACGTCCTCTTCGCCGCCCTCGTTTACCCGGTCCCACAGGTCCCGCCGTAAACGTTTCTCATTCATCATATAAGACGACGATGAGAGGCGGCACCTCACCCTAGAAGGCAGCGGGGCGAAAAGGGGTAAACTTTGCGACTCGAGGTATGGGAATTTCTTAACACTAAGGTCTGAGCTTGAGGGTAGCCTGATGTAGGTGTTCTATAAACGTATTGAAGCAATTCGCAGCCTCTAATGCCAGTTCCTTCGTTGGGCGCACCAATTCCTTCGACTTATCGGGGGATTCGAGTATAGGTATCAAAGGAGACACATGAATAACTTGGTGTCTATACCTGATGTACTCTTTCAACGGCGTAAATACTTTAGAGTCTAAACCTATATCGTTACCGAAACTCAAGTTGTAAGCCTTGCCATAAGCGCGCTTGCAATCATCGTAACTTTGAAAGTTGATCCTATCTTTATCGATGAGGTGAACTAATGCAGACTTTCCCTCTTCCTTGGCCTCTTCATAGAAGTCTCGAACTAGCCCCTTCTTTCTCTCCCTTGTTGAGAAAAATCGATCAGTAAGCGCCTTCATGTCAGCACGAATGCCTTCACCCTCTAGCTCAAGAAAACGTCTTTTGGTGTAGGACTCAAATCCCGTCACCATAATAGAAAGGATAGAGTTGGTTACAGCAACCTCATGCAAAGAACCTTTTTCTAATTCTCTATCTAATAGTAGTTTCGCCGCTATTGTGCTATCTGCCCAAAATTCAATGGCGGACGGTTCTATAATCAACTGGTCATATTTGTAAACCCGATGATGCGATGTTTCTAAAGGCTCTCCATTGGCATCTACCCCATCAATGGCATAAACATTCCCGTCTTTGCCGACACGGTGTTGAGTGCGAGATTTTACTCCGAGCGCTGAAATCGTCCCTTCCCGCTCTACCACGCTAAAGTCAAGCCTAACTTCCTCGGGCGACCAACCTAAAAAAACTGCCACTTCATCGCCAAGGAAAACGTTTTCTAAATCTATCTCTGCAACTCGCGTTCCCGTACCAGGCGATGAGTGATAGAACTGAAGAGATGAACGATTAGTACAAACGAAATGAACCACATGGCTTCCTATTGGTATCATGTTCAAAAGGGCAAATTCCGGTTCTTTACGGTCAATTAAATTGGAAGATTTGAAACTTAATAAAATAGTACCGGCAGGCATTGGGTCTAGTTCTCGAACGCTCTCGTCCAGCAATCCGGGATGTTCTACTACTCTTCTACCAATAAGTTGAGCTGGTAGTTCTTTCACTATCGGGCTACGTGAAACTGCTCAGTGACTAGACTAAAATTCACTTCACCCTCATAAGTTTGAATATTGTTCAAAAACGGACCATGCCCAAGAAACTTATTGTAGTTACGATAAAAGGTAGCACGTGAACGTACCATTGTCATATCATCTTCTCCATAGGTGTCAGCCCTTTTTCCGTCGCTAGCTGGATGATGTTGATGTGTCCCTCTCGTTCTCCTCAACTAGATTTACTCACTGACTTACCACCAATCATTAACCATCCACCTCGCGCACCATGACGCGGCTCCCCTCGACGCGCAAGACTTCTATTGCGCTGCCCCGAGTTACCCCCTTCGGTGACGACGTCGACGCGCTCTAAATCGAAACGCGCCGTCCCTGCCGGGCGCAAGTCGGTGATAGCGACGCCGCGCTCGCCGCTCAGGTGGCGGAGGTCGCTCGTGAGCTTGCCCTCGTTGGGCGTGTCGACGCTCTGCGGCGAATCACTGTCGCCCAGGCGCGTCGTCAGCGTGAATACGCCGCCCAAGCGCGTGTTCGGCAGGAGCCAAAGCGCTAAGCCTAGCAAGACGCCGCCGAAGAGCGTGGTGTAGCCGAGCACCTCGGCGGTGTTTCCCTGAAAGATGCGAAAGACCGCGAAGATGATCGCACCTGCGCCTAAGATACCCGCCACCCCGAAGCCGGGAATCACGAAGACCTCAGCGGCGATGAGCAAGATGCCCGCTAGAAGCA
Source organism: Trueperaceae bacterium (assembly GCA_965215565.1). Lineage (GTDB taxonomy): Bacteria > Deinococcota > Deinococci > Deinococcales > Trueperaceae > CBDBZX01. The sequence goes on from CBDCDZ010000004.1 coordinate 1,462,435, forward strand.
CCACCAGGTCGAACGGACCCGCAGGCGTGGCAATGAACGCGCCGCTAAAAAAGAGCAAGAGCGCGAGCGCCCCGATACCGCCCGGCAGCCCGACGCCCGGCGAGAAGAGTTCGATGATGATGCCTAGAATACCGATGGCTAAAAGCGCCGCCGCAACGAGCGGGCTCGTCAGCCCGCCTGCGACGCGCTCGGTGAGGGTAGGCTCGAGCCGCTCGACAGGTACATTCGCGCTGTAGCCGAGCTGTTCCAAAGCGTCTTGCAAGCTGCTCGCTTGCAGGTCCGCGATGTTGTATTCCACCGCCTGCGCCGCTGTTAGCGTGACGAGTTCTTCGTTTGTGGAGAGCCCCGGCACTTCGATGCGCTCCGAGACCATCCCTGCCGCCACGTCCTCGTTGCGCCCTCTCGCTTGCGCCACCGCGCGAAACTCGCTGCGCCACGCGGACTGAATCTTCTCGGACGCCTGTTCGCCCGTGAGCCCGTTTATAGCCGTTGCCGCCCCGATGGACGCGCCCGGTAAGATCGCTAAGTCCTGCGCGCTCATCGCGATGAGCGCGCCCGCGCTAAAGGCGTCTTGCACGACGGCGATCGTCGGTACCTGCGCCTCATTGAGGATGCTGTCCGAGATGTCTTGCGCCGCGTCCACGCGCCCCCCCGGTGTGTCGATAAGGAATACGAGGGCGAGCGGAAGTGTGTCGTTCGCCTCTTCGATGCGTGAGACGACAAACTGCGTAGTGGCAGGCGTAATCTGCCCTTCAATGGGGATGACCCAGACGGCGTTGGCGTTCTGTGCGTGGCTAGGCGGACCGAGTCCGGTGAGGACGGCAGCTAAAACCAACAAAAAGGCGAGGTAAGCTCGCGGTTCGCGTATCATGTTACTCAAAATTATACCCGCAAAAGCGCGTTCGCTATGTCGAGGGCGCGTCGGCTCAGCGCTATAACAAATAGCAGGTATCAAAGTCTGTCTCACTATGTTCGGAGCTGGTTTGAGTGTACATAAGTTCTGCGAAGCAACGCTCTCATACCCTTTCCGGTAAAATACGCTACAAAGTAGCGCATTTAATCCCGAGGAAGAGCCATCAGCCGGTGGTAACATCAACGAATAGCCAGTACAAGCCATCTACAACGGCATGATACGCCCGGCTGAAGGCTCCTGAGCGAGCAGAAACAAGTACGGATTCCGGTGAGCACGGAATTCGTATCACTCCAAGAAGCAACGTTTCGCTCTGCAAAAAGTGCCTAACTAGCACGCACATCGTGAGATGAAATCCCGCTCTCAAGCGAAGCTTAGCGGGATCGGTCTGCGAGCTGAGACCTATGATATTTTGTCTCAGTGTATTGTGGAAATGCCAAGAAAATTCAGCCCACCCTTTTTATGACACGCCAACCAATCTGATAAGACTAAGTTATCACCGCTGCGGGCAGTCCTAAGAGGTGACGAGCAACCTAGCTCGCTCCAAAACCGCGTCGAACATCTTCGGCGTGAGCCTGCCAGTGTTCGTATTTTGGATGCTGACGTGGTAACTGCCGAGCATAGGTAAGGCACCCTCTATCTCATGAAGTGCGCTGTGCGCAAACTTGTAGCGGGCTTTAACAATCTCTCTTCCCTGAGCTTTGAGCAGTTCCAAGTAGCTGTCATGCGCGATAGACCCGAGGGCGAAGACGAGTTTTAAGTTCCTGAGCCCGTTAAAGTCATGTTCCAGCCAGGTTTGGCAGTTCAGCACCTCTTGCCGCGCGGGTTTGTTGCCGGGCGGTACACAGCGGCACGCGGCGCTGATCCACATGTCGTTAAGCTCGAGCCCATCTCCCCGCTTCGAGTCCGGCTGGCTCGCGAAGCCCGTGCGCCACAGCGCCGGAAAGAGGAAGTTGCCGCTGCCGTCGCCCGTGAACATCCGCCCGGTGCGGTTGCTGCCGTGTGCGCCCGGCGCGAGCCCCAAGAGGAGGACGCGGGCGTCCTTGTCACCGAAGCCAGGCACGGGCTTGCCCCAATAGTCCTCGTTTTGATAGGCGCGGCGCTTCTTCTCAGCAACCTCTTGGCGGTACTGGGTGAGCCTGGGACAGCGGGTGCAGTGCTCGAGGTCTTTCGGAAAGGGATCGAACATCACTCGGCGTCCACGAGACAGACAAACCTGAATGGAAACAACTCGGGGAACAACTCGGGGACCTCTCGGACCCTTTCATCGCAACCGATGAGCGCAACCCCGACGACGCACCCCTTCAACTTCTGAATGAGTTCGACCGCCGCTACGAGCTGTGCGCCCGTCTCTGACCAGTCGTCCACGAGGAGCACGCGCTCGCCCGGCTGCACTGCGTCTTCGGCCAGCTCGAGCCCCTTCACCTCGCCGCTGTAATTCGCAATTTTCGTGCTCACGGTATGCCAAGGAATTTTGCCCTCTTTGCGAATGAGAACGAGCCCGGCTCCGAGTGAAACGGCGACGCTGCCACCCAACGTAAAGCCGAGCGCATCTAACGCAGCGACTTTCTCAACCCCGCTGTTTCGGAACGGCTCAGCTAAATCTTTCGTCACTCGCCCGAACGCCGCAGCGTCCGCGAAAAGAGGCGTGAAGTCGTAGCGATTGCGCCCCGCCATCTCCCTGATGTACCTCTCGAAATCCAAGGCTTACACCCGCTGCTCGACGCCGCGCTTGATCCGCTGCAAGGCTTCCTCCACAATCGCACGAGAGGTAGCGAAGTTCAGCCGCGTGAAGCCCTCGCCGCCCGGACCGTACGCGGGACCACTGTTGAGACCGACTTTGCAGTCCTCCAACAAGAAGTCGTGCACATCCTTGCCCACATCCAGCGCGCTAAAGTCCATGAAGCTGAGGTAGGTCCCTTCCGGCACGGCGTGCTTGACTTCCGGCAAATGCTCGCCCAAAAAGCTGCTCACGAACTGCCGGTTGTCGTCCAGATAGTCCATCATGCTCGCGTACCACGCCTGCGAACGCTCATACGCTGCCACCGTCGCGGTCTGCGCCATCACGTTAGGCGGCGCGACCAGGTAGCCCGCGACCTCTTTCACGCGCTTCAAGAGCTGCGGATTTTGCGCGATCAAAAAGCCGATTTTGAGCCCGGCGATGTTGAACGTTTTTGTAGGACCGTAGAGCGTCACGGTGCGCTCCGCGACCTCTTCGCTCAGCGAGGCGAAGGGGATGTGCTCGTGCTCTTTGTAGGTTAGATCGCTGTGAAGCTCGTCCGAGACCACCCACAGGCGGTGACGCAGGGCGAACTCAGCAAGCGCCTCCAACTCCTCACGGCGGAAGACGCGCCCGGTGGGATTGTGCGGGTTGCAGAGCATCATAAGGCGCGTGGCTGGCGTGACCTGCTCCTCCATCTTGTCAATGTCGATGGTCCAGTCGTCGCCCGTAAAGGTAAGTTGGCTATATACAGGCGTCCTGCCCATGTCCTTGATTGCCGTCATGAAAGGAGGATAGAGCGGGGTGTGAATCAAGACCTCTTCGCCCGGACCTGCTAACGCCAACGCGCCCAGGTAGAGCCCCGGTACGATGCCGTTAACGAGGTGGATGTCACCAGGTTCGACGTCCCAACTGTAGCGCTCCGCCAACCTCTTCTGCACCGCCTCTTTGAGCCCCGGCAGGCCTTCCGGTTTCGGATAGCCGAAGTTGTCACCTCGCGCGTAGTCTAAAAGCGCCTCGCGAATGGGCTCCGCGATCGGAAAGTCCATGTCCGCCACCCACAGAGGGAGCACGTCGTTGTCAAAGCGCTGCCACTTCATGCAGTCTTTTTCTCTCAATATCTCTTTGTCGAGTTGATCAAAAGGATGAGGCATAGTCCAGCGTATCAGAAGCGAGGAATAAGAAGTGAGGAGCAGGAAGCAAGAAGTAAGAAGTGAGATTAAAGCAGTTCACAGAAGTACTGAATTGGAATAGCGCAAGTATCATTCAAGAACGTGCGTGCCCGTCAATGTTCCCTAACGTGGGATTGGCTCAAACCAAATGATACTTGCTATAAAAGGTTCCTACTTTCTACCTCTTGCCCCCTCAGCTCGAGCACTCCCCCAATACCCTCGCGAGAACGGTAGACTGTCCGCTATGGAGTTAGAGATCAACATCCCCGACTGGGCGACGCACATCGTGTCCGACCTGACCGACATGGACAGAAACCCGCATGAGGTGGACAAGGAGAGGGTGAGCCGTTTCTCCCTCAATCTTCCGGGCGACGTCTATCTCGAATACGCTTTTTTGGACGCCGAAGGCGAGATGAAGGCTGACCCCGAGAACGAGGTGCGCGGGCGCAGCATCTGGTACCCCGAGGTGAGCGCGGTCTACGGTCCTGAGTATGAGGCTGAGCCGTACGCTCAGATTGACGAGGAGGAGGTCGACGTGGGTGAGACGAAGCGGGAGCGGCTCGAGTCCGACCTCTTAAACCAAACGCGCCGCCTGAGCCTCTACACGCCCCAGGGGTACGAAGACGAACCGCTGCCTGTCGTCTATATCCAAGACGGCACCGCCTTTTACCGCTTCGCCAAGCTCCACCTGACGCTCGAGAAGCTGATCGAAGATGACCTCGTCCGCCCCGCCCACCTCGTCTTTATCGAGCCGATGGACCGCGCGAAGGAATACGGCTACAACGAAACCTACCGCCGCTTCATGTTCGAAGAGGTCATTTCGCTTGTTGAAGATAAATTAAAGACGACTGATGAGCGAACCGCGATGGGCGCGAGCTTGGGCGGCTTGGCGAGCACGCTCTTAGCTTGGGACAAGCCAGAGGTATTCGGCACCGTCGTCGCCTTTTCGGGCGCATACTTGGGTACGCCTGAATCTAAAGAATTTTATTGGGACGAAGATTCGTGGTTTTTAGAGGCGCTTAAATCCGAAGAGGTCAAACCGATACGGTTTTATAACGACGTGGGGACGTTGGAGTGGCTGACTGACATCAACCAAGAGGTTGCTGAAGTTTTAGATGAAAAAGGCTACGAGCACGTTTTTGAAACGCGAAATGCGGGGCACAACTGGGTGAATTGGAAGAACGGGTTTCGGGGAGCGTTGGAATTTGCGCTGAAACCGTGAGAGAGGTTTGGGGAGGGCTCGAGGCTTCCTACTACGCCCCATCCGTAGCGCTACCATACAAAAGAAAAGCCCCGCACTCGGCGGGGTCTTTCCGTGTCTATAGAGACGTTTAGAGCACCTGCATCACGTAGTGGTCCGTCGCAGCTTCCAACCCTTCTGGGTTCGCGACGTACACGCCGCGCGTGCCGGTGAGCGCGCCGTCATTGCGAAGCTCACCTAAAATGCGGGTGATGGTAACGCGAGACGAGCCCGTGAGCGACGCTAAATCTTCGTGTGTCAGGGCGAGGGGAAGCTTGACGCCCGCTTGACCGTCCGCGCTCTGACCGAAACGCTCGGCTAAGCGCAAGAAGGCGCGGGTCACGCGAGCACCAACCGGCAACTCAGCGTCGTCGATCGCTTCGCGGCTGTTGCGCAGTTGTCGCGCCAAGCTGCGCATGATGTAGTCGCGTAGCCTGCGGTCGCCCATCGCTTGCTGCGGGTCGACGGGGGTGAGGTCAGCGTTGTGCACGGCGACGACGGTCTCCGCGTGCTGACCGCCGTCCAAGGCAGCCGTGCCGATAACGTCGCCGGGACCGTAGAGGTCAGCGATGCGCTCTTTGCCTACCGACGTTGGGACAACGGCCTTTAAGACGCCGCTGTTCACGATGTAAAGTGAGCTAGCGTCGCGTCCTTCTTCGTACAGAACGTCGTCAACCTCTAAAGTGCGCGTCGGCAAGGCTAAGGTATTTGGGACGACGTTGGGGGAGAAGCCTAAGTCTGTAGTATGAGTATCTAACATAGGTGTAGACCTTTCTTGAATGTAGGATGTAAGGGGTAAAGCTATTTGAGATGGGTGTTGAGAAGGTTACTTAGGTGATCCGTTAGTGATTTGCCTGGGTGGGAGGACTATGCCTCTATCTGTTGATAATTTTACCTTATATATTAAGGCATGTCAAGGGGTGTATCGTGTTTTGTAAGCGTGAAAAATTGTGTCCTAGACGGTATTTTTAGCGCTCTCTTGACCTTTACTGTAACCCACTTAAATTAAAACCTCATGACAGCGCACCGTACAGATGTTTAAGAAAGATTTAATATTCCTAAACATCTGTAGAATATCCTCTATATGTTAATTTCTTGTGTAGATATTTCACATGTTATATGAATTCTGTCTTGTCTATATGCAACGGCTTGAACGAGCGAAAGCCTGAAACGCTCCTAGAACGTCAGCGCCCGCTTTCGTATCCGAAAAGCTCGCGCTCTTTGATGAGCTGCCCCACTTCGGAGGGCACCATCTCCTCCCAGGAGGAATCTTGGCTGCGGATTTTAGCGAGGACCTCGTGCGAGAAGATATGCAAGTAGTCTTCGTTGTAGCAGTCGATCTGCTCGAGGTAGTCGTTATGACACAGATGCTTGTAGAGGTAGCGCAGATGCGCGGGAACCTCGTACGTGTCGGTGGTGACGAGTTCGTTCGTTTCGCCGTCTCTCGTCGGATAGATGTAGAGCTTGAGGTCACCCTTAAAAAGTCGTCCGAACGCCTCTAACACGCCGCCGTCTAGGTCATCGTAAATGTCTTCGTCGAAGAGGTTGCCGATGCTCGGGATGCCCATCGCAAGCGCGATAGGCTGGCTTGAGTAGCGCCGCAAGTAGGCGGCTAGGCGGTAGTACTCGAAATAGTTGGAGACGAGCACGATGGTGTCGGTAGCTTCGAGCACGTCCGCGCGGTCCAAGAAGTCGCGGTAGTCAAGCTCGCCGTCGGCGCGCAAATCTTGCAGGGTCAACTCCATGATAGGGACGATGTTGTCCTCTTCGAAGCGGCGCGAGAACTGCTGACGCGCACTCTCTAAAATGTCCAAGTTGACATACGTCACCGGGCGGAAGCGGCCGCGCTCGACCAGGATGGGCTTCTTGTAGAGCACCTCGGCGGCGTGAAGCACGCTGCCGTCTGTAGCGAACATCGCCGCTTGGCTGAGCCCTAGCTGCACCAGCTTGAGGCTGACGATGCGCGAATCCACCCCTTCGAAGGCGGGACCCGAGAGCTTGACCATGTCCACTTCGATGCGCTCGGTGGAGAGGTCGTCTAAAAGGCAGCGCAAGAAGCTGTCAGGCTCCTCGAAGTACTCGAACGCCGCGTAGATGAGGTTGACGCCCAGGACGCCTAGCGCCTCTTGCTGCGCCCGGTTCTCGCGGTCGAGCATCCGCACGTGCGTCAGAATTTGGCTGGGCTCGCCCCCCGGCGTCGCTTGGTAGCGGATGCCCATCCAGCCGTGGCACTCGTCGCCGCCATTATAGGAGCGTGCCCGCACCGTGTTCGCAAAGGCGAAGAACTGGGGTGCGTCGCGGTCTTCGGCTAACCTGTCGGTCAAGAGGTCATATTCGTATTGGAGCATCGTCTCGAGCCGCGCCCTGGATACGTAGCGCGGCGACTCGCCGTAGATGGCGTCGCTGACCGTCATGTCGTACGCCGAGATGGACTTCGCAATCGTGCCCGCCGCCGCGCCCGCTTGGAAAAACCACCGCACAACCTCTTGCCCCGCGCCGATTTCAGCAAAGGTGCCGTAGCGCTCCGAATTCATATTGAGTTCAAACGCTTTTTGCTGCGTGCCGACTTTTTGTCTGTCCGTACTGTCCACAACCCACCACCAAACGTTAGCTAGAGTTCACCACCGGAACGAACGCTTTATCACCAACATATCAAAGTATCACATGTGCCGGTGCTGCGTGCCCGAAGCGAGGTTCTAAGCAGGAGGGAGACGCTGTAAGCCGCGCCCTAATGTGCGGAGCGCAGGGCGCTATAGAGTAACGCATGTCAATTTCAGGAACGCTTACAGTAACGGACAACGGACAGGAGCGCAGGCTCGAGTGCTCAGGCGATTTGGAGCGGTTCAAAGTCGAGAGCACCGGCGACGTGGTGCGCGGCAAGCTCCACGTGCCCGACGAGGCGATAGGACCGCTGCAAGACGCTATGCGCGTGCAGGCAACGAGCGACGAAGACGCCCTGGTGCACTACTCGGGCGAGGTCTACGACCAGGGTCGCGAGGGTACGAGCGTTGTTACAGACTTGCCGCTGATGGTGCGCGGCATGGACGGGGCGAACGACGTGATGTTTGAGACCAAAGGGACCTAGCTTGACTCAATCTCGAGAGGTCTGGCTGCGCGGACCTCTGCCTGATACGCCGCCCCACCTACAGGGTATCGCGCACGCCCTCTTGCAAGCGCGGGAAGAGGTGGACGCGCTTACCACAGACTTCCCCGATGCGTTGCTCTGGGAAAAACCCGCCGGTGTCGCGCCTGTCGGGTTTCATTTGCAACACTTAAAAGGTGTTTTAGAGCGGCTTTTTACCTATGCGAGAGGTGAGCAGCTTAGTGAAGAACAGTTGAAGAGATTGAACGCTGAGGGTAAACGCATATCAACGACTCGAGACCTTTATGAAGCTTTTAGTGAAGAGGTTGAGCGGGCGTTGGAACAACTGCGTAATTTGGATGAAGAGGGGTTAGTGGAGGTTAGGGAGGTGGGGCGTCAGCGCTTGCCCTCTACCGTGATAGGACTCTACACGCACGCAGCAGAACACACGATGCGGCACGTCGGACAGCTTTTGGTGACGGTGCGAATTTTAAGGAATCAGTAGTCAGAATCCAGTAGTTTCTCTTAGCTCGACCTCTTGAAATTTCGCACAATCGTCTTGTTAAGTGAGGGAGTGAGCGGCATAGGGGGGATTCGTGAATCCCCCCTACCCCCTACCGCATTTGCCTCTTAACCTCTCGGTTTCTAGCCCGTCGTCAGTTTGTAGACGCAGCCTCCAAATCCTCCTGCAACTCCGCCTGTCTAAGCGAGCGAGTCGCTGCCAAATCGTAGAGAAGCGTATCCGCCGCGCCCGCCTGCTGATACACACGCTGCCACCGCTCGCGCTCTTCTAACCCCAAATTGAGATGTACCACCGTCGTATTTTCTAAGGGAAGCTCAGCAGGTTGCACCGCCGCTGGCGAGTGGTCTTCGCCGTTGCCAAAAACCACTAAGACCTTCTCCCCTTCTGCCTCATTCAGATAAAACGCCGCCGCCCGCAACGCCTCGCTCAGCCCTGTACCGAAATCCGTATCTACCTCGGTTGGCAGCGCGTCTCTCAGGGTGATGAAGAAGTCGTAGCGCTCCAACTGACTGCTCGGATACGTCGCGTTAAAGAGGGCGCTGTAAGTTGCGTCGAGATTCCCCGGCGCACGAATCGGGATGACGATGAGCCTGTCGCCCCGTTCTAAAAGGGCGCGTTGCGGCGACGGGTCCGCCCAGGAGAGAACCGTCTGGTTCGTCTCCTGAATGCGCTCGGCTTCGGAGCCCGTCGCGTCGATTAAAACGACGTATGTCGCCGCCTGAGTGATACCCCAACCGCTCAGGATGAGCATAAAGGCGAGCACTTCAACCGTGCGCCCACGCCCTCCACCGCGCCTTCCACCCCTTCGCACAAGGTGGCTCAGCCACACGAGCGTCCAGCCTACCGTCGTCGCCAAAAACGCCCACGTACTGTAGAGGACGCTCTGCATTTTGAGGAGAAGTCGCCCGAACGCGATCATCAGCATCGCCCAGACACGGAACATGGCGCTTTGCGTTTTTAAGAGGAGCCGTCCGAGCGTAATCGCGACAACCGTCCAGAGCGCCACGACAGCAAAGGCGAGCGCACGGAAGAGGGCGCTCAGAATGTCCATGAGCCCCGCGCCGTAGCGCAGGTCGCTGAGCGCACGTACCAGCAGCATTCGGCTGTGCCGCCCGACGATGCCCAAGTAGATGACCACCGCGCTCAGACCTAACGCGAGCACGACCGCGCCCCACTGCGCGACTGAGAGGTAGGCTTGCGGCAACTCGCTATCTAAGCCGAGTTGCAACCGAAGCTGCCTGTCCGACGCCTCCGCCGCGCCGCGCAACCAGGCGAGCCACAACTCGAGCCCCAAGATAAAAATCAGGCCCATATTATTGCCGAGCCACGCCAAGCTGCGGCGCGTCAGCCCTTCCCAGAGGGGTTTGTCCGAGAAGTTAGGCAGGGGCGGCGGAGTCGGTTGCAACACTTTGGCGAGAAAGACTGCAATAAGAGGCAGCACGCCCATCACGCCGCCGACGCTCTGCGCGGGCAGCCGGAGCCATGCGGAGAGCCCTAACGGGTCTTCGCACGAGGGAATCGTCACGACTTTACAGGTCAGCGATTCGTAGAAGCCGCCGATGAGACTTAGGAAGTAGAGGACGACGTAAGTTGTCAGCGTCAACGCGCCCAAGCCTAGAAGAAGCTGCACGAGCGAGCCGAGGTTAGAGGAACTATCCGCGGTTGCGTAGCGGCGCATGAGGTTAGGGAGAAGCCCCAATAGGATGATGGCGATAAGGATGGCGGCGAAAGTGGTGAGGTTAAAAGGTAGCATAATTTCGAGACCCTAAAGAACGTAGGTGATGAGAAGCCAGATGCCGAAGCCCAATAAGATGAGCGTCAAGGCGTTCACGCCGACGCGGAAGGCTAAGCGGTCCTCATCGTCTACTTGGATTTTGCGGATGTCCTCGGAGTGGGGTACGGGGGAATGAGGTTCGCTCAAGCGGGGTTCTTTCTGCCCCCTAACCTCTTCCTGCTCTCGCTGGCGTATGAGGTCATCCTCATAAGGTTCGACCCGTTCAGGTAATTCCGCCAACGCTCTGTCATCGGCGTCTCTCCAACCGTTTGTCGGCATGAAAGCTCCTTCTCGTTCGCTTACAGTCTGACGCCGGATAAGGCGCACCGTTCTCTATAGCGTAACGGTTTGTACGACTGGGATTCACAAAGGGCGCTACTTGAGGCTCTTCATCAAGCGTCTACGTTTCACCTGCTATACCGTGATATTTGTTAGCAGTTCCACGACATACTGAGACAGTTGAGCGCAGATCTCTGTCCGCAAGGACTAGCGTTACGGGCAGGCCGCCCTGCCGTTGCGGGATTTCATCCCTCGAGGTGCGTGCTAGACTGTTCATTTCTCACTAAGGGTGTCTCTGACCAGATGATACCTGCTATGTACAGTGACATCCTCCACGACACCCCTACCCTCCTAAACGTTATGGTGTCTCATTCTAAAATGGGGATGTTCACCATGCGCCCGAATTTACACACACCTCAGCACGCGCTCAATAAGGCGTTTAGAAAGGTCAAACCCAACCGCGCAGACTTCGAGACCTTTAAGGCGCAGCTTCACGCGCTCTTAGCAGGCGTCAAAGCGGGCGAGTCCGAGGAGTTTCACAAGAACCTCATCCGCGACTTTCTCCAGACCAGCTACTACGGCGCGGACCACTTCATCAATACGAAGGGGCGCAACGACCTCGTCATCCACGAGGGCAAGACCGACACGTCGCCCGTCGGGGTCATCCTCGAGACCAAAAAACCCGACAACAAGAGCGAGATGCTCACTCCAAACGACCTCAACCGCAAAGCGCTCCACGAACTCATCCTGTACTACCTGAGGGGGCGCGTCGCGAATCAAAACTTGAGCGTCAAGCACCTCATCGCCACGAACACCTTTGAGTGGTTCATCTTCGACTCGAGCGACTTCGAGAAGCGGTTCGTCGAAAATAAGGCGTTCGTCAAGCGGTACGAAGACTTCGCGGCGGGACGCTTGTCGAGCAGCAAGACCGAGTTTTTCTATAGCGACATCGCGGAGCCGTTTATCAAAGGGTTGAGCGACCCTCTCCCCTTTACGCACGTGGACTTGCGCGACTACCAACCGGGCGAGACGAGCGAAAAGAAGCTCATCACCCTCTACAAGCTTTTCTCGCCTGAGCACCTGCTCAAGTTGCCCTTCGCTAACGACAGCAACACGCTCGATAGACGCTTCTACGCCGAGCTTCTCCACATCATCGGGCTGAGCGAGGTCAAAGAGGGCGGCAAAAAGCTGATTGTACGGCAAGCTGAGAGCGAGCGCGGCGAGGCGTCGCTCATCGAAAACGCCATGATTCAGTTGGACGACAAAGGCAAGCTGAGCCGCTTAGCGCATCCTGCCCACTATGGCAACACTAGGGAAGAACGGCTTTTCAACGTCGCGTTAGAACTCGCCATTACCTGGATCAACCGCATCCTCTTTCTCAAACTGCTCGAGTCACAACTCAAAAGCCATCATCAGGGGAGCGAGGACTACGCCTTTCTCAACAGCCAACGCCTGCACAACTACGACGACTTAAACACCCTCTTCTTCCACGTGCTTGCCAAACCCGTCAACGAGCGCCGCGCGTCGGTTTCCGAGTTCGCGCACGTGCCGTACCTCAACTCGAGCCTCTTCGAACTCAGCGAACTCGAGCACCGCACCCTCGACATGAGCGCCCTGCGCGACGAACGCGAACTAGGGCTCTATTCCAGCACCGTCCTCAAAGACGCACAGGGCAAAAAGCGCACGGGCAAGCTCAACACGCTCGACTACCTCTTCGCCTTCTTAGACGCCTACGACTTCAGCAGCGAAGGCTCCGAAGCGGTGCAAGAGGAGCGTAAAACCCTCATTAACGCCTCGGTCTTGGGGCTCATCTTCGAGAAGATCAACGGCTACAAAGACGGCTCCTTCTTCACGCCGGGCTTCATCACCATGTACATGTGCCGTGAAAGCATCCGCCGCGCGGTGCTGCAAAAGTTCAACGCGGTCAAAGGTTGGCGCTGCGAGACAGTGGACGACCTCTACAACAAGATTGACGACAAGCGCGAAGCCAACGCTATCATCAACAGCCTCAAACTCTGCGACCCGGCGGTGGGCTCCGGTCACTTCCTCGTCTCGGCGCTGAACGAACTCCTGACCCTCAAGAGCGACCTCAAAATCTTGCTGGACGAGCACGGCAAGACCCTGCGCGACTACACCCTAGAGGTCAGCAACGACGAACTCGTCCTCACCGACGATGACGGCGAGCTGTTCGCGTACAATCCCAAAAACCCCGAGAGCCAGCGCGTCCAAAAGACCCTCTTTTCTGAGAAGCAAACCCTCATCGAAAATTGCTTGTTCGGCGTGGACATCAACCCCAACAGCGTCAAGATATGCCGCTTACGGCTCTGGATCGAACTCCTCAAACACGCCTACTACAAAGAGGTGGATAAAGGCGAGAGGCAGCTCGAGACCCTGCCCAACATCGACATCAACATCAAAGTCGGCAACTCGCTCATCAGCCGCTTTCCCCTAGACGCCGACCTCAAAAAAGCGCTCAAAAAGAGCAAGCTCAGCGTGGCGGACTACCGCAGGGCGGTCAACACCTACCGCAACGCCACCGACAAAGAAGAGAAGCGCGAGATGGAAAGCCTCATCGGGCGCATTAAGAGAGACTTCCGCACCGAAATCGCCGCGAATGACCCCAAAGTCATCCGCTTAGAGAACCTCAAGGTCAAACTGGCAACCCTGGAACAAGCCCAACTCTTCGAGGAGAGCGCCGCGCAGAAAAAAGAGCGCGAAAAGCTCGCCAAAGACATCGCCAAGCTCGCCGCCGACATCGAAGAGATTCGGAGCAACCAAATCTTCGAAAACGCCTTCGAGTGGCGCTTCGAGTTCCCGGAAGTGCTGAATGACGACGGCGCGTTCGTGGGCTTCAATGTGATTTTAGGCAATCCGCCCTACATCCGCCAAGAGTCGATTGGCAGCGCGGTCAAAGAGCAACTCGGGCGCACCTACGGGGCGTATCACGGCAGCGCCGACCTGCTCGTCTACTTCGTAGAACTCGGTGTCAACCTCTTGAGCACCCAGGGCACATTCAGCTACATCACCGCGAACAAATGGATACGGGCGAACTACGGCAAGGCACTCCGCCGCTGGCTCAAAGAGAAACACCTCTTGCAAATTATCGACTACGGCGACCTCCCCGTCTTCGAAGAGGCGACCCCCTACCCCTGCATCCTCTCGGTTGCGAATGAACCAGAGGAAGAGAGCGCTAAACCCAGCAGTAAAGCCGTGCAAATCGTCAAGATGGAAAACCTAGAGGACGACCTCCACGACTACGTCGCCACGCACGCCTACGCCCAACCCGTCGCAGAACTGGACGACAGCGGCTGGTCCTTAGCCAGCAAGGACGCGCAAAAGGTTTTAGACAAGATAAGCAAAGCGGGCGTGCCGCTAGAGCAGTATGTAGATGGGCAAATTTTCATTGGAGTCAAAACTGGATACAACAGAGCGTTTATTATTGATGAGGAGACAAGAGAAAAGCTCATTGAAGAGGACCCGAAAAGTGAGGAGCTAATTAAACCTTATCTTGTCGGACGAGAAATCAAGAGATACCGCTTATTATCAGTAGAACGGTATCTGATATTCACGCGGCGCGGTACAGATATAGACCAGTATCCTGCTATCAAGAGACACCTGACTAAATTTAGAGAGGACCTGGAGCCTAAACCGAAAAACTGGCAAGGTAGAGAATGGAAAGGTAGAAAATCAGGCACTTACAACTGGTGGGAAATTCAAGACAATGTGGCGTACTTTCAAGAGTTCGAGAAACCCAAAATTGCATACTCTGAAATTGCCTCACGTGGTCAATTCACGATAGATGAAGGTCAAACATACTTTGACATGACAGCGTTCATTCTCGGCTCTGACTCTAAATACTTACTAGGAATTTTGAACTCGACCCTGTGGACATACATTTTTTCTAGCGTGAGTTCGCAAATACGCGGCGGATTTCTTCGGTGGAAGCGTCAATATATAGCTCCTCTCCCCATTCGCACCCTCAACCTCTCCAACCCAACCGAACAAGAGCAGCGTGAGCGCATGACGCGGCTGGTGGACGAGATGCTGGGGCTGCATGAACAGAAGGCGGGCGCGGCGGGCGCGGAGTTGGAGCGGGTGACGGGCGAGATTGCGGCGCTGGACGCTCAGATAGACGCGCTGGTGTATGAGCTTTATGGGCTCACAGAAGAAGAGGTGGAGGTTGTGGAGGCGGCGGTGGCGGGATGAGCCTCGAGTAGACTTCGTACATTGACTTATAACCCTATGTACTATAATCTAATTGATGAGCGTTTTTGTTGAAACTCCCATCTTCCACCAGCTCATCGGCAAACTTCTAAATGATGAGGGGTTGCGTGCCCTGCAAAATGAGCTGCTCGAGAATCCTACAAAGGGCACGGTTATTCGTGGCGGGGGCGGGCTTCGTAAGGTGCGCTTTACCGACCCTTCACGCGGCAAGGGTAAAAGGGGCGGCATTCGTGTTATCTACGCTATTCAAGGAGAACGCATCACCTTATTACTCGCTTATAGCAAAGACGTTCAGGACGACTTGACCCCAAGGCAGATCAAGATTTTGCGGAACACTCTCGAGGAGGAATGATGGAAGACAAACTTTTCGACGACCTCATTACTAGTGTCAAACAGATGAAAGCGATTGAGAAGGGCGAGCTAGAACCCGCCAGGGTGACGGTACTGGAAGATGGTACGCCTAGGGTCTCTGATGTGCGGCGCACCCTCGGGCTCTCTCAAGCCGAGTTCGGCACGCTCTTAGGGGTCAGCAAGCACACGGTTATCGGTTGGGAGCAGGGGCGGCGTGTGCCGAGCGGGGCGGCGCGAACGCTGCTTAAAATTGCGGCGAAGCATCCTGAGGTGGTATTGGGGGTAAGGCAATGAGTATTGAAGAAGCGGTCTTGGAGAAGTTGCGTAAATTGCCACCAGCGCGGCAGCTTGAGGTGCTTGACTTTGTGGAGTTCTTGGAGAGCAAAATAAGTCAGCGGCAAGCGGCGCTGGCGCGAATGCTCGAGGCGAGTCAAGGTGCGGTGGTGTCTGAAGATTATGTGGCTGAACTCGAGCGTATGCGCTCTGCTGAGTAGAGATGCAAGTCTGATCACTGCCTGATTTATCCCTTTTGTATCAACAATAATATATACTGAGTTATGCGGTTCGTGTGGGATGATGCTAACTTGGAGCACATCGCTAAACGAGGGTGGGAAGCGGAAGACGTGGAAGAAGCACCCCTACCGCATCCGCACGGACGCTTACAACATACCTTTCGAGAAGCGCCGAGCTATCACAGGTCAAACAAACTATGGCGTCATCATCACGATTGTTTATACGGTAGAAGGTGAAGCCGTTCGCCCTTTCTCCGTACAGATTAAACGTAAAGAGGTTGAGCGCTACAAGAGGATGCGAAAGGGGAAACAATGAAAGTCATCAACGATTTGAGCGAAATTCCGCAAGGAATGAGTCCAGAAGAAGAGGCGCGATTTTGGGAAGAGCACGAGTTTGGTGATGGCGTAGCTTTTCATAGACCGAGTGCAGACGACCCTGAACTGCCACCAGTGCGTGAGCGTAGCGTAACGCTAGACTTACCAGAAGAGGTCATAGAACAGCTTAGAGAGGTTGCGCAGGAGCGGGGGATGTCGGTGCGGCGTCTGCTGAGAACGCTGGGCATGAAACCCAAACGTTCTGGACCCATCGCCGTGCGCTTTGAAGACGACACCGTAGCGCGGCTCAAGGTGCTCGCGGAGCGCAAAGGAACGGGCTACCAAACGCTCTTAAAGGCATTTGTGCAAGAGCGGCTTTATGAGGAGGAGAAACGTGAAGGGCTACTCGAGCCACGCTAGACCCAAAGACACAACTTGACACCTCCCTCAAAGCCCCGTAAGCTGACCTTGTTCCACCCTTGGGAAAGTCCGGTGCGAGTCCGGCGCTGTCCCGCAACGGTAACTTGCAGGTATTATCTAGTCAGAGCCAGTTCAAGCAGATAGAGCATCCTTTAGCCGTTACTTTTAGAGATGATGTCTGCGTGATCTAAACGATAATGACCTCTTCAAGAAGCCCGAATGCCAAGCTGGAACAGACCTATAGCGGTTGTCGCAGTCACTGAGCTTGTATCACGCAAGTATTATCTCTGAACGTGCGTGTTGAGCGGTACTCTCTCGTCTGAGAGCGTTTGTGACCAGATAATACCTGCTGTAATTCCTTGCGAGGCACAAGGAAGGGCGATAACGGCGCGTGTTCTTTACGAACGTGCCGCTGCGCGTCCATCCGTTTACGCATGTGTGTATACATATGTAAATGAGATGGATTTTTTGTTCCCTGCAAGAGCCTGGAGGCTTTTGTGTACGCGATTCGTGTGATTAAGCTAGCTCGACTTCTCTCACTCATCTTTCTTCTCAGTATCGCCTTTGCGACCACCTACCCGCTTACCGTCACGGACGAGTTGGGCGTAGAGGTCACGCTCTCGGCAAAGCCCATGCGCGTCGTCTCGATGCTGCCTAGCCACACCGAGACGCTCTGCGCGGTAGGGGCATGTGACACGCTCGTGGGCGTGGACCGCTACAGCGACTTTCCGGCGCAGGTACAGGACTTGCCGACGTTGGGCGGCAGCCTCGAGGGGGCTAACCTAGAGGAAATCGTAGCGCTAGCGCCCGAACTCGTCCTGGTCTCCGAATACGGCGAGCTGGCGGGGACGCTCCGCGACTTAGGGTTGAACGTCTACGCGGGCAGCCCGCAGACCGTCCAAGACACCTTCGCCTTCTTCGAGATTTTGGGCGAACTGCTGGACCGGGAGGCGCAGGCGCAGGCGCTCGTCGCGGACACGCGGCTCGAGCTTCAAGAGGTCGAGCGGCGCACGCAGGGTTTGGACGCGCCGAGCGTCTACTACGAAATCGACGCGACGCCCTACAGCGCCGGGCCGGGCTCCTTTATCGGCACGCTGATTCAAACAGCCGGGGGCGACAACATCGTCTCGGCGGAACAGGGCGACTTTCCGCAGCTCGAGCCTGAATATATCGTCGCCGCAAACCCCGAGATCGTCATCCTGGGAAACGCGCCGTCGGGCGAGAGTATGGAGACCTTGGCGGCGCGTCCAGGCTTCGGTAGTCTGAGCGCGGTGCAGAGCGGGCGCGTTGTAGAACTGAGCGAAGAACAGGTCAACATCATAAACCGCCCTGGGCCGCGCATCGCCGAAGCTGCGAAGCTTTTAGCGAGCATCCTTCACCCTGAAGTGTTCGACTGATGCAGCGCGATCTACTTAGGGGCGGCGCGAGAGCGCCTATCAGGACGGGGATGCGCTGGACGCCCCTGTTGGCATCGCTCCTCGTGCTCGGCGGCATCCTCGTTTTCGCGACGGGCGTCGGGGCGGTGCGGATTGCGCCGTTGGAGGTCGTGAGCGCGGTGTGGCGCGGTGTGACGGGCGAGCTTGCGGGCACAAACGACGTGATCATCTGGCAGATTCGCTTGCCGAGGGTGCTTCTGGCGGGTCTCGTCGGCGCATCCTTATCCCTTTCGGGCGTCGCCTTTCAGGGCGTTTTTCGCAACCCACTCGCGGACCCCTACCTCTTGGGGGTAGCGAGCGGCGCGGGCTTCGGGGCGACGTTGGTTTTAGTCTTTGCGACCTCTTTACCTCTTCTAGCGCAGTTCGGCGTGCCTTTAGTCGCCTTTGTGTTCGCCCTTCTAGCCGTGTCGCTCGTCGTCCTCTTCGCTCAGCAGGGCGGGCGCGTCCCCCTCGTCTCGCTCATTTTGGCGGGCGTGGTGGTGGGCTCGAGCCTCACCGCCGCCACCTCGTTCGTGATGCTTTTGGCACAGGAGCAAGCCGCCGGGGTGCTCGCGTGGCTCTTAGGGAGTTTCGCGCTCTCGAGCTGGGCGAAGATCGTCTCGATTCTCCCCTTTATCCTCATTGCGGGCATGGCAACTATGCTTTCAGCACGCGCTTTGAACCTCTTACAACTCGGCGAAGCGCAAGCGGCGCAGCTCGGGCTGAGCGTCGAAACCTTTAAGGTCGCGCTCATCGCTGTGGCGACGTTGGCGACGGCGGCGGCGGTCAGCGTGTCGGGCATCATCGGCTTCGTCGGGCTGATGGTGCCGCACGCGGTGCGCTTGGCGGTGGGACCCGACCACCGCACACTCGTTCCACTCGCGGCAGTGTGGGGCGCACTCTTCATCATCCTTGCCGACCTCTTCGCCCGCACGGTCATCGCGCCTTCGGAGTTGCCTGTGGGCGTGGTGACGGCGCTCGTGGGCGGGCCTTTCTTTCTCTACTTGATGCGGCGACAAGGTGACACGCGGTGATCGAAGTCAGCGGTTTAAGCTTTCACTATAGCAAGCAAGAGGTCGTTAAAGACCTGAGCTTTTCGCTGCGAAGCGGAGAGATTTTAGGCGTCGTCGGGCCGAACGGCGCGGGCAAGTCCACGCTCATCGGGCTCCTGACGCGGCTTTTGAAACCCTCACAGGGGGAGGTGCGGCTCTTCGGCAAGAGGCTTCGAGAGGTGGGGCGCTTGGAGCTTGCGCGCGCCGTCGCCGCCACGCCACAAGCGAGCACCTTGCCCGAGGCGTTCCGCGTCCGAGACCTCGTCATGATGGGGCGCACGCCGCACCTGGGCTTTCTAGCGTCCGAAACGCAGAGAGATATAGAGATCGCCGAAGCCGCCCTGCGCCGCACCGACACGTGGGCGTTTCGAGACAGAACCGTCGGTTCTCTGTCGGGCGGCGAAAGGCAGCGCGTTCTGCTCGCGAGGGCGCTGGCGCAGGAGCCCACGTTTCTACTCCTGGATGAGCCGACGAACCACTTAGACCTCAAGTACCAAGTCGAGGTGCTGCGCTTCGTCAAGCGGGAGGTGGCGCGGGGTCTGGGCGCACTCGTCGTGTTACACGACCTCAACTTGGCGGCTCGAGTCTGCGGGCGCGTGCTCGTCATGCGGCGCGGCGCGTGTATGGCGCTAGGCAAACCCGAAGAGGTGTTGACTCAAAAGAGGTTAGAAGAGGTCTACGACGCCGATATCAGCGTGTTCGCGCAACCGGGTACGAACGTCCCCGTCGTCCTGCCCGAACTCTGATAGCTTTTTTATCGTGACTTACTTCAGGGCGCTCCGCGTCGCGCTAGGCTTTCTCACCACGCTGCCCGTGCCGCTCGTCAAGGCGTGGCGCGAGGACGACTTGCGCTTAGCGGTAAGGGCGTATCCCGTCGTCGGGCTCGTCATCGGCACCCTTTTGGCGCTCGCGTTCGTCCTCTTCACGCCGCTGCCGCCCACGCTGCGCGGCGTTCTCGTGACGGCGCTGTGGCTCCTCGTCACGGGCGCGCTCCACTTCGACGGCTTCTGCGACCTTGCTGACGCCGCGTTCGCTCCTAAACCCCCCGAAGAGCGCTGGCGCATCGTCAAGGACCCGCGCGTGGGCGCGTTCGCGCTCGCGGCGGGCAGCCTGCTGATCCTCGTCAAGGCGACGGCAGTAGGCGCGCTGAGCGAGGTGGGCGCGCTCGTCGTCATTCCCATCCTGAGCCGGAGCGCGGTGACGTGGGCGATGGCGCGCTACCCGGTCTACGACGCGAGCCTCTTAGGGCGACGCACAAATCTCAGATTTGACGAGACCTTTTTGCCTATCAGCCTCGGGGCTGTGCTCTCGCTTTCTATCACGGTTTTTTGGCTCGAGCTGCCCGCCCTTCTCTTCCTCGTCATTAGCGCCGCACTCTCCACACTCATCATCGCCACTTGGCTGAACCGGCGGATGGCAGGCTTGGGCGGCGACGCTTACGGCGCGCTCGTCGAGAGCAGCGAAGCGGCGATGCTCGTCGTGGCGACTTTGCTTTAGACGCGCTCAACTTCTCCTCTCATTGTCACCTTTCATAATGCCTGAGAGCAGCGTAGGGGCAGGCGGGGTTAGGAGACATGATGGCGATAGAGGTGATCGGGGCGGGCTTCGGACGCACGGGAACGTAGAGGTCTTCAACAGCCATATCGAAGAGGTCAAGCGCAGTATGCCCGCCGAGAAGCTGCTGGTTTACAGCGTGAAAGAGGGCTGGGAGCCGTTAGGCGAATTCTTGGAAGTGAACATACCTGGCAACGAGCCCTTCCCGCACTTAAACGACAGGCGGAGCTTCAAAGAGCGCGTCATCAAGATGATTCAGGAACCCAAACAAGTCGCGAGGTAGTGCGGATTCCGAAGCGACGGAGGTGTATTGGGCGGCGGACGCGGGCGTGCCCGAGTGGGAGGTGGAGTGCGGGTAGAGGCTCGAACCATCATTAATCTCAACGGCTAGCGCGAGACGATGTAGCTTAGAGGGAGTTGGGATGCGTTCAGATAACGCCGAAAGGCGAGGCGCGTTCCGGTTCGGAACGTTCAGAGTGATATGAGAGGACCCGACATGACGAGAACCCTCATCTACTGTTTGCTGGGCGTGCTCACGCTTGGCTTAGCCGGCTGCGCGGACACGGCGAAGCCCCTTGGCGAAAGCGCGGCAGCGGCGGCGCTGACCCTAGAGCCTGTGAACGAAACCCGTGAGGAACTGGGCGCTATGAACGGGAGAACCGCCGTGCTCTACCGAACGGACGAGCGTGCCCGCTTCGCGCTTGACGGCGTCCCGAAAGGGTCCTACGCTGTAAGCGTACGAGCGCGCGGTGACAACTACGAGGGCTGGCCCAAGATGCGCTTGAGCGTGGACGGTAAACGATTAGGCGAAGACGTTGCGGTTGAGCGAGCAACCTATCAGGAGTACACCTTCAGCGAGGTCGCGCTCTCTTCGGGACAAGTCATAGAGGCTGTTTTCACAAACGACAATTATGACGGCAGCGCTGAGAGAGACCGCAACCTTTATATCGACCATCTCACCTTGATTCCGGTCGCGGACACCGAGCAAGACGCTGATCAAGATACCGGTTGGGACACAGTCTACGAAGGGCTGGACCAGAGCGAGCCACTCGAGCTGCGCGGGGTGAGCAACGTCTTGATTCGCAACAGCACCTTCACGAATGTAAACAACAGCAGCGCCATCCTCATCAAGGACGCAGCCAACGTGCGCGTCGAGAACGTGACCATTGACGGTGTGGGCGGGGAAAATAGCCACAACGGTGTCTACATCGTAGACAGCACTGAAGTGAGCGTCGTCGGCAACACGATTTCGAACATTACGAGTCGAGGACAATCGGCAGGCATCAAAATTTGGGGTGGCAAGTCAGCGAATATCACCCTTGAAGGCAATCACATCTACGACGCTTACGGCAATGGCATCGTTTCGGACGGCTGCTCGAGCTGCCTCAAGCAGGTTGTACACGACGTGCCAGTACCAAACCTCAGAATCATCAATAACCTCATCCACGATGTCGGCAAGACGCCTACACCGGTCAAGGGCTCCCCGACTCACGGCATGTACCTCAAAGCGCAGGACGTGTGGGTTGAGGGCAACACCGTCTACAACGTCTTCGACGGCTCAGGCATCAGCATAAGAAGCACAGCAAGGGTGCTCAATAACCGCATCTGGGATACTAGGTTCTCGGCGCTCTGGCTCTCGCAGATGAAACCTGCTGGACCGTCTATGCGCTCGGTCGTTAGAGGAAACGAACTCTTTTTCACCGACCGTGTGCCCCTTGGCGCTGAATGGTCTTCCCTGCTTATTCTGTACTGGGGCAAAAATGAGGGAAGACCCTTTCGCTACGACACTTTCGAGATAAGCGACAACACCTTCTCCATCTGCACCACAGCCGTGGGCGACTTTCCGCACATGCGGGTCTACCCCTTTGCGAACCTGAGTGTGGAGAACAACGTCTTCGTCGACACGAGGGACAACCCGCGTTACTTTTCCAACTACGCTGACCTGGATACCCCTTACGAACCTGGCGCAGGCAACAGCTTCAACAAGGTGGGCTGCTTGTCACCTTGACGAACGCTCAATGTCTGAACGAAACAGCTTGCTTGTCCCCTAAGGAGAAGAAATGACCCGAATCGGCTACACGGCTCTACTACTTTTAGTGATCCTACTCTCTCTCGTTAGCTGCTCAAACACAGCAACCGATATGCTCGACGAAAGCGCAGCCCCCGCAGCCCTGACCCTAGAGCCTATAGAGGAGAACAAAGAAGAAGCAGGCGCAACGAACGGTAAGACCGCCGTGCTCCTGCGAACAGGCGAACGCGCCCGCTTCGAGATTGGTGACGTTCAGAGCGGCACCTACAAAGTAAGCGTACGTGCACGCGGTGACAACTACGAGGGCTGGCCGGTCATGCGCTTGACGGTGAATAATCAGCAGCTAGGTGAGGACGTACTAGTAGGCAGTAATGGCTACCGCGAGTACACCTTTGGCGAGGTCGCACTCTCTTCAAGACAAGTGATAGAGGCTGTTTTCACAAACGACAACTATGAC
Source organism: Trueperaceae bacterium (assembly GCA_965215565.1). Classification (GTDB taxonomy): domain Bacteria; phylum Deinococcota; class Deinococci; order Deinococcales; family Trueperaceae; genus CBDBZX01. The sequence continues at coordinate 1,485,464 of CBDCDZ010000004.1, forward strand.
GGCTCAGCGGATAGAGACCGCAATCTCTACGTGGATCAGCTCACGCTAACCCCACTCGAGGGTGCTAAGCCTCAACCGGATACCCGCTCCAACTGCACCGACGAGCGCCTCGAGCTAGGCACGCGCGGCTCGCCCGTCTGGACGAGCGGTGCGTTCGAGGGAACCTTTTGCCGCGATATCGTCGGTGACGGCGAAAGCCTTACCCTCACACTGGACGCTAAGGACGGCGGTTTCGATACCGCCATCGTCTCTGAATACAACCCCAGCCGAGTTGACGACTTACGCACCACCCCCTTACCCGTCTCTGCAACCGTCGCCCCCGAATTTAGCGGCTCGGGCAACTGGTGGATAGGACCTAAGTTCTCGGTGAGAGAAGAGGTCGGGCAGGGCTTGGAAGGCAACTACGAAAACTATATCGTCGAAAACGCCTCTCGCACACCCGAGGAGTACCACGAGAGGCTCACGAGCGAAGACGGAGGCACCTACCTGGGAGAAACGCGCCAGGACGGAGGTGTTTATAGACACTACCTCGTGCCCCACCCTTACCAACCCTGGGAGCAGTTCTGGGCGGTGCGCCAGGTGTACCGGGAGAGTGGCGCGGTTGACTTGGCTCTCATCCTCGAGAAGTGGCGCGCAAACGGCTTGCCGGATCAGCTCATCCCGCAGTGGCGCGTCAACGTCGAAACGAGCGGCGAGATAGCTGGGACGCTGGTCATGAAAGATATAAGCTTTCCAGCCTCAAACGCCGAGCAAGCCGTTGACCAAAGCGCTGATTGGGATGTGGTCTATGAAGGTCTGGAACAGAGTGAGCCACTCGAGCTGCGCGGCGTGAGCAACATTCTGGTTAGAAACAGCACCTTCACGGATATCGCTGGCAGCAACGCCATTTTTATCGAGGACGCAACCAACGTACGCGTTGAGAACGTGACCATTGACGGTGTTACTGGGAAAAGAAGTCTCAACGGTGTTCTTATCAAGGACAGCACCGAGGTGAGCGTTGTTGACAGCACCATCTCCAATATCTCCAGTCGGGGACAGTCAGCGGGTATCCGGGTTGTGGGCGCTGAGTCAGCCAACATCACGTTTCAGGGCAACCACATCTACGATACTCAGGGTAACGGCATTGTTTCAGGTGGCTGCTCGGCTTGCGCCGCTGAGCAAACCGTCCACGACGCGCCGGTACCGGGTCTCAGAATTGTCGACAACCTCATCCATGACACTGGCAAGACGCCCGAAACCGTAGAGGGCTCCCCTACACACGGGATGTATATCAAAGCGCAAGACGCGTGGATCGAGGGCAACACCGTCTACAACGCCTTTGACGGCTCGGGCATCAGCGTAAGAAGCACCGCCACCGTGGTGAACAACCGCGTTTGGGACACCAAGTACGAAACGCTTGTCTTCTACCAGATGAAGCCTGCTGGACCGTCTATGCGCTCTGTTATCAGGGGCAACGAGCTGTTCTTCACCGACAGCAGACCTTCTGAGTCATGGAAGTCGTGGCTCCTCAAACTCTACTGGAACAAGTCCAAGGGACCCCTGCGTTACGACACCTTCGACGTGCGCGACAATACCCTTTCAATGTGCACAACGGCGGCGGGTACCTCGGCTCTCACACTCCTTCACCCTTTCGAGAACCTAACCGTAGAAGGCAACGACTTCGTCGATAGGAGGGACAGACCACGCTATTTTGCTGACCTTGGTACCCCTTCTGAATACGTCGCAGGCAACACCTTCAACGAAGTGGGCTGCTTGTCACCTTGACGAACGCTCAATGTCTAAACGAAACAGCTTGCTTGTCCCCCGGGGAGACAACATGACACGTACCGGGCACATAGCCACACTTCTACTAGTTTTACTCGCGTTGATCGGCTGCTCAAACACAGCAACCGATACGCTCGACCAGAGCGCGGCGGCACTGACCCTAGAGCCTATAGAGGAGAACCAACAAGAAGCAGGCGCAACGAACGGTAAGACTGCCGTGCTCCTACGGACAGATGAGCGCGCCCGCTTCGAGCTTGGTGACGTTCAGAGTGGCACCTACGAAGTAAGCGTGCGTGCACGTGGTGACAACTACCAGGGCTGGCCCGAGATGCGCCTAGAGGTGGATGGTCAGCAACGTGGTGAAGATAGGCTAGTAGGCAGTAATGGCTACCTCGAGTACAGCTTCGGTGAGGTCGCGCTCTCCCCAGGGCAAGCTGTAGAGGTTGTTTTCAAAAACGACAACTATGACGGCTCAGCGGATAGGGACCGCAACCTCTATGTGGATCATCTCATCCTCGAGCCCGTAGCAAGAATAGCGCCAGAGCCAGAGAGCCCCGACGCAAAAGGCGTCATCGCCCTACCCCTAGAGGTTATCGGTCCAGACGGTTATATAGAGGGGGTGACTTTTGACCTCGGTGATCCTGCCAAAGTAGACAGCTTGTACCTCAAAGCCCACCGCTTGGCTTACCGCGACGCCAGCACCAACCCAAACAGGGGTGCGAAGGGCAGTGTGCGCCTCAACGGGGGCGACTGGGTTGACCTCTCGAATGAGACGCCGGGGCTCGAATGTTCTGCGCACGAAGCGGCGTACGGCTGCCTCAACGGGGCGTACCACACCGTGCGCTTGAGCGTTCCCATCGAAGGAGCGCGGACGGGCACGAACACTCTGGAGTTCCGCTTTAACGGTACAGACAAGCTGACCAGTGGCTACCGTATCGTGGCCTTTAACTTACAGCGCGGCGACGAGGCGGTCTTACCGGTGGAGACCTTTGCAGAGGATGACCCCGTCAAGTGGGAGCCGCCGCTAAGCAGCGCCAAGGACATCAGGGAAGGTCAGAGGCTCTGGGAAGGGGCGGCGCTCGTGGATTTTCCAGGTGGACCTAAGATCAGAGCGACCTGCAGCGGCTGCCACGCCGTAGATGGGCGCGATTTGCAGTACTACGCCTTCTCTAACTGGTCTATTCAAGAACGGGCTAAGTTTCATAAGCTCTCCGAACTAGAAGGCAAACAGATCGCCTCTTATATCCGCTCGCTCGACGTCGAGCCACACGGACGTCCCTGGAACCCGCCCTATCAACCTGGACCTGGGCTAGACAGCAAACCTGTAGAACAGTGGGCTGCGGGGGCAGGTTTAGATGCTGTACTCGAGAAAGATGAGGACATGAAAGAGCATCTCTTCCCTAGCGGAACCTCTGACGCTGCCATGCGCAAGATCGTCAACAAGAACGCCACGCTCAACGTTCGCGAGATGCCTGTATCTCTACAGTTCCCCGACTGGCAGGCGTGGCTGCCCGAGGCGCACCCACTCGATATTTGGGGCCAAGGGTTTGAAACGAGCGAAATTCACCACGGCGAGACGTATCCTGAAACTTACGAGCGGGTGCGCCGCGAACTGGAGGCTAGAGGCGGCTCAGCGCTCGCCGCGGCGGGCGAACTCGAGCCCTTGCTGAACGATTTAGCCACCCAAACCACCAACTTATCGAGCAAACGCAAGGGCGTACTGGACCGGGACGTCCCTGAAAGCAAAAGGGAGATACTCAACCGCTCGACCTTGCGCTGGGGGGCGGTCAAGACCTGGGAAGTGATGCAGGAGTTTGGACTAGAGGACCTAGCACCTGAAGTATTCTCCAATGGCGAGGCGCGTAGTTGGATCAGCACGCGGCGCAACGTCTTTGAAATCGCGCCGCACCGCTCGGCAGTGAACAGAAACAGCTTTCCCTACCAAACAATTTTGGTCGGCAAATATGAGTCTACCGCTTGGTACCAGTTGCAACTCACACTCAACGCAGGCAACGGCGGTGGCATCCACCTCTGGCCCGTCGATTGGAACTATCAGCCCAACCACATCGAAGGGTTACGGGGTAAGGGCAGCGGACCCGCTCATCCTTACCGCTACTTAGCTTCGCACACCAAGATGCACCAACAGTTCGCCGACGGCGACCCGATGCCAGAAACGGCATTGGGCTTCAGACAACTTCAAATTCACCGTTACGTACCGGGGCAAGGGCACGGCCGCACCTTGGACACGCTACCTACAAGCGTCCGCGCGAACGCTTATGAAGCACTTCTCAACTCAACTGTGGACGTTTTAGAGCAGTACCGTCCGAGCGACTGGGCGCGGGGCAAGGCACAAAAGAACGTCCTCGAGCCCGCCAATTACCGCCTTACCAAGCCGAATATTCCTCGAGACCGTCTCAGCGGAGAGTGCCACACCGAAGATTACGCCAACTGCTGGTATAGCGCGGTCCCCTATTTTGAAGAGCTAGGAGTTGATGATGGGACCTTGGAGAGACTTGTGAATTGGGGACAAAGTATTTGGCCCCGTAACGACTGGAAACGGCTGACGCCTTGAGCTGCAGAGTGTTTATACTACCGGCGTAAATGCCCGCTATTTCTTACAAGGAAGTTACGACGTGACACCTTCGCCTGTTTAAGCCGCACCTCAATGGTCAGCGCCTGCACCGACGTCACCTTTAAGCCTGAAAACACCCATTTCGGCGTCTAAGCGCAGCGGTCAACCCAACGCGCTCCGATCAACCTAGGCGCGTCTCGCCACGAAAGGTCCTACTGTGAGACACTCCACGCTGCTCAGACCTCAACCCTCGTGCCAAGCGTTTTGCAAGACGCTGTCGGCACAGAACGTTTGCTACGGCAGCAAGCTTAACCAATGTTGTTTAGTCTGCCGAACGTCTACTCCACGCTCTGCATATCCTAGCAGGTATCATCTGGTTTGAGACAGTCTCACTATGCAAAGCGGTGTTTCCTGCGGAAAACTGCGTAACTAGCACGCACGTTCGAAGATGAAATCCCGCAACGGCAGGGCGGCCTGCCCGTAACGCTAGTCCTTGCGGACAGAGACCTGCGCTCATCCGTCTCAGTATGTCTTGGAACTGCTATCCCTAGCAACTCTTAACTAAAAAACTTCCCGCTCTTTGTCTTAAGGTTACATCGGTAAACTCGCCACTTTGTTTTCACATTAAAGAGGCGGGTCACCCGTCCCCAAAGGAGGCGACATGAAGCACATCAAGCACATACCTCTTACACTCCTGGTAGCCCTACTCGCGCTGATTGGCTGCTCAAACACAGCAACCGATATGCTCGACGAAAGCGCAGCCCCCGCAGCCCTGACCCTAGAGCCTATAGAGGAGAACCAAGAAGAAGCGGACGCCCTCAACGGTAAGACCGCCGTGCTCCTGCGAACAGGCGAACGCGCCCGCTTCGAGATTGGTGACGTTCAGAGCGGCACCTACAAAGTAAGCGTACGTGCACGCGGTGACAACTACGAGGGCTGGCCGGTCATGCGCTTGACGGTGAATAATCAGCAGCTAGGTGAGGACGTACTAGTAGGCAGTAATGGCTACCGCGAGTACACCTTTGGCGAGGTCGCACTCTCTTCAAGACAAGTGATAGAGGCTGTTTTCACAAACGACAACTATGACGGCTCAGCGGATAGAGACCGCAACCTCTATGTGGACCAGCTCACGCTAGAACCGGTCAGGACAGACCCGTCGCCGCCTGGTGAAGAAGGCGACCCTCCTCTTCCTCCTCCTAGCGAAGACGATACACCTACGGCAAGCCCCTCGTCTCTACCCGCTTTTCCGGGGGCGGAAGGATTTGGCTCAGACACCGTTCATGGGCGCGGCGGGCGCGTTATCGCAGTGACGAACCTCAACGATTCGGGCGCGGGAAGTTTAAGGGCGGCGCTCGAGGCCAGTGGTCCGCGCATCGTCGTATTCCGGGTTGGGGGCATCATCGAACTGCGCCGAGATATTACGATCACGAAACCCTACCTGATGGTCGCAGGTCAGACTGCGCCGGGAGACGGTATCGCAATCAAGAACGCAGGCATCTCGGTCGCAGCGCACGACGTTGTTTTGCGCTACTTGCGGGGAAGACCGGGCGACGCGCCTGGAGAAGACCCCGAAGACCGCGACAGCTTTCAGGTTGTCTCTCCCAGGATAAACGGTAGCCGCCCCGAGGTCTACAACGTCGTCCTCGACCACCTCTCGGCGAGCTGGGCGATTGACGAAGTGATGAGCATCTGGGGCGAAAGGTACAGGGAAGACCTCGTTCATGACGTGACAATTCAGTGGAGCATCATCTCTGAAGCGCTTGATGACAGTTTGCATCCTAAGGGTCCCCACGGCAAAGGCTTACTCATCGGCGACGGAACAAAGCGTATCAGCGTGCATCACAACTTATTCGCCCACAACCCCGATCGCCATCCACTTATAAAGTCCGGCACGTCAGTCCAACTCATCAATAATGTAATGTATAACGCTCCTGGGGGCACGGAACTTGCCGACGCCGAAGAAACGAACATGCCAGTCTTCGTCGACACTATAAGCAACTTCTATAAAGCAGGTCCGAACAGCTCAAACAATACTTGGGCTATGACGATCAAACCGAACATAATATCGTCATCGTCCGTTTACGCTGAAGGCAACTTGAGCCCGCAGCGCCCTACTGACGAAGGCGATGAGTGGCTCGGCGTACGTGCGCCTGGCGGTGAACCTGGACCTTACCGGGCAGGAAGCCCCGTAGTGGGTGAGCCTAACGTACAGATCGCTCCAGCGCAGCAGGCTTACGAAGCGGTGCTCAGCGACGCGGGTGCGACGTTACCAGCGCGTGACCGTGTAGATACTAGGGTTGTGGAAGACGTCAGGAGTGGTAGAGGCCGCTTCATTGACTCGCCACGTGAGATCGGCGGTTACCCGAGCTACGCCTTTGGTCAAGTACCTGAGGACAGCGACGGGGACGGGATGTCCGACGCTTGGGAGAGAGAGTATGGCTTTGCGTTTAACGACGTTTCTGACGGACCTGAGAGACGCTGACGGAGACGGATACACCAACGTCGAGGAGTTTTTGAACGGGACGAAGCCGTAGCCTCAGGACCGCGGCTATGACGTCGGCGGACGTTCACGTGGGCGGCTTTGCGTTAGCGTAGGCAGATGTCTCTGCCTACCTTGACGCTCAACCCGAAGCTCGAGCCCGCCCTCAAGTCCAACCACCCCTGGGTCTACCGCAACCACCTGCCTAAACACGCGCTGCAAACGGGCGACTGGGTGCGTGTGGAGGCGGGCAGCGCGCACCGCATTGGACTTTACGACGACGAAAGCGCCATCGCCCTGCGGCTTTTTAGCAGCGAGAGCGTGCCGGATAGAGATTTTATTGAAGCGAAGGTGAAAGACGCGCTGAAGCTGCGCGAAGCGTTTATCAACCCAGAGGTGACAAACGCTTACCGTTTGCTCTTCGGTGAAGGCGACTTTTTACCCAGCGTCACCATTGACCTTTACGAACGCTACGCCGCGCTGCAAACCTACGCGAAGAGCGTCGAGGTTATCGTAACGGATATAGTCAAAGCGCTCAGCAAGCATCTCAAACTAAGGGGGATTGTGCGGAAAACGCAGAACGGCTTGGACCCTCTTTACGGCAAACGCCCGCCGCCCGAACTCACAGTCAAAGAGAACGGCTTGGACCTCATCGCCAACCTTTACGAGGGACAAAAGACCGGCTTGTTCTTGGACCACCGCGACAACCGGGCGACGCTGGAGAGGGTCTGTGAGGGTAAAACCGTGCTCAACCTCTTCTCGTACACGGGCGCGTTCTCGCTCTACGCGGCGAGGGGCGGCGCGGCGCATGTCACGAGCGTGGACACAGCGAATGCGGCAAACGAGGACGCGGCACGCAATTTTGCGATGAACGGCTTCGCCCCTGGTGGGCACAACTTCGTGACGGCGGATTGTTTCGAGTTGCTCGAGACTTACACCAAAGAAAAACGCCAGTTCGACGTGGTTGTGCTAGACCCACCCTCGCTAGCCCGCAACAAAAAGAGCAAATTCGCCGCCCTGCGCGCCTACAAGAAGCTCAACACCTCCGCGCTCAGATGCGTGAAACCGGGAGGGCTTTTGGCGAGCGCGAGCTGCACCTCGCAGGTGTCGCCGGAGGATTTCAAAGGGGTATTGGGGGACGCCGCGCGTGACGCGAACGTCCGTTTGCAGCTCGTCCACGAAGCCGGACACGCGCCTGACCACCCCGTGCCCGCCAGCTTCCCCGAGGGACGCTATCTCAAGTTTGTGATGGGGCGCGTGCTACCGGGGGCGTGACCTCTTGGCCGAGTTTGGTCACCTGACGCCTTAGCCACTCGAGCACGTCCTCCAAGGGTCCCGCTTCCGGCTCGTTAAAAAGCTCGTGGTAAAACCCAGGGTAGAGCTTCAAGGTTTTATCGTCCGTGAGCGCCGCGTCGTAGAGCGCCTGGCTGCCCGCAACGTCGGCGATTGCGTCCGCGTCGCCGTGCATCACGAGGAGGGGCAGGTGGCTGATATGCTCGGCTCGCGTCAGCACGTAGGGTCCGGCGCTCAAGAGTTCCGCGCCCAGGCGCGCCTTGACCTTGCCGTGATAGACGAGCGGGTCGCTTTTGTAAGCTTGGACGACGCCTTCGTCCCGAGACAGCGCGGACGTGTCTAGCTCCTGCACGGGTAGACTAGGGAAGTAGCGGCTAAAGGCGCGCGAGAGCCTAAGGAGCAGCGGGTGAATCTCGGCGGCGTTTTGGATATACGCGGCGCTCAGGATGACGCCGTCCATCTTTTCGGGGTGCTCTAGGGCGAGCTGCAGCGCCACCATGCCGCCCATGCTGTGCCCCAAAACGAAGCGCGGCACATCGGGGTGTAGTTGGCGCACATGCTCCGTGAAGTCGCCTAAATCCATGACGAACTCGCGAAAGACGTTCACGTTGGCGCGTTCCCCTTCGCTCTTGCCGTGCCCCCTCTGGTCATAGGCGTAGACGGCGTAACCGCGTTCTGTGAGCCTTTCGGCGACGCGCGTGTAGCGCGACGAGTGCTCGGCGTAGCCGTGCGCAAGCACCACACAGGCGCGCACGCCCGAGTTTGCCCCTTCCACCTCGGCGGGGGGCAGCCAGTGTTGAGTATAGAGCGTCAGCCCGTCGCTCGTTCTAAACGAGCCCGTGGTGTGCTGCATAAGCCCTCCTCTGTGGTGCGCCTTAAAGTCAGAACAGGATACCCTATTTCGGGCGGACTCGAGCGGGAACGGGCGATGAGCGGGTTTCTAACAGCGCAGCTCGGAAGTGAGCGTTACGGCTAAGAGGTCATTGAGAGGGAAGATAGGGCGATGAGGCGACGCCTATTCTGCTCAGCGCCCCGTCGCCTCCCCTTTCACCTCCGCCAGCTCGAAGCGCACCTCTTCCATCACCGGGTTGCTGAGCACTTGGGTGGCTATTTCCTGCAGTTGCGCTTCTACGTCTTCGCGCTCGCCCGAGAGGGTGAGTTCGATGTATTTGCCAACGCGCAAGTCGCCCAAATTGTCGTGACCCAGGCGCTTCAAGGTGTTCTCCACGGTGCGCCCTTGCGGGTCTAAGATAGCGCGTTTAAGCGTGACGTAGACTTCGGCGCGGTATTCAGGCATGGCGGGTCCCTCCGGGTAGGACACGCTTCGCCACCTCTTTGTACGCCTCTTCGACGCCGCCCAAGTCGCGCCGAAAGCGGTCCTTGTCGAGCTTTTCGCCGCTCGCGGCGTCCCACAAGCGGCAGGTGTCGGGGCTGATTTCGTCCGCTAGGATGATCTCGCCCGAGGGCAAACGCCCGAACTCGAGCTTGAAGTCTACGAGCCTCAACCCGCGCTCTGCGAAAAAGGGCGCTAAGACGTTGTTGATTTTGAGCGACATCTCGTAGAGCGTCTCCAACTCCTCCTCGGTAGCGAAGCCGAGCGCCACCGCCGTCAGGCTATTCATCGGCGGATCGCCCAGCTCGTCGGACTTGTAGCACCACTCCACCACGCGCGGGCTCAGCTCGCCGCCTTCGGGAACGCCGTAGCGCTTCGCAAAGGAGCCCGCCGCCACGTTGCGCACGATGACCTCGACCGGGATGATGCTCACCGCCCTGACGAGCTGCGCCTGCTCGGAGAGCGTCTCCACGAAATGCGTCGGGACGCCCCGCGCCCCCAACACCTCGAACAGCCGCGCGCTCACCGCATTGTTGAGCGCACCCTTGCCCCGAACCACCCCGCGCTTTTGCGCGTTAAAAGCGGTCGCGTCGTCCTTATATTCGACGACGAAGAGGTGCGGATCGTCCGTGGCGAAGACCTTTTTGGCTTTGCCCTCGTAGCGCTGCTCGAGCCTATTCATAAGCTTACTATAGCAATTAACATAAGTACTGATTGGAATAGCGCAAGTATCATTCTCAAATGTGTGTGCTGCTTACGAAGTTTTCGCAAAGCGAAACGGTGTTCTACATCATGAGAGCGTTCCAAACCAAATGATACTTGCTATATAACGTGTATATCGGGGGAGGTAGAGGGAGCGCTAACGCCCTAACGCCACCTCATAGACGGTCCTCGACCTCGCGCCGTCCCTGCATACAACCTCATCGGCGGCGGAGAAGGTGCCCCTCAGCCGTCCATTCTGTAGGGTGAGTTGGGCGCTGAGGCTTGAGCCGTCCAGCGTCGAGACGAGACCCGTGACGGTGCCCGCTCGAGCGCTGCCCCCGAAAGGAAATTCGCGGCTGGCGAGCGTGAACTGTCCCTCTAGCGCCTCGTCGTCACCCGTTAGCTCGAGGCTTATAAAAACGGGCGAGCGCGAGCCGCAGGTTTCGATAATGGCGTTCTCGTCCGTCCACGTACCGGTGAGGTTGGTCTCATCGGCAGCGCCCTCGACGTTCGCGCTGTTAGAGACAACGCCATCAGAGACAGTAGCCGAGCCAGAGCCGCCACCGGCTGTAGCGGGCACCGAGCAAGCTGTGAGCAACATAGGGAGAAACAGGCAGATAGCGAGCTTCAAAGCGGTCCTCCTGATATATTAGCAGTTCCAAGACACACTGAGACAAAGTGCCGCAGGCATCATTACTGAATGTGCGTACTAGTTAGGCACTTTTCGCAGAGCGAAACGTTGCTTCGGACAGTGAGCGTGTTGCTTCGCATCGCTTCGCGCACTCAAACCAGATGATACCTGCTACATTATGTCTAAACCAGGCTACAATACCACTATGCTCATCTACGGTAAACAAGCAGTCACCGAAGCCTTACAAGAGGGCGACGTGCAGCGCCTTTTCATCGCCAACGGCGTGCAGCCGGGCACGGTCAAACAGTTGGAGTCTTTAGCCAAACGCTTTGGTGTCCCCTTCGAGCACGTGCCGCGCATCGACTTGGATCAGACTTTGAAGACGACGCGGCATCAGGGCATCGCCGCCGAACTGCCCGAGCTGACCTACGCCGAGCCCGAGGCACCTTTTAGGCGCGCGGAGGCGCGCGGCGAAAAGCTCCTTCTCATTCTCTTGGATCAACTGAGCGACCCGCGCAACTACGGTGCGATCATCCGCAGCGCCGAGGTGTTGGGCGCGCACGGTGTCGTCACCGAAGAGCGGCGGAGCGCGCCCCTGTCGGCGGTCGTCGCGAAAACGTCGGCGGGCGCGAGCAGCCACCTCCCCCTCGTCCAGGTCAAGAACTTGCCGCGCTACATCGACGGGCTCAAAAAGCGCAACGTCTGGATTTACGGCGCGTCGGGGGACGCCTATAACAAACCCAGTGACATCGACTGGGACAGGGACGCTGCACTCGTCATCGGCTCCGAGGGCTCGGGGATGCGCCGCTTGGTGCGGGACAAGTGCGACGACACCGTGATGATCCCGATGCGGGGGCAAGTGGCGTCTTTGAATGCGTCGGTGGCGGCGGGAATCTTGATCTACGCGGTGATGAACGCGCGGTAGAGCAGGTAGTGGGTCTATGCCAAATGCCGACGGGTATGTCTCGCGCCGTTTCCGTGTGATGAGCAAGGGGTTCCGTGTAAACAAGGGGTTTCAACCCCTTGCTCTGACATTCATATCATTACCGAATAGAGCCCTACCGGAGTGAGACGCAACCGAGTTCCTTTCTCCCTACTTCTCTTAAAGCAGTGCACCAACTAAAACGCGCGAGACACGCTAAACTTAAAGCGTGATACGAATTCCGTTATACTCTCTATCACCGAGCGCTTTTCTCGGTGATAGTTCATATCACTCCATCCGTATCTTCTTTCCCACTCGCTACGCTCGGATTGATTCGCCAACATACGCGAATCAATCGGAATCCGTATGACCTCACTTCCTCGCATCTTCTTCGAGCAGGTACAAGCCTCACCTGAAGAGACGTTCATCCACTTTGAAGGCGAAGCGTACACCTACGCGGACCTCTACGCCCACGTCTGCCGCGCCGCCGGGTCACTGCGCGCCTGGGGTCTTCGCAAGGGCGAGCGCGCCGCGCTCTACCTCGAGAATTCACCGAGCTTCGTCGCGGCTTATCTCGGAGTGCTGTGGCTGGGCGGTGTTGTCGTTCTAGTCAACGCGCGTTATAGAGAGGGTGAACTCCGCTATCTCCTGAGCGACTCAGGCGCGAGGCTCATCGTGAGGGACGCGGAGCGAGCCGAAACTTTGGACCACGTTTTAGGTCATTTAGGTGAAGTGAACGTTATCCAGCTAGGTCAGAGCTTAGCGCAGGACGATGAGGTGTGGAGCAGGTTAGCCTGGGGACCCCCGCTCACCTTGCCCGCCGCCCTGGGCTCAGATGACCTCGCCGTCATCGCCTATACCTCCGGCACTACCGGGCGCGCCAAAGGTGCGACGCTCACGCATGGCAATTTCGTGAGTAACAGCCGCGCCGTGACCCGTGCGTGGGGCTGGACGGCGGACGATCACCTCTTGCTCGCGCTGCCTCTTTTCCACATGCACGGGCTCGGCGTGGGCTTGCACGGCACACTCACTCAGGGCTCGAGCCTCACCTTAAAGCGGACCTTTGGCGCGGCGGACGTACTGAGCGAAATAAGGCGCGGGCGCGTCACCATGTTCTTCGGCGTGCCGACGATGTACACCAGGTTGCTCGAGGCGGCGGACGAAAGAGAGGCGCACGCTCTGCGGCTGCTCGTCTCGGGCTCCGCGCCGCTCAGCCCACAAGTCATGGAGCAGGTGGAGCGAACCTTTGACCTCCGCATCTTAGAGCGCTACGGCATGACCGAAACGGTGATGAATTTGGGTAATCCACTTTACGGCGAGCGAAAAGCGGGCTCGGTAGGCGTGCCGTTCGCGGGCATCAAGGTGCGCATCGTCGATGAGCGCGGTCAAGTCGTAAAGCAGGGCGAAGTCGGCGCGCTGCAAGTGCGCGGTCCGAACGTCACGAAGGGCTATTGGAACAAACCGGCTGAAACCGAGGCGAGCTTTGTAGACGGCTGGTTCAAAACGGGCGACTTGGGTTTTGCAGACGAGGACGGCTACTACTTTTTGACTGGACGCGCTAAAGACCTCATCATTTCAGGCGGCTTTAACGTCTATCCAAGGGAAGTAGAAGAGGTCTTGGCGCAGCACGGCGCGGTGCGAGAGGTGGCGGTGCTGGGGCTGCCGGATGACGATTTGGGCGAGAAGGTGGTGGCGGTGGTCGTGGCGTCCGAAGAGGTTGACGCGGCAGAATTGCAAGCCTTTTGCAAAGAGAGGTTAGCGGGCTTCAAAAAACCCAAAGAGGTCTACTTCGTGGATGAACTGCCGCGCAACACGCTGGGGAAGGTGCAGAAGCACGTGTTGAGGGAGAGGCTCGAGGTTGGTACAGATAGCAGGTATCATCTGGTCAGAGACACTCTCACTTTATGAAGCAGTGTTGCCAGGCAGCAAACTTGCGTTCCCTTTCGGGGATGAAGTCCCGCTATTGCTGCGCAATGAGATCGGCGCTCATCCGTCTCAGTATGTTTTGGAGCTGCTAAGTTGCGGAGCGAGGCGAGCATTGAAGCTAGACGAGACTCGAATTGTTCACGAGGGAAAAACAAACTTTGGCAAACAGCCCCGCGTCGGTCTCCGATGCAACTAACGCCCCGACACCTCCACTACCTGCCCCAGCCACCGCCCGAAAAGCGGCACCAGCGGGTTGTCTTCAGCGGTCACGATGTCGATATGGGTGAGACCGGGCAAGACGTAGGCGGAGAAGAAGACGCTCGCCCTCGCGTTGTTATAAGCCGAAAACCCATCCAATGACGAGACGAGACCACGGCTCGCCCCTACCGCAAGTGTCGGTGTGTGCACCTCGCTGTTCGGCACAAAGCCGGGCTCGTCGCTCAGGCTGACGTCTAAACGCGCTATATCTAAGAGCAGGCGTATTGGAAAGTACCACTCGTTGAAGTTGGTCTCAGCGGTCACTTGCGACGCGACGAGCGTGCGCAAGTCGGTGCGCTCTTGCGCCGAATCGCCGCGCTCCCAACGCACGGCGTCGTAGCCGGGCGCGACGCCGGAAACGCTCCTCGAGCGTGCCCCCTTCGCCCCTTCGGACAAAAAGGCGATGAGGTTGCCGCCGTACGTCGCGCCGACGGGCTCACCTACGGACGCGCCAAAGGCGGGCGAGAATTCGTAGCGGTCGTCGATCTCCAGACCCGCCAACGCGAAGTTGGTGATAGGAAAGTCGGCGAGGTCTTCGGGCGCGAGATCTTCGGGTGCGAGGTGCGCGAGCAGCGCCTTCGCTTCGCTCCGAGCGTAGGTGTCGGGCGAGAAGGCGAGGGTGAAGTACGGGTTGCCCTGGCCGGTCTCGAGGCGCGTCACATCCGGCACGAGTTCGATAGGTCCGACGGAAAATCCTCCTTCGCGGCCGAACGCGCCCGTGCGCCCGAGCGTGCCGTCGATGAGCAAGAGACCGTCCAGGTGATCGTTGCCCAAGTCCCGCCCCGCCGCGCCGCCGAAGTCGTACGCCGCGTAGAGCGAGGCCATGCTCGCGCCGAGCGAATGCCCGCCCAAAACGACGGTGTCCGCAACCGTCTGGGCGCGTTTGACGAGTTCGTGCAGATCGCGCAGGTGCACCTCTAGGCCCCAGCGGGCCAAGAAAGGCACCTCTTCGGGCGGCACCGCGTTAAAGCCCTCCGGCTCGCCGAGATGCTTGACGTAGTAGTCGTAAGCGATGAGAGGATCGCCCGTGCGCAGGCTCTCCAGCGTCGCGCTGCGGTACTCTAAGAGGTTGGCGCGGCGGTCGACCGCCCAGACCTCCAGCCCCGGCTGGCTCGCCACGAGTTGGCGCGCCACGATGTCTAGCGTCGCCGCGCCGCCGAAAATACCCGGCACAAGGATGAGCACGGTGCGGGTGGGCGTGTCCCCTTTCGGCGCGTAGTAGCGCATGTAGAGCGCCCTGTTGAGGTATTCGGGCGTGCCGGGCGCGGCGTACCCCGGCACGCTGAGGTACTCGTTTCGCACCGCGCCCGGCGCGAAGCGGTACGTCGCGGCGGGCAGACTGAGGTCTATGCGCACGTCGGGAATAGGCAAGCAGCCCACCAAGAGGATCAGGGACGCTAAAACAGTGAGCCGAAACACCCCTTCATTGTGACCTTTTGTCTTCCCGACATCCACACCTCGTTTTACGTGAGGCGCGCGCCGCAGCTAACATGGGATTTCTCACACTAGCTCCAGACGTAACCTCAACCTTCGTTCTCCACTTTAGGGGTGGGGTCTAGGAATGGGTTAGCTCGAGGCTGAGCGTGACACCACGATCTCTCTAGAGCGCCCATCGTCGCGCCAGCGCACGTTCGCCGTGCGCCGCGTTTCGTCCCAGTCGGCGGTCACCTCTTCGTCCGCTAGTGTGACGCGCTCAGGCGGTGATGCCAAGCAGACCGCCACGATGAGGTCGCGCGGCGCAGGCTCGAACCTCTCGTAGTCGGGCGCGACCTCCACAAAGACCTTTTCATCCGCCTCGCTGACGCGCGTCTCCAAGCGCGCCACCTCTCCCTCTCGGTACGCGAAGCTGAGCCCGTCGTCCTCTAAGAGCGTCCAGTCACGCTCCCCCGCCGGGTAGATGTTCAGGGTGAGTTCGTCCAGAGGCTCCACCGTCGAAGCGCGCTCGTTGCCGAGTGGCAAGACTGCGCCCCCCCTCACGAAGACGGGGATGCGTCCGAGCGGCGCTTGTACGGTGTGATGCCCCGACGACACCCTCTGACCCGTCCAGAAGTCGTACCAGATGCCAGCGGGCAGATACACCATGCGGTGGCTTTGACCGGGGCGGTAGACGGGCGCGACTAAGAGGTGCGGACCCACCATCACCTGGTCATCAAGCTGATAGACGTGCGCATCGTTGGGGAAATCGTAGACGAGCGGTCTGAAGGAAGGCTCGCCGCGCTCATGCGCGCCGTGCGCGAGCGTGTAGAGGTATGGGAGCAAGCGGTAGCGGAGCTTGATGGCTCGCCGCGCGATCTCCTCGACTTCGTGACCAAACGACCAAGGCTCTTGCGCGCGGGTGCCCTGGCAGGTGTGCGTGCGCATAAAGGGATAAAAGGTGCCGAGTTCTATCCAGCGGGCGTAGAGTTCGGGGTTGGCGTTTTCAAAAAAGCCACCGATATCTACGCCGACCCAAGGGGAGCCGACGAGCCCCATGCTCGAGAGCTGCGGCAAGCTCGCCTCCAGGTGCTCCCACCACGACGAGTTGTCGCCCATCCAGCTCGCGGCGTAACGCTGCGTGCCGACAAAGGCGCTGCGCGTCAAGACCCAGGGGCGCTCATCCGGGCGGTGGCGGTGGAGCCCTTCGAAGGTGGCCCGCGCCATCAAGTGACCGTAGAGGTTGTGCGCCTCCGCATGTGTTGTGGCGTGCATGACCGCTTTGTCGTCCCCTTGCCCGCCACCTTGTGGCGTCGCTAAGGGCATCGGCTTTTGGACGGGAATCGCTTCGCTGTCGAAAGGCGCGTCGAAGATCGAGGGCTCGTTCATGTCCACCCACACGCCCGCGACGCCCGTGTCGATATGGCTCTCCTTCAACTCGTCACCCCACCACGCGCGCACCTCCTCGCGGGTGTAGTCGGGGAAAAGCGCCTCGCCGGGCCAGCAGTAGCCCACGAAGCGCGAACCGTCCCCATTTTTGATGAAGACCTCCCGCTCCACGCCGCGTTCGGCTGCCCCATAACCGTCTAGGTCATTTTTGACGCCGGGGTCTAGGATGGTCACCGCGCGGACGCCCTCGTCGCGGAGGTCATCTAGCAGAGTTTTCGGCTCGGGAAACCGCTCAGGGTGCCACGTGAAGTCGCGGTAGCCGCGCATGTAGTCGATGTCGAAGTGCAAGACGTCTAGGGGAATGTCGCCGCCCCGGAAGTTCTGCACCAAGCGGCGCATCTCCTCGTCGCTGCGGTAGCCCCAGCGCGACTGGTGGTAGCCCAGAGCCCACAGGGGCGGCATGAAAGGACGCCCGGTCAGGCGCGTGATCTGCTCTGTGACCTCGGCGGGCGTCGGACCGCAGAAGAGGTACATGTCGAGTTCGCCGCCCAGCGTGAGCGACTCTAAGCGCTCCCAGTTGGCTTGTCCTACGTCGAACTGGCTGTAGAAACTCGACGCCAGAAACATCCCCCACGCTAAACCGGGGCGCACCGCTAGAAGCGCCGGGTGCGACTGATAGAGGTTGCTCTGGTGGCGTCCGTGCCCCCAGTCGGGATCGAAGTTCCAGTTCGTCAGGACGCGCCCGCGCCGCCCGAGCTTGCCCGTGCGCTCGCCTAAGCCGTACACGGCTTCATCTAAGGGCAGCGTTTTCGTCGAGCGCACCTCCAAGCGGGCGCGTCCGGGGGGCAGTTCGTCGCCCTTGCGCAGACGCATGTCGGTGTCTTGCGCCCGAATCTCGCGCCAGCGCGGGGGCAGCGCGTCCTCGGCAAAGGTCACGCCGCCCTGCTCGAGGCTCAACCTGCCGTCCTTGGCGAGGTGGACATTGAGTGAGTTTGCGCTCAGCACGAGTCCGCCCGTCACCTCTTGCACGGTCCAGTCGGGCACGCCGAAGCTCGCCTCCTGCTCCGTAATCGCCCAGGGACGGCGCGGCGCGAACGCGCCCGTGGCTGAAAAGTGGGCGCGGACGACGCCCTCAGCAAAGGACGTTAAACGCAGCTTGCCGCGCTCAAAGCTCGCCTCGACGCTCCTGCCGCGCTGCTCGTAGCCCTGGAGTGCGCCCGGCGTCTGCAAGTCGGGTCCCACCTCGAGCCGCGCCGTGCGCTCAACGGAGTCCACGGTGCTCCTTGAATACGTCAGCACTCAGCCCTAGCTCAATCCCACACCACGCCACTTTGCGCCCCCTCTTATGCCCCTCGAGATTCATCATGGACGCTAAACTACCACACCTGCGCCGCACCGCTTTGGGCTCGAGACTGCCTTCACTCAGGGTCCTCCCGGTGACAGCGTCTCTTCTATAGAGGAATGTACTCAGAAGGTTGGAGGACTAAAACCAGGCTGACTTCGCCCGTCCAACTCCGCTCTAACCCTCCTCTCTCAATGCCACCGCCGCGTAGATATCGCGCGGTCCGTACCTCGAGCGTCGCCTGCCTACCTCTTTTACCTCGCTGAGACCGACTCGGGGCGCGAGCCGCTTGAAGTGTGAAAGGGGCACCGGAAAAGGAATCCAAGGGCTCCCTTTAGCAACGTCATATTCAACCAAGAGGAACGCGCCGCCGGGCTTGAGGTAGCGCGTGAGTTGCCCCAACACGCGCTCGTGACGGCGCACGAAATGTAGAGCGTTCGCCATGAGAATGCCGTCCAAGTCGGGCAGGTCCAAGGTCCGCGTGAAGTCCGCTCGGACGGGCGTGAGTATCGCGCTCTGTGAAGCTGAGCCGGAGAGGGAGCGCTGCCGGTCGACTGCGTACACGCGCCCTTTCGCGCCCAAGAGGTCAGCGAGCGCGCGGGTGAATACGCCCGAACCCGCGCCTAAGTCAGCCCAAACGCCGCCCGCGCCGGGCGCGACGCCCGCGCGGATAAGGGAGAGCGCGTCGGCGTGCTCCATCCTTAGCGTTCACGAAACCTGTCATATTCGGCGGGTAGCTCGAGCCCAAACCGCTCACAGAGCGCCGCTACGTCGCGGTAATCGTCCATGTCCGGCTCGTAGCCCGTATGGAATTTGACTATCCACGCTGGTGAGATGCAGCGAACATGCTGATCCGCAATCACGCCGACGCCGGTTAGAGACTCGAGCGGATAAGGACATCCGTACATGTTATCGCCGTCTGCGTTGAAGAGGTAAGAATGAACGTCCACCATATGCCCGGCATCATCCGCCAGGACGAAGTTACACGCCCGCGTGTCGTCCCGCAAAATCTCTTTGTAACTTCTGCTGCGAAGAAGCTCACGCAGCCTGGGCACGTCGCCATGCGACACCGCGATATCTAAGTCTTCATGCGCCCTCGTTTGTTCACCGAGCAATGCGTCTACGCCCCAGCCGCCGTCTACGTGGGTGACGACTCCGTTATTTGTAAGAAACGCGGCGAGCGCGGCGGCGTCAGGCGCGCTCATCTCGACGTTCTGCTCAGCGCGGTAGTCTTCGATAGTTTTCATGGTAAAGCCTCTTATCGCGGCGCAAGGTGACAGTTAAGTGCCCGGCAGAGCAACCTCGTATAGCCTTATGATAGCAGGTATCATCTGGTCAGCTACACTCTCACTAAAAAGAACATCGTCTAGCACGCACTTTCAGGGATGAAGTTCCGTTACAGCGAAGCTGTGAAATCTGCGGAGAAGTGTAGCAATGATAAGTGGAACTGCTATAAGTAAGCGCAACTGTACCCATAACGTATCCATCAACTGCGCTTCGAAGTAGCGAGCAGTCTCAAGTTGAACGACTCGGGGCACGCGGCATCTGTTAAGCTACCCCTCCATGCCCTCGCGCTTCGTTGTCTTCCTCGCCTTTTTGCCCGCCTACTTCCTCTCCTATTTTCTGCGCTCTACAAACGCCGTCATCGCCGAAGACCTGACGCGCGACCTCTCGCTCACCGCGTCGCAGTTGGGGCTCATGACGAGCCTTTTTTTTGCCGCGTTCGCCGCCGCGCAGCTTCCCATCGGCTCGCTCCTAGACCGCTACGGTCCGAGGTGGATGACGCCACTTCTGATGCTCTTCGCGGTGCTGGGCAGCCTCGTGTTCGGTTTCGGGGAGTCGTTCACGGCTCTGGCTGTCGGCAGGACGCTCATCGGTCTGGGCGTCGCGGGCATCTTGATGGGGGCGCTCAAGTCGTTTAGCGGCTGGTTTTCGCCTAGCAGCTTTACGAGGGTCTCGAGCCTCTACCTCTCGCTGGGCTCGCTGGGCGCACTCACCGCCGCGACACCTCTCGCCCTACTGAGTGCATCCTTCGGCTGGCGCAGCGTCTTCTTCGGCGGCGCAGCCGTGATTCTCCTGAGCGCCCTACTCATCTTATGGCTAGGGCGCGACGCGCCCACTACGGTGGAACAAACGGGTGAACAAGGCAAGGGCAGCTTCGCGGACATCTTTCGCAGCTTGGCGTTCTGGCGCGTCGCCTGTTTGAACTTCGCGCTCGTCGGCAGCTTGTTCGCCTATCAGAGCCTCTGGGCGGGACCTTTCTTGAGCGACGTGTTGGGGCTTTCCAGCGTGGCCGTCGGCAACCTCTTGCTCGTCTTGAGCGGCGGCATCACGCTGGGCTATTTCGTCGCCGGATTTTTAGGAGAACGTTTCGGCTTGGGGCGCGTGCTCGCCGTTGCTGCGCTCGTCTTCACGCTGACGCAAGTCGGTTTGGCGCTCTTCGACTCGAGCTGGTCTCGCCCCGTCCTCACGCTCCTCTTCGCCGCCTTTAGCGTTTCGTCCGCCTTCGCCGTGCTGATGTTCGCGCAGCTTAGGACCATCTTCCCGCTGCACCTCACTGGGCGGGCGATCACAGCGGTCAACCTCTTCGGCATCGGCGGCAGCGCCCTTTTGCAGTGGGGTTTGGGGCTCCTCATCGAAGGGGTGGCGGGGAGCCAGAGCGGACCCTATCCGCCAGAGGCGTACAGCGCCGCCTTTTTCTTCACCGCCGCGCTCTCGTTCGCCGCGCTGCTCTTCTATCTGCCGCTCCTCAGGGGCGCGAAAGCGTAGAATCAGCTCATGTCAGAAACGAAATCCGCAGCATATAAACGCGCTGGCGTTGATTTAGAGGCGAGTGAACAGACGCTAAATTTAATCAAAGACGCTGTGAAGCGCACCTACACCCCTAACGTCTTAGCAGGGCTCGGCGCGTTCGGCGGACTTTACAACGCAAATGATCTCAAGAGGTTGAATAACCCCGTGCTCGTCGCCTCGACGGACGGCGTCGGCACGAAGACGAAAGTCGCGGCGGCGTTAGGAAGAACCTATACGCTCGGCTTCGACATCGTGCACCACTGCGTGAACGATATTCTAGTGCAGGGCGCGAAACCGCTCTTTTTTTTAGATTATGTGGCGGCGGCGAGGCTCGAGCCTCCTCTCATCGCGGACCTCATCACCGGCATCGCCGAGGCGTGCGAATCGCTCGGCATTCCCCTCTTGGGCGGCGAAACCGCCGAGATGCCCGGCGTTTACGCGGAAGGCGAATTCGACTTAGTCGGCACCATCATCGGCTTAGTCGATAAAGGTAAAATCGTAGATGGCTCTCAGATTAAGCCAGGCGACAAACTTCTCGCGCTCATGTCGGGCGGCTTGCAGACGAACGGCTTCAGCTTGGCGCGGCGCGCGTTGGCGGGTAAGTTACACAATGCTTTTGGCGAAAGTGCCGTGGGCGAAACGCTGCTCACGCCGCACCGCTCGTATTTGGAAACCGTCACGCCTCTTTTGGAAAGAGGTCTCGTACGCGGCATGGCGCACATCACGGGCGGCGGTCTGCCGGGGAACGTGCCGCGCATCTTACCGGACGGGCTCGGCGCGAGGGTTGAAAGAGGGAGTTGGAACGTGCCAGAGATTTTTGGGCTTATTCAAAGAGAGGGTCAAGTGGATGAAGCGGAGATGTTCGACGTTTTCAACATGGGCGTCGGCTTCGTGCTCGTCGTCTCGCCTGAAGAAATTGAAGAGGTGCAGCGCTTGGCGGCGGAACCGCTTTATCTAATCGGTGAAGTCGTCGAAGGTAGCGGCGTAGAGATCAGTTATGCTTGATGTTGACACGTGCGAAATAAGCCAACGCGCTGGCGAGCAAAGGAAAGGCTAGGTACGTAAGACACCTAGCCACCTCCATAGGGAGGATTTTATATACCTAGAAGAAAGCAATAGCTGCTTGTAAGCAGACCACTAGCTCCTCTAGGTTTTCCTGCCGGTTAAAGATGCCGCGTACACCCCGTTTGAGGGCTCCACGGGCACGAGCGGAGACCGCAAGCGCCTCGGTGACTAAAACGGTCCTGACCTGAGGCGATGGATTTACTTCAATGCCCATCAGATGGGCTTCTATATAATCCATCTCTGAGGATTCAAGCTCAATTTGAGGTGGATACTCGCACCGCTTCTTTTCGAAACGCTCTTCGTATTCCTCTTCAAATTGAGGATAGATATCCTCAACCAGTATTTGAAGAGCGACGGAGGTGTCCCACATCCTCTTCATGTCCTCGGGATAGTCTACCTGTTTCGATTTCAGGTATTCTTCCCAGAACTCCAGCTCTCGCCGGAGCATTTGAGCCACAATGTCGAGCAACTCCTCCTTAGTCATTGCCTCGAGGGAGGCGTTGACCCTTTGAAGCATCACCGGATCACCGGTGGTGATTGCCACCGCTGCGTCTTTGACAAGCTTCGTAATCTTTTCGTCCACGGTAATGTAGTCGGTAAAGTTGACCTGTTATTTTTAGCATATTTAGCGCAGCCTCAAGACTTTAAGGATTAAATCCTCTCAAATACCAGCTACAGAGCTATCGCAGAGCTATTTTGGTTGACGAAACGCAGAAGTGCACTACGCCCGCCCCGTAGAGGTCCACCGCGCACAGCTTCATACCGACTTTTTCTAACACGGCGACAGACGCCTTATTTTCCGGCACAGCCGCCCCATAAAAGGTCTTAGCAAGCTCTAACTTGAAGCCTTCCTCGAGACACGCCCGCGCCGCCTTTAGCGCCAGCCCGCGTCCCCACACCTCTTGAATGAGACCGTAGCGAAGGTCTATGTAAGAGGTATCACGGACGAACTCGAGCCCCACATAGCCAACCGTCTGCGAGTTTAGGGTCAAGAGGTACGAACCGAACCCGTGCGTTTCCCAGTGCGCGATTCTATCGCGCAAGTATCCTTCAATCATCGCTTTGGGGTAGGGGCCTTCGTTCGGCAAGAAGCGCGTTAATATAGGGTCAGAGAGGTAAGTGCGGAAAAAGTCTAAGTCGTCAGGCGTGGGCTTGCGGTAGATGAGGGGCGGACGCTCGAGCATGGTCAAGCCGCGAAGAGCCGCGCCTGTTCCGCCACCTCTTTGAGAGCGTCAGCGGTGTACTCGAGCATCTCCTCCGTCACGCCGCGCCCGAGTGAGAAGCGCACGCTCGCTTTAGCTTGGGCGTAAGGGAGCCCCATCGCCAAGAGGACGTGGCTCGGCTCCAACGTCCCAGCAGCGCACGCCGAGCCCGAACTCGCCGCGATTCCTCGGCTGTCGAGCCCCATCAGCAGCGCCTCACCATCCGCGCCCGCTACGCTGACGTTCACGTGCTTAGGACCTCTCGGCGCGTGCACCGCGTTGAGCGAGACGCCCTCGATTTGGAGGAGGCGGCGCTCTAACCTGTCTCTAAGTCTTGTGATGACCTCTTTATCTTCGTTCAGACGCGCTCGCACAAGTTCCGCCGCCTTGCCCATCCCTACGATGGCGGGCACGTTGAGCGTTCCCGCCCGTAGCCCGCGCTCCTGCTCGCCGCCCAAGAGGAAGGGGGGCAGCTCTAACCCCTCTCGCACGTAGAGTACGCCAACCCCTTTGGGTCCGTGCGCTTTGTGCCCGGAGATAGCGAGCATGTCCACGCCCAGCGTCTTCACATCAACGTCCAGCGTACCGAACGCCTGCACCGCGTCGCAAAAGAGAAGTGCGCCCGCGTCATGAACGACGCGGCTGATAGCAGGAATGTCGGTAACGACGCCCGTCTCGTTATTCACGAGCATGAGCGCGACGAGCGCGGTGTCGGGGCGGAGGGCGTTTTTAACCGCGTCAGGGGTAATTTCGCCGTGCGCATTGGGCTTTAGGTAGGTGACAGGATGACCTTGCTGCTCCAAAACCTTGCACGTCGTCAAGACCGCCGAATGCTCCAAGGCGCTCGTGACGATGTGCTGACCCGGCTGAAGCTGCGCCACTGCCCTTAAAGCGTGGTTGTCCGCCTCGGTTGCGCCCGAGGTGAAGATGAGTTCTTTGGGCTGCGCGCCGAGCGCTTCGGCAACCGCTTCACGCGCGCCCTCCACCGCCCGCCGCGCCCGCCGACCGTAGCCGTGCAAGCTGGACGGGTTCGCGAAGTCACCGCACATAGAGGGCAGCATCGCTTCTAAGACCTGCGGGTCCAAAGGCGTCGTCGCCGCGTAATCGAGATAAACATTCACGGATAAACCTCTCAACAAAACAAGGGGTTGCAACCCCTTGTTCATATTCTGGAACCTCTCACCTAAACTGATGCAAATGTAACTGAAGTGGGCTAAGCTCGGCTGAACCTAATTTGCGCTCGTGAACTGTTCGGGGAGGGTCTCGAGCTGCAAAAGTTGCCGCTCCGCGACGAGGTGCGCCAGCGTCGCCCTGCCGAGCACACCCCGCACCGCCTCGTCCACGCGGTTCCACAGCGATTCCGTCGAGCAGTGTCCGGTGTGTTCGCACGCGCTTTCGTCTTCGATGCAGGCGACGGGCGCGAGGCTGCCCTCCATCAGCTCGACGACTTCTAATGCGGTGATTTCGTTCATAGGGCGCGCCAAGCGGTAGCCGCCGTACGCGCCGCGCACCGACTCGACGATACCCGCGCGGCGCAGCACGGCGACGATCTGCTCCAAGTAGTGCTGGCTGATGCTCTGCCGCTCCGCCACGACTTTGAGGCTCGTCGGCGCGTCGCTCAGGGCGATTTCAACAAGCGCCCGCATTCCGTACTGTGCTCTCGTGGATACCCACATAGCCTCTCCTTAATTTGTAGCGTTTCCTGCGAGTATCATCTTTGAACGCGCGTGCTAGTCAATATTTATCCAAGTGATACTAAAGTGAAGTTTAGATGTCGTACTTTTGACATCTAAACCGCGCGGATGCGCGTACCCTCAGACGCTCTCAATTTACGACATCGTTCTTTCAGTTCAGTATGAGAGCGTTTATAACCGGATGATACCCGCGACCGTCAATCTCGGGTATTCTGTAGGGAATTATACGCTATCTGCGTGCGGAGCGTCAAGAAATCGGAACGGTTCCGATTTCACAGGGCTCATCCAAACGGCTCTTTGCAAGCTCCACGAGTTGGCTAGGGCGAAAGGGTTTGTGGAGCGACGCGCTCTGGCGCACCTGCGTGGACGCCCGCTTGGGGCGGCGGCTCAGAAAGATGAGGGGTATGGCTGCGGTTTCGGGTGCGCCGCGCAACACCTCGGCGGGGAAGGTACCGCCCACTTTGGGCAGCGTTCTGTCTAAAACGATGAGGTCAGGCGCAAAGGTACGCGCGAGCGAGACGCCCTCGCTCGCGGAGGCGGCGACGAGCACGTCGTAGCCTGCGGCGAGAAAGGATCGCTCGAGCCGCGCCAACAAAAACCGCTCATCGTCGATTAGAAGCACCCGTGGCATGTCCTAATCTAACGCGGCAACTGTGACACGTCTGTGCGCATTACCTCTCGAGGTACCCCAGCGGGTCCGCCGCGTACCCGTTAAAGCGCAGTTCGAAGTGCAGATGAGGTCCGGTGGACGCGCCCGTGCTGCCGACTTCGCCCAACACGTCCCCCTGCTGCACCCGCTGACCTCTCGAGACCGCAACGCGGCGCATGTGTGCGTAGCGGGTCTGTGCGCCGTTCGGATGCTCGAGGTAGACGACGTAACCGTATGAGCCGCCCCAGCCCGAGCGTGTCACAACGCCGTCTTGCACCGCGAGAATCGGCGTACCGGGAGGCGCAGCGATGTCCACGCCCGCGTGAAAGGTGTTGCCCCGCACCGAGATATTTCTGCGCCCGAAGCGCGAACTGACGCGCCCTTTTCTCGACAAGGGCCAGATGTAATTCTGTGCGGGCGGCTTATAGTTACGCAAAAGCTGCGGCGCACGGCTGACGAGTTGGACACTCTGCGCTTGAAGTTGGGCGCGGCGCTCAGTAGTTGAAGCGGGGGCTGAAGTGGGAAGTTCTTCGTTTGGCGCGGAGGTCAACCGTGTGGTGCTCAAGGCTCGAGCCGGTAAGAACACCCGCTGACCCGCCGCCAAGCTAGAGGCGTCCGTAAAACCGTTGAGCTTAATCAGTTCTTTGGGCGAGAGGCCGTACTCGAGCGCGAGCCCCAAGAGGTTCTGCCCCGCTTCTAAAGTCGTGAGCACGCCGCGCTGGGGTGGAATGATGAGCGTGCCGCCGGGCAGCAGCGATGCACCAGGGGTGAGATTGGGATTGACGGCTTCCAGCGTCGCCACATCTAAGTCATAGCGCGTCGCTATACTCGCCCAGGTCTCCCCCGCCCCAACCGTATGTACTTTGAACGAGGGCGGCAAGCCGGGGACGCTTGTATTCGGAAGCTGCAAAGTCTGTCCGACACGAATGACCGTGCTGTTCAAACCGTTGAGCCGCATGAGGTCAGCGACGCTCGAGTCGTAACGCGCCGCCAACGCCGCGAGCGTATCACCAGAAACAACCGTGTGCGTTTGTGCGGACGTGATAGCGAAAGACAAAAAAAAGAGGAGCAGGATGCTTATCGCAAGCCCCTTGCACCTCTTTTTAACAGTGACGTTCGTTGTGACGCCTATTGTAACAAAGGTATTCAGAACGCTAGCCCCGGAGGTAATTTTGCAGCCTAGTTCCGCTAAACAATGAGACTAAGCTGCAATCACCTCAACGCTAGCATTACCCCTGACCCAAGGTTGACAAAAAGTCCGCATTGCTCTTTGTGCGCCCTAAGCGCGACAAGAGCATGTCCATCGCTTCGGCGGGGTCCATATCGCTGATGACCTTGCGCAGGAGCCACATCTTGGCTAAGACCTCTTCACCCAGGAGCAAATCTTCGCGGCGCGTGCTCGACTTCAAAATGTCGATGGCGGGGAAGATGCGGCGCTCTTCCAAGCGGCGCGAGAGGTGCAGTTCCATGTTGCCCGTGCCCTTAAATTCCTCGAAGATAACGTCGTCCATGCGCGAACCTGTCTCGACCAACGCCGTCGCCATGATGGACAGCGAACCGCCCCCGCGAATATTGCGCGCCGCGCCTAAAAAACGCTTAGGCCAGTGCAGCGCCGAGGAATCGAGACCGCCCGAGAGCGTGCGGCCTGTCGGCGGCGTGACCAAGTTGTTCGCTCGCGCTAAGCGCGTGATCGAATCGAGGAGAATCATCACGTGCCCACCCTCTTCGACGATGCGGCGACTTCTCTCGTGCACGAATTCCGCCACGCGGATGTGATTCGTGGGCGGCTCGTCAAAGGTGCTCGCAATCACCTCGACGCCCGAGACCGACTCGCGAAAGTCCGTGACCTCTTCGGGGCGCTCGTCCACTAGGAGGACGATAACGGTGATGTCAGGCTCGTTGGTGACAACGGAGTTGGCGATCTTTTTGAGAAGCGTCGTTTTACCCGCTTTGGGCGGCGCGACGATCAGCCCACGCTGACCGCGCCCAATAGGAGCTAAGAGGTCGATGACGCGAGCAGCAACTTCGTTTTGAGTGGTCTCTAACTGAATCCGCTCCTCGGGGAACGTCGGCACGAGGTCATCGAAACGGGGGCGCTTCGCGGCTTGGAAGGGGTCTACCCCGTTGACCGCTTCGACGCGGATGAGGGTGCCGTAGCGCTCGTTGTCACGCGGCTTGCGCGACTTGCCTAAGATCATATCGCCGGTGCGGAGCTTGAACTGCTTGATGAGCCCGGCGGAAACGATGACCGAGCGGGTGTTGTTTTGCAGCAGAGACTCCTGCAAAAAGCCGTAACCGTCACTGGAGATTTCCAGGTATCCTTTGACGAGCTTGAGCCCTTCACCCTCCGCCGAGCGCTCCAAAATCGCCACAGAGAGGTCCTCTTTGTCCATCTGGCGGTAGTCCGAGAGCCCGACCTCTTTCGCTAAGAGGTGCAACTCGGGCAAGATTTTAGACTGTAAGTCGCGGTAGTTGAGGCTCTGCCGCCGGGAGCGCTGGCTGCGCCCGCGTCCGCGCCGAGTCTGTCGCTCTTTGCTCTTGGTCTCATCGGCTTCGCCGCTCTCCGCGTCGCTCTCATCCGCCGCCTGGCTCACCTCTTCTTCGGCGCTCTCTTCGGGCTTGGGCGCTTGCTTCTTGGGGCGTCCGCGCTTTTTAGGTAGAGCCTCCGTTTGAGTTTCTACCTCTTCAGCTTGCGCTTCGGCCGCTTCACCCACACTGCTGGTCTCATCGGTCTTTTTCTTGCGCCCGCTTCCTTTCGGACGCCCGCGCCGTTTGGGTTTTTCGGCTTCGGTCTGCTCGCTACCTTGCGCGACAGTCTCGTCCACCGTGTCCACTTCTTGTACTTTGGTCATATGCGCTCCACTCGCGCAGCGTTCCGGCTGCGGTTAGATTGATTCGGTTGGGTTAATTTCACTGCCGCGCCCGCAAAGCTCAGAAGGTGGCTAGACGCGGCGACGTTTACAAACACTGTTTCAGGCGTTGCTTTGAATAAAGTTGCAGCGAAGGGCCCACAAGGTTTGCAAGAAAAATTCATACGTACTCCTGGTGTGTACGCCGCAAAGGTATCCGGTCCGAGTATTTTTAGCGGCACCTGGACGGGCCCCACACCTTGCAAAACAGCCGAGGGCAAACGCACTAGATAAGATGACATGTGCATTACTAAAGACTCAAACTGTACAGTATTTCGTTTATGGCTATACATATATGCCTCAAACGCTCTTAGATAGAGGGAAGTCGCGACCTGATTCGCTTGGGTTGAGTTGCCACAAGTAGATGCTATTACCACATAAGCAGTCGTCACGTGAGCGCGTAAGCCGCGCCCGTGCAAAACCTTAAACTCGGATGCTTCACCTTAACACGTCACAAAGAAAATACCAAGTTATTTAGGGATTGTCAGCGGGTATGCAGCGCAGCGTATTGACGCCGTGTAAAGAGGCTGCTACGCTCTAGTATATGCAGGTTTCCGCACGATGTAAAGCGTTCTGACGACACAATTCTTTATAGAGTTTATAGAGGCATCTTTAGCGGAGCCTGTAAAAAGCGATGACGGGAACGAGTAACCGGCAGTCTGAGCGAGCAGCGAGTTGGGGACGGTGAGAGCCCAGCGGCGAAGCGTCGGCGAATATCCTCCTCGAGCTGCGTACCTAAAAGTAGCCGTTAGCCCTTAGCAATTAGGTCTTAGCCAAGAAAAGCCAACCGCTAATCGCTACCAAGTAAGTAGCGCCGTGCTCCGCACGTCATAGCGGAAGACTTTTCGCCCGCACATGCGAGAAGTCACCGAGGTCAAGATTGCGAAATCTTGGTAAAGTTGGGTGGTATCACGCTTATCTATACTTTAGGCGTCCCAATGCTTAGCGGCGTGGGGCGCTTTTTTCTTGCTCCAAAGACAAAAGAGGTAAGAGGTGGAAAACTAGTTTTCATCTCCAAGTTTCTCCTTTTCACTGAGGTGCGTATGTTCAAAAATGTTAGTAGCGCAAATTTTCCTAAGCTCGAGCAAGAGGTCAGCCAGTTCTGGCGCGAGCAGGATATCTTTCGCAAGTCGGTGGACAAACCTTCTGATAAAGGCGACTACATCTTTTATGAAGGTCCGCCCACCGCGAACGGCAAGCCGGGCGTGCACCATGTCATCTCGAGAGCCTTCAAAGACCTCTTCCCCCGCTTCAAGACGATGCAGGGCTATAGAGTCGGGCGCAAAGGCGGCTGGGACACGCACGGTTTACCTGTCGAGTTGGAAATCGAAAAGAAGCTCGGCTTCAGCGGTAAAAAAGACATCGAAAACTTTGGCATCGGCGAATTCAACAAACTCGCCAAAGAATCGGCGTTCGAGTACATCCAAGAGTGGAACGCCATGACCGAGCGCATCGGCTTTTGGCTCGACTTGCAAGACCCGTACGTTACGTACGAAAACTCGTATATCGAGTCGTGCTGGTGGGTGATGAAGTCACTGTGGGAGCGTGGGCTTCTATTCGAAGACTACAAGGTGACGATGCACTGCCCGCGCTGTAACACCTCACTGGCGGACCATGAGGTTTCGCAGGGCTACAAGGATGACGTGGATGACCCCTCGGTCTATCCCAAGTTCCCGGCGCATAAGGATAGGCTCTTGGAGCTTGGCATTTTGGAGGACGACTCGAGAGAGGTCTACGTTTTAGCTTGGACCACGACGCCCTGGACGCTCGCGGCGAACACAGGGTTAGCCGTGAAAGCCGACGCGCAGTACGGGCTTTACGACGCGCCGCGCACGCATGATGGCAAAGAGGTCCGCGAAGAGCGCGACCTCTACATCATCGCTACGGAGTTGGAGGAACACGTCTTCGGCGAACACGCTACGCTCCTCAAGACCTTTTCGGGTGACACGCTTGTCGGGCTGACTTACAATCCCATCCTGCAAGGGCGCGTTCCGGCAGGTGAGGACACCGCCAAAGGCTTCCGCGTCATCGCCGACGAGATGGTGAGCTTGGACGACGGTACGGGCGTCGTCCACTTAGCGCCCGCTTACGGCGATTTGGAACTCGGCAAGACCTACGGGCTACCCACGCTCTTCTCCGTTGACCTCTCGGGTGAGATGTATCCAGAGGTGAAGCTCGAGGATAGTAGCGCCGACGGACCCTACACCGGACAGTTCTTCAAAAAAGCGGACAAGCACATCTCGAGGGATTTACTGGAAAACGGGCTCATGTACCGCGCCGGACGCCTCAAGCACACCTACCCCTTCTGCTGGCGCTGCGACACCGCGCTGCTCTTCTACGCGAAAAGCTCGTGGTACGTGCGCACAACGGCGGTGAAAGACAAGCTCTTAGCGAACAACCAGGACATCAACTGGTACCCCGAACACATTAAAGGGGGACGCTTCGGGCGGTGGTTGGAGAACAACGTCGATTGGGCCTTGTCCAGAGAGCGGTATTGGGGCGCGCCGCTGCCGATTTGGGTCTCTGAGGACGGACAAGAGCAGCACTGCGTGGGAAGCGTCGCGGAACTCTCCGAACTGACCGGGCAAGATTTTTCGGATTTAGAACTCCACCGCCCTTATGTTGACGACATCACCTTCCAAAAAGATGGGAAGACGTTTAAGCGTCTTCCCTACACCGTAGACGTCTGGTTCGAGTCTGGCGCAATGCCCTACGCGCAGTGGCACTACCCCTTTGAGAACGAGGACAAACTCGCGCCGAACTTCCCCGCGGACTACATCTGCGAGGCGGTTGACCAGACAAGAGGGTGGTTCTATAGCCTCCACGCCATCGCCACCCTCTTGACCGACTCGGGTAACGGGGAACGGCAGCCCGGTACGCTTGCGCACATCGAGCAAGACACCTCCGCTTTTAAGAACTGCATCGTTTTAGGTCATATCACCGACGAAAAGGGCAACAAGATGTCCAAATCTCGCGGCAACGCTGTTGACCCTTGGAAGGTGCTGGAGGAGCAAG
This sequence comes from Trueperaceae bacterium, assembly GCA_965215565.1. GTDB lineage: Bacteria > Deinococcota > Deinococci > Deinococcales > Trueperaceae > CBDBZX01. Next base: position 1,516,815 of record CBDCDZ010000004.1, read on the forward strand.
GAGCCGACGCGCTGAGGTGGTACTTGTACGCCGCCTCGCCGCCCGGCAACCAGAAGCGGTTCTCGCAGAACTTAGTAGACGAGACCCTGCGCGACTTCTTCATGACCTTGTGGAACACGTACAGCTTTTTCGTCTTATACGCGAATCTGGACAAGCCCAACTTGACGCAAGAGGTTCCGGTTGGTGAAAGGGCAGAAATCGACCGCTGGCTCGTGTCTAAAGTCAACGCACTGGCGCAAGAGGTTACGGAGAACTTGGAGGGATATGACCCGACTAGCTCGAGCCGCGCGGTCCGCAATTTCGTAGTGGATGACCTCTCGAACTGGTACGTGCGCAGAAACCGCCGCCGCTTCTGGAAGTCCGAGAGCGACACGGACAAGCTCGCCGCTTATAAAACGCTCCACGAAGCCCTCGTAACGGTGGCAAAACTGATGGCTCCGATGGCTCCTTTTACGAGCGAACATCTGTACCAAAACTTAGTCCTTTCCGTTTTTCCGAACGAACCCGAATCCGTCCACCTGGCAAGCTGGCCCACCTTCGACACCTCTTTAATCGACACCGAGCTGTTGCGCGATATGAACGCGCTCATCCGCGTCGTCGAACTCGGGCGGGGAGCGCGAGCCGCCTCGGGGATGAAGACGCGCCAACCTCTTCCCGAGGTCTTGGTGCGCGTGCGGAGCAGCGAGGAGTTGCAGGGATTGAAGCGACTCGAGCCTCAACTCCTGGAAGAACTCAACGTCAAAAAGGCGACCTACTTAGACGTTACCGCTGACTTTGTGGATTACAACGTCAAACCCAACTTGCCCTTAATCGGCAAACGCCTGGGCAAGCTCGTCCCGGAGATGAAACGCAAGCTCGCAGAGGTGGACGGCAAAGAGATCGCTCGCAACATCCGCGAAGGAAAAGAAACCGTGCTAGAACTCGGCGGCGAAGAGCACACCTTTGAGCCCGAAGCGTTTCTGATCGACGCGAAAAGCCCCGAAGGGTACGCGGCTTTAGAGGAGCGCGGTTACTTAGCGGCGCTAAACACGCAGCTCACGCCCGAGCTGGAGCAAGAGGGTTTGATGCGCGATGTGATTCGGCTCGTGCAAAATGCGCGGAAGAATGCGGGGTTGGAGGTGTCCGACAAGATTGTGCTGGGGTTAGGGACCTCCGGCGAGGTGCAAGCAGCTTTGGAGACGCACCGAGAGACCGTTCAAAATGAGGTTTTAGCGGAGAGCTTGGAGTTTTCACCTGTGGAGGATGCGCTTCACAGTGAGCAAGAAGAGGTTGAGGGGACATCTGTTGTGATCAGCTTGAAGAAGGCGGAGGTTGCAGCCGAAACAGCGTAAAAATGTCGGACTCGAAGAGGTGTAGAAAAGTTTTTACACCTCTTTTTTTATCATTAGACCGTACTTGCTCATCCTCGGTCTTTTCTTTTGTAAAGCTCGTCGGAATAAGCCTGTAGACGCTGAACTAAGCGAAAAATTGTGGTTGCTGGATTACATTGAGCCGGTGTCTTTCCAGTCGAGTTGTTCAGTAACTTCTCCGCATTGCTGATAGCCGTGGATGTGAGTTTTCTCAAAACTTCGTAGTGTCCTCTCCTCTTGTTAAAATCTGGAATTGTAGAGTTGAGAACCTTCACGTAATCTTTAGGGGCTGACGCGGATACGTGATAGTTGAAATGCAGCACAAACCAAAGCTCGAAACAACTATTGGACCATCCCGCATCCATTCCCGATTTCTCACCAAGCTGTTTAATGACGTTGTTGAAGCTTTGATCGTCTATCTAGTCTTTATCGAAAATACACCAGACCTCATCATAGCTCCCACGCTTTTTATACCCTTCAGCCTTGCGAAGCAGAGTTTTAGGATCGTTGCCTACGCCCGATACTTCTACCTGCGCATTAACACGTAGGTCTCGCGCAAGTGAGTTGAAATAGTTTGGCTCTGTCTCTTCTCCCTCACAGATTATAAGAAAGACTTTTCTAGAGGGTGTTTGAGAAATCCCCCCACCTATGTTTAGGTAGGGGGTGAATGGTACAGCGAAAGCAGTATACAACGGACATGAAAGAGAAAGAGTGGCGGTTGCTCGAGCCCTACTTAGCGAAACTGATGCCTGAGCCAAAACGAGGACGTAGAACAAGCTATAAGCTCAGGCGGCTGATTGACGCAGTACGCTACGTTTTGAGAAACGGCTGCACCTGGCGAGATTTGCCAGGGGATTTTCCCCCCGTGGCAGAGTGTGTACTATCACTTTGCAAAGTGGCGCACCACGGGCACTTCCTTCGGTCGCAAAGCAGGGTTGTGGCGCAAACTGAACAAGCATCTTAGACGCAAGCTGCGTAAGACGTTAGGACGCAACCAAGAGCCAAGTGCTGGTTGCGCGGATAGTCAATCAGTTAAAGCAGGTAGCTTGCACACCAACGGCTACGACGGTGCAAAAAGTATCAACGGTAGAAAAAGGCATCTACTTGTAGATACGCTTGGGCTGGTGCTAAGCGTGTTGGTGACGAAAGCGAATATGCCTGAACGCAAGGGGCTATCACGTCTGCTTCAGAAAAGTAGGTACGCGCTGCCGAGGCTTCACCATCTGTGGCTTGATAGGGGTTACAAGGGTATTGCCTTCGTTAAGCGCATCCTCTTGTGTTTCGGCGTGGTACTTGAGATTGTAGCGCGTCGCAACAGCAAACACTTTGGGCTACAAGCGAGACGTTGGGTTGTCGAGAGGACTTTTGCATGGCTCGGAAACTACCGCCGTCTCAGCAAAGACTATGAAACCCTTCCCTCATCAAGCGAGGCGTTCATCTACCTGGCAAGCTGTGACCTCATGACTAAGCGTCTCGCTAAAACTAATCACGCGCCCTGGAGAAAGAGGTGAGTCTATTCCAAAACACCCTCTAGCTACAGAATTGGTAGCCGAGGTCGTTCCCGTCGATATATAGACCTGCTAGGAACTGTGGCCTGCACTTTACCGCTGGGCGACAGAGGTAAATTTTTTTAGGTGTGACGAAACAATATCCTGGTTGCGATTCAGCAAAGCCGTTCGCTCTCGGAGCGGGAGGTTGTGATACCCCGCTATATCGAGTGTATCAATGGAAGTTGCGTCTAAGCGAATCCGACTATACTTAACGTTACCGTAACTATTGTTGAGTCGCGACGTATCGTCCAGGAGTTTGCTGTGCGCATAGGTTTCTAGTAGTGCGTTGAGGCGGTCCTCTTCATCCTCTTCAAAAGGTGGGTAAGAGAACGGGTCATGGACAGTTTGCCAGGCGGGACTACGCTTCTCCTCAGGCGTCGCACCCAGCGCTAAGCCAAGAGTTAAGCCAGTTTCGAACACGTCCCAAGGTACGTTATTGTATATGCCGCCATCGATCCATATGCCCGTAAGCTCTTCGGGGCTCAGCGCCCAAGACTCTGCCTCAGACATCTTTTTGGCTTTCTCGAAGGATATAAGAGTTGGTCTAAATAGGAGTGGGAAGCTCGCCGAGATGCGTACGGCGTCCGCTACTGCCATCGTAGGAGTAGTGCGGGCGCTAAACACGTGGCTCATTTGTGTCTCGAGGTTGGCCCCGGTGAGTCTCAGGTCGATGCCAAAGCACTCTTTATGGCGGGCGAACGACACCCTCATTCGCTGGGCTTCTGATAAGTCCTCAATCCGTTTTACTCCGAAATACACACGGTTGTCCTCATGAATCAGCTCACGCTCACTAGGCCTCAGCTTTGAATAGATGAGCTGACTCACGAGTTGTACTAGAGACTGCCCCTTAAAGAAACCGAGGTATCTATAAACTGTTTCAGGTATATCGTCACCTGCAAGTTTTTGCAACCTGTTCTTATCTAAGGTAGATAGTCCGTTCGCACCGCCCCTTGGCGCGCGCCGCGAGCTCTCACGGAAGAGTTCAGCTAACACATCATGTATTTCCGACTCCACAGCATACCTAAGGGCGAAGAAGCCAACGTTCCTAGCTACCACTTTGCCTCGTGTGCCAAAAAAAACCCAGCCTCCTTTCCGTATGTATTGCCTACGGGTATCGACAGTCAGAGGCGCTGATTTTTTAACACCCCATATCGCGCCCTCCCGCTTAGCAGGCTTGTGATCGTAGGCGAAGTTCTGATCCAATGTAGGTATACCCGCGCTAGCAGCACTTTGGAAGTTCACTACAGCTTTGAGCATTGCGTTGCTGTCGAGCAGCTTAGCCTTCAATTCTGCTGAAGTGTAACCCGATGCGGTGAGCGCGGCAATGAGCGAACCGATGCTTGTGCCCGAGAGTCCGATTGTCCCCGGTACGAGTCTACTAAGGCGTTTGAGAAGGTGACCCTCACGGTAGCTATAGTCTCCGTAAATAAGCACACCCGCTTTCTCCAGTCCAGCGAGCGCCCCTACGTGGGCAACGCCTTTTGCGCCGCCACCACCGAAGGCGATATTAGCGATATCCTTCAGACGATGTCCTCCTCGGCGCTTTTTGGGAAGCCCGCGGCTGCTTTGCAGGCTCACGTCTTAGCCTCGTTTAGGTCCGAGCCCTCCTGCAAGATAACTAGGTTCGTTGGTACGGTCACCTCGAAGGGCTTTCCTACATCGACGGGACCTTCGGTTTGCCTCTGCTTTCTGAGGACAGAAGCCTCCAAGGATGCGATCAACAACTCGCGAAGGATGACGTTAGGTGGTTCGGACGTAAATAGCTCAGGCTTAAGTGAGCCTCCAGTCATCTGTAGCAGGCTGACAGCAGCAGCGGCGTAGAACTCGTGCCCAGGTCTGACCGGGAGGGTGACGTGTGCTGAGCCCGCTTGAAGAAACCTTCTATGTTCTGGGTCAGGATCGTCGGCTTTGAGAAGTTGGTCCCAACGATCCAGGTTCGCCCAGAAGTAGGGTGCTAGCTCGAAGACCATGTGCTCCCACTCAAAAGCCGTCTCGAAAAACCTGATGAGGGGTCCGTGTGCAGCGGCCTTCACGACGTCGGGGCTAAAGCCATCCTGGGCAAGTGAGCCCGTGTCGGGCTTGCTACCGCGTAATAAGGTGACCACGCCCCGCTTGATCTCGTCCCTCTCAACTTCTCGATTAGTAGTAGGGTTGCGCCCGTCGATGCTCGTCCCTTGCGCCACCTCTTCGGCAGCCAGCGCTTCTAGGTAGGCTGCCTGCCGCTGTCTGTACGCCTCCATGATGGCGGTATATACCTCGTAACGCCAGGTGTTCCAGGTCTCCTTTGTAGGTGTGCAGAGAGCCTCGATGACCAGGGGACCATGAGCGGCGGCGACTAAACCTACCGAGGAGAGATAATTGTGTTCTTCTGTCTCTAACGAAATAGCTGAAACATACAGGTCACCGCCTGCACCGTAGCGCTCTATAAGGTCAACAGCCCGACCCATTCCGGCCCGCACTTTGAAGCCACCCAGCATTTGACCAGTGCGGACGTAATCTGAACCATAAACTTTCACATGCTGCTCTGCCCCAACTTTCTCAGCTCTATGCTTGTCGAAAGATACAGCTATGGTCGTGTTGAAACCTAGGGAGGTGCCCCAGACTCTAAGCGCCTCGTAACCATCCGGAACCTTGAGTATGCCCTCATCCCAAGCGACCTGAACGCTCCGGATCGCGTCCGTATTCGAGTCGACGCGGCGGCTCACCTCGTCTCTCTCGAGGTTAGGCTCCTCGTCGAACTTAAGCGTCAGGGAGACTACCTTTTTCTCGGGAAGCGGTTCGACCGCGGCACCGTACCGGGCCGCGACGACGCGCCACAGATCGTTAATCGGATCGATATCGGATAGTTCGAGAGGTTTACCATTCACCCTCGGCGGCTCCGGCTTGTCCAGAACCAGCACCTGACCGACGGGTTGGCTGGCAATCCTGAGGAGATTAGCTCCTGGCTCAGGAAGGACAAACTCGAGCATTAGCCTAACACCATAGTTACGAACCTGGACGCTGTAAACCTTATCGACATAGCGGTAGATTCCAACGGTGTGACCGTTAGCGTTCCGGTTGTCAATCTCGTGAGAGTTTGTCTCCTCGACCGACTCCACTCGGCGGGTAAGGCGCTGCTCCCTAAAGGTACGCTGTATCCGGGCAGTTGCCAAGCTGGACACCGTTTTCGCGTATTCACTAGCGGTCGTGCTGACAGACTCACTAAACGTGGTTAAGGAAAAGTCAGCGTAGGTCTCTACGTTTACCGAGGGTCCGTAGCTCGCATCCAGCTTTAGGCCGGCACGCTTCTCGACCTCTGAGCGCTGCACGTCACGCGCTTCTCTCGTTAAACCAAATCTCTCTTCTGTCTGGAGTTCCTCCTCTGTAGCCTCAAGGATGCTTGTCTCCACAAAGGTGACGTCCTCGCGTAGCGTATTTCTAATATGCTCCCTCACCCGGCGCTCGCCCTTAAGGGCGTTCTCGATGTGAGCAATCTCTCCTGCTTCGTATCTCTTTAGGTCACGCTCCGCTACCTCGAGGTCAGAGACCTTAAACCCTTGAACGTAGCCCCCCTTGAATTCAGTGAGCGCTTGCGGTCCACTAGCGGATGCGGTCGCACTCATCACAATCATCCCACTCCGGACCACAGGTGCACTCGCGGGAGCTACTGAGACCTCGGCATTAAGCAGCATTTGCCTATCGAGTTCATTCACTGCCTCTGAAATGGATGTGTCAGCGCTGAGCTGAAGAGATTTTAGTTGGCTGACCTCAGTCTCCTTGAGGGGGACGTCACTGATAACTACAGTCTGCGGAGGTTCTGCTCTGCCGGGACTATCTCCGGTCGTGTCATCTTGAGGGAGACTTACATCTTGCATGAATCTTTGCTGCTGAAGTGTGAGTGTTGGGCTGGACGGACTTAAGCTTATCAGACGCCGCTTCAATGCCTGAAGCTGAACCAAGCTCGGGACCGGCGAATCTATTTCAAAAGTCTCAGGCTCAGACATTGTGTTGCTCTGTGGACCTGGCGCAAACTTAAGATTGAGGGGGAGGACGGGACGCTTGCCAGCTGCTTTACTGACGGCAAGTAGATACTTTACGGCCTGCTTCGATGAACCTTGTTCACCTAGTATTAAATCGCTGGCTTCGCTAGCTGCTCCCCTAGCGAGGAGAGACTGGAAGGCCTCGCTAGCCACAACCTCTTGCGGGTCGCGCTCGAGGATGATGCTTGCCTCCTTAGCTACCTGCTCCTGAGGTGCGTGGGAATTTTGCTTTTGCCACTCGGCTAACGTTTTGTAATTGTCGGGCACGTCCTCAGGGTCTAGATACTCATCTGAAGCTTTGTTGCGCGTGGCAGCTCGTTCCGCCTCTTCGCGTGTTTTCGCCTCTCTAAGTTCTCTCATAGAAGGAGTTTCTCTATCCTCAGGGTTGAGGAGAACACCCAACTTCTCTAAAAAATTCTCGTCTGGTGGTCTGACGATGTGGAAACGGAAAACTTCTCTACCCATTGGACCTTCTCCGCTCGGCAAGAACTATGCTTGTCTTCAAACCTTGGATGCCCAGAGTATACCATCATGTGGCTAAGTACAACCACAGGTATCTTTGTAGCCGAACTAGCGCTCAGCTGAGCTTCTTATGTGCCCTATCAACATAACACCACAAAGTGACGAGCAGTGGGTTTCACCGAAGTCCGAACGCACTCATTGAAATCCGTAGTTCTTTCTACTCGCTACGCTTGGGGTAATCCCTAGGGGAGTTACCCGAAAGCCGTATTACATCGTTATTCGACCTTCCCCTCAACCCTTCTTCAACACACAAACCTATTGTGCAGCAGACGCGCGCGTTCGTCGCACAAAAAGATAGGTTCCGTTCCTGTGCCCCTCTATACAAATGTTCAGTCCGAGCGAACAGGAGCGGTTCATAGCAGACCGCTCCTGTTCACCTGATTCAGACAGAACGCCTCTGTTTGTCCCTACTCCCCGGCGACCTCGAAGACGCGCGTCGCCCGGAAGGTCTGAGCGTACTGGTCGGTCGTCTCTACGCGGACCTGGTGCACGCCGGGCGCTAGGTCGTCCGGCAGGGGTGCGGTCCAGATGTGCGACGAGTCGATAGGACCGGGCATCTCCTCGGGGAAACGCTCCTGCAGCTCGCTGATGTAGGGGGCGCCGCGCAGGGTGCGCTCCATCGTCCGCATCTCGCCCCCGTCGATCTGATAGCGGACGCTGGAAAGCTCGCTGCCGTTAAAGACGTTGGCGACGACTTGCGGTCCGGACCACTGCGCGGGGTCGAGGGTGTTGCCGTCCTGCTGCGCCTGGGCGACGCTGATGTTCATCTGATAGTCGGCGGCTTCGCCCGCCCCTTTGAGCCGCTCGCGGTAGGCGTTACCCTCAAAGGAGAGGACGTGATGACCGTTAGGCAGCCCGTCACGAGTGGTGGTGATGGGGATGCCGCGCTCGTCTTCGGGTCCGCCCCACCAGATACCCGAGAGGGTCGTCAGGGTGATGTGATGCAGCGGGTTGGGCGCTTGAAAGCCGTCTGCTTCGCCGAAGTAACTGTGCTCGGTCTTAGCGTGGACGTGGCCCGAGATGGAGAGCACCCGCTCGCGCCCCGCCAAGACCTCGAAGAGTGCCTCGCGGTCGGCGGTGTTGATGCCGGCGCTGTCTTCGCGCCCTTGGTCGATCAGGGGGATGTGCATGGCTAAGACGATGAGCTTGTCCTCCGGGACGAAGCGCAGGTCGTTCTCGAGCCAAGAGAGCTGCGCTTCGCCGATATACCCGCGGTAGCCGCCTGATTCGCCGTCCTCCACCCCGAAGTACTCGACGTTGTCCAATACCACAAAGTGCGCCTGCCCGTAATCGAACGAGTAGTAGGGCGGGCCGTAGACGCGCTTATAGGTCTCTAGCGAGTAGGCGTCGTCCGGCGACTGAAAGTTCAGGTCGTGGTTGCCCGGCACGTTCCAGAAGGGGACGCCAATCGTCGCGACGATCTGATTGTAGCGCTCGAACAGGGACAGATCGTCGTACATGATGTCGCCGACGGTGATGCCGAAGGCGGCGTCCGTACCGACGATCTCCGTAATCACGTCGTCGCGGATGTAGTCGAGTTCGGTGTCGTCGCGGGGTTGTGGGTCAGCGAAGGCGAGCGCCTCAAACGGCTCATCCACCTCGGACGCTTGCAGCGGAAAGTCCACCGAGTCGGGCAGCGGACCTGTCGGCTCGATGCCGTCAAAGTCGAGGTCTAAGTCTTCGGGCGTGCCGTTAGGCTGGTGGATGTAGTAGAACTGCGGCAGCATCACCTCGTTCACCGGGACCATGTAGCCAGCGGGTTTGGTGACGAACATGATTATCTCGTCACGAGCGGGCAGCTCATAGCGACCGCTATCGTCTGTTTGCACCACCTCGAGCCCGTTCGAGACTGACACGCCTGCGACCCCCGGTTCGCCTTCGTCGCGCTGCCGGTTCTCGTCGAGGTCGTGATAGACGACACCCGAAACGCTCTGCCCTGATGCCTGGGCACCGCCCGTTTCAGCGCCTCCGGTCTCTTGTGCCTGCCCAACCGTGAGCGCTAATAAGCTGGCGAATAACAGTTCTTTGATAGGTAGCATAAACCCTCTCCTCACTGCGTCATTGAGTGTCAGTCTAGCTACCGGTAGCTGAAGTGACCCTAGCAAGCCTATGTCAGAGGGGCGTAAGGGAACACTGTAGACACGCTGACAGACAAGTGGAAGCAGATTCAGCGCTTCTGCGACGAACGCGCGCGTCTCTCGCACAAGACTTCAGCTATCTGGTCGCCGTAAATATGGTCCGCGCTGCTGAGCAACCGGCCTGACTCGAGCAGGTGCTCCGCCTTCAGCTACGTACTTGGCGTAGTTTTTGCTCACATAGACGATGTTTTCAAGTTCACACGGTGCAAGTAGCGTCACATCGGAGAGCATCACGGTAAGACTGCTGCGTTCAACCAGCAAATTTGTTAGAAGATAGACGGTGCTACCCTTCAATTCTCCCCAATTCACGCCGTTTTCGTTAACGTCAGGTTTCTTCGTCTATAAAAAGTACATCGCGCACGAGACCGCGGCTGTCCGCCTGACCGCCAAGCGAACCTGCCAGGGTGCCGAACGCGGCGACGAACAGGCTCAGCTTGATATGGTCGAGCGTTCGCACCGCCGGGTCTACGGTCGGCCACGTCTCCATAAGTTGACGCGGAAAAATCGTAGCGACGCCCGTGTAGACGAGCGCGGCGAAGGCGGCAAAGATAAACAGCACCGTCAGCGTAAGGCTGAGCAGGATAGCCGCCCCGGTGACGACGCTCGACTCGGCTAAACGTCGGCCCCTGCGCCGGGGTACGCCGAAAGCGAAGGCGCGGTAGAGCGCAAACGTTCCCACCGCTACGGACACACCCGCAAACAAGAAGAGCTGATACAGCTCGACGGTGCTCGCTACGTCCCACATCTCCGGGCTGAAAAACACGACGATGATAACCGACAGCGCTGCGGTAATCAGGGTGGGCAGGCGCGTCGCCAAACGCAGCGGGTTCGCCCTAGCTACAGCGTAAGCGATACTACGCCAGTCGCTCCGAAGCGTGCGCAGCACGAAACCCCAGCGGTTGCCCTGGCTCGTGCGCTCGTGCGCTTCACGTGGCAGGGCTAGGCGCACGTGGTTCCGCTGTTCGGGCGTCAGCGTCGCCATCGCGCCCAAATCGTCTACGCTTTCAAAATCGTACATCGCGTTGTGCGCCTCGTCCGAGTGCGGCAAGTTGAGAAGATGACCGAGCGTATGCAGCAGGAGGTGATTTAGGCGCTGCACGGTGAGCGCCTCGTCCGCTTCTTCCCCCCAAAAAGCGGGCTCGAGCCGCTTCGTCGAGATGACGCCGATGTTGGTCAGCTGACTCGGCAGGGCGAGGGTGTAAGAAAGTGTGGTGGCGGCGAGGTCGACTTCAGTGACGATGAGGAGAAAGTCGGCGTTACGCTCGAGTTTTTCGCTCACGCCGAGGCGCAGAAAGTCGAGCGGCGCGTAGGCTCCGGCGGTCGGGGTGAGGTGCGGTCCGTCGAAACGGAGTAGGTCAACACGCAGCCCTAGTTCGGTGCCAAGCGCCTTGTCAAACGCCGTCACCGCCTCGTTCGCCAGCCTCTCGAAACGCTCCGAGTGCTTGCCCTCCACGTCTATCGTCATCACACCGACGACGTACTCACGGCTCGAGGGGGTCTTAGACATGGTTGCTCACTAAGCTGAGTATACGTGACGCGCCTGTGCCAGTTCGGGACAGTTCCCTCAATCAGAAAATTTCTTACGCTAAGGCAAGCTGCCCCGTTTACAGCATTCGGTTCGTTTTGATCAGTTGTGTCGGGAACGTTCTACTTGTGAACTAGACACTCAAACCGTCCGAAGAGCAAAGACAGGGCAGCTACGCTTAGTGCAGCAAAGCTTATTCAGGACTCAACTTATTCGCTTACCGTTAATTTTTTCCAAGCAGGGAACTACCCCTATTTGCGATGTCCCTACGCGGAGAGATGTTCACTGAGAACTTGATACGGTGATGGAGCTACAACACGCTTGGCTGAATGGCGAGCAAGGGCACCGGATTAGCGGTTCAAGGACCACTAGCGCCCTTTTGCTTACTCAAGCTGCATAAGTCCTTCTGCAACAGTTGCGCGCGTCACACGCATAGTGGTCCAATCGGTCTTGCCACAACCTCAGCCTCTTCTCCTGCGTGTAAGAATGCTGTGAGAGGGACGCTTCTACACTGATGGGACCTGGGCGCAACGGTGCGCCTTTAGGGAAGGGGTAGCGTCATGTCCTGTTCGCACTGCCGCACGATTCACAAACTGGAAGACGGGGGCAACGTCTTGCGCCTCGCTCACCCACTCGGTCATACGCGGCAGAAGCTGCGGCGCGCCCTAACAGAGCGCTACACAGTCACCGAGGTGAGTCAGGACGGCCTCAGCGTCACCGTGCCGCCGGGCTCGCTAGGTGAGTTGGCTAACCTGCTCGAGGGTAGTCTTAGCGCCGCCGAGCGCGAGAGCTGCCAAGCCTTGCTGCTAGCCGAAGGAGAAACGCCCAGCCTCGACAAGCTGTCACAAGTTCAACCTCTAACAGCGCTTCTCGCCAAGGTCCGCTCGGGCTGGCTCATCGACATGCTCCACGAGGACGCCTTCTACGCCGACTTCCAACCGATTGTATCGGCGGCAGAGCCAAGCCGCGCTTTTGCTTACGAATGCCTGCTGCGCGGTCACGACGCACAGGGACAGGTCGTCCCACCAAGCCTAATCTTCGGGGCCGCGCGGAGCGCCGGGTTACTCTTCCACCTCGACCGCGCTGCCCGGCTGACTGCCATCCGCGACGCTCAGCGGCACGGGGTCGCCACACCTATCTTTATCAACTTCAACCCGACCTCGATCTACGACCCCGCCTTCTGCCTCAAGACGACCATCAAAGCGATCGAAGAGGCGCACATCTCAGCGGACCGGATCGTCTTCGAGGTGGTCGAAAGCGACGCCGTAGGCGACCCGGCACACCTTCTCAACATTGTCCGCTTCTACCGCGAACAGGGCTTTCGCATTGCCATAGACGACTTCGGCGCGGGCTACAGCTCGATCAACCTCCTCACTCAGCTCAGACCGGACTTCGTCAAGTTCGACCGGGAGCTGATCCGCTTTATTGACCAGGAGCCCTACAAACAGAAGGTGCTGAGCAAGCTTATCGAGATGTCGCGCGAGCTAGGCGTGCGAACTCTCGGCGAGGGAGTCGAGCGGGAGGAGGAGTTTCTCTGGTTACGGGAGCGGGGCGTGGACCTTTTTCAAGGTTTCTTCTTCGCCAAGCCAGCCAGTCCGCCCGAGCAGCCGCAGGTCGTCCTCACCTTCGACAAACACCACTCGACATCACAGCTTGTACCGGAAGGGCTCGACATCGACCTCTCCTTCAGCTTAGACGACCGCTCGCTCCAGGGCGTGCTCGACTCGCTGAATGAGCAGGTCGCGGTGCTAGAGCGGAGCGGCAAGATCGTGATGGTCAACCGGGCGTGGCGTCAGGTCGGCGGCCTGGAGGCGCAAAACACCCGCTTTACCGGGGTTAATTACCTCGATGTCTGCCGCTTAGCGGTCGACACAGGTGATCAAGACGCCTTACGGAGCTACGAAGGAATACGCGGGGTATTGAGCGGTCAAGCGTCCGAATTCAGCCTCGAGTACCCTTGCGAAACGCCCCAGGGGAAGCGCTGGTTCCTAATGAAGGTGACGCCTTTAAGTGAGGGGCGCGGCGCGGTGGTACTGCACGTGGACATCACCGAGCGCAGGCAGCAGGAAGCGCAGGTCAACCATCTCGCCAGCTTCGATCAACTTACGGGGGCGGCGAACCGCCACCATTTCTATGCGCAGGCTCAGCAGGTACTCAAGGAAGCTGAGCGTGAGATGCTCCCCTTCTCCCTGCTCTACCTCGACCTGGACGGCTTCAAAGGGATCAACGACCGCTTTGGCCACACTTGCGGCGATCAGCTTCTGCAACATGTGAGTGGGCGGCTACAGGGGCTGCTGCGCGAGGGTGACCTCTTAGCTCGTTTTGGCGGCGACGAGTTCGTGGTACTGCTGCGTGGTGTCTCCGGCGTTGACATCAACTCGGTCGCAGCGCGCTTCGGCCACACCCTCGAACAGCCCTTCGTAGTCAGCGAGCATACGTTCATCTGTAGCGGCAGCTTAGGCGCAGCCTCGTATCCAAAGCAGGGGCTTACGGTAGACGACCTCCTGCAGCGCGCGGACGAGGCAATGTACCAGACTAAGGCGCAGCGTAAGGCGAAAACTTCGGTGTAGCTAGCTCCTTGCGAGGTCAGACAAGACGTTTGAGCCCTGCTTTTTTGCAACGAACGCGCGCGTTCGTTGCAAAAAGCTCAGAGTTTTTTGCTCTATACAACGCTCTAACTGCTAGACCGAAACCGAACTGCCGCCCCGCTCTCAGGCACCGTGTTGAGGTCACTCACCTTGCCCACGAGAAGCTTCTCCCCGACATGCATCATGAAGTGTTCGCCGCCCTGTCCTACGAAGGTGCCTTCGTAGAGTCGCCCCGGCTCGGTCGTGGCGAGGTAGCGCTCGTTCCAGTTGAAGGACTCGGACTCGAGAAAGGAGATCGCCTCTCGCATCGGAGCGACACGCTCAGGGTCGCTGATCTCGTTCACGAGCCGCCGCATCATGTCGCGCTGCCCTCGCGAGGCTTCGATGCTCGCTAGAATCATCCGCTCGCGGCTCACAACGTCGAAGGTGAGGGTGTGACCCTCCGCTTTCGCCAGCGCTTCGACGAATACCCGCTGGGTGCGCCCGTTTCCCTCTCTAAAGGGGTGGAGTTGGTTGATGTCGCTGAGGAGGTTGGCGGCTCGTACAGAGAAGGTTGGGCGGTCTAAGCCTCGGTACTCGTCAACCTCCGATAGAGAGGTGAAGATGCGCTCGGCTTCATCCTCGAGTTCAGCGACGGGCGTGAACTGGTGCAGCGGCCCGCCTATCTGAGCGGCTTTGTAGAGTTCGGTGATGCGCGGCTCGCCGGCCCAGGAATAGATATCTTGGAAGAGGTAGTGATGCGTCGCCTTGAAGCGCGCGTAGGTGAAAGGACCTTGGGGACCGTCTTCCTCGACCGTTGCGAGCCGGTAGTCGGTAAAGTCCGCTTCGAGCTGGCTGAGCACTTGCGGATCGGTGACGCCTAGGTTGTTCTTGAGGGTGCCGTTCGGCTGAAGGTAGGGGTCACTCACTCCGATTATGCAAGGCTCTGAGTTCGGCGAGCCAGGTCTTTTTGTCTATCTCTCCGCTGACCCACTTCGCTTTCAGCACCTGTGCCGCGTCAGAAGGGGTCAGCCCCTCCAGGCGTAGGTGGGCGGCAGCAGAGCGAGCAACCTCACGGCGGCGTTCTAGCTCGGCCGGGCTGAGCATCGGTGTCTTGACGGTCATATGGCGAGTATACCACGGGCAGCGTCGCCCTGAAGGGCGTCTTTGGCATTGGAAACGGTTGCTTTAGGCGACGCTTCTGCGACAGACGTGCGCATTCGTCGCACAAGGGCTAATCCCGACTAAGAGGAAGGGAGAGTTACCCCTGTCGCTCATCCCTACACTGTAGATGACAGCGCTCAGTAGTAGCGGCTATCCTGCAGTGAGCCTTCGTTCAATTACTCTAAGCAGACGCAACGAGCGGCGCGCCCACCGCTGCCGAGGTCTCCTCAATGCGTACGCGGTTCACCGGTACACGCAGCCGCTTGACTAGCTCTTTATCGTCGCCTTCAGGTTTTGACTTGTCCACTTTGTAGGCGGTGTATTCGCAGTAAGAGGCTGTGAACTCCACAGTGGCGTAGCCCCAGTCCTCGGAGTTGAAGAACTGGATGTGCGGGTTGGTTATGCGCACGAGGGTTTCTAACCCTTGCTGCTCCAACTGCTCGACCTCTTGCGGGCTCAAGCTCTGCGTTCCGAACGACTCGCCGAGCGAACCTCTGCCCCCACCTACCCCAATGAGTTCAGCAAAGTTCGCGGACGTGACTGCTGGCGTCATGAATTCCACACCGACAAGGTTGCGCGGGTCAATGTTGAAGGGGTCTCTATCGTAGTCCACCTTGAGGTACGAGGCGATGTAGGTGTGCAGGTCGCCCGTCAGCACGACTAGGTTCTTCACGTTAGCCTCTTTCAGCTCTCGCATGATCCGCTCGCGTTCGGCTTCGTAGCCGTCCCAAGCGTCCAGGTTGAGGTAGAGCGCGGTCCCGTCGCCTAGCCCGACTTTGAGAGGTCCCTGAAAGACCTCGTTGCCCCACACCTTCCAGGTCGCCTCGGAATTTTCGATGCCGCTAAGGAGTCTATCGCGCTGCTGCGGCCCTAACATGCTGCGCTCCGGGTCATCCTGCTCGGGACAGCCCAGCGTGAAGTAGCGCTCGCCTACATCGCCGGTGCCGCAAGGGGGTGGATCGCGGTAGGAGCGTTCGTCGGTCATGAAGAGGTCCACGAGGTTACCGAAGGCGAGCTGGCGGCGAATGTCTAAAAACTGGCGCGGGTCGTCGGCGTTTTCTTGCAGAGTGACTCTCGCTGGCATATATTCTGCCCACGCCCGCCGCGCGTCGAAAGCGAGGCCGTTGCGCACCTCCCTAGATGCATCACCATACGGGTGGTCAGGCACGCCTACGCAGCCGTCCGCGTAGTCCCAGTAGCAGTCGTTGGCGGTCTCGTGGTCGTCCCAGATAGCGATGAGGGTGTGCTGCTCTAAGAGCTTTTGCAAAAAGCCGTCGCTTCGGTAGAGTTTGTAGATGAAACGGTAGTCCTCTAAGTTCAGCGCCGCTTCGCCGCCACTTGGCAAGGAAAAGGTGCGGTCTTCGAAGGGTTGACGCTGAAAGCGCGGGTCGCCCGAAGTCTCGTAGATGAAATCGCCTAGGTGGACGACGAAGTCCACGTCATCTTGGGCGAGCTGCGCCAAGGCCCCGTAATACCCATTGGTGTAGTCCTGACAAGTGATGACGCCCAACTTGAGGCGTTCGGTCTCCTCACCTCTTGCCGGAGCTGTGCGACAACGTCCGACTTGGCTGCCCGTCTTCCGGTAGGCGAAGCGGTAGTAGAGGCGCGTATTGGGAGGCAGCTTGCCGTCTAGGTCCAACTTAACTGTGTAGTCGTTCTCCGGCCTGATGTCACTGCCCTTGACGCGACCTCTCGCCACGACATTTCTAAAGTCCGGGTCGCGCGCCACCTCGAAGGCGAGCTTCTTGTTCTTCTTATAGGCCGCTGGGTCGATGCGCGTCCAGAGCATCACGCCTGAGGGCGTGGGGTCGCCCGAAGCTACCGACAGGCTAAAGACTTCTTTCGGATCACGGTCTTTTTGGAGCGTCGCGAACTCGTCCGCGACGTCCTCATCTTCGCCACTAAAGGCAGGTACGCTTTCTAACTCGCTACACGCTGTGAGGATATAGGGCGTTGCCAACGCTAAACTCGTCACGCCCATCCGCTTCAGAAACGTCCGCCGGTCGAACTGCTCCATCATTCACCCCTCGAGCTGAAATTATTAGACTCTACAGCGTGAGGTTCAGACGACTGTCAGGCGAGGTCTTCGACCTGGAGTTAGCTCTTGATGCAGTTTCGCTGTGCGTGAGTAGCGCGCAACTCACGCACAGCACTAAATAACCACTTGAGTGTCGAAGCCGTAGCGTAGCGCCGCCGCAACGGTGCGGCGGCTCATCAGCCTTCACTTCGCACAGCCGTCGATCACTGTGCGCACTGTGAACGCCGCCATCTCCGGGGCACTTTTCTCGTGAGCCTGGAGCAGCTCAGGGCGTGTGAGCGCCTCGAGCGCCGCGAGTAACAGTTCGACGACTAAAGGTGACGACAGGTCCGGGCGCAGTACGCCTTCTTGCTTGCCCTCTTCCAGAAGCAGGTTAAGTGTACGCCCCACCGTGTCTCGCCGGAACGTCACGAGGTAGTTCCACACCCGCGGCGCGTTGCGGCTGACGTCCTCTAAAGCCGACGCTTCGAGCCACCCCAGACGCACGTGCACGTTCTGCAAGAACCTCTCTAACTTGCTGTGGAATGCTCCCTCGCCCTGAACAGTCTGCTCGATGTCTGCCTGAAAGCTTTCCAGATACTGCTCTAGCGCGTGTTGGAAAAGCGCCTCTTTACTGCTGAAGTGCTCGTAGAGCGTCTTTTTACTGATGCGAAGCTCGCGGCTCAGCGCGTCCATCGGGACGTTACTATAGCCCTCGGTGAGAAAGCGCCGCAGCGCCAACGTTGAGATGCGCTGCGCGGTGTCGGCCTGAGGCGCTTTTGCTGCGTAGCTCGTGGTTTCAATCGTCATCGTATCCAAGTCTAACAAAAGTGAGTTTACGACCGCGACGCGCGCTTTCGCTCTGAGCCGGTCGCGAGTTCGCGCTTATGCGCAATGCCAACGAACGCCAAGAGCGCGAGCAGAACGGCGGGCGTCATCACCTTGTTCGCGGGGTCGTTGATTTTCGCGTGCGTGGCGACTGCCCCCGTCATGGTCGCGCTAAGTAAGACGCTTGCAAGCGGTGTCAGAGCAGGACGAACAAAACCTAAGAGGAGTCCAAGCGCACCCCCCACCTCAACCGCGCCTGTCACCACGCGAAACCACTGCGGGTAGCGGAAACGGTCGAAGTCATCGACCATGTCGTTCGCTCCCGCAAGCTTGGAGCCGCCCGAGCCTAGAAACATCAGTCCTAATAGTGTTTGTAAAATTCTTAGTGTCCACGTCATGAATCTGCTCCTTATCTTTGTCTTTTTGACTCGGGTCTTACTTTTAAGCATTCGTAGACGAGTTAATCCTCGAGGACGCCACGTCAGTCCGGCGCTGCACCCAGCGTTTCTGCACCTCTCCGAGTCCTCTCTGATACCCTTTGCGGTGGAACGCTAAGTAACCGTCTGGTCTAACCAGAAGCGCACTACCGTCTCTCGCCCCAAGCTTGTCTCTAAACAGGCGCGTGTAATCGGCGAGTATCGGTACGTCTCCCGCTTTAGGCGTGCCTTGCCCAAGGATGCCGAACACTCTAACGGCTTCCTCCGCTTCGGCTTGCACCTTGCGTCCTATCTCCGCGAGATACCCCGTGAGATCATCGCCCGCTCTCTCCGTACCGATAAAGATGAAGAGCGTGTAGCCAGGTCTCAAGAGGTCGAAAAGCCGTACGCGGTTCTCTTCGTCAGCACCAGCCCAGCCATGCGGCGCAGCGAGGGCGAGGTCCGGCACGCGGTCGCCCGCTCGGAGCGCACCGGGATGGGGAATATCGCGTAAGTCCTGCTTGAGTTCGCCGCGCGCTCTGGCAGCGTCCTTGTAGCTGATACTGACGCCCGAAAGCCCTTCAGAGAGCGCTTTTTGTACCGGCAGACGGGGAACGAGGGTTTTGACCAGGAGTTCCCTCGCATTCCGCAGGGTGTTGTTGCGGATGATGAGGCTCCGCAAAATTTTGTCGCTCGTCTCTACGGCGCGTTTGCCAATAGGGTGACGTTCTTGCTCGTAGGTATCCAGGAGTGACGCGGGAGCCTGCCCGTTCACGACATAGGCAAGCTTCCAGCCCAGATTAAAGGCGTCTTGAATCCCTGTGTTCATCCCCTGCCCGCCCGCTGGACTATGCACGTGCGCGGCGTCACCTGCTAGAAAGACGTTGCCCCGGCGGTAGCGGTTCGCTTGGCGAATGCCTGAACCCCAGCGCGAGAGCCAGCGGGGTTCTAAGAGGGTCGGCTGCGTCGGAATCAGCGCGTTCACTGATTCCTGCATCGTCTCTTGCGCCAAGGGCTCCTTTGCCGACTCGTCTTGATACTTCCAATCGGCAGTCACGAAGCGGAAGTAGTCGTCCTTGAAGGGCACGATAAAGGCGAGCCCGCGCTCCGAGGAGTACTGCGAGATGCCGCCCTTAGGCAGCCCGCCGTCCACCTTGGCTTCAGCGGTGAAAAAGACGTAGTCGTACGGCTCGCCCTCAAAAGGGATGTCGGCGGCGCGGCGCACGGTGCTGTGCGCCCCGTCGGTGCCGACGAGGTAATGTGCCGAGACCGTTTCTTCCTGAGCGTTGGGATGCTCGAGCCTCGCTACCACCCCGTCGCCTCGCTCTTCTAAGTGCTCCTCTAAAAGCCGTTCGCTCTCGTTTTGAGGAATAACCAAGATAAAGGGGAAGCGGCTATCCAGGCGGTGCATCTCGGCGCGAATCGGTTTCTCGGAGTCGGAGCCTAAGTCGATACCGGGAGCTTCGTAGCCCTCTTTAACGAAACGCTCCGCGACGCCCATGAGGTCGAGCGTTTCTAAGGTGCGGGCGTGCATGACAAGCGCGTTGGAGTGTTGCGCCCTCGGTTTTTTGTCCACGATACGGAAGTTCACGTCGCGCCGGGCAAGTTCGATTGCCGTTGTAAGTCCAGTGGGTCCTGCGCCGACAATGAGAACGTCAGGGTAGTCCAGCTTCTTCTGATTTTTCATCGTTCCTCTCCTTGTAAACTAAAAAACTTGCATTGGTTTTATAGTTTATAGAGTAGACGATGATCTACTACGTTGTCAAATGGAAAGGATCATAATATGCCTTTTCTAAGCTTTGTCTCTCCGAAGAAGCGACGATGAGCCTATTCAACTCAGCAATGAAAGGGATGGGCACGCCGGGGTCTTGTGCGAGAGATGCGCGCGTTTGCTGCACAAAACTCTCTAGGGCAGCCCCTTCGGTTCAAACACTATTTAACGGTGTACGCTACTCCAGCCTCTCCAACTCGAAGCTGTACCTCACTAAGCTCGTCCCCTGAGTGCCCGCTCCCACTACCCGGATGAGATAATCCCCGTCCCCCTGCGGCGTGAAGTCGATCTCGGGGAGCGCACCGAAGGTACCGTATAAGGGGGAGGTCTCTATCGGCTCTTCCTGTCCTACCCGGTAGAACTCGACCCGGTAGGTGCCGTTGTAGCGGTTGTCTTCGTTGTCGTAGCTGAAGCTCAAGAGGATAGGTTCGTTAAAAGAGCCCGTGAAGCGGTATACGTCATAGGAGCCTGTTGTTACGGCTCCCGTCGCCGTGTCGCCGTAGTCGATGACCGTGGGCGTCTGTCTCTCCTCGGGCGGTCCGCTCAGGTACTGCGCCCTGACCCGGTAGTCCACCACGTTGTTCTCACCCCGGATGCGCAGGACATAGCCTCCGTCCTCAGGTGGGGAAAAGCCGATCAAGGGGGCTCGCCCGAAGGTGCCCAAGACGCTGCTGCTGTAGAGCGGTTCTTCCAAGTCGTCGGTGTCGAAGATAAGGATGCGGTAGTTACCCTGGTTTTCCTCCCCTGTCCCGGTGAAGTCGAAGGTCAGGGGGACGTTGACTTGTCCTACGAAGGTGTAGTCGTCGAAGGCGTTCTCGGCGACGAGCCCTTCTCTGGCTGTACCCGGCGCAATACTTCCCTCTTCGACCGACCCGACCGAGGTGTAGGTCACCTCGACTGTGGTCGTTTCGTCCTCGGTGACGTCTACGGTCGTCTCGCTCTGATTATTCCCCTCGAACGCGCCGCTATAGGTGGCGTCTCTATACTCGACGCTCTCGACCTCGAGGGTGTAGGAGCCGGTCCTGAGGTCTTGTAAGGTTTGACTGCCTGTTATGGTAGTGCTGTAGTCTTGAGGACCTGCAACGAGGACGCTCGCGTCTGCGCCGTTCGGTAGACCTTCTACCGTGAATTGCAAACTACCCGTAGGTTCACCTGGCGGAACCTCGATAGGACCGGAAGGGTTCTCAGGCGTGGTGGTCGTTTCGCCACAAGCGACGAGTAAGCTCAGTAGGAGCAAGCTCAGCAAGACGCTGTACCTCAAAACGACAACGGTGGGTTTTGCATAGGTTCTACGGCTCGAGCGGTTCATCTTTATCTCCTTTTCCAACGAAGTGTGTTCACGTACCTAATAGCTGCGCTAGGTCCATCCTGAAGTCCACGAACAAGATGCCTAAGATGCAAAACCCGCCGAGGAGGGCAAGTATCAGCCAGAAGAAGCGGCTGTGCAGGAGGTCACCTAAGTTATCGAAGTGCTCTTTTGTTTCCTTCCTGATATCTTTCAGCTCCTGCCGCACGTCCTCGTGGCGCAGAGCCATGCGGTAGAGCTGCTTGGCGAGCCGGTCTTGTTCGCGCTCAAGTTCGTCTAGTCGGTACTCACGGGCACTAGCTCTATTTCTGTTGCGAGTCGCTTCGCTCATACCGCGAGCTGCGCCGCGTCCCCGGCGAAGTAGGCGAGGACGAGTTCGGTGTTTCTCTCTACCCCGAGCTTCTCGCGGGCATGCCTGAGGTGCTCACCTGCCGTATAGGGGATGATACCTAAGGATTCGGCTAACATCTCGACGCTCTCCCCGTACACCGTGCGGCGCAGCACCTCGCGTTCTCTCGGAGTGAGCGGGCTCTTGGCCGGTGGTGGTCCTTCGTAGAAATGCTCGCCGATAGCAACGCGGGAGAGGTAGAAGGCTAGGGCTCGAGCTGGTGGCAGGCTCGAGGTGACCAACAACCCCTGCGGCTTCAGATCGAGTAAATCTAACAAGTAGTGGATGGAGCGGTTGGCAGTCACGAGGAGCACGGGCAGAGGTAGCCCAAGTGCGCTCAATACCTTTAGGGCGTAGCCGGGGCGGTCATCGAGTACTAAGCTCACCGGCACGTCGAAGTCGAGCGTGCTCAGACGCTCGGCAACCGCATCCTTCATGCGCCCCGAAGCGGCGTGGATACTCAGATGACTCTGAAGCTGAGTTGACACAAGCTCCTCCCCCTTAATGTGCCGCGTTAGGGTGCCCCACCACTGACCCCGATGCCTATAGGTGTCTGCGGCAGGTCCAACGTCTCGGTCGTCGTGAGGAGCATCTCTCCACCCGCTAAACTGGCTGCGCCCGAGACCTCGAGCAGATTGAGCCCCGCTTGTAAGTCCAGGTCGGTCGTCACCTGCGACCCCTCGCCCGAACAGTAGCCGCTGCCTGCGACCCGGAAGGGCTCAAGTGCGTAGAGAAGCCCGAGTAAGGTGCGCAACTCGTAGTCGAAGAGCCCGCCCTGCTCGGCGGTGAGGTCTACGATGCCCCAGAACTGCCCATCGGCATAGAGGGCGAGTTTGAGCAGAACCATCTGGGCACCCGGTGGTGATAGGGAGGGGGCGACCTCGGGGCAGAGTTGGAAGTCGTCCAAACTCGCCTCCTGGTAGAAGCGCCTGGCGCCCCTCGGTAGCTCTTCGAGCAAGCGGTAGGTCACTTCGCCTATCTCGCTCACCGGGAAGCTGAACACGGTCGTGAGGTTCTCCTCGCTATAGTCCTCCGAGGTGACGTCCGCTACGGCGACGGCGTGCACCTCTCCCTCAGCGCCCGAGGGCCAGCCCTCAGGCGGCCACGGGGTCAAGCGGGTGGTTAGCTCGAGTTGGGCATAAGTGATAGGCGACACTGCCAACAAACATATGAAACTTAGTAGGGCAAGTTTTGAAACAGTACAACGATCCGCCCAAGTTTTTTCACGCCTCTCCCTATACGAGCAACTACTAGAAACGCCGAATAACACAATTGACCCCTCTTCTGCAGTACGTGGTGCACGACAAGAAAATTTCTTACGAGTCATACCCTAGCATAATTCTCATTAGTATGAGACCCTTACAATGAGTCGCATGTGACGAACTGAGAACGAATGATGATAATGTGTTCAGACCCGATAGTGAGGAGCTTTCACGTGCTGCGTTCGCCTATAGGAAGCGTGTCGGCAAACACCTCATGAGGCTGCGTAAGCAGAAAGGGTTGAACCAAGACGAATTTGCTTTCAACGCAGGGCTTCATCGCTCCCATGTCGGTAAGATTGAGAACGCTACTCTGAACGTCACCCTCGAGTCGCTCTACAAGTACGCGCACGGGCTCGAGATGGATGTCTGGGAGATGTTGCGAATCGTCAGCGAGGATGAATTTTAATCCACCTCAGAGACGCATTAGCACCCCTCAAAATGCATGACGTTACAAGGGTAACTACGCCGATTTGGGAAAGGCTTCGGAAGAAGAGAAGAGGGCTGAGATAGTGTGTGAGCAAGATTCCAACCCTTGAAAAGATTGTACAAGCGGCTAAAGGTCTAAGTCTAAGAAAGCAGAGGAAAGCTCTACAAGAATGCAAACCCATGTTTTCAAACAGCTTTATCATCACCTTGGTGGTGTACTAGAAGTTGGCGGGCTTTTGCTACCTACGCCTAGAAGATGTTGGAAGTCGCGGTATTCTTCGGCGTCACTGTTCCTGCACCTTCAACCTACCCAAGATTACGATATTCACCGCTTTTAAGAATATTTTAGCGGTACTTTGGCTCCGCATTTATGGCGCTGAGTCATCAATTCTCAGCGCTTCATCTTGCGGGCGCGAGGTTAAGCTGAAAGCACATAATTTCAGCCGCCGAAAGGACGCACCTAGACCTCGATATGACGACCCAACGCGATAAACTCACGCTCGCCCAACTCGAGACCTTCCTCCTCCAAGCCGCCGACATCCTGCGCGGCAAGATGGACGCCAACGACTTCAAAGAGTACATCTTCGGGATGCTCTTCTTGAAGCGCATCCCGACCAGTTCGCTGCCAAGCAGGAAGAGATGAGGCAAGTTTACAGCCATCTTTCCGAAGAGCTAGTGGACGAACTGCTGACGGAGAAGACA
This sequence comes from Trueperaceae bacterium, assembly GCA_965215565.1. Lineage (GTDB taxonomy): Bacteria > Deinococcota > Deinococci > Deinococcales > Trueperaceae > CBDBZX01. Next base: position 1,540,765 of record CBDCDZ010000004.1, read on the forward strand.
ACCTACGGCGAGGCGTTCTTTGTTCCAGAAGAGGCTCGCTGGAATAGGATCAGAGATTTTCAGCACAATATCGGTGAGCAGTTGAACGTCGCCGTTTCTGCCCTTGAAGAGGCTAACGACACGTTTGAGGGTGTTCTCAAAGACAAGATCAACTTCAACGCGGCGAGTGGCGGCAAGCGTCTCGTGTCAGACGGACGGCTCAAAGACCTCATCAACCACTTCAATACCATCGTTCTCACTAACGGCAACTTCGAGTTCCCCGACCTCTTGGGCGCAGCCTACGAGTACCTCATCAAGTTCTTCGCTGACAGCGCTGGTAAAAAGGGCGGCGAGTTCTACACGCCTGCCGAAGTGGTTCGCCTTATGGTGCAACTCGTCAAGCCCAAACAAGATATGTCCGTGTACGATCCGACCATTGGCTCGGGAGGAATGCTCATCCAGTCGGCGCAGTACGTCGAGGAGCAGGGGGAAGACCCTATCAAGCTGAACCTCTTCGGGCAAGAATCCAACCCGGCGACCTGGGCGATCAGCGTGATGAACATGATTTTGCACAACCTCGCCTCCGCGAGCATCGAGTACGGCGACACGTTAGAGGAACCCCTACACGTTAGGGACGGGCGTCTGCGGCAGTTCGACCGCGTTCTAGCCAACCCACCCTTCTCCCAAAACTACACCCGCGCCAACATGGACTTCACCAACTGCTTCCCCTACGGCTTCGCGCCGGAGACGGGCAAGAAAGCCGACCTCATGTTCGTCCAGCACATGATCGCCAGCCTCAAGGACACCGGCGTCATGGCGACGGTCATGCCGCACGGCGTGCTCTTTCGGGGCGGCAAAGAGAAGCAGATTCGCGAGGGGTTCGTCAAAGCGGGCATCGTCGAGGCGATTATCAGCCTACCCCCCTCGCTCTTCTACGGCACGGGCATCCCTGCCTGCATTCTCGTCATCAACAAGAACAAGCCCGACGGCTTGCGCAACAAGGTGCTCTTCATCAACGCCGACGCAGAGTACGCCGAGGGCAAGAAGCAGAACAAGCTGCGCCCCGAGGACATCGAGAAGATCGACTGGGTCTACACCCACAAGCACGAAGCGCCCAAATACTCGCGCCTGGTAGACATAGAAGAGATCAGAGACAACGACTACAACCTCAACATCTGCCGCTACGTGGACAACACCCCGCCCCCCGAACCCGAGGACGTGCGGGCGCACCTGGTCGGCGGCGTACCTAAACAAGAGGTGCAAGCGCAGCAGAAACAGCTCGACAAATTCGACATTATGCCCCTGCTCGTCTTCCAGGAGCGCGACGCCGAGTATTACGACTTTCGGGACGAGATCGGGAGCCGTGACGACCTCAAGCGCATCATCGAAGAGGACCAGAACGTCAGGGCGACCTACCGCCGCATGATCGAGCGGCTCGAAGGTTGGTGGGTAAAAGCCCGCGACACCTTCGCCCGCCTCGCCCCGCCGAACGGCGCGGACTACCCACAAGCTAAGCTCCCCGACGTTCGCGCCGACCTGCTCGCCTCACTCAAGGCGACGCTACAAGAAGAGCGCGTGCTCGACGACTTCCAGGCGGGCGGCGTCTTCGCCAACTGGTGGGACGCCATCAAGTACGACCTCAAAACTATCGTAGCGAACGGTTGGCACCATACCCTCATCCCGGACGAATACCTGATACGCGCCTTTTTTCAAGCCGACCAGGACGCGCTCGACATCCTCGCTAACACGCTCAGTGACCAAGAGGCGCAGCTCGACGAGGCGGTGCAAGAGGTAGAATACGAGCCCGAGGAAGACGAGAAGGTCACACCCGCCGTGGTCAAGAACCACCTGACCAGCGAGATCAAGTCCCTCAAAGAGGACGGCGGTCCGCTGCTTTCCGGGGCGGAAGATGAGTTAGCAGGTTACGAGGCGCAGCTTGGGGCGATTAAGGATGCAGAAGGCGCGATCAAGAAGACCAAAGCCAAGATCAAAGAGCGTGAGGTGCAGCTCGCTGAGAAGCTGCTGCTGAAGCGCTACGGGGTAGAAGAGGTCACGGCGGACCTGAATGCTCGGCTCAGGCAGGTGCAAAAAGAGGTCGAGGCGTGGGAGGCGAAGCCGGGCGGTGATGCGAAAGAGGAGAAAGCGCGGAAGAGTGAGGTGAATAAGCTGGGTAAAGATGTGAAGGCGCTTGAGGGGCAGAGGGAGCGGGCGGAAGGGTTGTTTGGGCAGGTTGGGGGGGTGCTTACGGAGGAGGAAGCGAAGAATCTCATTCTGCAAAAACACCACGACCTTGTTAGAAGCACGCTTGAACGCTATATGGATCAAGAAAGGCGCATTCTACTCAGTAGTTTCAACAACCTGAATGAGAAATACTCTACTTCAGCCTATGAATTAGAGGCTGATCGAGAGGACACAATGACTCAGCTTCAGGTAATCATGAAACAGCTAAATTATACCGAGGCGGTAGCGTGAGAGGTTGGAAAAGGCAAAAGATAGGGCAGTTATTCGAGTACACAATTCCAGGAGATTGGGGCGGAACTCCTTCTACGAATAGCTCTGTGCCCGTAGTTCGTTCGACTAACTTTAGGAACGATGGCAGGCTAGATTTGAGCGACATCGTGTACAGAAGTGTTAGTCCCAAAAGCCTGAGTGTGCGTGAAGTAAATCAAGGAGACGTGCTCATTGAAAAATCAGGAGGTAGCCCAAACCAGCCCGCAGGTAGAGTTGTTTTCTGCGATCAAGAGTTTGGAGGCACGTGTTCCAACTTTATAGAAGTTGCCAAGATCAAACAAGGTTTCGACAACAGGTTTATTTTCTACCTCTTGTATTTCCTTTACCAGACAGGTCTCGTACTTAAATACCAGCAGCAAACAACTGGGATAATTAACTTTAAGCTCAATCAGTACATGGATGAGTTTGTGGAAGTGCCTGGTTCAAAACAAGAGCAAAAAGAGATAGCTGATGTATTAACAAATATAGACACCGCCATCACTCAAACCGAGGCGCTTATCGCCAAGTACCAGCGTGTCCGCACCGGGCTCATGCAGGACTTGCTGACGAAAGGCGTTGACAAAGAGGGGCGCATCCGCTCCGAGGAGACGCACGAGTTTAAGGACTCGCCGCTGGGGAGGATTCCGGTGGAGTGGGATATGGCATCTATAGCTGATACTGCTAGCAAAAGCCAGGGCTCAACTTCAATTGGACCATTCGGTAGCGATTTACTTGCTAGCGACTATAGGGACCAAGGAGTTCCGGTCGTTTTTGTTCGAGATATTAAAAGCGATGGTTTCATTTGGAAAAGCGAAGTATACCTGGATCAAGAAAAAGCGGAGAAGCTCGCTGCACACTCCGTACTTCCGGGTGATGTAATCGCCACAAAAATGGGATTACCGCCCTGTATCTCATGCGTTTACCCGTTAAATATGCCTCCCGGCATCATTACCGCTGATGTAATTCGACTTCGTCCAAACTTGGAGATAGCCAATGCTGAATGGCTTGCTCAGTATCTAAATTTTACACCCGTGCGGAATCAGGTTAAAGCAATTACAGGAGGTGTGACGCGACCAAAGGTTACGCTTAGAGACTTCAGAAATTTACTCATTGCTCTTCCTAGAATTAGCGAGCAATCTCAAATCCTAAGTATTTTGCGCAAAAATCAGCAACGAGTTGAGTGCGAAGAGGAGTACGTAAGTAAGCTTAATCATCTGAAAAGTGGTCTCATGCAAGACCTCTTAACAGGTAAAGTTTCCGTTGACGCGCTTCTTAACCAAACTGAGTCTCAAACACCGGAGGTTGTCGCCTCATGATCAAGCCGGATAAGAAGGTCACGCCTAAGCGTCAGAGTGAGCGGCGGAGCGTTGAGTTGCCGCTGCTAGAGCAGCTCAGGGGCTTGGGCTGGGAGGTGCTGGACCTGGAGATGAAGCAGGAGCCCGCCGACTCGTACCGGGAGAGCTTCACGCAGGTCATCCTGGAGCCTCGGCTGCGCGAGGCGCTGCTGCGTATCAATCCTTGGTTGGAGAGCAGTCAGATTACGGAGTTGGTGCGGCGCATCACGCCCACGACGGGGAGCCTCTTCGAGAACAACCAGCATATTTTAGACCTGCTCTTAGACGGCACGCCGCTGGACAAGAACCACCAGACGGGCGACCAGAGCCCGACGGCTCGCTACGTGGACTTCGACCACATCGAGAACAACGACTTCTTAGCGGTCTGTCAGTTCAAGGTGCGTATCCTCGGCACGGAGAAGCACATCATCCCGGATGTGGTGTGCTTTTTGAACGGGTTGCCTATCGCCGTCATCGAGTGCAAGTCGCCCAAAGCGCAAGACCCGATTCCCGAAGCGATTGACCAGATGCTGCGCTACAGCGAACAGCGCGATGAGGGGAGCGAGGGCAACAAGACGCTCTTCTACTACAACCAGTTTTTAGTCGCCACTTGCCGTAACGAGGCGAAGTTTGGCACGATCAGCAGCCGCAGCGCCAAGCACTACTTCCGCTGGGCTGACCCCTACCCGCGCGAGCTTGACGACATCCGCGAGGGGCAGGCGAGCCCGAACGACCAGTTGCGTCTCGTGGCGGGGATGTTTGACCGCCGTAACCTCTTGGACCTCATCCGCGTCTTCACCCTCTTCGTGGAGGATGATAAGGGTAAGCGCATCAAGGTCGTGGGGCGTTACCAGCAGTTTAGAGCGGTCAAGAAGGCGGCGCGGCGGCTTTTAGATGGCAATAACAAACTACAGCGCGGCGGCATCATCTGGCATACGCAGGGCTCCGGCAAGTCGCTCACGATGGTCTTTTTGGTGCGGGAGATGTACCTGCAAGACACGCTCAAGAGTTGGAAGGTCGTCTTCGTCACGGACCGGACGCAGCTTCAGGACCAGCTCACGAGTACGACCAAAGCCATCGGCAAGACGGTGCAGGTGGCGGACAGCATCAACAAGCTCAAGGCGCTGTTGCCCACCGACTCCTCGGACCTCGTGATGGCGATGATCCATAAGTTTCAGGAGCGGGAGTTGAAGACGAGCGTCTTTGAAGAGATGAACCCAAGTACGAACATCCTCGTGCTGACGGACGAGGCGCACCGCTCGCAGTACAGCTTGCTGGCGGGGAATCTGAACCGAGCACTGCCCAACGCCACGGAGATCGGCTTTACGGGCACGCCCATCGACAAAACCGAGCAGAAGTACGGCGACTACATCGATAAGTACACCATGCGGCAGTCTATCGAGGACGGGGTGACGCTCGAGATCGTCTACGAAGGACGCACCAACAACGCCGAAGTGGACGATCAAGGCAAAGCGAACGAGTTGTTTGAGGATGTGTTCAGCGAGTACGACTTGGGCGAGCGGCTGCAAGTGTTGGGCTACGGTGGCAAAGACGCTTTCTTGGAGGCGCAAGAGGTCATCAACGCGAAAGCGCTCGACATGGTCAGGCACTACGCCGAGCATGTGTTTCCCAACGGCTTTAAGGCGCAGGTGGTGGCGACCTCTCGCGAAGCCGCGCACCGCTACGGGCTAGCGCTCAAAGACGCCCTCTCAAGAGTCCACGCCGAACTGGAGCAGAATAACCCGCTCAACGTCGATCTGAAGAGGTTACAGCAACTTGAGGTCGCGGTGGTCATTTCTGGCGGCAGTCATAACGACAAGCCTTATCTCAAGAAGCACGCCGACGCTACGAGCACAGGAAGGACATCGCCGGCTTCAAGCTCGCCTTCGGCAGCGAAAACGAGGACGGTGTAGAGGGTAACGTCGGTTTTCTCGTCGTGAACAACATGCTACTAACTGGGTTCGACGCGCCCATCGAGCAGGTCATGTATCTGGACAAGGTCAGCGTGGCGCACAACTTGCTACAAGCTATCGCCCGCGTGAACCGCGTCGGACCGGATGGGAAGGACAAGGGCTTTGTGGTGGATTATGTGGGCGTCGGTCATCACCTGAAACGAGCCCTAGATGACTATCATGAGCGCGAGCAGAAGGAGATTCTCGAGTCGCTGAGCGACCCAGCGCAGGAGTTAGAAGACCTCAGACAGGCGCGTGATGCGGTCTGGGCACTCCTGGAGCGGTCGGGCGTCCACGACCTGCACGACTACGACGCCTTCTATGACCTCTTCTACGACGAGGAGACGCGCTTCGAGTACATCTTGGCGTTCCGTAAGTTCACTAAGGCGTTCAACCTCGTGCTCCCCCGCAAGGAGGCGCTCGACTACCTGGAGGAGTATCTGCAATTCGCCGAGATCAACGTCAAGGCGATGCAGCACCTGCGCGACAGCCGCCTCAGCATGAAAGGTATCCCCGAGAAGCTGCGCAAGATTACTGACGCCCACCTCAAATCTCAGGACATCGAGCAGAAGGTCGCGCCCATTTCAATTATGGATGACGATTTCTTACAGCATGTCGGTAAGAAAAAGCGCACCAAAACCAAAGCCGCCGAGATCGAGCACGGCATCCGGCACCATATCGACACGCACCTTGACGAGGACCCTGAACTCTACGCCTCGTTTGCCGAAGCGCTCCAGGAGATCATCAAGACTTTTAAGGACAACTGGCAGAAGATTTACGAGGAATTGGAAAAGCTCCGGCAACGCATGAAGAACGCGGCGAAAGAGCCAACCTATGGTCTGCACCGCAAGAAGCAGATGCCCCTCTTTCGCATTTTGCATAAGGAGATTTACGATGACCAGCCACTAGACAGCGACAACATCTCGTCGCTCGTACCCCTCACGCAGGAGATCACACTCATCTTGGAACGTGAATTGCAGCTCTCAGGCTTCTGGGACAACGTGATCGCCCGCAACAGGCTTAAGGGCGAACTTCAGAAAACCCTTCTCTCACCTGAAAACGCTAAACTACCTAATGTGGTCAAGAAGCGTAACGAGGTCATCACGCGGGTCATGGAGGTGGCGGAGCGCAACCACGACGCCATCCTCTACGCGGCGTAGGTCGCTATGAAACTTAACTACAGCGTCGTCTACTCTGACCGCCGGAAGACGGTGGGCATCACCGTCGAGCGTGACCGTTCAGTCGTGGTGCGAGCCCCCCGCCGCGCCACGGCGGACCAGATCGAGCGCGTGGTGCAGCAGAAGAAGCTGTGGATTTATGAAAAGCTACGCCATCCGCAGAAGTATAACCTCGCCGAAGCGAAGCCTAAAGAGTTCGTTTCTGGCGAGTCTATCCTCTACTTGGGGCGCAACTACCGCCTGGAGATCGTCGATGACGACTTTGCAGGCGTGCGCTTCGAGAACGGCTTTTGCCTATCGCGACAGTCTCAGCCGGACGCGCAAGTGTTCTTGGAGGCGTGGTTCAAGGAGCGGGCGGCGGAGAAGATCACGCCTCTAGTGCGAGAGGTCGCAGAGAATTTAGGGGTAGCCTATAACCGCATCATGATCTCTGACTTGCAGTACCGCTGGGGCTCGTGTACGCCTAATGACAACCTCAACTTCAACTGGCGGCTGATCCGAGCCCCGATGTTTGTTATTAGGTACGTCGTCGCGCACGAGCTGACGCATCTTTTAGAGCCAAACCACACACCTCGGTTCTGGAACATCGTTCATGTACAGGTGCCGCGCTACGCTAGGGCTAAAGCGTGGCTGAAAGCGCATGGACTGACATTATACAAAGGGGTCTAGCATGTGCTCCTTCACCGCAAGGATGCTTGGATCGTCCTGATGGTTTAACTCAGCTCATAGCGGTCTAACAACATCATTCTCTTTCATTGTGACTATATGGTCGATGTTTTTGAAGTTTTGGGCGTTCGAAAAATCTGCTGTGGGGTCTCGTTTTGCGAGCCGATATAGCATCAGTCTGAGAAAAAGAGCTCGCCAGTCTTTATTCTGCTGCTTGCCTATTTTCTTAGTCTTGGCAACCGATTGAGGAAACGCTCGCCAGAGTACGCCCCAGGTAAATTCGCAATCAAAGTAGGCTTTTCTGTAACGATAGTGAGTTGTTCGGCTAACTTTCCAACGGCTACACACCCTGTCAATAGAGCGAGAATTGTAGTGCTGATCAAACAGAATCAAGGCCATAAGCGGCTTATTGAGCTTGAGAGGACGACCTCGCCCGTCGAGTTCAAAGATTTTAGATATAGTGCTTGGATTCCCTCGTTTGTAGTTAGTTGACTGATTTTTTGACGCAAGGCTGCCACAGGGGTGATGGCATTGGCGGAGCCAGTTCGGAAAATTGATTCTAGTTGGGTGACGACCACCGCGCTGATACGCTGTTGCGGCAGATCGGTGTGGACGGAAGGTCCTACAGCCATGAGGTTTGTGGAAACTCTCCGTATGCACTCTTATGTTCGGAATGTTGTTGAGGAACCTTGTCAGATAACGTACAAAGATGGCGCTGGAAAGACTCGCCGTTACACTCCCGATTTCCTCGTCGTATACGAATTGCCGGAGGAATATAGCTACTCCTCCACTGTCCTCTATGAGATTAAGTGGTCTGGCGACTTACGTGAGAACTACGAAAAATACGAGGAACGCTTTGCGGCGGCATATAAGTATGCCGCTGAGCGTGGCTGGCGCTTTCGTGTAATTACCGAGAAGCGCATAGACCGTTATCATCGCTCCGCCACGCTTTTACATCGCTTCCTGCGCCGCAAACTCGAATACGAACACGTGAGATACGTTCTCGATACTGTCACGTTAGAGCCGGGCATCACAGCTCACGATTTTCTAGATGCGGAGTTGAGCCCCGTCGATCCCTTTAACTTGCTTACGACTATCTGGACGTTACTCGCGCGTGAGCAGATCAGCGCGGAGTTAGAGGGCGGCATAACAAATCGGACACCCTTATTCCCGGCTCGCGCCGGAAATCCTTGGGCTAGACCTGTCCTATGAGCCGTTTAAGACTGTTGGCGCGCACCAAAGTGTCTTACGCAGGCTATGACTGGGAGATCGTAACAGTAGATAACAGACAGAAGCTTACATCTCTAAAGCGCGAAAATGGAATCACTTGCCTCGCGCCGACTTCGGAACTCGGTTCACCTGGTCGACATAAAATACCTGTTCCAAGCGAATACGAAGCGCTGCCTGAAAACATAAAGAATCTTTACGGTGATCTAGTAGCCTTAGACCGAACCGCAAAGGACAAGGAGCGCTTAGCCAAAAAAAACAGCTGTAGTAGGTCCACCGTCTACCGCCAACTCGAGAAGGCAAGAAGAGGTCCTGAAGAACTCAAGCGGAAACGGCGTGCGGACTTCGGAAACTCCAGCTTCGAGACGAGAGTCAAAGATATTATTGAGGCCGAAGTCAAAAGGGCACCTGCGTTTAGGAGCAACAGGGAAATCGCCAAACGTGCATTGAACGAGATGCACAAGCCGGACAAGGACGACAAGTACATAGAGAAAATTCCGAGCAAGTCGACAGTACTTCGGTATGTGAGTCGGGAGCGCGGCAAGGTGCCTTACGATCCTTCCAAAGACGCACCCCATGTCAAACCGATACACCCCTTTGATGAACTCGAGATGGATTCGACTCAGGCAGATACCTATGTCGTATATGACGACTATAAGGAGGGTCGCCCCTGGCTTACATCAGTCGTTGAGGTTCTAACCGGTCTGCGGTGGATACTTGTCACGCGCGAAGAACCTAGCTCGCGTATAACAGGGTTGCTTATCATCATGGTCGTATTCGGTTTGGACCTCCCGCACGTTAAAAACAAACCTCCGAACGGTTTATTTGAAAAGCTGTTGGTAGTGGCTCACCTCAGACTGCCAACCTTAACCTCCAGGTTGTAGCTAACGAGGAACATATGCAGGCAGATCAGGCAGATAAGGTGCATGTGCTGGGCTTTAGAGAAGGACAAGGTCTTTCTGACAAAGCGGGCGAGGCGCTGACGAATTGTGTTGTTGAAACGTTCAACGTGAGCCGTAAGTCCAGTTTCTTTGCCGACAGCCTGATGTTGCTCGTCGGGGATAACAGCTTGATAAGCTTCCCAAAAGTCACTGAAGACGAGACCTTTTTTGTAGGCGTTAGGTACGTTGCCCCAAAGCTTCTTGCACGTAGCGCTACCGCGTCCTCCTATGACGCAAGCAACGACTTGCCTGGTCTGTTTGCAAAGAGCCAGCCATATCCAGAGCTTTTTAGCTTTGCAGCTTACAAACGACCACATTTCGTCGAGTTCAAGCTCTACAGCTCCAGGTACTTTAGGAGCTATGAGTGTATCGCTAAGGGGAGGCGTTATCTTGGCTTTTTTTGAGCCAGGCGTCCAGTGTGTTACGTGATATCCCAAACGTTCTAGCGACACCGCGCATACTAGAGCGCTCTTGATAAGCTTTAAGAATCTCTTCCTTTCTCTCTTTACTGTAGCCGTAATTTGGGTTCTCTAAACTCGCTCGGTTGCATTCCTTACAGTGGTAGCGCTGTTTGCCATTAGGGGCTTTGCCGTTCTTCTTTACGTTCTCGCTGCCGCAGTGATAACACTGTACTGTCTGAGTAACCATCCCTTAGCTTAGCAGTTCGTGTTGAGCCACTACCAAGCTGTTCACAGATAGCGGCAAAGCGCTGAAAAACCTGAGTACAGAATCGCTGAATGAGAAGCATGATCTAACACTAAAATACCGTCCAAAGGGAAAATCCTGGTATGGCGGCACGGTAGAGACACTGTTCAATAACGACAGCGAATTCGTGAAAGAGTTTATGGGAGCTGTGGTCGATAGCGACGGCAGCGGTCGCAAGCGGAAATCAGGCAAAGCTGAGTACACCTTTGAGGAGTATAAGCGCTTGGTAGAGGGATACACTTACGATCATCTCAATATGACTCCTCGGACCGGCGAGGAGTTGTCTCCACTCGACAAGTTTTATGTGCTCCTTGTAGACCCTCCCGGCGGGGCAGGCTTAGGTAGCCTCGACCAGGTTCCGAAAGAGGAACACCAGCAGTTCAAACTCGACTGTATGCCGTTCATCACGAGAACAGTATCAAAGGATGGCGTTCGAGATGATTACACTATCTATAAGAGCGGTGCGCAAAGACGACTTATCGGCAAAAAGGTGGTTGCACGCTATGACCCGTCGGGCTATACCGATGTTATGCATGTCTGGGACGAGGAGAGCGCAGCCTATATCGAATTTAGACCGAACTACGAAAGTCTTCCCAAGATGACACGGAAGGATCGCAAACGGGTTGTCAAAACTTTGAATAAGCTAGGTGTTGAACCTAGCATGGAAAGCATTGCTGAGAAGTATCGTGAGCTTGTAGAACAGGAGGCAGTCGAAGCCACGCAGCGAGCACCCGCCGAACTCACTTCTACTGAGGACGACACTCCCCACCCCCGCCATATTCGGGCATACGAGCTAGAAGACGACCTCGGCGACGAGATGCCCTACATTAGCCACAGGGACGGCTGAGATGCGTAGGTCTGCTCTCGCAACTCACTACCTGGATGCACCTCTCGAGAAACGTATCGAACTTGTGGAGAACCATCCCTTCGTCGGCTGGCCTGCTGCTCACGACTTCTTTAAGCGAATAGATAGGATGCTTCTTGCTCGCCGGAAACGGTACCAAAAGCACCCAAATATGCACCTATACGGAAGAGCACACCACGGTAAAACAGAATGCTTGCGTGAGCTCCAGAAGCGTTATCCAAGAGGCGAGTTTAAGGGCGGATACGAACAGAGACCCGTCGTGTACCTACAGGCGGAGAGTGGAGACCGACCCGAAGACCTGTACAAGCGTTTGCTGGAGGAACTGAACCTGATGCTAGCCGCAACGACCAAAGATGAGGTTAGGAAACAGCTTATGGTACTCGTTCCCGCAATGGGCGTGAGGGTGCTGGCGGTCGATGAAATGCAAGATTTGGATGCAGGCGAAGGAAGCCGGTTCAAGCCAGTGATCAATCACCTCAAGGCGAGGAGCAACGACCTCGGGTTAGTTGTTGTTACAGCAGGGGTCGAGGGCTCGAGCGACGTCGTGCGGAATTCGGATCAACTGAAGAGTAGGTTCAAAGAGTTTAAACTACCTACCTGGCAGGTAAGAAAATTGTCGGACGAGACCAAGAAAAAGATGCCCGAAAAAGAGCTAGAGGAGATCAAAGGAGAGATTAGGGGGTATAGGCTATGGCTTAGAGGTATGGAATCGCATATGCCCTTGCCAGAGGCATCGAAGCTCGAAGATTTGTGGGAAAGCATTATCTTCCTAGCCGAATTCATGAGTCAGAACAGTAGTAAGACCCCTAAAGAATTTAAAGAGAAGCCGAAGCGCGGAGCACCGATAGGCTACGTCCGCGACCTCATTGTGGGTGCGTGTGTTCTGGCAATGGAGCAGGACTGCTCAAAAATCATTCCAGATCACCTAGAAACCGTGGCGAGCAAATGGTAACTTTCGATCTCCGTAAGGATGGCTGGATACCTGTGCTAGACGGCGACACTTGGCGGCTCGTCGGTATACGCGAAGCTTTCGCAAAAGGCGACGAACTACAGCTTGCCTGTGCAGACCCATTGGAAGAGGTCGTTATCGTCAGGCTGCTCGGGGAAGTCGTGAGAGGAGCCGCTGGGGGATGCGTAACCGAAGCCTCGCCCAGCTACGAAAGGATAAGCCGCTACCTCACACGCTATCCGCTCTACTTCATTCACCCTACGCATCCCTTCTACCAGATATGGGACCTTACGTGCAATACAAGCTGGATAACGCTCCATCCTTCCAAGAACAGTATGGACACGCGGGTCGTCCACGACCATAGTCGCGTCGACAGGCCCCCTCCCCTCACGGAAGACGAGGCGGTGAGACTCCACCTGCAGGCTCAATCGTTCGCGCCGACCGCCTTACGCAGGGGAGGCTATGGCTACACAGTCAATGGGCCGCTCCTTAATCTCGTTGTGACACACGTTCTAGGTCCTAACCTTACAAGCACGATATTTGCAAATTCACCGCGGTGAGAACGCGAGGTTAAACCCATATGGCGAACGAAGATAAACACGATTGCGTCTGTTCTCGCCGCCCGCGACAACAAAGTTGTGTTGAGCCCATACACGCCTCTCACACGGATGCTTCGTTTCGAGCAAGATGGCTACACGTTCAAAATCGGGCACGCGCACGGGCTTCGCCCTAACCGCTTAAATGACCCGATGCTCTCATTCACTGAGCGGGGCAAACCTCTACCTTGGAAGGCGTGCCACGATAGCCTCGCTTACCTGCAAAGAGTCCACCGCATTGGTGGCGTAACTCCACTCGTAACATCGCGGGCGAGGCAAGCCGTTGAGAACCCCAACGACTATCGTGTTGCCGTCACCTACATGGTCGCCGATAAAGCTAAGCCTGTGACAGTGAAGAGGTTTACCCTTCCTCTGGTAGTCCCAACAGGCGAGTTCGCGAACAGAGTTTGTGATTCTTTAGAGGTAGCGCTCAAGGATTTGAAGAGGCGTTTGCGGTACTTAGGTATACGTGAAGAACAAATCGAAGACGCAAGCCGGACTCTAAGGACGCGCCTAGCCGACACATTACCCCAGCATTTAAGATCAGGAAGCGAGGCGTTGTGGAAGGAGGAAGTGAGGACAACTATGACCGAGGTTGAGCAGCATATCAATGTTCTAGCATGGCCCAAACCTCAACCAGCAAAGCGACGAGAGCCAAGTTCACGCGATGAAAGCTTCATTCGATGGTTGACTGTATTGTCCCAACCCGAACGCAGGGCGTTTAAGACTTTACCCGAGTCGCCGCGCTACCCGACTTACCGATTTAGGCGTTTTCTGTACGAGAGAGATGGCCCTGAAGTCTTGCGCGCCTTTTCACTCGTCGCGCACTTGTACGCGAACAATGGCGGCTCCGGCGACATGCCACTCGCCGAGCGACTCGCGACGGACGCCTTAGATATTCCGCTCGCGCATCTCTCAGCAGCCGACACCTGGGAGGTTCTCTCCAGCATCTTACGTAGCACTATAGGCGACCTCAAAGAACCGCCCGACTGGGTATATCTCCTCTACGACCTGAGGCGCTGGAATGGCCCAACAGGTCAAGTCGTAAAAGCATGGAAATCAGATTATAAGCGTACGTTTCAGAGGAGGCACGCATGAGAGTCGAGATTCATACTCTGAGGATGTTGGGGCCAAGCTCTGTCAATAATGGGAAAGACAGACTGCCCAAACACTGCACCTACGGTGGGGTTCGGCGCACTCGCGTAAGTGCGGAGGCGCAGAGGCACGTGATCAGACAAGCGTTCAGAAAGTCGCTGGAGAGTTCCGCACCGTCCACGCGGATGCTTCTCGGCGAGCTTAGAGGCGCGCTTAAAGCTCGCAAGGAGTTACAACCGCCTAACGGGGTGCGGATCGACCTTCTGGCCAGGAAGACGCTCGCGTTTCTCAAGCTAGAGGCCGACGAACACGGAGTGAGCAGGGTCCAGGTGAGATATGCTGAGGGAGCGTTCGCCCGGCTCGCCGAGGTCGTAGCGACCCACCGAGAGACCATCTTAACCAAGGAGAAAGTCACAAAGAGGCTGGAATGGGAGCTAGCAAACGCCCTTTTCGGTCCGACGAATACCGAACTTCACGTGTTTGGCCGTTACCTCGCCGCCTTCCCGGATGTCGAAATCTTCTTATGTCTCGATGTCGCTAGCGCAGTATGCGTCAGCGCTTCGCCTCTGGAGGAAAACTTCTTCTCCTCAATCGATGACATTGCGAGTAAAGACCCTAACTCGCCCTACGGCATTGCTCACACCAACACCAACTACTTCAGCTCGCCAAATTTCTACGGATTCACTTCTATCGACTTGGCGCAACTCTGCGCGAACCACGGCAAGGAGGGTGTCGAACAGATCGTTAAGACACTCATCGACCTTGTCGTCTATCAGTTTCCCAAAGCTAAGCATACGTCGTCAGCACCGTACGCGGTTCCTTACCTCGTGACGCTTGCAGCGGGTGAGGGGGCATGTTCGCATTCGGCATTGCAGGCGTTCGACGAGCCAGTAAGGTCCAGTGGGGGTATTAGAAAGCGGGCAGTGAAACGCTTCCATGAGCACTGGGAACGAAGCCACAGCACATTCGCGCCCGCTCGCTATGCGACGCTCGCCACTGCGAGCTTAATCGACATACCCGAAAACAGTGTTCTTAACCCAATGTCTTATAACAACGCGAAAGAGGAGGTGATGGCGTGGACAACCCAATCGCTTACACGCTGCTCCTAGTCCTATCTGGCCCAATGCAGTCGTGGGGCGGGCGCACCTACACCGAGCGGACAACCAACCTCACTCCAACTAAAAGCGGTGTCGTCGGGCTCATAGCCGCAGTACTAGGACGACGTCGAGATGAGGATATAAGTGACCTCGCCACTTTAAGAATGGGCGTACGCGTGGACCGGGCAGGGCTCCTCGAGACGGAATTCATCACCGGCCAAAATATCATCTCGGCGGACGGCACGAAGGTCCATGCCAGCTCGTCAACCGTAAAGCACTACCTAGCGGATGCTGTTTTTCTGGTCGGACTTGAGGGTGCACGGTGGACGCTCGAGTCTATTCGCGAGACGGTTGAGATGCCACGCTTCCCTCTTTACCTCGGGCGACGTGGGTACGTTGCAGACAGACCTATTTATCTCAGCGACGGATTTCAACAAACGAACCTCGAGAGTTCGCTTAGAGAGTACGAACTCGTTGGACCTCGACGAACGGACGCATTTGAGGTCGAAGTTGAGGTAACTTCGGGCGGTGATTTGGTCTTCGACCAACCTATAGGACCTCGGCGCTTCGGTCCGCGGCGCGTAAAACGGTACAGGCTATGGCGGTTGTGATACTGACAGAATTCGATCTCAATCTATCCAATCCCAACGTGAGCCGTGACGTTTTCGACAGATACAGTGCACATCAAACGATGAAGCGGCTGACGGAAAGTTCTATTGGACGTGCGCTCTGGCTCCTGCGCGCGAGAGAGAGTTCGGCGCGGCTCGTGGTACAGACCGAAACGCCCATCTCTGAGGAAACTGTCAACGCTCTTATCAAGTCAGGTTACGCTTTGCGGGTACGTCAGCAGGCGCTGATTCTTGAGTACCCGCGCGATGCTGTGCTTTACTTCTATCTCGAGGCGAACGCGGTGCGCCGTGGAAAGATCGTCCGGCCTGCTATTGAGCGAGAAGAGAGGTTGAGTTGGCTAGAAGAGAGGCTAAAAGGCGCCGGAACCAAACTCATCGATGTTGAGGTGTTAAGAAGTCACACATGTGACGTTGTTCCAAAGGACTACAAGCTCTATACGGTAACCTATCACGGTTTGATATGCGTCAAGAACCCAAAGGAGGCTTCAAGGTCGTTGCGCAAAGGCATAGGACGCTCTAAGCACCTCGGATGCGGTCTGCTTCTTACGAAGGCAGTAGACTTAGGGGTATAAAATTTTCGCGAATTCCATCATAATAGAGTTGTTTCCGCACGCGCGGGGGTGAACGGCCCAGGTTGGCCAGACCGGGATCCAGTCCCAATATATTCCCCGTGCGAGTGGAGACGGAACAAAAATATCAGCGAGATAAATAATACAACCACTCAAACGCTGTCAAGCGCCAGTACCGATCTTTTAGATTAAAGCCAAAGCTGTGACCCGCGCTCTGGGATTCGATCATCTTCTGAAGCCTCTTATTATAACGCAAGTTGTCCAGCAACTGCCTAGACTTAAAATGAATCGTATTGCGAGGCGAAGAGATAACTGCTTCAATAAGAGCGTCGTGAAAGTGGTAAAGGTCATCATCAATCCATCCGACGGGTTCGGTAGGCGCGTCTGCTAAATCATCACCACAGCAGTAACAGTAGCATTCAGAGTTCCACCGTTGCTCGTGACGGGCGTAGATATCAACTTGAGCACCACACTCCGCACAATCATCTCGAAGAAGACAGCGATGAATGCTGCACACTTCAACGACATCAACGTACCAAACTTTTCGAAACCACCTGAACTCGAAACAGCAGAGCGGGCAGAAGCGCGGCGTTTTCCGAATCACTCGCGACGCCGAACCAGAACAACCCAGTTCTCCTACTCGCCTCGGAATCAGGGCGTCCAAGATGATTGACTCATCGGCCTGAACTCCATCGGCTAGGACGGAATAAAGATTCGACCGCTTTGCTTTGATGATGTCAGGTGCGTTAGAAATACCATAAACCCTATGAGATTTCTTCAACCGAGCTATGAATCGTTCGACTGAAAGACCGTTGCCGTAACTCAGTCTGGCAAGGTAGGAAGTAAAGGCTTCGCCTTCATCGGGTTTGTCTCTAAACGCCCACACTACATATCATGTCATTAGTGTAGACTGCAAAGGTGAGTTTCAAGTACTGTTCGCAAATAACTCGATTCAATTCGCAAATAGCGTGATTTTTGACAAGAGCCAACCCCAAACGCCAAGAAACCCTCATCGTCGTCGGACTTGACCCCGGCTTAGCCAACTTGGGCCTGGGCGCGATTCGCGAAACGGGCAAAGAGGTCACGCATTTAGGCAGCACGCTGGTACGTACAAACAGCCGCACGGATCAAGCGGAGCGTTTGGCGGCGATTTACACCGAGATGACCGACTTCTTGAAGGCGCATCGCCCCGACGTGCTCGCCATCGAAGGGCAGTATTTTCACCGCCAGCGCGACGTGGCGTTTAAGGTAGGGCAGGCTTTGGGCGTGTGCCTTTTAGCCGCGCAGCAACAGGGCGTCGAGACCGTTGAGTACGGACCGATGCAGGTCAAGCAGGCGCTCGTGGGCACGGGGCGCGCGAGCAAGGCCCAGGTGGGCTACATGGTTCGCGCCATGTTAGGTCTCACCCAGACCCCCGAGAGCCACCACGTCGCCGACGCGCTCGCGCTCGCGCTGACGCATCTGAGCGCGCGGCAACTGCAGTCGCTGGGTTAATCGGACGAAGAGGTTGCGGTCTCCTCTCTCGTTTCGGCTGATTCAGGCTTGTCCGAGCCTTCTTCCTTCTTAGTCTTCGCACCGGTTTTCTCCGTAGTTGTTTTCTTCGCCGTGGTCTGCTTAGTTGCGGTCTTTTTCGCCTCTACCTTCTCAGCGTGGGCTTTTTCGCCGGCGGATTTTTTTGCGCCATTCTTCGTTTCTGCCTTTTTCGTCCCTGCCTTTTTTGCTGTAGACTTCTTGGCGGACGCTTTCGCCGTCTTCTTCACTTTGGACTTAGGCTTGTCCTCTTCTAAAAGTCCATCGACTCTGTACTCCGAACGCGCTTCCGCCGCCGCGAAGTCTTTGAGCCCCTGGTGAATCTTTTTCAGCCCCGCGTCAATCTCTTTCGCTTTCAGCACGCTCAAGTTGAGAATGGCGACGCAGGCGAGGCGCGCGGTGAGTTCGCGGTAGGATTCTTTGTTGAAGTAGCGCACCCCTTCGTGCGCGTTGACGCCTAAGAAGGTCTGCGCCTCTTCGTCATCCATAAGGAGTTCGAGCAGTTTTTCAGCGGGCTTTCGGTCCTCGTCTTCTAGCTCGTACCAGTTCTTGTAGCGCACCAGGAGTTTAACGAGACGTAACACGCGCTCAGCGTTTAAGCCTAAATCGCCAAAGACATTCTCGATAACTCTATCCAAACGCCAGCGATAAATCGCGGTGAGGCTCGCCTCGTTCGAACCGTCGCCCGTGAGGTGTCCGAGCGCGTGCACGCTAAGCCAGGCGTAGAGGCTGCCGCTCATCTCTGGGGTGAGGTTATCGGAGAGGATGGACTCGACTTCTCCACCCTTCTTGAACTTGGGCGCGAGGGTATTCAGGGAAGGGAGCGGCAGCAGTTGCCCGAGTTCGGTGGTGAAGCGCTCCAAAAGAGGTTGTGTGTCGCCCGTCCGCGCCTCCTCAGGAATGAAGTTTAGAGTCGCCTCTAAAAACGCTCCGTAATGTTCCGGCAAGGTTGCTTGCGCTTTGCTCTGACCCCTCTCGCTCTGCACCCGGCTGCGCAAACCGAGGATAACCTCTTTGCTGAGCACGTTGCTAAAAGCATCGTGGAGCGGTTGTAAGCGTAAGAACGCAATCTCTTCTTCGATGCTCGGCACGCCGCGGCCGCCGAGTTGGTCGTGAATTTTGGCGTAGGTGCCGTCATGATCGTGGGCTTCGCGAAAGTCTAAGAATACCTGGTACTTGAAAGCTTCTAATTCCAGATAGAACCCGTTCGCCAAATCCGTGCTTCGGCGGATGAACTCCAAGTTCGACACCTGATCGCGGAAAATCGTGAAGTCGTTTCCGTGCGCCCGGAGACCGAGCCCAGCTTTGAGGTCACGCGAGGGCTGCATCCCGCCCTCTTTGGTGGCGTGCGGCGCGGCGTCTTTGATCCAGCCCTTAGCCTGTGAAAATTTGTTGTTAAAAACGACCAAAGAGGCTCTGTCACCCACGCGGTTCGAGTAGGCGTACACGTCCTCGTTGACGCCACCTCCTTGCGTATGCACGTCGTAGAGGAGGAAGTTCTCTACCTCGGCGAACTGCTCGCGGCGGTGCATCAGCGGGAAGACCTCGCGGTAGTGGCGGTCGATGAGCCAGCCGCTCGGGTTCTCTTCGCGCTTGGCGCGCTTGAATTCCATGCCGTACTTCTCTTCGAAGCCTTCGACCTGACCGTGACCAAACATCGGCAGTCCGGGCATCGTCACCATCACGGTGCAGACGCCAAAGTACTTGTCGTCTTGTCCAAACTGCGCAATCGCCGTTTCTTCGTCGGGGTTGCTCATGAAGTTGACGTAGCGCTTCAAGATGTTGGGCTCGAACTCCAAGACGTTTTTGATGGAGCGGCGGTACTTGGCGTTGTCCTCGTCTTTGAACATGTGCATAAAGGCGCTGTTGTAAACGCGGTGCATCCCGAGCGTGCGAACGAAGTAGCCTTCCATCATCCAGAACGCTTCGGCTAAGAGGAGTGTGTCGGGCACCTCTTCGGCGACGCGGTCCACGACTTCACGCCAGAACTCTTCGGGG
This sequence comes from Trueperaceae bacterium, assembly GCA_965215565.1. Lineage (GTDB taxonomy): Bacteria > Deinococcota > Deinococci > Deinococcales > Trueperaceae > CBDBZX01. The sequence goes on from CBDCDZ010000004.1 coordinate 1,560,565, forward strand.
ATGGCGGCGTTAAAGTCGTCCGTGGTCAGGGTGCCGTACTGCGCCCGCGACGCAATCGCGCCGCCCGAGCCGGGCTCGGGGAACCAGAGCCTTTGGATGTGGCGCTTGGCGAGCGTCATCGCCGCGTCGAAGCGGATGATGGGCGAGAGCCTCGCAACGTGCAAGATGGTCTGGATGATGGCTTCGCGCGCCTCGGCGTTCAGGTAGTTGAGCTGCGCCGTATCGTTCCAGGGCATCGAGGTGCCGTCGTTGCCGTGATAGATGTAACGCTCGTTTCCAGTGTGGTAGTCCACGCGCTTAAAGACGACGGCGGCATCTGAGGAGTCGTAGTAGTGGTCCTCCAAAAAGATGCCGACGCGCTCATCGTTGGATAAATCAGGTCCGTTAAAGGTGTAGCTCGGGTAGGGCGAGTGGTCTAACTGCAAGAACCAGTCCGGGTGCTCCACCACCCAGCGTCCGTCGATGCCGACGTGGTTGGGGACCATGTCCGACGCCATGCGGACGCCGCGCTCCCAGGCGCGCCACTTGAGGTTGTCGTACGCCTCTTGTCCGCCCAAGTCCGAGGCGATCTGGTAGTCGTATAAGGAGTACGCCGACGCCACCGCGTCGGGGTTGCCGCGCATGTTCTTAACCTTTTTAGAGGCTGCCGAACGCTCCCATAAGCCGATGAGCCAAAGGCCCGTAAAGCCGCGCCGCGCGAGTTCGTCCAGTTCTTCGTCGGGCACTTGGTCAAGTCGGGAGATGTCGCGGTTATAGAACCTCGAGAGCTGTCCCAGCCATACAAACGTGCTTTTGGCGAGCATGACCACGCGGGGCATCCACGACGAGTCGGGCGAGAAGCGCTCGTACTCAATCTGCTCGAACGCACCAACCGAACCGTACTCAGCGCGTGGGTCGATGACCTGCGCCGGACCCGGACCCCCGCCGAAGCGCTCGCGGCGCTCCTCTTGAATCGTACCTAAAGTCTGCATCAAGCGGCGCATCAAGCCTTCGAACCGCCCCTCGCTCAAGGCGGGCCACTGAGCGCGCAAGAACTCCAACTGCCCATCTAAAGAGGTCGGATGCGAACGAAGCGGTCCGCGCAGCACGTCTAGGAGTTTCTTGCCGCCGAAACCAGGCTCGTCTTCGAAAAAGGCTTCCAGCGTCTCGATCATCTGCTTGTACGCCGTGTGCTGCTCTAGGTCCTCGTCGTCAAACAACTCGACGAAGCGCTCCATCGCCGGGTTCTCGTTCGCCATGCGCAGGAGCAGAAGTTCTTCGAAGACTATTTGGCGGTGCGGAATGCTCTTGGAACTGCCCGCGAGGTATTCCTTGACCGTTCTTTTGTTCGTATAGACAACCTTAGCGGGGAAGTCTTGAGCGTAGCGCTCTAAGGTGTTCTCTAACTCGTCGCCCAATGATTCTTCCAAATGCGCGTACGCCCGCTCGATCGCCGCGCCGTCCGTCTCTTGCAAGTAGAGCGAGACCAAAAGCCGCAGCAGTTCCTGAACGAGCCCCGCCGCGTAGAGTTCGCCCGCCGAAATCGCGGACTGCGGGTAACGCTTGGTGTCGCGAACGTCGTTGATCTGCTGCGCGACGCGCTGCGCCGCTGCAAAGTCGGTCAGGACTAGGTTGCCGTGCTCGGAAAAGAGGTCAGCAGCGAATCCGTAGCGCGCTCTCGCTTTCTTAGAAACGGGAATCTCTAAGCTGTCGTCCTCTTTTAACTGCTGAAAATAGTACGTGCGTAGTGCCATGTGCGTCCTCTCGTCAGGTGTTTACATGATAAAGATGCGGGCTTGCCCGCTGCGTTTGTCTAGCAGCTTAGCACGCATAAAGCACCTCTTCCCTGCTGGAGAGGCTACGGTTCGGGCGGTGCCTTGCGGTTCGTAATGACGCTGATGTCAGAGCAAGGGGTTTCAACCCCTTGTTCACCTCCCTGTTCAGTGTGCAGAAATAGCAAGGAGCACATGGCAGCGTTTGGCTCAGCCATCACTACACTCAGGTGTGACCACGCCCGCGCAAAAGAGCGCAGCTTCACGCGCCGAAACTCGCGCGACGTTTAGGGAAAAACCTCGCCCACCCACTTGAGCGGGTCTGTCGAAACGGTGTTCACGCGCATCTCCCAGTGCAGGTGCGGTCCCGTCGAGAGCCCCGTCGAGCCTACTTCACCGATCTTCTGACCGCGCTCGACCTCTTCGCCAGCCGACACCCCTATCTGCGACTGATGGAGATAAAAGCTGTAGACGCCCGCGCCGTGGTCCAGCACGACGAGGCCGCCTTTGATGGGGTAGAAGTCCGCGATGAGCACTCTGCCGTTGTTGGTAGCTAGAATCGGCGTGCCGGTGGGCGCGGCAATATCTGCACCGTGATGGTACGAGACGCGCCCACCCGGAGCGTAGCGGCGCGGCGTGCCGTAGCCGCTCGTGCTGCGTCCCTGGATAGGCAGCAAGAAGGGTTCGTCCCAGAGTGGATTGCCGCCCAGCGAAGCGTTAAACGCCGCTGCGACGGCTTGCGCCTCCAACTCCTTATTCTCCGGGGTGGACGAGCTAAGCGCGCTCGCGGGGATGCGCAACTCTTGCACGGGGCGCGGGTCGCTCTGCACGTTCAGGGTGCGCTCGACGGTGACTTCGCGTCCGTATTGATCTAAGAGGGAGACTTGGAGCCCCTCCCCCGCCGCCTCAGCGCCTAGAGGCACACTCGTCAGCGCGACTGCTTCGTTCTCTGTATAAAAGACAGGTAACGCCTCACCGTTTAACGTTACCCTAACCTCTTCAACGCCTAGACTCTCCGGCGGCAGCGCAACGCGCACACTTACAGGATCGCCGGGAATCACCGAATCTGTGACCTGAACTTGCGGTTGCAGTTCGGGCAAGCCGAAGAGGGTGTAGCTGTACGTACTTGCGTTATTCGCCGCGTCCGTTGCGGTAATCTCTAAAACTTCTTTTCCCGCAATGACAGGTAATGCGAGGTCCACGTTCTGCCCGACCTCTTGAAGTTGTGTGTCGCCGTAGTTCACCTCGTAGGTGACGGGTTCGCTCGAGCTTAACGTCAGTTGGAGCGGTTGCCCCACCGGAAGCTGCCCCTCAGAGAAGTCTTCACCCGCTTGCAAGACGAAGACCTCGGGCGGCGTTCTGTCGAGCCAGCCTTGCGCGGCGGCGAGCGCAAAGGTCATCGCAACGAGCAGAAGAAGCGCGAGGATACGGCGGCGGTTGCGCACGGACAGCTTGAAAGAAAGAGGTGACGAAGGCATCTGCATCACTCGTCGCTCTGGCTCGTCACGAAAGGGAGATTGCGGTAGACGTGGGAGATGTCCAAGCCGTAGCCGTAGACAAAGGCATCATCAATTTCGAAGCCTAGATAGTCCACAGGCACCTCGACCATCCTGCGCGAAGGTTTGGAGAGGAGCGTCGCCACCTTAACCGAAAGAGGTCCGCGCCCCGTGAGGTAACTCAAGAGGTACTGCATGGTGAGCCCCGTGTCCACGATGTCCTCGACTAAGAGCACGTGCTTATTTTTTAATGACTGCTCCAAGTCCTTGATGAGCCGCACTTCGCCTGAGGTTTCGGTGCGAGAGCCATACGACGACACCGACAAAAAGTCCATCGTTAAGGGCGCGTCAATCGCCCGCACTAGGTCCGCCATAAAGATAAACGCGCCGTTCAAGACGCAGATGAGGTGAAGCGGTTTGCCCTGGTAGTCTTCGGTGATGCGCTTGCCGAGTTCGTCAACGCGCTCGGTAATCTCGGTTTGGCTGAGTTGCACACTGCCTTCGCCGTACTCAAAAATCGTTTTACTCACGGTTTGCGCCCGGCTTTGTTGGGTGATTTTTTAGGGCTCGACCTCTTGCTTTCTGACTTCTTAGCCTCTGACCTCTTGCTGTTTGACCTCTTATCATGCCCTCGAGTATAGCCGAGTCGCGCGACCTCTTTCGCCTCCAAAAGACGATACTCGCCACTTTTTAGCCCGTCTAATCTCAAGCCGCCGACGCGCGTGCGCTTTAAGCGCGTCACGCGGAGCCGAAACGCCGCGAGCATCCGCCGCACCTGATGATTGCGCCCCTCACCCAAGATGAGGACGCAGCCGCCCTCGGCGCGGTGGGCGCGAACCGCTCTAGCGGGTCCGTCCTCTAAGGTGACACCTCGCTCGAGCCTTTGCAGCACCTCGCCCGGCACAGGTCTGTCACACCACACGCGGTACTCCTTTTCGTGTTCAAAACGCGGATGCGTGAGTTGCAAGGTGAGTTCGCCATCTGTCGTCAGCAACAAAAGTCCTTCCGACTCCAAATCCAAACGCCCCACCGGATGCAGTCCGGGCACATCGGGCAAGAAGTCCATCACTGTTTTGCGCCCTCTGTCGTCCGAAGAGGAGGAGAGAACGCCGACGGGTTTGTAAAAGGCGTAGGTCACGTCATCCTTAGCCTTTTTACGCCCAACAAGCTCACCCGCAACGCGCACCTCGTCCTGTGGAGACACGCGCATCCCGAGTTCGGCGCGTTGTCCGTTGACCGTGACCTCGCCACTTGTAATGAGGTCTTCGGACTTGCGGCGGCTCGCGACGCCCGCTTGAGCCAACACCTTTTGTAAACGCTCGCCGTTGTTTGTGTTTGCGTTTTGCAATTGGTTCACCACCTATGAACAGTCACGTGTTGAAGCTGTTAGCGGTTAGCCATAAGCTTTTAGCTTTTGACTTCGCTAATAGCCAACAGCTAATACCTAAAAGCCCCGTATTACGAAAGTACGCTCCAAAGTAGCAGAGACCTCTTACCAACTGAGCTACAGATAAAGTGCCCCTTCGCCGACTAAAACGGCCGAGCCGCCTACGTAAACTTCGACGCCTTCCTCACGCCGCTCGAGCGTCACCAACACCTCACTCGGCCTGCCCATCTCCACCCCTTGGTGGCTTATGAGCGAAGCTCTATCGTCCGAAAATCTAAGTTGATCATGTTCTGCCAAGTACCAGCCGAGCGGTCCGTGGGCGCTGCCCGTCGCGGGGTCTTCCGCGACGCCCACCGCCGCGCCGAACATGCGGCAGCGCACGTCCACGCCGCGCACCTCATTGGTGAAGACGAACGCGCCGACGCTCTCTTGGTCTCCTAAAACTCGTTTGAGTGCGGAAGCGTTGAGCTTGACCTGAGCGAGCGCGTCCAAAGAGGTTACGGGAACGATGAGAAAGGGATTGCCAGCGCTGACAATCTGTGCGGGTAAGTCTGAGAAGTCGCCCTCTTCTAACCCTAATGCTTCGGCGAAAACCGTTGCATCTGAATACGTTTCTACAAGTTTGGGCACACCCTGATTCATCCACACCCGCTTGAGCTTGTCGCCGCTCCGCTCCAAACCCATGCGCACGACGCCGATGGGAAGCTCGAGCCCCATCATCACCTCGTCCGTAATCTCGCCAAGCTGATGCAGCGCGTACACGCTCCCCACACTCGGATGACCCGCCATCGGCAGCTCCCTAGTCGGCGTAAAGTACCGCGCTCTCGCGTCTGCCTTTTTGGACGGTAGCAAAAAGCTCGTCTCGGAGAGGTTGAACTCTTTGGCGATTCCCTGCATCTGCGCGTCAGAGAGCTTGGCGGCGTCCGGTACGACAGCGAGCGGGTTGCCCGCTAAGGCTTTTTTGGTAAAGACATCCCAGAGTTGATAGGCGAGTTGCATAAGACAGTGTAACGCGCGGCAGCTTAATTAGTGAGTTGAAAGAGGGTTCAGGTGTTGGAAGTTGAAAGCAATGAGGCTAAAGGGTTTCACTCATTGCTCAGAATTCATTGCTGATATACCTCAGCGCTTCTTACGGCTCCGAGACGAAATAGCCGTGGCATCTAGCTCGAGGCTCTTCGCTTCATCATCGTACTGATAGGTGGGGACGCCCGCCGCACCAATCTGTTCCGCCAAGTCCTCATCTTTGACCACCGCGTAGTTTTTGCCCTTCACGCTGACCGCTTGCACCTTGCCCTCATCCGCCGCCCACTTCCACAGTTCCATCAAACTTGGGTTTTTGAGCAGCACGTTACCCGTGACCTCTTTAGCGTCGAACGCGGGATAGACCATAGTGCAGTTTACGCTTAAACGGCAGTGTTTTTAGCGCTCACGACTTCAAAAGGATAGCGGGAATTTCGTAACGCGGACCCGTGAGCGGCAAATGAACACTCACAGTTGTCCCCTCGCCGAGTTCTGACTCGACGGTCATCTCGCCCCCTAGCGCCGACACGTACTCGTCCGTGCCGACGAGCCCGAAGTGATCTTCGCGGGCCAATGCACCATAGGAGTTAGGAACTTCAAAGCCACGTCCGTTGTCTCGAATTTGCAACTCGGCTTCATCCGCATCGTCATCAAAAGAGAGCGTTACGCTGATTTTCGAGGCCTGCGCGTGCGTGGCGGCGTTGCGCAGTGCCTCTTGGGTAGCGCGAAATAAGCAGAGCGAGAGCTGCTGCGCGGTCTTGTCGTCTTTAGGCAAGTAGCCGTTGCTTTCGGCTAGCTCGAGCCTAATCTCCGGCACGTCGCCGCCCCTCTCTTTGGTAAAGTTCTCTACGTAGTTCTCAATCGCGGCGCTGAGCCCGAGTTCGGCGAGTCCGGCGGGGCGCAGCCCGCGGATCACGCCGCGCAGTCTCTTTGACACCTCGAGCACCTCTTGTTGGTAGCCCTTAAAGGTCTCAGAGGCGCTACGACCGCATGTGTCACACGTTTTCGCCTCTTTGCTCTCCTGCGCCAGCTTGTACGATAGCCCGATGAGCCCCTGCACCGCGTCGTCGTGGAGTTCGCGCGCTAGGGACAGACGTTCGCGTTCGCGCATCTGGGCGAGCCTGAGGCGGGCTTGCTCGAGTTGCGACTGCACCTCCCTAAGCTCGGTGATATCCGAGAAGGTGAAGATTGCACACGCTTCGCCTCTAAGGTCAATGGGTTTTGCCAACATAATAACGCGCTTTTTGTCACCGGATTTCGTCTCGAGGTTCATCTCGGTTTGCCGAATGGTTCTGTTCTGCCGCAACTCGGTGAGCACCCGCTCGAATTCGGACGTCGTGTCGTAAGGCTGCACCTCGTAAAACGTACGCTCTAATAAATCCGCTTTTTCATACCCTAGAACGTCTAAAAACCCGTCGTTCACCGCTACGTGCTGCACGTTGCTGAGCCGCACGATGACTGACGGAGCGGGCGTCGTCTCAAATACGACAGAAAAACACTCTTCAGCTTTTGCCTGCGTCACCCTCGCTTCACTTTCACCGTTTCGCTCTGCCATATGTCGCGTCCTCGCGTTTGCTATAGATTGCTGCCGCCATTTGGTAGCCTTAGTATCTCATGAAGTGCTCGGTGCTGACAAGGGAAAAGGAACACTTTAGCGCGTCAGGAAAACCCAACTAGCCGAAATGCTTCTTTTCGCCCGCCCCGCCTTTACGGCCACCCCAGCTTGTGATAGACTCACCTTTGGTTTTGTGCCACGGCAGACCCCCGACCATCCTGCACGGTCACAAAGAGCTATAGAGCAAGATATCAATTCCCCGCAATTTCCTGTTTGCTCCGTTTGGTAGGACGCGGCAAACTCCAGAGAGTAGAACCCAGTTAGAGGACGTGAATTGTGAAGACGTATTTCCCTAAAACCCCCGGCAGTGACTGGATAGTCGTAGACGCCGAAGGGCAGACCGTGGGGCGCATCGCCACCCAAATCGCCAGCCTGCTGCGCGGCAAGCACAAGCCCGACTTTACCCCCAACCAGCTCTGCGGCGACTTCGTCGTGGTCATCAACGCCGACAAGGTGATCTTTACAGGCAAGAAGATGGACCAGAAGGTCTACACCCGCTACAGCGGCTATCAGGGCGGCTTGAAAGTCACCAACGCCCGCACCGTCTTGAACCGCCACCCCGAGCGCATCATCGAGCACGCGGTCTGGGGAATGCTCCCCAAGACCCGCTTAGGTCGCAAGATGATCCGCCGCCTCAAGGTCTACCCCGGCACGGCGCACCCCCACAGCGCCCAGCAGCCCAAAGAGATGGAGCTTCGCTAATGGCACTCGAACAGTATTACGGCACAGGTCGCCGCAAAACGTCCGTCGCCCGCGTCTTTTTGCGCCCCGGACAGGGCCGCATCATCGTGAACGGCAAGGACTTTCAAACCTACTTTCGCGGTATCTTTGTGGGCGTACAAGCTTTAGAACCCCTCAAAGTCACCGGCACCGCCGGACGCTACGACGCGCTCATCACCGTCAAGGGTGGCGGCCCGAGTGGTCAGGCGGACGCAATTAAGCTGGGCGTCGCCCGCGCTTTAGTCAAAGTCAACCCGGACTTTCGCGCCAAGCTCAAGCCCGGCGGCTACTTGACCCGCGACGCACGCGAGGTCGAGCGCAAGAAGTACGGTCTACGCAAGGCACGCCGCGCCCCGCAGTACAGCAAGCGCTAAAAGACAAGTTCTAAAGAGAAAAGGACTGAGGGAAAAGAGGTTAGAGCCTTCCTTCAGTCTTTTTCTTTTTGAGGTTGGGGCGTACGTACAGGCTTCTTAGACGAAAAGGCTGTATTATTTCGTTTGTATGGGGCTCGAGCCCCAATCTTGACTTCCCATGACATACGTCAGGTATATCTCACATAGCTTATCTATCTAAGGACCCTCTATGACCACCTTTCAAGCCATTATCTTAGGCATCGTCCAGGGGCTCACCGAGTTCTTGCCGATCTCGAGCAGCGCCCACCTCCGCATCGTCCCTGCGCTCTTAGGTTGGGAGGACCCCGGCGCAGCTTTTACCGCCGTGACGCAAATCGGTACCGAAGCCGCTGTGATCATCTTTTTCTGGCGTGACATCTGGCGTATCGGCAAGACGTGGATTCAGGCGCTTTATACGCCCGAGCTGCGCGGCACCATCGACGCTCGGATGGGCTGGTACGTAATTTTAGGGACCTTTCCGATTGCGATTTTGGGGCTCTTATTCGAAGACCAGATCGACACGGTGGCGCGGGACTTACGGCTCATCTCCACCACGCTCATTGTGCTGGGGATCGTACTCTGGATTGCGGACAGGCAGGCGCGTACCGAGAAGGCGCTGGATAATCTTAATCTCTTCGACGGTCTTGTGTACGGCTTCGCGCAGGCGTTGGCGCTTGTGCCCGGCGTATCGCGCTCGGGCGCGACGATCAGCGCGGGGCTCTTTCTAGGCTATGAGAGGGCGGCGGCGGCGCGCTATGCGTTTCTTCTAGCGATTCCGGCGGTGGTGGCGTCGGGGCTCTACAAATTGCCGGACGCGCTCGCAGGCGACGGTCCGGGTTGGGCACTCACGCTTACCTCGACGGCGTTCGCCTTTATCTTCGGCTACGCCTCGATTGCCTGGCTCCTGCGCTATGTGAGTAAGAACTCGTATCTGCCTTTCGTGATTTACCGGATTGGTTTAGGAACGCTCGTCGCGTTGCTGCTGGCGTTCGGGGTGCTCGAGCCCAGAGATGCCCCTGCCACAGAAGAGATAACGAGCGTAACAACACAAGAGGTCAGCCGCTGAGATTATGAAACAAGGGGTTGCAACCCCTTGTTCAAGACCTCGAGTTCTCCAACTACGCCAAAACAACAAAGGTAATTTTTTAGCTGAGCTAGACTAGAGTTTATAGCAGGTCTCAGCCGCTAGGCTAGCGGAACCTCATCTGGTTCGGGCCAATCTGATGAGGAAAAACACATTTTAGCACGTACGTCAATCGATGAGACCCGCGTAGTATAAACTCAGTGACTTTGGAAAACCCTTTACTTAGCTCGTATCTAAAGTTACATCAACGTTATAAACGAAGCAGGCAAAGCAGCGAATGAACCATTATCAGGAGGTCTCTCCATGTCCATAAAAACCCGCATCGCGCCCTCACCCACCGGCGACCCGCACGTCGGCACGGCTTACGTGGGGCTTTTCAACTATGTTTTTACCAAGCAGCAGGGCGGCAGCTTTATTTTGCGCATCGAAGATACCGACCAAGCTCGCTACAACGAGACGAGCGAGCGCCGTATTTTGGAGATGATGGGGTGGCTCGGGCTAAACCCTGACGAGGGTCCCCACGCAGGCGGACCGAGCGAGCCGTACCGCCAGAGCGAGCGCAAAGCTATCTACAAGAAGTACGCGGATGAACTGCTCGAGCAGGGCGCGCTCTACCGCGCCTTTGAGACATCCGAGGAATTGGCGAGCATCCGCGAAGTAAAAGGCGGCTACGACGGGCGAGCGAGAGATATTCCTAAAGAGGAATCCGACAAACGCGCAGAGGACGGCGAACCGTTCGTCCTCCGCTTGAGAACGCCCGATGAGGGCGAAACGAGCTTTCATGACGAATTGCGCGGCGTCGTGCGCGTGCCGAACAGCGAGCTGCGCGACGCGGTGATGGTGAAAAGCGACGGCTTTCCGACCTATCACTTCGCCGTGGTGGTGGATGACCACCTCATGGGCGTTACGCACGTCGTTCGCGGTGAGGACTGGATCGTCAGCACGCCCTTACACGTGACGCTTTATGAGGCGTTCGGCTGGGACGCGCCCAAGTTCGCGCACTTGCCGCTTCTGCGCAACGCCGACAAAACGCGGCTCAGCAAGCGTAAGAACGACACGAGCGTGGACTCTTACCGCGAACAAGGTATCCTGCCCGAAGCTTTGCTGAATTACCTCGGCACGATGGGCTGGAGTATGCCCGACGGACACGAGTTCTTTGATTTAGAGGACATGATCGACAATTTCTCCTTCAACCGCGTTTCACTAGGCGGACCTGTTTTCGACCTCAAGAAGTTGCGCTTTTTCAACGCGAAATACCTCCGCGATATCTTGAGCTTAGAAGAGGTAGCGGAGCGCGTGGAGCCGCTTTTGAAAGAAAAGAGGCTCACGTGGGAGGACGAAGACTACCTCTTGGATGTCATCGACGTGTTGAGGCCGAGGGCTGAAACGCTCATGGACTTCACCGCGCACGACTACTTCTTTCGCGACGACTTCACCTACAGCCCCGACGCGAAGAAAAAAATCGCAGGTGGACAAACCTACTTGCAGGATATGGAGGGCGAATTCGCCCGCTTGGACTCGTACGATGTGGATTCGGTGGACGACACGATTCGCGACTACGTGCAGTCGCAGAGCGTCGGTATGGGCAAGGTGATGCAGCCTTTACGGGCGGCGCTCACAGGCAAAACGAACGCGCCCAGCGTGACAGACTTAGTCTCTGTGTTGGGACGCCAGCGCGTGATGGCGCGCATCGGGCGGGCGCTCACAACGGTCACAGACGATCTGCCAGACGACAAACCAGAGAAACCTCAAAAGGACGAAAAGAAGGATGATGAGAAGAAAGAGAAAAGGGAAAAGAGAAAAGATGACGGTGGCGCAGAAGGGAACGAGGCAGCTTAATGGCGTGGTTTGACAGACTCAAGCAGGGACTCAGCAAGACGCGGGACGTGCTCACGACAGACGTGCGCGACCTCAGCCGCAGTTGGGAGATGGAGTGGGATGACTTGGAGTTCGCCCTCATCGGCGCGGACACGGGCGCGAGAATCGCCGCGGAAGTCGTCGAAGAGGCGAAGCGCGAGCGCGAGCGCGGCTCGACCTTCAAGGAGGCGCTGGAAAAAGCGCTCATGGACCAGCTCGAGCCCGACCAGATGCGCCAGAAGCTGCGCCGCGTCGGGTTCAACTTAGATGTGTCGCGCAACGTCGTCGAGGTCAAGAGTAAAGTTGTGATGGTGGTGGGCGTCAACGGCGTCGGTAAAACCACCACCATCGCTAAACTCGGACAGTACTACCAAAATAGCGGCAGAAAGGTCATGTTCGCCGCGGGCGACACCTTCCGCGCCGCCGCCACCGCGCAACTTTCGGTGTGGGGGGACCGTCTAAATATCCCTACCGTCACCGGACCCGACGGAAGTGACCCCGGCGCAGTCGCCTTCGACGGGGCGCAGCAGCGCCGCGCGAAGGGGTACGACCTCTTATTCGTGGACACCGCCGGACGTCTCCACACGAAGCACAACCTCATGGAAGAGCTTAAAAAGGTCAAGCGGGTCATCGGCAAAGCGGACCCCAATGAACCCAAAGAGGTGTGGCTCGTCCTCGACGCGGTGACGGGGCAAAACGGACTCGCGCAGGCGAAGAAGTTTCACGAGGCAGTGGGCGTGACGGGTGTCGTCGTCACGAAGCTAGACGGCACCGCGAAAGGCGGGATTCTCTTGCCTATTGCTAAAGAGTTGAACTTGCCGATCAAGTTCATCGGCGTGGGCGAGAGCGCCCAAGACTTGCAACCTTACGACGCGGCGGCGTACGTGCAGGCGCTTTTAGATATTCCGCAGGCGGCGAAGGTGTAGCTTTTTGGGTCGAACGCTGAAACGTTCGATCCTTTTCTCATGTGCAAATCTCTTACGTATAAATCTCTCATGTACGAATTCGCCTTCGAATTCTGGCGACTCCTCGGGACAGAAGAGGTGAAAGTCGGTAGTTCAGTCGTTCTCGCTAACGAAAGCGTTCCCTTGCTTCTCAGCAACGCCGCGTGGTTTTCTGATGCGAGTGACCTGCCGAGCATTGCTACCTGGTATACAGAACGAGGTATCGTTCCTGCGCTTACCATTCCAGCCGTGCGAAGTGAAGCATTTGAAGAGGTGCTAAGGGGAAGCGCGTTCACCCTCGAGCGCTCCTTCACCTTCCGCGCATTAGAGGAACCTCTCGAGAAGAGTAACGACCTCTTGACCGAGCAAGTGAGTTGGGCGCAGGGGCGCATCCTGGGTGAGCATTTAGCGGCGCATTACGGTTTTCCTGCTTACGGCGCGGCACTCGGCGCAGCGATTACCGCCGCGATGCAGCGCTCGCCTGACATCGTCAGCTTCGCCGCTTATAGCGCAGACGAGGTTGCGGGCGCACTCGTCGCTTTTGCACAGAAAGGCTCACTCAGCGCGATGATGATCTCTGGCGCTTTAGAAGCGAGGCTTTATCAAGAGGCGGAGAGTCGCGACCTCGGGGCGTTCGTTTTTGAACTTCCTGAAGGGATAGCGGTCAAGGATGAGGCTAGCCTCGAGCGCTGGAGCATTCGCTGACGGCGAGGCCTCGTAAACGTTACTCTAATCCGGTGATCTTACTCATGACTGCAACCAGCGCCGAAGGCAAACTTTTAAGGGAATCTCTGGACAACCTAGAAGAGCTTTCTTTCCCGCTCGGTCAGCTCTATTCGGGAACCTTAGCAGGGCGACCTCTTCATCTCGCGCATTTAGGTGTAGCCAAAGTCAATACGGCAGCCGGCTTAGCGCTCGCCGTCCACACCTTAGAGCCGGAGCACGTGATTCAGTTTGGTATCGGCGGCGCGTACGTCGGCTCGTTCTTGAGTGTCGGGATGGTGGCGGTAGCGGAAAGGGAGGTGCACCTCGACACGGGCGTCGTCACTGACGAGGGTTGGTTAGGGATGATTGATGTCGGCTTTCCGCTGCTGGAAGGGCGTTACAACGTCTTCCCCACTGATGAGGGGTTGACTCGAGACCTGGAGAGACTCACAGGCGCGGTGCCGGGCGTTTTCGGCACCTCCGAAACGGTCACAGGCACCTTTGACGAGGCGGAAACGTTGCAGCGGCGTTTTGACCTCTCCGTGGAGTCGATGGAAGGCGCGGCGGCGGCGCAGGTTTGTCTCGCCTTGGAGACGCCCTTCGCCGAAATTCGCGGCGTCAGCAACATCGTCGGCGAGCGGGATAAACGCGCTTGGAACATCCCTTTGGCGGTGCGCTCGGTCAACAAAGCGCTGCTCGGCTTTCTGAAATCCTGAGATATCTCGCTTGACTACAGGGTTTTCAAGGCTAGCGCCACTCCTCCAACGCGATGACCTCTAAAAACGCGCTGACGACCTCTTCGGGATAGTGCTTGCCCGCGAGCCGGTTGATGCGCTGGATTGCAGCCTCCCTGGGCAGCGCATTCCTATAGGGTCTATCCGTTGTCATCGCGTCGAAAGCGTCGGTGATAGCGACGATATGCGCCTCGAGTAAAATCTCGTCTCCCCGGAGCCCCTGTGGGTAGCCCGAGCCGTCGGGACGTTCGTGGTGCTGCTCGACGATGGGTCCAGCCTCCGCGATGAGGGTATCTTCTAACATCTCGCGCCCGAAGGTAGGGTGGCACTTGATGATTCGCCACTCGGAAGGCGTGAGCGGGCTGGGCTTTTGCAACACCTCGACGGGCACCCTAACCTTACCCACGTCGTGCAAAAACGCCGCCACGTCTAAGAGATAGAGTCGCTCTTGCGACAAGCCGAGCTGTTTGCCGACCGCGAGCGCCAAGCGCTGCAAACGGTGACAGTGCTCGGCGGTGTAGCCGTCTTTCTTTTCGATAGAAACCGCTAAATTCATCAGTTCGCGGAGCGTCTGTGAGACGCTCCAGAAGGTGGGGACGCTCGAGACATATAGGAGCCGCGCCGACGCTTCAGCCCGCAGGGTGAGGGGCGCGTCAGGCGTGCGGCTCAGCAAGCAGTCGCCGACAGCTAAGCGCACGTTCGCGCCGACGAGCACCCCTTTGAGCATGTAGTAGCTCTCCTGCACCCCTTCGCGGGGTGCGACGGTGAGCGTCTCGCCGCGCCGCAGCGACAGCTCGTGCAACTCGACGCCACCCGGCTGCGTCACCAAAAGACGCCGCTGCAACGCGCCTTCGCTGATCGTCTCGATGCCGCCGCTCTGCTGAATGAGTTCGAAGCCTCTGGGTAGCTGCGCGCTCGACGTTTCATGTGACTTAGACCCTATGGCTCGGTGCTCCTTTCGGCGGTTATGACCTCAGTCAGGGCTCGCGACGAATTGCGGTGTGTTTGCGGTACATCTGCGGTGCGTTCGCCCTATAGGTTGTATCATTTCTAGCGATATTAGGCAAAATACACACATCACTGCATGTACACATAAGCTCACTTACCTATCCACTCAGGTATAACTTATGCACAAAGCGTCTGCGGGCAACTATACTTGAGTCGAGGAACCCCGTCATGAGTCGCTAAGCACTTCAGCTTCAATAATCTAAACTATCTCGAGGAAGTTTTTGCGCTCAGAACGGACTTCGTTGACATTTTCTAATTTAGACTATTTCAACGCACCTACTTAGTCCACGCAATGCTCGCCTCTTTTTGTGTATAGTATTGCACATGTGGCTCTCAAAAAGGTTGGCGCAACTTAAAGGTGCACGCATCGTTACCTTACCGCATCGCCCCGACTTGGGCGTGCAACGTCTCCTTAATGCGTTCAAGACAGAAGCGAAACCGCTCATGGTCATGGAGCTTGACGAAGCCGACGCTTGTGACGCGCAGGCGCAAGCGCTTAAATTCTCCGACGCGGTGACGAGCGCACTAGGTGTAACGCTCGTCGCGCCGGGGCTACCCGTCGTCGCCGGTCTCAGAATTTTGGCGGCGTTCGAGGAGATTCACGGCAGACCCACCTATCTACTTTTCGGCGCTGAGCACGCGCCAGAGCTTGTCGACTTGCTCAGGGGTTCAGACGCCGAGCGCCTCATTCTCGTTTCCAAAACGCCGCTCGAGGTTCCCAAAGCGGCTCATTTGGACGAAGCTGCGCTCAAGCTCACCGAAGAGGAAGCGTGCGCGCTCGCAGGTGGAATGCTCAGCCGCGAAGAGGTCAGCGTTTTACTTCAAGAGGCGAACTACGCTTACGAAACCTTTAACCTGGCGCTGCACGATAAAGTAGGGCTGCCTTCACCCCTCATGCCCACCCTATGGGGACCGCAACTCCCCCCCGGCACGGAGATCGCAGTGTCGCCGGACGAGTTATTAGAAGTGCTCGTCGAGCGTGAGGAGTGGGGACGTGCCCTCGCGCTCGTGGTGCGGCATTTGCCCGAACGAGCCTCCACCATCCTCTCAGAAGCCGGTCCTCACTTCATCAATCAAGGCTTACACGGACGGCTCTGGCACTATTTGGACCTTCTACCCGCTGAGTATGAAGACGACACCGTGCTCTTTTGGAAACTCTCTGCGGGCATTCGGCTCAACCGCTACGAGGAGCTTGGGGAGCGCATCCAGGCTCATCTTCAGCGCCACGAAGCGCCCGAGTTGAGGGCGCTCTACGCGGGCATCTTCCTCACGCATGAAGAAGCGTACGCCGAAGTGCAGCGGGCTGCGCTTTTAGAAACGCCCTTTACGTTACACATGCAGGGATTTTTTGAAGATGATATCGCAAAGGGCATAAGCTTCCTCAAACGGGCGGTGCGACTTGCCGAGCGTAAAGGGCGAACTGATGACGCTGTGCGCAGCGCAGGAACACTCTCTTTACGACTGATGGACGCCGGTTGTTACCGTGAAGCGCTGCACTGGAGCGGTTGGAGTTTAGACCTCTTCGAGAAGAGCGGCATGAAAGACCTTTCGCGCAAACTCCTGCTCATCAACGACTATGCGTTCGCACGTGTTCTTACAGGTGAAGTGAGCGGGCTAGGTAGTCTATTAAGCGAGAGCGAGCGCGCTATTGCGGGCATCTTTGATATTTGTGCGGAATTTCTCAGGGAGACTTTAGGTGATTATTATGTCGCCACTGGAGAGGTCGCAAAAGCTTTGCCCCTCTACCGTCTCATCTACGAAAATGCGTCTCGCGAGGAACTAGGTAGGGGCGGACTCTCTCTCGTCAAAGCGCTGCTGGACCTAGCGAAGTACGACGAAGCGGCCAGAATAGCAGAACGTATGTATCATCTAACTGAAGACTTAGCACCTATTTATCATCAGCCAGCCGTGCTCGCGCAAGGGATGGTTTTATGTTTTACGCATCCGCACAAGAGTAGCAAGATTTTAGGGGAGCTTTTAGAAAATGTTCAACTTCCCGCCTATCTAGAAGCTCGCGCGAGGCTCTACAGAGCCTACGCGCTTATGGAACTTAACGACGAAGCGTCGGCGCGTACTCAGCTTATGCACGCTTCGCTGAGCGACTTAGCCGAAAGTGGTCTCAGGTTTTTGTCCGGCCCTGAAGAGCATTTTCGTAACCTCTGGGACACCGTCTTAGGTGAGGTTACTCTGGAGCTTCGCTTTTTGGGGCACCGCGACGTTTGGCTAGAGGGGAAGCGGCTCGACTTACCTCTCCAGTCGCTCGAGCTTCTAGCTATCTTGGCGCAGTATCCGATGGGCATCAGCTCGGAAAAGCTCGCGCTCGAGCTTTACGGCGAACGGGGAAACACGAACGCACTATACGTCGCGATCAAAAAGCTGCGTGGGTGGATTCCTGTATCGAACCCACCCTACAGACTCGAGTATGAAGTCCGCGCCGACTTTCTCGAGTTTGAAAGGTTCTCGCTTAGTGGAAAGCTCAAGGAGGCAATGACGCTTTATAGAGGCCCACTTTTAGAGGAGGCGCAAGCTCCCGCAATTGAACATTTACGCGAACATCTCGACGCACAGATATACGAAGCTATGCTCGTTTCGAATGATGTGGATGCGCTGAGCGCTTACAGCGAGTACGTTGATGACGATCTTGCTGTCTGGGAACGTCTCTTAGAAGTTCTTCCCGCTGGAGACCCACGTACACTTCCAGCGCGCACTAAAGTCAAAGCACTAGCTCTCGAGTACAGCTAGATATACAGCACACATTAAAAAAGGACTCGGTTTTACATGACCGAGCCCTTCGCAAAAACAGTTTATCGGCTTGTCGTTTGGTTTGTACCCGTACTAAAAGCTACTCTACCTGGTCCTGCCAGCGCAACACTGCTAAAAAATAACCCTATCGTCACTGTAGCCACTAAAACTTTACGCATGACATCCTCCCAGATGTGAACTCTGTTTCCGACCTCTTCGGAAAGCTTTCTTAAAATCTAGTTTAATGAAGAGGTCTTAATTCAACCTTAGCGAAGCTGCTAAGGCGTTACTAAGACAGAAACGTACCTGGAGGTCCTCGAGCTTAGCCGCACGACTAAGCTACTGCTAAGACACCGCAAAGTGGGTACTCCTATACTTGATAACAGGAGGACGTTATGAACCAAAACAAGGTTTATCTGGATGAATTTCCCGTCAACGAAGAGGGTCTTTTACTCGTCAACGATTTAGCTCTTATCGAAGCGCTGCGCCGCCGCGCTGAGCGCCAGAAAGCGGTTAGGAAGACGCAAACCGACGAAAACACGCTGAGCACCAAACCGTCCTAAGCTCACCCAACCCTAAGCTCACCTAAGTAGCCCGGCGAAGCGCGATTTTCTTTTGCGCTATCTTGCTGACAACATATTGAAGTAGCCGTTTCACAACGTACCGAGACAGAGCGTCGCTTTTTGAAAGCCGACGAAGACGAACGTTTTGCCTTCCCTTCGGGAAACTTCGCAAACGAAGGAACCTGCTATGGCCACGCTGACGGTACGAGGGTAAGGCGCGATTTACGGCGGAGGGTCTAAATCATGATCGCTTGACCTATCATCCGTGGCGTCCTCGTCGGGCGCGAGCACGTAGTAAGCGATGTTGACCGAGAGCAAGATGAAGGAGAAGAGCCAGAGCGTCGTCGCGACGACGGCGACAACGGTGAGCATCGGCGAGAGCGCCATCTCGCTAGAGAGCCCCGCGACGAACACCGTGACGATGCCAGCTAATGCGCCCACGTGAATGACGCTAAGCCCGACAACGACAGCGCGTTTTTCTTTTTTGTCCTCGCCAAGCTCGAGCATCCCCACAGCGCAACCCTCCACGTCCAGTTTAACCTCTCTTTTTTCGTCTGAATGCATATGCGCTCCGGTGTCGAAACGTCATGCCAGAGCGCGTCTCGAGCTGCGAAACGCGCGGTCAATTTCCAGCACGTTCGCGCGCGTGCTACCATCTAGCTATGAAACGCACGACGCTCTACGACGAACACGTGAAACACGGCGCGCGCATGGTGGATTTCGCGGGCTGGGAAATGCCTATCCAGTACCTTACGGGCATCAACCAGGAGCACCTCGCCGTGCGCGAAAGCGTCGGGCTCTTCGACGTGAGCCACATGGGGGAGGTCCGCATCACGGGTGAGGAAGCCACCGATTTTTTGAGCTACGCGACGCTCAATAATCCCGCCAAGCTCCGCCCAGGTAGGGCGCAGTACTCGATGCTCCCCAACGACCAGGGCGGCTTAATCGACGACCTCTACATCTACTGCGAAGGCGAAAGCGAATACCTCGTCGTCTGCAACGCCTCGAACGTGGACGAGGTCGTACCTCATTTAGAGCAACTTGCTGGAGACTACAACGTAAAGGTCCATAACGAGTCCGAGCGCTGGGGGCTCATGGCGCTGCAAGGTCCGGGCGCGGCGCTCCTGATGAGCCGCTTGACCGATGAAGACATCACGAGCTTCAAAAAGAACCGCACGCTCAAGACGACGTTGGTGGGTAGAGAGGTCATGCTCGCCCGCACGGGCTACACGGGCGAGGACGGCTTCGAGATTTTCTGCGAAGCGCAGGATGCGCCGCAGGTGTGGCGGACGCTTACGGACGCAGGCGCGACGCCTTGCGGGTTGGGCGCGCGCGACACGCTGAGGCTCGAGGCGGGCTTCCCTCTGTTCGGTCACGAGTTTACCGGGTCCACCAACCCGCTCTGCTCCTCTTACGCCTGGGTGGTCAAAGACAAGCCTTTCTATGGGCGCGAGGCGATGTGGGACCCTGACTGCAAGCGCCAGCTCGTCGGGCTGCGGCTCTTGCAGCGCGGCGTGGCGCGCCAGGGTTATCACGTGCTTCATGAGGGAGAGATTGTCGGCGAGGTCACGTCGGGCACGATCTCGCCGCTGACCCGCGAGGGCATCGCGGTGGCGTGGGTGGACGCTGAGCACTGCGAACTCGGCACCACGCTAGCGGTTGAAGTGCGCGGTCAAGGCGTGGACGCTACTGTGGTGAAACCTGCGTTCTACCCCTAGCCTCTGGACCTCGCACGCGACGGTTCAGTGAAGCGCGAAAATCCACAAACACGCCTTTTGTTACTGCGTATTCACCGATTAAGCATTAGAATTAGGTGTATTGATTTTTCTTGTGGAAGCCGCCTCAGGCTTTATGTTCAATATTCACAGTCTCAAAGTACGTATCGGCGCGAGCAAGCGAAGGAGTCAGCATGGAAACCCCGAAAACTTTGAAGTATAGCGCGACGCACGAGTGGTCCAAGGTGGAGGGTGACACCGTCACGGTGGGCATCACCGACTTCGCGCAAGACCAGCTAGGTGATGTGGTGTTCGTGGAGTTGCCCGAGACGGGTAAAACCTTTAGCGCGGGCGACGCGGCAGCCGTCGTCGAGTCGGTCAAGACCGCCTCGGACATTTACGCGCCCGTCTCCGGCGAGGTGATCGAGGTCAACGAGGGGCTCGAGGATGCCCCCGAAAAGCTCAACGAATCGCCCTACGAAGGCGGCTGGCTCTTCAAACTGCGCATGTCGGACGAGAGCGAGACCGAGAGTCTGTTAAGCGCCGAAGACTACGAAGCGAAAGCGGAGGAGTAGCGTGAATTATATCCCCCATACGCAAGAGGACGTCGAACGCGCTCTGCAAGTCATCGGCGTGGCAAGCGTAGACGACCTCTTCGCCGACATCCCCGCAGAACTCCAAAACCCCGATATCAACTTGCCTACAGGTTTGGACGAGGTTTCACTGCTGCGCCACCTGAGCAACCTTGCCGCTAAAAATAAGACGGACGGACCCACCTTCTTAGGCGGCGGTCCCCAGGCGCACTTCATCCCCTCGGTTACGCCGCACCTCGCCATGCAGAGCGAGTTTGTCACCTCATACACGCCCTACCAGGCGGAGGTGGCGCAGGGGCTCTTGCAAGCCACCTTCGAATATCAGACGATGATGAGCGAACTCACGGGCTTGCCGATTTCCAACGCCTCGATGTACGACGGGTCATCGACCGTGGCAGAGGCAGCGCTTTTAGCAGTGCGGCAAACCAAGCGCGAAAAGGTTGTGGTGAGTCAAGGCGTACACCCTGAGTCCAGAGAAGTGCTCGCGACTTACCTGAAGCCTTTAGGCATTGAAATCGAGGAGGTCGCGCTAGACGACCTCGTCACACCGGGCGTCCAAGTCGCGGAGGACGCCGCTTGTCTTATCGCACAAAACCCGAACTTCTTGGGCTATTTAGAAGCGATGCCCGCCCTCGCTGAAAAGGCCCACGCCGCAGGCGCACTCTTCATCGCCGTGTGTGACCCGCTCTCTCTGGCAGTGCTCAAAGCGCCGGGCGAGTACGGCGCGGACATGGCGGTGGGCGACGGGCAGACCCTCGGCAACCCGGTCAATTTTGGCGGACCGAACTTCGGCTATATGGTGGTGACGGAAAAACTGCTGCGCCAGATGCCAGGGCGCTTGGTTGGGCAAACCACGGATGTCGACGGCAAACGCGCCTTCGTACTGACCTTGCAAGCACGCGAGCAACACATCCGCCGCTCGAAAGCGAAGTCGAATATCTGCTCGAACCATCAACTCGCGGCGCTCATGGCGGCGGTGAATATGGCAGCGCTCGGTCCGCAAGGGCTTACCGAAGTGGCAACGAAGAGCGTTCAGAACGCGCACGCCTTAGCGGACAAGCTCGCGGAAGTTGGGGTAGAGGTTCTTCCCGGCACCTTCTTCAACGAATTTGCGGTGCGCTCTCCCCTACCCGCTGCCGAACTCCGCCACCAACTCGCCCAAAGAGGTATCCACGCAGGCGTGCCCGTACCAGAGCATTACGGTTTGGGAAATGCGGTGCTCTTCTCGGCGACGGAGTTGACCCAGACCGAAGATATAGACGCCCTCATGAACGCTTTACAAACTGTTCTCAAAGATACCCGCCCGCTGGAGGCCGCCCATGATTAAAGAACGCCCCGCCCCACCTGCCCTTCAGACAGGCGGCGACTTCCCCCTCATCTTCGAACGCTCCAAAGAGGGACGCCGCGCCGCGCGTCCGCCTGAGCCCGAGGGAGCAACCCTGACGGACCTCATCGGCAGCGAGCACCTACGAGACGCACCGCCTAAGCTCCCCGAAGTCTCCGAGTTGGACCTCGTGCGGCACTACACCCAACTCGCGCACCGCCAATTCTCGATTGACGGCAACGTCTACCCGCTCGGCTCCTGTACGATGAAGTACAACCCCAAAGTCAATGAGGAGACCGCGAAGCTCTTTTCTGAACTGCACCCTTACGCGGACCCCGACTCGGTGCAGGGCGCATTGGAACTGCTCTACAACTTGCAGAATGACCTCTCGAGCATCACCGGCATGGACGCCATCTCGCTGCAACCCGCCGCCGGAGCGCACGGCGAACTCACGGGTATCCTCATCATCCGCGCCTACCACGAGGCGAACGGCGAAGGCGAACAGCGCCGCACCGTTATCGTCCCGGACGGCGCACACGGCACGAACCCCGCTACTGCCAAGATGGTGGGCTACGACGTCGTAGAGGTGCCCACAGGCGAAGACGGCGAGGTGGACTTAGCTGCGTTCAAAGAGGCGCTCGGTCCCGACACCGCCGCCGTGATGCTCACCAACCCCAATACCTTGGGGCTCTTCGAGACGAACATCTTAGAAATCAGCCGCGCCGCGCACGAAGCGGGCGCACAGCTCTACTACGACGGCGCGAACACGAACGCGATTGTGGGACGCGCGCGCCCCGGCGACATGGGCTTCGACGTGGTACACCTCAATCTGCACAAGACCTTTACGACGCCGCACGGCGGCGGTGGTCCCGGCACGGGTCCGGTGGGCGTGAAGGCGCACCTGCGCGACTTCTTGCCTGCGCCGCTCATTAAAAAAGAAGGTGAACGGTTTGACTTCGAGTACGACCTGCCCCAGTCCATTGGGCGGATGCGTTCGTTCTATGGCAACTTCGGCAACTTGGTGCGGGCGTACACCTACATCCGGGCACTCGGCAAAGAGGGCTTGGAGCAGGTCTCGGGCATGGCAGTCTTAAACGCCAACTACCTCCGCGTCAAGATGCAAAAGGCGGGCTTTAAGACCGCCTTCGAGCGCATCAATATGCACGAGTTCGTGTCGCAGCCGCCCGGCGAGTTGAAGACGATGGATATTGCCAAAGCGCTCTTAGATTACGGCGTGCACCCGATGACGGTGTACTTCCCGCTGGTGGTCAAAGAGGCGATGATGGTGGAGCCCACCGAGACGGAGTCGTTGGAGACGCTCGACGCTTACGCGGACATCCTAGCCGAAGTTTTAGGGCGCGCCGAGGAAGACCCCGAGTTTTTAGAGCACGCGCCCTACCACACGCCCGTACGTAGGCTCGATGAGGTCACGGCGGCGCGCAAACCCGTGTTGCGGCACACGTTTGAGTAGTGCTACCTCTTATCGTAGCAGTCATGTTTAACGCATGGCTGCTTCCTTTTGAAAATAGATTCGTCTACGTTCCGACGCGCACGCTCACCAAAACGCCGGCAGATTATAACTTGCCCTTCGAACGCTTGGAGCTGACGACCGCTGACAACACCCGAATCATGGCGTGGGCGCTGCCTCAAGAGAATGAGAACGCCCCTTGGCTCGTGTATTTTCACGGCAACGGCGAGAACGTCTCCTCGTATCTGTCCTTTACCTCGCAGATTTACGCGATGGGCGTCAACGTGCTCATGCCCGAGTACCGGGGCTACGGCGAGAGCGGGGGGCAGCCGAGCGAGGCGGGGCTCTACGAGGACGCGGACGCGAGCTACCACTATCTTATTGATAAAGGCGTGGCACCAGAAAATATCATTCTCTACGGCTTCTCACTGGGCTCCGGCGTTGCAACGGACCTTGCGAGTCGCCAAGAGGTGGGCGGGCTCATCCTCGAGGCTGCCTTCACCTCCCTCTTAGACGCCGCCCGAGCGATTTACCGCTTCGTACCGAACGGCATCATGAGCAACCGCTTCGACTCGTTGGAGAAGATAAGCGATGTAGACGCGCCCACACTCTTTCTGCACTCACGCGGCGACTTCACCATCCCCTTCTCGCAAGGGCGCACGCTCTTTGAGGCGGCGAACGAGCCCAAGTTTTTTACTGAGATTCAAGGTGGACATATTGCAATGGTGGATGGGACGGTGGACCCGAAAGGGCTCGAGGCGATCGAGGAGTTTTTAGGGCAGTACACGAAGTAGAGAAGAGTGCAAAAGAGCTGTAGAGGTAGTTCACCTCTGCCTTACTCCAAACCCTGTCCTACGCCGCTTTCTGCTCAACACCTTCTACCATCTCGCCCCTTTCCATCTCCCTGACGATCTTCACCGTCTCCACGCTCACCATGCAGACCCGTTTCAAGAGGTCAATGACCTCTTCCTTATAGTCCGCAAACCGATACGTATTGAACTTCTCGCGGATGGTGGGGTCACGCGGCTTTTTCTCTTTGTAGCGGTCTAGGACCCACTCGAGCGCCGAGCGGTTTCCCAACTTGTACTCCCACGCCTCAGACGGCACACCAGAGAGCACCGTTTGAGAATCCAGCACAATCAGCCCCGCCTCCTTGTCCGCCTTGAGTTTCGCCTTGGGGTTCTTGACACTCTTTGCGTCGCTACGCTTCAAGGGATAAGGCAGAGCGGTTTCGTAGTTCAGGTGCAGACTCATCAACCTCTCGCCCCACGCGGCCCACTGCGCGAAGTCCTCGTAAAAGGGGATATGCGGGAACTCGCGCTTGAGGTTGAGTTCGTACTTTTTGCGGTATAGCGGGTTGTGCAAGACGCCGTAGGTGTAACAGAAGATAGCGGCGTTCTCCTTGACGTTGAGGAGTTGCGCTTTCAGAGTCGAGAGCTGATGCTCTAACCGGATTTTTTCACCGTTTCCGTCCTCGAGCCTCAACCTCTCGGCGACCTCTTCGATTTTTGCCTCGAGCGCTGCGTAATGTTCTTGCACGACTTTGAGTTTGGGTAGCTCGAGTTCTTCAGCAAAATCGTCGCCGTAGTGTTCCCGAAATCTCTTCAGTCCCCAGCCCGTGATGTTGTCTAGGCGGTTGCCTTTATTGTCGTAGCGGTAGAGAGGGAGGCATTGAGTTTTCTCGAGCAAATCAAGACTGCATACCTCATTCGTCACCAAAGCAGAAAAGGGTTTGGAAGAACTGATACCCGAAAATGCAATGACCAAATTTTCACCTTCAAAGATTGACGGCATTTGGTACTGTCTTTCATTAAACTCAGAAGCGAAATACAACTTTTGCTTGAGATAAGGTCTATACAAACACGTTTTAACATTCTGCCGTTCGAAGCTATATTTTTCACCTCTAAGCAGGTTCTTTTTAAGGTCCTCTGCCCATTTTATCGAGTAATCGACCTTATCACTTATTGTTTGCATACTGACTTTGCCGTGAAGACGCTCAACATCTTTGTTATAAACGTCGAAGAAAAAGCGCACTTTGGTTTCTAAATGCTCTAGCGAAAAATCGTATGCCCAATCGTCGCGATTAGTCGAAACCCCTAGAGAATAAAGTTTGAAGATAGCTTGTTCTTCACTGCTGCTTTTGGCAGATTTGGTTTCTTTTGTCGCAACCGGAAGAAGACTATCCCAGTCGTTTTTCGTTTGGTTTATCCAAATAGAGTATTTATCTGGCGTGACGTGCTTGAATGGAATTTGCCTAAAGTTTGTAGCATTTACCCACTGCAACTTCTCTCTTGCTGTTTCCATTTCAGGGCGGCGCATGTAGTACACGTTGGCTTCGCCCTCTTGCGCTTCTCGCTTGACGAAAAAGACGATGGCTACCCCTGTTTGAATGCCGAAAACATTGTGTGTAGTGCCGGAAAGTTTCGGATTAGCGCGAACGTCTCCGCCTAAATCTACGATGTAAATAACTCTGAACTCTTCCGCCACAACTTTTCTAAAACCATCAAAGATGCGTGAGTCTATAAATGAGCGGTTGACAATATAAGCAACAACGCCGTTTTCACCTACGCGGTCACTCGCCCAGCGTATAAAGCGCGAGTACATGTCATAAATCTTCGTCAAGTTTTGCGCCTTGCTGTGTTTGACATATGTATCTTTTATGCGCTCGTCAATAAACGGATAGGGGCGGTTCTTATTATTCTCGTTTTCGTTGAGCTGACTCGAGTTATACGGCGGATTCCCAATAATCACCGAAATCTTGTTCTTGTTCTGCCGCTTGATGCGCTCCAAGTTCTCAGCGGTCAACTCGAACATGCTGAACTGACCTTCCGAGCCGACGTAGTTGAGGTTTTCCAGGGTGTCTACAAAGGCGATGTTTTCAAACTCGGCGTAGTGGCTCATCTTCTGCTGATAGGTGTATTCGATGTTGAGGTTCGCGGTGTAGTAGGGCAGCAGCGCGACCTCATTGCAGAAGAGTTCGTGGGCGTACTTGTGTTTGAGCTGGTGCTTGGGCAGATATTCGATAATCTCGGTGATGAACGTGCCGGTTCCGGTGGCGGGGTCTAAGATGTTCACGCCTTCGTCGCCTAAAAACTTGCCGAAGTGCTTGTGGGTGAGGTGGTCGGCGGCTTCGATCATGAAGCGGACGATTTCGTTGGGCGTGTAGACGATGCCCAAGCGGTCAGCAGCGGCGGGGTTGTAGGCTTTGTAGAAGTTTTCGTAAACGACCTTTAAGAACTTCTGCTTTTCGTGGTGGTTGGCGATGTTCGCCGCCGCCGCTTTAATCACGTTGTAGTAGGGCTCGACTTTGAGGAGCGCGTTGCGGCGCAGGGCTCCGGTAAAAAAGGTCTCGGTGACTTTGTAAAGCTCGCGGGCGATGTTGTTCTCACGGTGGAAGTGGCTGTCGTTAAAGGCCGAGGTGAAGATGCCTTCGGTCAGGATGTGCTGAATGACCATCTCGCGCACGTCTTCTAAACCCAAATGCGGGTTGATAGCTTTTTGCGTGAGGTCTAGCAAGCGGTTGCGCTGGGTGATAAAGTCGCTGTTCGCTGACGCTTGATCTTCAATCACCTTGCGAAGTTCGCCCAGCAGGTCAGGTATGTCGAGCTTGAACTTCTCAATCGCGTCGCGGAAGGTCTTAACGCTCGGCGGCTCGTAGCTGACGAACTGGCTCAGGAGCGCGTTTAAGGTCTCGGCGTCTTCAACGACGGCGAGCCCGACCTCTTGTCCGTTTTGATAGAGAAGGACCTGCTGCGTATCATCGAAGAGGATATTGGTGTTGGGGTAGCCCTTCTGAAACTTCTTATCGACCTCTTCGTACAGATCATCGTACTGGTCTTTGCTCTCCCAGTAGCCGCGGTCTTGGCGCAAGGCATCCTTGAGCGTGCCATCGGGGTAGACAGCGACGCCGCCCGCGCGGTACTCGAGTTCGGCAATCAACTCTAAGCTCTGCGTGCGGGCGTAGCCTTCTAAGAGTTGATAAAAAGCGTTGCGAAGGCTTTGTTCGTTGCGCGAGCCGCCGTACTGGATGTAGCGCTCGACTTTGCTGCGGTATTGGTTGATAAGTTGCAGGGACACAAAGTTATGCTATTTATGAACCCTGTATTAAGCAGAGAGATTTTTCGCGGGTAGTAAATTATCTTTCCTCTTTTTTCGCTCAAGTCGTATTATTTACACTCGCATTGTTCATATGCAGTCCTGATCATCGCCCTATCTTTTCGCTCTGCCGCGTTTGTAAACTTACTAGCTACGCGGTCTCTAAGTCACATCTTTTTCAGAACGCCTAGACGAAAACAGCAACATATATCCCAGGCGGGCGAGGATAACGATGAGCAAAATGGTCACTAAAATGGATGTCGAAACCATCCAAATCACGTAATACTTGATGAGCCGAAACGCTGTAGGGAAAGCGTCCGCAACCGTGTCTACTACACCTGAGCCAACTTGTACCGGGACGTGCTGCGTTACTCTGTTCATAACAGCGCGGCGGACGCTGTCGAGCACCCCCGTCGCCACCTCTAGCTCTGGCACTGGTAGAGGTACGGGCTCGAGCCGCTCAGGTGCGCCTGAACTATCCGTCTCTTGCGCTGGCTCGGTGAGGTTGGTCGCGGGCACATTCTGGACGATATTAGACGCTCTATCTGTCCACTGCTGCAAACAACGCGCCGACGCGGGCGCGACCTCTTTTACGCCTTGCCAGCCTTTTGTGACACTCGAGGCCGCACCCGACGCCAGGGCGCTTGCACCTTCGCGCCACTCGAGCGCTCTGACGCGGTTCGCCTGTTCTCCAAGCGACTGCACCGCTTTACCGGGTTGAATTTTAGAGAGGTCTCTCAGTTTGGGGGTCTCGAGTTCGCTTAGATTGCGGTTAAGCCTCTGCGCATCCTTTTGAAATGCTTGCGCCGTGCCGCCGACACTTTGACGAAGCTCTGCAGCGCTGAAGTCAGGGCACGCTTCAGCAGGCGTTTCCGCTTGCGCTGCGCCCACCCCCGTGTAGAGCAACAGGCTGAGCAGGAGCAGCGTGCGGGTTAGCTTGACCATAGTGATTTAACTGTACACCTTGGGAGATGGGTTGAAGGTTGGGTGGCTCGAGCTTCAACCTCTTAGGCGCTCGGACAAGTCAAATCAGAACCGCCTAGAAGCCCCCGCACACCACATAGCATAGCGGCGGATACAGGTCATAATATAGATATGCAATCTACGAATGAGCAGGCTCAAAAAGCCGTTATCATTGGCTCGGGCATCGGCGGTTTGGCGCTCGGAATTCGCTTGCAAAGCTTGGGATTCGAGACGACGATTCTGGAGAAGCTCGACGGTCCCGGTGGACGCGCCTACGTGAAGCGCGCGGAGGGCTTCACCTTCGACATGGGACCGACGGTCTTGACGGTGCCACACTTTATCGAGGAGTTATTCGCCCTAGAGCGCGGCGCGGCGGCGCTCAGCGAGCCCGACTTTCCGCCGCACACCCTCGCCGGCGAGCGCATCAAAGAAGGCGTCAGCGGCGGACCCGCTACCTCACAGTACGCCCAAATCGTCCCCATACTCCCCTTCTACCGCATCTACTTCGACGACGGCACCTTCTTCGACTACGACGGCGACCCGGAGGGGACGCGGCGGCAGATCAAGGAGCTTGCGCCAGAAGATTTAGAGGGCTATGAGAGGTTCCACGAGGCGGCGAAGGCGATCTTCGAGCGAGGCTTTTTGGAGCTTGGCTACACCTATTTCGGCAACATCCCCTCGATGCTGCGCGTCGTGCCCGACTTGCTGCGCTTAGACGCGGTGCGCCCGCTCTTTTCGCTCGTCAAGAAGTACTTCAAATCGGACAAGATGCGTCAGGTCTTCTCCTTCGAACCCCTTCTCGTCGGCGGCAACCCGCTTAAAGTCCCGGCAATTTACGCGATGATTCACTTTGTCGAGAAGACCTGGGGTATTCACTTCGCAATGGGCGGCACGGGCGCGTTGGTGGAAGGGTTTGTCAAAAAGTTCGAGGAGTTGGGCGGCGAAATCCGTTTTGATAGTGAAGTGGCGCGCATCGACGTGGTCAAAGAGGGCAAGAAGAAGGTGGCGAAGGGCGTGACGCTCGCAAGTGGCGAGAAGTTGGACGCTGACCTCGTCGTCTCTAACGGCGACTACGCCAGCACCTATTTGAACCTCATTGATAAGGAGCACCGCTTCTGGAACCGCGACATGGTGGTCAAAGCGCGCAAGCAGTCGATGTCTTTGTTCGTCATTTACTTCGGCTTCGAGGCTCCACCAGAACTCGATTTGCAGCACCACAACATCATCTTAGGTCCGCGTTACGAGGAACTCTTGACCGACATCTTCGACCGCAAGATTTTGGCGGAGGACTTCTCGCAGTACCTCCACATCCCGACGCTCACCGACCCCAGCCTTGCGCCGCCGGGACATCACGCGGCATATACGCTTGTCCCTGTACCGCATAAGGGCAGTGGTTTGGATTGGGACGCGCTCGGCGAGCCCTTCGCGGATAAGATTTTAAGTTTTTTAGATGAGCGGGGCTATGTTCCTGGTCTAAAAGAGCGGCTCGTCTATCAGAGCTTCGTCACGCCCGACTACTTCGAGGGAACGCTCAACTCTTACATGGGCAACGGCTTCGGCGTCGAGCCGGTGCTCGTGCAGTCCGCCTTTTTCCGTCCTCACAACCGCAGCGAAGACGTGAGCAACCTCTACTTAGTAGGCGCGAACGCGCAGCCGGGCGGCGGGACGCCCTCGGTGATGATGTCGGCGAAGATGACAGCCAGGGTTATCGCAAAAGATTTCGACGTGCCAGAAGAGGTCATGAGCGGTGTAGGGAAGCTCGAGCCCTCGAACCGCAAAGAGATGGTGGAGGCGTAATACGGTTTCCGGGTGATTCTTACGGGAATTACCCCGAGCAAAGAGTCTTCAACAGCAGGTAGCATCTGGTCATAGACGCAGTGCGTTAATAACGGCATGACACGCCCTGTTGAAGACTCCTAAGCGAGTTGAAAAGACTATGGATTCCGATGACTGTGGAATCAACTCCAGCGATAGCGAAGCACGCAGTGTCGGAGTTTATGTAGTAATCAATTGGAATCCGTGGGTTTAGGGGCGGGCTCGAGTCAAACCCCTTCCCTCCGAAGTTCCGCCACTACATCCCCCACACCCGAGCGAAACGACGGATAGCGCGGCTCCCAACCTAAAACCGTCTTAGCTTTCTCGTTCGAGACGCGAAACGACGTGGTGAGCGACGCGACGACGGGACCGCCGATCATCAAGGCGATGAGCCAGGGCGGGATGCTGCCGACGTGCTTGTGCCCCGTCGCCTCGGTCAGCGCGTCTACCAATTCGCGCAAGCGGATGGGTTCGTCGTCCACAACGTTGAAGTTCTCGCCGTAAGCGCTCGAGGAGAGGGCTCCCAAAAAGCTCTGCGCCAAGTCGTCCACGTGAACCGTACTCCAGAAGTTCTCCCCCGCGCCGAACACGCGGAGCTGATTTTTCGTCAAGGTGTCGTAAAACGCTGACTTGAACAACCCGCCGGGACCGTAGACGAATCCCGCCGTGAGGATGATGACTTTGAGGTTCTTCCGGGTATGAAGGTCAGCCAGGTAGCGTACCATCGCGGCATGTCCTAAACCCATCGGTGAAGGATCGAGCGGCGTCTCCTCGGTAATCCACTCGTCGCTGTGGTCGCCGTAACCGAAGCAGCCGTTGGTGTAGATAAGGTGTTTGTCATGCTCCAAGCAAGCCTCCGCCAGCGCAGAGGTCATCACCTCATCGGCGTGGTTGATCTGCGCGACTTTCCTCTGCGTCATGCGACCCGAGACGCCCAGTTGCGCGGCTTGGACCACGGCGTCGACCTCTCCGACTAAAGAGGTGTAGGTGCTGGGCTCCAACATCTCCCCCACCGCTACGCGCATCCCGGCGTCTTGCAGCGGTTCCGCTTTAGCCGGATTTCTGACCAATCCGGTCACGGTATGTCCTGCATTCAACAGAGCCTCGGCGGTAGCACTGCCCACGAACCCTGTTGCGCCTGTTACGAGTACGTGCATAGGAGACCTCCCGCTGCTTGTATACCTAATCCAACGTCACCTGGTCAAGCTCCTGCTGCCGCGCCGCTTCGCGCTCGAGCTGCTCGTCGCTCTTGAGCCACTGCGCCAGCCACGTCGTCACCTCGTCGTAGTAGCGAAACACCAAGCTACCGATGATGACCATCACGATGACGTAAAGCGAGGTCATCCCGGTGAGCGCCGCTCTCGTGCTTTCGGGTAGCATCGTCACGCCACCCGCGAGCCCGACGATCACGAGCGAAAACTCGCCTCTCGGCAAGAGCATGAGCCCGTGCCCGATGCTGCCGCGCTGACTCAAGCCGCTGAGCCGCCCTGAGACGTAAGCCGTGAACATATTGACAACTATAGTGACGGCGACTAAAAGGAGCGCCGCGGGCAGTTGACTCAACGCGCTCACGACATTCACGTGCAGGCCGAAGTCGAGGAAAAAAGCGGCGGCGGCGACGTCGTACCAAGGGTGAAGGGTCTCTTCCAAGCGGTCTTTGAAGGGCGAGTCCGCGATAAGCATCCCTAAAAGAAAGGCGGCGACGGCTTCGGGAAAGCCTAAGCTCTTCGCGCCGATGGAGAAGAGCACAACGAGCGCGAGCGCTAAGAGTACCAGCGATTCCCCTTCACGGCTAAAAAGTCGCTCTAAAACCGGACGCCCGAAGCGCAGCAGCAAGAGGTAGAGCACGAGGAAGATACCGACGCCTGCAAAGTCCGCGAGCCCGCCGCCCGCCGTGATAATTCCTAAGCCGCCCAAGATGATAACCATCGCCAAATCTTCATAGACGAGCACGCCCAAAGTCCGCTCCGCTTCGGGGTAGGCGATGAGGTTGCGCTCGGCTAAAAGTTTGGCGATAACGCCTGAGGACGAGATATAGACGATGCCGCCCAAAAAGAGCGCCGCCAGCCAGCCGAAGCCGAAAAGAAGCCCGAGAGAAAAGCCCGCCGCGAAGTTGAGCAGGTCTATGCTGCCCGCGAGCGTCATCGACTTGCCGCCCTCTAAAAAGCGGGGCAAGGAGAACTCGAGCCCCATGTAAAAGAGCAGCAAGATGATCCCGAGTTCGGCGAGCATCGCCGTGATTTCCGTAGTTTCGTAGACGGTCACGACGCCATAAGGACCCAAGAGCAGCCCGAGCACGATGTAACCGACGATGCTGGACAAACCGATCTTTTGACTGATCCAATGGGCAACGTAAAGCCCTACCGCGATAAAACCTAACTCTAAAATAGGGGTCAATGGAACCTCTTTTCGGTTGTGACAAAAGGGTAACGAAGGACGCTACACCTCTTCTTACCTTTACTTAGAAGAGGTCAGCGTATCCCTGTTCGCCGTTCTCAAGGCTCAACAACTTATACGGAATTGCACAACTCACTTATCCTTGCTGAGAGCGTTGCTTCGCCCAGCGGGAGCAGAGCGACTTTACTTCGTGCATAGAGCTTTTCAGCGACTCAGCTTTAGCTAGCGGACCGGGCAGAGTTTACGTCCCATCCGTGAAGGGCGTGACTTAGTTTTGCAAACCAAGTCACGCAACCTCGTATTACCAGCCTGGAACTACTCGCTTTCGATAAGCTCGCGAGCCGCGCCGGTTTGAGCGTGTGAGCCGATGAGCAGTACCGTGTCGTGCACCTCGAATTCCGTGTCCACATCGGGGTTGGGGATGGCTTGCTCGCTACGCATAATCGCGACGATGGACGCGCCCGTTTCGGTGCGCAGCGGGAAGTTGTTGAGCGTGCGCCCGACGAGGGGTGAACCGGACTTGAGTTCGACCCACTCGATCTCCATCTCGCCCAGGGCGAGTTCTAACTTCTCTAAGTCGGGCGCGGTGACCATCGGTCTACCTAAGAGGTTGGAAATCTGCTGCGCCTCCTCGTCGTCCACTTTGATGACGTCGCAGGGGCGGTCTTCGTCCTCTAGAAAGTGGTACATCTGCCGCTCGCCGTCCGGCTTGATGATGACCGCCAAGTTGCCGCCCGTACGCAGGGGCATGACGTACTTCTTGCCGACGCCCGGCAGGGTGGCTTCGCGGATGTGGATGTCTTCTTGGGTGGTAACTTTTGCCATACCTCTATTGTAGAGGTTCTGAAGCGCTGTGACCTTACATCCGACTTACACAGAAGCAGCAATCCAGTCAAGCTGGTGTACGTCAGTCCTCGCGTAGTGAACGAACGGTGAGTTGCGAGCAACGAGCAATGAGTGAAAAGCCTTTGAATTTCACTCATTGCTCGTTGCTCATTGCTTTCAACTATCCTAGCCTCCCCCGTGTGCGCAGCGTCACGCCCTGGGTAAAAAACTTTACTCACACCAGGTGAAGTTTTCCAGTTAAAAGGGTGAAGACTACGTGCTACATTGCCCATTATGCTGTTAAGACCCAACTTTATCGTCGACAAGGTCTCGGAGGTGACGCCTGGATTCTTGCGCGAGCGGGGCATCCGGGCGGTCATGGTGGACCTGGACGACACGCTCGTCGCAGGGGGCGCTACCACTTTGGACCCTACTTTCACCTCTTGGTTGCACGCCCTCAAAGCGGCGCGTCTACCTGTCCTTATCTTGAGCAACGGCTCCAGGGCGCGCGTTGCGCAGTGGTCCCAGAACTTGGGTGTCTTAGGTCTATCCCTCGTCGGCAAGCCCTTCACCTTCGCCTTTCGGCGCGGACTGCGGCGCTTGGGCAGCCAGGCAAGCGAGACGGCGATGATCGGTGACCAGCTCTTCACCGACGTTTTAGGCGCGAACTTGATAGGGATGACCTCGATTTTAGTGACGCCACTCTCGCCGGGAAAACTCTTGCACACCAGACTGCTTAGACACTTAGAAACGCGCATCTTGAGAGGAGACGCCTGATGGCTGTTTTGTCCATTGGTGATAAGCGCTTGGGCGCGGTTCTCTTAGACCGGGGCTACGTCAGCGACGACAACTTGCAAGACGCCATCGGCAAACACGCCGAAGTCGGCGGGCGGCTCTCCGACATTTTAGTCAACATCGGCGTGATTTCGGAGCAGCGTATCGCGCGGGCGATCGAGGAAGCCATCGGCATCCCGCTCGTGGCGCTCCCTCGCATCGATATCTCGGCGGACGCTTTGGCAAAAGTCCCCGCCGACTTAGCGCTGGAGATGGGCGCGCTCCCCTTCGGTTTGGAGGGCAACCGCTTGCGCGTCGCCTTCGCTGACCCCTTAGACGCCTTGTCCATCGAAGAGATCGAGGACGAGTCGGACTGCATCGTCGAGCCTTACAAGGCGCTCAGCAAGGAACTCGAGTGGGCCTTGGCGACGCACTATCCCGAACTCGGACTCACGCCCCCCGCCGACATGGGCAGCGACCCTGGGCAGCGCATGGGCAATTTGGCGCTCGAGCAGGGGCTCATCACCGAAGACCAGCTCAAAGAAGCGAACGAGAAGCAGACTCGTACAGGCGGCCTTTTGGGGCGCATTTTAGTCGAGATGGGCGCACTGAGCGAGCCTCTGTTGGCGCAGCTTTTAGCCCAGCAAGCGGGCATTCCTTACGCAGAAAATTTGGACGACGCCGAAGTCAGCGAGAAGCTCTCGTCTTACCTCTTGCGCTTAGACGCGCTCCAATTCAACGCTGTTCCGTACAAAGATGAGGGTGATCACCTCGTCGTCGCGCTCGCTGACCCGCGCAAGATTTCTGAGATCGAAGCGATTATTCAAAAGCCGCTCCAGTTCATCTGCGCCCCGCAAACCGAGGTGCAAAATCTCATCGACTTGCTCTACGCAGGCGACAAGGGGCGTTTGGGCGAGACTCTCCTGCAAAACAACAAGATCAAGCGCGAGCAACTTCGCAAGGCACTAGAGGAGCAGAACAAGCTCGGGCGCGTCAAGCCGCTCGGTGAAATCCTGACCGACTTGGGCTACGTCAATCAGGACGACGTGGACACGGCGCTGAGCCGTCAACGTGCGGGCGGCGGACGCTTAGAAGACACGCTCGTCCAGTCCGGCAAGATCAGCCCGGAGATGCTCGCGCGCAGCTTGGCGATGCAGCTCGGCTACGAGTTCGTCGAGGAGAATAACGTCCAGGTGGACCCCTACGCGGTTACGCTCGTTCCTGAGGGTACCATCCGGCGCTACACCGTGATGCCGATTTCGGTCAGTGGCAACACGCTAACTGTCGCCATGAAAGACCCGCGCCACGTCTTCGCGCTAGACGACATCAAGCTGATTACGGGCAAGGAGATTCAGCCCGCCGTCGCCACCGAAGAGACGCTAACCGCGCTCATCAACCGCTTCTACCGGGGCGGCGACGACATGGACGAACTCGCCAAGGCGGTCATGGAAGAGGTTGGCTCGCAGCAAGACGTTGAAGAGTCGGACAGCGGCATCGACGACAACGCGCTCGTCAAGGTGGTGAACAACATCATCCGCGAGTCGGTCCTAAACGATATTTCGGACATCCACATCGAGCCGCGCCCGACGGAGGTCATCATCCGTGTGCGCAAAGACGGCTCGCTGCGCGAGTACATGACTATGCCCAAAGCCACCGCGGGCGCGATGGCGGCGCGCATCAAGATTATGGGCGGGCTCAATATCGCCGAGCGGCGCGTACCCCAAGACGGGCGCGTCCGCTTCAAGGATAAGACGATGGAGGTTGACCTCCGTCTGTCCACACTGCCCACCGTTTACGGCGAGAAATCCGTCATGCGTATCCTCAAAAAAGCCTCCTCAATTCCTGAGATCGAGCAGTTGGGCTTCGCGGAGTACAACTTCACGCGCTTTAGCGACGTGATTCAGAAACCCTATGGGATTTTCCTCATCACCGGACCCACCGGTTCAGGTAAGTCGTTCTCGACCTTCTCCATTTTGAAGCGTGTCGCGGTTCCCGAAGTGAACGTCACGACAGTCGAAGACCCGGTGGAATATGAAATCCCTGGGATCAACCAGACGCAGGTGAATAACAAAGCGGGGCTCACCTTCGCCTCAGCGCTCCGCTCCTTCTTGCGTCAAGACCCGGACATCATCATGATCGGTGAGATTCGCGACACGGAAACGGCGAAGATCGCAGTTGAGGCGGCCTTAACAGGTCACTTGGTCATCGCCACCTTGCACACGAACGACGCGGCTGGCGCGGTGACAAGACTTGAAGAGATGGGCGTCGAACCCTTCAACATCTCCGCGTCCCTTCTCGGCGTGTTGGCGCAGCGCCTGGTGCGCAAAGTCTGTAAAGACTGCCGCGTCGAGTACACGCCCGACCCCGAGATTCTGCGGCGCATGGGGCTCTCTGAAAATGAGATTAAAGGGCAGACGCTCTACCGGGGCGTCGGCTGCGAGAAGTGCAGCGGTAGCGGCTATAACGGACGCGCCGCCATCCACGAACTCCTGACGGTGGAAGACGAAATCGAAGCGGCCATCGTGCAGGGCAAGTCGTCCTCAGAAATCAAAGATGTCGCCGTGGACATCGGGATGAAGACCTTGCGCGACGACGGCGTATTCAAGGCGTTTCAGGGAATTACGACACTCGAGGAAGTCCTAGCCCGCACCACAGACTAGGCGGTGGTCCACGTTTTGCGCACGGCGTTGCATGAAGCCTGTGAAAACAGCAAGCGAACACCTACGGCGGCGCAAAATGGGACACCTTACAAATTCACCGACGAAATCACGTTGATTAGCGTCACATGGGGAAAAAGAGCCGCAGGTATCATCCCCGAGCGTGCATCGCGAACAGCGCTAAATTACAGTGAGGGTTTCTCAAACCAGATGATACCTGCTAAAGGACGGAACTATGGCAGACCAACTTAAAAGTACCCAAATCCAAGCCGACATCGTCGACCTCTTGCGCTTGTCGATGGACCGGGGCGCGTCGGACTTGATTCTTACGAACGGGCTCCCGCCGATGCTCCGGCTCGACGGCGAGTGGCAGCCTACCGAATACGACCCTTTGGACCCCAACATGACGCGCCGCCTGATGTACTCGATGATGGACGAGAAAAAGCAGCGCAACTTCGAAGAGAACCGCGAGTTGGACTTCTCCTTTGCGCTTTCGGGTGCCGGGCGTTTCCGCGTCAACGTCTTTTTTCAGCGCGGCGCGGTTGGCGGCGTCTTGCGGATGATCTCCGAGGAGATTCTCAGCTTTGAATTTATGGGCTTGCCGCAAGTGGTCGCGGACGTCGCCAAGCAGCCGCGCGGCTTGGTTCTGGTGACGGGTCCGACGGGCTCGGGTAAGTCCACCACCTTGGCGGCGATGATCGACAAGATCAACACCGATTTCGCCAAGCACATCGTCACCATCGAAGACCCCGTCGAGTTTTTCCACACCCATAAACGCTCGGTGGTCAATCAGCGCGAAATTGGCGAGGACACCAAAGGCTTCGACAAGGCGCTCAAGTCGGTTTTGCGCCAAGCGCCCGACGTGATTTTGGTGGGTGAGATGCGCGACCACGAGACGATCGGCGCGGCTGTAACCGCCGCCGAAACGGGTCACTTGGTGATGGGCACCTTGCACACCAACTCCGCGCCCGAAGCCGTCGACCGCATCATCGACGTCTTCCCCGAAGCGCAGCAAGAGCAGGTGCGCGTGCAGCTTGCGAACAACTTGCAAGCCATCCTGACGCAGCAACTCGTCCCCAAACAGGGCGGCGGGCGCGCCCTCGCGTATGAGTTTATGATCGGCACGCCCGCCATTCGCAACCTCATCCGCGAGGGGAAAACGCACCAGATTCTCTCCGCGATCCAGATGGGTGGACGCGAGGGTATGATCACGATGGACGCCTGCCTAGCTGAGATGCACCTCAGCCGCAAGATTTCTTATGACGTGGGTCTTTCGCGCTCGGTTGACTCCAAAGAGTTCGCCCGTTTAGTCGAGTCGGGCGGCGCGGGTGGCGGCGCAAGTAGCGGCTCGAGCGCCCAAGCACAGCCGACACGTCCAGAAGCAGAACCCTCAGGCTCTATGTCGTTTGGACGAGGTGGGCGCAACGGTTAGGGTTTTTCTGTTTTGAGTTTTTTGAAGAGGTCTCGAGCTTAACTCGAGACCTCTTCCATTTTGCCTACTACCGATATTTCTTCAAAAGGTACGCTTTGTAGTCCTTCTCGTCTACATCAGCGTTCTTGAGAAGGCCGTAGAGGGCTCGAGTCATTGGTGGAAGCTCGCGGACCTCTTCTAAAGGTTGCTCTTTAGCTGGCTTTGGATGTGGCTCGAGATGCTTATCAGTCGCAGGTTTTGACGGTTTTTCGCTCATGAATCTCCAAAAGTAACTTTGGCGGAGGCTCAGGTATTCAGAGTTGGTAACAAAGGAAGCTCGAGCCCGAACGTTTAGAGGTTAGGCTCGAGCCAAAATTCTAAGCCTCTACCCCCGCCTTCTCCATCGCCTCCACCATCGCCGAGCCCATATCCGTAGGCGTCGGCGCAACGACTACGCCCGCATCTTCTAAAGCAGCAATCTTATCCTCAGCCGTCCCTTTCCCCCCGGAAATAATCGCCCCCGCGTGCCCCATGCGCTTCCCTGGCGGCGCAGTCGTTCCGGCGATAAAACCCGCGACGGGTTTGGTCATGTTGTCCTTGACCCACGCCGCCGCTTCCTCTTCCGCCGTCCCGCCGATTTCGCCGATCATGATGACCCCTTCGGTCTCGGGGTCCTCGTTGAAGAGCTTCAAAACGTCCAAGAAGTTCGTGCCGTTCACGGGGTCCCCGCCGATGCCGACGGCGGTGGTCTGCCCAAGCCCATTGTTCGTAAGCTGATGCACCGCTTCGTACGTCAACGTCCCGGAACGGCTCACCACACCGATTTTGCCACCCTTATGGATGTAGCCGGGCATGATGCCAATTTTGCACTCATGGGGCGTGATGACGCCGGGGCAGTTCGGACCGACGAGGCGCGAAGGTCTGCCTTCCATATAGCGCCGCGCTTTAACCATGTCCTCAATCGGGATGCCTTCGGTGATGGTGATAATGAGCGTAATGTCGGCGCTCGCCGCTTCCATAATGGCGTCGGCGGCAAAAGCAGGCGGTACATAAATCACCGAAGCGTTTGCGCCCGTTTTTGCAACGGCTTCTCTCACGGTGTTGAAGCTAGGAACGTCCACGCTGTAGGTATCGTTACGTCCAGGTACGCCGCTATGGTCCGTCTCACCCTCGAAGTGAACGGTCTGCCCGCCTTTGCCGGGGCGAACTGCGCCGACGATTTGTGTACCGTAAGCGATCGCTTTATCCGTATGAAACTTGCCCGCGTCACCGAGTCCTTGTACGATGACCTTCGTATTTTTATCGACTAAAATGCTCACTGCGCCAACTCCACAATTTTGCGTGCGCCGTCCTTCATGTCGTCGGCGCTGACCACACCTTCAATGCCCGCATTCTGAATGATCTCTTTGCCCAGCTCGACGTTCGTGCCTTCTAAACGCACGACTAAGGGCACCTCTAAGCCGACCTCTTTGACCGCCTCAACGACACCATTAGCAATCGTGTCGCAACGCATGATGCCGCCGAAGATATTGACGAAAATCCCTTTGACGCTGGGGTCACGAGTGATAATTTTGAACGCCGCCGTGACGTTTTCCGTCGTCGCGCCGCCGCCTACGTCCAAGAAGTTCGCGGGCTCGCCGCCCTCGTGCTTGATGATGTCCATCGTGGACATGGCGAGTCCTGCGCCGTTGACCAAACAGCCGATGTTGCCGTCCAACTTGATGAAGGAGAGTCCATACTTGTCCGCTTCGACTTCAGCGGGGTCCTCTTCGGACTTGTCGCGCATCTCCAGCACGTCTTTGTGGCGGAAGAGCGCGTTGCTGTCGAAGCTCATCTTGCCGTCGAGCGCCATCACTTGACCTTGCTTGGTAACGACGAGCGGGTTGATCTCCAACATATCGGCGTCTAACTCCCTAGCCGCGTTTGCCACCGCTTTGAAGAACTTGACGCCGTTCTTAAAGGCGTCGCCGGAAAGCTCCAAGGCGAAGGCGAGTTCCCGAGCCTGAAAATCCGTCAAGCCTACCGCCGGGTCTATGACCACGCGCTGAATCTTCTCGGGCGTCTTCTCGGCGACCTCTTCGATTTCGGTGCCACCCTCGGTAGACACCATCACGATGTTGCGGGCGTGGGCGCGGTCTAAGACGATGGAGAGGTAGAGTTCGCGCTCGATGTCAATGCCCTGCTCGATGTAGAGCCTGCCCACCTCTTTGCCCTCGTCGCCCGTCTGAACGGTGACGAGCGTCGAGCCGAGCATCTTCTTGGCTAACTCGCGCACCTTTTCTTCCGCCGCTTTGACGCCGCCGTCTAACCCGTCCGTCACCACGTTGACGCCCGCCACGTCCTCGTGCTCCTTGAAGCGTCCTTTGCCGCGCCCGCCCGCGTGAATCTGCGACTTGACCACAACGACTTTGTTACCGCTATTTTCGATCAAGGGGCGCACAGCGGCTACGGCCTCGTTGGGCGAGGTGGCGACGTGACCCTCGGGCACGGCAATGCCGCGCGCTTTCATCAGCTCTTTAGCTTGGTATTCGTGAATATTCAACGTTCGGTCTCCTTTTAGTGAGTTAGCAGGTATCATCTGGTTTGAGACACTCTCACTCTAAAAAGCAGCGTTTAGGACGCACATTGTGAGATGATACCTGCGGCGTTCTGTCTCAGTATATTTTGGAACTGCTAAGTAGAATGGCTCCTGCAAACGCTCTAGCCTACCGCGCGACTGGGCGTGTAGTAAAACGTTGTGTGCTAGGCGCGTACAAAAAAGGCGCGGGGCGTGCACATCTTTCGGTTGCCCGCGCGCGCTAACGCGCCACGACGACCTCACGCTTCGCTGCCCACTGCCCCAAATCCTGACGGTTGATTGCCGTCGCCATCAACTCCGGGAACAGCTCCGGCGTGCAGGCGAACGACACAACGCCTAAGTGAGCGAACGCCTCGGCGACGCGGTGATCATAGCTCGGCGCACCGTCGTCGCTGAGCGCTAAAAGCGCAATCATCTGCACGCCAGACCCTACCAAGGCGGCGGCGCGTTTCAGCATCTCCTCCGCGTTGCCGCCCTCAAAGAGGTCGCTGATGAGGATCAAAATAGTGTCGTGCGGGCGTGCGACGCGCGTCTGGCAGTAGCCGAGGGCGCGGCTAATGTCCGTGCCGCCGCCGAGTTGCACGCCGAAGAGGAGGTCCACGGGGTCGTGCAGGTCTTCGCTCAAATCGACGACGCTCGTATCGAAAGCGACGAAGCGCGTTTTTAGTGCAGGGAGCGAGGCGAGCACCGCGCCGAAAATCCCTGAATACACCACCGAGGTCGCCATTGAGCCGCTCTGGTCGAGGCAGAGGATGACGTCGCGCAGAGCGGAGCGCTTGCGCCCGTAGCCGATGCGCCGTTCTGGGATGACGGTCTTGTACTCGGGCTGGTAGTGCTTGAGGTTGGCGCGGATGGTGCGTGGCCAGTCGATTTCG
The DNA here is from genome assembly GCA_965215565.1 of Trueperaceae bacterium. GTDB lineage: Bacteria > Deinococcota > Deinococci > Deinococcales > Trueperaceae > CBDBZX01. The sequence goes on from CBDCDZ010000004.1 coordinate 1,602,073, forward strand.
TTGTGGCGCGGGCGAGTGTTGCGCGCGGCGCGGTTCAGCGCACCCTTTACAGCTTGTTCGGTAGGACCGGCGAGCTTACGGAGCAACTCGTTCACGACGCTCCGCACAACTTGACGGGCAGTGTCTTTCGTTGTTTCGGGGATGACGCTGCCCAGCGAGATGAGGTTGGCAACCATGTGCACGTCGGCTTCGACCACCTCCAACATCTCGGGCTCTAAGAGCATATGCCGCAGGTTGAGGCGCTCCAAGGCGTCTTGCTGCATAACTCTAACCACGCTACTCGGGAAGTAGCCGCGAATATCGCCGAGCCAGCGGGCAACTTTGGGTGCAGACGCGCCGAGCCCGCCGAGCCGGCCGTCCGCGTCGTAGAGTGCACCGAGGGCGGCGTCCATGCCCGCGTCGCTCGCGGAGAGTATCCCGCCGATGCTACCCGCTTCGCCGCCCAAGACGAGCCGCCAGCGCCGCTCACGTTCGCTCTGGTTGACGTGGCCGGCTTCGGCTGAGGGCTCGAGGTCGCCTTTGGCACCTTTCATTATGTCTCCACCTCCTCGATACCTAAAAGTCGCCGCACGGTAGGCATAACCGCCCGCGCCCGCGCTTCGTCTAAGGGTTCGCCTGGAGTACTGCTAGCCCTGCCCTTGACCCGCACCCCCATCTGCCTGCGCTCGGGCGCACTAAACGTCGCGAAGGTGCGCCGCAAGAGGGGAACGAGTTGCACGAAGGTCTCCTCGCCGAGGCTCTGCAACCAGCCGTCCAGCACGCGCCATAAACTTTCGTCATGGAGTAGAACCGCGCCGCTGTCCCTTAGAAAACCCTCTATCCAGGCGGCAGCGTCCGGTGGCTCGCTCGCCCGCGAGAGCGCCAAACTCACCCTTCGCGCCGCCGCCTCACTGCTCATATCGCCCGTGTCGAAGAGGAGCCGCGCGGCGCGCCCCGTCACGAGCGCGTGGATGTTGGGGCGCTCGAGCAGGGCGCGCCGCGCCTCTCTCCACATCGCGTTATAACGCTCGTCAGCGAGAACTTGAAGGGCGCTGTGCGTCTGCATGATGCGCCCGAACATCGCGTCCGCCGCGTCGTCGTCCAGCGAACTGCACGCCCCCGGCAAACCGATGCATAGGCGCGGCGCGAGCCCGCCCACGACCTGCGCCACCTGGCTCGCGTCCGTTTTGCGGACATTGCCGTAGCGCAGCACCTGTACGAGCGGTGGGAGCGCCGCCATAAGGTGCGCCACGTCGCTCGTGAGGGCGGCTTTGTTCTCCAAGGCTCTCGTCAGCGCCGCAACCGCGCTCGGGAGGTCAGCAAGCAGCGCGTCCCCCAGCAGCGCGGTGAGCGCGGGTAGATGAGGCGCGTGTTCCGCCTCGTGCTGAACGTAGGCGCTCGCGGCAAGTTCCACCGTGTTACCCCACACCGCCACCTCGACTAAACGGACTGCGAACTCAGGTTTCCAGCGCAGCAGCCAGTGCTCGTGAAAGCTCCCCTTCTTGCCGTAGACGGAACGCGGCTCGCCCCACGGGACGCCGAGCAGCTTCAGGCGGTGGAGCAGGTGGCTGCGCCCTAAGTGGAGGTCTTTGCGGAGGTCTAGCTCGAGGCTGCTCTCGCTCGCTTTAGGCTGCGTCCGCAGCGACTTCTGCAAGCGCATGAGGTCCTGTTGCAGCGGCAGCAGCGGCGCGCCTTCGGGAACCGTGCCCAGCCGCTCGCCGACGATGAGCTTCTCTTCGACAAGGCGCAGCGGTTCGCTGCGTCCGCCGCAAAAGACCGTCTGCACCGCCTCGTTCAGTTCATCCAAGCCTGCCGCCGACTTGCCGCGCAGCGCCGCTAAGCTGTCCGCCAAGCGCACCCCCTCGATGATATGGGCGGACGAAGCACTCAAATCTTGTTCGCGAAAGAGCGCCGCGACGTGGGTGAGCCAGCGGACGCTGACTGGGTCGCCCTCTCTTTCGCCTCGTTCGTCATTGCGGCTGCGGACGCGCCAGAGGTGGTCATACCAACCCGGCGAGAGAACACCGGCACCGTAGCCGCTGCGCCGCGCCAACCGCCCGTACGTCCAGGGTGTCCAGGTGGCGGTCACTTTGGTTTTAGGCAACCCTTTAAGCAGCGCTCTGTCCGCCGCCTCGTTCGACCTCTCCAACAGAGCAGGCACGTGCCACGCGCCGCACACCACGGCGATGCGGGTGAAGCCCTCCCGCTCGGCGCGGCGAATCGTCTCGCGCATGGCGGCTTCGCGCAGGCTTTCGGTTCGCGCCTCGAGCCTATCCGCCAGGGCATTTTTTGGGAGGGTATTCTCTGGCAGCGCATCCTCGCGCAGCGCCACCATCGCCTCCTGAATCGCCTCGAATAGACCCTTGCTCTCCCACCGCGACTCCACCACCTGGTCCCACCAGCGTTCGCCGTCCGCGTAGCCAGCGGCGGCGGCGAGTCGCCCCAAGGGATCGTGACGGGGATGGGATGCGTTGGTGGGCTCGAGTTTGGCGGTAGGCTCGAGTTCGGCGTCACCGGGCACTTCATCAACCTCTTCTCCACCAGGTTCAGTCAGCGCCAACCGCTGCGCTTGCGGCAAGTCCATGAAGCGCACAGGAATACCTCTCGAGAACGCAAACGTCAGCGCTTGCCACTCCGGTGAAAACACCGCGAAGGGGTAGAACGCGGCGTGTTCCGGTCTGTCAGGTGCATAGACCATCAGCGCGACGGGGGGCTGCGTCGCCTCTTGCGCAGCGAAGCCGATGACCGAATCCGCGTCGGGCGGACCTTCGGTGAGGACGAGGTCGGGACCCAACGTCTCCAACGCGCGGCGCAGCGCCCGAGCCGAGCCGGGACCGTGGTGCCGGATACCGTAAAGGTGAACCACGCGCTAGCTGATGTCGCGGCACGCGCGGTAGAGGTCGCCCCAGCCCTCGCGCTCCTTGACGACGGTTTCTAAATACTCGCGCCAGATCGGGCTGTCTTGCACGCGGTCTTTGACAACTGCGCCGAGCAGCCCGCCCGCTAAGTCGTTCGCTTGCAAACGCCCGTCGCCGAAGTGACCTGCTAAGGAAATTCCCTGATTGACCACGGCGATGGCTTCGGCGGTGGAGAGCACGCTGCTGGGCGACTTGAGCTTGGTCTTGCCGTCCTCGGTCACGCCGCCGCGCAACTCGCGGAAGACCGTGACGACGCGGCGGATTTCCTCCAGTGCGGGCGGCTCGGCGGGCAGCTCGAGCGCCCTACCCAAGCTCGCTACGCGCTGCTGCACGATGCGCACCTCTTCGTCGGCGCTGGCGGGCAGGGGCAAGATGACGGTGTTGAAGCGGCGTTTGAGGGCGCTCGAGAGGTCATTCACCCCCTTGTCGCGGTCGTTCGCGGTGGCGATGACGCTAAAGCCTTTCTCCGCTTGCACCTCGCTGTTCAATTCGGGGATGGGCAGCGTCTTCTCGGACAGAACCGTGATGAGCGTGTCCTGCACCTCGCTCGGGATGCGCGTCAACTCCTCGACGCGGGCGACTTTGCCCCTTTTCATCGCGCGCATAAGGGGGCTCTCGACGACGGCGTCTAAACTCGGTCCCTTCGCGAGGAGCTGCGCGTAGTTCCAACCGTAGCGCACCGCCTCCTCGCTGAGCCCAGCCGTGCCCTGGATGAGAAGCGTCGAATCGCCCGAAACGGCGGCGGCTAGGTGCTCGGAGACCCACGTTTTAGCGGTGCCGGGGACGCCGATAAGCAGCAGAGCGCGGTCAGTGGCGAGCGTCGCCACGGCGATTTCGATGACCCTAACCTGTCTAATGTACTTAGCGGAGACCTCGAAACCGTTCTCCAACGTGCCGCCTAACAGATACGTTCGCACCGCCCAGGGCGAGAGCTGCCAGTTGGGTGGGCGCGGACGCTCATCCGCTTGGGCGAGTTCGGCGAGTTCGTGGGCGTACGCTTGTTCGGCGTGTTGGCGGAGGATAGTGCGCGTATTTGTATGAGCATCTGTCATGTCGGCTCCTAGAGATTTTTTATCTGACAATTCGTGGGTTTCATAAGAGGTCGAGTCGGCGTTGCGCCCATCTAGCGACGAATTCATCTTCGTCGTCTTTCGATACCTCGAGAACCTCTCTGTTGAGGCTCTTGTTATCGACGAGCGCCTGCCTCACACTCACCGCTTGGTCATGAGCGAGCGCGTGCATGAGGTCAGGGGGCAGCGAATCGTTGTCAGCCAACATCCTCCGCATATCCTCCGCCGGATGATGCAGCACCGTCCGCATGAGCGCCAGGTCTCTCATATCGTGAGCGGTGGACCTCCTCACGACCGCGTCCGAATCCTCCAGCAAGTTCTTTAGAACTGGTACTGGTGTCTTAGGATGTTTAGTGACGGCGTAGCGCACTTTCTCAGAGCCGTCCTTGGCGAGGACCTCGAGGAAGTCTGGAGGTGTATTTTTGTTCTCCGCTACCCGAACACGCACCCAGATTTTGGGGTCGCTTCGGAGGTTCTCGAGCGCTTCGAGGGGAGAGTGTTCATTGCTTGCTACCGTTCGACGCACTCCCTCTTCGGCATCTCGAGAAAGCGTGAGAAGCGCGTCAGGCGGGGTATTTGGATGACGCGCTACTGTTTCCCGGACCAATTTGCTCGGGTCGTGGACCAGTTGCGCCAATGTTTCGCCGAAGATTCGGGTTTTTGAATAGACACTACAGAGCATCCAAAATTTCTGGCTCTCACTAAACGCTTCGTCGAGTGCTAGACGGTCAAGTGTTTCGTCGGAGATGCGGGGGATTGCCTGGTCCAAAATGCAGCCTGACCGGGCAATTGGAGACGCATCTCGTGACAATGTTTCAACTATGGATAAAGGCGTGCTCCCGTTCGCGGCGACTGTACTTCGCACTCCTGCGCTCGGGTCCTGCGCCAACTTCTCGAGGGTCGGTAGAGGGGTCTGAGGATGCCGCGCGACCGCTGCTCGGACGCGAGCGGCGGCATCGTCCGCCAGCCGGACGAGTAGAGCTTGCAGAGTCGCGCTGTTTTGCGCCACTGCCTCTCGCACGGTCCATCTACCGTGCAGCGCGAGGCTGGCGAGGATATTACCTGAAACGTTATCGCTCAGGGCAACGGCTTTGAGCACCGTCCACTGATTATCTCCTGCCAAATGCTCGAGGTCTTCTAACCTCGTATTGGAGTTCGCCGCCACTCTTCGGCGCGTCGGCATGTCGCCGCTGCGGGCGAGATCGGCGAGCACCTCGGGCGGCGTACGTTTGCTCTTAGCGACGGCGCGCGAGAGCGCCTCGTCCATCGCCGCGAGTTGGCGCAAGCGTTCGGGGCTGGTCTTTTTGTTGCGGGCTTCTTTTTTAAGTGCGGCTAGGTCCATGATCAAAATTCCTCGAGGATGGCGCTACGCAAATCGGCAACGTCGCGCATGTGCGCGAGCACTGTATCTATCCAGTTAGGGGTCTCAGGCGGCAGGGTGAGCGCTCGGAGCGCAGCTTGAAGGGTTTCTGGATGCATATGGTACGCGCACGCTGCGTAAAAACTTTGGAGTTTGGGGCTGTAGAGCTTGGCGCGGCGCAGGTCGGTTTGGAGACCTTTGAGGACCGTTGCCGTCAGCGCAGGGGACCACGCACCTGGATGTAATTGGGGAAGGTCAGCCAACGTGTTGCTATTCGGGGGCGAGTCGTTGCGCTCAATCTCACCGAGCAGAAAAGCGTCACGCGCCTCTGCGGGCACGTTCAGGTGAAAGAGGCTGGGCAGCGCCGGTTCGACGACGTCCACGATCTCGAGTCGCTTCTCGAAAAACGCCCGCGCCCACGTCACGTTCGCCTCGAATAGCGTACGCCTCAACCACGCCTCCAAGATGAGGGTGCCCCACCCCTTGTTTCTCTTAGCGGCGTCGATGAGCCCGCCCGGTCGCTCGCTGAAACGCTCTGTGAGGTGCTCGAGCGGCACCCCCGCCAACACCTGCCGCGTCAGAGCGCGCTTGCTCTCGCCGCGCGCCCCTTCCGGCTCGACGCCGTCGCGCAGCAGGGTCTCGTCGGTTTGGGGGAGAAGGTTTAGGGTCATGACCTTTTGAGAGCCTGCTTGCTCCATATTTAAGAGCGCGTCCGCGCGCCCAGTCATGCGGCGGCTCAGTGCGGACGCGCTCAGATGCGAGAGGAGCCGCGCCGCGCCGCCGCGCACGTTCTTGCTGCGGTCATCCAAGGCGCGCTCCAAAAAGGGCTCGTCCTCTAAGCTGAGGTTGACACCTAGATACGCGACTAGTTCGGCGCGCGTTTCCGCGCTCATGTGTTGCCACACGCCCTCGACGAGCGCCCTGGCGTGCGCCGGGTCGCGCCCTCGCACCTCGGGGACGATCTCGCCGTCGATCACCGCCCAAAGAGGTCTGAGCGCCCAAAACCAGGCTTGGTTCAAGCGGGCGAGCCAGCGTCCCCGTTCACCCAACACCGAGAGGATAGCGGGGCGCAGCTCGGCACTGTGTCTGCCGTAGTCGAGCAAGTCGGGCAGGCTTCGCTCGGGGACGCGCAGCTCGGCGCGTCGGGCGTAGTCCAGCCACTGCGCCAGCAGCGTGCCGTGGGTACGGTTTTCCAGCAAGGTGCGCAAGTGCGGGCTGTAGGCGGCGGCGCTCTGCGCGTCTTCCGGGCAGGGCGGAGGCGGGTTGGGCGCGCGCGCGGCGGGCAAACGCCCCGCTTTGCGCTGCAGCGCAAGCGCCGCTGCGTCGCTCAGGAGGTGCGCTTCTGGGTCTGCAAGAAGAGGTAAAGTTCCCCTGTAGGTCCGTCGCTCAGTCCCTAAAAGCGCACTCGTTTGGAGCGCGTCCCAGTTCATAGAACCACCTCCGTAAGGGGAACGTTGCGTCGCTTTACCGCACCCGTACTAACCATGTAACCTTATCGTCCCGCTTGCCAAGCTCGCTGAGAGGGGCAAAAAGGCGTGCCCGTCCCACTCGCCGAAGAGCGTCAGCGGTCGCCCTCCGCTCACTGCGAGCAGCGTCCAGCCCTGAGTGAAGTTGGGGTGAAGGTCCAGTTGATGCGAAGCGTCTGCGACCCGCCAAGTACCACTGGGAGCAGCCGGCGCGAGCTGAACCTCTTTCAAGGAGAGCGGGTAGCGCGTCAGCCACGGCTGGGCGGCGAGTGCCCGCGCGTAGTGCGCCGTTCCGCCTAAAATATCCGTCTCAGCGTCGAAACGGTTCAGCGGCTCGCTCTCCTCTTGCACTTTGACGAGCGCGCGCTGCGGCGCGTGACCCTCGAACAGAACCATCTCACCCTCGAACGCAGTGTTGGCGCGCAACGACTCGTCAAACGCTCCGCCGTAAGCGAACTCGAGCACGAACACCGTGCGCCCGCTCCTTTCGCCGCGCAGCCACGAGCGCCGCGCGCTCAAGTTGTTCTCGTTCTCGCTCGCCTGACCTAAGACCTGCCAGCGGTCTTTTACGCCCGGTTGTTGCCGTAGTGCGTTCTGGTCCTGCGGCAAACCGAGTTTCGTCTTGGTGTCCGCTTGCAGTGCAGGGCTGAGCGTGTCCAAGCGGCCGTAGCCCTCGAGCAGCAGATGCAGAAGGGCGAGGTGCTCGAGCAATCTGTCCGCGCGCCCCTCGCCCCATACCGCTACGCTACCGAGCGCACGCAAGCGGTTGGCTAGCCCTGGTGCCTGCGCGTCCACCATGCGGCTCGCCACCTCGTCCCAAAAGGCGTAGGGCTTGCCCTGAACGCTGGCGAGCCCTTGGCGCACCAGGTCGCGCAGCCACAACTCTAAGTCGCGGACGCCCGCTCGGACAGTCGCCTCGCGTTTCTTCGCGCGTTTCGTAGCGGCGTCGGGGTCAGCTTTCACCTTCTTTTCGGCACGTTTGACGCGGGTCTCAGCCCGCGCGCTACGCTCCGTGAGCCACTCGCTCACCCAGTCGGGCGGCGCGCCGCTGCCGAACGCGCCCGCTTGCTCGGCGCGCAGCAAGAAGAGGGCGAGACCATGTTTGCAAGGGAACTTGCGGCTCGGGCAGGAGCATTTGAAGGAGGGTCCGCCCGCTAGGTCGATGCGGGTCAAGTAGGGCTTGCTGCCGCTGCCCTTGCATTCGCCCCAAAGCGCGCGCTCGTCGTCTCCCAAATTGGACCACTTGCTCAGGGTTAGGAGCTTTCTAGCCGCCTTGACTGAACCGCTGTCGGGCGCAAGCGCCAAAATCTGTTCGGAGGTCCACTGCACCGCCACAGTTTACCGCGAAGGCGCATGAAACAGCTAGTAGCGGCGGCTTATAGTCGCGTTTCCATTTGAGCTTGCTGCGGCAAACTCAAGCGTGGGTGTAACCGGAAACGGTGTGACTTCATGACCGACGACAAGAAAGTTTCTCAGCCGTCAACGTATGAGCGTATGGCTCGGCCGAGGCTCGAGCCTTGACGCTTCTGACGCACGCCGGCGGACTTATCCAACAGAAATGGAGCAGGCTCGCCTGCTCCACGGGAGACTCTACTACGCGCCTCAGCCTGGGCGCTTCTCTACCGAAACCTGCTTGGGCTTGGACTTGCCGTAGCTAAGGAAGTAGTCGAGTTCGCGCCGCCCCCCTACCGCACCACTCTTGCCCTTATAGCTGTTTGGCGAGAGGACTACTTGCAGGCTCCAGCAGTCTAGGTGAACCGTCTCGCCGGAGTAGAGCGACGCGATGATCTCCATACGCTGCTCTCGAGAGTCGTAGTCCGCAGGGTAAAACGCAGCGAGCGCACAGTAAAACGTGTTGACGCAACTGTACGTCACCGACTCCGCACGCTTAAAGATGCTGCGCCTGCCCTCCACGAGCCAAAACGCTGCTACAACAACATTAAAAGGTGTTTCTGGTGTAAAATCCATTCAAGGTTTCCTTTCCAGGGATGCCATAGAACTCGCCAACGCGAGCGTCTCTTACCCTTCGAACTTGCCAGAGTTTGAAGGGTTTGCTTTTGCAAATCGGGCTCGGGTCACGCTTGCCAGAGCGTAACCGCGCACCAATATAGGTTTTACATGATGACCTCCTTTTGAGGTTAGCCTTTCAAGAAAGAGCAACCGTAAATTACATTACCCTATGCAATATGGGGCTGTCGGATTAGTCTCCGGGCTGGACGATGACGACGAGGCTTTTGCGCACCGTCGTGTCGCCGTCGGTAGCTTCTAAGATGACCCGGTACCCGCCCTCGTCCTCGAAGGTATGAAAGGCGTCCGTCACGTCCTGGCAGTCCTCGATGACTTCGTCGTCCGTCCCGTCACCAAAGCTTAGCGTGCACGTCGCGGGGCCTTCGGCTTGCAAGGTCCAACTGAGCGCCGTAAGGAGCGGGGCCGCACCCTGGCTGGGCTGGGCGATAAAGGAGGTGATCGCGAAGTCCTCGTCTTCGGGCGAGCCGTTGCTGTCTTCGTCGACAACGACAGCAGCAGTCTGTTTGACCTCGCCGCCGCCGTCGTTCGCGCTCAGCGTGATGATGTAGCTACCCGGCTCTTTATAAACGTGAAACTCCGCTGTCCTTTGATCACAGTCCTCGATGCGCGTCATGTCGCTGTCGCCGTAGTCCAGGGTGCACCTCACGCTGTCGCCGTCCGAGTCGGAAATGCTCCACTCGTAGAGAACCTCTAGGGGCGCGTAGCCCTCTTCAGGGTCAACCGTGAAATTCTCGATGATGGGGCTATTTTGCTCCGTGAGTTCAGCGATGATCGAGCAGCCCGTCAGGGTACTGATGAGCAGTAAGGTTGCTAGCGTGCGTTTCATGTCCGTCCTTTCAGGGTGTTTCTCGCTCCAGTCTATATGACTCAAACCCTCTCGGAGAGGTTTTCTCCTGTAGGCTGCGCTGGTAGCGGTCCTAAGTCGAACGCTGCCGCGTGCTTCTTCTACCGTCTCCATACGATAAACAAGAGGTTGAAACCCCTTGTTTTGACACCACTGTCATTCCAGATAGAGCCACTACCGTTCACGCACCCTCAGGGCCGCCGCTCAACCAGACGCCACCGGGGTCTTTGTCTGCTAGGAGCGCATCTACCGACGCCGCTAAGTCTCGGTGCAAGTAGAGCTGCTCCTTGCCGCGAATCTCCAAAGCGGAGCCGAAAACGGGCCGCGCCAAGCGGCGCTTGGCGGCTACGTCGATGCCGCCGAGCAGGGGCATCAAGTCGGGGTTATCCATCACGTCTTGGAGCGAGCCGCCGTGCGCCGTGGCGATAAAGCGCACACCGCGCCGCGCCATCGTAACGACGACGTCCACATCGTTGTGGTAGCCGATTTCGTCAGCGATGACGACTTCGGGACCGTGGTTCGCAATCGCTTGCATCATGATTTTAGCTTGCACGGAAGGGTTAGGGACCTGTAAGCGCCGCGCCAAACCGATGCCGGGGTGAGGTATCTTGCCGTCGCCGCCGATTTCGTTAGACGAGTCTACGATGGCGACGTTCGGTCCTAGTTCGGCGGCTAGGATGCGGGCGACGTCGCGCAGGATCGTCGTCTTGCCAACACCGGGTCTGCCTATCAACATGAGCCCGTCGCGTTCGGTTTTTAGAAGCGGCTCTAAGGAAGCCGCCGCGCCGTAGATAAAGCGCCCGAAGCGCACCGTCACGCCAACGATTTCGCCGTAGCGGTCACGAATCGCGGAGATGCGGTGGAAGGTCTTTTCGATGCCAGTGCGGTTGTCCTCGCGGAAGCCGTGAATGCGGTGGATGATGTAGTGGATGTCGTCTTTTGTAACGACGCGTTCAAACGAGGCGTAGCCGGAGCCGTGCTTAATGACGAGTTGGCGGCCTACGTCTACGGCAATTGCTTCAAAGGCGTCCACGGTCAAGACCGCGTCTTGAATCCACATAGGCAAGATGAGGAGGAGTTCGGCTAAACCCTCTTCGCCTGCCGGAATAGGCGTACTGAGTGGGGGTGCAGGTGCAGCGCCGCTAGGAAGCTCAAATGATGTTGTAGACATAAAGGCTCCTCCAAAAACGTGCTCGACGAACGAAATTCAGCGCTTTGTGACACCTGCGTTGACGCTCGTTAAGCACGCCGCCTTACGCCGCCTGTATAGGCCGTCACGGGACGTTCGGGAGGCGCAGGTGCTTCCGATGTAGAGAGAGATTCTTGAGTAGGCGGCTTGTTGAGTAGCAAATAGGTGAGCAGCTCGCGCAGCTTGGTGAGCTGTTGCAAGATAGCAAGCCCGAAGTAGATAAAGGCTGCTCCACCCATGAGTAGGCTACCCGCCATGAGCCCCCCTACATTTTGCGTACTCCATAGAACGAGACCACCCACAATGTAGATGATCATAAGTAGACGTAGGAGTAGTTTAGCGATACCTTGACGCTTGAGGGTGTCGAGAAGGCTTTTCACGGTTGTTCCTCCACTTCTAAATTCGGCGTTTCCAACTCTAAGTCTAAAGTTTCTAAAAACGCCTCGGCGCTGTAAGGTTCGGCGGCGCTGAAGCTTTCGTAGAAGCTCGTCACGAAACTCGAGACCTCAGCCGCATCTTGCGATAGGCGCGTCGGCGTAACCTGAGCACCCGGTAGCTGCTTGACGCCGGCGATGAGCGGCCCCTCGATGAGCACGCTGCGGTCGACGATGACGAAGCTACCCTGAAAGGAAACGAGGCGCACCGCCGCGTCTGCGAACGCTAGGCTGACAAAGTAAGAAGCTGGGTCGGTGATATTTTCGGGAGGCACAACCATGAACACGGTGACACTCCGGTCCACGGCGGCGCGTCTCAGCGCGTTCGCAACCTCTTTGGAGCGCAGCAGATCGCTCGCAACCATCAACTCTTGTGTCGCCGTATCGATCACTTGAACGACTTCAGCGGCATTTTGGAGCGTGCCTAACGTTGCACCTTGTGCTGTTTGCGGCACCGGCGTCGCGCCGCCGGTCTGCGCCTGAACAAGCGTGCTTGTCAGAAGGACCAGCGCCGCGACGCGCCATAACCTGCGTAGATGTGCGGTAAGCGTTATCACGCAGCCTCGACTCTGCGCCGCTCCGGTCGCGAGGACTTCCTTGCTCTCGGTTTTTCAGCCTCTTTAGGGCTGCCTTGCTGCACCTTAGCAGCTGCCTCAGAACCTGAGTCCGCCTTTTCCACAATCCAATCCCGAGCGTCCCCGCCTCCTTGGCTAGAGCTTGCTTGCGCCATCTTCTGCAGTTCAGCTAAAGCAGCGAACCGCTCGACGCGCCGCTGACCGAGCTGCTCCAGCCCTTCGCTGACGAGCCCCAACTTCCCCTTCTGTTTTTTAACTAAACGCGCTTTAACCCAACTACTTAACGCACCCGGTTCGGCAAGCTCTGCAGAAAGCGCGTCGGTGAGAACAGTAACTTTTGTAACCTCGTCCGTCTCAGTGTTTGTGTAGACGAGCACTTCGGGTTGAGGCTGAGCTTCTAGTAGCGCGTCGGCCCAGGTGAGAAAGGGGACCTGTCCCCCCTCCTGCGCAGGCTGAGGTAGAGGCTGAGAAGATGGGCCCGAGTTCTTCGGCGTTTGCACGCGAGCCTTCTTCTCGGTCTCTCGAGCATCACTTTTCGCAGTCGAAACGGACGTTGGCTTTTTCGTAGGCACTTGAGCGGGTTTGGAACGTTCTCCAGACTTGTCCGACTGAGCACGACCTTGAGCACCTTTAGAAGCCTGCGTTTTATGCAAGGCGACAAACCGCTCTATGCGCTCAGCACCTAAAAGCGCCATGCCGTCGCTGACGATCCCTAGCTGCTCCTTTTGCTTCTTGACCCAGCGCTGCTTAACCCAAACTTTGAGCGCGTCGGGTTCGGCAAGTTCACCTGAGAGCGTACCTGCGTCTACGGCAATCTTAGTAACCCTACCTGTTTCGTTTTCGGTGTAGAGCGTAACCTTCGCTTTAGCGTCCAGCACCGCGTCTACCCAACTCGTGAAGGCGTCCTTGTCCCCTTCGCCAATCACCTTCCCTTTAGTCATCGCCGCAACCTGGCTCCCACTGCTACGTTTACGCGCGATCAACTCGCTCAGGTTGCCTTTAGCTGCGCTGTGCGCCATCATCGCCGTTCTGCGTCCCTGCAACAGCGCGCTCGTCTCAGCAGCGACGTTGACGTTATCGGGCAGCTTAGCGTGGTAGTGCTGCAACTTGTTTTGCTTGCCGTGAACTTTTGCCTGATCCAAACGCGGCATGACCGTCTTAATGGGCGGCATCCCGTTGGCGATCACCACACCCACCGCGTCCGGCCAGTCGAACATCTCCTCCATCGACAGGAGCGGGCGCGACGCCTCACGCTTGCTCGCGCCGCGCCGAAACGACTCTAAAATCTCCATCGAGTTCATCCGGTTGCGCGTCGTCTCGATGACGGTCATCTCACCTAGCGCCTCGGCAAAAAACTTCGCGTCGTCGAACTTGAGGTAGCGCGGGAAAACGAGGATGTGCTGGAAGAGGTTCGTCAGGAGTGAGTTGGCAGCGGCGCGTCCGTAGACGGACTCCAACTGCGCCCTGTTTTGCAGCGCCACGTGATAGCCCACGCGGTACGAGCGCATGGTTGCAAAGTTCTCCTCCATATTGGGCAATTCGCCTAAGCTCGGAAATTCGTCTAGGTAGAACGACGTGTCCACCGGAAGCGTACCGCCGTGCTCGCGGGCGTTGCGCAAGAGCGCCCTGTCCAACACGCGCTTCGTAAGTTGCAGCAAAAGCTGCCCGTCGCCGCTCAAGAGGTTCTCTTGCGGCACGCCGATATAGAGGATGGACTTTTTGGTTCCCAAAGAGGTCAGGTCCACGTTCTCCCACGGGTACGCGGACTGCTTGGTGGAACGCTCCAGGCGATCATCGCGGAAAATCTGCAGCTTGCCCTCTAAGCCATTGACGATGCCCGCCAACTTCGCGTCATCAATTTCCAAAAAAGAGGTGAACATCTCCTTGATGTCCTTATCAGGGTGCGACTCGATAAAGCCGCGCACCGCACTCTTGCCCATCATGAGCATCCTGTAAAGCTGACCCAAAGAGGTTTCGCCCAGAAGCGTCAAGCCCCACACCAAACCCGTGAGCAACTTGCGCTCCTGGTTTTTATAGAACTCGGCGTCACCCGCGTCCGTGTCGATGGGCACGATCATCCGCGCGAACTCGCTCGCGCCGTCGAAGGTGTCCGCGCCCGCCAAAAGAGGTAAATTGAGCGTTTTTTCGCTAAAGGGCAAGAAGAGCTGCACGTCATAGCCCTTCTCCTCAAAGAAGGGCACCATGTTGAAAAAGCCGCCCCGCGCGTCCGGGTATTTGAGGTCCAAAACCACGCACGACACACCGTCTAGAGCGTCCATCAAGAGGTTTTGCTTGAAGTAGCGCGTCGTCTTACCGGAGCCGGGACCGCCGACGATGAGGGTATGGGCGTTGCGCTTACTTTCAGGGACACGCAAGAGCTTGCCCGACTTCGTGTGACCGATGTAACCGCGTAAGGGCGATGAGAACTTACCCTTATCCTCTTTGCGCAGAGGTAGCAACTCTTTATCTGAGGCCCAGCGTGCACCGCCTGGCGCTTTCTCCGCCCCTGAAGGTAGACCGTCAGCCGTGAACATAAACACGGTGCTGATGACGAGCGAGAGGGTTGTAGCTACCGGTATCCACCAGGGGTAACGCTGCGCCCACACCTCATAGAAGGGCCCGCGACATTCGGCGGCGCTAAAGCACGCGAAGGTGAACACGCCCGGAGCCTCCGAGTCCAGGTTGAGGTAGCGCCCCCAGCCCTGTGCGAGCATCGCTGTGACGCTCTGACCGGTGACGCTCAGGGCGATGTAGAGACCGTAAGCGAAGAGGGTGAGGCCGGTGAGGAGGAAGAGGAAGCGGGGGAGTTGGCTGCGCTCGAGCACAGCTAAACCTTTCTAAAAGCATGTCTGAAAAGAGTTGATTTCATAACTATCTCCGCCTTGAGTGCTAGTTCGGATTCTTTCTCTTGATTTCCTCTTCGAGCGCCTTCATCTCGGGTTTAGTTTCCTCTATCTTTGCTTTTCTTCTCTTAGTTTTATTTGGGTCGTTCATAGACTGGTTGTATCTACCTGAGAACGCTCTTGCACCACCAGCAAGCGCTTTTCCTCCGCCAATAGCAGCGTTGCCGCCCGCTGTTCCTGCGCCTGCTGCCACACCTGCGCCCGCAGCCGCAATACCGCCTAGCGCGGACCCCGACACCGCGTTTGCCACACTACCCGAGACGCCGCCGAGAAATCCCTGTAGCAGACCGGGAAGTTGCTTCATAATGTAGATAGATGCGAGCACGGCGATGGCTAGAAAGATGAGGCTGAATAGCCACTGAATCATTAGTTTCTGTATATTGAATAGAGCCGGCGGAATCGTAGTTCCTAAATTAGCCATGTAGAAGAGCGACGCATCCGTGGCAACGTTTTTAACACCTTCAAACTGCGCTAACATGTCTTGCACAATTTCATTAGTTGTGGACATCGGTTTTTCCACGCCTACCGTGACGACGACGCTGTAAACGAAGGGAAACGCAACTATGTTGGCGAACGCTAGAAGGACCATACTGAGCCATCTATTGATCCAACTGCTCGAGCCCGGCAACATAAGGAAAGCGGCGACGACAGGTAGTATAACGCCCGCCAGTATAACAGTAATAGCAGACGAGTAAATGACGAGTAAGTAGATGCCGTAAAGAGAACCCATCAAAATCATTACGCCGTAGATACCTTTAGTAAAGCCACCCGAAAGCGCGGACGCCTCGTCAATAAGGTCGTTGCCGGGTACAACGTCAGGGACCAGGCCACCCGCAATTTTGATCGCTACCGTAGCAGTTGCGGCGGCGGCTAGCGCTGGACCTAGCGTGTCGAGTTGCGCCTCCAGATCGTCCGTCGCAGGTTTAACAACATTTTGCGACATCGAATCATATACACCTTCCCATAGCCGAAGAGTTTCACCACTGATAGCAGGCGCGGCGAAGATGAGACCCGAAGCCACGATCAGCCTGCCAAAAAGTGCGAGATATTGGTCCGATTGATAGTAGTAGGTGATGTTGATGAGGCTCCACACGAAAAATGCAAAGAGAAGCGTCATACCTACCGTGTTGATATTTTTCGCGAGGTTAAGGTCATCCATCGCGTTCATCGTGGCGTCGATCCACTCCTTGGGGGTAGGGAGAAACGCCTGTTGCCCAGATGAATTGTCTATATCTATATTACTCAAGTCAAAGCGGTCTTCCACCTCGGGTAGGTCATATGCCGTCACTTCAGGTAAGATGTTTGTTTTTTGACCCAACTTAACTGCGCCGTCAAGAAGTCTCTTACCAGCCCCTCGAAAGCTGAAACCCCCTTCCTCTTCGGCCCCTCCACCTCCTTGCCCTTGAACGCCTTCGGTTTCGGGAAGCCCTGCAGCGCTGATATTTATGGGACTGCCAGCACTCACCACTTGTCCCTCTTGAAGACCTGCCGCCTCATCCCAATGCTCGCCGTCAGGTGCGTAAACACTTCCCAAAAAGCCGTTGGTGATCTCGAAGTGGAGGTGGCGGCCTGTCGAGCGACCATCTTCAGGTCGGTCACCACCCATATCGCCGATGGTTTGACCGGTCTGTACATACGAACCATCCGGTACAGTCCTCTCTCTCAGATGACCGTAAAGCGTCGTTAGCCCGTTAGGGTGCTCAATATAGAGGTACGAACCGTAGCCGCCGGGGTTTTCCTTGTAAACCACCCTGCCCTCGTACGCCGCAACAACGGGAACAGCTTGGCTCGAGGGCGTACCATCGGGCGGAACGATGTCGATGCCTTTATGTGGTCTTCCCCAACGCTCTTTGATGTGCGAGCTAACCGGGCCAGTGGTTGGTTGAACAAACTGCGCTTGAGCAGTTTCGCTAAGGAGCAAAAGTAGCACGCAAATGAACAAGCTATATTTTATGGTGACCTTTGCCATTAGTACTTGAACAACCCGTTGTCGCTGAGTGAAATCAATTTCGAATTGGGCTCTTCTACCATTGTGTTACCCATAGCTTCTAGTGTACCGATCGCTGTTGCAGCGTCGTCCGCGTAGCTATTGATCTGTTGCATGATACTTCTCTGCTTTTCAGTAATTTCGTCTAACCGGTTTGCGCGCATCGTCTGGTGCATCGCCGTCAATTCATTCGTATTATAGGTTCCTGAGAGCACCTGCGCTTTCATCAGGTCACTCAAGTTGGTAAAACCCATAGAAATAAGCTCACCCTGAGTGAGTAGGTCTTGAGTGAACTGCGTTACAGCCGCTCTCGTTGTGGGTACAGCGTTAATAATATCTGTTGCTGCAGGTACAAAATCCTTTCGATACTTCTGGTCAATTTCGTTTATTGTCGTGGACTCTAGAACCTTCTCAGCTACGTTGCCTGCCTCTACCGCATTGGCAAGAGACCTACCTTGAGCGACGATGTTGTCGGCTTTCTCGACGCCTAGCAGGTCGTTTGCTCTTCTAAGAAGGGGGTTGTACGCAAGTGCATCGTGGAACTTACGCTCGGGTGTGCCTTCAGGCGCATTGGCTGCGTTTTGCGCCTCCAACTCTATTTTTTCCAAAGCGATATCGCCCACAACATCAAGGATTTCGTCACCGCTATCTTCAGGTTTGAGGATGGCAGCCTCGAGTCTTTGGGAAAACTCATTCAGCTCATCTCTTGTAATTTGCGAACCCAGACCGAGGTCGTACTGCAGAAAGTCGGTCGCTAGATTTTTACCCCACCCGCTCAGCACGGTCTCGTAATTCTCGAACATGTAGGTGACATCTTGGTACGTATCAGAGATGCCACAAGCAACGTCCTCGACAGTCTGCCCCGCATCTTCTTGAGTTACGCCGTCGCACACTCCCGTAAGCAGTTCCTCAAAGGAGAAATCCTGGATGAGGTTGTAACCCTGAGTAAAGTACTCTCCATATTCGTTCCAGAGATTACCTAAATCTTCATCGACTACACCCAGGAGACCACCAACACCCTCGCCCTCTGGCATATCCGCACAGGTTTCTCCCCCTGCAAAACCTGGCGTGCAAAATTGACCATCTTGAGCCGACGCTACGCTCAGTAGCCCTACCAGGCAGACCGCTGTAGCAGAAAGAAAAAATTTGCTCATCACTCCCTCACTCCCTGCGGATACCTCGCCGCGAGTTCGTCCAAAGCCGCAACCAAGTTGCCGCCGTGCTCATCTAATACCTCTTTGCGTTTCGCCATGTCGTAAGCGTTGGTGGTGTAAGCCCAGTACTCGACGGGCGTAGGGCGAACGATCATCACGTCTCCTTCCAGCCGGTCTTCGCGGCGAATCCAGGTCAAGACTTCACTAAAACTACCGCTACGGCTCGTGAGCGAGCGAAAGACTTCGATGCCTCTGTCGCTCATCTCTAAAAGTTCTTGGACAAGGGCGTCTTCGCCAGGAAGTCTCAGCAAGTAGTGGTACGTCGTGTTTTGCAAAAGCCCTTTGGCGTTCTCACCGACGAAATCTTGCAGGCTTTGTGTGACGGCGTAAGCGGCGGCGTTGTAGCGCCGAAAACGGCGGTAGAGTTCGATCATGAAGCTCGCCGCCTCGTTCACCTTCATGATGCTCCAGGCTTCGTCGAATACAGCGATTTTGCGCTTGGCAGGGTCCTTCTTGACGCGCTTCCAGATGAGGTCGGAGACGAGGAGCGTACCAACCGCTTGCAGCTCCGGGTAGCGGTCTAACCCGGTGGTCTCGTAGTAGACGACGTTCGCGTCTGAGCGTATATTCGTCTCGCGGTCGACAAAGCGCCCGAAGGGGGTGTCGCCCGTCCAGTTCTGTAAGCGCAGGGAGAGGCTGCGGGCGATGTCGCGTTCGGCTTCACTCGCGGGGCGGTCGCCGATCTCTTCCATTGTGACCAGGACGCGCGCTAAGTCGGAGAGCTTCGCGCCTGCAAAAAAGCGCTCGACTGTGCCGTCCTCTTTACGTCGCTCGCTCGTGAAGCGCGAATACGTTTGACTGATGGCGTGGTTCAAAATAGCGTTTTCGGTTGCGCCAACTGCGCCCCCCTCAGAGGGCACCATCGCGCGAATCAGGGCAAGCAAAAAGGCGCGCTTCTCCTCGTCGGGACTCACTTCACCGGGGGGCAAATCGAAGGGGTTAATGCTGACCTTACCGGGTTCGATCGGAATGGTTTCGCCGTCGAAAAGTTCGACGAGGTGCGCGTAGCCGTAACCACGGTCGATGATCATGACGTCAACGTCGCCGCGCAGCAGTTCGCCTAAAAGCGTCTGCATCAAAAAGGTCTTGCCACTGCCCGACGAACCCACGACAATGGCGTTCCAGTTCGAGCTGCGCGGATCGAAGGGATCGAGCGCGGTCAAGGAGTCCCAGCGGTTCCACAAAAGGGTGACGGGTTTGCCCGAGCCGGGCCAGGGCATGTCCACCGGGAAGAAGTCGGCGGCGTTCTCTTCGAAGGTCAAAAAGGTGCGCTCATTGGTACCGCCGGAGAAGGGCGCGAGCGCCAGATACTGCGTCATGAGCCCGGCGGACTCGATGATGCCTTGCGCGCCAGGGAGGTGCGCGAGCTTGTTCGTCGCGTCCTGCATCCCCTCTTTAACGCCCTCCAAGGTTTTATCCATCAAAGCCATCGTGACACCCACGCGGTAGACGTGGGAGCCGCTCAGTGACGCCTCGGAGAGCGCCTCGTCCACCTCGTGAAAGCCCTGACGCATCGAGGGGTCGGAGTAGTCGGTGAAGCCGCCGCGCATCGTCGTCGCGGAGTAGAGCCTCCGCGCCTGATTCATAAGCGCGCGCACCGTCTTACCGTAGGGCTCGTGGCAGAAGTCGATACAGAGCCAGAAGAGTTTGGGCATACTGAGGAGGTGACCGATGAGACCGGTATAGGTGTAGCCGACGGGCAGCGAGCCCATGCTGAGCATCTGCACGTAGTAGTCCGAGACGCGCAGGTTGTTCCAGCGCCTGATGAGGTCGGAGTTGACCACTTGTGAGCGCAGGGTGGGCGGCGCGAGATGCGGCATCTCTTTAAGGACCTCTTTCGGCAGGTGAACCTCGGGCGCTTCGTAGTCTGGGATGTCGCCGAAGCGCGCGTCGGGGTTGAACCAGCGGTACATCGTCTCGAAGATGCCTTGGTTGAGAAGCGGGATAGGGGCGAAACCCGCGTCGCGAAAGGTCGTATAGAGTTTGTTGCGTAAAATATGCGCCCTTTCTAAAATCTTTGTCATCTCACCAGGGCTGTAAGACTGCGTCCGCTTGCGCTTGCGTTGCGGGCTGAGGGTACAGGTTACATAGAATCTATATTCGACTAAATTGCCCTCTTTGCGCGTCGCGTCGAGGTTGCGCACCTTGTTGACGGTTAGGAGATGCGCCGAGGGGTGGTCTGTATTCAACCCCTTCTGATAGCGCTGCAGAATGCTCCGACGCATTGGCGTCGCTTCAATGAGGAGGCGCATCCGCTCGTCTTGCGGGACCGCGTGGCGAAGCACGTTCGTCAACGTCGCGTTGAGCGAATCCAACTCGGCGCTGCTCAGTAACAGCGTGTTGATCGAGCGGATTTCGACGCCCACCTCGACTTGACCGTTGTTCAGAAACACCACACCGTCCAAAATGTCATGAAACGGTAGCTGCTCCGCGAACGACGCCTCATCCCTCGTAAGAGATTGTGCCACGGGGTCTCACCTCCTCACCTAAGGGTTCTACATGACCTCTACGCTTGCCGCTGTTACCCCGACGCCCAAAGCGTCCTGCGTTACGCGGGCGCACCTGCGCGTGATCCACGATGAGCGGGACGTTGTCGGTGTCGGGGACGCACCTATAAACCTCTGGTTCACCCAACCAAACGATAAAGTGTTCGGCGAATTTGTCAGGAACCTTATCCTTGAGGAGGTACCAGCCCCAGTAGACGAACGCCACTATAAAGAGGCACAAGAAGAGCTTGAGGCGGGGCGGGGCGAAGACACCTAGCACCTGTATGCTGAAGACAAAGGTACCCAAGATGACGCCCCAGTCGACGACGGACATCCCCAAAATCGTGAACTTGCTCTCCAATTTATAGAGGCGGTGCTTCATAACATTCCTCTTCTAAACCTTAGGCGCAGGGTGCCTGAAGGAGCGCGGCGAAGGCTGTGCTCGAGCCGAGGATGAGCGTCGTGCCGACGGCGGCGCGCGCGATCATGGGCATGGCGTCGCGGCTGGCAACCTGCAGCGCGATAAGTCCCGCAACGAGCACGAGAAACCCGATGCCGATACCGAGCGGCCCGGTGAGACCGTTTGCCACTGCACAAACGGTGTTGGTAACCTCACCGAAAGCGGTGTCACCGTCAGCCGTTGGCGTGGCGGTACCGTTGGAGAGCACCTGAGCCACAGCGACGTTGCCGACGGTCAAACCGCCAATAGCGAGACCTACGACAGCTACAGGTGCAAAGGACATGAGGCACGCCATTAAGGTTGAGGCGAGCTTGCGGGTGAACGTACGAGGGTGCTTCGCAGAGGATTGGGTAGATTGCTTCATCTCTACTCTCCTTTAGGTTGAGCGGGTGAATTTGTGTGCAGCTCAACTGAGGGTCAGCGTACCGAAGCTAGAAAACCCACGAGAGGTTAAGCAGTTCTGATTCTGCGGCTTGACTTCCGTACTTCGGGTTTCCCGATAAAAGATCGTTTTTCCGCGCGACGACGGGAGGGCTGCGTTGTCTCTAACGAGGTCTACGAGCCGCAAAAGCTAAACACATCCTTTACATGGCTGAATTTCCTATACTAGGCTCAACATGAAGAACAGTGACCTCAGGCTCGATGACGATGTTCGCACGCTCCTAGAAAGGGAGCTTGACGCTGATGTACCCGATCCCAACAGCCCTGACTTTCAGGCTTTTTTAGAGGACATTCAAGTCGAGCGCCCTGATCTGTTCGATGAGGTCATGCGCGGTCTCCAGGTCAACGTCACGTTGCCTGTCGAGAAACAAGCGCAGCAGGCGGCGCGGCGCGACAGCATCAATGAGCAGTTTACCCGCGCCTTTTTCCAGCGCTCAAAGGTGGACGGCGAGGCGATCCCGGCTAAGCGGCGCATCATCACCTACGTCTTTGGTTTGGCGGCGTTTCTACTCCCCGTGATGTACATTCTTGCTCAAACGTTTCAATTTGACGCAACTTCGGACATCGCGCAGGAGCAGAGCGTACCGCTCGAGCCCGAGCCCGGCTCCTTAAATAGCCAGAGCAGTGTGTCACTTCAGACGCCGCTGGAGCCCGAAGTGCCCATCCCCGAGCCGGAGCCTAGAGCAGTCGTCACCTTCCCTGACCCCGAGCCGGAACCGAGCGAGCCCACCCCGAGCGAGCCGCGCCAAGCCGCGCCATCCCCACCCCGACAGCAGGCTGCTGCGCCGCGTCCGCCTAGCCCCACCCCCACATCGGCTCCTACGCCACCGGCTCCCACGCCACCCGCCCCTTCACCTACCCCACCCGCGCCAACACCCTCACCCAGCCCGCAGCGTGCACCCGCGCCTACGGTTCCCGAACCCGCCGAGGTCTTACCCGGTACGCTCGAGCTTTACCGGGCGCAGTACACCGCGCCCAGAAGTGTCGAGCTTTACCAGGCTCCTCAGCCTCCGGGTAACCTCCGCGTGTACCAACAGGAAAGCGTACCGCCCGCCTCGCTTAACTTGCTAGGAGCATCCGGCGAGCAAGCGCCGCCACAAGAGACCGTTCTATTCGACCTGAACGCGCAGGCGCAAGAAGGGGGTGCGCCCACGTCGCCTATAACGGGCGGAGGGAATACTGAAGGTCAACCTTCCTTACCTGCCGCACAGTCACAGTCTATAGTCGCGTCGCCGAGCGAGCCCGCTCCTTTCACCCTCCCGCTCGGCTCCCGCATCCAAGCGACGTTGGCCACGGGTATCTTCGTCGCCGAAGGCGCCGCCGTTCCCGTTGTTGCGCACTCGAGAGGTGACTGGTGCACGGAGCCGCCCTGCCCCGAGATCACCTGGATAGGTCAAGCGCGGCTGGACGCGACGAACCGGGTGCAGGTCAACTTCACTCAGGCACTGCTGGACGGCAGCTTGCAAAATGTGACCGCCTTGGCGCTCAACCCGGACTCGAGCAACGGGCTCAGGGCAGATTTGCGCGACGAGGCGTCGCTGTCCGCCGAGAATTTGCTGCGCAACGGCGCGGCAGGCGTTTCGGACTACGTGGACGCGCTCGTCAACCAGCAGACCGTCACCTTTACAGATAGGGGCATCGTCACCGAGAACACCGTGCCCGAAGCCGACGCCTTTATCGCGGCGCGCATCGCGAGTCTCTTCGACTCACCCGTTGCGAGAGGACCCACATTAAGGATCGCCGAGATACCTGCGGATACACCCCTACTCGTGCTTTACGGGGTCAACCCGCAGTTGGGACAACCCTCAGAGCAACCCTAGTTCAAGCCTGCGCCCATTTCGCTTGCTATAAGAGATAGATGAGCAAGTGGAAAAAATTGGGGTATACCTTCGTGTTTAGTATCTTCGTCCTTCACTTAGGCATGACCTCACTCTACGTGGTGCCTTCCCCGAGCACGCCGCCCGCTTTAGCCGCGCTGCGCAACGCGCTTTACGGGAGTACGCTGTTCCGGCAAAGCTGGCCTCTTTTCGCCTCGTACTATCCCTTAAAAGCTGATCTCGGCTTATCCGTAAAATGTTTAAGCAACGCTGCGAAACACGCACCTCATACGTATAGCGACATCACTACCCCAGTATGGCAGCGCAGAGAGCGTGGTCTTCTCTCGCCCGAGCAGTGGATAGCGCAACGCTTGAGAAATACCCTTTCCGTCCCCTACTTCAACTATGCCCGCCTCAAGGGGGCGCAAGGAGAAAGGACGAGCTACGCCGACTTCTTTAACTGGTTGGAGCGCACACCGACCTTCGGACAACAAGTTGCTATCCTGAGCGCGCTCGCCGCGCGTCACTGCAGCACCAAAGGCGAATTCTCTCGAGCTGATCTGCAATTGTGGGCTTGTCCTTTAGAGCTGTGGCGCAGTGAGCGCGAACCATGTACCCGGCATCCACTCGGCACCTTCGCCCTGCCTAAGCTATGATCGCGTCTCTCACTCAGACACCTCTTCATACAGCCGGGAGCCGCGTCATGCTCGCTTTTATCGGCGCGGCCCTCCTCTGGCGCATGACGAGCACCCTCCCTGAAGTTCCTTTTCTCTACGGCGCGCTGGCCGACGTGCCCCTACCCCCGCGCAGCGTCTACACGCTCTACGCCATCTGGAGCCTGGCTGCACTAGGGCTCATCGTGGCGAGGTACACGCGTGTGTGTGCGCTCATCGCGCTACTCGCTTATGGAATTGACACCCTAACGGGGTTACATAATGCGGGGGACCACCTGGCGCGCATCACGCTCATTTACGCTCTCCTCTTAGACGAAGACCTGATGCGCGGACAGAAGAAAGTAGGACCCGCTGTCTTTTTTCACAACTTAGGCGTGATTGCGATCACGGTTCAGCTTTGCATCGTCTACATCAACGCATCACTCTGGAAGCTGTATGGACCCGACAACCTTTGGTTGGGAGGAACCATGCTCTACTACGTTACCCATCTGCAGAGTCACGGCATGGCGTGGTCAAGGTGGTTTTTCGAATCGCCTGTCATCGTCTACACGGCGACGTACATGACCTTGCTCTACCAGCTCTCGTTTTTGCCCCTTCTTTTCACCCGCTGGCACTGGGTATCGGTGCTCATAGGCACCGGGCTGCATCTGGGCATCGGTCTCTTGCTCGGCTTGATGCCGTTCGGTCTCATCGTGACAGGTCTCGTGCTGTTCACGCTGCGCGACGCGACGTGGCGACGGATGGGTGAGTATACTCGCGCTAAAACATTCAGAAGAGGGGTCAGCTCGTCTTGAGGTGTAGCATTAAACTCGAACCTTGACCTTGCGTGCTCGAGCCAGAAGAAATCGCGAGGTGGAGCACTTTGAGCAGTATAAATGACCTCTCACGAGGGCGGGTGTCAGCCTAACGAGTATGAGCAAATGCAATGGGCGGAGAAAGCAAGAGGTTTAATTCGGATAGACCACGCTAAAAAATCACAGAAAGAGGCAAATGCAGTAGAGGTGGGTTTGAAACCCACCTCTACGCCGCGTACTCTCAGTAGTGGCGCTGTTCGGAATGATGCAGAGGTTAAACAAGGGGTTTCAACCCCTTGTCCACTGTGAGGAGATAGCATATGACAGCGTCCGGCTTAGAACCATTGGTCAAGAGGTTCGCTCACGAGGTCAAGGTGCCGTAGTAGATTCGGTTTTCGCTCTGGTTGGCGATGTAAAGACGCTTGGCTGAGGCGTCATAAGCTAGACCTTCAACCCGCATCGTCCCGGTGCCTGGTGCGCTAAATTGGCAAAGCACGCGCAGCGAGCCCTTCTCGAAGACCGTGATCTGGTTGGCGAGCTTATCACCCGCGAAGAGCAGATTGCCTCCATCAGACGCTAGCGCTCGGCACTGCCCGCCCCCTGGCACTGGGAAGGAACGGATGAGCGCGCCCGCGCTGCCGCTTAGCTGGTGAATGCGCGAGACCGTCGAATAGAAAAGCGATGACCCGTCCCACGCCATGCCCTCGCCGCGCCCGGGCGGTACGGCGACGGAGCCCGTCTGAGCGCCGGTGCTGGGGTCTACGCTGTTGATCCTACCCGCACCCGTGGTCACATTGGCGACGCGGATGTTCTTCCCGTCCCACGCCATGCTGCCGATGGTGATGTTCCGAGCAGGTTGCACCGAGCGCACCACCGCGCCCGTAGACGGATTGAGGAAGTAGATGCGCTCCGCGCCCGCTTTTTGGGTCAGGAAGAGCAAGTTCCGGCGCACCGGGGGCCACCAGATTGGCGGGCGGGGTTGCAGCGCAACCGGCTTTTCAGCCTGCAGCGCAACCTCTTGCGCGCCGCCTACCTCTTGCATAACGCCTACCCCTTGCCCGGCACCTACCGCAATGGGCGGACTCGCTACGGGGCGCACAGGTGGGGGCGGAAATATCGGGAATTTGAAAGCCCACTTGCTGTAGAAGGCTAAAGCGCTGCTCGAGCCCGCGTTCTTCTGCGGAAAGGGGAAGTGACCTTCCGGTCTGAAGCGGCAGTGGACGGGCGTGTCACGTAGCGCCCGCGCCGCGTTCACGCGCCCCGCGCCCAAGTCGCCTGCAAAGCCAGGGTTTTGAGCGTCGATGGGGTCACACGAGTTCTGGACGAGCGTCCGCACCTCTTGGCTCGTCAGGGTGGAGTTTTTCGACCACACCAGCGCGGCGAGCCCGGCGACGAGCGGAGCCGCCATCGAGGTGCCGCTCTGCGTTTGATAGTTGCCCCCCGGCACCGTAGAGAGGATGTCCACGCCTGGCGCGGACACGTCGATCGTCGAGCCGTAGTTCGAGAACCAGGCGCGCCGGTCGCGGTGGTCGGTTGCCGCAACGGAGATAACTTGCGGATAAGCGCCCGGAAATTGGGGCCGAACGTCCATGTCTCGGTTCTCGTTGCCAGCGGCGAAGACGACTAAGACTCCCTGGTTCGTCGCGTCGATAATAGCGTTGCGGATCGCGATGAAGTTGCCCGACGCCTTCCAGCTACAGTTGATGACCACCTGCGTGAAGCGTCCTCGGATGCTCGTGACGAAGTTGATGGCGTCCGCGCGGTTCGCGTTCATGCCCGCTTGCAGGTCTATGCGAATGGGCAGGACGCGGCAGCCCGGAGCCACGCCGAGAACGCCGCCCGCGTTGTCCGCGCCCGCCGCGATGCCCGCGCAGTGCGTCCCGTGACTGCCCCCGTCCTCCGGGATGAGGTCGTTATCCGCGAAGTCCCAGTCTTCGCCTGCCGGTTGAGGCACCAGGTTGGCGAGCAAGTCGGGGTGGTCTAAATCGACGCCCGTGTCGATGACCGCGATCACGACGTTCGGGTCGCCCCGTTCGCTGTCCCACGCGGCGGGGGCGTCCACGTCGGCGTCGGAGGTGCCGCCCGTCTGACCGGTGTTGTGAAGGCTCCACTGCTCACCGAAGCGCGTATCGTCAGGGAGGTAGAGGAAGTCGTTGAAGCCGACTTCGGCACCCTCGGCGAACAGGACCTCCTCTCGCGCGTTAAAGGCTTCGATGGCTCCGAATACGTCGCTATTTTCAATTCCGAGCCAGTAGTAGCCCGGCGTCCACTGTTTTTTCAGCACCGTGGCGTCAAGCTCTTCGATCAGCTCGAGCTGCCGCGCCTCACTCACCTCTTCGCGGAACTGAACGGTCAGCTCGCCTGGTAACAAGTAGCGCTCGTTACCGTCGCCGTCCACGAACGCGGTGAGCGCGTCCACAACCGCGCTATTCTCCTCTAGGTCGTTCGACTCACCTACGACTTGGTAGAGACCGAACGTCTGTCCCTCTTGCAGCGGCAGAGCGGGGCGCAGACCGCCCGTGCTCAGCGACTCGAGGTCTTGCGTGCGTTCCCGGTCCAACTTGAGAACGAGCAGGTCGTCTCGAGGGGTCAGGGTGACTTTTTCATTACTCAGCTTGTCAGTGTATTGCATCAGATTTCTCCTCATATCAAGTTTTTCAAGGTTGCAGTATCGGTTAGCCAGTACTGGCTCTACGTCGTTTCTCGTTTCGAAAGTGCGTGTTTCCTTTCGTACGCCGTCCTTAAACACCGTGAGGGCTGGGAACGGCGCACGAGGGTCAGGTTTCTAGTGGCAACTGCGAGGGGCGTTCACGCGCAGCGCTTTTCTTCCTTTTGCAAGCATTTATCACTCCGATAGGTTCTCGGCTTCAGCGTCTTCCTCAAAAGGGCTCTGAAGAGGCGCTCAACTGACCGTGTCTAAACGCGCTTTCAACATGACCTGCTACGTCATCTGTCATCACGTCGTTGTAGGCATGTTGGCTTACAGGAACGACGCCCGCTTCTGCTAGTGCGTACTGTCCTTCGTCGCTGTAGAGACGTTCAAGCAAATGTAATGCGGCTTCTTCACCTACGTGTTCAGGTACGCTGACTTGTAGGGGTGAAACAAGAGGTTGAAGCCCCTCACCGTGAAGTTGCACCAGTTCGCCCGCTAAGTCCAGATGTCTCAAGTCGCCGTAGTCCACGATGATGAGACCGAAGTCGTTGACGTGCTTGTTCAAGTCGTGAATGTCCAGCGTCTCCACCTCGAGCCCGCTGCCAACACTGATATACTTGCAAATCTCAGGCACAGGACGCTGCTGGCAGAAAGAATCCCACGGACCGCCAGGGATATATTTCCCAACCTTGGCGACGCCCAGATTGGCCTCTGCAACGATTTGGCTCAACGTGTCGCCACCAATCTGGCTCAAGTAGTGTTCGCTGTAGCCAAAATCGGCAACCCGCTCGAGCAACTCGGGCGTGGCGTAAACCGCTGTGAAGTCGAACCCCACGCTTAGAGCGCCGGTGCGCGGGTCTGGTTCAGGGTTGCCATCCTCATCGCAGGGGATGAGTTGGCACTGGTTTCTAATGCGTTTAATCTCTTTGTCGAACTCCTCAGGATCGATCCAGATAGGAGGAGGCCAAACGAGGTCTGGCGTAATGTCGTAGGACACCACCCCTGCGCCGTACTCCGCCGCTGCACCCGCAAGCTCCACAGTCGGAGCGAAGCGAGCATCAAGCACTTGACTCAGCGGCTCACTGAGTCCCTCGATATCTGTCACGACAGAAACCTCGCCGTACCCTAGACTTTCTAGCGACGCTTCGGAGTCTTGGCTACACGCCGCCAGCACCCCGCTAAAAACTACAAGACCGAACAGAACGAACTTTTTCATCTCTCCTCCTTTTCGCCATCTGTTATGACGGCTTGGTCGAACCGAAAGTAGACCTTCTAAACGAATAGTGGATAGGTAATGCTTCACCAAATCTCCTTATAGCGAACACGTGTCTTTCTCCTTGCGTTTCGGGTACGGGCTTGTGCGCCCTTCCGAAACGTGCCTCTCGGTGTGGAACCTGCAGCTCCGGCGCGTCCCCACCTAGTTCCTCCTCTCTGCTGCTCTTTCGGAGTGTGCAAGGGGGGCGTAAATCGGCCGTAAACTGCACGCCGCAGAGAGGGCGAAAAGCCCGCGCGGAGAAGGCACCCTTCAAAAAGTCGTCGTCTCACGTCTAACTCATGCTAGACTGAGCCCAGGGCACCTCAACCGCATACCGCTGACGCCGCACCTCGCGCTCATGAGAGGAACGTTTAAGCTGACCTTTTAGCCGAACCTATTCCAGAGAGGACCCTCCGTATGGACCAGCTCGCGCTCACGCTGTTGGGCACACCTCAAGTCCGCTACGAGGGGCAGACGTTAGCTCTTCAAAGTCGCCACCTTGCCCTCGTCAGCTACGCCGCGCTGCAAGGACCCTGCAGCCGAGACGAACTCACCGAAGTTTTGTGGGGCGCGAAGCGCAGCGCAAACCTGCGCGTCGCGCTCTCCAAACTGCGCAAGCAGCCCGGCGCGGCGCGCTGGCTCGAGGACGACGAGCGCCTCAGCGTCCGGGTGCAGAGCGACGTAGGCATGTTGGAGGAGGCGCGGGAGCGAGACAGGCTCTCTGCGGAGGTGTTGGCGCACTTAGAGCGCGTCGCCCACCCGGAAGGGGGCGGGCTGCTCCTCGGTCTCAGCGCTCCGACGCCCGCCTTCGAGACATGGCTGGGCGAGCAGCGGCGGCGGGCGGACGCGCTCGTCGAAGACCTCTTGCTGAGGGCGGCGGAAGAGGTTCGGGAAGGTGGGCAAGTTGGGCGCGCCCGCTCGCTCGTAGAGACGCTGTTAGCGCGAGACCCCTTTAACGAAGCCGCCTATAGGTTGCTCATGCAGCTCGAGGTGGCGCAGGGACAGCCCGAAGCGGCGCAAGAGGTCTTCGAGCGCCTGCGGCGAACGCTCAAAGAGCAACTCGGTGAGGAGCCGAGCGAGGAAATGTGCGCCTTGCACAAGCAACTGCTTGGCGCGGGGACCGGTGCTCGCGGGCGGTACTTGCGGCTGGGCGACCCCGTACCTGGAAAGGCTGAATACCTTCTCGGACGTGCTGAACTGCTAGAACATGTCCACGCAGCCCTGGAGTCCGACCCCGTGCTGCTCTACGGACTCGGCGGCGTCGGCAAGACGGCGCTCGCCGCCGAAGTCGCCTCGGGTTATCTGCAGAAGGGAGATGTCCTCTGGTTGCAAGCGGGTTTAAGTCGTGCGGATGAGCTTCTCGAGGCGGCAGGACAGTTACTACAGATACAAGGAGTAGCCTCAAAGCCGGAACGCCTCGAAGCCACACTGTCCGATGGGACCGTCGGACTTTTGGTCATTGATGACGCTTGGAACGAGGCGGCGCTGCAGGAGCTGCGGGATTACGTGCCGCACGGTCTTCCCCTCCTCGTGACCGCTAGGCAGCGTTTCAGAAACCTCAACCGTTTCGACGTTACCGTTCTCCTTCGGACTGACGCACAAAAGCTGCTCGCACGCGAAGCAGGTCAGCTCCTTCCTGTAGAGGAGAGCGACACCGTCTGCGCGGTGCTCGGCGACCACCCTTTCGCGTTGCGACTCGCGGGCGCGAAGCTCAAGCAGGACCGGCTCACCCCGGTTCAACTGCTGGCTCAGCTTGCAGATGCGCCCCATCACCTCGTCTCCCCGAGGGGCTGGCGCGAGAGCGGACGTGAAAGCTTTAGCGCCTTGTTGCAAGCGAGCCTAGAAACGCTCTCCGACGATGCGTACTATGCGTTTCTCGCCATAGGTGCCCTCGCCTCGGGCGGGGCGAGCGCGCTGCTACTCGCCCAGGTGCTGCAACGCGACCCCGACCTCATCGAGGCGGCGCTCATCGAGTTGCACACCCGCGCCCTAGCTGAGCGCGTAGCGACGCCGGGCAGTGACCTCGTGCGCTACGCCCTGCACGACCTCTCGCACAGCTTTGCCAGGGAGAACAACATCGTGAGGTCTGGAACGGTCATTCGCGCTTGTCTCGAATTCACTGCTGAAAGGCGAGCAGATTTCCAAGCCGTAGATATCGAGATCGGCAATATCATCGGGGCACTGGAGATGGCTCGCGAACTGAGTGACAAAGCGGGTCTAGTAGCTATAATGGCTAATTTAGCCGTCGGCGAGACCTACTTTCTAGCTCGTGGTCACTCGCCGCGCTCGTTAGCCCTTTTAGAGGTCGGAATAAGCTGGGCTAAGGAGCGCGGTCAGTTACATAAGGCACATCACTTTGCGACGAATCTCGGAAATGCCCGACGTGTACAGCACCGGGATTTCACACGCGCGCTTAAAGCTTATGGCGAGGGCGCGCAGCTCGCTCGGCTTTCGAAAGACCCCGCTAGAGAGGCTGTTCTACTCTGTTTATGTGCAGTGTGCCAACGAAATCTCGGTTTAGAAAGCGAGACCAATTTCGAGCGGGCTTATGCGTTGGCGCAGGGCGCGAAGGACGATGACGCGCTCGGACAAATTCTTCAGAATCGCGCCTACGTCGCCGCGCTCGACCAGGCTTGGGAGACGGTCGAACGTTATAGCAAGGAGGGTGTTGATCTGGCTCGCGCTATGCTCGTGAGCGGAGAAGGGGACCGTGCGCGCTCTGACAACCTGCTCTTTTATAGCTTGCTCACCTTAGGCGAGGCGAGGCGCAACCTAGGATCGGTTGACGAGGCGTTGCGTCTAAGGAACGAAGCGCTCGCGCTCGCGGAGTCACGCGATAACTTGCTATGGCAAGCCTATGCGCATCACGATATCGGAGAGATGTATTTCGAGATAGGTCAGGCCGAGCTGAGTACGGTGTATCTGAAGAGAGCCGCCCATCTCTACACGCTAAGCCACGCCGAAGCGGAAGTGAGAGAGGTAGAAGCGCTACTTAGCGGCGCGAGTTTACGCCGAATTAACGCCTGAGTTATACGCTTCTTCTTGGAGGTACGACACATGAAAAAGTTCTTGGAATGGTTGAAAGCGTTCTTCTTTGGTAGGAGCGCCGACACGAGAGCTAACCCGAAGAAGAGCGATCAGCCTGACAGCAAAATAGGTGCCGCCGAAGACGAGCATAGAATTGGTGATGATGAACCCGATAGTGTTCCTCGCGCGAGGACTGGGTAGCAAAAGATGAGGTTGCTGGTTCGTTCCTGGCGGGCACAAATGACTGCGCGAAAGAGGCGCTGTCGAGATTAAAGAGGATGTCTGGTGCACTAGCTTACCTCAACCATGTTGTTGTCCGAAAGTCAATCGCGACTGCTTCTAGGCGTTGTTTTCGTACGAGAGGTTGATATGACCTTCGCAGAACGCTTGAATCATCTTTTAGAGGCGAGCAAAGAACCCTTTTCTGGAGTCATTTTCATAACTCAGGGCGGGAAAGCTCTGGCTAGTGTAACCGCAGGCTACGCCAGTCGCCCTTGGCAAATTGAGAACCGCCTCGAGACCCGCTTCCGCATTGCCTCAATCTCAAAAATGTTCACCGCCGTCTCGGTACTGCAACTCATCGACGCGGGCGCGCTGACGTTAGAGACCCGCGTCGCCGCGTTTCTAAATCTGGAAGATACGGCGATACCCGAAGAGGTCACCGTCTATCACCTCTTGACCATGACCGCAGGCATCGCCGACTGGTTCGACGAGTCGGGCGACGTGGAGGGGTGGGCGGCGCTGCGCCGCGCGCACCCGCTCTACCTCTTGCGGCGCAACGAGGATTACCTGCCGCTCTTCGTGAACGCGCCGCCCGTTGCGCCCGTCGGGGCGGGGCACCGCTACAGCAACTCGAGCTATATCCTGCTCGGTCTGATGGTCGAGCAGGCATCCGGGCTTCCCTACTTCGACTATGTGCGGCGGCACGTCTTCGCGCAGGCGCGGATGACCCGCTCGGACTTCGTGGCATTAGACAGCGTGCAAGGTGAGGTCGCCGAGGGCTACGTCCCCGTTACCGACGCGCAGGGCGCGCGCACGGGTTGGCAGAAGAACCTCTACTTAGTGACGCCAGAAGCTGCGGCAGACGGCGGCGCGACCTCGACGGCTGAAGACCTGTGCCGCTTCCTCAAAATGCTCAGGGAGGGGCGGCTCTTGTCCCATGAGTTGACCCAAGAGGTGCTGACGCCCAAAGTGCTCGAGGACGACGAACCCTACCGGGGCTACATCTGGAAGTACGGCTACGGACTCCTCTTCTTGTTGGACGACGAGGACCAGGTTGTGCGCTGGGGGCACACCGGCGAGGAGGAGGGGGTGAGCTGCCGCCTGCATCACTACCCACAAAAAGATGTCGATGTCGCTATCCTCAGCAACCAGAGCGGGGGCGCGGGCAGCTTGACATGGGCGCTGCACGACCTCGTCACGTCGATTCTCTAATCCGAATTTAGTAGCGACTCTGGAATCACGTCGTCAGCGCTGCTATGCCCGGCAGCGTCTGCCCCTCCAGAAACTCCAGCGACGCGCCGCCGCCCGTCGAGATGTGGCTGATGGCGTCTGCTAAGCCCGAGGCGTTGACCGCCGCCACCGAGTCGCCGCCGCCCACGATGGAATAGGCGTCTGAGGAGGCGACGCTCTGGGCGATCTCTTTTGTGCCGGTATCAAAAGGCGGCGTTTCGAAGACGCCCAAGGGTCCGTTCCAGAAGATGGTCTTCGCGCCCTTCAGCACCTCTTGATAGTGCGAAACCGCCTCCGGTCCCGCGTCCAACCCCACGTAGCCCTCGGGAATCTCGCCCGAGGGATGCACTTCGGTCTCTGCGCCCTCTTCAATCTCTCTCGCGCAGACCGAGTCTTGTGGCAGGTGGACCGTCACGCCTTTTTGTTCGGCGCGCCCTAGCACGTTTTTGGCGGTGTCTAACTTATCCTCTTCCACCAAAGATCTGCCGACTTGCCCACCCTTCGCCTTGAAAAAGGTGTACGCCATCGCGCCGCCGATGAGGATGTCGTCGGCTAAGTCCAAGAGGTTTTCGATGACGCCGATCTTATCCGAGACCTTTGCGCCGCCCAGAATGACCTTGAAGGGCTTTTCGGGATTGTCCAAGAGGTTCGTCAAGACCTCGACCTCTCGAGCTAAGAGCAGCCCCGCCGCGCTCGGCAAGAGATGCGCGACGCCTTCGGTGGAGGCGTGCGCGCGGTGGGCCGCGCCGAAAGCGTCGTTGACGTAGACCTCACCGTACGCGGCGAGTTCGCCTGCGAAGTCCGCGTCGTTTTTGGTCTCGCGTGAGTCGAAGCGGAGGTTCTCGAGCAAGGTTACACTGCCCTCAGGTGCGCCCTGAACGAACTGCGCGGCTTTGGATGTGGCGGGTCCCTGCGCAGCTTCATAGCGCACCTCTTGACCGAGCAGTTCCGAGAGCCTCTGTGCCACAGGTCCCAAGCGGTACTTGTCCTCCGCACCCTTAGGACGTCCCAAGTGGCTCATCAGGATGAGGGTGGCATTCTGGTCCAAGAGGTGTTTGATGGTCGGCAGCGTCGCCTGGATGCGGCTGTCGTCCGTAACCTCGCCGTTTTTAAGCGGCACGTTAAAGTCCGCGCGCATCAGCACGCGCTTGTTGCTTACGTCAAGGTCATCTAAAGTTCTAAGTGCCATGAAGCTCCTTTATTTGTAGAGTACAGGGGAGTCAGGTGGAATCTTACAGATGCGGCAATCCAAAGTAGTAATGAGTTCCAAGCAATCCAGTCGAGCTGGTGTACGTAAGTCCTCACGTAGTGAACGAACGGTGAGCAATGAGTCTAAAGGTTTTCACTCATTGCTCGTTACGGGCGAGCCCTGCCGTTTCATTGATTTCAACTCGTTGCTGTAAACCTATGCTAAAAAAGCGCCGCGCTCAGTTAGGCGCGGCAGCTCTCTCCAGACAGGTTTTATTACGCGCTGACGGGCAGCTTTTCTCCGACGAGTTGGATGAGGTCAGCGACGCGGTTCGAGTAGCCCCACTCGTTGTCGTACCAAGAGAAGACTTTGGCGAGGTTGCCCATCGCCATCGTTTGTGCGCCGTCGATGATGGCGCTGTTCGGATCGCCCACGATGTCGGTGCGCACGATGGGCTCTTCGGTGTAGCCGACGATGCCCTTGAGCTTGCCCTCCGACGCCTCTTTGAGCGTATTGTTGAGTTCCTCTTTCGTCACGTCGCGCTTGAAGACGATGGTGATGTCGCTGATCGAGCCCGTCGAGGTGGGCACGCGGAGCGCGGTCCCGTCGAACTTGCCCTGGAGCGCTTCGTAAACTTTGCCCGTCGCGGAGGCTGCGCCCGTGGAAGTCGGGATGATGTTGATGCCAGCGGCGCGGGCGCGGCGCAGGTCCTTGTGCGGCTGGTCCAAGATGCTCTGGTCGTTCGTGTAGGAGTGAATCGTGGTCATGAGCGACTTGTCGATGCCGAAAGTTTCGTCGAGCAACTTCATGACGGGCGCGAGCGAATTCGTCGTGCACGAAGCGTTGTCGATGATGTGGTGCTCGTCGGGGTTATAGGTGTCCTCGTTGACGCCCAAGACGACGTTCCAGTCAGGGTCTTTGGCAGGGGCAGTGATGATAACCTTTTTCGCGCCCGCGTTGAGGTGCTTCGTCGCGCCTTCGCGGTCGCGGAAGATGCCCGTCGCCTCGATGACGACGTCCACGCCTAGATCACCCCAGGGCAGCTCCTCGGGGTTTTTAATCGCGGTGGCTTGAATCTTCTTGCCGTCCACGATGATGTTGTCGTTATCATGGGAGACGTCACCGGGGAACTTGCCGTAGTTCGAGTCGTACTTCAAGAGGTACGCCAGCGTCTCGTTATCGGTGAGGTCGTTGACTAACGCCACCTCGACGCCGCGCTCGTGCAGAATGCGAAAGACTTGCCGTCCGATGCGTCCGAAGCCGTTGATGCCTACTTTCATAAGTGATGCCTCCTCTTTCCTCTTCGAGCATAATGATTCGGTGTGGATGTGACAAGTCTTACACGACTCGCCAGTGCCCCGATTGTAGCAGGGTGAGGGGGCGGTACTAGGGGCTAGACAACGAAATATAGCGAGTTGCATGACTGCAACTCGCTATGAACGCTATGAAGAAGAGGGCAAGAGGTCGAAGCTTACGGCGTAAGTTCAACCAGGGTCACGGTGTCGCCTACGTCTAGCTCGAGCCTGCCCCCTTTAAGTGACGCACTCTTCTTCACCATGTCGCCGTCATCTCCCAAAATGTAGAGTGCCGCCTCATCAATCGGCGTCCCCACCGTGAGTGTGACCTCTTGCCCCTTCACGCTGAGGTCGCGCCGTGCGCTCACCTCGTCGGGGGCGTTCGCGCGCGCCCCGGTGTCGTAACTGACGCGCGCTTGCCACAGCGCGAGGTAGAAGGTGCCGTCCTCCTTTTGTAGCAGCGTGGCGTGCACCTTGTCGGTTTCACCCGTCAAATCGTACGCCAGAGCGTCCGGCGTAAAGTCCGCGCCGGGGTCTTCGAGCAGGTCGATGAGGTTCTCCAAAGCCTTGTACGCGGGTTTTTCCGAGCCATCGTTGCGCAGTAAGCCGAAGTTCTTGTCGCGCTCGTCGCGCCCAGAATCGCTGTAGAGGTCGATGAACTCGTAGAGGTAGCTGCGCACGAAGCCCCGGTTGAAGTGCTCGAAGAAGAGCCTCGGGATGTAGGTGGCAGCGGCTCTTTCCGACACGGGGCGGTGATCGGTTGCGCCCATGTTGACGGCGTTGTGGTAGCCCGTCTCGGTCATCACCATCGGCTTGCCGCCGCTCGGCTCGCGGTAGCGGGGCAGGTAGCTGTCCAAGCCGTTGCCGTAGGGGTCGGTGCACGACGGGCAGTTGCCGCCGCTGTAGGGGTGCCAGTTGCCGTAGTCGAGGTAGTCGCTCAAGTCGCCCACCTCGTCCGTTTTCCACACGACGGACGGACCGAGCACCTTGACGCGCGACAAGTCGCCGTCGCCCTTCACAGCTTTATAGAGCTTTTTTTGCACGTCTCTCGTCACCTTCGCCCAGTCGCCGCCGCGCAAGTCGGGCTCGTTGAGCCCCTCGAAGGAGACCACCGCGCCGTCACACCATTCGTACACATCGTCCAATTTGGAGAAGTCGGTCGCTTTGATGTAGCTCGAGCCCGTGTTGACCAATAGGTTGAAGCGGATACCTTCCGAGGCTAGGGCGCGGCACTTCTTGTAGTAGGGGTGGTTGCGGCTGTGCCCTTTCGAGGTGTACGCGCCGTCTCTCAGGTGGCGCACGCCGAGCTTAACGAGCTTGGGCTCGATGAGGCTCTCAAAATTTCGGTAGACCGTGTCGGTAAATTGAAGGTGGGTGTTCACGCCGATGCTGTCCACGAAGTCGTCGGCGCGTTTCGCCTTGACGCTCGAGCTGACTTTAGGCAGTGCACTCGGTCCTTCTTTGCGGCGCGCGTCCGCTGCCCCGCTCGGCTTCTCGTCCGCGTCCCGCGTCAGGAAGAGACCGTCGAGAGAAAAGCCGTCCTCGCGCATCCACACGTTCAAGGTGTGCTCGCCCCCAGGCACGCTGAGTTTGACCCGCTCCTCTTTCATAGTGAGGTTGGACCAGCCCATCGCCTCTCCAAAGCCGCCGATATGCTCGACTTTCGGTGTGCCGTTCAAACCAAGGTGTAAGGAGTTGCTCGAGAGCGCCTTCCCCTCCGCCGCCCTGCCGCGCACCCACACGTAATAGGTCCCGGCGGGCACGTCGAGCGTGTGGTCCAAGCGTGGGCTCGAGTCCGCGTAGTCCGTTCTGTAGTTTTTCCCTACGTCGGGGAGCGCCCGGAGGACCTTGCCGTCCACAGCGTCTTCATCAGCCCGCAACCGCCAGGTGTGCGACGCGCCTGGGCGCATGTCGAAGGCTTCCGCCTCGAGCCTGAGCGAGCCCGCCTGCGCCGCCAATTCTCTCTCCGGTGTGTCTGTCAGGCTGCACCCGCCCAACGTGACGAGCAAGACCAGTCCTAAGCCGTATCGCTTCATCCATACCTCCCAAGTATGTTGACCAAGTATGTCGTTGCCCAATGTAATGCGCGTCGATGTAAGGAACAGGCTGCCCTCTGTAACCTCGACTACGTTACCGAGCTTCGGTGAAAGAAAGATGAAGGTTGTTAAGCCAAAATGAGACTGTTTCACATCGTTTTGGAGTAGAAAACAGCGGAAACGGCGTGAGGCAAGCGTGAGATAGAGGTTGGGCAGCTACTCCAAAAACCCAGCAATCTCCCTCGGGTCCACGTCGATCCTGAGCCGCGCGCTCCCCCGGTAGTTTAGGGCGGGCTGCAGGCGTTCGCGCAGCGCTTGGTTGGATGAGGTGCGCACGAAGAGTTGATAGCTGTATTGGTTCTTGACGCGGGCGACGGGTGCGGGCGTCGGACCTAAGAGTTCCTCTTCGGCAGCGCCAGCGGTGCGCACCGCGCCTGCGAGCCACGTCGCGGCGCGCTCGGCTTCGCTTCTTTGCTTCGCGCTCAGTTGCACCTTTGCCAAGGTGCGGTAAGGCGGATAGCCGAAGCGCTTGCGGCGCTCCAAGAGGGCGTCTAAAAAGCTTTCGGTGCGCCCCTCCGCGTAGGCGCGCACGGCGGCGTGCTCGGGTTGGAAGGTCTGCACGAGCGTCAGCGGGCGCTTGCCCGGCGCGAGTTCCGCCAGGTTGAGGAGCAGGCGGTACGCGCCCTCTTCGGCGCGGAAGTCGCTGAGGTTGAGGAGCGTGTCGAGGAGGGTCACGGCGATGAGCGAGAGGTTGGGCAGGGGTGCTCTACGCAAGATAGCAGACGTCGTCACGAGCACGCCCGGCTGCCCGTCATAAAGCCCAGAGAGGTCTTCGCGCTTGTCGCTGTCGAAGCGCAACACGGGGACGTTCGGGAGCAGCTTCTGCACCGCCGAGACCACCCACTGCGTGCCCGCCGCGCGCGTCGGGCTCATATCTGGCCCCTCGCACGAGGGGCAGAGCGCGGGCGCTTTCTCGGCGTGACCGCACTGGTGGCAGCGCAAGACGTAGCGTTCGCGGTGGTAGCGCAGCGGCAAGTCGCAGTTCGGGCAGCCCGCCACGTAGTCGCACTCGGCGCAGCGCAGCGCAGCCGAGAAACCCCTGCGCGGCGCGAGCAGGACCGCTTGGCGCTCCCGCGCTTCGATTTGCTTCAAGACTTTGATGAGGTCCGTGCTGAGGGGCCAGGAGTGCCCTTGCGTGAGGTCGACGGTGTGGACTCTGGCGGGCGGCGTGGGCAAGGTCACTACCTCTCCCCTAGCCTCTTCTCCCCTAGCCACTTCGTGCCTCATTCGTTCTTCACGCGCGCCGTTCTCGGGCCCATCTTGCTGCTGGACACGCCCACTTCGGCTCAGATAGCGGTGCGCCTCGGGCGTGGCGAGCGCGTCCGCTAAGACGAGCGTAGCGCCCGCCGCCTCAGCGAGCAGCCGCGCGGCGGTGGGCACGAAGACGCGGCAGCCCTGGGCGAGTTTATAAGAACTCGAGCCTTCCTCTAAGACGACTACCCGTCCGAGCGGCTCGAGGGGGGCGAGCAGCGCCAGGTAGCTCCCAACGAGGACGACGCTCTCACCCGCGCGAAGCTCGGACCACAGGCGGCTGCGCTGCGCGTCGGATAGCTCGCCAGAGAGGGCCTGGACGGGCACATGTGCGCCTAAAAGGGCGGCGGTCTCCTCCAGAAACGCCCCCTCAGGTACGAGCACCAGGGCGCTTTCGCCGCGCCGGATGTTCTCACGTAAGAGCGGCAGGAGCGCCCGCACGCGCTCACGGCGCAGCCCCCCCGACAGGCTGAAGTGACCCTCGGGCAGCGCCACTTCACTCGCCTCTTCGAGCGTCGTTTCGTCGGCGACGTAGCTCGGCAGCGCGGGCGGCGGCGCGTCTACGAGCGCGTAGGCGGCGTAGCCCTTTTTCACGAGCGCGCGCACCGCGCTCTCAGGCACCTCCGCGTCGCGGCTCAGCGCGGCGGCGCTCTCGGCGTGCTCGGCGCGCCACAGCGCCTCTAGCGCGCGCCGCTGATTCGCCTGCGGCTTGCCGCGCAAGGCGTCGTCGGCGCGGCGGCGCGGCTCTAAGACCTGCACCTGTTTCGCTTGGGGGCGCACGCGCTCCGCTAGGAGCCCCTGCCGCCGCAAGAGGTCCAACTCGCGCGGCGGCACCCTGGCGGCGTCCGTCCAGCGCTCGCTCGGCACCGCGTCCACCTGGGCCAGCGCGCGCACCTCATGCAGCAGCGGCTCGCCCAGACCCGTCGGCAAGAGGTTGGCGAGCACCGTGCCCGCTGGCGAACAGGTGTGCTGCGCGACGTGCCCGATGAGGGCGAGCCCGGCGGGGGACAAAAAGGGCTCCGCGCCGAGTGTGGCGATGACCTCGCGCAGCTCTAAAGCCACCGCCCCGCGCAGGGGCTCCGTGCCTACCACCAGCCCGATTCTCACTCCGCTCTGCCACGGCACGACCACGCGGCAGCCCGGCTGCGGCACCCTTTCGCCGTGCGGCGGCAGGAAATTGAAGGGCGGCAGCGGCAGGGGTAAGAGGACGCGCAAAGAGAGGGGAGGTGGAGCGCCAAGCACAGGTCATCATACCGCTATACACGCGCGCGTCCGCAGAGGTGCTCACGCTGACCTTTCGTTCCGGGACGAGAGAAGCGCGCGGCGCATCAGCCAATAGAGCAATTGGTTGAGAGTAGTGGCTTTATCTGGAATGACGCTGATGTCAAAGCAAGGGGCTTCAACCCCTTGTTCACCACGTGGAGAGAGTAGGGGGAGCGCGTAGTAGCATTCGGCTCAGAACCACTACCTGACTCGAGACGGCCATGACATCTGTCACCTCTCACGCCTGACACTTTCGACTGACGCGCTTCGCCGCACCTCTTCATAGTGGATGTATGGAGGTCACCATGAACATAGGACGCATGGACATAGGACAGACAGACGTGGGAAAAACAGACACAGGACAGACGGCAAAACGTTCGGCACCTATCACTCAAACCGCAACGAACGGTGTCGTCGCGTCGCTTGCGCGCGTCAGCAAGCGCTACGGCAAAGTGCAGGCGCTTAAAGAGGTCAGCTTGGAGGTTCGCGCTGGGGAGATCGTCGCGGTGCTAGGACCGAACGGCGCGGGCAAAACCACCGCCGTGAGCCTCATGCTCGGGCTGCTCGCGCCGACGCGGGGGACGGTGCGGCTCTTCGGTGGTGACCCGCGCGCCGCCTCCAGCCGGACGCGCGTGGGCGCGATGTTGCAGATTTCGGGCGTGCCGGAAACCTTGAGGGTGCGCGAGCATCTCGAGCTGTTCAGCAGCTACTACCCCCAGCCGTTAGCTCTAGAAGAGGTCGTCCGCGTCGCAGGTTTGACCGGCTTAGAGAGGCGCGCTTACGGCGCGCTTTCGGGCGGTCAAAAGCGGCGCTTACATTTCGCCCTGGCACTCTGCGGCGATCCTGACCTGCTCTTTTTGGACGAGCCTACCGCAGGGCTAGACGCCGCCGCGCGCCGCGCCTTCTGGAAGCAGATACGCGACTTTGTAGGGCGCGGCAAGACTGCGGTCTTGACGACACACTACCTGGAGGAAGCCGACGCTTTAGCGGACCGCATCGTCGTGATCAGCGGGGGCGAACTTATCGCGGCAGGGACGCCCGCCGCGATCAAGGCTGGGACGGCGGGGCGGCGCGTCCGCTGCGTGACGCGGCTTCGCCGAGATGAGGTGGCGGGCTTGCCAGGCGTGAGCGCCGCGGCACATGACGGCGCGGCGCTCACGCTGCTCGTGGCGGAGGCGGAGCCCGTCGTTCGGGAACTCCTGCGGCGCGACCCGGACCTGCGAGGCTTGGAAGTTTCTGACGCGAGCCTAGAAGAAGCCTTTTTCGCCCTTACCGAAACGAGAGAGAAGGTGTCCGCGTGAGCGTACGCAGCGCACGTCCTACCGATTCGCCCGCAACCGAAGCGCGCAACCTGCGGCGGGTTTACCTCTTAGAAGCTAAATACGAATTCTTGAAGCTCTGGCGGATGCCCGCCTACGCCGT
The DNA here is from genome assembly GCA_965215565.1 of Trueperaceae bacterium. GTDB lineage: Bacteria > Deinococcota > Deinococci > Deinococcales > Trueperaceae > CBDBZX01. The sequence continues at coordinate 1,643,615 of CBDCDZ010000004.1, forward strand.
TCCCACGCTCGCTTTCCCGCTCATGTTTTACGTCATCTTCGGTCTCACCTTCGGGGACCAGTCGGCGGGACCCGTCAGCGTGAGCACCTACATGCTCGCGACTTACGGTGCGTTCGGCGTTATCGGCGTGGCGCTCTTCGGGTTCGGGGTGGGCGTGTCGACGGAGCGCGGGCAGGGTTGGATGCGCCTAAAGCGCGCCTCACCGATGCCCTTAGCGGCGCACTTCAGCGCAAAAATCGTCATGGCGCTACTTTTCGGGCTCATCGTCGTGTTGGGGCTATTCGTGCTCGGCTTTTTCGTCGGCGAGGTGCGCCTGCCGCTCACCACTTGGCTCTCGCTACTCGGCGTGCTCCTCATCGGCGTGTTGCCCTTTTGCGCGTTGGGGTTAGCCATCGGCTACCTGGTTGGACCGAACGCCGCACCCGCTGTGGTCAACCTCATCTATTTGCCAATGGTCTTCGCGTCGGGGCTGTGGATTCCCATCTATCAGCTCCCCGGCTTTTTGCAAGCAGCCGCGCCCTATCTGCCGCCCTACCACTACGCGCAACTCGCGCTCGGCGTCATCGGGGTGGAGCGCGGCGAGGCGTGGGCGCACATTGCGGCGCTCGCCGGTTTTACCGCCGTCTTCTCCCTGCTCGCGGCGTGGGCGTACTGGCGAGACGAAGGGAAGACATATGGTTAGAGAGGCGTGGCGGCTTACCGAGTCGGCGCGAACAGGTAGACCCAAACGGGTAGACTAGGATAACCGTGAACTATAGACCTAAAACCTGGCGGCTGCTGCCCGAGAACGAGGGGTGGGTGGCTTATGTCTGGCTTATCTATCTCCTCAACCTGCCGCTCGTGCTACTCTTTATGACGGACAGGACGTGGCTCGACTGGCTGTGGCTGGGCGTCGCGGTGGCGGCGTTTTTGCCCCTCTACTTCGCGAGCTTTTGGGTCAGCGGCGCGCGGCTGCTCGCGGTAGTCGCCCTGATCGTGACGCTCGCCTTCGCCTCTATTCCACTCAGTCCCGGCGCAAACGTCTTTTTCATCTACGCGGCGGGCGCGGTGGGCGGCTTCGCGCGGCTAGAGCGCGGGGCGTGGGTACTCGCGGGCGTTTTCACCGCCACTCTCTTCCACGGGCTCTTCGCATTTTGGGGGTTGGGGTGGGACCTCACGAGCCTGCTCTACGCCTACGCGCCGCCCCTCGTCTTCGTGCCGGTGATCGGCGCAGTCAACCTCTTTTACGCGAGCCAGTCGCGGCACAACGCCGAGTTGCGCCTCGCACAAGAGGAAGTAGCGCGGCTCGCCAAGCTAGCCGAGCGCGAGCGCATCGCCCGCGACTTACACGACCTCTTGGGGCACACGCTCTCGGTCATCACCTTGAAGTCGGAGCTAGCAACGAAGCTCGCAAGTCGCGACGCGGACAAGGCGGCGGCGGAGATGCGCGACGTGGAGCGGATTTCCAGAGACGCTTTGGCGGAGGTGAGGCGCGCCGTCCAGGGCTACCGGGCGCAGGGTTTCACGGCGACGCTCGTGAGCGCCAGGATGATGTTAGAGACGGCTGACATCGCCTTCGACTACGCGGCGGAACCCGTCACGTTCACCCCCGAGCAGGAGAACGCCCTCGCCTTCGCCCTACGTGAAGCCGTGACGAACGTGGTGCGGCATTCGGGCGCGACGCGCTGCACGGTGCGCCTCGCCGCTAAGGGAAATGGCGTCAGCCTCGAGGTCCGAGACGACGGCTCGGGCATCGATTCGGACATCGACTCAGGCGGCGCTCGCCCCTTCGAAGGCTCTGGGCTGAGCGGGATGCGCGAGCGTTTAGCCGCGCTCGGGGGTGGGCTCGAACATATCGGCGAGGCGGGCACCTGTCTGCGCGTCTACCTGCCCCGAGTGGTCAGTAGTAGAACTGAGAATAGAGCCGAACGCCCTCCCGCGCCGGAGCTTGTATGATTCGCGTGCTCATCGCCGAGGACCAAGGGCTGGTGTTGGGGGCGCTCGCGGCACTTCTAGACCTCGAGCCCGACCTCTGCGTCGTCGCCCAGGCGAAGGACGGGCGCGACGCGCTCGCGCTCACCCTAGAACACGCGCCGGACGTGCTCTTAACCGACATCGAGATGCCGCACATGACGGGGCTCGAGCTAGCCCAAGCCCTCCAGCGTCACAAGCTCGGTACGCCGAGCCTCGCGACGCGCGTGATCATCGTGACGACGTTCGCCAGGGGCGGCTATCTGCGCCGCGCGCTCGAGGCGGGCGCGGCGGGCTATCTGCTCAAAGACGCGCCCGCCGCCACGCTTGCGGACGCGGTGCGGCGCGTCTTCGCGGGCGGACGCGCCATTGACCCTGACCTCGCCGCCGCCGCTTGGGGCGAAGCCGACCCCCTGACCGAGCGCGAGCGCCTCTGCTTGCGCCTAGCTGGGCAAGGGCACACGAGCGCCGACATCGCCCGCGAACTCGGGCTCTCGGACGGCACGGTCAGGAACTACCTCTCCGAAGCGATCCACAAACTCGGCGCGCCCAACCGCGTCCAGGCGGCGCGGTTCGCGCGAGAGAAAGGTTGGCTCTAAGAACGGCCTGCGTTTACTTCACATTTGCGTCCGCGAGACGAATACTTCACGCATGTACGGGTGTGTGCGTGACACCTTATAGTCATGGTTTGTCGCTTGTGGCGCAGGTTCTTAGCAACCCTGGAGAGTGAATTAGGCGGAACGAGGTTCGATCGAGAAGGGACGGCGGGTGGGTCCGGTGCTCGAGACTAATCCCGACTTAGAACGAGAATTTAACCTGGCAAGTTTCCGCGAGGCGCTTTTGGACGTGGTCAGCGACGCACTGACGCACGGCGAAGACGGCGCGTTTTACCAGCGGCTCTTAGAGCGGGCGGTGCCGGTCATACCAGGCGCGCAAGCGGGCAGCATCTTTCTCCTCGAGCCCTCGGGCAACTACCGCGTCTGCGCGGCGCTAGGCTACGACTTGGCGAGCCTCAAGGAGGTCTCGCTCACCTTGGACGAGCTTGCGCCCACCATCGACGCGCAGACCTATGGACCCTATCTGGCGCGCAACTTTGCGCAACTCAACCGCGAGGTGGTGCGGGGGAGTGCGCGGCGCGTCCTTAACGGTGCGGGCAGAGCCGAAGCGATCAAAGTCGCGCTCTCCGTGCCGGTCATGGTGGGGCGGACGATGCGGGCGGTGCTCTTTTTCGACAACTTCGCTCAGGTGGACGCCTTTGATAAGGACGCGCTCGAGATGGCGCAGATGTTCGGCGCGCAGATTGGCGTCGTGTTGCAGCGCTTAGCGGAGCAGCGCGGCGCAGAGACGTGGGCGCGCTTTCAGCGGTATCTCTTAGAGGTGGCGAGCACGGTCCTGGCTGAGCGGCTCGACGAGAGCTTCTATGGGCGCTTCATCGAGGGCGCAGTTAAGGCGATTCCAGGAGCCGAAGGGGGCAGCGTTTTAGTGCGGCGCGAGGACGGCGCTCACCCCTACTTTTGCTACGCAGCGGCGCACGGCTACGACCTCAGCGCGTTGCAGTCCGTCCGCTACAGCGCGACCGAGTTGGAGCGTTGGCACAGTAAACAGGAAGGTAAGCAGGAAGGCGGGCAGGAGAACGCCAGAGGAGCGCGGCTCGTCTCCTACCGAAGCGGCAGCCACGACGCCGAAAAGCGCGCGCAGTTGCGCAGCTCGGGACGCCTCGACGAGATTGAAGTCACCCTCGCCGCCCCGGTGCGCGTGGGCGGACGCTTAGAGGCGCTCATCAATCTGGAGAGCTTCAGCACCCCGAACGCCTTTTCTAACGAGACGGTGCAGTTCGCCGAGGTGCTCGCCAAACAAGTGGGTGTGGTGCTGCGCCGCTTGCAGCTCGAGCGCGAAGCGGAGCGGCAGAGCACCGTGCTGCGCCTGCTGAGCCAGTTGGAGCGCCTCCTCTTAGCCTTCGGCTCCCTGGAAGGCTTTTTTCCGCTGCTCGCCAAGCTTTTACTCAGCGCGCCCATCGGCGTTCATACCGTGAGCATCTACCGCCTCGCCTCGCCCGACCGCCTAGAGGTTGACCTCTACGGCTTGACCCGCGAAACGCGCGAGCGGGTGCTCAAGACGCTCGCGCGCGAGGGGATGTTGGACTTGCGCGCCCCGCGGGGATTCGCCGCTTACACCGCGCTCAGGGCGCAGCCCGTCTACAGCCCCGACCTCCGCGAGGAGGCGACGTGGCTGGAAACGGGCACGCGCGCCCGCGCGTGCCTCCTTCACCCCCTCGTACGGGGCAACACCCTGTGGGGCATGTTAGAGGTCTCGTCGAACCGCCCACACACCTTTGACGCGCCCCTCCAAAACTTCATCGCACAGGTAGCGAGCAGCGTCCAGCTCGCTCTCGCAAAGGAGTCCGAGCGCGAAGAGGTGCGCGCGCAGCTCGAGAAACTGAACGCGCTCGTGAGCGCTAACGAAACGCTGAGGAGCGCGGCGAGCTTCGCTGAAGTGTACGAGAGCACGACGCAGATGCTCGTCGCGCGCACGGAGGCGTCGTCCAGCAGCATCCTCCGCTTCGATGTGGACAGGGACGTGCTGACCGTCGTGGCGAACCACAGCCGCCACGGTGAATGCGCCGTAGGTCAGGAGCTGTCGCGCGGGCGCGGGGTGAGTTGGCACGTCCTCATGGGCGCGAAGCCCCTCACCCTGGCGAACGTCCACGCGGACGACGAATTCTGCGCAGTAGTAGAGGGCGTGGTAGGGGGTGCGGAGCCGGGGGCTCCCTGCTCGGATGCGCCAGACTTTCGCTCAGCAGGAGAAAACCTGCTCGGCTGTTCGGCTCAACCGGACTTTGAACCGAAGCCGCCGCGTCACCAGGTGGCGCACTACGTCGGCTGCCCGCTCATGGACTCCAACGGCGAGGTTATCGGCGTGCTTTCGGCGTGGGGGGACGCCCCTTTTTCGGGAAGCGAAGTCGCCTTCGCCGAGGCAGTGGCGCAGAGCTGCACGGGCGCGCTCGTGCGACTCGGCTTAGTCGGTAAAACTAAGCGCGAGGCGCGGGCGTACCGAGCTTTAGCTAACTTCGGGGAGACTATCGAGGAGATCAACGACGTGGCGCAGCTCATGGAACTCGGGCTCACGAGCTTATCCGAGCAGATCGGCATGGACATGGCGACGTACTACGACGTCCGGGACGACGGATGCTATCCCGCCAACCTCTACGGCTCCTACCCCGAGCGCCTAGAACTCGTGCGCGCGCCTATCGCGGTAGGCGAAGGTTTGGTGGGGCGCGTTGCGCGCACCGGCGAAGTCGCCTCCGTATCGGACTACCGCGCGTGGTCTCACGCCCTGCCCGCTTACGCGGCGTTAGGCGTCACAACGCTCCTCGTCATCCCCGTCAAGCAGCGCGGCGAGGTAGTCAAGGTCATCGCGCTGAGTTGCTTCTTTCGCTCGGTCCGCATCAGCGACGAACAGCTCACCGTCGCGCGCAACTTCGTCAAGCGCCTGGAGAACGCCTTGGAGCGCGCGGACAATCTACGCGAAGTCGAGGCGACGCGCGAGGCGACGCTGCGCTCTTTAGGTCTCGTGCTGGAATACCGCGACTTCGAAACGAAAGGGCACACCGACCGCGTGATGAACCTTTCGCTGCGCATGGGGCGGCGCATGGGTTTTAGCAAAGCGGAGTTGCAGGCGCTGCGCTGGGGCGCGTACTTACACGACATCGGCAAGGTGGCGATCCCCGACAGCATCTTGCTCAAGCCAGGCAAGTTAGACCATCACGAGTTCGAGGCGATCAAAGAACATCCCGTTATCGGCTACACGACGTGCCGCGATATCCCCTTTCTGCCGCAGGAGACCCGCCAAATCGTGCGTCACCACCACGAGCGCTGGGACGGTCGCGGCTACCCCGATGGGCTCGCTGGCGACGCCATCCCCCTCATGGCGCGCATGTTCAGCCTTATCGACGTGTACGACGCCCTGACGAGCGAACGCCCGTACAAAAAAGCGTGGCCTGCCGGGGACGCGGTAGCCGAGATACTCAGGAGCGCGGGCAGCCAGTTCGATCCAACTTTGGTGCCCATCTTCGTCGAGATGTGCGAGGAGCACGCTCTGCTGTAGGGCCCGAGCGACACGAACGGTCCTACTTGCGGTTTACTGGGGAAGACTTTTAGGAAAGTCGTAGGCTCGAGACACCAGAAGTCTTGGGTAGACTTTATCTAGCAGGTATCATCTGGTCAGAGTGTACGAAGTCCTGTGAAGCAACACTACCACTGTATAAAGAGATGTCTACCACGCACATTCAGGGATGATACCTGTGGCACTTTGTCTCAGTACGTCTTGGAACTGCTAATCCATCTCGCCCGCGTCATTTAGAGCAAGAAAACGGCTCGAGTCCTCTACTGAGAAGGACTCGAGCCGTTCCTACTTGCGGCTCAGCGTTTGGGCGCGGCGGTCATGAGGTCCTCTAACAGCGCTGTGATCTGCCCGCGCGACATCTTGCGCACCAGTCGCTGGTGACGTCCGTTGTTGGGCGAGACCCACTTTGTGGTGCCGCTCTTGCTGATCTCTAAATGCCTGTCCACCTTGGGCATGGCGAAGTAGCGTCCACCCGGACCTGAAAACCCGCGCACGGCGTAGAGGACCGCGCAGGGGTCCCAACTGTCGCGCCCCACCCCCTCCTTTTTGAAGAAGAGCTTGTAAGACTCGCGCACTGGGTTGCTCTTGGGCGTTCTGCGCGCTAGCGACTGCCCGGTCATGACGTCGCCGCAGACGTTGCCAGCCGCAAACGTCATCTTGGTAGGCCACGAATCCAGGACGCGCTTAGCTACCTGCGGGGTGATGCCATGCTTCGAGGTGCCCTTGAGGTAGAGGTCGCGCGCGCTGCCCGGATAGGTACCGCCCATAATCACGAGTTCCTTGACCTTGCGCTTGACGAGCGCCTTTCCGCTCAGGCGGCTGTACTTGTCTGGTCCCGACACGAGCAGGTCCGACAAGTTCGACATGAAGCCTACCGAGACCACTGTAACGCTGCCGTCGGGCTGCGAAGCGAGCGCCTTGCGGTAGACCGACACAGCGGAGGGTATCTTCTTGAGGTTCGTGTTGTGAGGAAAGCGCGCCGCGAGTTGACGCACGAAGTGCGCGTCGTTTTTACGCCACCAGGGGGTGGCTTTGGGGAGCTGACCCTTGTTCGCGTTGCGCCCTACCAAGAGGTTCGGACGTCCGTAGTAGGTGTTGATGACGTCAATCGCCGCCGCCGCGTAAGGGTCATAGGTATTCGAGACCGTCGCCAAAAGCTTCGCCTCGCCTCGGTCCGCTAGCGCATGTAGCACCGCCAGCGCGCCCGCGTCGTCCACGTCAACGCCGATGTCCGTGTCCAAAATGACGCGGGGGCTACCCCCCTTAGCGCGAACGGGCGCGGACGGTCTAGGCTCGGCGGTGCGCTCGCCGCCGCTATATTCGATGTAGAGCGTCGGCGCGCCCTTCTTGTCACCGCGGTACGACTCGGCGACGCGCTTGCCATCTATAACACTGCTCGTGATGATAAAGGCGAGCGCGTTACCGCCGTCCCACCCTTTGCGGCTCGTGACCTCACCAACCACCGTAGAGAGGTCCGGGGTGCGCTGTTTAGCGCCGCGCTCACCGCGCTTTTTCCAAGGGTCTATCGTCCAGGTGCGCTTCGCCGAGGTCTGCTTCCGCTGTGAGATATTGCGGTTTTTACCCTGCGGGAAGCTCTTCGCGTCGTCGGTGTCTTCGGCGCGGACCGTTACCTTGACGTGTGCCCAGTCGGTCTCGTCCGCCTTGAACTGGATATACGCTTTCTTGATCGTCGCGCCGCGCGGCACCTCGATGTCGTCAAAGCGCAAGCCGACGCGCTGCTGACCGCGCAAAGCGTCGTGGGTCAACTCTATATCGGTACTACTGTTGATAACCAGACCCGAGGTGCGCTCTTCGGCGTCGTCCTTATCGGACGAGATGCGCGAAGAGGTCTTTTTGGTGGCGGTAGCCTCGAGTTCAGGCGGTTTTTCCAGACCGCTAGTACAGGCGCTGAGCAAGAAGATAACCGCGAGCACGTAGAGTGTAGAACGAAAGCTGAAAGGCAGCAAAGAGGCGCGCAACGAACGTGACGACATCATAGAGATTCCTAACGTGAGGTGAGTGGAATAAATAGGTGAGCGCGGCGCAACACTATAGGCAAAGCGTATTAGCATAGCTTTTTGATACGGCTTCTTGACACAGCTTCGCCCACCTTTTCGCCGACACGTTGCCAACAGACCGCCCGAAAAGGTTCCCAAATGCTGCCGCGTTGTGCGGTAGTGTTATGCCTCCTCTACTCTTTCTGAACCCACTATGAAATATTTCATAGTGGGTTTTCATGTATTATTCATTAACGAAACTTAATAAAAACAAGGTAAATTTCTCATAAAATTTGTGAGTCATGAATTTCATGAACGTTTATGTTAAATCATAATTGTGTGAGTTTCACTTTGCTAAACTGCGTCTATGAAACCTTCAGAGTCTCACAAGGTCAATCCAGAGGTCAAACTTAACCCGACGCTCATGGACTCGCCTCTTCAACTCACCTCTCACCAGGGCGTGTTGCAGGGACAGTTTTCAGGTACGTACGCCGCCTCGAACGGAACCGTCGTGCTTCACGCGCCGAAAGCTGCAACCGTCGAGGCGACGGTCACGGACGGGCACTTCCGCGTGGCGCAGCCGAAGCCGGGTTTCTACTGGCTCATCTTGCGCACGAACGCGAGCCTGGCGCAGTTCGGTCCGGTGGAGATTGAGTAAAGTTTAGCGCGGATAAACGAAGTATTCAGTACATTATGAGGCGTCCCGCTATTGAAACGTAGCGGGATTTGTTTTGGCGGTAGAGGGTTGAGGTCGGCTGACGCGCTTCATGAGCGGCGGTCACCAACTCTCACTCGCAAACAAGGGGTTGCAACCCCTTGGACCTAGAACCTCTCGTTTCAGCCTCGAGCCCCAACGAGCGCAAGTTTTCGTGCCCTCGGCAACTGTTTGATGGCGCGTTCGCGGCGCAGGGCGTGGACGCGGTCTTGCGCGCGCTCACTGTAGACGAGTTCGACAGGGCGAAACGCGCGGGTGTAGCGCGCGCCCACGCCCCGGTTATGCTCCTCTAAGCGGCGCTCGAGGTCCGTCGTGACGCCCGTGTAAAGCGCGTCGTTGCGGCAGCGCACGATGTAGACGTGCCACCTGACCTCATACTCCGCGGGAATATCCTTCACCGTAGCGACTATACACCTTTGCTAATGGTGCTAATGGTGCTAATGGGGCGCTTCACGGTCCAAGTGTTCGAACTCGAGCGCCCCGTCCTCCAATGCGCCGTAGCCGAGCGCCGCAACGTCCTGAAAGTAATTTTGATAAATCTTCCAGGGCTTCTTCTCCCCCTGCTTGGGCAAGAGGTGCTCCGAGCGCCTGATGTACCCCGACGTAAGGTTGATGGCGGACTGCGTCTGCACCGCCGCGTTCGGCAGGCGGGGCGTGCAGGCGTCATAGCCGCGTTTGTCCATGTAGGCGAGAAGGCGGCAGACGAACTTGGAAATCAGTTCGCACTTGAGCGTCCACGAAGCGTTCGTGTAGCCCAGTGCCGAGGCGAAGTTCGGGACGCCGCTATACATCGCGCCCTTGTAAGAGAGCGTGCTGGCGACGTCCACGGGCGCGCCGTCCACGGAGAGCTGCGCGCCGCCGATCATCTTGAGCTTGAGCCCCGTCGCGCTCACGATGATGTCGGCGTGGAGATGCGCGCCCGAAGCGAGGCGCAGCCCCGTCTCGGTAAACGAGTCGATCTCATCCGTGACGACGGACGCAGCGCCGGACTTGAGCGCGCCGAAGAAGTCGCCGTTCGGCGCGAGGCAGAGACGCTGGTCCCAGGGGTTATAGCGCGGCGTGAAGTGCGTCTCCACGTCGTAGTCGGCCCCAAGCTCTTTTCGCACCTCTTTGATGAGCGAGCGCTTGACTAGCTCCGGCTTCCAGCGCGACATCCTGTAGACGTACATTCCTCCGAGCAGGTTCTTCCAGCGCACCAAGCGGTGCGCGAGGCGTGAGGGCAAGAGGCGGTGGAGCCGCTTGGCGACGTCGTCCTCGGCGGGCAGCGCGGCGACGTAAGAGGGCGAACGCTGCACCATCGTCACGTGCGCGGCTTCTTTGGCGAGTTCGGGCACGAGCGTCACCGCCGTCGCGCCGCTGCCGATCACGACGATCTTTTTGCCCTTCGTATCGAGGTCTTCGGGCCACGCCTGCGGGTGGACGAGCCTACCCCCATACGCCGCCATATTTTGCCACTGCGGGGTGTAACCTGCCTCGTAGTCGTAGTAGCCGCTACACATGTAGAGAAAATTGCAGGTGAGCGTGATGGGCTCGCCCTCTGCGACGATCCCCAACCGCCACCGCGCCCTCTTCGAGCACCACGAGGCGCTCTGGAGCGTGTGGTGGTAACGTATGTGCTCGCCGATATCGTAGGCTTCGGCGGTCTCCTTGATGTAGCCGAGGATGTCAGAAGCGTCCGCGATGGACTTGTCACTCGTCCAGGGGCGGAAGCTGAAACCGAGCGTCTGCATGTCCGAGTCCGAGCGCACGCCGGGGTAACGAAAGAGGCTCCAGGTGCCGCCCACCTCGCCGCGCGCCTCTAAGAGGGTGAAGCGTTTGTCCGGGAGGCGGCGCTGCACGTGGCACGCCGCGCCGATACCTGAAAGCCCCGCGCCAACAACGATGATGTCGAAGTGCTGCTCTGGTGGATGTTGAGGATGTTCGGAGTGAGTGGTTGGATTAGCCTCGAGCGTCATGCAGCCTCCTCGAGAGGTCTAGGTACGAAGTTAAGTTTCACTCTAGGGTACATGGACACGCCCGAGATTAGGTCCAGTGTCCCTACATTTGATAACAGGTGTTATCCGGTTCGAGTGAACGAAGTTAAAAAAGCTCATCAGAATGCCCGAAATGCAGCCCAGCTTTGATAGACTCGCTCTATGCTCTGGTCTACCCTCTTCCGTTTGGCTTTTCGCAACTTGCTGCGCCACCCTTGGCGCAGCGTCGCCACGACGCTCGGCGTCGCTCTAGGCATTGCGGCGGTGCTCGCGACGCTCTCGGTAGGCGACAACGTCGAGGCGAACGTCAGGAGCACCTTGGACGCCGCTGCGGGCAGAGCGGACTTGCTCGTCACGCCCGGCGCGCAGGGGCGCTCGGTCTTCTCCGTGGACGACGTTTTAGACGAGGTTGCCTCGACGCCCGGCGTCCTGCGCGTCCACCCGGTGCTGAATACGCGCGCCGAGCCGGTGCGCGACATCCAGGGCGCGGCGGACTCGGTCATACCGGGCGTCGACTCGGGCTTTCAGCTCTCTGGGCGCGAGACGGAGGAGCCAGAGGACTTGCCCGCCGAACTCCTCGCGGGTGCGCTGCCCGACGCGGGCTCACAGGGCGTCGCGCTCGCGTCGGGTTTCGCGCAGACGCGCGGCTACGCGGTGGGTGACGAGATCGCCTTTGCGTCGCGCTTAGGTGACTTGCCCTTCACCGTCACCGGGCTTTTGGACGACTCGATCGGCTTGGCGAGCACGAACGGCGGGCGCGTCGGCATCGCCAACTTAAACGACTTACAGGACGCTTTTCGGCTCTCGGGGCGCGCGTCCTTCATCGAGGTGCTCATCGCGGACGGCAGCGTGGCGGCTGAGGTGCAAGAGCGGTTGGAGGCTGCCGTAGGTGACGCCTACACCGTTACCCTGCCCTCAGGTAGCGGCAACCTAGCGACGGGCGTGGTGGACACGATCCAGGCGGGTCTGCGCGTGCTCGCCGCGACGCTCATCGCGCTGGGCGGCTTCATGGCGTACAACACTTTCGCGGCGGGCGTCGTGGAGCGCACGCAGGAGTACGCACTCCTGCGCACCATCTGCATGACGCGCGCGCAGGTGCAGCGCCTGGCGCTCGTTGAGGCGGCGCTCGTCAGCCTGCTCGGGGTGGTCTTGGGGCTCACCCTCGGCGTCTTGCTCTCGCTCGGCATCACACAGCTTCAGGCGCAGAGCTTGGGCTTCGAATTTCGCACTCTGGTCATTCCGGTAGGCAACGTGCTCTTAGCGAGCGTCATCGGCGTGTTGGTCTCGCTCCTAGCGGGACTCTTGCCCGCTAGAGCAGCCTCGCAGACGCACCCTTTAGCAGCCTCGAGGCGCACCGAAGAGCGGACCTCGCGCAACCCACATCTGGGGTGGCCCCTCGTCATCGGCGGCGTCATCGCGGCTTTGAGCCCCTGGCAGGGCGGCTGGGCGATCTTCGGCAGCGCCCTGGCGATGGGTCTCCTCTTTTTGGGCATCACGCTCATCACACCGCTGCTCTTGCCGCCCGCCTTGACCCTCTTGCGCCCCATCTTCACGCGCGTCTACGGCGTGGCGGGCAAGCTGGGCGCGTCCTTTACCCTGCGCAACGCGGAGCGCAACGCTGTAGCCATCGGCGCGGTGATCGTCGGCATGGGCTTAACCATCGGCGTCGGCGCGATGGTGGCGGGCATCAACCAGTCGATCCGCGACTGGGTGGATACCACCATCGTCGGCGACCTCTTCGTCACCACGCCCGTGAGTTTTCCGGCTGGCTTCGAGCAGGCAGCCGGGGAGCGCGTGAGTGAACTCGCGGAGATCAGCGGCGTCGGCGTGCGCGTCGTGCGCTTTGAAGCGGAGGAGGGGGCGAGAGGGCGCAGCGTCGCGCTCGTCTTGGTGGACCCCGAACGCTTCAACCCAGAGGGCGGCTTCGGCAGATTTCAGTTCATCGACGGACAGGGCGACGCGCAAGTTGCCTACGACACGCTGCGTAGCGGCGGTCAGGTGTTGGCGGCGAACACCATCTTGGACCGCTTCGGCGTGGAGCGGGGCGACGAGGTGCAGCTCCGCACGAACGAAGGATTTCAAGGCTTCGAAGTCGGCGGCGTCGTCGTGGACTTTACGGGGGGCGGCGAAGCGTTTGTGGGTAGCTTGAACGACGCAGACCTCTTCGGCGGCGGCACGCCCGACCTCTTCGTGATGACCTTGCAAGAGGGCGCGGACCCGCAAGCGGTGCGCGAGTCGCTTATAGGGGCGTTCCCGGAGTTATATTTGGACGTCACCTTAAACCAGTCCTACCGTGAGCGCATCCTCACCTTGACCCAGCAGACCTTTGCCACCACGAACGGACTGCTCATCTTAGCGGTCTTCATCGCCGCTTTGGGCGTCGCTAACACGCTCGGCATGAACCTGAGCAGCCGCCAGCACGAGATCGCCGTGCTGCGCACCCTGGGGCTTACGCGGCGCGGCGTGCGGCGGCTCATCTCGGCGGAGGGAGTGGTCATTATCGTCGTCGGCACGCTTTTAGGTATCCTCTGCGGCGTTTTGCTCTCGACGGTCATCACGGCGGGCGCGAACGCCTTGACGGGCTACCGCATCGTGCCGGTCTACCCTTGGCGGCTCATCGTCGTCGCGCTCGTCAGCTCGCCCTTAGTCGGACTTTTAGCCTCGCTCTTGCCCGCGCGCCGCGCCGCGAAGCTCTCGCCTGTGACGGCGCTCGGGGGGGAGTAACGAATATGCTAGGCTGGAACCCGCATCGCCATACTGAAAAAGGTCGACGGGTTGTGTAAGGTGCTCTGCGCAGGTCACGCCGGTATACGCTGCGAAGGGGGAACTGATGGGGACGCTAAATGGGGATTATGTCGATAGGTTGCGCTAGGCTGCAATTCAAGCACAAGAGCACAACTCGGGTGCAACGCTGGGCTATTTCGTGAAAACGAGGTTTTAGGTGATCAGGACTATCTTCTGTAAAGGGCAGCGATGTCGCTCATAATTGTCTCCAACCGCGAACCACTGCAAGAGGAGAACGGCAGTTGGCAGCCCTCAGTGGGCGGCCTCACCACAGCGCTCTTACCCGTTTTGGAGAAGCGCGGTGGTGTGTGGGTGGCTTGGGGCGAAGAGAAGGCGGACGAAGTCCCGAGTATCCACTATCCCGAGGATGATCCCATCTTGGAGGTCAAACGCCTCAAACTCAGTGATGAAGAGGTCGGCAACTACTACTACGGGCTCGCCAACCGCGTCTTATGGCCCGTCTGTCACTACTTCATCGAACAGATGGATTTGCGGCAGGAGTTCTTCGACGACTACGCCGAGGTCAACCGGCGCTTTGCGGACGCTGTCGCGGAAACGTACAGTGAGGGCGACGCGGTCTGGATTCAGGACTACCACCTACTCTTAGCACCTGGCTTTGTGCGCGAGCAAAAACCGGACGCCCGCATCGGCTTCTTCTTCCACATCCCGTGGCCCGCCGTCGAGGTGTGGCGCACACTGCCCTGGTCGAAAGAACTGACTAAAGGACTCTTGGGCGCAGACCTCTTAGGTTTTCACAACGAGGCGTATGCCGGAAACTTCTTGGAGGCTGCCAAGGACGTGGGCGCGACGGTCGAGGGCAACTGCGTCTATTATGAAGGCCGCACGATTCGCGCAGAGGCGCACCCCATCGGCATCGACACGGCGCGCTTTGAGGAATTTGCCGACAAAGAAAGTGTAAAAAAGGGAGCCGAGGAGCTAAAGGCGAATATCCACAGCGAGTTCATCATCGTGGGCGTGGACCGGCTCGACTACACGAAGGGCCTGCCCGAACGCCTCCTCGCCTTCGAGCACTTTTTAGAACACAACCCCGACTATCAGGGCAAGGTCACGCTCTACCAAGTCGCCTCGCCGAGCCGTACGCGCGTCGAGTCGTATCAAGAGTTGAAAAGAACTGTGGATGAGATCGCTGGGCGTATCAACGGCGAATACATGCAGGGCGACTGGGTGCCGGTGCGCTACCTCTACCGCTCGTTTCCCCAAGAAGAGTTAGCGAGCGTCTACCTCGCTGCCGACGCCGCGCTCATCACGCCCATCCGCGACGGGATGAACGTCGTGGCGCAGGAGTTCTCGCTCATCACCGAGAGCGGCACGCTCATCTTGTCGAACTTGACGGGAGCTGCCAATGTGCTCACCGAGACCCTGCGTGTCAACCCCTTCGACATCGAAGAGGTCTCAAGCGCCATCAAAGAGGCGCTCACGACGCCTGAAGAGAAGCGGAGAGAACGCGCCGCCAAGCTGCGCGAGCAGGTCAAGTCGCTCGACGTGCACGGCTGGGCGGAAGGCTTCCTCAATTCTTTAGAGGGACGTGCTAAGGAATAATGAACGACGTTCCCACCGTTCAAAACCCGCTCCTGATGCTCGATTACGACGGCACGCTAGCAGAAGTCGTCGATAATCCAGATGAGGCGCATCCGCACGAAGAGGTGCCGGACCTACTCACAAGGCTGAACGAAGCGCATCCGGTTTACATCGTCACCGGACGCACCGCCGATGACCTCAGCACCCTCTTACACGTTGAGGGTCTGCGCGTTATCGGCGTGCACGGGATGGAAGAGGGTGTGTTGGGGGGAGAGGTCACGCCGAGCGTCTCGGAAGAGGATTTAGAGACGTTGGAGGAGGTGCGGCGGGACTTCCCCGAGCTTAAAGGGTTGAAGGTGGAGGATAAGAGGTCAGCCATTGCCTTTCACTACAGAGAAGTCTCGGACGAGGGTAGAGAGAAACTCGAGTCCTGGGCGTCACAACAACCCAAAAATTTAAGCAGATTATGGGGCAAAAACGTCTTGGAATTACGTCCCGAAGGCTACAGCAAAGGGCGAGCGGTAGAGCGTTTAGTCAAAGAGCATTCAGACAAAAAACCCGTCTTCATCGGCGACGACACGACGGATGAAGAGGCGTTCGAAGTTTTAGCATTAGATACAGGGCTCAGTATTAAAGTCGGACAAGGCGAGACGAAAGCGCAGGCGCGTCTGGTGGACGTGGACGCAGTCGTCGCTTACTTGAAGCACTACCTCTAAATTAAGTCTGTGGGGGTTGGGGCTCGAGAGACTCGAGCCCTGCTAAAATCTAGGCGGTGTACTAATAGCAGGTATCATCTGGTTTGAGTGTACGTAAGTTTTGCGAAGCAACACGCTCACCGTAGGAAACGATGTTTCCTATGGAAAACTGCGTAACTAACACGCACATTATGAGATGAAATCCCGCTAGTCCTTACGGACAGAGACCTGCAGCATTTTATCTCAGTATGTCTTGGAACTGCTTTAAGTTTTGCGAGCGCAGTAGCACCAAGTCCGTAGGAAACGTGAGTTAGTCCTCGGATAGACGTAAGATGGGACCCTTCCAGGTCCATGCCGAGCACCTTCACTATTCCTTAACAAAATGTAAGAAATCCCTCTTAAAGCACAGTTTTTTTACTTACACCCTCTTTCTCTGTTATGCTTTGACAGGTGAATTTTACAGCAAGGGGCAGAACGTCTCTGCGTCAGACCTTGACACGGTCCAGCGCCCACATGTGGGCGCTCTAAAGAGGGTGATCACGATAACAGGTTCAACCATGTTTCCAGCGAGTTTCGAGTATCACCGCGCCGGTTCGGTCGAGGAGGCGTTAGACCTCTTAGCCCAATATGGCGCGGACGCCAAACTGTTAGCGGGCGGTCAGAGCCTCATCCCAGATATGCGCTACCGCTTGACACAGCCGGGCGTTTTAGTCGATATCAATAAAATTGAAGGCTTGGGCTACCTCAACGAAAATGGAACGCTCAGCTTGGGCGCACTTACGCGCAGTTCGGATGTGGAGTCGTCCAAGCTCATCAATGAGAGGTATCACCTGCTCGCGGACGTGTCGCGCACCGTCGCGGACCCTATCGTCCGCAGACGCGGCACCGTCGCGGGCAGCCTCGCGTACAACGATCCCTCGGGCGACTGGGGTTCGGCGGCGCTAGCATCTCGCGCGGAAGTTGTGATTCGCGGGCAAAGCGGTACGCGCACACAGGATATCGACGACTTCTTAATGGGGCACTACCAAACCTCGTTGCAAGAGGGCGAGATGCTGACCGAAGTCCGCTTTCCTACGCTGGACAGCCGCACGGCAGGCGCGTACGAAAAGGTCAAGCGCAAAATCGGCGACTGGGCGACAGCATCCGCTGCTGTTCAAGTGACCTTAGGTGACGACAACGCCATTCGTGAAGTCGGTATCAGCATGGCGGCGGTCGCGCCGGAGCCGCGCCGGGCGGAGGAAGCCGAAGAGGTCTTGCGCGGTTACTACCTTACAAAAGAGTCGATTGAAGCCGCGTCCGAAGCGGCGATGAAGGTGGCGGAGCCTAAAAGCGACACGCGCGGCTCAGCCGAATACAAGAGAGACATGGTGCGGGTGTTGGTCTCGAGGGGCTTATACCGCGCCGCCGCGCGTTTAGGAGTGAACGTTGAGTAAGTCAGCAAATAAACCAGTGGAAAAACAAACCGTCGAAGTGAATGTGAACGGTAAACAGGTGAAGTTGGATGTCGAACCCCGCACCCTCTTGGCCTACGCCATCCGCGACGCGGGTCTCACCGGCACACACGTCGGCTGCGACTCAACGAGTTGCGGCGCGTGCACGGTCTTAGTAGACGGCGTCCCCGTCAAATCCTGCACCATGTTCGCCGTGCAAGCCGAAGGTAGTGACGTCACCACCATCGAGGGCATGGGCGGCGGCGCGAACCTCCACCCTTTACAGCAAGCCTTTTGGGACCAGCACGGACTCCAGTGCGGCTACTGTACGCCCGGTATGATTTTGACCTCGCACGCCCTGCTCCAGGACAACCCGAACCCGAGCGAAGAGGAGATTCGCTTCGCCATTTCGGGCAACCTGTGCCGCTGCACGGGCTACAACAACATTGTCAAAGCTGTGAAGCAAGCCGCCGAGACCCTCTCGGAGCCTGCACAAGCAGCGGATTAGGTCCTGCCTGATGCAATCAGGCAGCGTTTAGCGGTTAAGGACCACAATTCACTTGTGGTCCGCTTCCGCACGTTCACCACAAGAACTAGGAGTTTTCATGAGCGTTACTGCCACCAAACAATGCCGTTCGCTGGGTCAGAGCGTCAAGCGCAAGGAGGACCCGCGCTTCATCCAGGGTAGGGGCAACTACTTAGACGATCACGTCCTCCCCAACATGCTCTACATGTCCTTAGTCCACAGCCCGCACGCCCACGCCAAAATCGTCAACATCGACACGACGAAGGCGCTGGAGGTGCCGGGCGTCAAGGCGGTCATCACGGGTGAGGATTTGGACGCCGCCGGTCTCTCGTGGATTCCTACGCTCGCAGGCGACAAGCAGATGGTCTTGGGCATCGGTAAGGTGATGTACCACTTCCAAGAGGTTGCCGCCGTCGTTGCCGAAACGAGGGAAGCTGCCGCCGATGGCGCTGCCGCTGTTGAAGTCACCTATGAGCCGCTGCCCGTCGTGGTGGACCCTTACCAAGCCGCGCAAGCGGACGCCCCCGTCCTGCGCGATGACCGCGAACAACGCGACAACCACATCTTCTCGTGGAACGTAGGCGACGAGAGCGGTACGGATAGAGCGCTCGCTGACGCCGAAGTCGTCGTCACCCAGAAGATGACCTATCAGCGCTGCCACCCCGCGCCCATCGAGCCCTGCGGCTGCGTCGCCGACATGAACCCCGCGACGAACAAGCTCACCTTCTACATGACCTCGCAAGCGCCCCACGCGCACCGCACGGTCTTCTCGCTCGTGTCGGGCATCCCGGAGAGCAACATCCGCGTCGTCTCGCCCGACATCGGCGGCGGCTTTGGCAACAAAGTTCCGGTCTATCCCGGCTACGTCTGCGCCATCGTCGCCTCCTTGACGCTCGGCGTGCCCGTGAAGTGGGTGGAGACGCGCACCGAGAACCTCACCACGTCGGCGTTCGCCCGCGACTACCACATGGAAGCGAAAATCGGCGCGACGAAAGAGGGTAAAGTCACGGCGCTCAAGGTCTCGACCATCGCCGATCACGGCGCGTTCGACGCGGCGGCGGACCCCTCGAAGTTTCCAGCAGGGCTTTTCGGCGTCTGTACGGGCTCGTACGACTTTCCGGTTGCGTACGCCCAAGTGGACGCCTACTACACGAACAAGACGCCCGGCGGCATCGCCTATCGCTGCTCTTTCCGCGTGACCGAAGCCTCGTACCTCATCGAGCGGACGATGGACGTGCTCGCCGACGAATTAGAGATAGACGCCGCCGACCTCCGTTTCAAGAATTTCATCAAAAAAGACCAGTTCCCGTATCCGTCCGCCTTGAACTGGACCTACGACAGCGGCGACTACCACACGACCTTTCAAAAGGCGCTCGAGAAAATCGGCTACCAAGACCTCTTAAAAGAGCAAGCCGAAAAGCGTGAACGCGGCGAGTACATGGGCATCGGCATTTCGACCTTTACCGAAATCGTCGGCGCGGGACCGGGCAAGCAGTTCGACATCTTGGGCATCAAGATGTTCGACTCCTCTGAAATCCGCATCCACCCGACGGGCAGCGCCATCGTCCGCGCTGGGACGAAGTCACAAGGGCAAGGACACGAGACGACTTGGGCGCAGATTGTGGCGGAGGAACTCGGGCTGGACATCGCCAACATCACCGTCGAAGAGGGCGATACGGACACAGCCCCCTATGGACTCGGGACGTACGCCAGCCGCAGCACGCCCGTCGCCGGGGGCGCACTCGCGCTCGGCGCACGGCGCATCCGCGAGAAGGCGAAGAAGATTGCCGCGCACCTCTTGGAAGCGGGCGAGCAGGATGTCGAGTGGGAGGACTACAAGTTCCAAGTGACGGGCGTGCCTGAGAAGAGTGTCACGATGCAAGAGGTGGCGTTCGCCGCGTATACGAATCCACCCGAGGGTATGGAGCCCGGCCTAGAGGCCACCTACTACTACGACCCGCCCAACATGACCTTCCCACACGGCGCGTATATCTGCGTGGTGGAGGTGGACAAGGCGACGGGCGAAGTGAAAGTGCGCCGCTTCCTGGCGGTAGATGACTGCGGCACGGTCATCAACCCGATGATCGTCGAGGGACAGATTCACGGTGGGCTGACTGAAGGGTTTGCCATCGCCTTCATGCAGGAAATCACCTACGACGAGAACGGACACAACCAAAATACGAACTTCTTGGACTACCTCTTGCCGACCTCGTATGAAACGCCGAGCTGGGAGACGGACAATACCGTCACGCCCTCGCCGCATCACCCTATCGGCGCGAAAGGCGTGGGCGAATCGCCGAACGTGGGCTCGCCTGCGGCGTTTGTGAATGCGGTGGTGGACGCGCTTTCGCCTTTAGGTGTGCGTCACCTCGACATGCCCCTCAAGCGTGAAAAGGTGTGGAAAGCGCTGCGGGACGCGGGCGTTCGGGGATAAGGTTTTTCCACGCCGCACAAACGAAGTGTGTGGTAGAGGCAGCTACGTAGGGGCGGTTCATGAACCGCCCCTACACCGCGTAAGACAGCGGGACAGACTGAAACTATTGCAAACAGATAGGGCTATATGGACTTAGAACGTATTTTAGAACTTAAACACGAAGAGCAGCGCTTTGTCGTGGCAACCGTCGTATCGCGTCAAGCGCCCGTCTCCTCGCATTTGGGAGATAAGGCGATTATCTTAGACAACGGTCACATGGAGGGCTTCATCGGCGGCGCGTGCTCCCGCGACATCATCCGCAAGCAGGCACTTTCAGCTTTGAAACTCGAGCAACCCCGCCTAGTCCGCATCACCCCCGATCCTCTCCCAGCAAAGAATGAAGCCGCCGGGCGCGACGAGGTATGGGTGCCCATGTCGTGCTCGAGCGAAGGGGCAGTGGACGTGTATTTGGAACCTCATTTGGAAAAGAAGCGCCTCTTAGTCGTCGGCACCTCACCCATTGCGATTGCTCTTGCTAAACAGGGCGACTTTTTGGGCTACGAGGTTTCGCTCGCCTACGACAAAGGAGAACGCTCTACTGTAGAGATGGACTTAGGTGCAGCGATGGTTAAACTCTTCGAGGTGCGGCATCTGGGGCACTGGCTAGGGGGACTCTCGAGCACGCAAAGAGGCAAGCTCGCCGCTGTCGTCGCCTCGATGGGGCATTACGACGAAGAGGCGTTAGCCCAACTTATTCCTGCGCAGCCTCATTACCTGGCTTTAGTGGCGAGTCGTAAACGCGCAGCAACCGTCAAAGATGTACTCGATACGATGGGCGTGAGCGACTTCGGGCGCGTCCGCAGCCCCGCCGGGCTCGACATCAGTGCGAAAAGTCCCGCCGAAGTCGCCCTTTCAATCTTGGCCGAGATGGTGCAGGTCTATCAAGCCGCGAAACAGCAAGAGGTCAACGAGTCAAAATTGGGACAAACGAAAACAACCGAAGAGGCTACTGACCCCGTCTGCGGCATGAGCGTCGATATGGCGCACGCGCGTCATCAAAGCGAACTGGACGACACAACCTACTACTTCTGCTGCCCGAACTGCAAACGCCGCTTCGACCACGATCCCGAGCGGTACTTACAAGCAGCATGACGGACTTAACTGCTGAGACGATCCAAAGACGTTTAGAGACGAAAGGTTATCTCGCAGACGACGCTTTAGCGACTGCACTAGAACTCGTCACGACGATGCACAAACCTCTTCTCGTGGAAGGTCCGGCGGGCGTCGGCAAGACGGAGAGTGCGAAAGTCTTAGCGGAGATGCTGAATACGAAACTCATCCGTTTGCAGTGCTATGAGGGACTAGACGCGGCTACCTCTTTATACGAGTGGAACTATCCCAAGCAGATGCTTCATATCCGGTTGACGGAGAATGAGGGTAAGGGCGTCAAAGAGCGCGAAGCCGAGATTTTTGGTCCCGCCTTCCTCTTGCGCCGACCTCTTCTCGAGGCGATTTCTGAACCTGAACGCTCCCCTGTCCTTCTGATTGACGAAATTGACCGTGCGGACGAAGAGTTTGAGGCATTTTTGCTCGAGCTTCTGGGCGAATTTCAAGTCACCATCCCCGAACTCGGCACCATCAAGGCGCAGCACAAACCCTTTGTCATTCTCACCTCCAACCGCATCCGTGACCTCTCGGACGCCCTGCGGCGGCGCTGCTTGTATCTCTGGCAGCCCTACCCGAGTTTCGATAAAGAGGTGCAGATTTTGCGCGCAAGGCTGCCCAGTATTGACGAGCGTCTAGCGGAGCAAATCGGGCGCGTGATGACGTATTTGCGCGGGCTCCCTCTCAATAAACTTCCTGGCGTAGCGGAGAGCCTGGATTGGGGAACGGCGTTGATGTTGCTCCATCATGAAAAATTGGAGCCACACGTTCTCGAGAAAACTTTAGGCTGCATCGTCAAGGATTTCGAGGATTGGGAGACCGTCGAGGAGCGTAAAGGGGAGTTGGAGCGGGTGCTCGAGCGTACCTAAGATTAAGATGAGTCAACCTCTCCCCTATTTATTCCCACACAGCGATTTGCCGCGCAACCTCCTCGCTTTTTGCGAACGCTTGCGTTCAAAAGGCTTCACCATCGGACCGCAAGAGGTCAGCGACGCTCTGCGTGCGGTTGAAACCGTCGGCGTCGCGAACCGGACGAAGTTCCGCACCGCCCTCAAGCTCGTGCTCTGCACCCGCTTGGAGGACGCGGCGCAGTTCGATACGCTCTTTTACGCCTTCTTTTTGGATAAGAGGTTGGAGGCGAAAGGAAGCACGCGGGATGCCGAAGCGCACGAAGCGGTGGACGAGAACACCACGCAAGAGGACGAATCATCAGGTGAAAAGGTTGGTCAAGAGGTTGAGCGCGAGACTCAATCACTAGAAATTCACGAGAGTGATGGTGAAGGCGAGAAGGGACATAACCCGCTGCTCCGCGCTTGGTTCAGCTACGCCGCCGCGCAGAGCGAAACCCCCGTCACGCTCCCACAAGAGGACATGGATAAGATGCTCGCCGCTGCCAAACACCTCGCCACGCGCTTACGCCTCGGCAAGAGCCGCCGCTGGCGCAGTTCAAAGCATGGTCAACGTTTCGACGTGCGGCGCACCTTGCGCCACTCTTTGCAGACGGGCGGCGAGGCGGTCATTCCGCTCTGGCTCACCCACCCGCCGCGCAAACCGCGCTTCGTGCTCCTATTAGACGGAAGCCGCTCGGTGGCGGCGCATAGCGGCGTGCTGTTGCAGTTTGCGCAGGCGCTTACTAGACGAACCTCGAGGGTTGAAACCTTTGTCTTCTCCACCCAGTTGCGCCGCATCAGCGCGGAACTTAGACAGGCACTCAAACAGGGAGATTCGCTGCAGAACTTGGGCGAGGCTTGGGGCGGCGGTACTCGTTTGGGCGAGAGTTTAGAAACTTTTGTGCGAAAGCACAGCGCCAGGCTTACGAAAGATACGCTCGTTATCATCGCGAGCGACGGGCTCGATACGACAGATGACCAAACACCCCTTGAACGCGCTATGCGCGAGCTGCATCGCCGCTCAGCGGGCGTGGTGTGGCTCAATCCACTTTTAGAAACGAAAGGTTACGCGCCGACTGCGCGTGGTATGCTGAGCGCGTTACCTTACATAGACACGTTGACGAGCGCACGAGACGCAGCTTCATTTCGGGCGTTGGCGGACGAGATTCACCTGAGGAAATGAGCGCGGAAAACGAACAGGTACGAAAGTAGGCAGTAGAAACATGCGCGAAGAGGACAAACTTTTAGAGGCAATTCAAGAGGCGAAGGTAGCGGGCAAGGACGCCGTCATCGCCACCGTCGTGCGCGTGGTGGGCTCGGCGTATCGGCGCGAAGGCACGAAGATGCTTGTAGACAGCGCAGGCGAACAGGTCTGCATGATATCGGGCGGCTGCTTAGAGGCGGAAATCGGCGAAATCGCGAAAGAGGTCATGACATCGGGCGAGCCGCAGACGCACTTCTTTGATTTGAGCGAAGAGGTGCTTTGGGGGCTCGGGCTCGGGTGTGGTGGGGCGGTAGAGGTGTATTTGGAGCCCATCCGAACCACCTCCGCCTTCACCGCGTGGCAAGAGGCCGTCAAAGCGCAGCGGGGCAGCGTTTTAGCGACCGTCATGACCTCTTCAGTAGAACATGTACCCGTAACCGCCCGCATGTTCATCTCTGAGAGCGAAACTATCGGCGACTTGCACGACGAACGCCTTACGAAAGAGGTGCGAGAGGTCGCGCAGCGAAAACTCACCTCTTTAGCCCAACGCTCCGAGATGCGCCGCTTCGAGGTTACAGGAGAGAAAGAGGTGGGTGAAATCGAAGTCTTTATTGACGTGAGCTTGCCGCCGCCCGAACTCATCATTTTCGGCGCAGGACACGACGCGATACCTCTTGCGGCGCAAGCCCACGCGCTTGGATTTAACGTCACAGTCGTAGACGCCCGCCCTGCCTTTACCACCGAAGAACGCTTCCCGAACGTCAACACGCTGGTCATTTCGCACCCTTCAAAATTCGCAGAGCGCGTCAAGATTACACCGCGCAGCTTCGTTGTGGTGATGAATCATCACTTGGAGCGCGATAAAGGCAGCCTCGCTTATGCGCTAAAGTCAGACGCGCCTTATGTCGGCGTATTGGGACCGCGCTCGAGGTTCGAAGAGATAGTCGAGGCGCTCGTTGAGGAGGGGTTAGAACCCAGCAAGGCGGAGCAAGGCAGAGTTCACAACCCCGTCGGCTTGGACATCGGCGCGGAGACGCCCGCTGAAATTGCGCACAGCATCATGAGTGAGATTTTGGCGGTGCGCAGTGGGTATAGGGGTGGCTTCTTAAAGGAGCGTTCGGGACGGATTCATGCGTTTCGGTCAAAGGTGCCGGTTTAGACTGCTTGTGCGCTGAAAGGTGAAACGCGCTACCCCTTGAGCGCTCGAGAGGACTAGAATGCCCTACGTCAACATCAAAATCACTAAAGAGGGCGCGACGAAAGCGCAAAAAGCTCGACTGATTGAAGGGACGACTAAGCTGCTGCAAGAGGTCCTGGGCAAAAATCCGGCGACGACAATTGTCGTAATCGAAGAGGTTGAAACGGATAACTGGGGCGTGGCGGGTGAACCGGTGACGGAGCGGCGGAAACGAGGAGAGTAACGAATGGACACTCCCGCTGACCTCATCTCGCCCGAAGCTTAGTGCTCTCACGGCAGAACCTCACCACACTCTAGCCACGGGAAACTGATCGAACGCTCTATCCTTGCTGAGGAGTGCCACCTCTTCTAGCACAGCTTGAGCCGCTAACAAACGGTCAAAAGGGTCTTTATGCGTCACCTTGAACCGTCCCGCCAAACGTGTATGCGAGGTGCGGATGACGAGTTCTCGCACGCCTAAACGTTGAGCGAATTCAGCGTAACGCGCCTCGTCCATAAAAGGCGCGACCTCTGACCATTTGCCCGCATAGTGCTTGATACTCATCTCCCAAATGCTTATAGGACTTACCAGAAGTTCGTTCTTTGGATCGCGCAGATGCGCTCGCGCGGTTTCGCCAAGTAATGTAGGATCGCCTACCGCCCAAGCTAAGGTGTGAGTGTCGAGTAGATAACGCACGGTTTACTCAGCGTGGTTGTGAATTTCATAGAAAGCGTCTATTACGTCGTCCTCGGTAGGCTCCAACAAATCACTCTGGAAGTGGATAGGATAAAAGCCTAGCTCGCGCTCTTCAGGTTTAGCCAAACCGACGAGTTTGGCAACAGGCTTACCGTAACGAGAGATGGTGATTTCTTCACCCTTCATAACCGCCTCGATAAGTTCGGAGAGGTGCGCTTTTACTTCGTGCAATTGGAGCGTTTTCATCTTTTTAGTCTAAACGAATAGACCAACAAATGCTAGCGTTGCAGCGTAGAAGAGGTCCAATCCTTCGCGCCCAACGTCACGAGGTCTAAGGGCGCGGGTTGCGTCCCTTCTGCCAGCCGCCGTCCGCGCCGCCCACCCAGTAATGCTCACCACCCGGATAGGTTTGCAAAACTTCGACGACCGTTTGGAGTGGGACGCGGTAGGCGAAGCGGGTTTTGAGGTACCACAGCTCGAGCCCTCCTGTTAGCTCCTCGCTCTGATGCAAGCCTAAACGTTCCGCGTAGACGAGCGAGCGGTTGACAGCGAGGTCAAAAAGGGCGTCGCGCGCCACCTCACCCTCTCCCCCGCGCCTCGTAGCCCGCCTCGGTGAGCGCCCGCGTCCCCTCCCTAAGCTGCGCCTCGTCTTCAAAGGCGAGCCGCACCGCACCGCCCGCCTCGCGGATGCCCAAGACTTCGATGTCTTTGATGTTGACGCCCGCTTCGCCCAGCGCTCTAGTGATCTTGGAGAGTTCCCCAGCGCGGTCGGGCACGGCGATGACGATTTCAAAGCGGGCGGGCAAGAGACCGCGTTTAACGATGGGGAAGCTGTCACGGGTGTGCTTGGCGGCTTCGGCGCGGTTTAACATCCCGTCCGAATCGTTCAAGAGGTCTTCCAAATGCCCTAGCTGCGCTCGGAACGTCTCCAAGGTTTTGCGTAACGCCGCCTTGTTGCCCACCACCATGTCGCGGCTCATGCGCGGGCTGCCCGACGCCACGCGGGTCAGATCGCGAAAACCGCCCGCCGCTAGGAGCATCATGAGGTCGCGGTCTTCGTCCTCGGCGATGAGTTGGGTCAGGGCGACGGCGGCGAGGTAGGGAACGTGGCTGACAGCGGCGACTAAGCGGTCGTGCTGCGCGGGGTCAGCTTGGATAGGTTTCGCGCCCAAGTGAGTGACGAAGGTGTGAACGTGCTCTAACACCCCCTTATCCGCTCCTTCGTTCGGCGTCAGCACCCACACCGCATTTTCCAAAAGCGCCGCGTCCGCGTTCTGCACGCCGATGCGCTCGCTCCCCGCCATCGGATGTCCGCCGACGAAGCGCAAGTCGCTAAGCTCCGCGCAGATGTCCGCCTTGACGCTGCCGACATCCGTAAGAATGGTCTTTTCGCCTAAAAACGGCGCTAGACCTCTCGCTAAGGGCACGATTGTTTTAGCGGGCGAGGCGAGGATGATGAGGTCAACCTCTTTGAGCCAGTCGCCGGGGCGGAGCTGCGCCTCGTCGATGACGCCCAAGCCGACCGCAGCTTCGAGCGCCGCCGGGTCCCTGTCCAAGCCGATGACCTTGTTCGCCAAAAACCGCTGACGAACTCCAAGCCCGATCGAGCCGCCGATAAGCCCGACGCCCGCGATGACGATAGTGTTGAAAAGAGGTTCAGGACGCATAAGAAAGGTTACAGGATTATAGCAAGTCTCAGGCGGAGCCTAGCGGAACTTCATTTGGTTTGAGTGAATGAAATTATGCGAAGAGACGCTCTCACGATGTAAAACACCGTTGCTTAACGGCAAACTACGTCATTCGCTTTGCGAAAACTTCGTCCCTACAGGCTTTCAGAAATTAGCATACACTTGATTGTAATGAGGTTCCGTTGTAGCAAGCTGTGCAACCTGCGTGATTCGCTTCTCAGCTTTTCTGATAACCGCTATGAAAGGTTTTGCGAAGGGGACTGAGATAAGAAATCCTAGCAGGTTTTCGGGCGGGCTCGAGGTGACACGGGCTCGAGCCCGTCACCGACACAGAAAATAGATCAAGACAGTGTGCGCCGCTACCTCTCAGCAAACTGTTAAAAATCTCTCATGAGGGGCGCTTAAACTGAAAGGCGTGGGTGGCCTCCCATACGACGTTGGCTTTTCACACGACAACCGAGTCACGCCCAAAAAGAGCACCGCGGTTACGGATGTGGTGCTTTTCGTTTCACCCTTCACTTTCTCTCTACAGCTCCTGGGACACCGGGGCGGCGGCTCGAGCTTATCTTGACACCCCTGGGAGTTATCATGACATCTACGCAAGCTATCCGCCGAGTGACCTCTCTATTCGCACTTCTCTTCTCGTTTGGCATTTTGAGCGCCTGTTCCGACGACGCAGCGTCCGAGGTGGGCGAGGGGCAACCTGTCGGGGCGGACAGGGCGCTGCTCGAGCTTAACGGCGAGACCCCCGGCTTCGGCGGTCTCTTCTACGACGAGCGCGGCGCGCTCAACGTCTACGTGCAGCGCGGTCAGCTCGCTACACTCTCAGAAGGCGAGTTGGAAAGCACGTTCGCGGACTACTTGGCGCGCCCTTTGCGCGGCAGTTTGGACGCGCAGGGGTTGGGGCAAGGCAGCGAGGCGCAGCGTGACCTCGAGGTTTTAGAGGGCGACTACACCTTCCGCGACCTCTTAGCGTGGCGGTCACACGTAGACAGCTTAGGCGTCGAGGGCGTGGTGCTCACCGACGCGGACGAGCGCCTCAACCGCGTGCGCGTCGGCGTGACGGACGAGGCGGCAAAGGCGAAACTCAAGGCGCGCTTAGCCGAGCAAAACATTCCTGCAGACGCCGTCGTTATCGAAGAGGTCACGCCCTACGCCGTGACCAAGAGCCTGCGCAGCAAGGTGCGCCCGCTCGTCGGCGGCTTAGAGATTGAGTACAGCGACTCCGTCTGCACGTTGGGCTTTAACGCCAAGCGAAAAGGGCAAAAGGGCTTCGTGACGAACTCGCACTGCACCGACGAAGCGGGCGGCACAGAAGGGACGCGCTACGCCCAGGGCGGCGGGCACGTTGGCGTGGAGCGGGCGGACCCTGAGTACCGAGAGAGCAAGAACTGCCCGGCGGGTAGGCGCTGCCGCACCTCCGACAGCGCGTTCATCGCCGCCCCGAACGTCAAGCGCAACACGGACGCGCTCGCGAGGACGGCGAAGCGGAGCGTAACGCTTGAAGGCAAGCTCGACATCATGGGGCAAGGAGCGAGCACAGTCGCAGGCGAAAAACTCGACAAGGTAGGGCGCTCGACGGGCTGGACCCTCGGCGAAGCGGAGGAGACCTGCGTGAGCGTCGATGTCTACGACGAAGACGGCGACACGGGGCGCACGCTCCTGTGCCAAGACATCGTCTCCGCCGACATGGATTACGGTGACAGCGGCGCGCCGGTCTTTCGCTACGCAGGCGGCGGCGAGGTCTACATGCGCGGCGTCTTGTGGGGCGGCGCAGACGGCACCTACGTCTTTAGCCCCGCCGAGCAAATCCGCCGGGAGTTGAAACTCGACCGAGAAGCCGGCAGGTAGAAGGGGAATCTCTTTCTCCCGCTGGTAGTTCTAAGTAGAACGTCGCCGTGTAACGAACAAGGGGTTGAAACCCCTTGTTTCGACATCCCTTGCTTCGATATCAGCGTCATTCCAGATAGAGCCACGACTCTCCTGGCTTCTCCACCCTCACTCCACGGCTGGTTTAGCTGACGCTTGCGCCGCGCCGTCCGGCTCGGGGACGCTGGGGGTAGGATGACGCGAGGTCTGCTCGAGCCTGTCCAGATCGAGGTGCCCGCGCATGAAGCGCTCCGAGGCGTCCTTAAAAGGCTGAAAGTCCCAGTGGGTGTTCACGCCCTGCGCCAGCGTCTCGAAGATGAAGCGGCGGCGCTGCTGGCTGTCAATCACCTCGTCGTGGAGCGCGCGAACGTCCCAGCGCGCGCTGACCTCTTCCGCGAACGATTGCCGTAACGCTTCGTGCTCGGCCCACCCCGCTAGATTCGTGCGCTCGTGCGGGTCAGCTTCAACGTCGAAGAGTTGCTCGGGGTCGGGCGGGCTGTAGATATATTTGTAGCGCCCACGCCGAATCATGAGGAGCGGCGCGACTGCGCCTTCGCCCAACATCTCGCCGTGAACAGTGCGTTCAGGCGGTTGCGCCGCGCCGTCCTCCAAAAGAGGGAGCAAGCTGCGCCCCTCCAAGGGCGAGACGTAGTCCGTTACACCGCCCGCCAGCTCGGTCAGCGTCGGCAGCATGTCCACGAGCGAGACATTTTGCGAGACGCGCCCCGGCGCGAACCGCCCCGGCGCGTGCACGAGGAGCGGGATGCGCGCTGAGGATTCAAAAAAGGACATCTTGTACCAGAGCCCCCGTTCGCCCAACATCTCACCGTGGTCCGCCGTAAAAATGATGAGGGTGTTGTCGCGCTGTCCGGTTCTCTCTAACGCCTCTACAAGCTGCCCCACCTTGTCGTCGACGTAGCTGATCATGCCGTAGTAGGCGTGACGCGCGTTTTTCACGCGCGCCTCGGTCTGCTCGTACTCTCCTAACGCGCACGCAGCAAAGAGCCGCTGGCTGTGCGGGTCGAGTTCGTCGTAGGGCAGCGGCGGGATGGTGGGCAAATCGATCTCGTCATGGTCGTAGCGGTCCCAGTATTCCTGCGTGATGGCGAAGGGGTCATGCGGGTGCGTGAAGGACACGTTCAGAAAGAAGGGGCGCGGGTCCGGGCTGCGCGCCAAGTCGTACACCTTGCGCACGGCGCGAAACGCCACCTCCTCGTCGTAGTCGAGCTGATTGCTCGTCTCGCACACGCCCGCTTGCACCACGCTCAAGAGGTTGTGATACCAAGAAAAGCGCTCCCGCCGCGTCCAGTCGGGCGTCCAGCCGAAGTCCGAGGGGTAGATGTCCGTCGTCAGCCGCTCCTCGAAGCCGTGCAGTTGATCCGGCCCGACGAAGTGCATCTTGCCCGCGAGCGACGTAGCGTAGCCCGCCCTGCGCAGATAGTGGGCGAAGGTGGGCGTGTCGGCAGCGAGTAGTCCCGCGTTATCGAATGCGCCATTCTTCGAGGGAAGTTGCCCGGTGAGCATAGACGCCCTCGAGGGGCAGCAGAGCGGACTGTTGCAGTAAGCGTTGTCGAACACGACGCCCTCTTGAGCCAACGCTGAGAGGTGCGGCGCGCGCACGAGCGGATGACCGTAAAAAGGCAGTGCGGCGGCGGCGAGTTGGTCCGCCATGATGAGGACGATATTGAGGGGTCGGGTATTCACCTGCGTATTCACCGAAGTATTCACGACGTCACCCTATCAAAATCGTTAAGGCTGAATGAACCCTCACCTCTGTGAAACACTTCTCATTCTACTTATACTAAGTTGTATCCAGAAAGAGCGCCACGATAGGCGAAGGCTAGCTTAATATTGTGACAGTACTCGGCTTAAACGTTCATAGGTGCAGTGGTGGCGCTCTTGGATATCTGAGGTGGAGTAAACGACTGGGGGGCTAAAAGGAGCCTAGCATGGCAGGGAAAAAGCGCATTGACTGGGTTGACTACGCGAAGGGTATCACCATCATCCTCGTCGTCTTTCACCACGCGATCGGCACGAGCCCTATCTACCAGAGCAGCGTCGCTGAGGGCTTACAGACCTTCGACAGGTGGCTGACCTACTTCCGAATGCCCCTCTTTATCTTTATCGCGGGGCTTTTCATCAAAAAGGCACTGTATTCTGAGTGGGCGGTGTTTCTCGAGACAAAGGTTTTCCACTTTCTCTACCTCTTCACATTGTGGTCTTTCATTAAAGAGGTCCTCGTACCCCTGGGTATCAACCTCTTGCAGGGGGATGTGGCAGAAATCGCTGGAATTATCAACCCACTCAACTTCGCCGCGATCTTCGTCACGCCCCCCAACACGCTCTGGTTCATTTACGCGCTGCTCATCTTTTTCGCCCTTATGCGGCTCTGTAAAGGCGTACCGCCCGCTATCATCTTCGCTGTCGCCGCCGCCATCTACGTTTTAACCACTACCGCCCACACCACCGAACCACTCTTCTACCAGCGCCTCGGACACCTCTTTCCGTTTTTTGCGCTCGGCTATTTCGGCTCGGTACAGGTGCGCACCTTTGCCGAACACGTCAAGCCCTATCATCTCCTTATCGCGCCCCTCTACTTTCTCCTGGCGTCGCGGCTCTTAGCGGCGAACAGCGGCGCGGACGCCCTTATCTTCGTCGCCGAACTCATGGGCATCACCACGGGCATCGTTATCGCTAAGCTCACCGCCGACTTTTTAGCCGCCAGTGCACTCAGGCGCGTCGGTGCACACTCGCTCGCAGTCTATCTGGGGCACTTCTTCCCCATTGTAATGGTCAGCGTGCTCGCTGAGCGAGGGTTCATCCGCGGCGAACTCCTCGTGTTCGGGCTCGAGATCAGTTTAGGTATCCTCTTGCCCATCGCGCTATTTAAGATGTGCGAGCACTTCGGCTGGGGGTGGCTCTACCGCGTCCCCAAACCTTTGCGCTTACCGCGCCGCCGCGTTTCCGGGGTGGAGCGTGGATTAGAAAGTTAGACGCCGACGAGTTGACTCTCTTGCACCTTGTCCACGAACGCCTTGAAGGGTGCAAAGTGTTCGGGGTAGCGTTCGAAGCTCATCTCGGGGTGCCACTGTACGCCTAATACGTAGTGTGAAGAGGTGCTCTCGATGGCTTCGATCACGCCGTCACTGCTCCTCGCGGTCACGCGCAAATCTTCGCCTAAGCGTTCGACGGCTTGATGGTGGTACGAGTTGGTGCGGACGACGTTGGAGCCAAAGGCTTTGGCGAGGTGGGAGTCAGGCTCGAGCCTCACCCCGTGCGAAGGTGCGCCGCCGATGTTCGTCTGCTCGTGCTGAACGGCGTTCGCTAAGTCGGGCACGTGCTGGTGGAGCGTGCCGCCCTGCGCCACGTTGATGAGTTGGATGCCCCTGCAAATGCCCAAGACGGGCACGTTGCGCGCTTTGGCGGCGCGGTACAGGGCGAGTTCGAAGTGGTCTCTGGCGGGGTCCACCACGCCCAACTCCGGGTGCGGCTCCGCGCCGTAGAAGCCGGGGTCCACGTCGATGCCGCCCGTGAAGAGGATGCCGTCCGCGCTCTCCAGGAACGCCTCTGCCATCTCGGGCACCAGGTTACTCACCAAGAGGGGTAAGCCGCCCGCTTGGGCGATGGCTTCGGCGTAGTTCTGTCCGCCGACGGAGTCCATGCGGCGCAGGCTGTGGTTGCGGAAGCTCGAAGCGGTCGTCATGAGGATACGAGGGCGCGTCATCTGCGTAGCTTAGCAAGTTGCGCAACAGGAGAACGTGTTCAACCGAACAGCCGAGTGAGCAGGGGTTGACATTGAGGCTTTTTACGTCCAATAGCAGGTTACTTCGTATAGCTTCGCTCAATCATCTGGTCAGAGTGTACGAAGTCCTGCGAAGCAACACTACCACTGTAAGAAACACTATTCAGCGCGCACATTATAGGATGAAATCCCGCTAGTCCTCTTCTGCGAAGCCTGCGTAACGGACAGAGACCTGCGCTCATTTGTCTCGGTATGCCTTGGAAGTGCTGCAAGTTTTCCACAGACTACGCGGTGAGAATCAGCGGCTTACCCTTCGTGATGACTACCGTATGCTCGAAGTGCGCAGTGAGGCTACCGTCCCTCGTGCCGACAGTCCAGCCGTCCGCCCCCGTGACGGCGCGGCTCCGTTTAACCGAGACCATCGGCTCGACGGCGAGAACCAAACCGTCAGTGAGCTTCGTGCGGTGGGTGTTGGGAGTGGTAGAAGTTGAGCACGGACGGCTCCTCGTGAATTGTGCGCCCCAAGCTGTGACCAGACAGCTCACGAATGACGTGAAACCCACGGCGCTTGACCTCTTTCTCCACCGCGCGCCCAATGACGTGGACGGGCTTGCCTACTTTGGCAACCTTTAGCGCCGCCCAGAACGCAGCTTCGGCGCAGGCGACGAGCGCGTCCGCTTCGCCCCTATCAGGCGGAACGACGACGGTCAGCGCGGCGTCCGCGATGAACCCGCCGACGGACGGCGTCACGTCGAGCTTGACGACGTCGCCGGGTCTCAGCGGTCTCAGGGTAGGTAGCCCGTGCACCACGTCCTCGTTGACCGAGATAAACGCATTTACGGGTGCACCGTACACGAGACGCGGCGCAGACGTCGCGCCGTGACGCGCGTAGACGTCCGCGCATAGCGCGTCGAGTTCCACCGGCGTGACGCCCGGTCTCACCGCCGCTTTCATCGCCCGCAACGCTTCGGCGACGACTGCGCCCGCGCGTTGCATCGCCTTCAATTCAGCTTCCGTCCTGATAGACATACGTTCTCCTCATAGCAGGTATCATCTGGTTTGAGTGAATGAAATTGTGCGAAGCAACACTCTCACTATATGAAACGACGTTTAGCACGCACATTCGATGATGATACCTGCGGCGTTCTGTCTCAGTATGTCGTGGAACTGCTATCACTTCAGGCGTTCGGTCTCAGCAAGTGCTCCAGACAGGGTCCGTACGTCACCCCTTGCCGAAAATCTTCCGCGAGGTCTTCGATGGTCACTTCTGAGAGCGCGGCTAAGAGCGCGTCGCGGACGCGCTGCCAAACCGAAGTGCGCGCGTGGCAGCGCCCCTCCTCTTGGCACGGCTCGTGCCAGTTGAGGCTGATGCACGAGAGCGGCGCGACGGGACCGTCAATGGCTCTCATCACGTCGCGCAAGGTAGTGAGGTGCGCAGGCTTAAAGAGCGCGTAGCCGCCGCCCGTCCCCTTCTTCGAGGCGACGATATCTTTCGCGGAGAGTTGCGCTAAGATGCGCACTAGGTAAGGACGCGCCACGCCCGTCACCTCGCTTATTTCGTCGCTACCAACCCAGCGTCCGGGAGGCTGCGTCCCTAGAAAGCCCAACGCTTGCAGAGCGTAAATATCCGTTGCCGAAAGCCTCATGACGCATTATACGCCGCTGAGAGGTTTTTCTCGAGAAAGTCAGGTGAGGCTCGAGTCCCTCCTCTTAGCGCCGCCAAAATAGGGCTCGGCAAGGTAGTAGCTCCATCTGCAATGGCGCCGGTGTCAAAGCAAGGGGTTGAAACCCCTTGTTCATCGTATGGAGATGGCAGAAGTAGCGCGCGGCGGTATCCGACTTAGAAGCGCTACCCTTAGCAAGAGCGAAAGAGGCCCAAGAAAATAGCGTTCGACATAATCATCTATAAAAAGTAGGTACAAAAAAACGCGAGAGGTCACGACCTCTCGCAAAACTGGGTGGCGCGTTTTATTTCTTGCGGTTGCGGCGGTAGCTCTCACCGAAACGCTTCTGGAACTTCTCTACGCGCCCTTCGGTGTCGATGAAGCGCTGCTGTCCGGTGTAGAAAGGGTGGTTGCCCGACCACACGTCCACGCGGACCTCTTCTTTGGTGCTGTAGGTTTCCATGACGACTTCGCCGTCGCAGTAGACCTTGCAGGGGACCATCTTGGGGTGAATATCTTTTTTCATATCTCTCCTTACGCGGGGTGTAGAGGTTGAAAATGCCAGGTTAAAGCGGCGCAGACTCTAGCTCGAGGCGAGCGGCCTTATCCCTGGAGTGTGTTCCGCAGTCCTTTATTTGTAGCGCTCATAGCTGGATAAAACACCGCTAAAGACCTGCTATACCCCGCAAGCCAAAGCTGATTGTAGCAGATATGCCGCCCCTTTGCACAGCGCGTTGGACGCGCCTTGCTCGGAGCCCCTCGAGCCGACATCGCTCAGGGTCTTCAAGGTGTGTCGCAACGCTTTTAGAACGCCGCTCAACGCGGCTCGGCGAGGTGGTAAATTGGCGGGGATGACAACCCAAACCCTGCGGACACGCCCCGACGGAGCACACCAGACTCGAGCGTCCCGCACCCAACGGAAAGGTGATTTTTAGAACGTGAGTGCGGCTCCGGCACACCTCTTGATATAAAGCAGTTCATAGAAGTACTGAATTGGAATAGCGCAAGCCTCAGTTCGAAGAACTAGCGGGATTTCATTTAAGAATGTGTGTGTTCGCCGGTGTTCTCTAACGTGAGACTGGCTCAAACCAAATGAAGTTCCGCTCTCAGGCAAAGCCATCCCGCTAGGCTTCGCCTGAGAGCGGGACGGCTCCGCCTGAGACTTGCTATATAGATCAGATACGCGCGAATACAAAGATAGGAGACCCGATGGACATCATCCGCTACCTGGATGAACACGGCAAACCCTCTCGAGACATCCCTTTTGAAGGTCACGAGTTGGTGAGAGGCTACCGCGCCCTGCGCCGCACCCGCTTCTTCGACGAGCGCGCCGAGGTGTTGCAGCGCCAGGGCAAGCTGGGCGTCTATCCGCCCTATAGGGGGCAAGAAGCCGCGCAAGTCGGCACGGCGTTGGCGCTTAAAGAGGACGACTGGCTCGTGCCCTCATACCGCGAGAGCGCCGCCGCGCTCGTTCACGGGCTGCCGCTGCACATGCTCATCCTCTTCTGGCGAGCGCATCCGGCTGGCTGGCGCTTTCCAGACGGGTTGCGCATCTTGCCCTTCTATATCCCCATCGCGACGCAACTCCCGCAAGCGGTAGGCGTCGCGCACGCGAGTAGGTATAAGGGTGAGGACGCGGTGGCGATGACCTATATCGGCGACGGCGGCACCTCCGAGGGCGACTTTCACGAAGCGCTCAATTTCGCCTCGGTCTTTGACGCGCCCGTGGTCTTCGTCGTGCAGAATAACGGCTGGGCGATCAGCGTGCCCACCGCTAAGCAGATGAAGGTCAAACAGATCGCGCACCGCGCCAAAGGTTATGACATGCCCGGCGTCATCGTGGACGGCAACGACCTCGTGGCGGTGTGGCACACCGCGAAAGAGGCGGTGGCGCGGGCGCGGGCGGGCGGCGGACCCACGCTCATCGAAGCCATGACCTACCGCGTCGCGCCGCACACCACCTCGGACGACCCGAGCCGCTACAGAGGCGAGGCGGACACGGAGGTGTGGATGGGACGAGAGCCCGTCAAGCGGATGCGCACGGCGCTTAGAGACCTTGAACTCTGGGACGACGAACAAGAGGACGACCTCTTAGCGGACCTCAAAGACGAACTCGCCGACGCCGTTCAAAAGGCGGACGACGCATCCACACCGCAACCGCAAGAGATTGTGGAGCACGTCTTCGAGACGATGAGCCCGGACCAGCGGCGGGCGTGGGAAACGCTGAAAGGGGGCGCACGTGCAAACGCTCAATAAACAAACGCTCAGTAAAGAGGTGAGCCGAAGCGAGCAGGCGACGAAGCAGATGAACATGGTGCAAGCGATCAACGACGCTTTGGACGTAGCCCTTGGGAGAGACGACACCGTCTTGGTCTTCGGCGAAGACGTCGGCACGATGGGCGGCGTGTTTCGGGCGACGGACAACCTGCAAACCAAGTACGGCGAGCGCCGCGTGTTCGACACACCTCTAGCGGAGGCGGGCATCGCGGGCTTCGGCATCGGTTTAGGGCTAGCCGGACTCAGACCCGTCGCCGAGATGCAGTTCGCGGGCTTTATCTACCCCGCGTTAGACCAAATCCTGTCACACTTAGGGCGCTACCGCCACCGCACGCGGGGGCGCTTTTCCATCCCAATGGTGATTCGCGCGCCCTATGGCGGCGGCGTCCACACGCCCGAGCAACACGCCGACTCGCCCGAGGCGATCCTGACGCACGTGCCGGGCGTCAAAGTGGTGATCCCTTCCTCGCCTGCACGCGCCAAAGGGCTCCTCTTAGCCGCGATCGACGACCCTGACCCGGTGTTCTTTTTGGAAGCCATCAAGCTCTACCGCTCGTCGAAAGAAGAGGTACCCGAGGGCTACTACACCCACGAACTCGGCAAGGCTCGAGTCGTCAGAGAGGGCGACGCCGCGACGCTCATCGGCTACGGCGGAATGATCGAGATATGTCAGAAGGCGGCGGATGTGGCTTCGAGAGAAGGCGTAGAACTCGAGATCGTCGACTTAGAGACCCTCACCCCCTTCGACAGCGAAACCGTGATTCAGTCGGTGCAAAAAACAGGGCGCGCCGTCGTCGTGTACGAAGCAGCGCGGACCGGCGGCTTCGGCGCGGAGGTGGCGGCGCGCATCGCGGAGGAGGCGCTCTATTCGCTCGAGGCTCCCGTCTTGCGCGTTGCGGGCTGGGACGCACCTTATCCGCCCTTTTCGTCCATCGAGCATCACTACCGCCCGGACGCGAGGCGAGTATTGGAGGCGGTTAAGCGTGTGCTGAGCGCGTAAGGTCACAGCGTTATCTGTACGAGAGGGAGCGTGCGGCGTAGGGGCGATTCATGAATCGCCCCTACACAGCGCCGCGTTGCCCTTCACCGTTTACTGCGCCGAACTCGGCTCCAGCGTCAATTTGTAGAGGGCAAAGCCATCCTCCGCAGCACCGACGTACTCGATGGTCTCGTCGTCGCTCTGCACCTCGTCCAAGTAGTTTTGCGCGTCCGGTCCACCTTGAAAGGTCGCGCTGATGGAGTTCTCAACGGGGGCAAACTCCCAATTTTCATCGGCTGAGGGGTTCACCGTCTCCTGCTCGGTCAGGTAGTTGATGATGACCTGGCGGTTCTCGTCGGGCGAGTCGATGACGATGGTCGTACCGTCCAAGTTCGGGAAGTTGCCGCCGCCCGAAGCGCGGTAGTTGTTGGTGGCGACTAAAAAGTCTTGCTCGGCTGTTACAGGCTCGCCGTTATATTGCAGGTTGACGATGCGGCTCGAGCCTTCGTTGATCAATAACCCTTCCGCGTCGTAGCGCGGCGGCTTCGTCACGTCGATTTCGTAGGTGACGCCGTCGATGACGTCGAAGTTATAGGAGGGGAAGTTGTCGTTTAACAAGGATTGGTCGGTAGCGCCTGGCGTAATCTGGTTGAACTGCCCGGCGGACATCTCGAGCCACTCCTTGATCTGTGCTCCGTTCAACCTTACGACTTTAAGCGTGTTCGGATAGATGTAGAGGTCAGCGATGTTTTTCACCGCGAGCGTGCCCTCAGCGATGTCGGTGTAGTAGTTCGGCCCGGCGCGTCCGCCCGCTTTGAAGGGTGCGGCGGCGGAGAGGATGGGGAGCCCTCCGAGTTCGGTCCCCTGCACCGCCCGCTCGGTGTACCAGGTCTGCGCCTGGTTGACGATCTGCACCGAAGGGTCATCCTTGACGAGTGCGAAGTAAGAGGTGATGGGCGCGCTCGTCTGGGCGACGTCATCTCTGATATAGGCGAGCGTGCCCTCGTGCTCCTGTGCAACCGCGTCTAAAATCTCCTGATCCGCCTCGACCAGAGGCGCGTCGTTCTCCGAGTCGTAGATGGGTTTGGCTTCAACCTGGGAGTTCACAACTGTCCATGCGTCATCCGAAACCTCTAAGGTTAAGTCGATGACGCCTAAGTGATCGCCCCAGAAGCCGGGCATCACGGCGGGCACGCCGTTGATGGTGCCCTTCTTCAAATCCACGTTCGGCGCGTCCGCGAACGCTTCGGAGGGAAAGACTGTGTGCGAGTGCCCGAACAAGATGGCGTCGACGCCGTCCACCCGGCTGAGTAGGTACGAGGCGTTCTCCTCCAGCCCCTGCTGCTCGGTGGGACCGAAGCCCGAATGCGGAATGGCGACGACGAGGTCTGCGCCCTCTTCGAGCATCTGCGGGACGAACTTCTCCGCCGTTTCCACGATGTCTTTGGCCACGACCTCACCCAGCAAGTTGCTCCGGTCCCACTCCATAATCTGTGGCGGCACGAAACCGATGACGCCCACTCGCAACTCGTGCTCCGTCCCGCTCTCGTCGGTGACGGTCTTGTCCAGGATGAGGTAGGGCGTGTAGCGGTTCTCGTCGTTATCGGGGTTGTCGTCGCCATCGTCCACGTAAACGTTCGCGTTGACGTAGGGAAAGTTCGCGCCCTCTAAGCTGAGGTCTAAAAACTCCAAGCCGTAGTTAAATTCATGATTGCCGATGTTGCCCGCGTCGTAGTCCAAGAGGTTCATCGCCTTGTAGACCGGGTGCACTTCGCCTTCTTGCAGAGGCTCGGTGCGCGCTTTGAAGTCTCCCAGTGGGCTCCCTTGAATGAGGTCGCCGTTGTCGAACAAGAGGACGTTGCCTACCTCTTCTTTCGCGGCTTTGATGAGCGTGGCGGTTTTTGCTAAGCCGAACTCGTCCGTGGGCTCGTCGCGGTAGTAGTCGTAGTTCACGATGTTGGTGTGGATGTCGGTGGTTTCGAGAAGGCGCAGCTTGACGGTGGTCCCTGTTGTGTCTTCCGTCATACCACTTGTCATGCCGCCCGTCGCACCGCCGGTCTCCTGCGCTTGCGCGCCCACCCAAGACATCAGAACGGCGCAGCACAGGGCGGCAGCCATAAGCCATTTCAGTTTCTCTTTGTCCATCTCTCGCTCCTTCTTGACGCGGGCTAAGTTCGCTTTGCTTTCTACGCGCGCCACACCTCTTAATGTACCTAAAAATGTGTCGGGGAGGGACAAGCTCGAGCGTCAACCGGAGTCACGTCCGCCTTCACGGATTCTACTCACCACGAGCACCACCCCCGCTAGCAGATACATGAGCGCGTCCACGGCGATCACCATAACGCCGACGGCTTCACCTAAAACGCCTGAGACGCCCATCCCCACGAGTTGCGCCGCGCCAAACACGGCTAAATATGTACTGAACACACGCCCGCGCTTCTGGGGCTCCGCCTGGGTTTGTACGAGGGTCATCTGCGCTGTCCCCCAGCCCGCCGCCGGGAGCCCAACCAGCGCCGTCAAAACGAGACCGAGCCAAAGCTGCGGATAAAAGAGCGGGTAGAAAAAGAAGAAGCAGAGGACGAGCCCAGTGAGAAGGCTGCTCCACCTCAACAGCTTCATGACAGGCAGGCGGTCCACAAAACTCGTCAAGAGCAACCCCGCGACGATACCGCCGAGCGCCTGCGCGGAAAAAATAGCGCCGAGTTCGGGTCCACCACCCCCTAATATCACCGCGACAAAGGGCGCGATGAGGGTTGAAACGAACCCTTCACCGAAACCGACGAAGCCTGCGACGAGGAAACAGAGCCTGAGCGAGCGATTCGCGGACACGGCGCGGAGCCCGGCGAGCCACTCGAACAAGAGGCGGCGATAAGGATTCGTTTCGCGCGAAACGCCTCTTTCAACACGAGGTGCGTTTACGCCTAGCACGAGCAGCGCCGCTACGAGGTAGGTGAGCGCGTTGAAGAGGACGACGCCGACAAAACCTGTAGAAGCGATGAGCACCCCACCCAGCGCCGGACCGATGAGCCGCGCCAAGTTATTGTTGAGCGCGTTGAGACTGTTCGCGGCTCCCAGACGCGACTCGCCAACGAGGGTGGGCAAGAGCGCGTTTTCCGCCGGACCCAAGAACTGCCCAACCGAAGACTGTGCCAAGGCGACAGGCACGACCGCCCACCACGGTGCGTGTAGAACGCTTAAAAAAGCGAGCGTTACACTGACAAGCGCAACATTCGTCAGCACCATCGTCCTCGTGTAAGACCAGCGGTCCACGAGCACGCCGGCAACCTGCCCGACGACGAGGGTAGGCAGCGCCGTCGCCATCACGCCTATGCCCGTCGCGAGCGTCGAGCCCGTTTCAGCGTAAATGTAGATAGGCAGCGCGACGAAGAGCGTATAATTTCCGGTCCAGGAAATGAACCCCGACGTCCAGACGAGCATGAAGTTGCGGTTGCGCAGGAGGTCAAAGGCGGTCATGCAAGCAGAATGAGTGCTAAGCTACTACGAATGGTAGTTCCAGATTCAAGTAGCTTTCATAGGGTGGAGAACGAGCGGCAGGCGCAGCTTCTCACGGACCCTAAGAGCAAAGCCTTTTTCAAACCGTTTTTGGCGCAAGAGCGCAGCACATCACAAGCAGCGGCGGCGGTAGGTTGTCCGCTCACCACAATGCACTACCGCGTGAAGCGCTTTTTGGAGGCGGGGCTTCTTGAAGTCGCGCGAGAAGAAAAGCGCAAGGGGCGCACCGTCAAATTCTACCGCTCCTTTCACGACGCCTACTTCATCCCCTTTAGCCTCACGCCTTACGCGACGTTGGAAGAGAGGTTGGAAGCGCAAGGCGCGCCTCTTTTCGCTAACCTCTTACGGGCATACGCCAGCGCGATTAAGGAAAGCGAGCGCTACGGTCATCACCTCTTCCGCAGCGGCGGCGCGTTCTGCACGAGTGACCTCTTGCCCGAGCTTACCCTCGGCGGTTTGCCTGTTGTTTACTCGGATACGGTAGCGACGCTCAACAAAGAGGACGCACTTGACCTCAGCGTTGACCTCCGCAATCTTTTTAGGCGTGGGCTTGCGCCGAGCGCAGAAGATGAGAAGGGCGCGCAAGCTTATCTTTTGATGGTAGCGCTGCTGCCGTTAGAAGACGCGCGGGAAGTCTAAACGACACTGCTTAGGGTCAGCGTATAAATTCAACCTTGTGGGAGCGTTTCTCGGGCTCGCTCAGCACCTACCACGTAAAACTCACCCCGAAGCGCGCGCGCGCGCTCTGATTCAGACCCGACGCGCCCAAACCTGCCTCGAGGCTGATGAGGGGGGTCACGGCGTAGCCCAAAGAGAAGTCGAACTCGGTTACGGCGGAGG
The DNA here is from genome assembly GCA_965215565.1 of Trueperaceae bacterium. Lineage (GTDB taxonomy): Bacteria > Deinococcota > Deinococci > Deinococcales > Trueperaceae > CBDBZX01. The sequence continues at coordinate 1,685,463 of CBDCDZ010000004.1, forward strand.
CGTCGTTCAAGAAGTTGACCTCGCCGGCGAGAAGAAGTTCCAGAGGTGCTAAGTCGTAGCGGAGGGAGAACTCGTTGGAGAGGGCGTAGCGCCCTTCGGGGTCGTCGAAGCGCCCGACTTCCAAGCTGGCGAAGAGGTCGTCGCCAATATAACCGCCTACGCGCAGCGACACGCCGAAGGGGTCCTCTTGGCTACCAGCTAAAAGCGAGCTGACGGCGCTCGTGCGAATTTCGAATAAGCCGACGCCGAGCGCGTCGCCCAGGGCGCTCTGCAGCTCGGACAAGACGAGAAAGTCCACGGCGGTGTCGATGGCACCTTCGGCGATGGTACCCGCTAAGCTGTCCGCGCCCGCTAAACCCGTGCCGAGCTGCAAGCGCCCCAAGGTGAGGAGCGAGACCAACTCCGGCTCGTCCAGCGGGCGCGGCGCATTGCCGCCCTGCTCCTGGATGGCGGCGTCGCTGCTCAGGCTCGGCTCGAGGTCGAGCACGGGGCGGCTTCGCCCCGCCACCTCTTCGAAGCTGCCGTCCACGCTCAGTTGTACGCCGAAGGTGCGCCCCTCGCGCGGCTCGACGAAGGTGTACGTGTTCCGCAAGTTGCCGAGCGCGTCGTCCTTATCGAAGGTGGCTTGCGCGACGAGATCGAGCACCGGGAAGACGCCTTGCGAGGGCTCAAAGGTGGCGGTGCCCTCCTCGATGACGAAGTCTTTGCCCGAGAAGCGCACCGTCCCCTGGAGCGTGCGCGCGACGCCCGAAAGTGCCGGGTCAGCCGCCGTCCCGCTGAGGTCCAAGTCAAAGGTGAGTTCGGCGGTGCCGAAGCCCGCGCGGAAGAGCACGCTGCTCTGCGCGAGGATATCCACGTCTTCGAAGAGGATGCGCTGTAAGACGGGATTGGGAGCCGCAGTGGTGGACGCGGAGGATCCCGCCCCAAACGGTGCGCCCGCTCCGCTTTGTCCGCTCGAGCCGAACGCGCCCAACTGGGACGTAGGGCTAGGCGTGGGAGCAGGCGCGTCGCCGCTCGCTGCGCCCGGCTCGGCGTCCGGTACGAAGGGCGCGCCCGCTTCGCTCGTTCGGCCCGTACCCGTTTGGCTCGTATTCGCACCCGACGGAGTCGCATCCGAACTCGCCGCGCCCGCTCCCTCTGAGGTGTCACTTGAGCCGCTGCGGTTGCGGGCGGTGGTGAGGCGCGCGCTCTCGACGACGGCGTCGCCGGAGATGACGAAATTTTCGCCGCGCCGCGTGATATCGAACGCCGCGTCGGTGGCGCTCGAGGCGACGAAGAAGTTCTGCGCGTTCAAGTTTAGGTTCTCGCCGCGCAGCGCCAAGTTGAGCGGCGCTAAGCTGCCCGTCAGCGTGACGGGCTGACCGAGCGAGGCGCGGCTATCGAGTCTCCAGCCGTCACCCGAGCCCGCCGTGACCTCACCCGCGATGCGGCGCACGGGTCCCACGACGGGCAGCGCCGCGTTGCCCTCGAAATCCAGCGCGAAATCCTCCAAGCTGTAGGGCGCGAGGCTGAGCCGCCCGCCGCCGCGCAGCGCGAGGGAGCCGCCGATGGGCGCGACGCCCTCTGCCGCCGCGACGATATCTAAGTCCTCGTCATTGAGGGTGACTCTCGTTCCGGTGAGACGGTACGTAGAGCCCGCCAAGCGGAGCTGCAAGTTGGGGCTCGTCAGCTCGAGCTGCGGCTCACCTAAAGTACCCGTCGCCGCCAAGCTCAGTGAGCCTTGCGCCCCGACGCCCAGGGCCGCGAGGCGCGGCGCGAGGCTTAGCAGGGGCGTGACGTCGGCGTCTTCGGCTTGGAGCGAGAGGTCTAAGACGTCGCGGGTGACGCGCCCCGACGCCCGCCAGAAGCCGCCGCCGCGAAACTCGGCGCGGTCGATGATGAGCCCGCCCTCGTCATAGCGGAGCGCCACCTCACCGCGCGTCACCTGATCCGAGCCCTCACGCCTCAAGGTGAGCCGCTCGGTGGCGACTTGCACGTAGCTCTGCGCAGGCGCGTTCAGCGGCACGTCGAAGCGCGCCGCGCCCGTCGCGGACGCATTGACCGTACTCGCACCCGTCGCAGCTTCCGCCAAAATTTCTAGCGGGAACTGCTCCAGGTCAAAAAAGCCCGACACGCCCTCGCCATCGTAGCCAACGCGGAGCTGGCTGTCGCCCAGACTCGCTCTCGCCTCGAGGTTTTGCACCGTGCCGCTCAGCTCGACTTGCGTCGGCAACGTCGTCTGCGCCACGCTCAAGCCAGGGCTGACGAGCTGCCCGACGACTTGGTTGCCGTTGAGCCGCACGACGCCGCTCAGGGGCGCGTCCAGGTTCGGCACGCGCCGCTGCAAGAGGGGCAGCTCAGAGACGTTCACGCCGTCTAAGCGCAGCCGCGCGACGCGGGCGCGGTTCGCCTGCGGCAGGTACGTCTCCCGCAGTCCTTGAGGGATGAACTGCGCCCAGCCGAGCTGCCCCTGCACCGTCGCCTGCCCCGCCCCCACGCCGAGCGCGCCGCTGCCGCGCAGCCCGCGCGGGTCCGCCGTGAGGAGTGTCGTGAGGGTGAGCGCAGGCAAGTCGGGCGCGTCGGCTAGGGGCACCTCGAGCAGCCGGATATCGCCTGTCGGTCCTGTCTCGGGCGTGTAGCGCAGCGCAGCGCTCAGCTCGCCCGCCGCCTGAACGGTGGACGCGTCTTCGTCCGCTTCACTCGTCGCCGCGCCCGTGCCGAGCGCGAGATCGGCGTCTAGCGCGGCGGTCCGCGCCGCCCAGTCCACGCTCGCGTCCAACGTGCCGACGTCGCCCGCCGCGCTCACCTCGGCGCGGCTGTCCGCCACGTCCAATTCGAAGGGGAGCGCCCTGACCTCGGCGAGCCAGGGGAGGAACGTCGTTTCTTCTAGGGTGGCGTCCTCTGCGCCGCGCCACGTCCCCTGAAGGTCCACGTCGCCGGGAACGGCGGTGCCGGCTAGCTCGAGCGTCCCTAAAGCCGTCCCCCAACGCAACTCGGACACCTCGGCGCGGGGCGTCGGCTGCGCCTGCAGCGTGACGCTGCCCTGCGTGTCCTGCACGCCCGCGAGGGTGAAACCGCGCAGCAGTTCGCCCGCCCAGACCTGCGGCGGCCCGCTCGGCAGCGTGCCCGAGAGCGCTAAGCCGGGCGTTTGCGGCGCGCTCAAAGCGAGGTCGAGCCAGCCGCCCGCCACCTCGCTCGGCGTGAGGCGGACGCTCGCCGGACCTGCGCCGAGCGCCAGCGCCCCGGACGCGGCGAGCGTGCCCTCCGCTCGCGTCACGGTGAGTTGGTTTTGCGGCGAAGTACTGAGTGACAGCTTGAGCGGCAGCGCCGTCCCGGTCAGCGCGAGCGGCTCCTCTAAAAATGGCGAGACTAGGCGCTGCTCCAACGCCAAACGTCCTGGGCTCAGCGCAAAGGTGCCCGCGAGGGCGTTCGCGTCCCGTTCTAAGGTGAGCGTGCCGTCTAAAGACGGCTCGGCTAACGCGCCCGAGAGCGTCGCCTGCACGTCCGCCTCGGCTCCTCGTAAAGTAACGTCAGACAGCTCGAGCCTCCCGGACCAGCCGCTCACCTCGTCCGTGACGCCGTAGCGCGCGTCCAAGTCGAGCGTGCCCGACAAGAGGTCCGCCTGCGACGCCACCCTGAGTCCGTCGTCGCCGTAACGCACGGCGAGTGGCACCTGGAGTGCGTCACCGGCTAGGGTGCTGGAAAGAACCGCGTCCAGCGCGCCCTCGCTCAACGTTCCGCCACCCTCCGCGGCGAGCGCACTGTCACTGGGAAGGGGCAGCTCGAGCCGCGCCTGCCACGTCACGGCGTCCGTCAAGTCCACCGACGCCGTGAGGATGTCGCCCTGCAGGGTGAGGCGCTCGAGGTCCCCCTCACCTTCCGAGCTGAGCGCAAGGTCACCCAGCGCCAAAGGACCTGCCTGCAAGCCGGTGAACGTCCCGGCGACGCTCACCTCAGAACCCCAAGCCGCCGCTAAGTCGAGCGCCCCACCGAGCTGAGGCGACAGACTCGCCAAATCGCCCGTGAGCTGCGCCTCGCTCGTGCTTAGCGCGCCGCGCCAGCCCGCGAGCTTCTCGTTGCCTGCGAGCAAAATCGTGTCGTCCGCCGCGTCCAGCGCCAAGGCGTAGTCCGCGAACGCCACCTGCCCCTCCGCCGCGAGTTCACCCAAGCGCCAGCGGAGGCGCAAGTCACTGTTGAGCGCCCCGAGCGCCAATGTGCTCGTCAGCGCGGCGTAGCGCCCCGGCTCTAAGCGAGCCGTGAGACCACCCTCAGCGCTGCCGGTTCCCACCAGGCGCGTCTCCAGAGTCGGCGCGCCGAGCGTCCCACCCAGGTCCAAGTCGCCCCCCAAACTCCACGGCGACTCCGCGAGCCCCACGTTTCGAACGGCGAGCGTGCCCGAGAGGGGCGTCCCCGCCGGAGCGTCCGCGCTGCCGATGAGGAGCGCGCCTTCCAGTTCACCGCGCGCGCTGCCTAGCTCTGCTAAATCTACGCTCACATCCAGGGGCGCGTAGAGCGCGCCGTCATAACGCAACTCTCCCGCCACGCGGCTGCGCACGCTCTCCAAAAGGAGCGTGTCCGCTCGAATATCAGGCGCGCCACCCCACGTGCCCGCACCCTGGAGTTGCGCCGTTAAGCGCGGCGCGTCCAGAGGCGGCAAGAGGTCTTGGACGAGCAGCGCGTCCGCGTCAAGACTGAGTGTCCAACCCTGCGGCGTCGCCTGCGCGCCCACGTCCAAAGCGTCATTTTGCAGGATGAAACTCGCACCTTCACGCGAGGCGCGCAGCGCGCCCGCCGCCTCTAACGCGCCTTCGAGAGTCACCGGACCCGCGAGGTTGGGCTGACTCAGGGTGCCGCCGAGCGTCAAGTCGCCGACGAACGCGAGCGGCTCGCCGGGATACGCCGCGCTGAGGTCGCTCACGGGCGCAGCCACGTTCACGCTGCCCGAAACGCTCCCGTCACGCCAGGGCGCGCGGCTCAGCGCGGCTTGAAGCGTCGCGACCTCTTCGCCGCCGTAACCCATCAAACCCGATACCTCGAGGTTGCCCCGCCCTGCGAGGGTGACAGAAGCGTTCGCCTCACCTTGCGCGAACACCGCTTGCGCCTCGCCGGAGAAGCCCGACCCGGTTCTCCACGCGAGATCGCTGACGAGGTTCGTACCGAAGACCTCGAGCGCCCCCTCCGCCCGGAGCGATTCCAGGGCGAATCCTGGCGAGAGGTCCGCGAGGAGCGTCAACTCACCCGGCTCTAAAAGCAAGAGGTAGCCGTCCTCTCGCCTGAAACCTATCTCAACAGGCTCATCTAGCACGCCCGTTTGCAAGCTGCCCGTGAGGTCTGGGTTGGGCCAGGCGGGACCCGCGAGTGATAGCGCGAGGTTGCGCTGCGGTAATGCGGCGCTCAGAGAGGTCAGCGCGAACTGCCCGTTCTCGCGCGTCGCGCGAAAGTCAGCGCTGAGCGGTTGCGCGACGTTCGCCACACCGTTAGGCGCGTTCAGCTCGCCCTGTATCTGCTGAGCTGTGGCGTCTACGCTGAGGGTTGCGTCGCCCAAAGTCGCGTTGAGGTCGCCTGTGAGGGTGGCAGGCTCGAGCGACCCCGCTACGCTCAGCGGCTCGCCCTGGAAGGTGCCGTCTCCGGTCACGCGCACCCGCTCCCCCGCCCTCACTTGCGCTTGAAGCGTCAGCGGACCTTCGTCTAGGGACACGTCATAGGTGTTCGCCTCGCCGCTCGCCGCGTTGTCCAGTGCAATCCTCGTTCCCGCAACCTCACCGGTAATATCTACACCCGTTTCGTCGCCCGCGCGGACGCGCACGTCGAGCGGTCTTCCTTGCGCTGTGCCCGCCGCGTTCAGGTCGGCGCCGTAGCTGAGCCCCTCATCCGTGCGGCTGAACTGCGCCGTGCCCGACGCGGTGCCGGTGGGCGAACCCGGGACGAGACCCTGCACGTTAGCGAGGTCGAAGTCCTCAAGTTGCGTGCTCGCCTCCACGTCCGCGCCCGCTCCGCTCACTTGAAAGGGGACCCTGCCGTCACGAAGGCGCAGCGCGCCCTCACCGCCGTAGTTTTGGCGCTCGCCTGAGACCGTCGCCTGCACGCCGATGGGCGCGCCCCGGTACGTCCCGTCGCCCGTCACGTCCGCGTTCCACGACAGGTCTTGTGAAAAGGAGAGGTCGGCGTTAAGCTGCGCGTCCTCCGTAGGGAGAAAGGGCGCGGCGTCCACATTGAGCGAGGCTTGACCGCCTTGCCGACTCGCGCTCACCGGACCCTGCACGAGCGGTCCTCGCACATTGCCGTCAAGCTGCGGCGACGCGGTTTCCCCGGTAAGATTCGCTTGGAGCGTATGCGCTTCGCCGCGCAAGGTGAAGGGCAGATCAACGTTCCCCGCCCACGTTCCACCATTCAAATTGAGGTCGATATTCTCACCGTTAAGTTGCGCGGATAATCCACCTGAGAGCGACGCCTGTACCTGCGCGGTCTGCGCGTTCACGCTCGCCTGCGGCGTCTCTACCGCCTGCGTCTGTAAGGTGCCGTCAAACGAGGCACTGTTAAGCGAAGTGCCGCGCAGCGTGCCGCTAAGCTGCGCCCGCTCCGCCGCGCTCGCGTCCACCTCGAGATTGGGCGCAGGCAAGACCTGACCCGACACGGAAGCGTCTAGAGCACCTTGAGCGGTTTGCGCGTCTAGCCTCAGCGCGTCGCCTGCGCCGACGAGTTCTACAGCAGCGTCTACAGGCGCGTCCACTTGCGCGTTGAGCGCGCCGTTCCAGCCGCCCGCGTAGCCGAGCGAGCCGTTCAAGGTGGCGTTAATGTCGGGTTGCGTAAGGAAAGGCGAGAGGGTGAAGCCGTCCGCCTCGAGGTTGAAACCCCCCCTGGTTGAGAATGCGCTACGAAGTCCCTCCGCGCTTAGTGTTCCTTCGGATTGACCCCCTCGTCCCTGCGCGTTGAGTTCTAAAGACTGCTCGGCCGTTCCCCACACCGTCTCCACGTCGTAACTCGGCTCCAAGAGGTTCGCCTGCGCGTCCAGCCGCACGTCGCCATTGAGCGCAACCGCGTCCGACGCGAGCAAGAGGTCGGCGGGCACCGTGCCCGTCACCAAGAGGTCGCGAAAGGTGCCCGAAACGTCCAGTGTCGCGTCCTCGGCGAAGGCGAGCACGCCGTCTACGGTGCCGGTGAGGGCTTGTGCATTCTCTAAAGACACGTCAGCGTTCAGGTCAAAGGGCGCGACGCCGAACGCGGCGAGGTCCGCAGCGTCGACGGTGACTTGACTCGTGAGCGCGTCTTCGTTTCGCTCGAGCACCCCCCCTTGCAGGCTGAGGCTGCCCTGAACTCGCCCGCCCAAATCGAGGCTGTCGAGGGCGTATTCTAAACGCCCTGTCTGGTCAGCCAAGTCGAAGGAGCCGTTCGCGCTGAGCGGTCCGAACTGCGCGGAGAGGTCGCGTAGCGTTGTACCGTCCAGTACGGCGCGCGCCGCGCCCGAGAGGTCGCTCGCCAACTCAACGCCCGCCACACTCGGCGTGAGGGCGTTCTGCGTCCCTAAGCGGAGCGTCACAGGCAGTTCGCTCAGCGTGCCATCCGCGCTCAGCGTAGCGTTCAAGGGCTCCGCTTGGACGGGCGTACCTTCCAAGCTCACCCCTTGCGCCCTCAGCTCGCCCGTGAGCTGTTCGCCGCGCAGCGCCACCTCACCGCTGAGTGCCGCGCCTAGATCGTCACCACCCGAGAGGTCAACAATCCAGCCACCGTCCGCTAGGGCTGCCGCGTCCGCGTTTAGAGACAACGCGCGCCCGGCGGCGCTGCCCGACAGTGCTAGGCGCGCGTCCCCCGACAGCCCCTCCGACTGCTGCAAATCCGCCCGCAGGTCCGCCCTGAACTGCTCGGTTACGTTGACGCCTTCGGCTTGCGCCTGGATGCCTACGCCGCCCCCCTCTAGCGGGGTCACGCTCGCTGTAAAGGGTCCGCCCGCAAGCGCGCCGTTCGCCTGAACGCGCGTGCCCACCTCCGTCTCGAAGCCGAAGTCTACATCTAAATCCTCTAACGCCCGCCCGAACACCTCGCCCTGCCCCTGCGCCTGACCCGTGAGGTCGATCTGCTGCCAGCCCGAGAGCGAGAGGGACACATCCGCGTCGCCCGTGACTGCGCCTTCGGGCACGTCGCCGCGCGCCAGCCACGCCGCCGCTTCTGCAAGCTTCGCGTCGCCCGTCACCTCCGCCTGCCACCGCTGCGCGGAGATATCCACCACCGCGTCGCCCTGCACGTCGCCGCCGAGGGCGCGCCCGGTGAGGTCCGCTGTGACGGTCTGCCCGTCGAAATTTACAGGTCCTGAAAGTTCTGTGATCGTCGTGCCAGCGACTGTGACCGCGCCCTGCGCAAGCGCTAAGTCCGCCTTAGCTTCCCCGTCCGCGTACGTCACCGTGCCCGACGCCTGCCCGCCTTCCACGCCTTCGAACCAGTGCTTCGCCACCGCTAGATCGACGCGGGGCAACCGCGCGTCGATGTTCAAGGGCGAAAAGGCGACGTCCGCGTCTACTTGCGCCTCGCCTTGCGGCGTCGTCAGCGTCGTGGCGACGCCCAATCCGTCCTCGGTGTCGTTCACGCTGAGGTCCGCCACATTCAGGTCGGGGAGCGTGTAGGGCACGTCGTTCACGTTCAAGTTGACGCCGTTCACATCCGCGCTACGCAGCACCGGGCGAATCGGCCGGTTCCCACTGCTCCCGTTCCCCTGCGGCACGCGGACCTCTTGCGGCTCAATGTCGCCCGAGACGTCCGCCACCGAGACGGAGAAGGGGAGGCGTCCTGCGAGGAGTCCGAGCAGGTTGTACTCCAAGGAGAGCCGCTCTAAGCGCGCGTTCACGCCCGGCCCCGTCACCTCTGCGCCGCGCAAGGTCACACCGCGCCACAAGTTGCCCGCGCTCCGCGCGTACGAGAGGTCGTAGCCTAAGTCAGACACGACGTTCTGGGCTCTCGAGAGCGCCCATCCCCTCACGGCGGGCAGTTGCGGCGCGAAGTAGAGCGCGAGCGCAAGCACGAGCAACAAGGCAGGGACGAGCACGCGCTTCTGAACGCGCGCACCTCTTAGGGCGCTTAGGGCTCCACTGGACTGTTCACGACTCGGTTGCGACATAATTTGATAGTGACCGTTCGCGCTGCGGCGTGAACGGCTTAGACAGGATAACACTACCGCTGATTGGGCGGGCGAAAGGGCGCTATCAATAGTGCGTTTTTTCTCTAACCCCAGCGGTTGATGAACATAAATACACGAATCTAACGCTGACCTCATGCTCTTCTCTGAAAGTTCTTATAGCGGTTCCAAGACATACTGAGATAGATGAGCGCTTTCCGTAGGCTTTCGCCAAAGGCGGGAGACGGAAGTTTTGGCAACGCTAAAGGCGTCATCACCAAACGTGCGTGCTACGTTTCTGAAAGCTGCTCCGCGGAAGCGAGCAGTCTGAAAGCCCGCAGGGACGCAAGTTTGCTGCCTAGCAACGCCACTTCGAACAGTGAGAACGTTTCAAACCAGCTCCGAACGTTAGTGAGACAGACTTTGATACCTGCTATTAGACGCGAACACCTCTACCTCAAGTCTTGCAAAAATTCAAAACCCCATGACAAATGCATGTCTTTCCCGGAGGCTCTTAACATATAGCAGTTCCACGACATACTGAGACAAAGTGCCGCTTACGAAGTTTTGCCTCCGGCAAGGGTATCATCTCGAAAAGTGTGTGCTAGAGCGTGCTGTTCAAAGTGAGAGTGTCTCAAATCAGATGATACCTGCTAATACAAGCAATTAGCTTAGAAGCCCTTGCTCAAGGCTAAGAGCTAATGGCCAACAGCCTGGCATCTGATTTTTACGCAGATACCGAATTAAGTGCAGAGGGCTGAGCCCAAACTATTCACATTTGACCCAAAGCGCAGCACATGCTTTAGACTGTAGGGGGGTAGAGACTAAGTCACCTAAAGCATACTTAATTTTCACCGAACCACCATCAAAGACCCTCACTAGAGATCAGTATCAGAGATTGAGGAACGCTCATTCACGAGGGCGTGTTGGAGACGAGATGGCAGACCACATCAGAATGACCGTGCTCATCGCGGGCGACGTGCAAGGGGTGGGCTTTCGCGCTTTCACCCGCCGCCACGCGCTGGACTTGGACCTGAACGGCTACGCCGAGAACCTGGACGATGGGCGCGTCGAAATCGTCGCGGAAGGCGAGCAGAGCGACTTAGAGGCGCTGCTACATCAACTGCGGCGCGGTCCGGCTCACGCCGAGGTCGAAGGCGTTGACGTCACCTGGGGAGAGGGGGGCAACCTTGAAGGCTTTCACACTTATTGACCTAGAGGTCTTACCGCTGACTTTGGAGCAGATCACGCAAGTCCCCGGCGTGTTAGGACAGATTGCTTTGGAGCGCGTGCTGGACTATAAAAACGTCGAGACCAAACCTCTTGACCTCTTAAATATTCCGCAGAGACCGAGTTTCTATGAGGCGCTCCGGGGCGAACAGCTCAGCGTCATCGCAGAGGTCAAACGCGCCTCTCCTTCGCTCGGCGTTATCGCTGACTTAAACCCAGTCGAGGCGGCTTGCGCCTACTGGCGCGGCGGCGCGGCGGCGCTAAGCATCCTCACCGAGCCGCGTCACTTCGCGGGTTCCTTGGCGCACTTAGAGGCGGTCTCGAGCGTCGCCCCTCTGCCCCTCTTGCGCAAGGATTTCACGGTGCACCCCGCCCAGCTTTCAGAAGCGAAACGCGCCGGGGCAAGCGCCGTGCTCCTCATCGTCGCCGTTTTGGGGGAGCACTTGCAGGCGTACCTAGACCTCGCGGAGCGTCTGGAACTAGACGCTTTAGTCGAGGTCCACGCCGAAGCCGAACTAGACCTCGCCCTTTCAAGTAGCGCCGAGATTATCGGGGTGAACAACAGGGATTTAAGGACGCTCGAGATCGACCTGAACAACGCGCCCAACCTCATCCAGAAAGCGAGGGGCGAGGGTTTCACAGGTTTGCTCGTCGCCGAGTCGGGCTACAGCACCCCCGAGCAAATTCGCGACTTGCAAGGTGTCGCCGACGCCGTCCTGATCGGCAGCAGTGTGGCGAGTAGTGGCGACTTAGAAGTGGCGATCAAACGGTTAAACGGCGATACGCCAAATGGTAACGCCCGAGGTAACTCGTGAGCAAGGACACCAGTAACAACACCGGCAGAAGCATCGTCATTACGGGCGCGAGCAGCGGCATCGGAGAGGCGATCGCCCATTCACTCGCGGACGCTGAAACCACCTTACACCTCTTAGGGCGGAGCGAAGACCGCTTGCAAGAGGTCGCGCAGGCGGTCAAAAATGCAGGCGGTGACGCGGTGATTCACCAAGTTGATTTAGCCAAGGATGACGCGTTGGAAGAGGTGGCGGCGGCGCTCAGCGAAGGCGGGATCGACGTTCTCATTCACAGCGCAGGCGCAGTATCGCTTGCGCCAGTTGCGGAGACCTCCGCTGAAGATTTGGACCTCCAGTACCGCGTCAACCTGCGTGCGCCCTACCTCTTGACGCAGAAACTCCTCCCTTCACTCCAACGAGCCAAAGGGCAAATCGTCTTCATCAACTCGGGCGCGGGTCTCAACGCGAAAGCCAACTGGAGCAGCTACGCGGTTTCCAAACACGGCTTAAAAGCCCTCGCCGACTCGCTCCGCGCGGAGGTCAAGCCGGACGGGGTGCGCGTGGTGAGCATTTATCCGGGGCGCGTGGCGAGCCCGATGCAGGAGCGCGTACACGAATTTGAAGGCAAGGACTACGATCCCGAGAAGTTCGTGCAGCCCCGAGACGTAGCGCAGCAGGTCTCGAGCGTGCTGTCGCTCCCCGCGACGGCTGAGGTGACAGACCTCTCGGTGAGACCGGCGAAGGGATAAAGGTAGAAGTAAGGAGCAAGAATCAGGAAGCAAGAAGGATATATGTTTTTCTATTCTCACTCCTTGCTTCCTGCTTCTTACTTCTTCAGAATGACGCGCCTCTACCACTTCAGCGAAAACCCTGACATAGACCTTTTCGTCCCGCGTCCGGTCCGCGTTCCGATAGAGCGTCCTGCAGGTTTCGACTGGCTCAATGGACCTCTCGTGTGGACGATAGACGAGCCCCATCAGGTCATGTACCTCTTTCCCCGTGACTGCCCCCGCATCTTGCTTTGGTCTACGCCGAACTCAACCTCTAAAGACATCGAAGGTTGGTGGCGCGGAAGTTCTTACGGAAAACTCGCCTACGTCGAAGAGGCGTGGCTCGAGTCCCTCAAAGCCACCCCAATCTACCGCTATGAATTGCCTACTGAATCCTTTGAAGACCTCCACGACGCGGGCATGTGGGTTTCTAAAGAGGTCGTGGAACCCCTGCGGATGGATGTGCTGAGCAGTTTGATGGACGAGCTAGAAGCTCACGACGTTGAACTTCGCGTCGCCCAAAGCCTCGTCCCACTGAAAGAGGTCTGGCGCACCTCTTTACACGCGAGCGGGATTCGGCTGCGCAACGCTCGAGGGTGGGGAAAGCCTGGCTGGACGCATTCTAAAGAGGGTCGCGTCGTTGAAATTACCGAGCCAGATTGAGCGCTCTATACACGCGCCGAAGCTCCCGAACGGCGTAGTCGTGAGAAATGCGCTCTTGCTCGAGCCTCACCTCACCCTTAACTAAGAGGTCAAAAACCCACGCCTCTTCCAGCGTGAGGTTCGGTAATGCCATCACCTTGCTCGTCGTACCAGCAACTTTGAACCCACCGAACGTCTGCAACGTCACCTCATCCATCATGAGCGAGACGACGTTGGGGAAATAGCCGCGTAGCTGCGACAGAATCTGAAAGCCGTGCGCGTCGAGGTCGCCCCAGTAGAGGATGGGACATTTCTCGAGCCAAGTAACAGACGCGAGCGCCTCCACCGCGAAGCCCTTGCCGAAGAGCCCGAAGCTATTGGGTAGCGTAGGTAAGGTTAAGAACGTCATCTCGTTTTCGGTCATGACGAAGGGATGACCTGAGAGGTTTAAGGGCGCAAACTGAGAGACGGGCGTGCTGAGGTCGCAAACGGGCAGGACGTAGCGTTCTACAAGCTGTTCATCCAAAACCTTGAAACGGATGAGCGCTTCTTTGTAACAGAGGTGGAAGCGTTTTTCGAACAGAGTTTCGTGTTCGTCCATAGCGTCCGAGGGGAGGATATGCCCTAACAACCGACTTAAAATCCCCTTGCTCTCCTCCACAAATTTGCTGTGCACCGCAATCGGCAACTCGCGCATGTAGAGTTTGGGGTGCGGCTGTTCTAAAAAATAGCGGCATACTTCAAGCAAATCCGTCCATTTATCCAGATGCCTAAGCACCTCTTTCGGATACGCTTCTATCCAACTCAAAAGCTGCGGCACGCGCTCATGCGTTTCTCGAACCGCGTCCTTGAAACGTCTAAATTCCACCTCTTTGCCGATGAGCTTGAGAAAGTCCGTTTCGTTCTCTATCCAGATGCGAGACGGTAAGGATTGCGGTCCGTAGCGCCGCATCGTTCGCGTCTCCGTAGCGACGCTGTAGCCGTAACCCTTCTTTGCTTTCGCGTCCGACAAGAGAGTCTGCACGCCCGCTTTAACCGTTATGTAGTCGTCGGACGCTTTGACTTTTGGAAAGGGCAGCTCGAGCGGAAAGAAGTCTTCGCCTGCTAGATGAGCTTCGAGAAATCTCACGTAGTGACGCAACGCCTTATCCCGCACCTGCGCTGGTGAAATCACCTTATCGTTACCCTCTCAATAATGTCACCCCGAGCCCTTGACAGGATAGACTCCGCGAGGGGTCTCGTCTCGCATTCTCGGTAAGAGAAGAAGGCGAATGGAATGCAGAGACTCTTACGCTTCGCTCAGAGTGACACAGGTAGGTATTGAACTGGCAACGCAGCGCCGCCGTCACCGTATTATCACTCTCCCCTCACGCGCGTCGCGGAAGATTTGTTTTCTCCGTTCGAATTCGGTTTTGCTCAGGTTGTAGACCTCGGAGTCGTTCTCCTCGAGGCTGTTCTTGACGAAGTGACAAACCGAGATGTAGGGCTCGACGATGTGGATTTTGTTCTCGGGCGTGACGACTAAGAGTTGCAGCCCGAGCTTCTTGAAAAGCTCCATCGCGTAGCGGGCGTTGCGCTCGTCGTTGCGGTCAAACGCTTCGTCGATGACGACAAAACGCAACGACTTCGAGGTCGTGTGGGCGTGCCCTAACCCAAACTGATAGGCGATAGCGGACGCTAAAATCGTGTAGGCGAGCTTAGCCTTTTGCCCGCCCGACTTGCCCGACGAGTCCGAGTAGTAGTGGCGCTCCGTGTCGTCGGCGCGGTAGTTTTCGCTAGCGGCGAAGTCGAGCCAGTTGCGCACGTCCGTGACTTTGCGCGTCCAGCGGTCATCCGTTTCGAAGCGCTCGATGAGGGCGCGAATGTGCCTAAAACTCGCCTCGCTCGCCGCAGGCTGCCCGACGTCCGCGAAGCACGCTCGCAACATCGTCTTGAACTCTCTAATTTCAGGGTCGCGGTTATCGCTGTGCTGGAGTTCGATGTAGGTCGTGGGCGTGTAGTCGATGCTCCTGAGCGACTCGTTAAGCGCCCCAATGCTCTCCTTGATATCGTTCTGCCACCCCTCCAAATCCGCTTGAAAAACGACGATGTGCTCTAAAATCTTGCTGTTCAGAAGGGTTCTGAACTCGTCCTCAAAGCGCGGCAGGTCGTCGTCTTTGACCTTTTCCAGCATCACGTTGAAATCATCTATAGCTTCCGTGGAGGGGTCCACGTCGACGGTCTCTTCCGGGTAGGCGCTTTTGTAGCGCTGCATCCGTTTGACAATCCGGCTCGTCAAGTTGCGCTCTTGCCCTTGCATCTCCTCGCGCCGTTCCTGAAGGTGAGCCGATACATCGTCTTTGCGGGTGGAGAGCGTCTCGAGCGTCAGCGGCGCATTCGCTAGGTACTCGTCTATGCGGGGACCATAGATCTCGAGCACATCCACCGACACTTCGGCGAGGCGCATTTCAGCGCGTTTTTGTCTATCTCGAAAATCCTGAATATCGCGCTCGAGCCCGAGTTGATTTCTCTGCGTTTTCTCTTTATCCGCCTCAAGCCCCTTGACCTCTTGCGCCAACGCTTCCAACTGCTCGCGGAGCTGCTTGAGCCGGTCGGAACTCCGCTCGAGGTCGTCCTTCTGCTCACGGAGGTCTTGCAGCGTCTCATCGTCGCGCCGCCAGTCGATGGTGGCAAAGTCGAACTGGAGAAACCTTTGGACTCGTTCTTTTTGTTCCTCCAAATATCTACGCCGCGCTCCAACCTCCTCCAACGCGCGGCGGACCTCTAAAAACTGCTCGGTGATGTGTGAGCGCTCCTCCTCTAACGCCGCGATTTTCTCCTCGTTGCTCCAGCCCAAGATGTAGCGGGTACGGTCATTCAACTTGCGGCGGTCATCCTTTTCAAAGCGCTCGTTGCCCCCTTTGATGAGCCCCGCGAGGGTGAGCGCCCGTTTTTCGTATCTGACCTCTTCTAAGGTGCAGCAGGTGAAGTCGTAGCTCTTGGCGAGTTCGCGGCGAATCCAACCCTGAAAGCTGCCGGGTTTGACCTCGAGTTTGTGAATCAGTTTATCGGCGGGAACTTCTGCGGTAGAGATATCCACCCCTTCACCCTGAACACGGTGGAAGACGATGCGCCCCCCCAGGTTAGTCTGGTTGACGTAGCGGCTCACCGCCTCGTAGTGCTGCGCCGGGACGAGCAGGCGCAAGCCGAAGGAATGCAAAAGCCGCTCGATGGCTCCTTCCCACGCCCGCTCGTCATCTTTGACTTTGAGGCGTTCGCCGATGAAGGGGACCTCGTCTTCGGATAGCTCGAGCGCGTCCAGCATGGTGCGGCGCAGTTCCAAGTTCCGCTGCGGAATCTGGCTCTCTCGCTGCCGCAGTGAGTCTATCTCTTGCGCCAACGCTTCGCCTTGAGATTTGAGCTTGTTTTCCTCGAGTTTGAGTTCGTCGCGTTCGTCGCTCGCTTCAGCCAAACGCGCTTGCAACGTTGCCTGCATCTGCTGAACGTGTTGCTTCGTGGTAAGGAACATCTCTTTATTCTCGTACGGGCGCACCTCTAATTGACGCGCTAGAACGTTGTAGGTTTCGGCGGTCCATTTTTTGTCAGCAACTTGTTTATGTAACGCCGCAATATCCTTCTCTAAAAGCGCCAGTTGCTGACCCACCTCATCACTGCCGATGGCGACGCTCACCTGGTTGTGCTCTTCACGCTTCGCGTCCAAACGTTGCGCCACCTCTTCTAGCGCCTGCGTGACCTCTTCTAACGCCGTTTGGGTCTGTTCAATCTTCGGCGCTAATAACCGCTGCGTTTGCCTCGCAAAATAGGCGGGGACAAGGCGTTCGGTCTCTCTGAGTTGCGCGGCGCTCTGCATGAGCGTGCGGTAGTGTTGCGCGTCGGTGTGGAGCGGGGTGAGAAGCTCGAGTTGCTTTCTGGCTTTCTGAATCGCTTCGTAGGAGCGCGTGAGGTCGCCGTAGTGTTGGCGCAGGTCGCCGATACTCGCCTGCACGTCGCCACGCTCTAACATGCGCTCGCGTACAAAAGCGTTGAGGCTGTCGATATTTTTGATCTTGACGGTCTGGTTAAAGAGGTCGAGCGCCTTTTCGGAGCGCACGCCGAAGGCTTTGCGGAAGCGTTTGCTGTAGGGCGTGAAGAGGTCGAAAAGCTCGACGTGGGCGGAAGACGCGAGCCGCTTTTTGAGGTCGGGGATGCTGATGAAGTTCGCGAAGTCTTCCGCAACCGTAAGCTCCCGCTCTGCAATCACAAAAAACTTCTCCACCTTGCGGTTTTGCAGCCACAACACCTGCGCGAGCGTCGTAGTTTGCCCGAGCCCGCCGTTCGAGAACTGCGCGAGTAGCACGCTGTAGGAGCCTTCGTCGCGTAAATATTGCGTCTTCGCGCCGTAGCCCTCGTCGCGCCTGACCTTGCCGAACGCACCCTGCACATAACTGCGCTCGTCGCGCTCGCGCTTGTTGGAGCCCGAAGCTTGGTTGTAGCTGCGTTTTTGATTGGGGACGAGCAGCGTAAGAAGCGCGTCTACGAGCGTTGACTTGCCGGAACCGTTCGCGCCCGTCAAGAGTGAGGTTTGGGCCCTGGGCTCGACGCGCCAGACCTTTTGGTTGAACGTGCCCCAATTGAAGACCTCGAGCCGCGTCAAGCGGAACCCTGCCCGGCTATTGTCCGGTTCGAACTCGAGTCTATTCGCTTGCATGGGTTTCCATAGCGTTCTCCTGAGTTTCTTGATGGTGCGCTGCCAACTTCTCTTTAATCTCTACCAAATCGTCTGCCGAGAGCTTCGCCCGGATGATGCGGCGGATTTCGTAGCGCTCTTCGTCGCCGGAAAGTTTCTTCAAGAAGCCCAAGTCCGTCACCTGTCTGATGAGCGTATCCACCGTCCTTAACAGCCGCTTCTCGTCGGTGTGCTCCTCTAAAAAGAGTGTCAGCATCCCCTGGATGTCGTTTTTAGACACCACCGCTTGAGTCGAGCGCAACTCACTTTGGTCGAACTGGACAAGGCGCTCGCGTAGCAAAACGCAGAGTAGGGTCGCGTTGTAGGAGAGCTTCTGGCGGCGGACGAGGCAGGGCAAGGCTTCCGGTGCATCCTCGACTTCATCATCTCCCGCCTCTGGCTGCGTGAGGTAGGCGTAGCCTTCGACTTCGTCTAAGTGCAGCGCGGCGCCGAAGCTCTCGAAGTGCTCTCTCACAGCGATTCGGTAGTCGAGCAGGAGGCTCCACGCGTCGTCGTCCGCCTCGAGCGTCCCCTGCAACAGTTTGATAATGACCGCCGCGTAGGGGGCTTGTTTTTCTCTGTCTAAAGGCTCCATTACTTATCTGACCTCACGAAGACAACTTGGGGCATCTCGAGCGCCACTTCGCTAGTCTCACCGGGTTGCCCGTCGAACGGCTTTTCGAACCGTCCGTCAAACTCTCTACTCATACCGTTGCTCGTCCATCCATTAAGCACAACCGTCTGCGAGGTCGCCTCGTCAATAGTGTGTCGTTCGCCCTGTGCAGCGATGCTCAGGTAGGTGATGATTTCCGACAAGCCTTGCTCGGCGGGGTAGCGCCCAAGTGGCTCGGCGAGGCTGATGTGCGGACGCTCCACCAGTAGAGATTCGATTTGCGCCTCGAGCCGCTGCCTGTCCACGGCGAGCCCGCTGTAAAGCGCGGCAGTGTCAACCGACGCGAGGTTCTCACCGCCTACGGCGAGCGGTTGGGGCGCGAAGGTCGGCATGTCGCTGGCTTCCCACAGGGGGCGCTCCATCACGAGGTGCAAGGCGGGGCGGGTCTAGAGCGTCATGAAATCATCGGTCTCGGGCACGCCTACCTCTTTACTCCGCACGGCGAGCTGCTTGATCTCCGCGATGAGGTCTAGGACGCGCCTATTCTCCGCCAACGCCTGCTCGTCGAGCAGGCGGCGCAACTGTTCGGCGAGGTGGCGGTTCGACTGAATGACGCCGCCGCTCGCGAGCAAGAGGTCCTCTTTGATGCGCCTGAGCCCCTGCTGACGGGTCAACTCGCCGAGTTCGCTCAGGGCGTAAGCCTCTTCGACGAGTTGGCGCAAGGCGGCTTGCTTTTCGGGAGAGGCGAGAAACTGCCAGAAGGTATAGAAGCTCCGTCCCTGGTCCGACTCTCCAAGTGCGGCGTCCGCTTCTAGGACGCTCTCGAGTACCTTTCCCTTCGTCGCGTGCGCCTCGAGTTGCTGCGCCTGCACGCGCCGCGCGACGCCTCTAAAGTTCTCCTCGATCTCCTTGAAGTCGGCGAGGAGTTGCCGCGCGAGTTGATTCGCTTCACTGAAGCGCTCTTTAAGCTGCGTGGCGCTGTAGCGCGGCACTTCGCCGGAGGTTTTAATCGCGTCAATCTCGGCTTGCAGCTTTGCCTTCTCCGCTTCCAAATGCGCCAAGCGCGTCTCCGGGTCGGCGCTGCTCTGGACGCTGATTTCTTCAAGCAAGCTAAAGATACGCAAAAACCGCGACTCCGCGCCGATAAATTCGCGCCGCTGCAAATCGCTCAGCCAACCTAACGCCCGCTCCGCGTCGGTTGTGAGGTCGAAGACGGGCTCGTCGTGCCCTAAGTAGCGCCGCGTCAGGAAGCGGTGGTCGTCGTCGCACCAGGTTGTGAGGTAGTTTTGGGGGCTGTTTTTGTACATTCCGGGTGTTTCTTCATGAACTGCCTCGAGATACCCCTCCAAATCCTCTAGCAGTGCACTGTAAGGAACCGACGTGCGGTGCTGCACCTTGAACGCGCTCTGCAAAAAGCCGACGATGAGCGCGGCGTTTTGGCTGCGCAGAAGCTTGATACTGGCGGAACGCTCGAGGTCGAATTGAATTTGGCTGTGATTCAAGGGCGGTTCTCCGTGGGGCGAGCTTGGGGCGGTTAAACGCATTATACTCGAGCCTTGCATATATTCGGCAGCCGTGAAGAATCTCAGCATTAAGCCTTTAGCGCTTAGCTTTCAGCCGTTAGCACAAGCTTTTAAGGCTAATACCTAAGGGCTAAAAGCTAACAGCTTTGGGTAAAGAAACGCTTTCTCGAGCGGGTTTACATGTTTTACAAACCATGAGTTAAGTACTTCGGCTTCAATAATCTAAACAATCTCGAGGAAGTTTTTACGCTCAGAACGGACTTCGTTGACATTCTCTAGTTTAGGTTATTTCGATGCACCTACTTAGTCCGCCTATGCTAAACTGGGCTAAGGAGGTTGCGATGTCCAAACTGGCGAAGTCTAAAGAGGATGAAACGCAGAATAAAACCCAAGTCAACATGCACGAGGCGAAAACGAACTTTTCGAAGTTGGTCGAAAAAGCCCTGCAGGGTGAAGAGGTCGTGATTGCGCGGAACGGGACGCCGCTGGTGAGGCTCGAGCCCGTCTCAAAGCCCAAAGCGTTACGCCCCTTCGGATTAGACCGCCAAGAGGTCGGTGACGACTTTGTAGAACGCTCGATGGCTCCCTTGAGCGAAGAGGAGTTGGCGCTGTGGCACAACCCTAAAATACGCAGCAACGAGTGAGTAAACGTGAAGCGTCACTCAAAGAAAGGACGCTCTTACTCGATACGCACGCACTTATCTGGTACAGCGTCGACCCGGAAAGGTTGCCGGAGAGCGTGCTGGAGCGCCTACGCGATACCGAGCAGCGTATCTTTGTCTCCTCTATTTGCGCGTGGGAAATCTCGATTAAGGTTCGCCTTGGCAAATTGCCACAAGCTCAGACGCTCTACGAGAACTTTCATCTCCGTCTGACTCAATACGGCTTCAGCGAACTTCCTTTTACGAGCGTTCATGCGCTCGCAGAAGGGGGGTTAGAGCACCTACCTAAAGACCCCTTTGACCGCGCCTTGGCTGCGCAAGCGGTGAGCGAGCAACTTGTGTTGGTCTCGAGCGACGAAGCCTTTACCGAAGTGCCCGATCTCAGCGTCTGGTGGGGCGCGTGATGTTTCACCCCTTCCAGCTTTATAGCCGTTGCGGGGCTATACTGACACGATGACTGATATTCACATGCAAACCCTCCCCAACGGCTTGACCTTGGTCGCCGAGCCGATGCCCTGGCTTCCATCGGCGAGTTTTAACCTCTTGATGCCGGTGGGCGCGGCGGGCGATCCTGAGGGGCGCGAGGGTAGTGCGACGGTGCTCAACGATTGGCTTTACAGGGGCGCGGGCGAACGCGGCTCGCGCGAATTTTCGGACGCTTTGGACGACTTAGGCGTGCGGCGCGGCGGCGGTGCGGGCACGGAGTACGCGACGCTCTCCGCCTCGCTCTTAGCGGACACGCTCCCCGAGACTTTGAAGCTTTACGCCGACATGGTGCGCCGCCCGAAGTTAGAGGACGAGACCTTTGAGTCGGCGCGGACCTTAGCGCTGCAAGAGTTGTGGTCACTGGACGACAATCCCACGCAGCGCCTCTTTATCGCCCTATCGAAAGCGTATTTTGCGTCAGGGCAGGGGCGGAGCGCTTACGGGACGGAAGAAGGGCTCAAGAACTTGAGCGCCGAGAGCGTACGCCAGGATTACGAACGCCGCGTCATACCCAAGGGTGCGATTCTAAGCGTAGCGGGCGGTGTTAAGTGGGACCATCTTTTGTCGCAAGTGCAGGAGACGTTTGGCGACTGGCAGGGTGAGGGCGAAACCCTACCCGAAGCGGAACTCGCGCCGCAACATTCCGAACATATCGAAGCGGACACCTCGCAGACGCAGATCGGCGTGGCCTTCGCGGGCGTCGCGCCGGGCTCAAAGGACTGGTACAAGCACGCGCTCTCGACGGGCGTGCTGAGCGGAGGGATGGGCTCGCGTCTCTTCAGTGAGGTGCGCGAAAAGCGAGGCCTAGTCTACAGCGTGGCGGCCGTCAACCGCGCGGTGCGGGGCTTCGGCTACACCTTGGGCTACGCGGGCACGACGCCCGAACGCGCCGACGAAACGTTGCGCGTCCTTTTAGGTGAGCTTTCCAAACTCCGCAAGGGCGTCTCCGAGGACGAGTTGGAGCGCTCGCGCAGCGGGCTCTTGTCCAGCCTCGTCATGCAGGGCGAGTCGAGCGGCGCGCGGGCTTCAGCGCTGGCAAGGGACACCTTCCTCTTGGGCGAACCGCGCCCCATAAGCGACGTGAAAGAGGGCGTACAAAGGACCTCTTTGGACGAGGTCAACCTCTTCCTAAGCGAACGCCCCGAACCTGAATTCACCGTCCTAACGCTCGGACCTAAAGCCGTAAAATCCAATTCCGAGGAGGTATCCGCGTGAGCTTGACCTTTCAAAAAACCACGCTAGACAATGGGCTCACTATCGTCGGCGAGCACAACGCGCGGGCGCAATCCTTCGCGGCAGGCTACTTCGTCAAGACAGGCTCGCGTGACGAGACCGAAGAGGTCGCGGGCGTCTCGCACTTTTTGGAGCACATGATGTTTAAGGGTACCAATAAGCGCAGCCCCGCCGACATCAACCGCGAATTCGACGAACTCGGCGCGAACTATAACGCCTATACGAGCGATGAGCGCACGGTCTACTACGGCGCGGTCTTACCTGAGCGAGCGCCCAAACTGCTCGACCTCCTCTCGGATATGATGCGCCCCGCCCTGCGCCAAGAGGACTTCGACTTAGAGAAGAACGTCATTTTAGAAGAGATCGCCATGTACGAAGACCGCCCCGGCTTCAAGGTCTTCGAGGAGGGCAATGCGCGCTACTACAACGGGCACCCGCTGGGCAACTCCGTTTTGGGCTCGGCGGACTCGATTCGCGCGCTGGAGCGTGAGCAGATGCTCCGCTACTTCGAGGCGCGCTACGCGGCGGACAACCTCATCTTGAGCGTGGCGGGCAGCTACGACTGGGACACGCTCGTCGCGCAGATCGGCGAGCTGACCAGCAACTGGCAGCCGAGCAACCCAACGCGGGCGCACCCCGAGCTAGAGCCCAATACTGAGAACGTCACCTTGAAGAACGCCCGCTTAAAGCGCGTCCACGTGGCGAGTTACGCGCCCGGCGTGAGCGCTCAAGACGAACTGCGCTACGCGGCGAGCATCTTAGCAAACTGTATCGGCGACTCGAGCGGCTCCCGGCTCTATTGGTCCTTAGTGGACAACGGCTTAGCCGAGAGCGCCAGCCTCTCACACGACAGCGCGGACGGCGCGGGCGTCTTTATCGGCTACCTCTCGACAGGACCGGGTGAGTTAGACAAGGTCCTGAAGATTTACAGAAACGTCCTACAGGAGGTGCAGCAAGGGGGCGTGAGCGAAGACGAGTGGAGCCGGGCGCAGCGCAAACTCGCCACCGGGCTCACCCTGCGCGGCGAAACCCCCTTTGGGCGGCTTATGTCGCTGGGCTCGAGCTACCAGTATTTGGGCGAATACAAGTCCGTGCAGGACGTGGTGGACACCATCTTGAACACGACCACCGAAGACGCGAAGAAGATTTTGGAGCGTAAGCCTTTCGACAACCTCTTTACGCTCACCCTGAAGCCGGAGCAGAACTGAATTCGTAAGAACTTAATCTCCGCTGCGTCGTCCGCATTCGTAAGCCAGCGGCGCTTTGTAGGGGCAGGTTTGAAACCTGCCCCTACACGTTACGGCACTCTCTTTACCCGTCAGCAGCGCTGATGTAGGGGGAATTCATTAGCAGGTATCATCTGGTCTGAGTGTACGTAAGTTTTGCGAAGCAACACCCTCACTGTAGAAAGCACTGTTTCCTTCGGAAAACTTCGTAATTCGCCTTGCGAAAACTCCGTAATTAGCACGCACGTTGTGAGGTGATACCTTTGGCGTTGCCAAAACTTCCGTAAGCGGCACTCTGTCTCAATATGTTTTGGAAGTGCTACATGAATTCCCCCTACGCCGTCCACTTACAAAACTTCGGTGAGACCTGCGTTAGTCCTCCCTAAAGGTTTCGTGGCGCGTCCTTGCAGAGAGGTTTACATCTTGGGTGAGGCGGCCATGATATATTAAATAGAGCACATGAACGCCCTCTTCGAACCCCTCCAAGCCAAAACGAGCTACTTAGACGGAAGTGCGCAGGCGCAACTCGCCGACGCCTATGCGTTGGCGGAGCGTGCCCATAGCGGCATGATGCGTAAGTCTGGCGAGCCCTTCATCGCGCACCCCGTCGCCGTCACCGAACTCTTGGCCGAGATGTACCTAGACGCGGACGCGCTCATCGCAGGACTGTTACACGACACGGTGGAAGACACCGACGTCACCTTTGAAGACATCGAGACGCGCTTCGGCTTAGGGGTGCGGCGCATCGTCGAGGGCGAGACGAAGATCAGCAAGCTCAAAGTGACCTCGGACAAAGGCTTCGAAGAGGAGCAAGCCGAGAACCTGCGGCAGATGCTTCTGGCGATGGTCTCGGACGTGCGCATCATCTTGGTCAAGCTCGCCGACAGGCTCCACAACATGCGCACGCTCCAGTACATGCCGCCCCACAAGCAGAAGCGCATCGCCCGTGAAACGTTGGAAATCTTCGCGCCTTTAGCGCACCGCTTGGGCATCAATCACATCAAGAGCGAGCTAGAGGAGCTGTCGTTTTCGTACCTCGAGCCAGGCACCTACGACACCTTGCAGCGCCAGGTGCGGATGCGCCGCAACGAGCGTGAGGCGTATATCGGGCGCTCCATCGAACTTTTAGAGGAGCGCTTAGCGCAAGAGGGCTTAGCCTTTGAAGTTTCCGGGCGCAGCAAAGGGTTATACAGCGTCTACCGCAAGATGCAGCGCGACGGCAAAAACTTGGACCAAATCTTTGACCTCATGGCGATTCGCGCCATTATCATTCCCAAAAACGGTCCCTTCAGCGGCGAAGGCATGAGCGTCGAAGACCAGGAAAAGGCGGTCTGTTACCGCGCACTAGGCATCATTCACTCCATCTGGACGCCCATACCAGGGCGCTTTAAGGACTACGTCGCGGTGCCCAAACACAACGGCTACCAGTCGCTGCACACCACCGTCATCGGTCTGCAGGGGCAGCCCATCGAGGTGCAGATTCGCACCCAGCGGATGCACGAGGTGGCTGAATACGGTGTGGCGGCGCACTGGGCGTACAAGCAGGGGCTCAGCGACGTGCAAGAGGTCGAGAAGCGCCTCGAGTGGATGAAGCAACTTTTAGACGTGGACAGCTCCGAGGAGAGCGCGGGC
This sequence comes from Trueperaceae bacterium, assembly GCA_965215565.1. Taxonomy (GTDB): domain Bacteria; phylum Deinococcota; class Deinococci; order Deinococcales; family Trueperaceae; genus CBDBZX01. Next base: position 1,710,058 of record CBDCDZ010000004.1, read on the forward strand.
GCGTTTATCGACACCGTCAAGAGCGACTTCTTGAGCGAGCGCGTGCTGGTCTTTACACCTGCGGGCGACGTGATGAATCTGCCCTTGGGTTCGACGCCCATCGACTTCGCTTACCAGGTCCACACGCAAGTCGGACACCGCTGTATCGGCGCGCGGGTCAACGGCGAGATCGTGCCGCTGAATTACACCCTTAAAACGGGTGACAGAGTCGAAATCCTGACGAACCGGAGCGCCCAGTACGGTCCCTCGGCGGACTGGCTCAATATCGCCGTGACGCGGAGCGCCAAGCAGAAGATTCGCCAGTACGCGCGCCAGCAGGAACGCCAAGACGTTTTGGACGCTAGCCGCCGCACCTTGGAGCGCGCCCTGCGCCGCCGCCACCTCGCGGCGGCGCAGCACATGGCGAAGGGCAAGCTCGAGGCGGCAGCAAAAACGCTCCTCAGAGCTGACTCCAGCGACGAACTCCTCTTAGCCCTAAGCGCCAAGCGCGTCAGCACAAAGCAGATCATCGAGGTTTTAGCGCCCGAAACCATTAAGAAAGTCGCCGACACCAAAGCGCCGCCTGCCACCCCCAAACGCGGCACGGGCGGCATCTATATCGACGGATTGGACGCGCCCGCTAAGCTCGCGCAGTGCTGCAGCCCCGTGCGCGGCGACGACGTGGTGGGCTATATCACGCGCGGGCGCGGCGTCTCGGTGCACCGCTGCAACTGCCCGAACATCAAACACCTCTTGCGCACCGAAGGCGAGCGCTTGGTGGGCGTCACCTGGGACGCGCCCTCGGGCGAGGTCTACCCCGTGGACTTCGAGATCGTCGGCGTGGACCGCCCCGGCTTGCTCATGGATATCCTGGACGTTATTGCCAACATGAACAAGTCCGCCTCGCGCGTCTCCGCCGACGTGCAGAGCAGCGCGAACGCCCGCATTCACTTCCGGGTGGACGTGCGTGACCAGGGTGAGATCAACTTCATCAAGGACAACGTTTCGCGCATCAGCGATGTGAAGCGAATTTACAGGACGAAGCCGGGGCTTAAAGCGTAGCGGGTATTAGCAGGTCAAGGATGCTCCCACTTACAAGAGCGGCCGACGAGTACCTACGTTCAGAGATGATTCTTGCGCAATCCAAGCTAGCGATTCCAGATAAGGCTATCCGCGAAACCGCGCCGTCACCCAGTCTTTCACGTCCGCGTCCGCCGCAAGTTTTCCGACTTCGTGGTCCCTGAGAAACCGAGAGAAGTCGCGCCCGATGCGGTTCGCCGCGAGGTCCGCCGCCGTGTCGCCGCTCGGGTCATTGCGCCAAGGCACATCGTAGCCTACGGCTCGAGCCGTCCAGTCCACGAGCAGCGGCGGATAATATTCAGCAGCAGCGGCGTTCATCGCAAAATGACGAAAGCGCCCGCCACCGGGTTGCAACGTCGAATGAAAGTCCGCGCGGTCTGCCTTGCCGTCCGCAACCGTCTCCGTCAAAACAGCCGGAGAGGTCATCACCAAACGCTTGAAGAGGGCGAAGCGCTCCGATACGAAGAGGTCGACGAGGTCGTCCAGCACGGCGCGGCGGAGCGTGCGCTCCTCCGGTTTGGTCCAGACGGATTCGAGATAGACCGTCTCTACAACCTGCTGCACCAACATCCCGAAGCGCACCGCACCACCCAAAGAGGTGTCCGCTTGCAGTTGTGACCACTGCGCCAAATATCCTGGACGGCGGCTGAGGTGTTGCTGCTTAGAAGAGGTCATGGGTTCGCGCGAATGGTGTAGGCGGAGAGGCGTTCGTAGTAGGTGAGGCACTCCTCTAAAAGAGGCTCTAGCCGCTCAGGAAACGGCTCGTCTTTGGGGCGGTACGGCGCAAACGAGGTCGAGGCGTGGACGCCCGCGTACCAGTACTTCGCCCACACACCGTCCTCGGGTTTGGGACCGGCGGGCCAAGAGAGCACCGCCGCTTCAAACGGTAGCTCGAGCCGCTCACAGACCTCTCCAAGTACACCTTTTGGGTTGAGCAAGACCTCTTTGGCGTCCAGTACGATGGGGGTTTTGCCTTGCCCTAAGATAATGTCGAGCAGTTCCCCTTGTTCTCTAAGACCCGTGTCCCTAAGCGTCGGCTGCGGAAGCTGGTTGATGAGCGAGAGGAGCATCTCTCTAGGATGCCGCGTCAGCAAGAGGTTCGTCACCTGGTTTAGAAAGTCGCGGTTTAAGTCCGTGAGGTGATGCGCCATGTTCTTATAGAAGCGCACGTTTTTGTCACACGGACCCAAGAGAATGTCGCGCACGACGTGCTCGCCGTCCGTATCCATCGTCCTTAAAACCTCTTTCTCGCCGGGATGCACCGCGTCCGTCACGTGCAAATAGTGACCGTACAGCGGTTCGTCGAAGACGCGCGTGTCGGAGCGCTGGCGGAAGCTGTACATGAGCGCCGTGGAGATGTTGCGCGGTCCTGACCACATGGAAAGGCGCAGGCAGTCTGTATTGAGATCGGTATCAGCTCGAGACACGGTTCACGACCTCTTGATAAAGCCTCGAGAGTTGTTCCGTCACTTCACCAGACTCGCCCGTCCCAATCACGCGCCCGTCCACCGCTATGACGGGGGTAAGGTTGCCGAACGTCCCCGTCACAAACGCTTCGTCGGCGCTGTATACGTCAGTCAGAGAGAAGTCGCGCTCATGCGCAGGCATACCGTTCGCCGCGCAAAGCTCCAACACGAGCCGCCGCGTAATCCCGTTCAGACAGTGCTGCCCCGAAGAGGTCCAGACCTCTTTTTCTTCTCCAGCTTGACCCCTCGTCACGATAAAGAAGTTCGTGGCGTTGCACGTCGCAACAAAGCCGTGCACGTCCAGCATGAGCGCCTCGTCTGCGCCCGCTTTCAAGGCTTGAATGAGCGCGATGACCTCATGGAGTTTGCTATGGCAGTTGAGCTTCGCGTCGAGGATTTGCGGCGGCGGTCTGCGCACCGAAGAGGTGAAGAGGCGAATTCCCTGGCGCTTCACCTCGGGATTCGCCACCTTGTGCTCCGCGATGATGACGATATTCGGTTTCGATACCGTCAAACGCGGGTCTTGCGCCGGGGTCTTTTTGTTGCCGCGCGTGACCATGAGGCGCATGTGCACGTCTGTGGTCATCGCGTTACGCCGCGCGGTTTCGTGCAGCGCGTCGGTGAGTTCGGCTCGAGACTTCCCAATATCTAAATCAATCGCCTTCGCCCCTTGAAAAAGTCTGTCCAAGTGACGTTCTAGAAAGGCGAATTCGCCGCCGTGAAGCCTGACGCCTTCCCACACCCCGTCGCCGACTAAATACCCGCTGTCGAACACGGAAATCTTCGCCTCGTCCCGGTGATAAAATTCGCCGTTGATGTAGACCAGGACGTCGTCGTTGCGGCTGTCCGCTAAAGCTTCGTGCGTGCCTCTGCGCGTTTGTTCAACCATGCGCACCTCCAGACTAGTGAGTTATAGCACTTCCAAAGTATACTGAGACGGATGAGCACAAGCCTCTGTCCACAAGGACTAGCGGGATTTCATCACAATCAAGTGCGTGCTAATTGCGGAGTTTTCCGATTACGAAGTTTCCCGCAGGGAAGGAAACAGTATTCTTTACGGTGAGAGGATCTCTGACCAGCTCCGAGCTTTGCGAGACAGACTTTGATACTTGCTATTAAAGCACGAACCTCGAGCGGCGCGAGGGACGAGCAGAGTCTCGCGCCCTACATTACGGTCAGCTCCGCCGCCCAGGTGATATCTTCTCGTCATGGACCTACTCGTGCTGGGCGGCGGCGGTTTTCTCGGGTATCACGTGGTGGCGGAGGCGACTTCGGCGGGACACAACGTCACGACGTTCAACCGCGAAGGGAAGAGCGAGCTTGACGGCGCTGAGGCGCTGCAAGGGGACCGCACGGGCGACCTCTCGGCGCTGGAAGGGCGCACCTGGGACGCCGTACTCGATACCTTTAGCGACCCGGACGCGGTCACGCGCACCGCGAAACTTCTGTCTGACCAAGTGGGCGCGTACGGCTACATCTCGGGCGTCAGCAACTACCACCCGGACGGACCCGACGTGGTGGACGAGGACGCGCCGTTAAGACGCGACGACGGACGAGATGACCCCTTACAAGCGCGCAGCCTGAAGAAGCTGGCGTGCGAAAGGACGCTCGAGCAACATTTCAGCGGAGACCTGCTCGTCGCGCGAGTCGGCATCATGGTAGGTCCGAGGGACCCCACCGACCGCTTCACCTGGTGGCCTGTGCGCTTTCTCCGGGCACTCCGAGAGGGACAGACGCGCGTCCTCGCGCCCGGCGATCCGCGCCGCACGGTGCAGTTCACGGACGCGCGCGACCTAGCCGCTTGGCTCGTGCGCTCACTCGGCGAGTCGCTCGCGGGCACGTACAACACCGTCGGACCGGGACGAGAAGAGCGCCTAGAGGACGTCTTGAGCGCTTGCTTAAAAGCAGCACAGGACGTTGCCGGTGCCTCCGGTGACGCCGAACTCGTCTGGGCGGAAGACGCTTTTTTGCGAGACCAGTTAGGGAACGTCGAGGAGGAGGCGCGGCCCCTCTGGTTCCCGGAGGACCAGATACCTTTTAGAGAGGTGGACAGCGCAAAGGCGTTGGCGCACGGTCTGCACTTCCGCTCAACTTACGACACGGCGAAAGAGACGCTGCGCTGGCGGCTCGAGCAAGGTAACGAACTCCAGGCGGGTTTCAGCCCCGAGTTCGAGGCGCAGCTACTCAGCCGCGTGAACCGCTGAGTTCGGTTGCGTCCTGGTCAAACGTCGACGCCTCACGCTGTACGCTATGCTAAGCATATGAAAATCTACACGAAAACAGGCGACAAAGGCATCACCGCACTCTATGGCGGCGAGCGCGTCTCCAAAGACGCGCGGCGCGTGAGCGCGTACGGCACCGTAGACGAGGCGAACGCGGCGTTGGGTCTAGCGCGGGCGCACCTCCGCGACGACACCCTCAGCGGCGAACTCGCCAAGTTACAAAACGCGCTGTTCGACTTAGGCGCAGACTTAGCCTCGCCGCACAGCTCGCGCTACCGCGAGAACATCGTCCCCATCGACGAGGAGGACGTGGCGTACGTCGAGAGGCTCATCGACATGCTGGAAGAGGAGCTTTCGCCCCTGCAAAACTTCATCTTGCCGGGGGGACACCCAGCGGCGGCAGCGCTGCACGTCGCGAGGGGGGTGACGCGCCGCGCGGAGCGCAAAGTCGTCGAACTCATGCACGAGGCGGAGGTCAACGAACACGTCGGGGTGTACCTCAACCGACTCTCGGATTTGCTCTTCGTCATGTCGCGGGTAGTGAACGCTCGCGAAGGCGTACCCGAAACGAAGTGGCACGTCAAAGGGCGCGAAAGACCAGGACCCTCACAGGGGTAAAGTAAAAAGGTGTCCCGTTTTGTATCCGCGCATTTTGTGCTCAAACAGGGACCAAGTTACCCCTTTCATAGTTTAAGTATAGCCCTATGCACAAAACGTGGTACACCGTTAGAAAAGAGGTAAGAGGTGCGCGTCGTCTCGCTCGCTTGTTCGAATACAGAAATCGTCTGCGCGTTAGGGTGTGCACATACGCTCGTCGGGGTAGACAGCCACTCGGACCGCCCACAAGAGGTCGTTGACGGCTTGCCCAAACTCGGACCCGACTTAGAGATTGATATAGACGCAGTGGCAGCCTTAAACCCCGACCTCGTCCTCGCCTCCTTAACCGTGCCGGGACATGAAGAGGTCATCGCAGGTTTGGAAAAAGCAAGTCTTCCCTACCTCGCGCCGGAGCCTGTACGCCTGGAAGATGTGTATAGGGACGTGCTGATGATAGCCCAACATCTCAACGTCCCAGAACGCGGCGAGAAGCTAGTGAAAGAAATGCGCTCCGCCTTATCAGATGTTCGACAGCCCAATAAAAGCGCGCCCAAACTCCTCGTCCAGTGGTGGCCCAAACCCGTCATCGTACCAGGGCAACGAAGCTGGGTCACTGACCTCATTCATGCGGCGGGCGGACGAAACCCACTTAGCGCAGAAGAGGTCAAAAGCCGACCCCTTACCGACGAAGAGATTACAGCCATCAACCCGGACGCTTTTATTCTAAGTTGGTGCGGTGTTGCCCCGGAAAAGGTTCGCCCCGATGTGATCTACAGAAATCCGGCTTGGCAAGAGGTCAACGCTCTAAAGTGCGGACGGATTTACTGCGTCCCCGAAGCCGACTTGGGCAGACCGGGACCGGGACTCATTCAGGGTTTTAAGTCACTGCGAAGGATTGTCGAAGAGATCAACCAAAGTAAAGCCAGAGAGGAGCACCATGAGAATCGTCAGCTTACTACCTAGCGCTACGGAAATCGTCTGCGCGCTAGGGCTCAAAGACAACCTCGTCGCCGTGAGCCACGAGTGCGACTATCCGAGTGAGGTCAGACGCTTGCCGCGCATCACGAGCAGCATCTTACCTGCTAATTTGGACCCGCAAGGGATTGACACGGCGGTCAACGAAGCGGTGCAAGCAGGTAGGGCGCTCTACCAGATCGACGGTGATATGCTGCAGCAGTTTCAGCCCGACCTCATCGTGACGCAAGGGGTTTGTGACGTATGCGCGGTAGGTATGGGGACGGTTGAAGCGACGCTAAAATTCTTACCCGACTGTCTGCCCGAAGGGGCGCGCACCCTCTCGTTTAGCGGCATGAACTTTGAAGGCATTTTGCGCGATATTCGTTTACTTGCAGAAGTGACGGGGCGCGAGGATGAAGCGGCGACGCTTATCACCTCTTTGCGAGAGAGGTGGAACGCGGTTCGGGAGACCTCTCCAAATTCACAGTCGAACAAATCTATAGACAAACCTAAGGTGTTGATGCTCGAGTGGAGCACTCCGCCCTTCTACGGCGGTCACTGGGTGCCCGAAATGGTTGAAGTCGCAGGGGGCGAAGACATCTTGGGCACACCAGGGCAAGATTCTAAACGCACCACGTGGGCGGAAATTGCCGGGCACGCACCTGAAGTGATCGTGGTGATGGCGTGTGGCTACGACTTGGCGAAGAACGTGGAGTTTGCCGAAGCGCTTTACACGCATCTCGAGGCGAAGCACTTGCCCGCTGTCACAGCGCAAGAGGTCTGGGCGTGCGACGCGAACAGCTACTTCAGCCGTCCGGGGCCGCGCGTGGTGCGCGGAGCGGAGATTTTGAGGGCGATTCTAAGAGGTCAAGAGGATAAGCTGAAGGGTGCAGAGGCTAGGCGTGTTCTTCCTGTGTCAAGAGGAGTCGTACGAGGATAGCGTCCTAAACAAGTCCCACAGTAGGTGAAACACCACCTCAGAGACTAAGACAACCGTAACTAAACTAATAATACTGTCAGCTAAATGTCAGGTTGACACAATTTTCTCACGAGTCATCACGGTACACTTTTTGTAGCTTAACTCTCCACCAAGTGGCTATGCACCGTGGAGCAGCGATGTATTTCAGCAGCGTATTTCAAGGGTGCATTTTAAGACCATGCAACACCACCGCGACACCGTCGCATTGGGGGCGACACCTTAATTTGCAAATTCGTATGGCGTGATATTAGAACGTCGTACAAAAATAGTGCATATTCGCTTAATCTGGCAGCGTTGAGCAGACTTCATCAACTTAATTTGAGACGTCAGAGATTTATCTGAACGTCGTCGCTGTTCAGAGCATTGTCATATCGTCAGGAGGTTGAACAGTATGAGCAAGGGTCAAGGCACACGTGTGCTCGTCGTGGGCGGCGCGGGCTATATCGGCTCTCACACTGCGAAAGAACTGGCACGGGCAGGCTTCGAACCCGTCGTTTTTGACAACTTGAGCGAAGGACACCGCTACGCCGTGCAGTGGGGACCGCTCGTAGAGGGCGATTTAGCGGACGAAGAAGGTCTCGTCAAGGCGCTCAAAGACCACCAAATCGACGCCGTGATTCAGTTCGCGGCGAGCGCGTACGTGGGTGAGTCGGTCGAGAACCCACGCAAGTATTTTCGCAACAATGTCACCAACACGTTGAACTTGTTGGACGCGATGTTGGAGGCGGACGTCCAACACCTCGTCTTCTCTTCGACCTGCGCGACGTACGGTCAGCCCGAGCACATCCCCATAGACGAAGACCACCCACAAAATCCTATCAACCCTTACGGCGAGACCAAGCTCATCGTCGAAAAGGCGCTCCGCTGGTACGCGCAAGCCTACGCGCTAGAGTATGTGGCGCTCCGTTACTTCAACGCTTCGGGCGCGGATGAGAGCGAAACCATCGGCGAAGACCACGACCCCGAGACGCACCTGATTCCTCTCATTTTGCAAGCGGCGGCGGGCGAGCGCGAACGCATTGAGATTTATGGGACGGACTACCCCACAGACGACGGGACAGCGGTACGCGACTACATCCACGTAACCGACTTGGCGCGGGCGCATGTGAAAGCGCTCGAGTACCTCCAAAGGGGTAGCGAAAGCGATGTTTTTAACCTTGGAACCGGACGGGGCTATTCGGTCAGAGAGATGGTTCAGAGCGCCGAAAGGGTAAGTGGACGCAGCGTCCGTGCCCATGAAGCCCCTCGTCGTGCGGGCGACCCACCCCGCCTGATTGCCGACCCGAGCAAAGCCGAGCGCGTTTTGGGGTGGCGTGCCGAGTACGATTTGGAGACCATCATGCAGACCGCTTGGAATTGGCAGCAGAAGCAAGCCACAAGAAGCAGAGATAGTAGCAAAGAGGTTGAGCCCGCGTGAGGGTGCTTATCACAGGCAGCGCGGGCTTTATCGGCAGTCATCTCACTGAGCGTTTTTTACGTGAAGGGCATTCTGTTATCGGGGTGGACAACTACCTGAGCGGACAGCGGCGCAATACCGATCTCTTTTTGGGACATCCTCAGTTTGAATTTATCGAGGCGGATGTCTCCAACGGCTTTACCTACGAGGGCGCACCTCTTGACTGGGTCTTGCACTTCGCCAGCCCCGCCAGCCCCCCGCACTACCAGCAGCACCCCATCGCCACGCTAATGGTAGGCGCACAAGGGACGCAGCACGCTTTAGAGCTTGCGCGGTCACACGGCGCAAAATTCATGCTCGCCAGCACCAGCGAAGTCTACGGCGACCCCTTAGTGCATCCGCAGCCCGAGAGCTATTGGGGCAACGTCAACTCGCACGGACCGCGCAGTTGCTACGACGAGGCGAAGCGCTACGCCGAAGCCATCACGGGCGCATACCGCACGCATCACGGGATTGACACGCGCATCATTCGCATCTTTAACTGCTTCGGACCGAGGATGCGGAGTGACGACGGGCGCGTTGTCACCAACCTCATCAATCAGGCGTTGGCGGGCGAACCGCTAACGGTTTATGGCGACGGTCAGCAGACGCGCAGCTTTCAGTATGTGGACGACTTAGTTGAGGGCATCGTGCGGCTGATGAACACGGCGTATACCGAGCCCGTCAACCTAGGGAGCCCCAAAGAGCACACGATTCTGGAGTTCGCCAAACTCATCAAAGACTTGACAAAGAGCCCCTCGACGCTCCTCTTCGAGCCGCTGCCGCAAGACGACCCCAAACAGCGCCGCCCCGATATTTCCACCGCCAAGCGGATTTTAGACTGGGAACCTAGGGTTCCGCTTAAAGATGGGCTGAAAGAGACCATCGCTTACTTCGAGATGTTGCGAGGCTCGAGCCTCACCCCCGCCGCTACTTCTGAAGCCGTCACCGCAGGAGCCGCATGAGCACCTCAACCCATCCCACAACGAGTTCAGCGAAACTCGCCGCTACGCTAACGCAAAAGAAGCGCTTGTCCGTCAAAGGCAAATTCCTCTTTTTGGGCGACGAGAAGTTCTACCTCAAAGGCGTGACGTACGGGACGTTTTCCCCAAATCAAAATGACGAACTTTTCCCCGAGCCGGAGGTTGTCGCTGAGGACTTCAAGCTCATGCGCGAGAACGGCGTCAACACGGTGCGCACCTACACCGCGCCGCCGAACTGGTTGTTGGACGAAGCCTTGAAGCGTGACCTCCGCGTGATGGTGGGGCTTCCCTGGGAGCAGCATGTGGCGTTTTTGGATGAGGGGTTGGCGAACGATATCGCGCGGCGCGTGCGCGACGAGGTCTCGCGCAGTGCCGGACACCCCGCTGTCCTCTGCTACGCCATCGGCAACGAGATTCCCGCGCCGATGGTGCGCTGGCACGGCAAGAAACGAGTGGAGAACTTCTTACACCGGCTCTACCGCACGGTTAAAGAAATCGACGCTGACGCGCTCGTGACCTACGTGAACTATCCGACGACGGAATACTTGGCGCTTCCCTTCTTAGATTTCGTCGCCTTTAACGCCTATTTAGAGACTCAAGAACAACTCGACGCCTACCTCGCCAAGCTGCAAAACCTCGCGGGTGAGCGTCCTTTAGTCATGGCGGAAGTCGGGCTGGACAGTTTGCGCAATGGGTTAGAAAAACAAGCTGAGGTCATGGACTGGCAGGTCAGCAGCGCGTTTGGGGCGGGCTGCGCGGGCATGTTCGTGTTCGCCTGGACGGATGAATGGTACCGGGGCGGATATGAGATTGAGGATTGGGACTTCGGTCTCGTTACGCGCTCGAGGGAGCTAAAACCCGTTTTAAAAACCGTGCGTGAGGCGTTTGAAAACGTTCCCTTCAGTTTACAAACCGAATGGCAAAAAATCTCGGTTGTCGTGTGCAGCTATAACGGCGCGAAGACGATTCGGGACACATTGGAGGGGTTGGAGCGGCTCGAGTATCCCAACTTCGAAGCTATCGTCGTAGACGACGGCTCCACCGACGCCACCGCCGCGATTGCCAGCGAGTTTGATGTGAACCTCATCAGTACTGAAAACGGCGGTTTGAGCGCCGCGCGCACCACCGGGCTTCACGCAGCGACGGGCGACATCGTCGCCTACATCGACGACGACGCCTACCCCGACCCGCACTGGCTTCACTACTTAGCCCACAGCTACGCGGTAAGCGACTACGTCGGCGTGGGCGGACCCAACCTCTTGCCCGCCGAGGACGGACCCATCGCCGAATGCGTCGCCAACTCGCCTGGCGGACCGACGCACGTCCTCGTGTCCGACACCGAAGCCGAGCACATTCCGGGCTGCAACATGTCCTTTCGCCGCGACGCGCTCCTCAAAATCGGCGGCTTCGACCCGCGCTACCGCGCGGCGGGCGACGACGTAGACGCTTGCTGGCGCGTCCAAGAAAAGGTTGGGAAAATCGGCTTCAGCCCTGCCGCTGTGGTGTGGCACCATCGGCGCAGTTCACTACAAATGTACTGGAAGCAGCAACAAGGCTACGGCAAAGCCGAGGCATTGTTAGCCGAAAAGTACCCTGAGCGCTACAACATGGCGGGGCACATCGCCTGGTCTGGGCGCATCTATGGGCGCGGACTCACCGAAGCGCTCAAAGTGTTTCCGCAGCGGGTCTATCAGGGAACGTGGGGTAGTGCGCCCTTTCAGTCCTTGTACGAACGCGACGCCACGCCCCTCGCCTCGCTCGCGCTGATGCCCGAGTGGTATCTGCTTACAGGCGTGCTCGCCACACTGAGCGCGCTGGGCGCGTTCTGGTCTCCTCTATTGATTGCTATACCGCTTCTCTTCATTGCCGTCGCCGTGCCAGTAGGACAAGCCGTAAAGAGCGCGGCGAATGCGTCGTTCAACAGCTTAGGCGATCCACCCAACAGACGCAAAGCACTCAAACTGCGCGGATTAACAGCGCTTTTGCACTTAGCACAACCCGCCGCGCGGCTCATCGGGCGCTTGCGGCACGGGCTGACCTTGTGGCGGCAGTATGCACCCGCGACGACCCTTCCGAAGACGCAAGACCTCACCGTGTGGCAAGAGGTGTGGCGCGACCCGAACGAGTGGTTGCGGCGGTTGGAGAGCCAACTCAAGGAGCACATGCCAACCCAGCACATCCCTGTTCGACGTGGTAGCGACTTCGACCGCTGGGATTTGTCGGTGCGCGGCGGCGCACTCGGTGACGCTCACATCCTCATGGCGATTGAAGAACACGGCAGCGGCAAGCAGTACGCCCGCTTCCGCGTGACGCCCAAAGCGAACCGTTTGGCGCTCGCAAGTGCCGTTATGCTCGTCACCCTGGCACTCTTAGCTGCTCTAAGTGGAGCGTGGATAGCAGCGGCGTGTCTGCTCGCGTTCGCCCTACCGATTTCTCTAGCGACCTGTCAGCACTGTGCGGCGGCAGTGGGGACGGCCAGGGACGCTATCCACCGCTTAGACGCTGCCCTAAGTTCCGAAAGTGAAACCGACCCGACTTCATGACCTCGTACAGCGACCTGCACCTCTTCAAACACCTTCTCAAACAGGCGCGTCCGTACTGGCGTTCTATCGTCAGCCTCTTCGTCATCGACCTCTTAGCGACGCCGCTGGCGCTGCTCACGCCCGTCCCGCTGGCGCTCGCTGTAGACTACGTGCTGGGTGACAAAGCGTTTCCCGCGTTCTGGGCGAACCTCTTGCCTGACGCGCTCACGGGCTCGACCTCGGCGCTGCTCTTTTTTACGGTGGGTCTCGTCATCGCCGTCGCGCTCCTCACACAACTGCAAGCCCTCGGGCGCTCGCTCCTCAGCACCTACACAGGCGAGCGGCTGGTCTTGCAGTTTCGCAACCGCTTGTTTCACCACCTTCAGCGGCTCTCGCTCAGCTATCACGATAGGCAGGGCACAACCGATTCGCTCTACCGCGTTCAATACGACGCCACCGCGATTCAAACCGTCGTCATCAACGGGCTTGCGCCCCTACTCACCACCTTTTTCACCGTCGGCGCGATGCTCGTCATCATGGCGCGTATCGAACTCAGCTTGGCGCTCGTGGCGCTCTTAGTGACGCCCGTGCTCTACGTCCTGACGCAGCTCTACCGCGCTCGGCTGCGCCGTCAGTGGAAAGAGGTCAAGAAGTTAGAAAGCAGCGCTATGTCCGTGGTGCAAGAGGTCTTAGCGGCGCAGCGCGTGGTCAAAGCGTTTCGCCGCGAAGACCACGAGCAAGCGAGGTTCGTAAGGCACTCGGAGGCGAGCATCAGCGCGAAGCTGCGCACGGTCATGTCCGAGGGCGCGTTCAACGTGATGATTGGACTCACCACGGCGCTCGGCACGGCGGCGGTGCTCTTCATCGGCGTGCGGAGCATCCAAGCGGGGACGATGACAGTAGGCGCGTTGGTCCTCGTCATGTCGTACTTAGCGCAGCTTTACGGTCCCCTGAAAAGCATCGGCAAGCGCGTCGCGCAGCTTCAAAACGCCTTTGCGAGTGCGGAGCGAGCGTACGGGCTGCTGGATAAAACGCCCGAAGTGATGGAGATAAAGGACGCGAGAGGACTTAGGACGGCGAAAGGAAACGTCACCTTTCAAGAGGTCTCCTTTGCCTACCCGGATGGTCCCGAAGTCTTGAGCAGTATCTCTTTCGAGGTCACGCCGGGAACTAAAGTCGGCATCGTCGGACGTACGGGCGCGGGCAAGTCCACCTTGATGAGCCTGCTCGTTCGCTTCTACGACCCAACTAGCGGACAGATTCTTTTAGACGGGGTGGACGTGCGGGACTACAAGCTGGACGATCTGCGCCGTCAGTACGCCATCGTCTTGCAAGAGCCGCTGCTCTTTTCCTCCTCCATCGCCGAGAACATCGCCTACGGACGCCCTGGCGCAAACCAAAAAGAGATTGAAAAGGCTGCGCAAGCGGCGAACGCCCACGACTTCATCACGCACCTCCCGGACGGGTACGACACCCCGGTAGGTGACAGAGGTCTCAGGCTCTCGGGCGGCGAACGTCAACGGATTGCGCTGGCACGAGCCTTTTTACGCGACGCGCCCCTCCTCATTCTGGACGAACCGACGAGTTCCGTGGACGTGCAGACCGAAGCGGGCATTACCCAAGCAATGGAGCGGCTGATGCAGGGGCGCACCACCTTCATGATCGCCCACCGCCTCAGCACGTTAGATAGCTGTGACCTGCTCTTGACCGTCGAGGATGGGCGTTTGGTAGACGAAACCAGGGAGGTTCGAAGGGCGCTCGCTGAGGTAGGGCAGGCGCAAGAACTCGAGGTCACTCATGCCTGACGTGATGGACAACGCATTAGCGCAAGAGGTTGAACGCGCCACTATGCGGCGCACGGGGCAAGGGGAAAAGGTGGACACGCTCGAGCAGCGCACCGTTGGCGCGGACCTCTATTCTTACGAAACGCGCTTAGTTGACGTGACGTTCACCTCGGGCAAAAAAGAGACCTACTTCCTCAAGGACTTCGGCAGCTCGAGGCTCCCCAAGGACGAATCCTTGCGGCAGCGGCGCGAGCGCGAACTGGCGGTGTACGAAGAGATTCTCGCGGGCTCGTCACTCGGTGAGCCCGACTATATCGGCAAGGTGTGGAACAAAGCAAGAGGTCAATTTTGGTTGCTCTTAGAGTACGTCCCCGGCGAAGAGTTGAGCTACTGCGAGTTCGAACACTGGGTCAGCGCCGCCGCTTGGCTCGGGCGCTTTCAAGGGTATATCAAGGCGCATCCTGAGCACCTGGAGCACCCCACGCTTTTACGTCACGACGCGGCGTTTTTTCTCGAGAAAAGTAAACAGGCTCGAGAGGTTACAGCGCAAGTTTCGGACGAGTTTTCAAAGCGTCTAGCGCCGATTGTTCAGACGTACGACGCCGCAACCGAACACATCACCGCGCAACCCATAACGCTCGTCCACGGCGCGTACCGCCCGCACAACATTCTCATCCGCAAAGACCCATACTGCGTCGCCCCTACCGATTGGGAGAGCGCCGCGCTCGGCACGCCGCTCTACGACTTCGCATGTCTAGCGGACGGCTTTGAGGGAGAACAGTTAGAGCAACTCTGGGGTGCGTTCAGCGCCGAGGCGACGATAAGAGGTCTCACCCTGCCCGGCGAGCGAGAGATGCAGCTTCACCTCGCGTATGTGCGGCTCTACCGCGTGATGTACTGGCTCAGCTTGACGGTAGAGAACGGGGATTCTTTGGAACACACGCAAGGCATCATCGCGTTAGCGGAAGACCTTCACGAGAGGCTCGAGCGAAGCGTAACACCATGACTATCCTCGTCGGCTCCGTCATCTCGCGCTATCCGTGCGTCCCCGGCTCGGCCCTGAACCGCCTTAACTTCATCGCTGGCTTGCAGCGTTTGGGGCGTGAGGTCTACTTCGTCGAGGAGATAGGCGCGGACGCTTGTGTGGACGCAAGAGGTGAACCGTGCCCTTACGGAGCGAGCGCCAACCGTGACCTCTTCTTAGAATTGATGGCGCAGTTCGGGCTCAGTGAACGTTCTTGTCAGGTTTTTGCAAGCGGCGAGCAAACGGCGGGTTTGACCTTAAAAGAACTCCTCAACCGCACGAAAGACGCCCTGCTCATCAACATGTCGGGGCATGTGACATTGGAATCTGTCCTCTCCAACGCCGCCCGCCGCGTTTACGTAGACCAAGACCCCGTCTATACGCAACTGTGGCGCTCCAAATACGAGGTGAATTTGAACTTCGACGCGCACGAGGTGTTCTTCTCCGTCGGCTTGAACATCGGCACAGAGCACAGCCCCATCCCCGACGCGGGCGTGACGTGGCAGCCTCTTTTACCCGTCATCGTGCCTGAGTTGTGGTCTGACGCGGATACAGATAAAACGCCCAGCGAAACCGGACGCTTCACCACCATCGCGTCGTGGAGTGGCTACGGGGACCTCGAGTATAACGGCGAGTGGTACGGCGCAAAGCACGAGATGTTCACTGCCTTTGCCGAGTTGCCCAAGCTCAGCGGACAACCTTTCGAAGTCGCCCTCAAAAGCTACCGCGACGAAGACGAAGGGATTCGAGTATTACGGCGCGGTGGCTGGTGCATCTCGTCGGCTAAGGGCCTCACCTCTTTGGACAGGTATAGGCACTTCATCACTCATTCCAAGGCGGAAATCGGCATTGCCAAAACCGCTTACGTCAAGGGCAACTCGGGCTGGTTCAGTGACCGAGCCGCGCACTATTTAGCGAGCGGGCGTCCTATCTTGGCGCAATCCACGGGCTTTGAAAGAGTCCTGCCAACAGGGGAAGGGGTAGTGACGTTCGAGACGCTGGAGGACGCTGCTGTGGGCGCAGACCTCATTAGCGCTGAGTACAGCGAACACGCTAAAGCTGCTCGAGCCTTCGCTGGTGAGTATCTCGACTACCGCAAGGTGCTACCGGAGATGTTGGAACGTTGTTTAGATTAGAGGAAGCTGTTAGACAAAAATGAACCATGTCATTCTGAATGGAGCGTCAGCCCTTACAGGATAGACTCCATGAAGAATCTCTGACTTTGCCGACTCCTATGGCTGAGAAGCGAAAGGTGAGACCCTTCGCAATCCGTTTCGTTTTCCAACCGCAGGACAAATCAGAGCAACGTTGCAGAGGCTCAGGGTGGCATGGAAAAAGAAATTTGTAACGAAAAATCGACCTGTCAACGAAAAGGACGGATATGAAAGTCATCTTAGGAAGTCAAAAGTCAAGCGGCGTGCCGGAATTTGCGGGCTCGAGCTGGGTGCGCTTGCAGTACATGTTGGGACTCCGCGCCTTAGGCGTCGAGAGCTACTGGGTGGACCGCTTACCTGAGGTCAAATCCGATAAAAACCCGCACAGCCTAGACTACCTCACTAAACGATTTGCCGCGATGATGAAACAGTTTGGTTTAGAGAATAACTATTGCATCGTCTATAACGGCGGCGAGCAGCATTTTGGGATGAGCGAAGAAGAACTCAGTGGACTCGCGGACGAGGCGGACGTGCTCATCAACATCAGCGGGCACTTGCCGGAAAGCTCCCCCTTGATGCGCGTCCCGCGCCGTGCCTACGTAGATGTGGACCCCGGTTTTACGCAAATTTGGGCGCACGAAGTCGATATGAACTTCGGTAAGCACACACACTTCTTCACCATCGGGCAGACCGTGGGCACGCCCGACTTTAAGATTCCACTGCAAGGGATTGACTGGCATGTCATCCGCCCGCCGATTGCGCTGAGCGAGTGGACGCCGAATATAAGCGAGTCGCACACGCGCTTTTCCACCATCGCCGACTGGCGCGGCTCGCAAGAGGCGATTTTCGAAGGGGTCTATCACGGCGGCAAGCGCGACGAGTTCGTCAAGTTTTTGCGGCTGCCCCCCTACACAGGCGAACGCTTCGAGTTGGCGCTCTGCATCGGGCAGCACGACTATGAGGATTTAGGGCTCTTGGACGGGCACTTGTGGAAAGTTCAAAATTTTGCTCAGTATACGGGCGACGTTGAGAGCTACCGGGAGTTTATCCAGGACTCGAGGGCCGAATTCAGCGTTGCTAAAGGGGGTTACGTGCGCTCGAATAGCGGCTGGGTGAGTGACCGGACGGCGTGTTACTTAGCCTCCGGCAAACCTGCGCTCGTGCAGTCCACCGGGTTTGAGAAGCAGTTGCCGACAGGAAAGGGCTTGATTACGTTTGAGACGTTAGACGAAGCAGTCAAAGGCGTTGAAGCGATTAACGCGAATTATCTCTCTCACGCGGAAGCGGCGCGGAAGATTGCCGAAGAGTATTTCGACTCAGCGAAGATTTTACCCGCGATGTTGGAGCATGTTGGGTTAGGCGTTGGTGCAAACTAAAGGTGTTTTGGCTGGCAGAAGCTACAAGAGGAAAGTTTTTCGTCAACTAGA
The DNA here is from genome assembly GCA_965215565.1 of Trueperaceae bacterium. Taxonomy (GTDB): domain Bacteria; phylum Deinococcota; class Deinococci; order Deinococcales; family Trueperaceae; genus CBDBZX01. The sequence continues at coordinate 1,727,667 of CBDCDZ010000004.1, forward strand.
CGTCGAACTACAATACTTACAGTTTTTTAGGGGACCTCGAGACTTCAATGTTCCCCGTCTCGTTCGTCCGCAGTTTATGAACTGAACCCGCAAACATCACAAGACCGAGCCACGCTGCGCAGGAGTAGATAAAGAGCCAAAGTCCATGGAGCCCGTCAAAGTTGAAGCCGCTGCCGGGCTCCCTCCCAACCGTGAGGACAAAGGCTATAGCGCGGACGCTGCTGAGCGTGCCAAAAACAGCGAGGATTGAAGCGGTGAGGGGCAAACCCGTGACCCACATGGGAAAGTGGCGTGCGCAGAAAAGCGCCAGGACCCAGAGGGCAAGCGTGAGAAGGATACTAGGCGCAGCGACCCTCACAAAGAGTGCGGGCGTCAACGAAGGGTACTCTGCTAGGCTCACCAGGGCTGACTTTGACATCTCGAGTAGAAATAGAAGCCAAGGTAATAGGCTAAGAGAAAGTAGCACGCGCAGGACCACTACGTGTCTACGCCTTAGAGCAGGGACGAACGCTAAACCTACGCCGCTCCCTGCGGACAGCAAGAAAATAGACGCGAGAAGGACGAACATTGAGTCAAGGGTACAGAGTTAAACATCCCGCTTCGTGTGAAGGCGAGTAGGGCACCGTCACATCCACCTTTTGCGCCGCTTATACGACTTGATGTTCTTAAACGACTTGCGCGCCTCCCCTTCTCCCATTCCCATATAAAACTCTTTCACGTCGGGGTTATTCTTTAACTGCGCCGCGCTGCCCTCCAACACGATGCGCCCTTGCTCCATGATGTAACCGTAATCGGCAATCCCTAAAGCCACGTTCGCGTTCTGCTCCACAACTAGAATCGTCATACCTTCTGCGTTCACCTTTTTGATACGCTCAAAAATATCTTTGACCAGCAGCGGCGCAAGCCCCAAGCTCGGCTCGTCTAAAAGGAGCAGCTTAGGCGCGGCCATGAGCGCTCGCCCGATGGCAATCATCTGCTGCTCGCCGCCACTCGTATAGCCCGCTTGCCGGCCTCTTAAATCGTGAAGACGCGGAAAAATCTCGTAGATATGCGCTAACTCCTCCCTCATGTTGACGCCCTGCCGCGTAATCGAGCCGACGCGCAAGTTCTCCTCCACCGAGAGGTGCTTGAAAACGCGCCGCCCTTCGGGAACCTGGACGATTCCCTTTTTGACGATGCGTTGACCCGTGAGATGCTGCGTTTCATCCCCTTCAAAGGTGACGCTGCCCTCGCGCACTTCGCCATTCTCGGGTTTCAAGAGACCAGAAATCGCGCGGAGCGTCGTCGTCTTGCCCGCGCCGTTCGTGCCTAACAGCGCGACGATTTTACCTCTCGGCACCGCAATAGAGACGCCGCGCAAGACCTGAACGATGTCGTGGTAGACGACTTCGATGTTATTAACGCTTAGCTGAATCTCGCCTAAATCTTGAGGGCGTGTGGGGGCGCAACTTTCTACGGCGTCAGTCATGGGATGTCCAATCAAAATAAATGAGCGTTTCGTTCAGAATGAAGGGGATGTTGGTTGCACCTAAGTAGAAGAGGTGGGGCGGATTTGAAACCCGCCCCTACACCGCGTCAGATTCGCATAGGTTGGAAAGTAACGCTGTGTAGCAGGGATGATTCATGAATCACCTCTACTTAGGGTTTAGTTTGAACTAATTTCAGAAAAGGTCTCGGACTGGTAGGGTTCAGTCATCGGCACGAATTCGCCCCCTTCAACCTGCAAGAGGCGCAGGGCGTCCACACCGACGTGGTCATCTTCGCTAAAAGAAACAGGCGAGACGCCAAAGCCAGAGTCGTACGCGCCTTCCGCCTCATCGTTCATCGCTAGCAGTTCTTCGTACATCATCGCTGAGTCGATTTCATCGCCGCGCTCGGCGACGCGCCGCGCCGCTTCGATGTAGATGGCGGCTTGCATGAGTCCCGTCGTATAGTTCACGTCTTGGATACTTTCCTCACTGCGCCCGTAGCGCTCGCCGATTTCGCGCTGAAGCTGCATTCCCTGAGTTTGTTCGCTTTCTAGCACGAAGCTCGTCGCCCACAAGAAACCCTCCGCCGCCTCCCCCGCCAAGCTCGTCAAGGTGGAGCCGCCCGTGTAGTGTGCACCCATGAAAGTCATCGAATCCAAAAGCCCTAGCGCCTGCGCCGCATTCAGCATCGCTGCAACGGGCGATTGCACCGTCTGACTGATGACGTACTGGACGCCCTCAGCGTTCCACCTTTGCAACGTCGCTGTGTAGTCCGTCCCTTCACCGTGCTCTTGCACACCGACGATTTCAATGCCTAGAACCTCCGCCGCTGCCTGCGCATCCTCGACGGGCGCACGTCCGAAGGGGCTCGGGTGTGCGAGAATGGCGACTTTAGGTGCGGCGTCGCCCTCGTGGTTCTCGGCAATCCAATCTAGGAGCGCCACAACCTGCTCACTGTAAGAGGTGATGGGCAAGAAGTTGTAGGCGTTGTCGGGCGGGTTGATCACGCCGATATGCAGGCTCGCCGAAATCATCGGTATCTCCTCCTCGACGGCGTTGAGTTTAAGCTGCAAGGTCGCGCCCGTCGCGTAGGAGATAAAGGCGTCCATCTCTTCGTCTAGGTACGACTCGAAGTTGCGGAGCGTGTTGTCGTTGTTGTAGCCGTCGTCGTTGACCAGACATTCGACGCTCACGTCGGGGATGAGGTTCTCTTCGTTGGCGTAGCGGCAGTAGTCTTGCACCGCCTCGAAAACGAAGCGTCCGGCGTCGCTGGTGGGTCCGGTGACTGCACCCGACCAACCGATGACGACTTCATCCTGGGCGTAGCTCAGCCCGATGAGGGCACAGCAGAGGGTAAGCAATACTGTTTTAGCTCGTTTCATTCTGTCTCCTTGTGAATAGAAAAGATGAATGACAGGGTGTGATGATCTCTCTAGATATTCTTTGAATATCTGTAGCAGTTCCACTTATCATTGCTTGGACGAAGTCATGTGAAGCAACACTTCTCCGCAGATCTCAGCCTGTCAAGGCTAGCGGAACTTCATCCCTGAAAGTGCGTGCTAGGCGATGTTCTTCTCAGTAAGAGTGTAGCTGACCAGATGATACCTGCTACTGAATACCTCTTTTAGTCGATAGCTCGAGCCACCTCCTCCAGAAGCTCTACGGCCACCTCTCGCGAGTTTACGCGGGTAGAGCCACCTCTTTTTTCGGTCCAGAGCGAGCATACCATTAAAATTTGAACGGCCACCGCTTGAAGTACTGACGAATAAGCCGCCACCAGTTCGCTAAACCCCTCGGCTCAAAAATCAGGAAGAGCACGATAATCAGCCCAAACACAGTGGGTCTCATGGCAGTTGCCACGTCGATATTGTTGGGAAAGACCTGACCTAAGAACCCTGAGAACTCCTCCACCCAGGGGTCTAAGAAGAGGATGAAGGCGGGTCCAATCAGTGACCCCACCATAGTTCCCAGTCCTCCGACAATCGCCATTGCCAAAAAGTCAATAGAAATACCGAGCGTAAACGACTCGACAATCGCGCTGCCGTTATAGAGCGTAAAAAGTGCACCTGCCACGCCTGCATAGAACCCGGCAACCGCAAACGCCATCACTTTGGTGCGCCCCGGCGCAATCCCCATCGCGTCCGCCGCCCGGTCATTATCGCGCACCGCGATGAGCGAACGCCCGTACTTGCTGCGCAAGAGGTTGCGCATGAAAATCGCCATGATGACCACCACGGCGAGCACAAAATAATAGAAGAAGGGACCGATGGTAGACGAGCCGCTGATGCGCTCCCCGAAAAAGTCGATGCGCGGGATGCGGATGCTGCCCCCCTGATTGAGCCAGGGCGAATGCCCTACCGTCCAGGTGAAGATAATCTGAAAGGCGAGCGTGGAAATGGCAAGGTAGAGGTGTTTGAGTCGCAAACTCGGCAGCCCGACGAACGCCCCGAAGCCTGCCGCGACAAAGCCACAAATGGGTAAGAGGAGGATGACGTACCAAAAGGGAATCGCATCCTCAAAGCCGAACAGCGGCACCGCTAAATCCCGCGTCACTGTAATCGCCGTGTACGCCCCCACGCCCATAAACGCCGCTTGCCCGATCGAAATCTGCCCTGCGTAGCCCGTCACTAAGTTGAGCCCCATCACCGCCACCATATAGATGAGCGCCAAGTCGAAAAGCCGAAAGAGCGAGCGCGACATAAAGGGGAGTTGCGGCAAGACGAGGAGCGCGAGCAAGAAGATGACTAAAGACGCCTCTTCGCTGTAAGTGGCGAAAATCGTCTGGTCTTCCTTGTAACTTCTCCGGTAATTACCCGACTGAAACCAGCGATTAACAGCCATGATGCGCTCCGCAAAAGCAGGACTGAGAGAAGCGTTGCGAGGACTGAGTCAAAAGGTCAAAGGTTAAAGGTTGAGAGATACTTTTCTCTTTTCCCTCAGTCCTTTCAACTTGCTTTTTATACACGTTCGATCTCCACCGTTCCAAAGAGCCCATAGGGCTTGATCAGCAGGATGATAATGAGAAGCACGAAAGGGACAACTTCACCTGTGCCGCCGCCGGGGACGAAGGGGTCTAGGTAGCCCGACGCTAAAACCTCGGTGACGCCAATCAGCACACCGCCCACGACTGCGCCCGTCACGGAGTCGAGACCACCTAAGATGACGGCGGGAAAGACGCGCAGACCGATGGCGGTTAAGCCGGCGAACTCGAGCCCATAGAGCCCCCCTACTACGAAGCCCGCCGCTGTCGCGCTGATGCCCGCCGCCGCCCACGCCAGCGCAAAGACCCGCTCGATTGAAACCCCAACGCTCAGCGCCGCCAACTGATCATCCGCCACCGCCCGCATCGAAATCCCCAGCGTACTGCGCGTAAAAAACCAACTCAGCGCGAGGATGAAAAAGAGGGTGAGGCCAATCGCAATCGCTTGCTCCCAGCGGAGGATGATGCCACCAAAGGTGATGGGCGTGTTCGGCAAAAAGCTCGGAAACCGCGCCGTGAGGGTGCCGAAGGGCGTGAAGTAGACAAGCCCGGAGAGGAGACTCGCCAGACCTATCGTCACCATGATGACGCTGATAATCGGTTCGCCGATCATTGGACGCAAGAAGAGGCGTTCGACGCCCTGCCCAACGAAGTACATTAAAACCATCGCCCCGACGAACGACACCCAAATAGGGACGCCTGCCCACACCGTTAAACCGTAGATAATAAACGTGCCGATGGCAATGAGTTCGCCGTGCGCGAAGTTGATGACGCGGCTGGCTTTGTAGATGAGGACGAAGCCCAAAGCGGCTAAGGCGTAGATGCAGCCGACAGCGACGCCCGTGACGATAAGCTGAAGAAAGTAGGTCATAGGGAAACCTCTTCTTTAGGTGAAGGCCCGAAGCGGTTCTCACCCTCTGACCCTGCTAAACAACCTGTTTCGATGAACGCCCAAATCCCCCCGATGAGCGGCACGAAATTGATTAAGTACCACCACCCCGACTTCCCTCTGTCGTGCCAGCGCTTCACCTGTGTGGCGATGCCGGGCCATAAGAGCGCGAGGCTCCAGACAATCGCGAGCCAATCCATAGGACCGCTGGGGCTGGTTTGGTTTGCGCCGCTCACGCCGCCCGCAAGAAGTCCGATGAGCAGGGAGATGCCGAGCGCAGGCAGCAGAAAATTGAGCCAGTACTGCTTGCGGCTGATGCGTCCTTTTAGGGAGAACAAAAACCACTGCCAATCCATCTGTTCGTTCACCTGTTTGGTCACTGTATACCTTTATTCACTGGACACCTCGAGCCGTCTTCTCTGGTTGGCGCGACTTCTCCGCTGAATCCGCCTCTAAAATCCGCACGTCCGTCTCCACCTCGTTGACTTGCCCGTCCTGATAGCGAAACTCCGCCTTGATGCTGACCTCTTCTAACTCCGGTTGATAGAGCGCTCCTAAAATCTCCCCGTAGCGCTTCCCAACGAAGCCGCGTCGCACCTTGCCCGTGCGCGTAAGCTCTTCGTCGTCGGCGTCCAAGAGTTTGTAGAGTAAGACGAGGCGGTGAATGCGCTCCGCTTCATTCAAATCTTCGTTGACGCTGTTGACCTCACTCAAGATGAGCTTGGCAACTTCGGTCTGCTGCGACAGGTCCATGTACGTCGTATAGGAAATCCCCTTGTCCTCCGCCCACTTGCCTACCGTCATCGGGTCGATGTTGATTAGCGCGGTGATAAAGGGTTGATCGTCGCCGTACACCACCGCCTCTTTGATAAAGGGGCTGAACTTGAGCTTATTTTCGATGAACTGCGGGCTGAACATGTGCCCGCTGCCCGTGTGCATCACGTCACCCACACGGTCGATGATGACTAGGTGTCCGTCCTCGTCGAGATAGCCCGCGTCGCCACTTCTAAACCAGCCGCCTTCCGCCAAGACCTCTTCGAAATCTTCATCACGCTCGTAGTAGCCGTGACAGACGCCGTCGCAGCGGGTTAAAACCTCGCCGCTCTCGGAGATTTTCACCTCGACGCCAGGGAGCGGCAAGCCCACCGTATCGTGCTTCACGTCGCCGTCGCGCTGGATATACGCTAAGCCGGAGGTCTCGGTCTGTCCGTAGACCTGTTTGAGATTGACGCCCATCCCCTGAAAGAACTTGAAGGTGTCGGGTCCTAACGCCGCGCCGCCCGTGTAGGCGCGTTTGAGGCGCAGGAAACCCAACTGGTCTTTCATCGGGCGAAAGAGCGCGAAGTGGGCGAAGCGGTAGCCGATTCGTAGCCCTAGCGGTAAAGACTCGCCGCGCATTCGGTAGTCGGCGGCGCGGCGTCCGACGTTCATGAGCGTCTTGTACGTCCAGCGGTTGAAGGGGTAAGACTCGTCCATCTTGACCCAGATATTCGACTGGACGCCCTCCCAAACACGCGGCGCACCCAGCATCATGTGGGGTCCAATCTCTTTGAGGTCGTCCATCGCCGTCTCGCTCGACTCGGGGAAATTCACCACCATGCCCGTCAAGAGCGGCACGGCGAGCGCGAAGACTTGCTCGACGATCCAGGCGAAGGGGAGGTACGAGACGTAATCGTCGCCCTCGGCGATGGGGTCAACTTGGTGGAGGGCGTGCGCCATCGCCAGGTAGTTGCGGTGGCTGAGCATGGCGGCTTTGGGGCGTCCGGTGGTGCCTGACGTTGCCGAGAGGTGGCAGATGTCGTCCGAAGCGCCTTGCGCCACATGTTCGGCGAAGAGGGTAGGCTCGCGCTGGTGGAAGGCGTCGCCCGTCTCCAAAAGCTGCTGCCAGCTCATGAACCAGTCGTCCTCTAAGTAGGGACGCATCCCCTTCTCGTCCTCGAAGATGACCTTTTTGATGTTCGGCAGTTCGCTCCGCAACGCCAAGACCTTATCGACTTGCTCTTGGTCTTCGGCTAGTACGAGGCTGGCTTCGCTGTACTCCAAGAGATACTTCACCTCGTCGCGCCCCGACGACTGATAAATCCCGATGGTCATTGCGCCTAAGCTTTGCGCCGCAAGTTCCGTGATGGTCCACTCGGGGATGTTGTCGGCGATGACGGCGACTCTGTCGCCTGGGGTAACGCCCAGCGAGAGGAGCCCTAAAGCGGCGTTGCGGACTTTGGTCTCGAGCCCCCGCCACGTCAACTCGTTCCAGATGCCGTAGTCCTTCTTGCGAAGCGCCACCTTGTCGGGTGTGGCAGCGGCGCGTTTTAGGAGGAGCTGCGGCAAGGTCATGTGCGCCATCTCGCGCGTTACGTTCATGAGGGAACCTCTTGAAGCTCGTTCATACGGAGACCTCTTCGTCCCCCACGTACGCCTCGATGACGGCGGGGTCTTTGGCGACCTCTTGCGGTTTACCCCCCGCGATGCGTTCGCCGAAGTCCAGCACGTAGACGAAGTCGCTGATGTCCATGACCACACCCAAATCGTGCTCGATTAAGACTACCGTCATGTCACGCTCCGCCTGAATATCTAAGATGAAGCGCACGATATCCTCTTTTTCGCCTAAGGTCATGCCCGCCATCGGCTCGTCTAAAAGGAGGAGTTTGGGACCGAGCGTCAAGGCCCGCGCCATCTCCACGCGCTTACGCACGCCGTAGGCGAGGCTGCCCACCACCTTTTTGCGGTAGGGTTCTAACTCCATAAAGTCGATGACCTCTTCCACGTAGGCGCGGTTTTGGCTCTCCTGTTTGCTCGTGCGTCCGTAAAAGAAGAGCGCTTGCCAGAAGCTGTAGTTGAGGTGCGCGTGCCGCGCCAACATGAGGTTGTCTAGCACCGACAGTCCCGAAAAGAGTTCGATATTTTGAAAGGCTCTGGCGACGCCCAACTTTGAAATTTGGTGCGGGCTCGCGCCCACTAAATCGTGACCTTCAAACTGAACCCTTCCGCTCGTCGCCTCGTAAAAGCCCGAGACGCAGTTTAGGAGGCTCGTCTTACCCGCGCCATTAGGACCTATGACCGAGGTGATCGTATTGGGCTCAACGCTGAGTGAGACGCGGCTCAGCGCGTTGAGCCCGCCGAAGGTGAGCGTCAGGTTCTCAACGACGAGTTGAGGAGATGCGGCTCGAGAAGCCACGGGGTTGCACCTCGTTTCTTACAGCAAGGATGACTTAGGGTAACGTGCTGCAAGTATATCAGTGAGGTGAAAGCGCATGTCAACTAATATAGCAAGTATCATTTGGTTTGAGCCAGTCTCACGTTAGAGAACTTGGGCGAACGCGCACATTCTTAAATGATACTTGCGCTATTCCAATTCAGTACTTCTGTGAACTGCTTTATCAGACTGAAAAGGGGGTGTCACAATGTGTGGGCGTTCGAAGTTACCCGCGCTGCGCGTTAGCAAGCTGAACATAGAGCGTTTAAGGATGTCACGTTGTGACACCCTTAAATCACTTTGGTATAGCAGGTATCATCTGGTCAGAGTGTACGAAGTTATGCGAAGCAACACTCTCACTTTGTGAAACGCTGTTTAGCACGCACTTTAAGGGATGATACCTGCGTTCAACTGTCTCAGTGTGTCGTGGAACTGCTAGTATAAGGTGGATTCGCTAAGGCAACAGGCGTGGTTGAGCAACTTGAAAAGACAGAATCCTCGGGCAAAACTCGAGAACCGCGCCGACCTTCACGGTAGCGAGCGGAGCACCTGCGCGTTCTGCGCTGCACCCCGCCCGCGCTCCAGTAGGATACAGCAAGCCGCGTCGTAGTCGCGCACACCGTAGTCGCCCGCCTCGAGCAACGCGGCGAGTTGCTCTATCGTGTCCTCCCTCGAGCTAGGCCAGTAGTTCGCCCCCGGACGCAAGTCCATCAGCACCATGTCCACCTCTTTAGCGTGCGGAAGCATCTGCACGGTGTCCCTCGCCGAAAGGTGCGGCACGAACGTGCCCGTCGCCGCGACGCTCGCACGGGGCGGAATCCGCGCCAGCATCGCGTAGAGCTTCCCTTGGAAGGGCGTCGGCGCGTGGACGACGCTGCGCCTAGTCAAGAGCAGTTCGGCGGGCGGCAAAGCACCATACTGATAATTCATAAGCAGGCTCGAGGCAAAAAGCGCCGCTGCGAGCCCCACATGGTGGACGCGCGGCACCTTGCCGAGCCCCTTCGCCGCCAGAAAGAACACGAGCGGGATGACCACGGCGGGGTACTGATTGCCGATGTCGAACTGTCCCCGGAAGGAGGAGAGAAGCGCGGTGGCGAGCGCGGGTAGAATCACGAGCCACGCCCGCCCCGCCACGAGGGGCAAGAAGAGCACGGGGACGAAGAGGTAGCCCAGATACGCGAGCTTATGCGGATTGCCGAGGATGTAAGTGAGCACGTAGAGCGGGTTCGTGAGCCCGGTCAAGGCGACGCCCACGAGCCCTTCGGAACCGGGCGCTACCACGTCCCCGAAGCGCCCTGCGATGAGGTTGTAGTCGCCGCTGCCGAAGTGAGGGATGAGCACCTCGACGATGACGAAAAAGGCGGCTGTACACACCGCCGTCACCGCGAACCCGAGCATGTAGCGCTTTTGAGCGAGAATATAGAGCCCGATGGCCGCGCCCGTCAAAGGGACATCCTCTTTGATGAGTAGCGAGAGAACGAGGAAGAGCCAGAAGAAAGGTAGGCGGTTCGTCTCGAGAAAGAGAAGCGTCAACAGTAAAAAGAGCGGCGCGAGCGCCACCTCGTGAAAGTGAAAGGTGTTGACGCCGTGCAGCGCGGCGAAGAGCAGGTAGCTCACGCTCAGCGTGAGCGCGAGCAGCGTGCGCCGCGTGAGGTGGAGCGTAAGGAGATAGAGGACGACTGCGCCCGAGCCGAGTAAGACGCTCTGCAACACGAGGAGCGTGCGGGCGTCTTGGTAGAGCGCATAAAAAGGCGTGAGCAAGTAGAGCGCGGGCGAGAAGTGGACGCTCCAAAAGCTCTCGGGCGGGTTGTGAACGACGGTAAAGAGCATCTCGCCTCGCTGCGCTGCGTAGTACATCACCTGGTCAAAGATGCCTAAGTCAAAGGCGTGGGTGTGAAAGGCGTTGTGACCAGACACGGTGAAGACGCTGAAGTAGACGCTGTACCCGAGGCTCGAGAGGGCGACGAGCGCGAGACCTCCGCGCCAGCGCCACTTAGCTTTAGGATAGACGTTGACCTCTTCGTCTACACCGCGCTCAGCACCACGCAACGTCTGAGCCGCTCGAGCCTCAACCCTCTTCCCTCTCGTCGCCTGAATCTCCCTGACGGCTAGGTAAAGAAGCCCGCTCGCACATAGGGTTAGGAAAAAGGTCAGAAAGCGGTGGGTATTCCCTAAGTTGGGCAGGAGGAGCGCGGGCAGCAGGACTCCGGGGACGAGCAGCGAAAGCCAGGCGGCGACGTGTTGGGGTGCGTACTCAGCTTCTCTCGTTCTCATAAGCATGTGTGACGTTGCCAACCACAGGGCATAGGCGGAAGCGACACCGCCACCTAAATAACCCAGTAGTTCGCTACGTTCACCTAAAGGAAGCTGATTTTTCAGAATGAAAGGCGTAAGCTGCGCCCCGTGTAGCGCTGCCCACACTGCGAAACCAGCCGAAAATCCTGCTGCTAAAACGTAGATAAAGTAGCGCGGCGCAGTGCGCCCTAGCCTCCGTAAAACCATCTTCATCCCCCCGGATTCGCCCCTTGAATTTACTTCATGTACCCTCTTTAGGCTTGCGACACCTGCTTAGGCTGCTCGAGACCCAAGAGCACCCCCGCCCCGATAATGACCGCGAACCAGAGCGTCGCCAAACGGCACAAAATCACCGCAGCGCCCGCGTCCGCTTGTTCGGTGCCGAGCGCTAACAGCAGGAGCACCATGACCGCTTCGGTGCTGCCCAAGCCCCCCGGCAAAAAGGACAGCGCCCCTACCGTCACTCCGAGCGAGTAGATGCCGACGCCAGCGACGAAGGTGGCGGGCAACCCCATCCACGCGAGGATGAGGTAGAACGCCACCCCTTCCGCGCCCCACGCGAGCAGACTGAGACCCAAACCGCCCCAGAGGTAGCGGGGGGTGAGGAGGCTTTGCGCGGCTTCCATCATGTCCAGCGCGTGACCTGCGGGGCGCGCCAGCTTGTCGGGCAAGCGTTTTACGAGTTTGTCGCGGAGGAAAACTCTTGCGGCGCGGCTCTGCAACACGAGGATGAGCAGCGCTACAGCCGCGACGCTCAGCACGATAAAAACGATGTACTTGCCGAAGAACCACCCGCCCAAAGACGACAAGAGGACAATCGCCGCGAGGTCCGAGAGCCGCTCGACGAAGAGCGCCGATAAACTTTGCGGATAGGGGACGCCGTGCCGCTTGAGGTACAGTGAGCGCACCGCCTCGCCCGCTTTGCCGGGCGTCGTCGTGAAGGCGAAGCCAGCGAGATAGTAACGGAACGACGCGCCGCGGGGCACGTCATAACCCAGGCGCGACAAGTACAGTTGCCAGCGTACAAAGCGCAACGCGTAGTTCACGAGCGACAAGCCCAAAACGAGCACGACGCCGCCGACGCCGAGCTTGGAAATTGCCGCCACCGTCTCGTCCCAACCGTTCCAAATCGCGAAGCCTACGTACGCCAGCACCGCCAAGAGCGCCGTGTAGATGAGCGGCTTGATCTTGCCTTCCATCAGCAGGGTCCCCTCGCCATCAGAGCTTGAGCCGCTTGAAAAGAGGCTCGGGCACGGCGCGAATGAGCAGCATGACAGCGCGCCAGAAAGGGGGTAAGTACACGATCTCTCGTCCCTGCTCCACCGCTTTAACGATTCCCGCCGCCACCCTCTCCGGCTGCGCGAAGAGGGCATTTTTGTCGATGTCTTTAGTCATGGGCGTATCCACGAAACCCGGCTTGATGGTGATAACCGAAACGCCCGCCGGGTGGAGGCGGTTGCGGAGCCCTTGTAAGAAGAGGCTCACGCCGCCCTTCGCCGTCCCGTAGAGGTAGTTACTCTGCCTGCCTCTATCGCCCGCTACGGATGAGATGACCGCGATGAAACCGCCGCGCTGCGCTTCGAACTGGTTGGCGAGGGGCGTTAAGAGCGAGACGACGCTCAGGAAGTTGGTTTTGAGTTCCCTTTCGGCTACGGCGAACTCCGCTTCACACGCCTTTTGGTCAGGAAGCGTGCCGTGCGCGATGAGGACGCCGTCTAGGCCGTCCAACGCCTCGTTCGCCTCCAGGATGAGAGGTTCGTGCCTCTCAAAGTCGTTCACGTCGAGTACGGCGCACGCCACTTTCGCCGCGCCGCGTACGCGCAGGTCTTGGGCGACGGCGTCCAACTTCGCTCCGTCACGCGCTACTAGAAAGAGGCTCTCCCCCGTTGCAGCAAACCTTTTAGAAACCTCTTGCGCAATGGCAGACGTCGCGCCGACGACTAAAATACGCCTCACGAGCCGACGCCTTCTTGCGTGACGCGCCGCCAAAAGCTCGAGGAAAACTGCGGGTCCACATATTGCGCAAACTCGCGCCACTGCGGATAGAAGCGCTGGAAGCTTTCCAGCGACATCCGCGCGTCCTTCGCCGGGTAGACGCGCCCGCCGCTCTCTGCGATGACCTCGTCGAGGTGCTCTAAAAGCGCCAACAACCTCTCTTGGTAGGGGAAGTCGAGCGCCAGCGTCACCCCTTGGCGCGGAAAGGACATCATGCCGGGTGAGGGCAGCGAGCCAAACATTTTGAGCACCGCTAAAAATGAGCCCATGCCCGAGGCGGCGATCTCTTCAAAAATCCTGCGAATCACGCGCGTATCCCCGTCAAAGGGCAGGACGAACTGATACTGCAAGAAGCCGCGCTTACCGTAGATGCGGTTCCAGTTGCCGATGCTGTCGAGCGGGTAGAAGAAGGGCTCGTAGTGCTGCCTAGAGCGCACGACTTTCTGCCGCTGCTTGTGGTAGTAGAGCACGTTGAACGTCTTCATTGTCAGGTTGTTGAGGAGCACGTTGGGCGCGTCCATCGGCACGCTGAAAAGCTGCTTACCCTTCGTGGTCAACTCGCCCACTTCCGCGTGGTTGCCGCGCATCAAAAGACCGCGCCCGAGGCTATCCCCCTGCGCCAAGCAGTCCACCCACGCCACGGTGTAGTCAAACGCTTCGTCAGACTCGGCGGAGCGCTCAAAGAATTCGTCAAGGTTCGCAAACTTCACCGTCTCCACGTCGAAGAAGGCGTTTTTGACCCTTTTGAGCGCGACTTCGGCCCAGAGGATGAGCCCCGTTAAGCCGAGCCCGCCGATGGTGGCGCGAAACAGCTCAGCGTTCTCGTTTTCGGAACAGATCAAGCGCTGACCGTCCGAACGCAAAAGTTCAAAGCGCGTCACGTGCCGCCCGAACGTTCCGGCGCGGTGGTGGTTCTTGCCGTGAATGTCGTTCGCGATTGCGCCCGCCACAGAGACGTATTTCGTACCAGGACTGACGGGCAAAAACCAGCCTTGCGGCACGGCGAACTTCAAAATCTGCTCTAAGCTCACGCCCGCTTCGGCGCGTAAGATGCCCGTTTCCGCGTCGAAGGCGATGAAGCGGTCCAGCTTCGTCGTGTCGAGCAGGACGCCGCCGTCGTTCAAGCAGCTATCGCCGTAGCTCCTGCCGTGCCCGTAAGGGAGCACCGAGGTCTCGCCCGTCGGCAACGTTTCATCGCGCCAACTCATCTGCTGGATGGTTTCGTCGGTTTTCGGGTAGTTGCCCCAGGATTTATAAGCCATTGAGTGTCTCCATCTTTTAGTTCTGAATGAGCATTGAGCGCTTAATTGACTGAGAGGCAGTTAGCTCTTAGCGTTTAGCTGTTAGCAAAAGCGTTTAAGCTAACCGCTAATGGCTAACGGCTAAAAGCTTCCGAAAAGAGGGTGAAAACGAAACAAGATTGGTATCCTTAAAAGTTCCAACTCGCCGCCACTGCTACTAACGCGGCGCTTATCCCGACAGCGTAACTCACGCGGTCTTTGAGCGCAAAGACTACCGGGTCATCGTGCATCTCGCCGCGGCGCGCCAAGAGCCAAACGCGGCTTATCCAGTAGAGCATCAAAGGGCAGATAAGCCATAGCGCACCGGGCACAGTGTAGAGCGTCATCACGGCGTCGCTGCTGATGTAGAGCGCCATGACGAGAACGGAGATGTAGCCGCTCGCCGCGCCCAAACTCGCTAGTTGTTCTAAGTCGCCGACCATGTAGCCTCGAGCCCGCGCCTTACTGTCACCCTGCGCGTGGAGCGCCCTGAGTTCCGAAAAACGCTTGACGAAGGCGAGGCTCAAAAAGAAGAACATCGAAAAGGCTAAGAGCCAGGGCGAAATGGTGATACCTGTCGCCGCCGCGCCGCCTACAATGCGCACCGTGTAGAGCCCCGCGAGCAAAATGACATCTAAAAGCGCAACTTGCTTGATGTAGAACGAGTACGACACCGTGAGGACGAGGTAGCCGAGGAGGAGCAGGAAGAAGGTTGGCGGCAGAAAGAGGGCGACAGCGAGCCCGGCGAGTAAAAAGAGAGGCGTCACCGCGAAACCCAGCTTGAGCGGCAGCGCGCCCGACGCAAAAGGCCGAAAGCGCTTGCGGTGATGCCGCCGGTCAGCCGCCAAGTCGAGCATATCGTTCGTGAGGTAGACCGACGAGGCGCAGAGCCCAAAGGCGACGAAAGCGAGCGTGGCTTGCCCGAGAAGCTGCACGTTGAAAATCTGGTGTGCGGTTACGAGCGGCACGAAGAGTAGCGCGTTTTTAGCCCATTGGTGGAGGCGCGCCGCTTTGAGGACGAGCTGCCAGGTGGGTTTTCGGGGTTCTGCGAAGACGTGGCTGACTTGGGTGACCTCTCGAGCTTTGTCGGCGAGAGAACGGCTGGGGCTGACGACTATCCCTTCCGCCGCGCCGCGCCACACCTTGAGGTCAACCTCGGCGTTGCCTGCATAGGCGAACGTGCCGTACTTCTCTCTGAGAACGTCCAACTTGCCTCCGCCCGCCCGGTTCACGCCGCCATCGCTCGCCACGACTTCGCCAAAGAGCCCGATGTGCTCGGCAATCTGCGCCGCAACCTTTCGGTCTGCCGCCGTCGCTAAGACGAGCGTGCGTCCCCTAGCGCGCTCGTCTTGCAGATAGGCGATAAGCGGCTCGTCATAGGGCAAGCTCGCCGGGTCGATTTCGACACGCTTACTTACCTCTTGCTTGAGGTGCGCCTTGCCGCGCCGCAACCAGAAGGGCAGCATCAAGAGGTAGAGCGGGTTTTTCTTGAGCAGCAGCAGCAGCGTTTCTAAGAGCATGTCCGTGCGGACGAGCGTACCGTCTAAGTCGACGCAGAGCGGCGTACGCGCCACCTGAGCGCGTCTTTCTTGCGTTGTAGGTTGAATCATTGAGCCCCCGGTGAAGTGAGTAACGCGCGATTTCTAGCAGGTATCAAAGTCTGTCTCGCTAGTGCTCGGAGCTGGTTTGAGTGTACGAAGTTACTGTCGCGTGGTCCCGCTGTCGCACACGCTCCCGCTAGCCGCTAGGCGAAGCAACACTCTTACTACAACAAGCGGTGTTTAGCGCGCACATTATAAGATGATACCTTGTCGGTTATGGAATTTTCGCCTAGTGGGAGCGAAGCGACAAGGCGAAACTTCGTCCCTGCGGGCTTTCAGAAAGCGGACATTTGTCTCAGTATGTTTTGGAACTGCTATTCGAAGCGCAGTGCGGAAGTGATACCCTATAGGGCGCATACCTAGCTCACTATAAAACGCTTAGATGAAGAGCAGCTTATGAAGTAGCTTACGACGTAGCCTCAGGAAATGAGGCGTGACGATCTACTGAAACCTCGTTCAAACCTCTCATCTATATCATTTTGTCATTTTATTCTAATTTTCGAGGATACAAGTGCGCTGCAAGAAGATTCAAAAAAGCTTGTGTAGCACGGTAAAACTAACGACTCTTCCAGCAGGGAGTGAGCGTTTATGAGAATTTGTTAACTGAAGCATTAAGACAAGCCTTATGTGTTTTCGGAGTGAGTGGAGTAATATACATACATGAGTCTCTGCGCTGCCCAGCGCCCTGACTCCTCCGATGCGGCGGTTTTTCTTACCGGGGAGGCCACCCTAACGACTGCTTAAAGCCGCCGCGTCTACTTATCTGCTACTTCGCACTGTTTTTTAGCAGCAGATAACCGCTCGAGACCCTAGCGAATTACTCTCTTTGTCTCTTCGGGACCTCTCGAGCTTCCTCAACCTCTTCGGAGCGTCACTCAAGGAGCACTACGCTCCTACTACGAGTGACGCTTCAAACGTTTCGGCTAGGTGCGGCGCATCCATTATTTCTGCAAGGGACTCCATGAGTTTGAGGTAGTGCACCGCCCGCGCGTTCTCCCCCATTAGACCTAGACGCCAAATCTTTCCTGCCGTTTCACCTAAACCACCTGTGACGCTGATGCGGTAGTCGTTGCGAAGTTGCAAGCGCACCGCCGCGTCATCTAGGTCTGCAGGCAAGTTCACAGCGAGCACCGTCGGTAAGCGGTGCGGCTCGGGGATATAGGCGGAAAAACCGACTGTTTCCAGGGCGCTCAGCACGGCTTCACCCAACCACTCCACCCGCGCCGCACGCGCCTCCGCGCCCTCTTCTAAAGCCGCACGCACCGCCTCGCCCGTCGCCCAGTGGAGTTGCACCGGGACCGTGTGGTGATACTTGCGTCCGCCCCGCTCCGCCGACGCCCAGTAGCCGAGCATCCCTACCACGTCGCTGTACCACGTCGTCACGGGCGTCTGGCGCGCGCGAATTACCTCTAACGCGCGCTCGCTGAACGCCACGGGCGCGAGCCCTGGCGGAGCCGAGAGGCACTTCTGCGAGCCCGTATAGGCGTAGTCGATGCCCCAGTCCGACATGCTGAAGGGGAGCATCCCCACCGTCGTCACCGCGTCCACCGAATAGAGCGCGCCTACCTCACACGCGATTTCGCCGATCTCCGGCACCGGGTTCATCACCCCTGTGCTCGTCTCGCCGTGAACGGCGGCGACAAGTTTAGGCTGGACGCGCCGCGCCGCCTCTCTTACCGCGTCCAAGTCGATAGGACAGCCAGGCGCAAAACGCACGGTCTCGACCTCTGCGCCCAAACGCGACGCCATCTCCACCATGCGCTCGCCGAAGACGCCGTTCGAGACGATGAGGACGCGGTCACGAGGCTCCAAGAGGTTCGCGAAGCCCGCCTCCATCCCGAGCGAGCCCGTCCCCGACAAGAGGCTCGTGAACCCTGCGCCGTTCGTGCCGTAGAGCGCGTGCAAATCCTCCACCACGCGGTCGTTGTAGGCGAAGACCTCCGGGTCCATGTGCCCGAGCATGGGCCAGCACAGCGCGGCGGCGGCGCGAGGGTGAATCGGAGTAGGACCGGGGGTGAGTAAGAGCACGGGCTGTGGGTGGTTCATGGGTTTATCCTTTTCTGTCCCTCAAAAGGCACATCTCATACGGATTCCGATAACTACTACATAAACTCCTTCGGAGTTGATTCCGTCCCTTTCAGGGGTACTCCGTGAAAATTATCGGAACCCGTAGTCTTTTCAACTCGCTCTGCTCGGGTTAATTCCTTTAGGAATTAACCCGAAACGGTATCATTAAAAGAAAAGCGACCTCACCACTAAGGCGGGTCGTTAGATTGCACGATGAGCCATAAAAGCGCATCGCAGGCTAGTTAGCTCGCTGGGTAGAGCCGTTCATGGGGATAGTCTACACAACTGAGTAAGTTGTGTAAAGTGGAATGGCTTACAGGTTAGGGAAGTGTGAAGGTTTCCGTGACGCTATTCACGTTGGCTGTGTAGGTGCCGCTCGAGAGTTTCCCATCAAGCACAACCTCTTCTGTAAAGGGCGGCGCTTCAGGCGTGCAGGTTTGATCCGCGGGCTCCGTTTCGGTGATGCTCACGAAAAACGTGTCTCCCTCGCGGCGCTGCTCGGTTTCGTGCAAGGTTGCGCAGCCGCTCGAGAGAAAGCCGTACACCGTGATCCGGACACTCGCAGGATTAGTTGACACAATCGCCACTTCTATACGCTCGACCGTCGCGTCTCGAACCGTTTGACCTTGCGTACAAGCGCCGAGAAGAGCACCTAAAAGAAGGAGTACCGTTATCTTTCGAATCATCTTTTCCTCCAGATCGTTACAGTAGACTTGCAAAAGTTAGCAGGTATCATCTGGTTTGAGACACCCTCACCGTTTAGGGTATCGTCTAGCACGCACGTTCTGAGATGATATCTGCGCTCATCCGTCTCAGTATGTCTTGGAACTGCTAAGCACTGTTCTATCTACTGAGAGCTTCTACTCATACTCGTTCCACTTGGCGAACGCGAAGGCCGGACATGCGTCCGCCTCCCACTCTCGCAAGAGGTCTAGTTTAGCAAGCTAGAGAGAACTTTATAGCAGGTATCATCTGGTCTGAGTGTACGTAAGTTTTGCGAAGCAACACCCTCACCGTAGAAAACACTGTTTCCTTCGGAAAACTTCGTAATTCGCCTTGCGAAAACTCCGTAATTAGCACGCACGTTGTGAGGTGATACCTTTGGCGTTGCCAAAACTTCCGTAAGCGGCACTCTGTCTCAATATGTTTTGGAAGTGCTATTCAGTTAAAAGTGCAGCTAACCAACCTCTTTAGGCTGCGCAAACACGGTGAGTAGAGCGATGGCACCTGACACGAGGAACGTTGCCTCTAAGCCCAAGGGCTCCACAAGCACACTCAGCGCCACGGGTCCGAGCGTGAGCCCGACGCCGAAAACGAAGAGCGTGGCGGAAAAGCCAACCGACGGTCTTGCGGCAAAAACTGACGAACTCCAGATGGAGAGAAGTGCACTCATGACCATCACGCCTACCCCGAAGAGCGAAGCGGACACGCCTATAGCAAGCCAAGAGGAGGGCGCGAGACCTAGAGAAAAGGCGGCTAAGCCTAGACAGGCGAGCGTCGCAAGGAGTACCCACCTAGCCCCGAAGCGAGAAACCGCGTCGCCAGTGAATAGACCGCTCAACCCCGCCGCGCCGATAAAAGCGTAGAGGACGGGTCCTCCAAAGGTACGCGAGATGCCCGCCAAAACAACGAGGTCCACGGCGAACGAGTAGTAAAAGGCGCTCACCACCCCGAAAGAGGCGGCGACGATGAAAAGAGGTACGGCTTCAGCTCGTGCGAACCAGCGCCACGTTATGTTTACCTGGGAAGCGTCCGCTGCACTGGACGGGTTCGGCAATCCTCTTAGCGCGAGTACGTTGGGTACGAGCGCCGCTAGTGCAGCGCCAGCGAATAGGAGCCAAGCGACGCGCCAATCAGCACCCACGAAGAGCGCACTCAAACCCGCGATGAAAATGCCTACCGTCGTACCTGTACTGACCACCGAGAGCACGCGCCCCTGCCTCTCCCTGGCGACGAGTTGCTTAGTGGCGTCGTTGTAAGGAGCCCACGTCCAGCCTGCGCTCGAGCCCGCCAGCACCACCCCCGCTGCTAACATAGGCGCATTGGGAGCGAACGCAACCAGCGCCATGCCGAGCGCCGCCGACACGAGCCCTACCGTAATCAGAGGAAGCGGCCCCACCCGAGAAGCGAGCAGCCCTACCGCTGAGAGCGCGAGCAAGTAACCCAGGTACAAACCGCTCGCGATGAGTCCCAAGAGCACCGTCGAGAGCCCGAACTCCTCGCGGAAGATGGGCAAGAAGAGCCCGTAGCCAGTCCGGGCTGGTCCGAAGGTTATTGCAGTAGCGGCGAAGCCTGCGACGCTCAGCCGCAAGGGGCGCTCATCTTGTGATGCTCCGGGAGGCTAACGGACTGAAGATAAGTTGAAAGGTAGGTGTCATGCGCCTAGACTATATCAGTGCCTGAACGCCGCGAAGACAATTTGCGCCACCTTGCCTTTTCACTCGCTGAGGACGCTGATTACGAATGGGCATATCACCTCAAAGTAGCCGCTGAGAAGGCGTATATCGAAGCGGTTTTCGGGTGGGAAGAAGCAGTGCAGCGTGAGTTTCATGCAAAAGAATGGCACCAGGAAAAGCCGACTATCATCTCCCTGGAAAACGCGAAAATCGGCACGTATCTCTTGCAAAGGAGAGACTACGGCTACTACTTCGCCCGCTTTTTCATCCTGCCCGAGTTTCAGGGGCGAGGAATCGGCTCGAGCGTGCTGTCTTCTGTCACTAAAAAACTAGACCACGAACGCGCAGTATGTCGCCTCGGGCACTTACAGAGCAACCCCCGCGTAAGCGAGCTTTACAAGAGGTTCGGATTTGTGACCTGCAAAGAAGACAGCGCATTCGTGTATATGCGAAGAGGTCAAGAAATCGGTAAGCGCTGAAACGTTACCTCAACCCCTGCGGGTTCTATCCTAAACGTCCACAAGAGGTTGTAAAGTTCTCCATAAAGGGCGTATAATCCTGTTTGGAGAAATCCCGACTACCTTATGGGTGGGTGCGCTGCACGCCACCTTTTTTTGATGGTTAGGATAAAAGCGTACCGAATTCGTTTTAGCGAGGTTGCGCCCTAGAGGAATCACCCTTCAACGTGAAAGCTAACGTAGAGCTTGTTTGACTGAGGCTGTTTCTGAACGGATGGAACCTGCTGCTTAGGAGGTTACATGGAATTAGTCAAAGCAGCAGAAGAACTGCTGGGGCCTCTAGGCTTCGAAGTCTTGGAGCTTACGGTGAGCGGCAAAGGCAAAAAAAGGAATGTCCTCTTACGCATCGACCGACTAGATCAAAAAGTCGTGACGATGGAGGATGTGAGCTTGGCAACTGAGGTCTTTAGCCTAGAACTCGATAGGCTCGACCCCTTCGAGAATGAGTACAAGTTGGAAGTCGAGTCACCCGGACCCGAACGCCCCTTAAAGAGCCCCGAGCACTTCCGCCGCTTTCACGACTTGCTCGCGAAGGTGCGCGTCGGCAACGAGACCTTTAAGGGTAAAGTGCGCGAGGTTACGAGTGAGAGCGTCACCTTTGAAGTCGGTAAGGAGCGGCGCACGGTTGCGCTACGTGACATCGGCAGTGCGCGTTTGGCGGAGTGGCCCGATACGCCGAGGTAGAGGTAGAGGAACGCTGAGTTTGAATCACGCAGACATCATCTTTCGAACGTGTACCGATCAGTTCTTTTCCCACTGAGAGCGTGTACGACCAGATGAGGTTCCGCTAGCCCAGGGGCTGAGTGCGCGAAGCTTTACGGAGTAACCTGCTACACAACTGAATAGGAGTACAAGATGAACAAAGATTTTATGGACGCCCTCAACCAACTCGCCACCGAGCGCAACTTAGACAAGGACCAGCTTTTAGCCTCATTCGAGGAGTCTTTAGAGCAGGCTTACGAGCGCAACGTCGAGCCGGGTAAGGCCATTGAGGTGCAAGTCGACCCCGAGACGGGCGAGATCGAGGTGTTGATCGTGCGGCGCGTCGTCGAAGAGGTCGAGGACGCCGAGCAGGAGATGAGCTTAGAGGAGGCGCGGGAACTCGATCCTACCGTCGAAGTCGGCATGGAGATGGAATTCCCTGTAGATCCCGACAAGTTCACGCGCATCGCGGTGCAAACCACCAAGCAGGTCATCACGCAAAAAATCCGCGAGGCGGAACGCGCGATTGTTTTTAACGAGTATAAAGACCGCGCAGGCGACGTGATTACGGCGGTGGTCTCGCGCCAGGACAACAAGCGCAACGTTTTTGTAGATTTAGGACGCGGCGAAGCCATCATGCCGCCCAAAGAGCAGATTCCCGGCGAGCGTACGATGGTCGGGATGCGGCTCAAGGTGTACGTCGTCAAGGTCGAGCTTTCGAACAGGGGACCGAGTATTTTGGTCTCGAGAGCCGCCCCCGAACTCCTGGAGTACCTCATGCGCCAAGAGATTCCCGAGGTCACGGACGACACGGTAGAGCTAAAAGCCATCGCCCGTGAAGCCGGACAACGCTCCAAAGTCGCCGTCATCAGCCGCAACTCGAACGTGGACCCCATCGGGGCGTGTATCGGGCACCGGGGCTCGCGTATCCAAGCCGTCACAGCAGAGTTACAGCGCGAGCGCGTGGACATCATCCTCTGGGACCCGAGTCCACGCGAATTTATCCGCAACGCCCTCTCCCCCGCAAAGGTAGGCACCATCGACGTGGACACCGAAAAGGGCGAGGCGAAGGTGTTGGTCGGCAACGATCAGCTTTCCCTCGCCATCGGTAAGGGCGGGCAGAACGTGCGCCTAGCGGCGAAACTGACGGGTTTCAAAATCGACCTCGTCGCTTCGGAGACGGTGTCTGACCTTGACGCCGCGATGCAAGCCGCCGCCGAACGAGGCGAGGACGTGCCTGCGGTCACGACCGACTCGAAACGCGCCGCTTTCGACGCCCTCTTTAGCGCCTCACCTGAGCCCGAAGAGGAGAGCAAAGAGGTCGAGGCAGCAGTAGAAGCGAGCGAAGAGGTCGAGGCGACGATAGAGGCGGCAACAGAACCCGAAGCCCAGGAGGAGACGAGCAGAGGATGAGCCGCGCCAAACACGTGCCGATGCGCCGCTGTGTGGCGTGTCGGCGCGAGCGTCCACAGGGCGATTTGGTCCGCTTCCATAAAAGTGAGGCTGAGGGTTGGCAGCTCGACACGGCTTACTTAGAACGTAACCGCAAGAGCGACGGGCGCGGCGCGTGGGTCTGTGCGGACAATCCCGAGTGCTGGCGCGTGAAGAAACTCAAGCGCTTTTTTCGCGGACAGACCGAGCGGTTGCATGAGGAGCTTCTCGAGCACGCCAAAGGGCAACCGAAACAGGAAGTTCTACAATGAAGAGGATTATGATAACTAGGTGTAAATTACGCAGACATCATCTCTCAGCGTGTGAGCCAAGCATTGACTTGAAATGTGAGAGCGTTCGTGACCAGATGATTGCGCGTAGCTTTTTGAAGAAACCTGCTTGCAATGGAGGAATAGATGCCTGAAAAAGTACGAATTTATCAACTTGCCAAAGACTTAAACCTAGAAACCAAGGATATGCTCGATATCCTCGACTCGATGGGGGTGGAATACAAGTCGCACTCGAGCACCTTGGAGGGCGACATCGCCGATACCGTACGCCAGTTGGTCGAAGAAGAGGGCGGCGCACCCGAGGCGGAAGCTGCTGTTGAGAACGCCAACGAAGCCGAAGCGGGCGAAGAACTGGAAGAGGTCAAGCCCGAGGCGGACCCCGGTGCACCCTCCCGCGCTCCTGTCGTCACCGTCATGGGGCACGTCGACCACGGCAAGACGAGCCTCTTAGACTACATCCGCAAAGCGAAAGTCGCCGAAGGCGAAGCGGGCGGCATCACGCAGCACATCGGCGCGTACCAGGCTGAAACGCCGGGCGGCCCCATCACCTTTTTAGACACCCCCGGTCACGAGGCTTTCACGACGATTCGGCAGCGTGGCGCGTCCGCCACGGACATTGTGATCATTGTCGTCGCGGCAGACGACTCGATTATGCCGCAGACCCGCGAAGCCATCGCCCACGCGAAAGCGGCGGGCGTCCCTATCATCGTCGCCGTCAACAAAATCGACCTGCCCCAAGCGAACCCCGACAAGGTCAAGCAGGACTTGATGCAGTACGAACTCGTCCCCGAGGACTTCGGCGGCGACACCATCGTCGTACCGATCAGCGCTCAGACGGGCGAAGGTATCGACAACCTCTTGGAGATGATTTCGCTCGTCGCGGAGCTAGAGGACTTCCGTGCGCCTCGAGATGGCGAAGCCGAGGGCGTCGTTATCGAGTCCATTCTGGACAAACGCGCGGGCGTCTTAGCCACCATATTGGTGCAAAAAGGCACGCTTCACGTGACCGACTACATCGTCTCGGGCGAGGCGTGGGCGAAAATTCGCGCCATGACTGACCCCTCGGGCGAGCGCATCAAGGAAGCCGGACCGTCTTTCCCGGTGCAGATTTTAGGCTTTAGCAACCAGCCGCAAGCGGGCGACAAAGTCGTAGCGGTAGCCGACGAAGCCACCGCCAAGCAACTCGTCTCGGAGCGGACCCAAGCCCGCGAAGAGGAGGAGCGCGAACGCATCGGCATGAAGGGCGTGACGCTAGCGGACCTCTTCGGCAAGCCGAAAGTCACGACGATCAACCTCATCTTGCGAGCGGACACGCAGGGATCACTTGAAGCCATCAAAGGCGTCATCGCCAAAGAAGCCGAAAAGACCGACGAGGTGGACGTGGAGATCATGCTCGCTGAAGTCGGCGCACCCACCGAGAGCGACTTGCTCTTAGCGGGCACAGCGGACGCCACCGTGATGAGCTTCGGCGTCAACCCGGCAGGCAGCGTCAAAAAAGCCGCCGAGCGCCAAGGCGTCACGCTCAAGACGTACAAGATCATCTATCAGCTCATCGAAGAGGTCGAGCGGATGATTCGCGGTCAGATCGAGCCCGAGTTCGAAGAGCAGGTCACGGGTCACGCCGAAGTGCGTCAAGTCATCCGCGTACCGCGCTCCGGTAACATCGCCGGCTCTTACGTCACCGACGGTACGATTCGTCGCGGGGCGAAAGCGCGGCTCATTCGCGGCGGACGCGAGGTCTACAAGGGCTCGGTTGCGCAGCTTCGCCGCTTCAAAGACGACGTGCGCGAAGTCGGTAACGGCTTTGAGTGCGGAATCAACTTGCAGAACTATGAGAATGTGCAAGAGGGGGATGTGATTGAGGCGTATGAGATGGTGGAGGTGCCGGTATAGAGGTTGGTAGAGAGCTTTAGATAGGGCTTTTTATTACCCTATAATGAGGGCGTTGAGCGCTTCACGGAAGATAGATATTGACCATGAATCGCTCAACGCTTTTTTCTTTGGTTATAGATGCACCTCTTAACAACCATAGCTTAGGGAGCATCACGAAATTTATCCAACGCTGCCGTCATCGCTTCAGGAAAGCCGATTCCTCCGTGTCCCGCATTATCTAAGATATGCAATTTGCTCTTTGACCAAGTACGGTGCAAAGCCCAAGCTATATCCAGAGGACCAGAAATATCCCAACGTCCGTGGATAAGTACTGCGGGAATATTTTCTAAACGGTGCATTCCGACCATCACTTCGGCGTCTGTCAAAAAGCAACCATGGCTCCAATAGTGTGTTACGAGGCGAGCAAAAATGAGACGAAACTGCGGGTCTCGGTAGCGTGGGTTTGGTTCCCTATCTGGCATTAGAGAGACGTGGATATCTTCCCACCGACACCACTCGAGTGCTGCGCGTTCACGCACCTCTGGATCAGGGCTAGCTAAGAGCCGCGCATAGGCAGCAGATAAGTCGCCGCTACGCTCAGCTTCAGGAACAAGCGCAGCAAAACGTTCCCATTCACGCGGAAAAATTCTGCCCATATCGCGGGTGATCCAAGCTATTTCGCGGCGTGTTCCAGCGGTTACAGCGCCAAGCACCATAGCCCTTACCCGTTCGGGATAGCGTTGTGCGTACACTAACCCCACCGTAACACCCCATGAACCACCCACAACAACCCAACGTTCGATACCGAGATGTTGACGTAGGGCTTCAATATCAGCGATGAGATGATGAGTGGTATTGGTACTCAAATCAGCATCAGGTTTAGAAGCAAGGGGGCGACTACGCCCACAGTCTCGTTGATCAAATAGTACGGCGCGGTAAGCGGTAGGGTCAAAGTTACGGCGTGAGCCAAGGCTACAACCGCTACCAGGTCCACCATGTAGATAAACAGCAGGGGTTCCTTCAGGGTTGCCGATCTCTTCCCAATAAAGCTCATGGCCATCCCCAACTTTGAGCATACCCGAGGCAAAAGGTTCAATCGCTGGGTAACGTTTTGCCACGCTTTTCTCCCTACAAATTATGTCATGAGTATTCGACTTAAAAAATTTGGGGGCGAATAGTTGCGCTCAACGAAACAAAGAGTACCTCTCGAGCCAAAAATCCTTTCTTCCATATCACCATCATATTTCGATCTCCCGCTTAGTTTATGCTGATGCTATGAGCATCTCCATTGCCATTCACGAAACCAAAACGCATTTCCCCAAGCTGCTCGATAACTGTCATTATTCCACCCTTACCTTACTGAACAGGAGTGAGGATGAAGCACACCGCCACTATCACCAGCAAGGGACAAGTCACCATTGCTCAAGAATTGCGTCGACAACACGTGAGATTGATGCCGTGGCGTCGATTGTGATTGCGTTCTTCGGAATGTCTTCTTTAGTCGCATGTAATCGCGCAATGAATTCCCGTTCGCTTACTCGTCCGCCCCACTCGTCTTTAGCTCGGACGGCAAGACGCCGGTTCAACGTATCCAGATCGACCTCGAGAACAAAAACGCCATCAAATAGATCGATGAAACGGTCGAAATTCCTGGAACCGCCGCAAAAGAACGATACCGCATGGCTCTGGTCGGCCACCAAAGCGCTGACCTTATCGACATTCCAGATATGATGCTCGTGGGCAAAGCCGTCCAGAGGCTCACCAGTTTTTGGATCGCCTTGATAGGCCAAGTCCCTATCGCCATGAATGGCGTAGTAGCCGCGCCGCCTTAGCTCGTCGCAGACCGAGGTTTTGCCGGTACCGGAAACGCCTTCAATTAAGTAATTTTTGACACCCATGTTCGCTTCCAATCTACAGATAGTTCGGGCAACCTATAACACACAATCGCTCGAGACACAGAAAAACAAAAAATCACCGCAATAGACATTTAGGTCTTCCGCAAAGCGCCTCGCCGGGATAAATTAGAGCGAAACAAGGCAAAAAAGGAGACTTAATGAAGCAATATGTGTACAAACGCGACGCGAGCGGCAACCCCTACTTAGAAACCGACCTCCCCGGTCTGATGCTCACCCGTTTACCCTTACTAAATAAGAGCACCGCCTTCACCGCCGAAGAGCGCGACGCCTTTAACCTCTGGGGCATTTTGCCTGCGCACGTCTCGAGCCTAGAGGAGCAGGTTCAGCGTGCCTACAACAACTACTGCCACTTCGAGAAAGATTTCGACAAGTACATCTACTTGCGGCTCTTGCAAGACCGCTGCGAGGTGCTCTTTTACGCGCTCTTAGCCGAGCACTTAGAGGAGATGATGCCCATCATCTACACGCCCACCGTGGCGCTCGCCGCGACGCACTTCAGCCGCATCTACCGCTTTCCGCGCGGGCTCGTCGTCAGCACAAAAAATATCGACCGTATCGACAACCTCTTGCAAAACACGCCCTATCCCCGCGTCAGGCTCATCGTCGCTACGGACGCCGAGGGTATTTTGGGCATCGGCGACCAGGGTTTCGGCGGCATGGCAATCTGCATCGGCAAGCTCTCGCTCTATACGGCGGCGGCGGGCGTAGACCCGGCGCTCTGCTTGCCGGTGCAGCTCGACGTCGGCACGAACCACGAGGAGTTGTTGGAAGACCCTATGTATCTAGGCGCACGCCACCCGAGGCTCACGGGGAGCGCCTACTACAACTTTATCAACACCTTTGTGAAGGCGCTCACGCGGCATCATCCGGGCGTGCTCTTGCAGTGGGAGGACTTCAGCCGCGACAAAGCCTTCGAGGTTTTGGCGCAGCATAAAGAGACGCTCCCCTCCTTCAACGACGACATTCAAGGGACGGGCGCGGTAGTGCTCGCCGGACTCCTCGCCGCCACGAAGCGACACGGGCATACCCTTAAAGACGAAACGTTTCTGATCTTCGGGGCAGGAGCAGCGGGCGTTGGCGTGGCGCGGCAGCTCTTCGCGGCGCTTAAAAACGAAGGGCTGAGCGCCGCCGACGCCAAAGCCAAAATCTTCATGATGGACCCCTTCGGGCTCATTCTCAATGACCGCCGAGGCTTGGAATCCTACAAGGCGAGTCTGGCGCAAGACCCGAGCCGCTTAGAGGGCTGGCACATCGCGGGGGATGACCCGAGTTTGCTCGAGGTGGTCCAAAACGCCAATATCACCACGCTCTTAGGCTTTTCAGGTCAAGCGGGCGCGTTCGGCGAAGAGGTCACTAAGGCGGTGTGCGCTAACACCGAGCACCCCATCATCTTCCCGCTCTCGAACCCTACGAGCCATACCGAAGCCAAACCCGAAGACCTCATCCGCTGGACAAACGGGCGCGTGACGCTCGCGACGGGCAGCCCCTTCGATGACGTGGACTACAACGGTCAAACTTACGGCGTCGGGCAGGGCAACAACGCTTTTATCTTTCCCGGCTTGGGTTTGGGATTGATGCTAAGTGGCGCAAAGCGCGTCACGGCTGACATCTTGAACGTGGCGGCGCGGGCGTTGTCCGAGCAAGTTTCGGCGGAGCGTCTGGAGAGGGGGCTCGTCTACCCCGGCATCGGCGACTTGCGCGGCGTGAGCGAGCGTGTAGCGGCAGAGGTGGTGCGGGCGGTTGCGGAAGCAAGTGATACCGAGTTTAACCTCGAGGAAGACCCCCACACCTTCATCTCGAAACGCATGTGGAACCCGACCTATCTACCCATCCGCAAGCCGCAGCAGCCGTGAGGAGCTTTTAGCCGACGAATACCAAGCGGTAGAGCAAACCTACCCCCGCGCTCACCGCCAGGGTAGGAATCATGCCCACCTTGAAGCGAAAGAGCGCCACAAACGCACCTACCGCAATCGTGAGCGCCATCCAGCTAAGCGTCACCCAATCAGGCACGAGCAGCCGGAGCGGACCAAAGTAAACGTCGGTCACGTTAGAAAACACCGCATGAACCCCGAACCAGACCGCCAAGTTGAGAATGACACCCACCACCGCTGCCGTGATCGCCGAGAGCGCCGCTGTGAGCGATTTATTACCGCGCAGGTACTCAATGAAGGGCGCACCCAAAAAGATGAAGAAGAAGCAGGGCGCAAACGTCATCCAAGTGGTGAGCACCGAGCCTAAAACGCCCGCCGTGATAGGCTCCAAACCGCCCTGCCGATACGCACCCATAAAGCCGACGAACTGCGTGACCTGTACGAGCGGTCCCGGCGTGGTCTCCGCCATGCCGAGCCCGTCTAACATCTCGCCAGGTCTCAGCCAGCCGTAGACCTCCACCGCTTGCTGCGCGATAAAGGCGAGCACCGAATACGCCCCGCCAAAGGTCACGACGGCAGCTTGGGAGAAGAAGAGGGCGATCTGCGAAAAGACGTTGCCCGCGCCGAGCGTCAAGATAATGAGCGCTAAAGGAGCCAGCCAGATAGAGAGCCAAATCGCACTCGTTTTAAGCGCGTAAGACGCAGACGGCGCAGTGTGAGAGGCGACGGCGTCCGTGATGACAAAGCCCGCTTCATCGTCTTCGCCGACCTCTCGTCCCTTGACGACGTAGAAGAGGTCAGGCGCAAACTTTCCGCCTAAGAAGCCGATGAGACCCGCAACGAATACGATAAGCGGAAAAGGCAGAGTGAAAAAGAAAATCGCGACGAACGCGAGTGCGGCGATGAGGAGCATCGCCCAGTTTTTAATCACGCGCTTGCCGATACGGATGACCGCTTCGGCAACGAGCGCTAATACCGCCGCTTTGAGCCCAAAAAAGAGGGCTTCGACGAAGCTCGAGCCGCTATAAAGCGCATAGACAATACTCAGCGCAAGAATCGAGAGGAAGCCCGGCAAGATAAAGAGCGACCCCGCCACGAGTCCGCCCTTCGTCTTATGAAGCAGCCAGCCGATATACGTCGCAAGCTGCTGCGCTTCGGGACCGGGCAGGAGCATACAGTAGTTCATCGCGTGCAAAAAGCGCGTCTCGCTGATCCAACGCTTCTCTTCCACAAGGAGTTTGTGCATCACCGCAATCTGCCCCGCCGGACCGCCGAAGGAGTTGAGCGCAACCTTGATCCACACGCGGAGCGCCTCGGAAAAGGGGATGTCGTGAGCAGCGGGCGGTGTGGCGGATGGTTTAGTAGCGGGCGAAGCGGAGGCTTTGTCCATGAGGTCTCCTCGGCAGTCTAAAGTGGCTCTGTATGGTCTTTGTCAGATGCTTGTGAAAACGCCGCGTAGAGACCGCTGAAGAGGTGACGACCTCGAGCCTTAAATTCCGCGTCACTCGACCATTCAAAAACGCATCAAATCTCGCTTCGGCGTGTGCGAGAGGTGCGCTTGAAGGTTTAGGCAGTCTTCAGCGGATAGCCACTTGAAATATGAGTAATAGGAACTTTCGGGAGCTTGGGCTCTAACCACTCCGCCAAATATGTCATCCCCGCCTCTTCTGAGGGTTGATGCCCGACGATGATAAGCCCCAGCTTACGTCCATAAGTTTGCGCGTCGCGCACGTACTCGGTTAGCGCCCACTCGTCAACCTCACCGCAGATGAGCAAGTCGAGCCTGTCCTCCCTCACCGAAGGCAGTTGAAAGTAAAGTCCCGGCGACCCGACGAAGAGCCCGACACGCTCGTGCAGCGTTTCTTCTTTGCCGACGACTTGAACGGTATCTACACCGAACGCCCGCTCAACTTGGCTCACGACCTCTCTAAGTGACGTCGGCGGCAACACAAAAACGTGCTGTGCGCTTCCTTCTAAAATACTGCGTCAGCCTGATGGGTCTGAACTAACAGACGGTGGCGTTTTATCTTCGCATTTCTCTAAAAAGTCCTGCCAGCCCATCTGACGGATAACACCCGTATAAATTCCATCGGGCTCGTGTATGTGCCAGTAGTCGTGGTAGCGGAAGATAGCGATGTTGTGAGCCTCGAGCCTCTCCCTCTTCTGCTGAATAATGGCGTCCTTCGGAAAGGTTGTTGGGCTGTCGTCGTGATGATAAAACGTAGGCTCATGCGTAATGATGAGGTTCGCGCCTAACGCTGCCGCCCTCTCAATAACCTCCGCTGTGGCTAGAAAGGTTATGACGATTCCCGTAACCTCTGCGCTCTCATCCCCGACTTTAAGCGTATCGTTCGAACCGTCTAGCGGTCCTTCTTTTGGCATTCCTGACACCGCCGCTTTGAGCAAGGCGATAACGTCGCCTACGGTCACAGCAGCTCGTCTCGAGACTCAGCACCTTGCTCATCTTTCAACATGCGCCATTATAGCCAGCAAATGAGCGGGAGAAACGCTCGCCACTTGCTTTACCTCTTGAATTACGCTACTATTTTGTTAATTGGCGAAATAACAAACAAAAACGCGCTGAAAGGATGAACTGTGAAACAACTCGTTTTCTTCTTTTTACTGAGTTTGGGTTCCGTATTCGCCTCATCTGAAGAGGTCAGGTTAGAGACGATGACTGGCACACTTTATGGGACGCTCGAGCTGCCCAACACCTCCGAACCCTACCCCGTCGTCCTCATCCATCCTGGCTCAGGTCCCACCGATAGAGACGGTAACTCCGCGCAGCTACCTGGTAAAAACGACAGCCTCAAGCTGTTAGCGGAAGCGTTGGCGGAGGAAGGAATCGCGAGCTTGCGTATTGACAAACGAGGCAGCGGCGAGAGCGCAGGCGCAACTCCGAACGAAGCTAACTTACGTTTTGACACGTACATTGACGACGCGGCAGCGTGGCTCAACCTCTTACAAAGCGATGAGCGCTTCTCCGACATCGTTATGCTGGGTCACTCCGAAGGCTCACTCATCGGCATGATGGCGGCGCAACGTGCGGGCGCGGACGGCTTCATCTCGCTCGCGGGCGCAGGCGAACCGGCGGCGGACACGCTCGTGCGGCAACTGAGTGCCCAACTTCCCCAACCTCTTTTAGAGGAGAGTAAAGAGGTCATCACCTCGTTAGAAGAGGGCGAAACGGTCCAGCCGCTACCGGCAGGTATCGCTGCTATGCCTGCCATCGGTAACGCCCTCTTTCGCCCTAGCTTGCAGCCCTATCTCATCAGTTGGTTTCAGTATGACCCGGCGGAAGAGGTAGCGAGGCTCGAGATGCCTGTCCTAATTATCCAGGGCACAACAGATATACAGGTGCGCGCCAAAGATGCCGAACTGCTGAGCGCCGCCAAGCCCAACGCCGAACTCGCCATTTTAGAAGGGATGAATCACGTTTTGAAAGATGCACCTGCAAACCGCGCGCTGAACTTAGCGACGTATGCGAATCCCGACCTACCGCTTACGGATGGGTTGGTAGGGGCTATCTCGAGCTTCGTCAAAACACTCCCATGAACGACGCTTTCAAAGCGCTCGCTGACCCCACGCGCCGCCATATCTTGAAGGAGCTTCGCAAGGGCGAGCGGAGCGCGGGTGAACTCGCGGCGCTCTTTCCGCTGAGCAAGAGCACCCTTTCGGGTCACTTCGCCGTGCTCAAAGCCGCCGACTTAGTCGAGACGGAGCGGCGCGGCACAACGATTCTCTATAGGCTCAACGCGACTGTGTTTCAAGAGGTGTTGGAGGGGCTACTAGACCTCTTAGGCGTCGGCAAGGAGGAAGCGGATGACTTGGCCCAAACATAACTGGCTCGTCGCTATGAGCTTTATAGCGATGCTCACAGCATCGATTGTCGGCTGGCTCAATTTGGAGGGACCGCTCCCTGTCCATTGGGGGCTTGACGGTGAGCCTACTAGATACGGAACGAAGCTCGAGGCGCTGGGGATACTCCCCTTTCTCGCGCTGGTGAGTTATGTGACGAAAGTCTTCTCATCAGCAGACGAGAAGTCTTCGAGAAATGCTCGAGTTCTTCCCGCTATCGCTC
The DNA here is from genome assembly GCA_965215565.1 of Trueperaceae bacterium. Lineage (GTDB taxonomy): Bacteria > Deinococcota > Deinococci > Deinococcales > Trueperaceae > CBDBZX01. Next base: position 1,760,513 of record CBDCDZ010000004.1, read on the forward strand.
AGGTTTTAGTTCTCGGTTTGACGATCATCCATGTCGGCACTGTGATGAACTATTTAGGCGTAGCCGTGTCCCTTTCTAATGTCGGTGCGCTCGGCTTGGGTATCATTTTAGTAGGCGTCGGCAACCTTATGCCTAAACTCGCGCCGAACCATCTTGTAGGGGTGCGGTTGCCCTGGCTTTATAAGAGTGAAAAGGCGTGGTACAAGACGCAGCGGGCGGGCGGTTGGGTTTTCGCAACAAGCGGCGTTGCTTTTATTCTAATTGGGCTTTTCGCAGAGGGCGAGGCTGCTTTAATGTGGGGCACTGTAGGTCTACTCCTTGGTGCGGCGGGCGTCGTTGCATATAGTTATTGGGTTTGGCGTAACGACGACGCGCGGACCTCACTTGAATAGAGCCTCATCTAGAAAGCCAGGACCTGCGCTGTTAGGCTGCTCGAGCCTAAAATTATGTTATCCTTACTTTACAGAAGTGAGGTAAGGATGAAGAACACTGCCACCATAACGAGCAAAGGACAGATAACGATTCCTCAAGAGGTGCGCCAACGCCTCGGGCTCAAACAGGGCGATAAAGTTACCTTTGAGGTTGAGAACGGTCTCACGGTGCTCAAACCTTACAGGGGCGAAGCAAATCCCTTTGCGGCCTATGCAGGTGCATTAGGCAGCCTTGAAACTGAAGAAGAGGTGGGCGCTTGGCTGAGCGACTTACGCGAGTAGGTGTCTAAGAACAGGTGCTTACAGCTATCGACACGAACATCATCAGCGCCCTCTGGTCACAAGAACCCGCCTCGGCAGGCGTCGCAGCGTCCCTCTTCGCTGCGCAGCAGCGAGGCGGACTCGTCATCTGCGCGGCTGTATACTGCGAACTCTTGGCATATCCGGGAGCGAGCACGCCCTTCGTCCAGAAATTTTTAGACGACGCAGATATCCAAGTGCATTACGTTTTGAATGAGGCAGTATGGCGAGACGTAGGCGAGGCGTTTGCGGCGTACGCGCAGCGCCGCAGAAGAGGTAAAGCCGGGCAGCCTAAACGTCTACTTGCAGATTTCATCGTTGGTGCTCACGCGCTTCACGCGGCAGACCGCTTACTTACGTTGGACGTCAACCGCTATATCGCAAGCTTTCCAACCCTCGAGGTCATAGGACGAGAAACGTAAACCAAACGTAATCGCGGATGAAAAACTTCACGCCCCAACCTAGCACTGCAAGTGTTAGCATAAAAAACTGTGACGCTCCGCCTATTTTTCTTGACCATTTTAGTTCTCGCCTTGCCGCTCCCCGTACAACCTTGGAGCCTACCCAGCGGCGACGAGTCCTCGGGCATGAGCGCCCCCGTACCGATGGTGGCGGAACCTGCGCAGCGTCTCACGCTGCCAAGAGTCGGTAAAAGTAGCTTTCAGCTCTTACCCCCGCTTATCTCGAGCGTCACCGCCACAGTTTTCGCGGCTTATTTTATCTCTTCGACGTTCTGGGCGAGTACCGCGCAAAGGCGCACCTTTTTAGTGTTTGGGAAGCTGAGGCTCGAGGGGGGATAAAAGCTAAGACCTAACGGCTAATAGCCTATTCACCCAACCTCGAAACTCAAACCCTTTTAACCAAACAATTCAGGAGTAAGTACATGAATCAACGCTCATTCACGGGCATCCTCGTCCTTGGCGTGCTCTTAGCCGCCATTTTATACATGTGGCAGCCGTGGGCAGAGGACGCCTCGCTCAAGCTCGGCTTAGACTTGCAGGGCGGACTCCGCGTCGTGTTACAGTCCGACGACCCCAACCCCGTCCCCGAAGATTTGCAAGCCGCGCGGCGCGTGATTGAAAACCGCGTCAATGAATTCGGCGTGGCGGAGCCCGTCATCCAGACCTCAGGTGACAACCGCATCGTCGTGGAGCTTCCCGGCTTGACCGCCGAGGAGCAGAGCCGTGCGCAAGACCTCATCGGGCAGCAAGCGATTTTGGAGTTCCGCCTCGTCAGACCGGGCGCGAGCGAGCCTTTGACGCCCGATAAACTGCAACCGCCCGCCTTCACGGGTGAGGTGCTGCGCGGCGCGCAAGTCGCGTATGACCAGTTCGGACAGCCCATCGTGACCTTCCAAATTCGCGGAGCTGACGCGCCTGCGTTCGGGCAATTTACGGGCAGCAACTTGGGTCAGCGCATGGCGGTTGTCTTGGACGGCAACGTCATCACCGCGCCGAATATCAACGGGCGCATCGCAGAGAGTGGGCAGATCGAGGGGCAGTTCACGCTCGAGGAAGCCTCCGACTTAGCTCTCGTTCTCCGCTCAGGTAGCCTCCCCATCTCGCTCAACATCGAAGAGATTCGCGCCATCGGTCCAACACTGGGTCAAGACTCGGTTGCGGCGGGCACGACCGCCGCCATCATCGGCGGCATCGCGGTTGTCGCCGCTGTGATTCTCTACTACGGTCCGCTGTTCGGGGGCGTCTTGACCGTCGGTCTCATCTACGTGTTGCTGCTCATCTTCGGCATCTTGTCCGGTCTCGGCGCGGCGCTCACGCTGCCCGGTTTGGCGGGTCTCGTCCTGACCATCGGCGCGGCGGTAGACGGCAACGTCATCTCGTTCGAGCGCATCAAAGAGGAGCTGCGCGAAGGCAAGAGCTTGCGCCTCGCCATGCGGGGCGGCTTCGGCAACTCGCTCTCGGCGATCATCGACGCGAACGTCACGACGCTCTTGGCGGCGGCGGCGCTGTACCAGTATACCTCGGGTCCGGTGCGCGGCTTCGCCATCACGCTGGCGATCGGTATCGTCGCGGCGGTGTTTGTCAACACCGTCGTCGTGCCTTTTCTGCTCGACGTACTCACGGTGCGCTTCAAGAAGCCGTTTATGCCGAAAGGGTTCTACTTCGATAACCTCAAATTCGTTGGGCGTGCGCCTGTGGTGATGAGCATCTCGGGCGGGCTCGCGCTCTTAGCGCTCCTCATCGTGATTGTAAGCCCCTTAAATCTCTCGACGGACTTTACGGGCGGCACGAGTGCGCTCTACAGCGTCTCTGAAGAGACGACGATTGACGAGGTGCGCACCGCCATCAGCGAACTCGGCTTACCCGGCGTGGACGGCGGCTCGGCAACGGTGCAAGAGGTGCAAGACACGACAATCAGCACGGACGCCGCAGCAGCAGCGGGTACGGACAATGCTGAAGGAGAAGCGGCGGGCGCGAACAAGCTCCTCTCGGTGCGCATCGGTATCGGCGAGGACAGCGGCGCGAGAGGGGAGTTTCCTAACCTCTTAGCGGATCGGCTGAACGCGGAACTCTTACAAGCGGACTTCGTCGGACCCTCGGTAGGTGAAGACCTGCGCAACGGCGCGGTCTTGGCGGTGCTCGTCTCTTTAGGGCTGATTCTGCTCTACGTTGGGCTGCGCTTTTGGCCCAACTGGATCGTCGCAGTCGCCGCGATTCTGGCGTCCATTCATGACGTCGGCATCGTGATGGGCTTTTTAGACCTCATCGGCGCGGAGTTCGGCGTGCCTGTTTTGGCGGCGCTCCTATTCGTCGTCGGTTACTCCTTGAACGACTCGATCATCATCGCGGACAGGATTCGCGAGAATTTGCGCAAGGTGCGCGGGCGTTCGTACAATGACATCGTGGACCTCTCGGTGAGCCAGACGTTGTCGCGCACGGTGGTCACGTCCGGTACGACGCTCCTGCCCGTGTTGGCGCTCCTCTTCTTCGGCGGCAGCGTGCTGCGCGACTTTAGCATCACCCTCTTAGTGGGTATCGGCTTCGGGACGTACTCGAGCATCTTCATCCTCGCCCCGATGGTGGCGTGGTTCAAAAAGCGCCAGCGTAAACCTAAGGTGAACAGAAAGCCGAGCGCGGCGTAAGCGAAGGGGGATTCATGAATCCCTCTACGGAACAGCGCTGTTTACAAACATAGAGGATGCAGGGGCGGGTTCGGAACCCGCCCCTGTTTTATTCGATAGCCTCATTCAATTGTGGTGGCGAACTGCCGCACGATGCGCCCCTGAAAGGAGAGCACCGCTCGCCACGTGCCGGGGCGAAGCGTCACGCGCTCGGGCGAGAAGAGCGTACCCGTACCCCTCTCGTATTCCGGCTCTATCCACACCGAGTCCGAGGCAACTTGATCGTTGTTCGGGGCGAACCACTGTACCGCCAACCAGTCCGCTCCAGGTACCTCGCCCACTACGAAATCCAATTTGAGCCTCTCCCCTTCCCTCGTCAGCCCTGTCGGGCTGCTGAGGTCAAAGACTTTCTCTCTAGTGCGCGCCTCGGGAACAGGCGGGATGTAGGTATAGGTACAAGCGCTGAGGAGCAGAAGTGCGAGTATCGGCAGGGTAAGTCGTTTCATGTCGCCTCAATCATACGGGCTGAGTCTAAAGAGCGTGTGTGGCGTCTATGAAAGAGGTTGTTCTGTGAGGTTTTCAGCGAGGATGAAGAGGTTGTCCCCTTTCCGGTTAAGTGCGCTACTTTGTAGCGCATTTAATCCCGAGCAGAGCGAGTAGAAATAGCGACGGGTTCCGGTGAGTACGGAATCAACTCCACAGGAGTTTATGCAGTAATCAACCGGAATCCGTATTATAGCGCCTCCGGGAGCAAGAGCGCAGCCGTGAGCGCAATGGGCGCAGTTTCGGCGCGGAGAATGCGCGCGCCCAAGGTGACACCCTTAGCACCCTTTTCGATCAGAAATTCAACCTCGTGCTCGCTCAATCCCCCTTCGGGTCCGGTGATGAGCGTGACCTCTTCTGCATCCGAGCCTGCGTCTGACTTCAGGACCTCTTGCAGGGTTGCGGAGGCGAAAGGATGCGCGATGAGTGTGAGAGGTCCCAAGTCCAACTTGGACAACTTGCAAAGCGCCTCCACCTCCGGCACGACGCTCCGCCCCGACTGCTTGGCGGCCTCTTTCGCGACGCGGCGGTAGCGCGTCAGCTTGTTATCAGAAAGGACTTTGACGTCGCAGCGGGCAGTCAAAACGGGGATGAAGCGCACCGCGCCGAGTTCGGTGCCGCGCCGCACGACTTCGGAGAATTTGTCGCCTTTAAGGAGGGGTACGGCGAGGGTGAGCTTGAGGGCGGCTTCTACGTCGCTCGGTTTGGGTAATTCTAAGCGGAGTGTGACGCTCAGTTCGTCCACCTCTTGCACTTCGCCCGCAGCTTCTAACCCTAAACCGTCGAACGCTTTCACCTTCGCCCCTGGTTTAACCCGCAAAACTTGCGCGAGATGATGCGCCTCCGCGCCCGAGAGCGTCCGCTCACCCGCCTCTAAATCCTTCAGAAAGACACGATAAATTCTCATTTGTGGACCCTCACGAGTCGCGCTCCCTCTGAGCCAAGATAAGCGCCCACTCCTCTTTATGTTCGACTGAATGAACCGTGAGGTGAGCCTCGAGCGCCCCTTTCGCCATTTCTAAGCGCTCATCCAGAATCCCCGTCGCCAAGAGCCAGCCGCCCGGACGCAAGGCGCGGCAGTACGCGCTAGCAAAGTCTACGTGCAGTTCGGCAAAGAGGTTCGCGGTGACAATATCAAAGCCTTCAGATACGGTGTCGTCGAACGTACCGAGCCTAAAGGTCGCCTTCGAATGATTGAGGGCGCGGTTTTCTTCTGCCACGGGTAAGGTCAAGGGGTCAATGTCAATTCCGACGGCTTCGGCTGCGCCTAAGAGGTCAGCGGCAATCGTTAAAATGCCCGAGCCTGCGCCTACATCCAGAACTCGTTTATTTTTTAGTCGAAAGGTCTCGAGCGCAGCCAACGCAAGGTGCGTCGTCGCGTGGTGCCCCGTGCCGAACGCCATGCCGGGGTCGAGCCAGAGGACGCGGCGCGTTTCATCCGTTGGGATTTCACAGTGCGTCGGCGCGACGATGAGGTGCCCTAAATAAACAGGTTCAAGCTCTGCGTAATACGCCGCTAAGTAATCCGTCTCTTCAACCTCTTGCCAGGTGCCTTGTAGGGGCAGGGCGACCGCTTCAGCGAAGTACGCCACCACCTCATCACCCTCTTGAGCGATCCCGAGACAGCCCGCCTCCCACAAGAGAGAGGTCTCCACTTCTAAATTCTCCAACTCGCCCTGCATGTGGAATGAAACGCTCATGCGAGTTCCTTGGGGTTGGCGACGCGCGCATCGCGGGTCACGATCTCGAAGCCGAGCCGCGCTCCCTCGTGCAGATAGAACTCGATATCGGCGCTCTTCGTCGCGCCACCTAACGACTTGCGGTGAAACGCCCGCGTCGCGCTCATGATCATCGTCTCTGCCATGCACGCGGGCACCATACCATCGCCAAAGTGCAAGTCGAGGTGGCTGCGCATCGCACCGGGCGGGCGCACCACGCCGCCGGGGATGAGGTGGACGCCGGGAACCTCACGGACGCTCTCGTCCACGTCGGCAGGACGCCCGAGGTCGAAAATCCAAGCGCCGGGTTTGACGTGGTGAGCGAACAGGACGGGCGCAGGATCAGAGGTCGCGGTGAAGATGAGGTCAGCCGTTTCGCACGCGGCAACGTCGGTGCTTATCTCAATCTGTGTACCGGAGTATTTGCGGCGCAACGTTTTAGCACTGCGTTCTAAACGCGCTTCGTCTCGCCCGATGAGGATGAGACGCGCCACCTCTGGGGCGATGGTGCGGGCAACGCCAAAGGCGACGACGCCGTTTGCACCGATGATAGCGGCGCTCGAGCGCCCAAGCGCCCCCCCTTCCGCCTTGAAGCGCTTCAAGAGTCCCGGCACCGCCGCCTTGACCGTCGCCGCCGTATACGCGCCGCCATTCGTGATGTGAATCTCCGGCACTGCCTCTTGCACTTTGAGCCCCTTCTCCCCTACCGTAGACCAAAACGCGCCCAGCCCAAACGCCTCCGCGCCGAGTTCGTGCGCAAGCCGCGCCCCCTGAACCGCCAAGCGCGTCGCCTCTTCGGGATAGCGACGAATCTGCTCCGGGAACAAGGGACCGCTGAGGATCATCACGCGCAACTCGCGCCCGTCCGCCAATCGAATACCGCGCATCTCGTCCTGTTTTTGCGGACGCAAGAAGCGCAAAGCGCGGCGTATGAGGGAAAGCGGAATAACGCCGCGCTTTACCAGAAGACCGAGCCAACGCAAACTGCCTAGCTGCCAAACGTCGTCCATCGTCAGCGGGTGAATCATAAAGGCGGCGGTGACGACGTTCGGGTCTACGCCGCGCACGGGAGGCGGTTTGCCGAGCTTAGGCTCCGTCTGGTCCAAAATTCGCGCGAGCCCGACTTTGTGCCGCCACAGCCCTAAGATGAAGATGAGGCTTCCAACGAGCGTCAGCGGCGCAGGCTGAGAGACCCAAGCCAGGGTGAAAGCGAGCGTCAGAAGTCCCGCCACCGTCGCGAGCGTGATGTAACGACTCCAAGCGAGGAGAATAGCGTAGACCGCAAGTGGCGCGATTACGGTCCAAAGAGGGACGCCTGTGTAGACCCACAGCCCCACCAAAATCCCGAGGGTGACGCCGCTCCCTCTACCGCGCGGCACCTCGCCATAAGAAAGCCACGTCAGCGGGTAGAGATGCCCCGCATATACTCCGAGCGCCACCCAGGGATTGCCCGCGAAAAGCGCCAGCACCGCGAAGCCTTTAAGCGCGTCTACGGCGAACGACGTGAGCACAGTGCCTACGCCGACGAAGCGCATCACGTTCTCGATGCCCAAGTTGTGCGCCGTCACCTCGCTCGGCTTGAGCCGCGTCGCCCAAACGACGAGGAAGCTACCCAAAGGTGACGAGCCGATGAGGTAGCTCGCTAAGAGGATGAGGGCGTCCACGTGTCTATCTTATAGGCTTACAGGTGAGTAAAGATGACGGGGGGAACTACCTTCAGACGAGGGAGTGCGCGGCGTAGGGGTGATTCATGAATCACCCCTACAACATTTGCCTTTTTCTGTGATTTTCTATAGCATTTCCACGTTTCATTGCTGTAGCAATGAAACGTGCGAGCGGATGCGAGAAGAAATAGACGCCCTCACTTAGTGCAGCGAAGCGTGGAACTGCTGTAGTATTGCTCTACCGATATGAATAGGGATTTAAGGTATATCCAACCTCACGTCTCCACCTTTAGGTACACCTGCTCGTTTTCCTCCTTGACCTCATAGGTCTCGAGCCGATACTCCCCCCCAAAATGCTCGCCCGTGCGGAGCGAAAAGGTATTTTTATGGAGCGGACACGCCACTTTGGGCTCGCCCTGCGCGTCGCCCACCAGACCTCTCGATAAGACCATTTGCTCACGGTGCGGACACCTATTTTGCACGGCGTACCACGCGCTGTCGACAAAGAAAATGGCGATTTGTTTATCACCTAATTTGACGCAGCCGCGCCCGGTAGCGGCGAAATCACTCGTTTTGGCGACGGGTGTCCAGGTGTTGGATTCGACTAAGGTTGATGGCATGGGTTGACCTCTTTTCGTGGAGCAATTGGCGATTGGGTATTAGCAAAAGCTTGGCTTTTAGCTAACGGCTAACAGCTCATCTCCACTGGGTTTGTGTCACGCGAATAGCATCTTTTAGCAGTTCCAAAACATACTGAGACAGATGAGCGCAGGCATCATCACCGAATGTGCGTGTTGAACGTCGCTTCGGACAGTAAGAGTGTTTCAAACCAGATGATACCTGCTTCTCATAACGTGAGTGTTCAAGCAACGCTCTACTCATTGAGGGCGTTTGTGACCAGATGCAGTCGCGTGGTCCCGCTCCCGCTAGACCTGCTGTACGGCTGAATTTGTCCCCGCACCTCTTCAAACTGAATACTCGAGTCCGGCTCATCCACGTTGAGAAAGGGGCGGAAGCGGGCGAGCTTTTCGGGGTCGTTCAAGGTCTTTTTCCACTCGCATTCGTAGGTGTTTACGACATGCTGCATTTCGCGCTCTAGCTCCTCGGCAATCCCTAGCGAATCGTGAACCACCACCTCTCGCACCTTCTCCAGACCACCCGGCAGTTTGTTCAGCCACGTCGCCGTGCGCTGCAACTTATCGGCGGTGCGCACGTAGTACATCAGAAAGCGGTCGATAGTCTTAAAGACCGTCTCGGTATCGATATCACTCACCAAAAGCTGCGCGTGCTGCGGCTTCATGCCGCCGTTGCCGCCGACGTAGAGGTTCCAGCCCTTGTCGGTTGCGATGATGCCAACGTCTTTACCCTGCGCCTCGGCGCATTCGCGGGCGCAGCCGGAGACCGCCATCTTGACCTTGTGCGGGGTGCGCAGCCCTTTATAGCGGTTCTCGATATTGATGGCGAGCGTCGTCGAGTCCTGCACGCCGAAGCGACACCACGATTTACCGACGCAACTCTTCACCGTGCGGAGCGACTTGGCGTAGGCGTGACCCGTCTCTAACCCTGCGTCCACCAGCCGCGCCCAGATGTCGGGCAAGTCCTCCAATCTCGCCCCGAAGAGGTCGATGCGCTGCCCGCCTGTGATTTTCGAGTAAAGCCCGTACGCTTTCGCTACGGAACCAATGGCGATGAGTTGGTCCGGCGTCAACTCGCCGCCTGGGACGCGCGGCACGACGGAATACGAACCGTTCTTCTGTATATTCGCCATAAAGACGTCGTTGGTGTCTTGGACGCCCTGGTGGTCCATGACGTGCTCGTTGTAGGTGCTCGCCAAGATAGAAGCGACGGCGGGTTTGCAGACCTCGCAGCCTAAGCCCGTGCCGTAGCGCCCTAAAAGTTCATCAAAGGTGTGAACCCTGCCGAGCTTGATGATTTCAACTAACTCCTGGCGGGTGTAGGCGAAGTGCTCACATAGAGACTTATCCACCGTAATGCCGGCTTTTTCCAGCTCGAGCCCCACCAAATCTTTGAGAAGCGGCACGCAACTTCCGCAACCTGAGCCCGCGCCGCACGATTTTTTGAGCCCCGCGACGTTCTGGTAGCCCGCCGCAATTTGCGCCGTAATCGTCCCCTTCGAGACGTTCTCGCAGCTACAAATCACCGCTTCGTCGGGAAGAGACTCGAGCCCCATCCCCTCCGGTTCAGCCGCCGCGACGAGCAGTCCTTCGGGCGCAGCAGGAAGAGGTGTCTTGCCCAAGTAAAGCTGCAAGAGCCGCCCGTAGCTTTCGGCGTCACCGACTAAAACAGCACCTCTTAGGGTGCCGTCACTTCTCGAGGTCACGAGCTTTTTGTAAACACCCGCTTGCGAGTTCGACACCACAGTTACGTCGCAATCGTCCTCTGCGGTACTGTCCCCGATGCTCGCCACGTCCACGCCCATCAGCTTGAGCTTGGTGGACATATCTGCCCCTGTAAACTCACCTTCTTTAGATAAGAGGTGCGCCGCCGCCGCCTCCGCCATGCGGTAGCCGGGGGCGACTAAACCGTAAATCATCCCGCCGTAAAGCGCACATTCGCCCACCGCGTAGATGTCGGGGTCGGAGGTCTGCATCGTTTCGCTGACCCGGATGCCGCCGCGCTCGCCCACGTTCAAGCCAGAAGAACGCGCCAACTCGTCACGCGGACGGATGCCCGCCGAGACGACGATCATATCTACCTCGAGCTGAGATTCATCCGCAAACGCCATCCCCGTGACCTTGCCGTTGCCCAAGACCTGCTTCGTCGCTTTAGAGAGGTGGACGCCGACGCCTAGCGCTTCGATCTTGCGCTTTAAGAAGTCCGAGCCCGTCTGGTCCACCTGGCGCGGCATGAGGCGCGGCGCGAACTCGACGACGTGGGTTTGCAGCCCCATGTCTACGAGGGCTTTGGCAGCCTCGAGCCCTAAGAGCCCGCCGCCGATGACCGCCGCACTCTGGCAATACTCCCCATACGCCATCATCGCGTCCAAATCCTCGATCGTGCGGTAGACGAAGACACCCTCCTTGTCGGTACCGGGGACAGGCGGTACAAAGGGGAACGAACCCGTCGCTAAAACGAGCTTGTCGTAAGGGACCTCTTCGCCTTTTTTGGAGATGACCTTTTTGCGCCCTCGGTCAAGCGCCGCCACCGCGTCCCCTAAACGGAGCGAGACGCCGCGCTCTTCGTACCACCCTAGCGGCGCGAGGCTCAGTTCATCCGCCGTTTTGCCAGAGAAGTATGCGCTCAGTTGCACGCGGTCATAGGCGGGGCGGACCTCTTCGCAGAAGGTGATGATGTCGTACGTACCGTCCGCGTCAGCTTTCGTGAGCTTGTCGATGAACTTATGCCCCACCATGCCGTTGCCGACGACGACGAGTTTTTGTTTGGGGTGCGTCATACGCTGACCTCTTCTCTTTCGGAACACAGATAGGGCAAAGGCGTCTGCACATTCAACCCCTCTTCAATACGCGCTGCAATCACGTCCATCAGGAGCGAACCAAATCCCAGATGCTGCGTCAGGGTGATACTAATATCCGGGTGACGCGCTTTCGCTGCGTCAACCGCTTCGGGCAAATCCTCCTGTACGTGTGCGCCGAGCTGTAAGAAGTAAGGCGTGGCGAGTACGCGCTTCGCGCCCGCTTCAACCACCTCGTCAACCGCGTCCGCAATCGTCGGTGCGTTGCACTCCATGTAGGCGACGGTGACACGCTTGTAGTCCCTTGCTCGCTGAACGCGCTCCGCGACGCGCTCAATAAAGAGGTTTGCTTTAGGGCGCGGCGTACCGTGTGCCATGAGGACGACGGCGGTGTCTTCGGGGACCTCTTGATACACCTCGTCCAACCGCTTCATCACAAGTTTGGCCAAGGCGGGATGATCGCCGAAAGGTTCAGCCTTTCCGAATGTCACGTGTGGGCGCTTTGCCTGCTCCTCCTTGGTGAGCTTCGCGAGGGCGACGTTCACGTAATAGCCAGGAATGAGAAAATAAGGTTGCACAAGGATACTCGTCGCGCCTTTTTTAAGACAACGCTGGATCGGCTTCAGCGAAGGTCGGGCGGCTGAAATTCAAGAAGCCCGCTGTGGCGATAGGGGCGAGACCCCGCTTGCGGACCTCGGCGGCGTGCCGAATCATCGCTGCGCCGGAAGCTTTTTTGAGGCTGCCGTGTCCAACCAAGACAACGGCTTGCATCAGCTTTCTCCTTGTAGATACTGGACCTCTTGGACGGGCGCGTCTAGCTTGCTGTTAAGGTCTATATCGTGAACGAACCAGCGCAACTCGTCGCGCAGCCTCACCACCTCACCGATAACGATGGCGGCGGGTGCGGTGAGACCGGCGATGCGGATAGCTTGGGGAAGCATTTCTAAAGTTGCTACCACCGTCTCTTGCTCTCTCGTTGTCCCATAACGAATTGCAGCGGCGGGCGTGTCGGGGTTGCGTCCGTGGGTGATGAGTTCGTCCACGATGCTTTCAATATGTCCGACGCCCATCAAGATGACGAGCGTGTCTACCGCCGTTGCGAGGGCGGCGTAGTTGAGGCTCGAGCCCATCCCACCCTTGAATTTACATGGGTCTTCATGTCCCGCGACGACGGCAAACGAGGTCGCTACGCGCCGGTGCGTCACCGGAATTCCAGCATAGGCAGGCGCAGCAATCGCGGACGAGATACCCGGCACGACTTCGAATGGCACGCCCGCCGCCTTGAGCACCAACGCTTCTTCGCCGCCGCGTCCAAAAATGAAGGGGTCGCCTCCCTTGAGCCGCACAACCTTGTGACCCTCTAACCCTTTTTGAACAAGTAGCGCGTTAATCGACTCCTGCGTCCAAGAGGTGCGGCACGCCCCGCGTCCATCGCCGTGCTTGCCGACGTAGATGAGTTCAGCGTCAGCGCGGCATTCTCTGAGAAGTTCGGGATTCACCAGCCGGTCATACGCGGTGACATCTGCCTCACGCAAGCGCCTTAGAGCTTTAACGGTAATCAACTCAGGGTCGCCGCAGCCCGCGCCGACGAGCGAGACGAAGCCTGTTGATTTTGAACTGTTTGTATCGGTCATCGTGACCTCCTGATGGTTGTGGCTCGAGTCTTACCTCTTGGATGTTTCAAACTTTGCTGCACAACCACCTCACTACCTCTTAGCTTCTCTGCGCTTTCACATGTGCCGCATACGCCATTATCATCGCGCCCATGCGCTCTCTCTCGGGTGCGATGACCTCTTCGGTGCCCGCGTCTTTCAACGCTTTCGTCGTCATGTGCCCAACGGAGACGGCTTGAACGTCACCGTTAAACGCACCTCTTAGCTCAGCCCCTAGCCCTAACCGCTCAGCAATCCCGAAGAGGAAAAAGACCTGCGTGTTGCTCGTGAAGGCGGCGGCGTCTAGTTCGCCTGAGATGATCTCCCCTACAAAGGCACGCACCTCTTCTTCGGGCGGCTCTTGATACTGATAGAGAGGAATTTCTAAGACGCTTGCGCCGCGCTCCATCAACCAAGTCGTCAACTCAGGCACCCTAGTTCCGTGAAGCTGGATAGCAATATGTTTCCCCGAAAAATCTACCGGCTCCAACTGCCGCCGCAAGCCTAGAAGCGTCCCGTCGTCATCTAGTACATCCGGCTTTAAGCTCATCTCTTTAAGCGCTTTGACCGTCTTGTAGCCGCGTACGGCGAGGTGGGTGTGCTCGAGCTTAGCGGTAAAGTCAGCTTCCACACCTAACGAAACCGCCACCTCGCGCATCGCCCGCATTCCCATGCCTGTGGTTGCAACCAGCCAATCCGCACCTTCGTCTGCAAATCTCTTTACCGCTTCCGTAACGTTAGGTGAGTCTAAAGACTCGGTAACCATCATCGGGCGGGACAAGGGAATCGCGCCGAGTTTCTCAATGAGAGCGCTCAGTTCAGCGCTCCGGCGTGCGCCGCAGAAGGCGATGCGTTTTTCAGCAAGAGGTTTGATAGCTTTTGGATTAGTCATAGCTCTTTTTGTAACCGAGTCAAACCCCGCCGGTTGCGGCGCACGTAACATCATCTCACCTAGTCGCCCGCTCCAGCTAAACGCTCCAGCATCTCGTTTCTCGCCACCGCTTCTTGCTCCTCGCTAAAGCGCACCGCGAAAGCCAAGAACGAACAGCCTAAAACGAGCGCCCCAACGATGAGGTACGCCTGCTCGAAGGGCATCTGTCCCTTGAACAAAAAGCCCGCCATCACTGCGCCGAAGTTGCCGCCCGCCCCAACGATGCCCGCCACCGGACCGAGCGCTCGCTTGTTGATGTACGGAACGATAGAGTACGTCGCGCCCTCGCTCATCTGCACGAACAAGCTGAATACGATGAGAATCGGGATGGCGAACGCCAGAGCGCCCAACTGCGAGAAGAACATCAGAGCGATGCCCTCTAAAAACAGACACGCGAAGAGAAACTGCACGCGCCCTTTGAGCCCTCTTTGCTGATTGAGCTTGTCGCTAAAAATTCCGCCGAGCGAGCGTGCAAAAATATTCATCAGCCCGAACAAGCTCGCCACCAAACCCGCCGTCGCCACGTTCAACCCGAAGCGGTCGAAGAAGTACAAAGCTGCCGTGCCGTTGATGGTCAGCTCAACACCGAAGCACGCCGCGTAGATGAAAAAGAGTGCGACGACGCGGCGGTCTTTGAGCGCTTCCCAGAATGCGCCTTTATGGTGCTCGCGCGTGGGCATCTCGCCCTTGGCGCGCAGTTCATCGTAATTGCCGTCCGGCGCGTCCTGCGTGAAAAAGTAGTAGGCGATGCCCGTAAGAAAGAGCGCGACGCCCGGAATCACCATCGCGACGCGCCAGCCGAAAAGGGGCTCCGCGCCGAAAGTGAGCACCGCCGCCAGGATGAGGGGCATGACCGCCTGCGTCACGCCGCCACCCAGGTTGCCCCAGCCCGCCGTGGTCGCGTTCGCCGTGCCGACGATGTTGGGCGCGAACATCACGCTGGTGTGGTACTGCGTGATGACAAAGCCCGCGCCGATGACGCCGATGAGCAGCCGGGCGATCAAAAAGTGCGTGTAGTTCTGCGACAGTCCGATGAGCATGACGGGCAGCGAGCCTAAGATGAGCAACCACGTGTAGGTGATGCGCCCCCCGAAGCGGTCTAAAATCGCGCCGATGCCGAGCCGCGCGAAGATGGTGATGAAAACCGCTGCGATGACCGTGTTGCCGACTTGCGCGGGCGTCAGCCCGAGCGTGGCGATGACGCCGTTGTCACCCTTCATCAGCGGGACGATACCGAACCAGCCGAAGAAGCACAGGAAGAAGGCGAACCAGGTGAGGTGAAAGGCGCGCATCTGCGGCGAGCCGAGGCTAAAGAGGTTGATGCGGGTGGCTTTGTTCTTGAAGTCCATTTTTTCTCCTAAACTCATCTATAGTTTGAAATCACACAAAAATGAAATTTTATGCAAACATGGCTGCACAAGACTAGGGAGACATTCGCAGAACCTCCTCGAGTAGGACTCAGTCAGACGCGGTGAGATTGAGTATTGAGTCAGTATCGGTGTGGGTCAAATCGGTTTGGGGGACGGGCTCGAGCCGCGCCGCACACACCTTGAATTCGGGCATCTTGCAGTGGGGGTCTAGAACGGGATTCGTCAAACGGTTCGCCGCTTGCGCCCCTTCCCAGTGCATAGGGATAAAGAGTACGCCAGGCTTGATCTTCTTGCTGATTTTGACCTTGAAGAGCGCGGCGGCGCGGCGCGTGCTGAGGCGGGCGTACTCGCCTTGGATGAGCTTGAGTTGCGCCGCCGTCACTGGGCTCACCTCCACCCAGGGCTCGGGGCGTTTGCTCGCTAAGAGGGGCGTGCGCCGCGTGTGGTTGCCGGTGAGGTAGTGAACCAGTGTGCGCCCTGTCGTGAGTTGGAAGGGGTAGTCTCCGTCAGGGATTTCGTTCGGTTGTCGGTAGGGGATGACGTGGAAGGCGGCGCGTCCGTCCGCGTGGGCGAAGCGCTCGGTGAAGACGTTGGGCGTGCCGGGGTGCGAGAGGTCGGGGCAGGGCCAGAAGAGCCCGTCACCTTCGCGCAACCTCTCGTACGTGACGCCGTAATAGTCAGCGGGACCCCCTTTCGAGGCGCGCCTAAGCTCCTCGAAGATATCCTCTGGTTGAGCAGAGAGAAACTGCCGCGTATGCCCGAGCCGCTGCGCAACCTCCACGATGATGTCCAAGTCGCGCCGCGCTCCTTTGGGTGGCTCGCGCAAGGCTTCGCGCAGGACGACGCGCCCCTCTAAGTTCGTCGTCGTGCCCGTCTCTTCCGCCCACAGCGAGCCGGGCAGCACCACGTCCGCAAGCGAAGCGGTTTCTGATAAAAACGAGTCCACCACGACGAGGTGGTCCATCTCTTTGACCCAGGCGCGCACCCTATCGGTGTCCGGGCTGCTCACCACGGGGTTCGAGCCGAGCACGAACAGCCCGCGCACCTCTTTGCGCCCAACCGCCTGCATCAGTTCAAACGCGGAGTAGCCGGGTCCGGGGAGGCTGTCTGCGTCTACGCCCCACACGCTCGCAACGTGTTCACGGGCTGCGTCATCCGCAATCGAACGGTAGCCCGGAAGCTGGTCCGCTTTCATGCCGTGTTCGCGTCCGCCTTGTCCGTTGGCTTGCCCCGTAAGCGTGCCGTAGTTCGCGCCCAACGCAAGCGAGAGGTTGATAAACGCGAGGGTGGTTTCGACACCGCGAGAGTTCTGGTCCGCTCCACGCCCCGTGAGAATCAGTGGATTCTTCGCCTCTGAGAGCAGTTTGGCAGCCTCAAAGACTTGCGGCTCCTCCAACCCGGACATCTGGATGAGGTGTTCTAGGGGAATACTTTGGAGATACTCAGCAACCTTCTCAAACCCGTTCGTCCGCGCGGAAATAAACGTCTCATCTTGCCAAGCGTTGTCCAAAACGACGCGCAAAAGCGCATTGGCGAGCGCCAAGTCGCCGCCTAAGTCCACGGGCAGATGGAGCGCGGCGAGGTTCGCCGTCGTCGTTTTGCGCGGGTCTACGACGATGAACTTTGCGCCTCTGTCCCTCGCCTCCAAAAGCGTATTCACCAAAATCGGCAGCGTCTCCGCCGTGTTCGAGCCGATGATTAAAATCGCGTCGTGCTCGGGGATATCCGCCATCGGCATGTTGAGCCCCCGGTCCAACCCGAAAGCTTTGAGCGCACCGGACGCAGCCGCTGCCATGCAGTAGCGCCCGTTGTAGTCGATGTGCGGCGTATGAAGGGCGACTCGAGCAAACTTGCCCAAGAGGTACGCCTTCTCCGTCGAGACCGACGCGCCCGAATAGACCGCGTTCGCCGCGTGACCGTATTTGAATTGCAAAAATTTGAAACCCGCCACGACGCGCTCCAACGCTTCATCCCAAGGGGCAGGAACGAGTTCGCCGCCGCGACGCACTAAGGGCGTCGTCAACCTCTCGGCGTGGTCGAAAAGCTTGACGCTGTTTTGTCCCAAAACGCAGAGTTTGCCCCTGTTGATGGGGTGCTCTTGCGGCGCTACCTCAACCTCCTTCGCCCCATCCGTCAGCGTCATGCCGCACTGCACCGCGCAGTAGCAGCAGTGCGTCTTCACCGTTTGTGACGATGTTTTCGTACGCACATCTGTCTGATTGTCCTTGCGGATCGGCGCATCTGGCAAAGGGACACCAGACGCCGTCCTCGCTGCACTTTTGGGCATGGCGGTTGCTCCAGTACGAGGGGCTACACGACTTGGGAAGGGGACTCGTTTTTAGGGATGTGCTCGAGCGGGTCTCGAACTTGAAAAGTAGAATACGTAATATTTTGCAAGTTGTCAAGTGTCAATAGACGGGTTTTGACATTCTGTAGGACGTAGCTACTCTGACGGCTCAGTTTCTTGCGAACTGTCACAACCGATAAGACCGAGAGGCAAGATTCGCCCTGACGCCGGGCAGGAACACCCCTCTCTTAATATTGAGCGAGACGAACTTCTGGACCCCCTTACAACGAGGTCACTACCGAATGAAACATCTAGAGAACCCAGCATTTCGAACAGTTGGGCAGGGTCCCCGGGTATGATGCCCCTATGAAAGTACTCATCAGCGGCGGCGCGGGCTATATCGGCAGCACTATAGCGAACGCCTTGCGCGACACTGGGCACACCCCTGTCATCCTCGACTCGCTCGTTACAGGCGCACGGACCTTTACGCGAGATCACCTCTTCTATAGGGGTGACATCAGCGACGGAGAGGTGCTCGCCCAAATATTCAGAGACCACCCGGACATTCACGTGACGGTTCACGCCGCTGCTCTAATCGTGGTGCCCGAATCGGTGGCGCAGCCTGGGGTCTATTACAGGGAAAACGTCTGCAAATCCTTGGCGTTTTTCGAGCACCTCAATGACCTCGGCTATCCCCGCGTCGTCTTCTCCTCGTCGGCGTCTATCTACGCGCCCGTGACGGGCGATGACTACGAGGTAAACGAGGACGCCCCGCTGCAACCGGGCAGTCCTTACGCCCGCACGAAGTACATGATGGAAATGGTGCTGCGTGACCTCTGCCACGCGACGCCGCTCCGGGGCGTCGCCCTGCGCTACTTCAACCCCATCGGCTCGGACCCGGAGCTGCGCACGGGCGTCCACGTGCGCGAGCCTTCACACGTTATCGGTAAACTCGTGGATACGGCGTTAGGCAAGTTGGAGACGTTTCCCATCACCGGCGTGAACTACCCCACGAAAGACGGTAGCGGTGTGCGCGACTACCTCCACGTCTGGGACTTGGCGCTCGCCCACGTCCGGGCGGCGGAGGCGTTTGGTAAGGTGATGGACGCCGAGGGACCTTATACGGTTGTCAACGTCGGCAGGGGCGAAGGCGTCACGGTCAAAGAACTCGTCGCCACCTTTGAAGAGGTCTGGGGAAGCCCCATCAACAAACGCGAGACGCAGGCGCGTCCGGGCGACGTGGTGGGCGCGTATGCGAGCGCGGCGCGCGCCGAAGCACTCTTAGGGTGGAAGGCGGAGCGAAGTTTACAAGAGGGCGTCGCGAGCGCGTTAGCGTGGGGTCAAAAGCGCGAAGAGGTCTTAGGGTATCCCTGAGCGTCAACGCCCCCCAGCACCTTT
This sequence comes from Trueperaceae bacterium, assembly GCA_965215565.1. GTDB lineage: Bacteria > Deinococcota > Deinococci > Deinococcales > Trueperaceae > CBDBZX01. The sequence continues at coordinate 1,779,322 of CBDCDZ010000004.1, forward strand.
GGCGGGCACACATTAGCGCAGAGCACTCCAGTGTCCTACGTAGGTACCGAGAAGGTCGACTTCGGCTAGGTCAGTTAGCTCGAGCACCCGCTCATCTGACGGCGCAAAAGGACGCAAAAAGAGCGGCGCGTCTCCGACTGGATACCTAAAGATGAGAAGCTGAGCCTCGCCCCGGAGCGTTCTCGTCCCGACGACGATGTCGCGCGGTTGCAGCGGGGCGTTTACACTTTCCCTCTTTATGATGTTGATAACGACGAGCGCGTCCGGGGACAGCGCGTAGCGCAGGCGGTCTGTGGCGAAGGTTCGCTCGGACAGCTCGAGCGCCCGTAAATCCTCCCGCTGGTATCCTCCGAATAGAGAGGCTGGCAGCGACACCGAACCCAGCGCATTCAACTCAGCGCTGAGCGTCTTGACGGAGACCACCTCCCGCTCAGCGTCGCCAGGATCGTTCTCGCTCAAGACGCCGTAGAATACGGCGGGCTCCATGTCGAGTAGCGTCCGCAAGCTCTCCAGACGGTCGAAGCTGAGCTGCCCTACCCCGTAATCGTTCGACTCGATCTTCTGCACCATCGACGGGCTCACGCCCCACAGCTCCGCGAAGCGCTTTTGCGTCACGCCCAAGTAGGCGCGCCAGCGCTTGACCCAGAAGGGAAAGGTCTCGGTTTGGGAGGCGCGGTTGCCCAGAGCCATAAGAAAATACCACCGTCACGTTAAGACCGTTACGTCAAGAGATACCTTTACAGCGTAACGGCTTTTCGGGGGGAAGACAAGAGGTGCGGTAGGGCAAATGGCGCAGAACGCCCGCCATAAAACGCCTGTTGTAGAGCGTTGAGAGGGGGAAGAACAGAGAAGAGTCTTTTTTACTGCTCAACCTCTTCACCACACGATCATCTGGCAAGGGTCCTAAGTCGAATGCCGCTGTGTGCTTCTTCTACCCATGTGACGTAACAAGGGGTTTCAACCCCTTGTTTTGACACCCGTGTCATTCCAGATAGAGCGACTACCTTCTATTCTTTTCACATGGTATCTTCGTCGGTCGACTTATGCGCCCAACACGTTCAGCTCATGAGGACGACGACGGACGATACCCTGCCCTTAGTAAAGACGGGGATGCCGACGGCGGTTTCTAGACCCATGTTAGCGGCGAGACGGTAGTGTGGCAGCTTAGCGTCCGCTAAGTGATGAAGCACCGGAGAGCGCTCCGCGTAGACCTCGCCGGGAAGGTCTTGACTTTGGACTGACGCGCGACTCGAGCGCTCTAACGCACCATGCTCCCCGTAGTAGCCCGCGCTCAGGCTGAAGGCGCGTCCGTCGGGCTCCCAGATTTCGATCACTTGCGCTAGCGGGTTCGCGCGTGAGGTGAGGAGCAACACGGCGCTCTTAGCGGTGTCGCCCTCGAGCACCGGCAACCCTAAGCCCGCGCTCAGCCCCGCTTTCGCTGCCGCTTCAGCGCGCACAAAACCGCCGTCACGACTTAAACCGTTAAACAGTACCGGACGCCGCGCGTCGAAGGCCTGCCCCGGCAACCCCTCCAAGACCGAGAAGCGCGTCTGCCAACTCAGCCGCTCGAACTCGCACAGACCGCCGTAGAAGCCCGCGCTCAGGGCAAGCTTGCCGACCGCGTCGGGAGACCAGATTTCGAAGACGCTAGAGCGCGTCTCCGAGGTTGCAAAGAGCAAGGTGACCACCGCCTCCACCTCGCCTCTCGGCATGATAGGCAGCCCGATGCCCGCCGTGAAGCCCGCCTCTTGCGCCGCCTCGGAGCGCACGAACCCGTCCGCCGCGCCCAGCTTCGTGAAAATCTGCGGCGCTCGGCTCGCCCAGACCTGACCGGGCAAGCCTTCAGAGGGTGCAAACGTCATACCGAGGCTCGCCCGCTCGAACGAGGCGTGAGGTCCGTACGCGCCGCGCTTTAGCGCTAGACACCCCGCCCCGTTCGGCGTCCAAATCTCAACCGCTTGCATGAGGCTTTTAAGCGCCGTTTTCATCTCTAAACAATATAGGGAATAGACGCTAGCGTCAACGCGCAAGTTGCCGACAAGCCGTTTGCTGAAGAACGCTCAGCAAGTTTTTCAACATTACGTTCAAAACGTTGCCCTCAATTTAGCAACTTACTAGCTTTTACTTTGACGCTACTCGAGGGCGCAGCCGAGCTGCAACATCGTTCATTGCCGCTTCGCTCACTCGTTCTTCTGCTGACCCCGAGTACCCAAACACTCCTGTCGCACGGTATTCGGCAGGCATGTCCGCCATGCGCGGGACTACGTGAAAATGCACGTGCGGATGCTCGGGGTGCTCGGCGAACTGAATCGCGTAGGTCTTCTCGCAACCGACGACCTCTTTGAGCGCGCGGGAGCTTCTGCGCAGCAAGGAGCCAAGCTCTATAGCCTCTTCTTCTGTGAATTCATCGATCGACGAGAGGTGGCGTCGCACCACCAGCACGAGCCAACCGAGTAGAGAGGTGTCGTAGTTGTGAACCACATCCCAGAAAGGCGTGCGCAAAATTTCGTCCCACGGGGGCGCATCGCCGCTGTCTCTGCGCGCGATAAGCTCACAAGTTTTGCAGCCTTGCATTCAAACCTCCTGATGGCGCGAAAGGACGACGCCGGGTACGTGCTCTGTAGGGGCAATTCATACGGCAATGCACATGTACCCCCTACGCCGTGCCGCGAGCCTAGCCCGTTAGTTCAGCGCCCCACCATCTGCTCCGGCACCACCATCTCGTCGAACTGTTCTTCTGTAAGGATATCCAACTCCACTGCCGCCTCTTTCAAGGTCAACCCCTGCGCGTGCGCCGTCTTAGCAATTTTGGCGGCTTTGTCGTAGCCGATGTGGTTGTTCAAAGCCGTCACGAGCATGAGCGAGTTGTTGAGGTGTGACTCTATGCGCCCTTCATTCGGCTCGATGCCCACCGCGCAGTTGTCATTGAACGATTGACAGGCGTCTCCTAGAAGCTGCGCCGAGGTGAGCAGGTTATAGATCATCACGGGCTTAAAGACGTTGAGCTGAAAGTGCCCCTGCATTCCGCCGACAGTAATCGCTGTGTCGTTGCCGATGACCTGCGCGCAGACCATCGTCATCGCTTCGGCTTGGGTCGGGTTGACCTTGCCCGGCATGATAGACGAGCCGGGCTCGTTTTCGGGAATGAGGATTTCGCCAATACCGCAACGGGGACCGGAGGCTAAGAGGCGGACGTTGTTCGCAATCGTCATGAGGCTCGCCGCCAAGCGTTTGAGCGCCCCGGACGCTTCCACCACCGCGTCATGCGCGGAGAGCGCTTCGAACTTGTTCTCCGCCGTCACGAAAGGATACCCGGTCTCCTCGGCAATCTTCTCAGCAACCCGCTCCGCGAAGCCTTCTGGCGTATTGAGACCCGTGCCGACAGCGGTGCCGCCCAGCGCCAACTCGCGCAGGTGCTCTAAGCTGTTCTCCACCGCCTCCATCCCCTTGCGAAGCTGCGCGGCGTAGCCCGACAGCTCCTGACCGAGCGTTACGGGCGTCGCGTCCATGAGGTGCGTGCGCCCGATTTTGACCACGTCCATATACTGCTCGGACTTATCACGGAAGGTGCCCTCGAGCGTCAAGACTTTAGGCAGCATCCCCTCGACTAACGCGGTGTACGCCGCGATGTGCATGGCGGTAGGAAAGGTGTCGTTCGACGACTGCGACTTGTTCACGTCGTCGTTGGGGTGAACGGGCGTCTTGCTACCCAACTCGCCGCCCCTAATTTCAATAGCCCGGTTCGCGACGACTTCGTTTACGTTCATGTTCGACTGCGTGCCCGAGCCCGTCTGCCACACGACGAGCGGGAAATGTTCGTCGAGCTTGCCCGCCGAGGTTTCGTCGCAGACCTGCGCGATGAGGTCGGCTTTTTCTTGCGGAAAGTCGGTCAGTTCGGCGTTGGTTAAGGCGGCGGCTTTTTTCAGCACGGCGAAGGCGCGGATGACCTCTAAAGGCATCGTCTGTCCGCCGATTTTGAAGTTTTCTAAGGAGCGTTGGGTTTGTGCACCCCAATATTTATTACTCGGAACGTCAATCTCACCCATCGTGTCTTTTTCAGTTCGGTAGTCCATTGTTCCTCCGTGTTAGACCATATCTCAAAGTGTTGTATGGAACAGGTAGCTACGCTGATAGGTCATACTCAGAGAGGTTTGAGGAGCCTCAAGCTGACACCTCCCTGACCCTCACTTGACATGCTAGAACGCAAGTTCATATGATATGTTCACAGTCCAATCAAAGGAGAATAATCTGATGAAGCGTCCTTTAACCGTCGTGCTGGTATCTCTTCTTGCCGCGCTCAGCTTCGCGAGCGCTCAGACCACTATCGAATTCTGGCACGCCTTTGGCGACGAAGCGCGCAGCGGCTGGATCGAGCGAGCGCGCCGCCGAGTGGAGCGAGCAGAATCCCGAATTCAACGTCGTAGTCGAGAGCAAAGCCTCCTACCGCGAAACCTTGGACGGCGCAGTTTTAGCCGCGCGGCAGGGCGAGCCACCCCACGTCGTGCAAGTCTTCGAGGTCGGTAGCCAGATTGCGGTCGACTCCGGGCTGTTCGAGCCAGTCGGACAAATCGGTGACTTCAGCACCGACGATTACATTCAACCTGTGCTGAACTACTACACGATTGACGGCACGGTCAACTCGATTCCTTTCAACTCGTCGAACCCGATTCTCTACATGAACGAAGACTTGATGAACGAGGCGGGGCTCGACCTAGAGAACCCGCCGCAGACGTACGGTGAAGTCTTGGAGGCGTGTCAAACGGCGGAAGAGGCGGGCGTCAGCGCGAACTGCATCGGCTTTAACCTTCACTCCTGGTTCTTCGAGCAGTGGATGGCGCAGCAAGGCGCACTTTTAGCGAACAACAACAACGGGCGCGACGGGCGAGCCACCGAAGTTTTGCTGACGAGCGACGCGGCTAAAAACATCGCGAGTTGGATTAAAGAACTCAATGACAACGACTACTACACCTACACGGGCGTACTGGAAGATTGGTCGGGCAGCGACGCGATTTTCACCGAGGGCAACGCGATGTTTCACATCACCTCGACGGCGGATATCGGCAACATCGTGAGCGCGGCGGGCGATTCGTTCACCGTTGGCACGGGGCTCTTGCCTATCGCGGACGACGCGGAGCGCACGGGCGTCATCGTCGGCGGGGCAAGCGTGTGGATCATGCAAGACCACCCGGAAGAGGAACTCGAGGCTGCTAGAGACTTCGTGCTGTACATGACCAACACCGAAAACATGGAGAGCTGGCACAAGCTGACGGGCTACTTCCCGGTGCGCACCTCGTCGGTGGAGGCGTTAGAGTCCGAGAACTGGTTCGACGATAACCCGCGCTTCGAGGTGGCGTTTGACCAGCTCGAGAACACCGAGACCGTTCCCGCCACGGCGGGCGCACTCATGGGACCCTTCCCCGAAATCCGCACCATCATCGAAGAAGCGATTCAGAAGGTCTTAAACGGTCAAGAGGTGGACGCGGCGTTAGAAGAGGCGAAGCGTCTAGCGGATAATGCTCTGGAGCAGTACAACAGCAATTTCTGAGTAGCGAGCCACTACAAAATGATGCAGCGCTGTGTAGGGGTGGGTTTGAAATCCACCCCTACGCCGCCGTAAAGCGTATCTTAACGGTCATTACAGCCCAACCGTGTTGAGGTTGGACTATTCAAGTTGCACCTCGAGACAACGTTCATATTTTTTGGCTTTTGGTGAAGGCACGCTCTAATCTAATGTCTGCAGGAATCATCGCTTTAGAACGTCCAAATTGGCGCTTTCTACACGGAGGGCTACAACTAGATGATACCTGTTTGGAGGTTTCATGCAGGAAAATCCTGTGTTCAAAAGCTCGAGGACAGCTTGGCTGCTCCTCGCACCGTCGCTCGTCATCCTGACGCTTTTCCTCTACTACCCTGCGCTCCAGTCGTTTGTGATTAGCCTCTATAGAAGCAACCTGATTTTGGGCACGCGCCGTTTCATCGGTCTGGAGAACTTTCAGGCGCTCTTTGCGGGTCCGCTCGCGCCGATGTACCGCCAAGTGATCGTTCAGAGCCTCCTCTTTAGCGTCGCGGTAGTAGGGCTCGGTCTCAGTGTAAGCCTTGCATTGTCGGTTCTCGCGAATCAAAACGTGAGTGGCGCTCGCGTGTACCGCCTGCTCCTTATCTGGCCCTTCGCGCTCTCCCCTGCTGTCGCAGGCACTATTTTCTCGTTTCTTTTCAACCCCGAAGTGGGCGCGGTCAATCAGCTTTTAGACGCGACATTAGGCATCAAACCGCGCTGGCTCGACACGCCCGTGTTGGCGTTCGGTCTGGTCGTGCTCGCTTCGATCTGGAAGAACATCGGTTATAACATCGTCTTCTATCTGGCGGCGCTGCAAAACATCCCCGGCAGCCTCACTGAAGCCGCCGAAATCGACGGCGCGAACGCTTGGCAGCGCTTCTGGTCCATCACCTTCCCGCTCTTGAGCCCGATGACCTTCTTTCTGGTCTTTACGAACCTCACCTATAGTTTTTTCGAAACGTTCGGACTCATCGATATTTTGACGCGGGGCGGTCCCGTCGGACCCGAACCTTTAGACAACGCGGGGCTCACCACGACGATGATCTACAGGCTCTACCAGGACGGTTTCGGCGGCAACGGCAACTTGGGCTTCGCGGCGGCGCAAGGGGTGGTGCTTCTGATGACGGTGGCAGCCGTCACCGTTTTGCAGTTCCGCTACGGCAGCCGCAACGTGCAGTACGGCGGCAACTAATGGGAGGTAACTGATGAGAAGTAACAAACCCCGCCCCCTCATCCACATCCTGCTCATCATAAGCTGCTTCATCATCTGCGCGCCGATCCTCTTTGCGCTTATCAAAGCGACGCAGGCGAGGGGGGAGGTGGTCTCGCCGAGCCTCGTTCCGGGCGGCGAACTCTGGAGCAACATCCGCGCGGTGTGGCAAGGGGCGAACTTGGGCGTGTTCATGCGCAACTCGCTCATCATCGCGTTCACGGTCACGGTGGGTAAGACCATCCTCTCGCTCATGGCGGGGATGGCGCTCGTCTTTTTCCGCATCCCGTTTAAGCCGTTCGTCTTCTCCTTCATCCTTTTCACCCTGATGATGCCCACTGAGGTCCTCATCGTCGGACTCTTTGACCTCGTGTCGCAGCAGCCACCTGATTCGTGGGAAGCGTGGTGGGACTGGCTCAGCGATCCGCTGGCGATCCTCACGCGCCCCACCGAATACGGCTTCGGCTGGTCGAACACGTACTGGGCGATCATCGTGCCTTTTCTAGCCTCCGCGACGGGGACGTTCTTGTTCCGGCAGCACTTCATGTCCATCCCGACGAGTTTAGCTGACGCCGCCAAGATGGACGGCGCGAGCCCCTTGCGCTTCCTCTGGAGCATCCTCATCCCGATGAGTTGGAATACCATCGGGGCATTGGCGGTCATCCAGTTCGTCTACGTGTGGGACCAGTATCTGTGGCCCTTGGTCATCATCCGGCGCGAGAGCAAGCAGGTGATTCAGGTCGGGCTCAACCTCATCATCAGCACGGGCGAGGGGACGCAGTGGGGCTACGTGATGGCGGGGGCGCTGCTGGCGCTCATTCCGCCCCTCATTATCTTCGTAATTTTACAAGAGCAGTTTATGCGAGGTTTTGCGCTCTCGTCGGAGAAGTGAACAACAGGTCTCAGCCGTGAGGCTAGCGGGATGTCATCTGGTCATTAACGCTCTCTCGAGATGATGATCAAGTGGTACCTGCGCCTACTCAAGTGCGTTGCGAAGCTACCTCATCCTCTCTTAGTATTAGCAGTTCCAAAACATACTGAGACAGATGAGCGCAGGCATCATCACCAAATGTACGTGTTAAACGTCGCTTCGGACAGTAAGAGTGTTTCAAACCAGATGATACCTGCTACATAACTCGCAAGATTCTCGGTTCGTGCGTTGCCGATAGAAACATCCGCCCCGGGAGGGAGTGGTAGGCTGTCAGGAAGTTCAGCCACGTAGGGAGTCTATGGACGTATCTAAAGACAGCGCAAAAGAAACGTGACGAAAACCGAAAGTGCCACCTTTACCGATTTCGCCAAGAGGTTCAGCGAGCTTAGGCGCACCATCGGGCGGGTCATCTTGGGGCAAGAGGGCATCGTCGAAGATTTGCTCATCGTCGTTTTGGCGGGGGGTCACGCGCTCATCGAGGGCGCGCCGGGGCTCGGCAAGACGCGGCTGGTGCGCGCCTTTTCCGAGGCGACGCAGCTCTCTTTTGGGCGCGTGCAGTTCACCCCTGACCTCATGCCCGCCGACGTGACGGGAACGACGATTTTACTCGAGCAAGAGGGCGCGTCCCGCTTCGAGTTTCAGCCCGGCCCGGTCTTTACCAACGTGCTTTTGGCCGACGAGATCAACCGCGCCACCCCCAAAACACAGTCGTCTTTGCTCGAGGCGATGCAAGAGCGCTCCGTGACGGTCTCGGGCACCGTCCACGCGCTGCCGCGCCCCTTTATCGCGCTCGCTACGCAAAACCCCCTGGAGATGGAGGGGACCTACCCGCTGCCCGAGGCGCAGCTCGACCGCTTCTTGTTCAAGCTCCTCATCGAGCGCCCTGACGCGGAGACCTTGCGCCGCATCTTAGAGGCGACGACGGGCGGCGAAGAGGTGACGCTCGAGCCGATCTTCAGCCAAGCCGACCTCTTGAACTTGCAGCGGATGCTCCGCGCGGTGCCGGTGGCGAGCCGCGCGCTGGAGTACGTCGTCGCGCTCGTCGAGGCGACGCACGCGCACCCGCTCGTGCGCTTAGGCTCTTCGCCGAGAGGCGCGCAGGCGATGGTCTTAGCGGCGAAGGGCTACGCGCTCGCCGCCGGACGCCCCAACGTCGAGCTAGAGGACATCCGCCGCGCCGCCCTGCCCGCGCTGCGCCACCGCATCCTCCTGAGCTTCGAGGCGGAAGTCGAGGGGGCTGATACCGACAGCGTGATAGGCGAGGTGCTTAGAGAGACCGGAAAGGGAAAAAGATAACGGTATTTACGTCTGACCCATTTTAGGCTCTCTTATGGAAACGAACTACCTGCCCCAAAATACAGACGCTTTCTACCGTCACACCCAACGTGCCCCGGCGCTGAGCTGGCTCTTTCTCCTGCTCACCGGTAGCGTCTTCATCTTAATGTTAGCGTATCCAAGTTTGCCCTTCGAGCCCCTGCTCCTCTTGCTGACACTCATCGGCGGGCTGCTCTACACCTTTTCCACCGTCACCGTCGAAGTGGCGCGGGAGCGCGTGATCGTGTGGTTCGGGCTGCCGATTGACCGGGTGGCGATTCCGGTGGAGAACATCATAGAGCACCGAGAGGTCGCGATACCCGCGTGGCGCAAAACGGGGCTGCGCTTTTCCACTGACGCTTCTCGCTGGCTCTTCGGCTTGCTGAGCCCGGCAGGAGTCGAGCTTCAACTGGCGGACGGGCGCTCCGTCACCATCGGCACGGATAAGCCCGAGGAGCTTCACGCCGCCATCTCCAAAGCGACGCTACACAAGGCGTTTGAACGCGCCTAGTTATACGGAATTGCATGACTTACTTGTTCTTACTGAGGGCGTTAGAGCTTACCATCACAGATGGGCATAACTTTGTTTTGCAAACAAAGTTATGCAACCTCGTATTATGATTTCGCCTCGCTCCCGCGCCCTCTTAGAGCGCTACACGTTGGCCTCGCGCGCGCTCAGCCGCACCTCCGGGGAGCGCTTGGCGAGCGAGGCGGGGCAAAGCGTCGAGTTTCACGACTTCCGCCCGTACGGTCCGGGCGACGAACTGCGCTACGTGGACTGGAAGGTCTACGGGCGTACGGGCAGGCTATACACGCGGCTCTACCAGGCGGAGCGCAACATCGCGGTGCATATTTTGCTAGACTCGAGCCCCAGCATGGCGCTCGGCAACAAACTCGCTTACGCCCGCATCGTCGCGCAACTTTTGGCTTACGCCGCGCAGGGCTCCGCCGCCCAGATTCACCTCTTTAACGGCGAGGCGAGCAGGCCGCTCACGGGCAAGCAGCAGGTCCCGGCGGCGTGGTCGTTTATCGACGACGCGCCTGCGCTGAGCGGCGAGTTGCCACCCAGCACCGCCATCAAAAACTTCGCCTTGCGCTCGCGTTTCGAGGCAGGCACAGGTCTAGCGCTCATCATCTCCGACCTCTTCGACGAGGAGCCCTTACAAAAGGCGCTCGTCGCGCTGCGAGCGCGCAAGCTCGACGCGAGCTTTTTGCAGCTCATGTCGGTGGGCGACTTGGAACCAGGTGAGGGACGCTTGGAGGTGGTAGACGCCGAGAGCGGCGCGCGTCTCACCGTTGGACCCGATGAGGTGCGGGCGTACCGGCAAGCCGTCGCTGGTTTCATCGAGCGCACCCGCAAGACCGTCTTACAGGCAGGCTTTCGCCACACGCTCCTTAGAGTCGGCAGCGAAGACCCGGAACGAGAACAAGAGGTCTTGGAGCGGAGCGCCTTCGCCGCGCTCCTAAAAGCGGGGATTTTAATTCGGCGTTAGCGCTCTCTGCGGTAAACTAGGCTCACATGAAGGTCATCGGCGCAAACGTCGGGGGGGACTTCCGGGTTGTGCGTCAGCTCGCGAGGGGCACACTTGCCCGAATTTACCTCGTGAGCGACGGTAGAAGCGTCAAAGTGCTCAAACTGTTTCCACCTAATTTCGCTGCCAGAGCCGAGCGCGAACTGCGTATAGGTTGCAGCTTGGACCATCCCCGCCTCAACCCTGTGGAAGCGGGGCTCGAGCTGAGCGGCTACCCCTGCGTCATCATGCCCTTCGTCCGCGGCGTGCAGCTCAGTGAATGGCTCGTCTATGCGGACCTGGCGCGTTTCATAGCCCTTTTGGGTCAAGTGTTGGAGGGGCTCGAGTACCTCCACGCCCAGGGCATCGTCCACCGCGACATCAAGCCGGAGAATATCCTGGTGGACGCGCAAGACGCGCCGCACCTCATCGACTTCGACTTAGCCGTTCACGTCAACGAGCCACCTCATAGGGGCGCGGGCACCGTGGCGTATCTCAGCCCCGAGCAAGCGCGAGGGGAGCGGACGACGCCCGCCTCGGACCTCTACGCGGTAGGCGTCTTGCTCTACCGCGTCTTGACGGGCGAAGTCCCTTTTAGCGGCAGCGTGAATGAGGTCATCACCATGCACCGCGAAGTGACGCCGCTCGCGCCCTCGAGCTTTAACCCCTCGCTGCAGCCCTTTGATGCGCTGTGCCTCGAGCTACTAGCGAAAGACGCCGAGGCGAGACCGTCAGCAGCGCAGACAATAGCGAAGCTTCAGGATTTACGCAACATCTGACGCGCTTCACTGCGCCCTAGCTCCACGAACTTAGATGAACTCGGGTAGCGCCTCCATTTACCGAGTTACAATACCTCCATGAACGAACGCCTCGCGCTCAGCGCCCTCGCGGTCCTTACCCTTCTCAGCCTCTTCTTCGCGCCTTGGGCAACTTTGGAGCGCGAAATCGGAGCGCGCAGCTCGCTCCTCTTGCTGCCGAGCCGCACCGTGGACTTCACCGGACGCGCCGCGCCCACCGAAGTGCCGGGGCAGAGCATTGTGCTCGCGGTGAGCGCCCTCTCGCTCGCGGCGGTTGCGGGGGGCGCGTTCTTGAAAGGGCGCAGGCGCTACGCGGTGTGGCTCGCCTCGGGTCTTATCCTTATCGCGACGACGGCGACTGGGCTCGCCAACTTAAATGGTGCGCTGAACGACGCCCGTACCGGCGTGATTGTGAGGAGCGCAGAGCGGACCTTGGAGCGCGGGCGCGGACGCTTCGACGAGGACGCGCTGCGCGCCGCGATTGCGGACGCCGAAGACGCCTCCTTCAACGAGACCTTGACCGCCATCCGCGACGCTGGTGTGCGTGTGCGCCGCCTGCCCTTCTCGGGCTCTGGGATGAACTTAGCTGCGTTCTTGTCTGTCGCCGTCGGCGGCTTGGCGCTCCTCTTAGGACTGCGCGTCTCGCCGCGTCTGAGCCGAGCGCTAGACCGCGCCTTCGCTACTATCGCCGTGCCCGCCGTCTCCATCGCCCTCGCGCTCGTCGCGGCGGCGGTTGTCGTACTCGGCTTGCAGCCCACGGCGGTAGGGCAAGGCGTCGAAGTTGAAGGGGCGCTGATGTACCTAACGGGTAGGCTCGACACGCTCTACTTTTCCTACCAAACGCTCTTCTCGGATTCGCTCGGCACGCTCGGCGGTTTTATGGAGTCCTTGAAGTTCGCTACACCTCTTATCTTTACGGGTTTAGCGGTGGCGTTCGGCTTTCGGGCGGGACTTTTCAACATCGGTGCGCCGGGGCAGATGGTTTTAGGCGCAATCTTCGCGGGGCTCGTCGGCATCTACATGCCGGGGCCGCGCTTTATCGTCCTACCTCTTGCGGTCTTCTCGGCAGCGCTCGGCGGCGGGCTGTGGGGCGCATTACCTGGCTGGCTCAAGGCGCGGTTCGGAGCGAACGAGGTCATCAATACAATTCTCTTGAATTACATCGCGGCATCTTTGCTGCTCTTTATCCTCTCGAGTCGTCAAGTCTTCGCCGCGTCGGTACTCTACATGATCTATACCATCGCCGTTTTCGCCCTTATCGGTATCGTACTGAGTCTCATTCCACCTGTAAGGAAGTTTTTCGCGAAAGCGCCCAGATTTTCCTTTGCAGGCTTCGGCGTGGTTCTTCTCGTCGCCGTCATCGTCGTCGGTTCGTTGTACGCTGGTGACCCTCCGGTCAACTTAGGTTTGCCCTTCAAAGCCCCCGGCTCCGAGCCCAAGTCTTACCCTCTCTCCGAAGCCGCGCGGCTCTCGCAAGTGCCCGCGCTCGTCGGGGTGGAACGCGGCGCAGTTGGAGTGAACGCCGTGCCAATTAACTACGCGCTGCCGCTCGCGGTGATTGCTGCACTTCTGGCACTGGCGTATGTGCCTAAAGTCAGTAAGAGGTTGAGCGGATGGGGAGCCAGAGCAGGCGCAGCCGCCCTTACAGGAGGCGTCGTCTACGGCGTCGCCGCGCTCGCTGGGCTCACTTCTGTAGAAACCGACATTCCCCCAACCAAGCTCAATACCTCGTTCGTCCTCGCCGTCCTCTCCGCTGTGTTTATGTACGTCCTCATGTGGCGCACCAAATGGGGCTACGAACTCCGCGCGGTGGGCTTAGCGCCCAAAGCGGCGGAGTATGGGGGGGCGAGTATTTCGCGCAACATCATTCTGGCGATGGGCATCAGCGGCGCGTTCGCGGGGCTGACGGCGTGCCACTACGTGTTGGGGGGAGCCCTGGAGGACTACTCCCTGCGTCAATCGCTGCCCACCAACGACGGCTTCGACGGTATCGCGGTCGCGCTTTTAGGCGGCAACACACCGCTCGGCGTTGTCTTGTCCGCTTTCTTATTCGGCGTTCTAAAAAACGGCGGTTCGATTCTGAACATCACCTTCAGTGACCTTACACGAGATGTCGTCAACATGATTCTCGCTTTAGTCGTTCTCTTCATTGCCGCCAAAGGTTTCCTCCCAGACCGCCTCACCAACCCCGTGCGCCGCCAAGCCGAAACCGAACAGGGCATAGACCCCGAGGAGAGCCAACCGCTTGACCCGCCTGGCAAACCTGTTCGAAGCGCAAGTGATACAGCGGAGAGTCAAGCATGATTGAGACCGCGCTGCTCCTCACCCTTATCGGCTCGACTTTACGCGCCACCACGCCGCTGCTCTTTGCCGCGCTGGGCGGGCTCTTCAGCGAACGCGCGGGCGTTGTCAATATCGCTTTAGAAGGCATCATCCTCTTCGGCGCGTTCGCCGCCGCTGTAACAACGCAGCTCATCGAAGCGCCCTATCTCGCGGAAAACCCCCGCGCCTACGTCCCCTTCGCCCCCTGGCTCGGCGTCCTCGCGGCGATGATTGTCGGCGGCTTCGTCGGCTGGATTCACGCGGTCATCTCGATTCGCTATAAGGCGGACCAGATCATCTCCGGGACCGCCATTAACCTTATGGCAATAGGGCTGCCCTCCGTGCTCCTCGTCGCGCTCTACGGCAACAACGCCACGAGCGAGCCCATACGCAACCGCCTACCCGAAATCGGCAGCGGCGCGTTTCAGTTTAGCCCCTTGGTCTACCTCGCCTTCGCGCTCGTCCCCGTCGTCTACTACGTCGTCTTCCGCACGCCCTTCGGCTTGCGCCTGCGCTCGGTTGGCGAGCATCCCGAAGCGGCGGACAGCGTCGGCATCGGCGTAAGGCGGATGCGCTACTACGGCGTCGTCCTCTCGGGCGTATTGGCAGGGCTCGGCGGCGCGTACCTTAGTATCGGCAACCTCAACCAGTTCATCGCGGAGATGTCCGGTGGACGCGGCTTCATCGCGTTAGCGGCGCTCATCTTCGGCAAGTGGCACCCCCTAGGCGTCCTCGGCGCGACGTTGCTGTTTGGCGCGTTCGAGGCGGCGGCGACGCTTTTGGGCGGCGGTCAACTGATGCCTTCCTCCGTGGTGCAGAGCATCCCCTTTATTCTGACGATGCTCGTGCTGGCGGGCTTTATCGGGCGGGCAGTGCCGCCTAAGGCGATTGGGAAGCCGTATGAGAAGTGAGGTTTGTAGTTTGAAGTTCGTAGTTTTTTTAGGCATCAAAAGAGGTTCAGTATGGATGAAATACTGAGATACATTTCTCTACTTACTCTCGTTGGCACAGCTATTTCTTTTGTTATCGGTTTGTTTCAATGGATAGATCAGAGGAACCGTGAGCAAAAGCAGAAAGAGTACGAAGCGTTTCATAGAATGGTTTGCCTCGCTTCTGGCGTTGGTGAGTCAGGCGAAAGTATAAGAATGGTGCAGCAGATAGCAGCCATCTATCAACTTCAAGCATATAAGCAGTATGCTTTTGCTTCTGTTCCAGTTTTGGAGCTAATGCAATTCGAATGGGAGCAAATTCACGACAAAGATGTACGATCTGATCATATGGACAAGGCAGTAAGCGAGACAATTTCGGTATTGTCAGAACACTCGAGCAAGAACCCTCTTCCCCGTACATGAAAGGGAACCCGTGAGCGAAAATAAAACCTCTATTTCAAAGGCGACTTCTTACGAAGAAGCTGGGGAATATTGGGACGAGCACGACCTCAGTGAAGTTTGGGAGCAGACACAAGAGGTCGAATTTGAGGTTGATATTCAAAGCTCTACTACTCACCCAGGGCTGTCGAGTAAGCGCTAAGTAAACCTCTATATGCTCGTCCTCGAGTCAAACACTTACCTCAAAGACCCGCCAGATATATCCCTAGAAGCGTGGTGGCAGGTACTCGTCAACATTGAGGCAGACTTTACCGCTTATGTTGACGGCGATGTTCTCGTTCAAGACTCTCACTGGTGCGCTGTTGAATGTGCGCAGCAACTGAAAAGCTGGCTGAAAGACTCGAGCCAAGCCTTCTCCTACACCTCAATGGACACCGGACGAGACCTTGCTTTGGTTCAAACCCGTTGCAGATGGAACATGGCGCGTTGGGTCAGCTTGGCAGACGAAAAGTTTTGATGTTCCGCTCAGGCTCGAGCAAATTGAGCTTGCTTGTCAAACCTACATCGAGTCGGTTGAAAAAGCAGTCGCGGATACTTTTGGTATTGACCTTACAGATTTTCCCGAATATACGACCTAACTATAGAGAACCTTCGACCTCTTCCTCTTCCGCGTCTGGCAGCCCATTCACCAAATCAGTGAGCTTGACATGAATCCTCGAGCCGATAAACGCGCAAAATAGGCTCAGCCAAATAGAGGCTTTGACTGAGGCGACCATATCTTCTGTTCTTGCCCTGAACGTAACCAATCGATTGCCGTCTCGAGGTCATCCGTCCACACATCATTGGGTTCTGGTGACACGGGTTGAAAGTAGTTCACACGCTCAGGATATTTTGGATGAGGCAGTAACCACCTTCCAAGCGTGAAGTGAAAGCGTGTCCAATCCTCTGTGGCGGGATATAAACACACCGCGAGAATGTCGAATTCGCCATACTCGTAAAGCCTAAACGGTATCTTCGTGCGCGTCTTTTGAGGCTCAACGATGTAGTAACCGGGCTCGAATTTATAGCCGCCCGTTTTACTACCGTCCGTTACGATAGGCCTCTCTTCAACCTCGCTCCGCCTTTGCAACTTAGCTTGAATTTTTACCTCGCCCTGAGCATCTTTGATGAGGTAGTCGTACGGATAGTCGCCGATAGGTGTAACGTCTTCCCAGCCGTCCAAAAGTTCAATAACGTTCGTTCCTAGCGACGCTTCTGCGACGATGCCTTTCAAATTTCGCTTAGTGATGTCGGACGAACGGATAATGGCCTCCATCAACGTTTCTGCGTCTGTGTGCCACTCACTTTCTAAGGGGTGGGGAACGACTTCGCTCCGTAGCTTGTTGTGTAGCAAGCGCTTTTCCACTTCTGAAAGGTTTGAGACCATGTCGTAGATTGTTTCGAGGTCACTCATCTTTTTAGGTCTTCCTGGTGGCAAGGGTTCGTATGATTCAATGTCTTCACGACTTACTAGGGTGTTGCCGCCTATCTCGAGCGTTCTGATACGCCCGTTTTTCACCAGCTTATTGATAGCTTGCCTAGACACGCCCCTGATACGTGCTGCCTCCGCTTGTGATACCCAGTTGGCAAAGTCAACGCGCTGCTTAAAATGGGTTGACATTGTCAACCCATTTATAATATGATTGACCTGGTATAGTTCTGTCAGCTAGCGCCATGTGAATAACTATAGCGTATTGAAGGGGTTCCTTTGAGCACTACCGCTGAGCAGCCGAAAATTCTTTTTAACAAAGAGATAAATCCTAAGAGGCTTCTGCCTGACCTCGATCCTCTATATCAAACCAACTACGGTAGCGCTTATGTCCGAGATTCGTTAGAGCTTTTGAAGCAACTGCCTGAGAATTCAGTTAATGCTATCGTCACATCGCCGCCCTACGCACTACACTTTCAAAAAGAGTATAAAAAAGCTGAGGACAAGCACAATTGGACGAAAGATGCATACATAGACTGGTTTCTTCCCTTTGCGCGTGAGATTCACCGCGTCCTGACTGATGACGGAAGTTTTGTCTTAAATATTGGTGGAAGCTACAATAAGGGTAGCCCAACACGTTCGCTCTACCACTTCAAACTATTGATCGCATTAGTAGAAGAAGTCGGCTTTCATCTGGCGCAGGAGTGCTTCTGGTTCAATCCAGCTAAGATGCCCGTTCCTGCTGAATGGGTAACGGTTCGCCGCATTCGCGTCCGCGACTCCGTTGAATACGTATGGTGGCTGGGTAAGACAGAATGGCCTAAGAGCAATAACCGAAATGTCTTACGTCCTTACAGTGAGGATATGAAGCGACTCAACAAAAAAGGGCTTACGCAGCAGAAGCGTTCAAGCGGATACGAAATTAAGCCTAGCTTTAGCAGAGTTTCCGCGGGTGGCTCAATCCCGCCTAATGTTTTGGAAGAGCCTAACGAAATAGCCTTTGACATGCTCAAATTTGGTAATAACGCTGCTAATGATTCTTATATTAAAGGGTGTAAAGGAAGCGGTATCAAACCACATCCTGCACGTTTTCCTACCGCGCTGCCAGATTTCTTTATCAAACTGGTAACAGATGAAGGAGACCTTGTACTTGACCCGTTTGCTGGCTCGAATACGACGGGCGCTGTGGCGGAAGGCTTGCAAAGGTATTGGCTTGCGTCAGATAGGGTGACGGAATATCTCGAGGCGAGCAAGTTTCGTTTCCAAGATCGGTGAGGTTTACCTGAATCCCCCTACCCACAAACATGATAGGGTCTTTCATAATTTAAGCAGAGGGGGCGCGTCCTCCCTCTTGGAGGATTCACAACATGGCATTCGAACGAGCATCCGGTATCTTGCTACACCCCACCTCTCTCCCCGGCGGGCACGGCGTCGGCGACTTGGGGCAGGGCGCATTTTCGTGGCTGGACTTTTTGGAGCGCTCAGGGCAGCGGCTCTGGCAGGTCTTACCGCTCGGTCCGACGGGTTTTGGCGACTCACCTTATCAGTGCTTCAGCGCTTTTGCTGGCAACCCGTACCTCATCAGTTTGGACAAGCTGGTAGAGGAGGAACTCTTAGAGCGTGAGGCTTTAGAGAATAGCCCTGACTTCTCTGAAGATGAGGTGGAGTACGGTGAAGTCATCCCCTTTAAGCTGGGCGTGCTGAATCAGTCCTACGAAGTTTTCAAAGAACGCGCCACGGAGCAGCAGAAAGAGTCGTTCAACACGTTTTGTGACCAGCAGGCGTATTGGCTCGAGGACTACGCTTTATTCATGTCCTGCAAAGAAGCCAACGAAGGACGCGCCTGGAATGAGTGGGACGAGGGCCTGCGCAAGCGTAAAAAACGCGCTCTGAACGCACACAAGAAGGAACACGCCGAGACCATCCAGCGCTGGCGCTACTGGCAGTGGCTTTTCTACACGCAGTGGTTGGAGGTCAAACGCTACGCCAACGAGCGCGACATCAAAGTCATCGGCGACATCCCCATCTTCATCGCCTACGACTCCGCCGACGCTTGGGCGAACCCCAACCTCTTCTACTTCGACAAGGAGGGCAACCCGACCGTCGTGGCAGGAGTCCCGCCCGACTACTTCAGCGAGACGGGGCAGCGCTGGGGCAACCCGCTCTACCGCTGGGACAAGATGGCGAAAGACGGTTACGCCTGGTGGATTTCACGTTTTCAGTCTACTTTAGACTTCTTCGACCTCATCCGCGTGGACCACTTTCGCGGTTTCGAAGCGTACTGGGAGATTCCCGCTGACGAGCCGACTGCGATTAAAGGGCGTTGGGTGGAGGGACCGGGACAAAAGTTCTTTGACGCGCTAAGGGGGGCGTTAGGCGAGCTTCCCATCATCGCGGAAGACCTGGGCATCATCACACCTCCAGTCGAGGCGCTGCGCGACGATAACGAGCTTCCCGGCATGAAAGTCTTGCAGTTCGCCTTTGCGGACGGCGGCGACGATATGTACTTGCCGCACAACTACACGCCCAACTTTGTGGTCTACACAGGCACACACGACAACGACACGACGCTCGGCTGGTACAACCATGCACCTGAAAAAGAGCAGGACTTCGTGCGGCGCTACTTGGCGCGGGACGAACAGAACATCGTCTGGGACTTGATTCGCTTGGCGTTTGCGTCAGTGGCGGACTTAGCGGTTGTGCCGCTTCAAGATGTGCTGCGCTTAGGGACAGAGGCGCGGATGAATCTACCGGGGCGTGCCGGGGGGAACTGGAGTTGGCGCTACCGCCCGGAGCAGTTGGAGGATTGGCTCGAGCCCGCGTTCAAAGATATGGCAGAGAGCTACGCGCGGGTGAGCGCGAAAGAGCCGGAGGACACACCGTATCGGCAATCGAAGGTGGAGAGATGAACTATATCGAGTAAACTAAAGCTATGAACTCAAATACCGACCTCTTAGAGCGCATCACCATCAATCCAGAAGTGCGAAGCGGTAAACCCTGCATCAAGGATACGCGGATTACTGTTTACGACGTGCTCGAGTACCTCGCAGGCGGCATGAGTGAGGACGAAATCCTGGAGGATTTTCCGAGTTTGCAGCGTGAAGATATAAGAGCGGTTCTGACGTTTGCCGCGGTTCGTGAGCGCAGGCTGGCGGGCTCAGCGGCTGCGTGAAGCTCCTCTTCGATGAGAATTTGAGTCCGAAGCTGGTGAGGCTACTTGAAGATATCTTTCCAGGCAGCGCTCAAATCGAGCTTTTGGGAATGCGTGGAGAAACCGACCTTGCCATCTGGGAGTTCGCAAAACGTGAAGGTTTCACTATCGTCTCAAAGGACAATGATTTTCGTCAGCGCTCTTTCCTCTTAGGAGCGCCGCCCAAAGTCATCTGGTTGTCGGTAGGAAATTTGGGAACTTCTACTATTGCTGCTATTCTCGAGCAAAACGCTTCGCGGATAGCAGCATTTTTAGAGCAGGACGAAGGGCTTTTGATTCTCTAGTGTTGAGCTGCTTACAACATCCTCAAGACCCTAGCAAGCGGCATAAGCAAAAATCGAAATCCTCGAGGATTTCCCAAGTCTCGAGCGTGAAGATATTTGGGCGGTGCTCGAGTTCCGATTGCTTTTGTATAACGTTTGCTTTACAATTATCGTATGTCAACGCAGAAAACAGAACAGGTCAACGTCCGTATGCGTCCTGAGGTCAAGGCAGCGGCTGAGGATGTCTTCGACACATTAGGATTAACCCCGACCCAAGCGATTACGCTCTTTTACCGACAGGTGGGGTTACAGCGGGGTCTGCCCTTCGAGCTTAAAGTGCCGAATGAGGAGACGTTGCAAGCGGTAGAAGATACAAGAGCGGGGCGAGACACGACGCGCTACGCTGATGTGTCGGAGATGCGTGAGAAGTTAGGGCTCTGAGTTGCGCAGTATCGTCACCGCGAAGCGGTTCGAGCGAGACTTAAAGAGGGCGAAAAAGCGCGGGAAAAACTTAGACAAGCTGTTCGGGCTCGTAGACAAACTTTGCGCAGATAAAGTGATTGAGGTGCGTCACCGCCCTCACGCCCTTACGGGTAACTGGCGACCTTTCTGGGAACTTCACATCGAACCTGACTGGCTTTTAGTCTACGAAGTGACCGGAGATGAAGTCTATCTCTACCGCACGGGAACCCACACAGACCTGTTTGAATGACCTTACAACGCTTCTTTCAAGCTTAAAATGTGTCAAACTCAGGGCTATGAACGCCATCCAGATCACCGAAAACGGCAACGCGGACGTGCTCCAACTCAGAGAGGTCGATACGCCTCAACCCGGTAAGGGCGAAGTCCTCATCAAAGTCGAAGCGGCAGGCTTAAACTTCATCGACATCTACCGCCGCGAAGGGCTCTACCCGGTCTCGCTGCCGCACATCCCCGGTAGCGAGGCGGCGGGCGTGGTGGAAGCGGTGGGCGAAGAGGTCACGGAAGTTCAAGTGGGAGACCGCGTCGCGAGCATCGGTTTTAGCGGCGCGTACGCCGAGTACGCTCTTGCGCCAGCTCAAACGCTCGTCAACGTACCAAAAGGCGTCAGCGGTGAGCAAGCGGGGGCGGTCATGCTCCAGGGAATGACGGCGCACTACCTCTCGCATACGACGTATCCACTTCAAGAGGACGACACCTGCTTGATTCACGCGGCGTCGGGTGGGACGGGTTTGCTGCTCGTGCAAATGGCGAAAAAGCGTGGAGCGCGGATCATTGGCACGGTCTCCACGGAAGAGAAGGAGCGCTTAGCGAGAGAGGCGGGCGCAGATGAAATCATACGCTACACCGAGCAAGATTTTGAGGAAGAGGTGGAGCGGCTTACAGAAGGCGAAGGCGTGCAAGTCGTCTACGATTCGGTTGGGAAGACGACGTTCGCCAAAGGTCTGGACTGCCTCGCCATGCGCGGGATGATGGTGCTCTTCGGGCAGTCGAGCGGGACGGTGGAGCCGTTTGAATTGCAGACGCTCAACGCGAAAGGGTCACTCTTTATAACGCGCCCCTCATTATTTCATTACGTTGCGAAACGCGACGAGCTTGTCGAGCGGGCGAAGGATGTGCTCGGATGGGTGGCGGCGGGTGAGCTTAGTGTGCGGATTGATTCGAAGTTGCCTCTTGCTGAAGCGGGTGAGGCGCATCGGCGGTTGGAGGGGCGTAAGACAGCCGGGAAGGTGCTGCTCGAGCCATGACAGCAGGTCTAGCGGCTAGCGGGAACGCGCCACGCGTGAGGGCGGGACCACGCGACTTCATCTGGTCACAAACGCTCACAGTCTAAACAGTATCAGTAAGCATGTACATCGTAGGATGATACCTGCGTGACTCAAGCTCAGCGTTTTTGACAAGCAAGGTTGTTTCGGCAGTCAATCTGCGTAGGGGCGGGTTTGAAACCCGCCCCTACATAGCGTCGCATACGTTTGTAGTTTAGATAACGTTACCCCGTAGGGACGATTCATGAATCATCCCTACTACACCCAACTCATCAGGTTCTAAAAATAACCTCTTCACGCTTAAAACTCCTCAACGCAAAGTCCAAGAGCAGCACGGTGTAGGCGAGGCTCGAGCCGTACGTCAGCAGCAGCGGCAAGGCTTCTGCGCTCCCTTTCACCAAGTCATCCATCACGATGAGCGTATTCAGCACGGGGATGAGGTAGAGGATGGGGTTCGAGCCGAAGAAGTCCGCGAATTGCAAGCCAACCGCAGGCAAGATGAGCACAAACGAGAGCGGCGCGACGTAGCTCTGCGCCTCTTTGAAGGAGCGAGCGAACATCGCAATGCTGATCAAGAGGGCGGCGATGAGCGCGGCGAGCAAGAGGGCGCTGACAATGAGCATCACCACGCCAAACACACTCACGTTGAGCGCCCCACCCATCACGCTCACGATGTCTTGCGCCTCTTCCCCTTGAAGTCTGAAGAACTGACGGAGCACCGTCCCACCCAGCACATACCCTAAAATCGCCATGAGCGCGGCGGAGAGCCCGAACGTCATGGTGGCTAAAAACTTGCCCACCACCACTTCAGCGCGGCGCACCGGAGCAACTAAAAGGGACTCTAAAGTTCCCCGCTCCTTCTCCCCGGCAGTCGCGTCAATCGCGGTCATCTGCCCTCCGGCGAGCGTCCACACCGCGATGAAGAAGGGGATGAGCCAGGCGAGTTGACCGCTCGAGCGCTCCGCTTGAGAACTCGCGTCCTCACTCCTTACGGTGATGGGTTCTAAAACGCTCGGTTCCAACCCCGCACCGCGCAACCTCTCAGCGACGAGCGTTTGCTGGTAGGTGCTGATAGCGTCCTCTAGTTTGCCCGCGCTCAGTTCGCTCCGCAAGTTGCCCGTCTTGCTGTACACGGTGAGTGCACTCTGTCCCTCTTGCAGTGAACGTTCAAACCCTTCTGGTACAGCTAGAGAGACCGCGAAGCCGCCCGCTCTCACTGCCGCTTCGGGGTTGTCTACAGGCGTAAAGACGATGCTCTGCGCTTCGATCTCACTGCGGAGGTCTTTTGGGAGGTTGCCTAAGCCTTGCACAGCTACTTCCGTGACGGTGGTCTGCTCGCGCTCGAAGAGCCCGCCGATGAGAAGCGGAAGTCCGAGCATCACCAGCGGTAAGACGAGCAAAGGGATGAGCAGGCTCGAGACGATCGCCCGCCTGTCTCGCAAAGTCGAAAGAATCTCTTTTTGAGCGATGCGTAGAACGATTGTGGGTCTCACGCGCTCACCTCTTGTTTTTCTGGGATTTGCGAACGCTCGATGAGGGTGAAGAAGGCGTCCTCGAGGTTCTTCGTCCCCGCTGTTTCTATAAGCTCGGGTACACTCCCCTTCGCAATCAACCTACCTCCGTAGATAATCGCCACACGGTCACACAGCTCTTCGACTTCGCTCATCACGTGCGTCGAATAGATGACCGCCCTGTCCTCGCTTGGATAGCGCTTCACGAAGTTCAGCACGGTGCGCCGCGCCATCACGTCCAGCCCGGAAGTGGCCTCGTCGAAGAAGATGATGGGCGGATCGTGAAGCACGGCTCTCGCGATGACGATCTTCTGCTTCATTCCAGTGGAAAAGTCGCCTGTGCACCGCGTCAAGGTAGAACCTAAGTCCAAAAGCTCATCTAAGACCGCCACGCGCGCCGCGATCTGCGCCCGGCTCATTCCATAGAGCCGTCCAAAGTAGCGCAGCACCTCTAAGCCCGTGAGCCGGTCGTAGAGCCCCATGCCGCCGTTGACAACACCGATTTCAGCGCGGACTCGTTCAGCGTCTTTTTTTACATCGTGACCGTTTACGGTGGCGCTACCCGCATCTGCTTGTAAGAGGGTCGCGAGAATGCGCAGCGTCGTGGTCTTGCCTGCGCCGTTCGGCCCCAAAAGACCGAAGACCTCGCCCGCAGGAACCGAAAAGCTCAGGTCACCTACCGCTTTGACCTCTCCGAATGTTTTGCTCAAGTTCGAGACGTGAATCATGACCTCATTGTAGAGGGTGCGTGCGTGAGAGGGAGAGAAGCGCGTCTCAGTAGTTACGCCGCCCGGTGCGCCTGTTCGGCAGGCTGATCCGAGAGGGGCAACATCACGGTGAAGACGGTCCCCTCGCCCAGCCCCGAATCGACTGTGACCTCGCCCTCGTGCTGCTTGACGATCCACTTGACGATGGCTAGACCCAAGCCGCTGCCGTTGCCCCTGGTGGAGCGCGCGCCGTCCACGCGGTAGAAGCGGTCGAAGAGGTTGGGAATCGCCTCTTGCGGGATGCCGGGGCCGTCGTCTAAAACCTCTAAGCGCGCGCGCCCTTGCTCCTCGGAGAGCGAGATGGTGATGTGTTTGGAGCCTGCGTTGAGCGCGTTTTGCACCAAGTTCAGCACGACTTGTTTAAGCCGCGCCGCGTCCCCGGCGACTTCGATGAGGGGTTGGGGCGAGGTTACGGAAACCTCCGCGCCCTTCGCGACGGGGGCGACTTCGCGGTGGACGGTCTCTACGACTTCGACGAGGTTCAAGGGCTCGCGCTCGACCTTAAAACCTGCGTCCGCTCGCGCGAGTTCCAAGAGGTCGTTGACGAGCTTGCTCATCCGCGCCGCTTCATTGCGCACCGTCGCGAGTGACTCGGTCTGCTCCGGGCTCGGACTCGTGCGCCGCAGGAGGTAGTTGACGTGCCCGGCGATGACGGTCACGGGCGTGCGCAGTTCGTGGCTGGCGTCGGCGGTGAAGCGGCGCTGGGTGTCGAAGGACTCCTGGAGCCTATCGAGCATCCGGTTGAGCGTCACCGACAGCTCGCCCACCTCATCGCGGCTTTTAGGCACGGGCACGCGCTGCGAGAGGTCTTGAGAGCTGACCCTAGACGCCGCCGTCGTCACCCTTTTAAGCGGCAACAGGACACGCGAAGAGAGCAGATAAACCCCGAGCGCGAAGATAACAAAGGCGATGAGCACCGTATAGACCAAGTTGCGGCGGAGTTGCGCCAAGGTGTCTGTGGGTACGGGCAAGCCCACCGTGAGAAGCGTCGGCGCGTTGAGTGTGGCGACGCCCAACTGGAAGGTGCTCCTGCCCGCGCGCACCAAGAGTTCATCGCCGTCCTCCATGCTGATGCGTGTCACGAGCGAGCCGGTCTCGAGCAGGGTTTGGAAGTCGGTACTGCTCAGCCGGTCCAGAATGGTGTTGGTGGCGTTTGTCGCCACAAAGGTGTTGTAACCGCGCGGCCGCACGTACTGAAAGAGCGGCTGGAAATTCTCTTCACTCGTCGGCTGCAAGGCGAAATAGGTCACGTAGTAGATGCCGTCGCTGGACAACCCCTGCGCCCAACCGCTTAAAAAGCGCGGATTGGCGTTTTCCTGAACGTTCGAGAAGAGGTCGCGGTAGGTCTGGTTCGCTCTCGTCTCTACCGACTCCAAAATGGAGCGCTGCGTAAAGCCGTAAACGACGGCGGCGGCGACGGTTAAAACAAAGGCCAGAAAAAGCGTGAAAAAGAGGGTGAGGCGAATTCTCAGGGACATGCGGGAGTTCTCCAGGTCCCCACTTTTACTCGCAGTGTTGTGCGCACGTGACGCCCGAGAGCGTACACGACGCCCGATATTGATTGATGCCATAATTTTCTCGCGGGTTGACTCACTTTGACCTAAAGATGAAATGTTTGCAGTGCTCGTTACGGCGTTAAAGGCAGTCTATCGCCTCAGTATGAGAATAGAAAGTAATGGGCGCAGTGCGGCGACGGTGTGGCAATTTTCACCCCACCCGTGACGCCTTGTCCGCACGCCTCATCGCCGCGCTTGTGCGAGGTTACTCTTCTCTCAGTACGTACCCCACGCCGCGCACGGTGTGGATGAGGCGGCGCTCGCCCTCGCCCTCCAGCTTACGGCGCAAGTAGCCGACGTACACGTCCACGACGTTGCTGCCACCCGTGTACTCGGGCCAGACCTTCTCCTCGATTTCGAAGCGGTTAAAGACCTTACCGGGGTTGCGGGCGAAAAGCTCTAAAAGTTCGAACTCTTTGGCGGACAGCTCGATGCGGCGGCCGTCGCGGAAGACCTCGCGCCCGTCCAAGTTCATGACCAGATCAGCGACGCGCACCTCACCTGTGACGGCAGGATTGACGCGGCGCAGGTGCGCACGCACGCGGGCTAGAAGCTCCTCGATGGAGAAGGGTTTGACCAGGTAGTCGTCCGCGCCCGAGTCGAGCCCCATGACCTTGTCGTCCACGCTGTCTTTGGCGGTCAGGATGATGATGGGGGTGTTGCTCGTTTTGCGGATGCGGCGCGCCACCTCGAGCCCGTCCAAAACGGGCAACATAAGGTCCAACACGACGAGATCAGGGTTGAGTTCGCGGAACTTGGACAAGCCCGTGACTCCGTCATAGGTGACGTTGGTCTCGTAAGACTCGGCTTGCAGCTCCAGGTCGATAAATTTTGCGATGTCTTTTTCGTCCTCTACGATAAGGACGAGCGGTTTACGGTCCATAAGGTGATTATAGTCACCTCCACTATGAGAGACTTAATGAGAAAGTGAGAGGAAACTCAGACTTCCTCTCACTTTACACTCACACATAGTGCGTTAGCTCGGTCTTTACGTATTATGTTTAGGGTAAAGATCGCAGTTATCATCTCAGAACGTGTATGTTGCGCAATATTTTTATAGTGAGAGCGTTTGTGACCAGATGATACCTGCTATTGCTAGCTCAGCGGAACCGTGGGCTGCACGATGATATCTCGTTTGAGAATATCCTCCGCCCACGCCTTTGCGCCTAAGAGAGAATGGTCGCGGTAGTTGCCGCATTCCAACTCGCTGCAACCCGGAATCGGTCCGTCGTGAAGGGTAATCGCCTTAAGCGCGTGACCGAGCGCCTCCCTAACCTCTTCTTCGTTCGGTTCTCCTAACGCAGTGAGGTAGAAGCCCGTGCGACACCCCATCGGGCTCGCGTCAACGATATTGTCGCCGAGTTCGTCGCGCAAGTAGCCCGCCATGAGGTGCTCGATGGTGTGCAGCGCGGCGGTAGGCACTTCGGCTTGGTTGGGTTGCACGAGGCGCAAATCGAATTTGCGCACCTCGTCCCCCTTGGGTCCGGTGTAGCGCCCCGCCAAGCGGACGTAAGGGGCGCGAACTTTGGTATGGTCTAGGTTAAAGGATTCGACAGCCGTTTTAGGTTGAGCCATGAGGTGAGTATAGCGGGCTCGCGCGGCTGTGTGTAGCCTAGGGCCTACGAAACCGAATGCGAACTGCGTGTTTTATGGCAGTTCCACAACACGTTGAGACAAAGTCGCGCAGGCATCATCTCAGAATGTGCGTACTGGACACTACCTCTTTCAGTGAGGGTGTAGCTGACCAGATGATACCTGCTACTACATGCCGAGCCCGGTGTCTGAGTAGCGCCCTAATATCCCGAACATAAAGAGAAGGCTCCCCATCGCGAAAAAGGCGAAACCCAACATTACGAAAATGCCCGCGCCGCCCCCGCCAATCATCGCTTTGCCCGGTTTGTTGGTTCTAAGCGCGTAAACAAGCGAAGCCACACCTAGAACGACGAGAAGAATACCCAAAATAAGATTAAACGTGATCATGCTTTTCCCCCTAAAGCTCGTATGTCCTTAAAGTGTAGAGGGTGACGCCGAGAAAGGCAAGGGGAAAAAAGAAGAGCGCTACGCTTATAGGTCAAGCGTAGCGCTTTATAACTGCCCCACGAGGATTCGAACCTCGATCAACGGAACCAAAATCCGGTGTCCTGCCGTTAGACGATGGGGCAATGTGGAGATCACCTCTCTGGACAGTTCCGTGCGCGAAGCGCGCAAACATAATTTTATAAAGTCAGGGGGTGCTGTGTCAAGTCTCGAGGCCCACAAGGTGGGGGGCAGGAGGGGGAGTGGCAAGTCATTCCTCTGCCTCCTCTATTCTGCGTTCCCCTCTACGCTAACGCTATTTCGCCCTTCTGTGTCAGCGTGCCTCCAACCTCACCCCTGGCACGTCGCCGAGCAGTTTGATAGCTCCGTCCACTTGCCCCAACATGTGACGCTGCAAAAAGCCGAGCGCCGCGTGTTTGACGAGGTCGCCGACGCGCTCTTTGTCCCATACAGCGTCGCTCACGTGCGCCCACGCCGCCTCATTCAGCCGCGACTCGGGTAAGCCCGGATTCGTGAAGAGGTTGTGTCCGCCGCGCTCAAAGACCATCAGGTGGACCTCTTCCGATGAAACGTGCTCGAAGATGCGCCTCGAGTCCCGCTCTAGCGGCGCGACGTCGTCGTATTCGCCCACCGCGATAAAAAGCGGCAACGAGACCTGCGCAAGCTCTAAAATCGGCGCGTTCCAAGGAGCCATCACGAAAGCCGCCTTGAGCCGCGCGTCGCCCTGCCAACCCTTTTGCTTGCCTCTAGCGGGCTCCAACCTCTCCCGGAAGCCGAGCGCGTAGCCGATGTTGTCTTCGCGGCTCGAGTTCGCTTTAAGCTGCTCGAAGTCGAAGCCCGCGCCGCAACTCGCCAGCGCCGTGTAGCCGCCGAACGAGTAGCCGACGACGGCGGCGCGTTCCGTATTCGCCACGCCTCCAAAGCTTTTCTCGAGTTTGTCCAGCACAAACGAGACGTCGAGAGGTCGGTCTATGAGCCCGGAGATGTAGGCTTGCTCGTCGAAGTCTCCGTAGGTCGTGGCGGTAAAGTCGATTGCGCAGACAAAAAAGCCGTGCGAAGCGAGGTGTTCGCACAAGTAGGTGGCTTGGAGCCTCGAGCCCGGCGCGCCGTGCGCGTAGATGACCGTCGGCGCACCTTGGACGTTGGGTTCTCTGTTCCTGAGCGCCCGCCCCGCGAAACTCACCTGCTCGCTGAGTCCGTGCCAGGAGACGGGGCCGTATTCCGTCGCTTCTTGTGTGCCCTCCGGCACCTCGGCAGGATACCAACATTCAACCGTAAGAGGTCTGTTGCGGGATTCATCAAAGAAGGCCTCTGTAGTGACGCCGACGCCGCGTGGTCCGCGTTGAGCGAGGGGAAGGGCGTCAGGGCGCAGGGGTAACAAAGCTTTAGAGCGGTCCATAGCACCTCATGTGTTCACGCGGAATATGTTCGTGCGGACTTACCTGAAAGCGAGTTCCGCTAAAGCGAGCGCCGTCCACTGCCGAATCTCTTCGGTCAGCTCGAGCTTGTCCAAGTCCGCCTGAGCATACCAGCCCAAGCTGGGGTCGGTCTCGAGCAGCGCACCCTCATACCCGTCAGTAGGTCGCGCGAAGTAGATAAGGTCGATGTGTTCGTGGTCAGGAGAGATGGTCTCTAGCTGTATCCCCCTCGGTCTCACGAGTTGCTTGGGCTCGTGAACGTTCAAGGTTCTTTCGCCCACAAGCTCAACCGCTACGCCCGACTCCTCCAACACTTCGCGCACCGCCGCCTCATCGGGTAGTTCATCCTTTTCGATATGACCGCCACAAGGAAACCACGCCTGTGACTTTTTGTGCCAGTGGAGCAAGACACAGCCGCGCCACACGACAAAGGTGGTGGCGGTGAAGTCTCGAGAGGTAGTTGCGTTATTGGTTTGATTCATGAGGTAGTTGGCTTGCGCCGCTCTACAGGGGCTCCTAGCCATTAGCTGTTAGCCTTTAGCTAAAACCTAAAAGCTAACGGCTAACAGCTTCATCCCGCCATCATCAGTGGGACGGTCTCGACTCGGTGACCTCTCGCCGTGCCGTAGAGCGTATGCGGCGTCGCCGTGTCGATATTGACGGTGTAAAGCCCCATCTCTTTCACTTGATCTCGCGGTACTAAAGCCGTGTGGTTTTGGTCCGAGTGACCTACGACGTAATCGCCGTCGGTAGCAGGCTCACGGATGAGCACCTGCAACTCGCGCCCTACCCACCGCTGATTTTTGATATAGGACCAGTGCTTCTGTCGCTCAATGAGGCGTTGCAACCGCTCCGTCTTCGCCTTGCGCGGCATGTCGTCAAAGTATTTATACGAGGGCGTGCCGGGGCGCGCGGAATACATGAACATGTACGCGCTGTCGTACTGGACCTCTTCGTACAGCGACAAGGTCTGTTCAAAATCCTCTTCCGTTTCGCCGGGGAAGCCCACGATGATGTCTGTAGAAATCACCACGTCCTCAACCTTGTCCTTAATCTCACGGATGATATCCAGGTAGCGCTCGCGGCGGTACTCCCGCGCCATGCGCCGCAAGACCTTATCGCTGCCCGACTGCACGGGCAGGTGAATGTAGTTGCAGACGTTAGGCGTCTCCGCCATCGCGTCAATGACATCCGATGTGAAATTCATCGGGTGCGAGGTGGTGAACTTGACGCGGGGGATGCCGGTGCTCGAGACGAGTCGCAACAGTTCTGCGAAAGAGGGCAAATCATCCCGCCCGAGCCCGTACGAGTTGACGTTTTGCCCTAGGAGGTAAATCTCCTGAACGCCCGCCGCTTTCATAGCAAACGCTTCGGTCATGATCGACTCCACCGAGCGGCTCACTTCAGGACCTCTCGTTTGCGGCACGATGCAGTAGGTACAGTGGTGGTTGCAGCCGCGCATGATGGTCAAGAAGCCCGTAAGCGTGTGCGGCGCGGGCGTGATGACCTCGTGGAGCGCGTCGCTAAACTCCAACGAGCGAAAGCGCTCCTGTCCCTTTTCGATGGCGTCAATTGCCGGAATCACGTCTGTGATTGCGCCGGGACCAATAAGGATATCCACACCAAACTTCTCGGCGATCTCTTGACCCTCGTCTAACTGCGCCAAGCAGCCCATCAAGCCTACCGTCAAGTCGCGCCCTGCCCGCTTCTCTTTACGTAATTCGCCCAAGAGCGTCACAACTTTCTCGACGGGCTTGCCGCGCACGGCGCAGGTATTCAGGATAATGAGGTTGGCGTCTTGTGGGCTGTCCACGAGCTGATGTCCACCCGCCACGAGTTCGGAGGTGATGGTGTGGGTGTCGTATTCGTTCATCTGGCAGCCGTAGGTGATGACATTCGCCCTCATACGGCTCGCCTCATTGTTTGTTGAAGAGGTAAAGCGTCATTCATCGTTCCAGTAGTGTAACAGGACGAACTATGAAAAGGTGTTTCTTCTGCTGCGGAAGGTTCCCGCAGTGGGAAAGCGCAACTCGCTAAGTCTCACTTACAAGCTCGTCCTGCTCTAACCTTTTAAGCGCCTCTTCCCACGGAATGAGTTTAGCTTCACCGCGCTCGAGCCTCGCAAGACGCTCTTTAATGTCGGGATGGTCAGCGAGAATGGCTCTGGTTTCGGCTGAACTGCGCTCGAGTAAGATCATCAAAGGTTACGCTCTCCCCGGTAAGCTCTTCCAAAGCGTCCATAACGGCGCTCAGCGTACCTAAGTCGAGCCGTTTGACCTCACCTCTTGCAAGCGCGTAGATGCTACCACGCGCCACTTGACCTTCTGTTTTCTGCGCTAGCTTATAGGCGGTGAGGTCGTGCTCTTCTAAATATTCGTCCAAGGTGAGATATATAGAATCATTCATGGTGTGGGGCTCCTATCTACTTCCATTCAGCAGTAGTGTTTACAACTGTTCACTATTATACGGAATGTCTCATATTTTGTCAAAATGTAATAGTTCGTTTATTTGACAATATTTTTACTAAAAAGTATTATTCGTCATGTCTAAAAGGTTTCAAATCACCGTTACCGAAGAGGCACTAACTGACCTCTCCAGGATTAAAGATAGAAGCATTAGGGAGAGTATTCAGGCGAAGATAGGAGAACTTTTTACAGAACCTCATGAGCGGGGCAAACCTCTAACCGATGATCTCGCGGGCTACTACCGCGTCAAAGCGCGTGGTCGTTACCGCGTCATCTATCAAGTTGCCATGCTCGAGGAACTCGTCATCGTTGTAGTTGTCGGTATTCGTAAAGAAGGTGATAAGCGCGACGCTTACAGAGTGGCGAAAAAACGTCTACTGTAGTTTATTTGCTCAAGTTCACAGGTGTTCCGTCAGAGAAATTTTTCCCCACCTCGAGAGGTGGGGACACGACAGTTTCAAGGTGTAACGAAGAGAATCAGTCCGCCGCCACCGCCCCCGGCGTCGCCTCACCTCTCGCCGGATAATCCTTCTCACATATAAAGTCAATGGCTTTAAGCATCTCATCAAGGTCAGGTCTGCCGAAGGGCATACTGTTCACCGCTGCGTAGTAAAGCTCTCCATTCGGGCGCACTAAAAAGAGCCCCGGCTCGCTGAACAGCTCGGGCTCGGGGTCTTTGATACCTTGACTGAAGTAGAGCCCCCAGTCCTGAGCTTGCGAGGCGCTAAGCCCGTAGCCGACGTTCAGATCACTCAGTTCCCACTCGTCCACGGTCTTCTTTGCGCGTTCTTCGTCGTCCATGCTGAGTGCGACGACTTCGACGCCGCGCTCGGCGTAATCACCGAGCAAATTCTGCGCCTTCTGTGAGTAGCCTTTGCAGACCGGGCAGTGCAAGCCTCGGTAGAAGATGACCATCGTAAAGGTTTCGGGCGACTGGTCTTTTAGGTTCCAAGTTTCACCGCTGATAAGGTTGAATGAGAGATTGGGCGCGTCCTGACGTGGCGTTGGCTGGTTCATCTTTTCCCCCTGACTCGAGCTTGTAACGTTTCGCTGACCTCTCTAGCGTAGTCGGCAGCGTGACAAAAGACCTTGCCTCATCCGACAATATCGGGGTGAAAGGGTTTTCAAAGCGCGAAGAGCGCCGACACGCCGACAATCACGAAGCTCAAAATAGCGAGCAAAAAGCCGTGCAGGATAATTTTGGGGTAGCGCTCGCGCACGCCCTCGAAGATGGCAAGCGTAACCATCAAGACACCGACTAAAAAGACAAGGGAACTGATAAAGAGGACGCGCTCGGGAATCATCTTAGGTGAAAGGTGAGTTTAGCTCGAGGCTAGAATTGGGTGTTTGACTGTCCGGCACGGGCTCGGAGTTTTGAGCGGGTACCACGAGCGCGACTCCGACAAGGAGGATGAGAATGCCCACCATCAAGGTGCCGAAGCGTCCGAGAAAGCCTTTTTGTTGGTCCGCGCCCTCGTGCGTACTGCGGCGAATGCCGAGGAAGAGAAAGTAGCCGCCGACGAGAAGAACGGCGACGCCTATGAGTGTTTGTATCATCGTGCCCTCCACCTCCATTATGACGTGCACGCCAAGGATGAAAATGCGTGGTGTAGCGCGTTCTTGCAAGTCGAACACTTGCGATTTTTACTCATCGCTCGTTCCTCATCACTCGTTGCTTCTTTTGAGCGCTACGAAAAATATGTCGAGATTGAGTGGCAGAAGGCTCGAGCGGTTAAACTAAAGAGGTGCAAAGTCAAGCGAGCTTCCGCGAACGTGTGATTGCGCTCGTGTGCGCCGTGCCAGCGGGCAAGGTAGCAACGTACGGTCAGATTGCGCTTTTAGCGGGCAACCCGAGGGCGGCGCGGCAAGTTGGCGGCGTGCTCCACGGTTTACGTGAAAGCGAAGTGCCCTGGCAGCGCATCATCAACGCGCAGGGGGGTATCTCGACGTATAAGGTCGGCGCGGGCGAGTTGCAGCGGGCGCTTTTGGAGTCGGAGGGCGTCACCTTTGACGGAGAAGGGCGTTGCGACTTGGAGCGCTACCGCTGGTCAGAACCGAGTTGAGCCGCCTTAGTCCGCCGCTTGGCGAACCGCCTCGTCAGCGCCCGTCCTGGGCTCGTAATAGTCAGGCACGAGTACCTTGACGCCGTTCGGCACCACCTCGACTTCCAGAGGCGTCTGCCCGAGTGGATCGCCGTCGATCTGGGTGGGCAGCGGCGTTTCGGCGCTGATACGTATCTTACGCCCCTTGTAGTAGCGCAAATCGCGGTAGTTGGAGAAGTCGCCGCGCAGCACGCGCCAGGTGAGCCGCAAGATGTCGCGCAGCCCTACTGAAGCGACGACGACCACGTCGAGTGTTCCGTCGTGATGCCAGATGTCTGGACCCAACATGACATTGGCGTCGTCGATGCGCCCGACGTTCGCCACCATCGCCGTGTGCGCTTGCACCTTTTTGACTTCGCCGTCGATCTCTAAGGTGATGTTCGTCTTGCGCAAGCTGAAAAGCTGCTTGACGCCGACGAGCACGTAAGCGATGAAGCCGAGCCGCCGCTTGAGGCTGCGCGGCGAGTCCTCGATGATGTGCGCGTCGTAGCCTGCGCCGATGATGAGCGCGAAGTAGCGGTTGTGTTGGGGCAAGTAGCCGACATCTAGGTCAACCGTCTTGCTCTGACCGCCGAAGATGACCTCGACAGCTTTGTCCAAGTTACGCGAGATGCTGAGCGCCTGCGCGATGAGGCTCGCCGTACCGGTAGGAAGCTGCGCGAGCGGGATGCTGCTTTCACCCTGAATAAGCCCCGTGATCGCCTCAACGATGGTGCCGTCGCCGCCCGAGGCAAGTACCAAATCAAAGCCTTCGCGCTCGGCTCCTTTAGCCCACTTCAGGGCGTCGCCGTCGCCTTGGGTACGGCGGACCTCAATGTCGACGCCAGCCTCCCGTGCTCGCTCCTGGAGCATCGCTTCGGTGTCGTTGGGGTCTTGAAGTCCAGACACCGGGTTGATAATCGCCAGGATGCGCCGATAAGACGTGTGCTTAGCCATGACCTCACTATGACACATTGATATGTTGAGACCTTGAAAGTTGGTTGAAGACACGAAAGTACAGTAGACCTCTTGCAAAAGTAGACATATAGCTGCAAAGTAAGGCTATGCGATACGAAGAGATTAGAGGACTAGCGCCAGAAGGGTTCAGACGTTTGACAGGCGTCAAGCCTGGTGTGTTCAAACAGATGCTCGACGTTCTAGGAGAAGCTGAACGGCAGAAGAAGAAGGCGGGACGCACAAGCAAACTCAGCTTGGAGGACAAACTGCTCTTAGCGCTGTCGTACTGGCGCGAATACAGGACGCAGTTTCATATTGCGGCGAGTTACGGACTGCACGAGTCCACAGCGAACCGGATCATCACACGGATTGAAGACGTACTCATCGCTTCAGGCAAGTTCAGCTTACCTAAAAGGCGCGAGGTGGAAGAGATTGAGTGGACTGTCGTCTTGATTGATGTCACCGAGACGCCTATTGAGAAGCCCAAAAAAAGGAGCGACGTTACTTTAGCGGAAAAAAGCAGCGCCACACGCTGAAGAGTCAAGTGCTGGTAGACGCAAGTGACACGAGGATTCTTTCAACAGCCCACGCCAAAGGTCCCAAGCACGACTACAAGCTGTTCAAAGAAAC
Source organism: Trueperaceae bacterium (assembly GCA_965215565.1). Classification (GTDB taxonomy): domain Bacteria; phylum Deinococcota; class Deinococci; order Deinococcales; family Trueperaceae; genus CBDBZX01. The sequence continues at coordinate 1,814,401 of CBDCDZ010000004.1, forward strand.
AGCCCCTAGGTGTAAACCTGAAGTCTGGTACGTCGCTGATAGCGGCTATCAAGGCTTAGCAACGCGTCATCCACAGACCTGCTTGCCCGTCAAAAAGCCTAAGGGCGGTGAGCTTAGTGATGAAGCCAAACAACACAACCGCGCTCTAGGACGCTTCCGCATCGCGGTAGAACATGTGATTCGTTCGCTCAAGATCTGGCGTATCCTCAAAGAAACTTACCGTAATAGGCGCAAGCGCTTCTCCTTACGCTTCAACCTCATCGCCGGGCTCATCAACGCCAACCTCGATTCATGACTTTTGCAAGAGGTCTAGTAGTCGGCGGTCAGAATTCAGCAGTCAGTAGCCCTCTCTATGCTGACTACTGAATCCCGACGACTGACTACGCCAGCCCATCCTTTGCTGGTGTACTTAACCGACTTTCCGTTCAATCTCCACTACCTCGTTCCGGGAGCTAGCGCGAGAGTTTTCTCGTATGATGGGCTTATGACGACATCAAGCGCTGAACTCCAGTTGGCACAAAAACTCGTCCAGGCGGCGAGTCCTTCAGGCAAAGAGTCGCCCGCCGCGCAGGTACTCATAGAAGCGTTCGAGGAACTAGGCTTCGACGAGGCGTATATCGACAACGCGGGCAACGCCGTCGGCACGCTTCTACGCGGCGACGGTCCTACGGTCATGCTGAACGGTCACATCGACACCGTACCCTTAGGCGACGAGGAATTATGGCCGCATCCGCCCCTGTCGGGCGACATTGTAGACGGGCGCATGTGGGGACGCGGCGCGTGCGATATGAAGTCCGCACTGGCGTGTATGGTCTACGCGGCGAAAGATGTCGCGGACGAGATTCAGGGCACGCTGATGGTCACGGGCGTCGTGCAAGAAGAGGTCGGCGGTTTAGGCGCACGCTTTCTAGGCGAGACGGTGCAAACCGACGTGGTGATTTTAGGCGAGCCGAGCAAGATGCGGCTCATGCTAGGACATCGCGGGCGCGTCGAGGTCGAGGTCAAGTTGCCCGGCAAGATCGCGCACGCGGCGAAAAATGAACTCGGCGACAACGCGCTCTACCACGCCTCGCACCTCTTGTCGCGCTTAGAGGGGCTCGAGCTACCCTCCGGTGGTCCGCTAGGCTCCTCCACCCTCACGCCCACCTTCCTCACCTCTTACCCGCAAGACGGTAAAAACGTCGTGCCGGGTCACGCCGAGCTGACCATCGACTACCGCAACCTCCCCGATGACGAGCCTGAAGCGGTCTTGAAACGCCTGCAAGCCTTGGAGCCCAACGCAAGCTTCCACATCCCCACCGAAAACGCTGTGAGCGAAAGCGAAGAGGTCCACTACGAGTTCCCGCGCATCATCCCGCCCTACCTCGCGCCAGGCGAAAACGCGCACGTCAACACGGCGCGGCAGGTTTTGAAAGAGGTCTTGAAGGGGGAGGAGATCGAATACGCCGAATCAACCTGGTGGTTCGGCACGGACGCGCCGCACCTAGCCAAGATGGGCGCGGTCGTCGTCGGCTTTGGTCCCGGCGAAGAAGAACTCGCGCACACGACGCAAGAGAGCATCCCGCTGGAGCACCTTCGTGTTGCCCGAAAAGGATACGCCGCGCTCGTTCGCGCGTATATGGGTCGCCGATGAAGGGGGAAACTACACTCATTAACGGAGACACCTGGACTGTCGTAGACGTTGCGCCCGCCGAACCGCTTGCGGAGATGGTGGCGGCGATTTTAGAGGAAGAGGGCTTTGTGACGATAGTGCGCGGTGCGGGAGGGGTAGCGGCGGATATGCTGTCGTCCTTAGGTGCTTACACAACGGAGACCACGCTCGTGCTCGTACCCGAAGCGCAGGCGCAAGCCGCGCTAGACCTCATCGCGGAGACGGTGACGGACTATGAGGGGGAGGAGTTAGATGTGCTTTTGGAGGAGATGGCGAGTCTGGAGGGGGACACGGGAGAATTTGAAGAGGTTGAGGAGGGTCCGAGCGAGCGCTAGTTGAGCGAAACTTCTTCCAACTTCGCACCTAGGCGTTATAATACTGTTGTGGAATTCGATTGGGACGACGGTAAAGCAACATCCAATCAAGCTAAACACGATTTCAGTTTTGAAGAAGCTAAGTCTGTCTTTTCCAATCCTCTAGCTGTTATTTTTGGCGACGAAGCGCACTCGGACGAGGAAAACCGCGAAATTATCATCGGTCATTCTCAGAAAGGCCGTTTGCTACTCGTTAGCTTCACTGAACGCTTAGAGCGAATCCATATTATCAGCGTAAGGAAAGCCACGCGAAACGAGAGAAAGGATTATGAACATGCCTTCTGACAAAGATGACCTTTTACCCGAATACGAGTTCGATTACAGCAACGCCAAACCCAACCGTTTCGCCGTGGGTGAACGCACCGTGGTTGTGCTCGACGAAGACTTGTCGGAAGTGTTCAAAACGTCCGAATCGGTCAACAAAGCCCTGCGAGCCCTGCTCGAGGCTATGCCGCCCGATTCCACCGCCGCTTAACTCGGTATTACCGAGCCCCACATTACTAAATTAAACTGATGACCCAGTTCGACTTCATCGGTACTCAACCTGACTTAGCCAACCTCTCTATCGACGGTGAGCGCATCCGCTTAGTCAGCATCTCGAGAGCTTACGAGCAAGACATCTTCGAGGAATTCACGAGCGACGTCGCGACATATATGATTCCTAAAGCTGCCGAAACCATCGAAGAGACGCGGGCGTTTATCGACTCGAGCCTCGAGGGGTTTACCAGAGCAGACAACCTCGTCTTCGTCATCTTGGATAAGCAGACGGACGAGTTTTTGGGCTGCTGCGGCTTGCACGGGCGCGGCGACGTGAAAAACCCCGAGTTCGGCATCTGGCTCAAGAGGTTGGCGCACGGCAGAGGGTTGGGGCGGGAGGTGATTCGCACCCTCGCGCTGTGGGCGCAGGAGCATATTAAGCTCGAGTCGTTCATTTATCCGGTGGATAAGCGCAACATGTCGAGCCGAAAGATTCCTGAATCTCTGGGCGGTGTTATCTTTGCAGAAGGAATTGATGAGGGGATGGCGGGTAATGTGCTGGAAGAGGTCGTGTATAGGATTGCTGTGCCGGTGAGCTTGAGTGCCAAACTTAATTAAGTTCTTCTGCTAAAATTATTCGGTGTTTCGTCTTGACTTTCCGATTTACACAGAACGACTTCTTTTGCGACCATTCAAAGGAAACGATTTTGATGATGTTTTTGCCTACTACTCGCAATCTGATGTTGCGAAGTACCTTTACTGGAACGCTCGAGACGAGGACGAAACGAAAGAAGCCTTGAAACAAAGAATGCGAGATGTCGAATTTGTACGTGAAGGTGACGCGCTATGCCTAGCTGTCGTTCTTGAAACTATTCAGAAAGTTATCGGTGAAGTCACGCTGTTCTGGCGCAGCGAAAAGCATCGGCAGGGCGAAATTGGCTTTATCTTCAACCCTCAGTTCAGTGGGTACGGTTATGCCACGGAAGCAAGCAAGGTTCTACTCGAAATTGGTTTTGAGAAGATGAAATTACACCGCATGTACGGCAGATGCGATGCTCGAAACGTAGCATCTTACAAACTGATGGAAAGGCTCAATATGCGGCGCGAAGCACACCTAATTCATAACGAGCGGTTCAAGGGTGAGTGGGGCGACGAGCTGATTTACGCTTTGTTACAAACAGAGTGGGAAAGTCGTGATGCGTCTATTTGCGGGTCTTGATTAGACGCTGTAACAGGCGTTGAACCGATTTATGGAGGTCGAAAGTTCAGCCTACTTTCACGCCTTTAGGCTAATTTCGCTTCAATTATCCTCTTGCATCCGCGCAAAAATCATCCGCCCCATGTTGGTCTGCAAATTACTCGTCACGACAGTCTGCACCGTATTTCCGACAAGATGCGCTGAATCTTCCACCACGACCATCGTGCCGTCTTCTAAGTAGGCGAGCCCCTGCCCCGGCTCACGTCCCGCCCGGACGATGTGCAAGGCGAGCAGTTCGCCCGGCAGATAACTCGCTTTAACGGCGTTGGCGAGTTGATTGACGTTCAAGACCTTGACGCCTTGTAGCGCGGCGACACGGTTGAGGTTGAAGTCCGTGGTGATGAGGTCCGCGTTTCTCTCTAAGCAGAGCTTGACGAGCTTGGCGTCCACTTCAGGAACGTCTGCGAAGTCGTCCGAGACAACCTCCGCGCTGACGCTGCGCCCCTGCACGAGCCTATCGAGCATGTCCAGACCTCTTCGTCCGCGTTTGCGGCGTAAGGGGTCGTCGGAGTCGGCGATGTGTTGCAGTTCGCCCAGCACGAAATGAGGAATGAGCAGGCGGCTGTCGATGAAGTTGGCTTCGGCGACGTCGACGATGCGTCCGTCGATAATGGCGGAGGTGTCCACGACTTTGGCGAAGGTGTTGGCAAATGGTTGTGTGGGCGCGGAAGAGGTGGCGGAGGTAGAAGGCTCGAGCAGCCGCTGCCCCGCAAAAAGCTGCCGGTTCACTACGAAAAACCATGAGGACGCCGTGACGAGCACGAGCGCGATCAGGAGCGAGAAGTACCAGGTAAAGCCGGGGATAGATTCTAAAACGCTGTTGAGCAACACGGTGATGAGGAGCGCCACCGTCGCACCGACGCCCGCCGCGAGAATGGCGTCCGGTGGAATACGTTTGACGCGCCCCGACAAACGCTGCCAGACCACGACCCAACGCCGCGCAATAGGCGGGCTGACGAGGTAGCCGATGAGTAGGCCCGCTAGCGTGAGGTAGACGAGGTTGATAGGACCGCTCAGCACCTCTCTATCCGCGAGCCACTGCGCGAGCACAAGCCCCGCCACCGCGCCCAAGAGACTGAGAAGACCTCTAGCTAGAAGATACATCGCCCACTACCATACAGGATAGGACCCTGGAAACGGTGCAAAAAGAGTACACCTGTCTTTACGCCTCCCACGCCGCTTTGAGCGCCGCCGCGAGCGAATCTACGCCGACGACGCCGCTTCGTTTATCCACGCCGACATCGTACGAGGGCGGACCGATAAAGCGCGGGAAGCTCGCTTTGGACGCCTCGGAAACGCGCCGCACGAGCTGCGAGACGCTCCGCAGTTCGCCCGCCAAGCCGACTTCGCCCACGACGGCGGTACCTTCGGGGACGGTGCGGTTGGTCACGGCGGAGTAGACCGCTAAAGCCACGGCGAGGTCGGTGCCGGGATCGGTGAGGCGCAAGCCGCCCGCGACGTTGACGTAGATGTCTAGTCCTGCTAGGGGAAGCTCGAGCCTCCTTTCCAATACCGCCAACACCACATCCACGCGCCGCTGATCGAGCCCCTGCACGATGCGCCGGGGCGAGGCGTACGGTGACTTCGCGGCGAGGGCTTGCACCTCTAAAAGAAGGGGGCGCTGTCCCTCTAACGCTGCGACGACGGCGGAGCCGGGCACGCCGAGCGGTCTTTCGGCTAAAAAGGCTTCGGACGGGTTGGCGACAGGCGTCATCCCGTCGTGTGTCATCTCGAAGACGCCCATCTCACCCGCGGGTCCGAAGCGGTTTTTGAGCGCCCGCAAGACGCGAAAGCCCGACGCGCTCTCTAACGCGAGGGTGGTGTCCACCATGTGCTCGATAACTTTAGGTCCAGCGATGCTGCCCTGCTTGGTGACGTGACCGATCAAAACGAGCGTAGCATCCGCCTCTTTCGCCGCTTGGGTCAGAAGAGCGGTGGCGTCGCGTACCTGGCTCAGGCTACCCGGTGTGCCGCTGTCGTCCGCTAAGAGAGTCTGGATAGAATCGACAATCACGAGGCGTGGTCTAGCCGTGCGCAGATGCTCAGCGAGGACGCGAGCGTCCGTCTCGCGGGTGAGTTGCAAAGAGGTATCCACCCCCAAACGCTCGGCTCGCAGCTTGACCTGTGCGAGCGACTCCTCGCCTGCCACGTAGAGCGTCTCTCTCGCTCGCCGCACCGAAGCGTGCGAAAGCTGTAAAAGCAGTGTGGACTTGCCGATGCCCGGCTCGCCCGCGAGGAGGAGCACCGCGCCCGCCACCCAGCCGCCGCCCAAGACGCGGTCGACCTCATCTAAACCGGAGGTCGAGCGGAGCGCGTCCGTGCTTTTCACGTCGGCGAGGCTCTGTACGGTGGCGCTGTAGAGGGCGCTACGCGCCTTGCCTGCTGAGGTTGGGGTGGGGCGCTCGAGCTTAGGCTCCATGCTGCCCCACGCGCCGCAGCGCGGACACTTGCCCATCTGTACGGGCGACTGGGTGCCGCACTCGCTACATACATAGGTTGTGGTGACCTTAGCCACAGTCAGCCACCGCTACGTTCACATGTCGTTCGTGTAGTTCGCGTCATCGGGATATATCATACCTTTGCCGGGAGACGCAGCCCGCATTGGAGGGTACGCCCTTACGGTCCCGAAACGCTTCGCTCTATGAAGAATGCCACATCTACGCTCGACTGCTCCGCAGTGAAGAGGACCCTATTGCCCTCAATAGTTACGGTATTTGCCCCCTAGTTTATACGCGCTAAGATTGAAGCGAAAACTCCATTTTAATCGTGCTGCAGAGTACTTTCAGCTATTTCCTAGCTGATAAGAATCGAACAGTTTAGCTCCAGGCCTGGTACAAACGCACCAGCCGATCTTCACCCAAAAGATAGCAATAAACCTGCATAGCTATAGGTATAACGCTGAAAGTTGGGTACTGAAATCTAAGCTAATAGAGCTAAATGTACCTATACACGTTGTGAAATCCTTCGTATACTTCAGTTCAGGCTCATACAGAAGTCGGGTATCAAAAAAGCGTAATTTGGTGGACGTGACAGCTTACCGTGAACGAGTGACCGACGATGCGCTAAGGTGCACGCTGAGACGGGTGGAGCGACGAACGAGTAAGGGGGAGCAGTGAGCGAAACGTGTAGCGGTTCGACATACCTCGCGGCGCACAGTGTGAGCGCCGCGCGTGTAGATAAGGGCAGGTTCAACCTAAGCCACTCGAGCGGAAGGGACAAACACATATGAATCAGATTCTGAACGAAGTAAGCGCCATGAACGTCAACTTGGAGGCTCCCAGCCAGACCTTGAAGTTCCAGCGCAAGCAGACGCTCTACCATAACGGTGACCCTGCACAGTCCGTTTTCCGCGTCAAAGATGGTCTTATCCGCATCACCCGCATGACGCCTGAAGGTCGCATTCTCACGGTGCGCCACGTGATGCCCGGTGACTTTTTCGGCGAAGAAGCGTTTATGGATTCTAAGCGTGAAGAGATTGCAGAAGCGCTCACCAACGCGCAGATTGAGGCGATTGACCCCCAGATGATCAACCACAGCGACCTTATGACTATCACCCAGTCCTTATCACGCCAGATGCAGCGCCTGATGGACTACGAGTACCATCTGCAGACGGGCGACTTGCGGCAGCGCGTCGCACGCTATTTGATCAAACTCTCCGAGACCCCGCTAGCCTCAGAAAACGACGAGGGGCGCATCGTCGTCTCCGCGACGCACGAACTCATCGCTGAGGGAACTGCGAGCACGCGCGAGAGCGTATCGAAGATCATCACCGAGCTTAGAAGCGAAGGGCTCATCGAGTCGGGCTACCGCTCCATCGTGCTCTTAGCGCCAAGTGAGCTAGACGAGATCGCGCAGGGATTGTAGCTGAACGGGTGAGATGAATTTAAGTCCAAAAGCCTAAATTTTCCAGGCTTTTGGACTTAAAGTTTGGTGAAGTTTGTAAAGAGGTGCTGACGAAAGTTGGCACCTCTTCTTTGTACGTTTGTGACGGGCATCCCTCTATGTCATAGCAGTATCATCTGGTCTGAGACACTCCCACTTTTGAGAACATCGTTTAGCACGCACATTCTGAGATGATATCTGCGCCCCTTTGTCTCAGTATGTTTTGGAAGTGCTATCAATTGAGTGGCGTTCTCGGGATGAGTTCGGGCGCTTGCCCCCGCCTCACGCGGGCTCCCAAAGCGCGCAGCCGCGCCTCTAACCCCTCGTAGCCCCGCTCGATATAACGCACACCGGTGATCGCCGATTCGCCCTCCGCGGCGAGCGCCGCGATGACGAGCGCGCCGCCCGCGCGGATATCCGCGGCGTGCATCTGGGTGCCCGTAAGGGTGCCGCCCTGCACGATGAGCGTGCGGTCGCGCAGCTCAAGTTGCGCCCCCGCGCGCGTCAGTTCGCCGACGTGGGTAAAGCGGTCCGGGTAGACGCGATCTTGGAGCGTGCTAAAGCCCGGCACTGTCGCTAGGAACGCGCCGAAGGGCGCTTGCAAGTCGGTAGGAAGACCGGGGTACTCGCTCGCGACGACGTCTATGGGTCTAAGTGGACCTGCTGCGTCAACGTGTAAAGTATGCGCGTCCAACTGCGTAACAGCGACGCCGCTCTCGCCGAGCTTGTGCGTGACGGCGCACAGATGCTCGGGGTTGACGTTGCGCAGTGTGACTTGGCCGCGCGTCGCCGCCGCCGCGAGCATAAAGGTACCCGCCTCGATACGGTCAGGCACGGGGCGGTACGTAACGCCGCGCAGCGAGGCGACGCCTTCGATGTGAACCGTAGAGGTGCCCGCGCCGCGAATACGCGCGCCCATGGCGTTGAGCATCTGAGCGAGGTCCGCGATTTCGGGTTCCAACGCGGCGTTCTCAATCGTGACGTGACCTTCGCCCAAGGCGCTCGCTAAGATGATGTTCTGCGTACCGCCGACAGTAGGCACCTCAAAGACCGCTCTCCCCGCCAAGGCACCCGAACGCCGCACCTGAAAGTCGCCGCCCGCTTCGCCTATCTCCGCGCCTATTTGCCGAAAGGCCTTGATGTGCCGGTCCACGGGGCGCGGACCGAAGGCGCAGCCACCCGGCATGGAGATGTTCGCTTCGCCGCAGCGCCCTAAAAGCGCGCCCATCGCTACGAAGCTCGCCCGCAGTTGGCTGACCAGCGCGTAGGGCGCGTCGCAGGTGAAAATTTCAGACGCTTCGATATGGAGGTCACGCCCGTGCCAGCGCGCTACCGCGCCGAAGTGCTCCAACATCTCGCACAAGATAAGGATGTCGCTCAGCTTAGGGATATTCTCTAACACGACTTTCTCACGGGTGAGGAGTGAACCCATCATCAAGTAGAGAACGGAGTTTTTGGCGGCGTGAATGTGCACTTCGCCGCGTAAAGGCGTGCCGCCAGCGATGTAGAGCGCGTCGTGATGAAGTTCCATAGTCGTATTCCTTGCCCCTATCTCTATTCTCGAGCCGTAGCCCGCTTGTCAGCCTAACCTAAAATCACCCCTGAGGGGCTTATACGTCCAGGCTAACAGATTCGCCCTACTCTACAAGCGAATTACGTCACTTACACATGATACACATAAATATTCTAGGAGAAATTTTCCACATTGTCAAGTTGTGTAAGGTAGTGTATAGTAGCGTATATTGAAGCAGTTGCAAAGGACTGATGTTGGTCATTTTTCCTCTAGCGAATCCGGGGTGGCGCGGCGCGCTATCCGCATACGGGAGACCCATGCCTAAACGCGAAAAGAGTAAACGACTTCAGGTCGTGATCACTGAAAAACAAGACTCGCTCCTAACGAAAACCGCCTATCAGCTCTCCAATCCCGAGCGCCTCATCTCTAAGTCCGAAGTGGTGCGGCTAGGGATTGAAATGCTTAACCGCGCCGTCGAAGAGGGCAAGCTCGACCCTGAACTGCTCACCGCCATCGAGGAGGAGCAGGGGAGCTAGTTGTTCAGTAGTAAGTAGGTTTAGACCCATGTTCGGACGAAGTATAGAGCACTATCTAGGGCTCAAGCCAACCTCTTCAACCCTTACGTCTTCGGATCTTGCGCCGACTCGAAGAGGTAAACCTGCCGAATTCCTACTTATGTTGCGCATTGTACGTTTTACTGTACATCTAGTCATCTAAACCTCTTGTCAACAAAGCTTTACCCCTTATGTCTATCTTTACCCCCGGCAACCTCATTGATGAACGCTACGAAATCACCGGCATCCTCGGGCAGGGGGGCACGGGTCAGGTTTACCGCGCTTATGACAGGCATCTGGACCGCGACGTCGCCCTCAAAGCGCTTCGCCCGCACCTCACCGAAGCCGACGAGGGGCGCTTCAAGCGTGAAATCAAAGCGCTCGCCAAGCTGAGCCATCCGGGAATCGTCAGCATCTACGACTTGGGGCGCGGCGAGCACGTCTACTTCGCGATGGAACTCGTCGCGGGGGGACCCTTTACGGACTTGGGACCGCTCGAGGGCGACTTAGAACCCCTGCTCACGCTGCTGGGTGCCGCCATCTCCGTCTGTGAAGCGCTCGCTTACGTCCACCATCACGGCATGGTCCACCGTGACCTCACGCCGCGCAACATCCTCATGACGCTCCAGGGGCAGCCCAAAGTGATGGACTTTGGACTCGTACAACTCGCCGAGGCGAGTCGGCAGCTTACGCGCACGGGTTTTACACTCGGCACGCCCCAGTACATGGCTCCCGAGCAAGCCGAAGGGGGCGTTATCGGGGCGCACACCGACCTCTACGCGCTGGGCGCGGTGCTCTACAAAACGGTGACGGGCGCGGCGCTCTTCGAGGCGGAAAGCGACCTCACGCTCCTCTATCAGCACGTTTACAGCGACTTCAGGGTGCCCACCGAGGTCAACCCGGCGGTGCCGCCGAGCTTGGGCAGGCTCATCAGCAGCCTGCTCGCTAAGGACCCCGCGCAGCGCCCCGCCTCGGGCTACCGCGTCGCCGAGGCGCTGCGCACGGTACGGGGCGAAGTGGCGCAAGGCGCGACGCGGCAGCGGCTCGGCGGACCGGGGCAACGGGGAGTGTTGAGCGGCGGTCCGCCCACGCCCAGCGCCCTGCAACGCGCCTGGCAAGTCAAGCTCGCCGAAGGTCCGCAGTGGCCCGCCGCCCTGACCGCCGCCGAAAACTTTGTGCTGCTCGGCACGCGGAGCGAAGAGGTCTACGTCTTGCACCCCGCTGACGGCGGCGTGCAGGCGCGTTTTCGCGCTGAGGACGAGGTCAATAGCCCGGTAGTCTGCAGCGGGGGGCGGCTCTACTACACGAGTCGCGGCGGGGCGCTGAGCGCGCTGCATTGGCCCAGTGGCGCGCGCGCCTGGGAGGACGAAGAGGCGGGCGCGGTGGGCATCCTTCCCTATGCTGACGACCTCTTCGTGGCGGCGGAAGGGGGCCTCGAGCGGCGCACGCACGAGGGCGAAACGCGGTGGCGTTACGACCTCGCCGGGGACGCGCCCGCTACCGCGCCAACGCTACACCACACACAGGTTTGTGTCGTCACGCACGGGGGCTGGTTGCACAGCGCCGACGCCTCTACGGGGGAAGGGAAGTTCAAGCTCGAGCTGGGGGCTATCGCCGCGCAACCTGCCGCCAAAGGCGATATTCTGCTCCTCCCCGAACGCAGCGGCGACCTGCACGCCTTTCACACCGAACGCTTAGAGGTCCTCTGGACCTACGACATGGAGGGGCAGCTCTGGGCGTCGCCGCTTCTCTGGGGACCCTACGTCTACGCGGTTTCGTGGGCAGGCGTGATGCGCTGCTTGTCGCTTCAGACGGGCGACGACGTGTGGGCATATGAAATCGGCGCGAAGGTCACGGCTGCGCCGATTCTAGCGGGCGGCGTGCTCTATATCGCCACCGAAGAGGGTGAAGTGATCGCCTTGGACGCGCGGAGCGCTCAGCACCTCTTCACGGACCGCGTGAGCGCTGCGCCCATTCAGGCGAGCCCGCTGGTCATCGGAGAAACGCTCGTGGTAGCGGCGCTCGACGGGACGGTGCGGGCATACCGATAAAGGGCGAGGTCACTTCTATTAGCAGGTATCATCTGGTTTGAGTGAACGAAGTTATGCGAAGCAACGCGCTCACTTGATGAAACGACGTTTCGCTTTGCGAAAAGTGCCTAACTAGCACGCACATTCGATGATGAAATCCCGCAACGCTGCCCGTAACGCTAGTCCTTGCGGACAGAGACCTGCGCTTATCCGTCTCAGTATGTCTTGGAACTGCTATATACCACCGCGCTCAGTGGCCGTAAACCCCCTCCACACTGCTATCCCCCTCGTGATAGCGTTGAGGGATGAACCACGTTTTTGTCTGCTTCGGTAAAAGCTGCGTTAAGCGCGGCGCAAGGGATGTCGCACAGACCTTACGCGCCGAGTTCGAGCGTGAAGGTGTCCCTGCCGAGGTGCACCGCCACACCTGCTTCGACCTCTGTAAGATGTCCTGTAACGCGCTGCTCGATCACGGCGAGCGGCGCATCTATACGAATATCCATCCCAAAACCGCCGATAAAGTAGCGGCGAAGATAGTCGAGGGATTAGAAGAAGTTGCCGCTTAACACAGGTCTCAACTCGAGGAGAGCGAGTCTTCATCCACTGCCATATAAAAGACGCCTTGATGGTTATGGGTATTGATGATCAAGTAGTACCGAGGCAACTAGAGGACAGCACACCTTTCTTCGTGAAACGGCGTGCCGTCCTCTAAGCGAGAGCTTTAGTGAAAAATTGGCAAAAAAAGGGCGCTGCGACTGCAGCGCCCCTTAAAGTTGAGTCGGCGGTGTTTAGTTACTACCACCTGTGGAGCCGCCTGTGCTACCTCCCGTAGAGGAACCACCCGTAGAGCCGCCCGTGCTCGAGGGCAAAAGCACCGTATCGATCACGTGGATAACCCCGTTCGAAGCTTCGATATCGGTTGAAGTGATGGTTGCGTCGCCGATCATGGGGCTGCTGCCGGAGGTGCTGATGGGCAGCTCCTGACCGTTGAGCATCAAGACTTCGGAAAAACCTGTGATCTCCGAGGCGGGATATTCGCCCGAAACCACGTGATTTTGGAGCAGGTTAGCGAGCTGGTCCAAGTCGCCGAGAATGGCGTTGAGTTCATCCGAGGGAAGCGCTTCGAAGGCTTCATTGGTAGGCGCGAAAACGGTGAAGGGACCGCCGCTCGAAAACTCTTCGGTCAAGCCTGCCGCGTTGAGCGCGTCTAAGAGCGTGCTGAACTGCGAGTCGCCCGAAACGATATCGGCGATGCTCTGGCCCGACTGTGAACCGCCGGTTTCGCCACCTGTAGACGAGCCGCCCGTCGAGCTACCGCTCATGCCGCCGGTTTCGCCGCCTGTCATACCGCCGCCTGTTTCGGACATACCGCCCGTCATGCCGCCCGTATCTTGCGCGAGCGCCAAGCCCAGCGTTAGCGCGAGTCCTGAGAGTAAAATAGCTAGTTTTTTCATGTTGTCTCCTAGTATTGACGCGCTAGCTTAGTGGTTTGACGATGCTGAGACCCTAGCGCGAAGAGGTCCCCCCGTAGCTTTTCCACTATGTACCATACCGGCACATGTGTGAATTATTTTATAGAAAAGATGAGAACTATGATGCGCGGCTCACAATTTCGTGTTTAATCTAACATTGACAGGGACAACTTCAGCCCCTCGTGAGCCACACGTAGTAGGGAGAAGAGGCGGCCAAAACGGCGTTTGCCGAAGCTCGAGCGTGCGTAGAGAACTCGCGAAATGGCAGAAGCAAGTTAATGAAAATGCACCGCGAAACTCAAGTGTTCGAGAAGGGTCATTCGGCTCGAGCCTACTCGGTTCAGTCTGTTTGGGCGGCCTAACCTCACCAAGTTAGCGAGTTAGCAGGAACGCGGTGATGCAACCTTTCGCAAAGACACCAACGCGAACCATGCGACTTCACGCCGCTACAGCGTCACTCATTGCTGCTACCACTGGCTGAAGACTCTTCGCTTGAGGTCAACGCGACACCTTCACACTTGCTTTGGAAACGGTATTTACGCCTCGCTCTTATCCTGACTCACAACCGGGCTCAGATGCGCCTGAATCCGCTTTACCAAGTCCCTCGGGTTAAAAGGTTTTTCGATAAAGGCTTGCGCGCCTAGCTTCATGCCCCGTTCGATCTGCTCTTCGCGGCGCAACGACGAGAGGATGAAAACGGGCACGTCGGAGCGCTCGCGGATGAGTTGCAACAGCTCGAAGCCCGTGCCACCCGGCAAATTCACGTCTAAAAGGACGAGGTTCATCTGGTCCAAATGCTTGGTGATGAGCGAGCGTGCTTGCGGCACGTTTTCGGCGCTCCGAACGAAGTAGCCCTGCCGCCCCAGAATATCGCCGATAAGTCCGCGCAGGGCAGCACTGTCCTCAACAATGAGCACATTCGGGCGCGCGTCTTGCTGACCGTGCATGGTGATATCGGTGCGCGTGGCTTTGGGCGGCTCCTTGATAAGCGAGCGCACCGCGCCCAACAGCTCTTTGCTGCCGAAAGGCTTGCTCAGCACCTCGTCGAGGCGAACGTCCGAGTCGTCGAGCGCGCGCTGCTCGTTGCGCGTCGCTAGCATTAAGATAGGCACGTTCTCTAAGCGCGGCACGCGGCGCATCCGCCCCGCCACCTCTAAGCCGCTAATATGCGGCATTGTCGCCCCTAAAATAACAAGCTCCGGGGTGCTCTGCTGCAAGTGCGAGAGCGCTTCGTGACCGTTCCTAGCGAGGGTGACGGTGTAGTCTCTCGAGATAAGCACGATCTCGACAAGGTCGAGAATCTTGGGATCGTGTTCAGCCACGAGCACGGTGGGATTCTCTGCCATCACGTTACCCGGACGAGGGAAAATGTGACCGAGAGGGTAGAGAAAAGAGCCATACGTGCTAGTTTACCGCACCTTGGGAAAATTAAGCCGAGATGTGAAGTTCATAGCATTTCCGCGTCACGCTGAGACGAGTCGGCGCGAGCGACGGCACCATTGCACGAAGTGAAGTCACGTGGTTCGCGCTAGCACCTCCAAGGTTGTGTTTCGCAAAGGCGAAAACTTCATAACACTGCGTTCTCACTAGCTGCCGAGGGCTTTTTGCTCAGCAAAAGCGTGAGCTGGGAAGCTTCCCGTCTCCCCTTTCGCAGGGGGTCTATTGTGCGCGTAGTACGCACGTGGGGGGCAAAGATGAGGATATAGTAGAGCGATGAGCCCACCTCTTGGCTACGGGCGCGTCATCCTCAAGCCACTCGCTGAGCTGGAGCAGAGCGCTTGGCGGCGCGTTTATGAACACTTCCGCGACCCCGAGATCGCGCACCTAAACGGTACCCCGCCGAGCCGGATGCCCCTCTGGTTACTTAAACGCATCCTCAAGGCGGACAGCCGCCGCAGTGACCGCGCGACGTTTGGCATCTTCGACGTGTCGGGTGATGTGTCAGGCGCGGACGATGAAGTTTATATCGGTACGATTGAGCTTTACGACATTAAGCGCACCGAGGCGACGCTAGGTATCATCATTGGGGAGAGGACGCACTGGGGCAAGGGCTTCGGTCCCGAGGCGGTTCGGGCGCTTTTACAGTACGCCTTTGAGGAGCTTTGTTTAGAGCGCGTGACGCTCAGTACGTTTGAGGACAACCCGAGGGCGCAGAGCGCCTTTAAGAAGGTGGGCTTCGTGGAGCGTCGGCGCGTGCCCGCCGGAAAAGGGCGTACGGACGTGCAGATGGAACTAAGGAGGGGGCGCTGGTTAGCGGAACAGCGTGCAAGTTTGGAAGAGGTAGGTTCAGAAGAAGCTGAGGCGAGTCGGTAGCTTGTGGGTAGCAATGCGTTCCGAGCAGCGAGCAAAAACCTTTAGGCTCGCTACTCGCTGCTTTCAACTCACAACTAAACCATCACTGTAAATCCCCGGGAGACTCCAGAGCCGCGTAAACCTTATACTAAGACATGTCCAAACGCTCGAGAAAACAGCGCAAAGCGTCGCAAGCCGAGTCGAAGGAGGCGCGCCGCGTCACGGCGGGCAAACTCTTCCGCTTGTTCCTTAAATCGCTTGTATTCGCCCTTTTAGTCGCGCTCGTCGTGATGGTGTTAGAACTCGTGGGCTTGTCGGCGACGCAGAACTTCTGGATGCAACTGCTCATCATGCTCGCGGTGTATATCCCCTTCTACCCCTTTATCATGAGCGAGTTTAGACCTCAAAGGTCAAGGAGCGCTAAAGACATCGGCGGGAGCAAGTAAACCGTGATGACGCCTCCCCTGGAGCGCCCCGAGGGAGCGCGCGAGGTCTCTCCGCGTCGCCTGGAGGGTAGCCTTCACCAGCAGATCAAACTTGCCCGCGTCTGGCTGCCCGTCGCGATTGTAGGCGTGGTGCTCGTGTATCAACTCTTCGTCGTGCCGCAAGGGGGTCAGCACTGGCAGTTCTGGTCTGAGATTCTCTTCTACGGCATCGTCGGACCGCTTGCGACGTACCTCACGCTCACCTGGATCGCCTCGGAGGTCAAGGAGCGCGAGCGGGCGCAGACCGAGTTGACGCGGCTTTATCACGAGTTGAGGCGGAGCCACACACTCCTCAGCACGATCCAAACCGTGACCGAGAGGTTTGCCTCGGCAACCGACCTCGACACGGTGCTCTCGGCAGCGAGTGAGGGCATTGCGGAGGTAACGGGCGCAGAAGCCACGGCTATCCTTATCGCTTCGGGCAGTTTGGGCGTAACGAGAGGGTATGAACTCAGCCCTGCGTTAGAGAAGAACGCGGCGGCGCGTAATAAAACGAGTCGGCGCGGCGAGAGGCTGCCTGAACACATCCAAGCCGACGCGCAAACCTATTGGGTTTTGTCCGCGCCGCTCATCTGGGGCGGAAAGTTCGGCGGCAGCGTCCACGCTTACTACCTCTCACCGCCGAGCCCCGAGCAGCGCGAGAGCTTTAGCATCTTATCCAGCGAGTTCTCCGCCGCCACCGAAGCGACGCGCAGCCGCACCAAAGACCTCTTGACGCTGGTCGAAGTGGATCAGAGCATCCGCGCGGAAGGAAATTTGGAGCGCCTTTTAGAAACGCTGCTCACGCAGATCATGGTACGCGCGGACGCGCAGATGGGCGGCGTCTACCTCTTCGATGACCCCACGGACGGTAGGGCTGATGAGGGAGCTGCTGACGGAAGTTTGTTGCAGCTTAGGGCGTGGCACGGTCTGGAGGGCGCGATCACGCCTTCCTCGCTGCGCTTAGGTGAAGGCTTCATCGGTCAAGCGGCAGCGGAGGCGGAGCCGCGCGTAGCGGGCTGTTTGGTTGGAGCGCAGACGGACCCCGTATTGGCGCGGGCGGGCAGCGCGATCAGCTTGCCCCTCAGGACGGACGAAGAGCTTTTGGGGAGCGTCGTCTTAGCGCACCCCAGTCCGAACCACTTTGGCGAGGCGAATTTGCCTTTTCTAAACCTCTTGGCAGGGCAGGTGAGTTTAGCAGTCCGCAACGCGCGAGCATACCTGCAGTCCGAAGAACTCGCTATCGCCGAGGAGCGGGCGCGCATCGCCCGCGAGATTCACGACGGGGTGGCGCAATCCTTAGCCTTTAGCGCCTTGAAGTTGGACTTGGTCTCGAGGCTCGTTACGCAGGATAATGCCGACACGGACAAGGCGCTAAACGAGCTTACCCACGCAAAAAAGACCATCCGCGAGACCATCAAAGAGGTGCGCCGTTCTATCTTTGCGCTGCGCCCCATCGACTTGGAGCGCCACGGCTTCGTCGAGACCATCCGCCGCTACTGCTTGGACTATCATCAGCAGAACGACGTACATGTAACGCTCCACGTCGAGAGCACCCCGCGCCTCACCTTGAAGAGCGAGGCGGCGCTCTTTCGCATCTTTCAGGAATCGCTTAATAACGTCGCCAAGCACGCGCGCGCGCGGCACATGTGGGTCACGCTCGGGAGAACCTGCGACAGTTGCGGCTACATTGAGATTAGAGACGACGGGCGCGGTTTTGACCTCTCGAGCGTTTCAGACCGAGTGACGAGCGCAGGCGGCTTAGGGCTCAAGCAGATGCGCGAGCGTATTTTGGCGCGAGGCGGGGCGTTCGAGGTGGTCTCGAGCCCGAGCGGGGGAACGAGGGTGTATGCGTCACTACCGGAGTAGGGTTTAGCGGGGCGCAAAGAAATCCTTCACCGCCTCCGCCGCGTTACGCCCAACGCCTGGAATATTCGCCAACTCTTCGATATCAGCGCTCTTGAGTTGGTCGACGCTCGAGAAGTGCGCCAAGAGCGCGTCTCGGCGCTTAGGTCCAATGCCCGGCACGTCGTCTAAGATGCTCTTGGTCATCGCCGCGCCGCGCTGCTTGCGGTTATAGCCGACAGCGGTGCGGTGCGCCTCGTCGCGGATATTGATGAGCATACGCAGGGCGGGGTGCGTTTCGGGCACGAGGATGGGTCCGGCCCCCTCGCGGATGATGGTCTCTTGCTTCTTGGCGAGCCCGAGCATAGGAATGTCGATGCCCGCCTCTTTGAGCGCCCGCCGCGCACTGGAGAGTTGCCCTTTGCCGCCGTCGATGAGCAAGAGGTCGGGCGTGGGCATTTTGTCCGCTAATGAGCCCGTGAAGCGGCGATAGATCACCTGGTGCATCGAGTAGAAGTCGTCGGGTTGCTCGAGCCCGGTGATACGCATCTTCCGGTACTCGCTCTTG
Organism: Trueperaceae bacterium; assembly: GCA_965215565.1. Taxonomy (GTDB): domain Bacteria; phylum Deinococcota; class Deinococci; order Deinococcales; family Trueperaceae; genus CBDBZX01. The sequence continues at coordinate 1,832,781 of CBDCDZ010000004.1, forward strand.
CGCGAACGTCCACCCTCGAAGACGACGATAGAGGCGGTCGTGTGCGTCCCCATCAGGTTGGAGATGTCATAGCCTTCGATGCGGTAGGGGGGGTTCTCCAACTCGGCGAGTTGCTGCAACTCCTTGACGCCAGGGGCTTCGCCGCGTTTCTCTAAGAGCGCCAACTCAGCCTCCAACCCCGTCGCCGCGTTGCGTTCCGCCATCGCCATGAGTTCTAACTTGTCGCCGCGTTGTGGCAAGCGCAACTCCACCCTCTTCCCTGCTCGTTCGCTTAGGAATGTCTGCCAGATGTCCATATCGACTTCATTGGGAATGAGGATGAGGGGCGGAAGGCGCATCGCTTGAGCATAGTAGTCCGCCATGAAGCGCTCTAAGATTTCAGCGGGGGTCGCGTCGTCGGCGTTGGTCAAAAAGCGCTTGTCGCGCCCGACCACGCGCCCGCGACGCATTTGAAAAAGCTGCACCATCGCGTAGTTACCCGCTTGGGTCAAACCTAAGAAGTCCAAGTCGTCATCCGTTGCGCGAGCAACGTCCGAGTCATAGCCCGTGAGCCGCTGAAGCGCCTGGATGCGGTCGCGGTAGATTTTGGCGAGTTCGAAGTCCTGCCTCTGCGCCGCCTCGCGCATCTCCGTTTTGAGTTGCTCGGCGGTCTCCGCGACGTTGCCCTCCAAGAATGTTTTGACCTGTTTGACAACTTTCGCGTACTCCTCGGGCGTCGTCTCGCCGACGCAGGGTGCTAAGCAGCGGCCCATGTGAAAGCGCAAACAGGGCTTTTTGCGCCGCTTCATCGGGTAGCCGCTGTTCTGCCGCAGGGGAAAGACCGACGCTACGAGGTCTTGTACACGTCGCACCGAGCCGGGGTTGGGGTAGGGTCCGAAATAGGTCGCACCGTCCTTGAAGACGCGCCGCGTGAACATGAGCATTGGGTACGCTTCATTGGTGAGTTTCAAAAAGGGGTAGCTCTTGTCGTCCTTTAAGAGCACGTTGAAGTGCGGCTTGTAGCGCTTGATGAGGTTGGCTTCTAGGATAAGCGCCTCAACTTCACTCTTGGTGACGATAAACTCTAAGCGCTCTGCCCCTTCACGAATCAGCCGCGCTTTTTTCTCCGCTGCTTGGTTGAAATAGCTCCGCACGCGGCTGCGCAAGTTGATAGCTTTGCCGACGTAGATGACTTCATCGTCGCTCGAGTGATAGAGGTAGCAGCCAGGTTGCGTAGGGAGTACGGGAAGGTCGTCTGCGGTCATGCGATCCTTATTATATAGCAGTTCCAAAACATATTGAGACAGAATGCCGCAGATATCATCTCCGAAAGTGGGTGCTCATCAATGTTTTCTACAGTGAGCGTGTTTCAAACCAGATGATACCTGCTAATACCGTTACACGCGGCGCGCAGCGTTTCCGTCAGTTACGCGGCGTGCAAAAGAAAGGAGCGGGAAACACCCTCTCTCCCGCTCTCAGCCGTTCAACCTTGGATTAGACTTACTCGACGATCACCGTGAAGGTTTTTCTCACTAAGCACGGACCTCTATTGCGGGCATTGCAACTCGGGCTGCTCGCGGTCGCGGTGAAGGTATAGGTACCGGGCTCTAAGTCTTTTCCCTTGATCTTGAGCTTACCGCTATTCGACAAAGAGACGCCGGGAACGTCGCCCAAACCATCCGCTGACCACTGATACTTGCCGGGCTTGCCGTCCACGACGAGGCGGACCTTGCTCTTCCCGTCGATGGTAAGCGTCGTTGGGTTAGTGATGCTCGGATACCGCTCGAGTGCGTCGTCCGCTTGGATCAAGCCTTCGCCGGTGATGAAGTCGAAGCCCGCGCTGCCCATGTCAATCGCGCTAACTTCTAAGGCGTCGTAAACCTGCTCCACCGTGAGGTCAGGGTTTTTGTTGAGTTGCAGAGCGGCGACGGCGGCGGCGTGGGGCGCGGCGGCTGAGGTGCCGAAGAAGTTGGGGAATTCGCCCGGCTCGCGTGGCTCGAAGGTGCCGTCACCGTCGTCGTCATCGCGCACGGTGTCGCTAAAAAAGAAGGTGGTATTCGCGCCGTCGGGAGCGGTAAAGTCGGGCTGCGGGCGCACCTCGGGCTCGCTCAGGCGGTTGCCCGCAACATCGAAGAGGATCGGAACGCCGCCGTACGAGGAGAAGTCTTCGATGACAGGTGGCGTGGTGCCGTAAGCGGGCGTGTCACCCCAGAAGGCTGCGCCGACACCGCGCCCGTCAGCAGCGTTGTTGTGACCGTAAGAGGTCGGTGCGGTTAAGGGCGGGTCGAAGTCTACAATTGAACTGCCGAAGTTCACCCACTTGAGCAAGCCGGGCGCGTCCCCTTCAAAGAGGGTAAACGCGACAGCGAGATTGAAGCTCGAGCTAGCCGTCGCCGTGATGCTGACCCCCGTAAACTCCAAGGGGTCTGCGCCGACGTTGCGGTCGAACGAGGAGAGAAAATCCAAGAAGAGGTATTCGTCACCGATTTTCTGAAAGAGCAAGATGTCGAGGTCGTTACTCGCTCCTGGGCTCTCCTCCGAGACGGACTTGAAGGGCTCGTCCCACTGGAGCACGATGGTAGCGGACTGACCGGGCTCCAAGGTGAAGTCCTGAAAGATATCCGGCTCGCCCGAGGGCGCGAAGTCGTGAAAGCGCCCGAACGTGGGGTCTACGACGCCCGAGTCGTTAAAGGCACTCTCGTAGGAGCGGTTCGAGCGGTTGCCCGCCGAGGAGAAGTAGGGGACGCCCCGCCCCGCCACCTCGTTCACCGCTTGCGCGATGACGCCGTCTTGAAACATCGGCTCGGCGAAGTAGATCACGTCGTCTACGATGACCGTCGAGTCCGCGTCGGCGAGGTCGAGGATGCCCTGGGCGAAGGCGGGTTGTCCGTTAAAGGCGGTGTGAAAAGCTTGTTCCGCGCCCGGCGCGACGTCGTAAATGAGCTGCCCCATACCGCGCCCTTCGTCGATGAGCGCCCCCGGACTCGTGCAAGGGGCGGAGTCGTCCAAAATGTTCACATCGGCGGGCATGTCGTTACTCTCGACGTCCTCTTCGTAGCTCGTCACGCCGGCTAGCGGGAAACCCGGCGCAGGAACCGCGCCCTGGGTGGGGTCTGGCGGGCAGTCGTTTTTAAGGCGAGCGAAGCTGTCCGAGAGGATGCCGACTTTGTTGCCGCGCCCGTCCACGCCCTGGACCTCCTTGGCGGCGTCCGAGCGCATCGCCCTGTCGCCTTCGCTCGTAACGAGCCCGACGTCGGTGACGGCGAGCGCGGGGCGCATCGCGGCGAGACTGGCAAGACCTGCCGTGTCTTCGAGCGCCGCGACGGGAAACCTACCCGAGACGAGCGCCCCTGCGACTTCACCCTCTTGGAGCCCGAGCGCTGTGAGGTCACGCAGCAATCTGTCGGGGTCACCTTCGGCAACCGCTTCGATGACGAGCACGTCCGCTACATCTTGTACCGACAGCCCTTCCGAGCGGGCGCTGTACTTAGTCACCTCGAGCGCCAACGCGCCGCTCAGCTTGGCGAGTGGACCATCTTTAGCGCCGCTGCCCAGTACACTTCGCCGCGCCTGCGTTTCCAGTTCAGCCGCTTGAGCGCTGAGTTCGCCCTGACCCAGCTCGTCCGTGACGAGTTCCAACTGTAGTCCCGTCGCCGCGTCGTCCTCGGCCGTTACGGGTCCTGCCGCAGAACGCGGTGCATCCTGCGCAGGTTGTAAGCTGCACGCCGCAAGCAGCAACCCTGTGAAAAGGATAAATAAGCCGTGCCGTGATGTCATAGTTTCTCCCCTAACCATGAATCTCTACTGAGACATCGCTTTCCGCACAGAGGCGAACTTATACGCGCTTTCTCACTAGAGCATAAGAAATCTATCATGAGCGGTTTCTAAGTGCAACAGGTTAACTTTGTTTACGCCCAAGCGACGCTGCAAAATATTCGCTAAACTGCGTGCAGCGCGTAGTTCGCCGAGTACAACGAAACCTGAGCGCCCCTCGGAAAGGCGACGAACCGAAGGTAGCCGCCAGCGCGAGACAGCGCGTAAAAACACCACTTCACAGAAATCTCTGTGAAGCTTTTCAGATCGTGTTTAGGGAGGTTTAGGCATGATTCGCACTAGGAGGTCTATGATGCAGGAATGGATTACACAGTTCCCCTGGTTGCAGCACATTGCGTTTTACCTCATCGCACTGGTGTGGCCGGTGGTGCTCATTCAAATTTTTACTGAACGCGAAGAAGACTAGGTTGTGTTGATATTTGCCTTTTAAGAAAATCGCTTATCGTCCCCGCAGACAGGGTAAATCTACGTACTTTGTGGTCTTCTTACTCCTTGCTTCTTGCTCCAGTCAAGCTGGTGTACGTCAGTCCTCACGTAGTGAACGAACGGTTCCTGCTTCTTGTACGCAGCAGGGCAAAACTTACAGAGGACAGTTTGAAAAGTCAACAAAACCTAGCAGCCAACCGAAAAACGAAGGAAGCCAAGAAGGGCGACGCGGCCTTAGTACCTGCGTCAATATCTGATGCGCGGTGCTGTCCTCACCGACGAGGTCGCCTATAAGCGCCAACCTCTCCTCAGCCTTTTCTTTGTCCTTTTCTCTGGCGCGAGCTTGCCGAGCAAGGCAGTGTAGATTGCGTGCTCATCAACGTGAACGCGCTTCAAGCCGTCGGGTCATGCTAATAGCGCCTCCGCACGCGCCTCGTCATCCTCCTTGAGCGCTTCTAAAGCCTCTCGCGCGAAGGCGAAGTCGTCTTCGTGTATTTCTATCCCTCGAGCATCAAACTCTCCGGCGTCTCCAAAAGCTCAATCAGATAACTCGTAAACATCGCCGCTTCCGCCCCGTCTACGACGCGGTGGTCGAACGACATGCTGAGGTAGATCATCTGCCGCGCTACGATGGAATCGTCCTCCAGGACAACCGGGCGCTTCTTAATGCTGTGCACGCCTAAAATTGCCGCTTCGGGCACGTTGATAATGGGGAAGCTAAAGAGCCCGCCCAAGGTGCCGATATTGGTAATGCTAAAGGTGCCCCCTTTGACCTCATCGGGGGCGAGTTTGCCTTCGCGCGCTTTGGTTGCTAACTCGCGAATATCTCCAGCAAGCTCCAAGATGCTTTTACGGTCTACGTCTTTGATGACGGGGACGACTAAACCGACATCTGTAGCGACGGCCATGCCTAAGTTGTAGTAGTACTTGGTGACGATTTCGCTGGTGTCTTCGTCGAGGCTCGAGTTAAGTACCGGAAACTTTTTGAGCGCCGCGACAGTCGCTTTCATGATAAAAGGCAGATACGAGACCTTCGCGTCACGCTTCGCGGCTAGCGGCTTGAGACGTTCGCGCATCGCGCTGAGTTCGGTGACGTCGGCTTCGTCCACGTGGAGCGTGCGCACGCTTTGCAGGTGCGAGGCGACCATCTGGTTGGAAATCGCGCGGCGCAGTCCGCGTATAGGCGTACGCTCCTCTAAGTCTTCGTAGCCTTGCGGCGTCTTATAGGAGATACGCTCTCGTTGCGGTGCGCTGACGGTCTGAGGAGCGCGTTTAGGCTCCTCTTGCGCCTGCGTTTCGGCGTGCGCTTTCACGTCGTTCACGCGAATACGGCCGTTCGGTCCGCTGCCTGCAACATCCGAGAGGTCGATCTCTAGCTCCCGCGCCAACTTTCGCGCTGCTGGTACGGCGAGAACGCGCCCGTAAGGCCCAGTTATCTGTACTTCGCCGTTTGTCTGCCCCTCGTCTTTCACCTCTTGACGCTTGACTTGATACGTCGGCGTGGTGTCGTCATCGGCGGAAGCTTTGAAAAGGCTCAGGCTGTCGCCGTCGTCCTCTTCCTCATCGCCGCCCGGCTCGACGATGGATCGTTCCTCTTGCGCCTGCACGTTCTCGCCACTCTCGGCTTGGCTATCTTGCGCGGGTACGTCCTCTTGCTCGCCTTCGGCGTCATCCCCGAAGAGTGCGATAGGGTCGTGTACCGCCACCACATCACCCTCTTTGACGAGTTGCTTTTGTAGCGTGCCCGCGTATGGGCTCGGCAATTCCACCGTCACTTTATCGGTCATCACCTCAACGACAGGTTGATCTTCTTCGACGCTCTCCCCTTCTGCAATGAGCCATTTGACGATCTCACCCTCAACAACGGACTCGGCGAGTTCGGGGAGTAGGAGTTCTTTGGGCATTCGTTCTCCTTGATCGCAGGTATCAAATTCTGTCTCACTCCGTTCGGAGCTGGTCGTAAACGCGCTCTATAGAGAAGGCGTCAACTAGCGCTCACGTTGTGTGATGATACCTGCGGCAGTTTACCTCACGTCGCGAGCTGAATTTAGACCGGAGCTAAATGTCAATACCCTTAATAATCTAGAACCTTCTGCACTGCTTTAAGAATCCGGTTGACACCGGGCAAGTACTCTCTATCTTGGGCGTAAGGATAGGGCGTGTCGAAACCCGTGACGCGCAGGGGCGGAGCTAGGAGCGAATCCAGCACCTCTTCGCAGATCGTCGCGGCGATTTCGGCGGCGAAACCGGCCGTTTTGGGCGCTTCACTGACCAATACGACGCGCCCTCTTAGGGCGACAGCCTCTAGCACCGTATCTTTGTCCCAGGGCAGCAGCGAGCGCAGATCGATGACGTGCGCCGCGATACCCTGTTCGGAGAGGGCTTGCGCCGCTTTCACCGTCTCAGCGACGCTGCCGCCGTAGGAGACTAAGACGAGGTCGTCACCCTCTTGTCTCACCCTCGCCTTGCCGAGGGGAACCGTGAAGTCCTCGTCGTCCGGCACGTCCTCTTTCACCGCGCGGTATAAACGCTTAGGCTCCATAAAGACCACCGGGTCTTCGTCGCGCACGGCGGTTTTGAGGAGCCCTTTGGCGTCGGTGGGCGTCGAGGGATAGACGACTTTGAGCCCCGGCGTGTGGACGAAGTGCGTTTCCGGGTTCTGCGAGTGGTGGTGTCCGCCCTTGACGCCGCCGCCCGCAGGCATCCGCACCACCATCGGCGCGTGGAACTGCCCGCCCGAGCGGTAACGAAGCTTCGCCGCTTGCGAAACGAGCTGGTCGAAGCCGGGGTAGACGTAATCTGCGAACTGAATCTCGGCGACGGGGCGGAGCCCATGCGCCGCCATCCCTACTGCCGCGCCGATAATTGCCGCTTCGGACAGGGGTGAGTCGATGACGCGGTCAGGACCGTACTTGTCGAAGAGCTTCTCCGTTGCCAAAAAGACGCCGCCACGCTTGCCGACGTCCTCGCCCATCACCACCACGCGCTCGTCACGCGCCATCTCTTCGTCCAGCGTGCGGGCGATGGCTTGCACCATGTTGAGTGTTGCCACAGGTCTCCTTTAGAGCCTGTCAGCTAGTCAGCCGATCAGCATTTCAGGATTTTCCTGACTATCTGACGAGCTGAAGTGCTGACTAGCTCAGTAATTTCGCTTGCTCCACCAAATGCTTGGGCATCTCATCGTAGACGTCCTCAAACATCCATTCTGCCGGTACATCGCCCGCCGCTTCCGCCTCTTTCACCGCGCGCGCCAATTCAGCTTTGAGGTCTTCGCGCAGCGCGGCGTCTCTCTCGTCGTCCCACAGGTCGCGCTTTTCCATCAGGCGCTTTAACCGCAAGATAGGATCGCGCCGCCGCCACATCTCGACCTCTTCTTTAGGGCGGTAGCGTGAGTCGTCATCGGCGGAGGAGTGTGCGCCGTAGCGGTAGACGAGCATCTCGACTAGAGCGGGGCCGCGCCCCTCCCTCGCGCGCTCCGCCGCCTCTCTCATGACGTAGTAGCACGCCAGCACGTCCATGCCATCAACGTAGTAGCCGGGCATCCCGTAGGCCGCGCCTTTCGCGGAAATCGTTTCCGAGGCGGTCTGTTTGCTGTAGCCGACGCTGATCGCGTAGCGATTGTTTTCACAGACGAAGACGATGGGTGCGCCCTGCACACCGGCGAAATTCAGCGCTGCGTGAAAGTCGCCCTCGGAGGTTGCGCCGTCGCCGAAGCTCGCCACGGCGACTTGCCCCGTCGCGCGGAGCTTCATGCTGATCGCTGCGCCAACAGCGGGCGGGATGTGCGAAGCGATCGCCGAAGCGACGGTGAAGACGTTGTGCGCCTTGGAGCCTGGGTGCGCGGGCATCTGCCGTCCTCTATTGGGGTCAGCCTTCGTCGCCAAATTCTGCGCGAGAATTTCAACGAGCGGCACGCCGAAGCTCATCACCATGCCCGTGTCGCGGTAGTACGGGAAGAGCCAATCCGCGCCGCGCTTCAAGGCGTGCGCCGCGCCGACGTGCGCGCCTTCGTGCCCTGCGGTGGGCGCGACGAAGCTCGTCTTGCCCATGCGCTGCAGCGCGCTTAGACGCTCGTCTAAAAGCCTCGCCGTCACGAGGTCACGGTAGATGTGTCCTAGAGCGTCGGCGTCTAAATCCAAGTCGAACGGGGCGCGCCATTCGCCCGATTCGCTCGTTAAAGAGATCGGTTGATCGGTGAAAGGTTCGAAGCGGCTCGTGTCCTTGATCATCATGCCTCCCTAATCCTATATTGTGACCTTTCGCGTTTTGACTTTTCGCTGTGCGAGTCTCTTTGAGTCCGTCTCGCTGAGCGGCTCTTTTGCGCGCTAATCGCAGGTATATGGATAAAAGCACAAAAGATAAAAGCACAAAAAAGCCCAGCGTCGGCTGGGATAGATGGAGCCCTGACAGAGCTTGAAATACCTAGCTTGGCTAGATATGCCACTGAGCAAACTGCTACGCAAATCAGCAGATACGTCACTGTAGGTTCTGCTAGCTGAAGCACGTTACCTCTCGTTTCTATCCCGAATTTTACTCTAATTCCAGACCTGCGCGTGTTCAAAACCCATGTTGCTAACCCTATTATGGTAGCACTTGCGCGCTCAGAAAAGAGTTTACAGGTCATACATCCGAGTACACATTAAGGTTGGCTCAAGCGTCGGAGAGCGTGAGGGCGCAAAGAGCCGACACCCCTCGAGCCTCACGAGCGTGAAGTCAGACATTTGTAAAGAGCTGCCACGTTAGCGCGCACCTTAAAGGATGCGCTATATTGTTTTAACCGAGGCCTAGTCGCGCCGTACGCTAGGCCGCGTTTCTCATTACCACGAGGTTGAGCGCTACGCTTACTTGCTCATAAAGAGCGCTCATAACCGACCATCACAAAGGAGGAGGCGCATGAAAAATGAGCGTCTGATTGCTTATATTCTTATCACGGTAGGCGTAGTGACGCTGCTCTCGAGAGTAGGCAGCGCTGACTGGCTCTGGATGGCGCTCGTCGCAGCGGCGCTTTTGGCAGGCTACGTAACACGCAAGAACTACGGGTTTTTGGTGGCGGGCGCGGCGCTCTCCGGGCTCGCCGTAGGCGAGATGATAGGTACGCTCAGCGGCACGCTCATAAGTTTGGGCGCGGGCTTTTTCGTGGTCGACCGCCTCGAGCCGCGTCCCAACCGCTGGGCCCTCTACCTGGCGGGCGCGCTAGCAGGCATCGGGCTCTTCGTCGGGCTCGGCAACGTGCTCAATTCGTTCTGGGTGGCGATCATCTTCATCGCGGGCGGGGCGTACTTGCTCCTGCGCGACTCGGACGATGCGCTAGGAAGTGCATCATCCGAAACGCAGCCCGCACAGACGGATACTCGGGCGGATACTCAAGCGAATACTCGAGCGGACCCTCAGACGGAGCAAGGATCAGCAGACACTACAGAGACCCCCACGCCCATCAAAGAAGCGAACTTGGACCCAGCGGAGGACGCTCCGACGGTTACTGCGACAGGTGCTGCGCCAACCGCTGAGGCCGCTTCGCCCAAAGCGGCGGCTGCCGAAAAGACTGAGCGCCCCGCCGAAAACGTCTCCCCTGCTTTGGATGAGCCAGACCTTAGCGCCGACGAAAAGGAGCGCTACCACCTCCTGGAAGTGTGGCGCAGAGAGACAGCGAAGTCCGAGGGGCGTCCGGCGTACATCGTGTTACGCAACGAGAGCTTGCGGCAGATTGCGCAGCAAAACCCGCAAACTTTAGACGAGTTAAGTTCGGTCAAAGGTATTGGACCGGTGAAGCTCGAGCAGTACGGTGATACAATCTTGGGCGTGCTGAGGGGTGAACGACCGGCGAGCGGCGCATCCTGACCTGTTCGCTCAGCACGAGGAGCGTGTACTTCACATCTTGCTCACGGCAACCTGGACGTGCATGATTGGGTAAACTGTCCTGTATTGCTTTAATAATACGCCCTACCCGTATACAAAGTCACGCAGAGGTGATATGACGTTAGAAGCGTTTACAAAGTAGCTATGGCGCAACATCACGACGTAAAACACACCTACGGAGGATCATGGAACAAACGATTTATCGCGGTTTAGACGGCGTTCATATTGATACGACGAAGATTTGCCAAATTGACGGGCAAAAAGGACAGCTCATCTACCGAGGTTACGATATAAGCGAGCTGGCGGATAAGGCGAGCTTCGAAGAGGTGATCTACCTCTTATGGAATGATGACCTGCCTAACGAGGAGCAGCTCGCCACCTTTCAAGAGGAGTTGAAGCCTCACTTCGCCGTGCCCGACGAGATCATTCAGCTCTTTCGCCTCTTGCCCAAAGAGACGCAGCCCATGCACGCGCTGCAGAGCGCCGTCTCGACCCTCGCCTCGTTCGATGACGAGTCGGAAGACGTGAGTTTAGAGAACGTGCGCAACATCGGACTCAAACTCGTCACGCAGTTCCCGACGCTCGTCGCGACGCTGGAGCGGCTGCGTCAGGGCAAAGACCCAGTCGCGCCCAACCCCGACTACGGCATCGCCAAAAACTTCCTCTATATGCTCAATGATGAGGAGCCTACAGAAGCCGCCGTGCGCGTGATGGACGTCGCGCTCGTACTCCACGCCGAGCACGGCTCGAACGCGAGTACCTTTACTGCGCGCACCACCGCGTCCACCCTTACAGACGTCTACAGCGCAATTTCGGCGGCGGTAGGCAGCCTCAAGGGACCGCTGCACGGCGGCGCGAACACCGCTGTGATGAACGCCTTGGAGAAAATTGGTAGCATCGACGGTGTCGAGGCGTTCGTGATGGATAAACTCAGTAAAGAGAGCGGGCGCGTGCCCGGCTTCGGGCACCGCGTCTACCGCGTGATCGACCCCCGCGCGGTTATCTTGGAGCGCGTCTCCGAAGATTTAGCTGAAGAGTCCGGCGACTCCAAGTGGTTCGAGATGAGCCAGGAGATGGAGCGCGTTATGGCGCGCGAGATGGACAAACGGGACAAGCAGGTCAAGCCTAACGTGGACTTCTTCTCCGCGTCGGTCTACCGGATGTTGGGTTTTCCGGCGGATATGTACACGCCTATCTTCGCTGTAGCGCGAATCAGCGGTTGGATGGCGCATCTTTTGGAGCAGTACGACGACAACCGCATCATGCGCCCGCGCCTCGTTTACGAAGGACCGACAGGTAAGACCTTTACACCACTGGAAGAGCGGTAGCGCGCAACACTCGAGCGTCAACGCAAGCAGAGGTCGTTCCGCCTCTGCTTTTTACATCAGTAGTGATACCGTTTCCGGTTGAATACGCTATTTTATAGCGTATTTAATCCCGAGCGGATGCGAGCAGAAAAAGTACGGGTTCTGGTGATACCGGAAGAAACTCTGCAAGAGTTTATGCAGGAATCAATCGGAACCCGTATGATTCCTTCTACTCGCAACCGAACGAGCACTGTAGCTGAGCCACGCTAAAAAGATAGTTCAATCTTTGATACGCCGCTCGACGACATTCAAAGCGCGTCCCAGCTCGCGGCGTAGGGCGAGCATCGTCACCATCTCGGGAAACGTCTTCACGCTGAGCCCTGCTGTTTTCTGTGACGCTTTGCGCAAGTGTCGATGTAGTTTTCGTAGCTCTGCGTCGCTCACGGTTCGTCCTTTCGTCGTGCAGGTACGTTCCCTAATGCCCTCGAGACCTAGTGACTCCCAAAACGTTCGTCTACTTCTACTGTTAAAACTAGATGAACGCATTGTAATAGAATCCTCATCCCTATGCAAGAGCAAGAGACGTGAGGGAGTTAGGCGACAAGTACAGCAAATCCGCTCTTCAGATACCTGGGAACGCCTGAAGAGTGGATTGGTTCTTAGTTCTAATTGTAGGGGTCTCGCCGTTCTATAGACCTGCAGGTGTCACCACGAAAGGCACGTTAAAGGAAAGGTTAAGCGCGCTGCAGCTCGAGCATCGGATAGTCCGTGTAGCCCTCCGCGCCGCCGCCGTAGAACGTCTCTTGGTCCCAGTCGTTGAGCGCTGCGTCCCGCGCGAAGTGCTCGGGTAAATCTGGATTGGCGAGAAAGAAGCGCGCGTAGGCGATGAGGTCAGCGCGTCCGGCTTATAGCGTCTCTTCACCCGAGACGCGATCGTAGCCGCCCGCCATAATGAGCGTGCTATTGTAGGCGTCACGCAGGAGTTCGGACGCGCTCGTTTCGCTCAAATCCTGTTCAACGCCGTGAACGTAAGCGAGACCGTAGCCACTAAGTGCTCTAGCGACGTAGCGGAAGGTCTCCTGCGGGTTCTCGTCCGCCATGTCGTTGAAGGTGCCCCCCGGCGAAAGTCGCACGCCGACGCGCCCGGCGTCCCATACCTCCAACACAGCTTTAGTGACCTCGAGCAGGAGCCTCGAGCGGTTTTCCGCCGAGCCGCCGTAGCGGTCCGTGCGCCTGTTCGTGCCGGTCTGCAAGAACTGGTCCAAGAGGTAGCCGTTCGCGCCGTGAACCTCGACACCGTCAAAGCCCGCCGCCTTCGCGTTCTGCGCACCTTGGCGAAATTGGTCCACGACCTCAGCGACCTCGTCCGTCTCCAGAGCCCTTGGCGTTGCGAAAGGCTCCATCGACCCGTCCGCTGTAAAGGTCTGCCCTTCGGGGCGAACTGCGGAGGGTGCGACGGGAGCTTAAATCCACTGCATCTCGTCTATCTCTTTCGCCGTCTTTCTCTCCAGAAGTTGCGCCACCTCAGTCGCATTAGGGATAGCCGAGCGCCCCACCCCCGTGCAGGAGAGCGCCGCCGTGACCGAGGCGAAGAGCGCACAGTAGTCCGCGTCGTAACCGAGCGCTACGCTGTACGCATACGCCCCGTGAAACACATCGCCTGCGCCAGTCGTATCTACAACGTTGACCGAGAGCGCGGGGACGTGCCGCGTCCGTCCCCCTTGCTCGAACAAAAAACCTTGCTCGCCTAGCGTGACGCCGACGAGTTGCTCGTCGAACTGTTTAAGTTCGGCGAGCGCCCCCTCGGGGTCATCCTTACCTGAAACTTCGGCGGCGCACTCCTCGGAGACGATGAGGTAATCCACCAGGCGCGTCAGCGCCCAACTGCGCGCGTTGCTCCAGTCGCCTACCGTCGGTACGCTCAGACGCCGCGCCTCCTGGAGCACCGCCCGGTTCATCTCAGGGTGACGCCCATCGGTGAGGACGCAGCTTACGTCCGCTAACCTCTCGTAAGCCCAGCCTTGCGCCTCGTCCACCAAATTTTCACCGCGATAGGGGAAGATGTGGCGCTCGCCTGTGGGATCAACGAGTACGGCGCTGACGAAGGTCTTAGCGCCGGGGAGGGTGCGGAGTTGGGCGCAGTCGACGCCGGCTTGCTCCAATTCCTCCCGCGCGACACGTCCATTGGTATCGTCACCGTGCAGCGCCCACAGTTCAACGTTCGCGCCGAGCTTCGCTGCCGTCACCGCCGCCGTCGCCCCTGCACCGCCGCCTTGCACGTAATAACCGGAGGCGTGCGTACGCGAATGTTCGGGCGGGAAGTGCACGACTTGCCAGATGTGGTCCAAGCAAGAGAGACCCGCGACGAGAAGCTTGGGTCCGGCTGGTTTCGACGTCATCCTTTGACCCCGCCCGCCGTAAGCCCGCTGATGATGCGCTGCTGAAAGAAGATGATGAGCACGACTAGGGGCACAATGCCGAGCGTCACCGCTGCGCTGATGACCGCCCAAGGAAAGGCGAATTCGCCTTGATAAAAGGTGATACCGACGGGCACGGTGCGCATCTCCAACGCCGTATTAAAGGTCAGCGCCAACAAAAACTCGTTCCAAGAATTCACAAAGACGATGATACCCGCCGTGACGATGCCGGGCGCGGAGAGCGGCATGATGATGCGGAAGAGCGCGCCGACGCGCGTGCAACCGTCTACCGTCGCCGCGCTCTCCAAATCGCCGGGGATGAGCTGGAAGAAACTCGTCAGAATCAACGTCGCAATCGGCAAGCTGAGCGCCACGTAAGGGATGATGAGCGCCCAATACGTGTTGAGCAAGTTCGGCGTCGAGACGCTCTCCGGCAGGAAGAAAAAGCCGTCTAGCCAAGGCAAATCCACGCCGCTGAAGAGGCGGTAGAGCGGCACGAGCAACACGAGCGCGGGGAACATGCTCGTCATCACGATGCCCGTCATGATGATGCGCCGCCCAGGGAGCCGCAGCCGCCCGAGCGCGTAGCCCGCTAGCGCCGCGAAGAGCACGCAGAGCGCCGTCGCGCCGAGGGATACGACGAACGAGTTGCGCAAAAAGAGGACGAACGGGTTGCGCGAGAAGACCTGCTCATAATTTCTCAAGGTGAGCGTTTCGGGAAAGTAGGTGATGGGCAACCGGGTCAGCTCCCCGTCCGGCTTGAGCGAAGTCAAAAAAAGCCACACTGCCGGGAAGAAACCGTTGATGATGACCAACACGAGAGCGAGGGTGATAAAGATGCGGTTGGCAGTACTCGGCTCGCGGTTCATCGTTGCACCGAGAGGAAGGTGAAAGATAAAGGAAAAAAGAGCAAAGAAGCTGGAACGTAGAGGGTGCAGTAGCTAAACGCCCAATTCTGACTTCTGACTTCTGACTTCTGATTTCTCATTTTCCTATTCATCCGTATAAATCCAGCGAAGATAAAAGACCGTGATGCTCAGCGAAAGGACGAAAAGTGCCACGGAGAGTGCGGCGGCGTAACCGATATCCAAGCCGTTCGTCGTTTTGTAGATGTAGACGCCCAGTGTCTCGAGGGCGCGCCCGGGTCCGCCGTTGGTCATCGCAAAGGGTATATCGAAGGTCTGAATGGCGGTGAGGGTGCGGAAAATAAGCGCGACGGCGATCGAAGGGCGCAGTAGCGGTAAGGTGATGCGCCAGAAACGCTGCCAAGGGCTAGCGCCGTCCACTACAGCGGCTTCGTAGAGGCTTTCGTCGATGGACTGTAGACCCGCCAAGAGGATGAGCCCGACGAACGATGAGGTCTTCCAGATAATGGCTAGGTTGGCGGCGATAATCGCAGGGATTTCCCTCGCTAGCCACAAGATACCGACCCGCCCCACCATACCTTCAGGCAGCGTGAGACGAAAGAGGTCATTGAGACCGACGCGCCCAAAGAGGTCATTGACCACGCCGTAGTCACTCTGAAAAAGCCACGCGAAGGTGAGTCCGGTGAACACGCGCGGCATCGCCCAGGGCAAAAGGAGCGCCACGCGCACGAGCCACTTCAAGGGGTGGTTGACGTTGGCCAGAAGCGCCAAGGGCAAGCCGACTAAGAACGAGCCGCCAACGCTCACGATGATGATGAGGAGCGTGATCGAGAAGGAATTCCAGAACCTCGAGTCGTTCCAGCGACCGTCCTCTCCCGGATGAATCCCCATGAGCGCGCCCGCGACGACCAGAACAGCCACCGTCCAGCCGAGCGCCACACCGCGCCCAACTGCCCCACGTTGCACGCCCAACCAGAGCGGTACGAGGGCAGCAAAAAGCAGCCCGCGCCATACCCACAGGTGCGCCACACTCCAGGTCATGTCGCGTCCCCAGAGCATTTCGCGGAAGTTCTCTAAGCCGACGAAGGGCGTGCCCCTAAAGGGTTGGTTGAGCCGCTCGAAGTGAAACGACTGCCACAGCACGTTCAGAACCGGATAGAGCATCACGAGCGCCAATGTGAGGAGCGCGGGCAGCAAGAGTAAAAAGGCGAGTTGCGGCTCGCTCAGATTGCCTGCGCGGAGCCGCCGCCAGAAGCCGGGCTTCTGATAGTTAGATCGTTGCGTCTTTACAGAGGACGCCATCACACCCCCTAAAACAGCGTGTG
Source organism: Trueperaceae bacterium (assembly GCA_965215565.1). Taxonomy (GTDB): domain Bacteria; phylum Deinococcota; class Deinococci; order Deinococcales; family Trueperaceae; genus CBDBZX01. The sequence continues at coordinate 1,848,791 of CBDCDZ010000004.1, forward strand.
GGGACGATTCGCGAATCGTCCCCGTCACAACCTTGTGATTACTACTGCAAGATGTCTTCTAAGCCGAACTGCATCTCTTCTAACGCGCCCTGCACGTCCAGCGAACCTGCTAGGAAAGCGTTCATGTTCGTGCGAATCAGCTCCGACACGTCGTTGTAAAGCGGCGTCACGGGGCGCGGACGCGCGTTGACGATGACGTCGTAGAACTGCTCGAAGTGTGGGTTCGCTTCCAAGACCTCAGGGTCTTCGTACAAACTCTCTCGAGCCGGAATACGCGCCGCTTCGATGGCGTGCTGGCGCTGAAACTCGGGCTGTGTGAAGAACTTGACCACTTCGAAGGCGGCTTCTTTGTTCTCGCTATAGGGGTTGATCGCCCACTGCCAGCCGCCGACACAGGTAGCTGACTCCTGCCCCTCGAAAGCGGGGAGCGGCGCGATACCGACGTTGCCCGCGACTTGACTGTCTTCGTCACTCTGGAAGCGCGCCCAGGCGTAACCCCAGTTGAGCATGAAGACTACGTCGCCTGCTTGGAACTCTTGGCGGGAGTTGTCGGTGCCGGTCTCCGCGATGTTCTCCTTCGTGATACCCGAGTCGAGGGTTTGCTGATACCAGTTAAGCGCCTGCTCGCCCTCAGGCGTATTGATGGTGATATTGCCCTCGTCGTCCTGCCAGTCGCCGCCCGCGGTCCAGAGCGCCTCTAAAAAGGTACAGACCGTTCCTTCGATGGCGGCACCCTGATAGTTGAAGCCCTGCAAGGAGGGGTCGCCCTCCCCTTCCATGATGGTCTGCGCTTGCTGCAACAGTTCCTCCCAGGTTTCGGGGGGTCCGTCAAAACCGTACTTCTCCAACAAGTCGGTGCGGTAGTACAAGAACTGCGCGTCGGTGTAGGCGGGGATGGCGTAGAGCGTGCCGTCTACGGTGTCGGCGTTTACCGGGCCGTCTAAGAAGTCCGCTAGATACTCCGTCTGCGCCTCTTGGCTCTCAAAAAGGTCGCTCATCGGCTCCGCCCAGCCCGCCGCCGCGTAGGTCGCGGGGCGAATCACGTCGATCTGGAAAATGTCGATCTCGCCGCTCTCGCTGGTCAAGACGGTGTTGAGGTACTGCTGCTGCTGGTCGCTGGTCGCACCGCCAAGCTCGAACGCGACGCTGATATCGGGGTTTTGCTCCTCGAACCGGTTTGCGAACTCCTCGAACAGTTCAGTCGGCTCGCGCGGGTCTAAAAACATGGTCACTTCGGTCTGCGCCCAAGCGAGCGAACCCCAAGTCACGGAACCTAGTAAAGCCAACGCTACCCATCTAAAACGCTTCATCTTGCCTCCTTAGTTTTTCTTTATGCCTTACTCTACCTTATCAGAGCGCTCTAAGCCAACTCGTGTACCTTCACCGTTCACCAACGTGTTTCAGCAATGAGTTAAAAGCAATGAGCAACGAGACTAAAGCTTTTAACTCATTACTCATTCGTAAAAAATTCACCAAACGTTTAAGATGTGAGCGCATCTGAAAAACCTCTGATAAAGAGGGTCTAGGCTAGGGTTATGGGGCCACTCTTTGAAATGTTACTCGGTATGTTACTCGGCGGCGCTAGTTATGCGCTGCTCTGCAAGTGGCTAGCGTACAGGGTCAACAAGGAGATATATGGGGATACGGGTAAGGTGAGCTTGCGTAAACTCACGGAGAGCAAACGCAAGCTCGGTGGGGCGGGGCGGGCTCGAGCCCTAACCCCCGAGAAGCAGGCTTAGTCCTACGCTTCTAAAACTGCCGTGACCACTCGGCGGGCCACCTCTCGACTACAATCTTTGTCTGCGTATAGAACTCCACCCCGTGCCGCCCTTGCGCGTGCAAGTCGCCGAAGAAAGAGTCGCCCCAACCGCTAAAAGGAAAGAACGCCATAGGCGCAGCCACGCCCAAGTTGATACCCACGTTGCCCGCGTCCACCGCGTAACGAAACTTCCGCGCCGCTGAACCCGAAGAGGTGAAGAGACACGCCTGGTTGCCAAACGCGCGGCTATTCACGATGCGGAGGGCGTCGTCCACCGTGTCGGCGTGCATCATGGACAAAACGGGACCAAAGATTTCGGTGTGGGCAAAGTCGCTCTGCGGAGCCACGTCATCTAATACGGTGGGCGCAAGGAAGTAGCCGTTGGCAAATTCGTCGTTATCGAGCTTTGGGTTACGTCCATCTCTTAGAAGCTGCGCTCCCTCTTGCACGCCTCTGTCAATCAGTCCCTCAATCCGTGACTTGCTCTCACCGCTAATGACTGGACCCATCTGCACATCGTCCTCGAGTCCATACCCAACCTTACGGCTTTCGGCGTCCGCCAAGATGCGCTCGGTGAACTCGCGCCTAGCGTCGCCTACGGTGATCGCCACCGAGGTCGCCAAGCAGCGCTGACCCGCGCAACCGAACGCTGAGTCCGCCAAGATGCGCGTGGACATGTCCATATTGGCGTCGGGGAGAATCACGGCTGGATTTTTTGCGCCGCCTTGACACTGCGCGCGCTTACCGTTGGCGGTAGCGCGGCTGTAGATGTACTTGGCAACGGGCGTCGAACCGACAAATGAAATTGCTTTGATATCAGGGTGGTCTAAGAGCGCGTCCACCGTTTCTTTACCGCCGTTGATGAGAGTGACGACGCCTTCGGGAAAGCCTGCCTCGTCCAGTAGACGGAAGAGGTACTGACTGGTCAGGGGCACCTTTTCGGAGGGCTTCAACACGAAACAGTTGCCCGTCGCCACCGCGTAGGGCAAGAACCACAAAGGAATCATGCCCGGAAAGTTGAAAGGTGTAATCGCTGCGACGACGCCCAGAGGTTGCCGGAACATGTGCTCGTCGATGCCTCTGGCGATGTCCTCGTTGTTATAGCCCTGCATGAGGATAGGCATTCCGCACGCGACTTCGACGTTCTCGAGCCCTCGTTTAAGTTCAGCCTTCGACTCGGTGAGCGTCTTGCCACACTCCTGCGTCATAGTTTTGGCAAGCTCGCCTAGGTGTTCTTCGAGCAACCTCTTGAGCTTGAAAAGCGGTTGGATGCGGTCCGTTACTGGGGTGGCTCGCCAGTCGGGGTAGGCGGCAGCGGCGCGCTCTACCGCCCCAGCCACCTCCTCTTTCGCGGATAGAGGGACCCGAGCCAAAACCTCTGCAGTAGCGGGGTTGTGAACGTCGTCGTAGCTGCCCGCCTGCGAGCGGTGCCACGCTCCACCGACGTAGTTAAGTAGTTCCACCCTCTGCGCACTGGTTGTCATCACACGCTCCTAACACAACGATAATTTGCATAGAGACTTTATTCGGGGTTTTACGGGCTCGAGCCTCATCCTCTGCAAACGTCCACCTTACATAGATTGATGACGGCGCACAGCCCTCCGGTTATTCCTGTGACCTCAATCTACCTCATCAGAGGCGAATCTGCACGCTGTCCCTGCTGCGTTCAGGTGATAAACTAGCGCTAGGAACCATTTCACCAGCCGAAGCACTCGAGCAACTTAAAGCGAGGAATCATGATTGAAACGCGCAAACTCACCATAAACGAATGGCGGCGGCTCGCCGAGACCGGGGTCTTTCACGAGGATGAGCGGCTCGAGTTCCGTTACGGAGAGATCATCAAAATGACCCCTATCGGCAAAGAACACGTTGCAGCAGTTAAGGTAATTAACAAAGCGTTAGTCCGGGCTCTAGCAGATAGAGCGGAGGTGTCACCGCAGAGCGCACTCGACTTAGGTGAGATCGAGGTTTACCCTGACCTCGCCATTCATAAACCTTTAGGGAGAGAGATTCCAAAGACGAGCGACATCCTTTGGGTGATCGAAATTTCGAAGAGCAGCTTAGCTTATGACCGCACCACGAAGCTGAGCGACTACGCGCTTGCAGGCGTTCCCGAATACTGGATTGCAGACCTCACCGAAGAGCGCTTCGAGGTCTACCTAGAGCCCGAAGGGGCGAGCTACAAAGTTAGGCGGCTCTACCCCTTTAGCGTCGCGTTCGCGCCGCAAGCGTTTCCAGATTTGGAGCGGGCATGGTTAGGGGATTACTAAGCTCAAGCTTACGAAAGGTACGTTTGGGTGACTTGCGCCGCTACAGTAACTTCGTAAGAACGTGAGAGAGTACCCTAAAAATGGCTCGCTCAGCACCACTACTGACGAGTCTAAATCCTTGTAGAGCAATTATCACAACTACTGAGCTTGAATCACGCAGATATCATCTCCGAATGTGCGTGCTAAACGATGTTATACCCTGTGAGATTGGCTCAAACCAGATGATACCTGCTATAGATGCCCTTGCAGAGACTAAAGCAATTTACAGAAGTACTGTATTGGAATAGCGCAAGTATCATTCAAGAATGTGTGTGCTCGTCAATGTTCCTCAGAGTGAGACTGGCTCAAACCAAATGATACTTGCTATAAACGCCCTCATCCTCGCCGCCGGACGCGCCAGCAGAATGGGCGTTCCTAAAGTTCTTCTGCCCGCCGGAAGAGGTTATACGCTGCTCTCCAGAGTCCTCGCTACGGCTTTGGCGTCGGTGGACGGTCAAGTTATTGTCGTTTTGGGGCGCAACGCCGAGCTTTGCCGAGCGGAGATTGAGAGGTATTTGGGAAACTATCCGCAGCATCAGCCTCGAGTCGTCCCTACAGAAAACCCGCACTACGCAGAAGGGCTGAGCACCTCACTTCGCTGCGGCGTGAAAGAGGTTTTAAGGCTCGAGCCCGCTTCAGGACTCATGGTCCTCCTCGCGGACCAACTCGCTTTTGACGAGGCGCGCGCGCGTGACCTCATTCGAGCTTTTAGAGAACGACACCCCGGTACTGTCGCGGTGGCAGCGGCGGAGAACGGCGAGCAGCGCAACCCCGTCGTCCTTAGCGCGGACCTCTTGCCTGAACTTCTAAAAGTTGAAGGAGATAGGGGCGCACGCGGCGTTTTGAAGAGGTATGCGCAGAGCGTACAGCGGCTCGAGCTAGGCTCCGGTCCTTGGTTTACCGATACGGACGACTGGGCGACGTACGTCAGGCTAATGCGTGAATGTGGTTGGCTCGAAGAGGTCTCGGTCCCTGAATTTGCAGGTGAGGTGCCCGCTGAGCTTATCGAAACTATCGAAGCTGCACTAAAGCGCGAGCCTCGCCCTTTTCTCGCACCCGAGGTACTGCTCGTAGGGGTAGAAGATGGCGCTGTGCAGGGAACGATGAGGCTCAAGCAGCCCGCCCTGCAAACCTCAGCCGGACAAGGCGTCAAAACCGTCATCGTTGGAAACGGCACCTCATCCAGGGCGTACCTAGACCTCTTGCGACGTGCTGCGCTCTGGACACTGGGACGTTCACGCAACTAGAACCCAAGGCAATAAAAAACTCGCTGAGCGTACTCAGCGAGTCTCGGATTGCTCCACGCGGTCCCCCCGGTGGATGACTGAAGCCAGTGTAGCGCACCCTCAAATGTCATACTAGATACATTTATACCTACCCTTAAAGTACATGCAGCAGGGTACACGCATCCTCTAATGTGGTACGCGCATCCTCTAAGGTACGTAGAGGATGTTCGAGGTCGCTTCGATTAGCAGGTATCATCTGGTCTGAAACACTCTCACTTTTGAGAACATCGTTTCACTGCGTGAAAACTGCGTAAGCAGCACGCACATTCGGAGATGAAATCCCGCAACGGCAGGGCGGCCTGCCCGTAACGCTAGTCCTTACGGACAGAGATCTGCGCTCATCCGTCTCAGTATGTTTTGGAACTACTAGATATACTGAGTTTATGGACCACCTCATGTATCAGCGCCTCAAACCTCTTCTCTTTCGCGCTGATCCTGAGCGCATTCACGAGCGGGTGATGGCGGCGCTCACCTGGACGGGACGGCGTCCGGGCGGGCTCAGGCTCGTTTCGCACTTTTGCCAAACGTCTGACAAGAGGTTAGCGGTGGAGCGCTTCGGGCTCACCTTCCCCAACCCCGTCGGGCTCGCCGCAGGCTTCGACAAGAACGCCCGCGCCGTGCCGACTTGGGCGGCGCTGGGTTTCGGACACGTCGAGGTGGGCAGCGTCACTGCGCACGCACAGCCGGGCAACCCCAAACCTCGCTTGTTCCGCTTGCCGCGTGATGAGGCGCTCATCAACCGGATGGGCTTCAATAACGACGGGGCGGCGGCGGTGGCGAAGAGGTTGAGTCACCTTAGAGCAACACACACTCTGGGCGTCCCGCTAGGCGTCAACTTGGGCAAATCCAAAGTCACCTCTTTGGACGACGCGCCGAGCGACTACTTGACCTCTTTGGAGCACCTCTGGAGATGGGCGGACTACTTCGTCATCAACGTGAGTTCGCCGAACACGCCGGGGCTGCGGGAATTACAGGACAAGGAGAGGCTCGAGACCCTCCTACAAGCCGTCACAGGCTACGCCGCCGCGCAAGAGGTCCAGAGACCCATCCTGCTCAAAATCGCGCCCGACTTGACCTTTTCGCAAATCGACGAGATCGTCGCGTTGGTCTTGGAGTACGGACTTAGCGGGCTCATCGCCACGAATACGACGGTTTCACGTGCGGGGCTCGAGATGAAAATAGACGAGGCGGGCGGGCTCTCAGGGCGTCCCTTGCAAACGAGGTCTTTAGAGGTTTTGAAGCACCTCCGCGCTCAGGTGGGCGAACTGCCGCTCGTCTCGGTGGGCGGCGTCTTCTCCGCGGATGACGTCTACGAACGGCTCAGGGCGGGCGCATGTCTGGTGCAGCTCTACACGAGCCTGGTCTACGAAGGACCGCTGCTCCTCAAGAGGTTGAACGAAGGGGTGCTAGAGAGGTTGGAGCGAGACGAGTTTTCTAGGGTTGAAGAGGTGATCGGCTCGAGTTGAGGAGGTTGAGTAAGAGGTTTTAGGAGAGATGGGGTCCTAACCGCGCCGCGATCTCTTCTTTCGTCAGTTCGCCCTGCGCAATTTGGACGGTCAAGTCGTAAGCCTCATGATTATCCACCGTGAGTTCGAAGCCTTCCAACACGAGATAAGTTTCCATCACTGCCCAGGCGACGCGCTTGTTGCCGTCTAAAAAGGGATGGTTGAGGGCGAGATGATAGAGGTACGCAGCCGCTTTGAGTAGCACGGTCGGATGCAGGGCTTGACCGAAGACTTCCATCTCGGGTTGAGCGAGCGCACTCTCTAAACCGGACTTGTCCCGTATACCGGGCTCGCCGCTATAAACCTCCAACTGGTCACGGTGAATCGCGAGGACGAACTCGAGTGTCACACCAGGGTGTCCTCATCGTCCATCTTCGCCAGCCGCTCGAACAGTTCGTGCCGTTTCGCCTTTACACTCGCGTAAGCAAGTGCCGCTCTCGCCTCGGTATCGTCACCCCTTTCGGCACGGCTCAGCACCGCCGTTTCGCCGATGAGCGTGAGTTCAACCTCTTCGTCGCCTAGCTGCTCTAAGATACTTTGGGGAAGAATAATGCCTTTGCTGTTACCGATCTGGCGTACTTTAAGTTTCATACTTTAGTTATAACATAGTTCCAACTACGCGAGTTGAGATAAGCGAACCCGGAGGAGACAGGCTCGAGTTCTACTCAAACCTCGCAACACAGGGCTATACTCGCCTCGGAGGTCACGTCGTGCGTAAGAAACTCACTCGAGTCGGCAACTCACAAGCTCTCTTATTAAGCAAAGAGGTGTTGGGACTTCTCAATATTCCCGAAGAGGGCGAGGTTGAGGTGCAGGTTTTAGGTAACGTGATGCTCGTCAGCCCAACAGGTTTGGATGAAAACGAGTTACGCGCCGCGCTCGCCTTTGCAGCGTCGCTCAAAGGGGACGCAAAGGTTTACGAGCGTCTTGCCTGAGCCTCGTCACGCCTCGTAGCAACTCCCCAACCACCCCTCCGCCGTGCGCTGCGCCTCACGCGAATAAAGCTGCTCGGTGTCCAATGACACGGGCTGAATCCTGTACCTGTCGGAGAGCCCTTTAAGCGTAAATGTGCGCCGCGCCCCTACCGGACGAGTGCGGTTGCCGTAAACCGCCACCACGCGCACCTCTAGGCGCTGCTCTGTGACCTCGGTGAGCCACGTATCGTGTCCGGCCGAAGAGGTGAGCAGCTCGAACATGTTTTCGAACGTGCCGAGCTGAAAAAACTCGCCAGGTTGCAAGGGTCCTTGCCGCAAGATGTCCTCGATCTGTTTGGGCGTGCTCTCCTGCAGCGAGGTCCGGTTGTAGTCCGTAATCACCGAGCTATGTTCACGTTTATCAATTTGAGCGGCGATGCTCACGCATTGAATGTGAATCGGCTCGCTGCTCAGGTTGATGAGCAGGCAGCGGGCGTCTTTGCGGCTCCCCTGCGTCTGGTGGATGATGAGCCGAGGACGCCGCTGCCGCTTGTAATCTTGGTAGATGAGTTGCAGATAGATCGCCCATACTAAAAGCGTCGCGACTGAGGTGAGCGCAACGACGATCTCGCTATTTTGCTGAAGCCAACCCCACATCTTGACGGTTCCCCTTTGGCGCTTTCAAGGCGGTAGGACGAGCAATTCGTTGGACCTTTATAAATTTACGCGCACGAAGATGTCTTTACCTTTTTGTAGCACCACAGGTTCATCCAAACTCACTTGCAGATTCGCATCGGCTACTTGCTCGCCGTTCAACCTCAGCCCCCGGTTCTTCACCAAACGCCGCGCTTCGCCGTTGGACTTGGTCAAGCCGGAAAGCGCGGCGAGCTTGCAAATCCAGATGGTGCCGTTCTCGAGTTCGTCCGAGTCAAGCCTGAATTCCGGTATATCGTCGGGAATGCCGCCTTTGGCGACATGGTCGAAGCGTTCTTCGGCTTTTTTAACAATTGCTTCATGCTGAATGTTTATCTCATATTCGAAAGTTTTATGCACAATATTGGGCTCACCTTCTTGGCTGGGTTTATTCTCTGAAGCAGAATGGTAAATCTTCACGAGTTCGCGAGCAAACACCCTGTGTGCCTCTTTGATGTCGCGCTCGATAAGCGACTTCGCTTCTTCCAAATCTAAGCCCGTACAAAGCTCCATATAGCGGTACAAGAGGTTATCCGGTACTTGCATCGCCTTTTTGAACATTACCTCGGGCGACTCCGAGATGCCGATGTAGTTGCCTAGAGACTTCGACATCTTTTGGGCGCCGTCCAAGCCTTCCAAAAGAGGTGTCGTCAAGGCAACTTGGGGCTCTTGCCCGTAGGAGCGCTGCACGTCGCGCCCCACCAAGAGGTTGAAAAGCTGGTCCGTGCCGCCGAGTTCGACGTCCGCGTGAATCGCCACCGAGTCGTAGGCTTGGGCTAAAGGGTAGAGGAACTCGTGAACGCTAATTGGCACGCCCGCGCTGTAGCGCTTGGTGAAGTCGTCGCGCTCGAGCATCCGCGCGACTGTGTACGTTGAGGCGAGGCGTACGAGTTCAGCGAAGCCAAGAGGCTCCAACCACTCCGAGTTGCGGCGCACTTCTAAGCGCTCCGGGTCGGGGTCTAAAATTTTCGTCGCTTGTTGCAGGTACGTTTCACCGTTGCGGCGCGTTTCCTCCAAGGAGAGCACCGGGCGCGTCTTCGACTTGCCCGAGGGGTCGCCTATCATCGCGGTGAAGTCACCGATAATCAGCACGACCTTATGACCCAAATCCTGAAACTGGCGCATCTTGCGCAGCACTACAGCAAAACCGATGTGGATGTCGGCGCTAGTCGGATCGATGCCCAACTTGACGCGGAGGGGTCTCCCCTCTTGCTGGGCGCTCTGGAGCTTTTCCTCCAAGCCCCCTTCGGGGACGATCTGTTCCGCGCCGCGCGTGAGTTGGGTCATGGCTTCGTCGATGCTTGGCCTACTAACTGTCGTGTCACTCATCCTGAAAACCTCTTGTTATCTCTTTGAAATTCACAGCGCTCCTACTGCGCTCCATTTAGTGTCTCACTCTAACAAACTGCTGCTTGCATAGACTCGAGCCCACCTAACCGTTTTTCCTGACTAGCCGAACGGCTCTTTCCAACCCACGTTCTTCACCCTTAGTCGTCCGCAAATACGATAGCATCGAGCCATGCCTCCGCAGCGCCCTAAAAAACCTGAAGAAGAGGTCATAAATAGGCGCTCGGAGCGTATGCAGCGACTTTTTAGAAGGCTTTTTCGGCGGCTGCCCTCGTCGGAGACCTTGTCGCTCATTTTGAGCGCGGTGCTCATCGGCATCTTGACGGGGTTTTCGGCGGTGGCGTTCGATAGGCTCGTGCACACTATGGGCACGTTCGTGCACTATTCGCGGGTCAATTTGGGCGTCGTCGGCGGACCGCTCGCGACGGTGCTGATTCCGCTTCTAGGCGGACTTTTGGTGACGCCTGTCGTCGTGCGGCTCTCGCCTGACTCGAGGGGTTCGGGCATCCCCAGCGTGATGCTCGCGGTCTCGAATATGGGCGGGCGCGTGGCGGGGCGCATCGCAGTGTGGCGACCTCTAGCGACGACGCTCTCCATCGGCACGGGCGCGTCGCTCGGCACCGAGGGTCCGGTGGTGCAACTCGGCGCGGCGATCGCGTCCATTGTGAGCAGTATTTTCCGGCTCAACGATGAGCGGCGCAAGAGCCTCGTGGCGGTGGCGGCGGCGGGCGGCATCGCGGCGACGTTCAACGCGCCGATTGCGGGGGTGCTCTTCGCGCTGGAGGTGATTTTGGGGCAGTTCGGCAACCGCCACTTCGCCTCGGTGGTCATCGGGGCGGTGATGGCGTCGGCGATCTCGAGAGAACTCCTCGGACCCGACCCTGCCTTCGCCGTGCCTCTTTACGAGTTGAACAGCCTTCTAGAGCTACCTCTTTACGTCCTTTTGGGCATTGTCTGCGCGGTCGCCGCCATCGGCTTTATCCGCCTCGTCGTCGGCGGCGAAGACCTCTTAAACCGCCTCGCTATCTCGCCCTGGCTGCGCCCGGCGGCGGGCGGCTTGCTCATCGGGCTGATCGCACTCGCGCTGCCGCAGGTCTTAGGGCGCGGTTACGATACGACGGGCGCAATTTTAAGCGGACGCTCTATTTTTGAAGGGGGCGAACTCGTCGGCGTGGCGCTGCTGCTCGTGCTGGCGCTCGTCAAGGCGCTCGCCACGAGCGTGTCGCTCGCGTCGTGGGGCTCGGGCGGCATCTTCGCACCTGTGCTGCTCATCGGGGCGGCGCTAGGCGGCGCGTTCGGCGAGTTGGCAGCGTACCTCTTCCCTACAATCGTGGCTCAACCCGGTGCGTTCGCGCTCGTGGGAATGGGCGCGGTCTTCGCGGGAACGACGCGCTCACCGATGAGCACCATCGTGATGATCTTTGAACTCTCGGGGGGCTATCCGCTCATCTTGCCGCTCCTCTTAGCGGCAGTCATCGCGACGCTCATCGCCGATTCGGTGGACCCCGAGTCCATCTATCAGGTCATCTTGTCGCGCAAAGGGCTGAGCCTCCTGCGCTCCCGCGAATCCGACCTCTTGCAAACGGTAAGCGTGCGCGAATTTATGGAGGAGGACATCCCTACTTTGCGCACCGACGACACGATCAAAAACTTGCGTGACGCTTTGGCGAATTCGCATCATCACGGTTTCGTGCTGACCTCGCCGGATGACCCTGAGCACATCGCGGGCATCGTGACTTTGTCGGATGTGGAGCGGGCGCGGCGTGAGGGCATCCCGCCGCAGTCACCTCTGCGTGTGATCGCCCACAAAACCGTGCACTGCGCCCTGCCGAACGAGCCCATCAGCGACGTGTTGGAGCGCATGGCGCGGCTCGACATCGGGCGGATGCCGGTGGTGGACCCACGTGACCGCAGGCGAGCGATAGGCTTCGTGCGGCAGTCGAATTTGGCGAGGGCCTATTACCAAGCCGTGCGGCGGCACCGGCAGCTAGAAGAGGAGGAGGAAGCGCGGCGGCTGCGCGACTTAACGGGACAAGAGATCGTCGAGGTGCGCGTGCGCGCCTCCTGTCCGCTCGTCGGTAAAACGCTCAAGGAGGCGGGGCTCCCCCAAGAGAGCATCGTCGTGGCGATTCGGCGCGGCGGTCAGACGGTCTTTCCGCACGGCGATACGAAATTAGAGCCCGGCGACACCGTCGTCGCCAACGTCGCGCCGGGGTTCAGTCCCGAGTTTCGGGCGCGCTTCACGGCTCCGGGCTCGAGGACTTGGTTTTAAGAAACTAGCAATGACAAAGCAATGAGCAACGACAAAGTCTTTTACTCATTGCACACCGTTTCGCTTCGCCGCTTTGCTCCCACTAGGCGAAAACTTCGTAATCGTTCCTACGGCTAGTGGCTAGCGGGAGCGCACCACGCGACAGCGTATGCGACTGTACTGCGTAACTAACTCAACTGAATTGCTCCTTGCTTTCAATAGCAGGTATCATCTGGTCTGAGACACCCTCATTGTAGAAAACACTGTTTTGCCTTGCGAAAACTCCGTAATTAGCACGCGCTTTGTAAGATGATATCTGCGGCACTCTTTCTCAGTATGTTTTGGAAGTGCTACAACTTTCGCATGGGTATGAAGACGCTTCTTGACGCGGCCCCAGACCTCACGAACCGTTCTTAGCTTTCCACTCCTCGTAGCTCTTTCTGTCATCCTCGAATAGCTCCCTCGTGCGGGTGTAGAAACTCCCACCCAAACGCCCGATAGCCCGGAGCTTACGCGGGTCAATCTTGCTCTCTTCCAGTAGGTCGTCTTGCACATGGAACGAGACTACTTCGCCTAATATGAGCGTCGAGGAGCCGAGTTCAACGAGTTGATGCGTGCGACACTCCATCGCGACGGGCGCATCTTTAAGACGAGGGACTTTCACAACCTCGCTCGGGCTCGTCTCCAGGTTCAACGCTCCCACCTCGCCCTCGTCGGAAGGAAACGGAATCGAGGTTTCCACCATCGTCTCAGCGAGGGTTTCGTTCACGATATGCACGACGAACTCGCCCTTCGCTTTGATGTTCGCCAAGGTGTCCTTGTCCTCCCCTTCTCGGCGCTTGCCGATACCGATACCTAAAATGGGTGGCGTCGCGCCAAACACGTTGAAGTAGCTGAAAGGGGCGGCGTTCAGGACGCCCGCGCCGTCTTCACTTGTCACCCAAGCGATCGGGCGCGGCACGACGGCGCTAGTTAAGAGGGCGTAGCGTTCGGCGTTGTCTAGGGAGTCGGCGAGAATATTCACTACGAGAGTGTAACGGGGTGGGGCGGGGGCAGAGGTGGAGGGAGCGAACAATAGGGAGCAATGAGCTTAAAGCCTTTCACTCATTGCTCGTTGCTTTGAACTCATTGCTTCTTCACCTATGAAAAACCTTACAGCGCGAGAGCGGACGCGGAGTACCCTCTCAACTGAGCGTTCACCTCCCATTTTGTACCCTAAAATCTTGGTACGCTGATACTGGGAGCGGACTTGATATCCTACCGAAATACTCGGCTATATCGCGTCTCGTTCTTAGAAGCGTGAGGACATATGTCCTGTTTGACCAGGGGGACAAATATGTTACGTTTAGCGTAGCCTCATACACGTGTGGCAACGCAAAACGACCGGCTAAGACAGGCACGACTTTTGGGCGTCCGCTTCGCGAAGACGCTCATAGCTGAGCAGAGGAGGCTCTAAGCTGCACAACCTAGGCAGGCACGTAAAATTCTCTACTTTTTTCCGCCACCCTTCTAGGGATTTGGCTGCTTTTGCTTTTTCTGCAAACAGCACATCAAACGGTAACGTTATACGCGAAAGGTTTTATTTTATGAATCATCCAAGTAAGGGTAAGGAGGTCTAATGCCTCAACATTTCCCCCCCAACGCGAACTCGTTCGCCAAGTGGAGCATCATCGGCGGCGTGATTTTTATCCTCGTACTCGCCACTGCGCTCACCGCGTACGCAAGGACGACGCGCAACCGTGTGGGCGTCGCCGTGGCGCAGCCCGTCGGCTTTCAGCACTCGCTCCACGCGGGCGAGTTGGGCGTCGATTGCCGCTACTGCCACAACTCGGTCGAGGTGGCGGCGTACGCGAACGTGCCCCCTACCGAAGTCTGCATGACTTGCCACTCACAGATTCGCGTGGGCGCGCCGCAGCTCTCCGCCGTCTACGAATCGTGGGAGACGGAGACGCCCATCGAGTGGAACAAGGTCCACGACTTAGCGGACTTCGTCTACTTCAACCACAGCGCGCACATCAACAACGGCGTGGGCTGTAACCACTGCCACGGGCGTGTGGACCAGATGTCGGCGATCTGGAAAGAGGAGCCGATGACGATGGGCTGGTGCTTGGAATGTCACCGCGCACCGGAGAAATACGTGCGCCCCAAAGAAGAGGTCTTCAACCTCGCGTATGAGCCGCCTACGAACCAGCTCGAGCTAGGACGCAGCTTGGTCAAGAGCTATCACATCAACGCAGACGCGATGGCGAACTGCTCGTACTGCCACAGATAATGGACGCCTTATGGATGAACTAAAAACACCTCACGACCCTCTAACCGCCCCCGGCACAAAACTGGACATGGGCGAAATCCGCGAGAAGCTGGCCAACAAAAAAGGTCAGGCGTACTGGCGCAGCTTGGAAGAACTCGCTGAGACACCCGAGTTCGACGAGTTTATGCAGAAGGAGTTCCCGCGTCAAGCTGCGCCGATGGTCAACGGTGTAGACCGCCGCGACTTCATGAAGCTCTTGGGCGCGTCGCTCGCGCTCGCTGGGCTGACCTCTTGTGTGCGCCCCTACCGGCAAGAAAAGATCGTCCCCTACGTCAAAGCGCCCGAAGAACTCATCCCCGGTGTGCCTGTACACTACGCGAGTGCCCTCACGCAGGGTGGCTTCGCGAAAGGCGTTTTAGTCGAGAACCACCAAGGACGCCCCACCAAGATCGAGGGCAACCCCGACCACCCCGCGAGCTTGGGCGCGACGGACGCCATCATGCAAGCCGCTACACTCTCCCTCTACGACCCAGACCGCTCGCAAATTACGATCAACAGCGGCAACCCGAGCACTTACACCGACTTTACCGAGACCTTGACCGGGACGCTCGGTGGCATCGGCGACGGCGCGGGGCTGCACATCCTCACGGAGACCATCACATCGCCTGTGATGGCGGAGCAGCTCGCGCAGGTCTTGCGCACCTATCCGCAGGCGCAGTGGCACCAGTTCGACCCTGCCTACAGCGACGGCGTCCGCCAGGGTGCACAGCTCGCCTTTGGTGAAGACGTGCAGACGCGCTACGACTTTTCGGAGGCGAACGTCGTCCTCTCGCTCAGCGCGGACTTTTTGGGTACGGGCGAGGGCAAGCTCAACTACACGAAGGGCTTCTCGCAGAAGCGGCGCGTGCGTAGCGCCGAAGACGACATGAACCGCGTGTACGTCGCCGAGAGCACGCCGTCCATCACGGGCAGCATGGCGGACCACCGCTTGGCACTAAGCACGCAGCAGATCGAGCAGCTTGCGCGAGCGGTCGCTTCGCAACTCGGTGTTTCTGTCGGAGAAGTGTCCGCACCCGAAGGTGTGCCCGCCGAGTGGGTAAGTGCTGTTGTCGAAGACCTGCAGAATGCCCAAGGAAGCAGCGTCGTCGTAGCGGGCGACGAGCAGTCGCCACTGGTGCACGCGCTCGCGCACGCAATGAATAACGCACTTGGCAACGTCGGGCAGACGGTCATGTATACGGACCCCGTCGTGGCGCGCACGGACAATCAGCTCGAGTCCATGCGCACCCTCACTGACGCGATGGCAGCAGGCGAGGTCCAAGCCCTCCTGATGGTGGGCGGCAACCCCGTCTACAACGCGCCAGCAGATTTGAACTTCGCTGAGGCACTCTCGAGGGTTCCTCTGAGCGTTCACTTAGCGCCCTACTACGACGAGACCTCGGTGCGCAGCACCTGGCACGTGCCCATCACCCACGAGTTGGAGATGTGGAGTGACGCAAGGGCGTTCGACGGCACCGTCACCATCATTCAACCGCTCATTGCACCTTTCTACAACGGCGTTTCACCCCACGAATTCCTCTCCGCCGTCTTAGGTCAACCGGACACGGCGGGTTACGACGTCGTCCGCAGCTTCTACCAGGAGCGCGCCGAAGGCAACTTCGACGTGTTCTGGCGCGACGCGATGTATAGAGGTGTATTGCAAGGAACGGCGGCTCAACCCAAAGAGGTCTCTATACAAGGAGATTTCTCAGGGCAGAGCGCCCAAGCTGGGAGCGAAGGTTTAGAAGTCACCTTCCGTTTAGACCCGAGCGTTTACGATGGGCGCTACGCCAACATCGGTTGGTTGCAGGAATTACCGAATCCCTTTACCAAGCTCACCTGGGACAACGCGGCGTTCATCAGCCCCGCGCTTGCCGAGCAGCGCGGACTTTCGAACCAAGACGTCGTCACGCTGACTTTCGAAGGGCGCAGCGTCCGCGCGCCGGTCTGGATCATGCCCGGTCAGGCGGAGAACGTCGTGACGCTTCATCTAGGTTACGGACGCGAGAACGTCGGGCATATCGGCAACGGCACGGGCTTTAACGCCTACTTGCTCCGCACGACGGGTACGCCCTGGAACGGTCAGGGCTTACAGATGGAGCCGACCGAGGAGCGCTACCAACTCGTCAGCACGCAGATGCACCACGCGATGTTCGAAGACGGCGTCGAAGCGCGCCACATCGTTCGGCACGGCACCCTAGCCGAACTCAAGGCGCACCCCGAGCACCCCGAGTTCGTCCACCCCGTCGAGCACCACGACTACGACCTCTACGCGGACTACAGCTACCCCGATCACGCCTGGGGCATGGTGGTGGACATGAACACCTGCACGGGCTGCAACGCCTGCGTGACCGCCTGCCAGTCGGAAAACAACATTCCGATCGTCGGCAAGCAACAGGTTTCGGTAGGGCGTGAGATGCAGTGGATTCGCGTGGACTCGTACTACGGCGGCTCCTTCGACGACCCCGAGTTCTACCACCAGCCGATGATGTGTCAGCACTGCGAGCAAGCGCCTTGTGAGCCCGTCTGTCCGGTCGGCGCAACCGTCCACGACCACGAGGGTTTGAACGTCATGGTCTACAACCGCTGCGTCGGCACGCGCTACTGCTCGAACAACTGCCCCTACAAGGTGCGCCGTTTCAACTTCTTGCAGTACGCCGAGTTAGAGGAGACCTCGCTGGCGATGTTGCAAAACCCCAACGTGACGGTGCGCAGCCGTGGCGTCATGGAAAAGTGCACCTTCTGCATCCAGCGCATCAAGACGGGCACGCTCAACGCGAGCAACGAAAACCGCGAGATTCAAGACGGCGACATCGTCGTGGCGTGCCAGTCGGCGTGCCCGGCGGAAGCCATCGTCTTCGGCGACATCAACGATTTAGAGAGCCAAGTCGCGAAAGACAAAGCCTCGGTTCTGAACTACGGCGTCTTAACCGAACTCAACACGGTGCCGCGCACGACCTATCTCGCTAAGGTTAAAAACCCCAATCCCGCGCTCACAAGCGCCGAGTCAGGAGCGCACTAATGGCGGTTAAAAGTCCAAAAACGCGCGGCAGACCCGTCGAGACCGACCGCGTTATCGCGCCGGGGCAGACGTACGGGAGCGTTGACGACGTTGTCAACAAGCCCATCTTAAAGGGTCCCTTCGCAACACCGATCTGGTGGTTCGTCGGCTTCGGCGTCGCTTTCACGCTGCTGATGGTCTACCTCTACTCGATTACCACACTCATCATTCGCGGCACGGGCATCTGGGGCAACAACGTTCCCGTCGCTTGGGGCTTTCCCATCATCAACTTCGTGTGGTGGATCGGGATTGGGCACGCGGGTACGCTCATCTCGGCGATTTTGCTCCTGTTCCGGCAAGATTGGCGCACATCTATCAACCGCTTCGCGGAGGCGATGACGCTCTTCGCGGTTGCGTGCGCAGGTCTCTACCCGATTCTTCACTTGGGCCGTCCTTGGGTCTTCTACTGGCTCGTGCCCTACCCCAACACCTTCGGGCTCTTTCCGCAGTTTCGCAGCCCGTTAGACTGGGACTTCTTCGCGATTTCAACCTACGCGAGCGTCTCGCTGCTGTTCTGGTACATCGGTTTGGTCCCTGACCTTGCAACCGTACGCGACAAAGCGTCGAACAACTTCATGCGCATCTTCTACGGCACGCTCGCCCTGGGCTGGCGCGGCTCGGCAAAGCACTGGCAGCGCTATCAGCGGGCGTACCTGCTCTTAGGTGCCCTCTCGACGCCGCTCGTGCTGTCCGTTCACAGTACGATTGCGATGGACTTCGCCGTGGCGGTTATGCCGGGCTGGAACAACACGATTGCGCCGCCCTACTTCGTGGCGGGCGCGGTTTACGCCGGGTTCGCGATGGTGCTCATTCTCGCGATTCCGCTGCGCTACGTGTTCGGGCTTCAAGGGCTCATCACCAAGAAGCACCTAGACAACTGCGCCAAGGTTATGCTCGCAACGGGTCTCATCGTCTGTTACGGCTATATGATCGAGGTCTTTATCGCCTGGTACTCGGGCGCTGAGGTCGAGCAGTACATGATCGTCAACCGGATGTTCGGCGAGTATGGCTGGGCGTTCTGGGCGCTCATATTCTGTAACTTCGCGTGTATTCAGCCGCTCTGGTCCAAACGTGTGCGCAGCTCGCAGACCGCGCTCTTTATCATCTCGATGATCGTCTCGGTAGGGATGTGGTTAGAGCGCTACGTCATTATCGCGATCAGCTTGACGCGCGACTGGCTCCCCTCCTCCTGGGACGTGTACAACCCCACCGTGTGGGACTGGTCACTCTATATCGGCTCATTCGGGCTCTTCTTGACCCTATTCTTTCTCTTTATACGCTTGCTGCCGTCTATCGCCACGAGCGAGATCAAAGAGTTGGTCCACGAGGACGCTCATAGCGCGGAAGGAGGGCACTGATGGCAACGCACGCGCTGTCTGAGCAAGAGTTGCAAACTTACGGACTTGTTGCAGAGTTCAGCACGCCCGAGGCGATTGTCGAGGCGGCGGAGAAAACCAGAGAGGCGGGCTACACCGCGATTGAAGGCTACTCGCCCTTCCCAGTTCACGGGCTCGATGAAGCGCTGGGTTTCAACAATACGAAACTGGGCTGGGTGGTTCTCATCGTGGGCGGCTTGGGCGGTCTCGCAGGCTTCCTCATGTGCTGGTACGCTAACGTCGTCTATTATCCCCTCAACATCGGTGGCAAGCCGCTGAATAGTTGGCCCAATTTCGTGGTCATCACCTTTGAATGCACGATCCTTTTTTCGGCGTTCACGGCAGGGCTCTTTATGCTGGCGCGAAACGGGCTGCCGCAGCCGTACCACTCGATATTCAACACGCCGAACTTCGAAGCGGCGAGCCGCGACAAATTCTTCTTGTGTATCGAAGCGAAAGACGAAAAATTTGACCCTGAGGAGACGCGGCGCTTTCTAGAGGAGATGGAGCCTGACCGCGTCTCCGAGGTTGAGGTATGAAGATGACGAGATACGTTCTACTCTTGGCGGCGTTCGGCTTGCTCTTAGCGGGCTGCGGGCGCAACATGTACGACCAAGAGGGTAAGTACGAAACCTACGAAACGAGCGACCTCTTCGAGGACGGTACCTCGGCGCGCCCGCTCATCGAGGGCACCGTGACGCGCACCAGAGGCGACGTCAACGAGGCATTTTTTACAGGTCAAGACGTGAACGGCTTGCTCACCGAGTCGCCCATTCCAATCACCGAAGAGACCTTAGCGAGAGGTCAAGAGCGCTACAACATCTACTGCTCGCCCTGTCACAACTTCAACGGCAACGGCATGGGCATGATCGTGCAAAAAGGGTTTGTACAGCCGGCCTCGTTCCACGAGCAGCGTTTGCAGCAGTCACCTGTTGGGTACTTCTATAACGCGATTACCAATGGCTTTGGGCGGATGTACTCGTACGCCTCACGCATTCCCCCCGAAGACCGCTGGGCGATCTCGGCGTACATCAAGACGATGCAGTTCAGCCAGTACGCGGACCCCACGAACCTACCTGAAGGCGTAAGAGGTCAGTTGGAAAGGTCTCAGGCGCAAACTCAGCCGACCCAAACGGCGCAAGGGCAACCCGCGCAAGAAGGGGGTCAAGAGTGAGCGACGACCTCGCTTCACGCTTCAGCAACTATCAGCGTATCGCGCTCATTACCGGGGTTGTCGGCTTAGGGCTCCTGACGTTCGGGGCGTTTCTGAACCCCCAAGGCTTCTTCGAGTCCTACTTGTACGGCTTCCTCTTCTGGCTGGGGCTTTCCTTGGGCTGCTTTTTCATCCTGATGCTCCAGTACGTTGCGGGCGGTCCGTGGGGTACGATGGTGCGCCGCCCGATGGAGGCGGGCATCATGGTCTTGCCGGTGCTGGCGCTTCTCTTCGTCCCACTGCTCTTCGGCATGGGTTACCTCTACGAGTGGACGAACCCCGAAGTCGTCGCGTCGAGCACCTTTTTGATCGAAAAGACCGAATACCTCAACGTGCCTTTTTTCATCATTCGCAGCGCGATCTACTTCACCATCTGGGTAGGCGGCGCGTTCCTCTTTACACGCTGGGCGCGGAAACAAGAAGAGGGCGCGGACATCTTTCAGTTCTTGCGCAACGTGAGCGCCCCCGGCATTATCATTTACATCCTGACGATGACCTTCGCCGCTATCGACTGGGGCATGTCCTTAACGCCCGAGTGGTTTTCAGGCATGTACGGCGTCATTTTCATGATCGGGCAAGCGCTCTCGGCGATGGCGCTAGCCATCTTCGTCACCGTGTTTTTCAGGAACCGCGAGCCGTTCTCAAAGGTTTACAACGCGAAGCGGCTTCAGGACTTAGGCAACTTCTTGATGGCGTTCACGATGTTTTGGGCGTACGTACAAATGTCGCAGTTCATTATTATTTGGTCGAATAATGTCGTAGAGACGGCGAGCTGGTATGTCTACCGCACCGAAACGCAGTGGATTTGGGTCTCAGCCTTTCTGCTCGTGTTCCATTTCTTCGTGCCCTTTTTGATCCTCTTCTCCCGCTGGGTCAAGCAGAAAGCGCGGGCGCTCATTTGGGTGGCAGCGTGGATGATCTTCGCCCGTCTAGTGGACATCTTTTGGATTGTCGTGCCCACCTTTGAGCGCGAGGGTTTTCCCCTTTACTGGACGGACGCCGCCGCTGTCATCGGCATCGGCGGCATCTGGCTAGCCGTCTTCTTCTCACGCATTAAGCAGCGCGAGATTTTACCGACCAAAGACCCACGCATTCAAAGCGCCCTCTCAGGTATGGAAGCAGCCGCACATGACTGACAACAACGACGATAAGAACAAGCAAGAAGGCGCGAACGAGCAGGAATTTCACGAGAACGAGATGGACCAGGAGATGGAGTCGCCCGAGGAGCGTGAGATTGAGGGCGGCGAAGTCCTCTCTGCCGAGGAGACGTTGAGCGGCGAAGACGACAACGCTCGCATCGACAGCGAAGAGCTGCGCCGCGAGGTCGAAGGCGGCGAGGGTACCGAACTCGAGGACCCACCGGAGCGCAGCTACGCCATCGGTTCGAATATGGTGCGCAACATCTTTATCGGCTCGGGCATCGCTGCGGTCGTAGTCATCACAGTGATTTTGACGCTCACCTCCGCCGTCGATCAAGCGCGTTACACACCTGCCGACGAGACGCAGTACCAGCGCACGCTCACTGATGCGACGCAGGAATTAAGCAGCTACGCACAGAATGAAAATGGACGCGCTACGATTCCGATTGAGCAAGCCATCGCGCTCACCGCTGAGCGCGGCCTGAACGAAATCAACGCGGAGCTTGGTGTCCAGATACCGGGGGCGGATCAGGGTCAGCCGGTCCAAGAAGGCGCTCAGCAAGGTTCGCAAGAGCCCCAGCAGCAAGCGGCAGCAGAGCAGGCGCAACCGCAGCAGCAAGGTGAGGGACAGGGAGCAGCGCAAGACGCCGGACAGGGCGAGCAACAACAGGCTGAGCAGGCGCAGGGTCAAGCCCAACCCGAAGTCCTCACAGCGGGCGAGAGCGTCTATACTGCGAACTGCTTATCGTGCCACCAGGCGAACGGGCAGGGTATCGCGGGCGCATTTCCGACGCTCGTAGACCACGTGCCGCTCCTCTACAACGCGGACCGGCGCTACCTCATCAACTTACAGCTTTACGGACTGCAAGGTCAGATACAGGTGCAAGGACAGAGTTACAACGGCGTGATGCCCCAATGGGCGCAGCTCAGCGACCAGCAAATCGCGGACGTGCTCAACTACGTCTCGACCAACTGGGACAACAACCAAGACCTACAGAACTTTCAACCTTATACGCCTGAAGAGGTCGCCGCAGAGCGGAACCAGGGACTCAGCGCGAGCGACGTCTATAACCAAAGACCGAATTTGCAGTAGGTCTGTTAAGCGCTAGAGTTGGTAAATAAGAAAGGCGGAGATGATCTCTCCGCCTTTCTTAATGGGAACGCTCTGCGCTAAATTAGGAGGAGTCTCCTCTACCCCAGGGCTCACCACGTCCCCAGCACGCGCTGATATTCCGCGATCGCCACCGCCCGCCTTGGATCGTGTTTAGGCAGCGCCTCCAAGCTCGCCTCCCACAGCTCCAGGTCCTCTTCTAAGCGCTCGGACAAGTCGAGCAGCGCGTCGGGGTCTTGTGAGGCGAGCGCGGCTTGCCTCAGCAGTTCCTCCAAGGTGTCGCGCACTTCTGTCACGCCGGGGGTGTCCGACTTGGGCAGGAGCGGACCCCGGTAGAGTTCTAAGCCTGCCCGGAGATGCCCTTTACGTAAAAGCGCCTCGAGCGCCAAGAAGTCCGCCTCGAATTCGGTGTCTAGACGGTAGGGCGCGCGGGTGACCGGCACGGAGCGGCGCAGCTTCGAGAGCGCGCCTTTGAGCGTGGCGAGTTTACCCTCGTCACCGTAAAGTTGCAGGAGAAGCTGCTCGGGGCTGAGCCCCTCGGGGTGCCGTGCGAGCAGCGCGAGAATGTCGAGGAGTTGGGGGGGCAACTTCAAGCGCTCGCCGTGAAGATAGACCTCGTGTTGACCCAAAAAGGTCAGCTTGAGCGGCGCTTCGTGACCCCGCCAGAGCGCCCTGACCCCGCTGAAGTGCTCAGGAGGTCCTAAAAGTCGGAAGCCCGTCTCGGAGAGTTCTCTGATGCCGACGTCGCAGCGCGCGAGCGCCGCTTTCGCGTCGCCTTGACATCCGAGCGAGAGGTATGCTTGAGCGAGGTACGCGCAAGCGGAGACCAAGTGATCACCTTTGAGGGCGGCGGCGAGTTCGTCGCAGGCTTCCCCGAGCGGCCCGATGGCCGCCTCGGGCTCCGTAAGTGCGAAGACCATCCCCTGAGAAAGTTTCGCGTAGGTGCGCACCTGCCCCGGTACATCTTGCAAGAAGAGGTAGTGTCTGCGGGCCAGCGCGCTGGCTCTCTCCACCTGAGCACTATGGAGTAGACCCTGAACTGCGTTGTAGAGGAAGTAGGGTAGCACGTGCCAACTCTGCGTCGCGAGTTGGTCTTCGAACGACGCCAAATTTTGCAGATAGTGTGCTGAGGCCGCTTCGGTTTCGCCCTGCGAGAGCAGGTAGTCACCCAACGTCGAGCGGAAGCCGCTGGCTTTTTTGGGCGAGGCAACCTGCAGCGCCTCGACCTCACGCTCGAGCACGTCGCGCAGCCCTACCGTCTCGCCGATCAGGATGCGGGTGTACGCTAAGTTGGAAAGCAGGTGGAGCCTGAGCTGCCAGTCGCCTCCCCTAGCTTCGTCGAAGATGGTGAGCGCTTTTTCCAACCACGCCGCCGCCTCGTGATATCTGCCGAGCAGCCCGAGGGGAAAGGCGACCATCATCGTCGCGCTGGCGCGTTTAAGGGGGTGCGAGGCGGTTTCAGTGAGCAGGGCAAGCTCGCGGAGCACTGCCAATCCCCTCTCTGGATCGCGGTAGGTCCAGGCGTTGCCGTAGTGCTGCAGCGTCGTGAAGGTCTTCGCGGAGCGGTACGCCCGCTCGACCTCTCTAAAGCCGCGCTCGGTAGGGAGGTGCGAGGCGTACTGCGCCCGGAGATCGGGGGCGTCGTGGGTAGCCAAGTGACGCTCGACGCTCGCGCGCACGTCCGCGTCTAAGTTCAGGCGCTGCGCCGAACGCAGCCGCCAGAAGAGCACCGCTTCTGCCTCTTTGACCTCTTCGGGTAGCGCCTCTAGCAGATCGAAGAGCTTGGCGTAGCGCCCCCCCGCGAGGTACGCTTCGCCCGCTTCGCTCAGCAACTCGGGTACACGCTCGGGCGCGTGCTCGGCGGCAACCTCGAGCGCCTCCGGCCACGCCCCGCGTCGCTCCAACACCTTGAGAAAGACCTCGGGCGGCACCGCTATCGCCGTATTGGGGGGCAGGGCAGCTCCCTCTGGGTGCGGCCGCAGTTTGGGCGGCAAGTTGAGGTGCTTGTGCAGTTCGAGTCGCAACGTCTCGTACGCGCCGCCGCTCAGACGGTAGAGGTTGGACATTTCAACGTCGCCGAGCTGCGCCGAATGCTCCGCCAGAATAGCGTGCGCCTCCTCTTCGGTGAGGCGCAGATCGTCAGCTCTGATGATGAGGGCATTTTCAGGAATAAGAAACTGCTCGGGGAGCCGCGTGAACTCGAGGATGACCTTCACTTCGGGCGCTTGCAACGCGGCGAGGTCACGCGCTAGCGCCTGCGCGTGCTCCGCCCCTGAAAGGATCAGGGTCAGAGGCGCGAAGAGCCCGACGTGCTGCGCCAAAACCGAGACGACGTAGTCGTAAGCCATGCCGCTGCCAACGACTTGGCAGTCCAGAGCGCGGCTCAGTGCGTCAGCCAGCTTGTTACCGGCAGCGACAGGGTCCCCTGCCTCCTCTTCGGTGAGGTCACACCAGAGGCACGTCTTTTCTTGCTTGGTCAGCTCATGGAAGAGGTAGGGCGTTCCCCAAGTGCGTTCAGCCATACATACGGCGAGTTGCGGACGCTCCCCAATCCGGGAGAGCATACGCCGCATGAAGGAAGCCACCTCGTAATTGTACTGCACGCCGCCAAAGGTTGCAATTGAGCGTAGATTCTATGAGTTTTCAATGAAATAATGACCGAAAAAGTAACCTTTGCTTTATGTGTTCAGACAGGTAGACCACAATAGGTAGACTGTGAGCAGCTTAGCGGCGTGTACCGGGTAGAGCGAAAATTTTCATGAGAGCGAAGGGGGCGTGACGACATCCTACTTTTTTCAATCCTCTACTGTAGTTGGGCTACTTTTGGAACTCCAGCATCGCAGCGTCCACAGCATTGGTACCAAAAAAGCGTGTACAATAAACAGACATCGTCAAGTTGAGTACAGATGCGGTTACTCCTATGTTTCGCCGCAGAAAGGACGCTTTATGTTGAGCCTCGCTTCGTTCGTCCAGGAACACGCCCTACGTACCCCTGAACGCACCGCCATGCGCATGGGGGAAACGTCTTACACGTACGCGCAACTGAACGCAATGGCAAACGCCGTCGCCAACTATCTAGTTGAGAGAGGCTTAGAGTCCGGCGATCACGTTGCGCTCTCCTGCCCGAACCTCCCCTATTTTCCGGTGGTTTACTACGGCATCCTCAAGGCGGGCTGCGTCGTCGTGCCGCTCAACGTCCTCCTCAAAGCGCCTGAAATCGAGTATCACCTAAACGACGCGAACGCGAAGGCTTATTTTGTCTTTGAAGGAACGGACGAGTTGCCGATGGCGAAGGCGGGCGCAGCAGCCTTTGACAAGGTGGACGCCTGCGAGCACCTCATCGTGATGACCGCTGACCCTGCCGCGCAGAGCCCGGTTGAGAGCACCACGACGCTCGGGCAGATTCTGCACTCGCACTCTAAGGAATTCGAACTCGTGCCCCGGCAAGCTACGGACACCGCTGTCATCCTCTACACCTCCGGCACGACAGGACGCCCCAAGGGTGCAGAGCTGAGCCAGCTCAACATGGCGCTCAACGCAATGATCTCGGTTGACCTCATCGGCGGCAAAGGAATTGCCAAAGACCACGTCTTCATGATGGTCTTGCCTCTTTTTCACTCCTTTGGGCAGACCTGCGGCATGAACGCCATGTTCTACGCGGGCGGGCAGATCACCATGCTGCCGCGCTTCGACGCGGCGGGCGCGCTTAAAACGGTGCAGGCGCACGGCGTCACCGTTTTCGCGGGCGTGCCGACGATGTACTGGGGACTTCTCGGCGAAGCCAAAAACCTCTCCGAAGACGCCAAAGATACGTTGCGCACCTCTTTACAGTACTGCATGAGCGGTGGCTCGGCTTTGGCGGTTGAACTCTTGGGTAACTTCGAAGAAGCCTTTCAAGTCCCGATCATGGAAGGTTACGGGCTCTCCGAGACGAGCCCTGTGGCGAGCTTTAACCACGCCGACAGGGAGCGCAAGCCGGGCACAGTGGGTCAAGCGATTTTTGGCGTGGAGATTAAAGTGGTAGACGAGGAAGACAAAGAGGTTGCTGCAGGCGAGTCAGGTGAGATCGTCATTCGCGGTCACAACGTGATGAAAGGCTACTTCGAGCGCCCTGAAGAGACTGAAGAAGCCTTGCGCGGCGGCTGGTTTCACACAGGCGACGTCGGCGTGATGGACGAAGACGGTTACGTCTCCATCGTGGACCGCATCAAGGACATGATCGTGCGAGGTGGCTACAACGTCTACCCGCGTGAAGTCGAAGAGGTCTTGATGACGCACAACGCCGTCTCGCTCGCCGCTGTAATTGGCGTGCCGAGCGAGGAGCACGGCGAGGAGATCGCGGCGTACCTTGTTTTAGAGGACGACGCGCAAGCCTCGGAAGATGAGATCATCGCGTGGAGCAAAGAGCAGATGGCGGCGTATAAGTATCCGCGTGAGGTCAACTTCGTGGACGCGCTGCCGATGAACGCGACAGGGAAGATTTTGCGGCGCGAGCTGCGGGAAGAGGCGAAGGAAGAGGTCTCGGCTTAAAATCGAAATTTTTATGCTAATGCACGGGTAAAAGCAGAAGGCGAGTTAGTGGCAAACAGTAGTTTTGCCACTAATCCTCTATCATAAAAAAGATGACTCCCGAAGAATTACAAGAAATCCTGACGATGAAAGAGGGTCTAAAACTTGACTTCAAGCGCGAGTACCACCTAGACAAAAGCTGTCCACCTTCAGGAGCCAACCCTCAAGAATGGCGTAGATACGTTGATGGTCAATGGGATGAATTAGTTAAAGATATTATCTCTCTTACAAATGGAAATGTGGGTACTCCAAATAAAGTAGGGAGACTTATCATAGGGGTTGCAGACAAACTAAATAAGGACGGTTCACGAGATTTGTGTGACACTACTGACCTTGGCATTACGGCTCAACAAGTTATGGCTAAAGTCAATAGCGCATGTGTACCTGCGATTCCTGATGTTCTACTCGAGAAAGTAGATTTAGAAGGTAAGCTAGTTACAGTCATCACGATACCTCCAAGTCCATATCTTCATGAGAGTACTCGAGACCTAGAGGTTACTAGAGGTAATTTCGATAATCAAGGGAAACTAACTAAAGTTGACAAAAAGAAAAGCTACACGAGGCATACCGCATTCATTAGAAAAGGAGAAGATATTCTACCTGCCTCAAATTTTGAAAGGCGAGCTTTAGAGGAAGACAAAAAATTTGGCCTGTTGGCAATGAAACAAAATCTGAAGTTAGAAGTAATAGATAACCTAAAGCTTCTACTGCTAAAGTCTGGCAAAAGTGGAGAAATTGTTGATTTAAGTGCTTTTATTCATGTATTTACCGAGAAGTATTGTATCAAGTCCGGTGAAACTCTAGTTATTGAGAGAGGTGATTTCTCGCTTATAGCGTATCCTTTAATGCAAGCCTCTAGAGCTAGAAGCGGATTAAGCACTCAATTTTTGGATAGTGCTATTTTGTCTGGAAAATATTTAACTTTTGATGCTGCAACAGGACAGTATTTTGCCAGTGAGTTTCTTGAAGGGCTACTCAAACTGCAAGAGAGAATTAGACGCCTCAAGCTCGTAGCAAGCGAGATAGCGAGCTTCTTTGGAAAGTATGCTCCTGCAAGGAATCCTGAACCTTTTATTCATATCTCCAGCAATGATTCAATATTTATAGGTGGTATCTTAAACTTATATCAGGACGTTACAAACTTGTGTTCCGCTTTGCTTTCCTATTTATTTGGTGATTTGTCGCCTCTAAGGAATTTAGTTTTGACGAATGTCACACCTGACGACGAACAAGCAGAAGGCATTAAGAGAGAAGCATTGAGCGAAGAAGAAGTGATTCAGTGGCTAAAGAAAAGGAGATAATCATATGAGAGACGCTGTTATCGTCACCGCCATCCGCACCCCCGTCGGACGCGCCAAAAAAGGAAACTTGAGAGACACCCGCCCGGATGATTTGGCGGGCTTCATCATCCGCGAAGCGGTGGAGCGCACGCCGGGCTTGGACGTGAGCCGCATCAACGATGTGCTCTTAGGCAACGCCCACCCCGAGGGCGAAGCGGGCTATAACATGGCGCGCATCGCTGCGCAGATTGCGGACTTGCCCGAGAGCGTCGCGGGCGCGACTGTCAACCGCTTTTGCGCCTCAGGTCTGCAGACGATGGTCCAGGGCGCACACGCCGTTATGCTCGGCATGTCGGATGTGGTCTTGGCGGGCGGGAGCGACTGCACGAGCCGCGTGCCGATGGGTGGGCACAATATGGCGATCAACAAGTCACTTTATCGGCGCAACCCCGGCGCGTACTACACGATGGGGCAAACTGCCGAGGCGGTGGCGCGCAAGTTTGGCATCACCCGCGAGGAGCAGGACCGCTTTGCGCTCAAGAGCCATCAGAAGGCGGTGGCGGCGCAAGAGGCGTGCAAGTTCGACGGGCACGTGATTCCAGTACCGACGCGCGTCAAAGACGAAGAGGGCAACTGGCATGATGTAACGGTTTCGAAAGATGAAGGACCACGGGCGAACACCAGCATGGAGACGCTCGCCTCCCTTAAAACCGTCTTCGCCGACGACGAGCAAGCGACGGTGACGGCGGGGAACTCGAGCCCCATGAACGACGGCGCAGCTATCACGCTCATCGTGAGCGAAGAGGAAGCCGAGGCGCAAGGGCTTACGCCGCTCGCTAGGTTCGTCCAAGCCGCCGCCGTAGGCGTGCCGCCCGAAATCATGGGCGTCGGCCCGGTGCCTGCGATTCGCAGTTTGCTGGAGAAAACGGGCATGACGGTTGACGACGTTGACCTCATCGAAATCAATGAGGCGTTCGCCAGCCAGTGTTACTACGCCCAGCAAGAACTCGGTATTCCCGACGAGAAATTCAATGTGAATGGCGGCGCGATTGCCATCGGACACCCTCTAGGCGCAACGGGCGCACGCATCGCCTCGGACCTCTTTGCGGAGATGAAGCGCCGGGACGCGGAGTACGGCATCGTCTCGATGTGCGTCGGCGGCGGTCAGGGGATGGCGGGGCTGTTTCAGCGGGTTTAATCGAAGACTCAAGCGCTGTAGAGGCGACTTATGAATCGCCTCTACACCTCATTCAGCCGTGTAAGAATCTTGTAAGAGCTTACGCGCTATCCTCAGCGCTGTGGCGAGCATTCTGATTGTCGACGATCAACCCTCTATCCGCGTTCTTCTGAAAGGCATTTTGAGCCGTTCGGGTCACGCGCTTTACTTTGCTGAAAATGGTGTGGAGGCGCTTGACGCTCTGGAGCAACACGCCGTCGATTTGCTGATCACCGACATCAATATGCCGCAGATGGACGGGCTCGAGTTGCTCAACCGTTTGCAGGACCGCCCTAACCTCAGCAAACTTGCGATGAGCGCTCAGCGTCCGCAAGATATAGAGCCTAAGCTCGAGGCGCTCGGCGTCACTGATTTTTTCGAGAAACCTCTGGATATCAAGCGCCTCCGGCAGCGCGTCGAAACGCTGCTCGCACAGCACAGACCCTCAAAGACGTAGAAGAAGCTCCGGCTCCGCACCACCGCGGAGCTTCTTCTACATCTAGTCTGTTTTTCTATGTTTAGTCTGTTGCAGCAGCAGAGGCCTGTGAGCCCTCTTCTGAGCCCACGCCCACTTCACCTTCGTCCTCGCGGGTCTTCTCACGCGCGATAGCGTAGATAAGTAGACCGAATGCGGGCTTAGCGAGCACATCGGCGAGCGTGTAACCCAGTTGCAAACCGACTTCCGCCCACGCACCACCGAGTCCGAACATCGGGATCATGTACGCGATGGGATAGACGCCCCAGGTACCCAAGAGCAGAAGCCGCAGGTTGCGAACGAGCTTCCTGACTTGCTGGGACTCGTTCTCTAACTGGTTACCAAGCTCCACCCAGAGAACATAGAGGATGTAGGCGAAAGGTATTGAACTGAGGAAGCCCCAGCCAAACCGCGCCCAGAACTGATTTTGCGGGTCCAAAACCTCACCGGGGTAGCCAAGCGCAATCATCAGCACAGCAGCGAAGGCTAGGCGGGCAATGAGCGAGCCGGACTTACCGCGCGGCAACGCAAGTACAGCCACAGTCTCGGTCAAGAGAAGCGGCACGGTTAGAAGCCAGTCGATGTAGCGGTAGAGGTCGTTGAAGGGCTCACCCGTCGGCATGTAGACGCCGCCCTCGAACGCATAGGCGTCGCCCCAAGAGTTGAAGATGCGGAAGTAGTGATACGCCGCGATGATCACGACGATAGCTGAAATAAGCAGCGATGAGCGGTACTTCTCACCGACATAAGGGCGCGCTAAAATAAAGAAAAACGCGCCTGCTACCATCGCCGCAATCGCAAACGATAGTGCGTTGTAGGCAATCTGATATTGACCTACGGTTAATACGGGTAGTCCGGACTCCATAGTGTACTCCTTCTCGGGGGTTAGTGCCCTTCGTAGCACTTAGGCTTTTCCTTGAGCTTGGGTTCGCTCTGCAGACTAAACGGCGCTCCACCTCCTCATCTCTGTGATGTATTTGAATACTACACTAACAAAAGAAAAGATAAAAGAAAAGAGGTGCAGGCTCCGGTTTTCGCTCTACTAAGCTGCGCAGCGCCGTATCAGCGACTCGAGCATCTTCGCGCAGTCACACGCGCGCCGTCTCGAGCCTCAAAAGACCAACTTGAAAAGACTGACTCCAACGAGACCAGGTGTCAGCCGCCGATTGCCACCATCGTTCTCGGTCTGTCGGTAGGCGTCGTGACGCCCGAGGCGACTTTGCGGTGCGCCGCAATCAAGAAAGTCTCTTGGATGGCGGCGATAGGCTCCGCCGCGTTCAGCGCAGGGCGCAGGTCTAGCTCGCGGTCATTCAAAAGGCAGGGGCGCAGCTTGGCGTCACTGGTGAGCCTCATGCGGCTGCACGCACCACAGAAGGGCTCGGAGACGGGATTGATAAAACCTAGCGCGCCCTGCCAGCCCGGAACCTTGAAGAGCTTAGCGGGGGCGCTCGGGTCAGTGGTGAGGGGCTCGAGTTCGCCAAATGCCGCCTCGATCCGCTCACGAATCTCTCGCCCTGGCATGAACGCCGCGTAGTAATCCTTTGAGTCGGCGTTGTTGAGATGCATGTATTCGATGTAGCGCACGTGGATGGGGAGGTCCTTGGCGAGTTCAGCTAGCGCCAAAAGCTCGCCGTCGTTGATGCCGCGAATCATGACGGTGTTGAGCTTAACGGGGTGCAGCCCCGCCGCCATCACCGCCTCGACACCCTCCCAGACCTGTCTGATATTGCCGCCTTTCGTCGCCTGGCGAAAGGCGTCCGGGTCGACCGCGTCGAGCGAGATATTGACCCTGTCAAGCCCAGCCGCTAAGAGGTCAGGCAGACGCCGCTTCAAGAGGCTCGCGTTCGTGGTCAGGGCGACGTCTTGGATACCGAGTTCCTTCGCGGAAGCGAGCATCTCGGGAAGCTCTTTACGCAAGAGGGGCTCGCCGCCCGTAAAGCGCACCGACTCGACACCCAGACTCACCGCGGCTAAGAGCACGTGGCGCACATCCGTCACACTGATCGTGCCTAAAGGGTCCTTGCGCCCATGCCCCAGGGGGTCGCAGTAGAAGCACTTGAAGTTGCAGCGGGGCGTCACGCTGACGCGCAGATCGCGCACGACGCGCCCGTGCTGATCGACGAGCGACCTCACGCGCGTCCTAAAGGGAGTCTCAAGGCTAAAGAGAGTTGAGAACGTAGCATTGCATTTATCCTAACGCAAAAGTTTATAGGGGTAACGTGATATGTCGGTCCAAACCTCCGTACGTTCCGCAGATATTCACTGACCTCTTGCACTTTAGTCGAACTCCGAATCCAGAATTACGACACTCGGTGTACGCGAACGTCTTACAGCCTATGTTTAAGGCGCTATTTCGCAAGTCGTCTAGCCAGACCACTACTCGGTCAACAAACAGTCGTACGGATTCCGAAGCGATTACTGCGTAAACTCCGCTATGAAATTCTGCTTTCCCGGTTACGAAGCTTTTGCGGATGCGAAAGGCGGGAGCACGTCGTGAAGTTCGTCGGAATCCGTAGCTCCTTTTACTCTAGCAGGTATCATCTAGTTTGAGACATTCTCACTATGCGAGTTACCGTCTAGCAGGCACTTGCGGAGATGATACTTGCGGTAATCTGTCTCAGTATGTTTTGGAACTGCTCCTCATTATACTCGGGTCAATTCCTACGGGAATGAACCGGTAGCAGGTATCATCTGGTCAGCTACACTCTTACTAAAGAGAACATCGCCTAGCACGCACTTTCAGGGATGATATCTGCGGAGAAGTGTAGCAATGATAAGTGAAACTGCTAGGAAAGGGCGTCAGAAGTAGCTTAGCACTGTAGTTTCGTACGTAGAGCCGTGTATAAGGTTGTGTCCTAACGACTTGCCCGACAGTCTTTACGCGCACCTCTTCATCTGCTACGTTGGTGAGGGCGTTCGGCAGCGTGAACACGAGCTTGAGTGACGCCAGACAATTTAAGAGAGACGGAGTACGGGAGAGGTGGGGGAAACGTGCGGAGTGTGAGGGGGGCGTGAAGCGCCCTAAGAGCAAGACGAAAAGCAGCGTGATCAGGGTCACGCGGGGTGCGGCGCAGACGCGCCGCGACGTCTTAGCAACGGAAGAACCCCTGGAGATTCGTCTGCTGAGCGCAGCCGAAAAGCGGACGGTTGCGCTCACAATGCGCACGCCGGGAAACGATTTCGAGCTTGCTGCTGGGTTTCTGTTCTGCGAAGGAATCTTGAAGCGTCGGGACGACGTCGCGCGCATCTCGTACTGCGTCGATACCGACGCTCTGCAACGCTACAACGTTGTCAACATGACGCTGCGCGGCGCGTTGCCCGAGCTGCGCGGCTTGGAGCGGCACTTTTACACCTCGTCAGCCTGCGGGGTGTGTGGCAAGGCGAGCTTAGAAGCGCTGGAAGTTCGCTGCGCCGCGCTGCCGCAGACGTTGCACGTTTCGCCCGGTCTCATCACCTCTTTACCGGACAAGCTGAGAGACGCGCAAGGGCTCTTCGACGCGACGGGCGGGCTGCACGCGGCGGCGCTCTTCTCCAAAAAGGGCGAGATGCTCGCGCTCCGCGAGGACGTAGGGCGGCATAACGCGCTCGACAAGCTCCTCGGCTGGGCGTTTTTAGAAAACCTGCTCCCTTTATCCGAGCACGTCGTCTTGCTGAGCGGCAGGGCGAGCTTCGAACTCGTGCAGAAGTCGCTAGCGGCGAGTGTGCAACTCGTCTGCGCGGTCTCCGCGCCGAGCAGCTTGGCGGTGTCTGTAGCGAAAGAATTCGATATGACCCTCGTAGGTTTTTTACGCGGCGAGCGCTTTAATATCTACGCGGGTGAAGGGCGTATCCGTTTGAACAGTGAAAGCGGACAAAGAGAGGCTCGAGCGGCTATGCCAAGCCCCTAAATGCGCCCTCAGCCGCAGCGCACGCTGCACTCGAAAGGAGTTCGTTTCAAGCTCTTCACCTACATTAGGAGGTCACACGCTATGCTCTCATTTTTAGACCGTGAAAATACCGTTGCCCAGCCCGGCTTTAGCCGCTGGCTGGTGCCGCCTGCCGCGTTAGCTATTCACCTCTCCATTGGGCAGATTTACGCCTACAGCGTTTTTAATGGACCGATGTCGCGCATCATCGGCGTTAGTGAGTCTGCGCCCGGCGACTGGAGCCAGTTTACGATTCAGTGGATTTTCAGCGTCGCCATCGTCGTGCTGGGCGCGTCGGCAGCGATTTTTGGGAAGTGGTTGGAGCGCGTCGGCCCGCGCATGGCGATGTTCGTCGCGGCGCTCTGCTTTAGCGGCGGCTTTTTCGTCGCCGCTCTAGGCGTCTCTGTCCACAGCATCTGGCTCGTCTATCTGGGTAGTGGTGTTTTGGGCGGTGTCGGGCTGGGGCTCGGCTACATCTCACCCGTCTCGACGCTCATCAAGTGGTTTCCCGACCGCCCCGGTTTAGCGACGGGCATGGCGATCATGGGCTTCGGCGGCGGTGCGCTCCTAGCCTCGCCCTTGTCTGAGACGCTTCTTGGCGTCTACAGCACGTCCAACTCAGTCGGTATCGCGCCCACGTTTATCACCCTAGGCATCCTCTACCTCTGCCTGATGATGTTCGGCGCGTTTATCGTGCGTATCCCGGCGAAGGGCTGGCAACCTTCGGGCTACAACCCCGAGGAGAAGAGCAAGGGCGGCATGATCGCCAACACCAACGTAGACGCCGACACCGCGATTCGCACCCCGCAGTTCTGGCTGCTCTTTGCAGTCCTGTTCCTCAACGTCACAGCGGGCATCGGCGTGTTGCAGCAAGCCTCGCTGATGATTCAAGAGATGTTCTCCGTGGACTCGGTAGGCGAAGCGGCGGCGGTCAGCGCGGCAGCGGCGGCGGGTTTCGTCGGGCTTTTAAGCATCTTCAACATGCTCGGGCGCTTTTTCTGGTCGTCGGTCTCGGACTACATCGGGCGCAAAAACACCTACTTCATCTTTTTTGCTTTAGGCGCGGTGCTCTACTTCTTGATTCCAACCTTTGGCAACATGGGGAGCGTGGTGCTTTTCGTCGCGGGCTTCTGCGTCATCCTCACCATGTATGGGGGCGGCTTCGCCACCATCCCCGCCTACTTGCGCGACCTCTTCGGCACCTATGAGGTCGGCGCAATTCACGGACGGCTGCTGCTCGCTTGGTCCCTCGCTGGGGTAGCCGGACCTACCATCATCAACTGGGTCAGAAACGCGCAGCTTAACAGCGGCGTGCCCGCAGCGCAAGCCTACAGCGTCACCATGTACATCATGGCGGGACTCCTTATCGTGGGCTTCGTGTGCAACTTCTTCGTGAGCCCGGTGGACGAAAAGTACAGCGTCGAAGCCAGGGAGAACGAACAAGGAGCCCCTTCATCCTCTAGAACTAGCGAAGCGACAGGAGACTAAAATGGCCGAAGTCAAAGCGTACGGTGACAGTCAAGGCGAGAATACGGGGCGGGTCACCTTGGAAGACTCTCCCCCCAGCGAAGCTTACGAAGGCAAACCCACCGGACAGCTCGCGGTGGCTTGGGCTGTAGTCGGCGTCCCATTTGCTTTCGGCCTAATTGCTACGATTATCAAAGCGCTGCCGCTCTTTCGTTAGCGTGGTAGCAAAGAGAGAAGAACGGGTTAGAGAGGGGTTACAGTGATTCGTGATTACGGAAAAAAGGTTCCACTATATGTCAATGGTCAGCGTGTCGAGGCGCAAGAGGGTGAACCTCTGGTGGAGGTCTTAAACAGAGTCGGGCAAGACATCGCGCACGTGTGCTATCACCCTGCCTTGGGTCCGATTCAGACCTGCGACACTTGTATGGTGGACGTGAACGGCAGTTTGGAGCGCTCCTGCGCGACTAAGGTCAGCGAAGGCTTGCGCGTCAACACGGAGACCTCAACTGCTCAGGACGCGCGGCAGGAGGGGATGCAGCGCATTCTCGGCAACCACGAACTCTACTGCACCATCTGCGACTACAACAACGGCGACTGCGCCGTACACAACGCGACGAAGTCGTTAGGCATCGAACACCAGAAGTACGAATACACTTCTAAGCCTTACGAGCTAGACGACTCCAACCCCTTCTACCAGTATGACCCCGATCAGTGCATCCTCTGCGGGCGCTGCGTGCAGGCGTGCCAGAACGTGCAGGTGACAGAAACGCTCTCCATCGACTGGGAGGCGGAGCACCCGCGCGTCTTGTGGGACGGCGGCTCCGCCATTGACGACTCCTCGTGCGTCTCGTGCGGGCACTGCATCACGGTCTGCCCCTGCAACGCCTTGATGGAGAAGACGATGGTCGGTGAAGCGGGTCACTTTACGGGCAAGGATGTGCCGCAGAGCGTACGCCGCCCCGCCATCGAACTCGTCAAATCGTTTGAGCCCTACACGGGCTACGGTCCCATCATGGCGCTCTCCGACGCGGAGGCGGCGATGCGCGAGGCGGATGTCAAGAAGACCAAAACGGTCTGTACCTACTGCGGCGTCGGCTGCTCCTTCGATGTCTGGACAAAGGGGCGCACAATTCTCAAGGTGGACCCGCAGTTCGAAGCGCCCGCGAACAGCATCTCTACTTGCATCAAGGGCAAGTTCGGTTGGGACTATACGAACAGCCCCGACCGGCTGACGACGCCCCTCATCCGCGAAGGCGACCGCTTTCGCGAGGCGAGCTGGGACGAGGCGCTAGACCTCATCGCGGAGCGCCTGGGCGACATCAAGGAGAAGAGCGGACCCCACAGTATTGGCGTGATCGGTTCCTCGAAGTGCACGAACGAGGAGTCGTACCTCACGCAGAAGTTCGCTCGAGCGATCATCGGCACGAACAACGTGGACAACTGCTCGCGCTACTGCCAGTCACCCGCGACGGTGGGCTTGTGGCGTACGGTGGGTTACGGCGGCGACGCAGGCTCGATCAAAGACATCGAGAAAGCCGCGCTCGTCTTCATCGTCGGCTCGAACACGGACGAGTCGCACCCCGTGCTCGCCACGCGCATCAAGAGTTCGCAGAAATTGCATGGGCAAAAGGTCATCGTTTCAGACTTGCGCAAGCACACCATGGCGGAGCGGGCGGACATCTTCTTGCAGCCCAAACCGGGTACGGATCTTGTGTGGCTCTCCGCCGTGACGAAGTACATCCTGGACAACGATATGGCCCCCAAAGCGTTCCTGGACGAGTGGGTCAACGACGTTGAGGAGTATAAAGAGAGTTTAAGTTCGTTCACTTTAGAATTCGCCGAGCGCGTTACCGGATTGTCGCAAGACGTGCTCAAAGAGGTGGCCGAAGAGATTGCCAAGGCCGAGTCGGTCTGCGGGCTCTGGGCGATGGGCGTGACGCAGCATACGGGCGGCTCAGACACCTCTACCGCAATTTCTAACCTGCTCGTCGCGACGGGCAACTATGGGCGTACAGGCACGGGCGGCTATCCGTTAAGAGGTCATAACAACGTGCAGGGCGCGTCGGACTTTGGCTCCATCACCACCTTCTACACGGGCTACCAAGAGGTCAAAGACCCCGAAATTCGCGCGAAATTTGAACAAAGCTGGGGCGTCGAACTGCCCGAAGAGCCAGGGCTGAACAACTACGGTATGATCGACGAGATTCACGAGGGCAACCTCAAAGCGATGTATGTGATCGGCGAGGACTTAGGCATCGTGGACGCGAACGCCAACCACGTGCAGGACGCGCTCTCGCAGCTCGAGTTCTTCGTCGTCCAGGATTTGTTCATGAGCCGCACGGCGGAGTTTGCGGACGTGGTGCTGCCTGCGAGCCCCATCTTGGAGAAAGAGGGTACAGTCGTCAACACCGAGCGGCGCATTCAGCGGCTCTACAGAGCGTTGGAGCCCCTGGGTGACTCCCGCCCCGATTGGGAAGTATTGGTGGACCTCGCGGGGCGCATGGGTCAGGACTGGGGCTACACGCACCCGAGTCAAGTCATGGACGAGATCGCCAGCCTGACGCCGCTGTTCGCAGGCGTGAGCTATGACCGGCTCGAGGGCTATGAGTCGCTCCAGTGGCCCGTCGCCGCCGACGGCACGGACACGCCGCTCCTCTACACCGAGCGCTTCGAGTTCGACGACGGCAAGGCGCGGCTCTTCCCCTTGGAGTGGATCGAGCCTTCGAACCAGCCCGACGACGAATATGATCTCCACCTCAATAACGGACGGATGTTGGAACATTTCCACGCGGGCAACATGACCTACGCCTCATCGGGCATCGCTGAAAAAGTGCCTGACACCTTTGTCGAGGTGGGTCCAGAGCTGGCTGAAGAGCGCGGCGTCGAGACCGGCGACTGGGTACGGCTAAGCTCGCCGCGCGGCTCGGTACGGGTGCGCGCTCTGGTCTCCGACCGGGTCCACGGCAACGAACTCTACATGCCGATGAACTCGCGCACCGAGCCCGTCAACGTGCTGACCTCGTCGGAAAAGGACCGTACCAGCGACACGCCCGCATACAAAGAACTCGCCGTGAAGATGGAGAAGTTAGGCGATAAGGGCAAACCGCCCCTGCCAAGTTCCAACCCACGCTACGGCGATCCGACACCGCAGTACGGCGTTCAGGTCGAGCGTAAGTGGGAACGTGACGACTACGTCTACCCGACGCAAAACCGCCCGGAAGGGGGGAACCTCTGATGGCGAAGGCGATCCAGTACAAATACGAGCCCTCGCCCCCGCCCGTCGATACGGCGCAAGACGACCTCGACAGGCTCGTAGGAACCTTGCACGAAGAGGGCATCTTCCGCATCCTTAACAGCGCCATCTCGCAGAAGAACGGTGTTTTAGAAGTCGCCCTAGATCAGCTCGATTCGAAGGGCGGGCGTAACCTGGTGGACAACGTCATGGTGCTCATCAAGGCGCTCACCGTGACCGACCCGGACGGCGCGCAAGCTTTTCTAGACGGCACGCAGAAGGGTTTAGTCAAGGCGCAAGAGAGCCTCAAGGACGACCCGCCCGGCGTCACCGCGCTTTTAGCTAAGCTCTACGATAAAGAGGTGCGGCGCGGGCTTTATGCTGTTCTGAGTTTACTCGAGGGCTTGGGACAACACCTTCACGAAGTTAAGAAATAGAGTTTTAGGAGAGGGCGAGACCGACAAACCTCTTGCCCTCTCCGAATCTGTCCACTTCGTGTAGTCCAATCAGTGAAGTACCTTGCGCGTTCCCAGCAGCGTCATCGTTCAGAGGAACGGTGTTTCATACCTAAGTTTTATACACAACTGAAAAAGGATGACATGGAGTGCCATCCTCAAATCACTTCGTTAGTGTGCTTTAGCCCGGTAGTTGCGCCACCTCTTGCAGCGCCGCTGCCAAGCGCCGCCGCCACCTTGCAGTCTGGCGCGGATCGCACTGCAGCGCGTCGGCGTAGCACGCGAGCGTGTGGTGAAGCTTGTAGACTGATAGACGCAGCGTTTCCCAACGTGAAAGCGCCCCGTAGCCCCGCATGAAAGCATCTTCGCAGCCGAGCCTCTGAACCTCGTTCCAGAGGGCAGCTAAGTCGGTCATAGGATCGCTGCGCTGCGCCCGCTTGAAGTCCACCGAAGCGATGATGCGCGCTTGTGTGTCCGACCAGAGCACGTTATACGTGGTGGCGCTACCGTGACAGAGGGCGATAGGGGCGTCGGTGAGCAGCGGACGAGTGCGCTCGAGCGCTCCGGTCAGCACCGCCGTGTCGATGGTGTCGTCATTGGTAGTCAAGGGTAGCAGACGCCGCCAAGCGGTCTCGAGGTGCGTCTCTAAACGCTCCCCTCGCGCCTCCGGCAACGCCAAATCGCCCGCCCGCTCGAAGCGGATACGGTGAATTAGGCGCAGCGCGTGTCCCCAAGAGCGCACCGCTTGCTCGCGCTGCGCCGCGTTAAGGCGGGGCCAAGCCTCAGCCAAGGTGGGCTCGGGCAAGTACTGTGTGAGGAGATATGGATACTCGAGCCGTGAACGGGTCGTGTCAGCGCGAATAAGGGGGGGCGTTAAGTTGGGCAGAAGGCTGATCGCGGCGACGTAGCGCTCGACGCGGGGTTCTTGGTCGCGCTGATTGATCCATAAGACGTGTTCTTCCCCGCTTGCCAGCAGCAGATAATAGGCAGCGTTGAGAGGGGTGGTCTCGAGTCGGTGCCACGCCAAAAGCGGCTCATCGATCACGCACGCCAGTCGGTTGGGCGGTAACACGCTATGTGATGGCGCTACATCTGTAAGCATTGCTCCCTTTCTCTCGCTTGCCCCTTAATCTTATCTTAATTATTCTACACTATACACGTGTTGAGATGCTGAGAAAG
Organism: Trueperaceae bacterium; assembly: GCA_965215565.1. Lineage (GTDB taxonomy): Bacteria > Deinococcota > Deinococci > Deinococcales > Trueperaceae > CBDBZX01. The sequence goes on from CBDCDZ010000004.1 coordinate 1,888,823, forward strand.
TAAAATAGCCGACGACCCAGCGAAGTCGACTTTGAGCCTCTAAGATTCACTTTTTACTCTGATCGCAGTGGTTTCTACAGCGTCATGCGACCTAGTAGTGAAGGCTCTGTCCTACACCACGACATTCGTCACCAGACGATCTTTAACAAATACACATGAATTTCATCAATGTACCTGAGATTACGTTATTGTGGATGCGCTTTCACACCGGAGCCGGAAGAACAATTCTCGGTATAACGGGAAAAGAAGTAAAGAACTTCGTCCGTTTTCCTCGTTCTACCTACACATCTACCCCTTCTCACCTGCTCGAGCGCGCACGGCTACCGAAAAAGCGCTAGAGGAGCGATTGACACCGCTCGAGTCGCCGCGCTACACTCTACAGAGATGAATGTTTTAGCTTCGCCTTTTACCCCCTAGCGCGGACACGTACACGAGGTGTACATCTGCGCGACTTCGACGCTACCCAACCGGGTGGTGTTTTTTTTGGTTCTGGCGGGATACGTGATAAGAGGGTTGACGGACGAAAAAGAGGGAGAGAGATGCTCGAGCAGGCGTTAAGAGAGATCGAAGAGGCGCAAGGCGCGCCCGCTTTGCAAGAGGTGCGCGTGGCGTACCTCGGCAAGAAGGGGGCGCTCACACAGCAGCTTAAAGCGTTGGGCAAGCTGCCGAAAGAGGAGCGCAAGGCGGCGGGGCAGGAGATCAACAGACTTAAAGGGAGGCTCGAGGGAGCTATCGAAGCGCGCAAGAGGACCCTCGAGCGCGAGGCGTTAGGGCGAGCGTTGGAGCGTGAGCGTGTAGACGTGACACTCCCTGGCTACGGCTACGGGGTAGGCGGCTTGCACCTCTTGACACACCTCACGCACCGTCTCGCGGACGTGTTTCACAGCATGGGCTACGATGTGGTGACGGGGCCCGAGTTAGAGGACGAGCATCACAACTTTGGCGCCTTGAATACCCCTGACTGGCACCCCGCCAGGGATTTGCAGGACACCTTTTGGACCACTGACGGCAGGCTCTTGCGCACCCACACCAGCCCGATGCAGGTGCGCTACATGGAGACGCACGCGCCACCCTTCAGAGTCGTCGTGCCCGGCAAAGCCTTTCGCAATGAGGCGGTGGACGCGACGCACGAGGCGCAGTTCCATCAGTTGGAGGCGCTCGTCGTCGGCGAGCGCATCACGATGGGCGACCTTAAAGGGGCCATCACACAGATGGCGACGGCGCTCTTCGGCGAGGGCACGAAGACGAAATTGCAACCCTCGTATTTCCCGTTCGTGGAGCCGGGCGCGGAGTTCGCCATCTGGTGGACGAGTCCGAAAACGGGGCGCTCGGAGTGGCTGGAACTCGGCGGCTGCGGCATGGTCCATCCGAACGTCTTCAAGGCGGTGGGGTATGAAGGGATGACAGGCTTCGCGTTCGGCTTCGGCTTGGAGCGCCTGGCGATGGTCAGCTACGGCGTCCCCGACATTCGCTACTTCTACGGCAGCGACTTGCGCATCTTAGAGCAGTTTCGGAGCGGCTTATGAACGTCCCACTGAGTTGGTTAGAAAAATTTTTACCCGAGCTTCCCGGCAGACTGGACCAAGTCGGCACTGGAGGAAGCCGCTTAGAGACGCTCGTCGACCTCTTGAACGGCATCGGGCTCGCCGTCGAGCGCGTCTTTGAGCGTCCCGCGCCGCCCGAAGGCGTCGTGGTCGCGCGCACCGAGAGTGTCTCTAAGATCGAGAACTCAGACCACCTCCTTCACGCTGAGGTGAATGACGGAACGAAACGTTACAGCGTCGTGACGGGTGCACCCAACACCGCAGTCGGGCTGCTCACGGCGCTGGCGAAGCCCGGCGCGGCGCTACCCGGCGCAGGCTTCACGGTATCGGTGCGGGAGATGGCGGGTGTGCAGAGTGAGGGTGTCCTCTGTAGCCCGCGTGAGCTAGGGCTCTACGACTACGGCGGCGGTTTGATCGTTTTCGGCGAAGACGCGCCTGTCGGCACGGAACTCGCTGACTTGTGGGCGGCGGAGACGGTGTTGGAACTCGAGCTGACGCCCAACCGCGCCGACGCCTTTAGCATCCTGGGCGTGGCGAGAGACCTTGCGGCGAAGCTGGGGCTCGAGCTGAAGAACCCGGCGGAAGGTTTAGAGCCCGGCGATCCGTCAACCGACGACGGTCTCACGGTCAGCGTCGAAGATGAAGAGGGCTGCCCCCGCTTCACCCTGCGCCGCATCGACAACCTCACCGTCGCGCCGAGCCCGGTGTGGTTACAGCGCCGCCTCGCCTCGCTGGGTTTAAGACCGCGCAACAACGTCGTGGACGTGACCAACTACGTCACCTTCGAACTTGGTCACCCGTCGCACGCTTACGACTTGGACGCTTTAGAAGGGGGCGCTATCGTCGTGCGCCGCGCCCGAGCTAAGGAGAGCCTCACCACTTTGAACGAGGAGACCGTCGCGCTTGACCCCCAAGACCTCGTGATCACAACACCTGTGAAAGAGGAGATTGCAGGAGGAAACACAAAACCTATCGGCTTAGCAGGCGTCATCGGCGGTCTGCACGACAGCGTGACAAAGGGAACGACGAGTGTGGCGCTCGAGCTAGCCCACTGGGACCCTGTGACCATCCGTAAGACCGCCAAACGGCACGGCCTCTCCACCGACGCCCACTACCGCTTCGAGCGCGGTGTGGACCCGAACCTGCCCCCATCAGCTTCGGCGCGGGCCGCGCACCTCATCGCCGAACTCGGCGGCGGCACGCTGCATCCGGGGCTCACGGACGTAGGCAGCGACGTTCCCTCCAAAGAGGTCGCGTTTCGCCCCTCCAGAGTCGCCTTTTTGATGGCGCTCGACATTCCCCTAGAGGAGCAACAAACCTACCTGGAGCGGTTGGGCTGCGAGGTCGAGGTGCTGAGCGAGGACGAGTGGCGCGTGACTATCCCGAGCTGGCGCTTCGACTTAGGAATCGAAGAGGACCTCACCGAAGAGGTTTCGCGCCTGTACGGTTACGAGCACGTTCCCGAAACGATCCCAGCGATGCCCTTCGTCCCTGAACCACGCGACGACATCCAGCGGAATTTACGCTCGCTTTTAGTCGGACTCGGGTTGCAGGAGACAATCACGTATATCTTCTCGAGCGACGCTGAACTCGCGCGCGCGGGTGCGCCAGACGCGCAGGTGCGCCTCCTCAACCCGCAAGGAACCGAGCGGAGCGTGCTGCGCACAGCGCTCTACCCAGGACTCTTAGCGGCGGCGCGAACGAACCGCGCAGCAGAACGTTTGGCGCTCTTCGAAGTCGGACGGGTGTTCGGCGCGGAGGAGCGAGAGCGTCTCGCTATCCTCGTGCGCGGTCCGTGGATTTCGGGGAGCTGGTTGCAGGGGCAAGAGACGGACTTCTTCACCTTCAAGGGCATCCTGGAGAAGCTTGCGGGGCTGATGGGCGCAGAGGTTCGTCTAGAGCCTGAGCACCACAGCGCGCTTCATCCCGGCGTGAGCGCGGCGGTGTACTGGAACGCGCGTAAAGTTGGCGTCGCGGGGCGCGTGCACCCTGAAGTGGCGGCGCACTTTGAACTGCCGGAAACTTACGTCGCCGAGCTAGACTTGCCGCTCACCGCCAGCCCCATCACCTTCCGTGACCCGCCGCGCCAACCCTTCGCAGAGCGTGACCTCGCTATTGTCGCGCCGCAAGAGGTGACGTATCAGCACCTTGCTGAACTCGCTTCCAAAGCGGGTGGGGAGAAGCTCCAAACCCTCACCCCCTTCGACGTCTACGAGGGCGAGCCTGTCCCCGAGGGCTCGCGCAGCGTCGCCCTGCGCCTGCGCTTTCGCCACCCCGAGCGCGCCCTTGAAGGCGAAGAGGTGGACGGCTATATGGCGAATATCATCTCAGCCTTTGCGCGCGCGCGCTACACTATTCGCGAATGAATCCTCTTGACCTCGTCTTCGTTGTCGTTATCGCCGCCACTACGGTCTGCGCCGCGCAGCGCAAACTCGCCGGTCTGCTCGTCGGGCTAGGCGGCGTCCTCTTACTCAAGCCGCTGCTGCTCCTCGCGCAGTTCAGCCCTTTCGTCGGACTCACGCTCGCGCTCGCCTTCGGCTTAGCACTAGGCTTCGCAAGTCGCTACTTGCCCCCGCAGACGAAGCTACGTGCGCCGCTACGCACGCTCGCGGGCGGCGTCGGCGGCTTCGTGCTGGGTTGCACGCTCGTCCTCGCCGCGACGACCGCCTTACCTGTAACGAGAGACATCAACGACGCCATCGTCTATCCTCCCAGGGACGCGCCGCTGAGCGCCACCTTGCAACGCTCACACCTCATCGGCTTGGGGCGTGATATTCTGCTCTATCCGCTCCTAGACCGTGAAGGTCTCATCTCACCGGAGCGGCGGGCGGTACTGCGCTCTTTGCACGGCTTGCTCGTGGCGCGTCCCCCCTGGGAGCGAGGTTAGTTGGCGTATCGAACTCGAGGAAGCGCAAGCCCTGAAGGGTTGCAAGCTCTTTAGGTGACGAGGTGGAGGGCTCTAGGTTTCGTTCGTTCGGTATTTCTCGGAGTGAATGTCACGCTAGAGATAGATGCAGGGAACGGTCTAGCGGTTATAGGCTGAAACAGTGATCAACTAAGTTGGAATAGCGCAAGCATCATCTCTGAATGTATACGTGAGACTAGCGCTTCATCGGCTTAGACTGTTTCTGACCAGACGATACCTGCTACAAAACGCGAAATTAAGTCTGCGGGCCCCTCCTGAGACGAACCCCTCACTCGAGGCACTGGGTTCACCCCGAACGACAAAAAGTAAAAAAGACGACGGCGCTGAAAGGTTAAGCGTCACGGAGCGCCGCCTGTTGTCAGGTCTACACTTGAGGCGTAGGTTTGCCTATCGTTGGTAACTGTCAACTGACGATTCAAGCTCCTCCATAGTGAGTTTGCAGGGCCGGAGCACGAACGAACCGTGGTCCTCAACCGCTAAAGCTGCCTCAATCCTGCAGATTTGGGCAGGAAATATTTAGAGCTATAAGGGTTGAGCGAAGTAGGTATCATCACCCCATAGGGTGCGACACGCTTCAACCCCCACGACTAGCTCGAACGAGATGATACCTACTATTAAGGAGTTTCTATGTGCGGCATTGTGGGTTACGTTGGGCACCGCCAAGCAACCGAGGTGATCATGGACGGGCTGAGGAGGCTCGAGTACCGCGGCTACGACTCAGCCGGTGTGGTGGTATCACCGCGCGGCAGCAGCGACGCGCACCTCAACCACCTCGACATGGTGAAAAAGGCGGGCAAGCTTAAAAATCTGGAGGAAGCCCTCGAAACGCGCCCCCTCAAAGGAACACTAGGGTTAGGTCACACCCGCTGGGCGACGCACGGCAGACCCAATGACACGAACGCGCACCCGCACCTCTCCGAAGACGGTAAGCTCGCGGTGATTCATAACGGCATCATTGAAAACTACGTGCCGCTCAGGGAGAGGCTCATCGAGCAGGGACACGTCTTCGTGTCAGAGACCGACACCGAAGTGATGGTCCACCTCATCGAAGAGTACTACGAGGGCGACCTAGTCGCCGCCGTGCGCACGGCGCTGAGCCAAGTCACGGGCGCTTACGCGCTCGTCGTCTCGCACGCCGAGCACGACCTCATCGTGGCGGCGCGGGCGACGAGTCCAATGGTCCTGGGGCTCGGCGAGGGGGAGAACTTCGTCGCGAGTGACGTGCCTGCGCTGCTCCCCTACACAAGAGAAGTAGTCTTTTTGCACGACGGCGACATGGCGCTCATCGGCGAAGACGGTTTCACCGTTACAAATTTCGCTGGCGAGACCCTGGAACGCGAAGTCTCTACCGTCGACTGGGACGCGGAGGCGGCTGAGAAAGCGGGCTTCGAACACTATATGCTCAAAGAGATTTACGAGCAGCCTACCGTGCTGCAAAATACCTTTGGCAGCCGCTTCGCCGCGAACGGCACCGATGTGCAGCTAGACCTCAATCTCGATCCACTCGCTTTTGACCGCGTCGTCATTACAGCGGCGGGCACCGCGTACTACTCGGGCATGGTCGGCGAATACCTCATCGAGAAGCTCGCCCGCTTACCTGTGGACGTCGAAATCGCCAGCGAGTTTCGCTACCGCGAACCTGTTTTAGACGAGCGAACCCTCTGCATCGTTGTCTCGCAGTCGGGCGAAACCATCGACACATTAGAGGCGCTCCGCGAGGCGCAGCGTCAGGGTGCTAAGTCTCTAGCCGTACTCAACGTTAAAGGGTCATCCATCAGCCGCGAGGTTGACGACACGCTCTATATTCACGCCGGACCCGAGATCGGCGTGGCGAGTACAAAGGCGTATACCGCAATGATCGCCGCGTTTGAACTCGTCGCGATCTGGTTAGGACGCGCGCGCGGCACGCTGAATGATGCGGACGCTGCTGCGCTCATCCACGCGCTACGTCAGACACCGGGATTGCTCGAGGACGCCTTAGAGGAGCGCGAGCACATCGCCCAAGTAGCCGAGAGATTCAAGGGGCATAGCGACTATCTCTTCTTAGGACGCAGCATCAACTTTCCTACTGCCTTAGAGGGAGCCCTCAAGCTCAAAGAAATCTCCTACATCCACGCCGAAGCTTACGCGACGGGCGAAATGAAGCATGGTCCGATTGCGCTTATTGATAGCGCAATGCCCGTTGTCGCCGTTGCAACAGCTTCCGCACTTTACGAAAAAACGATCTCCAACTTGCAAGAGGTCAAAGCTAGAGACGGTATCGTTATCGCCCTCGCCAACCCTAACGACACGCAAATTGGGGCGCACGCCGACGTTGTCATCCGCGCGCCGCAAACCCACGAACTCGTCTCACCACTCATAAACGTTGTCGCGATGCAGCTCCTCGCTTATGAAACAGCCGCGCGACTGGGTCGCGATGTCGATCAGCCACGTAATTTAGCAAAATCGGTAACTGTCGAATAGTAGACTTGTTGTGCAACAAAAATATTGTGGAGAAATAAAAAAGTTCTGGACTAATAAAAAAGTCCTAGACTTTGGCGAGAAAGTTCTGGACTTTTGCTCTTGAGTCTCTTAGAATAGATTAGAGCAGCTACTCGTTACAGTAGCGACATCTCCGACATCGACTGCGAAGCAAACTGAGCGAGCCTAAGCTCGCTCAATTCTTTGTTTTGAGGAGTCGTATGGCAAGGCGCAACCGAGGTCTCGCCAAGCAAGCTATCCAAAGACGTTGGAAAGAGGGACGAGGTCAAGGCGAAGGCGAATTCTACCAACCTTGGCTCACCGTTCGCGACGTCCCTTCGCGGGGCCAGTCCAACCGTCCCTTGGGTTGGAAGACGAAACGGATTCATCACCTCCTGAGTCTGAACGAATTGCGCTACTTCTACCTGCTCGAGTGGGCAACACAGGTCGCCGACATCCGCGAGCAGTACCCGCTGTGGCCTTTGGAGGAGACTCAGCGCATCGCCGCCGAACTCGGTTTCAAGCACCCCGCCCCGCCAGGCGGCGATTACATGATCATGACCTCCGACTTCCTCATCGTCCTGGACGATAGGCGCTGGGTCGTGCGCACTGTCAAGGAAGCAAGTGAACTTGACAATGAGCGGGTCTTGCAGAAGCTCGAGATCGAGCGGGTGTACTGGCTCGAGTGGGGCGTGGACTGGGGTATCGTCATCGCTGAGGATATTCCGCTGGACTTGGTCGCTAACATCCAGTGGTTGCACCCGCACTGAGCGCGTGTTGTACATGAGTAGCGAAGCCGACGCGGTCGTCGTCATTGAGGTTAAAGACAAGGGTCGCGCCCAACCTGTGTGGCTCGAGCTGTCCGGTCTCCGAGCTGAACTTGATGGTGGCAATGTCCATGTGCTCAGACACGACCCCTGGCTCGCCCTGCCGCGCGATGAGAAAGAATTGATCCAGGCAGAGCGTGAAGGGCGGGACCGCGCCTGGAATATACTCGAGCCCATCGTCCAAGCCGGGACGGACATGTACGACCGCAAGGTGCGTGGTCGGCTCATCGCGCAAGTGGTCGAGAGCGGACTCGCAGTGAAAGAAACTGTCTACACCCTCCTCTACCGCTACTGGAAGGGCGGGCAGACCCTCCATGCGCTGATCCCGCGCTACGAGAAGTCCGGCGGTTACAGCCAGGACCGCACGAAGGACGTCGACCACAGCAAGCGGCGCGGTCACCCCACGCTCGTTAAAAAGGTGACTGGGCGAGTCATGGGCATCAATGTCGACGAGGACGTCCGCAAGAAGCTCGTGAAGATCGGCGAAGAGTTCTTTGAGAGCGACGAGGGGCTGACCGAGGAAGAAGCGTTCCGGCGGGGGCTCAGCAAGTACTTCCGTGATGGCTACGATGTCCTGCCGAACGGCGTCCGAGTCCCTATCCTCCTGCCCGACGACCAGCTCCCTACTCTGGCGCAGTTCAAGTACTGGTACGGCAAAGCCAAAGACCCCGACCGCGCCCTTCGCAAGCGCGAAGGCGAGCGTGCCTATTACCTCAAGCACCGTCCCATGCGCGGCGACTCCTCCGCCACCGCCGACCGACCGGGAGCCGTCTACTAAGTGGACGCGACCATCGGCGACGTTTATCTGGTGTCCTCACGCGACCCGCGCCTCATCATCGGGCGTCCCGTCGTTTACGTCGTCATCGACCAGTTCAGCCGCCTCGTCGTCGGCTTCACGGTGGGGCTCGAGGGTCCGAGCTGGATGGCCGCCGTCTTAGCGTTTGAAAATGTTGCGACGGACAAGGTCACTTTCTGCCGTTCGCTCGACATATCCATCACCCCCGATGTCTGGCCGGTGGAGCACTTCCCGGAGTCCGTATTGGGAGACGGCGGCGAGCTGAAGAGCACTTATTCGGACGCTTTGGCGGAAGGGTTCGGCGTCAACGCCGCGAACACGCCGCCCTACCGCGCGGACTGGAAGGCCATCGTCGAGCGGCACTTCGGGCTGACGAACAAGCGCGTCCTCCACTGGCTGCCTGCCGCGGTGCGCCGGACCGTGCGCGGCGACAAGGACTACCGTCTGGAGAGCGCCCTCACCCTCACCGACCTGCGCAAAATCCTCGCCCTCTGCTTCGTCGAGCACAACCAATATGCGCTCATCAAGGACTACCCGAAAGACCCCGATATGGTGCGGTCGCGGGTGCGGACCAACCCGCTGGAGCTGTGGCACTGGGGCATCGAGCACCGCAGTGGCGCGCTCAGATACTTCGCCCCCGAGGTGGTGCGCCGCAAGCTGCTGCCGAACGCGAAGGCGACCATGACCCCGCGTGGCCTGCGCTACGGCGGCCAGTACTACGAGGTACGCCGTCTCCGAGAACGACACCTGGCGCGACAACCCCCTCATCGAGGCGCTGCCCGGCATCCTGACGGACGACGAGTTCGCGCGGGCGGTCCGCTTCTTCCCGCCGCAGAGCCCGGAGCTGCGCGGGTACCCCAAACACCTGCGGCTCATGTACATCCAGCGTGCCTTGCAGTTCTTCACACCGATGGAGAACCATCTGCTGTTGCAGCAGCGGGTAGCCCGCGTTATCCGCGACGGCTACGTCGCTCGTAATCCGGTTAAGGACCTCGGCTGGAACCGCCTCCACCGGCAGCTCGACGAGCTGGCAGAAAAGCTCAAGTACGGCGTCGCGCCCCACGAGCCGCCTTCGGCGCTGGGCTTCTCCCTCATCGGCATCGGCGGCATCGGCAAGACCATCGGGATGAACGCCATTATGCGGACCTACCCGCAGATGCTCATCCACCGCTCTTACACGGATAGTACGGGGCGCGAGCACCTCCTCACGCGCTCGCAGATCGTGTTCCTCAAGCTCGACTGCCCGAACGACGGGACGCTCAAGTCGCTGTGCCTGAACTTCTTCCAGGCGGTGGACCGCATGACCGGCTGCACGCGCTACTATTGCGATTACGGCTTCAAGGGCAGCAAGCAGCGCACCGCCCGCCACGGAGATGCTGCCCGACATGGCCCGCGTCGCCGCCTTGCAGTCCATCGGGCTCTTGATCATCGACGAGATTCAGTACCTCAGCAAGCAGAAGAGCGGCGGGCAGGAGCAGATGCTCCACTGGTTCACCGAACTGGTCAATACTATCAAGCTGCCCGTCATCCCTGATCGGCACGCCACGCGCCGAGGAGATTCTCAACGCCGCCTTCTGGCAGATGCGCCGCAACGCGGGGCAGGGCGAGAGCGACTGGAAGCCCATGATGCAGGGCGGGGAGTGGCACCGCTTCTTGCGTTCCCTGTGGCGCTACCAGTTCGTTAAGAAGCCTTTAGAACTCGAAACCGGCGTAGACGCCAGGGGCAATCAAATGAAGTGGGTCCCGCAGGACCTGAACGACGCCCTCTACGAGGAATCGCAGGGCATCGCCGACTTCGCTGTGAAGATGTTCATGATCGCCCAGGAGCGTGCCATCAACACCGGGCTGGAGCAGCTCACCCCGGACCTCGTCCGAGTCGTCGCGGCGGACGCGTTCGGCAAGGCGCGGGAGATCATCCAGGCGATCAGGACCAACGACCCGAAGATACTCGCCAAGGTGGACGATGTGAAATTCGACGCCGAACGCGCCCGCGAGGAGGTGAACAAAAAGAAGAAACCTGTCCCTACCCATTCACCTCAAGCGCCTGCCAATCACGCTGCGTCGCCCGCGCCTCTACGCTCCGAAGACGCAGCGCTGACCCCGGTGCTGACCACGCTGGCCGAGAACACCCTCACGCGCGGCGTGAGTGGCGGCGAGGCGCTGAGCGAGGCGGGTCACGTCCGCTCCCCGCTCGAGTTCGGGGTGTAGCGTGCTCACCTTCTTCCCGTCTTCCTACGAAGACGAGCTACTTTATAGCCTCCTCGCCCGCTACGCTCGGCTGACCGGCTACAGCAACCTCAAAACGAACCTAAACGACCTGTTCAGGCGCACGACGGTAACAGCGGTCGCCGACCTGCCGACCCACCTCGGCGCACTCGCCGAACGACTAGCTCCTCTCGGCGGGCTGAGCGCTGATGAGATGATCGACTGCTACACCTTGTTCCCCTACTACGCCGCCTTCCAGCCCCTAGAACGCCGCCGGAGGGTCCGAGAGGCGATGCGAGGGGATGGCTACCCACACGGGCTCCTTGGGCTCATGGCGGCGCGGGGTCCTGCCCTGACTGAACGCTTTGCGCTACTGCCCGGTCTGCGCAAGCGGGGAGCGCAAACACTACGAGGAAGCCTACTGGCACCGCTCGCATCAGCTTCCCGGCGTGCTCGCTTGTGAGGCTCACGGGACTTGGCTGGAAGAGAGCGAGGTCGTGCTGCCCGCGCCGGTGACGCGCCACGCCTTCGTCGCGGCGGAGACGGCGGTCCCGTATGACGGGTTCGCCAGGCGGCTGTCACCGGCGCAAAACGGACCGCTCATTCTCGACCTGACACGACGTGCCCAGGCCTTAGTGACAGGCTCGAGCCCCGAATTCGATCTGACCGCTCTGCGCTCACGCTACATGAACGCCCTCGCCGAGCGGAAGCTGGCGACGTACAGCGGTCGTCTGCGCCTCGAGGCGTTGCGGCAAGACATCGCGACGTTCCTGCCTGAGAACTTGCGTGACCGGCTGGGCGTGCCCCCTGTCGAAAGCTGGCTGCTGCGGCTCCTCCGTAAGCCCCGCACGGCGGCACATTCCCTACATCACCTGCTTTTGCAAATCTTCTTAGACACCGACCACGACGTACTAGAAACGCCCATCCGGTTCTTCGGGAAGGGCCCCTGGCCCTGCCTCAACCGCGCCGCCTCGCACTACGGCGAACGACGTGCGGTGCGCAAGCAAGCTGCGGCGCTCGGTTTGCCCTACGAACGTCCGGGCAGTCGGGCGGAGAACGCAAAAACGTCGGAGAAAGTTCGCTCCAAACCTGAGGAGGTTGCCTTCGCAGAGCGGCGAGCGGCGTGCCGGAGTACCTGGCTCGAGATGAAGCACAAGCGCCCCAACGCCTCGACCAAGGACCTACGCGCGGACCTGCCTGGCGTCTATATCTGGCTGTACCGCAACGATAAAGCCTGGCTCGACGAGAATAAGCCCACGCGCCGTGTGCCTCGAGCGAGCGCCCCCCGCGTCGACTGGGCGCGGCGAGACGCCGACCTCGCCCGCCTCTTACGCAGGGCAGCCCGACAGGTGCTCGCGGAGGCGAAACCTGTACGTGTGACGCGCGGTCGGCTTGGGCGCATGATCGGTCATGCGGGGATGCTGGATAAGAACCTGGACAAGCTGCCGATTTGCAAAGCGGCGTTGGACAAACTCACAGAGTCTCGCGAAGCGTTCGCGGTGAGGCGCATTCGCTCGGCGTCCTCCCGCTTGCACGAGTCCGGCAGGCAGGTCCCGCGCTGGCAGTTCGTGGGGTGCCCACTTCAACTTCGGTCCGAGCCGCCTTAAACGACCACTTCGTTTTGTGAGGATTTGGAATACGTGCCAGTCCGCTCGGTTCATAACGTCAAAGACTTGCTCTATAAAGGCATCTGGTATGTCTCTGTGAAACAGGTCGGACATCGAGTTGACGAAAATGCGCCTCGGCTTGCGCCAGCGTAGCGGTTTCTCAAGACGTTCCTGCCAGAGCTTGAGGTCGAAGCCCTATTCGTAAGGGTGATTAGGTACACCTCGGAAGCGCTCGGCAAAGCGGAGGGCGTAGCAGTGGTCGCAGCCGGGGCTGACCTGGGTGCAACCTGTGGTTGGGTTCCAGGTGGCGTCGGTCCATTCGATTGAAGAGTTGATGCTCATTGAGTGCTACCTGAAAATATGTGCGTCAACTCATCCGGAAAGATTACTTCTGCACGACTACAAAAGTGGTTTTTGTCAAACGTAGGATGTTGATTTAGCATCTTTAGCTCAGCATCTTCGCATGATAGGAGCGGAAGATTTATCAGGTCTAAGTCGTTCTGCCTGCTATGCCTACGAAGAGAACCGTTTTTATGGCTCAGCTCAAAGGCAAAATGTATCATTTGTGCGTCCTCGAATCCTGCGTAGACAATAGGCGGATAGCAAATCGCAGAGAAGCCGTTAACCTCTGCGAGTGCCTGTATAAAAGTCGGAACTACAGCTTTGAACATGTATTTTTGATTTCTTGGTCCTCGCTTCAAATACCAATCAAGTGTATTTTGCCACTCCTCACTATCGTTTCAGTCTCGCCATCCTTCTAAGTAGTCTTTTATCTGATTTTTGATAGTATTCCTAACCTCACTACGGGGACAAAAGATTGAGACAAAGCTCAAGACTAACTTTAGCGGGCATAGGACCGGCTAGGGTGGCTGAACGCAGGACCTCGAGCCCGCGCTTGAAGTAGCTTTTGGGTAGGTAACCGTGCTTTTTGGTTTTGAGAGGATAGTGCTTGTAATACCACTCACCTACAAGATGGGCCCAAGCGAAAGCGATAGCTAAGAGGGTTAGCAGCTTGTTGAAGCGCTCGGGTTGAAGCGTATGCGTACCTTCTAAGTTAAAGCCGCGCGACTTCAAGGCTGAGAAGAGCGTTTCTATCTGCCACCTTTGGGCATAACGCGCTAAGGCTTTGTCGGCTTTGACGTTGCAGGCTAACACAAGCAACTCACGCTCGGAGGTGCGCGTCACAGCGAGACGAACACGTAACCCGAGCAGCCAGCAGCGTTTAGGACAGACATAGACTTCTCCCGATCGGAGGTCAGTGTAGCGCTGCTGCGCCGAACGGGTTGTACCCTTAGAGCCCATCAAGCTGTTGTTACGCACGCGCATGACGAAGGTGAGTTGGCGTGCCCTGAGTCCTCTGAACCAGTCCTCGCCAATGAACTCACGATCAGCCACTACGCTATCTATTTTTTCAACTGCTAGCACGCTCAGTAATCTGTCAATTAGCTCTAAGCGCTCCGGCGTGTCGCTATTGCCCTTTTTAGCCAGCAACGTCCACAGCACAGGAAAAGCTAACCCTTTGTACGCAACACCCAGCATCAAAATATTGACCTCACAGCAACCGAGTGACCAAGTTGTTCTGTCAAGCGTTATCACTAAGCCGGTTTTGACGGGGAGCAGCGCAAGCATCAACGTTGCGAGCGCTTCACCTTCGAGCTTTACCTCTCGAAAGAAGCGCTTGATGCGTCTCTCGTTCGACTCAATGAGTACCATAGGGTTTAGAGCGCTCGCTACCGTGCTCAAGCTCACGCCCCGCACTATAATAACTGCCATAATAAACCTCGCCATGAAATCCAGTCGCGCACCGTGTAAAGGCATAGCAACTTGGATTTCGTTCCTCAGTTCGTTACACTTGTACTTAAGTCAGTCCGTTGTCTTTGTTTGTGTTCACACCTCAATCATGGCACAGACTGGCTTCTCTCTCTTTTGTCCCGGTAGCTAGGGTCTGCTCAATGTTCGTGCTCTATGTACTTTGGCTACCGTTGCCTAGAGTTTGCTCGTACTGCTTAATATTTGTCTACAACGTCCTGCAACCCAGCTTAAAGCAACCTTACTAGCACTGCGGTGAGTGGCGTGCACACCCCTCACCTACCTGAACGGGCCACAGGAAGAGAGGCAAGAGTCGACTGTGCTCGAGTACGGCGACACCGCTACTGGCGCAGTCACTACAGACTCCTACCGTTTTATGGGCACCTTCAACGAGACTATCCTTCTCAGCTTCAGCTACGACACCTCCGACAGCCGCTATAACGGCTCCTACCAGGTCGAGTTCTACCAGGTAGGTGAAGAGAAGCCCCTTGACACCACCAACAACTACAGTACCTTCGCCGCGCTGCCCGAGCTGACCTTCACGCCGCAGGAGGACGGGGAGTACCTCATCCGAATCGTGGGGACAAGCACGCCGGGCATCAGTTTGGTGAGGTACAGCTTTGCGTTGGAAAGGCTGGAGTAGGTGGGCGCTGTGAAGATATTCTTGACGGCAGCACATGGGAAGTCCGGCTGATGGCGCGAAATTGAGGGAGTGGATAAGTCTGCCAAGAGTTCTATAAAACCCGACTCCATTTCATCATCTTCCTAGACGGCATCTCTAAAGGGAGCTACCGCGACATAGACTACATCACCGACTTTCTCGGGGCAATGCAAGATGCATTGCCAGAGAGCCGCATTATCAGCGGCGTGCTACCCTACTCAGTCTTCAACTTAGCGCTGACCAGCCGCGACTACCCCTTCTCGCGCTTCTGGACCTGGGTCGAGCGGCGCAAAGACGCGGGCAATCCTTTTGGCTACCTCATCAATTTCCGCAACCTCTTACGGGTCATGGTCTCGGCGGATTGGCGCTACGGGCCGCTTTACCACGTCGGCATGACTAAGCTCATCTTGCGGCACCTGCTGCTGCGGGGCTACGAACCGCGCAATGAAATTGAGAAGGGTCAAACCACCTCCATTATTCTCATCGGCTGTAGCGGCGGTGGACAGGTTGCCGCAGGCGTTGCACCGCTCTTGGCGAAAACTCTAACAGTTCCCGTCAAGGTCGTCTCCATCGCCGGGGGGATGGCAGGCAACGCGGACTTTGGGAGCCTCGAGCGCTGGGTTCAAGTCGTGAGTAGTAGAGACCCGGTGGAGAAACTTGGCGCAGTCGCCTTTCCGCTCCGCTGGCGCGTGGCGTGGTTTTCGCCTTGGGATAGAGCGAAGCGGCGGGGTGTGGTGGAGCTTGTGCACCTAAACGGAATGCGACACGACGGCAGCGGGAGTTATATGGATAAAGAGACCATCTCTACCGGGCGCTCGCACCTTGAGCGAACTGTCGAGGTCGTGGTACGGGTGGTGTCTGCTGAAAGGGGCTAAAGCTACCTCTTTCCAATATCTTTAAGAAGTTTCGCTACATTGACCTTGTGATTGCCCCCAATATCCCTCGTCCCTCACAGCTCAAACTTGGTTCATACCCAAGAGCTGTTACCTCCCTCCTCTTCTTCACCCTCCTCAGCGCCTGTATGCCTATCCCCACCATCCGCTCAGAGCTAAATTTGGCACCGCCCGCCTACAGGGTCGCGCCCGACGCGGTTCAAACCGCGTACGTGAGCCTGCCCGGTTATGACGAGCCCAGCACGCCGGACGAGTATGACCGCGCGTTCTACTCCCGATACTTCGCCGCAGACAGGGGCGCAAACCCCGACACGATCTTCGTGCTGATGCCGGGGCTCTTCGCCGGGGCGACGAGCTTCGACCTCTACGCGCGGCAGCTCGTGGCGAGCCGTGAGGGGCTCGAGGTCTGGGTCACGGACCGGCGGGCGAACGCGCTAGAAGATAGAAGCGCCATGACTCAGAGCCTAGAACAGCGCGACCCGCAAGTCGCCTATGACTACTACGTAACGAACGCAGGTCGAGAAGAGGGCTTTAACCCGCTCACCCCCGACGACCTGCGCTTCACCGCGTTTTGGGGTTTAGAGGTTCACCTGCGCGATTTGCATGAGGTTGTAAAGCGAGCGGAGGCTACAGCCGATACGGTCGTCTTAGGCGGACACTCCCTGGGCGGCAGCCTCGCCAACTTCTACAGCAGCTACGACTTTACGGCGAGTGACGCTATTGACTTCGGTTACACGCATATCGACGGTCTTCTACTCCTCGACGGCATCTTAGGCAAGACAGGCGGCTTCGGTTGGGAAGAGGAAGGACTGACCATCCGCGACATCCAACTCATCGCGAGCAAGTCGGACTTAGAGGCGGGGCGCGGCGACCCCTACATGGTCCAAGGCTTCGACCCGACCTCGGCGGCTCAGACGGAGGTCGTGGCGCTCTTAGCCCGCTTCGCGCCAGACGCGCTCTCGCCCGGCGGCTTCGTGGACTACCCCGCGACGAACCGTGCCGTTGCCGGTATTTTAGATGACGACCAGTACGGCTTCTCGAGCGTCTTCAGCGCTTCATTAGGCGAGGTCACAGACGCGACCTTCGCAGGCAACCTCTTCGCGGTGCTCCTCGACGGGAGTCAGGGGATGCGCAGCAGTACGGTCACGGGTGTGGTGGAGGGCTCGAGCTTTGTAGATTGGACGCGCGGCGACCCTGAGCGCGAGGTCACCGACTTAAACGCCTATGTCCGCAGTAAGTCGAGCGCAGACACCAACAGCAGCGAGTGGTACTTCCCGCTTCGCTTGGGGCTCGATATAATTCAACTCGACGTGACATTAGACGATACTCCTAACTTCGTCCCGACGAACGACGTGCCGACGCCGACGCTCGCGGTTGGGGCGGGTCGCGGGCTCGTCAGGTCGTTTGAAGACTTTTCAGCCTACGGCGCGGCAAGGGGGATTGGGGCGCGGTTTTCCGCCTACATCATTGACGGCTTTACCCATTCCGACATCATCGCGGCGGAGCAGAACCCGGTGGTGCCTCTGACTTTGCAGTGGTTGGAGCAGGTGGGGCGGTAAGCTGAGCTTCTTCGCGAAATCTTATAAGCTAGCTCCTAAAATAACTCAACTTCTTGAAGGGAGAGGGTCGAGTTGAAGAAAGCTCTTATTCTTTTTGCTACCATCACTGCCGGTGGCTCTCACGTATCTTCGGCAGAGGCGATGGCGCAAGCTGTCGAGGCAACCTATCCGGGTCGGTATAAGCTCGAGATATCGGACCTTATGAAAGACTTCGGCTTCGAGCGTTTTGACGCTCAGCATAAACGCTCTTGGCAAAACGCCCTAAAGCGTCCCTGGACGATCACGTGGGGGCAGCGGCTCATTGACAGTATGCCGAGCGTAACTGTGACGGCGCACCGCCTGATGTTACGTACGTTCGCCAAGCGAGCCGCAGCGCTCCTTCAGGAGCGGCAACCTAAGCTCATCGTTGCCAATCACGGATGGCTCACGACGGCGCTGACGCTGAGCCAACGCAGCTTCGGGCTCGATATACCTGTGCTGACCTTCCAGACCTCTACCTTAGACGCAACTGCGCTCTGGGCTGAGCCCAGAGCGGAACGCTTCGTCTTAGGTTCGCCTGTGGCTAAAGAGATTCTGGTGCGCTTAGGGGTGAGCCGTCACAAAATTGATGTTGTGGGTTATCCAGTCAAGCAAGCTTTTCTCCACGCACAAGCGCGCGCTTGTGCCAGAAGAAAGCTCGGCTTGAAAGACCAGTTTACCTGCCTCATCTCCCTAGGCGGTGAGGGGATAGGCGGACGACCTCACGAGATCGCGCGGTCTTTGAGGCAGCTCGGCTTTCCCGTGCAAATCGTGGTCATCGCTGGGCGCAACGCCGTCCTAAAACGCGAGCTTGACGCCCTTGCGACGCGCGACCCGCTACTAAGCGTAGAGGGTTTCGTCGACAATATGGCGGATTTTGTTGCGGCGAGCGACCTCGTCATCGGTAAAACAGGTCCGGCGGCTGTTTTTGAGAGCTTAGCCGTAGGCCGCCCTGTTTTAGCTCCTAGTCGCTCGGGCGGTATTGAAAACGAGATGATTCGCTTTTTAGAGAAGTATCAGCTTGGTGCTTATGTGCCGACCTCCGAAAGCTTGGGACAAGCCGTGAGTGGCTACTACAATCACCCTGAGCGCCTCGAGAGCGTCGAGCAGCGCTCGAGCCTGTTCGACTTTCCCGGCATGACCGAGCGCATGGCGCACTACATCGTGCATTACGCCGAAACACGCCGCCCGGACCTCTCGCGCTTGGGTGATGGGATAAGCTAGCGCTACGTGCGTAGATTCTGGCAAACCCTCCTTTTTTCACTTCTTCTAAGGCTTGGCAGCCTCTACCTCGCCCTGCCCGAGACCTTTGACCGAGCAACGCTCCGCACGCTCGCAGTTCTTGGGGTGCCTCAACTCAGCTTGCTCATTGGGGTACTCGCTTTACGCTGGCTCGTAAGCGGCTGACGCACCATGCTACTCGTGCGTTTTAGCGGCGCGCCCCTCTCTTTCTGACAAGGCGTTCGCGCCCACTTAGTCGGCATCTTTGCCTCCGTAGTGACGCCGGCTGGGGGTGGCAACGCGCTGGGTCTCACCTGGCTTCTGACGCGCTACAACGTTCCCTTACAGAACGCGGTGATGACAAGCGTCCTCGTGACGGTGCTCGACATGGCCTTTTTCGCTTGGAGCGTTCCTGTCGCCTTTCTCTATTTAGTGCGCGCCGGAACGACGCTGCCTCTAGCGGGGCTCGGCTGGCTCATCATGCTCTTCGCGCTCACCATTCTGACGCTGAGCTTGCTGCTCACCTTCCGCCTACAACTCTTTATCGGCGGAGTTCGCTTTCTCTTCCGCTTGCCTGGGTTACGCCGCCACGCACAGAGAATAGACGGGTTTCTGGAAGATCTAGACACTGTGAGCCGCACCTTCATGCGCACTCTCTGGTACGTTCACTTAGGTCTACACGCCTGCACCGCGCTCTTCTGGACCATCAACTTCGCCTTTCTGAACGCGGTGGCGACCGCCTTACAGCTCGGTGTGCCGCAACTCGAGCTGCTCAGTATCCGCACCCTCATTCACGCCTTTGCCTTCGCCATTCCCACTCCGGGGGCGAGCGGCTATATGGAGGGCGCGCTGTCGCTCGCCCTAGCTGGACGCGCGCTCCCGCAAACCGTGTCAACGACGGTGCTCGTGTGGCGCTCGCTGAGCTACTACCTCTATTTCTTGCTCGGCCCACTTATCGGCGGGCGAGCGCTCACCAAGCGTGCTCCCGCCGATACGCTCAGCAAGTCTGGTCGATCGGAGTGAAGCCTAAAAACCAGCCGACGCGCCGCCGGTTGGTCTCTGAGAAAAAGGTTGTCAAGGTGAGTCCGTCAAAACAGGGGTAGACGCGCTCTAAAACCTCTGCGGGGACATACCTGGGCGGCTGCTCGCTCAGCATCGTATTGGCCTCTTTAATCGCTCGGCGCACCTCGCCCGGTTGTCCCGCCGCTGCTAGATGAATTAACCCTGTGAGGTAACGCCCGAGGAGCATTTCGGTCCTGCGCCAACCTCGGTAGTAACGCCTGATCGTGACGAGGTCATTGCGCAGGGGCAAGTACGCCGCGCTCACCTTGACCCTCGCGCCCCTCGCGTCCCACAGGTGATAGATGGGCGCGTCCGACAGATAGTCCGCTTCCCAACCTCGAGCTAGATACTCAATGACCGTAGGCGGCTCGGTCTCGTACATAAAGTAACCTTTCGGACTCGGCGGAACCTGCAGGGCCGCCTCTCGGCGAAAGGCGACCGCGCCGGCGTGAAAGCCGCGCGTCGGCGCGTAGCGCTGACCCTTGCGGAGCGCGGGAAAGTAAGGTGTATAGCTGAGCCGCCCTGATTTGGGCTCGACAAAAGGCAACGCGATAAGACCAAGCGCGGCCCCGCGCTCCTCGAAGTGCTCAATCACACGCTGAACCGCACCCTCGGCGGGATAGGCGTCGTCATCGAGCTGAAAAACGAACTCGCCACGCGCCATGCGGATAGCTTCAGGTAGGGCCTCAAATCCTCTTGATACCTCACTGCGAAGCACGCGCACCTCGGGAAACTCGTTTCTAATCATCGAGGTCGTTCCGTCAGTTGAGGCGTCATCTACAACGATAACCTCATGAGAGGGAAGCGCTAAGTCGCCAAGGGACCCGAGCAGCTTACGCATCATCGCTCGGCGGTTGTGTGTCGGAAAGATCAAGCTTACTTGAACGTCATCTGCAGCGTCCAACTGTAACACTCCTTTATCGTGCTCACGTCGAGTAGTAGCCACTCCAAATAGAGCAGACCTACGACGTAGTGTGATTTTTACTTACAGTAGCTAAGCTGTCAATTCGCCTGCCGACGGAAAAGTAAAATGACCGACCCACAAGGGGTCGGTTGGAGGGAAATCCTTACGTAGCTATTGCTAGCTGAAGAAGGCTAATTGCTGCTCATCGCCCGCAACGAGAGGCGAAAGAGCGAGAGCGTCTCGCCGTCATCTGTTGTGACGCGCACGTCGGACAAGGGACGGAAACCTGGTGTGGTCGTTTCAAAGGTCGTCACATTACCTTCATAGGTCACGGTGAAGTAGTCGGCCTCGTTGACCCTCACCACTGGGTTGTCGCCCATGTTGGAGCCGTCGTTGAAGCGGTAGAAACCCGTCGCGATACCGTTGTCGGGTGTGCCTTCTGTGAAAACGGCAAGCTCAGTTTGACCGTCAATCGCCATCTGAATGCCCTGGACTACATCATTTAGCATCACCGCGTCGTCATCGCTCGCATTATCGATGCCATTAAGGTCCAAGACGGTGCTGGCCTGGCTCGAGCCAACACTCACAATCTCAAAGGTCAAGCTGCCTTCACCGACATCCAAGGTGACGAACTCAGCGTCATCGACGGTATCGTCTTCGAAGGCACTCACTACTGATCCCGTCGAGAGAATCGTGGATTCAATCTCTTCGCCGCCGCTAAAGGGGTTGCTGTCATAGAAGGTCGCTTGCACGTCGAGGTTGGCGGGGTCGGTCTGAGCGCTAGCGACGCCTCCGACAAGAACAGTTCCGGCTAAAACAAGGGTGGTGAGGATGTTTTTCATAAGTTCCTTTCTCTTGCTGGATGGTGTGAGCCATCCCTAAAATGAGTATGCTTGCGGACTTGTAAGAATCATCTAAGGGACTTTGAAGAAATGTGTAAGAAGGGGAAGATAAGGAGCGCGGTTTTCCGCACCCAAAACGACTGACTGAGTCTGCGAAACGGCTTGTCCAAACCTTCATACGTTGTTGAAGCGATCTACAAAAATGACGTTCATCCTGGGTTTACAATGTCCAGCATCCAGTACAGCTTCTATACGTGGACAAATAAAGCAGTTCACAGAAGTACTGAATTGGAATAGCGCAAGTATCATTTAAGAATGTGCGTGTTCGCCCAAGTTCTCTAATGTGGGACTGGCTCAAATCAAATGATACTTGCTATAGACTGACGCGCGGAAAGTGGGTATGGCAACGCCGTGCGTTCTCCCTTAGCCTCTTTGTCCTTACGTTGATTTGGGGCGCGGCTCAACGCTCAGACCAGCCAACGAGCGTTGACGGGGCACAGCCCCACTTTCAAAGCGCCGTGACGACTGAGGACGCTGCACGCTCAAAGGTGTCGTAACGCCGCCATGCACGGCCGTGAGCCCCACAATACAAGGGGTCAACACACCGTTTAAGCAGCGCCGCTTCAAGCTGTCGCTCTCTGAAAACGACGTTTTCTTCTCGGATAGAGGGTTGAGTCAGTACCTCGAGGTTCTCTACACCTCGCCGCTTAAAGATACGCTCACTCTTAATACCGCTCTAAAGTTCGAGATGGTGACGCCTGCACAAGCGCGTTACCTGTCGTCCGAAGGTGAATCGCTATGTTGTGTCTCGCCAGGTATCTACCACTACCCGCTCTATCTGGAGAGTCAGTGGGTGAGCGTTGCGCCGCTCACTGAGAGGCTCAACGTGCGGCTTGCAGGCCACTTGCGTGCCGGGGTTGACGCGCCCGAAGCGATTGGCGGACCTTTACAAAACGCTTGGCACGACCTCATCGGGGTAGCTAATTTCGACGCAGTAGGCAAGGCGGCGTATTACGGTGGGCTAGGGGGGGGCGTTTTGCTCGAGGGCAGGTCGGGCGATTCAGGGATGAGACCTGCGCCCACCTGTCTCAACATTTCGTGGAACTGCTGGCAAAAACAGCTTGTACTCGGCCATGAGGTGGAGCGCAAAGAGTGAAGCTTCGCGGCGTCCCCGAAAGCGTGCAGGGGTTGGCGCTGCGCAGTACCGAAAACAAAAAAAACCGTAAGGGTGCGCAACGTAACGTTGCGCACCCTTACGGTTCGCCGCTTCTTGTAGCCTATGATAGTTTCATGATGAAAACACAGCTTGGGGGCAAGAGGACGTCACCCATGAACCGGCTCAGCACGCGCTTTTCCCTCACAATGATCGGTGTTTCGCTCGGCACATTGCTCGTTCTCATCGCGCTTCAGCAACTCATCGCGCAACCTCAGTTGGAGACGCTCGGACAAGACCTCGGCACCTCAGTTGAGGCTCTATTAGCAAGCCCGCTCCGCAGCGAAAGCACAGCGACAGCGGAACAACTTGCCACCTTACAGGCGCAGTTGGACGGGCTCGAGCAGGGTCTTCAAAACGCCTTTGCCGAAGGAGAACGCTACAACCAGGCGCAGCGGCGCTCGTTTTGGCTCTCCACAGGGCTCACGCTGCTGCTCACAGTAGGCTTCGGCTGGCTCGTCGGGCGGCGGCTCGCCCAGCCCATCATACGCATCGCGGACACGGCGAAAGAGGTCGCGGGCGGCAACCTGAGCGCCCGCGTCTCGCTAAGGAGCAACAACCAAGAGGTCAGCAATCTCGCCCGTACCTTTGACGCCATGACCGAGAGCTTGGAGCGCTTGGAAGAGGAGCGCAAAGCCACCTTGAACGACATCGCCCACGACCTCAGGACGCCCTTAACCTCCATGCAGTGGCGGCTCGAGGCGTTTGAAGACGGCGTCCGCCCGGTGACACTAGAGAACGTGATGACCCTTCAGCACGCCGTTGACACGATGAGCCGCTTGGTGAAAGACCTGCGCACCGTAGCGCTCGCCGAAGGGGGCTACTTGCAGCTCAGCAAAGAGCCGGTGGATGTGACGGCGCTCGCTCGGACCCTCGTGGACGAGTTCGAGGATAAAGCACAGGGTCGGGGCGTCACGCTAGACCTTCACGTACCTGATGCGCCCCTCTGCCTGAACGCCGATCCCGACAGGCTCTCGCAGATCATCTACAACCTCTTGGACAACGCGCTCAAGTACACGTCGCAGGGCGGACGTGTGTCGCTTTTTGTGCTCGAGGCTCAGGGCGACGTGCAGCTCGTCGTCCGGGACTCAGGTAAGGGGTTAGGCGAAGAGGACATCAAGCGGGTCATGAACCGCTTCTACCGCGTGGACGCCGCCAAAGAAGCGCCGAGCGAACTCGGCGCGAGCGGGCTGGGGCTGGCGATCGTCAACGCGCTCGCTACCTTGCACGGAGGGCGCGTCGAGATCGCTAACGCGCAAGAGGGTGGGGCGGAGTTTCGGGTGGCACTACCGAATATCGCTACAAGCGTCTAAGCAAAGCACCCATAGGGCGAGGTTGCTAGGATCAACCTACTCTCAATATCTAAAAAAACGCTCTGAGGCTCAGGTTGAAGGTGAGTACCGTCGCCACTTCGCTGAAGCGTCCGCCTAAACTCGCAGCGAGTTCTTGCTCACCTAGCACGGTGTAGTTGAGGGTCGGGCTGAATTCAGCACCGCTGTTTGGAAAACCGATGCGAGCATCTATTGCTAGGCTCGAGTCCGCGTCTTGTAGCAGGGTGAGTTGCCCCGCCACACGCGCTGCTGCCGGACCCAAGTCGGGCGCTAAAGCGTCGGGCTCTAAGGGTGCGTACGCGCCTTCTAAAGTCCAAAGCCTGTCGCCTAAGTAGCCCGTTACGCCAAGCGCGCCCCGCGCGTCCACAGGATTTGTAAGCAGCCACCCTTCACCGTACACGACCAGCTCGCCAACCGAACCGCTGCCGCCTAAGCCTGCAACGAAACGGTCTTGGTATAGGGCTGTCGCTTCTAACTCAAACGCTCCAAAAGTCCGCCGCACGTTGATAAGTGGGATTACGCTGTCTCTGTAGAAGACTGCGCCGCGCACCCGGTAGTTCTCTGGAAACCAAACAGCGCGCACCCCAGGCACGCCCAGTCGCACCCCTCTTTCGTTGATCTCCTCGACTGTGAAGGGCAAGGTGGCGCGGGCGTACTCGAGCGCCAAACGTTCGCGCCCCGCGCTTAGTTCAACGTCTCCGAAAGAGGTCCGCGCGTAAAGCTCGGTCAGCCCCGGCTCCGCTGTAACCTCTTCGCTGAAGCGGAGGCTCGGGTCTAGCTCGAGATTAAACGTCACAGGCTCCAAGCGGTAGTCCGCTTCGACGTGCGCCGCCACCGTCCAGCCAACTTGCTCGTCTGAGCCGAGGACGACAGTGGCGTCCTCGGCAACCTCTAGCTCACCTCTATAGTTGAGTTGCGCAAAGGATAAAGAAGGGGTGAGCAAAGCGAACATAAAGATAAGGGCGGCGTACCTCATGCCGCTTGCAACGCCCCCTCGCGCAAGACGCGCCCGTCCTCCATGTTCACCGTGCGCTTCACATGGTCCAAGAGCCTCGGGTCGTGCGTCGAGAACACAAACGTCACGCCCTCATCTTCGTTCAGACGCTTCATCAACTCGATGAGGTCGCCCCCTGATTTGCTGTCTAGGTTCGCGGTAGGCTCGTCTGCTAGGATGATGTCAGGTTTAGCGGCGAACGCCCGCGCCACCGCCACGCGCTGCTGCTGACCGCCCGAAAGTTGGTTGGGGCGGCGGTCTGCAAACTCCTCCATGCCGAGGGCTTTAAGTGACTCTAAGGCTTTAGCCTCCCGCTTCTTCTTGTCCACGCCTTGGAGTTCCAACACGAAGGCGGCGTTCTCTAAGGCAGTCAGCACCGGAATGAGGTTGTAGGCTTGGAAGACAAATCCGAGTTTGTCCAACCTCACCGCCGCCGCCTCTTTCTTGCTGAGCTGGTCGATGCGCTTGTCGTTCAGGTAGACCTCGCCCGAGGTGGGCTGATCGAGCCCGCCCATAAGGTGCAAGAGGGTACTTTTGCCGCTGCCCGAAGGTCCAGCGATGGCAGTGAATTCGCCTTTGTCAATGGAGAGGTCTACCCCTTGCAGGGCGTGTGTCTTGACCTCGCCGATCTGGTAGATTTTGGTCAAGTTCTTGACTTCGAAAAGTGACATGGTGGTTCCTTTCGGTTGACAGGTTTAGATGTTCGCTGAGACCTAGGCGGTGTAGCGCATCGCCTCAGCGGGTTCGGTATTCGCGGCGATACGAGCGGGCCAGAGGGCAGCGAGGAGCGCGGTTATGATGGCAAAGCCGACCGCAATAAGGATTTGCCAGGGCTCGATGGAGAGGTAGAAGACGCTGGGCAGGCCGAATTCTGCCAGTATCTCTTCGCTGTAGCCGGGTAGTTCGAGACCGTTTCTACCGAGCGCCACAATGCCCAAGCCGATAGCGAGTCCGATGGCTGCACCCGAAAGGCATAAGAGCAAGCTCTCGAGCGTCACCATACCCATGACCCGCCGACCTCTCGCGCCTAGACTGATAATCACGCCGAACTCGCGGATGCGCTCTAGCGTGCTGAGGTACACCGTGTTCAAAACGAGCAAGCCTGCCAAGACAAAGAAGATCAGTGACATCACCACGATGACGGGCGCGAAGAACTGAACGATAGTAGCCAAGCTAGGGTCAATCTCCCGCCACCCTTCTACAACCACACCGTCGCCTAGTGCGTTTCTGAACGCGGCGAGTTCGTCCGCCGTCTGCGCGTCTTGCGCCAAGGTGTTGACGCCGGGGAAGTGCAGCTCGAGCCTACTCAGAGCGTCCGGTGCAGCTAACTCTTGCGCCGCCATAAGCGAGAGGTACGCGGCGCTAATTTCGCGGTTAGGGTCGTCAAAGTCCAAAAGCCCTTCGACGGTGTACGCAGCCGCGCCGTAGCCCTCGGTGCCGGGCGCGTAAACGTAAACATCGTCACCCAACCCGACTTGGAGCGCTGTCGCAAGCGACTGACCCAGCATAATGCCCGTGATGTTGTCACCCTCGACAAAGTTGCCTTCAACCAGATTATCCGCAAAGTCCTCGCGCACGACTTCGGGCCAGTCCTGACCTTGCACTGCCAGACCTCTCGAGCGGTTTTCCCCTGCCAGGAGACCGGGGACTTGCAGCGAGCCCACCGGAACCGCGCCGGGTAGAACCTGACTGACAGTCTCCCTGACCTCTTCGGCGTTTTCCAAAAGCCCATCGTCAAAACCGCGAGCGTCCCTGTATCCTTCGGTGTGAATCTGAACGTTGCCGACCTCATCGGTCAGGTCCCCATACATGCCGTTGGTCATCGCGCCGCCGAAGCTGTACAAAAGAATGGCAAAGAACACGACGAGCGCAACAGCCGAGAGCGAGATGAGGCTGCGCCGCCCCTGCCGCCAGAGGTTGCGCCACGCAAGCTGAATCATTCGCAAGCCCCCTCACGCTCTAAAGCGTTTTGCGTGAAACACCCGCTCGGAATGTCCACCCCGAACTCCGCGTCCTGCCAAGTCACGACGGTGCGGTGGCCCTCTTCTAAGAGGTCCGTCACCTCAAAGCGCTGCGGAATGTTGAGTCCGTCCACCTCGGCGTAGTCGGAGAGGATGTTCTCTTTCACGGCGTTACCTCTTTGATCGTAGTAGGTAATGTTCGTCGGAGCGTACGAAGGCTTCATAGCGGTCAGTTCGACCTTACCGTAGGGGGTGGGTGCGCCCTGATTCGGCACAAGTTCCAAAGTGACACTCTCCTCGCTCTCCTCTAAGATGCTCGCTTGGTAGTCCTCTTCTAAGTCATCGCCTGCAAGGTCGTTGTAGGAGATGTCCGAACCCAAGAACGAGTCACTTTGACCACTCGGTGGAAGTCTCAGTACCCTTCTCAAGCGGGGGTTGTAGATAAAGACGTTGTCACCGTCGTTGAGGAAGGCTTGCCCAGCGTCCCTGGGTGGTGCAATCACCCTGGTCAAGCCTTGCTCCTCCCCTTCGCTGTAGATGCGCATGGTGTAGGTGTCCTCTTCGTCCGGACGGATGACTTGCATGTTCAGCGTCGCCGCTTGTGACTCGCCGCGCAGGTTGTTCACGATGGTGCCCAAGATGCTGCTCGCGTCCTCTTGGGCGTGAGCGAAGCCAAGCGTGAGTAAAAGGGTGAGGGTTGTGAGTACGAATTTCATGTGTTCTCCTTTTAGAGAAGTAAGAAGTGGGAAAAAAGGTTCTTGCTCCTGCTCTTACGTTGCCCGCATCGCCTCAGCCGGGTTGAGATTCCTCACGCGCCTGCCCGGTATGGTGATGGCGAGCACAGCAGCGATCAGAATGGTGACCGCAGCCCAAGCGAGGTAGGTGAGGCTCGAGGCGAACACAAACGTGTCGCTGAGCGCTAGACCTTGCAAGTAGTTGCCATAAAAGGTGTTGATGAAGGGTCCCATCAGGTTAGTCGCGGACATGAGGGCGTTTAAGCTGAACCCGAGCACTGCGCCTAAGGCGAAACCGATGAAGGTGGTATAGATAGCCTCCAGCGTCACCATCCGTGCGAGCTGATTCTGATTCAAACCCAAAGAGGTGATGACGCCGAACTCTCTCGTGCGCTCGATGACGCTCACGATGACGGTGCTCATGACTGTCACAGCGGCAAAGAGCGCGATCATCAGGACGATGGGAATCATCGACGCGCGTTTGTCTTCAATCACCGCTAAGAGACCGCCCAAAAGTTCAGAGATAGGGTAAGCTCCAACGTTTTGAGGTAGAACCGACGCGGCATTGACCGCTTCTGCAACCGCTTCTTCATTGCCCTGCTGCACGTCGAGCGCCACGCCCGTCGCCGTACCTACTCCCGTGAGCGTTCGCGCGTCTTCCAAATGCACCAGCACCACGCCCTCGTCCACGGGGTTGATGTTGCTGTCGATGATGCCAACGACTTGCAGACCTGCGCCTTGTGCGCCTGCGAGTGACTGCACATCGAGCGCTAAGCGTTCTCCAACGCGCACGTCGAGGTCTTGGGCTAGCTCAACGCCCAACACAAGCTCACCGGGGTTTTCGATAAAACGCCCCTCACCGATGTCGCCAGGAATATCGCTGACTTGCGGCTCTAAGCTGGGGTCGATACCCCTTACTTGTGAGCCTAGCGTTCGGTAGGGCGAGCGCATTAGCACTTGAAACTCTAACCTCGGTGCACTCCCGCGCACCCCTTCGACCTGCTCGAGTTCGCCCACAAAGTCCAGCGTCGGCAAGCTGTTTTCCGGGTCAGGATCGGTGCGGTAGCTTTCAGATTGCACCATCACCGGCGCGTTGAGGTAGCGGGCTTGTCCGCCTAAAAGCACGTTGACGAAGCCGTCATAAAAGCCCCAGAAGAAGATAATGGCAACTGTGGCGTAGGCGACGACGGCGAGCAGAAGTTGCGTGCGCCGCTTGTGCCGCCACAGGTTGCGCCAGGCGAGTCTGGAGATAGAGGTGTTCATGTGTTCCTTTCTACGTAGATAGGGTTCGCCCTTGCTCGTTTGACGTGGACGCGCTTATAAGTAACGAGTGCAAGCAACATGGCTCCGAAAAAGAAGGTCATACCGGGTTCAACTCCTCTTCCCAGCGCTCGAACACGCGAGGGAATTCACGCTCAGCGAAGGCGTAGAAGGCGTGCATCTCTTCTAAGCCGCGCCTCACTTTGGGGTCGTTAGTCTCGAGCAGCCCTAGCCCTCTCTCCGCAAGTTGGCGAAAGAGGCTCAACTGCTCGACGCCCCGGCGGGTCATCTCGAGCCATGCACCTGGCTTACAACGGAAGTAGTCGCGCCGCTCGCCGGGCTTAGTCACGCGCTCGGTGAGACCAAGCTGGATGAGGTAGCGCGTGGCGGTGCTGATCGAGCCGCGACTGGCTTGGAGCGTGTCGGCTAACGTCTCGGCTGACTGCTCGGCAGGCTCGGCGACGAGCAGCGCCCCCAAAACGCGCCCCGCCATGCGCGGTACGCCGCTCTGCTCGAGCAGCAAGCCGACCTCTTCGATATACCTCTGCTTGTCGTTCGTCAAAAGCCACCTCCGACTAGACTATCTAAACGTTCAAAACGTTCTGAAACTTATTGTAACTAGCAATTGCAAAGATTCTTTGAAGATGGTTTTGACGATCTCTGAGGTCTGTAGGCGCATGACGCTGTTGGGAACCTTCGACGCCTAGCCGTCTGTATTTGGCTCGAGGTATCCCCGTCATTACCACTATGGATTGAGGGTAGAAAATGTCAATGCGAGGCGCTACTCCAGCATCACAGGCATTTCCTTGTACTGATGCCAGCCGGGTCGCGTCACGAACTGCAACGCGCTTGGCGCTACCGCTAGACGAAGGTTGGGGCTGCGCCCCAGCAGCCGCGTAAGCGCGATTTTGGTCTCGAGCCGCGCCAGCGGAGCGCCGAGACAGTAGTGAATTCCTTGTCCAAAACCGAGGTGACGTTTAGGCGCACGCTCTATGTCAAACACGTCTGGACGCTCAAAAACGTCGGCGTCGTGGTTGCCCGAGCCCAGTAGCGGCATCACGCTCGAGCCCTTGGGAATCTTTGTCCCTCTGATGGTGACGTCTTCAGTCGCGTACTCCGGCTTGGTCGCGTGCAGGGGTCCGTTGAAGCGCAACACCTCTTCAATCGCACCGTCCATCAGCGCCGGTTCTCTGCGCAACCGCCCTAGCTGTTCTGGATGGGTTAAGAGCGTATAGACCGCGTTGGTGATCAGGTTATAGGTCGTTTCGTGACCGGCAACGATTAGCAGGAACACCATCGCCACTAGCTCGTCTTCGCTGAGCGTTTCGCCCTCTTCTTCTGCTGCGATGAGCGCTGTCAGGATATCGTTGCCCGGATTGCGGCGCTTACGCTCAATTAGTTGGCGTACGAACGTCACTGCTTTGGGCAAATCCCAGACAAGCGTACGAGCGAGTGTCACACCAGAAAATCCTTTGGTGAGGGCGTCGACAAACGAGGCAAATTTAGGGACTTCATCCCGTTCGACGCCCACCATCTCCGCAATCACCGTGACGGGGATGGGCTGGGCATAAGCTGTCATGAGGTCGATAGGTCCCTGACCCCACATCTCATCAAGTAGCTGTTCGGTGAGGATTTCGATGCGCCCTGCCAAGTTCGCAACCGTGCGAGGGGTAAACGCCTTGTGGACGAGGTTGCGCAGGCGGCGGTGCTCCGGCTCGTCTTCGTTGATCATCGAGTTCATCATCAGCGAGACCGACTTAGGCATGGGGAAGGGCATTCGTCCGCCGCCCGTCGCGGTGGTGCGGTTGCGCACGAAGCGCTTGTCTTTGAGCATAAAGGCGCAGTCGTCGTAGCGGGTCAGGAAATAGGACCCCATCACGCTCATCAGTTTGCCCTTATGCACGGGGTCGTGCTCGCGCAAGTAGGCGTAGTGGGCGTATTTGTCGTCCGCGAAGGCTTGGCTACTGAGGTTGAGGGGCAGGCTTATTGCAGCTTTTGTTATAGAAGTCATAGGTCCCTTCTTGTGGCGGTTAGCGGGCGTCAGATTTGTAACGCTGAGGCAGGTCAGAACACACTTCTCAGCTTAGAACGTTAAGGCTCACCAACAGGACTCAGTCGCTTGTCCAGATTAGGCAGAAGGTGAGCTTCCAGGTAGGACTAAAGCTGCACAATTTTTCTAAGGTCATCTCGAGCCCTACCCGGAGCAAGAGGAGGTTACACAGGCGTCACCAAAATGACCGAATTGGGTCTGATATTGAGCACGTCCTTCGCTCGCCCGTCACGCACGGCGAGTTCTAAAAGCCCGCTGCTGCCCACGTAAGCGAGTGTCCAACCGGGGCGCACATCGGTAAAGGTGCGGCGGATGGGACCGATGTCAACGCTGTCTAATCTGACATGCCACCTCGACACCTCCGGCTCCAAGAGTGAGCGGTGCAAATTCGTCACCAGGTTGCCAAACTGGTCGGCGTGGATGGTGTCAGCTTCCCAACCCGCCCCATTGCCGACCTCTTTGCGGCGCGGCTCAGTCCAGGAGAGCTGCGTTAAGGTCTCGGGGTAGACCGTGGGTCCAAGCTGCTCGATGTCCATGCCCGCCGCTAAGTGCGCCGCGACAGGCGCGAAGATGTCGCGTCCGTGAAAGGTGGTGCTGATGTCGGTGAGGTGATAGTCGGAGTTCTCTAGTAAGACCGCCGCCGAGACCTCCATGCCGAAGGTCACGCCTGTGAAGAGACCGTTGTCCGGTCCGACGAAGGTGTAAGGACCGCTATCATCTGAAGTGATGTCCAAGGCTATGGCTCGCCTATCACTGCCCACGCCGGGGTCCACCACACAGCAGAAGATGGTCCCGGCTGGGAAGTAGCGGTAGCCCACGAAGAGGTCAAACGCGCCCTCGCGCACGTCGCCGACGGGAATCTGATGGGAGAGGTCGATGATACGTGCCTCCGGTGCAATTCGCGCAATCACCCCTTTCATCATGCCCACGTAAGCGTCGCGCAAGCCGAGGTCGGTGAGGAGGACGATAATAGGTGTCATAGGGTCTCCTTTACAAGAGATATAGCGGGTCTACCTTTAAGAGGTAGACCCTGTGGTGGGTTACGCCTTGCTCGTTGAGGTCTGCGGTTGCAGCTTGGGCGTCGCGACGGTTGCGTTGTCAGTTTTTGCTTCAGCTTTGCGCTCGCCTGTGCCGCCTGCGCCCTCTTCGTAGTTACGGCGCTCGAGCTGATAGAACGCTGCCGGGACCACGTAGAAGGTGAGAATCGCCGAGGTGACGACGCCGCCTAAGATGACGACACCCAAGGGGAAGCGGAACTCGCCCCCCTCACCGAGCCCTAAGAGCAGCGGTAAGCTGATGATGACGATGGTCACGGTCGTCATTAAAATCGGTCGGAATCTGAGGCGACCCGCCTCGACCAGCGCCTCCTTGAGCGATTCGACCCTGCCGCCTTGCTCCTTGATCTGTTCCATCAAGACCTCTAAGAGCAAGATGGCGTTCTTGGTGACCAGTCCGACCAGCATGATGACGCCTAAAACGCTGATGATGTCCAGCGAAGCGTCTAGGGCGAACAGGAGCCACAACGCCCCAATGAGCGCCAGCGGCACGGTGAGGAGCAGGTAGAGCGGGAACTTGAACGAGTTGAACTGTGTGCCGATGACGAGGTAGTTCAGCAGCAGCGCCAGCGCGAAGGCGATAGGACCGTAGAGGACCAAGTCGCCCAAGAGGTCGAGCCCGGTTGCCGTACTGACCGTGACCGTATTGTCAATTAAGCCTTCGTCCCTCAGCACTGCTTCGATGTTGTTCTGCACGGCGAGCGAGTCGGGGCTGCCAGGGACTAAGTCGGCGGTGAAGTCGAGCGCGTAGGCGCGGTTAGCGCGGCTGATGACCGAGGGCGCGTCCTGTGTGTCGAAGGAGCCGAATTCGCGTAGCGGTAACTCGCTGTTCAACGCAGGGGCGTAGATGGGCAGGCTGAGAAGGGACTGCTCGTCGCTCAAAAAGCGTGGATTGAGCGAGACCATGATGGGCGACTCGTCGCCGCCCGAGCGCAAGGTGGCGGCTTCTTCGCCCACGTTGTAAGTGCGAATCGTCTGGTAGATATTGGCAGGCAGAAGACCCGTTCCGGTGAGGCTCGAGTCGTTGATCTGAAAGACGCGCTCGCTGACGGTTGCCGCCAAGCTCGACTCGACGTTGCGCAAGTTGGCGTTGTCCTGCAAGATAGCGCGAATCTGCGGCTCGCGTTCGCGCAAGGCGTCCAGGTCGTTCGAGGAGAGGTTGAGGCTATAGTCGCTGCCCGTGGGTGGACCGCCACCCTCTTCCGTGCCAACGCTCAACTCCGCTTCGGGTGTGTTGGCGAGCACTTCGCTCAGGCGCTCTTCGTAGACTAGGGCGAGTTCATCCGTGGTCCGCTCGCGCTCGTCGCCGAGGTCAACCGTAAAAGTCGCGCGTTCGGGGCTCGAGCCCGTTCCCGCCGTAGCGTCGCCTGCGCCCACCGTAAGTTGAACCTGCTCGACCAAGGGGTCGCTGAGGAGGTTGGACTCGAGCTGTGACGCTACGCCGTTCGTGCGGTCTAAGCTCGTGCCCGTGGGCATCTCGAGCGTGACGGAGAGCGTGCCCGCGTCCGAAGGCGGCGTGAAGTTAAAGCCGATGCGCGGGAAGACGAAGACCAAGCTGGCGAGCAGGAGCGCGGCGACGCCGAGCACCGCCCAAGCGTAGCCGAGCGTCGCTCTAAGCGAACTCGCGTAGAGGTCGCGAATCCAGGTCGTCGCCGCGTCGCCCACTTTGTAAGTCGTCAAGAAGATCGCACCCAAGACGTAGAGGGTAAGCCGCCCAAGATAGCGTACCGCGAAGAGGACGACGGGGAGGAGGAGGGCGAAGAGCGGCATAATGAGGCTGGGTAGGGGTAGGCTCGAGCCCGCAAAGTAGAGTCCGACAGCTAGCGCGACGAGTAGTACCCAGAACCAGACGCGCCGCCACAGCGAGAGCGTCCAGCGCAGGTCAGGCATGAACTTCTTGCCTGCTTTGGGTAAGTCGCTCCAGGACGGGGGCAGCGGGTTAGGTACGTAAGCCAAGACCATCGTCAAAAAGAACATCGAGGCGAGGTACGAGACTAACACCATCGTCGCCATCGCCAAGCCAAACTGCTGAAAGAAGTCACCAATGACGCCGGGTAAAAAGGAGATGGGCAGAAATACCGCTAGAAGCGATAGCGTTGACGCAAGGACCGGCGTACTGACCTCACCCGCCCCTTGAATCACCGCGTCTTTGTTTGAATAGCCCATGCTTTGAAAGCGGTCGATGTTCTCCGCGACAACAATCGAGTCGTCCACCACCAGTCCAACGGCAACCGTGATGGCGAGCAGGGTAATCAGGTTGAGGCTAAACCCGAAGAGCCCAAAGATGATAAACGCGCCCGCGATGGAGATGGGAATGGAGAGCACCACGGCAAAGACCGTACCCAAGCGCCCCACGAAGAACATGATGACCAAACCCACCGCGAGGATGGCGATGCCGGTTTCTAAAAGCGTGTCGTTGACCGTCGCTTCGGTCTCAATCGTGGTGTCGTTGATGATTTGAGTACTGTAACCCTCGGGAAGTTGCAGCGAGGCGAGACTGTCGCGGACGTTGTGGGCAGTTGAAACTGAGTTGCCCCCGGACGTTTTGAGGATGTTAAGCAAGATGACGGGCTCGCCGTCCACGCGGGAGTAGGAGCTGGCTTCGGCGGCGGTGTCGCGCACGGCAGCGATGTCCGAGACGCGGACGCCCCGCGCCGTATCGACTTGGATGTTTTGAACTGCTTCTAGTGAGTCCGGCGTGTTGCGCCCGCTGAGCGTGATGCGCGAGCCGGAGAACGACAAGCTGCCGAGCGGCAGGTCGAGCGCCGTGCCCCCAATCGCCTGCGTGACCTGCGAGGTGGTGAGCCCGTACGCCTCCATCTGGTCAGGGTTTAAGAGCACCTGAATCTCTTGGTCGTTGGGGCTGGCGATGGACACGTCCGCCACGCCGTCCACGCGCTGCAACTCGGGCTGGACATTGTTCTCGACGTAGCGCTGCGTCTCGCTCAGGCTCACGCCCGCCGCTGAGACCGCGATGCTCATGATGGGCTGCTCGTTCGGGTCGAACTTCTGCACGGTGGGGGTCTGCGCGTCGTCCGGTAGCTGCCCCACGACGGCGTTGACCCGTTGTGACACGTCGATGGCAGCTTGGTCCACGTTGATGCCCGAGTTGAACTCCGCAATCACCGTGCTGAAGCCCTCGCTGCTCGTTGAGGTGACGTTGCTGATGCCTGCGAGTGTGGCGAGTGACCCCTCGACGGGTTCAGAAACTTGCTCGGCGATCTCTTCGGAGCCCGCCCCCGGATAGACCGTCGAGACCGCAACGACGGGCACTTCGATTTCAGGGAAGAGGTTGATGCCTAGCCCCACGTAGCTCACGACGCCGAAGAGCACGAGTGCGCCGAAGACGCTGATGGAGGCGACGTAGCGGTTGACAAAGACGCTGATGAGGTTCTTCATGGCTTAGGCTCCTAGTTTCTTATGCGGGCACTTAACAAGAAGTGTCCGCGTGCGGCTTGCTGAAGTTGGGTTCACGGTTCGGCTCCTTTTGAACAGATATAGGTTCACAACGCCCAGTATGGCGAGCGTTCTGTAAGAACCTTTTTAGTGAGTTGTAAGATTTGATTAAGAGAGCTAAATAGTTGTGTGAGGGAACGTGGTTTCGCCCGAACGAGCTACGTCGCACTCAAATAGAGGTTGGGCTCAACCTGCTGAACCCAACCTCCGAATGTGCGTATGCGAAAGGTTTAGCCTTCGCCACTAATGACGCTGACAGGTGCGCCGTCTCTCAGGTCGGCGGGCAGCGGAAAGACGACCTGTATGCCGGGCTCAACGCCGTTGACTACGACGTCGCCACCCGCTTCACCGACCACGCTCACCGTTTGCTGCCGCGCCACGCCGTCTTGCACCGCGAGCACCGCGCTCTGTCCACCCGAGGTGCGCACTGCACCCGAGGGCAGCTTGACCCCTTCGGCTAAGGTGATAGTGTAGCTGAGCTGCGCGACTGTCCCAACCGGGATACTCGTTTCAGAGGGATAGACTCGAGCCGTGATATTCACCAAGCGCGACTCACCGGGAACCTGCGAGGAGCGAATCACCTGCGCGGCGTAGTCGAGCCCGTTGTAGTCAATGTAGACGAGACCTTGCCCAACTAAAGGTGCGGCGTCCTGTGGCGGCACGGAGAACTTGGCAAGTTGCTCTTCGGTGCTGACCAATCTAAATGCTGGACTACCCGAGCCGATAAATTCACCTTGCTCGACTAAGACCTCAGCAACTTCGCCTGTGAAGGGCGCGGTGATGTCGGCGTCGTTGAGTGAGCGCTGGGCTTGCTCGAGCTGATTCTGCGCTTGTCGCACCTGGAGGCGTTGCAACTCGAGGCTTTCGCTCGGCGCACGCTGATTCTGCGCCAAGCTGTTCTGCGCTTGCTGATACGCCGACTGCGACTGCTGAAGCTGCGCCCGGTACTGCGTGAGTTGGGTGCGCGAGATGCCGCCCGAGTCGTAAATCTGCTGCCCTTCGTCGTACTGCTGCTGGGCGAGTTCTAGGTCAACTTCGGCAGCTTGCAGCGCGGCTTGCGCCCCTTGTGTGCCCTCTTGGGTCGAGTTTTGGGCACTCTGTAAGTTGACACGTGCGGTTTGCAAAGCGGTGCGGGCGTTGTCCACTTGAAGCTGCAAATCTTCGGCGTCTAAGCGGATAACCGTGTCGCCCTGCTGCACTTGGGCTCCCTCACGCGCCACGATGCTCGAGACCTGACCCGACGTACCCGCCGCGATTTGGCTCTCCTGACCGGGCTCGATATTGACGGATGTGCTCCTTTGGGTGGTGAGTTCTCCCTGTTCGGCTTTGAGCGTGCGGACGCGCCTATTGTTTTGAGATTGGGATGACTGGGCGCTTTGAGATTGAGCCTGACTCTGAGCTTGCTGTTGCTGGCTCTGGCTTTCTTGTCCCTGAGAGGTGCACGCGGCTAACGTGACGACGAAAAGAGCGGTCAGGAGTAGCATAAGGGCGCGTTTAACGTTACTGGTCACGGCTGTCCTCCTGAGAAATTGCGGCACCGTCGGCTCCGTCTGCGGTTGCGTTTGTCTGGGTGTTTTCACCTGCATCACGTCCTTTTTGGGAAGAGGTTTGTGCCCTCACAGTGTCGTTAGGGCGCGTCGGCTGCACAATCTCGCTAGGGAGCGGCGCGTCGAGCGTGTCGGGTCCTGCTAGATTTACCAATGTTCCTGACTGAAGCTCTAAGAGAGAGGTCAGGTAGCTGTAGCGGGCTTGAAGTGCGGAGAGTTCAGCTTGCAGGTTAGAAAGCTCCGCTTGGCTCAGTTCGATTTGAGAGATGAGCCCGCCTTCAAAGCGTTGCTGCTGGGTTTGGAGGCGTTCGTTGGCATTTTGAAGGGCTTCTTGCTGGGTCTGGTAGGTCTCCTGGGCGCTCGAGGCGCTATTGAAGAGGTTCCGCGCCTGGATGCGGAAGCCGCGCGTGGTCTCCTGTAACCCTTTTTGGGCGTTAGTGAGTCCTGTATCGGCACTATCTATCTGCGACTGTGACGCATATGAGGGCGCGAGCACCTCTGTGTTGAGTTGCGCCAAAGCGAGTTGCTGCTCGGCTTGAATGACGGTGGGGTGTTCGGCGGCGGCGTCGAGCACGGTCTTTAGCTCAGGAATCTGCACGAGGTAGTCGTCCGGTACGCTTTCTAAGTCCTCGGCGGCAAGCTCTTGATTCAAGATGCTCTCCAAGTTGCTCAGTGCGACGTTGAGGTTGTCCTGGGCTGAACGTAGGCCGTTCTTCGCCTCATTGAGAGCGGTACGTGCCTCTTCTAAATCGAGCCTCGTACCGCTGCCGTTGTCCACGCGAATTTGGGCAATCTCCAGCGACTTCTCGCTGACCGAAACGCTCTTTTGAGACACCTGGACGCCGACGCGGGCTTGCAGCACGTTCGTGTACGCCGTTTCAATCTCGCCTAGAGCCTGGTAGTACGCTTGGGTGAAGCTGACCTTAGCGAGGGCTAAGCGCTGCTCCGCTTGGAGGGTGTCGCTTCTCACCGCTA
This sequence comes from Trueperaceae bacterium, assembly GCA_965215565.1. Classification (GTDB taxonomy): domain Bacteria; phylum Deinococcota; class Deinococci; order Deinococcales; family Trueperaceae; genus CBDBZX01. Next base: position 1,926,733 of record CBDCDZ010000004.1, read on the forward strand.
AGGGGTCGCCCTGGACGCGCTCCAAATTCATGGCGGCGTCGCGCAATTCGATGCGGGCGGTAGAGACTCCTGTGCGCGTCGGCGCAGCCTGAAGTGCCTCTTCCAGGGTGAGCGCCTGCGCGAAGGGCAGCACGAGGGCGAAGAAGAGGGGGATAAGGCGGATCATGGTAAGACCTCCGAAGGGGGTAAAGCGTAGAATTCGTACGTGTCGAGCAGGGCTTGTAGGGCGCTGAGCCGCGCTTGGCGCAGCTCTAAGTCTTCTTCTAAGAGGTCCACCAGAGACTGCTGCACCTCTAAGGGCGTGATGAGCCCCAACTCCTGGCGCTGCTGGTTCTCCTCGAACGCCCTTTGCGCGTTGTCGAACTGAATCTGCTCGAGTGCCACCGTGCGCTCAGCTTGGTTGAGGGCGTTCTCGAGCGAGGCGTTTTGCAGCTCCGCACCTTCTTGGCTCGCCTCGAGACCCGCCCTAGCTGCCTCCCGCTGGCTCTCGGCGGCGTCGATCTGGTTGAAGACGCCGAACGAGATGCTGGCGGAGACGCCGACTTGAAAGCCGCTGTTGATGGCACTTTCAGGAAAGGAACGCTCCGGGTCTTGATAGCTGTAGCCGATGCTCGGTTGCAGCGTGCGCGACTCGATGGAGGCACTTAAAGAACTGCTGTCGTCCAGATTGTAGCTGTAGCTCGCGTTCGCTGTGGGGTAGAGGTCGCGCCTGGCGCTGCCTACCCCGATGGCGGCTTGGGCTAGAGAAATCTGCGAACGCTGCACGGAGAGAGGTGAGCCCTCATTGACACGGGGCAGCGCGAGGAACGCGCCGATATTCTCAGCCGCGCTACTCTCTAAGACGCTGATTAGGTCTTCTAAGTCCAGATTGCGCAGGCTCAACCGAGCTAAGTCAAGGTCCGCTTGTGCGTTCTGTAGAGCGTTCTGCGCTTGCTGAAAGTTCGCCTCAGCGTCACGCAGTTCGCGCTCGTTCGCTGCACCTCTATCAAAGCGCTCTTGGGTTGCCTCTAAAGCGGAGCGGGCAGCTTCTAAGGTGTTCTGAACCAATTCGACGGACTGCTGCGCGAGCTGAAACTGTAAAGCAGCTTCTAAGGCTTGGCGCTCCAACCCTGTCACCGACTCGCGAAAATCTAGGACGGCGTTTTCTAACGCCAACTCCTGCTGCTGCACCGCGTCGCGGGTGTCGCCGAAGGGGAAGGGGCGAAAGGTGGCGTTGGTGCTGAGTTGGGTCTGGCTGTCGGGTATCTCCCCCTGCCCCGGTTCTTGCTGCGGGGCCATCACGGGGTCAACGTCGGAGCGGTTATAGGAACCTTGTACCTCTAAAGAGGCGGGGTTGTACGCCGCGCTCAGTTGCGCTTCAGCGGCGCGAACGGCGGCTTGCGCGGCGATATAGCGCGGGTTGTTCTCCAGGGTGACGAGGAGGGACTCGAGCAGGTTCTGTCTCGCCTGCTGCGCCACCTCTTGCTCACGTACTCTTTCTTGCTCGGCTTGTCGCACCGACGCGCGGAGGGTTTCAACTTCAGCTTCTTGCGCGGCTAGGGTTTCCTCTTGCGCCGCAAGCTCGGCTTCTAACGCCTCAACCTCTTGAATCTGGTCTTGCAACGCGGCTTGCTGTGCTTGAACAGCTTGGCGCTGCAGCTCGAGCGCCTCACGCTGCGCCTCGGACACGCCCTCCTGAGCATTCAAGGCGTCTTCTTGCGTCTGTAACGCCGTTTCTTGCGCGGTAAGAGCTGCGAGTTGTTGATCTAACGCCTTACGGCGGCGCTGCACTTCGGCTTGCTGCGGCGCTAACGTTTCTCTCGCTTCGGCTAAAACACTTTCGCGAGCGTTCAGCTCGGCGCGTTGGCTTTCTAAAGACTGGCTTTCTGAAGGCTGCTCCGCTGGTGCGCCACCCGTTTGAGATTCTTGTGCAAAGGACTGAGTAAATGTCAAAGCGAAAAGCAGGGCGCAGAGAAACGTGAATCGGGACTTAGGTCGGGTCATAAGGTCTCCAGTAAGGTGCGGTGGATGCGGTCTAAGGTGTTGAGGTCGTCCTCGCTGAGCCGCTCGAGCTTCTCGCTTTGCAGCTCACGCCAGGACGCTTTTAACCTCTCGAGCTGCGCTTCCCCTTGCTGGGTTAGCGAGACACGGGTGCGGCGGTGGTCTTCGCAGTCGAGTTGCCGCGTAACGAACCCGCGCTGCTCCAAGCGACGCAAAAGAATCGAGACGACGGGCGCGGAGGTCTCGAGCGCGTCGGCGAGGTCTTTGGGATGGAGCGAGCCATGCGCAGTGAGGTCTAAGGCGAACGCCTCCAAGGGTTTAAGCTCAGCGGCGGAGAAGACTGCGTCGGCTTCTCGTTTGAAGACCCACAAAAGGCGAAACGAGTCGTTTTGGAGGCGGGTCTCGAGCCTCTCGCGGGGACTACTGTATTCGTTTGTAGGAATTTCACTCACGGAGTCGTTCATAGCTCCGAGTATGGACGCGAGGTTATAAGATTCTTTGAACCAAGCTTAAAGATTTAGAGAAGATCAACCGTTCACCTGTTGTGAACTATTGACAAAAGAAAAGGCTGACCTAGTTCAAGGTCAGCCCGGAGGGAGGAGTATTCAGGAACTATGCGAGGTCAGTTGCGCTGAGCGAGTTGCGCTGAGGCGCTAGGGCTAGTCTGCTCGAGCTGCGCTAAGACGCCGGGGTTCTGCGCTACTTCGTCCAAAAATTCACCCAAAGTTATAGCGTCGTCACGGTCCACGTTGTCGATGTCTAAGTAGATGGAGTTCTTGCTCGAGCCGCCGTTGAAGGTTTCAACACCAAATGTCTGTCCGCCAATCTCAAAGGTGACGTACTTGACGGTTGCGTCGTCGTCGCCCGTACCGACGAGACGCTCAGCGACGGGACCGTCGCCCATCATCGCGGTTGCGAGCACGTCGCCAAACTTAGCGGGGTTTTCGTCGTAGAGGGTGACTTCGGCGAAGTCGCTGGGGTTATTGGAGGCAAAGCTCTGGGCGCTGGCGAGTCCTCCAAAGAGGACGGCTCCGGTTAGGGCAAGGGTCAGGGTTGCATTTTTCATCTTGTCTTCCTTTCTCGAAGGCTTCTGCCGTTCGTATGTCTATAGAATGCACCCCGCGTTTATAGTTTCGTCTTAGGAACTGCAAAGGTTTCATGAAGATTCGATTTGACATCAAGAGAGGTTGTTTTCTCGTCTTTCACGGCAAAAGGTTGATTTGAAGCTCAAAAGAACGCCGCTGCGTTTATAGAATCTATAAACTTCTAGCCTAATCTCGCTCTATGGAACCTCGTAAAGTAAACACTATGGCGCTTGTACTTGTTGTAGAAGATGAACCGGAAATCGCCGAACTCATGGAGGACTACCTGCGCAGTAACGGCTACCGCACCGAGCGAGCAAGAGACGGCAACGAAGCGCTCTCCCTCTTTCGGCTGGCGCGACCCGATCTCGTCTTGCTCGACATCATGATGCCAGGCTTAGACGGCGTCGAAGTCTTGAAGCGGCTGCGCTCACAGAGCAACGTGCCCATCATCATGCTGACCGCCAAGACCGAAGAGACCGACAAGATTATCGGCTTAGAACTCGGCGCGGACGACTACATCACCAAACCCATCCGGCTCAAAGAGGTCATCGCCCGCGTCAAGGCGGTCTTGCGCCGCACCCGCATGAGCGAGCCCACGCACGCGCCGCTGCGCGTCGGACCTTTGGAGATCGACCCTCTCCAGATGGTCGCCACTGCGAACGGTCAAACCTTACCGCTGACCGTGACCGAATTCCGCCTGCTGGCGCACCTCGCCGAGCAGAAGGGGCGCATCTTCAGCCGCGTCGAACTTTTAGAAGCGGTCCTGCCCGAGAGCGACGCTTTGGAGCGCGTGATGGACGTTCACATCGGTAACCTGCGCCGGAAGCTGGACACGCAAGAGGCGAGTTATTTGCTTCAGACGGTACGCGGCGTGGGCTTCAAGCTCACCGAATGAAGTCTCTAAGCCCGAAGGTGTCCCGTTTTACATGGTTATGGACACTCAATTGCCTCTCTTGCAAGCTTTTTGTGACCTCGCACGCAAAACGTGGTACACCGCTTAAAATAGGGGGGGACTGAATGGGTCGGCTCTGGGTCCGTATCGCGCTGCTGTGTGCGCTCAGCATCGTCGTCACGGTGATGACGATGGTTGGCGTACAAAACTACTACTTCGCCCAGGCATTAGAGCAAACCAGCCCCCTCTTCCGGAACGCAATTGAGGAAATCCGTGCGAATCCGAATCTGGACGGGGCGGCGCAGCTCGAGCTTCTGCGCGAAGCGACCCGCCAGACGACGGAGGATACTGCGGCGTTTCGTCAGTACATGATGCAACTCCGCGTCATGCTCGACGCGGACAGGCGTTTCCCACGTCTCGCCGCGTGGATCAGCTTGCCTATTTCACTGCTTTTCGCGGGTGTAGTTGCCTACTTTATCGCGCGACCTATCCGGCGCGTTTCAGTAGCGGCTGAACGTATTACCGAGGGGGACCTAAGCGTACGCGCCGCACCCGATCAGGTGTGGGCTCAAGGTGAACTCGCGCAGCTCGTCCACAACTTCAACGCGATGGCTGAGTCACTAGAGCGGCTCGAGCGCGAGCGGCAGGACATGATCGCCGACATCGCCCACGAGCTGCGCACACCGCTGACCGTCTTGCAGTGGCAGATTGACGCTATGCGTGAGGGCGTGCGTCCCTTAAACGAAACTTCACTCGAGCGTTTGGATAGGCAGACGCAGCTCCTTGCGCGGCTCATCGAAGACTTGCGGACGCTCTCGCTGGCGGAGGCGAAACGGCTTTCGCTCGAGCGTAGAACGTTGGACATCGTGCCCTTCACGGAGCAGGTTACTGCCAGCTTTGACGAACGGGCGGCGGAACGCCGGGTTCACCTCTCGTTCGCCTCGGCGCTTGAAAAAGGCGTGACGCTCGACGCGGACCCGGACAGGCTCGAGCAGGTAGTATCCAACCTAATCAACAACGCCCTTAGGTACACGCCTGAGGGTGAAGAAATCATCGTCAGCGTCGAGATGTATGGAGACTGCGTAAGCATCTCGGTCCAAAATACCGGACCAGGACTTTCAGATGAGGCGCTGGGGCGCGTCTTTGACCGTTTTTATAGAGAGGGTGAGCGGGCTTTAGTGGCGGAAGGTAGCGGTTTAGGTCTTCCGATTGCGAAGGCGCTCGTCGAACTTCATAAGGGGACGATTGAGGTTAGGAACGCGCCACAAGGCGGCGCGGTGTTCCAGGTGTTTCTGCCTTTGTCATCTGCCAGTCTAGCTTGATGAGGCTATCCTACGGTAACTTGGAGAGGTCAGGAAATAAGTGGTCCATCCGCCAAATACGTGCAGGGTGTAGAGCAGGGTTCACTTCACGAAGGAGGCCGCGCTATGCGCTCTTACGCTCGTGTTCGCAAGTTGACCGAGGAGGAGTATCAAGAACGCAAGCGCTGAGAACGTTCCAGGACAATGGCGGCAGGTAAGGTCAAGCGGGCTCGGACGGTGCTGTGCTCGAACCAAGGTTATACCTGCACCGAGATTACGCAGAAGCTCGAGATGGGTGAACGCACAGTAAGATGGTGGGTGACGCGCTTCAACAAGCTGGGTATCCCAGGACCAGAAGAAGAGCAGCGCCCGGGACGCCCACGAGTTTTTACTGCCGAGCAAGTGGGAGCAGTGATTGAAACGGCGTTGACGAAACCTGACGAGTTGGGGCTGCCCTTCGGTGCTTGGACCCTAGCTAGGCTCGTTGCCCATCTCAGCAAAGAGAAGGGCGTCGAGATGAGCCGCAGCCGCATAAGCGAGATTTTTAGGCGTGAAGGACTTAGGACAGGTGATCGCCTAAAGCGAAGTCGCGTGGTCCCGCTCCCGCTAGCCGCCGTTGGCGGTAACCTTTGGCGGCAGCAGGAGAGCTGGTTTGATAAGCGTGTCGATCCTGAGTTCGCCAAAAAAAGGGTGCCACCCTACGGCTTTATACGGCACCCCCGGCAGAAAGCGTCGTCCTCTGCATAGACGAGATGGGTCCCTTGTCAGTGCGGACCTATCAGGGTAAGGAACTCGTCAAGGTTCACGGTCCCCCTGCCGGACGCGCGAAAGCTGACCTCATCTACACCGGGCAGCCGTTCGGCGGTTACGTCTACGGCGCATTAGAACCCGCCACAGGTGCAGTGTTCACCGAGGTCTATTCGCGTCGCAACGTCGGGTATTACGTCGAGTTCTTAGAAAAAGTCGAGCAGTGGGTCTCACCCGAGATCAAACGCATCTACGCCATCGTCGACAACTTGGCGGCGCATAGCGCGTATGACATCATGCTCTTCAGCCTTGCCTACCCACGCTGGGAGTTCGTGTTCCAACCTATAGCAGGTATCATCTGGTCAGAGACACTCCTACTTTGTAAAACGATGTCTAGCACGCACTTTAAGGGATGATACCTGCACTCATCCGTCTCAGTATATTTTGGAACTGCTACTAAGTATGCTAGGTTACCGGCAAAGCCGGATTCGCCTAGCGGCGATCACCTATGGCTATCTCAACCTTATCGAGCCTTGGTGGAAGACGCTGCGCTCGCTTGCTCTCAAAGGACGACACTTCAACTTGTGGGACGAGATGATCGAACCCATCAGGAGAGCGACCGCCTACTGGAACGAGCACAAGCATCCCTACGTCTGGGGCAAGCGCAGAAGGCAGCGCCGCGCTTGCAAGTATGGCGTCGCTTCCCTGCCTAGTCCGGTCGGTTTTTAGCGGATGGACCAGTAAGGGTGCTGTTCGGGCCGAGTCACGCATAAGGATTTGACTCAACGGTTCACCGCCACAAACTGAAAGTTCACAACCTTATTCAAATTCAGTACGGTTTGGAGTATAATAGTAGGGTTGTTCGAAATTTTTTGTTCACAGCTCTACTTTAATTCTACAGCTATTTGTGTAGAGAAATAGAAAAGTTCTTTACTAAGTACTCCGTCAATTAAGTTTTACGCCATGTTTGGTAGTGCCTTTTGAGCTTGCCACGTGCACTCTGGATAGGGAACTGCCAATTAAAGGTAATACATTTGGCGTTGCGAGCTTCTACCCAAGCTAAGACTTCGTGCTCGAGTTGTTTTTGGCAGGGGATGTGTCTATTGAAACGTTGCCTAGCGAGGGCAGAGAACTCGATTTCAATAGCGTTGAAGCCAGCTTGCACCCTTGGGGGGAAGTGCATCTCGAAACGCTCACAGAGTGCAAAGGCGTCTTCTGGAAGTAGGTGCGCATAGAAGGAGCCGCCCTGATGGGTGTTCAGATTGTCTTGCGCGAGTTCAATCGTTTCAGCTTCAGGCAATTGCTCGCTGAGGCGCTGCATAAAGAGGGTGTATTCCTTGGCGGTTCTGCGCTCATAGACTTTAGCCCAGCGCCTACCTGCGTGGGGCTCGAACGCCATGAGTAGGGCGCAGGAGCCGTGCTTAGTGTAGCAATAGTCCTCGCGCTTGGGCTTGCCTGCACTCATGAAAATAGGCACCACCACATCGCCAATCAAGAAACAGGGGCGTTCGTCAAAACAGATCACGGGACGTTTGGGGTCATAGAGGCGGGCATAGAGTACGAAGACCTGCTCCACTAGAACGGGCGAAGCCCGGTCCGTTGGGCTGCGCGGAAAAGAGCCTTGAGCTGGAGGTAGCCTTCTCCCGGAGGAGGGCGACGCAAACGGGCAGCCGCCCTGCCTTTGCATCTTCAAATCAACGCGCGTAGATAACGGCTCACTGTGCGCCGCGTGGTCCCGCGTTTCGCAAAAGCGAAAACTGCGTAACACTTCGTTCCCACTGGTCCGCTAGCTGCTAAAGGCTTCTCTGCGAATAGAAATAAGCGCTATCAGTGGTGTGGCAATGACTCATGGAATTGCTATTGGATTATTTCGGCGCACCTACCTATAGCAGGTATCATCTGGTTTGAGACGCTCTCACTGTAAAAAACACCGTTTATCACGCACATTCGGAGATGATATCTGCGGCACTCCGTCTCAGTATGTTTTGGAAGTGCTACTAATACCGAAGTGAGTCTGTGAAGGTTGCCCGTAGCAAGAGAGTGTGAAGTAATACACATTGGCTCAGGCGACTCTGCTACAGTCAGAGACGTAGAAAGCAAGGAAATATACGTTCGGGGGTGCGTGAATATCATTCTATAGCTCGTTCTAAGAGCCTCAGCGGGCTGGACCGCCAGCCTCACTACCAAGACAGACCAGGGTTTGTTGCTCGACATCGTCGGCGCGTTTATAAGCGGCTTCTATGCAACCTTTTTGGCGCGGCGGGGGTGACGAACTCCAACATCTCTAGCATCTCGGGCGCTACCATCGGCTCAGTCGCGCTGCTCTTTGTCGTCAAAATAGTTGTGAGCCGAATTTAGCCGCTAGATTGCAGATGGATACAGACTGGATTAAAACCGTTCACGATAAGCAGTACCGCTCATAAAGGGGGCAACATGGCAAGCGATCCACAAGACCGAAAAGTCGGCGTCTATGGGGGCGACGACACAACTACCGAGACCGCCGAACCGGCCCGAACGGACACGACTACAACTGAAACCCGCACAACTGAAACTTATTCAGCGGATGAGAAGAAGAGCGGGGGCATCCCGAGCTGGGTGATTGCACTGATCGTCCTGGTCGTCGTGATTCTCGCCATCATCCTCCTCTTTTAACGTAGGGGTGAATGAGGTGGAGTTCGTAACGCTCACTGACCTAGAAGGCCGCCGTACCAGAGCGGAATTGCTCTCTCAAGACGGGGGTCAGCGGCATATTCGCTTAGAGGGCGGCCAAGCTGTCTCCCTGCCTGAAGACGCGCTGGTCAAGCAAAACAGCGGTGATTACTACCTGCTCCTCAAGCTGAGCGAGTTAGAGGCGAGTGCGGGCGAACCTGGGAGGGCGGACGTGTCACCCGAACGTGAAGAGGTTGTCATTCCCGTCGCTGAAGAGCGTATCAAAGTCGAGAAGCGCCGGGTTGAAGGCGCGACGGTGCGCGTGACTAAAGAGGTCTTCGAGGAGGACGAGGTCGTCGACGAACCTCTCCGGGGCGAAGAGGTCTCCGTGGAGCGTGTCAAACTGGGCCGAATAGTCGAGGAAGCCGAATCCATCCGCACGGAAGGCGACACGACCATCATCCCGCTGTACGAAGAGGTCTTGGTGGTTAAGAAGCGCCTCGTCTTAGCCGAAGAGCTGCGCGTGACCAAGCGGCAGACCGAGCGGCGCGAGCCGCAGACCGTAACGTTGCGCCGCGAAGAGGCTACCATTGAGCGCCTAGAACCAGGAGAGGGGGTGGTCAAGGGGGACGAATAGGTAGCAGAGGTAATGCGCGACGAAACACAACTCATCAGAAACACAACCGCTACTCAGAATATAAAGGAGACACATCATGGCAAACACCATTATTGGACTTTACAACGACGCCAGCACCGCCGAGCGCGTGATTGACGATCTGACAAACAGTGGCTTTAACCGCAGCAACGTCGAGATGCACCGCGAGAGCGACGCTTCAGGCTTGCACAGCGAACTCGTGGACGAAGGCATCCCCCGTGACGACGCGGACTACTACGTCGAAGGTCTGCGTGACGGCGGCGTGCTGGTCAGCGTCCAAGCGGATGACAGTGACACGGATAAAGCCGTCAACATCATGAACCGCTACGCGGACGAGGGCGGCTACGAGGACAGGCGCGAGTTCGACGACGACCTAGCCAGCAGAGACGCGGCTGACCGGGGCGACCGAGATGCGGATAGAAGCGCGAGGACGACGGACGACGACACCATCGAAGTCGCCGAAGAGCGGATGAACGTCGGCAAGCGCCGCGTCAACCGGGGCGGCGTGCGCGTGCGTAGCCGCGTCGTCGAGGAAGAGGTCGAGGAGGACGTGACCCTGCGCGACGAAGAGGTCAAGGTTGACCGTGAGCGCGTGGACCGCAAGGTGGACGGCGCGGATGGCGACCTCTTCCAAGAGCGCACTATCGAAGCCACCGAAACCGACGAAGAGGCTGTAGTAGATAAAGAGGCCCGCATCACCGAGGAGATACACGTCGACAAAGAGGCAACGGAGCGCACCGAGACCGTGCGCGACACCGTGCGCCGCACCGAAGTGGACGTTGAAGAGACGGACGGCGACACAAGGCGCGACCGAAGCTAAATGACTAAACCAGGGGGCCTTTTCAGGTCCTCCGCTCGCACTATTCAATCAGGAGAACCTTATGGCAGAAGCACATCCGAGGCGCGACGACCGCGTCATCGTCCAATCCGACTCAAACGACTATGACCGCGACAACCGCGACGGCAGACCCGTTAAGCGCATTTCATGGGGCGCGATCGTCGCGGGCGCACTTACTGCGCTCGCGGTGCTCACGCTCCTCAACATGCTCTTCTACGGCATCGGCATCTCGACGATTAACACGGCGAGCGAGCAGAATCCCTTTGCAGGCTTGCCCGTAGGGATGCTCATCGCGACCATCATCAGCAACCTGGTTGCGCTCTTCGTCGGCGGTTACGTCGCGGGCAAGCTCGCGGGCACGCCGCGCACCTTCCCCGGTATCATGCACGGCATCCTCACTTGGGTGCTCCTGACGATCTTCACCTTCTACCTGGCAACTACGGCAGTGGGTAGTCTGGTCAGCGGCGTGACGAGCACGCTCGGCTCAGCCTTTAGCGCCGCCAGCTCGGGTATCAGCAGCGCTGTGAGCGCCGTGCCCGGAAGCGCCGTGCCGAACTCGCCCCAGGGTGCGGCTGGTGCGCTCAACCAGATTCCCGGTCTAAGCAACGTTCAGGGCCAGATAGATCAGCTCCTCAACCAAGCGGGCGTACAGAACCCGCAGCAGGCCAGCCAACAGCTAGTCAGCACTGCGGTCAATACCATACAGTCTGGTGAGAGCTTGACCTCGGAGGCGACGCAGCAGGAATTCACCAACGTCATCGCTCAGAATTCCGATCTCTCCGAGCAGGAGATTCAACAGCAGGTTCAGCAATTCTCGCAGAACGCGCAGCAGCAGATCGACCAGGCGCAGCAGCAGGCTTCTGAAACCGCGCAAGCTGCGGCTAACGCGGTAGGCACAGCCGCCATCATCGCCTTTTTCGTGCTGCTTGTCGGCGCAGGCGTCGCCGCTGCCGGGAGCAGCGTTGGCAGTCCGAAAGATGCGCGCGAAGCGCAAGGTGAAGGCGCGCGGACCCGCAGGGCGTAAGCCGTCAATCTCATGTGTTGCGGCGTGCTCAGTAGGGGTCACCGCAACACCTCGCAACATCTTCGTACTAAGCCAAACTCAGGTCTCAAGTTCAGGTTAGACAACTTGACGCAGACACGCTCATTCTGACAAGAACCTCATTCACGCACACCTTAGTCCAAGGGGGGACACTATGTCACAGAACACACCACAATCCGCTGCACAGAAGCGAATTTTAACCTGGCTGAGCGACGCCTACGCGATGGAGACCGAGGGCGCGAAGACGCTCGAGCGCCACGCGAACGCCGCCGAGAACTATCCCCAAATCCAGTCGAAATTGCAGCGCCACGCCGAGGAGACACGCCGGCACGCCGAGAAGGTCAAAGGTTGCGCTCAGCGGCTCGGCGGGCAACCGTCCGCCGCCAGGGAAGCGTTAGGTACGGTAATGGGCACGGCTAGAGGCGTCGCCACCCGCGCCGCTAAGGACACCGTTGTCAAGAACGCGCTGGCTGACTACGCCTCTGAGCACTTCGAGATCGCCTGCTACAAGTCGCTCATCGCCGCCGCCGAAAGGGAGGGCGACCAGGAAACCGCCAGGGTCTGCCGCGAGATTTTAGAAGAAGAAGAGGCGATGGTTGGGTTTTTAGATGAGCAAATAGGCGACGTAACCGAGCGATTCCTGAGCAAGCAGGCGAGCGAAGAGCAGAGCAGCAACGGCTCGAGTTCGCAAGACATGCAGGAGACAGGGCAGAAACTCCTCAAAGGGGCGCAGCAGAACGCCCTACCCATCGTGGGCGGACTCGTCGTCGCGGGCGCAGGCGCGGGACTCTTGCTCACGCGCGTGCTCGGAGGCAAGCAGCAGTCCAGTGAAGACCAGGACGCGAACCGAGATGTGTACGGAAGCTCAGGCTATGGAGACGAGAGCAGTCCGTACGACGCCGTCCGGGGCGGAGCCTACTCGGGCGAAGCAGCCGGCTACGCCCAGCCCCTCGAGCAACCTTACGACCAGCCCATGGTGACGCCTACTCAGCTCGAGTCGGATGTTGATAGTGGGTTGCAGGGTGACCTGCAAAGCGATGGGCTGCAAAGCGGTGGCTTGCAGAGTGTCGGGCTACAAAGTAGCGACTTACAAAGTGGCAGCCTGCAAGACGACCTTCAAAGCAGCGCGCAGCGTGACGGCTTTCAAAACGACGTTGTAGGCGTGCAGAGCACTATGGATCAAAGCTCCGTTCAAAGCGGTGATGCGGGTGCCGCAGTTGTAGAGGTTGCCGAAACCGAAGAATCTCCAACCGGCGACCCGGTAGCGGACGAGGTCATGATGCGCCTCAAGGAGCATAAACAGATAGACAATAGCGATATCGAGGTTACCGTGGAGAAGAACGGGCGTGTGACCTTGAAGGGCACCGTTGACAGCAAAGACATCAAGCAGCGGGCGGAAAAGGCTGTTGCAGGCGTTTTGAGCGTCAGCCAGGTCCGCAACCAACTCAAGGTGAAGTCGCAAAAAGCGTAGCGCTCGCACTTTAGGAGACCGACATGGATAAACTCAGCAGCCTCTTCGGGGGTGATCAAAATCGCCATGACGAGCTGCGCGACTTCGAGCGCCGCCACCGCGAAAACCCGGACGATATCTCCGAAGAGGAGGCGGCGCGGCGCTACCGCGAGATGATGGCCCACACCCATGACGAGGACGAAGACGAGGAGATGCACCGCGAGTACGAGCGGGCCTTTTCACAGATGTCACCCGAGGAGCGGCGCACCTTGGCGCAGCGCTTTCAAGAAGCGCATCATGACAGCAACCGTCCCTACAGCCACGGCGAAGCGCAAGACCTAGACCAATCCAGCTCACCGCGCTCGCTCGGACGTATGACCCGCCAAGCCGCGCACAAAGACCCCGACCTGCTCCAGCAGCTCACCGGGCCGGGCAGCCCCTTGTCAGGTAGGATCGGCAAGATGGCGATGTCCGGGCTCGCCGCCTACGCCGCCAAGCGTTTTCTGGGCCGTCGCTGAGCAGAGTGTAAAAAGGCGCGACGTGATGGGGAACGCCATCACGTCGTTTTGTTTGGTCATGCCCATCGCAGATACCAACTTTACAGGGCGCACCGTGTTTCACTGCCATGTCGTAGAACACGAAGACCTCGGGATGATGAGTATCGTAGAGGTCAACGAATAGGGCTTGGGGACGCTCTATACCCGGGTCAATCGCGCTTGCTGAGCGAGGCAAAGAGTACAGTTGAACCGACTCGAGATTTGCGTTATAATTAATCTACTAACCCACCCCCCCAGGGGTGGAAAGGGAAACGTTAGCGAAAGGATATCGGTATGCGTACCATCCAGATTGGCATCAGCGGGATGACCTGCGCGAGCTGTGTTGCGAGAGTCGAACGCGCTTTGAACAAGGTTGAAGGCGTTGAAGAGGTAGGCGTCAACTTAGCAACTGAAAAAGCGAGCATCAGCTATAACCCGGAACAGACTGATTTGGAAGCACTACTCGGTTCTATTGAGAAGTCCGGCTACGAACCGCGCAGCACGGAGATGAGCTTTGGCGTTACAGGTATGACCTGTGCGAACTGCGTCAGCCGCGTGGAGCGCAAGCTAGGTAAGACTGGGGGTGTTCTGGAAGCGAGCGTCAACCTAGCTACTGAACGCGCCACCGTGCGCTATCTGCCCGGTGTCGTGAGCGAACGCGACGTGCGTCAAGTTGTAGAAAAGACAGGCTACGGTATTTTGCAAGAAGAGAAGGGCAAAGACCGCGTAGACACGGAGCGTGAAGCGAGAGAGGAGGAGCGGCGCACGCTGCGGCGTGACCTCCTCGTTGCGGCACTTTTCAGCGTTCCCCTCATTGTCGTCACCATGCTTCACATGTTCGTCCCAGCAGTCGACGACTGGCTGATGTCTTCGCTGGGAATGCAGGGCTTTTTCATCCTCTCATTCGTCTTAGCGAGTGTCGTGCAGTTCGGCCCCGGTCTGCGCTTCTACAAACCCGGCTGGAAGAGCTTGAAAAGTGGCTCACCGGACATGAACAGCTTGGTGATGATCGGCACCTCGGCGGCGTACGGCTACTCCGTTGTGGCAACCTTTATCCCCCAGGTCTTGCCCGCAGGGACAGTCAATATCTACTACGAAGCCTCGGCTGCGATTATCACCCTTATCCTAGTCGGGAAGTATTTAGAAGCCATCGCCAAAGGACGCACCAGCGAAGCCATCAAAAAGCTCATGGGTCTGCAAGCGAAGACGGCGCGGGTCATTAGGAACGGTGAGGAACTAGAACTCAGCACCGAAGAGGTCGTGCCAGGCGATGTTGTGTTGGTGCGCCCTGGCGAAAAAGTACCCGTTGACGGCGCAGTCGTTGAAGGTTCTTCTTACGTGGACGAGTCCATGATCACGGGTGAAAGCGTGCCCGTACAGAAAGCAAGCGGCGCTGAGGTCGTCGGCGGCACCATCAACAAAACGGGCGCGTTTCGCTTTGAAGCCACTAAGGTTGGGGCGGACATGGTACTTTCTCAGATCATCAAGATGGTCGAGGACGCGCAAGGCTCTAAGCCGCGCATTCAAGCCTTAGCCGATAAGGTTGTAAGCGTCTTTGTTCCCGTCGTGCTGGGTCTCGCTACGCTCACCTTTCTCGTTTGGATAGTTTTCGGACCTCAACCCGCCTTGACCTTTGCTTTAGTCAACACCGTCGCCGTACTTATCATCGCTTGCCCCTGCGCGATGGGTTTAGCTACACCGACTTCGATTATGGTCGGTACGGGTAAAGCCGCCGAGATGGGCGTGCTTTTTCGCAAGGGTGACGCTTTACAGAGCTTACAAGAGGCTAAAGTCATCGCTTTAGATAAGACGGGAACGCTCACCAAAGGTCAACCGGAGCTAACCGACTTCGCCCTACAAGCGGGCTTTGAGCGAGGTGAAGTTCTAGCGCTCGTCGCCGCCACCGAAGCGACTTCGGAGCATCCGATTGCGGAAGCGATTGTGCAAGCTGCGAAGGATGAGGGGCTCGAGCCTGCCACTGCAACAGACTTTAATGCCACTCCCGGTTACGGCGTTGAGGCTGAGGTTGCAGGGCGCAAAGTACAAGTCGGCGCAGACCGCTTCATGACGCAGTTAGGTTTAGATGTCACCCTCTTTGCCGATGAAGCAGGTCGCTTAGCCGATGAGGGTAAAACACCCCTTTACGCTGCGGTTGACGGCAAGCTCGCCGCTGTGATTGCAGTAGCCGACCCCATCAAAGAGGCGACACCCGTTGCTATCAAGACCCTGCATGACCTAGGACTCAGAGTTGCCATGGTTACAGGTGACAACGCCCGCACCGCTCACGCCATCGCTAAGCAACTCGGTATTGATGAAGTTCTAGCTGAAGTCTTGCCAGATGGGAAGGTGGACGCAATCAAAAAACTTCAGGATGAAGGGGGTAAAGTCGCCTTCGTTGGCGACGGCATCAACGACGCACCTGCGCTCGCCCAAGCAGATGTCGGTCTAGCGATTGGTACGGGCACCGACATCGCCATCGAATCTGCCGATGTGGTGCTGATGTCAGGTGACTTGCGCGGCATTCCGAACGCTCTAGCACTTTCTCGCTCGACCTTGAACAACATCAAGCAGAACCTCTTCTGGGCCTTTATCTACAACACTATCTTGATACCTGTTGCGGCGGGCGCACTCTACCCAGCCTTCGGTATTCTCCTTTCGCCCATCCTAGCGGCGGTGGCGATGGGGCTATCCTCTGTCTTTGTCCTCACGAACGCGCTAAGACTTAGGCGCTTTACCCCGCCGATGGAGTCGCAAGTGGAGAGCGACGTAGCCTCTTCGGGTCAGCTCGCTACGGCGTAAGGGAGCGTTAGTATGGCTCGAGTTACGCTTTACACGACCCCCGGTTGCCCCGACTGCGCAGCGGTTAAGCGCTTTTTAGAGCAACAAGGCGTTGCGTTTCAAGAGAAAGACGTGAGCCAAGATGGAGGGAGCGTGGTTTGACGAGATGAAAGCGGTGTCGGGCGTGCGTATTGCGCCCGTTACGGTAGTTGAAAATGAGGCGTTCTACGGTAGAGTCGAGAGGCAGAGGCGAGGGTTGGAGCGAGCCCTCACCTACTTTGAAACGGAAGAGACTTGATTCAGCGTCTTTTCGTTCCTGCTGGTATAGGGTTTTTCCTATCGGTCAGCACCGTGCTCTTTTCTCTTGTTTTATCCGATGCGCAAGCATTTGAGTTTCACGCCGTCCTGCTCACGCTGATTGCCAGCATCTACATCGGCTTTGCGCTGCAAGGCGGGAATCGTTGTGAGGTGGGGCTCGAGCTTACCGTGGCCGCAGCGTTCACCATCTTCGCGCTCATCGGACTGTGGCTCTCGCCCTGGTTTATCGTTCTCGGGCTCGCCCTGCACGGTGTTTGGGACTTCTTATACGGAATTGCACGATTTACTTATCCTTGCCAAGAGCGTTGGAGCTTACCATCGCAGATGGGCACGGCATAGTTTGCAAACTATGCCGTGCAAGCTCGTATTACATCACGGTCTTATCCACACCCCGGTGCCGCGGGTACATCCCTTTTTGCATAGTCTACGACGGTCTTGTGGCGGGATTTTTGTCCCTGTATCTCGTTCTATAATCGAAGTGAGGTTGGATGTGAAAAAACGTTTCATCGACAGGTATTTTTGGCAAGTCATCGCCGGGCTTGTGGTAGTTGGTCTAGGTATCAACGCGCTGGTCTGGTTCGCGCCAGGACGAGAGCAAGAGGTATCGACGGTACAAGAGTTGCCCTCGTATCCGGTTGAGCAAGTCGTGCAGGGGCGTGAACTGTACGCGGCGAACTGCGCCACGTGTCACGGGGCGAATGGTGCAGGCTACGCTCAGGCGGGCGTGCCTGCGCCCGCACTCAATGGTACGATGCACGCCTGGCACCACCCTGACGCGCAAATTGCGGGCTTCATCCGCAACGGAGTTGGGCAGATGCCAGCCGTCGGGCAGAATTGGACGGATGAAGAGATTGACGCCGTGCTCTCCTATGTCAAGCAGTGGTGGGAGCCGGAACAGTTGGCTGAGCAGACGGAACGCTCGGCGCAGAATCCGTAAACCGAGTCATTGGACGAGGTTAGCGAACGCGAGAATCGGAAGAACGGCGAAGCGGACTGTCTATAGCAGCAGACATGGAGGAGACTCCGTCAAGTCTCCTCCATCTTCTCTCACCGCAACGGAACTTCATCACAATCAAGTGCGTGCTACGTTTCTGAAAGCTGCTCCGCGGAAGCGAGCAGTCTGAAAGCCCGTAGGGACGCAAGTTTACTGCCTAGTAACGACATTTTTCAAAGTGAGAGTGTCCCAAACCAGATGACTATAGTGCCCCTGCCCTCTAGGGGTATACTTGCTATTTGTACGCTCAGTTAAACTGCCGCGTGAGTCTGTTGCACACCTCTTCACAGCGGCGGCACGACTCCATGCAGACTTTACAGTGTTCGTGCATCTCGGCGTGCTGTTCGCACTCGTCGCCGTCAACGGAAGAGTAAGTCATACTAAGGGATGCCAAAGAAACTTTACGAAGTCAAACTCAATAGTGAAGAACACCAGAAGCTAGAAGACCTAACGAGCAACGGTGAGGTAAAAGTGCGGGTATATAAGCGTGCTTGCATCTTGCTGTTAGCCGATAAAGGATATAAATAGCAATTCCATGAGTCATTGCCACACCACTGATAGCGCTTATTTCTATTTGCAGAGAAGCCTTTAGCAGCTAGCGGACCAGTGGGAACGAAGTGTTACGCAGTTTTCGCTTTTGCGAAACGCGGGACCACGCGGCGCACAGTGAGCCGTTATCTACGCGCGTTGGGCTTCAAGCTCCATGCAGTCGTGAGCGAGCGCGTGATGTTCGAAAAGTGGCTTTTCGCGCCTATCCACTCCGGTCTGCTAAGTGGGTAGCAAACGAGGTTATTCGCTCTGCGAAAACTGCGTCTCTGCGGGCTTTCAGAAAGCAGCACGCACATTTTGAGATGAAATTCTGTTAGCTCTGCGAATTAAGCCCGGGGAGGTCGTCCACCCAGATACTGACCAGTTCGCCCGCCTCTGGGTTCTCGCTGAGCAGGTGACGAGCAGCTTAGCGTTAATTCACGAAAATTGATTCACAAAGAGAGGTAATGAGGGGATGCGCCCGCTAAACCGTGCACTGCCGCGCAGAGAACGCACGCTCTCTGCGCTAACCTCTATTCAGGAGGCAACCTCATGATTCGAAGGCTAACACTTTGCTACCTCACGCTGCTGGCGCTAGGCTCTACTCTCTCAGTCGGCGCGGCGCAAGATGCAGAGGGCGAGACGCTCGCGCTCACCAACGTCGGCGCGAGCGCCTGGCAGGTAACGGAGGCGAGCGAAGACATCGCCGAGCAGGGCGCTGACAACCCCGAGCTAACGCTAGCGGTTGGTACGCGCTACACTTTTGACGTAAGCGGCGTGAACAGCTCGGTCCACCCGTTCGACTTCCGCGCTGGCGATGACACCATCTTGCTATCGCAGAGCGGCGAGGGCGAGCTTGAAGGGGACGAGGCTATCGGCTTTGAAGCCTCAGACGAGGCGGTGAGCTTCACGCTGACCCCTGACCTGGCTGATAGACTCGCGCGTTACCGCTGCACCGTCCACGCCAGTATGGTTGGTGATGTGGTGACCTCCGCAGCGGGTGCGGAAAGTGAGACCGGCGGCGACACGGAAAGCTCAGATGAAAGTGAGGCGGGCGCGTCAGACGAGGACGAAGACAGCTCGAGCGATTAGCGCAGCAGGTTCCACGTAATAATCTTAGTCATGGCTCAAGTAGAAACCATTCAAACAGCAATCGAAGCACTTTCAGACGGAGAGTTTGCGCGTTTGCGGAGAAAAATGAAGAGCATCAGGATGAGCAGCTCGAGCAGAAAAGCGCCGGCGCAAGCAAAAAAAGAACAGCGAATGTAAGTCCGCTGTTCTTATTTTTACTTTAGACTATCGAAGATTACCTCCGGCGGGATAATCATAACTGCCCGGACCTTGGTAGAGGTCCAAGTTTAGTGACGCTTTGTAGTCTCTATTGAGACTACAAATGCCTTCGAACGGACGTGTTCCATCAACGTGCAACTCAGCAAGCTGCACAAGAAATTGTTCGAGGAACAAAACCTTTCCTGTATCCAACTTAGGGGTAACCCTTCGTATGGATACCACCTTCTCACTGATGTACGCGCGCAGAACTGTTAAATCCAACCCTGGATGAGTTAGTAAGCAGTCTACTCCATCTTTATCTTGAGAGGTGATCTCAACTTGATAGTCTACTCCCTCGATTTTTATGGGATATTTACTCATTAGTTTTTATTTACTTTACAACTTATAGCATATAGCTACGTAGACGATTCTACTCTACACGCTCGCAGCTTAGTGAAGTTAAGGTTGCGGTCTACTCTTGCATCTTGTTACTTTTGCAAGATTAAGGCAGTGTAAGCCTGCAACTCTATACCTTTGACAACGCATCCGTAGACGTGCCAGAGCACGACTTCAAAATATACTTCCTTTCTAGGTGTCGTTCACAACTGCTACGTTGACCTCGTAGAAACTCGCCGTTCATTCTTGGATGAGCTTAGCGTCCTAATTTCAGGGGCTAGGTACTGCTTGACATCAAAAGGGCTCGCGTTACGCTATACTTTTCTATCTCGAGCCCCACCCGGCTCTTTCTTTTTGCCCCTTTCCTACGCTACTAAGACAGGCTTCCGCAGGTATCATCCTTAGTGTGCGTGCTAACTGACGCTCTTTCCAGTGAGCGCGTTTGTGACCAGATGATACCTGCTAGGAGCCACATGTCTGGAAAAGTCGGTTTCGTAAGTTTAGGCTGCCCCAAAGCCTTAGTCGACAGTGAACGCATCCTCACCCAACTCCGTGCGGAGGGCTACACGGTCTCGCCCACCTACGACGAGGCGGATGTCGTGGTGGTCAACACCTGCGGCTTCATCACGCCCGCCGTCGAGGAGTCTCTAGGCGCAATCGGTGAAGCGTTGGAACAAAACGGCAAGGTCATCGTGACGGGCTGCTTGGGCGAACGCCCCGAAGAGATTATGGAGCGCCACCCGAACGTCTTGGCGGTCACGGGACAAGCGGACGTCGAGGGCGTCATGGCGAACGTTCACAAGGTTGCGCCGCCTGACGAGAACCCCTTTACAAGCCTCGTGCCGCCGCAAGGCGTCAAGCTCACACCGCGTCACTATGCGTACCTCAAGATTGCCGAGGGGTGCAACCACAAGTGCTCGTTTTGCATCATCCCGCAGATGCGCGGGTTGCAGGTCTCTCGCGACGCGGGCGACGTGCTCTATGAGGCGTATAGGCTGGTCTCGAGCGGCACGAAAGAACTCATGGTCATCGCGCAGGACTCCTCGGCGTACGGCGTGGACATCCGCTACCGCGACTCCGAGTTTCAAGGGCGACAGGTGAAAGCGCACCTCGTTCCGTTGGTAGAAGAACTCGCGCAGATGGGCGCGTGGCTGCGGCTGCACTACGTCTACCCGTATCCGCACGTGAGGGGGCTCATTCCGCTGATGGCGGAGGGGAAGCTGCTCCCCTATCTGGATGTACCTCTGCAACACGCGAGCCCCAAGATTCTGCGCGCGATGCGGCGTCCGGGTGGGGCGAAGAGCCACTTGGAGACAATTCGCGAGTGGCGCAATATCTGCCCGGAGCTAGCGATTCGTTCAACGTTTATCGTTGGCTTTCCAGGCGAGACGGAAGAGGATTTTGAGTTGCTTTTGGATTTTTTGCGGGAGGCGCGGCTCGAGCGTGTCGGCGCGTTTACCTACAGCGAAGTGCCTGGCGCAGCGGCGAATCAGTTCCCTGGTCAAGTGCCCGAAGAGGTCAAAGCGGAGCGTTTAGAGCGGCTTATGACGCTTCAGCAAGAGATTAGTTTAGAGAAGAACCAGGCGAAAATTGGTCAAGAGGTTGACGTCATCGTGGACGACTACGGCGACTTACCCGGTGACCTCATCGGGCGCACCAAAGCGGACGCCCCCGGCATCGACGGCACCGTGAGCGCCACCTCGGACGGGACGGTTAAAATCGGTGACATCGTGAAGGTTAAAGTGACGGACGCCGACGCTTACGACCTCTTCGGCGAGGTTGTCTCGCAAGTCGCGTGGCGTCCAAACGTGCTCAGTATGGTCTAAGGTTTAGAGGGCAATAAAGCAGTTCACAGAAGTACTGAATTGGAATAGCGCAAGTATCATTCAAGAACGTGCGTGCCCGTCGATGTCCCCTAATGTGGGACTGGCTCAAACCAAATGATACTTGCTATATAACTTAGGACTATAGATAGCTGTTGGCTTCTGCAAAAAGCAATGAGCAATGAGTCTAAAGATTTTTGCTCATTGCTCGTTTCTCATTGCTTAAAAAGAACTAAAACCCCCGTCGGTTCAGCGGTCGCTCGGGCTCCTTCTCGCTGCTGCCTTGCACGTCACCCTTCTTCTGCGTCAGCATGAGGCGGAATTCGTGCGAGCTGGTTGCCATCGCTAAAGCGTCCTCCATGCTGATCTGCCGCTCCAAGTAGAGGTCTACGAGATGTTGGTCAAAGGTTTGCATCCCGCGAATGTTATCGCCCAACATCGCCTCTTTGATGAGCGGCGTTTTGGTTTCGTCCTTGATGTAATCGCGGATAAGCGGGGTGTTGACGAGAATTTCTAGGGCGAGCACGCGCCCGGTGCTATCTGCCCTGGGCAAAAGCCGCTGGCTCATGATGCCTAAGAGCGACTCCGCCAACATGATGCGAATCTGGTCGCGCTCATGCGGCGGGAAGAAATCGATAATGCGGTTCACGCTGCGCACCGCGTCCAAGGTGTGGAGCGTGCTGAAAACGAGGTGTCCCGTCTGGGCGGCTGAAATCGCCGCTTCGACGGTCTCTTTATCGCGCATCTCGCCGATCATGATGACGTCGGGGTCTTGGCGCATGGCGTACTTGAGGGCGTGGACGAAGTTGTCGGTGTCGAGTCCGACTTCCCGTTGAATGACGAGCGAGCGCTGGTTGTGGTGCAAAATTTCGATGGGGTCTTCGATGGTGATGATGTTACGCGGGTAGCGGCGGTTGACAAAGTCCACCATCGTGGCGAGCGTCGTGGACTTGCCCGAGCCCGTCGGCCCGGTGACGAGGACTAAGCCGCGCGTTTGACTCGAGAACTCCGTCAAGACCGGCACGGGCAGCCCGAGTGTCTCAAAGCTCGGCACGATGTCGCCGACAACGCGCATAACGATGCCCACCGAAGAGCGCTGCATAAAGGCGTTGCAGCGGAAGCGGGCGACTTGCGGAATAGAAAAGGCGAAGTCCAACTCGTGATGATGCTTAAATAGCTCGCGTTGCGGCTCGCTCATCATCGCGAGAGCGATCTGTTCGGTCTGTTGCGGCGTGAGGGGCGGGATACCCTCCAAAATCTGTAAGCTCCCGTCCACGCGCATGTGCGGCGGCGCACCCGCTTGCAGGTGAATGTCCGAAGCGCGCTGCGCCACCATCGTGTTAAGCATGTCGGCAATTTTCATCTCCTCCTAGTTTGACGGAGCCGCGCGACTTAGCGTGTGAAATTCGTTGCCTTGTAAGGAGCAATGAGCACCGAGCAACGAGCAATGAGCCTAAAGGGTTTCACTCATTGCTTTCAACTCGTTACTGTTTTCCGCTCATCAACCTTTTTGCAGCTTGTGCTACACTTCTCTATGGAGAAAAAACCTACCTCTTTACGGATGTTGGAGTCTCTATTCGAGTGCGAGCAGCCGCACGTGGGGGACCTTCTCGAGCGGTCACACGAGAATGAGCACGCCTTGCGGCGCTCCAGACCGAACATGGAGCGCCGCAGCGTTTCGCCCAAGGTTTCAACGCAACCTACTCAACAAGAGGTCAGTGAGCTAAGCCGATGAGGTGCGGCGCGGCGGCGCTGTAGCGGCTTTTACCGAAGCCACCGTAGAGTTGAACGTGCGTAAAGCCCACGTGGTAGAGCATCCGCTCCAATTCAAAGCGCGTGTAGTAGCGCTGCGTGAGCGTGCTCTTCTGCCGTCTTAAAACACCTTGTTCATCCACCCAGTCGAGGTAGTAGTGCGACGTGATAAGTTGCGCGTCCGGGTCGTGATGCTGTAATAGAAAGAGGTCGCCGTGCTCGCCGCCGACAGAGGACCATTCGGGCTCGAGCCTCATCACCCCGAATTCTCCAAAATTCTCCCCATTCGGATTGTAGAGGTCAAACGCAAAGCGCCCACCGGGTTCTAAATGCTCCTTTACCGTTTGCAAAGTTGCGTTTTGGTCCGCGAGCGTGTAGGCGTGCATCAAGGTGTTAAAAGGCGCGATGACGAGCGGGAAGCGCTGCTCTAACCTCACTTCGCGCATGTCACCTTGACGGTACGTCACGTTTTCTTGAAGCCCCGCCTCTACAAGCCGCGCCTGACCTCTTCCGATCATCTTGCCCGAAAGCTCTATAGCGACAACCTCATGTTCCGCCCGCGCCAACGCCGCGCTCACCCTCGCGCTGCCCGCTCCGAGTTCTAAAACAGGGCTGCCGTAGTCGTCGGCTAAGCGCGTATAAAAGGAGAGGTCGTCTCTATAGTGAGCGTACTGCAGGTCGTAAAGGTCAGCTAAGAGGTCGTAATTCACGCTTTGCCTCGAGCGTTATTGCGCAAAGACAAACGCAAGTTGCGCCTCCGCCGCCACCTCTTCACCCACAAGCGCCACCGCGCTCACCTTGCAGAGCCTGCGCCGAAAGAGAAGAATCTCGCCCGCCAAGCGGAGCTGGTCGCCAGGCACGACTTTACGTTTGAACTTCGCGCCGTCGATGCCTGCGAAGTAGCCGACTTGCCCCTCCTGAAGCCCGTCGCGCACCGCCAAGCCCACCGCCGCCGCCTGCGCCAACGCCTCGATGATCATCACACCGGGCATCACGGGCTCTTGCGGAAAGTGCCCTTGGAAAAAGGCTTCGTTGTGCGAGACGTTTTTGAGGCATTCGAACGAGTCGCCCTCTTGTGAGACAAAGGCGTCCACCATCAGAAAGGGGTAGCGGTGGGGGAGGATGGCGCGGATATCGACTTGTTGCTGTGTTTCGGGAGTCATAGAGGCAGTTTACCTTTAGATTTCACGAAGAGGTTGGACAAAAGGAGAGTCTTGTTAAACTTGGCGGGCTCGAGTACACTCACATTACCACTGGTCTGACTTCGCCCCAATTCAGTTTGTATACGCAGTCAAGCTGCTAAGGAGACGTGTGTCTGATGTTCGCAGGGAAGATTTCACTGGCAACCTTTTTACCTTTCTCGTCGAGACCTTCGAAGGTCCACCGGAGTCCGCTAGCGCTTATTTAGATCAGAAGGCAGGGCTATTTGACACCCTCGAGCACCTCTCTGCAGCCCAAGCCTCACAACCAATCGCTGAAGGCGCAATCAGCATCGCTGCCCACGTCGAGCACATACGCTTTTACTTGAATGTCGTGGAGCAATTCATGAGTGGACGAACTGAAAAGGTGAATTGGGAAGACAGTTGGTGCGTTCAGAAGGTGACACCTGAGACGTGGTCAGCGTTGAAGCAAGACTTGAAGGCTGCCTATACAAGCGTCACTAAAACGTTCGAAAGCATAGGCAAGTGGGAAGATGATGAAGTGGGTGACAGCCTAACGATTGTCGTCCATACGGCGTACCACTTGGGCGCGATTCGTCAAGTGGTTAAGGTGATCGTCTGAGCTTAAAGGAAAATACTGTCTAGCGCATGTCGTCCTGGTCTTCATCTGGCTCACCGGGAAAGGGGTCGGGCTCTATAGGCGGCTCCCCCTCCACGGGCGGCTCTTCTAGCGCTTCATCTGAAGGTGCGTCCTCACCTTCAGCCCCGCCTCCTGCACCGCCAGTTTCGTCACCACTCGCTTCCCCGTCTGCGCCAACCACCTCAACCGTGAGTATTTCGCTGCCGCGCACCGGATAAGGGAGCGACAAGCGCGAGAGTTCTCGCAGTTCGTCGTCTACGTACGCCTCGACGATGAGGTCGCTCGAGGGGTCATTCTGCCGCAACACCTCTAAAAGTTCGTCAAAGGAGAGTAGCGGCTCGCCGTCGCCGGTGGCTTCGCCGGGCTCTAAACCGCCCCTTACCGTAAGGTCTAAAGGTCCTGAAAGCGACTCGGGCAGTGGGATGCGGAGCGTCTTCACCTCGGGCTCAGCGCGGTAGGGTTGCAGACGTACATAGGCGGTGAGCATCTCACCGGGCACCGCGTCGCCCTCGCCCTCGCGCACCACCTCTACAATGTCAGCGTAGCGCTCCTCTTTCTCGTAGCTGACCGTCAAGTTGACGCGCTCGATGTTGGGCTCTTCGAAGACGTTCTGAGCGAGTATCTCCAGAGGTTGCGCCGCCAAACCTGCGCTCGCCGCCGCGATGTCGGCGGGGTCACTGATCTGCTCCAGGAGGCGCACGGTTTCGCCTCCCGCTAACCTAATCTCCCAAGCGAGGTCAGCGGTCCCCTGGCTGACCTCTTCTAAAACCTCATCGAACGCTTGCACGCTCGCCGCTGCCAAAAGAGGCGCGTAAAAACGCTCGTCACTCGTGACCTCAAAGCGCTTTGTGACGCTGCCCGCGTCGCCATTCAAGGTGAGCGTCACCGGGATGAAGTCGGGCTGCTCGCCGACAAGGCCGCTGATCGCGTAGGGGCGGTCTTGCGTGATCGCCCCTAAAATCCGCGTGCCGTTGTCCGCTAGCTTAAAGGGCACGTCCTTACTCGGCACGATGTACGAAACGTAGGCGGGCGCGAGCGCCAGCGAGACGCCGCCCTGACCCGATAGCGGATGCCCGAACGCCCACAATTTTCCGTCCTCGATGAGCGTTACTGTGCCGACTGCGCCGATGGTGATGTCGCCGCGCACGAGTTGCACGCTCACGGCGCTGCCCGGTTCCAAAGAATAGTTCGCGTCCTGCTCGCCCTGCTCGCCCTGCTCGCCCTGCTCGGTCCAGCTTCCGCTGCTCTGCACGGGGAGTAAAGAGGTTTGCCCGCTGGCAAAGAGGTCCTCTAAGGGTCGCGTCGCCCGTTCGGAAAGCCCCGCCATGAGGAGCGGCGTGCGCACCGGAACCGCGTCCGCCACATCCAAAGCCACATCTCCAAAAGGTTTAGGAGAATCACGCAACACCTCAGCTTGCACCCCCGGCTTGGCGCGGCGCATCGTCTCGATCGGGGTAACGAGCCCCAAGCCCACCTCACTGTTGGGAAAGGTGAAACCGATTGCGCCTAGAAGCGCGTCTTCGCCGTTAAGAGGTAAATATACAGGGCTCCCGCTCATGCCCGCTGCAATGCCGCCCGAGCGCTCGATAAAGTCGCCACTTGCGCGGATGAGCACGAGCGGAAAGCCCGTGCCCACGTCGTATTGCAGCGCTAAAATCTCGACGGGAAAACGCTTTAAGATGTTGCCCGCCCCCGCTGTGATTGCGTAGCCTGTCTGACCGGGTTCCAAGTTTTCTAAAGGATAGTTTTGCGCGTAAACGCTGGATAATCCTGTAAAAAAAACGGTGAGGACACAGAGAAAAAACTTCATTACGTTCACTATAAACCGCGCACCTGAGCGTTCGCTGACCCGCTTGGACAAGGGGAGAATGAATAAGCTGTAATGAAATATTTCTTACAGAGCTAAACGTTCGGGGTCCTTATACGCTCTGCTTCGTATTGACCAGATGCTGCTGTCCCCAAGCGTCAATCGCGTCGATGACGTCTTGCAGGGCTAAGCCCGCCTCGGTCAAGCGGTAAGAGGTGCGCGGCGGCATGGTGGACTGGATGCGCTTTTGGAGGACGCCCGCGTTTTCTAACCGCTCGAGCCTCTGCGTCAGCGTCGTCGGGTTACACCCGCCGATATCGCGTCCCAATTCATTAAACCCCTTCGCCCCTTGTAAGAGCGAGCGCACGATGTGGAGCGTCCACTTCTCCTGCAAGAGGTTGATGGATTCGTAAACGGGGCAAAAGTCGTGTTCAGCCATCTCTGCTACTATCATAGCACATAAACTTTGTAAGCTAGAGTAGTTGACAATCTATAGTACTCTATATTATGGTAAATGAGTTAGACGAACGTACGGAGTTTCATTCAGCAAATCCCACTCTTTCAGGAGGTAGCCCTATGCCGACGAACGTCCTTATCCCCTTCTACAGCACTTTTGGTCACACCTATAAAATGGCGCAAGCCGTTTACGAAGGCGCAAACAGCGTTTCAGATACTGAAGTTAAGCTTGCGCGTATTCCCGAGTCGGAGCCAGCTCGTCAAGCGATGTCCGGGATGGACGCCTACAATCAGGCGCAAGAGGCGATGTCCGAGCACCCCGAAGTCACGCACGATGACTTGCGCTGGGCTGACGGCATCATCTGGGGCACGCCCACGCGCTACGGCAACATGTCCGCGCAGATGAAGGGATTCATCGACACGACAGGCTCCTTGTGGCAAAACGGTGAACTAGAGGACAAGGCGACAGGTATTTTCGTCAGCACCGCGACGATTCATGGTGGACAAGAGACGACAATCATCACCAGCTTGGTGCCCTTTTTGCACCTCGGCATGGTCTTCGTTGGCACGCCTTACGGTCAGAACCCGCAGATGATGACTACTGAAGGCGTGGGCGGCACACCTTACGGTCCGACCACACTCGCGGGCGGCGACGGCTCGCGCCAGCCCACCGACGACGAGCTGACGGGCGCACGCAACTTAGGCAGCCGCGTCGCGAAGGTGGCCGCCGCGATGAAGCAGGTGCGAGCTGCCGATCAGCAGGGGCAGCAGGAGCAAGCCGAAACCTACAGCGGTTAAACTAAACCTGCACTGAAAAGAGGTTGGCGCTTAGGTGCTGACCTCTTTTTTGTCGCGCTGTCTCTTCGTAAAATAAAGCCGTGTCCGTTACCGAACCCCCTTTCAGCCCGCAACTCTTTCTCCTCGTCGTCCTCTTCTTCCTGGCGATTGCGGTAGGCGCGTTGCAACTCGCCGCCGTCATCCTCCGCGCGCCGCACCGCAGCTTCGCGCGGGCGCTCGTCGGGGCGACAGTAGGCGCGATTTTCTATGCCTTCGGCTCGCTGCTCGCGCTCTTCGGTCTCAGCGTCGCCTTCGTCTGCGTGTCAATGGCGTACGCCTCGATTTTGGGGACGGCGCTGCCTAAAGGTCTGGCTGCGGCGGCGCTACAGCTTCTTTTTGTAGGTGCGTTGGGGGCGATTTTTCGGTTTTTGGGGTTGTTTCAGCTTTTGCAGGATGCGGCGTGAGGTTGGAAGAGGTCTAGTTCGCTAGTAAAAGAGACGATTTCTAGTGAGATTGTGTCACGCAGCTTAACGGAACCTCATCCCCAGATGTAGTTGCTGAAAGATGCTTTATCCACTGAGAGCGTTTTTAGTCAGATGAAGTCCAGCTAGCCTGTCGGCTTGAGTGCGCGAAGCCTTCCCTTAGGGAAACTTTGTAACCGAAGGAATTTGCTATAGCGTAATATTTACAGAGATTGTGTCACGCAGTTATCATCTCTGAACGTGATTGCTCAGATGACGCTTTATCCACTCAGAGCGTTTATGACCAGATGCTACCTGCTAGTAATTCTGCGTGGGTAGGCTAGCCACACCTACAGCTACCGAACGCATCGGTCTAAAGTGTCACTCTCCGAAGAGCCACGCAGTACATGAGTTTAGAATGTGCGGCTAAGTTTGTCATGAGAGTGTCAGCTACATCAGGTGCTGTCCGTTCACATTCAACCCAAAGGTACATCCCAAAAACTCCGAAGCAGTGCGGCACATCACCATGCGGGCTAACGAGATTTCGAAGTAGTCCATGACCGAAGCGATGTCGGTATCTATCTCCAACTCCAACGTGATGCAACGTTCGTCTGGCTCCACATGCAAGAATGAGTGCGTCACAGCGTAGTTGACCCTATCGTGGATGTCGAAGTCTAGATTTAGGTTCGGGTCTTGGACCCTCGAGCGGTGCACATCCGCCTTATCCGCCAAGATGAGCGCCGCCGCCACCGGGCTCGTCGCGTGACCTCTCGCCTCTTCGTGGTTGCCGATGGCTCCCATAATCAGCGCGACTTCGCCCATGTTCATGTTTAGCTCGAGCAAAATATCCTTCGCCATGAGCGCCCCGATCTGCCCGTGCGCACTGCGGTTCACGACGTTGCCGATGTCGTTTAAAAGCCCCGCGATGGCGGCGAGTTCGACGTGCCTTGAGGGAAACTCGAGGCGCTCGAGTACGTTACTGGCGATGCTGCTCACCAAATTGACATGCCGTTCGCCGTGCTCGGTGAAGCCGAGGAGTTTGAGGTGGCGGTTGGCGGCGTGAATATAGTGCTGCACATGCGGATGTTCGCGCACCTGGTCTAAAGTAACGCGGTCTTCGGCAAGAGGTTCGTCCTCTGCCGTGAAGGCTTCTTGTCGTTCCGCCTCTTGGGGGGGTGGCTCGAGCGTGTCCTTCGCGCTTTTAAGCGACTGGACGATAGCTTCATCCGCTTTAGCTTTAATTTATGTTGAGGACTCTTCCATAGGCTAGCTTATGGGGCGATTGTCAGAGCTGTTGCAGCCTTTCCAGTAAGGGCGTTAGGTCCACGATGTTGTACACTGCGTCAGTGCGTGACCCCCTGACGAAACCTACTGCGTCTATCCGATATCGGTTGACTTTTCTTTGCCAAAGTCGACACACGACGCTGAGCAACACCCTTGGTTGGGTCAACGTTCATGTTTAAGCTCGGCCCGTATAGCTGGTACGTCGACGAATCGGCCGAGGTTAGCGGCGCTAGGGTCGCTGAGCTGACGGGCGAGCTGCTTGTGACTCTACGGGCGCAGCTCTTGCAAGCAGACTTTAGCGCCGCGCAAAAGGCAGGCTTGCTCTACGACTGGACCGAGCCGAGCGACGAAGGCGCGGGAGGGGTCGAACTGCGCTTCGGCGCATTAGGCGTGTTGCACGATCCGACTGCGCCGAGGGGCCTATTCACTATCAAGGATGGTGAAGAGCCGCACATACACAAATACTGCGACGTGCAGGGCATTGACAACAGCTTGCGCTTTAACGGCACGGTGGAATTCAGCGGCGATGAGGTTCGTTTTACGGGCAGCATGTACGCCAGCTACAAGAAACAGCCTAGGTTTGAGTTGATGGCGACGGTGCCCGTAGACGCGGACAGTTTGGTGCTCGAGCACTACCGCTACACCAGCCTCGAGGAGGTCGCTGACGCGCCGCCTGAGCGCGTGCGCAAGCTGGACACCGAGCGCGTCGACATTCCCGAGTTGCCCGACTGGGTGCGGCAGTTTACCGGGCTAGAGTATCTGCGCCTGGCCTACCGCCACCTGAATTCATACGGCAACTTGCGCGCGTTACCCGATTGGATAGGTGAACTGCGCGAGCTACGTGGGCTGCTCGTTCAGGGTTGCAAGCTGCGCCATCTACCCGAAAGTGTCGGCGCGTTGGAGAACCTCGAGAACGTCGCCATAAGTGCGTGCCAGCTCACCGACACCCCTGCCGGGTTGTGGCGGCTTCCCAAGCTCAAATACCTCACGCTCTCGCAAAATCAGCTCACCGCGTTACCAAAAGACATCGACCTCCCCGCCTTGGAGACGTTGCAGTTAGCACACAACAAGCTCCAAACTTTACCTGCGGCTCTGCTACAGGGCTGCCCACAACTCGTGCGCCTCAACCTCAACAACAACCCCCTCGAAACCCTTCCCGCAGGGATTGAGCGCATAGAGCACCTCGAGATGGACCTAGCCATTCGGCAGCGGCTCGCGCCCAAACCTGTCGCGAGCGGCGGCGGTGACTACGACCCGGCGCGCTACGGAGTAGATGACCCCGCACGTGATGCGATGCTCGAGCGGCTGCTCAGCGACTCAGAAGCTGATCCCGCGATTCAGACCTTTGTACGTCTCACGGCGCAAGCGGCGGTGGGTTTTCACCAGGCGGGTACACCTACAGATTACTCGAGCCTGGGCGTTCACCGCTTCGGCGGCTTACCCGACCTGCCTACGGGCGAGGCGTATCCGCGCTTCAAAGCGTCGTGGACACAAGAGGAGCAACCCACAGGCGGATACGCCTACGAATTTATCGCGCAACTCGACTGCGCGGCGCTCGCGCCGTTGCAGCAGTACTTGCCGCGCACGGGCTATCTCTACTTCTTCCTCTCGACCTTTCACGACCTCTATAACAAGGCTGAGGGGTACCGACCAGGAATCGTTCTCTACCGCGACGTTGAGCTTACCGAGTTGCGTAGCGGTACGCGCTTCGAGCTGACGGACGAAGATTTCTTCGAAGCCTATTCGTCTACCGGCGAGGGATACGCTTATACAGGTTACGACGCCGAGGCTGAAGCGACCCTAGGACTGCCCCCTTTCTACCCGCTCAGTCTCAACACGTACCTCTTCCGAGAAGCCCTGCAAGCTGCGGGGCTGACGGACGATAACTTAGATGATGACGCGCTTGATGATATGGACATCCACTTGGAGGATGTCGGCTCGAGCTTCGATCACCTTATAGGCGACTACGGCTTCTCACAGCACGAACTGCCTCAAACGGAGGCGGCGCTCGCGCAGGGCGGCGACCCGGCGGATTACCTGGTCTTATTGACTGTCAAGAGTCGAGGCGATATGCAGTGGAGTGATGCGGGCGACCTGTATTACGTCATCCACAAGGGCGACCTAGCGCGTAGCGACTTCTCCCAGGTGTTTGTATGCATGTACAGCAGTTAAGGCGTGCGTTTAGAGGGGTGGGGGCTCGAGTCCAAACCCCGGCAGTGAAAGCACAACCTCATCAGGCATCTTCAACCTTTGCCAAAACGAAAACACATCCACCTCGTTATAGTGCGCCACGAAGAGCGACATCACCGAGGCGTGCGTGACGATAGCGAGAGGCTTATTTGGATAATCCTCCAGCACCTCTCTAACCGCTTTGTCAAACCGCTGACGCGCTTGCGTTCCTGTTTCGTTGCCAAGAATGAGGTCATCCGGGTGAGTGAAGAAGGACTCGAGCCGCTCCAACCACACCTCTTGTTCTAAATAAGGAACGCCCGTCCGCTCATGTTCGTACAGGTTTGGCGCGATGCTCCAGGGGACGCCGAGGTGTCCAGCCAGAACACGTCCTGTCTCTTTTGCCTTGAATTCTTCGCTAGTGATGATGCGGCTGAGATTACGTTCTCTCAACCTCTCCGCTAAATCTTCGCAAGCTGCGTAAGCGCGTTCGGTTAGATGCCACTGACT
The DNA here is from genome assembly GCA_965215565.1 of Trueperaceae bacterium. Taxonomy (GTDB): domain Bacteria; phylum Deinococcota; class Deinococci; order Deinococcales; family Trueperaceae; genus CBDBZX01. Next base: position 1,959,030 of record CBDCDZ010000004.1, read on the forward strand.
CGGGGAAATACTCGGGTCTTGCCGCGTCTCTGCGTGGCGAATGAGGAAGAGGTTGGTCACTTCTTTTTTACCTCGTCGAGAAGTTGCACGATACTTTCTCGCACCCTCCTCACTTCTTCAACAGTGTGAGAGTCTGTGTGATAGTCGAAGAGGTCATTAACGGTAAGCAGGGTGAGCAACCTCTCCATACTGAGTAAGTCTTTATAGGTGAATGCTACGGTAAAAGAACCTTCATGCCAACCTAAGCCACGCTGCCACTTCTTTCCTTGGGACCTCGCCTCTTTTCGTTTCGCGGCGCGTTCTTTACCTTCAGGGTCAAGCAGCGCTTTAAGGATTTTAGCCCCGCGACTACCCGAAAAGACCTCTTTTTTCTCTTCAGCAGAAATGCCATTGATGAACGGCATCGTGGCGTAAGACAAAGATGTTTTGAGGTAAAACCGCTCTGAATACTCGAGTTGGACAACAACGTGCTCATCTGTTTGTTCAAGCAGCTTCATCAATTACAACTATGCACTACCTAAAACCTCGAGCGCTCGCCCAACCGCCTGACCATACCCAACCTCTCGCCCCAACTCACGCAACACATCCTCTAAAACCGCCACAATCGTCACCGCGTCATAGGGGTCCGCGTAGCCCATGACCGAGGGGCGAAAGAGCACGGGCTTGGCGTGGTCTTGACCGCCTGCGATACGCACACCTCTTGCTGCGAAGCCTTTAACGATGTCAGGTGCTGCAACCTCTTCCGGCGCACGTAAAGCTGCCACCGCCGGGCTGACGCGCTCAGCGTAGGCGCAGCAACCTGTTACCTTTGCCGCTTCAATAATCGCCCTATTCATCCGCTCGCGCCGCGCCCAGACGTTTTCGATGCCCTCGTCCAAGAGCATATCCAGCGCTACGTTCAGTCCGTAAACGAGGCTCACCGCAGGCGTATACGCCGTTTGCCCTTTTTGCTGACTTTTGCGCTCTTTATGCAAATCTAAGTAAAAGGTTGGCGTGTCGCCCCCTCGCGCCCAAGCTCGCTCAGAGAGCCACGCGAAGGCGAGTCCAGGCGGCGTCATCAGCCCTTTTTGACTCCCGGAGAAGATGCCGTCTAGGTTCCACTCCTTGGGTCTAAGCTCCGTCACGCCTAAGCTCGTCACACAGTCCACCAGAAAGAGGGCGTCGGGTGTGGTTTCGTGAATGACTCGAGCAATTCCTTTAACATCGTGCAGTGCACCCGTCGAAGTCTCCGAATGCGTGGTCATCACGGCGGCGGTGTCAGGGTGTTCGTTTAAGAGGTCGCGGACCGCTTCAAGATTGGCGACGTGGCCCCACTCGAGCCCCATCTCCACCACCTCATACCCGAAGTGCCGCGCCAGCTTGACCCAGCGCTCGCCGAACTTGCCCGCGTTGATACCAAGTAACTTGCTGCCACGCGGTATGGACGCGAGCAAGCCCGCCTCGAAACCCGCCGTGCCGCTACCCGCTAGAATCAGCACGTCTTCACCAGGTACTTGCGCGAGTCGCGCTAACTTCTCCCGTACTTCTACAAAGAGGTGCTTAAAGGCGTCCGTACGGTGGTGGATCATTGGACGCGCCAACGCTTCTAGGACTTGCGGTGGGACTTCGACGGGACCGGGGGCTAAGAGGCGGGGTTTATACATCAGAGCCTGACCACGCTCAAACTCCGCAGTACGTTCGGCAAGCTCCGCAGCACATCCAAGACCTCTTCGGAGGGGGCTTGATCAAGCGTCAAAACGAACAGGGCTAAGCCGTCTTCGCCGACTCTCGAGAGTTGCATCCCCGAAATATTCACGCCCGCGTCGCCTAAAACCGTACCGACTTTACCCACTGCGCCGGGGCGGTCATAGTTGGTGCAAATCAGCATCGTTCCTTCGGGGCGCAGTTCGATGGGGAAGCCGTCAACTGAGACGATGCGCGGGTCCGTGCCCAAAACCGTGCCGCCGACGCTGACGCTGTGACCATTTGAGGTCGCCGTGACCATCACGTGACTCAGGTAGCCGCGGCTGCGCGAGGCGGTCACTTTGGAGACGCGAATGTCGCGCTCTTTGGCAATCGCGGAGGCGTTGATATAGTTGGGCGGCTCGTCCAAAATGGGTTCTAAATACCCTTTCGTCGCCGCCACCGCAATCGGATCGGGGTCTATTGGAAAGGTTCCCGAGAACTCGATTTGCAGCTCGCGCACGCGCCCTTTGGCGAGTTGGGCGATCATCTTACCCAAAGCCTCGCCAACTTTGAGGTGCGGTCCTAGTGCAGCGACGACTTCGGGCGCTAAGGCAGGTGCGTTGACGACGCCTCTCGAGAGGTCGCCCTGGAGCGCCAACGCCGTGCGCTCCAAAATCTCCGCGCCGACTCGAGCTTGCGCCTCTTGCGTGTTCGCGCCTAGGTGCGCCGTTAAAACAACATCGTCACGCTGCAAAAGGGGATGGTCAACCGAAGGGGGCTCTAAAACGTATACGTCCAAGCCTGCGCCGAAGAGCTTGCCGCTCTCGAGCGCTTCTAAGAGCGCCTCTTCTTGAATGATACCGCCCCGCGCCGCGTTCACCACAATCGCTTTGTCGGGCAAGCAAGCGAGTTCCGCCGCGCCGATCATTCCCGTCGTCTCGTCGGTAAGAGGCGTGTGGACTGTTAAAAAAACCGACTGAGAGAGCATCTCTTGCAGGTTGTCAAAGAGTTTTATCTTTAGGTCGTCGGCGCGGTGGCGCGAGATGTAGGGGTCGTACGCCATCACGCTCATGCCTAAGCCTTGCGCCCGCCGCGCCACGAGCGAGCCGATACGCCCGAGCCCCACAATACCGAGCCGCGCCCCTTTGACCTCTCGCCCTAAGAACTTCCGGTCCCAGGTGCCGCTGCGAATGAGTTTGTCCGAGCGGCTCACCCCTCGTGCGGCGCTAAGCATCAAGGCAATCGCGAGTTCTGCCGCTGAGACGTTGTTCGCTTCGGGCGCGTTGAGGACCAAAAGACCTCTTCGGCTGGCAGCGTCTAAATCGATGTTATCTACCCCAACGCCGCCCCGCCCGATCACTTTGAGGTTTTTCGCCGCCTTGATAAGCGCCTCGTCCACCTGCGTGCGGCTGCGCGTGATGATGCCGTCGTAGTCGTGAACGATATCTAAGAGGCCTTCGCGGGAGATGCCCGCTTGGTAGTCCACCTCGATGTCTGGATACGTTTTATCGCCTAGTTGAATGGTGTCCGTTACGAGTACTCTATACGCCATATGCAGCCAGGATACCGCAACAGCGCGGTAAAATCTCTCACTTTGCAACGGAAGAAAGAGGTGAAAGAGAAAAGGACTGAGAGAAAAGTAAAAACCTCTTTCTACTCAGCCCTTTTCTCTTTTCTCTGGTTTATCGTCTCCGTCCCAAATCAGTAAAGCTAGGCAACCTCGGCGACGGCAGCGCATATGCCCAGAGCGCCGCGCCGAAAAAGAGCGTGCCCCAGGCGAACGCGACGGACGCTAGCGTTGTGCTGAGAGCGAAGGGGAGCGTGGAGGACCAAACGAGCAAGATGATCCCGTAAAGTGCAGCGAGTATAGCGGGCACGGCGGCGACGCGCACACGCTGAGGTCGGTAAAAGCGCGGTGCGGTGCGGAGAAGCAGAGTGGCGACGCCGACGCTTAAAAGCGCAATGAGGACGACGCCGACGTTGAAACCATCTATCAAAATAACGCGGCGCAAGACGTAGATGAGGTGAACCGCCCAGGGAAGCAAGCTCGCGAGCAGCACTTCGGGGATGCGCTGCAACCCTAGCGCGCGGCGGGCGATGAGACCGGCGATGAAACCGAATAAAAGGGCGAAGATGCCGAAGCGGAAGAGGAGCCTCATTAAATCACCTCTCTAAAACCAACCGTCTCGATGCGCCGCCGCAGCTCATCACGCAGCCGCCGCGCCCAGGGAGCCTCCAACTTGGGGTCAGCCTCGAGCATCTTCTTGGCTAACTCCCTTGACTTCTCGATGATGTCCCCGTCCTGCGCCAAATCTCCTAAAACAAGGTCAGGCATCCCCGACTGCCGCGTCCCGCGAATCTCACCGGGGCCGCGCAGCTCCAAATCCTTCTCCGCGATCACGAACCCGTCCGCGTGTTTCTCAATCACGCCTAAGCGGTGCTGCGTCTTTTTGGAGCGGTCCCCGGCGACGAGTACGCAGAAGCTTTCAAACTCACCGCGCCCAACGCGCCCGCGAAGCTGGTGAAGCTGTGAAAGCCCAAAGCGCTCGGCGTTTTCAACGATCATTAAGCTCGCATTGGGAATATCTACACCGACTTCAATCACCGTGGTCGAGACCAAGAGGTCGAACTCGCGGCGGCGAAAACGTTCCATGATCTCGTCCTTTTCGGTGCCCGTCATCTTGCCGTGGAGCATTTCGGTGCGGCAGGCTTGCGGCATAATCTGTTGCAAGTCTTCAAACATCTGCGTGGTCGAGACGATGTTGTCTAGGGCTTCACTCTCTTCGATTAAAGGTGTGACGAGATAAACCTGCCGCCCCTTTTGAATCTCGCCCCAGGCGAAGCGGTAGACCTCTCTGCGTTTGGAATCGTTCACTAAGCGCGTCTTGACCCCTTTGCGCCCCGGCGGGAGTTCGTCGATGATGGAGAGTTCCAAGTCGCCGTAGTAGGTTAAAGCCAAACTACGAGGGATTGGAGTGGCACTCATCACCAGCACGTCGGGGAGGTTGCCTAGGAGTTTGCGCCGCTGCTCCACGCCGAAGCGGTGCTCCTCGTCAATCACCGCTAAGCCGAGATTGCGAAAGTCCACGCCCTCTTGGATGAGCGCGTGCGTCCCTACGGCTAAGTCGGTCTGTGAAGAACGCAGCCTATCTCGCGCCGCGTTACGTTCTCGCAAACTCGCTGAGCCGATGAAGAGGTCGCTCTCGACGCCCAGCGGGTAGAGGTACTGAATCAGGTTGAGGTAGTGCTGCCGCGCTAAGATTTCGGTGGGAGCCATGAGCGCGGCTTGATACCCGTTTTGAATTGCCACGTAAATCGCCGCCGCCGCCACTGCCGTTTTCCCCGAGCCCACATCGCCCTGGAGGAGCCGCGCCATCTGTTTAGGGTTTTTCATGTCGGCGCTGATTTCGTCCAGCACGCGCTTCTGGGCTTTAGTGAATTTGAAAGGCAGGCTGTCCTCAAAGGTCTGCAAATCGTTCTTGCGGACCTTGAACTTTTTACCCAAAAGGGTTGTGTCGCGGTTTAGGAGGACACGCAGCTCGAGAAACAAAAACTCGTCGAATTTCAAACGTCTGAGCGCAGCTTGAAGAGGTTTCTCGCCGGTGGGAAGGTGGATTTCGCGCAGTGCAGTGTCTAAAGGAATGAGGTTGTAACGCTCTAGCACGCTCTTCGGCAAATGGTCAGGGATAACGGTCAATGCGTCTAGTAAACGGTGCGCCGCGCGGCGCAGATATGCTTGTGACAGCCCCTGCGCCGTGCCGTAAAGCCCGACGATGCGCCCCGTCGAGAGGCTCTCGCCCTCGTCGTCAATCTCATGATGCGCCGCTGCTAAGTCGATATAGCGCCCTTTTTTCTTGACCTTACCTGTGACGATAATCTTTTGACCGGGGAAGAGTTGCTTTTCTAACCAAGGTTGATTGAACCAAACCACCGTGAGCTTCGCGCCGAGCGAATCCTCCAGAAACGCCCGCACCACCGTCATCCCGCGCTTGCTCTTCGTCGCCTTGCGCCCGGTGATGATGCCCGAGACGGTAGCGGATTCGTCGTCTTGCAAGGCGGAGAAGGTCGGCAAGACGCGGCGGTCTTCGTAGCGTTTGGGGTAGTGGTACAAGAGGTCGCGGTAGGTTTTGAGACCGACAGGGGCGAGCTTTTTGGGCGCTTGTGCGCCGAAGTCTACGAGTTTATCCGCGATGTCTTTATCTAAGTCGTCGCTGCTTAGGGAGTCGCTCGAGTCTCTAGCCACCTCTTTAAGAGGTGGCGGATAAGGGTCGGGCGCTGGACTTTGCTGCTGCGGTTGTGCGCCTACCTCCAACATCCCCAAGGCCTGCTCCAACCTCTCCGAGCGCTCCTCCGGTGTGAGGCTGCCGTAGCCGTTCATCACGCTGCGCACGTCGGCAAAGGGTGCACCCACCGTCGCGACGAGCTTTTCTAAGCCGCCCACCACCACCGAATCTTGACAGCCATTTCTAAGCTCTCGCTCCAAAGGGCGTCTAAGTCTGCTGCGCAATTCCTCAACCGTTGCCACGTGTTTTATTGTACCTGCTGTGGTGGATGTTCCAACGTTTTTGGGTAAGCCGTTAGCGTTTCATTTGAGCCAGTAGTAAAGAGGTGAGTCTTCCGCTGCTGATTCAAAATAATCTCTTCCTGTACGGGGTTCTTTCGTTGTCGGTTCGCATTCCTCTACCATTATTAAGGACGCCATAGTGGGTCACGCTTGAAGGTCAAGTTTTTGAAGCCAACGGTTGTCTCTTTAACCTTCGGTGGTATCGCGTCAACCCATTTCTTCTGATATTCGCATAGGCTCCCTCGATTTGCTCCGCCTCGCATAGCTGGAAATCTCAACTGTACATGGTCATCTTCCCAACCACAGACACAGCAAATGTCGTAACTACCAGGCGGTTCGTCGAAAGTTAAAAAGCCGCAAACTGGACACGTGAATGATTCGCTGTTGTCCATAGCTTCTAAATTTTAACCGTTTATACTCGAGAAAGAAATGAGCTATAAGGTTAAAAATTTCCGTGACATGGAGCGAACGCTCATCACCTCTTCCGACGAGTTACCCGACTTTAGCAAGATGACCGCTGAAGAGGAGGCTGAGTTTTGGGAGACCCATGACTTTGCTGAGGGTGTTCTTGAAGAGGGACCAGAGATAGATGCTGAGGTCTACGACGCGCTCGGTATTGAAAATTCTAAAAAGCACTAGCTTGATTCAACCTCTTTGCGCCATTGGATGTCCAGGAACAAACTCGAGCAAGTCCCACAAGTTCCCGTATAAGTCCTTAAATACTGCAACCATGCCGTACTCCGCCTCTTCGGGTTCTCTCACGAACTCAACCCCTCTCGAGACCATCTCGTTATAGTCGCGCCAAAAGTCGTCGGTGCTGAGAAATAAGAAAACCCTGCCGCCGGACTGGTTGCCGATGAAGGGTTCTTGTTCGCGTTTTGAGGCTCGAGCTAAAAGAAGCGTGGTGCCACCCCCGCCCGGCGGAGCTACCACAACCCAGCGTTTATCTTGTTCGGGCTGGTAGGAGTCCTCGAGGAGTGTGAAATGAAGTGTCTCGGTATAAAAAGCGATAGCCTCGTCGTACTCTCGGACGACTAAGGCTATGTGCGCGATGGACTGTTTCATACGGGCCTCCGCTTGACAGCGTAAGGCTAGAGCCCTGACCCTTTCAACTCCTACAGCGAACTGTACGCGGGCACGTACTCCCACAGCACGGGCTCAGGGGCGAAGAAGGGATCGAAGACGAGGTGAAGCTCGTCTAAGGCGGTGCTCGTGATGTTGGGGCTAAAAACGGCCCAGCCGAGCCCTTCGCGCGCTTTAGCGTTGCCCTTTTCGAAGCCGTAGTCGAGCAGGTCGCCGTGGCGGGCGTGCCAGACGGCTAAGGCTTTGAGCAAGAAGAGGTGCGCGCCCTCTTTGACCTTGACCGAGACCATCACGTGTTCGTCTAAGTAGCTAGGTGGTGAAATGTTCATGTTCATCACTTTAGGAGATGGAGTCTTACAGTTTTCTGACCGTCGCACCTCGGCGCGTGTTTCGAGGGCACACCGACAGCCTAGAGTCAGCGCGGCGCGGCGCGTGTAAAAAACGTCAATCTTCGCCTGTGAGGACGCTCACACCTCGTGTGCAAGTGAGATAGTTCCTCAGGCAGCGGTGCTATACTCAGCGAACGGGGCGGTAAGACGTGCGGTTGAGGCGTGAAGTTGAGATGTGCAGTTGAGACGCCAAGATATCAATTCAGTTTATTCGAGTAGGTGCGCATGACCCAGATACGTGACTTTTTCTCCTGGCTCTTCACTGAGCTGCGCGACTCCCTAGTAGAGACGTTCGGACTCTTTGACCCAGAGGCCACGACGACGAGGGACGTGCTCGCCGACGCACTCAACCAACTGCTCGTCTCCGCGCTCCTCGTTCTACTTTTCGTAGGCGCGTATATCGCGCTCCGTTCGGGGCTGCGCTTCGTCTTAAAGCGCACCAATTTGAGCAGCAGCATCACGGGACCGGTCACGGTGGCGCTACGCTACATGATGATCGTGCTCGGAGGTTTAGCGGTGATGTCGCAACTCGGCGTGCCCAACCAGTTTTCCGCGAACGCGGCGCGCGCCGCCGTAGTCGCGTTCCTCTTCTATTTGGGTTGGATCATCTCGCAGAAACTGCTCAGCAACGTGACGGGGCGCTACAGCCTCGATCAGTCGATCTTGCAGCTTCTGCGCAACGTCGTCTCGGTGGTGCTCGTCGCGTTCGGCGTCGCCGCAGTCCTCTCGCAGTTCGATGTGGACATCGTGGCGGCGGTGGGGGCTCTGGGCATTGCGGGCATCGCGGTGGGCTTCGCAGCGCAAGACACGCTATCGAATTTCATTTCAGGCGTGACGCTTCTGGTCGAGCGTCCCTTTCGCATCGGCGATTGGGTCGAAATTAACGGGCAAGTTGGCAAGGTCAAAGAGATTACTTTGCGCAACACGCTGCTCGTCACCCGCGATAACATCGTTACGCACATTCCCAACGCGAGCGTCGGTTCGTCAGACATTATCAACTTTAGCGCGGGCGGGCCCTTACGCATCAACCTCCCTATCGGCATCGCATATAAGGAGTCCACCAAGCACGCCCGCAAGGTCATCATGCCGATTCTTCAGGCGGACGAGCGCGTGATGCGTCTGCCCGCGCCGAGCGTCCGGCTCGTCGAACTCGGCGACTCGTCTGTGAACCTCATGATGGTCTACTGGATCGAGCCGAGTAACATCGCCATCGAGCCAAAGATCAGCGCGGATATCTTGGAGGCGAGCAAAGAGGCGCTAGACGAAGCGGGCATCGAAATTCCCTTCCCGCACCTGCAACTCTTTGTGGACGGCGCGGATGGGCTCAAGCCGGTGATGGAGCCGCTTTACTCGGCGAACCAGCCGTTACAAAGTCAGCCTAAGCAGCCACGCTGACTACTGACTTTGACATTACTAACTGATACATCGGTCAAGGAAACGGTCTACATACGATCTACATATGGTGCGCGCCCCTCTTAAAGTCACACGCCGACGTGCCTGAAGGGGCGGGGTTTGCTAGCATGAAGAGGTGAATTTTATCCTTTTTAATGCACCCTGGGCGCTGCTCGCGCTGCTCGCCTTGCCCCTCTTGCCGCGCAAGGAGGCGTGGGGGTGGCGCTACGGGGCGCTCGCCCTGCTCGTACTCGCGCTGGCGCAGCCCGCTATCCTGAGACCAAGCGAGCGCGTGGCGGTGCTCGTGGACGTGTCACAGAGCGTGGGGGAGCGCGGTGTAGAGGCGCTCAGGGCGTTCGACTTCGGGCGGCTCGAAGCTCCCCCCACGATTTTTACCTTCGCGGGCGACACCATGCGCACCGAGAACGCACCGAGCGCGCAAAACCTCGCCCAAAACCTCTCTGAGGGCGCGCAGACGGACCTCGCGCGCGCGCTCCAAGTCGCCGCCGCTTCGGGCGCGGGGCGCGCGCTGCTGATCAGCGACGGCGCGCAGTCGCGCGGCGACGCGCGGCTCGCCCTGCCCGGCTTTCCGGTTGACACGTACCGCACCGCCGAGCAGAGCAACGTGCGTTTAGTGAGCCTGCTCGCCCCCGAGCAGGTGAGCCCCGGCGAGACCGTCGAGGTCATCGCCGTCGTGGAAAGCGACCGCGCGGCGGAGGTGACGCTCCAGGCGCGCGTCAACGAGACCGCTCTGGACCCTCTTCGCGCCTCGGTGGACGCGGGGCGCACGCCGCTACGCTTCTCGCTGCCCGTCGGCGAAGAGGGAAATTTAAGCGTAGACGCGCGCCTGGAGGTGGGCTTCGCTCAGCCCACTGCGGACGATACGCAGCGCCTGAACATCGCCGTCGCCGAGGAGGAGCCCGTCTTGGTAATTGATGATCCCGCGACGGCGACGCTTTTGGAGACGCAGGGCTTCGCGGTGACGCGCGGCGAGCCGAGCGACGTCACGACGCCCCTCAACTACAGCGCCATCGTGCTGCGGGGGGGCGCGGAGCCCTTCACGCCGGGGCAACTCACCCTTTTAGAGCGCTTTGTGAGCGACGGCGGCGGGCTCATGATGACGGGCGGACCCGAGAGCTTCGGGCTCGGCGCGTGGTACCGCACGCCTGTCGAGGACGTGCTACCCGTCAACACCGACTTACGCACGAACGTCGAGCTGCCCCTCGTCGCGATGGTCATCGTCTTAGACCGCTCGCAGTCGATGAGCACGGGCAACCCGAGCAAGATTGACCTCGCCAAAGAGGGCGCGATCGGCGTCGTCGAACTCGCCTACGAGCAAGACCTCTTGGGGCTCATCACCTTTAGCGACGAGCCGGAGTGGGCGTTTCGGCTCCGCGAGGCGACGTCGCAGGGCAAGCGGGAGATGTTAGACGCGGTTTTGAGCATACCCACGCAGGGCGGCACCGTTTTAGAGCCCGCCTACCAAGATGCGCTCGCCTCGTTACGTGACAGCGACGCCGCCATTAAGCACGTAATCATCCTCTCGGACGGGCGGCTCAACGACGGGCGCGGTCCCTTTAGCAGCAGTCCGGGCTTAAACTTCACGACGTTGGCGCAGCAGGGCGCGGCGGACGGCATCACCACCTCGGCCATCGCCATCGGCGACGGCGCGGACTTCGCCCGCTTGGAGAGCATTGCCGAGGCGGGCGAGGGGCGCTACTACGCGGCGCTCGACGTGAGCACGCTGCCGCGCATTTTCACGAGCGAGGCGCTGACCGCCACCCGCTCGCTACTGCGCGAAGACCCGCTGCGCCCGACGCCCCGCGCCCATCCTCTAGCGCCAAATCTGAGTGCGCCACCGACTGTCGGCGCGTACGTCGCGAGTTCGCTCAAGCCGGACGGCGAACTTATCCTAGAGGGCGCGAACGGCGAGCCCATCTTGGCGGTGAGCCGCCAGGGACTCGGACGCAGCGCCGCGCTGACCACGGATCTCAACACCTTCGCAGGTGACTTTGCAAGTTGGAACGCGCTCCCCGGCGTGCTCGGCACCTTGACGCGCTGGTTGCAGGCGCGCCCGGCGGAGTACTCGGCGACGGTGACGCCAGAAGGGGGCGGGCTCGATGTGGTTGTGGACGCCGTCAAAGACGGCGAATACATCAACGACGAGCGGCTCTCGGTGCGCTATAACGGCGCGGAACAAATCCTGGAGCAAGTCGCGCCGGGACGCTACGAAGGGCGCTTGGACACGCCCGCCGAGGGCGGCACGCTGCTGGTCTCGAGCGGCGGCGAGGTCAAGGCTAGGGCCCAAGTCAGAGACCCTAAAGGCGAATTCAACATGAGCGGCGCGGAGAGCTTGTTGCGTGATTTGTCTGGGCGCAGCGGCGGCGAGGTCATCGAAGAGGCGGGCGTGTACGCCCCCGACATGCCGAGACAGCGCACCGCCATCTGGCACTGGCTGGCCGCGCTCGGCTTAGGGATGTTCATGCTCGAGCTGCTCCTCCGCCGCTTCGGGCTGGCTACCGGAAGAGGTTAGCGGATAATATTACTCCTCGGCGTCACGGTTGGATACGGGCTCGTCCACCTCGACTTTCATCACCTCGCGCAGCACGTTCGTTGCGAAGGAGCCTTTGGGCAGAAAGAACGACACCCAGTAACCGTCCTCAGTCGGCTCCACCTCGACTTCACTGAGCGTAACGCGGGTGATGCGCCTCGAGCCCTTGCGACTCCGAAAGTCCAACCAGCGCAGCCCGAAGTGCGCCAAGACCTCTTCCTCCAACGCGCCCGCCTCTCCCCCGCTCACGCGCACCTTTTTGCCGTAAAGGGGCTGCGTCGCGCTGATCTCTAACCGCGCCGCCCGCGCGTTCTCCACCTCTTCATCCTCCACCCTAAAAACGCCGCCCGTGTCGTGCTTCTTCGCCCAGTCGCCCGCTAGCACGCGCCCGTAAAGACCACGCTCGAGTCTCAGTTTGAGTCCGTAGTTGAAAAGCTGCGACTGCAAGGCGGAAACGAAAAAGCGCTTTAAGCGGTGACCCCCCGGCACCCAGCCACCGCGCACGAGCTTGAGCCCGTCCACCGCGTTGTTGCCGAAACGTCCGAAGCGCTGCGGTCCGAAGTAGTTGGGGACGCCGCTTTCTTGAAGTCGTTTCAGTGCCCGCCGCGCCCGCTCCGCCGCGTCAGGCGCAACAGGTGACGCATCCCGCACCCGCACCCGAAAGTGATTGCCGAGCAAGTGACCTATACCGAGCTTGTTCTTGTGGCGCGAGGTCTCTAAAACGCGCACACCCGCCACCTCATCTAACGCCTCCAACGCCGCAGCAAAACGGTTCGGCACGCTCAGCCATTGCCGCGTCAGCGCGTGCTTGTCTTTAAGCCCCGCCACCCCGATCTGCTTCTCCTCCAAGCCCGCCTGCTGCAAGGCAACTACCAAGTCTCTCGTGGTGAGGCTGCGTTTTTCAACCAAGGCGTAGGCGTGCGAGCCGTTCCCGTCCGGTAGGTAGAGAGGTCTTTCGGTGACGATGAAGTCTTCGGGGAGGTGGCGGACGCTGCCCCCGGTGCCGGGAACGTCGCGGCTCACTTCGGGCAGGTCCGCCCAGCGGAAGCGGAGCTTGGCGACCTCTTCGGGCGTGAGACCAGCGCTCCCCTCCCCTATTCCGTCTCGGTTCACTTTGGGTGAATCTGCAGACGGTCCTACTTCGGCCTCGTCCACCTCAGAAGGAGACATCCCCTACACCTTGTCCGCGTCGTGCGCTTCTAAGTGCTCTTGCATGAGCCGCTGCGCTAACTCGAAGCGCCCCACGAGCGAGTCCACCTCTAAGAGCTGCTGGCGCTCGGGCGAGGGGACGCGCATGTTGGCGCAGATAAAAGAGGCTTGGTACAAGAGGTCGTCGGGCAGGGCCTCCTCGATCTGCTTCAGAGCGTCGAAGGCGAAAAAGGTCTGCGCGTAGCTGCGGAAGGTGTCGAGCGTGTCCCAGGCGCTCACGCGCTCGACGTTGGGGTCGTCGCGTCTGAGCGCTTCGGGCTTGTCCTCACTGTAGTAGAGGTAGCGCGTCGAGCCGTCCGCCTCGGTCACGGCGAGCTGGTCCGCGAGTTCGATGCGGCAGCGTTCTTGACCGTGCGTCAGGATGTTGTAGCTTCCATCAGGATTCTCAGAAACGGACAAGATGTCGACAAAGGTGCCGATGTCGTGAGTCACCGGTAGGATAGCGTCGTCCAGAGAATCCCTCAAAACCGGAACGTTCTCTCTGGCGAGCACGATGACGAGCCGCTGCTGGTTGCTCTCGACGCAGTCTTTGACCATCCGCTTGTAGCGCTCCTCGAAGATGTAGAGCGGCAGCGTCATTCCGGGAAAGACCACCGTCTCAGGTAGGGGGAAGAGCGGGAGTTTAGCCATGTATTTACGGTAGCAAGAAGTCTCAGAAAAGAGTGCAAGGTATGCGGTATTTAAGGAGAGGTTACAGTTCAATAGGAAAAGTAAAGCCTCTGGAAGGGCGTTCCCGGTCTAAAAAAGGTAAACTCGAGCCGAGGCAGCGAGGGGTGGGGCGAGACCTGGGGCCACCACAATCCTCATCGCAAAGATGTTCAGATAAAAGCGGCTTCATCCGAAGATAAAGCCGCTCAACTTGGCGGAGCCGACGGGATTTGAACCCGCGACCTTCTGCGTGACAGGCAGATATGCTAACCGCTACACTACGGCTCCACGCTCTGCAAGACATCAGTATAGAGGGTGTGAGCGAGGCTTGTCAATACAGCGCCGAATAGGTGGAGACGCGCTGGGTAACGTCACGGCGGATTGGAGGTCTTCACAGTTTTGAGGTATCAGCCGAGCAGGTGTTGCATTGAGGACGCGGTTCGCTTCTTAGGGGACGGGGCGCGGGTGACGATTCAGGAACAGTTCTTTATAGTGAATATTTTGTTCAAGAAGTCGAATCTCTGAGTGCCTAAGAGGTTCGACTTCAATTGGAACTTTGTTACAGTTATATTGAGCCTAATTTGGTTTCAGTAGAAGCTCGAGAGCAACGGTTTTGTATAAATTCTGCCAATGCGTATCATCCTTGCCTATTGCATTGGGATTTCTATCCCTAGAGTCACTAGTACTCTTGGTAGCCATAATGAGTTCAGCGCCAACTCTATCGAAAAATGCTTTAACTTCATCGAATGAGTTGAGCTTCCACGCAAAGTATTCATCCTTGTCCTCAACAAGAAAGCGAAAGGCACCTAATATTGGATACAATGCGCCATCAGCAATGCGGTGACTTGCTTCTTCTTCGGTAAAGATGTATCGATATTGACCTCTTTGCCGTGTTTGGAAGAAAGCTAATTTCAACGCTTTGCCGCCGTATTTCTTATTGTAAAGATCATTCGCTTTAAGCTGTACATAATCATAGAGTTCCAAGATATCTCGGAGTATTGGTCTCAACTTCCTGTAACTTCTTTCATTGTCTTCATCTTCAAACTTACGTAGGCACTCTGCCTTACTTGTGTAAGCGATCTTAGGATGCCGTGAATCCGTTTCAGGAAAGAGTTCAATATTGAAAAGGGTAAGCAGTGCAATAATGTCTCGCACTGTGAAGCTTCCCGGAGCATTGTCTTTATAGGCAATTTCCTCACGGTAAGGAGTATGCGCCAACTCATCCTTAATCCAAGCAAATTTGTTACTTAGGTTATCTAACGACATCGGCGAAACCTGCACAGAGGTATTCAGTCCTTGAGCAATTGACTCAACTAAAAACTGAGGTGCACCAGTTAGCACCTCGAGTTTCACATATTGACCTTTAGGTATTTCATCTCTATTTTCTTTAATGATGGTGTAAGTGTGACCACCATCAACTATTCCATCTCCGTCGCCAAAAGTTATAGTAACGGCCGATTTATTTGCATCAGGCTTGACCTTCTGAGCAAGAATGGTAATTCCCTTATTTTTTAGGTGAAAGGTTAAGTCGCTGCTGTCAATCAGACTTTTTCGAACTTCTTTATATAACGTCTTGTTAGTCTTTTGGTCTCGAGGATTTGGATCGAGAGGAATATCGTCAGTAAGACTGCTAGCATCACAAATCAGGACATGATGCTCAATTTCGGACCTATCGTTATTGGCCCTGCTATCGCTTTTGTAGGGGTCTGGAAATCTACGGGCAGAAAAAGTGCGAACAGAAACTTCTTTCATCATTTTCTCTTTCTCTCTTTCAGTATCCACTGAAGAGTTAAGATGTAAGCGAATCCTCGCGCCAGCTATGAGCATATGTGATTTGTGAGCAAAAGTCAAATCTGATGAGAAGTTAAGCTCAGCACCTTTCGGATCAAACAGCTTCTCACGGCTCTGCGCTATGATGAAGCTACTATGGAACCTGTAGAAGTCACCCTGCCCACGGAGCTTAAAGCTCGAGCCGAAATCTTAGCTCGAGAAGAGGGTGTTTCGTTAAATGAACTAATTCGCCAGTCTCTACGAGCCAAAGTCGAAAGTGCGCCAGATGTAAAGCGAGACCCTTTTTTTGACGATCACGAAACCTTCGCTGGAGATGTGCCCGCTGACCTCGCTGCAAACCACGATAAGTATCTCTACGACGAGTGATTTTTGTAGATACAGGCGCTCTTTTAGCGCGTTACCTAGAGCGTGACCAGCACTACGAAGAAGCTATACATGTGTGGCAACAGCTAGCACAAAAAAGGCTGAGATTTTTTACCAGCAACTTCGTCTTGGATGAAACGCTCACACTGTTAGCTCGCCGCTCGAGCTACGCTTTCGCGGCCGCGAAAGCAAAAACTATTTATGCGTCTAACGCTTTTACTATTCTGCGCCCTTCTGCCGAAGATGAGCTAATCAGTTTAGACCTATTCGAAAAGTACGCCGATCAGAAGATAAGTTTTACAGACTGCACTTCCTTTACGCTTATGCGCAACGTCGGACTTAAACAGGTGTTCACCTTTGACAAACACTTTCACTACGCAGGATTTGAGGTCGTCTCTTCGTGACGCGCGTCGCAGTCGTCGGCGGCGGCATCTCCGGGCTCACAGCGGCCTACTACCTCTCTAAACGTCCCGGCTTAGAGATCACCGTGCTCGAGCAATCCCCCCAACTAGGCGGCAAACTAGGCGTCAGCACCCCGCAGGGCTACACCGTGGACTGGGCGGCGAACGGCTTTTTGACGAACGTCACGGAGACTCTGGAGTTGGCTCGAGACTTAGGTTTAGAGGACGAGTTAGAGCCTGCCGCAGGCGCGGCGAAGTACCGCTTCCTCTACAAGGATGGCGAACTCAAACCGCTCCCTCTTTCGCTGCCAACCTTTTTCAAGTCCGACCTCTTGACGCCCATCGGCAAGGTGAGGGCGGCGTTGGAGCCCCTCTTAGGCAGACACGCCGAAACTGAGGAGAGCGTTTACGACTTCTTGAAGCGGCATTTCGGAAGGCAGTTCGCTGAGGTCTTTGCGGAGCCGTTTACGCTGGGAATCACTTCGGGTGACGCGAGGGAACTCAGCTTGGACGCACTCTTTCCGCGTTTCAAAGCTCTGGAGCAGGAGCACGGCAGCTTGATTCGCGGGATGATGGCGGCGCAGAGGAGGGCGAAAAACGAGGGTAAGCCTAAAAGCCGCTTGACGAGCTTTCGCTCGGGCGGCGTCAACCGGCTCATCCGCGCGTTAGGTGACGCACTCGGTCAACGGGTGCGGCTCGGGGTGGGCGTGGAGAGGCTCGAGCCTCTCCACGAAGGGTACAGGCTCACCCTCTCTTCCGGTGAACCGCTGATGGCTGACGCGGTTGTTTTGGCGACGCCCGCGTACGTCACGGCGGGGTTGCTCGAGTTCATCCCTGAAGCGGCGAGCGAGCTAGGCAGGATTCCCTACGCCGACGTGCAGGTCTTCGGACTCGGCTATAACCGAGCGGACGTACCGAACGCGCTAGAGGGTTTCGGCTTTCTCGCGCCGAGAGGTGAAGGGCTACGCGCCTTGGGCGTGCTCTACGGCTCATCCATCTTTCCGGGTCAAGCGCCCCAAGGAAGGGTCTTGCTGCGCGTGATCGCGGGCGGGAGCGTGGACCCTGAATTTTCGGAGTTGTCAGAAGGGGACATGCTTAGGGGCGTCAAACGAGATTTAGAGGTCAGCTTGGGTATCTTCGCTGAGCCGGAGATGGTCACGCACATCCCTTGGGCGAAAGGTATCCCGCAGTACGAACTCGGTCACGGGGTCCGGGTGAAAACCATCATGCAAGAGGTGAGGTCGCAGCCGGGGCTATACCTCACAGGCAACGCCTATTACGGCGTCGGCGTGAACGACTGCGTGCGGGACGCGAAGCGGGTGGCGGCTGAGGTGTTGGGCTCGAGCTAGAGATTGCTCGAGAGAAATCCCAAAAGCTGCCGCCACGCGCGCCCTTGCGCGCCGCCTGCGCGGATGGGGTCAGAGGCGTTCACAAAGGCGTGACCGACGTTTTCGTAAACCGTGACCTCGTGCGGCACGCTCGCCTCCGCTAGCGCCGCCTCGAACGCGCGCACGCTCTCCACCGAAATCATGCCGTCTTCCGCGCCGAACACGCCCAAGACAGGTCCGGGCAGGGTGCGCAGCCGGGAGACGTCCGTCACTCTGTCGCCGTAGAAGTCGCCCGTCGCCGCGATGTCGGGGTTGTGAAAGCTGTACTCGAGCGCCACCCCGCCGCCGTAGCAAAAGCCGACGATGCCGACTCGTTCGGGAGCGACGCCAGGCTGCTCGGTCAGCCAAGTGTAGACGGCGTCCACGTCGGTATTGATCTGCTCCTGCGGCGTACGTACGGTTTGGTAGATCGCGGTGGGAATCCAGGTGGTGCTGCGCCCCCTAAAGGTGTCGGGCGCGACGACGACGTAGCCCTCTTGCGCCAGCGTTTCGGCTTTGCCCGTAATGTCCTCACGCAGCCCCCAAAACTCGTGAACCATGATGACCGCGGGGAAGGGTCCTTCCCCTTCGGGGCGGGCGACGAAGGCGGCGATGTCGGGACCGTTGGGGTTGGAGATTTGCACGTTCGTGATCGCTTCTAGGTCGCCGCTCACCCACCAGCCCAAAGGGATGGAGAGGGCGACGCCGCCGACCAGGGCGACAACAGCGACGAGGAGACCCACAATGATTCGTTTGAGTAACTTCATAATCCTGATTATAGCGGTTGCAACTATGCTGAGTTTGAGCCACGTAAAGTACTACCGTCTGACGTGTGTTCAGAGAAGCTCGAGCACCTTAGAGCGCTTATGACCAGATGCTAGCTGCTACATAACGGTAGACTAACAAGATGACAGGATATAGCGGGGTGGTCTTGGCGGGGGGGCTCTCGAGCCGCTTCGCCAGCAAGCGCAAGCCCGAGGACAAAGCTCGCTTCGTCTACCGGGACAAGCCTCTCGCGCAGTGGGCTTTGGAGAGCCTGGCGGGTGCCGGTGAGCGCTTTATCGTCGCCAACCGCGACTATCCCGAGTTCGGCGTGCCCGTCTACGCTGACCTCTTGCCCGGCGGCGGAAGTTTGAGCGGACTGCACGCCGCGCTGCACTTCGCTAAAGCGGACTGGGTAGCGCTCGCTGCGTGCGACATGCCCTTCCTGACCCCGGCGTACTGGGCACTCCTCTTGCAGCGCCGCCCCGAACATTCTAGCGCCGCACCCGTCGTTATCGGTAAGGGACCGAGCAATTCGTTCCAGCCCCTCGCAGCGCTCTACCACCGCTCGCTCCTGGAAAAAGTCGCGCACAACATACAGGCTGAGCGCCTGAGCCTACACCGCTTAGCGAGGGAAGAGGGCGCGGTCACGGTCCCTTGGCGAGAGCTGAGTCCTCTCGGCAAGGACCTCTTCTTGAACGCAAACCGAAAAGACGATCTGCCCTGAGTTCACTCTCGGCAGAAGAGTAGCGCCGTCGTGATGCCCAGCACGAGCATCGTGCAGGTGAGCGCTAAAACCCCGGCCCACCCGAAGCTCGGTAGGAGCAGCCCCGGCAAGAACGCACCTAGACTGCCGCCGATGTAGTACGTGAAGAGGTAGAGCGAGTTCGCGCCGCCCCTGTCGTGGTCTGCTTGCGTCGCGACAAACGAGGTGGCGGTGCTCTGCGTGGCGAAGTTGCCGAAGCAGAGTATTAGCAGCGCTGCGACGAGGAAAGGCGTATTAGGTACGAGCGTCGCGAAGTTTGCGGCGAGCGCGACGAGCATCCCGAGCGCCATCACGAGGCGTCTGCTGAGGCGCTGGGTGAGCAGCCCCGAGAGCGGCGAAGAGAGCAACCCCGCCGCGTAGACGAGGTAGATGAGGCCTGTCGCTGAGGGCGAGAAGTTAAAGGGCGGCGCTTCCACGTAAAATGGCAAGTACGTAAAAATCGCGATGAACGCGAAGAAGAGACAAAACCCCACGCCTAAACCGCCGAGGATCGGGCGGTTGGAGAGGTGGGAGAGGAGTCCCTTAAACGCCTGCGTGAATTTGGGCGCAGCGTGAAAGTGCGTAGACGGCTGGAGCCTAAGTAACAGCAACCCCACGAGCAGCGCCACCCCCGCGCTGAGAACGAACATCCAGCGCCAGCCGAAGAGGTCCGTAACGAAACCGCTCAGCACGCGGCTCACGAGCCCGCCGAAGACCGTCGCGCCGATATAGCCGCCGATGAGCGCCGACGAGCGCCCGCGCTCGAACTCCTCGGTGAGATACGTGACCGTCACCGCCGTGATGCCGGGGACGAGGCAGCCCTGCAAAAAGCGCCATACGAGGAGCACGCCCAGGTTCGGCGCGAAGGCGCACAGGAGGGAGGGAACGCTCAAGAGGAGCGTGCAGCCCACCAGCATCGGCTTGCGCCCGACGCGGTCCGAGAGCGGCCCCGTCACGAGCGACGCGCCCGCAATGCCAAAGATCAGCAAGCTCACCGTCAAACTCACGGCGCTGGGGCTCGCCGAGAGGTCGCGAGCGATGACGGGCAAGACCGCCTGCGGCGTGTACATGGCGATAAACGCCGCGACAACGGCGGCGTAGAGGAGCAGGGTGTCGAGCCAGCTCGAGGACTGCTTAAACTTCGGCTCTGAAGACAGAGACGGCTGGGGCATAGGCGAATATAGCAGGTCTAGCGGCTAGCGGGAGCGCACCACGCGCGACAGCGGGACCACGCGACTTCATCTGGTCATAGACACTCACACTTTATAAAATGATGTTTCGCTTCGCGAAAACTGCGTAACTACCACGCACATTCAGTGATGCCACCCTTCGCAGAACGAAAACTACATGAGCGACACTCTGTCTCAGGATGTTGCGGAACCGCTAAATGAAAGCAATGAGCAATGAGTGGAAGACAAAAACTCATTGCTCGTTGCTCGTTGCTCTCTACGCAACGTCCTGCCGCGTGAAGCTCCACACCAAAATGCCAGCGAAGATAAGCGCGTAGACCGCCATCACCACCGCTGAGCGCGTGAGGTCCACCGTCAAGAAGTCAGCCAGCGGCCCGCCGATATCGCCTATCGCGTCCTGTCCGAACACCTCAGCGAACTCGCTTAGGGGCTGCATGGAGGGCGCGTAGAGGTTCGTCGAGAAGAAGTAGCGGGGCAAGTCTCGGATGGTGTTTTGAATCTGCAACGCCTCTAGCGCCGCGTTGAAGCGGTTGATGCGGTCGAAGCCGACGACGACGCTGTAAAAGCTATATGCCCCCTCTAAAAGCGCGGGCAAAAAGAAGATGCTGACGATGCCAAGAGGCAAGTTGCGCAGCAGCCAGATCATCAAAAAGGCGAAGAGCATCGCCGTGAGCCCGAAGACCCACTGCAGTGCGTAGAGCCCGGCGAGCCCCAACCAGTCCGCCCCGAACGAGGTCGGTAAAAAGAGCATCCCGACGCCCCCGAAGAGCAGCCCGCTGAGGTAGCTGCCGAGCAGGAGCACGCCGAAGACGATCATCGCGGCGACGAGTTTGCCTGTGAGCACAGTTAAGCGGCTCGGCTGCGCGGTCAAGACCGTCTTCCACATGTTCTGCGAGCGCTCCTCACCGATGAAGAGGGCGGCCAGAAGGGCGATCACGATGATGAGCAAGCTCGGCGAGAGGAGCCCCAAGAGTAAGAGGTTGTTGCGGGTGATGGCGACGGGCGAGGCGACGAGTTGGACGATCTCGCGGACGCTCACCGCTTCGTCAGCGAACGAGCCCGCCACCCGGCTCTGCAAAATCCAGCCGATGAGGAGCAGCAGCGCGGGCACCAAGAGCCACATGAGCCCCACCATGAGGTACGTGCGGCGTTTGCGCACCGCTTTGAAGAGTTCGGCGCGGATGACGTTGGTTAGGCCGTTCATAGGGGTCCCTTCGGGACAGAATGGAGAATGGAGAAGGAAGAATAGAGAAGAGGTCTCCAACCTTGGGCGCTATGAGACCGGGATACTGTGTTCTGTATTCTCAATTCTATATTACTAAGACGCTGCCGTAACAATGGAATCCGTGAAAACTCAACGCTAACCCTCACTGCGGTCTTCCGTCCTCTTTGAGCAGTTTGAGGTAGGCGTCCTCTAGGCTGTCCACCTCGCGCCGCGCCTCTAAGACGTCCACCCCTTCGGCGGCTAGGCGCGAGAGGAGTTTGGGGGCGTCCTCGAGGGGGACGACGGTCTCCAACCTCTCCCCTTCAACGTCCTGCACCGAGTAACCGAACTTTTGCAAGGCTGACTTCAAGACCTCTTGGTCGGTTGCCTGAAGCTCGTAGCTCGCCTGCGGCTCGTCCAGTCGCTTGGTGAGACGCTGCAAGGGTCCGTCGAAGAGGAGCTTGCCTCTCTCTACGACTAATACGCGCTCCACTAATTTTTCGATCTCGGCTAAGATGTGGCTCGAGATGAGGATCGTCACCCCCTCCTGCGCGGTGGCTCTCAAGTTCTCGCGGATTTCCGCAATGCCAACAGGGTCCAAGCCGTTCGTAGGCTCATCCAGGAGCATCACCTTGGGTTTCCACAGGAGCGCGCGCGCCAAGCCTAAGCGCTGCCGCATCCCCTGGGAGTAGGCGGAGAGCTTTTTGTCGGCGGCGTTCTCCATGCGCACGAACTTCATCACCTCGTCGATGCGCTTCTCGGGCACGCCGCCGTGCAAGAGCGAGGCGTGCTTGAGGTTCGCCCTGCCGGTCAAGTAGGGGTAAAAGCTCGGCTCCTCGATCATCGTGCCGACCTCCAAGAGGCTCGGTCCGGGGGCAGGCTGGTCCAGTATCTTCGAGCTGCCGCTCGTCGGGCGGATCAGCCCGGCGAGCATCCGCAGCGTCGTCGTCTTGCCCGCGCCGTTGGGTCCCAAAAAGCCGACGATCTCCCCCTCATTGATGTCGAAGCTCATGCCCTCCACAGCGGCTTTGCGCCCGTAGCGTTTGGTCAGATTAGTCGCTGAAATCGCGCTCATGCGTCGCTCCTTATAGCAGGTTACTTCGTATAGCTTCGCTCAATCATCTGGTCTGAGATACTGCCACTTTTGAGAACATCGTTTAGCACACACATTCTGAGATGAAGTCCCGCTATTGCTGCGCAATGAGATTTGCGTTCGTTTATCTCAGTATGTTTTGGAAGTGCTATTATATGCGTTTTGCCCCCTCTAAGCTTACACTCTGCTCGTCACCTCTTGTCGAGGCGTGCGTACGGATTCTGGCTGGACGCCTGTCGCAACGCTCGAGCTTTACAATCCCTTCACGTCCGCTCGAACTGGACGAAAATGAAGGTTCGTTCGTGACGAACGAGGTATTCCTCACGTTTTTGCGCGTTAGGCTGAGGGTATGCAACTACTCGAGTGGCTCGTCATCATTCTCGTTTACTTCGCCGCTTACGGTCTTTGGTCGACGTTTGAGGCGCGCCGCGAACGCGCGCCCTACCGCCCTGAAAAGGCGCGCTTGCGCCGCCGCGCCGTGAGGCTGAGCGTTCTCACGCTCGGCTTGCTCGGGCTCGGCTTGGCCTACAACAGCCCTACCGTTCAGACATTGTTCTCCGCTCCACCTCTTACCTACCCTGAAACTGAACCGCAAGACGAAACCCGCCTGCTGCCCCCGCTCACCGAGTACACCCAGGGCGACGCACACCTCGTCGTTGCGCCGCCCCCGCTACTGGGCGCAACCCGACAAGGTCCTAAGGAAACCGTGACCCGCAAGGTCAGCGTCGCCGCGCTACCCTCACCCGCTAGAGGTGCCGACTTGGGCGCGGCGGCGAGTGCGTCTCCTGTAGCGACTCCGCCGATAGCCACGCCGCCCGCGAAGAGGTTAGTCGAACGTGCGCCCGCCCAACCCCCTCAGCGTGCCGAACGCCTAGCGCCGAGTCCTAAGCCGAGCCCCAGACCGGCGCTCATCAGCCCTCACCCAGCTAAGCCCCAAGTCCGCCTCTCGTTCCAGAGTGACCCTGCGGGCGCGACGCTCTACGTGGACGGCGCGCGCGTCGGCGTGACGCCCACCGAGCTTTCGGTGGAGGCGGGGAAGCGCCTGCACTACACTCTCCGCGCCGAAAGCAACTTACCGAACCACGAACTTTACTACCCTCACCTGGACATGCTCGAGCCCACCCAAAACGCCTCTTTAAGCGTATGGCTGGAGCGCCTCAACCACGAAGAGGTGGCGGCTTTGCAAGCAGGCAATACACGTGGTTTGCCAGCGTTCGACTCGTTCGACTAACCTAGCCCGTGTTGCGCATCCCCGCCGAGACTCCTAAGAGGCTCACGCGCACGGAGTAGTCGAGCGGGTCTCTTTCGGGGGCGTCCTCAGGCGAGCCGCGCAGCCGCTTTAAGAGTTCGACTTGCAGGTAGGAGATGGGATCGACGTAGGGGTTGCGCAGTTCGATGCCGCGCCGCAGGGTTGGATCGTGATCCAGTAGGGACGCGCCCGTCGCGCGGCTCACAGCGTCTACGGAGCGCGCGTACTCCTCTTTGATCTTGGACCAGAAGCGTTCTCTCAGTTCATCCGGGATGAGCACCAAGTACGACTCGAAAATGCCCATGTCCGCTTTCGCGAGGCTCATCTGCGCGAAGTCGATGACGGTCCTGAAGAAGGGCCACGACTCATACATCTCTTTAAGGAGCGCGTCGTCTAGCTCAGCTAAGCCCGTCCCTAAGCCGTACCAGCCCGGCAAGTTGGCGCGGCACTGCGTCCAGGAAAAAACCCAGGGGATGGCGCGGAGGCTCTCTAAAGAACGTTCGCCCTTGCGCCGGGCGGGACGAGAGCCCACCTCCAAACGGCTGATCTCCTCGATGGGCGTCACTTGATGGTAGAAGTCCAAAAAGCCCGGCGCTTCTAAAAAGGCGCGGTAGTGCGCTTTGGCGGCTCCGGCGGCGCGGCTGAGCGCCTCCCTGTGGCGAGAACTGACCTCGGGCAGGGTCTCGGGGCGAGCGTCGCGCGCCGACGAGAGGATAAAGGCGTGCGTGACTTGCTCTAGGTGGCGGTGCGCTAAGTCGGGGTTGGCGTAGCGGTCAGAGAGCGCCTCGCCCTGCTCGGTCATGCGCATCCGCCCACCCAGCGAGCCCGGTGGCTGCGCTAGGATGGCGCGCCCCGCCGGACCGCCGCCGCGCCCGATCGAGGTGCCGCGCCCGTGGAAGAGGCGCAGCGGCACGTTCGCGCTTCGGCACACCTCGGCGACGCGCTCTTGCGCCTCGTAGAGCGCCCAGTTCGCCGCCAGAAAGCCCGCGTCCTTGTTCGAGTCGGAGTAACCGATCATCACCTCTTGCACGCCTCGGCGCTCGAGGTGCTCCCTATAGACGTCCAAGCTGAAAAGCCGGGTCAAGATGTCCGGCGCGTTCTCCAAATCGGTTACGGTTTCGAAGAGCGGCGTGATGTCGAGGTGCGTCACGCCCGCCTGCTTCGCTAAGATGAGCGGCTCTAAGATATCGGAGACGCCCGCCGTCATCGAGATGATGTAGCTGCTGGTCACGTCGTCTCCGTAGCGCCGCCCCATCTTTTTGTACGTCTCCAAAAAGGTCAGCGCGCGCACGGTCTCGTCCTCTAAATCGCTGCCGGGCGCGGCGAAAGGGCGCGGCGACGCGAGTTCGCGCGCCAAGAGCGCCACCTTCTCCTCTTCGTCCAGCGCGGCGTAGTCGCTGCACGCGCCTGCGTGACGCAAGAGGTCCGCCACCGCCGCTTCGTGCATCCCCGAGTGCTCGCGCAGGTCCAGCGTCGCTAGGTGAGCGCCGAACACGCTCGCGCGGTAACGCGCTGGGCGCACGAACGCCTCCGCCGCGCGTTCACCCCTACCCGCTCGGAGCGTGCGCTCGACGAGCGCCAAATCCTCCAGGTAGTCTCGCCCCGCTTCCGACTGCGCCTCCGACGTTTTCGCGCCCTCCAAAGCGGCTTGAAGTTTGCGGTGCGTCTCGGAGAGCTTGAGGCGGTAGGGCTCACCCCCGAAACGGGTGAGCTTAGGGCGGACCTGCTCTAACCTCTTTTGCTCCTCCTCGAAGTCGTCCGTAAGCGGGACCCTGTCGCCCCACTGCGAGAGCCGCTGGATAAGCCCGTCTACGTCGTCTAGGTAGCGCGTCAGCGCGACGCTAGACTGGAGACCATACGCCTCCTCCATCACCTCGGGCGTGACGAACGGGTTGCCGTCGCGGTCACCGCCTATCCAGGAGCGGAACTTGATGACGGGCGGCAGGGGCGTCGCTTGCTCTGCGCCGCCATTGCCCTCTGAGCCGTAGTAGCGCGTTAAAGCGCCCTCCAGCTCGAGCAGGAGCCTCGGCACGCTCTCTAAAAGCGAGCGCCGAAAGTAGTAGAGCGCCGACTTGACCTCATCTAATACGCTCGGCTTCTGGGTGACGAGTTCGCGCGTTTGCCACAAGGTGGCGATCTCGGCAACGATCTCCCTCTCGCGGATGGCGCGCGCCTGCGGCGAGAGGTCGCGCTCGCTGAGTTGACGCAGCGCCGAGGCGACGCGCTCCAACTTGAGCCGCACGGTGTAGCGCTTGACCTCGGTGGGATGCGCCGTGATGGTGGGCTGGATGTCGAGCGCCTCGATGAAGCGCCGCGCCTCGCGCTGCGTCCAGCCCTGGTCCTTGAGCGATTTGACCGCCGCCGCCACCGACTCCTTGCGGGGCGCGTCGATCGTCGCTTCGCCCTCACGCAGGCGGTTGACGCGGACGCGGTGAATCTCCTCGGCTAAGTTAATGAGTTGGAAGTAACTGGTAAAGGCCCGTAGGAGCTTCTCCGCCTCGTCTAAGCTAAGCTCCGAAAGCCGCGCCTTGAGCGTTTCACGCAACTCTTCAGCGTCAGGGTCCGCGCGCAACTCCTTGGTGAGCGTGCGCACCTCTTCGACCAAGGCGTAGAGGGGCTCGCCCTCTTGCTCTTTCAAGACTTCGCCCAAGGAGCGCCCCAAAAAGTCTACGTCCGCCCTGAGTTGCGCAAAGGCGCGTTCGTAGACGTCAGCGCGCTCGCCCGTCCCCTCGTCTTGAACGAACCGATCATCCATCCCGTCTTGAACCGCTCTATCTTCGACCGCAGGGTCACGCATACGCCATCCTCTCTCAGCAAAAACAGTTTTAGGAAAACATTGGTCGTCAAACAAACTGACAGATGTAATGCTAGGGTGTATAGATATGCAAAACGTCGCCCTCTAAGCGTTACTTTGTTAACTATGACACGAACAGTACGTGAAAACAAATCTTTAGCGGAAAGAGCGTCTACCTTCTTACTTCTGCCCCCTCACACCTCTTGCGTCCACTGGATACGTTCAATCCCTACCGCTTTGCCCGCCTCGAGTTCCAGCGCTACCGCGCAGAGCGTCCCCGGCTTGTCCGCAGGTTTGTAGCGCTTGGGCAAGCCCGTGCGGAAGCGGTAGACCACCTCATCGAAGCGCAACCCTATAGCGGAGTCGAACACGCCCGTCATGCCCACGTCGGTGATGTACGCCGTCCCCTTCTTGATCATCTCGTCGGCGGTCTGCACGTGCGTATGCGTGCCTAAAACCGCCGCCGCGCGTCCCGCCAAAAGGTGCCCTAGCGCCCGCTTCTCAGAGGTCGCTTCGGCGTGAACGTCTACGATGAGCGTCCCCTCCACCTCATCGGCGAGGGCGTCCAGCGCGGCGAAAGGGTTGTCCGTGGGTGGCATAAAAATGCGCCCCATCGCCTGCGCCACCGTGACGCGCTCGCCCGTTCTCGCCGCCACGCTCGTATAGCCCAAGCCGGGCGCACCAGAGGTGTAGTTCATTGGGCGAATGAGGCGCGGCGTCTCCTCCAAGAGCGCCATGACCTCTTCCTTGTCCCAGGTGTGGTTGCCGAGCGTCACCACGTCCACGCCCGCGCCCGTGATGCGCTCAAAGGTTTTGCGCGTGAGACCGAAGCCGCCCGCCGCGTTTTCCCCGTTCGCGATGATGAGGTCGTACTCGTCTTTGAAGCGCTCTAAATACGCCTCTAAGACCTCTAAGCCAGGGTTTCCAAAAATATCGCCGATGAAAAGAACCCGCACTAGTGCTTCTGCGCCTCGTACGCTTCGCGCCACGCGGCTTCGTCCCAGCCCACCGTGAGCGTATCGCCACTTCTCACGAGCGGCTGCACCATCAGCGCGGGGTCTTGGATAAGCTTGTCCATCATCGCCTCGTCGCCCATACGCATGTACGCTAAACCCGCCTTCTCGTACGCTTTGCTCTTTGTATCTATGAGCGCGCCTAGCCCCGCCTTCTGCACAAACCGCTTCAACTCGCCCAGCGCAATCTCGCGCTCTTTGAGGTCTACAAACTGCGGCTTGACGCCCCGCTCTTTGAAGAAACGGAGGGCTTTTTTGGTGTCTTGCGACTTTTTAGTGCCGAATATTTGAACGTTCACGAATGTAGTGTAGTCGAATTACTCTGAGAAGATGGTTCTGTATATCGCAGCAATCTCAGCAAAGACTCATCACAAGAGGTGTTTTTGAATCTCGAGCGTGACTTCACCGTCAGGTTCTACCTTCTCGTTCACCTTTTCGTAACCGAGGTGGGCGTAGAAGCCTAAGGCGGTAAGGCTCGAGGATTTAAGACGGCGTCAAAATCTCCTCGAACTCCAAGTTCTCCGCTGCCAAGACGAACACGGTGGTGGGCAGCTTCTCCGCGCGCTCTTGCAGCGTTTCGTAGTACGAGGTGTAGTCGTCCCCTTCGGGCGGCTTCATCCCTAAAAAGATGAGGTCCGCGTTGCTCGACGACTCGCGCAAGATGTTGTTAAAGGTGCGCCCGCTCGAGAGGATGACGTCCGTCTGCGCGCCCGTCCTGACGCTCTCCACCACCGAGTCGAGGTTGCGCTTCGCGCCCTCGACGCCCTTTTCGGAATTTACCACCATCTTGACGCGGATTTCCGCGCCGCGCCAGCTCGGGCTAGTGGACAAGAGGTAGGCGAGCGTCATCATCAAGCCGCCGTTCCCTTTGAGCCCGCCCCACCAGACGTCGATGCGCTTGCGGTGCCCGTAACCCTTAGTCGGGTTGTCGTGAACGATGACGATGTTGCGCTCGGCTTGGTGAAAGGTCGCGAGCATCTGGCAGTAGCGCTCGCGCCGCTCGGGGTCTTCGCTGTCGCCCATGAGCACCGTGTTGGGGACGAGCGCCCCTAAACCATAGGATTCGACGAGCCGCTCCGCGCCTGCAAAGGGATCGGGCGCACGCACCACGCGCAAGAGCGACTGCACGCCGCGCTCCTCTAAGTAGTCTTGGATGGTCTTTTCAAGCGAGTCCTCGCGTTGCGGCGAGACCGAGCGGTCGGTCAGCACGCTCGCGATGGTGACGAGCGCGCGGTTGTGCGAGAGCGCCATCGCCAGGTCAACTAAGTGCCAGCGCTTCGTCGGCGCGCCGGAGAGCACCAAGAGGTGCGGACGCCAGTTTTTAGGATCGGGTGTGTTGCGCAGCCTCAGGAGCCCCGCTCTCGTCACCTCCATCCAGAGCCCTTGGCGCACGTCGCCCCAAGCGGTGCGGAGTTGGCGGCGCTCGAGCCACACGAAAATCGCCACGATGATGACCGCAGCGATCACCGTCGCGAGCGCGTTGATGAGGAGCATGACCGCGATACAGCCCACCGCGCCCAAGAGCGACCAGCCCCAATGCACCCGGAACTTGGGGCGGTACGAGGGGCTCGAGAGAAGCTGCTCCAGCGTCGCCGAAACGTTGAGCACCGCGTACGTCGTCAGGAAGAACATGGACAAAATCGGCGCGATCAGGTTGAGGTTGCCGAAGTAGACCGCCGCCAGCGCTACCCCTAGCGTGACGAACGTCCCTACCCTGGGCTGGTCCGACTCGCCGCTGCCGCGCCCGAGCCAGCGCAGGATAGGCGGCAGTACGCCGTCACGCGCTAGGGCTTGCAGCACACGCGGCGCACCTAAGATGCTGCCCAGGGCGCTCGAGAGCGTCGCCCCCCATACCCCTAAAAGGATGGCGTCGCCCCAAAAGGCCATCTTGCGCATGATGAGGGGGTCCTCGATGAGCGTCACCGCGTCCGCGCGCGTCGCCAGCAAGATGGGCAGCAGCATGTAGATGACGTAACCCACCCCCACCGCCGCAAAGGTGCCCAAGGGAATCGACTTCGACGGATTGCGCAGATCGCCCGAGAGGTTCACGCCCGCCATGATGCCCGTGACCGCCGGAAAGAACACCGCGAAAACCACCCAAAAAGGCTCTGAAACGCGGTCCGACGCGCCGAACATCTCGATGTTGGACTGCTCGACGGGTCCACCGAAAATCAGCGACAGCAAGGACACCGCGATCGCCGTCATGATGATGTACTGCGAGCGAATCACAATCTGCGCCGAGATGAGCGCCAACGCCGCCACACCGAGCGTGGTGATGAGCCCCACCATGCGCTGATCCAGAACGGGAAACACGCCCGCTAAACTCTCCGCGAAGCCGATCGTATAGAGCGCAACCGACAGCGCCTGCGCGAAGTAGAGCGGGATGCCCACCGCGCCGCCCGTCTCGATGCCTAACGAGCGGCTGATCATATAGTACGCGCCGCCGATGCGCACGCGCTGGTCCGTGGCAATCGCCGAGATGGAAAGTGTCGTTAAAAAGGTGATGGACGTCGCGAGCGTCACAATGGCGAGCGTGCCGATGAGCCCGGCGTTGCCGACTACCCAGCCGAAGCGCAGGTACATGATGACGCCCAGAATCGTCAGGATGGAGGGGGTGAAGACGCCGCCGAAAGTGCCGAGCTTGCCGTCTTGTGGCGCAGGCTCAGACGAGCCAGATGAGAAAAGGGAGAGAGGGTTTTTCATAGGAATGAGGGCATGGTAACAAGTTTGGAGACTCGAGTGCGCGCACAACCTTACGCGAGCACGAGAGGTTTCATTAAGCTAGGACTTCACATATGAAAAATGTCACATTCATGACGTTTTTTTGTTACACTCATCTAGGAGGCACGTATGAAATCAAACCGTCATCTTGTGAAGTTTTCATCTCTTCTTGTTCTTCTTTTGCTGTTAGCGGCTTGCGGCTCGAGTGAGCCGACGCCAGCGCCTATCGGTCAGACGCCTATCGACCAGCCAGGTGGCAACACCATTTCAGGAACAGTCACTGCGCCAACTGGGGGCGATATTGGTGGTACCGAAATAGGTGCTTGTCCCGTTGTAAACAACGCCCCCGACTGCACGAATGTCGTAAGTTTAGTTGTTACTCAGTCAGGTTCCAGCGCCGCGTATAGTCTCGACGCGCAAGCAGGACAGTCATACGTAGTTTTTGCTTACAAGGATACAAATAACTCTGGTGGAGACGCCGATAATGGTGACTACCTTGGCGGCTATCCTACCGTTGAATCTCCAACTGCCGTCACCGCGCCAGCAACCAATATTGATTTCGCGCTGGCAGTCGTGGGTGGGAGTACGCCCTCACCGAGCCCTACACCATCCCCGGTTCCTAACCCTCCCAGTGGCGGCAATAGCATCAGTGGAACCGTCTTCGCAATCGATCAGGCAACCCCCGTCTTTGGAACAGTTGTAGCTGCGTGTCCCTACGTTGGCAGCAGCCCAGATTGTGAAAATCTTGTATTTGTAGAACTCAATGCGTCAGCACCGAGCGCAGCCTATAGCCTCGACAACCTAAACGCAGGACAGTATGCAGTCGTCGCCATTCAAGATTATGATGGCGATGGGACATACGAATCTGAAGGCGCTTACGCTCAACCCGTCACGCCTCCCGCAACTGGTATTGATATTCAACTTGCGCCTGCGGGTACAGCCAATTTTGGCGTTCTAAATGTGGATGAGTTGGTCTTAGAGAAATTCAACTCTAACAAGCTTCAGAAGCTGCTCGAGTAACCCCACCTTCCAGAGATTGAGGAGAAGAGGTCTGACCTCTTCTCCTCTTTGCTTGCTCTTTTTGCGAAACCTTTAGTCCGAAGCCTCGAGCAGCTTAGGCGCTAAGTTGTAGGACTCGAGCACCCTGCGAATCCCTCTAGGACCATAACCATACTCTTCGTGTTGCGCTTTCGGATCGCCGTGCGGCACGTGTTCGTCGGGGATGCCCAGACGTATTAGCTCAACCTCTAAGCGCTCATCTTTGAGAAACTCCGCCACCGCTGAGCCGAGCCCACCCGTGCGCACGTGGTCCTCGGCGGTGATGAGCACGTCCGCTTCTTGGGCGATCTCTCTAAGCATGGCTTCGTCAAAGGGTTTGACGAAGCGCGCGTTGATGACGCCCACATCAGGTAGGTCTTCGGCGGCTTGCCGCGCGTAGCCGAGCGTGGGGCCGAGCGCTAGGATGTAGGCTCTCTTGCCCTCTTCTAATTTTTCCCAACTACCCCAGGTAATGTCAGGCCATTCGTCCATCCCCACGTCTGGCGCGGCGGCGGTCTTGCCGCGCGGCCAGCGGATCGCTTTGGGACCGCCCAGCTTTAGGGCGGCTTTGAACATGGCGCGCATCTCGGCGGCGTCTTTAGGCATCGCGACGGACATGTTGGGGAGGGCGCGCAAGTAGGCGAGGTCGTAGACACCCTGGTGCGTCATACCGTCGCTGCCGACGAGCCCGGCGCGGTCGATGGCGAAAATCACGTCCAAGTTTTCTAAACACACGTCGTGGATAACCTGGTCGTAGCCGCGCTGCAAAAAGGTGCTGTAGATAGCAATGATAGGCTTTTCGCCGCGCAGCGCCAAACCCGCCGCCGTCGTGACACACACGTCTTCGGCGATGCCTACGTCTAGATAGCGCGCCGGGTGCGCCTCACTGTAACGGTCCAAACCGCTGCCGATGCGCATGGCGGGCGTGAGCACCCAGACGCGGTCGTCCTTATTCGCGAGTTCGGTGGCGGCGTCGCCAAAGGCGTTGCTCCAGCCGTACGCCTTGTCCGCCTTGACCGGGTTGACCGCGTCGAACTTGGGTGGACCGTGCCAGTACATCGGATCGGACTCGGCGATCTTATAGCCCTTGCCCTTTTTGGTGACGATGTGGAGCATGGTGGGACCGGGCAAGTTTTCGACGTGTTCCAAGTAGTACAGAAGCTGATCGATGTCGTGACCGTCAATCGGACCGACGTAGCGCAGCCCCATCGCGTGAAAGGGGTTCGCGCTCGCGGGATCGAAAAAGCGGCGCGCGGACTTCTTGGCGCGGCTGCCGAACTCGGCTAAGGGTTGCCACACGCCGGAGAGCGCGCGCTTGCCCGTCTCCTCGGCGTTCTGGAACCACTCCTGCACCTGCAGGGTGCGCATAAAGCTATTGAGCGCCCCGACGTTCTCGCTGATCGACATCTCGTTGTCGTTCAAGATGATGGTCATCTTAGGTTTGACGTGCCCGATCTGGTTCAAGGCCGCTAACGCCTCGCCGCCCGTAAGCGCGCCGTCGCCGATGACTGCGAGCACGCTGTAGGGGTCTTTGCGTGCGTCGCGGGCGAGCGCCATGCCGAAGGCCGCGGCTAAACTCGTGCTGGCGTGACCGACGGTCAGCGCGTCGTGCGGTGACTCGGACGAGGTCGTGAAGCCCGCCAGACCGCCCGGTTTGCGAATCGTGTCGATGCGGTCTTTGCGCCCTGTGATGATCTTGTGCCCGTAAGTCTGATGCCCTACATCCCACACGATGCGGTCATGCGCGGTGTTGTAGAGGTGGTGGAGCGCGACAGTTAGCTCGACCGCGCCTAAGCTCGAGGCTAGATGCCCCCCGCCCAGCGCACACACCCGCACAATCTCGCTACGCAGTTCGTCCGCGAGTTGGTGGAGTTCGCTGCGCCCGAGCGCTGTGACGTCGTCCGTGCTGTTGACGCGCTCAAGAACAGACACGAGCATTCCAACAAGAGAACCGAAAGGAATTAGTGACATTATAGTGCATACGTCATCCTATCAGGGAGGCGCGCCCTAGCTATGTGTGGCGACCTCCGGTTGAGGCTAAATGAGCCGTCTTCGCGTTGAAGACTTTAGCCGTCTTGTACGGCGGCACTTGCGCAGTGATACGGACTCGGGGGCGAACCTCTTACGAGCGAATACCGACGTAACCGACGTAGTTGAGCACCCGGTAGGAGAAAGCTTAGGTGAGAATTCCTCTACCTTCTCTATCCCGCCAATCCCTTTGTAGAGGGCTCGAGGCCCAGCGCCTAACGCGCCTGTGCGAGTTGAAAGTTCGCGTCCGTCAGGACGAAACCGAGTTCGGTGCGCACCTCACCGACGAAGGGCGCGAACCAGATTTCTTGGCGCACGGTCTCGCTGTCTGTAGAACCCGCCGCGCCGCTAAGCTGGCTCTCCAAGTTGATCACGAAGACGTTGAAGGTGCCCGCCTCTACCCGGACTTGTCGCCTATCCACCACCGAATAGGTATAGGTGAAGCGCAAGGTTTCGCGCTGGCTCTCGGGCGGCGCGTCGGGGTAGTAAATGCTGGCGCTCGACTCGCCGCCCCAGCTCGCGCCGACGCGGAGCGCGTTTTGCGCGGGCAGTTCTTGCAAGGGCGGGTCAAAGGTGAGCTGTGTGCCGGGGCGCACCTCGCGCAGCACGAAGACCCCCTCGGCGCGGTACTGCTTAAAGGAGCGCACGTTGAGACCGCGCCCGACCAGACGCCAAGCGATCCAACGTTCACCACCGATGAGCGTTGGACCTTCGACTTGCTGAAACGCGGGCACGGCGTCTAGCGAGCTACCAGCGGGCAGATACGTCCAGGTTGCGCCGGTCTCTTGCGGATAAAAGGAGGGCGCGTTGGCGAGTTGCGCCACCTCGACGCGCCCTACCTCGGGCGCGGGCGCGCACGCGCTGAGGAGCAGGGCGCTCAGTAGATAAAAAGCGAGCAGGGGGTAAAAGCGTGTCATGGTTTCAATGTACCGTGACCTATTTAAGGTGCATTGAAGAATTTCACATTGATAGCAGGTATCATCTGGTCTGAAACACTCTCACTGTAGAGAACATTGATGCGCACCCACTCTCGGAGATGAAGTTCCGCTAGTCCTTGCGGACAGAGACCTGCGCTCATCCATCTCAACACGTTGTGGAACCGCTGAAGGTCAATGGAGACAAGATTTGCGGAGATAGCGTGAGTTGTTAGCAGAAGGTAGTCAGAATTCGGCAGTCGGTAGAAACGCCGGATTCTAACTACTGGCAACCCCACACTACCGCCACTTTCTCTAGCGCTTTTTTTCACACCTCACCGCGCAGCCGCTTCAGGGTGATAGCATGGCGTCTATGCGCACCCTCGTCCTCAGCGATATCCACGCCAACATCGTCGCTTTTGAAGCGGTGCTGCGCCACGCTTCTACGCGCCGCTGGGACGACGCTATCTTTTTGGGCGACATCGTCGGCTACTACCCCGCACCCGAGCAGAGCGTGTCACTGCTTCGCGACTTGAACCCCAAGGTGACGATTCTCGGCAACCACGACGCGATGCTCTTGAGCGACGTAGGCGAGCGCGGCGAGAGCCATTTCCGCTCGCGCAGCCTCGTCGCGGAGGTAGTGAGTAAGCACGCGCAAGCCCTTTCGGAAGAGAGCGTCGCGTACATCAATTCTTTTCAAGACCACGTTTTATCCGAACATTGGGAAGCCACGCACGGCTCCCTGACGGAGCAGTGGGCGTACCTCTCGAATTTGCCCAAAGCGCAGAAGAACTTCCCTAAGATGCAGCGCGACCTCCTGCTGTTCGGTCACACGCACGTGCCCGTCGCCTACGTCTGCGTAAAGGTGGGCGGCAAGGAGATGTGGCGCGCGGTGCCCTTTCGCAACGAGGGGTCGGTTTACCGGATACCCCCCAACGCCCAGGTGCTCTTCAACCCCGGCTCCGTCGGACAGCCGCGCGACGGCGTGCCCTTGGCGAGCTACGCGGTTTTGGACAGCGAGGCGAGGACCTTGGAGGTATTCCGGGTGGATTTCGACATCATCAAGGTGCAGCGGCAAGTGCGCGAGGCGGGCTATGACGAGCGGTTGGGAACGAGGCTCGAGCTAGGTCACTAAGCAGGTAGCATCTGGTTAAGCTAGCAGGTAGCATCTGGTTAAGCTAGCAGGTAGCATCTGGTTAAGCTAGCAGGTAGCATCTGGTCGTAAAGTTAGCAGGTAACATCTGGTTAAAGTTAGCAGGTCCAGCGGGAGCGTTTGCTTCACAAAACTTCGTAACCACGCGACTGCACCGGGTCCTAGACGCTCTCACTGCGGAAAGCATGACTCAAAGCACGCGCCGAAGCTATATCCGCGTGACACCATCTCAACAACGTTCAAGAGGTCAATCATACGAGTAGGCAGCGAAACGACAAACACCCTCAGCTTCCTCGGTCACGGTGCGGCGAAAGAGGTCCTGCGCCGCTTGGACACCCACACGCTCCTCTTCGTCGGTCCGCCGAGCGTCGGGCGGCGGCGCGTCGCGAGGTGGTACGCCGCGCTCTTGAACTGTGAGCATAGAGGCGACGAGCCGTGCGGACACTGCCCTAGCTGCCGCCTCTTTGAGAGTGGTCACCCCGACTACCGCGAAATCGCGCCCGAGACGACGACGAAAACAGGCAAGCGGAGCCGGAACGTGCAGTTCCGCATCGACGACCTCGTCAAGCGAGAGGGCGGCAACCCCAACCCGCTCGGACCCTGGTTGGAGACCCGCCCCCGCTTCCGGCGGCGTGTCGGCGTCATCGACCGCGCCGAGACGCTCAACCCGCAAGCCGCCAACGCCTTTCTGAAGTTTTTAGAGGAGCCGCCCTCATACGCCGTGATCATCCTGATCGCGCCGAGTCCACAAGCGGTCTTACCGACCATCGCGTCGCGCAGCACGCCCGTGCGCTTCGGGACGGTGGACGTCTCTTCGCTAGAATCACCGACGCCGCACCCGGCAGCGAGGCTCGGACGCGCGGGTGACCTCTTGAGCGCAGCCGAGCACCCCGACGAGTTCGCGACGCTCGTCGAGCTTATCAATAGCTACGTTTTGGCGTTGGAGAAAGGGTTAGAGGAAGCGCTCGAGAAAGCCGACGCTTTAGAAAAAGCCTGGTCTGGCGAGACACGCTTTAGCGTCCCCGAACTGCTCCGCGCTCGCCTGAGTGACCTCTCGCCAGGCGCTTACGCCTCCTCGCTCATCGCCCTGGAGCGGTGCGAAAATGCGCTCGCCTCATACGCTTCGCCGGGGTTAGCGGTGCAGGTGCTGACGCTCGAGTTGCGAGAGGTCGTCCGCAACAAGCGCTGAGATGAAGAGGTTTAGCGGATTGATTTTCTCTGGTAGCCCTGAACGCTACATAAAGCAGGATGATTTTTTAGTGCGTATCCCAGAGGGGTTGAACAAACGCGCTTTGCTGAACTATCTCTCCAAAGCGCTTGATTTTCCGAGCTACTTCGGAGAGAATTGGGACGCGCTTTATGACTGCCTCAGTTCTATGCCCCTCAGTTCTACATTTTGGATAGCGGAATTACGGGTCGTTTTGATTCACGAAGCATTTCCCGATTTGGATGACGCGAATCTAAACGTCTACCTAAGTATTTTGAACGATGTTACAGAGTTGAAAAAACAGCATACCCATTCAAGACTTGTCGCTATTTTTCCTCACTTTAAGAAGCGAGAGGGCGAAGTTAAAGAAACCCGTTGAGCTTCCCTCTCATCTTCGGTATCCTCTTCTCTTGTGAATGAAGGAGGCTCAGCATTAGCGTGAACAATATTGTAGTCCAAAAATACGGCGGCACCTCGGTGGGCGACGTCGAACGAATTGGCAAGGTGGCGGCTCGAGTCGCGAGGGCGGTGAACGAGGGGCATAAGGTCGCTGTAACGGTCTCGGCGATGGGGCGCACCACGGACCGCCTCGTGTCGCTAGCGAAAGAGGTTACGCCCCGCCCGAGCCGCCGCGAGTTGGACGTTTTGATGGCGACGGGCGAGCAGCAGTCTACGGCGCTCCTCAGTATGGCGCTGCACAAGTTGGGCGTCAGGGCGCGCTCGTTTACGGGGCAGCAAGCAGGCTTCTTGACGGACGAGTTCAGCGGCGGGGCGCGCATCATCGAGGTGAACCCGGCGCGGATTTTGGACGCCTTCGAGACGGACGACGTCGCGGTCATCGCGGGCTTTCAAGGGGTGGACGCGGCGCTCAACATCACCACGCTCGGGCGGGGCGGCTCGGATACGACGGCGGTCGCTGTCGCCGCCGCTCTGGGGGCGGACACCTGCGACATCTATACCGACACCGAAGGCGTCTACACGACGGACCCGCATCTCGTCCCGAGCGCAAAGAAGTTAGACATCATCGACTACGAAGAGATGTTGGAACTCGCCTCGCTGGGCGCTCAGGTCTTACACCCGAGGAGCGTTTGGTACGCGCGGCGCTACGGCGTGCGCGTGCACGTGCGCTCGTCCTTTTCGTATAACCCCGGCACCATCGTCACTCATCTAGGCGTCACCGAAGGGGAGAACCGCATGAAAACCGACAAACCCGTCACGGGCGTCGCCTTGGACCGCTCCCACGCCCGCATTTACCTCGCGGGCGTCGAGGACGCGCCCGGCGTCGCGGCGAAGGTCTTTAGCGCCTTGGGCGAAGCGAACATCAGTGTGGATATGATTATCCAAGGCGTGCCGGGCGACGGCAGCCGCCAGCAGATGGCGTTCACGCTCAACCAGGATGCCGTCGCAGACGCTTTAGAGGTGGTCAAACCTATTTTGGCGGAGGTGGGCGGCACCGCTCAGGCGGACCCCGACATCGCCAAGCTCTCCATCGTCGGGGTAGCAGTCGGCTCGACGCCGGGCGTCGCGGGGCGGATGTTCGCCGCCATCGCCGAGACGGGCACAAACATCGAGATGATCGCGACGAGCGAGGTGCGCGTGTCGGTGGTGCTGCGCGCTGAGCGCGCGGAGGAGGCGCTCAGAGCCGTTCACAAGGCGTTCGATCTAGAAAGGTAGTGAAAAACACATTTTAATGAGGAGGACATTGTACGGCTCGTCATAGTGCGAGGCAGTAGCGTGGGTCATCCTCGAGTCGGAAAGTGGAAAAATTCACACAAAGTTCAGATTGGAGCATTTATGAAGCGCATGGTATTACCTCTTTCACTCGCTCTGGGCGTGCTGCTCGCAGCTTGCGGCGTGACCGGCACGGAGACGGTCTCGCAAAGCTACGACCTCGGCTCGCAAGCCTATTTAGACGTGGCTGAAGACGCCGAAGTGACCTTTGAAGAACTCGAGGACGGCACCACGGAAGTCACCGTTGACTTCAGCGGCGAAATCGGCAGCGCGTTCGACTCGCACCCCGCACACATCCACGCGGGCGAGGCGGGTAGCAGCGGCGCGATCGTGATTACACTCGAGCCCGTAGACGACACCACAGGTTTGAGCACTACCACCGTGACCAAATTCGACGACACCGAAGAGGAAGACGGTTCGACGACGACGGGTGCGGACGTGACCTACGAAGAACTCATCGCCTACGACGGCTACGTCAACGTCCACCTGAGCGCAGAGAACCTCGACGTCGTCTTCGCTTCGGCGAACATCGGCGCGAATGAAGATGTTGCGTTGCCCGAAGTTCCCTCCATCGTAGAATTTGTGACGAGTCAAGCGGAAGCCGAGGCGGAAATTGACCAGGAGTTCACTATCCTCTTGGAAGCGTTAAGCATCGCTGAAGTCGATAATGCCGCTATTGCCGCGCTCACCGCGCAACTCGCGGATGACGCTGCAGGTCCGTTTACCGTCCTCGCCCCCACGGACGACGCATTTGAGGCGTTCATCGCAGATAGTCCAGGTATTGAAAACAGGGGGGACTTATTAATCTCAGACGCTTTGGCGAGCATCCTCAGCTATCACGTCCTCTCCGGCGCAACGGTTCGCACTGAGGTCGTCGCGGCAGCGAGCGCTGAGGGCGGTACAGAGTTGGAAACGCTGCAAGGGAGCAACCTCACCGTTTCAGCCAACGCCGAAGGCGCTATCCTTATCAACGACACAGTTGCTATCTCCGGGAGCGAAGAAGAGGTCATGGAAGCGACCAACACTGCCGCTTCAAATGGCGTGATTCACGAGATCGAAACGGTTTTGACCCCGCCTGCTCCTGCTGCAGACCAATAAGTACGCTTTAGACGACTCGAGGGCGACCTGAATTCAGGTCGCCCTCTTCGTTGGGATAGCTCCTCATTTTTATTACTTCTCTATGGGGTTCAATAGAGTGAGCGTAAATTTTAGGAGCATAGTGATGAGAAAATGGTTGTTTTTGGCGAGTTTGAGTGTTCTTTTGGCAGCGTGCGGCACGACAGGCACGCCAGAAGAGGAGGAAACGCCCGAGGAGATCGTCGCGGGCGACAGCGTCGTCGGCGTGGCAGCAGAGGCAGGGTTGAGCGCGTTCGTGGAGGCGCTGCAAGAGGCGTCTTTGGACGACGACTTCGCGAGCGGCGGACCCTACACGCTCTTCGCGCCGACGAACGCAGCATTTAGCGCGGCGGACGGCGCGGCGGAGGATTTGCTCGAGTACCACGTCATCGAAGGAAGCTACACCCTAGACGAACTGACGAGCGGCTCGTATGAGACGGTGAGCGGCGTGGCCTTAGAAGTGACCGTTCAAGGGGACAGCGTGAGCTTAAATGGCGGCGAGGCGAGCGTCGTCACGCCGAACGATCTGGAGGCGTCAAACGGCGTCGTTCACGCACTGGGCGGCGTGCTGACCCCACCCGAGCCGGAGGAGGAACCTGAACCCGAGGAGCCTACCGACACGCTCTACACGGCAACCCTCGTTCCGGCGGCCGATGAGGTCGAAGGGGCAGGCGAGGCGACAGCGACACTAGATGGCACCACCTTGGACGTCGCGGGTAGCGTCCAAAGCTTGAGTGGTCCCGTGACGCAAGTCGCACTTTACGAGGGCGGCGGCGACGACACGGGGACGCTTCTTTATGAACTCGAGGCGAGCGGCACAACCTTTAGCGGCAGCCCCACCCTGACGCAAGAAGAGGTGGAAATTCTCGAGGCGGGGGACTTCTACGTCACCGTCTCGACGGAAACCTACCCGGAGGGTGAGGTCAGCGGACCGCTCCTCCCTGAAGATTAGGGTATGAGTTCCTGCCAGGCGATCGCGGTAGCACCTTTTACAGACACCGCGCCGCGCACGAGGACGTGTGGCGTGTGCGCGAACCAACCTCCTCTACGCCCGGCTTTGTGAAGTTGGGCGTACCACTTTTTAGCCGCGTCGCTCAGCGCCGCGACCTCTTGATAAGTCGTGGGCTCGAGCCACCTCACGTGCGCTTCCGATATATCCTCACCGACTCGCCCAGGCTGGTAGATAACAGCGGGCAGGTGAGAGGCAGCTTCCACCGGGAGCTGATACCAGTTCACCTCCGGCAGCGTCACCCCTAACGTTTGCCACGCCTCGTAGACGAGGTGCGGATGCAGCGGCGAGAAGTTCAGCACCTCTTGGCGCAAACAGTTGAGCTTAGGAATACGCTGATACGGGATGCGCTTGCGGCTCGGATGATCGCTGTATTTAGCGATTTGCTGCTGATAGAGTTCGGGCGCAAAGGTTTCCAATGCGCCGAGCGGGTAGAGGGTTTCTCCTGTCATGTTCTGCGGGACTTGATGGTAGATGCACGCCACGCTTGACCTCCTCGTCCAATCAAGAACCCTAAGCGTAGGCGCTCGAGCGGTCAGCTTCAGCGTCCAAGGCTCTGGTGATTGGGGTGCGAAAGGGCTATACTTTAGACACCTTGATGAACGAGCTAACCTATACGGAATCTCGATGAGCCGAGCGGACACCTTTATAGCAGGTATCATCTGGTTTGAAACACGCTCACTTCGTATGACGACGTCTAGCACGCACATTCGGTGATGAGACCTGCGCTATTTCAGTCCAATACTTCTGATAACCGCTTTATTCAGCTCTACAACCAGCTCGACGAACACCTCGCGCAAATCATGGATGAAGACTCGAGGACGCCCTTCTACAGCCTCGTCGAAAGGGCCGCCCAACGCCGCTTTATCGTCAAGCGCGATGAGGCAACGCTCAAGAAGTACGGCAGCTTGCGCAACCTCATCGTGCACGACGCCGACTATCCCAAGCACGTTTTAGCGGAGCCCACCGAGGAGAACTTGGCGCAGTTCGGGCGTATCGTGCAACGCCTTATGCACCCGCAAACACTGAACGACTTTCGCAGGGAGGTCCGCACGTTTTCAGAGCGCGACACGCTCGCCTCTGCGTTAGCGCACATGCGTAGCGGAGACTTTTCTCAAGTCGTAGTGAGAGATGACCACTTAGCCTTACTCACAACCGAGGGCGTAACGAAGTGGTTGGAGCGCCAGCAAAACGCAGCAAGTTTAGCAGACGCGACGATTGGCGACGCGCTCACACACGAACCTCCCGGCAGTTTTGAATTGGTGAGCCGACGAGAGACGCTCGAGCAGGCGCAAGCGACCTTTATCGGGGCGTTAGAACGGGGAAAACCGCGCCTCTACGCGCTCATCATCACTGAGAACGGCAAGCCTCACGAGACACCTTTAGGCGTGGTGACGCCCTGGGACGTCATCGAAAACGACTAGGCTTGCAGCGTAATGGTGGGATTGGGCTCCAGCGTCTCCAAAAGCGCCTCGGATAGCACTAGCGCCGCCTTCTTATCTAAAATTTGATTGCCGTTGCCGCATTTAGGCGACAACACGCAGCGCGGACAGCCCTCTTTGCAGGTGCAGTCTCGCAAGAGGTCACGCGCCGCGCCTAACCACTCGGGAAAGCGCGACGCGCCTGAGCGCGTGTAGCCGACGCCGCCCGGATAGCCGTCGTAGATGAACACGAGGGGTTCGCCCACCGCCGGATAGAAGGGATAGGAGACGCCGCCCACGTCGGCGCGTTCGCAGAGAACGAACACGGGTAAAAGCCCAATGAGGGTGTGCTCTAAAGCGTGCATCGCCGCGGGCAAGTCGGCGGGTGGGAGCGCCTGCGCGACCTCTTTGACGCTGAACCAGAGTGCTTGCGTCGGGTAAGACACGTCGGGCAAATCCAAGAGCCGCTCGTCCAGCGCT
The DNA here is from genome assembly GCA_965215565.1 of Trueperaceae bacterium. Lineage (GTDB taxonomy): Bacteria > Deinococcota > Deinococci > Deinococcales > Trueperaceae > CBDBZX01. Next base: position 2,001,321 of record CBDCDZ010000004.1, read on the forward strand.
GCTTCGCTGTAGAAGCGCTTACGCACATAAGAGGTCATCTGCGTGGTGACGCGCACCCGCCCGGTCTGAACGCCGCGCCTTCTTCCGTCCAGAGACGCCTCACGCTCCAAAATCTCGATCTCTGTCACCGAGCGCGTCTGCGTGTAGTAGTCCTCAATATGGGGGAGCAGGACGGCGACGCCCTTTTCCAAGTCGAGGTTGCGCACCAAGTAGTTCTCCCCCTGATGCAGATAGACCGCGCCGGGGTGAAGTTCGCGGAGTGCCGCTTCAAAGTCGCTCACGCCAAAGGAGTTGCCCGAGGCGTCTTTCATCACGATGCGCTTGCCGCCCGTGCCGCGCACGCTGATCTTCGGGTGCGGGTAGCCGCCTAAGTGATAGAACTTGCCGCGCAACTCTTTGAGGCGAGGGGTCTCACGTAAGTCAGCCGAGCCGACGATCTCTTCTCTTTCGACAAGTGGACGCTCGTACGCCGCGCACGCGAGGTGGAGTGGGTGAAGCTCGCTGTTGAAGGCGTCCGCGACGGCGTTCTCGGCGCGTCCGTCGGTGATGAGGTCGGGATGATTCAAATAATACTCGTCCAAGGGGTCGTTGCCGGGGATGAGCAGCGTCAGCGCACGCTTGTCACCGCGCCCGGCGCGTCCGGCGCGCTGCCAGAGCGCGGTCATGGAGCCGGGGTAGCCGACTAAAACGACGGCGTCTACGCCGCCTACGTCCACCCCGAGTTCTAACGCGCTTGTCGCGGTCAACACGCGCAAGTCACCGTTTTTGAAGTCCGCTTCTAACTTCCTTCTATCCTCCGGCGTATAGCCCGCGCGATACGAGCCCAACCGCGCCGCCTCTTCGTCCGTAAGCTGCCCGGCAGCGTAGCGGCGCAGGAGTTCGGCGGTCTTGCGAGAGTTGCAAAAGAAGATGCTCTTTAGACCCGTGCGCACGAAGAGCGCGGCGAGGTCCGCCGCTTCGGTGTTGACGCTGCGCCGCGCATCTTTGCCGGGCAGCTCGGGCGGACGCCAGAAGAGGAGTTCGCGCGCCGCACGTGGTCCGTGGTCCTCGCGCACCGCCGCAAAATCTAAGCCTGTCAAGTTCTGCGCGTGCAACGCGGGGTTGCCGATCGTTGCGCTCGCTGCAATAACTTGGGGCGACGCGCCGTAATAGTAAGCCAACCGCAGCAGCCGCCGCAAGATGTTCGCCACGTGCGTCCCCATCACCCCGCGATAGGCGTGCAACTCGTCCACCACAATGAACTGTAGACGGCTAAAGAAGTCCGCCCAGAGCGCGTGGTGCGGCAAGATGCCGTAGTGGAGCATGTCGGGGTTGGTGAGCAGACAGCCCGCGTGCTCGCGCACGGCGCGGCGCTCACGACTCGGGGTGTCGCCGTCGTAGCTCGAGACCCGCGCCTCCACCCCGAAAACCCGCGCAAAGTCGCGCAGCTTGTCCAACTGGTCGTGCGCGAGCGCTTTGGTCGGGAAGAGGTAGAGCGCTGCACCTCCATTCTGCAGCGCGCTCACGGTAGGCACCTGGTAGTTCAGCGACTTGCCCGACGCCGTCGGCGTGGCGATGACGACGTGATGCCCCGCTTCGATGAGCGTCAGCGCTTCCGCTTGATGGCGGTAAGGCGTGACGCCGAGCGTATCTAAAAGAGGTCGGTAAGCGCCCTCGTAGATGAGCCGCTCCCCTTCTTTACGCCCCGGCAAGAAGCTGTAAGAGGTGATCTGCCCCTTGTAGTCCGCCAAAGAGGTCAGCCAGCCGTGATAGGAGCCGTAGTCGCGTAGAATGTCGGGCAGGGCTTCGGAGGGTTTCGGCACCCTCTAAGCGTACCGCACGCCGCCTCACGAGAGGTATTTTTGAGAAGCTTTTGAGTGAGAGTCGTAGGGGATTCGAGCGCACCTCTCCACACGTCTCTTACGGTATCTTTGTCCTTTCAAAGCGACAACAGTGGCATTCTAGGCGTCACTTTTTGCAATCTCACCTCGCATTGTGAGAATTCAAACATGCTACACTCCCTTGTCATGCGCGTTCATCTCAGCTTAATCTTTCTAGGGGTTGTCTCGTGATAACAACTATTTTTTTGGTCTTGCTCTACGCTCTGGTCCTGCCCTACATCGGCTTAATGCTGATGGTCATCGTCGGGCTCTTTCGGCGCAACCAGCGCTCCTTTAACCCGGCGACGCCCTCGGTCAGCGTGATCATCCCGGCGCACAACGAAGAGGACAAGCTAGGCGCAACCTTAGCTTCACTCTCTCAGCAGCGTTACGACGGTGACTTGGAGTTCGTCATCGTCAATGACCGTTCGCGCGACGCGACGGAGGCGATCGTTCGAGACTTCGCCAGACGCGATCCGCGCTTCCGGCTAGTAAACGTGACAGAGCCGAGCCGCCGCCTCGCCCCTAAAGTCAACGCTGTCAATATCGGCATCGCGAGTTCAACGGGCGAGATCATCTTGACGAGCGACGCGGACTGCCAGTACCCCACAAGTTGGGTCAGCGGCATGGTCTCGCACTTCGAGCCGGACGTGGCGATGGTCGTGGGCTACGTCGAAAGCACGCAAGCAGGCGACGGAGCAGGCGCGGTGCAGCGCTTCGAGTCCACCGACTGGCTCTCTCTGATGCTCACTTCGATGGCTTTAACGCATTTCGGCTGGAAGTTCGCGAGCAGCGCCAACAACCAGGGCTACCGCCGCCGCGCCTTCCACGCCATCGGCGGCTTCGGCGCGTCGGGGCGCGCGCCCTCGGGTGACGAAGACCTCTTGACGCAGCGCATGGGGCGTCTGCAAGAAGGGCGCATCGTCTTCGCGAGTGACCCCAGCATCCGCGTCTTCACCCAGCCAATGCCCACTGCGCTCGCCCTCCTCAACCAGCGCCGCCGCTGGGTCTCACGCTACCACCACGCGATGCACTACCATCCCGCATTCTGGCTGAGCATCTTTATCTTGGGCTTTCAGAGCATCTTTTTATCCGCTGGAATTCTCTTATCACCCTTCTTCCCGGAGATTGTACCTTATGTATTCGGGCTCTGGGCGGTCAAACTCGCCGTAGAATTTTACGGCATGTACGTCGGCACAGGGATGATGGGACGGCGCGACCTGTGGGGCATTACCACCATCACCTGGGCGGTGCTGCATCCCTTTTTCATCGCGACTGTGGTGATCTGGTCACTCATCAAAACGGGTGAATGGAAAGCCGGGGCGCAGGGCTATAGACGGCGCTTTGTGAAGCGGCAGATGAGAGAGATTAAGCGCGAGTGGAAGCGCAAGGTGCGGGGTGGATTGTTGTAAAGAGGTGGTGTTGAAGACGTTTTAGCACCTCTTTTTTCCTCTAATTTTTTCTTTGGAGAGAGTTTGTGCCAGACATTCTCGCAAAGCTTATCGAACATAGCAACTGGGCGAATTTTCAGATTATCGAAGCTTGCTCTACTCTGAGTGAGGAGCAATTGAACGCGGTTCCTCTGCCCACCTCGAGCTGGAGCATTCGCCACACCTTGTTTCACCTCGTGGAGTCGCAAGGGGGCTACGTTTCGCTCTTGACCTCTTCACCTGAGCGGAAACAAGCTATCCCTCTCACCGCCTCTTTTACCGAGTTACGGCGAGCAGCCGAAAAGAGCGGAGAGGCGCTACTCACCCTCGCTCACAGCGAAACTGGCGAATATTTCGCCGCACGTATTCAGACGGCGGATGGTTACTTCATAGACCTGTGGGTCGTCGTCGTTCAAGCGATCAACCACGCAACAGAGCACCGTAGACAAGTTTGTAGGATGTTGAGGATTTTAGACGTCACGCCGCCTAGACTCGATGGCTGGGCATTTGGAGAGGCTACGGACGCGGTTCTTCCGATTCGCACCTGAGAACGAGGAACCTCTCAAGCCCCTTTTAACCCAGCCTTCACCCTAAGTGGTAAGCTACCCCCAGCATGTCCCACTACCAAACTGCTACGCAACGCGCAGTTTGATTTTTCATTCGGGGCTACCTTGTGAAGACTACCTATGGAGGCAACCATGAAAGTCATGATTTTAGGCGGAGACGGCTTCTGCGGCTGGCCCACGGCGCTGCACCTGTCGAACTTGGGTCACGACGTGATCATCTTGGACAACTTGTCGCGGCGCAACATCGACAACGAGTTGGAGGCGGGTTCACTTACCCCCATTCAGCCCATCGGCACGCGCCTCAAAACTTGGCAAGAGGTCTCGGGTGAGACGATAGGCTTCTACAACCTCGATATTGCCCAGGAATACGAGCGCCTACTGCACGTCATCTTAGCGGAAGAACCGGACGCCATTGTGCACTTCGCTGAGCAACGCGCCGCGCCCTACTCGATGAAGTCACCCAGGCACAAGCGCTATACGGTGAATAATAACCTCAACGCGACGCACAACGTGCTCTGCGCCATTGTCGAGTCGGGCTTGGACATCCACGTCGCGCACTTGGGCACGATGGGTGTCTACGGTTACGGCACGGCGGGCATGAAAATCCCCGAGGGCTACCTGGACGTCGAGGTCAAGACCGACACGGGCGAGCGCATGATGCAGCAGATTCTCTACCCGACGAACCCCGGCAGCGTCTACCACATGACCAAAACGCAAGACCAGCTCTTCTTCGCGTACTACAACAAAAACGACGGCGTGCGGGTTACGGATTTGCACCAGGGTATCGTCTGGGGCACCAACACCGCTGAGACGAAGCGCGACGAGCGCCTAGTGAACCGCTTCGACTACGACGGCGACTACGGCACCGTCTTGAACCGCTTCCTGATGCAAGCCGCCGTCGACTATCCGCTGACCGTGCACGGCACGGGCGGACAGACGCGGGCGTTCATTCACATTCAAGACACGGTCAAGTGCATCCAACTAGCTTTAGAAAATCCCCCCGCAAAGGGTGAGCGCGTCAAAATCTTGAACCAGATGACCGAAACGCACCGCGTGCGCGACCTAGCCGAGATGATCAGCGAGATGACGGGTGCGGAGGTAGCCTATCTGGACAACCCGCGCAAGGAAGCGGCCGAAAACGACCTCCACGTCAAAAACGACCTCTTCTTGGATATGGGACTCAACCCGACAACGCTTTCTGAGGGTTTGCTCTTAGAGGTCACAGACATCGCCCGCAAATATAAGGACCGCGCCGACATGAGCAAAATCCCCTCGACTTCGGTGTGGACGAAGGAGCAGAAGGCGGGGATTTTGAAGGATAAGAAGCTCGAGGCGGCGAGCTGAAGAGCGAGTATGAACAGATTCTAATAGTGGGTCAAGGTCACGCGCCTCGTGAGTGGAATCCAACTCCTGCTAGAGAGGGGTTGCAACCCCTTGTTCATATTCAGTGAGTATTCCAAAGGGAGCCACTACTCGAATTCTAATTTAAGACCTGACTTAATAAACGGCCTTTAGCCCTTAGGTGTTGGCTCAAAGCTAATTGCCAAGGGCCATGTAGACCGAGAAGAAAGGGGTAAAGAGCAAAGCGGAACCTATTTTTCTCTTTGCCCTTTTAGTGACTCCTATGCGCATCGCCCTCTTCACCGAAGTCTTTCTGCCCAAAATCGACGGAGTCGTGACCCGTATCGTGCGCACATTGGACCAGCTTCGCGCGCTCGGTCACGAGGTGCTCATCTTTGCGCCGCACAACCCGCCCGAATCGTATGCGGGATATAAGGTGGTGCGCGTGCCGGGCGTGCCCTTTAGACCCTGGTACCCCGAACTCGTTTTAGGGATGCCGCGCCCGCGCTTAGGGCGCGAGTTGGACGCCTTTGCGCCCGACGTCGTCCACGTGGTTAACCCAGTCATTTTAGGTCTTTGGGGCACGGCGATTGCTAAGCAGCGTAACTTGCCCCTCCTAGCGAGCTTTCACACCGACTTGCCGCAGTATGTGGACCACCTCAAGCTCGGCTTTCTGAAACCTCTTTCGTACACCTGGATTCGCGACGTGCATAACCAAGCGCACGTCAACCTCTGCACGAGCCAGCCGATGGTCAACTCGGCGCAGGGATTGGGCATCAAGCGGGTACGGCTCTGGCCCAAAGCGGTGGATACCGAGTCTTATAGTCCGAAGAACGAGTCCGCCGCGATGCGCGAACGACTTTCAGGCGGACACCCCGAGTTGCCCCTGATGATCTACATCGGGCGGCTCTCACATGAGAAGCGGCTCGAGTGGCTCTACGCCCCCATCACCCAACTCAGCGGCGTGCGCTTGGCCTTCGTCGGCTCGGGACCGGCGGAAGCGTTTTTGAAAGAGCGTTTCAAGGACACGCCCACCGTCTTCACGGGCTATATGAGCGGGCGAGACTTAGCCGAGGCGTACGCGAGCGCCGACGTATTCGCCTTCCCTAGCGACACCGAGACGCTGGGCTTCGTCGCGATGGAGGCGATGGCGTCAGGTATTCCGGTAGTCGGCGCGCGGGCGGGCGGCATCCCCGACGTCATCACGCCGGGCGAAAACGGCTTCATGTTCACCCCCGGCGACTTGGGCGAGTTGACGGGACATCTCGCCCGGCTTCTACAAGATGCCGAATTACGCAAGAGGTTGGGGCGACAAGCGCGGCAAAGCGTCGAGCACTGGGGCTGGCGAGAGAGTACGCAGGCGCTGCTCGAGTACTACGAGCGGGCCAAAACCATACACAAGAGGTATGACCCGCCGAGTCGATACTGAAAGGCAGAAGCAAGAAGCAAGAAGTGAAATGCCTGCTTCTTGCTTCTTTTTACTCCTCCTCCCACCACTGCCCTCCATTCCCCTTTTGCGGTAGCATAGCGTATGGTTCGCCCCCTCGAGACCCAGCACCTCCCGCCGCTTTTAGAGCTGCTCAAACTGCAGGATAACCATGCCGAGCTGCGCACCATGAGCCCGGAGAGCCGCGAGCTTGAAGAGTTGGCGCTCGAGTTAGGCGAACTCTCGCCCTACAGCGAACTGTTCCCATTCGTCTTAGAGCGGGGCGGCGACTTCGGCGCATATGTGGCGCTCTGCAACTACAGTGGCGAGGCGTTCTTGGAGGGTCCACTGATTCAACCTGAGTTGGAGGCGGACGCCGCCTATCCTTTAGTCGAAAAGGCAGTCGAGGAGGCGCGGCGCTACGGCTACGGCTTTTTAGAGGCGTTCACCGACGAGGAGAACGCACGGGCTCAAGAGGTCTTGAGCGCGAACGACTTCGAACCCTTTCGCACCACCTACATCTACGAATTCACCCGCCGAGATGCGCTGAGGCCCCTTTCGCCAAGCGACTTTCGCTTCGACACCTCGGGCGAAATCACCGCCTCGGACTACCGCACCCTCTACCGCGAGACGAGCGACAACTGGAGCACCCGCTTAGCCTGGAGCGACGAAGAACTCGCTGAGCGCTTCGCCGAGCCGGACGTGAAGCTGATGCTGGCGTATAGGGGCGAAGAGGTCGTCGGGCATTTAGAGTTGGAGCTTATTCCCGAAGAGAACTACGCCGAAATCGCCTACTTCGGTGTGTTGCCGGGGGCGAGAGGGCAGAAACTCGGGCAGCTTTTGCTCCTACGCGGTCTCCACGAAGCGTTTCAAGACGAGGGCGTCTCGCTGGTACTAGCGCGCGCACACGACGATGAACGCGCCGCGTCGTTCGCATTGGAGAAGACGGGCTTTCACCTCTCACATGGGGTGGTTGCATGGACGCTCGAGCTGGATTAAACGAGTTTAAACCTACAAAAAAGCCCATAGACGCACCCTAAAACTCCATTTTCACCTCTTTTTATAAACCGTCTCTTGTTTTAGCACTTCCAAAATATACTGATAGCAGTTCCACTTATCGTTGCTTGGACAAAGTCATGCGAAGCAACACTTTTCCGCAGATCTCATTGCGCAGCAATAGCGGAATTTCATCCCTGAAAGTGCGTGCTAGGCGATGTTCTCTTTATTAAGAGTGTAGCTGACCAGATGATACCTGCTATTTCATTAACCCTTCATGCAAGCTATACAAAACTTCACAACCTGTTATTCATCTGTTATCTTGCGCGTGTTCGCATTCACCGACACGGTGAGACAGTTTACGCAATGCTCGTCACGCAGCGCTTGTACGCAACACCAGGGAGGCATTCATGTCGCGTCGTCGCAAGTTCACACCATTTCTTCTTTATCTACTTCTCTTTTTTCTCCTCACCGCCTGTAACGATCTAGAAAGCGCAGGCAACATCAACCAGCCAGAGCGTCCCCCCGAAGGTGCCTTCGGCGTGAGCGAGACCTTTGATGGTCCCTATCTCGGTGTAGATAACCCTGTCACTGACCCTGCCGACGCACCTATCCTCGAGGTCGAGCCAGGCGGCACGTTCTACGCCCGAGCCGTCTACGAGAGCTTAGTAGGTATCACCGACATCACCGTGAGTTTAGTCAACACTACACCTGAAGGCTTAGCCGGTCCTTTAGACCCGACGCAGAGCTTTTTTACATTAGGTGCGCCTACGAGTATCAGCGAGCCTGGGGGCGGCTGTGAGTTGACGGGTGAGGACGCTGAAGTCATCTGTATCTATGAGATTCAGGTGGCTGAAGATGCGGTGAACGTGAGCGAACTCGAGGGGGCGCAAGGTGAATTTGCGTACACCTTTACCAGCGAAGCGACCAACGCGGCGGGTGTGACTTCGGATGAGGACTTGCGGGCGTATGTGAGGATTGTAGGTGATGGGGCGGAAGAGCCGGAACCTAAGCCGGAGCCGGTGGTGTGCACGGACCCGGTCAATATCCCTGATGAGATTGCGGAGGAGTTTATCCGCGAGGAGCTTAATAAACCCGAGGGCGAGTTGACCTGCGAGGACTTGGCGAACCTTAAAGAGTTCAGCGTGGTTGACGGGAACTTAGAGTTCATCCCTTTAAGGAGCATCGAGGGTTTGCAGTACGCGGTCAACTTAGAATCCTTCGCCGCTATGGACGGCGCACAGTCGTTGGAGCTAGACCTCTTGGTAGGCTTGCCGAAACTAACAAGCGTGAGCTTCGGTCTTTACAATATTGATGATGAGGACATCGAAACGCTCGCACGTATCGAGACGCTGACCCGCCTCTACCTGCGCACCGCCGATAACTTCCTCGATTTTGACCCTGAAACTGTTGGTTCTGATGTGAGCGACATCTCGCCCTTAGCAAATCTGACGAACTTGGAGGTCTTGGGGCTCGAGTGGTTCCAAGAACTCAGCGACCTCTCGCCGCTGGAGGGTCTCACCGCACTCGAAGAACTCACGATCAACCGCACGGACGTTCGCGACCTCCCGCCGCTACAAGGTCTTACGAACCTAGAGAGGCTCGAACTCTCATATAACGAGATAGGCGACCTCAGTGGGCTCGAAACCCTGACCTCTTTGCAGTACCTCAACCTCACCAGCAACCAAATCACCGACCCCTCACCGTTACGAAACCTCACGAACTTAGAGAGGCTCGAACTCTCGTTCAACGATATAAGCGACCTCAGTGGGCTCGAGGACTTGACCTCTTTACAGTACCTCGATCTCACCAGCAACCAAATCACTGACCTCTCACCGCTCGTTGACAACAGTGGCTTAGGCGAAGATGACGAGATAGAACTCAGCTTCAATAGCTTTAGTACGTGTCCGGGCACGGAGGCGCGCGAGGCTATCAGCACGCTCACCGAGCGCGGCGCGGAGGTTGACTTTGGCGAGCCGGAGGACTGCGGTGCGGGTGGCGAGGAAGCCTGCACGAACCCGGTGGAGATTCCTGACGAGTTCGTCGAGCGGGACGTCCGCGAAGCACTTGGCAAACCCCAAGGTGAACTGACCTGCGAAGATTTGGAACGCTTGACAGAACTGACCACAGGTCCAGAGGGTGACGACGACCGCCCCTTTTCTCTCGAAGGACTACAGTACGCCACGAACTTAGAAAGGCTCACCGTAGCGGGAAATCGGCTCAGCGACCTGGAGCCCCTGCGAAATCTACCGAACCTGAGCGAGCTTGTGCTGGACAGCATGGGCGGAGGTGCAACGGTTGATATCGCGGCGCTTGCTGAGGTTGAGACGCTAGAAGTATTGAAGTTCAGCTTTGAGAGCAATATGCTAAGCCTCGAGCCCCTCGAAGGCTTGACGGGTCTCAGGGTGCTCGAGCTTGAAGAAGTCGATGTCGAAGAGGGCGATGCGGGGGTACTGCAAAGTCTCACGGGTTTACAGAGGCTCGTTATCAACGGCGTAGGGGGCGACGGTATCTCAGGCATCCGTACCTTAGAGCCGCTCGTCAACAACGAAGGGTTGAGCGAGGGCGATACGCTTGATCTACGAAACAACCTCGACCTCGGACTCAACACGTACTTCATCGATACCTGCCCCGGCACAGACGACCGAGAGGCTATCGAAACCCTGCGCGCGCGAGGCGTTGAGGTGGCGTTTGACGAGCCCGTCAACTGTAGACCAGAAGGAACACAAGTAGAGGCGTGCAGCGGACCTGTGAATGTGCCTGATGAGGCGTTGGCGAGGAGCATCCGCATGACGTTGGAGCAGGGCGCTTTACAGGGAGGCTTGACGGGCGCGAATTTAGCAGAACTCGAGAGTCTCTCCGACGACTCTGGCGTAGAGAGCCTCGAGGGTTTGCAGTGTGCTATCAACCTACAGGTCTTAAACGTCGAGAACAGCCAGGTTGAAGACGTCTCACCCCTACAGAACCTCACGCGCTTAGACAGTCTCAGAGTTGACGGAGGGCGAATTGATGACCTCACAGCGCTACAAAACCTCGTCGGTCTACAAGCACTTTTCTTCTACGAAAACGAAGTGGACGACCTCTCGCCCTTAGCGGGTCTTGTCCGGCTCGATACGGTTGGTTTCGCGGGCAACGAAGTGAGTGACCTCTCGCCGCTCGTCGAACTAGCCGACGAGGGCAGCTTGACGGGTGAGAACAGTTTCGTGGACGTTCGTGAAAACCCCGCCGACACCTGCCCCGGTAGCGACGCAAGGGAGGACATCGACACGCTTGTTGAGCGCGGCGTCAGGGTTCTCTTCGGCGAGCCCGAAAACTGTGACGCGAACTAGCGGCAACCAGGGGTGAACTGAAACTGGTCCGAGCGTTGCAGTACCAATCTAACAACCTTTCAAGGCCGCTCCAATTGGAGCGGCTTTTTCTCGAGCTAGCATTCCTCACCCTTTTATACGGAATTGCATAGCTTATACCCTTTCCGGTTAAACACGAAATAAAGTTTCGTGTTTAATCCCGAGCGGATGCAAGTAGAAACAAATACGGATTCCGGTGATAACGGAATATAACGACGAAGGAGTTTATGCAGTAATCAACCGGAATCCGTATTACTTATCCTTGCTGAGAGCGTTAGAGCTTACCATCACAGATGGGCACGGCATAGTTTTGCAAACTATGCTGTGCAACCTCGTATTAGGTGACAATAGACACAATGACTTCTCAACGTAAACGCATCGCGATTTTGGGCTCCACCGGCTCCATCGGCACCCAAAGCCTAGACGTCGCCCGCTGGCGCGGCTACGACGTCGTCGGGCTCGCCACTGGGCGCAGCGCCGACGCGCTCATCAAACAAGCGAACGAATTCAAGCCTAAGCTCGTTTCGTGTCACCCCGACGTCGCAGCGCAGGTCAAGCCGCACCTACCCGAGGGGACAAGCCTTGCGACGGGCGGCGCGGGCGCGGAAGAGGTGGCGGTCCTAGAGGTGGATACGGTCGTCGCCGCAATCTCGGGCATCGCCGGGCTCAAACCGACCTTGGCGGCGCTCCGAGCGGGGCGGCATGTCGCGTTAGCCAACAAAGAGGCGATGGTGGTGGCGGGACCGCTCGTGTGGGAGGCGGCGCGGCGGCACGGCGCAACGATTACCCCGGTGGATTCGGAGCACTCGGCGCTCTTTCAATGTTTGGTGGGCGAGCGCCGAGAAGACGTGGACAAGCTTATCTTGACGGCGTCGGGCGGACCCTTCCGCACGGAGCCTGCGGACTTGACCGACGTGACCCCGGAGCAAGCCCTGAAGCACCCCAACTGGGCGATGGGCGCGAAGGTGACGGTGGACTCGGCGACTTTGTTCAACAAAGGGCTCGAGGTCTTAGAGGCACATTTCCTCTTCGAGATGGCGCTGGAGAAGATAGAGGTCATTATTCATCCGCAGTCGTTGGTTCACAGCTTCGTGCGCTTTAAGGACGGCAACCTCAAGGCGCAAGTCGGGCCGCACGACATGAGGCTGCCGATTCAGTACGGCGTCGAGTACCCCGAACGCCCCAGCATCCCTCTGGACCCGCTCCCTTTAAGCGGCACGTGGGAATTTTACGAACCCGACTCGGCGCGTTTCCCGAGTTTGGGCTTAGCGTACGAGGCGGGGCGACGAGGGGGGACGGCTCCGACGATTCTCAATGCGGCGGACGAGCTTGCAGTGGTGACATTTTTGCGCGGCGAGGTAGGCTTCACGGAGATTCCTGAGATTTTAGAGCACGCCTTAAAGCAGACGCCCGTGACCGAACTGAGCTGGGACGCAATTGGCGCGGCGGACGAGGAGGCTAGGGAGACGGTGCGCGCTTACCTCGAGCGCCGAGTCTCCCCGAAATCCTAAGCGTATCTTCATGAACGCGCTCTAAGCTTAGAGCGTCGGTTCGGGAGAGCGTGACATGGTCTTACCGACTTATCGGCGCACGCCCTCATTTTTTCCGCTACCCTTAGCCTATGCAGACCTCCAGACGCACCTTTCTCAAGCTCAGCGGCGCAGCGCTCGCCGCTAGCCTCGTGTCGCCCGGTCTAGCTAGGGCGAACGAGAGGGCGCGGCGTGTAGACCCTGAGCTGCACCTCTTAAACCGCGTCACTTGGGGTCCGCGCCCGGAAGAGGTCAGACACGTCCGCAAGGAGGGGATGAAACGGTATCTCGAGCGTCAACTCCACCCCGAGCGCATCGACGACGCGGAGGCGGACGCTAAGCTCCGCGAACTGCCTATTTTAGCGATGGACCGCCGCACCGCGCACCGCTTATCGGACTACAGGAACCGCTGCCGCGACGCCCTCGTCGCGGGGATGGTGCTGCGCGCGACGCATAGCAAGCGGCAACTTTTAGAGCGCATGGTGGACTTCTGGACGGACCACTTCAACGTGCCGAGCCGCGACCTAGAGCCCGAGGTCGTCGTCTTTCAGCGCAAAATTCGCGCTCATGCGCTCGGCACCTTTCGCGACTTACTCTTCGCTACCGCGCAGAGCCCTGCCATGCTCATCTATCTGAACAACCGGAGCAACGAGGCGGAAAACCCCAACGAGAACTACGCCCGCGAGCTTTTGGAGCTACACACCTTGGGCGTGGACGGCGGCTATAGCGAGAGCGACGTGAAAGAGGTGGCGAGGGCGCTCACGGGTTGGACCGTGGATGACCGCGCCGCGTCGGGCTTTTACTTCCGGGCGGGCACGCACGACACCGGCGAGAAGCACGTGCTGGGGCACACCCTACCGGCGGACCGGGGTATCGAAGACGGGCTGCACGTTTTAGACATCGCGGTGAATCACCCCTCCACTGCCCGCTTTCTCTGCACCAAGCTCTGCACGAAGTTCGTCTCGGACGAGCCGCCACATAACCTCGTGGAGAGCGCGGCGCGGGTGTGGGTGCGCACGGGCGGCAGCATTAAAGAGGTCTTGCGCCACATCTTTTCGTCCGAAGACTTTGCCGCGTCAGCCGGACAAAAGCTGCGCCGTCCCCTGGAGTTTTTCGTCGGCGCACGCCGCGCGACTAGCACCGAGATACATGACGACGACAAGATGCGCAAGCTTCTGGAGGACCTCGCGCACATCCCTTACGGCTGGGAGCCGCCCGACGGCTACCCGGATACGGCGGCGGCGTGGCTGACGAGCAGCAACCTCTTGGCGCGCTGGAACGTCGCTTCGGCGCTGACGCACGAGGCGTACAGCGTCAAGGACGCGAAACTGAGCACGGAGCTTTTTGCGCGCGCCGGGCACCCTTCGAGCGTCGCCGAACTCGTGGACAACGTGGCAAACCAGGTTTTCGCGCGCCGCTTAGAGGAGGATGAGCGCGCGCCCTTCGTCGCCTTTGCCTCGGATGATGAGGGCGGCGACGCCCCCATCTCGCCGCACCTCTTGGCGCGCAAGCTCGCCCCCTTGTACAGCCTCATGCTCGCCTCGCCCGCGTACCAGTGGTGCTGAGTCGTGAAGGGCGTGACCCAAGTTCTTCCTGTGATACTCGAAAGGGTGAACTGTGGGTTCATCTCGAGCGTTCCTGACATCACGTGCCGAACTTGTTTCGCTCGGCGAGGCGTAACCTCTTAATCCAGGTCAGCTTGACGTTCGAGGATACGTCACCACTAGAGAGAATTTCGCTTAGGACAGCCCCTCGCGCGGCGCGTGAAAGGAAGTAAACCGTGAATAGGCGCGACCTCTTGACGAATTTGGGCACGCTCGGCGTGAGCCGCGCCCTCTTGCCCCACTGGACGCCGCAGCTCGCCTTTCGCTCACCCCAGACGGTGAGCGCCGCCCCCGGCGACACCCTCATCTGCATCTTTTTGCGTGGCGGCGTGGACGGCCTTAGCGCAGTTGTGCCTTACGGCGAAGGCAGCCACCTCTACGACGCTAGACCGACACAGCGCGTCAGAGAGCCCGGCAGCGCGGCGGGGAGCGCGCTCGACCTAGACGGTTTTTTCGGCTTTCACCCGGCCTTGGAGCCCCTAGCCGACCTCTACCGCGGCGGCGAATTGGGCGTTGTGCACGCGGTAGGCAGCACCGACCCCTCGAGATCGCATTTCGACGCGATGCAGTTCATGGAGAACGGCACGCCCGGCACCAAGATGACCAATACGGGCTGGCTCGGGCGGCACTTGAAGAGCGCGGCGTGGCAGAACAGCTCGCCTTTTCGCGCCGTAGGCATGGGCGCGATGCTGCCCGCCTCGCTGCGCGGCGGCACCCCGCTTTCGCTGCGCTCGATTGCGGACTTCCACCTGCGCGGACGCCACGGCGAGGTGCAGCGCATGGAGCGGATGCTCGCGGACCTCTACACCCTCCATATGCCGGACGAGAGGCTGGGACCACAAGCTGATCTCGTCTTCGAGACGGTGGAGATGTTGGACGCGCTCGAGACGCACACCTATCAGCCTGCGGGCGGCGCGTCCTACCCGGACGACCATCACGGCTTCGGCAGGGGTCTCTCACAGATCGCACAGCTCATCAAAGCGGAAGTGGGCTTGGAGGTGGCGTGCTTGGACTTAGGCGGTTGGGACACGCACGAAGAACAGGGCACCTTGGACGGCACCTTCAACTACCTCTTGGACACGCTGGCACGCGGCTTAGAGGCGCTCTACACCGACTTGGGCGACAAGATGAAGCGCATTACAGTTCTCACCATGAGCGAATTTGGGCGGCGCGTGCAGGAGAACGCGAGCGCGGGCACCGACCACGGACACGGCAACGTGATGATGCTCATGGGCGGCGGCGTGAGGGGGGGGCAGGTCTACAGCAAGTGGCCCACCCTCACC
This sequence comes from Trueperaceae bacterium, assembly GCA_965215565.1. Taxonomy (GTDB): domain Bacteria; phylum Deinococcota; class Deinococci; order Deinococcales; family Trueperaceae; genus CBDBZX01. Next base: position 2,016,702 of record CBDCDZ010000004.1, read on the forward strand.
GCAGACGCCCTTAGTGACGGCGATTTAGCTATTACGACGGACTACCGCGACGTGCTGGCGGACGTCGTCTCGCAGCGCCTTAACAACGACAAGCTGGACGAGATTTTTCCAGGGCACAGCGTGACTTCGCTCGGGCTCGTCGACCCCTTAGAAACGGAGGAGGCGCGTGCTTAGGTCCTTGCGGCAAGGAGGACGTTACCTTCTTTTTACATTGCTCCTCACCTGTTTTCTTGGTGTTTTGGCGCAGGAGGAGTCGGGCGGGAGCGCTGAATCTTATGACGAAAGAAGAGCGCGGCTCATTGCGCTAGTGGCAGAAACCGAGGACTTCGCGGACTGGCTCTCGGACTACGAGGGTTGGCAGGGCAGGGCGTGGCCCAAAGAGGAGGACGACGAGGACGGGCTCTGGTACGTCGAATTCAAGGACGAGGACGACGAGGAGTGGCTCGGCTACGCCGACGTGGACGTAGCGGGCAACATCGAGAACGCCTTTATTCCGCGCCCGCTGCCTGACAATGAACTCACTGAGGGCAGCGCGCGCGTGCGCGAACTCGTCCTGGCGGACCCCGAAGTCGCGGCGCGCCTGACCGATCCGCTCCTCTGGAACATCGAGGTGAACTACGACCGCTTCGACGTGAATTGGGACGTGAACTTCTATAGAGGTTTGGAGCACCTGCGCGTGATTGCGAAACTCCAAGACGATGAATTCTATATCGAAGAGGTCCGCAACGAGCGCACCTTTGGCGAAGAGGACGCGGTGGAATACGCCAAAGATGAGGCCGTTCGTCTAGCATATGAAGAGGTAGGCGACGCTTTAGAAGGACTGGACGACTGGCGCACCTATGTGGAGCATCAGGGCGGCGCTACATGGAGCGTGTCGTTCGTAGCGGGCGAGACGGAGCGGTTTTACGCGCTGGTGGATGTGGAGGGCGAGCAGGTGTTGGAAAGTTACGCGCGGGAGTAGTCAGCGCCGTTTGCTCGGCTCGAGACTACCACCCAAACTATTCCAGCGGGTATTATCACAGGTGTTATTGAGACTATGACGGCTCGAGACCGTATGGTTCATTCTTAGAGAGCGTACCAAGAGGTGCTTGTTGACTACCAAAAACGCCAAACTGAGCTTAAACCTGGACGCTTTGGAAGAGGCCGCCGCGCAGCGCATGGGCGTCGCCGACTTCGGCTCCTCTCACTACCGGACAGGTTTGGAGAGGCTCCTTTCGTCTGCCAAAGAAGACGCAGGGCTCAACGCCCAGGGCGAGATGGTCTTGAGCCGTTTGATTTTGAACGCCTTGGAGAACCGCCTCGCCTTTGTAGCTGCGCGGAAGTCACCGGAGCGTTTTGCAGCGACTTCGCGGCCACCGCTTATCGTCATGGGGCTGCCACGCACCGGCACGACGCACCTGCACAGGCTCCTCGCCTCAGACGCACGCCACCGCGCCGCGCCCTTCTGGGAGGTGGTTTCGCCGCTGCCCCGTGACGCTCAGGATTCTCCGGCGCGCAGGGAGCAAAGGGCGAACGAATTTTTAGACTTGCTTGGCTGGTCCAACCCTGACATTGCCCATCACATCGAGGCTGACTTACCCGAGGAGTGCCGCTACATGCTGAGCATGACCTTCGAAAGCGCTCTCTTTTGGGATGTCGCGTCGGTTTACGGGTATCTCGAATGGTACGAGGCGCAAGACAGGCGGGAGAAGTACCGGGAGTACGCAGACGTGCTCAGGGCCTTGCAACAGCGACAACCCGACAAGAGGTTGGTCTTGAAAGAACCTGCACATACGGATGCGTTGGACGCGCTGCTCGAGGCTGTCCCCGACGCCCTCATCGTCCAAACCCACCGCGCTCCCGAAGACCAGTGCGCGAGCTGGTGCAGCTTAAACCACAAGACGCGTGAAATCGGGACGGACACCTTGGCACGAGCACCCGGCACGCGGGCGAACTTAGACCTCTTGGAGACGATGATCGAAAGGAACTTGCGCTCGCGAGAGCAGTATCCGGGGCGCGTGTACGACGTTCGCTACGCCGACTTGGTGAGTGACCCTATTGGTGTGGTCAAAGGGATTTACGCGCACTACGGGCTCGAGGTCACTTCTGAGCTAAGCGATTCGTTAGAGCGCTATGTCAAGGAGAATCCGCAACATAAGCACGGCAAACACAAATACAGCTTGGAGGATTTCGGGCTGAGCGCGTCCGATATTCAGCGCCGTTTTGGAGACTACGCTGCGGAATTTGTGGACTGACGCCGTTCATCAGCGTCAGCGCTCTTATCCCTAAACCGAGTCAAAGGCGTTATACGGATTCCGATTGATTACTGCATAAACTCCTTCGGAGTTGATTCCGTAATCATCGGAATCCGTAGCTCTTTATTCTCGCAAAGGAGCCTTCAGCCGGGGCTGATAAGCTTAACGACGACGCGCGTAGCTTCAAAGATGATACCTCTGGCTGAAGACTCTTCCGCTCGGGTTAAACACGAAATAAAGTTTCGTGTTTAACCGGAAACGGTATTACACGCCGGGTAACTCAACCGCACTCGGGAAGTCCGGGAAGAGGTTGGAGCTGTCTATTTCGCCGCGGTGGTTGAAGAAGGTGACGCGCCCTTCCAAGCTGCACGTCCACACCTCCTTCGCACCTTTCGCAAGGTAGAGATGGCGCTTTAGCGCCATCTCCGCGTCTGAGTTGGAGGGCGAAACGATTTCAACACAGAGTTCCGGTGCAATACCGAAGGGCGTTTCCAGGCCATTTTGAGAAAAGAAGTCGGCTGAAATCCACACAACATCAGCCACCTTGACTCCCTTCGAGGTTCTCAAGGAACATTCTGAAATGACAACGCCTCCACTTTTCAACCGAGTAAGAAGAAATGCAATCGCTGTTTGTATAGCACCGTGCAGGTTAGAAGCAGGGCTCATAACGACGTTGCCCCATTCGTTAAGCTCAATCTTGAAGGGAAGATTTTGCAGCGTCTCATCTTTGATAACCTCTGACCATTCCATACGTCTATTCTACTCGAGTTCTCCCCACCTACACCTCTTTAGTAGCGAAACACACACCCCTCTTGAAAAAATGTTATATACTTTTCTTACCACAGAAAGGAGGTGGTCCGAATTTTACAAAATGACATGACCAGTGGAGGTACCCGCCGAGGGTAACTGACCATGTCCCGGACTGAGGGACTTTCGCTAAAGAGTTGTTTATCCTCAGTACCAGGCGGGCACCGACAGCCTCGAGATCGTCTCGAGGCTGTTTCCTTTTGCCCTTGTCGTTTGGCGGTGTACCACGTTTTGCGTGTGGCGTTGCGCTAATATTTATGAGAGAGGTAGCTCGGTCCCCGCATGGACGCAAAACGGGACACCTCAGACCTCTTGTACTTTTAGAGCGTTAAATTGTACGTATAGAAAGACGTGTCTTTCTTCCACCCGAGCGCTTCATAAAGTTTTTGCGCTTGCTCATTCGTGACCTCCGTCGCAAGCATCAGCCGCGCCGCGCCCGTTTCTTTTCCGAAACTCGCCGCACGCTCCATGAGCACTTTTGCTACCCCTTTACGCCTTGCCTGCTCCGTTACGAAGAGGTCATTCAAAATCCAAATCTGCGCCATCAAGACGGACGAAAACGAGGGGTAGAGCTGCGCAAAGCCGGCGGGTTTACCGTCTGAAAACGCGATGAAAACGACCGAATCCCCTTGCGAGAGCCGCTCGTACAAAAACGCCTTTGCCCCCGACGTGTCGGAGGCTTGGCGGTAGAACTGCCTGTAACCGTCGAAAAGTTGCGTGAGTTCATCTAAGTGCTGGAGTCCAGCTTGGACGACCTTTAAGTCTGAATCAGCCACGTCTTCCTAGCAGTTTCCAGGCGGTGGGTAGGAGGCTCGAGGCTAAGAGTAGCTTGAGCACGTCTCCAGGGATGAAAGGATACAGTCCGGCTTGCAAGGTTGCTTGCGCACTCGGCGTAAGCTGAGAGAGCCACAAAAGTCCGGGGATGTAGATGACGATGTTACCTAAAAGCATGGCGAGCGCGGTGGTGGAGAAACGCCTGTCCAGGCCTCTTTGTGCTAAATAGCCAACTAGAGCAGCAGCGAGAAGGTAGCCGAAGAGGTAGCCTCCCGTTGCGCCCGTCATGTACGACCAGCCTGCACCACCCGAAAAGACCCCTAGACCAAGTCCGCCTGCAATAAGGTAAAGGACCATCGTTAGGCTGCCGAGCTTGAGACCATACGCCGCACCAATCAGTAGAACACCGAAAGTGGCTCCGGTAATAGGCACGGGACCAATCTCAAAACGAACGTGGGCGAGGAGCGCCATCAGCGCGACACCGAGCGCGAGCTGCAAGGGGATGCGCAAGGCGTCTTGGCGAATGGGGATGAGGCGGTGGATAAGGGGACGGGCGAGGGTTGGACTTGTCATTGAAGGACCTCCTAAAGTCTGTTTTGCAAAATCTTCCAAAGTTACTGAGCTTGTATCGCGCAGATATCATCTCAATAGCGTGAATCCAAGTCAGCGTCTTCTCGAGTGAATACGTCGCTGACCAGATGATACCTGCTATAAAGCGAGAGCCAGTATAACGTCAAAGTACTTCGCCGTCTAAGCCCGTTCTATTAAGGTGCAACACATAGCGTGCCATAACGTTCTCGGTGACACGTCAGCTTAGTTAGCGAAGCAGCCTTGTTATGATTTACAAAGATGAATAAACCTCTTGTCTTTGTCACCGTTACGCTGCTCATGTTCATCCCTCACGCCCTTGCTCAAACCTGCGACTATCAGCCGTCCATACCCCAAACCGCTGAAGAGCGCGAAGAGGCGGCGCGGCGGCAGCGTTACCGCGAGCGGCTCTCTATGTATCAGGCGATGCTCCCGAACACGCCGGCGGCGCAACTCCTCATGCCCGTGACAGGCGTGCGCGTCGCTGAGGTTGCAGACACGTGGGGCGCACCGAGAGGGGGCGGCAGAACGCACGAAGGTCAAGACATCTTCGCGCCGCGCGGCACGCCGATTTACGCCGCGGCGTCCGGCTACATCTACCGCATCGGCACGGGCAGCTTGGGCGGCAAGCTCGTGTTCGTCGCCGGGGCGGGCGGCAGGCGCTACTACTACGCGCATCTGGACGACTGGGCAGACATCGAAGAGGGGATGTACGTCACGACGGACACGGTATTAGGCTTTGTGGGTAACAGCGGTAACGCCGTGACCACGCCGCCGCACCTGCATTTTGGGGTGTATAGCGGCTCGAGGCGCACCTGCGACCGAGAGGTCATCGACCCGCTGCCACTCCTCGTAGACCGCTAAGAATTTGAGCACGCACCGTTCGGGGTAGGCTGCGCACACAATCACGCTTAAAACCTTGCTTCGATACGCCCGGTTCCCCTTACATCCCCTCAGAATTAGGCTGACTATACTAACCGCATGTCAGAACCTGCAAACACAGCACCACTAAAGGTATGCACCTCCGAATGGGTCAGCACGGTGGACCTCGTCTTTCCCAACCAGGTCAACCCGCTGGGCACGCTCTTCGGTGGGCGGGTCTTGGAGCTGATGGATATCAACTCGAGCATCGCCTGTTGGCGCTTCTGCCGAATGCCCGCCGTGACCGCTTCGACGGAGCCCGTGGACTTTCGCAACCCCATCTACGTGGGTGACATCATCGAAGTGAAGAGCCGAGTAGCGTATGCGGGGCGCAGCAGCATGATCGTTAGAACGGAAGTCTACAGCGAAAACCCGTCAGAAGGCGAGCGCAAGCTCTGCACGATCGGACACATGAGCTTCGTCGCCATCGGCGAGGACAAGAAGCCGCGCCCCGTGCCAGACCTGCGCGTCGAGACGGACGCCGAGCGCCGCCATTTTGAAATTGCCAAAGAGGTCAAAGAGGGCATTGCGAGGAGGCGGGCGCAGCCGATGGCGTAGCGTTTTAAGCGGTCAGTAGCTAGGAGTCAAAACCGCTCTTTTGAAAAGCTGGCGCGTTTACGAAGTTTTCCTTCGGGAACTAGCTCGACTAGATTAAGCGTAAAGGCTTGCCTAACTACTGAACACTGCCTCTTGACGGCTTATCTATCTGCCTAATGCTCCGTTCAACCGTCAAACAGCGGTCACTTTGCAAGCTAACGAAACGTTTGAGGCTCGAGCCGCGATTAAGGTAAGCGTGTAAGGGGGTTAGCTTACAAATCAGCTCAGTACAAGATGATTGGTACAGATTGGTACAAGGTGAGACGAAACACCGCCGCTCGAAAAGCGTAAAGTATTTCACAGGAGGAGAACATGCCACAAACGATAGAGAAAAACGTCAGCGAACTTCAGCAGCGCGCCATCAACGTGATCCGTGCGCTCACCATTGACGCCACCCAAGAGGCGGGCTCCGGTCACCCCGGAATGCCGATGGGCGCAGCGCCGATGGGTTACGTACTGTTCAAAGAGGTCATGAACTTCAACCCTAAGAATCCGCAGTGGGCGAACCGGGACCGCTACATCCAGTCGGCGGGGCACGGCTCGATGCTGCAGTACAGCTTGGCGCACCTCACGGGCTTCGACCTCACGATGGATGATTTGAAAGCGTACCGCCAGTGGGAGAGCAGGACACCGGGGCACCCCGAGCACTTCCTGACGCCAGGTGTCGAAACCACCACCGGGCCGCTCGGACAAGGTCTGGCGACGGCGGCGGGAATGGCGCTCGCGGAGGCGCACCTAGCCGCGATCTACAACCGCGACGGTCATGAAATCGTGGACCACTACACCTACGTCATCGCCTCGGACGGCGACATCATGGAGGGCGTCACGGCGGAGTCGGGCTCGCTCGCCGGTCACCTGGGCTTGGGCAAGCTCATCGTACTTTATGATGATAATCACATCACCTTGGACGACCAAGCGGACGTTTCGTTCAGCGAGGACACCATGAAGCGCTACGAGGCGTACGGCTGGCACACCGTGCGCGTCGAGGACGGCAACGATGTCGCCGCTATCGAAGAAGCGGTTCAAAACGCTAAAAATGAGACGAGCAAGCCGAGCATCATCTCGGTGCGCTCGATCATCGGCTTCGGCGCGCCCAACGAGAACACCTCCGAGGTGCACGGCTCGCCCTTAGGTGACGACGGCGCGAAAGAGGCGAAGGAGAACTTGGGCATCGACTGGGACCCCTTCACCGTGCCTGACGACGTGAAAGAGCACTACTTGGAAGCAGTCGAGCGGGGCGAAAAAGCCGAGCAGGAGTGGCAGGCGCGCTTCGACAAGTATAAAGAGGAATTTCCCGACCTAGCCAAGCAGTTTGAAGCGGTCATGGCGGGCGAGTTGCCAGACGACTTAGAGCAGTATCTCCCCAAATTCGAGACGGGCGAAGCGACCGCGACGCGCAAAGCCTCCAACGCAGCCCTGAACGCTTTAGCGAAGCACATCCCTCAACTCTTAGGCGGCTCAGCCGACCTAGCAGGCTCGACGAAAACCGATATCGACGACACCGAGGTCATCTCTCGCGGCAACTACGCGGGGCGCAACATCTACTTCGGTGTGCGCGAGCACGCGATGGCCGCCGCCGCCAACGGCATGTCGCTGCACGGCGGCTGCAAGCCGTTTGTGGGCACGTTCCTCATCTTTTCGGACTACTTGCGCCCGAGCTTGCGCCTAGCGGCGCTGATGGACCAACCCGTTATTTACGTCTTCACGCACGACTCCATCGGGCTCGGCGGCGACGGACCCACGCACCAGCCCATCGCGCAACTCATGGCGCTTAGAGCCATCCCGCACATGAACGTGATTCGTCCCGCTGACGGCAACGAAGCGGCGCAGGCGTGGGCGTACGCGGTGGGCGGAGAGCATCCTACGGCGCTCGTCTTTACCCGTCAGGATGTGCCCAACTTGGACGTGCCGCAAGGCAGCGTCAAAAAGGGCGGCTACATCATCTCGGACTCGGACGGCTCGCCCGATGTGATCCTGATCGCGACGGGCTCAGAGGTGCATAAGTGCCTGGAGGCAAAGGAGCAGATGTCAGGCGTAAACGTCCGCGTGGTGAGTATGCCCTGCTTCGAACTCTTCGACGCGCAAGACGAGTCTTACCGCGAGTCGGTCTTGCCTTCTTCGGTAAGAGCGAGAGTCGCTGTCGAGGCAGGCGCGACGCTCGGCTGGCACAAGTACGTCGGCTTGGACGGCGCAACGGTCACCCTAGACCGCTTCGGCGCGTCGGCAGATGGCGACGTCGTGATGGAGAAGCTCGGCTTCACGCCTGATAACATCGCGAAGGTGGCGCAAGGGCTTCTGAGCTAGTCACGTAGCAGCTTCATCAAACCTAAACCGTCCCTCCCTAGACTAGCGAGGGGCGGTATTCTTTGTAAGATAGAAAGAATAATCTACAGGAGGCGTTCATGGCACTACGAAACATTACGACGAAAACCCTACGACTCGTTCTTATCGTGGGGCTTACCTTAGGTAGCTTCGCCGCCGCGCAAGACCTAGCCGAGCTGTTGCCCGAAGACACCATCTTCGCGCTCGGAATGCAGGGGCTCAGCGAGGCGGACGAGCGGTTGGAGCCCTTCCAGGCTGAATTCGAGCGGTTGGAAGTCGGCGAGGCGCTCACGACCTTATTCGAGTCGCAGGACGTGGGCGCGACGGGTGGTATGGGCGGCGAAGAGATACCCAGCGAGGTAGACGCGCTCCTCAGCTTAGAGGTCTTAGGGCAAGAGGCGTGGATTGCGCTTTCCGCCTCGTCCTTTAGCCCGCTACCCGCAGCGACGCTCATCACGCAGCTTACGCCCGAAGCGGTGGAGCAAGTCGGTCCACTGCTCGAGCAAGCCAACGCTCAAGAGAATCCCGAGAGTTTCACCGAGGGCGACTACACCTTCTACCAACTTCCTATCGAAGACGCCGACCCCATCCAAGTCGTCGCCTACGCGCAAGCCGACGACCTCTTGATGATCTCTACGAACCCCGAGGTGCTGCGCGGCGTACTGCGGCGCTTGGGCGGCGCGGGCGAGCCGAACTTCGCGGAGAGCGAGGGCTACGCGCAGACGCTCGGCACACTGGAGAATGGCACGTTCTACGGCTACCTAGACTACGCGGGCATCGCCGACGTCGCCGAGCCCTTCTCGCAAGGTTTCGGCTTCGATCAGCTCGTGACGCGGCTCAGTTCAGCCTTTCAAACGGCGGGCGTGACGGGCGGTGTGGCGCGGCTCACGGATGAGGGCGTCATCACAGAGGGCTTGCAAGCGGTCAACGAGGCGGGCGGCGATAGCGAGTTGTACGACCTCTTGACGCGCGGCGACGCGGCGGACTTAGACACACAACGTTTCGCACCTGAAGACGCGCTCGGCTACAGCGTCAGCGCTACTGACCTCTCCGGCTGGTACGACTACCTCAACAGCTTGGCGACGAGCGTGCCCGAGTTGGGCGGCGACTTAGATAGCCTCCTCTTGTCGTTTACGGGCATCAACTTGCGCCAGACCTTTTTCGACTGGACGGACGGACAAGTCGTCACGGTGACGACGGGCTTAGGCGAGGTTGCCGAGCCGGGTGTGCCGAGCGAAAACCTCTTGGGCGAAGCGGTCTACCTCATCCGGGCGAGCGACGAGGGCGAAGCCGAGGAGGGCTTAGCGGTGCTCTTCGAGAGCCTCAGCCAGTCCATCGCCGCCTTTAGCGATCCGATGGGCGGCTCGGGCGGGGCAACGTCGAGCACGGCGCAAATCGGCGACGTGGAGGTCACCCAATACGACATCACCGACGGCGTCAGCCTCTCCTACGCCGTCACGGACGGCTACGCGCTCATCGCCACGACAGAGGACGCGATGCGGAGCGTTTTGGAAGCGGAGGAGCCCTTAGACGTGGACTTAGGCGTCGTGCCGGAGGACGCCAGCAGCGCCGCCTACTCGGACGCCCAGGCGACTTTGGAGGGCTCGGCGCAGCAGATCGGCAGCCAGTTGGAGCTTGCCGCCGGTCTAGGCGGGGCGTCGGGGCTCAACTTCGACGAGGTCGAGAACGCGAGCAGCGTCTTAGAAGAGTATCTCAGCTTCGTCGCCTCGAGGCTCGGCGACAGCGTTAGCTACAGCGAACGCGCGGACGAGGGGATTACCTCGTACAGCGAAACCGAGGTGGACTGGGAAGAATAGCCAACTATAAAAACGCGGATGTGTAGAGGCTGAGGGTAGACCTCAGCCTCTATCGTTGCGGTTTTTAGCGGCTCGAGTCCACTCGGTGCAGCAACCGTGAGGACGAGATAAGCTATACTCCCTACGGACTCTTTATCTACCGCATCCTCGGGTCCACACTTTTTGGAGGAAATATGAAGCGTTATCTTGTCGTACTTTTAGCCGTCATCGGGTTGAGCAGCGCCTCGGCTCAGTCTGACCCGTTCGTAGGGGGAAGTCTTGACATCGAAGTTATTGCGGGCGACGCCGCCATCGCTTTAGACGCTCAAATAGGGGACTACGGGCTTTTCGATTCGTTTGGCGCAAGGGGCACCGTAGGCTTAGGCGTTAGCCCGGATATCTATGTCAAGCTCGGAACCGATGTGCTCTTTCCGTTTAGTACCAGCAACAACGAACTAACCCCCTACGCGGGTGCCGGCCTAGGGTTTATCACAGGTATCGGCACGTACTTCAACTTTCATGCGCTCGGCGGTGTAGAGTTTGAAGTTGCCGATCAGTTCGGTCTCTTCGGCGAAGTTGCGCCCGGTCTCTATATCCGTGGTGGCACGGGCTTCGGCATCAGCTTGCGCTTCGGCGGAAACTACCACCTCGACTAGATTTACTACAAAGCGACAGTCAATTCATAAGAAGCTGAGCAGTGCGCTCAGCTTCTTTTCGTGGGCACATAGCGCAACTCTTCATAGGCAAAACGAGGCTACGTTGCCCTGTGTCAAATATGGAAAAGTTTATGTTGACTCAAACTCGAGCGTGCTACGTTCTCCCAGGAGGATGACATGAAACGCATGAGTATCGTTCTTTTGATATTGACAGTTTTGAGCAGCGCTTCGGCGCAGTCGAGCGAGTTCATCGGACTAGGCGTCAAGGCTGAATTTGGTCCAGCGGTGCCGGGCTTCTTCAACCCGGACGACACTTACATCCCTTTCCCACCTGAGGCACTTATGCTCGAGGTACAAGCGGGCGACTACAACCTCTTCGGTCCGGTTGGGTTTCGGCAAACCATCGCGACGGACCTCTTCTACTTAGAGCTGGGCGGCGACTTGCTCGTTCCCTTGACGACGAGCCCGCGCATCTACCTTGGCGGCGGAGCCAGCTTAACGGCGGGCGACGGCACGGTTTTAGCCGTACGCGGCGTGGCGGGCGCGGAGTTCCTGCTTGCGCGGCAGCTCGGCCTGTTCAGCGAATTCAACCCTGGCTACTACATCGCGAGAGGGAAAAGCAACTTTGACGGCACCTACGGCGCTGAAAGTTACGGCTTTAAAGTGCGCTTCGGCTTCAACGTGCATCCGTAGCGTTTAGCTGAGACCAGAGTACGTTTAGCCGCTCCTCGAGTCTCTCCCTATCCCCACTGTTATCCACCACGTAATCCGCCCGCTCCACCTTCTCCTCTAGTGGCATCTGCGCTTCGTCCCTCGCCCTGACCTCTTTCTCGCTCAAGCCGCTACGTTCCTGTACCCGCTTCACACGAACTTCTAAAGGTGCGTTCACTACGATAACCGTGTCCAGACCTCTTTCCAGAGCGTTTTCATAAAGAAGAGGAATGTCCACCACGATGATGGCGGGCGGCGACGAACGCTGCTCGAGCGCCTCCGCCCGCCGCTCACTCTCGCGCCGCACCCACGGGTGGATGATCCCGTTCAGCGTCTCCCTCGCCGCCTCGTCGCCGAAGACGCGCTCCGCCGTTTTCGGGCGGTCAAGCTCGCCCTCTTTGATGAGGTCTTCGCCTAGCGCGTCCGCGATTTTTTGCAGCACCTCCGGGTCTCGCGTCGCCTCGCGTGCGAGTACGTCCGAGTCGATGAGCGCCGCGCCCTTCTCCACTAAAAGCTGCGCCACCGTGGACTTACCCGAGCCGATGTTGCCCGTCAAGCCGACTCGTCTGGGTTTAAGATCAGGTTTAGAAGAGGTCATATAATAGGGGCAATGCGGCTCTTCTCGAGGCTATTGGGCAATGAAACAGAACTGGATAGCGTAGACATGTCCCAGTTTACGCCACTGCCCACGCTGGATTCTGGGGGCGGTTATCTGGTCGGCGGCGCGGTGCGCGACACGCTCTTGGGGCGAAAGACGAACGACTTGGACTGGGTAGTCCCCGACCCCGAGCGGAGCGCGAAGGAGGCGGGGGACGCGCTCAGCGGCAGCGCGTTCGTGCTGGACGCGGCTCGTGGACACTGGCGCGTCGTAGCGGGGAACGAAACGCGAGACTACGCGCCGCTGACGGGCGAGATCGAGGCGAACTTGGCGCTGCGAGACTTCACTATCAACGCTTTAGCGCTGGATTTAGAAGGCAATCTCACCGACCCGACAGGCGGACGTGAGGACTTGAAAACGCAGACGCTCAGGATGGTGAGCAGGGAGAACCTTTACAGCGACCCCTTGCGACCTCTTCGCGGCGTGCGCTTCACGGTGACATTGGGGTTCGCGTTAGATGGGGGAACGCTCAAAGCTATCCGAGAACACGCCGCCGCGCAGCTCACCGAAGACGAACCTCTTCCCGCCTGGGAGCGTGTGGGCGACGAACTGGGTCAGCTCATCTCGAGCGGACGAGTGGCGGGGGGCGTCCAGCGTCTTCACGAATTGGGGCTTCTAAGGGTCTACCTCCCCGAACTCGCCGCCGCCGAAGGCGTCGAGCAAGGCAGCCTGCACCACCTGGACGTGCTGAACCACTCCGTAGAGGCGCTCAACCAGCTCCTGCACGGCTTCCCCGACGCCGACCTCGCGCTGCGCTGGGGTACGCTCTTGCACGACATCGGCAAGCCGCCGACGCGAGACTACGACGAATTTAGAAAACGCATGACCTTCTACGCGCACGACAAAGTCGGTAGCGACATCGCGAAGAGGGTGCTGCGCCGCTTACGCCAGCCGAGCGAACTTGCCGAACGGGTGGGCGCACTCGTGCGCTACCACATGTTGCCGCTGCCTAAAAACCAAAAGGAGGCGCGGAGATTTGTCTACCGCCGCCGCGAGCTACTGCCCGACCTCTTGAAGCTGATGATCGCCGACCGCGAGGCGGCGCGGGGGCGCAGGGCGTCGGCGGCGGGACGGCAGGCGTACCGCTTGGCGCTGGGGCGCGTGCTAGAGATTCTCGCCGAGCCTGCGCCCGAGAAACCTCTTTTAGACGGACGCGACGTGATGGCGCTTTTAGGTCTCGAGCCAGGCCCCAGAGTCGGCGAGGCGGTGCGCTTCGTGCAGGAGGCTGAGGCGGTGGGGGACGTGCGAAATCGAGGCGAGGCGGAAGAGGTCCTGCGGCGCTACGCGCGTGAACAGGGCTGGATGTGAACGTTCGGCACATCAGACCAGGCGACGCCGAGGCGTTTTTAGCGCTCGGCAAGAGGTTGGACGCCGAGACGAAGCTGATGATGCTGGAGCCCGGCGAGCGCACTTTAGACGTACGCGAGCAGCGTAGCAGACTCGAGGGCTTGGGGGAAAACGAAGCGATTTTCGTAGCTGAGGAGGACGAAGCGCTCATCGGCTTTCTCGCGCTTCGTGGCTATCAACCTCGGCGTAAACGCCACTGCGCGTACGTCGTCATCGGCGTTGTACAGGCGTATACGGGTCAGGGAATTGGGACCGCGCTTTTCAAGAATGCCGAAACGTGGGCGGAGGAACGCGGCGTGACCCGCTTAGAACTCACCATCATGACCCACAACCGCGCAGCCCTTACGCTCTACCACAAGCGGGGTTTCGTGGTTGAAGGACTGCTGCGCAACAGCTTGAGGGTGGACGGGCGCTACGTTCACGAGTACAGCATGGCGAAGCTTCTTTAGCAGGTATACCCGCTAAAGCAGGGCACAGGTCATCTGGTCAGAGACACGCTCACTTTATAAAACGATGTTTCCTGCGGAAAACTGCGTAACTAACACGCACTTCAAGGGATGAGACCCTTGCCGGAGGCAAAACTTCGTAAGCGCTCAACTGTCTCAATGTATCGTGAAACTGCTGTTTAATCTAGCTCGGGCGAATCCCCGAGCGTGTCCTCGATATAAAGTCTTCGCACCAGCACCAGAATCACCGCTGCAAGGGGTGTCGCGACGAGCAGACCTAAAAAGCCGAAGAGCACCCCGAAGATGAGCACCGAGGTGAGCGTCACGGCGGGCGGGAGCGAGACGGTGCGCTGCTGGACCAAGGGGACCAAGAGGTTGCCCTCCAACTGCTCGATGGCGATAAAAAGCCCGATAACCCAGAACACTTGCCCTGTCCCATTCGTGAAGGCGAGCAAAATAGCGGGTACGGCGGCGATGAAAGGACCGATGACGGGGATGAACTCTAAGAGTCCGGTGAGGATGCCCAGCGAGGGCGCTAAGGGCACGCCGATGAGCCAGAGCCCGACGCCCGCCACCACGCCGATGACCGCCATCGACACGAAGCGCCCCAAGAGCCACTCGCGGAGCGTCTGCACGACCTCGTCCGTGACTTCCGCCGCGCGTTCGCGCCGCTGCGGGGGCACGAGCTTGAGGAAACCGGCGCGGTAGAGCGCGGGGTTGCTCGCCAGAAACACGCCGACGAAGAGAATGAAAACAGTGTGCGTGAGCGCGTTGAGCGTGGTGGAAAAGGTGCCCGTGATCCGCGCGAGAAAGTTGCTGCCCTCGCGCACGGACTGCAAGCGGTTGAGGAGCGGCTCCGTCCAGGCGTATTGGTTGACCGCCTGCCTCACCTCATCCACCGCTTCGGGGAGTTGCTGCACAAGCCCGCTGATCTGGTTCGCGAGTTGCGGCGCGAGAAAATAGCCGCCTGCGCCGAAAAGCGCGACGAGCAGCACGATGACGGCGGCGAGCGACGCGCCCGCGGGCAGGGGCGTGCGGCGCGTAAATGGGTGGGCGAGCGTGCGTAGCAAGATGGCGAGCAAGAGCCCGATAAAGAGGAGCAGCAAGATGTCGGCGACGCGCCAGGCAAAGAGGACGAGTCCCGCGAGGAGCCCGACGACTAAAACGGTGTAGAGTAGCCGCCTCTGGTACGTTGTCTCTTCGTCTCGGTTCACCCTGCCCCCCACATCAGTGACTTCGCTGACAGAGATACTACCTCAATTTGGATGAGAGAGGGCGAGAGGTGAAGGATAAGTAGGTGCGCCGAGATAATCTAAACTAGAGAATGTCAACGGAGTCCGTTTTGAGCGCAAGAATCTCGAGATGCTTTAGATCATTGAAGCCTAAGTACTTAGCTGAGCAGTTAAACTTGGTCTCATGCCTACCCTGCTCCTCAACCGTCAAGAGGTACAAACGCTCTTGGACCCCGCTGCGCTGCTCGAGCCCTTTAGAGAAGCGTTCAAAGCTCACTCGTCAAGCCGTACCCTACCCGCTCAGAAGGCACGCTCACCGCTGCCGGAAGGGGGCTCGAGCGCAACCGTTCTCTTCCCCGGTATTCCCGCGTACACCGTCAAAGTCCACGCGAAGTTTCCGGGGCAAACGCCGAAGGTTCGGGGGCTCGTCCACCTGCGCGACCTCTCGACGGGAGCGCTTCTGGCGGTGCTAGCGTCCGGCTATCTCACCGCCGTTTGCACTGCTGTAGCGACGGCGGTAGCGGCGGATGTGCTAGCGAGACCCGACGCCACGCGGCTCGCCATCATCGGCGCAGGCGTGCAGGGCGAGCAGGGGGTGAGGTTGCTGGGAGAGGTGCGGCGCGTCGAGCAGGTTAGGGTGTTCGATACGGCTCCCTTTAAGACAGGTCCGTTCGTGCAGCGCGTCGCGGCGGTGACGGGCGCGAAAGTCACCGCCGCCGACTCTCTCGCCGAAGCCGTCTCGGACGCGGACCTCATCGTCTGCGCGACCCAATCTACAACCCGGTCGCAGCGCCCCTTCCTCACCTCGGGCATGGTCTCGGCGGGTGCACACGTTACGACGTTCGGCACCGGTGAACTTGGTGAGCCCGGCAAGGCGGAGGTCTCAGCGGACCTTATCGAAGAGAGTGTGTTCGTCTGTGATGACAGAGGTTTAGCGGCGGAGATGGGCGCGCTCGGTAACGTCGGGTTGAGCGAAAGTGCGGCGCACGCCGAACTCGGTGAGGTCATCGCAGGGACGAAAGTGGGACGCGAACGGACGTCGCAAGTGACGATCTATGGCGGGGTAGGGCTCGCTTGGATGGATTTGTTGGCGGCGTGGCAGGTGTATGAGCGCGCGTTAGGGACGGGGCGGGGACAAGAGGTTGGCTTTTAGCATGAAGCGTGTAGCCATCATCGGCTCGGGCGGCGCGGGCAAGTCCACGTTAGCGAAAGAGGTGGGCGAGAAGCTCAACCTACCCGTCATCCACCTAGACCAACACTTCTGGAATGCGGGTTGGACCGAAACTCCGGTTCCTGAATGGGAGCGGCGGCACCGAGATTTGCTGGCGCAGGAACGCTGGGTGATGGACGGTGACTACGGCGGCACGCTGGACGAGCGCTTAGACGCTGCCGACACCGTTATATTCCTCGACATGCCGAGGTTTTTCTGCGTGTGGCGCGTGCTGAGACGCTGGCTCACCTACCGCAACACCACGCGCCCCGACATGGCTCCCGGCAACCCCGAAAAGCTCGACGCGGGCTTCTTCCGCTACGTCTGGAACTATCCCAAAACGCGGCGTCCGGTGGTTTTGGAAAGGCTCGAGAGGTTAAGAGAGAAAACCGTCATTCGCTTAAAGAATCCACACCAGGTTGAAGTGTTCCTGAAGGATTTGCGAGCCTACAACCCGTAGATGTCCGCCAAGTTCAGCGAGAGGTCGACGCAGGAAAAATGAATAGTCCCGCCGACAGTAACCTCTCGCGTCCAGCCGCTTTCTTGTCTGACGTAATGCTCGAGCCTCTCCTCTATACTTGAGACGATGAGGTACGTCTGCAACGTCGGGGTACTCTGATACGCCAGGAGCTTTTCACGTCTATTAGCAGGTATCATCTGGTTTGAAACGTTCTCACTGTTCGAAGTGGCGTTGCTAGGCAGCAAACTGCGTAACTAGCACGCACGTTCGGTGATGATGCTTTTGGCGCTGCCAAAACTTCCGTAAGCGCTCATCTGTCTCAGTATGACTTGGAACCGCTATATCTACCAACTCAGTGCTTTTTGAAAGCACTTCAACTATCAGGCAGGGTTTCATCTTGACGAGTGGGTCCGCGTCCTCTTTACACACCACCATGACGCCGGGGTAATAAAACGCACCGCTTGGCGTACGCACCTTCATGTCACTCGCGAAGACACGGCAGCCCTTCTCCCTGGCGCTCGCCCACAGCTTGACCACTAAACCCAGCGCGAGCTGGTTGTGCCTGTCCGTCGTTCCTGCTAGAGCAAAGATTTCGCCCGCCACGTAATTGTGCTTGACGGGGCTGTCGGCTTCTAGCTCGAGTCCTCCACATTCAAGAGGGGATGTTCAAGCGCCATGTTCTACCACCCCTAAGTATAGCTCCATAGCAGGGCGCGTTCCACTTTAGGGCTCGCTTCGCGTGATACGGTTGTTGGGTAAAGAGAAGGGGGTTCGTCATGGGTTCACAAGCTAACGACGTCGCCGACTGGCTTTTAATGCCGTGGAGCGTCATACCGCTCATCATCATCACAACCGTAGGGGTATATAGCGCTATCATCTTGCTCACCCGAATCAATGGACTGCGCTCATTTTCAAAGATGTCGGGTTTCGACTTCGCGATGACGGTGGCGATTGGCTCGCTTTTTGCTACCACGATTGCCACCGGGACGCCGGGTATGCTCCAGGGCATCACCGCGCTCGCCACCATCTTCGCGTGTCAGCGTATCGTGGCGTTTTTGCGCTCGAGGGACGACGACTTGCGCAACCTCATCGACAACGAGCCCGTGCTGCTCATGGACGGCACGACGATTTTGCATGAAAATTTAACGCGCGTGCGCGTCACCGAAAAGGATTTATACGGTAAGCTGCGCGAGGCGAACGTGGTAAACGTCAAACAGGTTCGCGCGGTGGTGCTGGAATCCACCGGCGACATCTCCGTGCTCTGCAACTTACCGGACCCGGACGACGAGCTGAGTGGAGCAGTCATGACGGGCGTTAAAAAGCGGGCGTAAGCTCGCGTCACCGCTCTTTCCACATGCAGACTCTCTACAAAAGGAGACCCGCTTATGTCAACTTTAGCCGACTGGTTTCTGACCTCTTGGGCTAGCGTTCTGCTCATCGTTTTGTCAACGGTAGGCGTCTACACGGTTATCATCGCTCTCACACGCTTCAACGGACTGCGCTCGTTCTCCAAAATGTCAGGTTTTGACTTCGCCATGACGGTAGCGGTGGGCTCGCTTTTCGCGGGGACGATTATTTCGAACGACCCGCCCCTCCTTCGCGGCGCGGTGGCGCTCGCCAGCATTTTTGCAGGACAGCGCCTTGTTGCGTCTTTACGGGTGCAAGGTAAATCGATGCGGCAACTTATCGACAATGAGCCGCTCTTGCTGATGAAGGGCGAAACCATCTACCACGAGAACCTCAAAAAGGCGCGCGTCACCGAAGATGACCTCTACGGCAAGCTGCGCGAGGCGAACGTGCTCAACCTGAGCCAAGTTCGCGCCGTCGTGTTCGAGTCTACAGGCGATGTGTCGGTTCTGCACGGCGACGAGAACGGACCCGAACTCAGCGACGAGATTATGAGCGGAGTGCAAGAGCGTTACTAAAGACGCTAGGCACCTCGTCCTCTTCGCGCCAAGCCTGCTCACGGGGCTCTTGGGGGGCGGATGGTTGTTGTGGCGTCCACTCGAGCTAGAAGCCGATGCCGACCTCTTGACCGTGCTACTCGTCGCTGCTGGGCTCGCAGCCGGGCTCTTGGGCGGCGCGTGGCTCTTAGAAAAGCTGCTCCCCTCCTTCCGCACCGCGAGTAAGCTTCTGGAGCGTGTCCTGTCTCGTTTGCCTATCTCGCTGCCGCTCGCGTTGACCTTTGCCGCGCTCACCTCCGTTTCCGAGGAACTCTTCTTTCGCGGCGCGCTCCTCTCGCTCTTCGGCGCGTCGCCCTTTGGCGTCTGGGGGCAAGCGCTCATCTTTGGGCTTCTGCACCCCGCACCGCTCAAGGGTTGGAGCTATACGGTCTACACCTTTGTCGCGGGGTTGGCGTTCGGCTACGTGACGCTCCTGACGGGCAGCCTGTGGGCGGCGATGCTCGCGCATTTCTTCGTCAATCTGCAAGGCTTTTTAGAGGTGCGGCGTTCGCAGCGCCGACGGAACGAGAGGTTAGCCGCGGCGAACAGCTCGAGCCAGTATTAAATAAAGTAGCAATTCTACGTAACGTTGCTTGAACGTAGTTATTCCCGGAGGGAAACTTCGTAGGCGAAGCAACACTTCTCGCTTATGCGAGTTTTCGCTTGGTGAAGGGTATCGTCTCCGAAAGTGCGTGCTCGTCGGTGGTCTCAAACGTGAGCGTGTTTGTGACCCGGTAGTACCTGCTATTGGTTTAGACTCGAGCCTATGATTCGCCGCATCTTCGCCTCTGCTGTTTCTCTTTACGTCGCCCTCCTAATCTTGCTCGCGCTACTGAACGCCGCGCTCGCCGATCCGCCCGTCTGGGTGGCGCTCCCCAACATCTTTACCGCGCTCTGGTTTTTACCGCTCGCCTTACTCATCCCCTTAGTCTTTCTCATTAAGTCTTTCCAACTGAAAGTCGCGACACTCGCGTTTTATGTGCTTTTTATCTTGATGTTCGGCCCGTGGCTTCTGCCTAGAGCTGTCCCGGAGACGGACGCACCCACCCTGCGTTTCGTCACGCTCAACCAGTTGGCGAACAATAACAGTGCGGAAAGCATTATAGACGCAGTGACCGCACACGGCGCGGACGTTATCGCCATCCAAGAACTTTCACCCGCAGTCGCGGACGCGCTAGCCGAACTAGGGGACTATCCGCATCAAGTCCTAAATGCCTACGAGACGCTCCGCAATGAACCTTCGGTAGGTTTGGGCGTCGTCAGCCGTTATCCGCTATCCGCTGAAACGTACGACCCACAAACGAGAGTCCAAGAGGTCTTCGTGCGCGTAGAGGACCAAACCGTCACCCTGCTCAACGTCCACCCGCCAACGCCTTTTGGTAACGATCTGCCCCCGGAAGTTCTTCTGTCTACGGTGCGCAGCTACGACGCGGGCGTGCGCAACGACAACTTAGTGGGTATTTTGGAACTAGCGGACGACGCGCAAGAACCCGTCGTCATCTTGGGCGACTTTAACCTGAGCGACTTCGAGGCGGCGTATAGGGATTTCGCGGTGGTGTTCGAGAACGTCTACCGCGCTGCCGAGGGCGGTTTCGGCTTTACCTTTCCTGCGAATAGAGACCTGCCGCCCTTCCCCTTCATCCGCATCGATCACATCTGGGTCTCAGAGGAGCTGACGCCACTACGCGCCGGGACGGACTGCCGCGAAACGGGCTCGGACCACTGTCTCGTGTGGGGCGAGGTAGCGCTGCCCTAAATTTCCTAAATTGAGGTGAGGCTCGAGCCCCCGCAGCAGGGCTCCTTTTTATCAATCCGTTTATCAACCTGCGCTGAACGTCCTAAAAAGTCTTACGCGCGCTGCCAAACGTGAGACTTGGGGCTATACTCGAGCCTCACGTACGTGGTAAAAAATACACACGGGAGCTACTGTCACGCTATTTTATGCGTTTTGTACAGATTTCTTTACACACCTCGTAGCCGCCGTTCTTACGCGCCGCGTTTCTAACCCACCCATTTCTGATCACCGTGTTTTTGACCTCAAAAGGAGAGCACCCATGAACCGAACTAGGCTAGGACTCGTTGACCCGTCCTATGAGCACGCGAACTGCGGCGTGGGCGTTCTGGTTGACCTCAAAGGGACTCAGCGGCACAGCTTGGTGCAGCAGGGTTTGGACCTCTTAGCCGATCTCGACCACCGCGGCGCGCGGGGCGCGGAGGAGGCGACGGGCGACGGCGCGGGCATCATGATGCAAGTTCCTCACGCCTTTTTTAGCGACCTCTTGCCCGCTCTAGGTGGCGCAGGCAGCTACGGCGTCGGTCAGATGTTTATGCCGCGAGAGGACGAAAAGCGCGGCACCTTACGAGACCTCATCTGCGAGGTCGTCCAGGCATCGGGTTTCGGCGTCGTCGCCTGGCGCGACGTCCCTACCGACCACACGGGTCTCGGCGAGACTGCCCTAAAGAGTGAACCCGCTGTGGCGCAGCTTTTTGTCAAACCAGAGGAGGATTTAGGGACGGAAGCGTTTGACGCGCAGCTCTATATGTTACGCCATAAGATCGACCAAGAGGTCAGGTTGAGAGCGCCGGAGGATGTGGACGCGCTCTACATCTGCTCGCTCGACAGGCGGCGCATCGTCTACAAAGGACTGCTGACCTGCCATCAACTGAGGACGTACTACCCGGACCTTTCGGACGGGCGTTTCACCTCGAGCCTCGCGCTCGTCCACGCCCGCTTCTCGACGAACACGCTGGGCGCGTGGAAGCTCGCGCACCCGTACCGCACCATCATTCATAACGGCGAAATCAACACGCTGCGCGGCAACTGCAACTGGATGCGGGCGCGCGAGGCGGTTTTAGCCTCGGACAAACTCGGCAATATAGGAACGCTCACGCCGCTGGTGTCGCAGGGCTCGAGCGACACCGCCGCACTGGACAGCGTATTAGAACTCCTCATCGCCGCCGGACGCGATTTGCCCCACGCGCTGCGGATGCTCGTCCCCGAAGCGTGGCAAAAGGACGAGACGATGAGCGAAGAGCGCCGCGCCTTTTACGACTATCACTCTACGCTCGTGGAGCCCTGGGACGGACCCGCTTTAATCGCTGTAACCGACGGTAGCCGCGTCGCCGCCGTTTTGGACCGCAACGGGCTCAGACCCTGCCGCTACTTGGTGACGAAGTCGGGGTTGCTCGTCATGGCGAGCGAGGCGGGCGTGTTGCAGATTCCGCCCGAAGAGGTCCAGTTCAGGGGGCGCTTAGAGCCCGGACAGATGTTCTTAGCGGACACGGATGAAGGGCGCATCGTCCCCGAGGGGGAGATTTTCGGCGCGCTGACCGACGAGAAGTACGCGCGGTGGTTGGAGGACAACCGCCTCAAGCTGCGCGACCTCTTGGGTGAAGAACCAGATGAAGCACCAGCAACGGACGAGGACAAGGGCTCACCTGAAACGCTGCGCGGCTACCAGCGCGCGTTCGGCTACACCTCAGAAGAGCTTCGCTACCTCCTCACGCCGATGGCGAACGAGGGTAAAGACCCCGTCGGCGCGATGGGCAGCGACACGCCGCCGGCGGCGCTGTCCACCCACGACAGACCGCTCTCACGCTACTTTACGCAGCTCTTCGCACAGGTCTCGAACCCGCCGCTGGACTACCTCCGCGAATCCCTCGTGACCTCGCTGCAAACCCATATCGGCAGGCAGCGCAACCTCTTGGACGAGACGCCCGCGCACTGCCGGCGGCTCCTCTTAGACTCGCCCATCTTGACCTCTCGGGAGGTCCAAGTCATCAAGGGGTTGCGCCGAGACGGGCTCTACGCCTGCACATTAGACCTCACGTACGGGGTAGAAACCTCGTTGGAAGAGGCTTTAGAATCCCTCCGTCAGAGCGCGGGCGAAGCGATTCGCGACGGGTGTGAGCTGCTCGTCTTGTCCGACAGGGAGGTGAGCGCGTCGCGGCTGGCGGTTCCTAGCCTCTTAGCGGTGGGCGCGGTGCATCATCACCTCATTCGCAAAGGGCTCAGGGTGCACGTGGGGCTCGTCCTAGAGTCCGGCGATCCGCGCACCGTCCACGACTTCTGCACGCTGATCGGCTACGGCGCGGACGCGGTGCATCCCTGGCTCGCCTTTGCGAGTATCTCCAAAATGGCAGGCAAGGCGCTCGCGC
The DNA here is from genome assembly GCA_965215565.1 of Trueperaceae bacterium. Classification (GTDB taxonomy): domain Bacteria; phylum Deinococcota; class Deinococci; order Deinococcales; family Trueperaceae; genus CBDBZX01. Next base: position 2,039,562 of record CBDCDZ010000004.1, read on the forward strand.
CTGACGCAGCCACCGCCATCGACCGTTACAGGGCGGCACTCGAGGACGGCATCCTCAAAGTCATGTCGAAGATGGGCATTTCGACCTTGGAGAGCTACAAGGGTGCACAGGTCTTTCAGGTCATCGGCTTGGACTTTGGCCTTACCGATGAGTATTTTGAAGGGACCACGGCGCACGTGGAGGGCGTCGGCTTGGCGCAACTCGAGCGCGACCTCTTAGAGCGGCACGAGGCGGCCTTTGAGGACGCGGCCGTAGGGACGGGGCTCGAGCAGGGCGGTGACCTCTACTGGCGGCGCGACGGCGAGTTGCACCAGTGGAACCCACTGACCATCGGCAAGCTTCAGCACGCGGTCCGAGCGGACGACGCGGAGGCGTATAAGACCTTTGCGGCGTTCATCAACGAGCAGGACACGCGGCTGCAGACACTCTCAGGGCTCCTGGAATTAGACACTTTGGATGAGCCGCTTCCCTTAGACGAGGTTGAGCCCTGCGCGAACATCATGAAGCGCTTTGCGACGGGCTCGATGTCCTTTGGCTCCCTGAGCGAAGAAGCGCACGAGTCTTTGGCAGTCGCCATGAACCGCATCGGCGGCGTCTCCGGCACGGGCGAAGGGGGCGAGCCCGCGGAGCGGTTCGGCACGGAGCGCGCGTGCTCGATGAAACAGGTTGCCTCGGGGCGTTTCGGCGTGACGATCGACTACTTGGTGAACGCGGCGCAGTTGGAGATCAAGATGGCGCAGGGCTCCAAGCCCGGTGAAGGGGGCGAGCTGCCCGGCGGCAAGGTGGACGACACCATCGCCCACGTGCGCTTCACCACCCCCGGCGTCGGGCTCATCTCGCCGCCGCCGCACCACGACATCTACTCCATCGAGGACTTGGCGCAACTCATTCACGACCTCAAATGCGCGAACCCCGAGGCGGAGGTGCACGTCAAGCTCGTCTCGAAGGCGGGCGTCGGGACGATTGCGGCGGGCGTGGCGAAGGCTCGAGCCGACGCGATTCTCATCAGTGGCGACTCGGGCGGCACGGGCGCATCCGTGAAGACGTCCATCAAGTCAGCGGGCGCACCCTGGGAGCTGGGTCTCGCGGAGGCGCACCAGTCGCTCCTAGCGACGCGGCTGCGTTCGAGGGTACGGCTGCGCGCAGATGGCGGTCTAAAAACGGGGCGTGACGTCGTCGTCGCCGCCCTACTCGGCGCGGAGCAGTACGGCTTCGGCACCGCGCCGCTCGTCGCCTTGGGCTGCGTGATGCTCCGTAAGTGCCACTGCAACACCTGTTCGGTAGGCGTCGCCACACAAGACCCGGAGTTGCGCAAGCGGTTCGCGGGCGAGCCCGAGCACGTGGTCCGCTACATGGGCTTCATGGCGCAAGAGGTGCGCGGCATCATGGCGACGCTGGGCTTTCGCACGGTGGACGAGATGATCGGGCGCGTGGACAAGCTGCGCCAGAAAGAGGTCTCGCACCCCAAGGGCACGCGCTTCGACCTGTCGCAACTCCTCCACAACGAACCTTCTGAAGACGCGCCGCGCAAGACGCGAGAGCAGAACCATAAGTTGGACGAGAAGCTGGACTTAGACCTCATCGAAGGGGCAGAGGCGGCGTTGGAGAGAGGTGAAAGGGTTGTGCTCGAATCCAACATACGCAACTCTGACCGCACGCTCGGGACGATGCTCAGCTCGAGAATCGCCAAGCAGCAGGGCGGCAGTGCTCTCAAAGACGACACCATCACTGTCAATCTAACAGGCTCTGCCGGGCAGAGCTTCGGCGCATTTTTAGCCAAAGGCGTGACGCTCCACCTCACGGGCGAGGCGAACGACTACGTCGGTAAGGGGCTCTCCGGCGGTAAGATCGTCGTCGAGACGCCCCCCGAGGTCTCCTATACGCCAAACCAGAATATCCTCATCGGCAACGTGGCTCTCTACGGCGCGACGCGCGGCGAGGCGTACTTTAACGGCGCGGCGGGCGAGCGCTTCGCGGTGCGCAACTCGGGCGTCTTGAGCGTGGTGGAGGGCGTCGGCGACCACGGCTGCGAGTACATGACGGGCGGGGTGGTGGTGGTGCTCGGGAAGACGGGCAAGAACTTCGCGGCGGGGATGAGTGGCGGCGAGGCGTTCGTGTGGGACGAAGCGGGCGACTTCGAGGGGCGCGTGAACGCGGCCCGGGTGAACTTGGAGCCCTTGGAGCGCGAGCGGGACGTGAGGATGGTCAGGCGGCTCTTGGAGAACCACGCCGTCTACACCGACAGCAGCAAGGCGAGGGAGATTCTGAGCGACTGGGACGCGGAGAGGAAGCGGTTCGTCAAGGTGATGCCCGAGGCCTACGCTGAAGCGGTGGAGCGCTTGGAAAGCGAGGGCAAGCAGGTCTTACCCGACGCGCCACCCTCACCCGAACAAAGGCAGGCGCAATCTCAAATTCAACACGCGCAAGGAGACGAGTCGTTATGAGCGAAAACCACCCGAGCGGCTACCTAGAGACCTCCCGCAATCCCATCGGCAAGCGCCCCGCCGACGAGCGTACTGGCGACTACCACGAGATTTACCTGCCGATGTGGGACGAAGCGCAGCTCAGCACGCAGGGCGGGCGCTGTATGGACTGCGGCGTGCCTACGTGCATGGGCGGCTGTCCTATCGGGAACCTCATCCCTGAGTGGAACGATTTGGTTTATGAAGAGGACTGGCGAGCGGCGCTAGAACGCCTTCATGCGACGAACAACTTCCCCGAATTCACAGGTTACACCTGCCCTGCGCCCTGCGAAGACGCCTGCGTTTTGGCCTACAACGACGACCCCGTGACGATTAAGAGCATCGAACGCGCCATCGTGGATAAGGGCTGGGAAGAGGGCTGGATCGTGCCGCAGCCGCCCACCGAGCGCACAGGCTTCTCGGTTGCCGTCGTCGGCAGCGGACCCGCCGGGCTCGCCGCCGCGCAGCAGCTCAACCGGGCGGGGCACCGCGTCACCGTGTTCGAGCGCGACGACACCATCGGCGGGCTCATGGTCTACGGCATCCCTGACTTCAAGTTCACCAAGCACCAAGTCGAGCGGCGGGTGGAGCAGATGAAGGAGGAGGGTATAAGCTTCTGCTGCGGCGTCGAGGTGGGTAAAGACGCGACGTTGGAAAAACTGCGTGACGACTTCGGTGCGGTCTGCCTAACGGTAGGTGCACAGCAACACCGCGACCTCTCGCTGCCGGGACGCGACCTTGGAGGGATTGAACTGGCGATGAACTACTTGCCCTTGGAAAATCGTCGCCAAGCGGGGCGTCCGGTCGAGGGGATGATCAGCGCGGAGGGCAAGAACGTCATCGTTTTAGGCGGCGGCGACACGGGCGCGGACTGCGTCGGCACAGCGCACCGCCAAGGCGCGAAACAGGTGGTGCAGATCAGCATCAACGAACAGAAGCCTTTAGAGCGTCCTCACGACAACCCCTGGCCCGAAGCGCCGCAGACTTACGAAAAGACCTACGCCCAAGAGGAGGGCGGCGAAGAGGTCTTTAGCGTGAACAGCGTGGCGTTTTTAGACACGGACGGTGATGGCGTCGTCAACGCGCTGCAAGCGGAGCGGGTGGACTGGATTCGAGATGAAAGCGGCAGCCGGGTGGATAAAGAGGTCTTAGAGTCCGATATTCATATTCCCGCCGACTTGGTTTTAGTTGCCATCGGTTTTACAGGGGCGCAGCTTAGCGTGTTTGAGGGAAGCGGGTTAGGGGTAACAGATAGAGGCACCCTCAAAGTAGACGAGACGATGATGACGAACTTAGAGGGCGTCTTCGCCGCTGGCGACGCGAACCGGGGACAATCATTAGTTGTGTGGGCCATCGGCGAAGGTCGCGACGTAGCGCGGCAAATCGACAGCTACTTAATGGGGCAGTCGCGCTTACCCTTCAGCCTGCGGACGCAGCATCTGCCGCTTGGGATGTAGCCTTAGAAGGAACAGTGCGCGTTACAAAGAGGGTGTGCTAGGTTGATAAATATCTACGCCTGCTTTCGCCTCCGCTAACAGCCCTTCCACTAATCTAAAGGAATACGGATTCCGCACTTGCCGGAATCCGTATTCTCATGAGGTTCGGTGTGAGGTATCGAATATCACCGAATAAGTACTAACGTATATATTTTGGTTTAGGCGTACTCAGAATTTTGTAAGAGTCCGTCCTTTACACTTCACTTCGGGAACTCATAGAGGTCAGGGTTCTCTACCTGCTACGCCATCTTAGAAGGGACCCTCTTTATGGACATGGATACTCTCAACACGGTTTGGATCGTTTTATGTGCGATCTTCGTCTTTTTCATGCAGGCGGGCTTCGCGATGTTGGAGAGCGGCTTCGTACGCTCGAAAAACGCGGTCAACGTCATTATGAAAAACTACATCGACATGAGCATCGGCTCGCTCGGCTTTTTCGCGGTGGGCTTCGGGCTGATGTTCGGCGTGAACCAAACGGGCTTTTTCGGCGCGAGCAACTTCTTGCCGCAAGGAGGTTCGCCCGAGTTCTACGCCTTTTTATTTTTCCAGATGATGTTCGCCGCCACCGCCGCGACTATCGTGAGCGGGGCGCTCGCCGAGCGCATCCGCTACTGGCCCTACATCTTGGCGGCGGTCTTCGTCACGAGCCTCATCTACCCCGTTTTCGGGAGCTGGGTGTGGGGCGGTTACGAGAGCGCGACTTCGGGCTGGCTCGCCAACATAGGGTTCGTCGACTTCGCGGGCTCTTCGGTGGTGCACGCCGTCGGCGGCTGGTGCGCGCTCGCAGGCGTGATCGTGCTGGGTCCGCGTATGGGCCGCTTTCGGCAGGGCGGGGCGCGCTCGACAGCTATCCCTGGTCACAACCTGCCGATGGCGTCACTCGGCGCGTTCATCCTTTGGTTCGGCTTTTTCGCTTTCAACGCGGGCAGCACCCTAGACGCGAGCGGCAACTTGGGCGCAATCGTGCTCAACACGCACCTCGCAGGCGCGAGCGGCGTGATGGGCGCGGTCCTCTTCACGCTTATGTTAGGCCGCCCTCTGCTGATGCAGTACCCCATTAACGGCGGCTTGGCGGGTCTCGTCGCCATCTGCGCGAGCGCGAACCTCGCTTCGCCGCTCCTCGCCATCCTTATTGGGCTCGTCGCAGGCATCGTGATGGTACTCGGTACGGACCTCTTGGAGCGCTCCAAGCTCGACGACGCGGTGGGCGCAGTGCCCGTACACGCCTTCGCGGGCACGTGGGGCGTTTTGGCGGTCAGCTTTGTAGACGGGTTTAGTCTGAGCCAGCTCACCGTGCAGGCGATCGGCGCGGCTGCCGCGTTCGCCTGGGCCTTCCCCGTCGCCTTGGTGGTCTTTGTCGGCATCGGGATGCTCGTAAATCTGCGCGTGAGCACGTCCGAGGAGCGGCGCGGGCTCGACTACAGCGAACATCATGAGCTGGGCTACCCCGAGTTCCAGTCGGGCCTGCTCCACCAGGGTCAAGACGACGAGCCTGAGCTGGACTTAGCCGCATGAACACCTCTTTGGACCAGAAGCGCGGTCTCATCTACGCCGCGTTTCGCGATCTCTTAGGCGAGGAGCAGGCGGCGCGGGCGGTGGACTTCTGGGACACCTGGGACGACAGGGCGCGGACCTCGTTCACACCGCTTCGCTTCGCGCAGGCGGTCCAGAAGGAGCTGGGGCTTTCCACCGAGACGAAGCGGAAGCTCATCCAATCGATGATCGGCTACAAGGTGTCTGACGAACACGCGCAGTCCTTGGAGGAGGCGAGCGCGCCCACGAACCTCTCCACCCCGAGCGGGGCGCAATTCGCGTCCGCCAAGCCCAACATGGCACCCTCCATCGAGTCGGAGCAGTACATCATCTTCACCGCGCTGCTCTACCCCCTGCTCACAAGGTTGCACCTCTCCGAGCGGCAGTTCTTGGAGAAGATGCACCCCAAGTCGCGCACTGACGTGAAGAGCCTCCTGGAGGGCTCGCAGCCGATGATGCGCAACCCGGAGCGCGTGATGAGCAACTGCCTAGACCGCGTGTACGAACTTCTCTGCGACGAGTACGGACCTGTCAAAACGGACCAGATCATCGCCCGCTCCGTCGCGCAAGCCGAGCGGCTGCCTGAGGCGGACCTCTTCTCGCCCCGAAAACTGCTCTAAGTGCTGCGCAAAATTTAGACGACTAAGTGCCGAAGATACTGCTGACTTTATCTTCGGCACATTTCATTTAGGCACTCCGATACAATCTCATACGGATTCTACATCAAACTGCGTTCAGCCCAGAAACTCCTGAATTCGCGTGACTGCTCGAGCCAGCACTGCCGGCTCTCGCACCAGCGCGATGCGCACATATCCCTCACCCTCTTCACCGAACGCTCGCCCTGGATTGAGGCACACACCCGTCGCCTCGGTAAGCTTCAAGGTAAAATCAAACGAATCGGTGAGACCTTTTGGCAGCTTCGTCCAAACATACATACTCGCCTTGGGCATCGGTGTATCCCAACCGATACCGTTAAGCGTCTCGACGAGCATGTCGCGCCGCGCTTCGAAAACGTCCGCTCTCGTTTCAGACGTACCCGCTTCTAAAGACGCCACCGCCGCCCGCTGAATCCCCACGTACTGGTTGAAGTCGATCGCGCCTTTAGCCTGAGCGAGCGCGGCGACGGCGTCCGCGTTGCCCACCGCCCAGCCCATCCGAAAGCCGCCCATGTGAAACGACTTCGAGCAACTGTAGAGTTCGATGGCGGTCTCCAGCCCGCCCTTCTGCGTCAAGGCCGAGGGGGCGCGGTAGTCGCCGAAGACCATGTCCACATAGGGGAAGTCGTGGACGAGCAAGATACCGTGGTCATGACAAAAGGTGACGGCGTCTTGCATAAACTCATCTGTAGCGACAGCGGCGGTGGGGTTGTTCGGATAAGAGAGCACCATGACCCGAGCCCGTTTCGCTACGTCCGCCGGAATCACTGAGAGGTCAGGTAGATACTCGTTCCCTTCTAGGAGCGGCATCGTCGCCATCTCTAGACCCGCCAGCGCAACCGCGCCGTAGTACGACGGGTAACCGGGATCAGGCGCTAAGATGAGGTCGCCGGGGTCGGTAGTTGCTAATAAGAGGTTCGCAAAGCCCTCCTGCGAGCCGATGAGCGAGAGGACGTTCTCGTCCGGGTTCACCGAGAGGTCGTAGCGCCGCAAGAACCAGTCCGCGACGGCGCGGCGGAGGACCTCAGTGCCGGAGAAGAGGCAGTAGCCGTAGGTTTCGGGAAGATAGGTAGCGTCTCTAAGCGCTTGCAAGGCAGCTTGCGGCGGCGCTAAATCGGACGAGCCTACCGAGAGGTCGATGAGGTCTAACCCCTTCGCCTTTGCGCGGCTCTTGGCGCGGTCCATCGTATTGAAGACGCTCGCAGGCATCGCCTTGACGCGCCCCGATGCCCAGCGGTTGGCGTTCATGCTTTTAGCGCCTCCCCTCGCATCGCCCGCAAGCTCGCCAAGCTCTCCTCGACCTCGTCTCTCGGTAAGTTGCCTGCCTCTAACTCTTCATCCGGTAGCGTCAAGAGGTGCGTATAAAACTCGAGCCCCTCCTCTAAAAGCTCCGGGCTTGCGGTTCGCTCCAACATTTCAAAAAGCCTATCTTCCGCAGAGGCAAAGTCTCCTTTGAGCGCGTCGTACCTAAATACACGCTGTTCGGTTGAGAGAGGTAGGGCGTCAAACATCTCTATAAGTTGCGCCACTTTCGCCTCGTAAAAGGGGATGAGCCCGGCTTCGGTGATGAGCGCGTGGAGGTACAGCTCGAGCGTCTTGAGATAGTCTTGTGCGGACACGCCCACACCTCGAGAGGTCTTCACGCGCGCTTCGGCGTAGAGAAGTTCGCCCATCAAGAGGCTCTTCTCGACCTCCAAAACGCCCGTCGTGCTGAGCAGATTCAAGAGGTCATCCGTGGACAAGCGGTGGACCATCTGAGCGTCTGAGCCGGTGTTCTCGCGGTAGGCGGTATTGATGAGCGTGAGCGCTTCGTCCGCGCGTCCGTGCGCGCTCAAGTGCTCGACCTCGGCGAGCGTCTGCTCCAAGCGTTCGGTCATGCGGGTTAAGAAGTCGTCTTTAAGCGGCATAGGAGTATTGTACGCTTTTGTGCTCGGAGAGAGGTTTTCGTGATGGCTCGGGTGTGACACATTCGACCTCTCGAGTTACTAACAGGTTAGGGCTGCCGTAACCGCGCCGTAACCGGAGGAGGCTACCCTTTGGTTGAGCAAGGACAGACCTGCTCGAAAGGAGCCAGACATGAATAAGAAACTCAAGCAAGGAATGATAGCGTTGACCGTAACGGGTCTTTTAGTCGGCGGTGGTGTGGTTGGGGCGCAGACCGGCGGCGCGGCGAACGGAGCACAGAATAGCAGCGTGTCAGAAGGCGCGCCAAACACCAACCGTGCTTTCGAGGGTAGAGGTCAGAGAGGACAGCGCGGTGAATTCGGAAGCGGGCTTCGCGGGCTCTTCCTCGGGCGTTTGGCCCTCGGCACAACCGTTGAAGTCGCGCTCTATGACGGCAACCCCGAGGAAGACGGAAACGTTTTAGAGACGCTGAACTTCACCTACGGCGAGGATAGCGAGGCGGCGTTTGCCGAACAACTCGCTGAAGCGCGGCAAAACGCCCAATATGTCCAAGTCGAGGTGGGCGAGCAGACGCGCACGCTCAACCTCTCGCAAGTCGAGGACTTCGTGGAAGGGCGCGGGCTTTTACCCCGTGAGTTAGCCTTTAGACGCGGCTTGGAGGACGGCGATACCGTCACCGCCACATTTTTTGACGGCGACCCCGAAGCGGGCGGGAGCGAGCAGCAGGCGCTCACCTTTACCTACGGGCAAGACAGCGCGGCAGGTTTTGCGGATAGCTTTACCGACGCCGCGCAAGACGCCTCGTTCGTCACTGTGACGACGAGCCCGCAGAGTTACACAGTAGACCCTTCGGCAAGGGCGGAAAGGGGTCCTCGAGACTTCGGTGGACGTAGCCGGTAAACTTGTCCTCGAGCGGTAAACTGTAAGCGTAAGCAGCGCGGTGTAGGGGCGATTCGTGAATCGCCCCTACGAAACGGCGTTGCTGGCAAATGGGAAGGTAAGTGAATGAGGCTTCTTCTAGTCGAAGACGAACCCAATATCGCCAAGCCCGTGGTGCGCGCCTTAGAAGCGCAGGGTCACAGCGTGCGCCACGCGGCGGACTTGGGGGAGGCTCGGGCGCTCTTTCTCGAGTTCGAGCCCGACCTCATGCTTTTAGACGTGCGTTTGCCCGAAAGTGAAGACGGCGGCTTCATCTTCTCTAACGAGGTGAGGGAGGCGGGCTACAGCGGTCCCATCCTCTTCATGACTGCCCGCGACGCTTTAGAGGACCGCGTGACGGGCTTAGACGAAGGGGGTGACGACTACGTAGTCAAACCGTTTGATTTGCCCGAGCTGTTAGCGCGGGTGCGGGCGCTTTTGCGGCGCGTGAACGAAACGAAGATGAGTTTCATCAATAAGGGCGCGTTGACGCTCGATTTGGCGAGCCGCACAGTGCGCTGGGAGAGCGTTCTCGTCAGCCTCTCGAGTCGCGAGTATGCGCTTTTGGAGCGTTTAGCCCTCTCGCCGGGGCGCGTCTACAGCACGGAAGAGTTGGTGGATTTGGTGTGGGGCGACGAGGTTAGTGACGCGGGCGTGGTCAAGGTCTGCGTGCATCATCTCAGAAGCAAACTCGGTAAGGACGTCATTCGCACCGTGCCGGGTGGCTACCACTTGGGGCTGGAATGAACGGAAACGTGATGCTTTCAGCCGAAAAGCTAACGTTGACCACCATGAGTAGAAACGTGATGCTACCACCATGAGTAGAAACGTGATGCTACCACCATGAGTAGAAACGTGATGCTACCACCATGAGTTTGCGAACACGTCTCGCTCTCTTTATCGCGGTAGCGGTAGCCGTGGCCCTTCTTTTACAGGGCGTTTCAGGGTATCTCGTCTTTCGGCAACAGGCTTATGCCAGCCTAGATAACGACTTGAGGCTCTATCTCACTCAAGTACGTAGGGCGTTACCACGGAACCAAGGACCCCGGCGAGGCGACTTCGGTTTTCTGCCGAGAGACTACCTTGCTAAGGTGCGTTTTATCCGTGATGGAGAGGTTATCGCGGCGCAAGACGATTTTCCTGAAGGGATTCCGCTCGAGCTAGGCGAGCGGCCGCGGACGTACGGCATCTGGCGGGTGGGCAGCCAAACGGAGGACCTGCCAGGCAGAGTCGGCGTAGACCCACTTGACGTCCAAGTCGCGCTCTCCTCTCGTGACCTCTTGCGCAGCCTAGAGCGCTACCGACGCACCCTCGCCTTTACAGTATTGAGCGTATCAGCACTGGGCGCACTCCTCGCGTTTTGGCTCAGCCGTCCTGCTTTACGCCCTTTAGAGCACCTTTTGAGTGTGGCGCAGCGCGTCGCCACCTCGGGTAACCTCTCGCTCCGCGTGCCGACGGGGGGCGGCGGCGAACTCGGCACCCTGAGCGAGACCTTCAACCGAATGCTGTCGCGCCTCGCCGCCTTTAGAGCGCGCGAGAGCGACTTCACCAGAAGCGCATCCCATGAACTGCGCACGCCACTCGCCTCGATGACCTTGCACCTGAGTTCGTACCGCGAAGGCTACGCGGACGCCGAGGAGACCGTCGCCGTGTTGGAGGAAGAGGTGGGGCGCATGACGCACCTCACGGAGGCGCTTTTGACGCTCGCTAGGGAGGGGCGCACGCAGCAGATCGGGGTGGACGCGGCGGGGTTGGCTCGAGAAACCGCCGAACGAGCAGGCGTCGTCTACCAGGGACCAGCTTCTCTAACCCTTTCAGGTGATCCTATCCTCTTACGTCAAGCCTTGTCGAATCTCATAGAGAACGCGCAGAAACACGCGCCGGGAACGAAGGTCATTGAGTTGAAAGCTTCTGTAGACGAGGCGCAGCCCTACGCCCTCTTGAGCGTTTCCGACGCCGGGCCGGGCATGTCGAGTGAAGAGATGAGGCGAGCCAGTGAAGCGTTCTACCGCGCCCCTGGCACGCGAACGAAGGGGAGCGGTTTAGGGCTTACGGTCGTGGCGCAGGTCGCGCAGGTGCACGGGGGGAGGCTCGAGCTAAGCCCGAACCATCCTAGCGGCTTACGAGCAACGATGTGGCTGCGCCTCGCTGAGCAAGACGAACCACACCAAAGCCGCACCCCTCGATTATCAACCTGAATTCAACTGTGGTAGTGGCTCTAAGTCAAATCGTATACTCCTGCTGCTATCTCTACGTGATGAACAAGGGGTTTCAACCCCTTGTTTTGACACCTGTATCATTCCAGGTAAAGCCACTACTTCAACTATTTAGGACCCGCCGCGACAACCTCTTCCGAGACGTTTGCCTCGAACTTCTTGAAGTTCTCCTTGAACATCTGCGCCAACTCTTTTGCCTGTTTGTCGTACGCTTCACCGTCCGCCCAGGTATTGCGCGGCTCCAGGACGCTGCTCGGCACGCCAGGACAGTGACTCGGGATGTCTAGCCCGAAGACCTCGTTCGTCGTCATCGGCACGTCGTCAAGCTCGCGGTCTAGTGCAGCGTCCACCATCGCGCGGGTATACGCGAGCTTCATGCGCTGCCCTTCGCCGTACGCGCCGCCCGTCCAGCCCGTGTTGACGAGCCAGACGTTGACGTTATGTTGCTCAATTTTCTTGCCCAAGAGTTCGGCGTAGGTGCTGGGCGGCAGCGGCAAAAAGGGCGCACCGAAGCACGCGCTAAAGGTCGCGGTAGGCTCGGTGACACCGCGCTCGGTGCCCGCAATCTTGGCGGTGTAGCCGCTCAAGAAGTGGTACATCGCTTGAGTTTTACTCAGCTTGGAGATGGGCGGGAGCACGCCAAAAGCGTCGGCGGTCAGGAATAGGATGTCCTTCGGGTGTCCACCCCTGCCCGTTTTGCTGGCGTTCGGGATGTGATGGATGGGGTAGGCGGCGCGGGTATTCTCCGTCTTGCTTGTATCGGTAAAGTCCACCTCGCGGGTCTCCTCGTCGAAACCGACGTTTTCCAAAATCGTACCGAACTGCTTCGTTGTCGCGTAGATTTCCGGCTCGCTCTCCGGCGTGATGTTGATGATCTTCGCGTAGCAGCCGCCCTCGAAGTTAAAGACGCCCGCGTTGGACCAGCCGTGCTCGTCGTCGCCTATAAGCACGCGCGATTGGTCGGCGGAGAGCGTCGTCTTGCCCGTGCCGGAGAGCCCAAAGAAAATCGCGACGTTGCCGTTCGTGTCATGGTTCGCGGAGCAGTGCATCGGCAGGACGCCCTTTTGCGGTAACTCGTAGTTCATGATGGAGAATAAAGACTTTTTAATTTCGCCCGCGTACTCCGTGCCGCCCACCAGTACTAACCTCTCGGAGAGGTTCATCGCAATCACCGTGCTGCCCTTCGAGCCGTGCCGCTCGGGGTTGGCGCGGAAGCCGGGCAAATCGATCACCGTGTACATGTCGGGGCTGTCGGGCGGCGCTTGGCGAATCAGCATGTTGCGCGAGAACATGCTGTGCCAGGCGTACTGCGTGATGATGCGCACCGGAATCTGGTAGCCCTCGTCCGTGCCGACGTAGAGGTCTTGCACAAACAGGTCGCGGCCCTGCATAAAGGCGCGCATCCCGGCGCGCAAATTCTCGAACGGCTCGCGCTCCATCGGCTGGTTGATGTCACCCCAGTCCACCTTGTTTTCGGTGTTCTCGTCGCGGAGGATGAACTTATCTTTGGGGCTACGTCCGGTGAATTTGCCCGTATCAACGAGCAGAGGACCGTTGGCGGCGGCCAAGCCCTCGCCGCGTTTAATCGCCTCTTCGTACAACTTGGGCGGAAAATAGTTCCAGTGGACGTTGCTAAACTCGATGCCGTAGTCTTCCTTTGTCTTGATATCTGCCATAAGACCTCCTGGGCTGTCTCGTTTGCAGCCAGGATACATCAAAATGCGGGTCAGGGAAGGGCGCGCAAGCTCTTGTACCTGAGCCGGGCATTCTTCCGTAGACCTCTTTCACACGAACCTCTTGGGCCTCAAAGTTCACTCGTAGCACCGCTTCCGAATGCCGCTCGCAGACGTTATCTCGAGCAAAGCGTTCTCAACCCGCCGAAACTGCCTTTAGGACAAAATCTCTAGGACAGGGTCTCGAAGCGCCCTAGTGCTCTGAATCTCTCATAACGCTGCTGCAAAAGTTGCTCTTCTGACATCTGAGAGAGCAGCTCTAACTCGCCTCTTACGCGCTCTTTGACGCACTCCAAAGCCGTCTTAGGATCGCGGTGCGCTCCGCCTACGGGCTCCTTGATCACGCTGTCGATGACGCTTAGCTCCAACAAATCCTTCGCGGTAAGCCGCAGCGCCTCCGCCGCTCTTTCCGCCTCGCCCGCGTCGCGCCACAAGATGGCGGCGCACGACTCCGGGCTGATCACCGAGTAGATGGCGTTTTCCAACATGAGCACGCGGTTCGCCACGCCGATGGCGAGCGCCCCGCCCGAGCCGCCCTCACCGATGACGACGGTCACGGCGGGCACTCTGAGCTGGCTCATCCGCTGAATGCTCTCCGCGATGACCCACGCTTGCCCCTGCTCCTCGGCGGCGATGCCCGGATACGCGCCTGGCGTGTCGATAAAGGTCACAACAGGTAGAGCGAACTTGTCCGCGAGGTCAAACATCCGCATCGCTTTTCTGTAGCCTGACGGATGCGCCATGCCGAAGTTGCGCTGGATATTCTCCTTGGTATCGCGCCCTTTTTGCTGGGCGAGCACGACGATGCTGCGCCCCTCGAGTTGTGCGAGTCCCGTCACTAAAGCCGCGTCGTCACCTAACGTCCTATCGCCATGCAACTCGGTGAAGTCCGTGAAGAGGTGTTGCACGTAGTCGAGCCCCGTCGGACGCCCCGCCGCCCGCGCCACCTGCACGCGCTGCCAACGGGTCAGCCCTGAGAAAATCTCCTCTTTAAGCCGCTCCAGGCGGTTTTCCAAAAGCCCGATCTCTTCGCTGAGGTCGATGTTTTGCTCCTCGGCGTAGGCGCGCATGTCGCCGATGCGCGCTGCTAAGTCGTCGATCGGTTTTTCAAACGCCAAGGGCACGCGGCGGCTCCTCTTGAGTGTGGTCTTGGACCGAAGGGGTGTTCCTCAGCAGACGGACGTAGCTTGCCAGCTTTGCTTTAAGTTCACCCCGCGGCACCACGTCGTCTAGCATCCCTTTTTGCAGCAGAAACTCGGCGCGCTGAAAGCCGTCGGGCAACTCCTGCTTGATGGTCTGCTGGATGACGCGCGGTCCCGCGAAGCAGATGAGCGCTCCCGGCTCCGCCACGATGATGTCACCGAGCGTCGAGAAGCTCGCGGTGACGCCGCCCGTCGTCGGATCGGTCAAGACGCTGATGAAGGGGAGGCGCTTTCTGGCGAGGCTTTCTAGGGCGACGGTGGTCTTCGCCATCTGCATGAGCGAGAGCGCGCCCTCTTGCATCCGCGCGCCGCCTGAAGCGGTCACGGAGATAAAGCTGCGCCCCTCGTCAGCGGCGCGTTCGGCGGCTCTGGCGATCTCCTCGCCGACAACCGAGCCCATTGAGCCGCCCGCGAAGAAGAAATCCATCACGGCTAGAGCGACAGGTTCGCCCTCCAACCTAGCCGCGCCTGTAATAATCGCGTCAGGTCTGCCTTGCCGCGCCTTGAAGCGCGCCAAACGCTCGGGGTAGGGCTCGGTGTCGGTAAAAGAGAGCGAGTCCTGCGCGCCTACCCGCCCGGACCAAGGCTCAAAGGTGTCTGCGTCGGCGAGCATCGCCAAGCGCGTGTCGGCGGGCATCCTGTAGTGGTGCCCGCACTCGGTGCAGAGCGAGAGGTTCTCCAAGAGGTCCTTGCGGTAAACCTGCGCGTTGCAGCTCTCACACTTGAGCCAAAGCCCGGCGGGGCTGTTGTCGTCGTCGCTGCGCGTCGGGCGCTTGCGGCGAAACCAGCGTTCTAAAGTCATCGTTTACTCCCTGAGCTGAGCGCGCTCAGCCCCTCTTACTCGCTAAAACAGTTAAGTGGCGGTCTGCGCCGCGTCAATGTGGAGCTATTGTAACAGCACCTTAGCGGCTTTTGTGACAATGCACACACATACGCACGATACACACGGGAATCGTGTGTGAAAGATATGCAATTTGCAGGTTGACAGAAGATGTCGGAGAGCTGAAACAAATTCAGCTCGGCCGCAAGCAGCGGCTCATTGACAAAAGAAGTCTAAACAAAAGAACACGACAAAAAAGAACCTTGAGAGGACCTCCGCCGGGGGGGCAGCGGGGTGCGGAAGTGCAACCCTCAAAGCTCAGTGTATGTTTTAGCACATCTCGAGCCGTCTGTAAACCCTCGAGCGGTTCCTACTGAACATCTGTGCACAGCTCAAACGACGTTTTGCTCCACGCGGTCTCTCGGCGGGCTCGAGCCCGCCTCACCTCCCGCAAAGCGCGATAACCGAAAGTCTTTCAGGTCGAACTCGTGCGTGCTCCCTAAAACTTCCGCCGCCAGGATGTGCCCCGTCGCCGGGCTATGCTGCACGCCGTGACCCGAAAAGCCGCAGACGTTGAAAAAACCGGGTGACGTGTGCGCCTCGCCTAGGATCGGCAGGTGGTCGGGCGTCACCGCGTAGAGCCCCGCCCAACACGCTTTCGCGTCCAAGCCCGCACGCTCCAAAAAGGGAAAGCGCGGTAGCGCGAGTTCTAAGAGGTGCTCCAGCCACGCCCAATCCACACCCTGACGCTTACTCGGCGGCTCGCCCTCGTTGGCGAGCCCCATGATGAAGCGCGTTCCTTCGCTGCGCAGCCACACGCCCGTCTCCACGTCGATCATCAGCGGGCTCGGGTGCGCAAAGTCCGGCAGTGACCCTGTGACGTAGACGTTGCGGCGGTAGGGCAGAACGGGGAGGTTCAAACCTGCGAGCTTCCCCACCTCTCCCGCGTAAGCGCCCGCCGCGTTCACCACGGCGTCCGCGTAGAACGTCTCCGTGTTCGTTTCGACGCGCCACTGCCCGCGCTGGAACGAGAGACCTCGCACCTCGGCCTGCAGGTGAAGGCTCGAGCCCTCTTCTTTTGCTCCCCGCAAATAGCCTATCGTCACCGCGTGCGGGTCCACCACACCGTCATCCAAACCCAAACTCGCGCCCGCCAGCCCCTCCGTATTCACTGGGAACCGCGCCGCTAACGCCCCTACATCCAAGAGGGCGACGCTTGCCCCCATCCTCCGCTGCATCCGCGTCTGAGCTTGCCACGCGCGCCACTGCTCCGGCGAGACGAGAAAGAGGTAGCCCACCTTGCGGTAGCCCGCGTCCACGCCCAAGTCTTTTCCAAAGGTGGAGAAGACTTGGGCGCTGTAGCGCGACATCGCGACGTTGACATCGTGGCTGAACTGGTGCCGGATACCCGCCGCCGACTTACCCGTCGCCTCCGTCCCTGGCGCGGCGGCGCGCTCTAAAACGCGCACCTCCGCGCCCCCTTTCGCCAAGTGATAGGCGCAACTCGCACCGACGATGCCTGCCCCGATGACAACAACCGCTCTACTCATTCCCTACTGTAAAACTTTTCACGGTATTTTGTTGAGGCGCGAGAGCGTATAGTAAACGAATGCGAGTTTTACGCGGCAAAGAAGAAGCGAAACGCGCGCTGAGGCGCGGGGCAGCAGACGAGGACGCGGCGGCGCGTGACTCGGTCTTGATGACGCTGCGGCGCGTGCGTGAAAAAGGCGACGCGGCGCTCTTTGAGCTTACAAAGCGGTTTGACGGGGTTGACTTGGACGATGTTCTCGTACCGAAAGAGGCGTTCGCAGAGGCTGAGCGGTCCGTGTCTCCCGAGCTTGGGCGCGCTATCGGAAAAGCGGCGGCAAGGGTTCGCACCTTTCACGAGAAGCAGCCCTCGAGCGGCTTTTTGGAGCAGATGGACGGCTCTTTGCTGGGTCAAATCGTGCGCCCCTTAGAGCGCGTGGCGTGTTACGTACCGGGGGGCAGCGCACCTCTTTTCAGCACGCTCCTCATGACGGCGGTGCCCGCGCAGGTCGCGGGCGTGAAAGAGGTCGTGGTGGCGACGCCGCCGCGTAGAGACGGGAGCGTCGCGCCGGAGATTTTAGTCGCGGCCTCGCTTTTAGGCCTTACAAAGGTCTACCGGATGGGCGGCGCGCAGGCGGTGGCGGCGCTCGCCTACGGCACCGAGACGGTTCCCAAAGTGGACAAAATCGTCGGACCAGGCAACCGCTATGTGGTGCTCGCCAAGGGACTCGTCTACGGCGACGTCGGCATCGAATCGCTCCCCGGACCCACCGAAACGCTCGTCTTGGCGGACGCTTCCGCTGACGTTCATCACATCGCGGCGGACCTCTTGGCGCAAGCCGAGCACGTAGGGGCGCAACCCGTCCTAGTCACGCCGAGTCAACCCCTTTTAGAAGAGGTCGAGAGGGAGATAGAGCGGCAACTTCAGACGCTCTCGACGAGGGAGAGCGCCCAGGAATCGGTGGAGATGCGCGGCTTCGCGGTGCTCGTTTCGGATATAGATGAAGGCTTAGAAGTCGCCAACGCCTACGCGCCCGAGCACCTCTGCTTGCTCATAGAGGACCCCTGGGTGAAAGTGCCGCAGGTGGAGCACGCGGGCGGTATCTTTTTGGGCGCGTACAGCATGGAGGCGCTGGGCGACTACGCCGCCGGACCGAGCCACGTGATGCCGACAGGTGGGACGGCGCGGTTCTCGAGCGCCGTCAACGTCCGCGACTTTCAAAAGGTCATCCCGCTCGTTAATTTGGGTCAGAAAACGCTGCAAGAGATAGGACCCTACGCCGCGAAGATGGCGAGGGCCGAAGGGTTAGAAGCGCACGCGAGAGCCATCGAGTCACGCCTCTCTCCCGTAGAGAGCGAGGACTAAAGCCCTATGTTTGCTGGACCCGTGCTCCGAGCGGTGGGTGCGCTGCCGCTCTTTTTGCTCGCGGTGACGCTGCAGAGTGCCTTCGGCATCTGGTGGTATCCGGTGTCGGCGCAACCCGCTTGCGCCGCCGACACGCTCCTCGTCATGGGCGCGGCGCAGTACGACGGGACGCCCTCGCCCGCCTTTGCTAGGAGACTCGACAAAGCTCTAGACCTGTACAAGCAGGGCTGCGCCGAGCGCGTCGTGGTGACGGGCGGCAAGAGGGAGGGGGACCGCTTCACCGAGGGCGACGCAGGCGCCGCGTACCTCTTTGCGCGGGGCGTCCCGGAAGAGGACCTCTTGGCAGAGACGAAGAGCAGGAGCAGTTTTCAAAACCTCAGCCTGAGCCTTCCTCTCATTCGACACGACAGCGTCCTCATCGTCACCGACGACATGCACGCCTACCGGACGCAGTGGCTCGCGAGCCACCTAGCACTGGACGCGAGCGTCGCGCCCGTCGAAACGGGACCGCCCCGCTTGGGCTACGCGCTGCGCGAACTTTCAGGGCTCGTCGCCTACACCTTCGGCGTCTTTCGCTGACGGCCGGCGTCACCCCTATGATCCGCAGCGAAACGCTCCAACTTCCCATCTCCTACCGCTATGACCTCGTCATTCCCGAAGAGCCCGCGCCGCTGCTCGTCGCGCTGCACGGTTACGGGCAGAATAAAGAGGTGGCGCTCCGCTTCGCGCAGCAGGTCCAGAGGCGCACGCAGCGTGACTGGACGCTCGCTGCCCTGCAAGCGCCGCATCCGCACCACATCTATAAGGAGGACGGTTTGGGCGCAGGCTTTAGCTGGGTCAGCGCGTTCGAGCCCGCCGAGGACGTGCGCAACCACCACCGCTTCTTGTCGCACGTGATAGCGCGCGCCTATAACGAGGGCTGGACGGACCGTCCCAGCGCCTTTTTGTTCGGCTTCTCGCAGTCGGTGAGCCTGAATTACCGCTTCGCCGCCGCGCATCCCGAGCGGGTGCGGGGCGTCGTCGCGGTGGCGGGGGCGACGCCGTCGGATTGGGCGAAAGACGAAGCGGTCAGCCTCTCGCCCCCCGCCCTCCACGTCGCGCCGACTGAGGATGAGGCGTACCCATTAGAACGGGCTCGAGCCTTTAGAGCGCAGCTAGACGCGAAAGGGGATGACGTGACCTGGTCCGAGTTGCCGGGCAAGCACCGCGTTCCGAGCGCGGCGTATCCGCTCATCGCAAGGTGGTTGGAGGAGAGGTTGGCTCGGGGCAGTTGAACCTTTGGGTAGTGGGTAGGGGCTCGTGGTAAATGACGCAGGTGTCAAAACAAGGGGTTGAAACCCCTTGTTCATCCCATCGAGATAACAAAAGGAGCACGAGGTAGCCGTCTTAAACCCACGACTCTATGTGACAGATTTAGATTTGTGTAACAGACCTCTTCTCCGTGCGGCGTTGGACAAAAGAGAGGCGTTTCCGCTAAACTTAGGCATAGTGAATCGCTCGAGAACACCGCGCAGTTTCAAATGGCATCACCAACGCTGGTAGTGCTAGAAGCCGTTAGCTCTTAGCGGTCAACTCCTAGCTAAAAGCTAAGAGCCGTTTGTAAGTTTCCACACTTCATATCAATAAAAACCAACCCTTTACCGGAGGTTTTCATGTTCCCCCTGCCCAACGCGCGCGGGCGCTACGGCGAATTCGGCGGACGCTACGTCCCTGAAACGCTCATCCCCGCTCTAGACGAACTCACCGAAGCGTACGACAACGCTGCTGCCGACGCTGACTTTCAAGCCGAATTTCGGCATTATTTAGAAACGTTTGTCGGACGTCCCAGCCTACTCTACTTGGCGGAAAATCTGACGAAGCACTGCGGCGGCGCGAAAATCTACCTCAAGCGCGAAGACTTGAACCACACAGGCGCGCACAAGATCAACAACACCGTCGGGCAGGCGCTTTTAGCGAAAAAGCTCGGCAAGGCGCGCGTCATCGCGGAGACGGGCGCGGGACAGCACGGCGTGGCGACGGCGACGGCAGCGGCGTTGTTCGGTTTGGAGTGCGTCGTCTACATGGGCGAAGAGGACGTGCGGCGGCAAGCGCTGAACGTCTTTCGGATGAAGCTTTTGGGCGCGGAGGTGCGCGAGGTCACGAGCGGCACGCGCACGCTCAAAGACGCGACGAACGAGGCCATTCGCGATTGGGTCACAAACGTGAGGGACACCTTTTACATCATCGGCTCGGTGGTGGGACCGCACCCGTACCCGAAGATCGTGCGCGACTTTCAGAGCGTGATCGGGCTCGAGACGATGAGCCAACTTCAAGCGAGAGAGGGGCGGCGCACCCCGGACGCCGTCGTCGCGTGCGTCGGCGGCGGCTCGAACGCCATCGGACTTTTTGCCCCTTACGCTTATATGGACGACGCCGAGCGCCCTAAACTCTACGGCGTCGAGGCGGCGGGGCACGGCGTCGGCACGCTCTCGCACGCGGCGAGCATCTCGGCAGGTAAAAAGGGCGTGCTACACGGCGCGCTCATGTACCTGATGAGCGACGGCGACGGGCAGATTTCGCCCGCGCACTCCGTCTCGGCGGGGCTCGACTACCCCGGCGTCGGACCGGAGCACTCGTACTACGCGGACGCGGGATTGGCGCAGTACGTCGGCGTGGACGACGCGCAAGCGCTAGAAGCGTTTCGGACGCTGAGCGAGATCGAGGGCATCATCCCCGCCTTGGAAACGGCGCACGCCGTCTACTTCGCGACGCAACTCGCGCCCAAGATGTCCCCTGACGAAGTCATCGTCGTCAACCTCTCGGGGCGCGGCGACAAGGATGTAAACGAGGCGATGCGCGTGCTCAAGATGGGCGAAGAGGTAGCGTCGTGAGCCGCATCGACGCCGCTTTTGAACGCGCGAAAAGCGAAGGGCGCGCCGCCTTTGTACCCTTCTTGACTGCTGGCTATCCCGATGAAACGACGTTTTTAGAGGCGGCAAGGGCTCTCTTAGAAGTCGCTGACGTTTTAGAGGTCGGGCTGCCGTACTCCGATCCGCTAGGTGATGGTCCCACCATTCAGCGCTCCTCGGAGCAGGTTTTAGGGCAGGGGATGACCACGCAAAAGACCCTGGGCCTCATCAGCGAACTACGTAAGTCGAGCGACAAAGCCATTGTGATGATGACGTATTACAACCCCATCTACTGCTATGAGCGCGGCGAGACAGGTTTCATGGAGGACCTCAAGGCGTCGGGCGCAGACGGCGTCATCTTGCCCGACCTGCCGCCCGACGAGGGCGACACGCTCATCCAAGCGGCGCGGGACAACGACTTGGACACGGTCTTCTTGGTTGCGCCCACCTCGACAGAAGCGCGGCTCGAGCTTGTCACTGGGGCGTGCCGCGGCTTTATCTATGCCGTCTCCGTGACAGGGGTAACGGGCGCGAGAGAGGCGCTGCCCGCTGACGTGCCCAACCTGGTCTCGAGGGTCAGAGCCGTGAGCGATTTGCCCGTCGCCGTAGGCTTCGGCGTCGCGAACGCACAGACCGCCAAGCCCGTCGCCGCCGTCGCGGACGGCGTCGTCGTCGGCTCAGCGTTGATTGCGGGTCTAGCGCAAAACCGAGACATCCGCCCGCTCGCGCAAGAGATTGCGCAGGCGTGTCGGAAAGAGGTGGCGGTGGAGGTTTTGTAAGAATAGGGAGACGAGTTACGTTTTCAGAGAAGTCAGGGTTCAAAACCATTCGTTCGTGACTAGGCTCTGTTGACTTTTCAAACTGTCCTCTATAAGGCTTGCCTTTTTGCACGCAAGAAGTAGGAAGCAAGAAGACCATAGAGCACATAGGTTTACCTTGTCTGTGGGGGCGATGAGCAACGTTCTCAAAGGGCAAATGTCAACACAACCTAGAGGAAATCCTCTGAGGTTTCGCAAGATTACACGATCAGCTCGACTGAATCCATCAGCGCTTTTATACTGGCTACCGCACCCTCAAAACGCCTCTCGCACCGACACCTCGTCCCCCAGACGGCGGTACGCCTCTTCGGACAGGAGCAAGTCGGCGTTGGTCACGTCGCCGCTCACGACGCGCACCAAAAGGGGTTGGCTCCGCTCGGAGCGCAAGAGCAGGAGTTGCCCCGGCTCGTGAAAGCGCGAGGCGATCTGAAAACCGCTCAAGCTCGCCGAGGGCGCGGCGCTGAGGCGCTCGGGCGCAGCGCTAAGCAGTTCTAGTCGGACCCTAGCCGTGCCGCTGCCAATCATATTGATGCGCTCCGCCGCCGCCCTCGAGAGGTCGATGACGCGCCGCCCCACGAAGGGTCCCCTGTCGTTGATGCGCACCACCACGCTGCGCCCATTTCCCAGATGCGTCACCCGCACGAGCGTGTCGAAAGGCAGCGTCTGGTGCGCCGCTGTAAGTTGCGAGGGATCGAAGATTTCGCCGTTGGCGGTGGGACGCCCAACGAAGTTCGGTCCGTACCAAGACGCCGTGCCGTCCTGATAAAAGGTGGCAGCGCCCGCGGTTGTGCTTGCCGGATTAGACGTAGCGGAGCGCGTCTGCGGGGCGCAGGCGATGAGGCTGAGCAAGAGGATAAGGGGCAAGATGCGGTTCATACGCCACTATACCTAGTGGTCGAGCGGTTGAGATTAGGACTAGGTAGGGTTACGCTTTCGTGACCGTATTGCTTTCGTCCTCTCCCTAAAAGTCCGTGTCAGGCGAGAGGTTCGCTATTCGGCCGCCCGACAGCAAAAACGCAGCGGTCAGGAAACCGCTGCGTCAAGAGGTAGTGGCTTTATCTGGAGTGATACAGGTCCTAAAGCAAGGGGTTGAAACCCCTTGCCCATCACGCGGAGACAGCAGAAGAATCACACGGTAGCGTTCGACTTAGGACCACTACCCGTCAAGAAAATATCCGCTCGAGTTAAGGGCAGTTTGTACAAGACACCTCAACCTCTCACTACATCCAGAGCCGACGCGCCAACTCCTGCTGGGCGAGCACGAACGCCTCGTAATCCTCGATGCGGGCGGTACCTTCGGAGATAGATTCCTCGCACGTCGCGATGACTTCGCGTAATTCCTGATTGGAGAGCTGCGGGATGCTCTCATGAACGTTGCTCGGACCGATGTTAAATTCACTGTGTTGAACCATAGACCTTGCCTCCCTTGGTACCTAGAGAGTAGCAGAGTGATTCTTACACAATTCTCACAAAGAGATTTTAGGGCTTTAATGTTCCTTCATTGCGGGTTGGACGAGGGTAAGGGTCAACCAGGTTTGACTTTATAGCAAGTATCATTTGGTTTGAGCCAATCTGAGAGGAGAGCGCACGCTTGCCAGGCAGCAAACTTGCGTAACTAGCACGCACTTAATTGTGATGATACTTGCGTGATTCAAGCTCAGTACTTACATTAGTTGCTTCATAGCGCTCTAGTTGGGGCGCAGGATAAGGGCAGAGGGTTGTCAAGGGTTGGTCACGCCCTCGAGCCTGCTCCACTATCCCTAGCCGCCTCTTTCTCTAATCGACAACCGACTAACCTGAGTTCGAACAACGTCTCGCATAATTCTTCGCAGGCAAAAGCTGGAGCTACACAAGGCCATGTATGCTAGCCCTATGATCGATACCCACTGTCACCTCGACTACTGTGAAGACCCCGAACGCGCTGCCGACGCAGGTTTAGACGCCATCGTCAGCGTCGGCACGACCTTAGAGCGCTGCAAGAGGACGCTGCAACTCGCTGAGAAGTTCGAGCATGTGTGGGCGGCGGTAGGCATCCATCCGAACGACGTAGAGGAGGCGGCTGAACCTCTTATCCGCGAGCAGATTGAAGCGCTCGCGCGTCACCCCAAAGTCGTCGCCATCGGCGAGACGGGCGTAGACACTTACTGGGACAAGCACCCCGTCGCGCTGCAGCGCGAGAGCTTCGCCTGGCAAGCCGAACTCGCTAAGCGGTTGGACAAACCGCTCATCTTGCACGTGCGCGACAAAAAGGGATTGGAGGACGCCTCTTTAGAGGCGGCTCACCTCATCACCGAAGCCGCGCATCCCAAAGGTATTTTGCATTGCTTCAACGGTCACGAGGGACTGCTGGAGGCGGGGCTGGCGCTCGGCTGGTACGTCTCTTTCGCGGGCAACCTTACCTACAAAAACGCCAAGCCGATTCAAGCCGCCGCCAAGCGTGTTCCGCACGAACGGCTCCTTGTCGAGACGGACAGCCCCTACCTCACGCCGCGGGCGAAGCGCGGCGAGCGTAACGTTCCAGGGAACGTGCGGCTCACCGCCCGGTTTCTAGCGGAGCTGCGCGGGGAGAGTTTGGCGAGCACCGAAGAGGTGACCGACGCCAACGCGAGGCGCGTGTACAGTCTGCCTTGACGTTCGAATTTGAGCAGAACGGCGAAGCTGCGCGCGTGTCGCACCGGGTTGAGTACGGTGTATTCTCTTGCAAGATGTTTCTAGGTATTTGCATACTCTTTACAGCCTGATAAACGATGCTTTAGGATAAACCTGCAACAGCTTAGAGAAATTAGGTGCAGGTCTCGAGCCCAAGGGAGAAGAGGATGAACCTATCTGTTCAGGCGTTAATCGCGTTTACGCCCATCCTAGCCGCTGCGGTTATGCTCGTCGGGCTGCGCTGGCCCGCCCGCTTTGCCATGCCAATCGTTTACGTTGTAGCGGCGATTCTCGCGCTGGCGGTGTGGGGCGTGCCTTTCGCGCAGGTCGCCGCTTCGACAGTCGAAGGGCTCTTTATCACCTTCGACATCTTGTTCATCATCTTCGGGGCGATCTTACTTTTGAACGCGCTCGAGCAGTCCGGCGCGATCCAGACCATTCGGGCGAACTTCGTCAGTATCAGCACCGACCGGCGGGTCCAGATCGTCATCATCGCCTGGCTCTTCGGCTCCTTTTTGGAGGGCGCGGCGGGCTTCGGCACCGCCGCCGCCATCGCCGCGCCCCTCATGGTCGCGCTCGGCTTTCCGGCGATGGCGGCCGTGGTCGTCGGCATGATGATCCAGAGCACGCCCGTGACCTTCGGCGCGATCGGCACGCCTATCGTCATCGGCGTGACGGGCGGGCTAGAAAGCTCGCAAGCTACGGCTCAGTTGGAGGCGGCCGGGGTCTCCTTCGACAGCTATTTGCAACTCGTCACGGCGGAGTCCGCCATCATTCACGGCATCGTCGGCACGCTCATTCCCCTTTTCATGGTGATGATGGTAACGCGCTTTTTCGGCAAAAACGATTCGTGGACCGAAGGGCTGTCCATCGCGCCCTTCGCAATTTTTGGCGGGCTCGCCTTTACGGTTCCCTACATGCTTACGGGCATCTTTTTAGGGCCGGAGTTCCCCTCGCTCATTGGCTCACTAGTCGGTCTCGCTATCGTCACTTTTGCGGCGCAACGCGGCTTTTTGTTGCCGGAGGATACCTGGGACTTTCCGCCCAGGGACGAGTGGAGCGAGCGCTGGCTCGGCAGCATAGAAGATCAACTCGACACCACCACCGAAAAGGTCATGTCCACCTGGATGGCGTGGACGCCCTACGTACTCCTCGCCCTGCTCCTGGTCGCGAGCCGCATCATCACGCCCTTTAAGGACGCGCTGCAAGCCCCGACATTCAACCTGCCGAACCTCTTCGGTACGGAGATTACACCCGCAACCTCGCCGCTCTACTTGCCCGGTTTTATCCTTATCATCGTCGTCGCGATTACCTTTTTCTTGCACCGCATGTCAGGTGAAGGGCTCAGCAAAGCCGTGCGCACCTCGGGGCAGACCCTCCTGGGCGCGGGCGTCGTCCTCGTCTTCACCGTGCCGATGGTGCGCATCTATATCAATTCGGACATGAACGCGGCTGACTTAGCGAGTATGCCCGTGGCGATGGGCGAGTGGGTCGCGCTGGTCGCGGGCGGCGTGTGGCCCTTTTTCGCGCCGACGATTGGTGCATTAGGCGCGTTCATCGCAGGCAGCAACACGATCAGCAACCTCATGTTTAGCTTGTTCCAGTTCAGTGTGGCGCAGCAGCTCGCGGTTTCTACAGCGGTCGTGGTGGCGCTGCAAGCGGTGGGCGCGGCGGCGGGCAACATGATTGCGATTCACAACGTGGTGGCGGCGTCCGCGACGGTGGGGCTTTTAGACCGAGAAGGTGACGTGCTGCGCCGGACGATTTTGCCGACGATTTACTACGTTGTCTTTGCAGGGATTTTGGGGATGGTTGCGATTTACCTCTTGGGCGTTTCTGCGCCCGAACTAGGCGGAGCGCAAGCGGCGGCGGAGGTATCGGCTCGGCCATCGCCGTAGCGATAAGCTGGTCAGTGGGAGCGATTCATGAACTATACACCGCGCAAACGAAATGTTTGGAGCGAGCAGTGTAGAAAGTATAAGTACCGTGAGTTCAGAAAGAGAACAAGAGGTTAAAGTTTTTTGCCTGCCCATTCCTCAAGGCAGCAAAAGAACATTACCGACAAATTTCCGCTAGACCAATCCACAAAGCGTTCTGTTTCATTGTCATTTAGAACACGAGAGGTCGTCAAGTTGAGGTTGGCAGCCTCTTTCTCAATCATCCAAAAAGGCGTGCCTCCGTCATTAGTGAATAACTGAGGACGTATTACAACAACATCGCTCTCATGCCAGAACTTATCGCCTTCCCACGCCTCTCTAACTGCCCTACTGACCATAGCTAGCCGTCGCCCTCCGTATATATTGGGATGTCGAGAACAGGGCTCTCCTATGTAACGCATTGAGAAAAGTTTAGCACGAAGTTTCATCGCTGAACGGTGCAAAAGCTGTACAGAACGCTTGAATATGATCATGTGAGTGAGATTCGTGAACCTCTCCTACTCCACTTAATCCGCCGCCTGTGACCTCTCCTGATACTGCAACTCGTAGAGCTTGCGGTAGTACCCCTCTTCTTCTAACAGCTCGAAGTGGTTGCCCTGCTCGATCAACTTGCCCTTTTTCATGACCATGATGCGGTCGGCGTCTTGGATGGTCGATAAGCGGTGCGCGATGATGATGCTCGTGCGCCCTTGCATGAGCTTCTCCAAGGCGTCTTGGATAAGCTCCTCGGTTTCGGTGTCTACGTTGGCGGTGGCTTCGTCTAAAACCAAGAGGATGTCAGGATTTTGGACCAAAGCCCTGGCGAACGCAATAAGCTGCTTTTGCCCTGTGGAGAACCCCGCACCTCTTTCCAACACTGGGCTGTCATAGCCTTGCGGCAACTTTTCGATAAAGCCGTGCGCGTTGACGAACTTAGCAGCTTTGACGACGCGCTCTAAAGGAATCGAATCGTCATTGAGCGTGATGTTGCTCCTTACCGTGCCGCTGAACAAGAACGGGTCTTGCAAGACGATACCCACGTGCCGCCGCAGTTCGATTTGGTCGTAGTCGCGCACGTCCTTGCCATCGATTTTGATAGACCCGCGCTGCACGTCGTAAAAGCGGCTCACGAGGCTGATGATCGTTGTCTTACCTGCGCCTGTATGCCCAACGAAGGCGACGGACTCCCCTGGCTCAATCGTGAAGTTCAGGTCGCGCAGCACCCACTCGTCCTCTTGGTAGGCGAACGACACATCTTCGAACTTGATCTCGCCACGGAACTTGCTCTCGAAGTGGGCGGGGTCGGGGCGGTTCGTGACCGCTTCGGGCGTGTCCAAAAGTTGAAAGATACGTTCAGACGACGCCATCGCTGCCTGCAAGATGTTGTAGCGGTCGCTCAGGTTCTGGATCGGGCGGAAGAAGTCCCCGGAGTACTGCAAAAACGCCGTCAGCACGCCAATCGTCACCGCGCCCCCTGCGTTAGGTCCTAAAATCTGCGTCGCGCCGTAAAAGAGAATCATCGCCGTAGCGAGTGCGCCGATGAGTTGCACCGTCGGGAAGAAAAGGCTGAACCATCTGACCTGCTCGATGTAGGCGTCTAAAAGGCGCAAGTTCATCTCGTCGAAGCGCTTTTGGTTGCGCTCCTCGCGGTTGAAAAGCTGAATCGTCTTCATCCCCGAGAGGTTTTCAGACAAGTACGAGTTCGAGCGCGACAAGCGAAGTCGCACGGCGCGGTAAGCATCGCGGATGCGCTTGCGCACGTAGTTGAGGATGAAGTAGAGCACGGGCATCACCGTCAGGGTGATGAGCGCGAGCTGCCAGTTGATGCTGAACATGTAGACCGTCAAGCCGATCAAGAGACCGAAGTCCGCCACCATGCCCACCACGCCGTCCGTGACCATGCGCTCGATGGCTTCGATGTCGGAGGTGATGCGGGTGATGAGGCGTCCGACGGGGGTGCGGTCGAAAAAGCCCATGTGCATCCGCTGGACTTTGGAGAAAATCTCCTTGCGGATGTCGTAGATGACGTGCTGCCCCATCCACGAGACGAGGTAGGTGTAGCCGTAGCGCAGCCCGAAGTTGAGGAGGCGGAGGCCCATGTAGACCGACACAATAACGAGGATGCCCTCGTAGCGGGCGTCCACCGAGAGGTTGGTGAAAGGCTCGCTGACCGGGCGGATGTAGCGGTCGATGATGAGCGAGATGAGGTAGGGGAAGACGGGGACGATGGCGCTGTAGACCA
The DNA here is from genome assembly GCA_965215565.1 of Trueperaceae bacterium. GTDB lineage: Bacteria > Deinococcota > Deinococci > Deinococcales > Trueperaceae > CBDBZX01. Next base: position 2,067,909 of record CBDCDZ010000004.1, read on the forward strand.
AAAGTAAAGCCATCGCACCAAAGACCTGCTTGCGGTAGGGGCGCAAGTAGACGAGTAAGCGCTTGGTGATGTCCCAGTCGAAGGTCTTTTGAAACGCTTCGCCGTCCTCATCGAAGTCTCCCTCGCGGCGGAGCTGCTTGACGCGCTTTTTACGGTTGCGCTCGGCTTGGCGCTTCATCTCCTCAACGCTGTAGCTGATTTTAGACATAACGTTCTCCTGTCGAACGTGATTGCATTAGGTTTCTTTTACTGAGAATTGGGGGTGCGAGCGCGTCCAGACGCGCTCGCACCTCAACCCCTCACGCCGCGTCTAACGACTCCTCCAACTGCTGTCGCCTGTCGATGTCGGCGTACCAGCCATCCAGGGCGATGAGTTCCTCGTGCGAGCCCTCCTCGAGGATGCGCCCTTCTTCCAAGACGATGATACGGTCCGTATTCTGAAAGCCCGAGACGCGGTGCCCGACGATAATGCTGGTGCGCCCCGGCATCACCTCAGCGAGCCCGTCTAGGATGAGCGCTTCGGTCTGGGTGTCCACAGCGGAGAGGGCGTCATCCAGAATGAGGATGTTCGGATTGCGGATAATCGCCCGCGCCATCGCCGTGCGCTGCCGCTGACCACCCGAAAGCGTCACGCCGCGCTCGCCTAAACTCGTATCGTAGCCTTGCGGAAACTCTTCTACGTCGCCTGCAAGCTGCACGAGCCGCGCGACCTCTTGCGCTTTTAGCTTGAGCGCTTCGTCCGTGTCGTCAGGGATGCCATAGGCGATGTTATCCGCAATCGTATCCGAGAAGAGAAAGGGTTCTTGCGGCACCAGTCCGATGTGGCTGCGCAGGACTTGAAGCGGATACTTTTTGACGTCCACTCCGTCAATCAGCACCGTACCCGAGGTCGGGTCGATGAGGCGCGTGATGAGGTTGACGATGACGGTCTTGCCCGAGCCCGTATGCCCGGTGACGCCGATGCTCTCCCCCGCCCGGATGCGAAAGGAGACGTTCTCCAAGGCGCGGAACTCGCCGAAGTCCACCGTCACGTCGCGGAATTCGATCTCGCCGCGCACGGTATTGAGGCTGTAGTCCGTGTTCTCGTCGTCCTGGATGTCGGGCTCCGCGTCGAAAATCTCCTTGAGGCGTCCCCAAGAGGTGTAGCCGCGCTGGGCGACGTTGGCAATCCAGCCGAGCGCCAAGAGCGGCCACTGAATCAGCGCGAAGAGCAAGACGAAGTCAACGAACGAGCCGACACTCAAATTACCACCAAGCCCGAGCGTAAAGCGCCCGCCGACGAGTAACAGCGCAGAGATGGCGACGCCGAAGAGGAGTTCCATGAGCGGGAAAAGAGGTCCGTCCACCTTGGTTAGGGAGAGGTTGCGGCGGATGAACTCGTCGTTTAAGCGTCCGAAGGCGTCCGTCTCGCGCGCTTCGATGCCGAAGCCCTTGACGACGCGGATGCCGCTGAAGTTCTCCTGCGCCATCGCCGAGACGTTGGAAAACTGCTCCTGCACACGCTCGTAGCGGTGATAGACCATCCGCAAGAGGATGAAGAAGCTGACCGTAATAACGGGAATGATGAGCAGCGTCATCAGGGTCAAGTTGACGTTGAGGTTGAACATCCGGTAGAGCGTGAAGCCGATGAGCAAGAATGTGTTGATACCCTGAAAGACGCCCACACCGATGAGCTGGCGCACCGCGCTCAAATCCGCCGTGAGCCGCGCCATGAGGTCGCCGACGCGCGTGTTGTCGTAGTAATTCGTACTGAGGTCGGTGAAGTGGCCCATGAGGTCGTGGCGGATGTCAAACTGGATTTCCCAACTGGCGTTGAGGATGGTGCGGCGCACCAAGATCATGGCATAGGCAGCGATACCCGCGACGAGCGCCAGCCCGATGATGTAGAGCCAGATGCTCGGGTTTTCGGGGGTCGTCGTGAGGTTGCGGTAGAGGTCTTGAAAGGTTTCTACATTGCTGAATAAACCGGCAAAGTAAGCCCAGGGAGGGGTAAGCGTCATCACTTCACGGTTAAAGGCGTCGATGGCGTTACCGATAATTCTGGGCGTTTGCACCGTAAAGAAGCTGTAAACGACGAGCATGAAGATGCCCACCGAGAACTGTCTCGGGTAGCGGCGGATATAGGCGTAGAGTTCTTTCGTCATTTTTAGCATGAATTCCCCTACCCAAGTCGATTTTGATGGTCGCGGTGGTCGTGATTGATATTGATTTGTGGAGGCTCGAGGCGTCAAAAGCGCTAAGCAGCCTGTGATAGTAGCACGTTTCCAAAAGGCGAAGTTGACGCCCGCTAACACAACATGTAGAAGGGACGTAGCTAATCCACCGGCAGCACGCCGCTCTATTGATTCACGAATCACTCCTACGCCGCCTGAAGAAATCGCTGAGCAGTTCACCCGCCTCACGTGCTAAGACGCCGGGGCGCACCTCGATTTCTCTCTTCCAGGGCGACCTCCGCATATCGCTCACACCGCCCAGTGCACCTTCGCGCAGATTCGGTGCCCCGTAGACGAGGCGGGGCAGGTGGGCTTGCAAGGCTGCGCCGAAACACATGGGGCAAGGCTCGAGCGTCACATAGAGCGTACACCCCGTCAAGCGCCAATCGCCTAGCTGGTGCGCCGCGTTTCTGAGCGCACGCACCTCAGCGTGGGCGGTGGGGTCGTGTTCGGCTTCGGTGGCGTTGGCACCCGAGCCGATGACGCGCCCCTCATGAACGACGACCGCACCGATGGGCAGCTCTCCCCTAGCGGCGGCGGCTCGAGCCTGCTCTAAAGCCAAACGCACCCAGCGGACATCACTGTCCTCTTGAGTTCGGGCGACGCGCACGTCCGCCGCTACCCCTTCAACCCACAACACCTCTTCCTCCGACGCGAGTAGGCGCAGCGTCCCGCGCGCCTCACGCGGGACTTTACGCCCAATCAAGAGGTCGCTCAGCTTCTTGCTGCCACCCGCTAAGCGGATGCGGTCACCGGGGCGGCGCGTGCGGTAGGTGGTGTTCGGAAAGGCGGCAAGCTTGGCGGGGTCAACTTCGGGTGGCAAAGCTTGAAGCGGGGCAAACTCGGAAGGCAATTCTGATGTGTTGGGAACAACCTCGAGCCGCCCGTACGCCAACCGCGCCGTTTTGTCTTTAGGCAGCGAGAGCCGAAAGGGTGAAGCGGTCATGAGGTGTTCACGGAGTGTCTCGACGTGAAAGAGGTCGGGCGGAACCTCGGCGCGGCGCAGGAGTTCGGCGATAGCTTCGCGTTGCACGGCGGCGTCTTCTTTCTGCAAGGCGCTGATGGGCAAGCCCTCCTCGAACAACCTCGCCGCGAGCCTTTCAAAGTGCGCTGCTTGATCGCGTTGTAAGACGGCAAGCTGTGCGAGTTGCCCCGCGAGGTTGGGGTAGCGCGCCCTCAAAAGCGGCAACACCTCGTGGCGCAACCACGCTCTCGTCTTGGAGAGGTCGGCGTTGCTCGCGTCCGTTCGGTAAGTCTGTCCGATAGTCGTCAAGTAACGCTCGAGGTCCTCTCGTGACCTCTCGAGCAGCGGACGCACCACCCGTCTCTGCTTGGCGGGCATCCCGCGCAGATAGGCGGCACCTCTTAGAAGCTGCATCAGGACCGTTTCCGCTTGGTCGTCTCGCGTGTGTCCGGTCACGACGGCGTCCGCGCCGAGGCGCTTCGCGGTGCGCGTGAGAAAGGCGTAGCGCAGCCGCCGCGCGGCGTCCTCTAGGTTCCACCCTTTCGCGCGGGCGATGCGGGCAACCTCGGCGCGTTCGGTGTGAAGAGGTAGGGAGAGGTCCGCGCAGAGTGACCTTACGAATTCGGCGTCCTCACCCGAATCAGGGCGCAAGGCGTGGTCGAAGTGAGCAATCTCTAAACGGTAGTCCAGGCTCCCGAGCAGCCTGAGCAGCGCCACCGAGTCGGAGCCGCCCGAGACCGCCACGAGGAGCGTTCGGGCGGTTGGCTCGAGCCTCTTTATGCGCGCTTCTACGTGCTGCTCTAAAGTCACTACGCCATTATCGCCTATTCAGCCCGCTATACTGAGCCATGACCGTTACCATCATCGTACTCGATTCCGTCGGCGTCGGCGCGCTGCCCGACGCCGAGTCCTTCGGCGACGCGGGCGCGCACACGCTTGACCATACATTGGAGAAAACAGGCGTAGAGCTGCCGAACTTTCAGAAGTTAGGGCTGGGGAATATCCAGAGCGTCTCCTCCATACCTCCTGCTGACACCCCTTCGGGCGCTTACGGACGCCTCAATGAAGTCTCTCCCGGCAAAGACACCACGACGGGACACTGGGAGTTTATGGGCGTGCACCTCGAAGAGCCTTTCAACACCTTTGAGTGCTTTCCGCAAGAGGTCATGGACGCTTTTGATGAGGTGACGGGTACCGGGCATCTCGGCAACCGCCCCGCTTCGGGCACGCAGATTATCGAAGACTTGGGAGCCGAACACCTCCAGACAGGGCGACCCATCGTCTACACGAGCGCCGACAGCGTCTTTCAGATTGCGACGCACGTCGACGTCACGCCGCTCCAGACGCTCTACGAGTGGTGCGAAGGCGCGAGGGAGATTTTGAGGGGGAAGTACGCAGTTGCCAGGGTCATCGCCCGTCCTTTCAGGGGTGAACCCGGCTCCTTTACACGCATCGGCGAGGCGCGCAAAGACTTCTCGCTGACGCCGCCGCACCCAACCGTGCTCAATGCGCTACGAAACGCTGGAGAAGAGGTCATCGGCATCGGGAAAATCCCGGATATCTACAACCACAGCGGCTTCACCCAAGAGATTCATACAGATTCGAACTTGGACGGCGTCGAGAAGACCTTAAATGCGATGCGAGCGCGCCCGAACGGGCTCATCTTTTGCAACCTCGTCGAATTCGACTCGCTCTACGGGCACCGCCGTAACCCGCAGGGCTACGCCGAGGCGCTCGGAGAGGTGGACGAGCGGTTGCCGGACCTCTTAGACGCGGTGGGCGAGGGTGACATGCTCTTCTTCGTGAGCGACCACGGCAACGATCCGACATGGCACGGCACGGACCACACGCGGGAGTACGGGCTCTTGCTTGCTTACGGTGGGCGGACCGCCGAGTTGGGCACGCGCGGGAGCTTCGCCGACTTAGGCGCGAGCGTGGCGGCGCTTTTAGGGGTGACGTGGGATGGCGCAGGCGAGAGCTTTGCGGCGCAGCTACAGGGCCCATCTTAGGACGGCCCTAGCCCCCACGAGCAGCAGCGCCAGGCTGGAAAACGCGAGGTGCTGCGCGAACGATACGAGGTTACTCTGCCGCCACGTCCGCGCGAGTTCGCTTAGAGAGGGCTCTACGACAAATAAGAGTTGCGCTTCAGCGTCCGTTATAGAGATGATGTCACTCGTTGTAGTAACGTAAAGAGGTTCCAACACCTCGTCCTCAGCAAGCGTGCCCACTTGCAAGCTCACGACGTATGTGTAGGCGTTTTCGGGAAACCCCAAATAGGTTTCGGGGTCCAGGTAGCGCGCGTCCAAGTCTAGCAGTAGGGCGGCGCGCCGCCCTTCGCACGAACCTTTCACCTCGTAGCGCACGTCGGCGCGGCTCAGCGTAGCCTCCAACTGCTCACGTAACTCGCGCTTAAAAGGCGCTGTCTGAGGCGCGCCCGGTCCTGAAACTTCGGTTTCGACCGAGCGCGGCTCTAAGCAGAGCGTGGTCCTTTCTAGCTGCGGCTCAATGCGCCCGTGATCTGCGGACGCAAAAGCGAGCAGGGTGCAAAGGGGCAAGAGGTGTAGAATGCGGCTCAGTTCTGCGGGACTCCTCTATACGTTTCCTCTTGGAAGCTACCCTCGGCACTGTTTCCGACTGATCCACCTGTCACATAGATATTTCCGTTCATCGCGCCGCTCACCATAGACTGAAGAGGGGTGGGCAAATCGGTGAGCGAAGTCCACTCGTCCGCCGCTGGGTCATAAGCAAACACGTCGCGAACGGCGTCTAGGTGGTTCACCTCGCCGCCCACCACAATGATGCGCCCGTCCAGAGCGAAGCTCGAGTTAGAGATGTGGCTGAGCCCTTTGGGCAGGCTTTGCACCGCGCTCCAGGCGTCCGCCGCCGGGTCATAAGTGTGCACGTCAGCGTAGGTCGTGAGCGCGCCGTCATGGTCCGTCTGTCCGCCGATAGCGTAGATTTTGCCGTTCAAAACCGCCGAGCCCAAGTGATTGCGCGGCGCAGGCAGGGGCGCAGCTATCGTCCAGGAGGTCGCGCCGTTCGCTAGGTCGAGGACGAAGTGATAGGCGACGTCGCTCTGGCGGTTCGCACTCGTCCCGCCGAAGTAGTGGAGCTTGCCGTTTAAGACTTCCATCTGTCCCGCCGAATGACGGTTGTTGGGTCCGCTCTCATCGGTCTGCGGCAGGTCAGGTAGGCGGCTGTAGCCGTCCTCGGAAACATCGTAGCGCCACACTTCGGGCGTGCCGAAAATCTGAAAGTCGCCGTCCTCGTCCGAGGTGTAGCCGCCTGCGAAAAAGATATCCTCGCCGTCCGTCGCCGTGCCCGCGTGCGTCACGCCGCCGTAGCCCGTACCGTTCATCGGCGGCATATCCGCAAGAGAGGTCCAGGTGTTTTGCTCGGGGTCGTAAACGTAGGCGCGCGCGGTCGGCGTAAAGTTGCCCTCGCGCACCTCCAAGATGTCGAAGCCGCCGAAGACGTACATCTTGCCGTCCACCACCTCGCCTTGCGCCTCCGCAACCTTATATTCCTGCGGCGCGACGCGCTCCCAGGTGAGATCGGTGAACGCGGGCTCGGGTTCCGTCTCGCTTACTGTGACCGTCGTCGCTTGCGCATCATCCTCTTCGCCGTCGCTGACCGTGAGCGTCACTCCATACTCTCCGGCGGCGTCGTAGGTATGCGCCACCTGGACGCCCTCGCCTGTCTCTCCGTCTCCAAAGGTCCAAGCGTAACTGAGCGCGTCGCCTTCGGGATCACTCGAGCCCGAAGCGTCGAAGATCACCTCCAAAGGCGCGTCGCCGCGCTCGGGCGTCGCACTAAAGGCGGCGCTGGGCGCTTCGTTGGGTGGGACAGGCTCTACCTCGGGTTCGCAGGCGATGAGAAAGAGCAGTAGAAAGAGAAAAGTTAAGTTGTGTATACGCATGATGCCCCCCTGGGTAGCAGATAGTCGCGCCTTGGAACACGGGCGATTTAACTCGAGCGAATATAGACAAACGCTCTTGGTTTGACGATTTGCCGCAATGAAGCTGCGCGGTGTATAAGCGCAAACACTTCACCAGTAACGTAAGTTCTTATAATAACCCCGGACCTGAGTGCGCCTTTGGACCTATGAACACTTCGTTAAGAGTTTTATACGGATTCCGGTGAGCACGGAAGAAACTCCGAAGGAGTTTATGCAGTAATCAATCGGAATCCGTACTTTTTCATCTCGCATCCGCTCCGGGTAATTCCTACGGGAATTACCCGGAAACCGTATTACCTCGAGCCGAGTCCATTTGACGCAAGCAGCGTCACGGCGCAATAAAAAAGCTCGAGCTTGGGCTCGAGCCTCTTCAGACTGTGGGCGTTTATTCAGCGTCGTCAGTGACGAGTTCGATAAGCGCTTCTTGCGCCCCGTCGCCGCGGCGCTGCTCTAGGCGGTAGATGCGCGTGTAGCCACCCGGACGCGACGCGAAGCTCGGCGCGATATCGTCCATGAGTTTACGCACGACCTCTTGATCGTGAATCTCGCGCAGCACCAGGCGGCGAGCGTGCAAATCGCCCCCCTTAGCTGTCGTGATGAGCTTCTCAACGTAAGGGCGGAGGTTTTTCGCCTTCGCGAGCGTGGTTTTGATGCGTCCGTGACGTAAGAGCGCCGTCGTCTGAGCGCGGTTGAGCGCGATACGGTGGCTACTGCTGCGGTTAAGCTTGCGTCCGCTAATTTGATGTCTCATTCTCGATCCTCCCTACAGAAGTAGCAGGAACGGACCACGAAAGAGGGGTGGCCCTTAACTGCTAACCGTACAAACTTGGGTCTATTCCTTGAGCGACAGCCCACGCGAATTGAGCTGCTCGATGATCTCTTCTAGTGACTTGTCACCGACGCCGCCCACTTTTTTGAGGTCGCGTTCGCTGAGCGCTAAAAGCGCGTCCACCGAGTCGATACCCTCTTCTTGGAGGGAGTGAAGGACGCGGCTAGATAAGTCTAAGCTCTCTAAGCTCATGCGCACGGGTTCGCTCTTGGTGATGGTGGACTCGTCCGCGACTTGCGTCGGTGCGCTGACGACGGGTACAGGCTCCTCGACTTCGCCCTCGCCACTAAAGACGCTGAGCTGGTTGCGCATCGTCTCAACCGCCATGTTGAGCGCCCGCTCCGGCTCGACGCTGCCGTCCGTCCAGACGCGCAAGACCAAGCGGTCAAGGTCAGTTTTTTGCCCGACGCGGGTGTCTTCGACGCGGTAGGCGACGCGGCGCACGGGCGTGTAAACCGCGTCCACCGGGATCGAGTTGATGCGGTCTTTCGTCGCGTGAATCTCGGCGGGGATGTAGCCCACACCGGGCTCGACGCGCACTTCCATGATGAGCTTGCCGCCCGTCAAGGTGGCGATGTGAAGCTCGGGGTTAATGACTTCCGCGCCCATCGGCACTTCGAAGTTCGCCGCTGTGACCTCGCCCGACTCTTCGGCGCGGAGCATGAGGGTGACGGGCTCGTTGTCGTGCAGCTTGACGACTAACTCTTTGAGGTTGAGGATAATCTGCATGACATCCTCTTTAACGCCGTCAATCGTGGAAAACTCGTGTAAAACGTCCTCGATGTAAACGCTCGTGACCGCTGTACCGGGGATGGACGAGAGCAAGATGCGGCGGAGCGGGTTGCCCAAGGTGACGCCGTAACCGCGTGGCAGCGGCTCAACGACGAACTCACCGTATCTGTCGGTGGCGTTGCTGGTAAATTCTGGGGTGATTTGCATGAAACTCCTGAAGAGGTGAAAGGACTGAGTGCTGAGGACTGAGTAAAACCTCTTTTCTCCCTACGAGGTTTTCAACTACTCAGTCTTCAGTCCTCTTCTCTTTTACCTAGAATAATACTCGATAACCTGAAGCTCATTCACCGGCACCACGAGGTCTTCTCTCGCGGGTGGGCGCAGGAACTTGCCCTTCAAGTTTTCGGGGTCAAACTCGAGCCAGGGCGAGAGCTTGCGGCGGCGGGTCGCCTCGACGTTCTCGCGAATCAAACCGAACGAGCGCGCGCTCGGCAAGACCGAGACCTCTTCGCCGGGGTTGACGGGGTAGCTGGCGACATCTAAGCGTCTGCCGTTCACACCGATATGCCCCTGGTTGATGAACTGACGCGCCTGAGCGCGGCTGCTGGCGATACCTAGACGGTAAACGATACTATCCAAACGGCTTTCCAGAAGGGATAGGAAAACTTCTCCCGTTGCGCCTTCTTGCCTAGTGGCTTCGTCGAAGAGGTTCTTAAACTGCTTCTCGCTCATGCCGTAAAAGCGGCGGAGCTTCTGCTTCTCGCGCAACCGGATACCGTAGTCGCTCATCTTGCGGCTGCGGCGCTGTCCGTGTTGTCCGGGCGGGTAGGGACGCTTCTCTATGGCGCACTTCGCGCTGTAGCAGCGGTCCCCCTTGAGGTAAAGCTTCGTCCCCTCGCGGCGACAGAGCTTACAGACGGGTCCTGTGTAACGTGCCATGAATCTCCTTCAAAAAATAGGGTGAGGTGGTCTCTTAACGTTTCTACTGAGAAAGCTTGTCAGCACTTCAGCATAGGTGAAGGCTGAAAGCCTTCGAGCTTCGCTCTAACCTATGTCAGCATGTCAGGTTTCGGTTTTCCCTGACAAGCTGAAGTGCTGAGTTGCTACATCCGTTTACGCTTACGCAGCCTGCAGCCATTATGCGGAACCGGCGTCGAGTCGATGATCGAGCGCACGTTCACGCCCGTGCCTTGAATCGAGCGGATGGCTTGCTCGCGCCCCGAGCCTGTGCCGCGAATGACGATGTCGAGTTGCGATAAGCCCATGTTCTGCGCCTTGCGCGTGGCGTCGGCGGCGGCGAGTTGAGCGGCGTAGGGCGTGCCTTTTTTCGAGCCCTTGTAGCCGATGCTGCCCGAGCTAGACCAGGCAACGGGGTTGCCGTCCATATCGGTGATGGTGACAATCGTGTTGTTGTAGCTCGCGTGGATGAACGCTTTGCCCTCGGTGAGGTTGCGTTTGACGCGCTTTTTGGCGCTTCTGCCTCTTGCGGGTGTCTTAGCCATTATTTCGTCGCTTTCTTCTTACCGGCAACCGTGCGGCGCGGACCTTTGCGGGTGCGGGCGTTCGTCTTACTGGACTGACCGCGCACAGGTAGACCGCGGCGGTGACGCAGACCGCGATACGAACCGATGTCCATAAGACGCTTGATGTTCAGTTGAATCTCGCGGCGCAAGTCACCTTCAACTTTGTAAGTGTTCTCGATGATTTCGCGGAGCTTAGCGACTTCGGTTTCCGCTAAGTCTTTCACGCGGGTGTCGGGGTCAACTTCGGCTTGGGTGAGGACGGTCTGCGAGCGGCTCGGACCGATGCCATAGATATAAGGAAGCGCCGCCTCGACGCGCTTCTCGCGGGGTAAATCAACGCCTGCAATACGTGCCATGCTTAACCTTGCCTTTGCTTATGCTTGGGGTTCGACGAGCAGATGACGTACACCTTGCCGTGCCGACGGATGACTTTACACCTGTCGCAGATGGGTTTAACGGATGCGCGAACTTTCATGTGTACACCTACTTTCCTATTTCTCTAATTCTCATTGCTGAGTTTGAATAACGCAGCTATCATCTTAGTATGTGAGTTCTAGTCGATTCTTTCTCGAGTGAGCCCATCTCTGACCAGATAATACCTGCTATTTTCTGTAAACGATGCGCCCTTTTTCAGGGTCATACGTGCTGATTTCTAAAACGACGCGGTCTCCAGGAAGGATGCGGATGTAGTGGCGGCGCATCTTGCCGCCGACGTGGGCTAAGATTTCGGGACCAGCGTCGAGTTGGATTAAAAACGTCGTGTTGGGGCGCGCCTCTAGGACGACCCCTTCGGTACGTATCGTGTCTTGTGTGGTCTCTTCCGGGCTCTCCCGCTCTTTGCGGGGTCCACCGCGGCGGCGAGCGCCACTGCCGGATTTTCTACGCGCCATAAGCGCCTCCTTCCGCCACAAGCGCGCGGGGCGCTTGGTTGTGAGCGGTGAGAATTCGCGGACCGTCAACGGTAATCGCGACGGTGTGTTCGAAGTGCGCGGAGAGGCTGCCATCTGCGGTGGGAGCCGTCCAGCCGTCCTGTAAGATACTGACCGTGGTTTCGCGTTGCGTCACCATCGGTTCAATCGCCAAGACGAGACCGGGGCGTAAACGTGGACCTGTTCCTGCGCGTCCATAGTTGGGTACGTCGGGACCTTCGTGAAAGCTACTGCCGATGCCGTGACCGACAAACTCCCTGATTATCCAAAAGCCTGCCGCCTCAACAACGTCCTGGATTGCCACGGAAACGTCGCCGAGCCGGTTGCCTGCTTGCGCGGCTTCGATGCCTGCGTAGAGCGAACGCTCCGTAACATCCAAAAGCCGCTGTGCTTCAGGCGAGACCCGACCTACGCGGTAGGTCTTCGCCATATCTGCAGCATACCCCTTATAGAAGGTGCCGATGTCAACGGAGAGAACATCACCTTCCTTGAGGGGCTTGTTATCTGGGATACCGTGAACGACGATATCGTTGACTGAGGTGCAGAGCACGCCGGGAAAGGGGACGACAGAGTCGGAGGAGCCCCGGTAGCCCTTGAAGGCGGGGCGTCCACCACGCGAGCGAATTGCCTTCTCCGCAATCCGGTTGAGCTGCGCCGTCGTCGCGCCAGGTTTGATGTGCGGTTCGATACTCTCTAAAGCCTCACGGTTCACCACAGCAGCCTCCGCCATCAGCTCGATCTCGGCTTGGCGCTTCAAGATCAAGGCAGGACCTCGGAGATGCGGGCGAAGACCTCTTCGACGGAGCCCGTGCCCTCCACGCGGCGGAGTTTGTTTCTCGAGTCGTAGTAGTCCACGAGCGGCTTCGTCTTCTCTTCGTAAGTTTCCATGCGGTTATTGACGGTCTCTTTGTTGTCGTCCGCGCGTCCTTCTTCTTCGGCACGTTTAAGAAGGCGGTTACTGAGTTCTTCGCGGGGGACCTCAATTAGGATAACAGCGGTCATCGGCGCAGACATCTCTTCTAGAAGGGTCCCTAATGCCTCGGCTTGTCCCGTTGTACGCGGAAACCCGTCCAAGAGAACACGCACCTCGTCTTGATCGGCCATCTCTTGACGCACCATGCCGACGATGAGGTCATCGGAGACAAGCCCGCCTTCGTTCATGACACTTTCAGCCTGCTGTCCCAACTCCGTCCCACGCTTGACGTGATCGCGGAGCATGTCGCCCGTCGAGAGCTTGCGCAGGTTGCGAGCGCGGGCGAGCTTCTCTGCCTGCGTCCCTTTGCCCGCGCCGGGGGGGCCGACGAGGAGTAGCACTTCCGACATCTAAAAGCGCCTTCCGCGTCCGCGAATGCGCCCTTTGCTGACGAACCCGTCGTAGTGACGCATCATCAGTTGCGACTCCATCTGGCGGAGCGTGTCAAGCGAGACGCCGACAACGATCAGCAGACCGATTCCCGAGAAGACGAGTGAGAGCTGACCGACGCCCGTCATCCAGCCCAAAATCTGCGGCAGCGCGTTGACCGCGCCCAAGAAGAGCGCACCCCACAAGGTGATGCGGTTCGTGATGCGGGTGAGGTGGTCCGTCGTAGGCTGGCCGGGGCGGACGCCTGGGACGAAGCCGCCGTACTCGCGCAAGTTCTCGGAGATGCGGCGTGGGTCGAAGGAAATCTGCGTGTAGAAGTAGGTGAAGAGCACGATGAGAATGGTGCTGACGATCAGCCCTTGCCACTGCTGCGGCGCGAACCACGCGCCTAGCGACTGCACCCAAGCGACATCTGGGAACGCTGCAATGATCGTGCTCGGGATGACGATGACCGACACCGCGAAGATGACCGGAATGACGCCCGCCGCGTTTAAGCGAAGCGGAATGTAGGTGCTCTGTCCACCCATGACGCGCCGCCCAACAACTTTACGGGCATACTGAACCGGAATGCGGCGCTCAGCTTGTTGCACCAAAACCATCCCGGCTATGGCGATGACTAACAGAGTAAAGAAGATGAGCAGCCCGAAGATATTCGACTCACCCGTACCGATAAGCGCGAACTGCTGGCTGATGGCGTTCGGATAGGCAGCGACGATGCCCGCGTAGATGATGAGCGAAATCCCGTTGCCGATGCCGTACTCGGAAATCTTCTCGCCGAGCCACATGACGACGGAAATCCCCGCAATCTGGGTGATCATGACGACGATCCACAAGAAGGGACCGTTGCTCCAACCCACCTTGAGCGCACCCGATTGACCGATCAGCGCAATCGCGAGGAAGAGTCCCTGAACTGCACCGAGCGCGGTCGCGCCGTAGCGCGTGTACTGCGTGATCTTGCGACGTCCCTCTTCACCCTCTTTGGCGAGTTTTTCAAGAGGTGGGTAGACCGAGGTGAGAAGCTGGATGATAATGCTCGCCGTGATGTAAGGGATGACGCCAAGCGCAAAGATCGAGAACACTTCGATGTTGCCACCTGTGATGAACCCCAAGAGGTCAAAGACGCCGCCACGCTGAGCGAAGTTCGCCTGGAGCGCGTCAGCGTCCACACCGGGTGTAGGGATGAAGACCCCTAGCCGGTAGATGGCTAGGAGCCCGATGACCACCAAGAGCTTCTGCCTCAGGTCAGGGATGACGAGCGCGTTGCGAAACGCGGCGACCATTAGCTCTGCTCCTCGTCGTCCGCCGCGCTTTCAGATGAACCATTCTCTTCAGGGCTCGAGGGCGCTTCGGATACACCCTGGCTCATATTGTCACTCTCTGGACCTGACTGCGTTTCTTCCGGCGAGTCGATGACGGTTTTTCCGTTGTCGTCCTCGTCGTCCCCGCTCTGCGATTCGTTTGACTGAGGTGCGCTTTGAGCTTGGACCTCTTCATCTGACTGAGCAACCTCTTGATCAGCTTTTTGAGTCGAGACCTCTTGGTTGGTAGCTTGACTCGAGCCCGCCTCTTCCTGCGCACTCTGCCCAAGACCCACGACACTTCCACCTGCATCCTGCACCGCTTGGGCTGCGCCGCGGCTGCAGGCGTCTAGCTCGAGCCGCAGATTTCGCACCGTCAACTCGCCGTCACCCAAGAGCTTCACAGGACGGTTCGCATGGCGAATCACACCCGCGTTGCGAAGCGCTTCAGCGTTCACCGTGCTGCCCTCGTCGAAATCATTGAGGTCACGCAGGTTGATGATCTGGTATTCAATCCCTTGATGCGTAAAGCCGCGTTTGGGGAGGCGCATGATGAGGCGGCTGCGTCCGCCTTCCCAACCGGAGCCCTGCGAGAAACCACTCCGGCTGGCCTGCCCTTTTTGACCGCGCCCGGCGGTTTTGCCGCGCCCGCTGCCCAAACCGCGTCCGACGCGGCGGCGCGACTTCTTCGCGCCGGGGGCTGGTTTTAAGTCGTTGATCTTCATATTCAAGTCTCTCCGTAATGATTCTGCGGGCGTGGACCACGAATGAATCGTAGTCCTTAACCGCTAAACGCTGCTAAAATCTTGCAGATTTTAGCAGGAATTACCCTTCAACTTTGAGGAGATATGAGACCTTGTTGACCATGCCACGCACATCGGGCGTGTCCTTGACCTCACGACTATCCCCTGACTTTTTGAGACCCAAGGCGTACACCGTCGCCTTTTGGTCCTTCTTCACACCGATTAAGCTGCGAACGAGCGTGACCTTCATTATTCCGCCCGTGCTCTCTCGCGCTGGGACTCTTCAAAAGTTTTAAGCTGCTTGAGCCCGTCCATCACAGCGTAAGCGACGTTCGTCTGGTTGCGTGAGCCGAGTTCTTTGGTCAAGAGGTTGCGGAAGCCCGCGAGTTCGATGATGGCTCGAGGCACACTTCCCGCGATAACTCCCGTACCTGCGCCTGCAGGCTTGAGCATCACTTTGGATGTGCCGTGCGCACCTAAGACCTCATGCGGAACCGTGCCCGGTTCTTCAATCGGCACTTCGATGACGTTGCGGCGGGCGACGTACTGACCCTTTTGGACTGCGCCAGGGACCTCTTTCGACTTGCCCAAACCGACGCCCACACGACCGTTGCGGTCACCCACAACGACCATCGCGCCGAAGCGGAAGCGGCGTCCGCCTTGATAGGTTTTCGCCGTGCGGCGGATGAAAATGACCTTATCTTCAAACTCTGTGTCTGGCATAAATTCTCTCCGTTATGAAAACGCGGAACCAGACCACGAATGAACCGTGGTCTTTAACCGCTAGACGCTGTTCGAATCTTGCAGATTCGAACAAGAGGCTTCAGAACTCGAGCCCTCCTTCACGGGCACCCTCAGCGAGCGCCTTCACGCGCCCGTGGTAGCGGTACGCGCCTCTATCGAATACGACTCGTTTGACGCCTGCTTGGATCGCTCTCTCTGCTAGCGCCTTGCCAACTGCTGTTGCTTGGTCGGTCTTGTTGCCGGAAAGTTCCAAGCTCTTGCTGTTCGCTTCGGCAACGGTGTGACCCTTGTTCGCGTCGATAATCTGCGCGTAGATGTGCTTCGCGCTGCGGAACACGCTGAGCCGCAAGCGCCCATTGTTCACCGGACGCTGGATACGGCGGCGGGTGCGGAAGGCGCGGCGCTGTTTTCTTACCTCTGTGTTCGTATTCATACTCTAACCTCTTACCTTGCTGCCGCTTTGCCGGCTTTGAGTCGGACTTGCTCGCCCTCGTAACGCACGCCTTTACCGTGATACGAGTCGGGCGGGCGTACCTCACGGATGTTCGCCGCCACTTGACCGACGAGTTGTTTGTCGATACCTGAGACCGTGATGCGCGTCGCTTCGGGCGCAGCAATCGTAATGCCTTCGGGCGGCGTGATGACGACGGGGTGGGAGAAGCCTAACGCAAGCTCTAGGTTCTGCCCCTTCATCGCGCAGCGATAACCGACGCCCTGAATCTGCAAGTTGCGGGTGAAGCCTTCCGTCACGCCGACGATGGCGTTGTTGATGAGACTCCGCGCTAAGCCGTGCTGAGCACGGTCATTGCGGTTGTCGGTAGGACGCTCGACGTGGATTTCACCGTCTTCTTGCTTGACCGTGAGACGCGGGCTGACGGGAACTGTAAGCTGTCCTTTAGAGCCTTTGACGACGACTTCGGTCTTCTTGATGTCTACGTTCACGCCGCTCGGGACGGTGACGGGTGCTCTGCCGATTCGAGACATTACCAGACCTCGCAAATCACTTCGCCGCCGACGTTCTTTCGGCGGGCATCGCGGTCTACCATCAGGCCTTGCGGGGTGGAGATCACAGCGATACCAAGTCCTCCGCGTACCACCGGAACCGCTTTCGCTTTGCTGTAGGCGCGGCGTCCGGGTTTGGAGACGCGGGTGAGTTCGTTGATGATCGAGGTGCGCTTGGGTCCATACTTGAGCCCGATGCGGATGACGGGATGCCCGTCTTTGGTTGCGTCCTCAACCGACTTGAGGTAGCCCTCGCGCACGAGCACCTCGGCTAACGACTTCTTGAATTTACTCGCTGGCACGTCCACGGTGGCGGAGGCGATCGCCGCGCCGTTGCGGATGCGGGTCAGCATGTCAGCAATAGGGTCTGTATACATTACCTATTGTCCTTTCTTTTGACGGTGTACCACGTTTCGTATGCACGAAACGTGACACCTTTATCTTCTTTCTGGCGAGGTTGGTATCAGCGCAATCACGCTGACCATCACCTCTGGAAAACGGTTTCTGTGTTTATAGCAGGTATCATCTGGTCACAAACGCCCTTAGCGAGAAATACTCCTAGACAATTATGTTCGTGGATGATAGCTGCGCCCTTCTATTTCTCAAGGCTAATAGAGACTTGAAGTGGCAGTTCTACGGACCGGTTTAAGCGGAAGAGGTTTTGCATCTCGGTTCTACTTGTAATGTCCGAGATGAGATGCTACCTCTCTTTACCAGCTCGCCTTACGCACGCCGGGCAAATACCCGCTATGCGCCATCTCGCGCATACAAATTCGGCAGAGACCGAAGTCACGCATATAGCTCTTGGCGCGTCCGCAGCGCTGGCAGCGGTTCACCCCTCTGGTCGAAAACTTAGGCGTCCGTTTGGACTTTGCGATATGTGCTTTTGTTGCCATGTAATCCTTTCTAGCTAGTCAACCAGTCAGCATTTCAGGTTTTAAGCTTTTCCTGACAAGCTGAAGTGCTGAGATGCTGACATGCTTATTTCCTAAAGGGCATTCCTAATAGCTCGAGCAAGTTCCGCGCTTCCTCGTCCGTCTCTGCCGTCGTGATGATGGCGATGTCCATGCCGCGCGTCGCGTCGATCTGGTCATACGAGAGTTCGGGGAAGACGATTTGCTCGCGCAAGCCGAGGTTGTAGTTGCCACGTCCGTCGAAGGCGTTGGGGTTGATGCCGCGAAAGTCGCGTACACGGGGGAGGGCGACGCTGATGAGTTTTTCCAAGAAAACCCACATGCGGTCGCCGCGTAAGGTCACTTTAAGACCAATCGGCATCCCGGCGCGGACCTTGAAGTTTGAGACCGACTTCTTGGTGCGGGTAACGACGGGGCGCTGGAGGGCGATTTGGGCGAGTTCTCGAGAGGCGCGTTCCAACACTTTCGAGTCGTCGCGTGCTTCGCCTAAACCCATGTTGATGACGATCTTTTCCAACTTGGGAATCGCCATGATGTTGGCGTAGTTGTGGCGCTCCTGCATCGCAGAGACGACATTGTCTTTGTAGTTCTGCCGGAGCCCGACGGTATTCGTACTCATGCGTCCACCTGCTCATCTAAGCGTGCACCGCTCTTCGTGCTCACGCGGACCTTCTCGCCATCTTCCATCTTGTAGCTGATGCGCGTTGGCTCGCCCGTCTCGGGGTCGAGGATGCGCACATTGGAGGCGTGAATCGGCATCTCGCGTTCGCTGAAGCCGCCACGCGGATTTTCCTGCGTGGGGCGTTGGGTCTTCGTCGCGACGTTCACGTCTTTGACAACAACGCGGTTCTTCTCGGGCATGACGGCGACGATTTCGCCTTCAGAACCCTTGTCTTTGCCCGCCATTACGCGCACTAGGTCGCCGCGCTTGAGCTTAATGCGGGTTGCGTTTTGTTTTTGTGCCATTTAGAGGACCTCCGGTGCGAGCGAGACGATGCGCATAAAACGGCGTTCGCGCAGTTCGCGGGCCACGGGTCCGAAGACGCGCGTGCCGCGCGGCTCGTTCTGGTTGTTGATTAAGACGGCGGCGTTGCGGTCGAAGCGGATGCTCGAGCCGTCCGTCCGGTTAATTTCCTTAGCCGTGCGCACGATGACGGCTTTGACCACGTCACCCTTTTTCACGCCCGCCCTCGGAATCGCGTCTTTAACGGCTGCCACGATAATATCGCCCACGCCGCCGAACGTCTGCGCCCCCGTGCCTAAAACACGGATACACTGAATGCGGCGTGCACCGGAATTATCGGCAACATCTAGGTAGGACTCTTGTTGAATCATAGTGGTAAGCAACTCAGCGTCTCAGCATTTCAGCATGTCAGGCTTTTAGTTTCTCCTGACTACTGACTACTGACTACTGATTAGCTCTACTCACCCCCTCGCTTTCTCTAACAGTTTCGTCACCGCGAAGCGCTTGCGCTTGCTGATGGGGCGGCGCGTGATGATCTCCACCGTGTCGCCGACGCCATATTCATTCGTCTCGTCGTGGGCTAAGTACTTCTTAGATACCGTTACAACCTTGCCGTAGAGCGGGTGCTTGAAGCGGCGCTCGACCAGAACGGTTACGGTTTTATCCGCCTTGTCACTCACCACACGACCTTGTAGCGTCTTCTTCATCGGCTCGCCTCTTCCTGCGCGACCGTTAGCAGCCGCGCGATTTCACGCTTCGCGGCGCGGATGCGTCTTGGGTTGTTCGCCTGACCCACCGAGGCTTGGATGCGCAAGTCGAGGAGTTCCTCGCGGCGCTTGTTGACCTCGTCCTGAATCTCATCACGGGTCAGGTTACGAATCTCATTGGACTTCATCGTAGACCTCGCGTTTGACCATCTTGGTCTTGATGGGCAGTTTGTGACCTGCCAAGCGGAAAGCCTCTTTCGCCTGCGCCTCGGTCACGTTGGCGACCTCGAAGAGGATGCGCCCCGGCTTCACGACGGATACCCAGTATTCCACTGCGCCCTTACCCTTACCCATGCGGACTTCGGCGGGCTTTTTGGTGACGGGCTTGTCCGGGAAGATGCGGATGTAGATTTTACCCCCGCGCCGGAAGTAGCGGCTCATGGTGATGCGGCACGCCTCAATCTGGTTCGACTTGATCCAAGCGGGCTCCATCGCGACCATGCCGAAGTCACCGAAGGCGACGTAATCGCCCCCTTTGGTGTCGCCGGTCATGCGCCCGCGCATCTGCTTGCGGTACTTGACTCGTTTCGGTAACAGCATTACTTACGCTCTCTCCCTGAACCCGAGCGGCTGCGTGGACCGCCCCGGTCGTTGCCACCCCGATCATTGCCGCCGCGCTCGTTTCTGTCCCCCGGACGGCGACGTGCGGACGGACGGCGGCGGCGACCTTTCTTATCGTCATCTTTCGGTGGACGTGGAATGCTGGCGGCGCGGCGCTGCTTGTCGCCGACGATCTCGCCGTGAAAGACCCACACTTTAACACCAATGATGCCGTAGGTGGTGCTCGCACGCTTTGTTCCGTAGTCGATGTCGGCGCGGAGGGTTTGCAGCGGCACGCGCCCGTCGTTGTACGACTCGGGGCGGGCTTGCTCCGAACCGCCCAAGCGACCCGAACAGCGAATTTTCACGCCCTGTGCGCCGGATTCCATCGTGCGCTGAACGGCTTGCTTCATCGCGCGGCGGAAGGCGAAGCGGCGCTCGAGCTGCTCCGCAATCCTCTGGGCGATGAGCATCGCGTTCGTGTTCGGATTGGGAACCTCTTGTACGTTGACCGCGACGGTGCCGCCAATTTCCTGGTCCAACTTCGCACGTAAGGCTTTAATGGACTCGCCGCCGCGCCCGATGACCACGCCGGGCTTTGCGGTGTGAATCGTGATATTGATGTTATGCGCGGCGCGTTCGATATCGATGCGCGAGATGCCCGCGTGACCGACGTCTTTGGTGACCGCGTCGCGGATGGTGTCGTCCTCACCCAGTAACTTGGGGTAGGTTTTCGGATCGGCGTACCACTTCGCGGACGCCGTTTTGTTGACGCCTAAGCGGAAGCCGAGCGGATTGATTTTATTGCCCATTACGCTTCCTTTTCCTCGAGAAAGATCGTCACGTGACTCGTGCGCTTGCGCAAGAGGTCAGCGCGTCCCCGCGCACGCGGCAAGTACCGCTTGATCGTCGGACCTTCGTTGACCATAATTTTGGAGACGAAGAGATCGTCTTCGAACATATCGTGATTGTTGACCGCGTTCGCTTTGGCGCTTTTGAGGAGCTTGAGGAGCGGCTGCGCCGAGCCTTTCGGCGTGAAGCGCAAGATGCTTTCAGCTTCGGTTACATTTTTGCCCCGGATAAGGTCCGCGACGAGCCGCGTCTTCTGCGGCGTCACGCGGAGCATAGTGAGGTGTGCTTTCGCTTCCACCGTTATCTCCGGTTCCCACTGTGCGTGCGGAAGGTGCGCGTCGGCGAGAACTCGCCGAGCTTGTGCCCGACCATGTTTTCTTGCACGAACACAGGCACATGCTGGCGACCGTTGTACACGCCGATGGTGTGCCCGATCATCTCCGGCACGACTGTCGAGCGGCGGCTCCAGGTGCGGATGACTTTGCGGTCCCCGGATTCGTTGGCGGCGTCCACCTTATCTAACAAGTGATCGTCCACGAAGGGACCTTTTTTAGCGCTGCGTGCCATTATTTCTTCCCTTTCCGGCGGCGGACGATGAAGCGGCTGCTCACCTTGCGCTTGGTGCGCGTCTTATAGCCCTTCGCCTTCTGACCCCAGGGGCTTACGGGCGGACGTCCGCTCGTCGAGCGACCTTCACCGCCGCCGTGGGGGTGATCAACCGGGTTCATCGCGCGTCCGCGCACGTGCGGCTTGCGCCCCATCCAACGGGTGCGTCCGGCTTTACCGATGGTGATGTTCTTGTGCTCCGAGTTGCTGACGACACCAACGGTGGCGTAGCACTCACCGTGAACGCGGCGAAGTTCGCCACTCGGCAAGCGGAGCGTGACGTAGTTGCCGTCGCGCCCTTGAAGCTGGATGCTCGTACCGGCGCTGCGGGCGAGCTGTGCGCCCTTGCCGGGGACGAGTTCGACATTATGAACGACCGTACCGACGGGGATGAAGCGGAGCGGCAGCGCGTTGCCGCGAACAGGCTCAGCTTCGGGTCCAGCGACAACTTGTGAGCCGACTTGGACGCCTTCAGGCGCGAGGATGTAGCGCTTTTCGCCATCTACGTAGTGCAGTAGCGCGATGCGGGCGCTACGGTTCGGATCGTATTCGATGGTGGCTACTTTCGCCGGGACGCTCTCTTTGTCGCGGCGGCGGAAGTCGATGATGCGGTAGCGGCGCTTGTGCCCGCCGCCCCTAAAACGCGTGGTGATGCGCCCCCTATTGTTGCGGCCCCCGGTGCGCTTGCGGGTGTCCAACAGGGACTTTTCCGGTGTGTCAGTGGTGACCCCGGCAAAGTCCGAGGTGGTCATGAAGCGCCTCGAGGGGGTGTATGGACGGTAACTCTTAGTCGGCATAAACCCTCCTTAGGTGAGACCCTCGAGCTGCTGGATACGCTGTCCAGGTCTCAGGGTGACGATGGCTTTCTTGCGCTTAGGACGGAGCCCACGGTAGCGCCCGAGCGTCTTCTCCTTGCCGCGCACGTTGGCGAGGTTGATCTTCATCACGTCCACACTAAAAACAGTCTCAATGGCGTCTTTAATCTGCGTGCGGTTCGCGCTCGGATGGACGTAGAAGGCGTACTTGCTGTTTTCAACCGTAGCGAGCGCCTTTTCGGATAGGACGGGTCTCAAGATGACGTCGTGAACGTTCATGCGGCGTCCTCCATTTCGGAACCCTCGAGGTCAAACAAACCCGCGTCGGCGACCAGGCGGTCATGGCGCAAGATGTCGTAGACGTTCAAGGCGTTGCCAGGCAACACGCTGACCCACGGCAAGTTCCGCGCAGCGCGGCGCACCATCTCGTCGTCGGTGACGAGGAGGATGCGCTCTTTACCGTCAAAACCATTGTCCTTCGCCCAAGCGACGAACTCTTTGGTCTTGCCACCGATGTCGAAGCTGTCCACTAAGGTCAGCTTGTCGTCGTTGGCACGCGCTGAAAGCGCCATGTGAAGCCCTAAACGGCGCACGCGCTTAGGCAACGTGTACGAGTAGTCGCGCGGATGCGGACCGAAAGCGATGCCGCCGCCCACAAAGATAGGCGCTTTGTACGAGCCGTGACGCGCCCGTCCTGTGCCCTTTTGCGGGTACATCTTCGCGGTCGTGCCCGACATCGTGCCGCGCGTCTTCGTCGCGGCTGTGCCTCTGCGACGCTTCGAAAGCTGCCACTGCACGACCTCGTGCAGCACAGCTTCTTTCGGCTCCGGCAAATCGAGCGTAACGGTGCGTCCGCTCCCTAAAATCTCTATGGTCACAGCCATCATGACCCCCTCGTGTTTCTGCTGTCCCGCTTGGAATCTTTAATTGTTAAGACGCCGCCGTTAGGTCCGGGAACTGCACCCTTGACGAGCAAGAGGTTCTCTTCGGGGCGGACCTCGAGTAGCTCCAAACCCACCGTCGTCACGCGCTCGCTGCCGTAGTGCCCAGGCATTTTTTTGCCTTTATAAACGCGACCCGGCGATTTGCGCTGCCCAATCGAGCCGGGCGAACGGTGCTTCTTCTTCACACCGTGCGTCGCAGGCAAGCCGCTGAAGTTCCAACGCTTGATGACGCCCGCCGTACCGCGACCTTTCGAAGTCCCCGTCACATCGAGCTTCTGCCCCGCCTCGAAGATGTCAACGGTGACGGCGTCCTCTTCGGGCGCGTAGTCGCGAAACTCTAAGAGGTGACGTTGGGCGGCTACGCCCGCTTTTTTGACGTGTCCAAGCTCCGGCTTTTTCACGAGCTTGTTGCGCTTCTCCATCCAACCGAGTTGGACGGCGCTGTAGCCGTCCGTCTCAGGTGTTTTGCGTTGCACGACCGGGCAAGGACCCGCCAGAATGACCGTCACCGGCACGAGCCGATTGTCCTGCCATATCTGGGTCATCCCCACCTTCGTGCCTAACATCCCTTTCACTAGCGACCTCCAACCGTCTTAATTTCGATGTCCACCCCGGTTGGGAGGTCCAAGTGCATGAGACTGTCGATGGTGCTCTTCGTCGGCGCTTTGATGTCGATGAGACGGTTGTGCGTCCGAATCTCAAAGTGCTCGCGGCTGTCCTTGTTGACAAAGGGGCTGCGGAGCACACAGAAGCGCCGAATGCGGGTGGGCAGCGGAACCGGTCCGGCTACCTTCGCTCCGGTGCGCTTAACCGTATCGACGATTTTCGTCGCTGAGGAGTCGAGGCTCCGGTGGTCAAACGCGCGGAGTTTAATGCGAATACGAGGTGCAGTTGCCATGATTTACTTTGTCACCTCAGTCACGACGCCTGCACCCACGGTTCTGCCCCCTTCACGAATGGCGAAGCGCAAGCCCTCCTCCATCGCAATCGGCTTGATGAGGTCCACATCAAGTTCCACGTTGTCCCCAGGCATCACCATCTCTACTCCGTCAGGCAAGGTGCACACGCCTGTAACATCGGTGGTGCGGAAGTAGAACTGCGGACGGTAGCCCGTGAAGAACGCAGAGTGGCGTCCCCCTTCTTCTTTCTTGAGGATGTACACCGAACCCTTGAAGCCCGTATGCGGGGTGATGGTGTTCGGTTTCGCTAAAACTTGCCCGCGTTCGATGTCGTCACGCTGCACGCCGCGCAAGAGGACACCCACGTTATCGCCCGCGATACCCGAGTCCAACGTCTTACGGTGCATCTCCACGCCGGTGACAACGCTCTTGCGGGTGTCGGTAAGACCCACGATGGCAATCTCTTCGCCCGTTTTGACTTGTCCGCGCTCGACTCTACCCGTGGCAACCGTGCCACGTCCCGTGATGGTAAAGACGTCTTCGACGGGCATCAAGAAAGGCTTATCCACGTCGCGTTCGGGCGTGGGGATGTAGGAGTCCACGGCGTCCAAGAGGTCCCATATCTTATCCACCCACTCGTTCTCGCCTCTTTGGGTATTGGGGTTTTCGCCTAGGGCTTCTAAAGCTTTAAGTGCCGAGCCTGCCACGATGGGGGTGTCGTCGCCGGGGAATTCGTAGGAATCCAAGAGTTCACGCACTTCCATCTCGACGAGTTCTAACAACTCTTCGTCGTCCACCATGTCGGTCTTGTTCATGAACACGACGATGTAGGGGACGCCAACCTGACGCGCCAAGAGGATATGTTCTCTCGTTTGCGGCATGGGACCATCCGCTGCCGAAACCACCAAGATTGCGCCGTCCATCTGCGCTGCGCCTGTGATCATGTTCTTGACGTAGTCGGCGTGTCCGGGGCAGTCCACGTGCGAGTAGTGGCGTTCTTTCGTTTGGTACTCCACGTGCGAGGTGTTGATGGTGATGCCCCTAGCCTTCTCTTCCGGAGCTTTGTCGATCATGTCGTAGCTGAGGGTCTCGACGGTGGGGTCTGCAGCAGCCGCTGTAAAGGTGATCGCGGCTGTTAGAGTCGTCTTGCCGTGGTCCACGTGCCCCACGGTCCCTATGTTTACGTGTGGCTTCGTTCTGTTGAAGGTCGCTTTGGCCATGAGATTATCTCCTTAAATCTCTAAAGTTGCGTGAAGGGTTCTTCGTCTTCGGAATGATGTCCCTTTAACGGAAGAAGGTGGAAGAGGTATCACTCACGAAAAATCGCAGAGGATACCTCCGAAAACCTACTTCTTAACGAGGTCGTCCTGAATGTTCTTAGGTACTTGTGCGTAGTGGTCTAAGAACATCGTGAAGGTAGCGCGTCCTTGCGAAATGCTGCGGAGGTCCGTCGCGTAACCGAACATCTCCGAAAGGGGGACGTGCGCGTTGATAATCTGCGCGTTACCGCGTGGCTGCATCCCTTGAATCTGTCCACGGCGCGAGTTGAGGCTGCCAATCACGTCGCCCATGTACTGCTCGGGGCTGACGACTTCGACGCGCATGACGGGCTCTAAGACCGACGCCGCACCCTTGCTCATGACCTCTTTAATCGCCATCGACGCGGCGATCTTAAACGCCATCTCGGACGAGTCCACCTCGTGGTACGAGCCGTCGTAGAGCTTGACCTTCATATCCACGATGGGAAAGCCGAGGAGCGGTCCGTTCTGCATCGCTTCTTCGATACCTTTTTGCACGGCGGGGATGTATTCCTTGGGAATCGTCCCACCGACAACAGCGTTCTCGAACTCGAAGCCGCTGCCGCGCTCTAGTGGCTCGGCTTGAATCTTTACGTCACCGTACTGACCGCGTCCACCCGACTGACGGACGAACTTGCCCTGTACGTCGACGGGCTTAGTGATGGTCTCGCGGTAGGCGACCTGCGGCGCACCGACGTTCGCATTGACGTTGAACTCGCGGCGGAGGCGGTCCACGATGATCTCCAAGTGAAGCTCACCCATGCCCGAAATCTTGGTCTGTCCGGTTTCACTGTCCGTTTCGACGCGGAAGGTGGGGTCCTCTTCAGCGAGTTTAACCATGCCGCTGCTGAGCTTGTCTTGGTCCGCTTTCGAGGCGGGCTCGATGGCGACGGTGATGACGGGCTCGGGGATTTCGATGGACTCCAATTCGATGGGGTGGTCCTGATTCGCGAGCGTATCCCCCGTCGAGGTGTCTTTAAGACCGATCACTGCACCCAAGTCGCCTGCGCCGATCTGCTCAATCTCTTCGCGCGAGTTCGCGTGCATCTTGAGAAGACGCCCGATGCGCTCCTTTTTGCCCTTTGAAACGTTATAGACGTAGGAGCCGGACTCCAACACACCTGAGTACACACGCACAAAAGTCAAACGTCCAACGTAGGGGTCGGTCATGACCTTGAAGGCTAGCGCGGCGGTCGGTGCGGTCTCGTCGGCGGGGCGGGTGTCCTCTTCGCCGGTCTCGAGGATAACACCGCGAATTGCCGGTACATCCAGCGGGCTCGGCAAGTAGAGCGCGACGCAGTCCAGAAGGCGCTGCACGCCCTTGTTCTTTAAGGCGGAGCCGCAGAGAACAGGGAACAGCTCTAAGCTGATCGTCCCTTTGCGGATTGCCGCGTTGATCATATCGGCGGGAACCTCTTCACCTTCCAAGAAGAGCATCGCCACGTCGTCGTCGGCGTCCGCAAGCTTCTCGATCATGAGGTTGCGCTTCTCTTCAGCGAGTTCCGCAAATTCAGCGGGCACATCCGTCACTTCGATGTCTTGACCCAAATCGTCCTTGAAGGTGTACGCCTTCATGTCGATGAGGTCGATCAAGCCCTTGAATGAATCCTCTTGACCCATCGGCCACTGAATCGGCACGGCGTTCGCTGCTAAGCGCTCCTCCATCGAGTCCAAGACAAGCTGGAAGTCCGCGCCCGTCTTGTCCATCTTGTTCGCAAATGCTAAACGCGGCACGCGGTAGCGGTCCGCTTGACGCCAGACGGTCTCGCTCTGCGGCTCGACGCCTTGCGAGGCGTCGAAGACAGCGACGGCAGCGTCTAAAACGCGCATGGAGCGCTCCACTTCCATCGTGAAGTCCACGTGTCCGGGCGTGTCGATGATGTTGATGCGGGTGTCGTTCCAGAACGCCTGCGTGACCGCCGACGTGATGGTGATACCGCGCTCTTTCTCCTGCGCCATCCAGTCCATCTGGCTTGCGCCTTCATGGGTCTCACCGATCTTGTGAATGCGCCCCGCGTAGAAGAGGATGCGCTCGGTCAACGTGGTCTTACCCGCGTCGATGTGCGCAGCAATCCCAATGTTGCGGGTTTTGCTTAGGTCGACACCTGTTTTGGTTCCTGTTGTGTTGGTTGCCATAAAAAATCAAGAAGAAGGGGAAAGAGGAAAGGGGAAAGATAAAAGAATAAACCTTTCATCTTTTCTCTTTCGTCTTTTCTCTCCTATCCTTTTCCTCCTCTCTTACCAGCGGTAGTGCGCGTACGCGCGGTTGGCTTCTGCCATGCGTTCGACGTCGTCTTTTTTCTTGACTGCGCCGCCGCGTCCAGCAGCGGCGTCTAAGAGTTCACCGGCGACGCGCTCGCTCGCGGTGCGTTCAGGACGGGCGTCCGAGGCGGCGGAGAGCCAGCGGAGTGAGAGCGATTGGGCGCGTCGCGGGCTCACTTCGACGGGGACCTGATAGGTTGCCCCACCAACGCGGCGGCTCTTAACCTCAATCTTAGGGCGGACGTTGTCGATGCCCTGACGGAAAACCTTTAGGGGCTCTTGTCCGCTGCGCTCTTGAATTAGGCGGCACGCGCCGTAAAAAATGCGGCTCGAGAGGTTCTTTTTCCCGTCGCGCATGAGCTTGTTGATAAACGCCGTGACCGTCGTGTCGCTGTAGACGAGGTCGGGCTCGAGCCTTCTGACTTCTGCTCTTCTTCTACGTCCCATACTTACCCTTTCGGTTTCTTAGTGCCGTACTTGCTGCGGCCCTGATTGCGCTGCACGTAACGACCAACGCCCACGCCCTGCGTATCCAACGCGCCGCGCACGATGTGGTAGCGCACGCCCGGCAAGTCTTTAACACGCCCGCCGCGAATCAGGACAACGGAGTGCTCCTGCAAGTTGTGCTTCTCGCCAGGAATGTACGCGGTGACTTCGTAGCCGGATGAGAGGCGCACACGCGCAATTTTGCGCAGTGCCGAGTTCGGCTTCTTAGGGGTTTGCGTCTTGACAACCGTGCATACGCCACGGCGCTGCGGGCTGCCCTTGAGGGCGGGAACTTTATTCTTTTTCGGTAGGGCTTTACGGCCCTTACGCAGTAACTGATTGACGGTCGGCAGCGTGACCACTCCCTCTTTCTTTGACTTGAGCCTTAGATACCCGCAGCAGCGCTACGGACGCAGAGCTTCCGGTTAAATAACGACACTTGTTGGACCTAAAAGGTGGGGTAACAAGCACACGACGACGGTGCCCCCTGACTTATCGCTGCAAGCCGGGAAGGGCAAACTCAAGTAGTATATAGGGGTGTATAGGGAGAAATCAAGGTCTAGCCTTACGTTCTGGTACGTAAAGCGCTGAAACCTTTGAACCTCATGAGAGGTTGGGCGCGGTGAAGCGCTGGAAGTTGAGGTTATGGTACGAGAATTTTGGGAGAAATTGCGTGTAGGGTTTCACGTAAGCGTGGTTCGACTATTATTTTTGCTCGCGAAAGAGAGAAATTCAGTGTCCTAGTCGGCGTATGGGCAAGGCTTTCCCGTTACCGCTTCGAAATGATGCACTCTGCATAAGTGCGCAACTCTTATCGAACCTCGGTCACAGTTCTCTCGTTTGCAAGGTTTGCCTAAGTCTTCATCACCAAGCAATTCATACGAATTCTCGCTCGGTAGGTGTACTGCGGCTCTGGATTGGTGGTGGCGGTAGCGAAATGGGTTCTTCTTGGAAAGGTCCTATTTCCTCCTTGGACTCGAGCACCTGCCAGGGGCGCGAGCCAACATCGCTTATTCTGTCGTAACGCTCACCGCCGAGGGCGACAAACAACTCAGTTGGTACGTCAAAAATGTAGTTTACATAGTCTCTATCGGCTTCGGTATCTTGCCGATGACGCAACTTCACGAATATCTCTTCAAATAAAGAAGGTGGATCACCTCCGACTTCAATAGAATTCTCCTCGTGCAGTACAGACCACAATTCAAGACCATCTTGCCACGCACTTCTAAGTACACGACAAAAGCCTAAAAGCGTTGTGTAGGAGCTTAGGGTCAAGGGAGAGGTTGGTGATAGCGCGGCGGATAAAGTCAAGCCCAAGCCGGAAGATAGACACTTCACGTCTACCGTGCGGTTTGATACGATAGGTCTAAGGCGGTGTTGCCAGTGGCCGACTTTGAGCGCCCAGAGGAAGGCGAGACTCACAACAGCGATCAGGGCGCTGAGGCGCTCGGTGTCCTTGAGGTGGGTATCTTCAAGGTTGAAACCGCTGGATTTGAGGGCTTTGAAAAGAGACTCGCTTCACGCCACCTACGGGCGTAAGCGCTCAAAGCTTCTTTAGGGCTACGATTGGTCACAATGATGACGAGTTGCTGGTCACAGCTCCTAGTTGCAGCAACGGCAAGCTCACAGCCACAAATCTTGTAGCGGTGGTGGAGGCTTCGCGTTTGTAAGGGTTCAAGCTGCTGAAAAAAGGCGGCGAGCCGAAACCAGTTGTCAGCTAAGCTGTTTTCCCGGATGCGAATAGCAAAAGGAATGTTGTGATCTACCAGGAACCCAAACCAGTCTTGACCGATGAACTCCCTATCTGCAAGTAAGACCTCTATACGCTCAGGTTTGATGACCTTCAAAACCTGCTCAAGCAACTCCGTGCGCTCTAGCGTGTTCGAGTTACCCCGCTTGCTTAGAAGAACAAACGCAAGGGGGATGGCGATACCTTCATCAGCGATAGCGATCATCAAGATATTGATGTTGAAGCTGCCAAACTTCCAGTTCGTTCTATCGACGCACAAGGTGTAACGCTGCTTGTCGAGCAGTTTGACCATAAAGTGCGTGAAAAGCGTTTCGTCAAGCTCTAGCTCAGCAAAGAACCGCTGCGCTCGCCTATACACAGAAGCCTCACGCGCCCAGCTCTGCACGGTACCCACCACGCTCTTGAGATTGACTGTCCTGGCTTCAACGATGCCTAGCATCAACATGCTCAGAAACGTGAGCCTCGACCTATGCATGTTGACTCCTGCCTCTTTCAACGCTTCGACTAATCCAGTATGCTTCATTTGAGTTCTCCTTTGTTTAGCTACGCACTAAACATTCTTCAAGGAGAACTCCTTTTTGTAAAATTGTCGTGTACTAAGCGCGCACTTACAAAATTCACCCCAATAGTCTCATTTACGTAATTGACCAGTACCAAAGCCTTACGGGATAAATTAGCAAGAATTGCTTCATCTAGAACTCCATCATTGACGTTGATTAAATAGCTTTCATTGGTGGCTACCATACCTGAGATTGGGGAGTCTGGCACTTCCTGGAATTCACCTGTTGCTCTAAGCAACAGTTCACTATGGATTCTTTCAGGTGATTTACCGGATGTTTGAATGTAAAGAATTCTGAACCCCATGCTTATTCAACCTTTGAGACACTTTTGTCTGCATCTACAGTGATAGCGAATTTCGCTCACTACAGCCTAACAGCTTCTGCTTCAACACGTCGAACGCGCCACCTAAGCTCGAGCAAAGACTTACTTCACGTAAAACGATTCAGCATCCTGCTCTACTACTCACCAAACTCTCGCCCCATGAGGGGTTGCATAACGATGAGGTCAAACTTTGCCTCGAGCCTACCAAGAAAGCGCATCAACCGCCGGGCAGCGTAGAATTATCTTTCTACACTCCCACATCGCTACTGCTTTGATTTAACAAACAGATTAGGCTCTGTTGACATTCCCGAGGAATGGTTGTTAGAAAAGGGCATGAGCGACGTTAAACTAACAGCTAAACAGTGGCGTAAAATCAGAGCGTTCCTAAATGAGAAGCCGCAAGTGTATGTAGGACAGGAGAAACAGTGCCGCAAGTTTATTGAAGGGGTGCTGTGGATATTGCGTTCAGGTGCACAGTGGCGACTTCTACCTCCTAAGTACGGAAACTGGAACAGTGTATACAAGCGTTTTGACAGGTGGAGCGAAAGGGGCATTTGGGAAGCGATGTTCGAGCGCTTTGCCGATGACCCAGACCTGGAGAGCGTGATGATGGACGGCTCAGTGGTGCGGGCTCATGCGTGTTCGGCAGGTGCGCCACATAAAAAAGGGGTCAACAGATGCAAGACCTCGGCTATAGTCGGGGCGGGTTCAGCAGCAAGATACACGTCTTAGTCGACGGTTTGGGCAATCCGCTGCGGTTGTTACTCAGCGCTGGACAAAAACACGAAGCACCCTACGCCCAAGCCTTACTCGCAGACTATGAGGTCGCGTTCGTATTCGGTGATAAAGCCTACGACGCTGACCCTATCCTTACAACTATTACTGAGATGGACGCGCAAGCAGTCATTCCACCTAAAAGCAACCGCAAAGAGCAACGCGACTACGACAAAGAACTATACAAAGAGCGTCACCTCGTGGAGTGCTTTTTCAACAAGCTCAAGCAGTATAGGCGTTGCTTCTCAAGGTTCGACAAATTCGCAAGAAACTACCTCAGCTTTCTCCACTTCGCCTCTGCTCTCATCTGGTTACGGTGAAATGTCAACACAACCTAATAAATTCTCGCGCTCTCACGATGGGAATACCCTCTACTTTTTGCAACTCGAGCATGTCGCGTTTATCGCCAGAGACGATGTACTGCACCTGTCCGGCTATTCCCGTAGCAAGAATTGGGTTGTCTTTAGGATCGGGTGAATAACCAACCTCCGGTAACTTGTCCAAAACCAGAGCGTTTTGCCACAATTGGTTAATGAGCCTGCCTGCTGTCGCGGGTTTGATTTATCTTTGAGATGAGGGTAGCGGGTCACTTCTCGTAATTCACCAATTTGCCATGTAGAAGTGACAAGGTCAAAAACTCTGGCTTGCCAGAGCTGATAGAGGGTATCAGGGATACCCCCGGTAGTAATCAGTGCAGAAATTAGGATGTTGGTGTCAACGACGACGCGCATCTAGTACAGCTTCGTCGATAAGCCTCATGAGTTGGTCTTGGTCTTCGCCTTTGTTGCGCTCTTTGATGGCACTCACCGTTTCAGTAAAATCTTTAGTCAGGCTACTACTCTTTTGCTGTTCTAAAACGTCCATCTGTGCCGCTAATTGCTCGAGCATAGTTTCGTCGTAGCCTGCCATACGCTGCTGCAACTTTTGCTGCAATTTCTCACGCACTGTCATAACTCAATAATACGCGCTTTTACGACCTACTGCAATGCGTTTGCCCCGCTGAAACCTCACATCAAGGAGTTATCAACGGGGCAGAATAGAGCGTTAAGGTGTCGCTACATTTAGTTCGACGACAGCACTTCCCCACCCCAAGCCTCAAACTCCAACTCATACGTCCCTATCTCGCCCGCGTAGTAGCTCGTCACGATGACTTCATACGTGCCAGCGGAGAGGTCAACTCGAGCGCATCACCTTTCCAACCTCTCCACAATGAATGCGTCCACCTCGATCTCCACGAGCATCTTAGGGTCAATCAGCGCACTCACCGCAACCAGTGTGGCAGCGGGGCGAATATCGGCAAAGACCTCACCGTGCGCCCGTGTGACCTCTTGCCAGTGGGCGATGTCGGTGACGAAGATGCGGGTGCGCACGACGTCCTCTAAGGTTGCCCCAGCTTTCTCCAGCGCTGAGCGGATGTTTTTAAGAACTTGCTGCGCTTGCTCATAGGGGTCATCTACGCCGACGATGTGACCGTCACTATTCGTTGCGGTTGTTCCGGCGACGAACACGTGGGGACCGATGCGGACGGCCCTCGAGTACCCCACCGCCGCTTCCCAGGGCGTCCCGGACGAGATGTTCTGTCTCTTCATATAGCAGGTATCATCTGGTCAGAGACACTCGCACTTTGTAAAACGATGTCTAGCACGTACTTTAAGAGATGATATCTGCGCTCAACTGTCTCAGTATGTCGTGGAACTGCTAATAAGTTCTCCATGGCCTCGAGTATAGAGGTTGTGACGTTCGCACCTCTTCATTCACCTTGAACTTGTCCGTCATGATGGGTTGCCTAAAGGTCGATAGGTGGCTACATAAACCCGGCTTGAAACAAGGTTTTGTTCTCCGTGCGCCGCTACAGTACCTTGAGTCACCATCAAGGTGCAGATGGAAAGAGGTACACATGAAAATAGGCATTGTAGGTGCAGGACTCGTTGGGTCAACAGCGGGCTACACCTTAGTCACTGAAAACCTGGTCAGCGAACTCGTCTTCGTGGATAAGAACGAAGCGAGAGCCGAGGGCGAAGCGATGGACGTGTCGCACGCCACGCCCTTTTCGCACCCGGCGCGGGTTGTGGCGGGAAGCTACGAAGACTTAAAAGATGCCGCGATGGTTATCGTGACAGCAGGTGCGAACCAGAAAGAGGGGGAGACGCGGCTCGACTTGGCGGCTAAAAACGCCACAATTTTCCGCGACATCATCCCGCAAATCACTGAGAATGTACCCGACACCGTACTGCTCATCGCTACGAACCCCGTTGACGTGCTGACGCACGTCGCGTGGCAGGAGAGCGGTCTGCCCAAGGAGCGTGTGATCGGTTCAGGGACGATTTTGGATACGGCGCGACTGCGCTCGCTCGTGAGCGAGAAGGCTAAGGTCGCGCCGCAGAACGTTCACGGTTACGTCTTGGGCGAGCACGGCGACTCGGAGATCGTCGCGTGGAGTCATATGGACATCGCCGGAACGCCGCTCAAGCAGTACTTCCCCAAGCGCGGTCTATCTTGGGATGACGAAGACCAGCGTGAGGTGCAGCGTGACGTTCAGAGGGCCGCTTACAACATCATTCAGCGCAAAGGCGCGACGTATTACGGTGTGGCGACGGGCATTGCCCGCATCGCCCAAGCGGTCTTAGGCAATCAGCAGAGCGTCCTCACGGTCTCTATGAGCGACGGCGAGGTGGCGTACAGCTTGCCCCGCGTGCTCGGGCGTGACGGGGTAGTGGCGACGCTCGAGGTCGAACTCAGCGAAGACGAGCGAAGCGATTTGGATAAGAGTATCGGCGTGATTCGTGAGGCGATCGAAAGCGCCTCTAGTTAGTGCGAGTTCATGATTGTGAAGAGGTTAGAATGCACGCCTGATGCGAGCGAAGCAGAGAGATGAAACTCGAGACGAGATAGAGAGTGCCGCTGACCTCTTGCGTGCGGGTGGGCTCGTCGCCTTTCCGACTGAAACGGTGTACGGTTTGGGCGCGGACGCCAGCAACAGCAGCGCCGTCAAACGTATTTTTGAGGCCAAAGGACGCCCCGCTGACCATCCGGTCATTGTCCATCTTCCCTCGGTTGACTCGCTTGCGGATTGGGCGAGAGAGGTGCCCGAAGAGGTCTATAAACTCGCTGAAACCTTCTGGGCTGGACCGCTCACCCTCATTTTGAAGCGCTCAGAACGTGTACCG
The DNA here is from genome assembly GCA_965215565.1 of Trueperaceae bacterium. Taxonomy (GTDB): domain Bacteria; phylum Deinococcota; class Deinococci; order Deinococcales; family Trueperaceae; genus CBDBZX01. Next base: position 2,102,127 of record CBDCDZ010000004.1, read on the forward strand.
GACGTGGTGACAGGTGGACAAGACACTGTTGGATTGCGCGTGCCCGGACATCCGTTGGCATTGAGGTTGCTCGAGTCCTTCGGCGGCGGCGTCGCCGCCCCCTCCGCTAACCGCTTCGGACGCATCAGCCCAACCACAGCGGCGCACGTCCGCGCTGAACTAAGCGACTCCGTAGATATAGTTTTAGACGGCGGCGCGTGCGAGGTGGGCTTGGAATCCACGATTCTCGATATGAGTAGAGGTAGACCCCACCTCTTACGTCCCGGTAAGATTTCACCCCTTCAACTCGCCGAAATCTTAGGAGAGGAACCTCTTATGAAAAGCGACAATGCACCCAGAGCACCGGGAACTTTAGAGAGTCACTACGCCCCGACGACGCCCGTTGTGATTGCCGAGAGTTTGACGGATTATCTGGGAGAGAATACAGAGAAAAAACTCGCTGTCTTGGCGAGAAGTCAAAAGCCTGCCTGGTTAGAGAGTGCGCGGTGGCTCGTTTTGCCAGGTGAGCCGGAAGGGTACGCCCAGCAGCTTTACGCCGGATTACGCGAACTCGACGGTGCAAAGTGCGATGAAATTGTAGTGGAAACCGTACCCGATATTCCCGAGTGGCTCGCCGTGCGCGACAGGCTCACACGCGCGGCGACGAAGGAGGTGCCTAATGACGGCAGCTTCTGACCCTCAACTCGAGCCACCTCTCAGCCAACCTCTCGTCGCGGTCATCATGGGTAGCACTTCCGATTGGGAGACGATGAAGCACACGGTGGAGACGCTGGAGAGGTTCGAGATACCTCTCGAGCGTTCCGTCGTCTCTGCGCACCGGACACCTACTCGCATGGCTGACTTTGCCGAGAACGCTGCCGAACGCGGGCTCGAGGTCATCATCGCGGGCGCGGGCGGCGCGGCGCACCTGCCGGGGATGGTGGCGGCGCAGAGCGTTTTGCCCGTGTTGGGCGTACCCGTGCAGAGCCGCGTGTTGAACGGCGTGGACTCGCTTCTCTCCATCGTGCAGATGCCCGCCGGAGTTCCGGTTGGCACGCTGGCGGTTGGACGAGCAGGAGCCATCAATGCAGCGCTTTTAGCGGTCTCTATCCTGGCGCTCTCGAGACCCAACTTACGCGAGAAGCTGCTCGAGTTCCGCCGCAATCAAACCGGCACTGTATTGAATGCAGAGCTGCCATGAAGCCTACCCTTCCCGGCGCAACGATTGGCATTTTAGGTAGCGGTCAACTCGGGCGGATGTTGGCACTTGAAGCCAGGTACATGGGCTACCGCGTCCACACCTTTTCACCTGGCAAAGACACGCCGACGGGTCAAGTCGCTAACAAAGAGGTGAGCGCCGCTTACGACGACGTTGACGCAGTCAGAGCCTTTGCGCAAGCCGTTGACGTGGTGACGCTCGAGTTTGAGAACATTCCCGCTCGGACGCTCGAGGCTGCTTCCGAACACGCGGACGTTCGTCCCGGCATCAAAGCGCTCTACACCGCGCAAAACCGCCTGCGAGAGAAGACCTTTTTGTCGAATAACAGCTTTCCCATCGCGCCTTTTCGTGCGGTTCGAAGTGAAGGCGAGATTGACGCTGCGCTGCAAGAGGTCGGCACGCCCGCTGTGCTCAAAACGGCAGGTTTTGGCTACGATGGGAAGGGACAGGCGAAGATTCAGAGCCCCGAAAAGGGGAGACGCGCTTTTGCGGAGTTGAAACAAGAGGCGGTTTTAGAAGCGTTCGTCACCTTTGAGCGGGAGGTGTCGGTGGTGGCGGCGAGAGGTGTAGACGGCTCTTTTGCACACTACGGGGTTATTGAAAATCGACACGAAAATCATATTTTAGACCTCTCGGTTGCTCCTACTGACCTCTCGAAAGAGGTTGTCAGCGAAGCAGTAGAGATTGCGAGAGGTATTTTAGAAGGGTTAGAAGTAGTCGGCGTGATGTGCGTCGAATTCTTCCTCACGCATGACCATGAACTCATCGTCAACGAAATCGCGCCGCGTCCACACAACTCAGGACATCTGACCATCGAAGGGTGCGTGACGAGCCAGTTTGGACAGCAACTCCGCGCGGTCTGCGCTCTGCCACTTGGTTCAACCGAATTTGTGCGCCCCGCAGCGATGGCGAACCTCTTAGGGGATGTGTGGGGAAGAGGTGAGCCGAATTGGGTGGACGCGCTCGCTACGCCTAACGTCTACTTGCACCTCTACGGCAAAACCGAGGCGAGATCGGGGCGGAAGATGGGACACATCACGGCGTTGGCAGAAGACACGAAAGAGGTTGTGGAGCGGGTCAAGGAGGCTCGAGCGTCGCTCACGAACCGCTAGAGACGCCTTCTCTAAAACAGCAAGGTCTCAGGTTTCTTAGGTCTCGTGGACGCTATACACCTGCTGAGTCCACAAACGTCACCTCGTCGTCCAGCGGATTTGTGCCGATAGTGAGCACCGCAGCGGGCGCATCCGAGAGGTTGAGCAGCATGTGAGCTTTCGGCTCTTCAGCGTTGAAGCCGACGAAGTCACCCGGCCCGAGTTGCGTCACCTCCCCCTCAATCCAAACAGACGGCGTCCCTGAAAGGACCAAGAAAATCTCCTCTTTCGTTGAATGATAGTGCGTGGCAGCGGTGCGGCGTCCCGGCAAGATGACCTCTTGATGCACGAGCAAGGTGCCTATCCCCGCGAAGTCACTCAGCGAGCGAGCAAAACTCAGCCTTTCGCCTGTTTTCCGCGTGATAAGTTCTCGAGCCTCTAAATTATCAACCTTGCCTACCGTCATGCTTGCCAGCTTAACAAGAGAAATGAAGAATAGAGAATACAGAAGGAGTATCCTCGCACCGTATTCTCTCTTCCCTTCGCACAGCACTTTACTCAACCTGTTCGGTGTATCTCACAAGAGGTCGCGCAAATGGTTTAGGGGCGTCTGGTAGTTCCAAAACGTACTGAGACAGAATGTCGCAGGTCTTATTGCGCAGCAATAGCGGGATTTCGTCTCTATGGTGTACGTGCTAGTTATTGTTCATCCGTCCCTTCGGCTAGCGGGAGCGGTCCACGCGACTAAACTTCGTCCTTAATGGGCTTTCAGAAACGAAAGGGGACGCAAGTTTGCTGCCTAGCAACGATATTTTATCTAGTGAGAGCGTTCCTGACCAGATGAAAGTGCCCCGGACGGGGTATATCTGCTAGTTATCGCTCCCAGAATGCAGGCGGCTCAACGCCTAACATCCGCAGATACACGTACCCTTGAGCGCGGTGGTGAATCTCGTTGTCGACGGCGTAGAGAACGAAGTATGGGTTCGGCATCGGCGGCAGACCGAAAGCGGACTCGGTAGCGCGAAAGCGTTCTGATGGGATGCGCGGCCACGCCTCTTGCAAGGTGGCACTGCTCTCGTCCCAACGTCTTAGCAACTCGGCGCGGGTAGTTGTTTCTCTTTGAGCAGCCTCCGTTTTCTTCGCCCACTGCTCCATACTGAAGTCCGCACCTTCGCCTAAGAGGTGTTGAAGCGTAGGCTCGAGCATGATCGCCACCTCTAAGACCATCGCGCCAAAAGGTCGCATCGAATCCGCTGAGAAGGTGAAAAGCTGGTCCTCAGGAAAGGCTTGGGCCGTGCGGCGTGTCAAGCGTCTGTGCCCTTGCCAGTGCTCCAAAAGGGCTTCGGGGCTTAGAAAGACCTCTTTAGTCTCTACTTCAACTCCATTGTTTGCGCTCATGAGCCAACATCCTTTCGGGATCGCCTGAAGTCTTGCAACCTCAACTAAAGTCTAAAACCTATTCCCGTCGGGACCTGTCGGGAATTCGTGGCATGATGAAACGTATGTACGACCCTTCGATGCGCGTGCTGACGGTTTTAGAGCTTTTGCAGATTAGAGAGCGCATGTCGGGCGCGGAGTTAGCGGAGCGCTTAGAGGTGAGCCCCCGCACCGTGCAGCGCTACGTGGCGCGGCTTCAAGACTTAGGCGTGCCCGTGACGTCCACGAGAGGTCCAGGCGGGTCCTACCGCCTCAGACCGGGTTTTCGGCTGCCGCCGATGATGTTCGGAATGGAGGAGGCGTTGGCGCTCGTGCTCGGGCTGGACGCGCTGACCTATCTGGGCTTGGGCGACATCGCGCCAGCAGCGACGGGCGCGAGGGTCAAGCTCGAGCGCGTGCTGCCAGACTCTGTTCGCGAGCAGGTGGACGCGCTCCGCGCCGCGCTGGAACTAGAGAGGCCCCGTTGGACCGTAGACACGGATACCGCCGTTCTCACTCAACTCGCCGCCGCGATCCACGCACGTCAGCGCGCCACCCTAACCTACGTGGCGAGAGAGGGCAGCGTCACCTCGAGGGAGGTGGACCCGCTCGGGCTACTGCAACAGAGGGGGCGCTGGTTCTTAGCGGCGCACTGCCATCTAAGGCGAGACCAGCGGCTCTTCCGCGTGGACCGCATCCAAAATGTGTCTCGCCTAGAGCGGACCTTCGAGCGCCCCTCTGAATTTGACCTCCGCGGCTTCGTAAGCAAGGGGCTCGCCTTCGCTACCGAACCCTGGCAGGCGACGGTCTGGCTCGAGCTGACCCAAGAAGCGTTGCAGTGCGCGCTGCCCTATCTTCCTCTAGAGAGGTCAGCAGAGCGTGAGGGAGACGGCTTTCTGCTCCGCTGTGAGGTTGCGGACCTAGAGGGCTTCGCCCTCTCCTTGCTCAATCTGCGCTGCGGGTTGGTGGTGCGTCATCCGCCGGAACTTAAAGAGGTGTTCGGGAGGGTGGCGAAGCGGGCGCTCGAGGTGGTAGGTAAGGCGTGCGCTTAGTGCCGGGGGAATACGGTACTTTAACTTATAGGCGCCTCAGCATTTCAGCGAGTCAGGAAAACTTGAAACGCTGACCGCTGAGACGCTTCTACTCAAATTGAGGCTGCACTACGGCGCACCTTCCGCGTGAAAGGTAGCCTGCACCCCATGAAACAAGCTCTCATCATCGGTGCCACGGGGGGCATCGGCTCGGCGCTCGCGAAGCGTTTAGCGGGGGACTACGCACTCATACTCGTCGGGCGTGACCAGACGAAGCTGCGCGAACTCAAAGGCTCGGCGGACGCGAAAGTCGTGCCGACGGACGTCTCGAGCGAACTCGAAGTTCAGGCCTTGTTCGATGAAATAAGCGAACTCGACCTCATCGTCTACACGGCGGGCGACATCCAACCCGAACTCCTCAAAACCGCGAGCGCCGAAAACTGGCGGCGCGTGATGGACGCGAACCTCACGGGCGTCTTCTTCACCCTCAAATACGCCGAAGCGAAACTGAACAAGGGCTCGCGTATCTTCGTCATCGGCGCTCGCCCCGAGTTGGTCAAGTATCGCGGCTTCGGCGCGTACGCCGCCGCCAAAGCGGGCGTCGCCTCGCTCGTGGAAATCGCCGCTGAGGAGATGAAGCGCAAGGCGTCCCTGACGCTCGTGCTGCCCAAGGCGGTGGATTCAGACTTTTGGGACAACGTAGGCAAACCGCCCAAAGGTGCGCTCAAACCCGACGAAGTCGCCCAGGCGATTCAGGAAAGTTTGCAGGGTGAGGCGGAGGAAAAACTCCGAGTCGGTTAAGGCTGTATCCGTACGCAATACAGTTAGCAGGTATCATCTGGTCAGAGTGTACGAAGTTTTGCGAAGCAACACTCTCACTTTGTGAAACGATGTCGAGCACGCACTTTAAGGGATGAAATCCCGCAACGGCAGGGCGGCCTGCCCGTAACGCTAGTCCTACGGACAGAGACCTGCGTTCAACTGTCTCAGTGTGTCGTGGAACTGCTTAGTATAGAGGCAGGTTTGAAACCCGCCTCTACAAAGCGCAGCGTTCAGATGTATACGGGGCAGTGCTCACAACATAGATTTCTAGCTACATGTGCGAAAACGTGAAAAATCTTGCACAAACCCTTAAACTGACTTCATGCGCACATGGTGGCAACCTCCAACCCTGAGCAGAACGGATAGCGAACGGCGGGCGGGCTGGCTCGAGCTGTTCTACGATCTCGTTTACATCGCAGCCGTCATCGAGTTGGGCTCCTACTTTCACGGCGAGCTGACCCCTTTAGGCACGCTACGCTATATTTTTCTCTTTCTCATCGTCTGGTGGTCATGGTCGGGCACGACCTACTATGAAAACCGCTTTATCGCCGACGACGCGCTCCACCGCATCCTCATCTTTTTGCAGATTTTCTTCGTCGGCAGCCTCGCCGGGAACATCCCGCGGGCGTTCGGCGAGGGCGCGGCTATCTTTGCGTTCTCCTACGCGGCGATCCGCATCATCCTGATCCTTATGTACGCGCGAGCTTACCGCGCTGTGCCGAACAGCCGCCCGCTCATCCGCAACTACACCGCCGGCTTTTCGCTCGGGATCTTATGCTTTATCGCCTCGATGTTTGTACCCGCACCCTGGAACTACGCGCTTTGGGGGCTAGGTATCGGCGCAGAAGTTATCGTGCACATGCTTTTCGGAACGCAGGGACTCGAGCGCCACTTCCCCTTCAACCTCAACCACTTGAGCGAACGCTACGCGCTCTTCATCATCATCGTTTTAGGCGACTCGTTTATCAAAGCCATTGGGCGCACCGCCGAGGAAGGCATCGGTCCGAACACGTATATCTTTGGCGCGATGGGCGTGCTGATGACGGTGAGCTTGTGGTGGACGTATTTTGACGACGTGGCAGAAGCCGCCCTCCGTCAAGGCTACGACTCGCTGACCTCTTGGGTCTACGCGCACTTCCCGCTCTCAGTCGCTATTGTTGGCTTTGGCGTGGCAGTGGAGGACGTGACGCAGCTAAGGGTCAGCGTACCGATGGAAATGCCCCTCTTCTGGCTCCTCTATCTGTCAGTGGGCGGCTACCTCTTAGCGACCTCTTGGGTGGACGTCCTCACCGAGACGAGTGCGCCGCAGCTCGGCTTAGAGCGCGCTTACATGCGCGTGGGCTCAGGTCTCGCCCTCGTCGCCTTCGCCGTGCTCTACACCTATTTAGGATGGGAGATGTCCGCGCTCTGGACGGTTGGGCTCGTGTCAGGTGTCTGCGCCGCACAGATTATCTACGACCTCTCGCATAGCCGTGAAAAGAGCGAGGTGCACGCCGAGGTGAAGGAGGTTCCAACCGGAGACTAATGTTGGACAAGAGAAAAGGCGCAGCTTATACTGCGCCTCTTCTCGTAAAGAGGTCAGCGTTTTACGCTCGAGCCTCTTGATTAATCGAAGTCTCCGCAAGTTGCGAGAGTTTTTTGTCCGTCGACTCCTCTTGCTGTAGGGTCTCCTCTAAAATGCTCTGCACCTCGTCTAAGTTGAGCTGACGCGCGTACGTCACCGAGGAACCGTAGCCCGCCATGCCGTAGTGCTGCATCCGCTGGACGGCGGCGACGATGGTGGCGTCTAAAGCTGCACCTTGCTCGTGCTCGCTCACGTGCTCCTTGCCCTCTTTGATGAGCCCTTCCATACCGTGGCAGAACTCACCCTCCAAGGAAAAGTCCATGATCTGCGCCACACGCTCCAACTTCTCTAGCTGCTGCTTCGTCTCCTCCACGTGCTGGTTTAGGGCGTCTTGGAGCTGCGGCGACTGGGTCGCGTTGGCGATTTCCGGGAGCGCGTTCATTGCTTGATTACCCGCGCTATAAAGGTCTTTGAGTTGGTGTTTGAGTACGTCTTCTAAGGTCTGTAATGCCATATTTTGCCCCTTTCATAAGTAGGGTAAAGCAGACGCAAAAATAAGACCGTAGATTGTGGCGAAATGTTGGGGAGAAAAGCAGCAACGAGCAATCCAGTCGAGCTGGTTCGCGCTAGCACTTGCGAAGCAAACGAACGGTGAGTTGAAAGTGAAAGTCAAAGGCTTTTCACTCATTGCTCATTGCTGTTTTATCCAGTGTAGGACGTTATTTTCTAGCTCCAACGTCACTCGCCCTGACTCACGCAAATACGTCAGGTACGCCATCACCGTGCAGAGGTTGAGGTAGTAGCGCGGCACATCTGTCATCTCGATGTGAAGTTTTTTACAGGTGTTTTGGAGAACGGCGGCGGTATCTACGCCTGCACAGACCTCTTCAATCACATCCGCCGCTCGTTGAAAGGTTTCTACATTCTTCCGAACGAGTTCGCCGACCTCTTCGGTGGGTTCGCCGTGACCGGGGAGGATGACCCGAGCCTCCAGCGTCACCATCTTTTCGGCGCTTGCTATCTGCCCTCCAATGTCCTGACCAAAAGGAAGCGGGTACTTCTCCAACGCGCTTTCACCAAACACCGCGTCCGCCGCAAAGAGCACATCACCGACTTTGACGGCGTAGTGCGTATGCGCATGACCGGAGGACTCGGTAATCTCTAAAGTGAGCCCAGCAAACTCGAGCGTTCCCGGCTCCAAGAGGTGATGCACGGGCGAAGGTTTCGCCAACAGCCACTTCGAGAGGAGTTCTTTGGGAGGTTTCGCGCCACCGAAGAGGTAGACGGGTTCTAAATACGGGCTCTGCATGATGCTCGCCTCGAAAGGTGGGGCGTAAACGGGTAAATTCAGATTCCTGACCAAGTAGTCGTTGCCGCCGTAGTGGTCTGCGTGCGCGTGCGTGTTGACAATGGCGATAGGTGTTACGTTCAGCGAATCACACGCCTTACGGATACGTCGCCCCGCATCTTTGTCGCCGCCTGTATCTACAAGAACGGCTTGTTTGTCATCTCCAACGAGAATAACCGAGTTGACGCCGCCGGGGAGGTAGAAGACGCTTTCGCTGAGTTGGATGGGGTTAGACATAGCTCGAGCATACCTAACTGCGTGTTTCGAGTAGCAATGAGAAACGAGCAATAAGTGAAAACCTCTAGACTCATTGCTGCTAGACCTCTTTACCTGAGCAACCGGACAGGGTGTAGCTCTGTTCCCTCACGCTGCTAACCCCGCCCGCACGCATTTCAACACGCCGTAGTCGTAGCGCTCCCCTAACTTTTCAAAAAGAGGTCTAAGATACGGCTTCTCTTCTTCGGGCAAATCGAAAAACGTCTGTTCGATGAAGGTAATCTCCTCTTTCGGCAGCTTCGTCGCCTCTTGGGCGGTGAGTTGACCTCTCGAGACCAGCTCCGCTAAATGATTCTCCACCGTGCGCATCTTGAGGTTACGCTCGCTCGCCACCTCCTGGAGCGTGTGTCCTGCTAAGACGAGCTGTAAGGTTTGCTCATACGTGTCGAGGTCGTCTTCAGCAGGTTCCAAAGGTAAAGAGGTCACAGGTGAAGTGGCTTGGGGCGCAACATCCGCGTACTGTTGCAACACCTCTAGGAACGCTTCGCCGTAGCGCTCCAACTTCGTCTTCCCTACCCCGGTGATGGCGTTCATCGCACCTAAGCTCTGCGGCACAACCTCCGCCATCTGCTTTAAGGTGGCGTCGTGAAAGATAACGTAAGGGGGGACGCTCTGTTCTTTGGCGAGTTCGGTGCGTAGGGTGCGTAGGGCGTTGAAAAGTTCTAAGGTCTCCCCCGTCAATTCAACCGCTTTGTTGCTAGTCGCACTCTTCTTCACAGGTTTGGGGTCCCGCCGGAAAGAAACAGTCTCTTGACTTTTGAGGACGGCGGCGCTCTGCGGCGTGAGGAGTAAAGAGCCGTAGCCGCCCCCGTCACTCGTCAAGTAGCCCCACGAAACGAGCTGCCGCAGCACCGAGCGCCACTGTTTTTCGTCCAACTCCGTACCGACACCGAAGGTGCTCAGCTCGTCGTGTTTCAAATTCTTCATGCGCGGCGTGTTCTTGCCTAAGAGCACGTCAATCACATGACCTGCGCCGAAACGCTGCCCCGTGCGGTAGACCGCCGAGAGCGCCTTTTGCGCCGCTACCGTGCCGTCCCAAGTTTCGACGGGGTTTAAGCACGTGTCGCAGTTGCCGCAAGGCTGCTCCAAAGTCTCGTCAAAATACGAGAGGAGCAGTTGACGCCGACATCTGGGGGACTCGCAGTAGCCTAAGAGAGCCTCGAGCTTCTGCTGCTCGATTCGCTTGAATTCCTCGCTCGCTTCGCTGCCCGCCAACATCTGCCGCAGCATGACCACGTCCGCTAAACCGTAAGTCATAAAGGCGTTCGAGGGCAATCCGTCGCGTCCGGCGCGTCCGGTCTCTTGGTAATAGCCCTCTAAGCTCTTCGGTAAGTCAAGGTGCGCGACAAAACGTACGTCCGGCTTGTCGATGCCCATCCCAAACGCCACCGTTGCGACCATCACGACGCCCTCTTCCAATAAAAAGCGCTCTTGATGCCGCTGGCGCATCTCGCTCGTCAACCCTGCGTGATAGGGCAGCGCTTTGATGCCGCGCTTGCCGAGCCAATCGGCCGTCTTCTCCACGCTCTTGCGCGACAAGCAGTAAACGATGCCCGCGTCGCTGAGATGCTCGCGCTTGTAAAAGTCCAAAAACTGCTGCTTGGCGTTGTTCTTGTCCACGACGGTGTAGCGGATGTTTGGACGGTCAAACGATGAGACGAACTGCCGCGCCCTTGTGAGATGCAAACGCTCCACGATGTCGCGCCGCGTGACCTCATCCGCCGTAGCAGTTAGCGCGAGGCGGGGAATATCCGGGTAACGTTCCGCTAGTAATGCCAACCCGCGATACTCCGGGCGGAAGTCGTGTCCCCACTGCGAGACGCAGTGCGCTTCGTCGATGGCGAATAGGGCGATATGACTGCGCCCCAAGAGGTCTAAAAAGCGCGGCGTCAAAAGGCGTTCGGGCGCGACGTATAAGAGGTCAAGCTCGCCGCGTAAAAGCTGATTTTCAACCGCGTAAGCGTCCGAAGAGGTGAGGCTCGAGTTCAAAAACGCCGCCTTAACGCCAAGTTGTAAGAGCGCGTCCACCTGGTCTTTCATCAGCGCGATGAGAGGTGACACGACAATACCCACGCCCCGCCGCACCTGTGAGGGAATCTGAAAACAGAGCGACTTACCGCCGCCCGTCGGCATCAAAACGAAGGCGTCCCCACCAGCCGCCACATGCTCGACAATCTCCGCTTGTGCGCCGCGAAAGGCGTTGTAGCCGTAGACGGATGAGAGGATGCGTTCGGCGCTGGAGAGCGTGGTCATAGGAGGTATTGTCTCACGTTGTTAGGGGCGAGGGCAAACGGATTCGTCACGTGGTTTGGCTCGAGATGGGAAGTGCAGACTCAGTCTATTAAAGCACTCTGGCTTTACCCTGAAACACGGAGCTGAACCCTAGAGAACTCAGCTTTGCACTTACTTTTACTTCGACCTCTTTAGGAGAGAACCGTGCAACGTGAATAAACCTGCGGCTAACCCCAACCAAGTCTTCGACCCACAACACCGAGGGCTCACCATCGGCATCATTTTAGGCGTGACTATCATCGCGTTTGAGGCTTTGGCGGTTGTCACCGTCGCGCCGCAAATCGCCGGGGCGCTAGACGGCATGGCGCTTTACGGCTGGATATTCAGCGCGTTTTTGCTCTCCTCGCTCTTGGGCATCACGGTAGGCGGGCAGCAAGCCGATAAAAGAGGTCCGGGGCTACCGCTTTTAGTAGGTATCGTCCTCTTCGGAACCGGGCTCCTCATCAGCGGTTTTGCGCCGACGATGCCGCTTCTCATCGCGGGTAGAGCGGTGCAAGGCTTGGGCAGCGGCGCACTCGTGACGTGTTTTTATCTCGCCATCAACCTCGCCTACGCCGACGCGCTCCGACCCCGGATGATGGCGCTGGTCTCGAGCGCCTGGGTCTTGCCCGGACTCTTAGGACCCACCGCCGCCGGCTTCGCCTCTGACCTCTTCGGCTGGCGCGTGGTCTTTTGGGGGATGGTGCCGCCCTTGGTATTGGTGGCACTGTTGACGGCTCGAGCCTTCCTAAAATTGGAGGGAAAAGGGCAGGGCACAGACCGCCTGCGCCCTGCGGCGAGTCTCGTCTTAGGTGCAGGACTTTTGATAAGTGGTTTAACACTCTCGACGCTCTGGCTTGCGAGCGTCATGGTCGTCGTCGGCGTGGTGTTCACCGTGCCTAGTTTGAAGGCGCTTCTGCCCGGCGGAACGTTGACGCTCAGCTCGAGCTTAGGCTCCGTCATCGCCGCGAGAGGTCTCATGTACGCCGCCTTCGTCGCCACCGAAGCGTTTTTAGTTCTCGCTCTAACAGACGTGCACGGGCTTTCGTCCTCGCTCACGGGCGTCGCCATCGCGACGGGCGCGGTGAGTTGGACGGTGGGCTCGTGGCTCCAAGACTACTGGGACGAGCACTCGCCCGAAGGGGAGAAGGGCTCGAGGCGACGCTCACGCCTAGTCCTCGGCACGCTCCTCTTATCCGCTGGCATCGGCGTGCAACTCTTCGCCCTCTTCGTGAACGTCGTGCCGCTCCTCGTCACCATCTCGGGCTGGCTGCTCTGCGGGCTCGGGATGGGCGTATCGCACTCCACGAGTTCGGTCTTAGCCTTTGCGTTCGCGCCCGAGGGGGAGGAGGGCGCGGTGTCGGCGTCCTTGCAGATTGCCGACCAGTTCACCTCGGCGCTGAGTACCGGGGTGGGTGGGGCGGTGCTCGCATTCGCAGTAGGGGTTCAGTGGGGGCAGCAGCTTGGGATTGCGGTGATTTTTGGGGTGAATTTGCTGCTTGTGGTGGGGGCGGTGGTGGCGGCGTACCGGGTGGGTGGAGGGCGTGGGGTGAGTGCTGGTTCATCGGAACGCGCGACGACTTAGGCTGAAGGTGGGCGCTCGAGCCTAAGGGGGGTGTACCCCGTTCCAGAATAGCCCAAGAGGTTTTCTAACAAATCTTTAGTAAGGATAAATGTACAAGAACTCACCCTGTTATTGGGATGAGTCCCTGTCTCGAGCTTCAGCATAAAGCTACCAGTGGTATCGGTCAATCCTTGAGCACGTTTCGCTCGAGCCGCTATACTACCCTTTTATGACTCTATAGAAAGGAATCTAAAAGATTATGTGGACCTTTAACCGCTCCGAACTGCAATCTCACCTAGACGAAGGTCATATCCGCGAAGTCATTCATCCGAGTGGCACGCTCAAGCTGTACAACTACACGGCTAAGTGCCAATACGACAACGTATGGACACCTGTAACTAAGGCGTGCCGAGGTCTGATTGTAAGCAGTGAAGATACTGTTATCGCTCGTCCCTTTCCTAAGTTCTTTAACCTCGAGCAGCACGATCCCAAAGACCTCCCGAACGAGCCTTTCAAAGTCTTCGACAAGTTGGACGGTTCCCTCGGCGGTAGTGGCTCACCTCAGACTGCCAACCTTAACCTCCAGGTTGTAGCTAACGAGGAACATATGCAGGCAGATAAGGTGCATGTGCTGGGCTTTAGAGAAGGACAAGGTCTTTCTGACAAAGCGGGCGAGGCGCTGACGAATTGTGTTGTTGAAACGTTCAACGTGAGCCGTAAGTCCAGTTTCTTTGCCGACAGCCTGATGTTGCTCGTCGGGGATAACAGCTTGATAAGCTTCCCAAAAGTCACTGAAGACGAGACCTTTTTTGTAGGCGTTAGGTACGTTGCCCCAAAGCTTCTTGCACGTAGCGCTACCGCGTCCTCCTATGACGCAAGCAACGACTTGCCTGGTCTGTTTGCAAAGAGCCAGCCATATCCAGAGCTTTTTAGCTTTGCAGCTTACAAACGACCACATTTCGTCGAGTTCAAGCTCTACAGCTCCAGGTACTTTAGGAGCTATGAGTGTATCGCTAAGGGGAGGCGTTATCTTGGCTTTTTTTGAGCCAGGCGTCCAGTGTGTTACGTGATATCCCAAACGTTCTAGCGACACCGCGCATACTAGAGCGCTCTTGATAAGCTTTAAGAATCTCTTCCTTTCTCTCTTTACTGTAGCCGTAATTTGGGTTCTCTAAACTCGCTCGGTTGCATTCCTTACAGTGGTAGCGCTGTTTGCCATTAGGGGCTTTGCCGTTCTTCTTTACGTTCTCGCTGCCGCAGTGATAACACTGTACTGTCTGAGTAACCATCCCTTAGCTTAGCAGTTCGTGTTGAGCCACTACCCCCTCGGCGTGCTCTACAAGCATGAAGGCGTTCCATATCTCGCTACGCGCGGCTCATTCACCAGCCCTCAAGCGGAAATTGGTACGCAGATGCTTAGGGAGCATCTGAAAGGCGCTGACCCTTTTGATGACGTGCTCACCTACCTCTTTGAAATCATCTATCCTGAAAACCGCATCGTGGTGGACTACGGCGCAGAGCGCAACCTCGTCTTGCTCGCGGTACGTGAAACAGCAACAGGGCGCGAATTTAATCTCGGTGACTTCGCTCATTTGGGGTTTCCGCTCGCTAAGCACTTCGAGGACATAAACGATTATCAGGCGCTTCGCAACATGCAGCGCGATGATGCGGAGGGGTTCGTCGTCCTCTTTGAGAGCGGGCTTAGGGTCAAGGTCAAGTTGGAGGAGTACGTGCGACTTCACCGCTTGGTCACGGGTCTCAATCCGAAACACATTTGGGAGATACTCAAAGAGGGAGAGTCGCTCGATGCGACGTTGGAGCGCGTTCCCGATGAGTTCTACACGTGGGTCAAAGCGGTTGAGGGAAATTTGAGAGCGCAGTACGAGGAGATTGAAAGGGTGGCTCGAGAAGAATACTGTGACGATTTCGCCTCACGCAAAGAGGCTGCCGCATATTTCAAAACCCGCACCTATCCGGGTATTCTCTTCAGGATGATGGACGATAAACCTTACGACGAGGCGATTTGGAAGCTCATCAAACCGAAAGGTGACGAAACCTTCAAGGTGGATGAGGTCTAACCCCACCCCGCATGACAGATTTTTCACACCTCACCTCGTACACTAAGGTATGTTCAAAAACTCCTACACCCTCCCCTTCAAACTCCTGGGCATCCCCCTCCGCCTAGACATCTCCTTTTTGTTCATCCTGGCGCTCTTCACCTGGATCGTCGGTATTCAGGTGGAAGCCTTCACGAACCTCTTCAACAATCTCTTGGGCACGTCTATCAATTTCAGCATGATTGGCGGCGGCGTGACCCCCTACTGGCTCGGCTTCCTCTCGACGCTGGGGCTCTTCGTGGGCGTGGCGATTCATGAACTTGGTCATGCAGTGGTGGCGCGGCGCTACGGCGTGGAGGTCAAAGACATCACGCTAATGTTTCTAGGCGGCGTCGTGCAGTTTAACGAGATGCCGCGTCAGCGCGGAGCGGAGGCGATTGTCGGCATTGCAGGACCGATCACGAGCGTGCTCGTGGCGGGCGTGTCGTGGGTGCTCTTGCAGATTACACCGGGGAGCGCAGACTCGGTTCAGTTCGTCCTCGCCTTTCTAACTTTTCAAAACGTGTTTCTGGCGATTTTCAACCTCTTGCCCGCGCTGCCCTTAGACGGCGGGCGGGTGCTGCGCTCACTTCTCGCCTTGCGGATGCCGTACCTACGGGCGACGCAGATTTCAGCCAGCGTCAGCCGCTTCATCGCTATCCTATCAGGGATTTACGGGCTGCTCAACCTCAGCATCTTTTTAGTCATCATCGCCTTTTTTATCTACAGCGCGGTGCGGAGTGAGACACAGTACGCGCAAGTCTTCGAGCTGCTTTCAGGTATCCGCGTGCGCGACCTCATGACCAGAGATGTGGTCTCGGTCGAGCCGGACATGCCTGTCGCGCAACTCATCAAGCTGATGTTTTTCAAGAAGCACCTGGGGTATCCGGTTTTGGAGGGTGGACAGCTTGTGGGGATGGTCAAGCTCCAACACGCGAGAGGCTTAGATGACGAGGCGACGGTGGGCGAAATCATGTCCAAAGAGGTCAACACGATTACCGAGGACAAGGACGCTTTAGAAGCCTTTAAGCGCATTAACCAGAACGACCTCGGGCGGCTCGTGGTAGTGGACGAGGCGGGCAGGATGACCGGGCTTTTAAGCAAAACCGACCTCGTGCGCACCTTGCAAGTGCAGTCCGTCGGCAACGAGATTCCGAACGTGCCCTCTAACCCTCAGCCAGACGCTTGAACTAAACGATTGACGAACGCGGGTAGCGCGAAGGCGGCGCGGTGAACTTCGGGCGTGTAGTAGCGCAGCTCGTCCGCAAAAGGTAACGCTCGAGCGTCCAAATCCTCTACGGGATACAGCTTTTTAGAACCTAACGTAAACGACCACATCCCCATATCTGACTAAAAACGCTCTTGGGGAGTAAACACACGTTGGCTCACACGTTACAGGATGATAGCTGCGTTTATTCAACTCAGTTTAGCGCGAACTACGCCACAACCTAGCTGCGTTTTCAAGTAAGCGTCAAACGCGAATCCTTATTAAAGCTCATTTGAAAACCGCTGTCAACTTTCGGGGACACTCCACGGTCAGCTATCTAACCGTCTCTAGCGTCCTAGCCTGCCATACTAAAGCATGTTGAGTTCTCTTTCGGGCATCTTGCTCACCGCAGTTGTTTTCATCATTATTATCACCGTGTCGGTGGTCATCCACGAGTTAGCGCACTACTTCAACGCGCGGAGCGTCGGCGTGCCTGTTCGCGCCTTTAGCGTCGGGATGGGTCCGATTGTCTGGCGTAAACAGTGGCGCGGGACGGAGTGGCGGCTCTCGCTCTTGCCCCTGGGCGGCTACGTGGACCTCCAAGGGTTAGCGCCCGAGCAGGGCGAAGACGGCGAACTGTACTACCCGGACGAAGGGTTTATGCGGAAAAGCTTTTTACAGAAGTTCTGGGTCTTGATCGGCGGGGTGATCGCGAACTTTATCTTGGCGATTTTGCTGATTTCTATCGCAGTGACGGCTGCGCCCAACTCGAACTTTCGCTACATCATTGCGGGCGAAACACCGAAGAGTTGGGGGGTGGCGTTTCAGGAGGTCATGCCGGACTCGCCTGCTGAGAGGCTGGGCATCCAACCGGGCGACATTGTTCTCGCTATCAACGGGATACAAGACCCAAATACGGAGACGTTCCGCAACACGGTTCAAAGTGCTTCGGAGCTTTCGCTGGTGTTACAGCGTGGCAGCGAAGAGGTCACGGTGCAGACGCCTTGGCCGCCCGAGGGCGCAGAGAGTCCTCTTCTCGGGGTGGGCTTAGCGCCGCTCGAGGTAGATACGCTCCCCGCACTCTCCTACGGCGAAGCGCTAACGGATACTACGGTCTTTCTCGCCCGCATCGTCCCCGAATCGGTTACGGGCATCGTCGGCGGCTTCGGCTCAGCGCTTTCGGGGCAGCGCAGCGAAAACGTCGCGGGTCCAGTGGGCATCGTCACGATGACGGGACAAGCGGCGCGTAGCGGGCTCATCCCGGTGCTCTTCTTCGCGGGCATCATCAACTTCTCGCTCGCGCTCTTCAATGCGCTGCCTATTCCCGGTTTAGATGGTGGGCGCATCCTCTTATCGGGTATCGTCGCCTTGCGCGGCAAGCCCTTTAAGCCCGGTCAAGAGGAGTTCGTCAACTTCTTGGGCATCGCCTTTCTGATGTTCTTCGTCGTGCTCATCACCTTTGGCGAGGTAGGCGACCTCATCGGCATCGGTCAGTAGACCTTTAACTCATTTCAATAAAAGTGCGTCAGGTCAAGAGCCTGACGCTTTTCTTTGCGAGAGCGGTTAGACTACGGATATGGCTTTTGACTCGCGCTCCTGCGGCGTCCTCATCCCCGCTTACAACGAAGCAGCGCGGCTGGGGCGCGTCGTCGAAACGGCGCTGAGCGCGAAACTTGGACCCGTTTTGGTGGTAGACGACGGCTCTACGGACGCCACCGCCGCCGTCGCTAAAGAAGCGGGGGCGCAGGTACTCAGGCTGCCTCACAACTTGGGCAAAGGTGGCGCGGTCTTCGAGGGCGCGAAGCGGCTACAAACGGACGTCGTCGTGATGATCGACGCCGACCTCACCGGCCTAGCTGAAACCCATCTATACGCGCTCGCCGAGCCTGTCTTGGAGGGCGACGTCGAGATGACGCGCGGCATCTTCGTCGGCGGGCGGTGGCGCACGACGACGGCGCAGCGCATCGCGCCGCAGCTCAACGGGCAGCGGGGCGTCGTGAGGGAGCAGCTTTTGGAGGTGACGGGTCTAAAGGGAAGCCGCTACGGTGTCGAAATCGCCATCACCAAGCACGCTAAAAGGTCGCGCTGGCGCACCGTCGACATCGCGATGCCGGGCGTGTCGCAAATCATGAAGGAGGAGAAGCGCGGCGTCGTGCCCGGCTTTATCGTCCGGCTGAGGATGTACCGAGAAATCTTAGGAACGTGGTTTCGCAGCCTGACGCGAGAAAATAGCAGGTGACACCGCCCTAACGCACCACTAAAAACTCGTCAACCTGCTTGCGGGACGACTGAGCGACGAGCAGCGCGCCTGGCAGATGCCCTACGGCGATCATCATGATCACGGCTTCGGCGTCGGGAATATCGGCGGCGCGGCGCATGTTCGCGTCCGTGTCTCGCTTGACGCTCCAGTTGAGCATACATGTGCCTAGCCCGAGCGAGTGAAGCGCGTACACCAGCGACATAGCGAAAAGCCCCCCGTCCACCCAACACTGGTTGCGCTCCCCTGTCATCATGAAATGCTGCATGTCGGACGTCACGACGAGAACTTTAGATATCTGCTCTCCCCAGCCCTGATTGCCCGGTTGAAAGCTGAGCACGCGCGCCTTGTCCTCCGGGCTGCTAAAGATGTACACTTTCGACGACTGACGGTTGCACACTGAGGGGGTCTTCTGAGCCATCTTGACCGCTTCCTCGATGAGACTGGTATCGACCTCTTCGCCCGAGAACTGGCGCACGCTGTAGCGGTTGGCGAAAAACGCTCGCAAGTCCTTTTGCGACGCCTCTAGTATCTGCTCCTTCGACACGTGCTTGACGCCACCGTGACCGATTTGTACACCCTCCTTGCGGGCAAGCTCGGTGAATTTGGCGCGAAACTTTTCCCGGTCAATGCCGTGTTGAACGTTGAATTCGTCGTGAGCTTTGAGCACGTTGAGGGCGACTCGAGCCGTTTCGTCCAAGCCGTAGCGGGCGGTGTACTTTTCGAGCATCCCGAGCAATTGGTGGGCTTTCTTTTCACCAAAGCCTGCTCTGGGCTGCGGGAGCGCGAGCCCCTTCTCGAGCGAGTGGTACGTCCTGACGATGTCCGCGCGAAACGCCGTCTGGCTGGGATAATTCTTCTTGATCATCGACCACCGGAAGAAGCGCTTGTAGTCGTAAAGAGAGTTGTTGGCGAGTTCTACCACGCGCCACGTTATGAGAAGGCCACGTTTGATAGGTCGCGGCACCGAGCGTCTAAGGGTTGAGCTTACAGAAGGTTTTGGGATAGTTGTCATAACCAGACAAAAGATACCACAAGGACGCATAGCCTTCTGTAGATTCACTACCGAACTAAGCGCCTCACCGACGCAATCTTTGCCGTAGTCTTCGCCCAGCTCACCACCTCAAACGTGGCGGAATCCAAGCGGGTAATGCCGAAGCATTGTGGAGGACGGCGCGGCGCATTGTATAAAAGCACTCCCGCTAGTCCAACGTAACGGCGTTTTCGTGGGAAGAACACCCCTAGCACTCACAACCAGAGGTCATACTTTACGCATACAGGTAAACTCTTTTATGCTTTCACTGCAACGCTTCACGGTTGGTCCCCTGCAAGAAAACTGCTATCTGCTTACTGACGACGAGACGAATAGTGCTATCCTCGTTGACCCCGGTGACGAAGCGCTTAAACTCGTCCGGGCCTTGGAGGGCTATACCCTGGAGGCGGTTTGGCTCACCCACGCGCACTTCGATCATGTAGGCGCGTTAGCCGAGCTGCAAGAGGTTTGCGGCGCGCCTACGTTTCTTCACCCCGACGACGAACCTCTTTTAGCTAACGCAGCGGCTTCAGCGGCGCGTTTTGGTCTAGAGGTGCGGCAGCCCCAGGTCGCGTATACGCCGCTCGAGGACGCGCAAATTCTCTCGTTTGGTGTTCAAGAGGTTCGCTGCCTCTTCACGCCCGGTCACGCGCCGGGGCACACTGCGTTTTACTTTCCGAGCGGAGGTGCCGTTCTAGCGGGTGACGCGCTCTTTAAGGGTGGAATCGGGCGCACGGACCTGCCCGGCGGCAACCCTGCGCAGCTTATAAAGAGCATCCGCACCCAACTCCTCACGCTGCCAGAAGAGACCGTCGTCTACCCCGGTCACGGACCAGAAACGACGATTGGGGACGAAACGAGGAGTAACCCGTTTTTAACTTGATCATGAGGTCTAGTAGGCGCTTAGCCACACAGACAGTTCTCTGTTCTGAGGCAGGCTGAATTCACCCCTGTAGGGCCTATAACCGGGCGCACGGACTTCGTAGCTGTAGTGCCCGGTGGAGAGGTCAAACGAGGTCAGAGGACCCTCTTGCTCCAGCGCCGCCGCGATCGGCGGCGCCTTCGCCTCGCGCACCCAGACCGTGGCGTGGGACGGCTGCACTTCGATGGTGAGGGGATGCTTGGGCGTACCGCCTTGAGCGTTGCCCTCACAGCCCGCGATGAGGAGGGGGAGAAACCCGATGAGTAGGAGCTTGAGCGCCTTCATACCTGCAAGCGTAGTGTAGGGGCGCGGCGTCTCGAGTGACCAATATCTTAGCGTGTGAGGTCTTTTACGACGTTTTCGCGGACGAGTGCGCTACTTCACGTAAGAAGCCGCGCGAGGGCGCGGCTTCTTACGTTTTGATTGTGCGCTCACTGACTATTCATCGTCGTGATCTCCAAGCGTTTTCGTGTTGTACGGGACTGCATAATTTGCTTATCCTTGTCAGGGGCGTTAGAGCTTACCATCGCAGATGAGCGTGAGTTAGCTTTGCAAACCAACTCATGCAACCTCTAGCAGGTATCATCTGGTCAGAGACACGCTCACTTTATAAAACGATGTCTAACACGCACTTCAAGGGATGAGACCCGCGCTCAACTGTCTCAATGTATTGTGGAACTGCTGCTCGTATTACCTCGAGCCCTTGTAGAGCAGCCGGTTCGGTGAGCCTGAGCCGATGCTCGAGAGTTTATTGGTTGACGCCGTGTCGCGCAGGTAGTTGAACACTGCGCCTGGTGAAGCGTTAGGGTTGTCCTCTAGCACGAGCGCGATTGCGCCAGCTACGTGCGGGCTCGCCATCGAGGTGCCGCTGATGGTGTTGGTCGAGCGGTTGCCCGTGTACCAAGCAGAGGTGATGTCTGAGCCCGGCGCGAAGAGGTCGACGCACGAGCCGAAGTTGGAGAACGACGAGCGGCGGTCGCTGCGCGTCGTTGCGCCTACTGTCATGGCGGCGTCTACACGAGCCGGCGAGACGTTGCAGGCATTCTGGTTCTCGTTGCCCGCCGCGACCGCGTAGGACACGCCCGCCCGGATGGAGTTGTTGATGGCGTCATCCAAGGCTCTCGAGGCTCCCCCGCCCAAGCTCATGTTCACCACGGCGGGCTTGCGGTGGTTCGACGTGATCCAGTCTACCCCGGCGATCACGCCCGAGTTGCTCCCCTCACCTCGGCAGCCCAAAACGCGCACCGCGAAGAGCGAAACCCCTTTCGCCACGCCGTAACGACTGCCGCCCACCGTGCCCGCCACGTGTGTACCGTGACCGTTACAGTCGTCCGCGCCGCGCCCGTCATCTATGGCGGTGACGCCGCCCACAACGCGCCCGCCGAACTCGTCATGGCTCGCACGGATGCCCGTGTCAACGATGTACGCCGTTACGCCTGAACCTGTTGCATTGTAGCGGTACGCGCGGTCTAAGGGAAGAGAGCGCTCGTCGACGCGGTCGAGCCCCCACGTCGGGCTGCTCTGCGTCGCGGTGGCTTTCATGATCTGGTCTTGCTCGACGTAGGCGACGCGCAGATCGGCGCGGAGCGAGGCGAGCTTCGCGTCTTCAAGCCGCGCGACAAAACCGTTGATCACCTGCAGCGGACGCACGGACTGGACGCCTAGGTCGGTGGCGACAGCGGCGGTCTGTAACGCAAAATTTTCCGCCGACTGCGTACTCAGCGAGCCGCTTAGCACCACGATGTATTGCCCCGGAATGGGTTGACCCGCGACGACTTCGCGCTCGGGCACCTCGACTCCGGCTACCTCTTCAGGGGCTACGCTACACGCCGCCAACACCGCACCCAGCAAAACCAACACCAGTAGTCTCTTCATACGTCCTCCCATGACGTGAAGTCTCAAAACTGCGCGTCCTCCGCTGAGCACATAGCAAGTCAAATAGAATACGGAACGTATGCCGTTTTTGAGTTAGAGAACCGTATCATCTTTCAAACTCGAAAAAGAAGTAAAAAATTCACTTCGGCATGAGCCGGTGGATGGTAACGATTAGACTTTGATGAGACTCATCAGAGGAGCCTTTTCAGCGCGATATTTTTTCTGAGGAGGTGGAGCGCGCTCCCTCTTCCGGCTCGCTACCCGCGCAACTCCGCCGTATCCAGCCAGAGCGTCACCGGACCGTCGTTGAGCAAGCTGACCTGCATGTCCGCGCCGAACTTGCCCGTCGCCGTCTCGAGACCCAACTCGCCCAGCACCTGCACGAAGCGCCCGTAGAGCGCGTCCGCCTGTTCCGGTCTCGCCGCCTTGACGTAACTCGGACGGTTGCCGCGCCGCGCGTCGGCGTAGAGGGTGAACTGGCTCACCACGAGGACCGCCCCGCCGACGTCCGACACGCTCAAATTCATCTTGCCCGCCTCGTCGCTAAAGATGCGCAGTTTGCTCACCTTATTTGCTAAGAGGTGAACCTCGTCTTCGCCGTCGTCCTCAGCGACGCCCAGAAGGATGAGGAGCCCACGCTCAATTTGACCGGTGACTTCTCCCTCTACTTCAACTCGGGCGTGGGCGACGCGCTGCACAAGGACGCGCATCAGTTGCTTTGAGTTCGGGGTGGTGTCTGCGGTGATTCGGGCAGGGTCTCGAGCCTCTCCCTAATCGTGCGCATCGCCCCGTACAGCGCGCCGCGCTCCGTTTCGTCCAGGTTGCCGTTCGTCTTTTGCTGGAGCATCTCTAAAAGCTGCAAGCTCTTCTCGCCCGTGCGCCGCGCCAAGATGCCGTCGCGCGCCAGCCGCGTCACCATCGGGCTATTCATCTCGCCCAAGGCCGCCTCCGCCGAGCTTAAAATAGAGTGAACCAAGCCGATAAAACGTGGGTCAGACATGGGAGTAGTGTACCAGTCAGTGGAGAGGGGTTCTGTTATGAGAGCGTAAATGGAAGCAATGAGGAACGAGCAATGAGTGAAACCCTTTAGACTCATTGCTCATTAGGTGAAGGCACAGGTTAAGGCTGAAAGCCGTTGCACTTTGTGCTCACCTGTAAGAGCCTACTGAGCTTTGCTCTAACCTGTTTGAGCTTCGCTCTGACCTGTGCTTTCAACTCATTACTGCTTCTAAAACAACCCCTCCTGCTGCGCCGTATCAATCACCAAACTGTTCGGCTTCGCGCCCAGGTTGTCCATCTCCTCGCGTAAGACCTTTACGTCTTGCCACATGAGCCACTTGGGGGAGCCTTTTTCGCGGCTCGGGTTGCGTAAGAGGTAGGCGGGGTGAAACATCGGGTAGATGCGCACGCCGTTCCAGTCAAACCAGTTGCCGTGTGTTTTGGTGATGCCCTCTTTCGTGTTGACGAAGTACTGCGTGGGGATGTTGCCCAACGTCGCAATGATCTGCGGGCGGATGAGTTTAAGCTGCTCCATCAAAAGAGGTTCGCTCGCGGCGATCTCTTCTGGCTTAGGGTTGCGGTTGCCGGGCGGACGGTACTTGACGATATTGGTGATGTAGACCTCGTCGCGGTCAATCTTGACAGAGTCTAAAATGCGGTCTAGAAGCTGCCCGGCGCGTCCAACGAAGGGGCGTCCAGTGGCGTCTTCGTCCTCACCGGGAGCCTCACCGATGATGACCACGTTAGCGTCCGGGTCGCCCTCGCCAAAGACGAGGTTGTCGGCGGTGTCCGACAAGGCGGGGGGTTTAGGGGCTTCTTTGGCCTGCTGCTCGAGTTCGTCTAACGTCATCGTTCCTCCTCATACGCGGTCAACCTCTCGAGCCTCAGTCAAGATAGCGAGAGGTCAACACCTTTGTCGTCGCAGCTTATAATGGTCTCTGTTGCAACAACCCATGACAAGGTTTCATTTTAACGCGGCGACGCGCGTAACGCGGTAAGCGGTAGCCAAAAAAACGCGCCGAAGCGCGTTGTGTATAGAGGTTAAGATAACCGGGTTACGACTTGAGCGAAGTGAGGGGTGGACGCTGGCTCCGCACCTCGCGGCGCACTTTGGGCTCTAAACCGATCATCAAAAAGAAGTTCTCCAAGGCGTTCTCTTGCCCTTTAATGTCGGTGTGTTCGTCTTCAGCGGTGCCCGTCACAAAGGGAAGCTCTTTGTAACACTCGAGCGCCTCGATGACCACGTCGGCGGGGCTTTGCGCCTCAGCGACGTCGGTCAAGCGGGCATAGATGGTGCGCCGCGCTTCGGCGTGGCAGCGGAAGACCTCCGGGTTAGCAGTCTCCGGTGCGCGCAAGATATCTTGCTTGGCGATGCGCCTATAGTGCTTGAGCCCCCGTACGATCTCATCCGAACTAAGAACCACTTTTACATCCATCTTCACTCCTCTCTTTTGATTGGAAGCTATGTTACCTTTTGTGCTCTTACACCACTGTGAGAAAATAGGGATTGAGAAGGATGCTCTACCTTAATGAATTCGGTGCGTCTGTAATAGAGACGCACGTACTATTGACTATAACGCCTAAACCTCTGCGCAGAATAAAAGTGTGAAGAGCGGACGGTGCTACGGTTGAACTTTGAAAGCGTCACGTCCCTGACGCAACTTGTCAAAATAAAAACCTTTCATAGCACTCGCTCGCATCTCACTATAAGAAATATCACATTCGCCTCGAAGAGCGCGCTCCAGGTAGCGCGTTAGGCTTCGAGCTTCTTGATAGGAATAGGCGGCAAATCTTTGAGTTCGCGCTCGCTCAGGTCCCCCCGGTAGCGTGCCAACTCCGAAATCTCCTGCGACTCGCTGCTGTAGCCGCACCTATAGCACTCCAACTCGGTAAAGCCCTCTAAATAGACATATGTGACGGTATCGCTGCTGCCGCATTCGGGGCAGACCTCCCCGCGCTCGATTCCTTCGGCGTCGTACACCCTCTCACCTCCATCGTTGTAGCAACAGAACATACTGAAACAAGTTACCGCGGATTTTAGCGCAGAGCGCTAACGGAACCTCGTAAGCAAGTTCTAAAGTGTGTCCTCTTCACTCAGCGTGTAGATACCCGGAGTGCAGATGACCAGTCGGCACCCCGTTCTCGCGAAGCCGACCCGCTAGGCTTTGCCTGAAAGCGGAATGGCTCGCGGCTGAGCACGCGAAGTAACCTGCTACTAAGCTTAGCCCACCGAGATGAGCGTAGAGGTGTCGGCAAGCCTTGACGCGGCTGAAACGCGCCCATATAGAGGGCTCGAGCTTCCTCCTAGCGCAGCGACGTAGCTAAAAGAAAACCCTCTGTATGACCTCGTCAAGCTGAGCTGTCGGGACCTATCACGCGAAGAGGTTGTCGCGGCACAGCTAGTAAAGAGGTCACGCCGACGGCGTAACTCACATTATGGCACCCCCTTTTCAGTTTAGTATTACAATCGTCCCGTGACTCAGCGCTGGCTCCTCAAAACCGAACCCGACGTGTTTAGCTTCGCTGACCTCCTGCGAAGCGCCGAAAAGAGCGCTATGTGGGAAGGTGTGCGCAACTATCAGGCGCGAAACTTTTTGCGGGAGATGAAAGTAGGCGACAAGATACTTATCTATCACTCTAACTGCAAGCCGCCCGGCGTCGTCGGCGTGGCGGAGGTTGCCAAAGAAGCCTATCCTGACCCTACCCAGTTCGACACCTCGAGCGAGTACTACGACGAAAAGTCGTCCAGAGATGACCCGCGCTGGACGGTTGTAGAGGTGCGCGGACTCCACCCTTTGGAGAGGTTTGTGCCGCTGCAAGAGGTGAAGGAAGAACCTGCGCTGGAGGGGATGAAGCTCGTTCAGCGCGGCAACCGCCTCAGCGTCATGCCCGTCACGGAAGCGGAATTCGACAAAATCCTAGCGTTAGGAGAGGTCTATGACTGATACTTCACTAAGAGACGCGGCTAGAGCGCTGAGCGGCGAAACCGTCCAGACCCGCCGCGACTTTCACAAGCATCCCGAAACCGCCTTCGAAGAGGTCAGGACGAGCGGCGTCATCGCTGAGAGGTTGGAGAAGCTCGGCTTAGACGTGCGCCGTGAGGTCGGCAAGACGGGCGTCGTCGCGCTTTTAGATTTGGGCGAGGGCAAGACCGTGCTCGTGCGGGCTGATATCGACGCGCTGCCCATTCACGACGAGAAAACCGTGGACTACCGCTCGGCGGTGGACGGCAAGATGCACGCCTGCGGTCACGACGGACACGCCGCCGTTCTGCTGAGCGTGGCGAAGATTCTGAGCGAGCGCAAAGACACCCTCTCCGGCAAGGTCATCTTCGTCTTTCAACCTGCCGAGGAGATCGTCGGGGGAGCGAGGGCGATGTTGGAAGACGGGGCGCTAGAAGCTGGGCCGGAGCACAGCATCGGCCTGCACCTCAGCTCGCAGTTCCCTACGGGCACGGTGGCGGTGCGCAGCGGTCCCTCGATGGCCGCGACGGATTCGTTTCGGCTCGTCGTCTCCGGTAAGGGCGGTCACGCGGCGCGTCCGCACGAGAGTGTGGACCCCGTGCTCATCGCCGCGCACCTCATCACGGGCTTGCAGAGCCTCGTCTCCCGCGAGACCGACCCATTGGACAACGCGGTCATCAGCCTGACCTCAGTTCGCGGCGGCACTGCGTACAACGTCATCCCCGAAAATGTCGAAATTAAGGGCACGCTCCGCACCTTTTTGCCGGAGACGCGCGACTTTCTTCAGGGCAGGATAGAGCGCTTTAGTGGAGATTTGGCCCGGAGTATGCGTGGGGCGGTAGGGCTCGAGTGGATCACCCAATCGCCCGCCGTAGTGAACGACGAGGCGATGACGGAGCGGCTGCGGAGCGTGGCGAGAGCCGTCGTCGGGGAGGACAAGGTGCTCGTCGCTCCGCCGATCATGGGCGGCGACGACATGGCGCTCTGGCTTCAGAGAGCGCCCGGTTGTTACTTCTTTTTAGGCGCGAGAAGCGAAGAGAAGGGCTCGCACTACGCGCACCATCACCCCATGTTCGACTTGGACGAGGACGCGCTACCCGTAGCGGTAGAGGTGTTGGCGCAAGGAGTCCTAGAGTTCCTGCGTTAGAAGCGTAGCCTATACACGTGAGGGTATGTACGGCGTAAGGGTAGGTTTCGAAACCCACCCTTACATAACGTCAGAAGCACATCGGTTCGTATCAGCTTTGCGGCGGCAAGAGGAAGACCAACCCGCCCGCGAGCAGCGCCAGACCCAACACCCGGCGCAAATCTATAGGGATCACACTGCCCGACCAGCCGAGCGCGTCCGCGAGCACGGAGAGCGTCAACTGCCCCAAGATGACCGCCGCGATGCCCGCAGCGACGCCGACGCGCGGCAGCGCGAAAGCGATAGAAAACACGACGAATATACCGATGCCGCCCGCCAGCACGACGGTAGAGGCGGCTCTAGCGTCCACAGCTTGAAGAGGTAGCGCCCTCGAGAAGAGCACCAACAGCAGAAGTGAGAGCGTCCCGCCAGCAATGTTGACGAGTAAGCCCGTGAGGGGCGCGCCCAGTGACCTTCCGGCAAGGCTATTGAGCACCCCCTGAAAGCCGACCGCTAAACCGCCACACAGCGCGATGAGTAGTGCAACCAACCATCCGTTCACCTTCAACCTCCTAAAGTTCGCAGAGCTATCTAACCTCTTCGAACCGCACCCTCGAGGCTTTTATCCTTGGGATGGTCTCCGCCACGCAGATATGCGCAACGGCTTTCATGGCACTCGGTCCGAGCCCCGCACAGCGTCATCTAAAAGGTGCGGGTGGAACCCTAGCCAAACGGTCTTTAAGAGTGTACCAAAATCTTCAGCTCGAGCCACCACCTCAAAATTCGTGAGAAACACACTAAGACCTTTTAACCTTTTGCCCTCTACGAACCTCTAAAACGTGATAGGTAAGGGCAAAATGCTATACTATACGCAGATGAACGAGCGCACCGCCCACATCCTCGACCTCGTCACGGCGCACTACATTACCTCAGCGAAGCCGGTGGCGTCGGCTCCTATCGCCAAGCAACTCGGCGTGAGCAGCGCGACGGTCAGAAGCGAGTTTGCGGCGCTCGAGGAGGCGGGCTACTTAGCTCAGCCCCACACCTCAGCGGGGCGCGTTCCTACGGCTGAAAGTTACAGGCGCTACGCGCGCAAGTTCATTCCGCCTAAACGTTTGCCCAAACTCCAGCGCGACCTCTTGAAGATGCGGCTGAAAGGCGCGCACGGCGACACGCTCTTGCAGCAAGTTGCCAACGTCACCGCCGAACTCTCCGGCTACGCGGTAGTGGTGAGCCTGCCCGCCGATGACGACTTGCACACCCTGGAGATTCACCTCTCGGCGCTCTCGAGTACGCGCCTCTTAGCCGTCGTCGTTTTGGAAAACGGTCTCATCCGCCAACTCGTCTTGGATCTCGCGCCGACGCCAAGCGACGACGCGCTGCGTGAAGCCGAGAGGGGTTTACGCAGCTTGGACGTACCCGTGCAAGAGGTTCCGGTGGCGCTTGTGAATATCGCGACGCGCGCCGAGGAAGAGGTTGCGCGCACCTTCCGCGCTTTAGCCGACGCTTGGCCCACCATGAACCCGCCCCGGCTCTTCTCGCAGGGGCTCAAAAACCTCTTGACGGAGCCCGAATCCACCGACCCAGAGTTCGTGCGCATGGTGGTGGAGCGCGTCGAGCAACCCAACACGGACGCGGACATAGACGAGGCGCTGCGCATTGTTTTAGAAGAGACCGTGGCACTGGTGTCGGCGCGTCTCGAGCTGGGCTCCTCCAAAGCCGGGTTGATGCTCTTAGGACCGCTACGAATGCGCTACCCCGAGACGCTAGCGATTGCGCAAGGGGTGACGGAGACGGTGGCGAAACGTGCCGAGCAACAGGCGAGCTTCAACTAGCCGCGTTACACTAAGCACGTGACGATTGAACTCCTTCTTTTTGCCAGCTACCGCGACCAGGTGGGTCAGCGGGAGATGACGCTCGAGCTACCTGAGCACACAGACGCCCGCACAACCGTCCGTGATATCGCCGACAAACTCCAAGCCGACTACCCTGACCTCTCCTTAAAAGGCGCACTCTGCGCCCTCAACGAGCGCTACGTTTCCCCCGATCAAGAGGTCAAGGAGGGCGACACGCTCGCGCTTTTCCCGCCCGTGTCGGGTGGTGAGGTGGACGCGCCAGAGACCGCCCACCTCACCGATCACCTCTTTGTCACCGAGGGCGTTTTAGACCTTGCCCACCTGCACGCGCTCGCGGTGGCGGACCCTTACGGCGCAGTCGCGAGCTTTGTCGGCACGGTGCGCTCGCCTAACTTGGGGCGAGAGATCACGTATATCGACTACGAGGGGTACGAAGCGATGATCCTCACGCAGATGAAGGTGGTGGCGGGTGAGATGCGCGCCCGATTCGATCTGGGCAAAGTCGTCATCTCGCACCGCCTCGGGCGGCTCAGACCGAGCGAGGCGTCCATCGCCATCGTCATCTCTTCGGAGCACCGGCGCGCCGCGTTAGACGCGGCGCACGCCTGCATCGACCGGATCAAGGAGCTTTTGCCCGTGTGGAAGCGCGAGGTGAGCGCGCAGGGTGAGGCGTGGGTGGAGGGCTCGAGCGCTGCAGGCGAAACCTTGTAAATGAGCGGTTGTAATTGTCGGTAGTGGGTTCAGGTTGAATGCCAACGGGCACTTCTTGCGCCGTTTCTGTGTGATGAACAAGGGGTTGCAACCCCTTGTTTTAACCTCCGCGTCATTTCGAATAGCGCCACTACCTAATTGTTAAAGATGGAGAGGTTGCAGAGACCTCTTCATCTTTAACGTTCGTTCAGTCTAATTCGCTGTTCCTTGGGGCTCGTCGGGGATAGCCTCGAACGCTTCAGGCGGGTTCAGGAGCCGCCAGTTCCAACCCCCCTCGCGGCGCGGCGGCCAGATGACCGCTGTGGCCTGCCCTGCGATAGCGATGCTCTCGATGGGTCCGAAGTAGCGCGAGTCTTCGCTGCCGTTGGGCGAGCGGTTATCGCCCATGATGAAATAGTGACCCTCGGGGACGACGAGTTCGTGTAGGAAGGGTTCGCCTTCGGGAGCGTCGCTCGGAACAGGGGCGAGCGCGCTTACGGTGCCGCCATAGAAGAACTGCGTCGCGGGGTTGTCGACGGGCGCGGGCTCTAAACCGCCCAAGCCGCCCAAGCCGCCCTCGAACGTCCCGCCGACGAGACCTTGAAAGCCAGTTATCTCGCCGCCGTTCACCTCAACGACGGGGAAGTTTACGGGTTCGGGGCGAATCTCGCCGCTCTCGGTGATAAATCCTTGATCGAGCAGTTCGCCGTTGACGTAAACCTGCCCGTCTTGAATGTAGATGTGGTCTCCCGGCACGCCGATGACCCGCTTGATGAAGAAGCTGCGCCGCCCCGAGTTCTGCGAGTTGGGCGAGTTAGCGGGCTCGCGCACCACCACGATGTCGCCGCGCTCGTAGGGTCCCAAGATACCCGCGCGGCGCAGCCAGGTGCCGTACTTGGGGATGAAGACCCTGTCACCCGTGAAGAGCGACTGGGGGAGCCTACCGCTGCCCCCGTCCAAATTTGGGCGCATCGACGAGCCCACCACGCCGACGGTTGTAAAGACGAACGTCACGATGAGAAACGCCACGACGAGCGCCTCGGCGTAGCCCCTCACTTCTGCCCAAAAGCGCTGCGAGGCGGTCTTTGGTGGCGGCTGTTCGCCAGACTGTTTAGAGGTTGCGGTAGCGTCAGTTGCCATAACGTGTAGTGTACCCTTTCGAGATGACGACTCGTTTGGGCAGGGCTACGCGCGCACCTGTGAACAAATCATCAAAAAGCGCGGCGCGGTGGCGAAAATCAGCGCCGAGTTCATAGCTGGGTTCTCTTTTGCGGCGGAGAGTATTGCGGAGACTGTTGGTGTATTTTGCTCCTGCACATACCACGCCCTAGCGCAAACCCTTCACAGGAACAAAAAGGTCCTCCGGTATCCCTTCGGGCGGCGTGTACGCCTCGATGACCTCTTGAGACAGGAGTCCGGCTTGCCCGAAAACGCGCATTGCCTCCCACTCGCCGAGCGCCACGATCTCGTCGAACGCCCAGAACGACTCGACGCGCACGTGCGGCATGGCGTGTTGGACGCGCACGTCGGCGGGGTGCATGTTGTACTGGATGTCGGTCAGAATGCTCTGCATGATGTCCGTGGAGCGCAAGACCATCTGCGCCATGAGGCTGCGGCGCTCGAGCTTGATCGTCGCCGTCATCCGCCGCCACCAATTCTCGTCCCCCAAGGGGTCAGAGAACGCGGCGCGGCGCGGCGCAGTGGCGTCGCTGGCGATGGAGCAGTTCGCGCCCAAAAAGGCGACGGCGTTCACCGGCAGGTTGTTCACAATGCCGCCGTCCGCCAACATCCGCCCGTTGAAACTGACGGGCTCGAACGCGCCGGGATAGCAGCTAGACGCGCGCACCGCCGTGACCAAGTCGCCCTCTAGAATAAAGACTTCGTCGCCCGTTTCCACATCCGTCGTAGCCACCGCGAGCGGCTTTTTAAGCTCACCGAAGTCGGCGGGCAGGTGCAGCGCCAAGAGGTCATGGAGCTTCTCGCCCTTGAGGAGCCCCGCTTGCATCGAGAAGTCCAAGAGGTGACGCCACGAGACCGACTTAGCCAAATCAAAAATTTCGTCGGCGCTGTAGCCGCTCGCGTAGAGCGCCCCTAAAATTGCGCCGATGGAGGTGCCCGCCACCACGTCCACGTGGATATTCGCCCGCTCCAACACACGCAGCGTGCCGATGTGGGCAAAGCCCCTCGCGCCGCCGCCGCTCAGGATAAGCCCAACCTTGCGCTTGTTTTTGCCGGGACGTTCCGTCAACTCCATACCTGAGCATTTTACCACCGCAAGATGAACTTTGGAGGTGCGGATGTGAACAGCGCGGGTCTCAGCTTGTCTCGGCATCTAGCGGGGTCACCAGCAGATGCTCCAACGAAGTCGCCGCTCAGCTAATCCGGGCGATTACACCACGCGCTATATAGCAATTAACATAAGTACTGATTGGAATAGCGCAAGTCTCAGCCGCAGGCTAGCGGGATTTCATTCTCAAATGTGCGTGCTGCTTACGAAGTTTTCGAAAGCGAAACGGTGTTCTACATCGTGAGAGCGTCTCAAACCAAATGATACTTGCTATACTCGTCACCTGATGATTCCCGGCGTTCCCGAACGAATAGAAACCGAGCGCCTCGTCATCCGCAAGCCGCGCCTAGAGGACGCGGAAGCCATCTACGCCTCCGTGCTCGAGTCGCTGCCCGAACTCTCGCCCTGGATGCCCTGGGCGACACCCGGATACTCGCTCCAAGGCTGCGAGGATAATACTCGTGAGGCTATCGCTCAGTTCATGACCCGCCAGAACTTGCGCTACCACTTCCACGATAAGGCGACGGGCGAACACATCGGCAACAGCGGGCTGCACAGGATCGACTGGAACGTGCCCAAGTTCGAAATCGGCTACTGGTGCCGCACGTCAAAAAGCGGACACGGCTACGTCACGGAAGCCGTTCGGGCGCTGACGGCGCTCGCTCTGGAGGACTTCGGGGCGGCGAGGGTTGAAATTCAGTGCGACGACAAGAACGTGAAGAGCGCGCAGGTGGCGCAGAGATGTGGGTACGGGCTCGAGGGCGTGTTGAAGGGTTACTCGAGGGGTACGGACGGCTCTTTGCGCGACGCGCGCATTTACGCGGTGACGCAGGAGGTATAAAGCAATTAACATAAACACTGAGCTTGAATCACGCAAGTATCATTCCTTAAAGTGCGTGCTAAACCGCGTTCTTTCTTCTCAGACTGGCTCAAACCAAATGATACTTGCTATAGAAACAAAAAAAAGGACGCACCCGTAGCGCGTCCTTCTCCTCTGCAGTGCTGACTGGAGCCTAGTTGCTACCCTGACCTTCAGGCGCGGCGAGCGTCACCTGGACGGTCTGCTCTTCGCCGTCACGTAGGATTCTCAAGTCGATAGTGTCGCCTGCTTGCTGGCTCGAAATGACTTGCTGAAGCTCCTGCGGCGTCGTGACCTCTTGTCCATTGACTCCAAGGATGATGTCGCCACCTACGGGCACTGCTTCACCGTCTATATCCACAGTGAATTCGCCTACTTGAAGCCCAGCTTGTTCGGCGGGGCTGCCCGGCTGCACGGCTGTTACGGCGACGCCCTGAGCGGGCAAACTTAGACTTTCACGCACCCCTTCCGGGTAGTTTTGCACGTCGAAGATGCCGACGCCTAAACGTGGCCCGGAGGGCGCTTGAGCGGTGCCGCCTGTATCCTCTTGCGGCGCTTGCGCTTGCTGCTCCTGCGGCACCACGGAGAGCGTGACGGGCACGGTCCTCTTTTCGCCATTGCGCCAGATGCGTAACTCGACGGTATCGCCCTCCTCTTGCGCGAAGATGCGCTGCTGGAGTTCGCGCGTGCTCGTGACCTCTTGACCGTTCACCGCGAGGATAACGTCGCCGCCCACCGGGATGGGCTGACCGTTCACGTTGATTTCGAACTGACCACCCTGTAGCCCGGCTCTTTCTGCTGCACTACCCGGCGCGAGTTCCAGGAGCGCCACGCCCTCGTCGGGCAAGTTCAGCTCCTGGCGGACGCTCTCGGGGAAGGACTCCACGTCCGCGATGCGTGCGCCGAGCCTCGCCCGCGTCGAGAGGTCTATGACGCCGCCCGCTTCCAGCCCCTCTAAGCTGCTCTGCAAGAGGTTGCTAGGGACCGCGAAACCGATGCCAATGTTGCCCCGCTGTCCTAAACCACCACCTTGTCCAGGAATGATCGCGGTGTTTACGCCGATGAGTTCGCCTCTCGAGTTCAGCAGCGGACCGCCCGAGTTGCCGGGGTTAATAGCCGCGTCGGTCTGAACCAGAGGGATGTCTACCCCCGCCTCACCGACGCCCGGTAAGCTGCGCCCTACGCCCGAGACGATACCGATGGACACGGACGAGTTGAACCCGAAGGGGTTGCCGATGGCGATACTTTTTTGACCGATACTCAGTTCGTCCGAGTTTGCAAAGGGGATCGGCAGAACGTTCGCGACGCTCTCGGGCAGTTCGTCTGAGTTTTGCAGTTCCAGAAGTGCAAGGTCATAGAGCGCGTTTGCGCCCACAACCCGCACCGGGTACTCCTCATCGTTGCTGGGGAAGGTCACGGTGACTTCGGAGCCTTCCGTCAGGTCTACACTGCCCTCTTGCAAGGCGGCGCGGATCACGTGATAGTTCGTGATGATGCGCCCCTGCTCGTCGATCACGAACCCGCTGCCCGCGCCCTCGACGGGCTGTTGGGGCTGCTGTCCTTGACCTGGTTGCCCCGGCTGCCCTGGAAGCTGGTCAAAGAACTCGCGGAACTGTGGGGGAAGCTGCTCTAAAAAGTCGTCGGGCAAGTTCTCGGGCAGCGAAGGGTTCGTCACCTGCTGACCCTGCGCGGTCACGTTGACCGAGACAACGCTTGGACCGTACTCCTCGACGACGCTGATGGTATTTTGCTCATACGCTAGAAGCCCTTCGGCGTCGCTCTGCGCTTGCGCGCTCGTCTGCCCGCCGGTCTGCTCTTGCGCGCTCACCGCGTTCGTGCTGACGACGCCAAACGCGCCGAAGCCTAAAAGCGCCGTCACGCCTAGCGAAAGAAATGTTCGTCTTGCGTTCATCTCATCACTCCTCTTAGATTGTTCTATTTAGGGATAGCCCTGCAATCTTAAAATTAAGCGTACCCACCCGCTATGAGTCTCTCTCATGAAGGGCGTGAAGTCTGTGAGGCAGGGCAACGTTCCGCCTTAACCTCGGCTTCATGGTGTCAAATGCGCGACACAATAAGGGCGCTCGCGGCGCTCTTTTAGTGACCAAACAGCTAGAAACGCGCGCCTTGTTTAGACGACCGTGTCAATCTTTCGTCCCCACAGTGAGACCCTAAACTTCCGACCGAGCAAAAACGCATTACCGCCGTACAATCGGCTGAGGACACCGCCGACTTCTACCATCCTCGAGACCAAGCCTCCGAAGAGAACCTGCGCGTGCGCTACTCTCCTTCTCGCATCTCCCTCTCTTCCACTTCCCTCTGTCGCATTGGCATCGCGTCAATCACTGCAAAGAGGTCAGCGGGCTGTATGGGCTCCTCCAAACGCTCTTTCGCCGCGCCGTCCTTACCGATCAAAAGAACGATAAAGTCATCTTCGGCGACGCCGTAGCGTTCGCGTAACGAGGTTACGTCTTCGGCAGACAGCGCTTTATCCTCCATATATCCTTCTTCTTGAAAGAGGTAAGAAACAATGAGGTCACGCTCTCGCAGCTCAGCCTCTTGACCCTCAAAAAGCTGCCGCTGCGCCCTTACCTCTTCATGCTCTGGTAAAGGCGCAAAGACGAGCAACAAACGGTTTTGCCACTGGTAATTGCCAAAGTCAACTTGAGCCATAACCCCTCCTGTCAGTAAGAATAGAGCCCTCAGGAGGGGCGTGAAAAGTGCCTACACTTCTGCTGACGTGGATATGTTGTCCGGGTCGCTCTTGCGCCTGAGCGATTCCGCCTCGATAAAGATGCGCTTAATCTGCGGATACTCCTCACGGATGCGCTTTTCTAGTCTATCGATAGACGTCTCCACCTCTTCGGCGGAGAGGTTATTTTTGAAATCGACCTCGAGCGTCAGCAAAACCTCTCTGGGCGCAAGGTACATCGTCAGAGGCGGCGCAACGTCTTCAACGGCTTCGTCTTGCCTGCCAATTTCTTGAATACCTCTTACGACTTTGAGGTCCGCGCTTTCGCCTATCAAAAGCCCTTTGCTCTCGTAGGCTAGAAAGACCGCCACCGCCGCTAGAATGAAGCCGATGATAATCGAGGCGATACCGTCGAACGCAGGGTTGTCGAAGCGGTGACCGAGATAGACACCGAAAAACGCGACGATAAGCCCGAGCATCGCGGCTGTGTCCTCACCTAAGACGATAAAGACTGCCGGGTCTTTGCTCTCGCGCAAGGCTTGCCAGAGGGAACGCTCGCCCTGTGACTTGAGGAGTTCTTTAAGCGCGAGCCACCAAGCGACAGATTCGACGACTAACGCGATGCCCAAAACCCAGTAGTTCCAAGTGGGGTCACCGAGTTCGGACGGATGCCTGAAATGCCTTATTCCCTCGTACATCGACATGCCGCCGCCGATGCCGAAGAGCAGCATGGCGACGATGAGGCTCCAGAAGTAGAGTTCTTTACCGTAGCCGAACGGGTGGCGCTCGTCGGCAGGTGTTTTGCTGCGTTTAATGCCGAACAAGATGAGGAGTTGGTTGCCCGTGTCCACAACGGAGTGGATGCCCTCGGCTGCCATCGCCGACGAGCCCGTAAAGCCTGCAGCGACGAACTTGGTGATGGCGATGATGCCGTTGGCGGCTGCCGCCCCGTAAACGGCAATCGGTTTCTCTCCAGCCATGATGACCCCTTTGGTATCCCTAAATTTTGTTACAGCTTAACGCGGTGCTGACTGAGTGGCTTTGAGCGGTTAGCTTTTAGCTAACGGCTATTCTAAGTTCTTCCGCTTGCGCGACTCCACCTCGACAAAGATGTGCTTCATCTCGGGGTACTCCTCTCGGATTTTACGCTCGAGCCTGTCTATCGCCCGCTCCGCCTCATCCGCGGAAAAGGATGATTCGAAGTCTACCTCGAGCGTCAGCAAAACCTCTTTGGGCGCTAAGTGCATGGTGAAAGGCGGGTTGAAGCGTTTGATGGAATCATCTGACCTGAGAATCTCTTTAAGCCCGTCGATGGTTTCTTGGTCTGCGCCTTCGCCCACTAGAAGTTTCTTGCTTTCGTACACCAGGAAGACCGCGACGGTTCCCAACACCACGCCGATGAGAATCGTTGCCACCCCGTCGATAATGGGGTTCTCCAATACGTGACCGAGCCCAACGCCGAGCGCGGCTAAGGCGATGCCGATGAGCGCCGCTGAGTCCTCCGCCACCACCACGAATACCGCCGGGTTCTTGCTCTTCTCCATCGCTTCCCAGAAGCCCCTGTCTGGATTCTCCTTACGCAGCTCTCTAAGCGCGGTGAGGAGAGAAAACCCTTCAGCGAAAAAGGCGATCGAGAGGACGAAGGCGGTGGCTTTGATGTCGCCGATGGGATGGGGTTCTAAGATGTGTTTGACGCCTTCGTAGATAGAAATCCCTGCACCGAGCCCGAAGAGGAGCACGGAGACGATGAGGCTCCAGAAATAAAGCTCTTTCCCGTAGCCGAAGGGGTGACGTTCATCAGCGGGCTTTTTACTGCGGCGGATGCCCAAGAGGAGCAGGAGTTGGTTTCCTGTATCCACCAGCGAGTGAATCGCTTCGGCGATCATCGCCGAGCTGCCAGAGATTGCGGCGGCGACAAACTTGGCAATGGCGATGGTCAGGTTCGCCGCTATCGCGGCGAGAACAGCAACCGGGCTTTCCGACTCGGTCTCGGGTTCTTCTTGCACGTCGGCGGACTCGGTGTCAGCGTCGGACATAGCAACCTCCTCTATAGCGTTTCTCCACAGCATCCTTGCCCCTGTTGCTGTCATGGCTGGACCACTTGTAACCTCAGATTACAAAGGACGGCGGGGTAACTTTGGCGCGCAGGGCGCATTGTCGTGGCAACTTCTGCGTGCAGCCGCGCGTTAGAATGAAGCGGTATGGAATCTCGGCAAACGCTCAAGCAGCGTCTAGGCGACATCATCTTCGAGCACGACAAGCCGCCCGACAAGCTCTTCGACATCGTCATTCTCGTGCTGATCGTGCTGAGTATCATCCTAGTGATGTTGGAGAGCGTCCCCTGGATTCGTGGAGCGTACGGCGGCGCGCTGCGCGTCGCTGAGTGGGTTTTCACGGTCCTCTTCACCGCCGAATACGCGCTTCGCGTCTACACCGCGCGCAAGCGACTGCGCTACATCACGAGTTTTTTCGGCGTGGTGGACCTCTTAGCGATACTTCCCGGTTACTTGAGCCTCTTCCTCTTCGGCTCGCAGTACCTCATCGTGGTGCGCTCCTTGCGGCTTTTGCGTATCTTTCGCATCCTCAAACTGGCGCGGTTTCTGGGCGAGGCGAGCGTGCTGCGGCGGGCGCTCCGTGCTAGCACGCCGAAAATCATCGTGTTTTTAGGCACCGTCGTGACGATTGTGATGATTATCGGGGCGCTCATGTACGTGGTTGAAGGCGCGGAGAACGGCTTTACCAGCATCCCTAAGAGCATCTACTGGGCGATCGTCACGCTGACAACCGTAGGCTACGGCGACATCTCGCCGCAGACGCCCCTCGGACAGACCCTCTCGGCGGTTGTCATGATCATCGGTTATGGGATCATCGCGGTGCCGACGGGCATCGTGACCTCAGAAATCTCCAAAGTGGATAAGGGGGGAGGGCAAGCGGCGATGTGCCCCGAGTGCGGACACACCAAACACGACGACGACGCGGCGCATTGCAAATACTGTGGGACGGGGCTCGAGGCGCAACAGAAAGCAGAAACCGCTCAGTGAACCTTGTGCGGCAACCACGCGAGCACGTCCAAACGTTTGGAGAAGTGTAGAAGGGGTGGCTCGTCGGGTAGTCTGACGCCTATCTGCGTCGTCATCGCGCTAAAGTCAGTTTCCAACTCAACCTCGGCACGCTGCAACGGCCACATCTCATGATGAATCTCACCGCGCCGCACCTCTCCTTTGCGGTTGGCACTGTAGAGGCAGTAGCGCTCAGTTAGGAAATGGGTAAGGTCATCGGGCTCCGCCTTTTTCGCCATCGGCTTATAAAGTCCTACAAAATTTGCCTCTTTCGCGCCCTTGTGGGTTCGCACGCTCTTGTAGTAAACCGTCTCCCCTTTCACCTCACAGGACATGTCCGCGTCGTAATACGGCAGGTTGAAAGTTGCCCTGGCGAGCCGCACGGCGACAGGGTTGTGCGCGTCCAGGCTGAAAAACCACACGCCGGGTCTACGCTTTTGGTCTCGAGACGTCACATAGGTTCGCAGATTCAACTCAGGAAAGTTCGACAGCCAGGGCACGCTCGGCAAATAGTGCGGGCGGACGTTACGCATATCGAAGGGAACGACGCCCAGCCACGCACTGCCGTTAGAGGTATCTAGCTCGAGCCCCTCTGGTATCAAATGACGCAGTGAACTTGCAGGCACAGGCCAGTGCATAAACAAGAGGTCGTGCCACTCCATCGAGAGCGCCCAGGGGTTGGACTCGAGGGGATAAGGGCGGTGGGCGGTGTGCTCGAGGAGGGAGGATACGGACATTTGTCTAGTTTAAGAGGTCGCTCAAAGCGTCTCTAGGGGCTAGCTTGCAGCTCTTTCACGGGTTCATAGCGAAAACAATTCGTCACGTGGTCGTTGACCATCCCCACCGCCTGCATGTAAGCGTACATAATGGTGGAGCCAACAAACTTAAAGCCGCGCTTCTTGAGGTCTTGACTCAAAGCGTCGGACTCAGGCGTCGTCGCGGGAACCTCTTCTAAACTTCGCCACGCATTGACAAGGGGTTGACCCTTCACAAACGGCCAGAGGTAAGCGTCAAAACTACCGAATTCCTCTTGAATCTTTAGAAAATGCTGCGCGTTGGTGACAGTTGAATTGACCTTTAGCTTGTTGCGGACGATACCTCTATTCTCGAGCAGTTCAGCAACCTTAGCCTCGCTATAATTCGCTACCTTTTGGGCGTCGAAGTGGTCAAACGCCTCGCGGTACGCCGCGCGCTTTTTGAGGATGGTCAGCCAGGACAAGCCGGCTTGGGCACCCTCCAACACCAAAAACTCGAAGAGCGTCCGGTCACCAAAGACGGGGACGCCCCATTCGGTGTCGTGGTACTCGAGATAGAGCGGGTTGTCCGTCACCCAAGCGCAGCGCGTCGGCTCATTCGTCCTCATCATCATCCGCGCCATCTTTATAGAGCTTGAGCGCCGCGTAAATAAAGTCGTTCGCGGGCGTCTCGAGGCCGAGTTCATCGCCCAACTTGCTCGCATAGCCGTTGAGCGCGTCAAGCTCTAAAGGTCTACCTCTCGCCAAGTCCTGCTGCAAGGATGAATGCATTTCAGGGTCTAAGGAGTTGCGGCTGAATTCCAACCTCTCCTCCACAATGTCCTCGGGCAGGTCAACCCCTTTGGCTTTCGCCAACGCCGCAATCTCTTCCATTACCTTGCGGTAGAGCGCAGTGGTATCTTCGTCAGCTAAGACTTGACCGATAGGCTTGCGCGTCAACGCGGTAACGCCGCTAAACGCGCAGATAAAGAGCCACTTCGTCCAGATGACACGCTGAATGTTGTCCTCTAACTCCGCTTCGACATCTACCGACTTAAACGCCTCTAAAAGCCGCTCAGCGTTCTCCGGCACCTCGCCGTTAAAAGGACCAAACGACAGACGAGCAAAGGGGCTTTTATGCGCGATCACACCGGGTTCACTGATTTCCGCTTCGACGTACGCCACGCCGCCAAGTACGTATCCGTCACCCAAGACCTCTTGTAACACCTCTTCGTTCCCCACACCATTTTGCAAGCTCACGACAACCGCACCGTCTTTGAGGAGCGGTTTAACTTTTTCAGCCGCGTCCTTCGTATCTTGCGACTTAACCGTGAAAAGTACTGCGTCCACCTCACCGATGTGCTCAGCGTCGTCCGTCACCGGAATCGCCATGATGTCGAAGTCGCCCAGCGTGCTCTTAACCTTGAGACCCTGCTCGCGCAGCACCTCTAAATGCTCACCTCTCGCGATGAAGTGAACGTCGTTTTCACCTTGCGCCAAGCGCCCCCCGAAGTACCCGCCGACGCCACCGGACCCCATGACAGCGATTTTCATTATTATCTCCTTAGAGAAGCAAGCAACGAGTTCAAAGCAATGAGCAATGAGTCAAGTCTTTTCACTTTTAACTCGTTGCTCGTTGCTTCGTAATTCGCTCTAGCATACCCTCTTATTCATCACGACATCGGCAGCACGTAGAGCAGCATCAACATAAAATGCGCCGCGCTACCCGCTAACACGAAGAGGTGCCACAGTTCGTGATAGCCGAACCACTTAGGGTGGAAGTTCGGCTTTTTGAGACCGTAAATGACCGCGCCGACTGAGTAGAGAAGCCCGCCCAGGACGAGCCAGAATACGCCACCAGCGGGGAGCGATTGGATGATGGGGACGATGGCGATTAGAGCGAGCCAGCCCATTAAGAGGTAGAGCCCGGTGGAGAGCCAGCGCGGAGCGTCCAGCCACACCAGCTTAAAGACTACGCCCAAGAGCGCAACGCCCCACGCGATGCCGAAGAGCGTCCAGCCTAGCGTCGCGTAGCCCTCTTGCAAAGTCACTAAAGTAATCGGCGTGTAACTGCCCGCGATAAGCAGGAAAATCGCCGCGTGGTCGAAGAGCTTGAGGTAGCGCCGTCCTTTGGGTCCAGCGCGTAAGCTATGCAGGAGCGTTGAAGCGGTGTAGAGCAAGATGAGTGTCGCGCCGTAAACCGCGAAGCTCGCGGTGCGCCAGGGCTCGCCCTCGGACAAGACGAGCAGCGTGACGAGCCCGATAATGGAGAGCACGATGCCCGCCAAGTGCGTGAGCCCGTTGACGGGCTCGCGGAAGTAGCGTTCTAGCCCTTTGGGGTGGTCTTCTTTGGTCATGGTTAAGTTTAGCAGGGGAATGTGAAAAATAACGTGCGGAGTGAGGGGAGGCTCGAGTGAAATAGAGGTCGTGAAAATATAGCTTGTGAGTGCGGAGCTATTTAGAGAAAGTGGTTACTTCAAAATCAGTTTTCCTGAAGTTCTAGTTCATTCTCAGGGAAATCAGCACTATCTAGGCGTTGCGCTTTCAATGAGTCCGCTCTCGGAAAAGAAAGTTTACTAAGCTCGATAAAGGCACTCAACCTCTCAATTGCCTCTTGAGTAATTTCGCCTTTAAGCTGTACTCTAACCTCACAGCTAGATGTGACTTGAAACCTCAGCTCTTTATCACCCCACGCTTCAGCAAGCGGGATAGATTCATTACCAGCAAACTGACGAGATTGCCCATCTTGTACAGAGGTGTGTTTAGAAGGGCTTTGGGAAAGTGGTTGCAAAACGGGATTCTTAGACATGGTCTCCATAGGTGCATCTTGTTCTGAACTCTCTTCCTTCGTACTCGCACCTTCCTCCTTTACGAATTCGATTGTATCACGGAAAATGCGTAAAACATTAGGAACAGCTTTAGGATTAAAGCCCATCTTTATCAAGTTAGGAGTTATCACAATGTCGTTAGGTAAGTCCAAACCATACTTTTGAACTAGTTCTTGAAAAATACTTGGCAAGAAAGCGATGCTGCTTACTGCACTACTACGCTCAGGGCTCTCGAGTGGATAGATCAATATATCTTGTGCTGTTTCACTCACCTTTAATTCATCGCCTTCTGGTTCTAGCAAATTGTACTTTTGTAGAGCGGACATAACACTATTGGAAGTTCCGTTGAGCCCACCGTAACCAAGGATTCTAGCAATGGCTTCTTTACTTGCTGAATGCATTTGAACTTCTCTATGAATCATCTTAGTTTTTTCAACAGCTTCTCTTAGACTTAGCGACGGATAGTTAGGGCTGCGCGTTACCTTTTTTGACACGGTCAACCTCCAGTACAACTATCATATACAACCGCTAACGCCGTGTCAAACCTTAACGCGATATATAGTAAGTTAAACACGCAGATGAGGCTATACTATTTTTGAGTTAGGGCTTGACTTTAACTAGTTAGTTGAGTTAAAGTTGCTACACTGAAGGAAGGAGCACGCGGCTTAATAAAGTTTCAAGGTGGCTTCAGTGGTTAAAATACAAAAAAAAGAGACGGTCACAAAAGTGACCGTCGGGTCTAGGGCTATTCACCCTAGGGCTGTTATGGCTATTCTACAGCACGAATAGAGGTAAATCAAGTGGCACATCACAACTATGAACGAGTCATTGTCTATGTAGATGGTTTTAACCTCTATTTTGGCATCAGAGAAAACCTTCCCCGAAGCTACAGATGGCTTGACCTGAATGCTTCCGCGAAGAAGCTCCTCAAGTCCAATCAGAAGCTCGTAGACGTTCGCTACTTCACGGCACGCATTTCGCGACCTATTCAGAAGCAGCAGCGTCAGGAAACATATCTTCAAGCACTTGCAGCGGTTGGAGGCTGCACACTGCATTTTGGCGATTATAGAGATAGGTCGAAAACCTGTAGAAAGTGCGGTAACATGCTCTACATCCCTGAAGAGAAGATGACGGATGTAAAAATTGCAGTGGAGATGTTAGCTGACGCATATAAAAATCAGTTTGACACAGCCCTACTCATCTCAGGTGACACAGACATTGTTCCACCTATAACCAAAATTCGAGAGCTATTTCCAAACAAACGGGTTATCGTAGCCTTTCCTCCAAAACGTTTTAATAATGAGCTAAAACAGGTAGCTCACGGATTCATTCGTGTTCGCCGTAGCACTTTGGTTCAGTTACCAGAACAAATCACGAAGAGTGACGGTTACACACTTTCCCGTCCTAGCACATGGCGCTGATATTTTGGTAACGCAAAGTCAACTATTCCTCCCCACCCGTCTCCACCGGCGTATCCTCATACGAACTCCAGTCACTCCAAGAC
The DNA here is from genome assembly GCA_965215565.1 of Trueperaceae bacterium. GTDB lineage: Bacteria > Deinococcota > Deinococci > Deinococcales > Trueperaceae > CBDBZX01. The sequence continues at coordinate 2,145,695 of CBDCDZ010000004.1, forward strand.
CCCACATAGAGCTTCGCGCCCACAACACCCACCTCTTCTAATGCCAAGAGGTTATTCGCCGCGCTCACCCCCGAGCCGCAGTAGACGATGACCTCTTCAGCTTCACTAGCGTTTGCAAAGCGCTCTTCAAGTGCGTCTTTATCTTTGAGCTTGCCGTTTTTATAGTTTCCGGCAAAGGGTATATTTTGGGCTGAAGGAATGTGTCCGGCTTTTTTGTCCAGCGGCTCTTCATCGCCTCTATAGCGCTCCGCTCCACGTGAATCAATCAAGACCGTGCTCGAGTCTCCCAACTTCCGCTTAACCTCTCCCATATCGGCAATCATCTCAGGATTCGGGCGCGGGGTGAAGGTTGCAGCTTCGCGGTGCGGGAGTTCGGCGGTGGTGTCAAAACCCGCCTCTTGCCACGCGGAGAGTCCACCGTCCAAGACCTTGACGTCGTCGTGTCCCAAAAACTTGAGTAGCCACCACATCCGCCCGGCAAAGACGTTCATGGTGTCGTCGTATATGGCAACTGTTGTGTCGTCACCGATGCCAGCAAGCTCGAGCTTCCTCACCAACCCATCCACCTCGGGTAAAGGATGCCGCCCGCCGTGCGCTTGTGGTGGCGAGGAGAGGTCTTTGTCCAAATCGAAGTAGACCGCGCCGGGGATGTGCGCTTCTTTGAAAAGCTTATGTCCCTCTGTTGGGTCTTGGAGGTTGAAACGGGTGTCTACGATGATGAGATTTGAGTCGTTCAAACAGTTTTTGAGGTCTTGTGCGCTGATAAAGTTTTTCATGCTCTGAGTCTAATACGCGCCGCGTTTACATTCGTGTTGTCAGGCTAAACTAAAGTGATGCGCATCGAGAGTCCCAAGAACGCACAGGTTAAAGCGCTCGTCAAGCTGCGTGAGCGGCGGACGAGGGAGCGGGAGAAACGCTATCTGATTGAAGGGGCGAGGGAGGTGGGGCGAGCACTGAGCGCGGGAGTTGAACTAGAACGGCTTTACATCTGTGAGGACTTTTTGAACGCTGAGGGGGAAGAGGTATTGGCAAGGGCTGATTACCTAGAACGCATCCACCTCTCCGACATCGCCTTTCAAAAGGTCAGCTACCGAGATACCCCCGACGGACTTCTCGCTGTTGCGCCGCTGCGCGAGACCTCTTTGGAGTCTTTGAAAGTTAAACCCAACGCGCTTTTTTTGGTGGTGGTGGGGCTCGAGAAACCCGGCAACCTGGGCGCACTCCTGCGCACCGCCGACGGTGTAGACGTGGACGCCGTGTTCGTCACAGGCGCAGGTACAGACCTCACCAACCCAAACGTCATTCGCGCGTCGATGGGAAGCGTGTTTAGTCGTCCGGTGCTGAAGGTTGAAACGGATGAATTACTTGCTTGGTTGAGGGAGAATCACATTAATATCGTCGCGACGACGCCGCACACCGAGACGAGTTATTGGGACGCTGACTTTTGCAACGCAGTTGCAATTGTTTTAGGGGCGGAGCATGAAGGGTTGTCGGAAGGGTGGCTAGAAGCGGCGCAGAGCCGCGTGTCTATCCCGATGCGTGGCTTAGCCGACAGTTTGAACGTGGGAACAGCGGGAGCGCTTTTGCTCTACGAGGCGGTGCGCCAAAGACGAGCGTCCTCAACCTCTTGAGCCGTAGTCCGAGTTTGCACACTGCCGAGCAACCCTTCAACCGTCGCCGCAATCTCGCCAACGATTGGATTACTGAGAACAACCTTTGCGCTGACGAGTTGCGCGGCGCTCTGCTCACGAAAATCCGAAAGCGTACTCGTCATAACGACGGGAAGATGGTAATACTCCAGTAAACAGCGCAATTTCTCGCACGTACCAAGACCGCTCACCATGAACATGTCCGCGTCTAAGATGAGTAAGTCCGGGGTGCGCCGTCCGAGACTTTGAAGCGTCCCCCGTCCATCCTCAGCCGTTGCCACCTCGTACCCTAAATCTTCTAAGCAGGTCACGAGCGCAAGAGGTAAGGGGTTGGCGGCAAGGAGAATCGTCGCTGACATGGTTCTAGGGTAAGATTTGGATAGAAACCCACAGCTACGAAATGTCACAAAGCGCGTTACAAAGGGGAAAAGTCACACGTTGAGGAACTGTAGCGTGTGTTGCGGTGGAGCGGTGTGCTCAGGGGCGCTTAGGCGCGAGTCAACCACGTTGGAAAAGTCACAGAAGGAGGTGAATGCAGTACTCACTATTGTTTATGTCGCGCGATTCCTCTACTCGTTGAGATGACACGGGCACAACGCGCAACGTTGCGGCGGGCTAAGAAGTTGAAGAGGTATAGCGCGTAAAATAGAAGCATGATACGGCACGCATTAGTCCAGTTTAAGCCGCATAAAGGCAGGCTCGAGCCCAACTTAGCGCGTCTCGGCGGCATCCTCGAAGACCTCAAAGGCGAAGAGGTTGACGTGCTCACCCTGCCTGAAACGGCGCTTTCGGGTTACTTCTTGCAGGCGGGCGTGCGCGAGCAAGCCCTCACCGCTAGGCATCTTTTTGACCTCTTGAAAGAGACGCTTGAAGAAGCGAGGTGGAGCGCACCTTTGGACATCTGCTTAGGTTTTTACGAACGCGACGGCGGCGACTTCTACAACAGCTCGCTCTACGCGGAGTTCGGTACGGAGAATGAGGGCATTCGGCACGTCCATAGGAAGATGTTTTTACCGACCTACGGAGTTTTTGATGAAGAGCGGTATGTCTCGAGGGGCGCTCACCTAGACGCCTTCGACACGCGCTTTGGACGCGCGGGGCTCCTCATCTGCGAGGACGCTTGGCACGCGAGCACAGCGGCTGTTCTTGCGCTCAAGGGCGCAGATATTCTCTACATCCCCACAGCGAGTCCGGCGAGGGACTTCACCGCTGAACACGCTGGACAAAAAGGCGTCCCGAGCAACGCGCAACGCTGGAAAGATACCGCCAAGGGCATCGCCGCCGAGCATGGGGTTTACGTGCTCACCACATGCTTAACGGGTTTTGAAGGGGGCAAAGGCTTTATGGGGATGTCGCATGGGATGGACCCTTACGGTACGGAAGTCGCGGAAGCGCCGCTTTTTGACGAGTGCGTGTTGCTCACGGAGGTACATTTAGAAAGCATCCAAGCCGCCCGCTACGAGAGCCCTTTACTCGCCGATTTACGCGCTAACTTGCCCGAACTCGTCAGAGCGTTTAGCGAAGTGGGAGCGAAACCGTGAGCCAGACTTTACCTAAAGAACGCACCACCGTTATCCGCGCGAACGGCAGACCACAGAAGAGCTTGGACATTGACTTAGACACCGTTACGGACTTTCTCATCGCATTTTTACGCGATGAGGTCAGGCGGCGTAAAGGCTTTGAGAAGGTTGTGGTGGCACTTTCGGGTGGCGTAGACAGCGCCGTGACGACGTATTTATCCGCGAAGGCGCTAGGACCGAAAAACGTTTACGCGCTCCGCCTACCTTATGAGACTTCACATTCTGACTCCTTAGACCACGCGCAACTCGTGATCGACGACTTAGGCATCCACGCCGAGACGATTGACATCACGGACGCAGTAGACGGCTACACTGCCAAAATTCCGACTATGAACGCGCACCGCAAGGGTAACGTGATGGCGCGGCAGCGTATGATCATCGCCTTTGATAAGTCCTTTGAATACAACGCCGTGCCCGTTGGCACGAGCAACAAGACCGAGCGGCTCTTCGGCTACTATACCTGGCACGACGTCGCGGACGCTGCGCCCGTGAATCCTCTAGGCGACCTCTTCAAAACGCAGGTTAAAGCGCTCGCGAAGCATCTCGGTGTACCCGAAGAGATTATCGGCAAAGCGCCCTCGGCGGACCTCATCCCCGGACAATCCGACGAGGACGATTTGGGAATTTCGTACGAACGCGCGGACAAGATTTTGCTGCATCACCTCTCGGGCTACGAGGACGCCTACATCTGCTCGCTAGGCTTTGAGCAAAACGAGATTGATTTGGTCAAGCGTAAAGTCGCTAAAACGCACTGGAAGCGCGAACTTCCGATTAGCGCGATGGTCTCGGGAACGGCGATCAACGAGTTTTACCTGCGTCCGGTGGACTACTAGTGCGATGAATCCAACGGGCTTTATCGCATTTTATCCTTGCCACGACCTCGCGGCGACGACGGACTTTTACACACGGGACTTAGGATTGACGCTCGCCCGCGACCAAAAGAGTTGCGTCATTTTCAAAGTCGCTAGCGAAGCGTACGTAGGCTTTTGTCAGCACGAGGGCGAGATTCCTCGTCACCAGGGCGTCATCATCACGCTTCTTACGGATGAGGTGGACGAGGTGTATCAGCGCTTCTTGCGCCTCAATATCGAAACGGAAGGCAAACCTAAAGAGAACGACTCGTTTGGTATCTATCACTTCTTTGCGCGTGACCCGGATGGGTATCGGCTCGAGCTGCAACGCTTCAACGAGCCCTTGGAGTGAGATGGACCCGCAACCTCTTAAACCTTTCAACAAGTTCGTCGTCGTCGCCATCGTCATCCTCTCGGCGATCGGTTTTCTAAACGAACTCTACCTGGGCAACCCGCCCAACGTTTTCTTGCTGATTTTGCTCTTCGCCGTCTTCGCCACCTCGACCTTCTTCTTACTCCGCACAGAAGGAATGCTTTAAGGGATGCTCTAGCGTGGCAAAGAGCCGTAAGAAGGGTGACTTGCCCACGAAGACGTGTGCGCAGTGCGGTCTGCCCTTCACCTGGCGCAAGAAGTGGGAGCGCGACTGGGAGAACGTCAAGTATTGCTCGGAGCGGTGTCGGCGGGAGGCGAAGAAAGAACAGGCAAACTCAAGTGGATGAATGCGTGTTCTGCCAAATTTTAGCGGGCGAAGTTACAGCGAGTTTCGTCTACCAGGATGCAGAGACAGCCGCGTTTCTGAGCCTCGAGCAACCCAACCCCTACAAAGTCCTCGTCGTCTTGCGCGAACACGTCGAAACCCTTTATGACCTCTTGGACGACCAGGCGGCGTGGCTGTTTCAGACGGTAGTCAGAGTCTCGCGGGCGATCAAAGAGGTCTCAGGCTGTGAAGGGCTCAACGTGGTGCAGTCCAACGAGCGAGCGGGGCAACAAGACGTTTTTCATGTCCACATCCACCTCATGCCGCGCTGGACAGGTGACAATGTTGCGCTCGAGTGGGACAACGCGCCAGCCTCCAAAAACGAACTGGACAAACTCGCCGCCGAACTTCGCTCTTTCTTCGAGACTTGACCTCTCTCCTAACGCTCCTTCAACACATTTTGCGCTACCCTAAAGAGGTGAGCAAACCGCCGCAGGCAGATTCGTACGTGGATTACAGCCATGAGATGCGCCTCTCCACCAATCCCGCAGTGCGGGCACTCTGGCTTATTCTCGGTCTACTCTTTACAGGTTTGGGCGTCGTCGGCGCATTTTTGCCCGTCATGCCCACGACTGTTTTCTTGCTCATCGCCGCCTTTTTCTTCGCGCGGAGCAGCCCTAAGTTCTACAACTGGCTCCTCAATAACCGCGCTTTCGGTCCGCTCATTCGCGATTGGCGCTCGGGGCTCGGCTTACCACTTAGAGCAAAGGTGTTAGCGGTGTCGCTGATTGCGGTGAGCGTGGGCTCGAGCATCCTCTTCGTCTCCCTCTTATGGGTTCAACTCATGCTCGCGTTTATTGGTTTCGGCGTCAGCACCTACCTCTTGACCAGACCGACCAAACGCACCTCATGAGTTGCTGTGACCCGAACGGGCTTAATGGCCTGTTCAAAGGTCCCGTTGTCGAGGCGGAGTTACGCGCGTTTAAGAAGCGCGGTCTAGGTAAGCGGCAGCGAATATTTTTAGAAACGTTACAAGGTCATACTGAAAACCGCTCCGTTCTTGACATCGGCTGCGGTATCGGTGGGCTTGGGCTCAGTTTGCTGAAACGAGGCGCAGCGCACAGCACCTTTGTGGATGTGTCGAAGGCTTATCTGGCAGCGGCTCGAGACCTCGCCAAAGAACAAGAGGTGCGTAATAAAGCCGAGTTCACCGAAGCTGACTTCACGCGGACCGACCTCTCCTCTGCCGACATCGTCTTGCTCGACCGAGTCGTCTGCTGCTACCCGGACGCGCCCAAACTGCTCCGCAAAGCGGCAGGGCACAGCCAAACTCACCTCATCTTTAGCTATCCGCGCCCGGCCTGGTGGATGAAGGTCTCTATGCACCTCTTGAACCTCGGAATGCGCGTGTGGCGCAAGGAGTACCGTTTTTATGTCCATGATGAGGACGCACTTTTAGAAGCGGCGAAGTCTAGTGGGCACATCTTCAGAGAAAGACAAAGTGCTGGCGTTTGGCGTATCGCAGTGTTTGAACGCTAATTCATGATGATGAATTCAAGTTCGACAGGACCATTCACATAGACGCTTTCTCGCGCCACCGCGCCGATGACCACCGTTCCGTCCAAGCGAGAGAGCCAGGAGGAGAAGCTGTCGAATTCAGCCGGACTCGGCGCGGGGCGCACCTGCTCGAAAAGCCCGATGCGCTGCAACCGGCCGGTCGTCTCCTGTGTGAGCCGGGCAACCTCCGCGCGGATGTTGTCGCGGCTCACGGGTGCGCCCTCTGAGCCCAAGTAGACCTGGCGGCTCGAGATAAGCTGTCCCTTTTCCAGGAGCTTGAGGTTTTCGTACGCCTCGACTTCAACCTGCACGTCTTCTAAGCCGAAACGGTCCGCGCTCGAGACGAGCACCACCAAGTCCTCACCCGGTGAGGCGACTAGTGCTTCGGTCAGGCTGTCCACCTGGTCACGGCGCAAGATGATTTCGCCCGCGCCTTGACCCGCAGTGGCGCGGTTCGCCTCTTGCACGTAAGTTCCGAGCGCTTCACGCACCGCGCCCGGCTCTTGCGCGGCGATGGGTTGGCTGTAGACGATTTCGCCGCGCCGATAGGTGAGCTGGCCGCCCTGCACGGCTTCAATCTGTTCCCTAGCCTCCACGAGCCGCTGCGCCTGCCGCTGCGAATCGCGCTGCAGCGCACCGAGTTGATTTTGCAAGGTCACGACTTCGTTGCTGAGTCCATTCACATTGTCTCTAAACGTCGCGTTTTCGGCTGCTAAACCTTCGTTAGCAACTTGTAAGCTGCGGTTCTCTTGCTCCAACGCTTCATTTGACTCTCCCAAGGCGGTGCGCTGCGCTTCTAAGCTACTCACCTCAACCCCTAAGTTGCTTGCACGTCGGCGCAACGTGCCGAGTTCTTGGCCCAACGAAATCTGTGTGGTTCGGAGTTGGCTCGTCTCGGCTAGCGCGTCGTCCCTCGCTGTCTCGGCGCTCTGAATGATCCGCTGCGCTTCGGCGAGTTGCGTCTGGCTCGCCTCGATCTCTTGACGCAGCCGCGCCGTCTCAGACTGCAGCGCGTTTCTCTCTCGGCTCAGCGCCCGCAACTCCTGCGAGACCTGTTGCGCGTTTAGAAGCGCGTTCGCCGCGCCGCGAAAGGCCACTGACAAAATGCCCAGCGTCGAGAGCATAATGAGGATGCCCGCCGTGACCCCGACGACTTGTCCCGTGCGTTTAGGACGCCACCCGAAGAGGCTCAAACGCCGCCGCCCTACCGTTGTCCCGAGCACGTCACCCGCGTACGCAATCACGCCTGCGAGCGCAGTGAGCAGTAAGAAGAGGGCTAGAGTGTAGATCATAGCGGGGCGCGACCTTTCGTACGGATTCCGATTGATTCTCAATCAATCAGAGCGTTGAACAACCCTTAGAAATTAGCACACTTAGAGCGGTTCCACAACATAACGAGAGAAAGTGCCGCAGATATCATCTTATAATGTGCGTGCTATACATCGCGCTAGAGAGTGAGAGTGTTCCAAACCAGATGATACCTGCTATCAGAGCTGAAAGTCACTCCCCAAGTAGTAGGTGCGTACGTTCTCATCCTCAGCAAAGGCTTCGGGCGTGCCCTCGAACTGCACCTTGCCGTCGAACATGAGGTAGACCCTGTCGGCAATCGCGAGCGTTTCGCGGACGCTGTGGTCGGTTAGCAGCACACCTAAGCCGCGCCGCTCGCGCAAGTCAGCGACTAAGAGCTGAATCTCGCGGATGGACTTAGGGTCTACACCCGTAAAGGGCTCGTCCAAGAGGATAAAAGCCGGGTCAATCGTGAGGCTGCGGGCGATCTCCAAGCGCCGCCTTTCGCCGCCAGAAAGCGTATCGGCACGGCTATCTGCTAAAGAGGTCAAGCCAAATTCTTCTAAAAGCTCATCTGCTCGCTGCTCTTGCTTCCATTTTTTAAGGTTCTGATACTCCAAGACCGCCATGAGGTTGTCGCGTACACTTAACTTACGAAAGGCGCTCGGCTCCTGCGCCAAGTAACCGAGTCCGCGCCGCGCCCGCTTGTACATGGGCCAAGAGGTAATGTTCTCCTCGCCCAAAAAGATGCGCCCCGCGTTCGGTCTGACAAAGCCCACCATCATGTAGAAAGAGGTCGTTTTGCCCGCGCCGTTCGGCCCTAAGAGCGCGACGATTTCGCCCGGCTCCAAGCGAAAGTCCACGCCCTTGACGACGGTGCGCCCGCCGTACTTCTTCATCAAACCTGTTGCGTAAAGGGAAGGTCCCTTTTTCGCAACCTCGACCTCATCAATTAAATTTTCTTCGGTGACGCCCTCTTCAGGAGCCTGAACGCTCATAGACATAACCGATGCTATCACGCGGAGTTTGAGAAGTCCTTATTAGATTCAACAAGGGTTTTTCACACTGCGCTGGGTTCGGGTTGAGCTTGCCAAAGTTGTGCGTCAGTCGCCCAGGAATCTACGAGGATGAGCATACCGGCACACCAGACGGTTAGAAGAGGTTGAAATCCACCGAAAAACGCAAAAGGCATGTGAAGAAGTATAGAGGGAAAGAGAAAGGGTAACGTGCCTGCTTGCGCCAGCACCCCCCCGAAGATCAGGCTCTGCCGCACTGCCCGTGTAGACCTGAACCCCCTCAAGATGAACCACGCACAAGCAACCGTCAGACCGCCCGTTGCTCCGGCTAAAACAAAAGCTGTGAGAAAACCAACGAACGTGGCGGTATCCTCTGACGCCCTCCCTCCGTAAAAGACACTAAGAATGAGTAGTCCGCCTATAAAAGCCGCCAAAAAAGCGAGCACGCTTCCGAAAGAACATAAGAGTAGGGCAAGGACACGACGCCACCAACTCGCTCGCCCGCCAAGCCCTAGAAGTGCAACCCCGAAGAGCAGGCCTGTGAAGGCGAGTTGCGTAACGCTACCGGGAAGGAAGAAAAAGACGGGCAGAAGCCCGGTTGCGCCACCTAAAAGCCCGATAAGAAGACGCCGCATACTTTTAGAGTACGCGGACCTTGGCTAGTTTGCAGTGACGGATAAGTCGGTAAAAGAGGGGCTCGAGCCTAAACTCGAGCCTCTCTCAACACCATTTCGTAGAGGCGGGTTTAAAATCCGCCTCTACACGCTACCGCGTTCTCTGCACCTCTTGGCGGTGCTTCGTAGAGGCGATTCATGAATCGCCCCTACGCAACTACCTGTACCTACGGTAAAAATCTACTGCGAATCATCCCTCAACCGACATTAAGAAGGGGTCTTCGATGATGTCGCACAAAAGGCGCATAAACCGCGCCGCGTTCGCCCCGTCGATGAGGCGGTGGTCATAGGTCACGGACATCGGCATCATCATCTTAGGCTCAAAGGTCTCTTTTTCTTTGTTCCACACGGGCTCGACACTGCCGCGTGACACGCCGATAATCGCCACATCGGGCGGATTCACGATGGGCGTGAAGTTCGTACCGCCGACGCCGCCCAGGTTCGAGATGCTCAGGTTGCCGCCCTTCATATCGTCGGGTCCAAGCTTGCGGGCCCTGGCTTTCTCCGCCATCTCGTCTAAGTCTAACGCGAGTTGGATGATGCCCTTTTTGTTCACGTCGCGAATCACAGGGACGAGTAAACCCTGCTCGGTGTCTACCGCCACGCCGATATTGACGTAGTGTTTGTAGACGACCTCGTTGTTCTCGGTGTCTAAGCTCGCGTTGAACTTGGGGTACTTCTTCACTGCGCCCGCCACCATCTTGAGGAGGAGCGCGGTCGGCGTGAGTTTGACGCCCGCCTCTTGCGCCCGCTCCTGGTACTTCTTGCGCATGGCGTTGAACTGGGTGATGTCCGCTTTGTCGAAATGCGTGACCATCGGCACGACCGACCACGCCGTGCTCATCGAGCGCACCGTCGCCTTGCGGATGCCGCTCATGGGCTCGCGGGAGGTCTCGCCGAACTTGCTGAAGTCGGGCAGGGGCGGCGCGGAAGGCGCTTGCTGCTGCCCTTGTGACGGTTGCTTCTGCGAGGACTTCGCATCCTCTTTTGTCGTGCCGTCCTCGGCGTAGCGCTTCACATCCTCAGCGGAGATGCGCCCTGCGACGCCCGAGCCCGAAACCTCTTGTAAGCTGACGCCCAGCTCCCGCGCTAAACGCCGCACGGAGGGGGCAGCGGGGATAGTCTGCTTGTCCTCTTCGGGGACTTCGTAGGAGTCGGGGGCTTCTTGGGCTCCCTCGGCGCTGTCCGCGTCAGATGCCTGCTGAATGTCTTTCTCTTCCTCGTCCACGCTCTCGGAGGTTTCGTCGTCCGAGGTGCTATCATCGGCGCTCTCGTCGCTCGAGGTTTCCTGCGTAGCCGAACCTTCATCGCCAGAAGCTTCCTGCGTGTCCGAGCTGTCCTCTTCGTCCGCATCATCTTCATCTGCGCCGTCATCAGCGCTCGCCTCGGCTCCACCCTCATCTCCGTCAGCGTCCCCGTCTTCGTCGGGCTCGCCGATGGTGAGCACCACATCGCCTATCGCGACCTCGTCGTTTTCCGAGACCTTGATCTCTTTGACCGTGCCGCTGACCGACGAAGGAACTTCGACGACGGCTTTGTCGGTCTCGAGTTCTAAAACGGGCTGGTCCTCTTCGACCTTATCGCCCACTGACACGAGCACGCCGACGACAGTGCCCGATTCGATGCCTTCGCCGACGTCGGGTAGTTTGAATTCAGTAGCCACTAGAACCCCTCTCGAGCAGGTATCATCTCGTCATAGCCGTGTGCCAAGATGGAAAGAGCTTAACGCGTACGTTAAAGGATGATACCTGCGCACTTCCACCTCAATGTGACAGTAAACCTAACATGAAGAGGTAGACATTGTGGCGTCTACCTCATTTAGTTCGCGTTACGCGATGTGCGGGTTGCGCTTGTCCGGGTCGATGCCCAGGTCCTCGATAGCTTTAGCGACATCTTCAGCGTCGTAGTCGCCCTCTTGCGCTAACGCTTGCAAGGTTGCTACGACGATGTGCCGCGCGTCCACCTCGAAGTGGTCGCGAAGCTCTTCGCGCGCCTCACTGCGCCCGAAGCCGTCCGTACCGAGTGAAACCATCGGCTTGGGCAGGTGCTTGGCAAGCGCGTCGGGTAGGATTTTCATGTAGTCCGAGGCGGCGACGAACACGCCCTTGGCGTCCTTGAGTTTGTTGTAAACGTAGGAGGTGCGGGGCTCCTCATCGGGGTGGAGGCGGTTGTAGCGCTCCACTTGCAAGGCGTCTTCGTGGAGTTCCTTGTAAGAGGTCACGCTCCACACGTCGGCAGCGACTTTATAGTCTTCCGCCAACATCTCCTGCGCCTTTAAGACCTCGTTCATGATTGCGCCACTGCCGAAGAGTTGCGCTTTGAGCTTCGAACGTTTGCGCTCAGAGGGCTTGAACTTGTACATCCCCTTGAGGATGCCCTCCTCGAGTTCTTCGCGCTCCAGGTGCTCCGGCGCGGCGGGCATCGCGTAGTTCTCGTTGCCCACGGTAAGGTAGTAGAAGAGGTCCTCTTGCTCCTCGTACATGCGGCGGATGCCCTCGCGGACGACGGTAGCGAGTTCGTACGCGAACGCCGGGTCGTACGCCTTCACGTTCGGTACGACGTACATCAGCACGTGCGAGTGACCGTCCTGGTGCTGCAAACCTTCGCCCGCTAAGGTGGTGCGCCCCGCTGTGCCGCCGATCATGAAGCCCTTTGCCTTCATGTCGCCGGCTGCCCAGACGAAGTCGCCGATGCGCTGGTAGCCGAACATCGAGTAGTAGATGTAGAAGGGAATCGTGTTGATACCGTGCGTGGCGTACGCGGTGCCCGCCGCTAAGAACGACGACATCGAGCCCGCCTCGGTGATGCCCTCCTCTAAAATTTGCCCGTCCTGCGACTCCTTGTAGTACAGGAGGTTGTCCGCGTCCACGGGCTCGTAGAGTTGCCCGGCGTGCGCGTAGATACCGATCTGACGGAAGAGCGCGTCCATTCCGAAGGTCCGCGCTTCGTCGGGGATAATCGGCACGATGAACTTGCCAATCTCCTTGTCGCGGAGGAACTTGCCCAGGACGCGCACCATGACCATCGTGGTAGAAACCGGACGTCCGTCGGTGCCTTTCATGAATTCGTCTAGAATCTTTTTGTCGGGCGTTTGAATCGGCTCACTCTTTACAGAGCGCGCGGGCAAGCCGCCGCCTAACTTGCCGCGCTGCTCGGTCAGGTATTCGTACAACTCCGAGTCTTTCTCAGGGCGGTGAAAGGGATACTTAGCGATCTCGTCGTCGTCGATGGGGATGTTGAAGCGGTCACGGAAGGCTTTCATCTCCTCCTCGTTGAGCTTTTTCTGGTTGTGGGTGATGTTCATACCCTCGCCCGCTTCGCCTAAACCGTAGCCCTTGACAGTCCGCGCCAGGATGACGGTCGGTTTATCTTTGGTCTCCGTCGCCGCTTTGTACGCCGCGTAGACCTTGCGAGGGTCGTGTCCGCCCCGGTTGAGCTTGCCCAACTTCTCGTCGTCCCAGTCTTCGATGAGCTTTTTCAGCTCGGGGGTGTTGAAGAAGTTTTCGCGCAACTCTTCCGCGCCGTAGGCGGCGTAGCGCTGCGACTCGCCGTCTACGAGTTGCTCGAAACGCTTTAGTAGGACGCCCTTGGTATCCTTCTCTAAAAGCTCGTCCCACTTGCCGCCCCAGGTGACTTTGATGACGTTCCAACCTGCACCACGGAAACTCGCCTCGAGCTCCTGAATCACCTTGCTGTTGCCACGCACGGGTCCGTCTAAGCGCTGCAAGTTGCAGTTGATGACCCAGATGAGGTTGTCGAGCTGCTCTCGAGACGCCAAGCCGATCGCGCCCAAGGTTTCAGGCTCGTCGGTCTCACCGTCGCCCAAGAACGCCCACACCTTCGCGTCGTTCTCCTCTTTGAGCCCTCTATCCACCAGGTAGTTGTTAAAGCGCGCCTGATAGATGGACATGATCGGCGCGAGCCCCATCGAGACGGTCGGGAACTGCCAGAAGTTCGGCATGAGCCAGGGGTGCGGATACGATGATAAACCTGGCTCGTCCTGGAGTTCGCGGCGGAAGTTGCGGAGCCGCTCCACGTCGTAGCGGTACTCTAAGTACGCCCGCGCGTAGATACCGGGGCTCGCGTGACCCTGAATGTAGACCATGTCCGCGTCCGAGCCTGCGTCGGGCCCGCGGAAGAAGTGGTTGAAGCCGACCTCGTAGAGCGTCGCCGCTGATGCGTACGTCGAGATGTGCCCGCCGATGCCGTCCGACATCTTGTTCGCCCGCACAACCATCGCCATCGCGTTCCAGCGCAAGAGGTTGCGAATCAGGCGCTCTTTCTCCAAGTCACCGGGGTACTCGGGCTGCTCCTCCGCCGGGATGGTGTTGATGTAGGGCGTGTTCGCCGTAAAGGGGATGTCCACGCCGAAGCGGTGCGCGTGGGTCTCCAAGCGCTCCAAAATCTCCTGGACGCGCTCCTTGCCCGCGCTCTCCAGCACGTAATCTAGGGACTCGAGCCACTCGCGCATCTCCACGTCGTTGAGCTTCTCGTGCTCTTCCGGGTCTAGCTTTTCACTTCTTTTAGTTACGTCAGCCACTTGCGTCTCCTCTCCTGCTCGTTTCGGTTTTTCGTCTTGACTTCGCTTACTCAGTTCATCTGTAAGGTTGGTTCAGCTCAATTCAATCTCACAGCCAGTTGTGTCTACTCTACGCCCCACTATGACACAAAACCTTTGTCCTAAGCTGCAATCACGCGGTTGGCGAGTCTCTAAAGAACTCAATAAGATAAGGGGAGAATGAGGAGATAAACTAGCGTGTGTCTCTAATTTTTACCTTACACCTCGCCACGACGCTCTTCATGACGGGCGTCATCTGGTTCGTGCAAATCGTCCACTACCCTCTCTTTAGTGGCGTGGGCGAAGCGAACTTTGCCGCCTATGAGGGGCGGCATACGTGGCTGACGGGTTTAGTCGTCGCACCGCCGATGCTCTTGGAGCTTGCAACAGGCGCGGCACTTCTTTGGCGTCGTCCCGAAGAGGTCTCCCTACAAGAGGTCATCGTCGGACTCGCCCTACTAGGCGTCATCTGGTTTTCTACGTACCTCTTACAGATTCCGCGCCACACGGTTTTAGGTGAAGGCTTCGACGTAACGGCGCACCGTGAACTCGTTTTAACGAATTGGCTGCGCACCATAGCTTGGAGCCTCCGCGCAGGACTCGTGCTCTGGTGGGTAAACCGGCTTTTGTAGAACAGCTCACGTGAAACACGTGAAAACGAAAGGTGTCCCGTTTTGTGTACATGTGAACATGCATCTCTTTCGCTCACAGTCTTCGCCTAATCCCCTACACAAAACGTGGTACACCGCCAAAAACAAAAGGAGGGTTTCCCCTCCTCAGCGGACTCTTGCGAAGCTGGAGTTACGTTCGGCTCGTTACAGCCTTGACGATGAACAGCAGCACCACCGCGCCGACGATCGCCACTAGAATGCTGTAAATATTAAAACCTGTGACGCCAGACGCGCCGAAAGCGTTGAAGATAAATCCGCCGACAAACGCGCCGACAATGCCCACGACTATGTCGAGCAAGATGCCCTGATTCGACTTGACGATGAGACTGGCAACCCAACCTGCGATTGCGCCTAAGATGATCCACAGCAGAATATTCATGTTTCTCCTTTATGAGGTCGAGAGGTGTTCGGAGTTTAAGACGCTATGTTCGCGTTATGTTCAAGACGTTGTGCGCTTCGAGCCTGCCCCCTTTGATCGTTGGATTAATAGATGTTTTAATATTACCTTCAACATCCTATTGATACTGTAATGTGAGAAAAACAACATTAGCTTAGCGTACAGACATGCTTTCATTAACTCAGTTTGCGCACGAACCAGGCGAGTCCATTAATAACAAAGGTTAGCACGACGCTCACGACGAGCATAGAGGTTAGCGGAACGAAGAGAGAAAAGCCTTCACGTTGAACGCGGATGTCGCCGGGTAGTTGTCCAAACCAACTGAGCGCTCTAGGAAAGAGCAGCCAGAGAGCGCCTGCTACGACGAAGACCAGACCGATGAGGATGAGAACTCGAGCCACCTCTTAACCCCCTTCCGAGCGGATAACCTCGCCACGCTCTAACGCCTCTTGTGCCATGAACGCGGGGAGGAGTCCTTCTAACCCCATTCTCGCGTCACAGTAGACCTCTTCCTCGCCGCGCACCACTCTAATGAACGCCTCGTGCTGCGCCACACTGCCGTGATGGACAGGTTCCTCCACACCTTCAGGGTGCGTCACCTCAAAGGTTTGGACCTTATCCGCTGTTTGCACCTCCAACACCTTACGGTCTTCGTGCGCGGTGAGCAAGCCCCCGTCGCCGAAAACGCCCACCTCCAAGCGGTGACGAAAGGGCGCAGTGAAGGAGATGCTCAGGGTGGCTTGTGCGCCGCCACTGAACTCGAGCCCTACAACCGCGTTGTCAGGAACGTCCGTCCTCTCCACACGCCACCGCTTGCCGATAATGTCGGTCACAGTCGTCCCGTCTCGAATAAGCGCTTGCGTGCCAAACGCCGACGCCGCCACCACGCGCTGACCCAAAAACCAGTTGAACAGGTCGAAGTGGTGGCAGTTTTTTTCGGCGAACACGCCGCCTGTTCTCGAGGAGAGGTAGCGCCACGCAGCGGGTAAAGGGCGGCGGAACTCATGACAGTACGCCAGGCGCGGCGTGTCAACGGCTCCCTCATCAATCATCTGTTTCATCCGCTGGAAGAGGTGTGAGTAGCGAAAGACGTAGCCGACTTGCAGGGCTAAACCCGTTTCTTCTTGCACGCCCACGAGGTCTTCGGCTTCTTTCCGCGTCGTCGCCATCGGCTTCTCCAAAAAGACGTGTTTGCCCGCGCGGAGTGCCGCCGCTGCCAACTTTGCGTGGCTGTCGTTTGGGGTAGCGATGAGTATAACGTCCAGGTCTCTCCTAGCCAACACCTCATTCACTTCGCTGTGAAAGTCCACCGGATGACCTAAAACCTCCTCAGCCAGTTGCTTTTGGGAGGGCAAAAGGTCAGTTATGGCAACAACTTCCGCGTCGGGGAGTGAACGGAGCACGGGCAGATGTTCACGCAGCGCGATGTCACCGCAACCGATGACGCCGTAGCAGATAGGCTGTGAAGAGGACATGTGCGAAGGAGACATAAGGTAGTGTAACGGCTTCTCTTTGCTCAGGTTTTAATGTGAAGAGGTGGCGGGAGGCAGAAGAACTTATCTATCGAACTCGGCACGAAACCTACTGACTTCTGGATTCTAGCTACTGACTACTCCGCCTTCCGATGTGAACTTCGTTAAACCCGCCATGTTTTACACCGCTTACCTTTTAATCTCAGAGTTTTGTATCGTACATTGAGTTGAGGAGACGCCGAAGCGTCAGACTAGAGAGACATTTGCCACTAGCGGGCGTTCGCGCCGCACTGTGTAATGTCACTAGACGTAATGTCATTAGAATCAATTGAGGAGACGAACTCACCCATGAACTCATCTACGCAGAAACTCACCGCATACACCGCCATCGGGCTCATCGTCCTGATCATCGCCGCCATTGTTTACGTTCAGTTCGGCAGCGGACAGAGCAGCGAGGTGAGCGCCAACGGCAATCTCGACCTCTCGAATCAGCCGAGCTTAGGTCAAGAGGGCGCGCCCGTCCAGATCGCGCTTTTTGAAGACTTTAAGTGCCCCGCGTGCGGCAGCTTCACGCAGAGCGTCTTTCCGCAGATCGAGCGTCAGCTTGTCGACAGCGGTCAGGCGGAAGTTTTCTTCGTCAACTTTCCCTTCTTAGGTCCAGACTCCACCACCGCTGCCATTGCCACCGAATGCGTTTACGAGCAGGACGAAGCCGCGTTCTGGGACTACAAAAAGTTCATCTTCCGTTCGCAGGGTCCAGAGAGCCAAGAGTGGGCGACACCTGAGCTGCTCACGAGTTTAGCCAGGCAGAATTTGCCGAGCGTTGACGCGGACGAACTTCGCACCTGCATCGACGAGCGGCGTTACGCGGACCGCGTCGAGGCGGAGTCGCGCATGGGCTCAGCAGCGGGCGTGAATAGCACGCCGTCTGTCTACGTCAACGGTGAAAAGGTCGAGAGACCCGACTTCAATTCGGTCAGTGCGGCGGTGCAGAGCGCGCTGGGGCAGACCAACTAGCGAGATGACGCTGACGCGCTTTCTCAGGGACTTCGGGCTCTACGCTGCTTGGCTGATCGCCATCGTCGCGATGGTAGGCAGCTTGTATTTCAGCGAGGTACGCGCGTTTGTGCCCTGCAACTTCTGCTGGTACCAGCGCATTTTGATGTACCCGCTCGTCATCCTTTTAGGCATCGCGAGCTACCGCCAAGACAGAAATGTCGTCCCTTACGCGCTGCCTTTTACAATACTGGGTAGCGGCGTGGCGATGTTTCACTACATGGAGCAGAAGATTCCGGGCTTCGGCGCGCCTGAGCTGTGCCGCGTCGGGGTGCCTTGCAACGTCGCTTATATCAACTGGTTGGGCTTCATCACGATTCCCTTTTTAGCGCTGACCGCGTTCGTCCTCATTACGACGATTCTAGCAGGTGTACTTTTCGCTTCACGCGGGCCGCAAAAGGGGTACACTCAAGCTCGAGACGCCTTAGACACTCAGAGCGTCGCTCAATGAGCGTATCCGCTAAGATTTTCGTTAGAACCGTGAGCCCCGCCACAGCACCCAGTCCTAAGAGCACCTTTCAATAGAGGAAGAGGAGGCGCTATGCCACACATCATCTGCGAGCCCTGCATCGGCGTGAAAGACCAGTCCTGCGTGGACGTCTGCCCCGTCGAGTGCATCTACGAAGCCGACGACCAGTTCTACATCCACCCCGAGGAGTGCATCGACTGCGGCGCGTGCGTGCCCGCCTGCCCGGTCTCAGCCATTTACCCGGAAGAGGACGTGCCCGAAGAGTGGGAGTCGTTCACGGCGCTGAATTACGAGTTATCGGGTTTGTAATTACCTGACTTAATTTGCATTGCTTCGTAGGAGCGGGTTTGAAACCCGCCTTTACACTGTGCCATATTCGAACTGAGATAATATAGCAAGTATCATTTGGTTTGAGACGCTCTCACGATGTAGAACACCGTGTAGCACGCACATTTGAGAATGATACTTGCGCTATTCCAATCAGTACTTATGTTAATTGCTATACAGCGCTGATGTAGGGGTGATTCATGAATCACCCCTGCGCCTTTTTGTGTCTCCGTGGGCTGTAGACTGAACTCGTGGACGCCATCCAAACTGCCCTCAACGCCACCCTACCCGCCTTCTTCCTCATCGCTTTAGGCGCGTACGCTGATAAACTCTTCCCCGAACTCCATCTTCCTACCCTTACGCGCCTCACAGTCTACTTCATGATTCCGGCGCTCGTCTTTAACGCGGTGGCAAACACCTCTTTAACCCTCTCGTCGGCGTCCTTACTCTCGCTCGGGTATCTGCTCTACCTCATTGCACTAGGCGTCGTCTCGGCGCTCGGCTCGGTTGGCTTGAGCGGGGCGCAAACAAGAGGCGTCATCGTAACGAGTCTCTTTGGCAATACGGGAAATATGGGCTTGCCGATCACACTCTTTGCGTATGGGGAGGCGGGGCTCGAGCGCGCCGTGGTCATCTTCATGCTCTCGCTCGTACTGATGTTCGTCGTCGGACCAACCGTTTTAGCGGGAAGCGGGGAGAGTTTGCGCTCGAGGCTATTAGACGCGCTCAAGCTGCCGCCGATTTGGGCGACGCTCGCAGGTCTCGCTTTTACTCTCTTCGCCTGGGAGTTGCCAACGAGCGCAGCAAGAGGTGTGTCCCTCTTAGGTGACGCCGCCATTCCCGTGATGCTCCTCTCGCTCGGGCTGCAGATGCGCCGCTCGTGGGTGTGGGGCGTGGGGGCGTCGGCGCTCAGAGCGTCAGGGCTGCGGCTCGTCATCGGACCCTTTATCGCTTACGCGGTGGGCTGGCTCATCGGTTTGCGCGGTTTAGATTTGAATGTACTGACGCTAAGCGCCGCGATGCCCGCCGCTGTCACGATGTTCGTCGTCGCCGTAGAGGTGAAAGGCGATTACGAAGGGGTGGCGCGGACCGTCGTGGCGACAACGGTTGGTTCACTTGCGGCGATTATGTTGGTGCTCTACCTCTTGCCGAGTTGATCAAAAAAAGAAGAGGTGACTTATCACCTCTTCAAAATATAAGCTTAATTGTTAGAGGTTTTGCAACTTCTGATACGCCGCCTCCGCCCGCTGGCGCACCGCGTCGCTGTTCGAACGCCCGCCCATCATCATATGCATCTCTACGTGGCGGTCCACGTCGCCGAAGATGGAGCCCAAGACCTCGACCTCTTCGCGGGAGCGCAAGCTCGCGTCGTCGCGAAACATCGTCGTGTAAGCGTACTCGAACTGGCGGTAGTCTATGACGCCTGCTAAGTATTGCTCCAAGACTTGCTTGTAAGGACCTAAGTCGCTCGAGCTTTTCTCCACGTTCCCAACAACTTCACCACTCGGCGGCACTTGCTCGAAACCCATGTCAAGCACTTCAGGCGTAATGTTCCAGTTGTCCACGTCGAAGACCGCTTCGCCCTCTTTGAACAGAATGACTTGCGGCGACTGGTGGACGATGCCTGTACGCTCCGCGATGAGGTTGCTCGCCGGACGCGCCTCCACCACACGGATGAGCCCGACCATAAGGTCTTCGCGCGGCTCCAGCTTCTCCTGCACAAACCCGAACCCTTGCATCGTCTTATGGCACGTGCCCGCCTTGAAGATCACGCTGGTGGGGTAGCGCTGCAAAAACGCCTCGGTTGCTTCGGTACTGTCTAAGTTGACCACTCGGTCTCTAAACATAAAAACTCCTTTACTGCCTTCATTTTAAGAAGTGACCTCTTGAGGGTATGTTATGTGGGAAGCAGCAATGAGTTGAAAGCAATCCAGTCGAGCTGGACGGTACGGTGAGTAACGAGTGCAACCTAAAGGTTTTTCACTTTCAACTCATTGCTCGTTGCTCATTGCTATTCCTTTATTGACCTACCCCCCAAAACCTTGCTACACTCTATTGCTCACATAGGCTCACTGTAGCCACTGAGCTTGTACCACGCAGATATCATCTCTTGATGTGAGAGCTAAGCGATGTTCTACATTGTGAGATTGGCGCTGACCAGATGATACCTGCTATACCCGGAGAGGTGTCCGAGCGGTTTAAGGAGCACGCCTGGAAAGCGTGTGTGTGGGGTAACCTGCACCGAGGGTTCGAATCCCTCTCTCTCCGCCACCCTAATAGGTATCACCTACGCAGAGACGCGCTTAGCGGACAGAGCGGCGCGTACACTGAAGGGTGATACCTACTTTATTTTACGGTTAGGGATACCCGTGTCGAGGACACAGAGTGCTATCCCAAGCATAGATTATGGAGAGCGTTCGGGGGTTAGTTGAGCGCTAACTCCTGATTTGCCCCTCCCCTTCAATCAGATATTTGTGCGTCACCATCTCCGCTAACCCCATCGGACCCCTCGCGTGGAGTTTCTGCGTCGAGATGCCTATCTCCGCGCCGAAACCGAAGACGAATCCGTCCGTGAAGCGCGTCGAGGCGTTTACGTAGACCGCCGCCGCGTCTACCTCGTCTCCAAAACGTCGGGCGTTTTCAACCGACTTGGTGAGGATGGCTTCGCTGTGCTGAGAGCCGTAGCGGTTGATGTGAGTGATGGCGTCCTCTACGCTGTCTACGACTTTGACGGCTAGCTCGAGGTCCAAATACTCCGTCTCCCAGTCGGCTTCGGTGGCGGCGCTCGCTCGGGGGTAGAGCCCCTGCGTCCGCTCGCATCCTCTCAGGGTGACGCCGAGTTCGCTGAGCGCCGAGAGCGCGCTCGGCAAGAACGTCTTCGCCACCTCTTCGTGTACTAAAAGCGTCTCCACGGAGTTGCATACGCCGGGGCGCTGCACCTTCGCGTTGATGACGATATCTTTCGCGTTCTCCAGGTCTGCCAAAGCGTCCACGAAAATGTGGCAGTTGCCGACGCCCGTCTCGATAACCGGGACTTTGGCGTTTTGCACGACGTGGTTGATCAGGGACGCGCCGCCACGCGGGATCACCAAATCCACCTTGCCCCTCGCCTCTAAAAGCTCGGTCACGAGCGCCCTGTCGGGCGAGTCGATGAGTTGAACGGCGTCTTTGGGCAAGCCGGCCTCTGCCAGAGCGCGGCGCATGGTGTCCACGATGACGCGGTTGCTCTCCAGCGCGTTGGCGGAGCCGCGCAGCACGGCGGCGCTGCCCGCTTTGAGCGCGAGCGTGGCGGCGTCTACGGTCACGTTCGGGCGCGACTCGTAGATCATCCCGATGACGCCGAAGGGGACCGTGACCTTCTGGACGCGCAGCCCATTGGGGAGCGTCCAGCCGTCCAACACGCGGCGCAAGGGGTCAGGCAGCGCGCCGACGAGGTGGACCGCGTCGGCGATGTCTTTGAGGCGGGCTCGAGATAACGTCAAGCGGTCGACGAGCGCGTCGGAGGTGCCTTTTCTGCGCTCGGCGGCGACGTCTTTTTCGTTGGCGCTCAGGATAGCCTCGGCGTGGGTTAGGAGGGCGGCGGCGATACTTTCTAAGGCGGCGTTGCGCTTGGCGCTAGCTAAGCTGCGACTGGCGCGCCTCGAGCGTTCTAAGAGCGACTCTAGATGGACAGGAGCGGTGAGTGACATGCTCGAGTATAGCCCAGCGCCCCGGCGCGTTCCAGCCCCCGTAAACGTGGCGGACACGGTACCGGTGCGGCGTTACCGAATCCTCTTTCTAGAACGCCGAAGAGAAGAAGCCCTAAAGCTTAGAGTATTGGCGGACCAGGTGGGAGGTCATGAGGAGTATTTTTTAGCCTACGCAAATGTCCACTAAGCGAGCGCGCAACGCGCGGGGAGGCCGAGAGCTTCGGAGCGGCTTTCTACTCGTTCGCTCTAAGCACTCCCTCTTCACCGAAACTCAGTTGATGTGACAAATATAACGCTTTGCGCAATCTCTCACATACTAGGGTAGTAAGTATATCTGTACCTAGAGATGAAGCGCGCGTAGCGATAATCTAAACGAATTAGAGGCAACGCCACCGCGTGCTTGACGAACTGCTTGATAGACGCTTGGACGAAACGCCAGAGAGGAGGAAGAAAGCCGTGCCGACTGACGCAGCATCTCACATAGAGGCCCGAATGCTCCTCGAGGCGTTCGACGCAGTGCCGCAGCAGATTGCGCTCTTGGACGAAAAGGGCGTCATCACCTATGCGAATAGCGCGTGGGAGCGCTTCTCTGAGGAGTGTCCGCCCCTCCACGCGCAGCGCGGCGCGGACTACCTCAACGTGTGCAGAGAGGCGCGGGGCGCGGATTCGGTGTATGCGGAGCAAATCTACCGGGGTCTTCACGACGTTTTAGAGGGCGCGAGCGAGCAGTTCGTGCTCGAGTACGCCTGCCCCACGAGTTCGGGCGAGAAGTGGTTCGTTACGCACATCAAGCCGCTCGAGACGGGCGGCGCGCTCATCTCACACCTGGATATGACGAGCCGCCGACGTTTCGAGCGGGAGATGGAGCGCGTCGCCTACACCGACGCGCTGACCGGCTTGCCCAACCGCCACGCCTTTTTTGAGCGCGCCGCGCAGATGATCGCCTCGGCGAAACGGCACGCCCGCGAGTTACAGCTTCTCTACATCGACCTAAACGGCTTTAAGAGCGTCAACGACGCGCTAGGTCACGACGCGGGCGACCAGCTTCTCGTCGAAGTGGCGGCGCGTTTCAAGCGGCAGATGAGGGCGAGTGACCTCTTAGCGCGGCTCGGCGGCGACGAGTTCGTCTGCTTACTCGAGGTCCACCCTCACAGCGGTTATGCGCATAGTGGTTATACCAATAGTATCAAGCAAGTTGCCGAACGCTACGCCGCGTGCCTGGAAGCTCCTTTCAAGCTGGAGCGCGAAGAGGTGCGCCTAGCTGCGAGCGTCGGCGTCGCGCAGTTTCCGCAAGCGGGCAGCACGCTCCGCACTCTCCTCAAAAAAGCGGACAGCGAAATGTACAGAGACAAGCAGCAGAGCAAGGTAGGGCGAGAGGTCATGCTAGCCCAGAGGGTCAGCCGCGAGGATTTCAGACTGCGCTGAGCGCACGCCCGGACCACTTTCACAAAAATTACCGCTGTGCACACCCGGAGCAGCAGAGCGGACGAAGCCCTGCTCACCCCTTTACTCGAGCGGCTTCGTCCAAGCTCCAGCTAGCATCGTTCCGTCAACGCTGAAGTCCAGAGTCTCTAGCGGGTTGGCTGAAAGCACCACCACATCCGCGTCGAACGTTCCGCGCAACACCCCCGAACGATGTTCGCGCGAAAGGGCGTAAGCCGCGCCGGACGTGTAGCCCGCGAGCGCTTGGGCGGGCGTCAGACATTCGGACGGATTGAATACACCGTCTACGCCCGCACGGGTGCAGGCGGCGCGGAGCCCTAACCTCACGTCGGGGCTCGCGACGGGCGTGTCCGAGCCGAGCGCGAGGTGTGCGCCCGCTTCTAAAAGAGATTTCATGGCGTACGCGCCGCTCGAACGCTCCGGCAACCACTCACGAATCTGCGGCGCGTCGAAGACGAGGTGATAGGGCTGCAGTGAGGTCACGAGACCCAGCTCGCCCGCGCGCAAGAGGTCATCGGGGTGGAGGTGTTGGGCGTGCTCGAGCCTCGGTCTGAGCCCCTGCTCCTGCCATTGCGGGCGCGTCCGCTCGAACGCATGGATGACCGTGCGGTTCGCCGCGTCGCCGATCGCATGAACGACGGGGGTGAGCCCAGCCTCCAAAACAAGGGGTAGGCGCTCCGCCAGAACCTCCGCGTCGTGGACGCTCACACCGTAGTTGTTCGTATTTGCGTAAGGCTCCAGCACCCACGCCGTCATGCTGCCTAGCGCACCGTCCGCGAAGAACTTCGCGCCGCCCACCATAAAGCGAGACCCGCCTTGCCCCGTCGCTAGACCGAGCGCGGCAGCGTGTTCGGCGTCCTCTTGCGGGATACACGCCCACACGCGCACCGGAAAGTCCTCGCGGCTCGCTTGCAGCGCCAACTGCCGCCAATAAGAGGTCGGCTCGTACGCCATGTGGTGAACCGTCGTGATGCCTAAGCGTGCTAAATCTTCCCCGCTCCGCCGGAGCGCGTCGGCGAGTTCGGCGTCGTTCGGCTCGGGGATGATATCTGAAACCAGGTGCGCCGCCCGCTCTAAGAGCAAGCCGCTCGGCTCGCCGTCCTTTCTCACCACCGTGCCGCTCTTAGGGTCAGGCGTGCCCGCGTGGATGCCCGCAAGCTCCAGCGCTCGCGTATTCGCCCAGGCGCTGTGGTGGTCTTGCGACTGCAGAAAGACGGGGTGGTGCGGCGCGGCGCGGTCTAGCTCGGCTTTGTCTAGGCTCGAGACCCCCCAACGGCTCATGGAGAAGCCGGAGCCCAAAATCCACACGCCGGTGGGCGACGCTTTAGCGCGTTCCGCGACTCGCGTCATCGCCTCTTCCAGCGTCAGCGTACCTTGTAGATGCAGCCTATCCAACTCTAAGCCGTGCTGCGTGAGGTGAACGTGGCTATCGTGAAAGCCAGGTAGGAGGCAGCGCCCTTCTAAGTCAATACGCTCAGTGTTTTTATGCGCGAGGTCTAAGACCTCTTCGCCGCCCACCGCCAAGATGCGCTCGCCGCGCACGGCTAGAGCGCTCGCTTGCGGTTTGTCGGGGTCCATTGTTAACACCGTGCCGTTATAAAAGATGAGGTTGGGCATTAGATAAACGCGGCGCTACTCGCCCTTGAAGTTGGGCGCACGCTTCTCTCTAAACGCGCTCACCCCTTCGCGCACGTCGGCGGTATTCGAGGCGACCTCTTGGAGTTTCGCCTCGAGCCCAAGCTGCGCCTCCAAGCCCTGATGCGCCGAGGCGTTCAGTTCCTCTTTCACCATAGCGAAGGCTTTCGTTGGACCTTGTGCCAAGCGCTGCGTCAGCTCCCACGCGGTCTGCGCGAAGTCCTCCGCCGGAACGATCTGCTCGCCTAAACCTAAGCTGAGCGCCTCCTCTGCGCCCACCTTCCGCCCGCTATAGGTGAGTTCAAAGGCGCGTCCTCTGCCGACTAAACGCGGCAAGAAGTAGCTCGCCGAGGCGTCCATCACCAGACCGATGCCCGTAAAGCCCACCGCGAAAGCGGCGGAGGACGAAAGCAGGCGCGTGTCACAAGCGAGCGCCAGAGACATCCCCGCGCCCGCCGCCACGCCGTTGACGCCTGCGATAACAGGTTTGGGCATCGTCGCAATCGCCCTCACGACGGGGTTGTAGTAGGTCTCGATGAGGTCTTCGAAGTGGCCGTCTAGCGGCGTCGAGGCGAGGTCTGCGCCCGCCGAGAAGCCGCGCCCTGCGCCCGTGAGGAGAACGGCGCGAACGTCGTCCGCCTCCGCCGCCTCTTGCAAGGCGTCACGTAGTTCGCCCAAGAGGTCCAAAGAGAGGGCATTGAGCACATCGGGGCGGTTCAGAGTAACGCGCAGCGCGGCGTTTTGGTGGATCAGCTCGAGCGTCTCGACTTTAGGCGGGGCGTAAGCCATGAGGGGTCCTTTCGGAAGTGCGAGGTGTTGACGATTTGCGTCTCTTCAACCTGAGGTTCGCGGCGAATGTAGAAGCTGGGAGTAGGAAGTGAGAAGTTGGAAGGAAAAGCAAAGACCTAAAAGGTCCGCATTGTATAGGTGTCTTCTCGCGTCGCCTCGAGGTCGAATTATTGACGCAATCTAGGCGGGGTTGACATTTGCGCTTCGAGAAAACTATTTGATTTCGTGACAGACGCGATAAGTGAGAACAGTTCGCAAGCTCCTGACTACTAAATTCTGAATAATGACTACTCCCGTGCTAGACGGCAAAAATCGCAACAAATGGGCTAAAGAGTCAATAGAACCTAGCTTTCAGCTTAAAGCCATACCTCTTCAGTGTCCCGTCTGTGTACCTCTTACTTTCGCTGGCTGAGGTCCAAGAGTACGTCGTAATCGTCGGGCATCGCCGCGTCGTCTAGCGCAGCTTTATTGCGCCGCACGTCGCCGCATGTTTGACACTCGTGGACGATAATCCAGCCTTTTTTGCCGCTGTAGTCCACGTTGACGGGCTCCAAAATACCGCCGCAGTCACTCGCCCTGTCACCGGGAAACACGTCTACATGGAGCGAATAGAGGCAGTGCGGGCAGTGGTTGCGGTACGAGCCGTTGGCGAGGGGCGGCACGTCGCGCCCGCAGTGGACGCAGGCGAAGCCCGTGTTGGTGCCTTGGGCAGTGAAGCGGCGCATAGGGACAGAATACAAGAGGAAAGAGGAAAGAGAAAAGGACTAAGGACTGAGAGAAAGGCCCTTGACCTCAGTCCTTTTCTCTCAGTCCTGTCAACTTCTCTATGGTGAGGTGCTCTGCAAGGTACCGGTGGTGATGCCGTACTCGAGCGCGGGCTCTTCCTCCCCTACAAAGATATTTACGGTGCGCTCGAAGCTCGGATTCATCGTGTCGGCGATCTGCGCGGTGACTTGTTGGTTGCCGTTTACGGTATCTGCTAAGTCTAATGTGATTAACGCGCCGCAACCGTACTGCGCCAAGAGGTCACGGCTCACCGCGACTTGACGCCAGGGCTGCAAGGGGATGCTGCACGCACCCGACTCGGCGGTGATGAACGCGAAACCGACACGGTTAAGGTTGACTGCGCCTACCGGGGCAGCTTGTACCTCTTCCGAAGAGGTTGCCACTTCGGTCTGCGTCGCAGCGTCGCCCGCTTGCGCCTCCTCCGCGCTCACCTCGGCATCTTGCGCAGGCTCAGCGTCTACTTGCGCAGCGTCCTCGCTCGAGCCGCCTTCTGCTTGCGCTGCGCTATCTGCTGCGCTGCCCTCTACGTCTCCCTCGGCAGACGTACCGGCGCTCGCCTCGTCAGGCGTCACGTCGACCGCGCTGACCTCTTCTGAGAGTGCCTCTTCGCCGCCGACCTCTTCTGAGGATTCGTTCTGTGCGGTTTCTCCCTGTACAGTTTCTCCGGGTGCTCCGGGCTGCTCCGCCTGGTTCCCCGACGCATCCTCTGAAGGAATCACCTCGTCATCCGCAGTTTGCTCCGCGCCCGGCGGGTTGTCCGCCGCCCCGCCACCCCGCATAGGCGCGGCGCTCAGGGCGAGCACTAAGATGGCGACGAGCAAGACGCCGATTCCGGCGAGGAGGGCAAGGTCAATCTGACGCTGATTCATACCCCTATAGTGAGCTTCTTGGTGTGAGAATGTCAATATCTTGTAGTGGGTCTGTTTCATGAACGACTTGCGGGGTTACGTCATTATAAAGTTGAAAGCAATGAGCAACGAGTGAACCTCTTAAGACTCATTGCTCGTTGCTCACTCCTCGTCGCTCAAAACAATGTAGCGCCTTCACTTGCACCTCTTCACGTGAACGCTCAGCATAAAGCTATGGATTTTGAAGATGCGATGCTCTGGGGAATTGGCGCGGTGGCGCTGCTCTTTATCGGACTCCTCGCGTTCGGCGCGCCGCTCTTTTTGAGCTTGGGGCTCGGCCTACTGGGGGGCGCAGGGGCGACGTTTTATATGTACAGGCGGGGCAATAAGCCTGAGGTGAAGAAGCGGGACGTAGGCAGCGAGGAGCAAGAGTAAGGCTCGAGCTTCTATTTATCCAGCGCAAGTGAACTGGTTTCGGCTCTCGAGTCGCCCTCGCGACTTTTATTGGCAGCTTTTAGAAGTTCTATAGGCGTTAGACATTTTCGGCACTACTATCTAGGCGCTCTACACGCCTCCCACGTGCTGCGAACTGTCTGGGTAAGCCTCGAGACGCGCCACCTCTTCGCCCCGTCCTACACTACAGAAAGTGAACACTTATAAAGCAAATGCAGTGTCCCAGAGGCATCTTCTCGAGAGGTTGATATGAACATCGCGGTACTCCTCCACAGCAGCGCGGGCGGCAGCGGCGTCGTCGCCACCGAACTCGGGCTCTGCTACGCCAAGATGGGACACAGCGTCCACTTCGTCGCCAACCGCGTGCCC
Source organism: Trueperaceae bacterium (assembly GCA_965215565.1). Lineage (GTDB taxonomy): Bacteria > Deinococcota > Deinococci > Deinococcales > Trueperaceae > CBDBZX01. The sequence continues at coordinate 2,173,969 of CBDCDZ010000004.1, forward strand.
TTCCGCCTAACTGAGTCGGGGCAGGCGAACGTCTACTATCACCAGGTGGAGAGCATGTCCTACCCGCTCTTCGACGCGCCCCTAACCACCTTGGCGGAAGCGTCGAAGCTCGCTGAAGTGATTGAGGAGTACGGCGTCGAGGTCATCCACGCGCACTACGCCATCCCGCACGCGGCGGCGGCGGTGATGGCTCGAGACATGGTCCACGCGGACCCCAAACCCGTCGTCGTGACGACGCTGCACGGCACAGACGTTACCCTGGTTGGGCTAGACCGCGCCTATTTGCGCGCCACGCAGTATTCCATCGAACGCTCCGACGTCGTCACCGCCGTCAGTCAGTATCTGGCGGACTACACGCGCAGTGAGATGGGCGTGAAGCGCGACATCATGGTCGTGCCGAACGCGGTGGACCACGCCCGCTTCAAACCGCAAGGACCCAAGGAGCTGCGCCAGCGCTACGCCCACCCCGACGAAAAACTCGTCGTCCACGTTTCCAACTTTCGTCCGCTCAAGCGCGTGGACGACGTGGTCCGCACCTTCGCGCGCGTCGCGGAAGAGGTCGGCGCGCGGCTGCTGATGGTGGGCGACGGTCCCGAGCGGCAAAAGGCGCTCTCGCTCGCCGCCGAACTCAACATCGGCGGGCGCGTCTCCTTCTTGGGCTCGTTCCCGCGCGTCGAGGACATCTTCGCGATCAGCGACCTCTTCTTGCTGCCGAGCACCGAGGAGTCGTTCGGCTTGGCGGCGTTAGAGGCGATGGCGTCGGGCGTGCCCGTCGTCGCGAGTCGCGTTGGCGGTATACCCGAAGTCGTCGTGGACGGCGAGACGGGCTTTCTCTGCGCGCCCAAAGACGTCGCGGCGATGGCGGAAGCGTCCTTGAAGCTCCTTACAGATAGCGCGCTGCACGCGCGCATGAGCCACGCGGCGCGCTCGAGGGCGACGGACTGCTTCAGCGAGAACGAGGTGGTGCCGCTCTACACGCAGGCTTACGAGCGGGCTTTGGCGCGTTCGCCGAGAGCAACCGTGGCGAGCGGCGCGTAAGGAACTGCATCTACAGCGAGGCTGAGGGAGCTGAATAGGGGCTCAGCCAGCCCCACACGCAACCGCTCGTGCGCCGCGAGCGCAATCATCGCGCCGTTGTCCGTCGCCAGTGAGAGGGGCGGCATGTGCACCTCCAGCGCCGTTTCCGCCAGCCGCTCACGCAACCGCCGGTTCGCCGCCACACCGCCCGCGACGACGAGCCGCCTGTGCCCTGCCGCCTGCGCCGCCCGGAGCGTCACGCTGACCAGGCTCTCCACCGCCACGCGCTCGAAACTCGCCGCGACGTCGGCGCGTTCTATCTCGGGTTGCTTTTGCAGGAGGACCGAGACCGCCGTTTTAAGCCCGCTAAACGAGAAGTCGAAGCCCGTTTGGGTGCGCAGCGGCACGGTGAAGTTTACCGCGTGCGCGTCACCCGCTTCGGCGAGTTGGCTCAGCGCGGGTCCGCCCGGATAGCCGAGCCCCAGAAGCCGCGCCACCTTGTCGAAGGCTTCACCCGCTGCGTCATCGCGGCTGTGCCCGAGCGCGGCGTACGCGCCCCACGCCTTTACATCGAAGAGGCTCGTGTGTCCGCCCGAAGCGATGAGGCAGAGAAAGGGCGGCTGCACGCTGCCCCCATTTGAGCCGAGGCTCGAGGCGATGTGTCCCTCGAGGTGATGAATGGGTAAAAAGGGCAACTCCCGCGCCCACGCCAACGCTTTGGCGTAGTTCAGACCGACCAAGAGCGCCCCGACGAGTCCGGGACCATACGTCGCGGCGACGGCGGTGACATCGTCTAACGCGACACCCGCCTCCGCCAAGGCGCGCCGCACCACCTCGCCAATGACCGAGAGGTGCTCGCGGCTCGCCTGCTCGGGCATGACGCCGCCGAAGGGCGCGTGCAGCGCAGTCTGCGAGGCGATGACGTTGGCGATGACCTCACCGTTTCTGACGACGCCAACGCCCGTGTCGTCACAAGAGGTGTCGATGCCTAAAATAATCACGCCGTAAGTCTATCAGTCAGAATAAGCTTTTACTGTTAGCAGTTCCACGACACACTGAGATAGTTGAACGCAGGTCTCAGCTCGCAGAGCTAGCGGAATTTCATCCCTTAAAGTGCGTGCTAAACAGCGTTTCATAAAGTGAGAGTGTCTCTGACCAGATGATACCTGCTATGTTAAGGGAGCCTATCAGCAAGTCAGCATTTCAGCGGGTCAGAAAAACCTCACCTGCTGGCTAGCTGACACGCTCTCAATCTCTGGTAAACTGGCGGGGTGACGTTCTCTGAAGTCCTGCGCGACTACCACCGCCTCGAGCCCCATCCCCTCCAAAACGGACGCTACGTAACGAAAAAGGGCGTGCGCGGCTACCCTGACGTTCCGGCGGGCGCGACCTTATTAGCGAAGGAAGCGGACCTTTCCGCCGACAAGGTGAGCGACTTGACGGGCAGCGCGGGGTTCGTAGCGTTGGCGGCGCTCAGGCAAGGGGCGAGGGAGGTGCGCGTGGTGGAAAGCTCGAGAGCTGCCCTGCGCTGCGCTAAGGAGACGTTCTCGGACAAACCTGTGACGCTCGTCGCGGGCGCACCTTGGGACGTTCCCGCTGAATCCACCGACCTCGTATGCCTCGCACCTCAAACGGACAAGGGAACGGCGAGGGTTCTCGCCGAGTTCGCGGGGGCGCACGCCGCCCTAAAGCAGGGCGGCGTCGCCTACTTCGTGATGCACAAAGACGGGGGCGCGAAGCGTTACGAAAAGCGGGCGGCAGCGCTTTTTGGCAGCAGCAAGGTCATCGCAAAAGAGGGTGGGTGGCGGCTTTCTCGAGCCATTAAACAAGAGGTCACTGACCGAGAGGATAGAGAAGAGGTGCAGCCCTTAGCCTTCGAGGTTGCAGGGCTGAATGTAGAGGCGTTTCCAGGGATTTACGCAGCGGGCAAGCTCGACCCTGGCACGGCGTTTTTGCTCGAAACCTCAAACCTCTCTCCCCTATCGGGAAAGCGCGTCCTAGACCTCGGCTGCGGCTACGGGCTTCTAGCCCTCAAAGCCTCGCTCGAGGGCGCGTCGGTAACGGCATTAGACGACGATTTGCTCGCCGTGCGCAGCGCCTACCGAAACGCTGAGCGCTACGGCTTGGACGTGCGCGCGTTGCACTCCGATGTCGATTCGAAAATTCAGGACGAAATGTTCGACACCGTGCTGATGAACCCCCCTTTTCACATCGGTAAGCAAGTCGTGATGGATGTGCCGCGCGCCTTTTTAGCCGCTGCTCACGCGCACTTGCGCCCCGGCGGAACCCTTACGCTCGTCGCAAACAAGGCGCTCCCTTACGAACGGGACTTGGCACGGTGGGCGTCATTCGAAACATTGGCGGTGAACGGACAATTTAAGGTGTTAAAGGCAGTGAAAAGTTAAAAGCAATCCAGTCGAGCTGGTGTACGTTAGTTTTTGCGAAGCAAACGGTACGGTGAGCAATGAGTGAAAAGCTTTAGACTCATTGCTTTCAACTCATTGCTCATTGCTCAGAACGTAGCCTCCACTCGGCTCGAGCCCCAACACCTGCCCCCCGTTCACAAAGGCTTGCATCTCACGCCTGACCTCTCGCGTCACCTCGCCCAAGCTGATCGCCGCGAGCGTCGGTCCTGCACCCGAAAGGAAGGCGGCGCTTGCGCCTACCTCTAAGAGGCGCTGTCGACACTCGGCTAAACCCGGAATGAGCGGTTCGCGGTAGGGCTCGTGGAGCACGTCTTGCGCGGCGACGCGCAGCAGTTCGGGCTTGTTGAGGGCGACGGCAGCGGTCCAGAGGGCGGTGCGGCTCGCGCTATAGATAGCGTCCGCGCGGGCGTAACTCGCGGGCAAGGCGGCTCTCGCCTCGCTCGTCAAGAGTTCGAAGTCGGGCACGGCGAAGCTGAAGCGCCAGTCGCTCGGCAGAGGTAAAGTTTGGCAGAGATAGCCCCCCTCCGCCCGCGCGCTCACCGTGAAGCCGCCGTAGACCGCCGGGGCGACGTTGTCGGGGTGCCCTTCGATGTCGGCGGTAAGCTGAAACACGCCGTCTCGCCCCAGCCGCTCGCCCGTCCTCTCGCTTATCATTGTGTCCGCTAAAGCCGCGCCCGCGACGAGCGCGGCTGACGAGGAGCCTAGCCCTCTCGCCAGTGGAATGGGATTGTGAGCCTCCAACTGCACGCAGGGCGCACGTTCCCCTGATGCCGCGTAGACCGCCCGAAAGCCTCTGTGGATGAGGTTGTCGGGTGTGTCGGACACGCTACCCTCACCCTGGTAGATGAGGTGGTTTTCGGACGATAAGGTGGCGCTGACCTCGAGGTAGAGCCCCACCGCAATCCCTAAACAGTCGAAGCCCGGTCCCAAATTCGCACTCGTTGCGGGCACGCGAACCGTGATGCGCTCCGTCATAGCATCCGTCACGGCAGGTCAGACTTGATGCGCTTCAAATCCTGCCAAACGTCCGCGAAGTGCGTGATGAGGTCCGTCGCGATGAGCCCGTCGCCCCACCCCTGCGCGGCGCGCTCGCCCGCTACGCCGTGCGCGAACGCCGCCGCGCACGTCCGCCCGAAGAGGTCTTCTAACGTCTCAGCGCCCGCGCACCACGCGCCCAAAAGCCCGGAGAGCACGTCCCCCGAGCCGCCCGTCGCCATCCCCGGATGACCGTGCGTTGTGACGGCGGCGCGTCCGCCTGGTAGCGCGACCACCGTGGAGGCACCCTTGAGGAGGGCGACGGCGCGGCTCTTTTCAGCGAGCGCTTGCGCCGCCTGGACGGGGTCCCCCAGAATCTCCGAGGCGGAGCGCTCCAGGAGCCTCGAGGCTTCTCCCACGTGCGGCGTCAACACACAGCGCCCGTGCTCACGAACCGCCCCAAACCACGCCTCTCCGCCGGTCAACGCGCTCGCGTCGAGCACGGTGGGCACGTCGCTCTGCGCGATGAGTTCGCTCAGGTGAGGCGCGGCGCGTTCGTCCAAACCGGGACCGATGACGCGCACCTGGGCGCGTTTGTTTGAGAAGTCGGCGAGTTGCGCCAAGGGCTCCTCGTCCCACTTGAGGGGCTGAAAGATAATCTCCGCCCACGTGTTCGTGAAGCGCGCTTCGCCCGCCACCGTCACGAGCCCCGCGCCCGCCCGGAGCGCCGCGCGGCACGCCATCTCCGCCGCACCTAAGTACTGCTCGGAGCCCGCGATAACGAGAACCGTACCAACCTTGTACTTATGTGTATCGTTTGAGCGCATCGGCAGGTGCTCGCTCACGTGTTCGGGCGTGAGCAGCGTGAGGCTCGAGTGCGCCGCCAGCACCTCTTGCGGGATGCCGATGTCAACAACTTCAACCTCACCAAACGCGCCCCTCGCCGGATAGAAGGCGCTCGCGCGTTTAGGTCCGGCGAGTTGCACCGTCTTCGCCGCGCGGACGTACGGTCCGGTGAAGTTCACCTCATCCGCGTTTACGCCGCTCGGGATGTCGATGCTGAGGACGGGGGTGGGACTCGAGTTAAGCACCCCCACCACCTGCTCGAGTTCGCCCTCTAAAGGGCGGGACAAGCCGCTGCCGAAGAGGGCGTCAACCACGAGCGCGCAGGAGGTCAAGGTACGTTCTACAGAAGCCAAGTCCAGCGTCTCGGCTGCGCCCCCTACCGCTTTGAACGCGCCGCGCATCACGGCAGGGTCACCCGCAAGCTCGGCGGAGAGTTCGGCAACCCGCACGCTGTAGCCTGATAAAAGCAGATGTCGCGCCACGACGTAGCCGTCTCCGCCGTTGTTGCCTTTGCCGCAGAGGATGAGAACCGTACCTGGGTTGAACGGATAGTCTGTGCTCGAAAGACGCTCGAGAACCGCGTCCGCCACCTTGCGCCCCGCTGTTTCCATCAGGATGAGAGAGGGGATGCCCGCGTTTATCGCCGCCTCGTCAACCGCGCGCATCTCCTTAGAGGTAAAGAGCTTCATGGGATTAGTTTACGCGATTGGGGTGAGGTTGGGCGGGGCTCGCTAGCGTTGAGGTACCTTTTGGATAGTAGCTTTAATCTGAAATAAAGCTGATGTCAAAGCGAGGGGTTTCAACCCCTTGTTCACCACATAGAGATGGCAGAGGGAGCACATAGCAGCGTTCGACTCAGAACCACTATCATCTTTTGCAGACTGAGGCAACACTCGGGGTGTACATTAAGCCGCCCCAACTCAAGCTCGAGTATCCTCTTTCGCCTTCACCCTACTGGGCAAGTACGCCTCGAAATAGAGGTACAATGTTGACTTAGCCCGCGCTTACCCCTCGAGGCTCGCGTTTGGTTCTGACCTTTTGCACTTTGACTCTATCATTCCTGTGCGGCGGTTCGTGAGGCGTTGCAGCGAGACGCCCGGCGGCTCGGTAGGGGTGTAGACTGGGTTTTCATAAAGCAGCCCGTATGATTCCATCGTGACGTTCCCTCCCCACCCTCCACCCTGGAGACTCTCATGTTCGCCTTCCTAGCCACGTTTATCAGCCGCCGTCCCCGCACCGTCCTCTTCACGTGGCTCCTGCTCACACTTCTCGCGCTACCCTTTGCCGGGCGCGTCGGCGAGGTGCTCTCCGCAGAGGCGAGTGTCGTGCCGGGCAGCGCCTCCGCGCAGGTCGAGCGTTTACTAAGCGACGAATTCAGCGGTCAAGACCAGAGCCTCTTGGTGTTGGTGGTCAGAGCGGAAGACGCCAAAGTCGGCGAGCCCGCCTTCAACAACGCCTTCGAGTCGCTCGCCGCTAATTTGCGGGCGCTACCAGGCGTAGAGAACGTGCAGGACTACAGGAACGCGGGCGACCTGTCGCTCGTCGCGCCCGATAAAAGCTACGCGCTCTCGCTGCTCACGCTCAACCAGGCGGCGGAGGCGCGGCGCACGTTGGCGGCGGTGGACGCGGTCTTAGCCGAATCCGAGACCTTTACCTTCAACCTCTCAGGGAGTCAGGCGGTCAAGCGTGAGCTAGAAGAGATCAGCGGGCGCGACGCGCGTCGTGCGGAGCTGTTCGGCTTGCCGCTCAGCCTCCTCGTGTTGGCGGTGGCGTTCGGGGCGCTCGTGGCGGCGGGGCTTCCCTTACTCGTAGCGGCGGTCTCCGTAACGCTCTCCTACGCGCTGCTCTTCGCACTCGGTCAGTTCGTTCCCTTCGCGGTCTTTGCCCAGACGATCGTCACCATGCTTGGGCTCGCGACGGGCATCGACTACGCGCTCCTCATCGTGAACCGCTTCCGCGAGGAGTTAGCGCGCGCGGCGAACCCCCGCGCCGCCGCCGCCGCGACGGTCATGACGGCGGGCAAGGCGGTGACGTTCAGCGGCTTCACGGTGATGATCGCGCTCGGGGCGCTGCTCGTGCCTCCGCTGGACTTCATCCGCTCGATCGGTCTAGGCGCGATGGTGGTCCTGCTCATGAGCGTGTCCGTCTCGGTCACCGCGCTGCCCGCGCTCCTAGCGCTGCTCGGCGAGCGCGTCAACGCGGGCAGATTGACGCGGCGCGTCCCTGGGCAGCGCTCCCGCGCGTTCTGGCGCAAGCGCGCGCGCCAAGTACAGCGCCACCCGCTGCGCTGGGCGCTAGGCGGCACGCTCTTCTTGCTCCTACTCAGTCTGCCCGCCGCGCGCATCGTCCTAGCGGACCCAGGGAGCGAAGGGCTGAGCCCGGCGACAGACGCGCGGCAGGTTCAAAATGCGCTGGACGAGACTGGCTTGGCGGGCGTACTCGACTCGTTCGCGGCGGTTTTGGACTTTGGACAAGCGGGCTTTTTCGAGCCGGAGAGCGTGCGGACCGCCTCGAAGTTCTCGCGCGAAGCCGTCGACATCTCTGGGCTCGAGCAGGCGTACTCACCGACGACGGCGGGCGGCTTGCCGCCGCTGCTCCTTTCCGGCTATTACGCAACGAGAGAAACCGCCTTAGAGAGTCCCCTCGCCGAGCTGGTCAGGACCACTGTCAGCGAGAGTGGGCGCTACGCCCTCGTGCGGCTCTTCCCGGCGGGTGACCTCACCCTCACCGAGGTGCGGCGCGTTGAGGGTGAACTGAGGGCGCTCGGCCGAGACTTAGGCGCTGAGGTCATTGTCGGCGGCAGCTTGGTGAACGAGCGCGAGTGGACGCGCACGCTCTACAGCAACTTCCCGCTCGCCGCCGCGCTCGTCTACCTCGCTACGTTCATCCTCTTGGGGCTCGCCTTCCGCTCGCTGCTCATCCCCATCAAGTCAATCCTCCTTAACAGCTTAACGGTCAGCGCGGCCTTCGGGGTGATCACCCTTATCTTCCAGTACGGTGCGGGCATCTCGCTACTGGGGCTACCTGAGGCGCTCGGCTACGTGGACAGCAGCACGCCCATCTTCGTCTTCGCCATCGTGTTCGGGCTCAGCATGGATTACGAGGTGTTTCTCGTCGCCCGCGTTTTTGAGGCGCACGAGCGCGGGCTCTCCGACGCGGACGCCGTCGCCGAAGCGATGGGCGCAACGGGCGGTGTCATCAGCAGCGCGGGGCTCATCATGATCGTGGTGTTCGCGGTCTTTATCTCGAGCCAAATCGTCCTCATCAAAACGCTCGCGTTGGGTCTTACCATTGCGATCTTTTTAGACATTACCCTCGTGCGCTTAGCGCTCGTGCCTGCGGTCATGTCCTTGGCAGGTACCTGGAACTGGTGGCTGCCGCGCCCCCTCAAGCGCTTGGCGGAACGGGTCAATATGCAGCATGATTGACACCATTTCCAGGTCGTTCCTGCGAGGATGACCTGGAAACGCTAAGAGGTTGACTCAACCGACTTTCGGTGCGTCTCTTGCGCTGTCCACCTTGGACGGTAGCGTTATGCTAAAATGTGCAAGGGTAATCTGCTCGCGAGCGCACCAGACGGCGGCTCACCGCGTCAGGCAGCCGTCATTTTACTCATCTCACTATGGAACATTATTGGGTCAGGTATATAGCGTGGAGACTGTTTCTTCATCATTCCTTAAAGAATTTCCCCCAGTTCGTTAGGAATGTGACGTGTTCGCGCTTTCGCGCTATGTCTTACTTATAAGGTGAGGGGGTATGGCAAGCAGAACGCGCTGAGAAACGACGACATGATTACAGCTATCCCTACTTCTCCCGCAACGAGGGTCCCGGTGTCTACTAAGCGCACTAGGCAATGCTCACTTACGGCAACGTACACCGGCGCATCTCGTCGGAATCGACAGCGTGCATCTTTACAAATCGCACAAATTACCACTACGTCAGGATGGGGGCAAGGTGCAATCTAACCTTAAACAAACCAGTACCCGCTCAATCGGAGAGCAATTTATCAAACTCGATATTCGCCGCCGCAAGCTCGCAAAGTTCGCCATCGACCTAGCCATTTGGTCCGTCGCCCCGGCGCTCGCTTTCTTTATCCGTTACGACTGGTCCGTGCCCGCGGAAGGTTACATCGGCATCGTTACCGCGACGGCGCTGCTCGTCCTCTTGAAAACGGCGGTGACGGTTCCCTTCGGCTTCTACCGGCGAAGCTGGGTCAGAGTCGCGTTTAGAGACGTCGGAGAGATCGTCAAGGTCACTTTGGGTACCGCGCTCGCCGCGAGCGTCTTGCTCCTCTGGTTAGGTCCGTCCTTGCAGATACCCAGGTCCATCGCCATACTGGACGGGCTTATCGCGCTCTTCGCGATGAGCGGCGTGCGGGGCGCATTTCGCTACTGGCGTGAAAGCCGGTTGGACAGAGCCGCCGGGGGTGCGGGGCGCAAACGGGTTCTCGTCGTCGGCGCGGGCGAGGCGGGTTCACTGATCGTCCGCGAGATGTTGCGTCACCCAGAGACAGGGCTCCAGCCCGTCGGCTTCTTGGACGATGACCGCGAAAAGATAGGCTACCGCATCGCAACAGTACCTGTGCTCGGCACCGTTGACGATCTGAGCGCCGTCGCTAAAGACCACAAGGTTGACGAAGTGCTCATCGCGCTCCCCTCAACGGACGGCAGAACGGTGCGCAATATCGTCGAGCGCATCGAAAGCGCCCATGCGAAGCTCAGATACCGCATCATGCCCGGCGTTTACGAACTTCTAAGTGGCGAAGTCGACATCAGCCGCATCCGCGAAGTCGAGATCGAAGACCTCTTGCGCAGACCTCCTATCGCACTCGACACAGACGCGATCAGCAGCTATATTACCGGAAAAACGGTGATGGTTACGGGCGCGGGCGGCTCAATCGGTTCCGAGTTGGTGCGGCAAATCTGCCGCTTCGAACCTAAAGAGCTGATCTTATTTGGGCACGGCGAAAATAGCATTTACAAGCTCGAGCGCGAACTCGACCGCGACTGGCCCAGCATTCCCTATCACAGCGTCATCGCCGCCGTGCAAAACGTGGTGCGCTTAGACTACATCTTCCAGCACTACCGCCCGCAAGTCGTCTTCCACACGGCGGCGCATAAGCACGTCCCCTTGATGGAACTCAACCCCGAAGAGGCGATTTTCAACAACATCATCGGCAGTAAAAACCTCGTCACGCTAGCGCTCAAGTACAAGGTCTCGCACTTCGTCAACATCTCAACGGACAAGGCGGTCAACCCAACCTCAATTATGGGCGCGTCTAAGCGGATGGTTGAACGTGTCGTCCAGGCGGCGGCGCGGCAAGCGGGCGAGGAGCAGGTCTTCGCCTCCGTCCGCTTCGGCAACGTGCTGGGCAGTCGTGGCAGCGTGATCCCCGTCTTTAAGCAGCAGATTCGCGCGGGCGGTCCCGTCACGGTAACAGACCCCAACATGACCCGCTACTTCATGACGATCCCCGAGGCGACGCAGCTCGTGCTCCAGGCTGCAGGACAGGGCAAGAACGGCGAAATCTACATTCTGGATATGGGCGAGCCCGTCAAAATTGTCGATCTAGCACGCGACCTCATCAAGCTCTCCGGCTTCGAGCCAGAAACGGACATCCCCATCGTCTTTTCGGGTAAGCGCCCCGGCGAGAAGCTCTACGAAGAGCTAATGACTCAAGAAGAACGCGGCGCATCGACTGCACACAGGAAAATCTTCGTAGCTAAGCCTTCACCGCTGGATATCGATGAGTTAGAACGCACCGTCAAAGAGTTGCAAGAAGCCGCGCTCAATTCAGATCACGACAAGATTCGGCGGCAACTTGAAGATTACATCCACGGCTGCAACTTTGAGAGCTTGAAAGCTTAGGCGCTCATCTAACAGGCCAAGCCCCTCAACCTCTTCGTAAGGTTGAGGGGTATTTTGTTAGGGGACAATTGTCTATTCAAAGACGGCGCTTTCAGGCCTTAAACTGGATACTGAGATGATGGGAATGACCTCATGACGCCGACGCTGCCGCTCGCTTTCTTCGCGGGCGTGTTGTCGTTCTTGTCCCCTTGCGTACTGCCGCTCGTCCCCTCCTATTTAGCGTACGTCGGCGGGAGTTCGGCGGGAGCACGAGCGCCTAGATACCTCCTCGTTCGCAACAGCCTCTTTTTCATCCTCGGCTTCTCGCTTATCTTCGTGGGGCTCGGCGCGTCCGCCAGCCTCGTCGGAAGCCTTTTACAAGAAAATCGCCGCCTCCTCACACTCGTCGGGGGTATCCTTATCGTCTCATTTGGTTTGGTGATGCTCGGCGCTGTCAAGCTGCCTTTCTTGTACCGAGACACCCGCCAGCAGTTCAGCGGCGACAGCAGCACACCCATTGGTGCGGTGCTCTTGGGCATGGCGTTCGCCGCAGGATGGACACCCTGTATCGGTCCGGTTTTGGGCGGTGTGCTGACGCTCGCAGGCGCGTCGGGGACGCTTCTATTCGGCGTCGCCCTCTTAGCGAGTTACGCGCTCGGGCTTGCGGTGCCTTTTCTGCTTTCAGCCTTGGCGATAGGCTCGTTTACGCGGTTCTCGAGCCGTTTCCGCCGCTACCTCCCCTGGGTCGAGCGCGTTTCGGGCGGTATCCTCGTTGTTGCCGGGGTCATGCTCCTTACAGGGACCTACACCGAACTCAACGCTTACCTCATCCGCTTCACGCCCGAGTGGTTGTGGAGCCGCCTATGACGGTGAAAGCGGTCGAGTTGCACAACCTCTCGAGGCGTTACGGCGCGGTCTACGTATTGCGGGACATCAACCTCACAGTCTCGGCAGGTAAAACGGTTGTGCTACGCGGCGGCAACGGCGCGGGCAAGACGACCTTTTTGCGCGTGCTCTCGAGCAAGCTCCGCCCGAGTCGGGGCGGCGGCAAAGTTTTCGGGCATGACCTCATCAAAGAAGCCGCTCAGGTGAGAAAGCAGATCGCCTACTTAACCGTTCTAGGTGGCAGTTACGCGACGCTTTCGGCACTGGAGAATTTGGAATTCGCGGCGAAGCTGTACGGCAAGAGGTTGGGTGGGCAAGAGCTAGAGAGGATGCTCGGGCGTGTCGGACTCACTGGGGCGAAAGATAAACTGACGAGGACGTTCTCGAGCGGCATGAAAAAGCGCTTAGGCGTCGCGAGGCTCCTCTTGTCGGGCGCGAACCTCTGGCTTTTAGATGAACCTTACGCCGCGCTCGATGAGGGCGGTAAGACGCTCATTGACGACCTCTTAGTTCAAGCGAAGGCCGAAGGTAAGACCGTCATGATGGCGTCGCACGATCTAGCGCGAAGTGCGCGGTTCGCGGACAGCGTGTTGGAACTCCGGCAGGGTCAGCTCTTTGCGGCTTCGGCTCCAGTGGAAGAGGTGGCGCGGACGAACTCTGACGTGCCTGCGGATACGCCGAAGGTCAAGCTCGAGGCTGCCCGTGTCTGACCTCGTGACCACCCTTGCACTAGCGCGAAAAGACCTCTTGCAAGAGGTTCGCAGCAAAGCTGTTACGGTAGCGACGCTCTTTTTCTCCGGCTTGGTGCTCGTCATCCTCGCTTTCGCCATCGGTCCGAGTGACGCCGCTCTAGCCAACGCCGCGCCCGGCGTGCTCTGGGTGGCGCTCGCCTTTGCCGGGGTCATCTCGGCGGCGCAGAGTTATCAGACGGAGCTTGAAGAGGGAGCCCTGGAGCAACTCCTGCTCTACCCCGTGCCGCGAGCAGTCATCTTCCTGGGCAAACTCGCCGCGAACTGGCTCTTCATGAGCCTCTTGGGGTTCATTCTCCTACCGCTCAGTACGACGCTTTTCGGCGCGTCTCTAACGGAGAACTGGGCGTGGCTCCTCCTCACGATTCTGCTCGGCACGTTAGGCTTTTCGCTCATCGCTACGTTTTACGCGGCGCTGACCGCGAACCTTAGAGCGAGGGAGTCCCTACTGCCCGTTCTGATGTTTCCCGTCGTCGTCCCGGTGCTGCTCGCGGCGGTGCGTTCCACAGGTGAAATCATGCGTTCAGGCAACCTGCAAATCGCGCAGGACTGGTTACAATTATTAGCAGGATTCGACCTCATCTATCTGGTGGTCTGCACAGCTATTTTCCCTTTTGTTGTTGAAGAGTAGCGTGAACGTGAAATATTTCTATAGATGGTTATCTCGCTTGGTACACGCACCGACAACTATGAAGTCAGAGGAGTACGAATGACATCACAAACCATGAAACAAGAACGTCCGCAAAGGCGTCCCATGTGGCTCAACCTCTTCGGGCTCTTCGTCCTCGCCCTTCTCGGCGTCGGGATGTTCATGGCGCTCGTCACCTCGCCCGCAGACGTAAACCAGGGCAATTTGATTCGCATCATGTACGCGCACGTTTCCGTTGCGTGGATTAGCTTCGTCGCGATTGTCGCCACGGCGATTTTCGGCTCGCTCTTCTTGTGGCGCAGCAAAAAGATGGATGACATTTTGGCAGTCGCAAGCGCGGAGATGGCGGTGCTTTACGCAGGGCTTACGCTTATCGGCGGCATGACCTACAGCAAACCGACTTTGAACACATGGTGGACGTGGGACGCGAAGCTGACCTTGACGGCACTCATGTTCGCACTACTAGTCGGCTACTTTATCGTGCGCGGTTTGATTGATGACCCTGAGCGGCGTGGGCGAGTCAGCGCGGTGGTGAGCATCATCACAGCGGTGAGCTTACCTTTTAACTATTTGGCGTCAGAATGGTTCCGCACGCTGCACCCAGCGAAGAGTGTCAACTTGGACGGCAGCGGCGTGACGATGGAACCGGCGATGCTGCAAACGCTTCTTTTCAACGTCGCGGTGGCGGGGCTCATCTATGTGTACTTTATGTTTGAGCGCGTGCGCATCGGGCGGCTCGAGGCGAAGCTCAGCGAAGCGGAGGAACGCGAGAGCGCGCCACGTGGGGAGGTCGTTCATGTTTGAATCTCTGAGCGCATGGGGCTGGGTCGCGTTCGCGTGGGCGCAGCTTTTTATCGCGTACGGTGGCTATTTGGGGTATCTACGTTGGCGTGAACAGCGACTATTACGGGAGGACGAGCAATTAAACGATTAGTGTACAGCGTAGCGGGCGTGGCAATTTTGGGCGTGGCGAGCTTCTTTATTTATCAGGCACTCTCCTCGAGCCTCGTCTACTTCATCTTGCCGAGCGAATACGCCGCGAGTCCGAGCGAATACGATGGGCAGCTCATCCGTTTGGGCGGTATGGTCGCCGAGGACAGCGTCAATTACGACAGCGACAACGTGACGCTCACCTTTCATGTGACGGACAGCATCGAGGCGTACCCAGTGAGCTACCCCGCCTCACCGCCTGAGTTATTCAAGGAAAATACAGGCGTCGTGATTGAGGGCAGTTTCGACGGGGACACCTTCATGGGTGATAACCTCTTGATCAAGCACAGCGAGAATTACCAAGCCATAGAGGGCGAAGAGGTTGACTTAGAACTCTTAAAGGACAGTTTGCAGTGACAGATTTTTTTACACTTAGTTTGGGACAGTTGGGCGGCTCGAGCGTCCTCTTAGCCGTTGGCGTCATTATTTACGCGATTGTCGTGGGTGTTTTGGGCGCAGTTCGTCAAGATGCGCGGCTCCAGACTTCGGCTCGCTTCGCCGCCGTTGCCGCCTTTCTCGCGACGACGACTGCCGTGCTCGTCATGGAAGCCGCACTTTTAACGGATGACTTCAGCGTGAAATATGTGGCGGAGCACTCGAGCAGCCTCTCCCCGCTCTGGGTCAAAATTGTGACGCTCTGGGCGGCGCTAGAAGGCTCGGTGCTCCTCTGGGCGTGGCTGCTGACCGCGTACACCGCCGTTCTCGCCATGACCGCGCCGAATAACGCTCTGCGCCCCTGGGCGCTCGTCACCATGCAGATCGTGCAACTCTTCTTCGTCGGCATCGTCGCGACGATTGCGAACCCGTTTATCGTCCTCGCGAATCCGCCGCTGGATGGACCCGGACCAAATCCTCTATTACAGAATCACTGGATGATGGCGGTGCACCCCTTCTTAATGTATTTAGGCTTTGTTGGCTTGACGGTCCCCTTCGCCTTTGCGATGTCCGCGCTCATCACCAAGCGCCCCGGCTCGGAGTGGATGAGCCAGACGCGGACGTGGACCTTGACAGGTTGGGGCTTCTTGAGCGCCGCGATTATTGCAGGCGGCTGGTGGAGCTACGAGATTTTGGGCTGGGGCGGCTACTGGGCGTGGGACCCGGTGGAGAACGTCTCGTTCTTGCCGTGGCTCACAGCAACCGCGTTCATCCACAGTGTCCAGGTGCAAGAGCGGCGGCGGATGCTTAAAGCGTGGAATATCCTCCTCATCACACTGACCTTCGCCCTCACGATTTTAGGAACGTTCCTGACGCGCTCGGGCGTCGTTTCGTCGGTTCACGCCTTCGGGGATGGACCCGTCGGACCTGCGTTTTTCGTCTTTTTCATCCTCACTGTGCTGATTTCATTCGGGCTTTTGGCACTTCGCTGGGACCAGGTGCAAGACCGGGCGGAACTCGACTCGCCGGTCTCGAGGGAGGGCAGCTTCCTCTTCGGCAACGTGCTCTTCTTAGCAATGGCGTTCACCATTCTTTTAGGCACGCTCTTTCCGCTCTTAGTCGAAGCGACGACGGGCAACAAGGTTACGGTAGGTGCGCCCTTCTTCGATCAGGTGAGCATCCCGATTTGGCTCGTCGTGTTCGCGCTGATGGGCGTCGGACCGCTCTTACCCTGGCGCAAGGCGGACAACCAATCTCTCTTGGTCAACCTCGGCTGGCTCGTCGGGGGGGGCGTCATCACTGGGCTCGTCGTGTACCTTTTGGGCGTACAGAAGCTTTATCCGCTACTGACAGTCGCGCTCGCGGGTTACAACTTGGTTAGCGTCGGGCTCTTACTAAGTGGAGCGATTCGTCCGCGAGTCCGCGCGACTAAGCGGAGCGTTGCGTCGGTTTTCGGACAATACGCTTTGGAAAACCGCCGCCGCTTCGGGTCCATCATCACGCACTTGGGCGTCATCGTCATTGCGCTCGGTATCGCAGGCAGCGGCGGCTACCGCGTGGACGAGCAGGTGCGCATCAACATCGGCGAGAGCGCAATGTTTAAGGGCTACGAACTCTTCGCGCAAGATATCTTCATGGAGCAGACGCCGGGACGCATCAGCTCGGGCGGCGTGGTGGAGGTGCGGCGCGGCGGCGAACTTGTGACGACAATGCGTCCGCAAAACAACCTCTTCGCGGGCTCGCAACAACTCGTGCCCACGCCCGACGTGTACTACACGCCCCTTCACGACCTCTACCTCAATGTGAGCACGGTGCGTCCCGGACAGGACCACCTCATCTTGCGCGTGGTGCAGAGTCCCTTAGTCACCTGGATTTGGGTGGGCGGCTTTATCTTGGCGTTCGGCACGGTCTACAGCCTCATTCCGCAACGTGAACGCAAGCCGCGCACAGAGAGTAGGGCGGTGACGGCGTGAGTGACCAGACCGACAAGGGTATGAGTAGCACTACAGTAGATAGCTCGAGCGCGGTGAACGCAAACGGCTTAAAACGCCTTCTCATCGTCGTCATCGTCGTGTCGCTGCTCGGTGCACTCTTCGCTTACGGGCTCCTGACCGATCAAAGGGACCGCTCCGACATCGGCTCGCCGCTTGTGGGTAAAGAATTGCCCGCCTTCACCATGCCTCTTTTCAGCCGCTACGCGCCCGAGTACGGTGAGACCTTCGTCTACGCCGAGCACGCCGGGCAGCAGCCGATGGTGGTCAACTTCTGGGCGTCGTGGTGTGCGCCCTGCTTCGCCGAAGCGCCCGAGTTACAAGCGGCAGCGGAAGAATATGGCGGCGAGGTGCTCTTCGTCGGCATCAACACGCAAGACGGCAACCAAGAGAACGCTCGAGATTTCCTCAACCGCTTCAACCTTACCTTCCCGAATGGACGCGACGAGAACAGCCGCGTGAGCGTGGAGTACGGCATCTTCGGACTCCCTGAGACCTTCTTCATCAACGCGGACGGAACGCTCAACTACAAACACGCGGGACCGCTCACGCCCGGAATTCTCGCGGAGCAAACGCAAGCTCTGATTCAATGAAAGCTGTGATGATTAGATTTTTGACCCTTCTACTTCTCTTTGTCGCTTTCGCGGGGGCACAAGAGGTCCAACTCGAGGCGCAAGTCTTCGACATCGCCCGCGAACTGCGCTGCCCCGTCTGTCAAGCCGAATCCGTCGCCGATTCGAACTCGCAGACGAGCATCGAGATGCGCAACATCATCAACGAACGCTTGCAAGCGGGCGACAGCCGCGCAGAGGTACTCGACTACTTCAGGGCACGATACGGCGACTGGATTCTCCTCTCGCCGCCCAAACGCGGCGTCCACCTCTTCGTGTGGGTGGTGCCTATCCTAGCTGGGCTCTTGCTCGTCGCCGGGCTCGTCTACTACCTGCGCCGCTGGACGCGCAACGCGGAGAAACCTATCGAGGCGGACGAGGCAGAGTTAGAGCGGGTAAGGCTCGAGCTAAACCGCCAAAGCCAAAGAGGGAGTGAGGCGTAATGGGCATCGTCGTCATCGTCCTCCTGGCTGGACTCATCTTCGCCTACCTCGCCGTCCCGCTGCTCGTGCCGAGCCAAGCGGACCCGCTGCCGAACTTGCGCGACCCCATCACCCAAGACTTGGAAGAGGAGCGCGACGCCCTCTTCCGGGCGATTCGCGAACTCGATGCCCGTGAAGACCTTCCCGAAACGCGCCGCGCCGAACTCCACGCCCGCTATGAGGCGAAAGCGGCAAAGGTTTTAAGGGCACTGGACGAGCGTCAAGCAGAACTAAGGGGACAGCCCACCGTTAAGCGTCCTACCACCCCACGCCGTATTCCTTATGCGGTACTGAGCTTGCTCGGCATCATGGTGGTGAGCGCGTCACTTTTAGGGGGCAACCTCGCCGCGAGAGTCGGCGAAGACGCCACCGTGACGACCTCGGATGAAGGGCAGCTCGAGGCAGGACGCGAACTTCTGGAGTTACAAAACGCCGTCCGCCGCGACCCCACCGAAGAGACGCTCCTCTCGCTCGCGGACGCCTACTGGCGCTTAAACGACGCCGACCAAGCCGAAGCGACGTATCAGCGCATCATCGCGGAGGTAGACCCGACACCCGCCGTCGCCTATCGCCGCTTAGGATTTCTGACCTTGCAAGAGGACACGCAAGCCGCGCTAGGCTACCTGGAGCGGGCGAGAACCGCCGATCCGCAAGACTTGGAAACGCTCTTCGCGCTGGGTGAACTCTACTTCGCGATGGGCAACGTTCAAGCAGCGGAGGAAACGTGGGAGAGCTACTTAGCTGCGCCTGGTGGAGCCGAAGATGGAGAGGTGCAAGCGAGGCTACAGACGGTACGCGAACTCGCGCCGCTCGTCCAAGCTGCGACGGACAACCCGTCTGAGGCCAACCTCATCGCCCTCGCGGACGCCTACTGGCAGCGCGAAGAGCGCGAGAGCGCCTCGAGCGTCTACCTCCGCGTTTTATCGGAAGTCAACCCGAACAATGCCCAAGCCATGAGCCGCATCGGGCAGATGCTCTTTTTTAGCGGACGCAACGAGGACGCGGTTGCAGCACTCGAGCGGGCGCGAACCGCGAATCCTGAAAACCTGCAAACGCTCCTCTTTTTGGGCAACGCGCACTTCAGCTTAGGGCAGTTTCAAGCCGCGATTGACGTGTGGGAGTCGTACGTCGAGGTGGCGGGCGGACCCGAGCGGGCGGGGCGCGTGCCGGGTTTGATTCAGGACGCGCGGGACAGGCTGAGCAACGCGCCACAAAATAGCCAAGAGGACGGGGCCTCTTAGCCTCTGAGTATGTCAGACACGCCATCCGATAAAGGGAAAAGAGCCTCCTCCGAGCCTCCAATGAGTGAAGAGCGCCGTACCGTTATCAAATGGCTCTGGCGCGTGCCGGTTCTAGCGACGCTCGCCGCAGCCGGCTGGGGCGTTAAAGAGGCGTACGACGTTCACTTCAACAAGGCGCGTCCAGATGAAAACCCGACTTTCACTCCGAAGGTTCCTCAGCGCGTCGCCGCTCTGTCTAATTTCGAAAAGGTCTGGAGCGCGGTTCCCTTCGTTTTAGAGGGAACGCCCGCGCTCGCTCTGCGCTTACCCGAGCCGATGGCGGGGGGGCTCGAGGCGAACGGCAATCACTACGCCGCCTTTAGCCAGGTCTGCACGCACCTGGGCTGCTTGGTCAACCTGAACGACAACCTCGAAGCCATCAACTTCGCCTTTAACTACCGCACCGAGCACCCCGCGCTAGTCTGCCCTTGTCACCTGAGCGTATTTGCGCCCTTAGAGTCAGGCAGAGCAGTGAGCGGTCCAGCGGTGGAGCCGCTTTCGAGGGTGCAGCTTAGGATGGAAGGAGATGCGCTCTTTGCGGTAGGACTGGAAGAGGTCTAGGGGAGATTCTCGAGGAGATATTCAGCGCTCGCCGAGTTTAACAATTTCAAAAACTCTTTGAAGCCCTTCGGTAGTCGGATCGTAGCCATAGTTTACCTGACGCATAAGCTCGGCGGCTTCCAAACGTTCTTCTGGCGTGCGGCTCAGCCAGTACGCTTTATCGTCACTCTCCTTGTGTAAAGACGCAACCGAAAAGGCTGTCTTATCGAGGCGGATAGAGGGAACGTCGCTCATTCGCTACATCATACCTTTTGCTCATAGAGGACACAGGGTCTATTCACAAGGTTGGAGCGATAGACTTATCTTCGTGTCACATCAACAGTTCAAATCAAGGTGATGCTCGGGGAGACTATGCATACTAAAGGTAACCTTAGACTGAGCGCTCTACTCGCCCTCTTAGCACTTCTTCTAGCGGCATGTGAGGAAGACGCTGTTACGCCTCAACCTGAAGTGGAGAGGCTCGAGACCCAAGCCTGCACGCGCACATGGCCGCTTATAGAGCGCGGTGACAGCAACCAGGCGGTGACGACGGCGCAGTACCTCTTGAGGGCGAATGGACAAAGTTTGAACGTAGACGGAGCCTTCGGTCCCGGCACTGAGAGCGCTGTTCAGCGCTTTCAAGCGGCGCGAGGACTCGCCCAGGACAGCAAGCTCGGTAAAAATACCTGGGAGGCGCTCGTCGTGACGGTGCAGAGCGGCAGCCGGGGCTACGCGGTGAGAGCGGCGCAGTATAAGCTCGGCATTTCGGTGGACGGGATTTTCGGCTCAGGTACGCAGAGTGCCGTCATCAACTTTCAAAAGGACAAGGGCTTGAGCGCGGACGGCGGCGTCGGTCCCGACACGTGGGCGGCGCTCGTTGGCAGCGTGAACTGCGCGAGCGGCACGCGGGCACAGTTGGCGCAGCAAATCTTAGATAGCAGCCGCATCACGCTCGGGACGAGCAGCAGCACGCCTGGCGGCAGCCCACGCCAGAACATCCTCGATACGGCTATGGGTAAGCCGGTGAAGTCGGGCTGCTTCGACTTTTCGCGTTGCGATTCCACGGTTTATCTCAGCACGAAACTGCTCCAAGCGATGCTCCAGATGGCGCAGAGCAATTCCTACTACGTGACCTCACTCGGGGGCGGGCGGCACAGCGCAGGCTCAGACCACTACAGAGGGCGCGGGCTCGACTTAGGCATCTGGAACGCTCAGACGCTTAGCTACCCGAACAGTGCCCACACCTCCGCTCGCAACGCTTGCATAAGCGCGGGCTCCTATCCGGGACAAACCTTCAATGCTTACAACGAGCCACGGGGACACAGCAACCACGTTCACTGCGCGTTTTACTGAAGTTGTGCGCGGAGCCACTACCCAATTGATTTAACTGCTCACGTAATACGAGGTTGCACGACTTAGTTTTGCAAACTAAGTCGTGCCCATCTGTGATGGTAAGCTCAGACGCCCTCAGTAAGGATAAGTAAACCGTGCAATTCCGTATAACCTCTCTTCCAAGCGGAGTGTCCACAAACGGAGCCCCGCCACCTGCTACACTGTCCCATGACTCAGGTTGCACCCACCGAGCCCGGTACATTAACCGTCCGCCCTGCCACCGCGAGTGACGTTCCCGACATCTTCAACCTCATCGGTACGTGGGCGGCGCAGGGCAAGATGCTGGTACGCCCTATGACCAATATCTTCGAGAACCTGCGCGACTTCTACGTGGCGGAGATTCAGAGGGAGAGCGGCGCGGAGTTCGCAGGTAGCGCGGCGCTGCACATCCTCTGGGGCGACATCGCCGAGGTGCGCGGGCTCGCCGTTAAACCCGAAATCACGGGCGGCGGCATCGGCAAGAAGCTCGTCGCCGCGTGCGAGAGCGAAGCGCGGCGCATCGGTATCCCGACGCTCTTCGCCTGGACGTACTCAGTCGAGTTTTTCGAGCGGTGCGGCTTTCACCTCATCGACAAAAGCAGAGACCTCCACCCGAGGGTGTGGTCCGAATGTCTGCGCTGCCCCTTTTTTGTCGGCTGCAACGAGAACGGGATGCTCAAGAGGTTGGAGGGCGTGCCGATGCCTAAAGATTTGCCTACGCCGCCACCTACGCAGGTGCCGCCGGGAATTAAGTAGTTTCTCGAGCAATAAGCAATGAGTCCCGAGCAATGAGCAATGAGTGAAAATCTTTAGCCTCGTTGCTTTCAACGTTACAGAACAGTCTTTACCGCGCCCTCTGCGGTAGCCTACTTTATGATCGACATTACCGGAAGTATCTACGTCTGCTATCACCGCGACGATCAGGAACACGCGGACACGTTCTTGCAGGACTTCGACCACCTCTACGGGCTCGCCGTGCGGCGTGAGGAGGATGAACTCCCCGAGGACATCCTGCGCGATAACGACAAGCACAACGTGATCCATAAGATTCGCGAGCGTTATTTGGCTGACTCCGTCATCACCGTTGTGCTCATAGGACCTTGCACTTATACGCGCCGTGCGGTGGACCTAGAACTCATGGCGTCGCTCCATCACGGCGGCGACGATATGGCAGATCCGGATGAGGCGGAGAGGCTGCCGAACGGTCTTCTAGGCATCATGCTCCCTAACTACAACAACGCGGGCTTTCCCGACAGGTTAAACGAGAACTTGCAGGTGCCTGAGGGGGGCACCAGGTCCTACGCCGACGTTATCCCCTATCCGCAGAGCAAAGACGAACTCGCCGAGGCGCTCTCCGAGGTAGCGCGTGCCCGCACCGAACGTCGTGACCTGGTCAATAATTCGCCCCACATGTTCAGCGAGAACAGGGCGTGCATTCCGCCCGAGCCAGGTGAGCAGTTCGCGACGAAGGAGTAGCGGAGCTACAGAACATCAAAAGAGGCTCGAGTCTCTCTTCTGAGAACGCTCGAGCCTCTTCACTTTTGCACCGCCACCTCCCAAACCACCTTTTCACGCCTATAGCGAAACGTCGTCCGCTCTGCCATGTCTAGAACGGTCCAGCCTGAGAGAAGTTCCGCCACGTCCTCCTCGTTGAAAAAGCGTCGGGGCAGTCCATCTACAAGGTAGTAGTTCTCCTCCAACCTCTTCCCGACCTCTCGACTCCCTAAACCTCTTACCGAGTTGAAGCGGGCTAAAAAAAGACCGTCCGGCTGCAAACAGCGGCGCACCTCTTGTGAAATCTCGAGCGTCACGTTCCACGGAAAGTAGTGAAGCGAAAGCCCTGCTATAGCAATGCTAAAAGAGGTCTCGGCAAAGGGGAAGGGCTCTAAGAGGTCAAGAGGTTGGACGGTAGCTTTAGGCGCGGTTTGCTTCGTCAAGCGTAGCGCCTCTTCTGAAAAGTCGGTAGCGAGAACGCGGAAGCCGCGCTCCGTCAGAAAACGAGCGTCTTGCCCCGCGCCGCAGCCAAGCTCGAGCACAGTTCCCTCACGCCTCGCTTCTAAAAGGTCTAAGTAACGCGCCAACCAAGGGTCAGTTTGGGTTGTATCCGTTTTGGCTCGAGCGTAAACTTCATTCCACCGTTGCACCTTCACCCCTTTACAACGTGAGCATAGCCCCCTTACTTTCGACTACAATAACTGAACATTCCGTTTAGGTAGCAGTTCTAAAACATACTGAGACGGATGAGCGCAGATATCATCCCCGAACGTGCGTGATGGGCATTACTTCACAAAGTGAGAGTGTAGCTGACCAGATGATACCTGCTAAGGGCAGCGCGAAAAGGAGACGCATATGATTTCGGTCAGGCAACTCTTGGACAAAAAGGGCTACGACGTCCTCTCGGTTCTCCCGAGCAATACCGTTTTTGAAACCATCACCAAGATGGCGGAGCGCGGCGTCGGCGCACTGCTCGTCATCCGCGAAGAAAAGCTCGTCGGCATCGTCTCCGAGCGCGACTACGCCCGTAAGGTCATCTTGCAGGGACGGCGTTCACAAGAGACCACCGTTGAGGAGATTATGACGCCAGAGCCCTTCACCGTGACACCTTCGCAGACCGTCACCGAGTGCATGGAACTTATGACGGAGAAGCGCATTCGCCATTTGCCCGTCGTCTCTGAGGGCAAGGTGATAGGCATTATCTCGATCGGTGACGTGGTGAAGTCGGTGATTTCAAACCAAGCGGCGATGATTGAGCAGTTGGAGACGTATATTACAAGAGGTTAAAAAGCGACTAAATTCAGTTTCTGGTAGTGGCTTTACCTGGAATGACATCGATGTCAGAACAAGGGGTTTCAACCCCTTGTTCACCATGTAGAGATAGCAGCAGGGAGCACATGGCAGCATTCGACTTAGAACTACCACCCAGTTTCTTATCGGGGAGGCTCGAGTAAACAGTAGTCAGGTATCAGAATTCAGCATAGAGGAAGCTACTGAGTTCTGACCACTGACTACTTGCTACCTGCAACAGTCAATCATCCCTCATTCACAAAAGCTGTACCATACCCTATGGAATACACTCACCTCACCTTAGCGCGGCGCTTTTCGGACGAGAAGATGCAAAAAGTTCCGGTCTTCGAGACACCTAAGATGTTTTATGACCAGTATTGCCTCTTGCCGGGGCAGTCGCAAAAGGTGCACAGCCATGAGGGTGAGGACAAAGTGTATCTCGTGCTGGAGGGTGAGGCGGTGTTCGATATCGGCGGCGAGCAGGAGATGTTGACCGAAGGGACCGCCGTCATTGCCCGCGCGGGCGTGCCGCACGGAGTCCGTAACGACTCGGGCACGAAGCTCGTGTTGCTCGTGACGATGGCTCCCAAACCTCAGTAGTGGTGCACAAACCGGAATTGCGCGGTTTGCCGATTGACCACCTGGGCATTGCTGTGAAAGATTTAGAAGCGGCGAGTCTTCCGTACCAGTTGCTCGGACTTCCTACCGAGGGCGAAGACGAAACTATCGAGTCACAAGGGGTCAAGGTGCGGGCGCTCATAGCGCAGGGAAGTTTGCTGGAGTTGCTCGAGCCCACCTCACCAGACAGCCCCATCGCCAAATTCATAGAAAGACGCGGCGAAGGGCTTCACCACGTTGCGTTTAGGGTGGATGACTTGGAAGAAGAGGTGGCGCGTCTTACCAAAGAAGACGCACGCTTCATCATCACAGAACCGAGGGCAGGCAGGGCAAATACTCGAGTGGTTTTCTTACACCCTAAGTGGGCGAACGGCGTACTGATCGAACTGGTTGAGCACTTGCAAGATAAGCGAGTGACCCGCTCTTCTCTGACCTCTTATCTTCGCTATATTCCCGCTATCTTCTGGATGGGGTTGACGTTTTGGCTCTCAGACTCCCCCGACATCCAGGGCGCGTCAGGCTGGATTGACCTGCGCCCACCGCTTGACAAGGTTGCGCACGCGGTGAGTTTTGGAATACTTGCGCTTCTTTTCTACTTGGCAACCGGACGCGCCTTACTCTCCGTCCTCTTAGCCTCGCTCTACGGCGTTACAGATGAATTCCACCAGAGCCTCGTGCCGGGGCGCGACGCGGACCTCTTCGATTGGATAGCGGATACAGTAGGGGCGGCGGTGGCGGTGAGCACCGTTCTTTCTCTGACTCGCTGGCGTCCACAGTGGACTAAAAGGTGAACCGAAGGGTGAACGAACAAGCTACAATAGCGCGTGACCTTTTTTTACTTTGACCACGTATCAACTTGGAAATGCTTATGAAGTTGGCGATTGTCGGCGCAGGAAAAATGGGTGGTGCAGTGCTCACGGGAGCGCTTAGAGCGGGGGTGCTCGAGCGAAACGACGTCGGCATCTACCACCCTAATGAGGCGCGGCGCGAAGCCCTAGCACAAAGCTACGACGTTTCACCGCTCAGCGACGATGAGGTCCACCAAGCCGAACGTATCCTCGTCGCCGTCAAACCGCAATCCTTTGATGAGGTTGCCCCTCTCATCGCGAGGCGGAGCGCCTCGTACATCTCGCTGATGGCGGGCGTTTCAGCGGAAACCATCGCCAAGCGCGTCGGCAGCAGCCGCGTAGTGCGCTCAATGCCGAATATGGGTGCGAGAGTCGGCCTCAGCGCCACCGCGCTCGCCGCGCTGCCCCAAGCGACATCAGAAGATATTGAGATGGCGGAGAGACTTTTCAGCGCCGTCGGTACGGTCTATCAAATTCCAGAGCGGCTCTTTGACGCCTTTACAGGTTTGGCAGGTTCGGGACCCGCCTTTGCCGCTGTCTTTGCAGAGGCGTTAGCCGATGGCGGTGTTCGCGTTGGCTTTGGGCGGGATGTGGCGAGAGATTTAGCACGTCAGGTGATCTTAGCAACAGCTAAACTCTTAGAAGAAGCCCCTCCAGCGAACCTCAAGGATGAGGTCTCGAGCCCCGGAGGAACCGCCATCACGGGCGTTACCGCTTTAGAAGAGCACGGGCTACGCTACGCCGCCATTCGCGCAGTGCAGGAGGCGAGCGCCAGAGCCCGCGAACTTAGCCAGGAAGATTGAGGCGTTACCTCGAGGGGGGCGACGCCCCCCTTGGGAGGACCCAATGTTCAAACACCTATTCGTACTTGCCCTACTTCTCGCTAGCACCGCTTTTGCCCAAGACTACTTCCCCCACCGCGACGGCCTCTCGTGGACGTATAGCAACGGGGAGACGCAGACGCTCAACGGTCCTACTGAAATCGCGGGCGAAGAGGTCATGGTCTTGACGCACTTCTTGGATGGCAATGTCATCTCCAAGGATTATCTCGCCTACGACGCCATCGGCGTGTTCTCTTACGGCACCGAAGCGGGCGGGCAAACGCTCCTCTACAACCCACCGCTCACCCTCTACGCGGGCGACAACTTGCAGGTCGGACAGAGTTGGCAGAGCGCCACGAGCGTGGCGGGTTTCGACATCACGCTCGCCG
The DNA here is from genome assembly GCA_965215565.1 of Trueperaceae bacterium. Taxonomy (GTDB): domain Bacteria; phylum Deinococcota; class Deinococci; order Deinococcales; family Trueperaceae; genus CBDBZX01. Next base: position 2,200,463 of record CBDCDZ010000004.1, read on the forward strand.
CTGAAGTGATGGGGATGCGCGGCGTGCGCACCGATGCGGGGCGCTTTAACGCCTTGCAGGTGCGTCAGAGAACATTCACCAATACGGGAGCGCAGACGACGCTCGACCTCTTTGTTGTGCCAGGTGTGGGTGTGGTGCGCTTTGTGACGCAAGACGGTACGGTTGTTGATTTAGTTGAAAAGAACTTCTGACCTTTTGATTTTTAGACGTAGAAAGGGCTCGAGCCAAAGCTCGAGCCCTTTCTCTTAGAAAATCCCGCCCCCAATTGCCAAGCGAAGCACCGCTAAGACCAACGCAAAAATGCTCACATTGCGCCCGTTGGTGCGGTCACTGAGCAGCCCGAAAACCACACCGATAACCGCGATTCCTCCACCGATCCAGGCGAACACCGCGCCTACGATGGGGATGATGGCGGTTAAGACGATAAGGATAATAGCGAGGATTCCAAAGATAATTGCGACAACGTTCATACCTAGTTTTACCGCATTGGGATGAACTTTTGGGTTATAAAGGAAGCAATACGAGCGCTTGCCGTAACTTTAGAGACGTTATCACCAAACGTCTTAGAGAAAATCCCGGAGAGATGAAGGCCTACTTGCAGCTTGCACTCGAGGAGTTTGCAGAAGATGATGATACCGAGGCGCTTATGCTTGCCTTGCACACAGTAGCCGAAGCGAAAGGGGAACGACGTGGAAATGTATAATCCTCCCCACCCCGGCGAAGTGTTGCAAGGACTTTATTTGGAGCCGCTCGAGCTAACCGTCACCGCTACCGCGCAAGCTCTCGGCGTAAGCCGCAAAACGCTCTCCGCCATCATCAACGGACGCGCCAGCGTAACGCCCAATATGGCGTTACGTTTCGCTAAAGCATTTGGTGGTAGTCCCGGCAAGTGGCTGACGATGCAACAAAAGTACGACCTGTGGCAAGCAAGGCAACGCGCTGACTTGACTGGGGTCAAAGTGCTTTATGAAGTGGCAGCGTGAAGTAAGCCCGAGCGTATGAAAGTGCTCGGGCCCATTACGCTACTCACCCAAATATGGTCTCATTCGTGGGCAAGTCGGGACGGTTGTTGAAGTGCTTGCGCCGGATGTGTTTCTGGTTGAATTTAGTGATGATGGAGGGCGGACGATTGGGTTGGTAGTGCTCGAGGTAAAGGAGGTTTTGGGGCTCGAGGACACTCGATCTACTTGAATCCTCACTCCACGACTTTCTCCTCTTGAGCTTCAGTATCGTTGAGAGATAAAAGCCTATCGCTGACTTCTTTTGCCCTCACCTCAAAAACGTAAACATACTCCAAAACATGTTCAACGAGCTGAAGCATTGCCTCTGCCATTTCCTTATCTGTTTCTTTTTCTAGGTCAAAATGTGCGCCGAGATTTCTTCCCCCTACTATAGCTTTGGTCAAATTGAGAAAAGGTTGAGTCAGGTCTTTGTGCTTCGGCAATTTCTGGAGTTGTTGTCCGAGCATCCCCTTCCGCTCCTCTTCTGGAAGCATCATCTTAGTCACACCCTCGAGTGCTTTCCCACACATCGTTGCAGTTGCGTCCCAAATACCTGCATTGAAAGAGCGGTTTGCATCTTGGTAAGCTCTAAGAATTCTTTCAGGAATAGGGTACTCATCAAATTTCTTATCACGAGATTCACGGGCTTCGGGAAAGGAGAATATGGCTTCACACGTATTGTCTCTAGTTTTGGGTTTGATGATCCAGAACAGCATGTTACCATCACAACGAGTGCAACGAGTCTTTACTTGCGCTGTCTGAGTGTTTCCATCATAATTGCTGCTGTATATTACGACGTGGTTAGTAAGTTGTTTGCAGTGAGCACATTCCGTATCGAAACTTGCTGGATATTGGTAGCTGCTAACTGGATTCCACTTCTTAACAGCATTTAAGGGTATTTTTCCCATCACTAAAGTTTACACTTTCGCTAACGGCTCCAACCACGCCCGCTTCATCTCCCCAAACCTCTCCTCTCTCAAACTCTTTCTAATCTCTTCACAAAGCCGCGCCATAAAGCGCAGGTTGTGAATGCTGGCGAGGCGGCGGGCTAAGAGTTCTTCGGCTTTGAAGAGGTGGCGGAGGTAGGCGCGGGAGAAGCGTTGACAGGTATAGCAGTCGCACTCGGGGTCAAGAGGTCGCGTGTCCTCGGCGAAGCGGGCGTTGAGGATGTTGATGCGGAATTTGGGAAGCGGTGTGCCGTCGTCGTCGAAGCGTTTTAAGATACCGCCGTTGCGGGCGTTGCGCGTCGGCGCGACGCAGTCGAAGGTGTCGCAGCCGTGCTCGACGGCGTCGAGGATGCCTGGTACGTCGCCGATACCTAAGAGGTGGCGGGGTTTTTCTCGAGCAAGAAGAGGCGTCGTCCACGCTAAGACCTGACGCATCTCCGCTTTCGTCCGGCCCAGGTTGCCACCGATGGCAATACCGTCAAAGTCCATCTCGGAAATCACTTGCGCACTGTTTTTGCGTACCGCTTCAAACGCGCCGCCCTGCACGATGCCGTACAAGGCTTGCGCGTAGCCGTGTTGCGGCTCGCTCTCCTGGAAGTAGTCCAAGCTCCGCCGCGCCCAGCGGTGCGTGCGCTCGGCGCTCTTAGCGGTGTAGGCTTCGTCGTGCAAGGGTGAGGTGCATTCGTCGAAGGCTAAGATAATGTCTGCGCCGAGTGCGCGTTGAATCGCCACGGACTTTTCCGGCGTAAAGATGTGCTCTGAGCCGTCGATGTGGCTCTTGAAACGCACCTCTTCTTCGCTCACGGTGACGAAAGACTTGCCGCCTTCGGTGCGCTTCGTCGTCAATACACCGCCTTCTTCGCCAGGGAAGATGTTCGCTACCTTGCCCACGCCGTGCTCGATACTCGCGCCTAAAGAAAAGACCTGAAAGCCGCCCGAGTCGGTCATGATGGGACCGTCCCAACCCATGAACTTATGCAAGCCGCCGAAACTCGAGACCAACGCTTCACCGGGGCGCAAGTAGAGGTGATAGGTATTGGAGAAGAGAACTTGCGTGCCTGCTTCTCTGACCTCTTCGGGCGTCAGCGTTTTCACCGTCGCTTGCGTGCCCACCGCGACGAAGTTGGGCGTTTCGATGGTGCCGTGGGGCGTATGGAGTCGTCCGAGCCGGGCTGCGCCGACCTCTTTGTCTATTTGGAAGTTGAAGCCTGGTTGATTCATCGGTATTCCTTCATTGAGGTATCATAACGCCGAGCGTAGTCAAATCGCGTTTTAGTAACAATGAGTTAAAAGCAATGAGCAACGAGTGAAAAAAGCATCGAACTCGTTGCTCATTGCTTTCAACTTCTCTAAAGAGGTGTTACTCCGCTATAAATGGTTCCTCGAGCCGCTCGTTATTCACCACCACCGTCGCGTGCTCTTTCGGACTGCACTCCCGCAGATACAGCCGCTGCCCCTCCACGTAGCGGCGATTTTCGGACGCGTGCGGGTCAGGTGAGCCTTCGCCTCTTTGCGCACCTCTCGGGATAGAAATCGTGAAATCCACCTCTAAAAATATAGAGAAGTCCCAGTAATCCCTCAGCTCAGGGCGGTGCAAGAAGATACCCTCTAAAATTAGGATAGAACCAGGTGCGGCTTGCTCCTCTGGCATCGCCACGGGTGCATCTTCGCAGTGGTCAAAAACGGCGGTGCGGTAACGGCCTGTTCCGCCGGGGCTGAGCGGGTCTAAAAGCGCGGCTTTGAGCGCGGTGTAATTATAGGAATCGCGGAAGAAACCCTCGGGTGACCTCTCGCCTAAGCGGTACCTCACCACTCGAGGGTTATGAAAGCCGTCCACCGAGGCGGTGATAAGAGGTCTACCGGACGCGCTCAAAATCTGCGCCAGCTCTGCGCTAAAGGTCGTCTTCCCTGCACCGTCTACGCCGTCGATACCGACTCTGATAACGCGGCCTGCAGGCAACGCCAAAATTCTGGCGGCGAGACTCCGAAGAAGGTCCGAGCGCGCTTTGGTGGAGTTGACTCGAGCGTCCATCGTTCTCAAGTCTATCAGCACTTTCAAACTTGGCAAAACTGTTCCTCGGCACTTGGTCCGGGCGGCGAGACGTGCTATTTTCGAGGTGGAGGCTAACGTGACTTTGCGTACGATTCTGAGGTGCGTCGCGCTCGGTACGATCATCGGGGCGGGCGTGACCGCCTTTCAACCCGCCAAAGAAGTGAATGTTGTGCCAAAAGCGACGGTTAAGGTGAAACGCTTCGTCAAGCTTCACCTGTCTCCACGAACAAAAATTCTCAGCGAGCCGCGCAGCCACGACTTCGAGCGGCACGGACCCCCCGCTAAGCCGAACTTCGTGCTGCGGGCGACGGGGTACAACTCTCTCGAGTCGCAAACGGACGACACGCCTTTCATCACCGCTATAGGCTCACAAACGCGCCCCGGCATCGTCGCCATCAGCCGCGACCTCTTAAAAGGTAGCATTCCGTACGGCTCGCTCGTGCGGCTCAAAGACTTGGGCGGCTATCGCGGCGGCGGCTACGGCAAGTTTCAAGACAAGCTGGACGCGCAAGGGCTCTTTATCGTTGAGGACACCCTCCATCGGCGCAAGACGCAGCAGGTGGACGTGTGGTTCGAGTCGTATTATGAGGCGTTGCAGTGGGGCGTACGTAAGGTAGAAGTCGAACTCGTGCGGCACGGCTGGAACGGCGCAACGCTCGACCACCCCGAGGTGGCGGAGATTGCGGTTGTTCCGGTGTTGAAGAGCAACTCGGCACTTCAGTAACAGGTTACGGTTGAAAACCGGTTACGAAGTTTCCTGTCGCTTCGCGCTTCTACGGAGCCGGGAACGCTTTCAGCGTTCACCTGTGTCAGCATCTCAGGTTTTTAGCCTTTCCTGACGAGCTGAAATGCTGACTAGCTGACCAGCTATAAAAAACGCGCACGATAGACTAACCCCATGCGCCGCTTTGTCCTCTTTTTAGCCTACCGCCACATCCGCCGCCGCCCTCTTCAGAGTCTCCTCACAGTGCTCGGTGTGGCGGTTGGCGTGATGGTTCTTGTTACGGCGCTTTCCCTCACAAACGGTTTTATCGACGAACTCATCCGCAGCACGCTCAAAGCGACGCCGCATGTGACGCTCAGGGGCTATGACGGCGAGCGTTTGCCCGACGACCCCGCAGTGTTAGAAGCGATTGGCGAATTCGGTAACGTGGAGGCGGTCAGCCCCTTTCTCTCCACACAGGCTTTAATCGCACGGCGAGCGAACGCACAGCTCGGCGTGAGCGGGCGGAGTAGCTACACGCAGATTTTAGGAATTGACCCGGTACTGGAGCAAGAGGTCTTGGATTTAGAATCATTAGAGCAACAGGCTGACACCCTTAGGGGTGACGGCATCGTCTTGGGCGAGAGCTTAGCGCGTCAGTTGGGCGTCTTTGCGGGTGATGAGGTGCAGATTGTCAACATCGACAGGAGCCGTCAAGCCTTTGATGTAGCGAGCACCTTTCGCGTCAACAACGAACTCATCGACAGCGTAACCTCGTTCGCTTCGATTCCGAATCTGCAAGACTACCTGCGAGCTGAGGGTGAAATTACGGGTTATCACGTGCGCGTCTCTGACCCCGAAGCCGCTACGGAAATAGGTCAAGCCCTGAGCCGCGAATTTGACCTTCTCGCGACGCCCTGGCAGAACCTCTTCGGCGGGCTGATTGATCAGCTCAACTTACAAAAGGCGCTCATCGGCGTCGTTGTATTCCTCATCGTCATTGTCGCGGCGATGGGAATCGCGAACATCCTCATTTTGACAGTTTCAGAAAAGACCGAAGAGATTGCGATTTTGCGGGCATTGGGCGCGTCGCAGCGGCAAATCGTCTCGGTGTTTACCTTGGAGGGCTTTCTCTTGGGCGGCGGCGGCACACTCCTCGGAGCGCTTTTAGGTCTAGGCTTGTCGCTCTACTTCAAGTTTCAGCCCTACCCGCTGCCCGGCGACCTCTACTTCATCACGCAGCTTCCCGTGGAGCTTCAAGCCTGGGACTTCATCTGGGTCTGTGCACTTTCCATTATCACCAGCGTGGTGGCGGGGGTGATTCCGGCGCGGCGGGCGAGTGGGTTGGACCCGGCGGAAGTGTTGCGGTGAATTCCCCGGCCCTTTGAAAGGGAGAATCGCAGTGCGGACGTTGCAAGGAGACTCAGGGATTGCATCTCTGTAAGTTCAGGAGGTGGGGGCCTCGAGCCTAATCCTCTTCATCCTCTAGGATGTCTTCGGCGGGAATCCACACGGCTTTTCCGCCCCGCCATACGACGATAGGGTTGCCTGCTTGTTTGTGCTTGCGCCTCGCATCCCTAGCGGCTTTGGCGAGGGCTTCGCTAATAATCTCTGGGTTTTCAAACGCCTTTTCGATTCTATCCTTGTCACTATCCATAGCGCTTCTTGACCTCTTCCCAAAGTTTCGAATCACCGATCTGCCTGTCTGTTCTACCCGTTCCTGATGCTACCAGTCTGGGCGTCCTTGTGCCGGTGTTGTCGTAAAAAGTCCAGCGGTTAGCGAGAGGTTGGTACAGCTCGAAAAAGTTGCGCAAACCTGCCTTATAGCGCCTTCTCACCGTTTCAATCGGCACGAAATGACCGCCGAATCTGACCCGTTCTTTCACTCGTTGAATAGCAAACTCGGCAGAAGGAAGCCATAAGAAAACCAGATGGACGCGGTAGCCGCGCTCCTGCTGACGCCGCAGCCAGGGGGCGAACGAGCGGCTCGCCAGCGTCGTTTCGAACGCGAACGTCGCTTTAGCCTCTGCCAATTCGTTCAACCTCTTCAACATAATACGCCCCGCTGCAAACGCCGCGCCCTCTGGGTCAAATGCAGATAGTCCTTGCGCAATCGTATCTGCATTGACAAACTCAGAAACGCCCAGCGTATCTCTCAGCAGAAAAGGTGCGCTTGTGGATTTGCCTGCGCCGTTCGGTCCTGCGATGACGATGATGTAAGGAGGCACGTGCGCCAAGTTTAGCACTCATTTTATAAACTGTAGGGATGAACAAGCGCCTACGCAAAAAGCTCCATAAGGGCGAGTTTAAGGAACTCGCCGTTGAATTCATTATCATCTTCCGAGGTAACTTATTCACGCCGGAATATAAATCCTGTATGGATGACCTCTTTAGCTTCGCAAAAGCTCTTGGTGTGGAATTGGGCGGGAGCGAGTACCCACAAGAGAAGCGGGTTGACCTCATAGGAAGTGCGCTCAAGGAGCGTAGTAGCGTCTCCTTAAACCAGCGCGAGAAGATACTGAACTGGCTCGAGACTCATGAAGAGGTCATCGAGGCGAGAGGTAGCCAGCTCTTCGATATCTACTATCTGCCTAAGACCATTCCTTATTGAAGTGCTTGCACGCCTATAGTTCAATATCTCCTGGTGGGACTTTCTTTATTTTTTCCTGCCACAGTCTAGCTTGCTCTAAGCGCCGCCTCTCTTCTTCGTGATCAAACTTCATGTAGACAGCGCCATTCTCAAACCGTTGAAACACAAGAATGTCACCCTCCTCGGTTTCGTTGAGAAGCAGGGCGCGAGGAAAGTCGATGATGGCTAACGGTCCGGTATTCACCTCGAGGATCGCCCAGCCATTATCTTCGAAGTGATCAACCACGAACATCACTTCCGATACAGGCGCTGAGTATCGGTCTGCAAAAGTAGTAGCGACAAAGTATGTCAACGCATTGAGCACTACCATGAGAACGACAACTTTGAAAACGGAGCGTTTCAACCAACTTAGCTGTAATTTGAGAATGCTCTGCGCCGTCCGCTGAGTTGGGCTTTGCTGAAAAACCATCCGTTTGAAACCTCCGTAAAGCAGCTTTTGCTGAAACTACATAGCAGGTATCATCTGGTCTGAGTGTACGAAGTTTTGCGAAGCAACACCCTCACTGTAGAAAACACTGTTTAGCACGCACGTTGTGAGGTGATACCTGCGGCACTCCGTCTCAATATGTTTTGGAAGTGCTATACACACGCCTAGTAAGCAAAGTCTCGAGCCCGAACAACACCGCTTGACCTCGAGCGTTTACGGTATGCTTTTTAGGTGAGTGTCGAAACCTTGAAAGAACGCTTCCTCGAGCATAATGAACGCGCCCTAGCCAGAGCAATCAGCCTGCTCGAGCGCGGTCAACCCGAGGGACAAACCCTCCTTAAAGCGGTGCGTTCAAGAGGTGGCAAAGCGCGCATCGTCGGGCTGACGGGCTCACCGGGGAGCGGCAAGAGCACCTTGGCGGACCGCCTTATCGGAGAGGTGCGGGGGCGCTCCCAAGAGGTCGCCGTCGTCGCAGTGGACCCTACGAGCCCCTACAGCGGCGGCGCGATTTTGGGCGACAGAATCCGCATGATGCGCCATCACAAAGACCCCGGCGTCTATATTCGCTCGATGGCAACGAGAGGTCATCTGGGCGGCTTAGCAGCGGCAACTTTGCAGGTTATCGCCCTTTTAGACGCCTACGGCTTCGACTATATCTTTGTGGAAACCGTCGGCGTCGGTCAGTCGGAGGTGGATATCGTGCAAGTGGCGGACTCCACCGTGCTCGTCCTCAACCCAGGCCAGGGCGACGGCGTGCAGGCGTTCAAAGCGGGCATCATGGAAATCGCGGACATCTTTGCTATCAATAAAGCGGACCATGACGGCACCGGACGCTTAAAACGCGAGATTGGGGCGGCGTTGGACCTCGGCACGTGGGAAGAGGGCGCGTGGCGTCCGCCGCTGCAAGAAACTGTGGCCTCAGAAGGTAAGGGCAGCGAAGACCTCTTGGCGCACCTCGCTGAGCACTACGAATACCTAAAAGCGACGGGCGGACTAGAGGAGCGTAGGCGCAGCCGGGCTCGCTTTGAAATCTCCGCGGTGGTCACTGCGCAGGTGCAACGGCGCGTCCTAGCGGACGAGGCGCGTTACGTCGAGGCGGTGCTCAGGGGCGAACTCTCGCCTTCTGAGGTGGTGGAGGATTTGCTGGGCTCGAGGGTATAAGAGCGCGTCAGCACTTCAGGAAAACCTTGACAAGCTGACTGGCTGAGATGCTAATAAGTTTGAATTTGGAATGCCATGATGTAGGTAACGTCTCAAAAGTGCGGACTAAATCGTTTTCTGCTCGCCTTGTAGCGTCTATGACCAGATGAGGTTCCGCTTTCAGGCAAAGCCTAGCGGGACGGCTTCGCCTGAGTGCGCGAAGCTTTACGGAGTAACCTGCTTCCCCCGTACAACTCGCTTTGTAACCCTTTCACACGTTACACTTAGCGGCATGGTTCAAGCCGTCTATCCAGGATCATTCGACCCGCTTCACAACGGTCACCTAGACATCATCCGCCGCTCGAGTCGCATCTATGACCACCTCACGGTGGCGGTCCTGAATAATCCCCTTAAAAACGACAAACTTTTCACGGTTGACGAGCGCGTTGCAATTATCGAGGAGGCGACGCGCGGCATCGAGAACGTCTCAGCGGAAAAGTTTGAGGGGCTTTTAGCAGATTATATGCGCGTCAAAGGGGCGAAAGTCATCGTCAAGAGCCTGCGGGCGATGTCGGACTTTGAGTACGAACTCCAGATGGCGCACCTGAATCGGCAGCTCAACCCGAACGTCGAGACGACGTTTATCATGACTGCGACGCGCTGGTCGTACGTCTCTTCAACGCGGGTCAAGGAGATCGCTAGGTTCGGCGGCGCAATCAAGAAGCTCGTGCCCGAGACGAGTCACCGCGCGCTGACAGAGAAGTTCGCAGACGTTCAAGAAACCAAAGTCGAACGTGGCTGAGACACTCTTTGACTTCTCCAGACCCACAGACGCGGCGCTCTTCGAGTCTGTGAATGACGGGGTGATGGGCGGCGTCTCGAGCAGCCGCCTCGTTTACGAGGGCGGGTTCATCCACTTTCAAGGGGTCCTCTCACTCGAGCAAGGGGGCGGCTTCGCCTCGGTGCGTACAGAGATAAAAGAGGTAGACCTGAGTCGCTTCGAGGGTCTGAGTCTCCGCTTTCGGGGCGACGGCAAAATCTACCAGCTCAGGTTGCAAACCAACGCCGCCGACGTCTTCTACGCCGCCGAATTCGAAGCGTTACCCGAGTGGCAGACGCTTCACATGCCCTTTCACTCCTTTTTGCCCGTCTACAGAGGACAGCCCGCCGAAGATGCGCCCGAGATCAACCTAGCGCGCATCGTGAGTTTCGGGCTGATGATTTCTGGAGCGCAGGCGGAGGCAGGGGAGTTTGAACTCGAGCTAGCCTCGTTGAGCGCCTACATGTTGGAGGAACGTCCGTAAGGTCGAGTAACGAGCAATGAGCCTGAAGGGTTTCACTTTCAACTCATTGTTTTTAACTCGTCGCTCCCTTTGTCACTAACCCTACGCCCTTTTTGTCAGCCTGAGCGTATACTTTTTGTAGTGACTTAGAAACGCATCCACCCAACTGGACAACCCAAAAACAACTTAGCTCAGTTCGAAAGGACACTTTATGTCTTATCTACTTCGCGGTATAGCGGCGAATGGGGGCGTTCGCGTGGTTGCCGCTGACGCGACACAACTCGTCGAAGAGGCGCGAGTACGCCACGATACCTCACCGACTGCAACTGCGGCACTCGGGCGCACCCTCACGGGCGCACTTCTCCTCGCGCACGTCCTCTTAAAAAATCCACAGGACCGCGTGACCTTGCGCTTGCGCGGCGACGGTCCGATGGGCGGCACCATCGCAGACGCGGGCTTGGATGGCTCGGTGCGCGGTTACGTGACGAATCCGAACACCTACGTGCCGCTCAGACCGGACGGCAAGCTCAACGTGGGCGGCGCGCTCGGCAAGGGCGACTTACAAGTGATTCGCGCCCACGCCCCTTACGGCGACCCCTATAGCTCATCGGTTGACCTCGTCACGGGCGAAGTCGCGGAGGACATCGCGGTCTTCTTAGCGCAGTCCGAGCAGATCAGTTCCGCTGTGCTCGTCGGCGTGTACATGGAACGTAACGGCGTCGTCAAGTCGGGCGGCGTGATCTTACAGGCCTTACCGGACGCAGACCCCGCCGCTTTAGACCTCTTGGAAGCGAACGTCAAGGCGGTAGGTCAACTCACCGACGCGATGCAGCGCGTCTCTTTACTAGAGATTGTAGAGGAACTCTGCTGGGGTCTGGATTTCAAGCTCTTGACCCAAGACGCCCTGCCACTTAGGTTCGAGTGCCACTGTAGCGACGAAAAAGCGCTCGACGCGCTCGCTTACTTTTCACCCGAAGAGCGCGAGCAGATGATCGAAGAGGACGGCGGCGCAGAAGCCGTGTGCCACTGGTGCGGCGAAAAGCGCTGGATGACACCGGAGCAGATTCGTACCATCTCGAGCGACGAGATTCGCTGCCCCGAGTGCGACACCCTTTGGTACCGCGAAGGGCAAGTGACGATGGTGCGCGAGTCGGAGCGGTGCGCGTGCGGGGTGCCGGTGCAACTTCCAGCTTAAACTTCTGAATTCAGTTTAGGGTGGCGCAGCAAGCAACGCTGCGCCACCTCTTCTTTTTTGGTTTAGCTCGAAAAAAAGTGTTGCCGAAAAGTGAAAATTTACAGCGCAGCAGCCCAAAACCCCTCAAACTAACCCTATGCCAGACCTCTTCGGCTTCATTCTAAATGCCGTCACGAACTTCTTCGCACCACTTTACAACGCCGACAAACGACCCGAGGCACGAAAGATAACCGTCCAACTTTTTTTCGTTATGACGGTCATCTCACTCATCCTCTTTTTACTCTTGCGCTAGACGCTTACTAGTTGACTCGCCGCGTACCGCGCCACCTTTGCGGGAATGTCTACTCCCGTCGTCGCAACCGAGTTTCTAAACTCCATTGTATGGTTCACTTCGACGACGAGTAAACCGCGCTCACTCTCGACTAAATCCACCGCGACCACGCCGCCGCCCACCGCTTCGGCTGCGCGTAGCGAGATATCTTCAAGCGAGTCATAAAGCGGGCAGTTCGTCGCCGTCGCCCCCCTCGCCGTATTGGTAATCCAATGCTCCGAGTTGCGGTAAATAGCCGCGACGACCTCACCGCCGACGACAAAGGCGCGAATGTCCCGCCCCGGCTTCTGCACAAACTCCTGAAAGTAGAAAACCTTGTGCTGCGGCCCGCCCAGGACCTCTTTGTGCTCCAGAACGGCTTCCACCGCGTCACGGTCATTGAGCTTCGTGACCATACGCCCCCACGAGCCGACGACGGGCTTCATGACGACGGGGTAGCCGAAGTCTTCGCAAATTTCTAAGGCGGACTCGCAGGTAAATGCAACCGCTGTGCGCGGTGTGGGAACGCCTGCACGAGCGAGTGCCGCGTTCGTCGCCAGCTTATCTCCACAAGTTTCGATAACGTCAGGTGCATTCAGTACGGTTGCGCCTAACGCAGTGAAAATACGACTGATTGCCAAACCTCTCGTCTGCGACATGCAGCGCTCAATTACTACGTCATAGTGGGCGAGGCCCCTAAGGTCCCCAAAATCCGCTTTGATATCGGGCGCGTAGAGCTTTTCAAAAGGGATGTTCTTGCGCTCCAAAGCGTCAAAGAGCAAACGCTCTTCGGGGCGCAAGCGGTCATAGACGACGGCGAGACGAGGGGTAGTCTGAACGGTATTTTCTGCGGGACATTCTAAGGTTGAAATCATAGTAATTTGGGAGTTTAGCTTTTAGCGCCCGAGTACCAACTTCTGTTTAAGAGGTTTAGCACCCACAGCTAAACGCTTTACTCTCCCCAATCCTCCTCTTCTTCGGGGGCAAGCTCGAGCTTGAGCGGACTTACTTTCACCACTTCTAGCTCGCTGCCGCAGTCGTCACAAACGATGAGTTCGCCTTGCTCTAAGCCTTCGGAATCTATTTCGTTGCCGCATTCTGGACACATCTTCAAATCTCCTTGAATCTCTTAATTACTGCGTTTCGTTGGGTGCTTCGCCCGCTGTTTCTCCAGGGAAACGCTGATGTTTTCGGTAGAACTCTAAAATCGAACCCGCTTCCAAAGCCTCGCGTAGGAAGTCGGGCGGCGGCGTAAGACGAAACACTTCATCACCGCGCTGAATTACACCGGAAGCAAGGTCAAAGCTCACCTCGTCGCCGTCTCGCAAGAGGTCAGGAACCTCTTTAGACTCGAACGCAGGGATACCCAAGTTGAGCAGATTGCGGTAGTGAATCCGCGCAAACGACTCCGCGATAATCGCGCCGACGCCCAGCTTCTTGAGAGCTTGCGGGGCGTATTCCCTGGACGACCCCAAGCCCCAATTACGCCCGCCGATAAGCAAATCTCCCGGCTGCACTTCCCTAGCAAATTCAGGGCGCATGTGCGCGAAAGCGTAGGTCTGAAACTTGTTCTCACCGACCATAAAAGGGGCGTACTTACCGGGGAGGATGTCGTCGGTGTTGATGCTGTCGCCGAATTTCCAGATTTTAGGCATGAACGACCTCTCGCTCAGGCAAGCTCAGCGTGCCATTTAGCGCCGTCGCCGCTGCCACTGCCGGACTCGCCAAGAAAATCTTTGCTTCCGGGCTCCCCATGCGTCCCATGAAGTTGCGGTTCGAAGTCGAGACGCAGACCTCGCCAGGGGCTAGGACGCCCATGTGCCGACCCATGCAAGGACCGCAGCCGGGAGTGCCAAAGGTTGCGCCCGCCGCAAGAAGTGTGCCGAAGGTTCCATCTGCCGCCGCCTGCTCTAACACTTGCGAGCTTGCCGGGATGACGAGCAGGCGGGTTCCCTCTGCAACATGCTTGCCGCGTAAGATATTCGCGACTTCGTGCAGGTCATCCAAGCGTCCGTTCGTGCAGGTGCCGACGAAGACTTGATCAACAGGTGTGCCGATGAAGTCTTCTACGGGGTAAACATTGTCTACGTAAAAGGGGACAGAAACGACCGGAGAGAGGCTCGAGAGGTCAATTTCTACCTCTTTGCTGTAAGTTGCTTCAGGGTCTACCTCGAGCCACTCCGGTACGTCGTACTCCTCTAAAATCTCACCACTCGGCGGCACTAAACCAACTTTCGCACCTGCTTCAACAGCGAGGTTGGCAAGCGTCATTCGCTCGGATTTAGAGAAGCTTTCTGCGCCGTGATATTCAATACTGGCATAGGTCGCACCGTCCGCCGTCAGTGTTTTGATGACCGAGAGCGCCACATCCTTCGCGCTTACGCCAGCAGGTCTCGCACCCACTAAGTTCACCCGAACGGTCTCGGGCACCTTGAGCCACGTGCGCCCCGACGCTGCCGCTAATGCGATATCGGTTGCGCCCATGCCCGTTCCGAACGCGCAGACCGCCCCGTAAGTCGTCGAGTGCGAATCCGAACCCAAGACAATCCAACCTGGACGCGCCAAGCCCTCTTCCATCAAAACCTGGTGGCAGATACCGCGCCCGATGTCGAAGACTTTAATGCCTTTCTCTTTCGCATACTGGCGCAAATTCTTCTGCGTCGTCGCCACTTCCACGTTCGAGGCGGGCGCGACGTGGTCAACTACGAAACAGACGCGCTCGGGGTGCTTGACCTCGCCGCCTAAGCTCTCCTCGATGACGCGAATCGCGCTCGGCGCAATTGAGTCCACGACCATGACTTGGTCAACTTCTACGACCGCGAGTTCGCCCGCTTGCACGCGCTTGCCTGAACGCACGGAGAGGATGCGCTCAGCGAGTGTTAGACCGGAGAGGTTCACGCAACCACCGCGTCTCCGTACAGATTCACGCAACCACCGCGTCTTCGGCTGCTAGATAAAGCAGTTCGTCTACTTCAAAGAGTTCTAAGTCACGCTTATCGGCTCTCGTTTTGACCTCTCGCGTCACCGCTCGCACCTCATCGCTCGAGAGGTCCAGCCCCAACTCCTGCGCCCTTTGCGCAATCGCGTTGCGACCTGTTAAACGGCTGCCGATTTGGAGGCGTCTCGAGACTCCGAACACTTCAGGCGGAATGACTTCATATGAGCCAGGGTTCAGATAGATCGCCTTGAGGTGCATCCCCGCTTTGTGATTGTAGGCGTACGCGCCCGTCAAGTAGTTGTTGAAAGGGATGCCGACGCCCGTCATTCGCGCAATCATGGCGTCTAACTCGGGAAGCATGTCCAGGTTGTACTTGCGCTGTAATCTTTGCGGATTCGTCGTGAACATCCGCGCCAAGAAGCCGCCCAGCGGCGTGATACCGTTGCGCTCGCCGATGCCCAAAACGCTCGTATCCACGTGCGTCGCGCCCGCCCGGACCGCTTCAAAGGCGTTCGCTACCGCGCAACCCGTGTCGTTGTGACCGTGAAACTCGATGTCGCAGCCGACCACCGCCCGCACGTCCGCCACCAACTCGCGCACCTGATTCGGCGTCGCCACGCCCACCGTGTCCGCCAAGCCGACGCGGTCCACGCCTGCGTCGTCCGCCGCTTCGTACACCGCTAAGAGGTCCCGCTTGTCGCTGCGGAAGGTGTCTTCTGAGGAGAAGCGCACGTTGCAGCCTCTCGACTTCACGAAGCGGATGACCTCTAAGCTCTGCGCGATGACCTCTGCGACGCTGCGACCGTGGCTGAAGTTGCGCAGTTCGCTCGAGGTCCCAAAGAGGATATCCAGGCCGTACACGCCGCACTCGGTAGCGACGCGGGCGTCCTCTAAAGTGGCACGGGTGTGCGTCAAAATCTTCGCGTTTAAGCCGAGCCCCGCGATGACCTCACAGGTGCGGCGCGACTCGGGCGAGGCGACGGGCGTGGTCAGTTCGATGTATTCCACGCCAAAGGCGTCTAGCGCCTTGGCAACCTCAACCTTGTCGGCGAGCGAAAAGTTCGCCCGTGCAAACTGCTCGCCTTCGCGCAACGTTGAGTCGATGATGTGCCATTGGTGGCTCAAGAGAAGTGCTCCTAAAAATTGACGGTGTACCACGAACCGTGTTCTGCTTCTGAACGTTCACGCCACGAATACACTCTTGACTCACGGCGAGCACGATTTGGGACACCTTGGAATTTAGACAGAGAGGAAAGTGCACTTACGAATCTTCAGCGGCTTACCAGCTTAGAGATTTTCGGCACACGTCTTTCACAAACGTCACTTTAAGGGATGTTGGGCGCGCTTGTCAAACCAAAAAAGTGCGTTGTAGACGCGCTTTTCCCTAGTTTTCAAAGGTTTATACGGAGGCTTACCGATGACTTCAAAGTGATTGACCTAACAGCTTGGAAATGCAAGTAAAAAGGTGAGTTAGACTTAAAAAACGAAAGTTAGCGTCTTATTCTCAACTGTGAAGGTCAACACGCCAGAGACCACTTTCTAACCTCTTCGCGCCGGGTTCAGCTAACCTCGCTTCATCCAGATAGAGATACGCCCAGACCTCTTGATTTAGCGGATAGGCGACGGTTTTGATGCGCTCGTATTCGGGTGGGTCCCAGTGGCAGCCCTCGAGTTCGTCCAAAAGCGGCAGTGCCTGTCCGATATTTTCAAAGGTGAAGACGTTGCCGTGGACTTTTCCCTCACCCCTCGTGATGGCGGGGTAATCTTCGGGCTCGAGATGATAAAGCGTAAAGCCTTCGATATAGGCGTCTTGAGAGGTGAAGCGCCCACCTCTTTGCGCGACGCTGTGGTAGCGCCCGCCCGGTTTGAGGGTGCCGTAGACGAAGACGTGGGGGATAAGATCAGTCAAGAGTTAGCATCTGTTTCAAAACTTGATCATTGCACTGCTTACGAAGACGCGCGAACTAAAGTTAAGTGTTGTTGCCTAAGTACAGGGTTTTGATAGCATTGAGATGATGTCGCTCGTGACCAAGAATAACGTAAAGCAAACCGAGCACGCTTAGATTATCGTTATTTGCTTCGCCGAAAAGAGCTAACCGTTTGGGCGTCAGGCTTTCAAACATGGCAAGATTTGCTTTTCTCTGAGATAAGAGTTCTGTAGTAACGCTAGCCAAAGTACGTTGGTGGTAGCGCCCCTTACGAACATAGGTAGTTTTGTCGAAATCGTAGTCCAAGCGATTTTGCGTATCTCCGCGACTAAAGCGAAGCACGCGGAGCGAAAAAATGCGCTCTACATCAATAACATGCCCCACTACTTCGCGGATGCTCCATTTATCTTCCTCGTAGCGGAGTAAAGATTGCTCCTCACTGATACTGGATAGCAAAGACTCTGTAACCGCTAATTGACCTCTAAAAGCACTGACAATATCTGTTTCTTGAACATTATCAATGTAGCGTTGATATCTCTCGGGGTACTCTCCAGGACTAGGTGTCATCCTCGTATTTTACGACTAAGGTTTAAGTGCCAGTCTTGTGAAGCTTTGTAGCTTTGTGAAAGAGGACCTCGAGGCGTGCGCCATATTCAAGGATCAGCTAAATCTGTATCAGGCTCGCCAGGGTGAGGATGTCCTATAGCACGCGCCATCGCTAGAGCCTGCCCCTTGTGATGAAATTCGTGGGTTATAGGATGAAGGATGAGCCAGCGCCTAGATAACGCAATGTCTTCTCCGGAGGAGGCTGTCCAGATAAGAGGTGCATCCAAGTCGGTAAAGCTGTCCAGCGCTTTTGAAACGGCGGCATCTACTTCAGCAAATACGGTGCGTAAAGCCTGAACATCGTCCACTTCAACTGTAGACTCGTCTGCACCGAGACCCACCGTACCGACCCACCACAAGTAGGTTTCTGCCACATGAGCCTGAATTGCGTTCAAACTACCGTAAGCAAAGCTGTCATCTTGCATGGTGAACACGTCGGGCGGCAGCGTCTCAAGCCAATCAAGCACTTTTGCTCTAGTGCGCTTTGTGAGGTCATAAAAGGTTCGTAAGTCCTGATTCATACTTCAGGGTAAACCTTTTGAGCGCGGATAGTTGCAGATTCAGCTTGGAGTATGCTTTTACATCTCTACACCAATAACAACAGACATAAGCTCATAACGGTCTCTAGCAACGAAGCCTAAGGTTGCGTAAAAGCGCCGCGCCTGTTCGTTTGTCTTAGCCACTTCCAAATGAAGGGCGACGACTTTGTGCTGAGCAAGTTCGGACTTAACTCGAGCAATCACCTTTGAGCCCACCCCCAAACCTCTGTTCGGCTCGCTGATAAAAAACTCATCAAGATAGGCGTCTCGCCCTCCTAACTCGATACTGTAGCCAAAGGTAATCACGATGTAGCCGATTACTTTTTCTTGAATGCGAACAAGCCAGATACGACCTAAAGCGGCGTCTGTAAGCAAGGGACTCACCGCGTTGCGCCTCTCTACATCAGACATACTGATTTCCTCAAAGTCGTGGTAAGCACGCATGAGAGGTAGCAGGTCTTCTAAGTTTTGAGAAGTAGCGGTTTTGATGTCAAAGTCGGTCATGGGGTTGTGGTGTGGCTTGGTTTAGGTTCTCGAGCCGCTATGCAAAGAGGTCTTTCGTAAACGCCTTCTACTTTAGAGAAACCTTATTATAGATGACGGGCATCTGCCCCTGCCATCTTTGCCACGTCATCTCATCCGTGACGAGGTCAGCCATGAAGTGTGCCACGTTGACGCGGCTCGTTTGACCCGGATCAAAGATAGCGCTTCTCGTCGGTGAGGCGTGCAGTTCGTAGGCGCTCACGCTAGCTTCGTTCGTTAAACCGTCGGGACGAACGGCAGCCCACTCGGTTGCTTTATCATTTTGACCCACCTCAGTTCGCAGGTAGTCGGCAGCTTCTTCGTTATCTGCGTGGGGCGGTAAGAGGCGGCGGAGCAGCGCAACGACGACTTTTTGACCCTGGGAAATGGGCTCATCAAGGTCACGGTTGCTGTTGCCAGCGGTGTTCATCAGAACGAACTTAACGGGCTTAGCAGGCGTGTTCGTTTTGATGGCGTGGCACAGTCGCCGGGTTGCCTCGGTGACGAGCCTGCGCGGATGACCGTAAAGACCTTTCAAGGTCATGTTATGCCCTAAACACGAAGCAACGGCGTCACAACCTTTTACGTGCTGAGCCAACTCAGCGTCGCTAAGCTCTAAAAGGCTCGCTCGGATGGTAGAGAGGTTTTCATGCTGCCTGAGTTCTGCGGGTAGTTTGTTAGGACGCACGATAACCTTGACGTTCTGCCCGCGCTCCAGTAGTTGCGCCACGAGCAACCGCCCCGTCGCGCCGCTTGCGCCGACGACAAGGGTTTTCATTTTTTACTCTGTTTGCTTGTGTAACTACTCATATGGGTTAAGGTCATCATGCTTACAATCTACTAAAAATTATGTCGGGATGAATCCTTCAAAAGGAGGAAGAGGTTGTAGAGACCTTTCTCGACTTTACGAAAGGGGACCTCGAGGCGTGCACCACGTTCGAATGATCATTAACCCTTACCAAATCTCGCCCAGCTCGAGCACAAACCCCTCTAAAACCCCAGTTCCTCTAATCTCTTGGGGGTGCTCTTGTTCTTCCACGCCTTCAGAAGTATAGATGTAAATGCGCCTCTCTTGTGGGTCGATGAGCCAACCTAGCTCCGAACCGTTCTCCAAATACTCCTGCATCTTGTCCTTGACGACTTCTAAACGGTCCGTAGGCGAGCGAAGCTCTAGGACAAATTCAGGGCATACGGGTGGATGTTTATCCATCTGCGCGGGGGTGAGTTCAGCTAATTTATCTCTGCTCACCCAAGACACATCAGGGGAACGAACTGCGCCGCTAGGCAAGCGGAAGCCTGTTGAGGAATCGAAAATTTTACCGCGCTTATCTTGACGGTTCCAAGCGACAAACTGGTAGGTGAGTTCTGCGTTGCGGTTTCCTGTACGTCCTCCGGCGGGTGGCATGACGATAAGTTCTACTCGAGC
This sequence comes from Trueperaceae bacterium, assembly GCA_965215565.1. Lineage (GTDB taxonomy): Bacteria > Deinococcota > Deinococci > Deinococcales > Trueperaceae > CBDBZX01. The sequence continues at coordinate 2,220,131 of CBDCDZ010000004.1, forward strand.
ACTAAGTTCCATGCGGAGGTCTCGGTTAGCCTGAGCAACGTCGAAAAACGTGTCAGCGTTTAAGTCAAATGGGGGACTAAGACGCATGACGAGTGGGTGCCAATTGATGGAGCGTTCTTTGAGCGTATCCACAAACACCTCCTTTTCTTTTAGGCGTGCTACATCCTATTTTAGCCTACTGAAAACCATCTGAGCACTGCTACGTTCCTAGCGTCACCACGCAAAGAGGGATTTCATGAGCCCCATCGACTTGCAGGAGCCTCGAGCAGACTGAAGAGTAAAAACTTGCTATCTATTAAAGGTCATCTTACACTTTCTCTATGAACTATCAGGATTACATCACTATTGACCCCAATAAACGAGGGGGCAAACCTTGCGTTCGGGGACTCCGAATCACCGTTTACGAGGTGCTCGATTATTTAGCTTCGGACATGACCGAAGAGGAGATTTTAGAGGACTTCCCCGACCTTACGAAAGAAGACTTCAAGGCGTGTATTGCATTTGCGGCTGAGCGCGAACGCCGTTTTTTGACCGTTCCACCTGCGGCGTGAAGCTGCTGTTTGACCAAAACCTTTCACACCAACTGACTCATTTGCTCAGCGACCTCTTCCCCAACTCACTGCACGTCAGAGATGTGGGGCTCAAAGCTGCCGATGACCCCACCGTGTGGAACTACGCAAAAGAGCACGGCTTCGTCATCGTCTCGAAAGATTCCGACTTTCATCAGCGGAGCCTCGTACTTGGCTATCCGCCAAAAGTCATCTGGATACGGCTAGGGAATTGCTCAACTGCAGAGATCAAACAACTTCTTAGGCAGTATGAGGACGCAATCAAATCATTTGAAGGCGACTCTGAAGCTACGTTCCTCAGTCTTGCATGGTAACGAGAGTAAATTCGCTGCTTTTGCTAACAGCTAATCGCTTCTTATGTTCCTAGCGTCACCACACAAAGGGGTATTTCGTGAGCGCCGTCTACTTGCAAGAGCCTCGAGAGTTCATCGTCATAAAACTCCGCCCTGATCGTCGAGGCAAGCTCCAGAGAGACCGCCGCTAAGACCGCACACTGCGCCGCAGCCCCTGCTTCCAAGTACAAGTAGCGGTACGCCCGACTCTTCGAGCCGTCGTCGATGCGGCTGGGGATGCCGGTATAGGCAATGACAGCCGCGCACGCGCTGATGTCGGTGTCACCTAGAAGGGCGTCGGCGAGGTCTAGGCTGGGCTCGGTCTGGACGAGGTGCTCTAGGGCGTGTTCACGCGGGTTGTAGTGATAAACGCCCGAAAAGACATCCTCAATGCGCCGCACAATGAGGTAGCACTCCAAGCCCGCGAGCGGAACCGCTGTGGCGTGCGTGCGCTGTCCGCCGTAGGTAAAGCCCGCTGTGGCCCACAAAATCTGCGAGATGTCGTGCTGGCGCAAGCGTCCACCCTCGGGGATGTTCTCACGTGTCGTCGAGAGAGTCTTCCAGAGTCCACGACCGTTTTTGAGGTCAGGCACGGGCAACGAGGCGACCTCCAAGGGATTGGCATAGACCTTGTACGCGGAAATGTTCTTACCCGTTCTATTCGGCAAGGAGCCTCGGCGGTACTTGGTCTGCGATTGGAAGCTTTCGCCTATCGTCTTGTCTTTCTGCACGCTCTTCTCCTAAGCAGGTGTTTTTTCGGTCTGTGTTCTCGCAAGTCTGTGTTCTTATAAGGTAGAGAGGGTCACTCACAAGGTCACAACCACGTCACAAACCTCTTGGTTACAAAAAGCTCTTAGGAACTTCTAACCTCTTTGCTGAACCTCTTCGCCGCTGCCGTAAGTCTACTGGAGTGTACCAGGAAGCTAGTCAGCTTGTCAGGACAAACCTGAGGTGCTGACTAGCTGAGATGCTTTGTAGTGATACAACTGAGTTGTGACTCCCTCTCTGCTCGAGTGGTTCCACCAACATAAACGCGGTCTCCCGTGGCGGCGCGACAAGACCCCCTACCGCGTGTGGGTCTCCGAGGTGATGCTGCAACAGACGCAGGTAAAGGCGGTCATTCCTTATTTTGAACGGTGGGTGGAGCGTTTTCCTGATGTGAAAACGCTTGCGGATGCACCTTTGGATGAGGTGCTCAAAATGTGGGAAGGCTTAGGGTATTACCGCCGCGCCAGATTGCTACACGCTGGGGCGAAAGAGGTTGTGGAAACGCATGAAGGACAGTTGCCAGAGACTTATGAAAGATTGCTCGAGCTACCCGGCATCGGCACCTACACCGCCGCCGCTATCACCTCATTAGTTTTCAACGAAGACGTTTTAGCCGTAGATGGTAACGTCAAGAGAGTCACGGCGCGGGTCTTTGCACTTTCAGGTGTTATTACAGAAAAAGAGGTAAAAGAGAAGCTACTCCCGCATCTTCCGAGAGGTCAAGCGGGCGCGTTCAATGAAGCGTTAATGGAACTCGGCGCGACGGTCTGCACGCCGAAATTACCGCTTTGCCCTGTCTGCCCGATTTCAAGGGATTGTACAGCGTTTCAAAGAGGTGAGGTCTCGAGCTTCCCCGAGCCGAAGAAGAGGAAGAAAGTCCCTCACCTGAAGAGGTACGCGCTCGTTTATCAAAGAGATGCGTCGCTTTACTTGCGGCAAAGAGGTGAAAACGAGATGTTGGGCGGGCTGTGGGGCTTTCCTCTGGTTGAGGATGCACCTATGGGCAAGAGGTTAGAAGAGGTTCAGCACGCTTACACGCACTTCAAAATTACAGTGACGCCCGTGCTGGTTCACGAAAAGCCGGAAGAGAGTAAATCTGTGCTGCTAACCTCTATTCCAGATTTCGCACTGTCCAAACTCGACCACAAGATTTTGGAAAGGTTGCCTCGAAGAGCAGACCTCATCGCTGAGGTTTAGTGCGTGTAGCGCGAAACTTAGCTGCCCTCATACACCACGTTAGTTCACGCTATAGAGTGCGCTGTGCTCAGTGTTCTTTTTATCCTTCTAGGTATCGCTTTGCTATGGCGACGGTGAACTGCTGGTGAGGTTCGCCCTACGCTTTAAGCTCAGCCCCTTGGTCATCGGCTTGACGGTAGTTGCGTTTGGGACGAGTGCCCCTGAGTTGGCAGCGACGCTCACCGCGTCCTTAAACGGTGCAGAGGCGATTGCGGTAGGTAACGTCGTCGGCTCGAACATCGCCAACGTCGGGCTCATCTTGGGACTCGCCGCGCTTTTACTCCCCATCGCGATTCAGGAGAGCGTACTCCGGCGGGAGATGCCCGTCGTGATCGGGGCTAGCGTGCTGCCGCTCCTTTTGTTTGCGGACGGGGCGGGGGTGTGGGGCGGCTCGAGGGGGGCGTGCTCTTCGCGCTGCTCCTCGCGTATCTCGTGTGGATGCTCCGCACTCCGAACGAAGACGAAGCGTTAGACCCCGACCTCTACCCGCTCTGGCTCACGCTCGCAGGCATCGTCGGCGGGCTCGTGCTGCTCGTTTTAGGCGCACAGGTGCTCATCGAAGGAGCGACCTCTTTGGCCCTCTCCTTCGGCGTGCCGGAGCGCATCATCGGCTTGACCCTCGTGGCGGTAGGGACGAGTTTACCCGAACTGGCGAGTTCACTCGTGGCAGTTTTGAAACGTGAAACCGACCTCGTGCTCGGCAACATCATCGGCTCGAACATCTTTAATGTCCTATGCATTTTAGGCGTCACGAGCATGGTCACGCCCCTAACGCTCCCCTTCGCTGCGCTCCGCCTCGACCTCTTGGTGATGCTCGCGTTCGCCGCGCTCACCTTTGTCTTTTTGCTGACGCAGCGCAGGCTCGAGCGTTGGGAGGGCGGCGTGCTCGTGTTGGCGTACGGGGTCTATGTGGCGTGGCTGTTTTAGGCTTGCGAGCGCAGTCCAGTATCTCACAAAGCGTCTCTGTCACCCCGAATTGTTACCCTTAAACGATGAGCGAACGACGCAAAACCCTAGAGCGCACCTTGACGCGCACCCTCTCTGAACTCATCCCCGAACTCCAAGACCCACGTATCCCTATCATTGTTACTGTGGAACGCGCCCGCTTCAACGCGGACCTCTCACAAGCGAAGGTCTTGGTGAGCGCTTTGGGCGACGAGCGTGAATTGGAACACATGGAGACCGCCTTAAATAGAGCGAGCGGCTATCTTCAACGTGAACTCGCCCGTGAGATGCGCTCGCGCAACACGCCTAAGCTGACCTTTACGACGGACCCGTCACAGGTGTTATGAGACAGTTGAAAGCAATGAGTAATCCCCTTTCGGGGTTACGCAGTTTTCCGAAGGAAACGATTACGAAGTTTTCGCGGAGGCGAAACGGTGAGCAACGAGTAAGAAGCCTTTCCACTTATTGCTCATTGCTCGGAACTCATTGCTACTACAAGCAACTTCAGTTCCTCTCAGGCAACGCGCTGTGAGACTCCGAGTAAGATTTGCCGAAACCGACCAAATGGGTATCGCCCACCACAGCAGTTATGTCTTGTGGATGGAAGCGGCGCGGGTCGAGTGGCTGCGCGAAAGAGGGATTAGCTACGTCGAGATGGAACGTTCGGGCGTCTCGTTAGCCGTGAGCGGCGTGACTATCAACTACCGGGCAGCGGCACACTTTGACGATGAGGTTGAGGTGGAGACCAAACTTGTGGAGGGGAAGAGTCGGCGTTTTCGCTACGCTTACAGATTGACGAGAGCTACTGACAGCACCCTCTTAGCCACCGCCGAAACAGCGCACACACCTGTTGACCGTTCGGGTAGGGCGATCAGACTTTCCAAGGACTGGTTGGGGAAGCTCGAGCCTCACCTACAGACTATCTGAGCGAGAGCGCTATAATTATTCCCACTCGGGCGGGTAGCCCACTCATCACGATTCAACCTCTTACGATATTCAGCAGATAAAACTAGAGGAGTATTTTATGGCGACGAAACTGATGCGCGAGGTCAGCGAGACCCCGCAACTAAAACCTACCGACAAGTTCCGCAGCGAAGCCCTGACCTTTGATGACGTTCTGTTAGTCCCGGCGCACTCGCAAGTTCTACCCAAAGACGTAGACACGACCTCTTACTTTTCGCGCAACGTACCTCTCAATATCCCGGTTAGCTCGTCCGCAATGGACACCGTGACCGAGACGCAGATGGCGATCGGCATGGCGCGGCAGGGCGGCGTCGGCGTAATTCACAAAAAGATGCCTTTAGAGCAGCAAGCGGAGATGGTCACGAAGGTGAAGCGCTCCGAGGCGGGGATGATCGTAGACCCCATCACGCTGACAAAAGAGGCGAGCTTGCAGCAAGCGGACACGATGATGGGCGAGTATCGCATCTCGGGCGTGCCGATTGTCGAGAAGAGCGCAAAAGGCGGGCGTTTGGTTGGCATCTTGACGAACCGCGACATGCGTTTTGAAGAGGATTACAGCAAGCGCGTCGAAGATTTGATGACAAAGGACAACCTCGTGACGGTTCCAGTGGGGACGACGCTCGAGGAAGCTCGAGAGATTTTGAAGCGGCACAAGGTGGAGAAGCTCCTCGTCGTGGACGACGACTACATCTTGCAAGGGCTCATCACTATCAAGGACATTATGAAGAAGCTCGAGTACCCCTTCGCTGCCAAAGATTCGTTAGGGCGCTTACGTGTGGCGGCGGCGGTGGGGGTGTCGCAAGACTTTGAGGCGAGGGCAGCGGCGCTGGTCAAAGCAGGTGTGGACGCGCTCGTCTTAGACAGCGCGCACGGACATTCGCAGGGAATTTTGGACGCCTTGGAGTACCTCAAAGAGAGCTATGAGGTGGACGTCGTCGCGGGCAACATCGCCACGGCGGAAGCGGCGGAAGCCCTGATCGAGCGCGGCGCGGACGCGGTGAAAGTGGGTATCGGTCCGGGGAGTATCTGTACGACGAGAGTTGTGACGGGCGTCGGGATGCCGCAGCTCACGGCGATTATGGACGTGGCGCAGGTTGCGAACGTCGCAGGCGTGCCCCTCATCGCGGACGGCGGCATCAAGATGACGGGCGACGTGCCGAAAGCGATTGCGGCGGGCGCAAGCTCGGTCATGGTCGGCTCGATGTTGGCAGGGACATCCGAGTCGCCTGGCGAGGACATCTTGAGAGACGGCAGACGTTACAAAGCGTACCGGGGCATGGGCTCGCTCGGAGCGATGGCTGGAGGGAGTGCAGACAGGTATTTCCAAGAGGACGCCAAGAAGCTCGTCCCTGAGGGCGTCGAAGGGATGGTCGCGTACAAGGGCCCGGTAGGCGATGTGCTCTATCAGATGATAGGCGGCTTGAAGAGCGCGATGGGCTACTGCGGCACGCCCGACATTAAAGCGGTGCAAGCTGAGACGCAGTTCGTCAAAATCACGCAGGCAAGTTTGCAGGAGTCACACCCGCACGACGTGACAGTGACGCAGGACGCGCCGAACTATTCATTAGGGAGAAGACGCTAGCGTATGCGTTACTCCGCACCCTATATAAGCGGAGTCCGCGTCTCGCCTTGCGTTTTGCGTACGCGCAGCAAAAGCCTCCCATGTTAGCTTAGACCCACGATGCAAACCCTCAAATCCCAACTCAAACACGCCCTCGCCGACGCCCTCCAGAAGATGCCCATAGATATGGAGGCGGAGGCTCCCGACATCGCGGTTCAAGAGGTCCCAGAAGGTAAGGCGGGCGACTACGGCAGCCCCGTCGCTTTTGGACTTGCTAAAACGCTCCGCAAAAACCCGGCGGCGATTGCGCAAGAGATTATCGGAGGCTTAGACCTGCCCCCCGGCGTCCGAGAAGCCAAAGCGGTTGGACCCTACATCAACTTTTTCGTGGAGCCTGCAACCTTCGTTCAGAGCGCTGCGATAGTTGACGTGCCTTTGCCCGCTCAGAGTAAGAAGGCGATTGTCGAGCACACCAGCGTCAACCCGAACAAAGAGGCGCACGTAGGGCACTTGCGCAACATCGTCTTAGGAGACGCTTGCGCCCGCATCCTCCATGCGGCTGGTTTCGAAGTCGAGATTCAGAACTACATCGACGACACGGGGCGGCAAGCGGCGGAGTCCATCTTTGCGACGACGTATTTTAAGGCGCAGTACGACGGGTCGAAGAAGTATGACCACTGGTTAGGCGAGCTTTACGTGAAACTTGGCGAGGCGAAGGAGACGGACGGCGAGGCGATTGAGCGAGGTGTCTCGGAGGTGATGCACCGGCTCGAGCGCGGCGAACTCCGCACGAAGGTGGAGGACGTACTCCGGTCACAGTTGGAGACCTACTACGCGCTAGGTGTCGAATACGACCTCTTGGTGTGGGAGTCCGACATCGTGCGGAGCGGCTTCTTGGCGCAGGCGTTGGACGTTCTCAAAAGCAGCGAATACGTCTTCGAACCCGGTGAGGGTAAGTTCGCGGGCGCACTCGTCATGGACGTGTCCTCTTTTATTCCTGGTTTAGAAGAACCTTATGTCGTTTTGGTACGCAGCGACGGCAACGCGGTGTACGTCGCTAAGGATATCGGCACGCAGTTTTGGAAGGTCGGGCTTTTCGAGGGGCTGAAGTTCACGAAATTTGATACGCAACCTTTAGGCAGGACGCTCTATACCAGCAATCCTGACGGCGAAGAACACCCAGACGGGCACACCTTTGCGAAAGCGGATGAGGTCATCAACGTCATCGACGTGCGGCAGTCGCACCCGCAGACGATTGTAAAAACAGCGCTGGCGCTGACCGACGCGGCGCAAGGGTTCGAGGCTTCGCATCATTTGGCATATGAGGTGGTGACACTCGAGGGTCAAGCCATGAGCGGGCGCAAAGGGATTACCTTATCCATCGATGAGGTGATTGAGGAGGCGACGAAACGCGCAAGAGGTGTTGTCGAGGAGAAGAATCCTGATCTAATCACGATTGATGAGGTGGCGCGTCAAGTGGGCATCGGCGCACTGCGCTTTGGAATGCTCAAGAGCGAGGCGAAGCGCATCATCGACTTTCGCTGGGAGCAGGCGCTCTCGCTCCAAGGGGACTCTGCGCCCTACATCCAATATGCGCACGCGCGGGCGTGCAGCATTCTCCGGGCGGGAGAAGGGTTGGATGAGAAGGATGCAGATTGGAACAAGGTAGGCGCGTTAGAGGTCAAGCTGGCGCAAGAAATCGCGCGGCTACCCGAAGTCACGCTAAATGCAGCCAAGAGCTACGCGCCGCATCTGGTGGCGCAGTATGGGCTCGAGCTAGCTACGGGTTGGAACAGCTACTACAACCATAAAGATGAGCAGGGGAAGCCGGACACGCAGGTGCTCAAAGCGGAGCCCGGACTCCGCGAGGCGCGTTTAGCCTTGGTAAGGCGCGTCAAGGAGACGTTAGCGCAGAGTTTGGACCTGTTGGGTATCGCTGCGCCCGAAGAGATGTGATTGACGGCGTAAGGGCGAGCTTGAAACTAGTGCGACTTTCCGCCGTTGTCTAAACAGTATTAAAAAAAAGCCTCCTCGGAGGCTCTCGACAAAATAGGGACGGAGTTCGCATTGCGCTGCATGTTGTCCGTCTCAAAGTTGGGGTAAGGAAAACCCTATTACGAATTTCTTACAAATAGCAGGTACCATCTGGTCAGCTACACCCTTACTATAGAGAACATCGTTTCCTTCGGAAAACTTCGTCTGCTCGCTCACGCGGAGCAGCTTTCAGAAATGTAGCACGCACTTTAGGTGATGATATCTGCGAAGAAGTGTTGCTTCGCATAACTACGTTCAAGCAACGATAGGTGGAACTGCTAAAATTTATCTGTCGTCAAACACCTCAGCGTCGGGCGGGATGAAGCGCAGCTCCTCGGGGTCTAAACCGCCGTCGATGGTGTAGTTCTCAAACGTGAGGTTGGCTAAGACGCTGCCGTCCGGCTGGACGAACTCGAGGCTGTACGGCAACCACTCCCCGTCGACAACCACGGCGTTCACATGGTCTACCGGACCTTCATTGACACCGTCGAAGCGGAGCCTGTAGGCGTTCCCGGCAGGGCTCTCGCCGTAACTTTCGACAGTCGCCTCCCACCCGTTAAAAAGCCTATTGATGTTGGGCGTCGCGTTGAAGCTGCCTTCTACTTCTTCTTCGACTTCCGGGAAGAGCGAGCCGAGCGCGTCGGGGTCACTGGTGCTTAAAATCGTGACCTGGTTGGTGACGTAGAGGTAGTTGTAGACCGAGTCACCGTCCACCACGACGAAGTTGTCGGCTAGGGCGTCGGGCTGATAGAACTCGGCGCGGGTGAGTTGCTCGTCGGCGATAAACTGCACGTCTACCTCTAAATTGATCTCCGTACCGTCGGCGTCGTAGAGGCTGCCCCTGACGAGCGCGGCGGCGTCTTGGGTGGCTTCGGCTTTCTGCTCGAGCCGCTCCAAAATTTCATCCGCGTTCAAGTCTTGCGCTGCAACCGTGGCGAATGCGAAAAGGGTGAAGAGGGTCAGGATGGTTTTAGAGTTTAGGTTTTTCATATTCCTCCGTAAGTGGGGTCTTCAAAGCGTAACGCCCAGTTTACCCCGCGTTTTGTTCTTTAGCTGAGCGGCGTCTAACAGAATCGTGACGGCGCTACAGAAGAATTATGGCGGGCGCGGTTGAAGGTGCCGTGAGAAGAGCGCGGCGTGAGGTTGGGATTTCGTTCATCTTGATCCGTAAGGCGAGAAAAATCACACGCTGCGAGTGTCTGTGAAGGGGTCTTTAGAACCTCCACATCCTTATGAGAGTGGCTGTGCTACGCTCCAAAATAGAAAGGAGCAGGTCATGAAATCCTTTATAAAATTGCTGCTTAGCATTCCCTTACTCTCACTTTTAGCCCTCGGCTTCGCGCAAGAAGACGGCGCGGTCATCTCGCCGCAGTCCATCATCGTCAACCCCACACCCTCTTTTGAGGTGGAGACCTTTGTCGATAAAGATGACTCGGGGCGGAGCGTGCCGAGCTATGACATCGGCGAAAGTATCCGCATCGGCGTGCGCACGAGCGAGGACGCCTATATCTACCTCTTCAGCGTCAAGAGCGACGGGGAGATTCAGCAGATTCTCCCCAATGAGGTGGACAGCTACGGGCGCGACAACTTCGTGCGGGCGGAGCAAACCAAGTACTTTCCGCCCCAGGATGCCCGCTACAGCTTCGAGGTAGGCGGACCGCGCGGTTTGGACAAGGTGCTCGCGGTGGCGAGCTTGGAGCCCTTGAATACATCGGACCTCATAGAGTTCGAGTCGGAGGGGAATTTCAGAACCTCGAGCGCGGGCGAAGGTGAATTCGCCGAGTCGCTCTCGGTTGTCGTGCGCCCCCTGCCGCAGGACGATTGGGTGACGGACACAGCACTTTTCTATGTCGGCGGACGCCCCACGACTCAGCGCTACGGCACGCTCAACATCACCTCGTCGCCCGAAGGCGCACGCGCTTACGTGGACGGACGCTTCGTCGGGTACACGCCGGTGCGCTACGGCACTACCTCGGGTACACGCGAGGTGCGCGTCGAGAGCGACGATTACGACAGCTTTGAGACGACGGTGAACTTGCGCGGTGGTGAGACCAGGGAAGTCGATGCCGGGCTCAGGCGCGTACGCCGCACGGGTACGGTGAGCTTCACTTCACAGCCCGAAGGCGCGGACGTCTACGTGGACGGTCAGTTCGTCGGTACGACGCCCACGGGCTCGGTCACGCTGAACGCAGGCGAGTACACGGCGAGCTTTCGTCAGTCGGATTATGAAAATACAACGGTGAATTTCACCGTGGGTAGAGGCGACAGTCGGCAGATCAGTGCGGAGCTTCGCTCGAGCACCGGCACCCTGCGCGTCCAAGCGAACGTCGGCGGCGCGAGGGTGTTCATCAACGGACAGGATTACGGCTCGGTCCCTAACGGTAGCGGGCGACTCACGATTTCTGACTTGCCAGTAGGGACGCACCAACTCACCGTGACCGCGCCGGGCTTCACGACGCATATCCGCGAGTTCGACATTCAGCCAGGGCGCACAACGAACGTGCGGGTGTCGCAAACGCGCAGATAAATTCATTCCTTAATTTCCAGGTAACGCTGGCGTAGGGGCGATTCATGAATCGCCCCTACTTTTCGTTATGTGAGCGCCTTAGCTAGCAGCCCTCCATGCCCGAACGCCGTGCGCGTCAGCGGAAAGCGCACCGCGCCCGGCGCGCGCGCAAAAAGCCGCGCCATCGTCTCGGCTTGCTCCTTTACGTTGAGCGTCCCCGAGAGGTAGCCCTGCCAGAGCGGGGCGGGGAGTTCGAAAAAGGCTGCTAAGAAACTTCTAAGCTGCGCTCCGTCCAGCTTGAGCTGCGCCTCTAAGCCGAAGAGGTAGAGCGAGCGTTGACGCACTTTAGGAGCGGACCACAAGGTGTTCCAGGCGAGGTTGGAGACGCCCACTACGTCCCCCCTTCCCAACGCTTGCGCGACGGTTTTCGCAAGCTTCGGCGCTGTGTTCAAAACCGACGCCATCATGTACCCCGACGCCGGGTGCACCATGCTCGCCGCGCCGCCGAAACCCACCACGCGCTGAGAAAGGTCGGGCAGGGGTAAACCCATCGGAAAGAGGCAGCGCTCGACTTCGGTAGTCTCTTTAACGGTGACGCCGCGATGCGCCAAGCGGCGGTAGAGGCGTTCTCGTAGCACGTCTAAAGACATACCAGGACGGCGCACTAGCGAGGTCTCCTCCACGAAGTAAAGCCCGCCGCCCAAGTCCATCGCGTAGAGGAAGGTGGGCTCTTTGCGCTCCGCGTGACTTAGGTGCGCGTCGCGGAAGTCCATCAGCACCATCTGACCTACGGGAGTGGGTGGGCTCGAGAAGTACCCCGTGACCCCGTACGCCGCTTGGAAGGCGATGGGTTGGGCTTTCGGACGCTTGATGAGAGCGGGGAAGTGTCCGCTCGTGTCTACGACGAGCCGAGCGCGGTGGTAGGAGCCGTCCTCACATCGAACCTCGGAATAGGTTGAGGCGTGCGTTACATCAGCAGCGTGACCTCTAAGAAGCCGCATGGTGCCGCGTTCACAGCGCTCCAGCGTCAGCGCTTGAAGCTTAGCGTTGTCGAGGCGTCCGTAGATGCGCCCTAGTCCAACCTCTTGCTCGCCCTCAGGTCCGACGTAGACGAGAGGCGCAGACCAGCGTTGGGTGAAGAGGTCCGAGGGGAGGTCCAACGGGGCAACCTCATCGGTCCAAACGCCGTACGAGTTAGGCCAAGGGATGATACCTTCGGGCGCTAAACAGGCGACGCTCAAGCCTAAGTCGCAAAGCTCCGCCGCGAGCAGCAAGCCCGACGGACCTGCGCCTACAATGAGTACATCGTGTATTGGTAGTGGTTCTGAGTCGAATCCTGCCATATGCTCCTTCTACTATCTCTACACAGTAAATAAAAGGGGTGAACAAGGGGTTGAAACTCCTCGCTTCAACATCAGTGTCATCTCGGATAAAGCTACTATCCTCGTATCTTCTGGTCAGCGTTCAATAGCGCTCATCCACCACTAAGTCGCCCTCTACCTCGTCCTCCACGTGAATCTCGTTCATGCCGACGCCCAACGCGCTGCGGATGCGCTCCGCGAGTTCGAACGTGTTGGTGTTCGGGTCGCCCTCTATGTGCAGCGAGGCGATGTCCGTCCCCTCGGGACCGCGCTTCACGCGCAGTTGGTACTTGCGGAAGTTGAGCCCTTCGGTGGCGGCGAGCAAGAACAGCAACTCGCGCGGGTAGACCTTGACTCCTTTGAGCTTGACCATCGTGTCGGTGCGCCCGAAAACGCCTCTAGGCAACCTGTTGTCCGCGCCCTTGAGCGTGAGGTCACCCGTCATAAAGCGCAGCATGGGCATACCCTCGCGGGTCAAGCTCGTTACCACGACTTCGCCCTTTTCGCCCTCTGAGACGGGCATCAAGGTCTGCGGGTCCAACACCTCGACGATCGCCGCCTCGGGGACTAAGTGCATTCCGTCTCGAGCCGACGTTTCCGCCGCGATGACGCCCGTCTCACTGAGCCCGTAGGCGTCATACGCCGTGCAGCCCAAGCTCGCCTCCACCTCTTCGCGCAGACCCGGCACGGCGCTGAAGGGCTCACCCGCTGCCAAGAGCGTCTCGAAACGCCCGCCCACCGCGCCAATTTTACGCGCGAAACTCGGGTTCGAGACGAGCACGCCGAAGCCATACGTCCGCGCGATGTCCACGACGTTGTCGGCGTCGCTAGGTCCAAGCGCGAGGACGGTCGCGCCCAAAGAAGTCAGCCCCTCGTGGAAGAGCCAGCCGCCCGCGAGCATATGATAGCTGAAGACGACCAAGCAGCGGTCTTTGGGCGTGAGACCGCACCGCTCGAGTTGCTTTTGCACAGCGTCGGCTTGCCACCTGATGTCCTGCGCGGTGAGGTACTCGGGCATCTTGCCGCGCAACGCCGGAATGGGCGCGGGCGTGAGGTGCATCTGGACGATGTCATCTGCTAAGAAGCCACCATGCGGGTCGTCGTGTGGCGCGTGCGCCTCGAAGTGCTCCGTGAGGTTGTCTCTCGTGACGAAGGGCAGCGCGCTCACGTCGTCGGCGCTCAGCGCGTCCGGGTCCACGTCGCGCAGCCGCTCCGCGTAGAAGGGGAGCGTTTTGGCTCGAGAGACGATGTGGCGAAGCCGGGCGGTTCTGTCCATGAAACTCCTTGTTATTGTTTAGCGGTGTACCACGTTTTGTGTATAGAGCTACGCGCAGTCCTTGAGAGGGATTACTTGCGCGTTCACTGGCGCACAAAACGGGATACCTTGTTTTCCTTCCTGCAAGTCATGTCGGTTTTACTATACCTCTCCTGCTAAGCCACAACTCGAGTCCCCGCCTCGCCCGCTAGCGCGCGCCCTAACGTCCCCGGCACCCGTCCATCCGCAATCACCGCGAAGCTCGCACCTTGCTCCAGCGCCTCTAGCGCCGCCTCGACTTTGGGAATCATGCCGCCCGTGATGCGCCCATCCACGATGCGCGCTCGGACCTCTCGCCTGGAGAGTTCGCTGAGGAGGCTCTCAGGGTTTTCGGGCTGGTCCAGAACGCCGGGAATGTTGCTCAGGAAAACCACCGGAGCCCCGAACGCGCCCGCCACCGCGCCCGCCACGCTGTCAGCGTTGACGTTGAGACTATCCGGGAGTACATTCGCATCTTTTGTCCGAGCGATACAAGCAACCACGGGCGTGAGCGGCAAATCGAGGAGTTGACGCAATACCTCTTGATTCACTCTGACCACCTTGCCGACGTGACCCAGTGCGGCGTCCAGAGGTTCGGCGATCAGGAGTTCGGCGTCTCTTCCCGTCAGCCCTACCGCGCCGCCTATCTCCTGCGCCAAGACCTTGCCGAGTTGAGTCAAGACGCTCTCGATAACGGGGAGGCTCAGGTCATCCGTCACCCTCAGCCCGCGCACGAACGCACTGGCGATCTTCGCCTCAGCGAGCGCCTCACCGATAAAAGGACCGCCGCCGTGTACGACGATAGGCGCGCGGGTCTCTCGCAACTTCGCAATGTCCGCCGCAACGCGCCTACGCAGAAGAGGTTCGGTCATGGCGTTGCCGCCGTATTTGATAACGATGGGAGAGAGGGTAGGCATGAAGTCATTTTATCTGTGTTGGGAGAGGAAGCCATATTCACGAAGGAAGTAGATAGTAATCAGGTATCAGTGGTCAGCGCAAAAGCTCCCTGATTAATGAACTACTGACCCCTATTTTTTCCCTTTTCGCCGCGCCGCACTCTGCTATGCTAGCGAGGATTTTGGGAGGCATTTGTGGAAGACACGCATGAAGACACGTACACAGACAAACTCACCTTCGGCACGGACGGCTGGCGCGACATTATCGGCGATATTTTTACCTTTAAGAACGTCTCGAGAGTCGCCCAAGCGTACGCCGAACACCTCTTGGAGAAGGGCACCCCGAGCGTCGTCATCGGCTACGACACGCGCTTTAACGGTGCACGTTTTGCCAACCTCGTCGCGGAGACGATGGCGGCGAACGGCGTCGCGGTTAAGATTGCCGCTGCGCCCTTGCCGACGCCCGCGCTCTCGCTCGCGGCGGTGCACTTCGGCGCGGGTGGCGGCGTGATGCTGACCGCCTCGCACAACCCGCCCGCTTACAACGGCTTCAAGATCAAGGGACCTTATGGTGGCACGGCGACGCCCGACATCTACGAGGACGTCGCCTCGAGAACGAGCCGCATCACCAGGGGTGACGTAAAGGCGTTCGACGCGAAAACGCACAGCTTTGAAACGTTCGATATCAGGGACGCTTATTTCGACAAGCTCGCCGAACTCGTGGACGTTGACGTTCTTAAAAACGCCTCGGGCAGCCTCGTTCATGACGCGATGGGCGGCGCGGCGGCGGGCTGGCTAAAGGGATTTTTAGAGCGCGCAGGCTCACCGCTCGAGGTGGAAGAGGTCCGCAGCGAGCCCACGCCGATGTTCTACGGTGTCAACCCCGAACCGATGCCGCAGAACTTAGAGACCACGGTGGCGCACATGCAACGCTCGGACGCCCACTTCGCCGCCGTGACCGATGGCGACGGGGACCGTTTAGGGCTCGTCTTGCCGGGCGGCGACTATTTCAACGCGCACCAAATCTTCGCTGTGCTTCTCAGTCTCATGAACGAAAAGGGCTACTCGGGGCGCGTCATCAAGACCTTTAACGTTTCGCGCCTCGTCGAGCGGCTCGCGGCTAAGCGGGACATCCCGGTTTCAGAAACGCCCATCGGCTTCAAGTACATCGTCGCGGCGATGTTGGAAGGGGACGTGCTCATCGGCGGCGAGGAGTCGGGCGGCATCGGCGTGACGGGCTACTTGCCCGAGCGCGACGGGGTGGCGAACAGCCTCTTGATGTTGGAGGCCGTTCTCAAGTCGGGCAAGAGCGTCGCAGACCTCTTCGCCGCGTTGGAGGACGAGACCGACTGGCAGCACGCCTATGACCGCCTGGACGTTCATCTGAGCGGCGGTGAGTTGAAAGACGCGGTGATGCGTTCGCTGGACAACCCGCCGGGTGAATTCGCGGAGCGAGAGGTTGAATCTGTCGAAACCTTGGACGGCGTCAAGCTCAACCTGAGCGGTAACGCCTGGATTCTCTTTCGCCCGAGCGGGACCGAGCCCGTGTTGCGCGTCTACTGCGAAGCGCCGAGCGCGGAAGAGGTCGAGATGATTTTAGACGCGGCCCAGGGGTGGGTGTCGGCGCAGGAGTCTAGCTGAGCCGGGTCGGTCACGCTCCTACGCGCTCAGGTGGCGTCGCTCTTCATCAACCCTTCACACCTCTTCTTCAACCCTTTATCCTCTCTTCCTCGACCCTTCACGCACGCCGAGCACACTGCCGACATAGGTAGCGAGCACTGCTGAACGCACGCACTAGAGCAGCGCTGCCGAGAGAGGAAGGTGCCATGAAACGTCCATTCGTACTTCTCACAGGGTTGATGCTCATAGCTGGTCTGGTAGGGGCGCAAGAGGCGAGCACGGAGGCGGAGAGCGAGGCAAGCAGCACCTACAACGTCGCCTTTTACGATGGTGACCCGGCAGGTAACGGCGAGAAAATCATGACCGAAGAGGTGTCGGCACATTCGGTAGCGGCGCGCAACGAGGATTTGGAGGATGCCGAATACGTCACTATCAGTCATGGCGCTCAGAGCTACACCTTCGAGGTTGCTAGTGCAGGCGCGAGCCGCAACTCGGTCTTTTTGGACCTCTCGGGCGATGACCTCTCGGTGAACGAACTGCTCGCTAAGCAAAGCAGTAATCTGAATGCGCTGGAGCGTTACAGTAATTGAAGGAGGAGTTCTCGACTTATTGCCCTTAGCTCGCCCGGGGAAGCGCTGGCTGAGTAGGTAGGGAAATTTGTAGGTTTCTCGAGCGTGCTCAACCGACACTGAACACAACGCACTAAAATACTGTTGAAAGACCTCTTCATGGAGGTCTTTTTTTAGGACTCAAATCCGGTTGTGAGGACCTTCACAAACCTCACCGCTGCATACGTTCTCGCGGGCTAAGGCGCGGTATTCTTTGGTACGCAGCAAAGATTGAGTCGCTGCGTCCTGCTCAAACAGCTACGCCAAAATAGAGATAAAAAGCGTGGAATTGCGCACTCGGTTCCGTGCACAGATTGTTAAACTTCTTTAACAGTTAAGGCTTTGCAGAATCTTAACAAAAGGTAAACATGTTCTTTGCAGCATCCCTCGATACTTAACGCTATGAAATGGACCCTTATGAAACGGACCCTGGTGACATGGACATGCCGATGACGGCGATGAACGACTATTTAAGCAAACCTATAGAGAATGTGGAGCGCGCGGACGAAGGGCTCGAAGAGCTATTCGAGCGCGTCCAGCAGAACTCGTTCGCGCTGATGTGGACCTTTAAGCGTCACATGGACGAGACGTTTCGCGCGCTCGAGCTTAAACCCTTCGAGGTCTTAGCGCTCGAGCTGCTCACGAAGGACGCGCGCTATCCTAAAGACTTGGCGGAGGCTTTGGACGCCGCGCCACCTGTCATCTCAGCGCTCCTGCGAGGTCTGGAGGCGCGGGGGCTGCTCGAGCGTCACCTTGACCCAGCGGACCACCGCCGCGTCTTCTTAGTCTTGACGGATGCGGGGCGAGACGTGCACGCGCAAGCGAAGCGCACCTGGCGCGCTTCGCAGCGTGAGCGCTTAGCGCGGCTCAGCCTCGAGCAGTTGCGCGCACTGGCGCAGATTCAGCGCGCGCTGTTGGAGGAGCGGTGAGGTTCCTCCACGTTGCGCTGCTCTCGCTAGTTTTAGGAAGTCTACCACTTGGTCACGTTCAGGAGACGCAAGCACCCGAGGAAACACAGGAGCAGGCGAGCCAGACCTCATTAGAGGCGCAACGCGCCGAACTGAGCGCCCGCGAGAATGTTCTGGCGGAAGCGCGCGCCGCTTTAGAGCCCCAAAGAGCGGAGGTGAGGCGGCGGCGCGCCCTACTGAATCAGCAGCTCGCCGCGCTAGACGCGCAGGAGATGGCGCTGCAACTCTTAGAGGAGACCCTAGCCGAGCAGGAGAACGTCTCGGCGGCGCAGCGTGAAGCCGCCGAGTTGCAGCGTCAAGCCCTCGAAGCACAGCGGGCTGCGTTGGCGAATCAGATCGAAGAGGTCGAAGCGTTGGAGGCGGACCTCGCAGCGCGAGAGGAACAACTCGCGGCGCAAGAAGCTGAGTTGCAAGGGCTCCGTGACGAGGTGGCGCAAGCGGAAGAGGCGGCGGCGCGGTGGCGCGAAGCGGCGCAGGAGGCGCAGCGCGAACTGCTCGAGTCCCTGCTCGTCACGTTGGAGAGCAACCCGCGCTACCTCGCTGCGCAAGCCGCAGTCGAGGCGGCTGAGGCGCAGCTAAGCGCAGCGTATAACCCCGCGTCCTTGACGGTGGAGGGAAGCTATACGAACGTTGACGCCGACGATATTCCCCAAGCTCCCGGCGGGGCGACGCCGCAACTTCAGCAGATGCAACCCGAACCAGAGCCCGGACAAGAACAGCCCGGTGGCGGGTCAGCAAGCAACTCGTACGACCTCTCCGCCACTGCGACGTTTCGCCCTTTTCCCTTCGGCGACACCGCCGACTTAGTGCGTCAGCAGGAGTTGGCGCTGGAGAACGCGGTGCTCGACTTTCGCGAGACGGTAGCGAGCTTGCAAGGGCAAGCGTTGGAGTCCGCCTTGCAGTTCCGGTTAGCGCGCCAGTCCGTCGATTTAGCGGATAACACTTTGGAGGCGGCGCGTTCGGCTTTGGAGGCGACGCAGACGCGCGCCGAGCGGGGCGCGGCGAACGCGCGCGAGTTGCGAGACGCTGAGGCGAACTTTCAGGAGTCGGAGAACTTCTTTGAGAACGCGCAGGCGAACTTAGAACTTGCCCGCTTGAGCTTACGCACGCTCGATTTGGAGAACTTTACGGTGGCGCTCAGCGCCGCCTCGGACGAAGACATCGACGCACTGCTCGCGCTGCCGCGCGTTTCGGAAGGATTACCGCTGTCGGTCTTACGCTCGAGGGTCTCCTCCGCACAAGCCGCCATCGGCGTAGGGTCAGCGCAGCGCGACCTCATCCCCACCGCGCAAGCCTCGTACAGCTATAACTTGGACGACCGAAGCTCCCTAAGCGCCTCCCTCGAGTCGCGCACGCTGCAACCGAGCGTGAGCTACAGCTATCAGGACCCCGAACGTTCGCTGCCCGAAAGCGCCGTCAACGGCGTGTTCCGTGCCAGTATCTCGGCGAGCATCTCGTTTGGCGTGTTCGACGAAATCAGCGCGGCGCAGGCGCAGCGGCGTTCGGCTGAGGCGGGCATCGTAGCGGCGCAGGAGAACGCGGAGCTGCAACTCGTCTCGCTCACCAACGCGCTGAACGAGGCGGAGCGCACAGTGGACTTAGAGCGCATCCAGTTCCGCAACGCGCAACGCGCCTTTGAAGAGAACCGGCAGCGCCAGGAGCTAGGGCTCATCACGCCTCTAGAGACGCAGCAGGCGTTGGTCGAACTGCTCCAAGCCGACATCGAACTGCGCCAAGCGCGTTTTAGCGCCCTACAAGCGCTTTTAGACCTTTACGAATTCTACGCCCTGCCCCCCTCGGAGGTGCTGCTATGACGGCTACATCTATGATGCGCGCAAGCCTCCTCTTGCTCGCCCTCGGCTTGTCCTTCGCGCAGGCGCTCACTTTGGAGGAGGCGCTCTCTAGCGCCTCGGAGCGCCCCGCCGTCGCCACCGCCCGCATCGAACTGCGTGACGCGATCATCAACTCAGAGCGGACCCAGGAAGACCCCTTAGCGGTGAGAAGTGACACTTTGCAAGCGGAGCAGCGCTTAGAACTCGCTAGAGCGAGCTTCATCCAGACCTACTACACCGCGCTGCAAGAGATCGCTTCGGCGTACACGGGCGTGCTGCAAGGGCAGAAAAGCGTCGCGGTGGCTCAAAAAGCGGCGGCGGTGAGCGAGAATTCGCTGGAGATTGCCCAAATTCGCGTGAACAACGGTAGCGGCACCCAGCTCGACTTAGAGGAGGCGCGCACCAGCTTGAGCGAGGCGCAAAACGGGGTGCGCTCGGCGCGTGACAACCTCACCGTGGGGCTCAACAACTTGGAGACGATTTTAGATAGAGAACTCGAGCCGAGCGACTTAGAACCCATTCCCGACGACTACCTCGTACAGATTCCGGTTCTACCCACCGTGCTCCAAGCGGCTGAGGATCACCCGACGGTGGTGCAAGCGGAGCAGGGGCTCGAGCTGTCACAACTCAATACGGAACTGCTCGATCCCTCCTACGCCTCGCGCTCGCAGATCGACAGCGCCGGGACGGGCTTGACGAACGCCCGAGAAGGGCTCCAGGAGACCGAGCGCAGCTTCCGCATCCAGGCGCGCAACCTCTATAACGCGGCGGAGAGCGCTCAGGAGACCTATCAGGTGCAGAGAGAGGCGCTGCGCAACGCCGACGAGCGGCTCGAGACCCAGCGTCAGCGTTTCGAGGGCGGACTCATCGCCCGCATCGAGCTGAGCCAGGCGGAGCTGTCCAACCTGCAAGCGGAGTTGCAAGCCTTGCAAGCCCGCTACGGCTACCTGACCTCTTTGCTGGACTTACAAGCAGGCACGATGGTCGCGTTGCCCGGTCCCGAAGCGCTCGACGCCCCGCCAACCGAGCCCATCGAAGCCGAGGCGAGCTTCGCGGCGGCGCAGGGTGCGACGGGGAGCGCGCCGCCCGAGGACGGTTCAGCGCCCGGCTCGAGTTCGAGCAGTTCGGATACTAGCGGCTCAGCACAAGGTAGCGAAGTGCCGAGCCCAACAGATAGCGAAGGTGAGTCCGCGGGTGAAGCGACTGGCGAAACGTCAGGTAGTGCGCCTGGTGGAGAGACCGGCGGCTCACAAGGAGGAAATCCGTGAACGCCCCCAAACGTTACCTCGCACTCGCACTCGCGCTTCTCCTCACCGCTTGCGGACCCGTGCAGGCGCAAAGTGATGCAGAGGGGAGCGATCAAACGCAGAACCAGTCTCAGGGCTCCCAATCTTCCAACGTCCGGCGCGTGCGCGTCCTCACCGCCGAACGCGGCGAGCTGACCACGCAGCGGAGCACGTCGGTCAATATCGAGCCGGGTAAGGAGAGCCAAATCGCCGCCGGGACCTCGGGGCAGGTGGCGAACATCGTCGCGCGCGAAGGGGCGCAAGTCAGGGAAGGCGATACGGTCATCCGGCTGGACGCGGAAACTGCGCAGCTTCAAGTCGAGAACGCCCGCACCGCCCTGCAGACGGCGCGCGTGAACTTACAGAGCGCCCAGAATTCGTCACAGGAGAGTACCGAGCAAGCCAGAGCCGCCCTAGACGCCGCGCGCACCAACTTGGAGCTGGCGCGGCAGCAGTACGAGGAGGGGCAGCAGCTCTTCAGCTCGGGCGGCATCTCGCAGACGCAGCTCACGCAGTTCAGAGCGCAGTTGGAGCAGTCTCAAGCCTCCTTCCAGCAGGCGCAGGCGAACCTGTCGCAACTGGAGCGCGCGCCGAGCGAAAACTTGGAGTTGCAGCGCCTTCAGGTGCAGCAAGCGCAGAACCAACTCGCGCAGGCGGAGCGCGCCCTCAGCGACGCCACCATCACCGCGCCCTTCACAGGCGAAGTCGCCGACGTGTTAGTCGAGCAGGGCGAATTTATCGGCTCGGGCAGCCCCGCTTTTAGGTTGGTGAGCACCGAGGAGCAACTCGCTAGGTTCTCCGTGCCGCCGCAGGACGCCGGACCTCTCGCCGAGCAAGGGCTCGTCTACATCGACTATAACGGTTTGGATTACGGCGCGCAGATCATCCGCTCCTCGAGCGTCCCCGGCGAGTCGCGCTTGGTCAACGTCACCGCCCGCGTCTACCCTTCTGAGACGGAGATCCCTGTGGGCACAGTTGCGCAACTCAACTATGAAATCACGCTCGCCGAGGGCGTCAAGCTCCCCTCGGGCGCGGTGCGCACCCAGAGTGGGCGGAGCTTCGTGCTCGCGCTCGAGGAGGGCGTGGCGCGTCAGCGGGAGGTGAGCGTCGCGGGTGAAGCGGGCGGCAGCGTAGTGGTGAACGGTTTAGAACCCGGCACGCGCATCGTCTATCCGCTCCCCGCCGACCTCCGCGACGGCACCAACGTCGAGATTATTGGAGACGCTCAGTGAAGAACCTGATTCAACTCTTCGTAACGCGCTTCGTCGCGTCCATCAGCATCTTCGGCGCGCTGGTGCTCTTCGGTCTCATCGCGTACTTCGAGCTGGGCATCGAGTTCTTCCCAGAAATCTCCATCCCCGTCGTCGCCGTCTCGACGCCTTACGCTGGCGCAGGACCTGAAGAGGTTGCCCAGGAGCTGACCGAGCCCATCGAGGACTCGCTCGCGACGCTGCCCGGCGTCAGCAGCATCACCTCGACCTCGTCCGAAGGCTTGAGCGTCGTCATCATCAACTTTAATAACAGCACGGATCAAGACCAGGCAGCGGTGGACGTGGGGCAGCGCCTCGACACTATCTTGAACAGCTTACCTAGTGACGCGGACGCGCCCATTGTCCAAAAGTTTGACCCGAGCGACGAGCCGATTTTAGACATCGCCGTCGCCGCCCCCGGCGTCTCGCTGACCGAGTTGCAGCGCTACGTGGACGACAACGTCACGCCCGCACTGCAGCGCGTTGAGGGCATTGCGGACGTGTCTTTAGTCGGCGAGATAGACCGGCAGTTTCAGGTGCTCTTAAACCCTGACCAACTCGGCTCGTACAACCTCTCGCCTGGTCAGGTCGTGAACGCGATTCGCGCCTCGGCGACGGATTTGCCCATCGGCAGCTTAGACGTGTCGAACGGGCGCATCCTGCTGACCGGGCGCAACACGCCCGGCTCGTTAGAAGCGGTTGCCGCCATCCCCGTCGATTCGGCTAGAGGTGTGAGCGTCTCCGACGTCGCTACGGTGCGCGACAGCTCGCAAGACTTGGAGAGCTTTTCGCGCGTGAACGGCGAACAGGTCGTGCTTTTAGAAGCGCAGAAGACCTCGGGGGGCAACTCGGTAGCTGCCGCCAACAGGGTGGCGCAGGCGCTAGAAGACCTCGAGCTGCCCGAGGGTTACAGCGCCGAAGTCGTCACCGACACAACTGAATTCACCGAGGCAGTCGTGAGCGATACCTTGGTTGAGATCGCTATCGCCGTCGCCGCCGTCGGGCTCACCATGCTCTTCTTCGTCGGGCGGCTCGGCACGCTCTTGGGCGTCATCTTGGCGATCCCCATCTCCATCACGGGTGCGTTCATCGCGTTTTTCTTCCTGGGTTTCACCTTCAACCTGATGACGCTTTTAGCCATCACTGTGGCGGTGGGGCTCGTGGTGGACGACTCTATCGTCGTCGCCGAAAACATCGACCGCTACCGCGACAGGAACCCGCAAGAGGGCGTCGTGGTGGGCGCAGCGGAGGTCTCGACGCCTGTTTTGGCCTCGACGCTAGCGCTCTTGGCGGTCTTCTTGCCCATCTCCTTCTTGCCCGGCGTTATCGGCGACTTCTTCGCAACGTTCGGGCTCTCGATGGTCGCGATGATCGTCTTTTCGTACCTCGCGTCTATCTTCTTCCTGCCGATGCTCCTAGCGTACATCCCCAACCCGCTCCCACCCGGCTGGCGCGATCTGCCGCGCGCGCTCGGCAAGGCCAAAAGTGACGCCTACTGGGGTCTCAACCTCTTTAAGCGCATCTGGTTCTGGGTGCTTATCGTCGGCGTCGCCGCGTTTCTCTACACGCAACTCGGACCCTTGTGGCTCCTCGCACTCCTCGCGGTGCCCTTTATCCTCGTCGCCGCGCGCTACCTCGGGCGGCTCGTCTCGTACCTCTTAGGCGCGGTGGCGCTCAGCGTGTACAGCTTCGGCGACGCGATCACCAACGTGACGCGGGACGCCTACGTGTCGTCGCTAGGGAGTGTGCTCGCGCGTCCCTGGACCGTGCTTGTCGTGGCTGCGCTCCTCTTTAGTACCCTGGTCTTCGTAGCGCCCCGCATCGGCTTTAACTTCACGCCGCCCGACGACTCGGGTCTACTCTCCGCGACGGTGGAACTGCCGTCAGGCGTCAATTTGGACGAGGGCAACGCGGTTGCCACGCGCGTCGAACGCGCCCTCTTGGATGATCCCCTCATCGAGACCTTGCAGGTGACGGTGGGCGCGTCGGACCAGAACGGCGTCTCGTCGGCGGGGCGCATCGCGCTAGGCATCCAACTCGTCGGCAAGGACGAGCGCACGCGCACCACGAACGAGTACGCGGTGGTATACCAAGGCCGCATAGAGGAGGCTCTCGCGAACGTTCCCGAGGCGGACATCAGCGTTCAGGCTGGCGACGCGGCCGGCGGACCGCCCCCTTCGGACGTGTACAACTTGACGCTCGCCTCGAACGACTTCGGGGCGCTGCAAGAGCGCGAACCCGAGATCATTCGCTACCTGGAGAGCCTGCCCTATCTGCGTAATGTGGGCTCGAGCTTGGAGTCCACCGTCAGCGAGCAGGTCTTCGTCCTCAATAACGCCCAACTGACCGGCACCGGGCTGAGCGCCTCGGACGTCTACAGCACGCTACGCACCTACAACGTCGGTACGGAAGCCGCGCAAGTTCGCTCGGGCGGCGAAGACATCCCCATCCAAGTCCAGGTCAACCCGCGCTTCGTGCGCGACGAGCAGGCGCTCATCAGCTTGCCCATCTTCGCGCCGGGCTTGGAGTCGCGCGTCCCGATCAACTCGCTCGGACGCTTTGAGAGCCGCGCCGCGCCCACCACCTTGAGCCGCTCGAATCAGACCTACTCCGTCAACTTCGAGGCGAACTTGACGACGAGCGCGCCCCCGCTCCTCACGGTGCGCACCGAGATCGAGGAGGGGCTGCGCCAAGAGGGTCTCATCGGCGACGCGGTCAATATAGGCGACAGCGGCGAACTCGACCTCGTCGGCGACCTCGCCAGAAACGGTCCTATCGCGTTCGGTTTGGCGCTGCTGCTGACCTACCTCGTCATCGCCACGCAGTTCAATTCGTTCAGGTTCCCCGTGTACCTCTTGCTCACCGTGCCCCTAGCGCTCATTGGCGTATTTTGGACCTTCCTCTTCACCGGTACCTCGTTCGACATCATCAGCGTATTGGGCGTGATCATGCTCATCGGTCTGGTGGTCAAAAATGCGATTTTGCTCCTCGACGTGCTCTTCGAGCAACTTCGCGAGGGGGAGGGCAGCTCGCTTAAAGAGGCGCTCATTGAGGCGGGGCGGCTGCGCTTTCGCCCCATCGTCATGACGGCTGTGACCGTGGTGATCATCAGCGCGCCGCTCCTCTTGGGTCTCGGTGAAGGCGCGGAGTTTCGCCGCCCACTCGGCCTGGTTATCTTAGCGGGCGTGCTGACCTCATCGCTCCTGACCTTCTACGTCGTGCCCGCCGCCTTTTACCAGTTCGAGCGCCGCAACTTCGAGCGGGGCGAGGGCGGCTCGGGCGAGGTTGCCGAAGCGGAGCGTCGGCGCGCGCCGACCGTCGTTGCGCCGCAGCGGACGCCCAGACCACAGACGGCGGAGAGTAAGTCGTAATACGGATTCCAGTTGACTCGCCAGCATAACGAGTCAACTGGAATCCGCATCAGGACACCTCGAGGTACGCTTTAAGAATAACGAAGCTTTTGGTAATAGTGGCGCACTGTCTCGGGCAACAGCGCGCGTGCGATGCGTCTAGGCGTCAACTTGAGAAAGGCGGCGATCTGTTCATCCGAAGGGTAGTTGTCGGGCGAGAAGGACGTGTAGAGCACCTCGTAACGCGCCGCCGCCGCGTTCGCGTCGAGGTTCTCGAGCACGTAGCGCTTGCCGAACTCGCCCACTTGGGCGCGCAGCGCTTCATCCTCCAGCAGCTCGCGCAGCGCGTTCGTCAGCTCTGTGACGCTCTGACCATAAGGCTTTGCTTTCTCGAGATGCCTGCCTGCAAAGTTGTAAAAGGCAAGTTGCTCGGTGTCGTCGCGCCCTACCAAACCTGCGTACCCCAACTCGCCTAGTAGAACGACGGGCTTTTCGAAGAGCATCCCCTCAAACGCCGTGCGCCCTAAGCCCATGACGATGTCAGCCAAGCCGAGGTAGTCGGGCGCACGCGGGGCTTCGTCTTGGACGCTCACCGCTAGCGTGGTGCCAGCGGCGCGGTTGATGTCGCTAAAACGCGCCCTAACCTCTTCAAAATCCTCGCGGTTCTCCGGCGGGACGTAACCAATATGTACGAAACGCACGTCGTAACCCTCCTTGTGGAGTTGCGCGGCGGCGTCTGCGCCCTGAAGCAGCCCACCCTTGTATTTCCGGCTCACGCGGGCGATGCGCAGCAAGATCTTCGAAGAGGGCGGCAGGTTGTATTTTTCACGAAAGCGTCCATAGGAGGTTCCGTTATCGTCGCTCACGCGCTCTAGCATCGAAGTAAAGTCGAGGCGCGCCGGAATGACCTCGATGTCGCCCTCACGAAGTCCCGTCTTCTCGACCAACGCCGCCTTGACCTCATGGCTGAGCGAGATGATGGGCTTCATCTCCAGCGCCGTGCGCGGCGGTCTGCCGCCGCAAATCGTGTGAAAGACGGGGACGCCGAGCGCTTTGGCCGCTTTCGTTATTTCGGGCACGCCCCTCTTGTCGAAGGAGTGGACGACGTCTACCTCACCGCGCCCGTGCAGAGTATAGATGAGTTCTTCTAAAGCGGGGTACTGCCCCGCCCAACCCACCGAGATAGGGTGCATCTTGAAGCCCGCCTCTTCGATGATGCGGGTGTTTGATCCCGCTACCACGGCAAAAGAGACCTCGTGTCCGCGCCTTTGTAGCGCCTGTGCGATGGTCGTGGCGGTGCGCGTGTGACCCGCTAGATTGCTATACATATCAACGAATAAAATTTTCATGACCTTCTCCGTAACCCTTAGCAGGTCTCAGCCGTTAGGCTAGCTGGACCTCATCTGGTTTGAGTGTACGTAAGTTTTGCAAAGCAGCACTCTCACTGTAAAAAACATTGATGAGCACTCACTTTCGGAGATGAAATCCCGCTCTCAAGCGAAGCTATCTCGCTAGGCTTCGCCCTGCGAGCTGAGAACTGCGGCAATCTGTCTCAGTAAGTCTTGGAAGTGCTACCTCTATCCTTTATAGCGCTAAATATGCAAGCCTGGCTAGCTGTGCCCCCTCTTAGGCTGAGCGACGAACTTTTTAAGAAGTCGCTATTTCCACTACCCGCCGGAATCCTTGACCATTCTACTCGCTGGAGCGTCTTTAAGCGGGCGTCGCTAGAGCGTAGAACAGAGTTGCGTACGCTCAACTGCTTGCAAGCGTTTGTCTAACCTGAGTAGTGGCGGAGCCTGTGCAGGTAGTGGTGCACCTTGCCGGGGGTCAACGCTTTTGCCACGCGCCTAGGTGTGAGCTTGAGGTGCGCCGCGAGCTGCTTGTCGGAAGGGTAGTTTTCGGGGACGAAGGACGTGTAGAGCGCCTCGTAACGCTCCGCCGCTATGTTCGCGTCGAGATTTTTCAGCACGTAAGCGCGGCCGAACTCGCCGACGCGGACGCGCAAGGCTTCGTCCTCGAGCAGCTCGCGCAGCGTGCTCTTGAGTTCGCCGACGCTCTGCTCGTAAGGCTTCGCCTCTTTAAGGTGCCGCCCCGAAAAATTGTAAAAGGCGAGCGGCTCGGTGTCGTCGCGCCCTATCAAACCCGCGAAACCCGCCTTGCCGATGATGAGCGTAGGTTTTTCAAAGAGCATCCCTTCGAAGACCGTACGGCCCATTCCGACGACGACGTCAGCCATGCTCAAGTAGTCGGGCGCGTGTGGCGCTTCGTCTTGGGCGCTCACAGCGAGCGTCGTGCCTGCGGCGCGGTTTATCGCCTCAAACTGCGCCTTGACCTCCTCTAAGTTCGCTTCATCGTCTGAAGGGACGAACCCGATGTGAACAAAGCGCACGTCGTAACCCTCTTCGTAGAGCCGCGCCACAGCGTCTGCGCTTTGCAGGACGCCCTTGGTGTACTTCGTCGAGAGGCGGGCGATGCGCAAGACGATTTTCGAGGTCGGCGGCAAGCCGTACTTCTCGCGAAAGCGCCGCTGCGCCGCGCCACTACTGTCCTCGGCGCGGCGCAGCAGCGCCTGGGCGTCGATACGAGCGGGGATTACCTCGATCTCATCTTCACGAAAGCCGCTTCGCCCTAGCAAGTCGTGCTTGATCTCGTGGCTAAGCGAGATGAGCGGCTTTAGCTCCAACACTCCCTGGGGCGTTTTGCCGCCACAAATCGTCCGAAATACGGGTAGGCGCAGCGTTTTAGCTGCCTTGACCGTCTCGGGCAGACACCTCGTATTAAACGAATGAACGACGTCCACCTCGCCGCGCCCGTGCAGGTCACTGATGACCCTCTCCATATCGGGGCAGCGCCCTGCCCAGCGCACGGGAACGCGGTAAATGGGCAACCGAGCAGCTTCGATAACGTCCGCTCTCGAGCCCTCAGCGACGACGAAAGAAACGCGGTGTCCGCGCCGCTCTAAAGCTTGGGCGATAGTGGTGGCGGTGCGGGTATGACCTGCAATATCCGCCAACATGTCAACGAACAAAATCTTCATGTGTTCTCCTACGTTAGTGCTACGTTAGTGCCCTCGCCCGCCCACTTTTGCGGTGAGTCTATCCGTGAGCTTACCCAAGAAGTCGAAGTCGCTCCGCCGGTACCGCAAGAGGTCGCCTAAGGGCAAGTCAACTGCCTTTGAGTAAACCAGTACGAATACCAGCGCCGAGAGCGAATAGCTGAGCGTCGAAGCGATCGCCGCGCCGTTCGCCGCATACTGAGGGATGAGTAGCACGTTGAGCACGATGTTAAAGAGCACCGCCGGACCCGCGACGTAAAGCGCTAGCCAGGGACGCCCTTTGCTCACCAAGTCCATATTGAGTACTTTGAACGCTGTGAACGCGACGATGCCGGGCAAGAGAAGTCTGGTCACAAGCACGCTAGGCGTAAAGTCTTGACCGTAAACGAGCGGAATAAAATACCCGACGACGACGAATAATCCGGCGCTGCCCACCAGCGCAACAACGAACGTTACGCGCATCAGCTTAGCAACGTTGCGCGTGAACGCTTTGGGGTCTTTTGCGTTGGCACCTTTTGAAAAGAGCACCGCGCTGAGCGCGGCGGGCAGTTGCCACAGCAGCTCGGCTAAGCTCACCCCCTGGGTGTACTGCCCCACCTCAGTCTTCGTGCTGAGCTGCTGCAAGATCACGATATCAACCTTGTAGTTGAGCCCCAACACGAAAAGTGCGGCGGCGTAGACGACGCCTAAACTCAGCATCTGCCGCGCTACATTGGGTATGAACTTCGCTTTGAGCGAAGCGTGCCTCGAAATCAGCCAGAGCGAATAGAGCGCTAAGGAGGCGCTAGCGATGGTGCCCGCGACGAGCGCGCCCGTAACGTAGAGCCCCGCTAAACCGACGAGCAGCAAAATAGCGACGAGCCTAACGAACGCGATGAGCCAACTCGTGAAGGAGAAGCGCTGTATCTGCTCCTTGCCCAGAAAGATGCCCGAAGAGTACGAGTTGACGAGGCTCGTAGGGATCGTCGAGAGCGCGAGCACGATGAGCGGCAGCGTGAAGTTGGGGTCGTTGACGAAATAGTAGACGCACGCGCCAACTGCGAGGCTCAGCGCCGAAGAGACCCACACGAAAAACATCGTGACCGAGATGACGTCCGCCTCGGAATGCTCCTTTTTGCCGAGCTGATAGACCGTTGCCTGCCGGATGCCCAAGTTCGCCAAGCTCGTGATCAGCGAGGGGAACACGAGAATCGCCGCGTAGATACCCTTACCTTCTGGTCCTAAAAAACGCGCTAGGGCGACACCTGTAGCGAAGGTCAGCGCGAGCATGACAAAGCGGCTTTTCATGACGCTGAGGGCGTCGCGGATGAAACTCCGCTTCGCGGGAGCAGCGCTAGAAGACATGCGCCGTCCTCACTACTTTCATCTGCTTATTTTCGCGCCGCCCTATCCGTAGTTGTGTTGACACGCTGCTCCTTACCTAAGTACCTTTCACGTACCGCCAAGTATCTTAGCAGGTGCGCGCGCGTGACTGCAGAGATATATCACAGAGACGCGCCAGAGATGCAGTGCAAAAATTACGGCGGATCGGCTCAGAAGAGGGTGTTGGCATTCTCACGCCGATAACCCGGACGCGGGAGGTGTGACGAGCAGTGTCGCGCGGGCTCACGCGCCTTTTATACGCTTGAAAAAGGCTGCGTCAGAGATGAGCGTCTCATGCATTTCAGCGACGAGATAGATTCGGAAGGCGCTCCGGTTGGGCGGCATGTTGGGCTGCCGCAGCGCACGCTTGCCGAGGCGCTGCACCCTTTCCGGAAGGCGACGTTTGAGCGCCTGCAGCAAGCGCCGCTGGCTGAACGCCGAATCCTCACTCGTAGGGGTTGCGACGCTTAAATTCTCGGCGACGTGCCCTATAAAAGGCGCAGGAAAAATATCCGCGGCTCGGCTCGAGCTGAGCACGTCGCGCAGATAGGCGACGACTCGCGCGTCCCTAAGCAGATCGCCCCTAGCGCGCGTCGCTTCGCGCGTTGCGAAAGCGATGCCAGGTCCCTCCTCGGAGACGATGTCTCTAAAGAGCTGCTTATTGGTCCTTAGAACATCGGGTAAGGTCCGTACCTGCTTCACTAACCTGCCGGTGATAAGAGGATTGAAGAGTTCGACGTACGGACAGGTGAGGTCACTCAGTGCGGCGAGCACCGAGGGAACTCTAAATTCATGGTAGAGGCGGTCGCGCCAGAGCGCTAGACTCTCTTCCGGCTGCTGATGTAGCGCCTCTGGCAGGGGCTGCGCAGGCAAGTGCGCCTCCAAGTTTTGAAAGTCGCTTGTGAGAAGAAGCCCTAACGAGCGGCGGACGTCCCACACAGTATTGACTCGGTTCCAGCCGAAACCCTCATCGCCCCGGACGACTCCCTCAATTCCCCCCTCGAACAGGCGTTTCCAAATCTCGAAGCCGTCGGTATAGGCGTAGACGTGGTCGATTCTGCCCTCGCCCGCGATTAGAAAGCGGCGAAAGATCACCTCGGTGGGCTCGTCCGAAGCGTCCGTTTCGAAGTAGCGATGTCGAGTGCCGAAGTGTGCAGCGAGCGCCTTAGCGACGTAAGCGTCGCTCTGTTTATCCTCTAAGGCACTCTTTTTACCCCAAGTAAGCGTCTGGAGCCCCTCGCGCCCTCCTAAGCCCATCAGAATAGCCCGGCTGTCGTAACCTCCAGAGAGAGGTAGCGCCCACTTGCTGTAGTCTAAGTCGAGGCTACCCAGCACATCCTCTAAGGTCTCCCTCAGCCGCCGCTTATGCTCCTCTAAACTGAGGCTTTCAGGTTGAAACGTAGCGGGGGTCTGCTCAGCGCTGAGATGCCACGTAACTCGGTCGAGGCGGAGACGCGCGTCCCCCCGGAGGCATCTGAGTCGCCGGTCCCAAACGTTGTCGGGACCCAGATGACCCGCTGAAAGCATCCAAAGAGGAGCCGTCTCGTCAGGTTCGAAGCTTCCTAGCAGCGCGATGATGGCACGCTGTGAGGTCGCCGCGATGAAAACCGTATCCGTCTGCACATACCAAATCGTACGCGAGGCGAGCACGTCACTCACGATCTCTACAGTATCTGCGTCGCTGCGGAAAAGGGCAAAGGTACCTTCGGGAACGCTCGCCCCAGGACGCCACCAGTCTGGCGAAGAATCAATTCTCTTACCTAACAGCAGGCTCGCTCGCTGCGTCAGCGCAGTGCCGCTAGGGTTATAGGCGACGATGCTGACGCCGCTATGCTCGAGGTAGCGAGGCTGCTGAGCCTCGATGTTATCTGGGAGTAGCCGCTCACTCAGGCGTTCCAGGCGCTCACGCAGCCCCGCCCAAGAGACGTCATCTGCATTTCTCGGGCAGACTAGTACCGCTTTCGACACATTGCGTCCTCTCTACTGCTCAAGTTACAACAGCGCTAAAATCAGTACACTATAAGGACGCCTGGTTACACGTTCCATACATAAAATCACAAGGCTGAAAATCACAAGTAACAAACAAGGGGTTTCAACCCCTTGCTTTGACACCACGTCCAGATAGAGCCACTACCTCACAAGGCTGACTTCTGCTGTCTCATACCTCTTCAGGGCGACCTCGGCGAACGTGTATCTGCGCTCACTTGGCTGAGGCAAAGCGGCAACGCACTCTAACGGCTCGGTGAGGTTTCGCGTACCAGCCGTACGAACCGTGCGAGCCTCGGAAAGCGGTGCCACCTCTTGCGGTCTAGTCCGACGCGGTATGCCCATTCGAGCCTGAGCGCCCGCGTCCAAGGTGGCGTCCTCTTGACCTCGCCCGAGAGCACGTCGAGCGCCCCGCCCACGCCGATCATCAGCGGCACGCCCAAGGCGTCTCTATGGCTGTCCAAGAAAAGTTCTTGCCCTTCGCCCAAACCTGCCAGCAAGAGGTGGGCGTCACTGCGGGCGACGTGCTCGAGGACGCGCGGCACCTCATCAGGACGCCTGAAGTAACCGTGCTCCACGCCCGCAATAACCGTGCCGTAACGCCCACGCGCCACCTCCGCTGCCCGCTGCGCCACGCCCGGTTTCGCCCCCAAAAAGTAGACGCGCAGCCGCGCCCCGCCCAATGCCAGAATCCGCTCCATTAATTCGACGCCCGGCACGCGCCCCGGCAGCGTCACGCCGAAGCGCCGCGCCGCCCAAGTGATGCCGACGCCGTCAGCGACGGTGAGGTCAGCGCCCCGCAGGGCGCGTTTGAGGTCTGGATGCGTCTCGGCTTGCACTACGATTTCGGGATTTAGTGTGACGAGGAGTTTGGGAGAGCCCGCGTTCAGACACTGCGCCACGCTCCACTGCGCCGCCTCGTCCAGGGTACAGCGCGCAACCTTGTAGCCGAGCACATCGACCTCTTGCACCGCCTCGTTCACGGTTGGACGTACCTAAAAGAGACTCGAGCTTTAATGCTTTTGAACCCGCGCACGTGAAAGATAGTAACACGCGCCTGTCGAACTGTCCTGTCGAACTGCCCCATCAACCTATTCGGGCGGCTGCAACGCATCTGACGGTTCGCTCGCGCCTCGCGCGGTAGGCTTGCTTCGTGTCCACTTCACCCGAATCCTTCAGCGAGCGCTATCTCGGGGGCGCGCTGTCCGACTTTTACAGCCTCGAGCCCACCGACGTGGGCGCAGCCCTGGACCTACCGCGCGCCGCCGACAGGGACGCCCTCACCCGAGCCCTGCGCCGCTACGCCGACAAGCTGAACGCGCCAGGAGCCGTTTTCACCTCTTTGGACGCTCTGACGCACAGGGACAGTCGCGCCGTCGTCACCGGGCAACAAGTCGGACTTTTACTCGGACCGCTCTACACCCTCTCTAAAGCGGTTACGGCGGTCAATCTGGCCCGAAGGCTCAGCACTGAAGAGAAGCCCGTCGTGCCGATTTTCTGGCTCGCCTCGCAAGACGGCGACAGCGACGAGATCAATCACGCTTACCTGCTGGGCTTTGACGAGAAACTGCGCAGGCTCGAGCTTCCCCTACCCGCTGACGTGCCTGCTGGACGAATCAGGCTCGAGCCGAGTTGGGTAGAGACCGTCACTGCCTCTCTGCGCGCGCTGAGCGCTCACGAGCCCTACAAAGAGGCTTACCGAGACGAGGTGCTAGAACTCGTCTCGAGCGCCGCCGAACGCGCCGAGACGGTTGCGGACTGGTTCGCCGCAATGCTCTACGACCTCTTAGGCGCTGAGGGGCTCGTCATCCTTAACCCCTTGGAGCCCGACGTCGCGCCCCTCTTCCGCCCTACTATAGAAGCTGAGTTAGACGAGCCAAGGGCGTCCTCGCTAGCCATCAACGGCGCAGGCGAAAAGCTCCGTGAAAGGGGCTTCGCGCCGCAACTCGGGCGCGGCGAGGAGGCGACGAACCTCTTTTTAGAAGAGGACGGTCAACGTCGCTTGCTCCGCTTTGGCGAGCCCGAGTTCTATACCGAACGCAACCTCTACACCTCGGACGACCTGAGAAAGATTCTGGACGAAGACCCGAGCCGCCTCACACCCGCCGCAGGCTTGCGCCCCATCACCCAAGACGCTGCGCTACCTACCGCCGCCACCGTCGTCGGGCCGGGCGAGCTGCGCTACTTCGCGCAACTCAAAGGGGTGTACGAAGCGCACTGCGTCGCGATGCC
Organism: Trueperaceae bacterium; assembly: GCA_965215565.1. Lineage (GTDB taxonomy): Bacteria > Deinococcota > Deinococci > Deinococcales > Trueperaceae > CBDBZX01. Next base: position 2,254,145 of record CBDCDZ010000004.1, read on the forward strand.
TCTCATCTACCCGCGCATGGAGGTCACAATCTTAGAGCCACCCGCGCGGCGTATTTTAGAAAAGTACAACCTCTCTGCTGAAGCGGTGCAAGCGGACTTTGGTTCTATCTACGACGAGTTGCTTCTAAATCTACGGGGTCACGGTGAAGCGTTCGAGCGGAGTTTGAGTGAGCTAGAGAGGGTAGCGAAAAACCTCACGGCGCACGTCGCGGCGATCGACCCGACGCTAGAACGAACCGTGGAGCGCGGCGAGGAACACATGCGTAAGACCGTGGAACGCTTCCGCTTCAAGAGCGCGCGCGCCCTGCGCAAAAGAGACACCCTCGCGTCTGAGCAGTTCAAGCGGTTAAAAGCGCACCTCTTGCCGACGGGCAAACCCCAAGAGCGCGTGCTGAGCCCCTTCAGCTTCTTTTTGAAACTCGGCGCGAAGAACGTGGTGGAGCGTCTTTTAGCGCTCCCCGCCGAACGCTCGCATGAGGTGAAGTTCTAGGTTGAGCAACTCACACATTTTGAATATAGCAGGTATCATCTGGTTTGAGCCAATCTCACATGATAGAACAACGACTAGCACGCACATTATCGGATAATATCTGCGCTATTTCAGTCCAATACTTCTGATAACCGCTATAGTCGTCAGATAGTGACTTTGGGGCATATCCAGCAGGTTCGCGCATCGTCAAAATTCAAGCTGTGATGTCCGAAGATAACGCTGACCTCTTGTGTAGCGGAGAAGTCGAGAGTAGGTTATGACCAAACCCAAAATCGCCATCGGCTGGATTCTCGCCTCAAAGCTCACCGACACCGCGCTCGCGGCGCGCTACGACGAGGCGAGCGAAAGGCTGCTCGCACACCTTCAGGCGCAGTTCCCTTCGTTTAACTGGCAGCTTGAGCGCGTCGAGCGCCGCGCTTTTCCCGCCGCCGGGCTCCTCAAACCGCTTCCCCTCTTAGAACTCGGCGCAGAGGAGAAACTCCATCACCAGTGGGACTTTGCTCTCGTCGTCGTGCCGAACGATCTAGAGCCGAGGCAACGCATCTCGACTTTAGGAATTCCCTCATCGGCGCTCGAAGTGGCGGTGCTCTCGAGCGCCCGCCTCGGCCCTCACGACGCGCTCCCCGAACGTTTAGCCACCCTCGCGCTGCACCTCTTAGGACACCTCTTCACCCTGGAATATGCCGACGAGGGCCCGATGTGCCCGCCAGATGAGGTAGCGCGGCTCACCTTAGAGCCCTTCCCGAAAGCGCAGTACGAAACCGCGCAAGATGCGCTGCGAGATGTAGCGGACGCGAGGCTCGAGGAGACCAACACCCGTTGGAACGTCGTCACCTTCTACTTCCGCGCCTTTTTCAGCGATCCGAGTTCTATAATGCGGAGCATCTGGGGTTACGCGCCCTGGAAGATGCCGCTCTATCTGGGGCGTTTGACGGCGACGGTCATCGTCTCGCTGCTGTTCTTGCTCCTCACCGCCGAGTCGTGGGAGGCGGGCACGAACTCGCGGCTCGTTTGGCTCCTCGCTGGCTCGGGGGCGGCGATCACGGCCTCGAGCCTGTTCATCTTCTACGGACAAAATTTAGAGCAGCTCGGTCACGGCCCCGGCAGCGGCTGGAGCGAACAACTCGCCCGGAGCCGCATTGTCTTATTCGGCACGCTCTTCGCCGGGATGATTTCGCTCTGGTTCGTCCTCTTCTTCTTGCTATTCATGGTCTCCTACGCGCTCCCTCTCGGCGTCGTTGCAGGCTGGTCAGGCTTCGAGCCCGCCGACTTGCCCCGCCTCAATTACGTGATGTTCATGGCGTCGATTGGAATTTTGGCGGCGGCGCTAGGTGGAAATTTGGAGGACGAGGGGGAGATTAAAGCGGCGCTGTTTTTCGACGAAGAGGTTTGAAAGGTTTACACAGGAGATACGATCCAGATTTCTTCCGCCGCGCAAAGAGATAACCCATAGCGGTAGCTACGGGTTAAATAGCCTAGACTCCTGTAGAGAAGTTTAGCTGTTCGGACAGTTTGGCTCGAGCGCTTCTAGCTTCTCGATAGCGAAAGCGACACACTCTGACAAGGTTTCTGCCCGAGTTTCCACTATAACGTCGGGAAACGAACAGGCAAAACGACTCGTTCCAATCTCTGCTACCAAGATAACGTGTGTCAGTATAGGAAGAACTAACACGCGCACGTAATACCTTGTTTTCTAAGCCTCCACCCAGAAACTCGAACTTACTTCTCGTATCCGCCGCGGGAGGGTAGACTCTCAGATACCCGGCGAGCGCATCTGTGTGGAGCAAATTGGATTCAGAAAACGTCTTGATGTCCCACGTTGCCTCAAACTGTCTATTTTTTTTACCGTCCATGATGTAGATGCCCGGCTTATTCCGGGTTTGAATATGTTGACCACGGCTAGTTTACCTCTGCAATTCAAGCGGCGCGAAGTTAAGCGGTTGAATGGTGGAGGGGCGGCGGAGATACTTTGCGCTTAATCGCCCGAGCCCCCATCCTACCTGCTAAACTGAGTTTATCCGCATTTGTAAATGGAGAAAAATTATGCGCGACTTTTTTAGAGAACTAGGGAAGATCGAGATTAGTCCTTTAGGGTTAATCGTAGTGGTAGCGGTTGGCTATATCGCTCTTATTTCTGCGCTAGCGTCTTATATAGGCGAGCCAGACTTAGTAGTGAGCAACGTAGCGGCTCTAGGAGGAGCCTTTTTAGGCTCTTTCCTCATGTCAGCCCTTTTAAGTCGGTAACCCTAGCTGTCACCGAAAGCTGAATTTACCCTTTAGTTTTTGGTACGGAGATGTAGGCTTACGCCTGCATCTCTTCACTTTTTGCTCAGAGCGTAGGCGTAAGGGGATGGAATCCCCTCTGTCAACCTTGCGTTCTTCGCCAGGGCGCAGGTGATCGCTGGGTCTCGAGCTTTCTCACTTTCCCCCCTCAAAGAGGTGCGCTACACTGCGCTATGGATTTTCAAACGGAGCGCGAACTCAAATTTTCTTTAATGGACGAGTCGCTAGAAGAGGAGGCGTTGCAACTCGGCTTGGAGACGGAGGGTTTCAGCCTCGGACCTCAGCGTGTGGAGGTGCACCGTGACCTCTACTTCGACACGAGAAGAGGTCATTTGGAGCGCTCAGGCTTGGCGCTCAGGCGGCGCGTGATCAACGGCGGCGCGCCTCTCGCGACGCTCAAGGCGGCGGGCACGGCGCGGGGGGCGTTGCACGTCAGGGACGAGCTAGAGCTTCCATTCGAGGGTGAGGCGTGGCCGCGAGAGGTCCGCATGAGAGTGGCGGAGGTTGCGCCGCTCATCTCGCTGCAGCCCGTGGTGGCGCTGACGACGGAGCGCACCCGCTACCTCGTAGGGCGCAGAGGGGAAGAGGTGGCAGAGCTATCTTTCGATAGCGTGGAGGCGAAACGCTCGGGGGAAGAGGTGAGCGTGCATTTTGCGGAGTTAGAAATCGAGGCGCTACGGGCGGACGCTGACTTGGAGCGTATCGCGGGGGTGCTCGGTAAACTCTTAGCGCTCACCCCGAGCGGCGTGAATAAGCTAGAGCGCGCTTTGGCCCTTCTCAGTTTGGGCGCGTGGGCTTAAACCTATGGATTTGGGAGCACAAGTGTGACGCTCTACCTCATTCGCCACGCGCAAGCCGACGCGCGCGGACCCAAATATCCTGACGACAGTCTTCGTCCACTCGTTGCCAAAGGTCACAAGCAAGCAAAGGCGCTAGCGAGGGCGTTTCATGTTCTTGGCGTACGGTTGGATAGACTGTTCTCGAGCCCCTACACTAGAGCGCTGGAGACCGCCCAGCCGTTGGGGGAGCAGCTCGAGGTGAAAGTTGAAACGCTCGCCGAACTGACCTCTTCGCGTTATCCACAGCTCTTGGGGCGGCTTGTGGATAAGGGTGTGGATAAGGGTGTGGACAACCTCATGCACGAAGGGGCGAGCGAACCTGTGGATAAGGGTGTGGATAACTCGAGAAGTAGCACCGCAGACGGCGCGCACGTCGCCCTCGTCGGTCACGAACCCTACCTGAGCGAGCTGACCTCTTACCTCTTGACGGGGGACGCTTGGGAGGTCAGCATAAAATTCAAAAAAGCGATGGTGGTGCAACTCGGGGGACGCTTGGAGGCGGGTAAAATGACGCTTCAAATGATGACGCCCGTGAGCGTGTACAGGAAGTTTTAGCGCGCAGCTTCGTTCTATAGCGCCTACTCCGCCCTCGCGAGGTCCGTTATGGTGAGCTATGGAGAGAGTGGAAGAACGTCCTGTTTTAGTCATCGCGGGTGCGTCCGGTGTCGTCGGTACGCACCTCATCCATCAGGCTAGAGAGCGCTACAACATCCGCATCCTGACGCGCCGCAGCAACATCCAAACGCCTGCGGGCGTCACGCCTGTCGTGTGGAACCCGACTGCGGCTAAAGAGGGAGACGAGGCGGCGCTGCTCAGCGTCGGTGAAGCGCTTTCGGGCGCGGCGGCGCTCGTCAACCTTGCGGGTGCGTCGATTGCGGACGGAAGGCTGGGCGAAGACCATAAACGCCGCGTCCTGGAGAGCCGCGTCGACAGCACGAAGACGCTTTTGGCAGCGCATAAACGTAGCGCCGCGCCGCCGGGCGTCTGGCTGCAAGGCTCAGCGACGGGCTATTACGGCGACGCGGGCGAACGCGAACTCACAGAGGACGCGCCGAGCGCCGAGGATTTCTTTCTCGCGGACGTGTGTAAAGCGTGGGAAGCAGCCGCCGAGAACGCGAACGGTGCACGTCTCATCGTCAGCCGCACCGGGCTCGTTCTCGCCCAAGATGCCCCCGCGTGGCAAAAAATGCTCTTGCCCATCAAACTTTTCGTGGGCGGGCGCTTCGGCGACGGCGAGCAGTGGTATCCGTGGATCGACGCCGACGACCTCGCGCGGGCGCTGCTCTTTCTTACCGAAAATAGCGAGAGTAAAGGCGTCTACAACCTCTCTGCGCCGGAGCCCGTGCGCCAGATTGAGCTTGTCGAGCGGGCAGCGCGGCGCTTAGGACGCCCCGCCATCTTCCCCACACCTGCGCCGCTCCTGCGCCTAGCCATTGGTGAAGTCGCGGACGCGCTCCTCTTGCCGAGCGCCAAGGTGATACCAGCGAAGCTGCAAGCCGAAGGCTTCACCTTTCAGCGCGCGCATATAGGGGATGAATTGGATAAGCTTCTCGCCTGAAGTCTATCTTTTGGAAAAAATATGTACATTCTGACATTTCCCTAGCGCTCACCCCGTCACCGCCCGTTTCTTGGTACGCTAGTTCACTATGTCCAAGCTTTCTCCGTCCACCTTACGCGGCTACCTCGTGCACGTTTACACCGCCTCGACGCTCATCTTCGTGACGCTGGCAGCGCAGTGGATCATCGAGGGGACCTACCGCTGGGCGTTGGCCGCGCTCGCCGTGACCATCATTATCGACGCCACCGACGGCGCGTTGGCGCGCAAGTGGCGCGTGAAGGAGACGGCGGCGGGCATCGACGGCGAACTGCTCGACAACATCGTGGACTTCGTCTCGTACGTCGTGGTGCCGATGCTCTTTATGCTCCAAGCGCAGATGTTCACCCCGCCGATGACGCTCTGGATGGCGTTCGCGATGTTCGCGAGTGCGTTCGGGTTCTCGCGCACCACCGCCAAACTCGCCAACGAGGGCTTTTTCGTCGGCTTCCCCTCGTACTGGAATATCATTGTGTTTTACCTCTACTTGCTCCAGACGCCGCCCTTGCTCAACACGGTGCTCGTCGTGCTGCTCTCGCTCTCAGTGTTCGTGCCGCTGCGCTTTCTCTATGTGAGCCGCTTGTCCAAGGGGCGCACGCTGCACCTCGGGCTCGGCTTCATCTGGGGTGTTCTGTGCCTCGCAGCACTCGCCATGGAGGCGAGTACGGTGCGCACGCTCATCTTGTATCTCTCGCTCGTCTACCCGCTCTACTACACGGCGCACTCGCTCCAGCTCGACTTCAAACTGCGCCAAGAGCAGCGCGAAGCCCTTGCGGACTGAGGGTTAGTAAGGCTGCCTGAGCGCGTCCTGAACGGCGCGTATCATGACGCCAATAGGCGCGTCCTCACCCGTCCACGCTCTGAACGATTCCGCCCCCTGATAGACGAGCATCGGCACGCCGTTCTGCACCTTTAGCCCCTCGCCCTCAGCGTCTTTGAGGAGGCGCGTCTTTTCGGGGCGGTAGATGAGGTCGCAGACCGTGCCCCGGTTGGGGAGCAGTCCGGGCGGTAGGGGGGAGAGGTTGGGGTTGGTGCCCTCGTGCTCCAAACCTACCGAGGTCGTGTTGACCAAGAGGTCCGCGCCGCGCACCGCTGTGTCTAAAGCGCGAAAGTCCACCGCTTCGATGTCGCCGTAGTCACTGAACTCGAGCCCCAACGTTTCCGCCTTCTCCTGCGTCCGGTTGAATACCTGCAAGCGTTTGACGCCCGCGTTAAGGAGCGCGTAAGCGACCGCCCTACCCGCGCCGCCCGCGCCCAAGAGCACCGCGCGCAGTCCTCTCGGCTCGAGGTCCGCGTCTTCGATGAGCCCTCTTATAAAACCCGTCGCATCCGTGTTTTCCCCGATCAAGCGTCCATCTCGGTTGATAATCGTATTCACCGCGCCCATCGCCTGCGCCGCGTCCGTCAGCTCATCCATAAAGGGCAAGACCGTGAGCTTATGCGGCACGGTGACGTTCGCGCCGTAACTTTCCCCTTCGCGCAACCTCTCCATCACTTCGGGGAGTTGCTCGGAGGTTACGTCTAGCGCCTCGTACGTCGCGTCTAAGCCGAGTTCAGCGAACGCGGCGTTGTGCATCGCCGGGCTGAGCGAATGCCCAGCCGGATGCGCCAAGAGGTACGCCCGCTTCACGCTTCAACAGTTTGGGAAGCGCCCTGAGATACGGCGTCACGGATGACCTCTTGGATGATGGTGGCAGCCCTCGTCATGTCTTCATCCGTGATGTGATAATGCGTCACCAAGCGAATCGTCTGCGCGCCGAGCGCGTTGCACAAAACGCCCCTTTCCGCCATCTTTTCAGCAATAGCGGCGGCATTGGGAACGTGAAAGTAAACCATGTTGGTCTGCACGGTGGATAAGTCCAAGGTGACCTCGGGAAGTTGGACGAGCGCCTCAGCCAAACCCCGCGCCCGCGCGTGGTCCTCACCGAGCCGCCCCGCCATCTCCTCCACCGCGATGATACCCGCTGCTGCCAACACGCCCGCTTGCCGCATCCCGCCGCCCAACATCTTGCGGTAGCGGTGCGCCTCTTTGATGAAGTCCTTGGAACCCAAAAGCACCGTGCCGACGGGCGCGGCGAGCCCTTTGCTCAAGCAGAGGGAGACGGAACCGAAGGGCGCGCACAGTTCAGCTAGGCTCACGTTCAGCGCCGCCGCTGCGTTCGCTGCCCGCGCGCCGTCTAGGTGAAGTGGTAAACCTTCCTCTCGTGCGAGTTGCGCAACCTCATGGCAGCGCTCCAGAGGCACAACGGTTCCGCCCGCTTTGTTGTGCGTATTCTCGAGCACGATCATCCCCGTCGGCGCTTGGTGGATGCTGCGATGGACCGCACCTCTTATGTCCTCGACTTCAGGAGTGCCCAGCGGCGCAGGGACGAGGCGCGGCAGTGCGCCGCTGATGACCGCCATCGCGCCGAGTTCGTACTCGTAGACGTGTGCGCCCTCTGGGACGATGACCTCTTGCCCGCGCTTGGTGTGCACAGCGATGGCGATTTGGTTACTCATCGTGCCTGACGGCATCAAAAGTCCCGCCTCAAAGCCCGTACGTTCAGCCAGCATCTCTTGAAGCTTGTTGACGGTAGGGTCTTGTCCGTACACATCGTCGCCGACGTGCGCGTCCATCATCGCGCGGCGCATTTTTGGGGTGGGTTGGGTGACGGTGTCGGAGCGTAGATCAATAGGGGAGTCAGTAGAATCGGTCGTTTGCATAGCGTTATTCTACCTATGCTCTCTGTGCCGAGGGTGTTAGACGCGCTCGAGCCCCCTACGCGCTCCAGCCGGAAGCTCCACCCGAATCGGATCGTTGACCCTGACCTCACCGCCCATAAGCACCACGCTCATCACGCCCGCCTTGCGAATCAGGTTGCCCTCTTCGTCGTGGTCGAGCACCGCTTTCATCAGCCCGCCTTGAAACTTATCGAGTTGCGCACAAGGGTTACGCAAGCCGGTTAGTTCCAACACTACCTCTTCACCGATGTAAAGCCGCGCACCCCTCGGCAGAGCGAGCAAGTCAACCCCTCTTGTCGTGATGTTCTCGCCCATATCGCCCGCCGCAACGTCAAAGCCTTTTGCGCGTAGTTCGTCGTGAAGCTCCGTATGGATGAGATGAACTTGTCGCAAGTTAGGCTGCGTGGGGTCGGCGGCGACTCTCGAGCGGTGCTTGACCGTTTCGCCCATGTGCGCGTCGCCTTCGACGCCCAGACCCTTCAAGAGTCGGATGCTCGTTTGGTTGGTTTTGCTGAAGGTATGCGCTTTGCTGCGGCTGACGGCGGTGACTTTGGTGTTCATACTCGCGCCTCTCTAAAAGAGCGTTTCGTCCTCTTGTCGTATCTTAAAAAGCGCTTTCGGATAACGGTTTAGAAGGGGCGAATCAGGGAAATCTTCGGGATGCGCGTAGCAAAGCTCCAAGGATTCTCCGTCCAGCCCATTTAGGGTGCCACCTATTACTTTACATAGAAAAGCGACGGTTGTGACCTCGAGCCTGTCTCCATTCGGATAAGTATGACGATGATTCGTACCGCCGAACACGCCCGCCACCTTTTTGGGCACGACATGAAGCCCTGTTTCTTCATAAACCTCGCGCACAACCGCCTCGGCTGGCGTTTCACCGGGGTCAATCGCGCCACCAGGTGCACACCACGTACCGTCATCACGTCTTTTCTGCAAAAGAACGCGCCCGTTATCATCGTAGATAATCGCCATTACGCCAGGATTGAGAATTAGCTCATGCCCAATGGCGGCGCGTATCTTTTTGAGATATTCAGAAATCGGCAAGCTACGCGCCGACTAACGACTCTTGCTCGCTCACGTACCACTCCCAAAAGCGCTCCACGCCCTCTTGCACCGAAACGGTGGGGTTGAAGCCTAGAAGCTCCCTCGCCTTACTCGTGTCGGCGTAGGTGACGTAGACATCGGCGGGCAGTTTGGGCTGCGGGTTGAGGTTCGCTTTTTTGCCTGCAATCTTCTCCATCGTCTCGATAAAGTCCGCGAGAGGCAGCGGCTCGCCGCGCCCTAAATTGATAATTTCGTAGCCCAAGGGTTTGTCAATCGCGGCGACGAGACCTTTGGCGATGTCCTCCACGAAGGTCCAGTCGCGGCGCATGTCGCCCTCGTAAAGAGGGATTTGCTTGCCCTTGTAGATGCTTTCCGCCAAGAGGTAGGGCATCATATCGGGGCGTCCATTGGGACCGTACACGGTGAAAAAGCGCGTTGCGGTGAAGTTCAGATTGTAGAGCGTATGGTAGGTGTAGCCCAAGAGTTCGGCGGCGCGTTTGGCGGCGGCGTAGGGCTGCGGGGGCTTTAAGCAGGGGTCCGTTTCGACAAAAGGAATCGTCTCGGTGCTGCCGTAAATCGAAGAGGTCGAGGCGAAGACGAAATTGCCCACGCCCGTCTCCAGTGCCGCGTCCATGAGGTGCTGCGTCCCGTTAAGGTTGACCTCCATATACAGCGCGGGATTCTGGACCGAGTTGCGCACGCCCGCCATCGCCGCGATGTTCGCCACCACATCGAAGTTCTCGTCCCTGAAGAGGTCTTTGACCTCGTCGCGGTTACGGATGTCACCCTTAACCATCCTGAAGAGGTCGTACTGAGCCAACCGCTTTGCGTTGGCCCGCTTTTTCGCGGGGTCGTAGTAGTCGTTGAAGTTGTCTAGACCGACGATGGTGTCGCCGCGTTCTAAGAGCATCTGGGCGGTGTGGCTGCCGATAAAACCGGCTGCGCCTGTAACGAGAATTTTCATAGTGTGGCTCCTAAACCGAGGTTGCTCTGAATTTCCATGAGTTACCTAAAGACCGAGGCAAGTCGCTCGTGCTCGAGCCTACCCGAAATTCACATGAAGCGATATGAACAATGTGGCTTTTTTCGCGTGAAAGCTCGTCAGCTAGTCGGGGTTTTAGCGGGTCAGGTTTTCGGTTTTCCCTGATTAGCTGACGAGCTGAGATGCTGAAATGCTACCCCTACGAACCTGCTCGAGCCACCCTCCAAAATCTTCAATGCCACGTTTGTACGTCCTCATACGCCTATCTTTCTTCCCTTCACCCTTTCTTTTGGGAAGCGTCGGCACGAGCCCCCAGTTCGCGTTCATCGGCTGGAAGTTGTCGGGGTTGGCTGAAGCCAAAAAGCGTACCAAGCCGCCCAGCATCGAAGTTTCCGGGGGAAGCAGCGGGTCTAGCCCTAGAACCTGTCGCGCCGCGTTCGTCCCAGCTAACCAGCCCGTCGCGGAGGATTCCAAATAACCTTCCGTTCCCGCCAAGACGCCCGCCACGAAGAGGTGCGGGTGTGCTTTTAAGCTGAGGGTGCTCGAGAGGAGTCTAGGCGCGTTGAGATACGTGTTGCGGTGCATCACGCCGTAGCGCACCACTTCGGCGTTCTCTAATCCGGGAATGAGCCGCAAGACCTCTTTCTGGTCGCCCCATTTGAGCCCAGTCTGAAAGCCCACCAAGCTCCACATCTGCCCTCTAACGTCCTCTTGACGAAGCTGCGCCACGGCGTAAAACCTCTTGCCCGTCTCAGGGTGCTCCAAGCCGACGGGCTTCATCGGTCCGAATCTCGGCGTGTCGTAGCCGCGCCGGGCGATCTCTTCGATGGGCATACAGCCTTCGAAGAACTCCAAGGTTTCCCAGTCGTGCGGGGTGTGCTTGCGGGCGTTCGCGAGCGCGCCATACCAGCGGTCGTACTGTTCTTTGTCGAACGGCAAGTTGAGGTAATCCGCGCCTTGGTCATAGCGCCCTTTGCGGTAGGCGACGCTCATGTCGATGGAGTCCACGTTGATGACGGGGGCGGCGGCGTCGTAGAAGCCCAAGAAGTCTTCGCCTACCGTCCGGCGGATATCCTCGGCGAGCGCGTCCGAGGTGAGCGGACCCGAGGCGATGACGACGGTGCCGTCAGGAATAGCGGTGAGTTCTTCGTCATGCACCGTGATGTTCGGGTGGTTGCGGAGCGTACTCGTCACCTTTTCACCGAAGGCGTCGCGGTCCACGGCTAACGCGCCGCCCGCAGGAACTCTCGAGGCGTGCGCGGCGCGCATCACTAAACCTTGCGCCGCCAACATCTCCGCTTGCAGCAGTCCTTTCGCGTTGGTTTGCCCCTCGCCGCCGAACGAGTTCGAGCAGACGAGTTCGGCGAAGCTACCTGTGCGGTGCGCGGGGGTCATCTTTTTGGGGCGCATCTCGAATAGGTCTACTTGGACGCCCGAGTTTGCCGCCGCTAGCGCCGCGTCGGAACCTGCCATGCCTGCGCCGATGACTGTGATTCGTTTCTCTGGATTTGCCATCTTTATCGTCACCACTTTCAACTGCGACACACCTATATTTACTATAGATGTGTAACTCAATATTGGGCACCTTGACCGCGCCGTTTAGAGCAGTTTAGCAAGCAAACCTCAACATGCCTGACAGATAGGGAGCGGTGCAAAGCAAATCCCCCTCGAGTCGCTTCTTATTCGAGGGGGGTTGCTCAGGGTAAATGGCGTACTCGGACGTACTCGCGCAGTATCTCTTTTTCTACATGAAGGAGGATGACGCTAAGGTGAAGCTCATGAGAGAGCGAGGTTGGCGTTTAGATCGCTCGAATTGCGCTCTAATGAGTTTTTGATGAGGTGAGGCTAGGCGTGCTATTCGGCTCTAAGTCCATCATCGCCACCACAACGAGGTGCGGTTTCGTCAGCGCGCTGATCAAGATGAGGTAGAGCGCGACGAAGCCCTCTAAAGAGATGATTCTCTCCGCGTTGAAGAGGTAGAACCCGCTCAGCAAGCAGAGAGCGGCGAAGGTGACGGGCAAGAGGTCTAGGGTGAGCCGCCTGACGGGAGGATACAGGTGCCCCTGGGCGACTTGCGCCGCGTCCCTCGGATGCAGGATGAGAAGACGCCCCAAATGCCTCAGCGAGTGCCAGAAGAGGAAGTAAACGCCTATGGACATGTACGCGGGTACAAGCGTGAAAAGCAGAATGAGGAGAAGAACTTCTGCGCCGTCTACCGCGAGCAGTTGGGCATTCGGCGCAGCGCGCACCGCGTTAAATGCGTAAGCAAGCAGCCCTACTGTGAGTAAACAGAGGAGCGGGACGACGAGCCAGGGCGAGGTGAGCGTGAGCGTCGTATCAGCCAGCCCGAGTCCCGTAGCGGCGTGGCGGTACAAGCTTTCGGCGGTCTCGGGAAAGGCCAAAACGGGCAGTACGATGGGCAAGCTGCCCCGCACCAAAAGCGTCACCCAAGCGCCCCAACGCGTTGGGCGCGCTCTCCCTAAGAAAATCTCCAAAAAGCGCTGATCGCCCTGACCCCAGTGCCACACCGTCGCGGCTAGAAAGCCGATAAATGCAACTGCCGGTTGCCAGAGCCAGAGCCCCAGGTAGAGCGCCGCCACCGCGACGTAGGCCAGCAGGTAGAGGGCGACGCCCAGGGGTTTACGCCCCCAGGTGAGCCCGAGCCGCGCCGGGATGAGGTGGTCTAGTGCGCCGTGCGGCAGACCTAAAAGCACGATACCTAATAGGAGCGGGTAGAGCGCGTACGTTTCGGTAAGGTGCGGCGCGGCGAGTTGTAAGCCCAGCGCGAGCAGGACGAAAGAGGCTGGCACAACCGTTAGGAAGGGGGCGAGCCGTACCTCTGCGCCCACACGCTGGTTCCTTCTCACTGCACCTGAACTGAACTCGAGCATTCACCAAACTTTACGGCACGCAGGGCGAGAAGTAAAGGTTCGTTTCTTACAGTTCGCCTTCTGAAGCGTTCTTGGCTGCAACTCCTGCGGTAGAGGGGAGTTTGATGCTAGATAGCAGGCCAGCTTCGCGAGCTACCGTTGATACCGCTGCTTCAACTCTTAAAACGCCTAGTTCTTGAAAGATACGCCTTGTACCAGCGCTGCAAACCCGGGGTGTGCGTACTGCTCTAACTTTGTCTATCGCATTGTGAAAAATCCTCTAAACGGTGTCACCCAAGTGCTTGTGGTTTTTCGAACATCCTCGCCCTACACAGTCTCTAAGTACAGGTGTATCTATAGCGGAATAGGGATTCTATGCTTCACTAAGTTTATGAACGCGCAGCGTACGAGTCAAAATTTAGCGCACAGCGCATCGACGAGATGGGCAAGCTTAGAGACGGAATATGGGGTTACGATGAGCATAGAGGCAGAATTCAACGAGTTGGAAAGGGCGTTTGGCGTCGCGGCTGAAGCGACGGAGCACCTGCTCGGCGAGTACGCGCTTTTTGTGCTCGAGCACGAAGAGGTCACTGCATTTTTGCAAGATTATCTTTGCGCGCTCAAATACGATTTTGGGCTCGCGCTTTATAATTTCGACGGCAAACGCGCCGAAGAACTTTTAGAGGACGTTCAGACGCTCTTCGGTGAAGCGCAGCTCAAGGTCAACCGAGGGGTTATCCCCTCCCCCCAGCAGGTGAGCCATACCGTGCTCAGCAAGACGGGCTGGTAGGAAGCTTACTTTCAGCCTGTCCTCACGTATACGAAGCGGCTCAGCAGTGCACCGAGTAGAAGGCTCGGCAGCGCGATATAGACGAGCAGCGGGTCGGCTGTCACCTCGGGGCGGAAGAACTTGACGAGTTCGACGCCTAGCGCGAGAGAGCCTCCTGCAACGAGCGCAATGACGAATGCTTGCGGCGTCCCCCTACGAAACAGCCAAGAGGTCAAGAAGTACCCGAACGTCAGGTAGAACATTCCGTGAATTACCTGCGAGAACGTATCCGTCTCCTGCTCGGGTAAGACCGCTTGCAGCGCAATAATCACCACCGTCATCAGCACGTAGATACCCGCCCAACGCTGCTGCCGCCTGGCTTTCTCTGTAGATTTCCCCGTGAATTTCTCCGCGGCTTTTTCGTTGCGCGGCTCGAGCTTTTCTTTCTTAGGTGCGGGTTTAGCGGTCTGCACTCTCTTCGTCTGCCGCGACCCTCGGCGCTTATCGCGCTCCTTCTCGCGCTTTTTGTCAGATTTTTCGGTGGCTCTGCGGAGTTGCCTGTTCATAAGGTTACTGTAACAGGTTAAGGGACGCGCCGCCGTTCGCTGGTACGGAACGGAGAGCAATGAGTAAAAATCTTTAGACTCATTGCTCGTTTCTCATTGCTCGCTCTCCTGTGCAGCAACTTCCCACTCCACGGGTAGCGCTAGTCCGACAACGCCACATTCGCCGCCACTAAGAGTGAATCCCACACGCCGCTAAAGGGCGGTGCGTACGCCATGTCGAGGTCGGCTAGGTCGGCGAGGGTGCCGCCTTTGAGGAGGAGCGCGGCGATAGCGTCCACGCGCTTGACGGCGTCGCCGTAGCCCGCGAGCTGTGCGCCCAGCAGTTTTTGCGAGCCTTTCTCCCAGACGAGCGTGACGGTGAGGGGCGACTTGTCGGGGTAGTAGCCCGCGTGGTCCGTGTCTTCGATGCAGAGGCTCTCTGCGTCGAAGCCCGCCTCCTGCGCGGCTTGCTCGTTAAGACCCGTCGTCGCAAAGGCGCGCTCAAAAACCTTGGTGACGGCGGTGCCTAAAACGCCCTTGAACGACGCCTCTTTGCCCGCGATGACCGTGCCCGCCACGCGCCCCTGCTTGTTCGCGGTGTCGCCTAAGGGCAGCCAGGTCGGTTTGCCTGTAAGCATATGACGCGCCGCTGTCACGTCGCCTACGGCGTAGATGTCCGCTACGTTCGTGCGCAGCTTTTCGTCCGTTAAGATGGCGTTATTTGGTCCAAGCTCGAGCCCCAACCCCTTCGCCAACTCACTGTTCGGCTTCACACCCGCCGCCATAATCACGAGGTCGGCGTTTAGCGTCTCCTCTCCCTCACCCGTTTTCATGACGACGCGCTCGACGCTGCCATCCCCTTCGAAGCTGGTGACTTCGGTGCCTAAGTAGACATCCACGCTGTTGTCTTTAAGCTCGCAGCGGGCGATTTCGGAGTAGTCGGGGGTAATGGACGCCAAGAGGTGCTCGGACCTTTCGGCGACGCTCACATGGAGCCCGGCTAGCGTGAGGGCTTCCGCCATCTCGAGCCCGATATACCCCCCACCTACGATGACCGCGCGCGCCGCACCCTCAGTCGCTTTCGCAATCGCCGCCGCGTCCTCCATACGCCGCAAGGTATAGATGTTCTCCAGGTCCATTCCCGGTAAATCCGGTCTAATGGCTTGTGCTCCCGTCGCTAGCACCAAGACGTCGTAAGACACACTAAAGGTATCGCCCGACTCCAGGTTCTTGACCTCGAGCGTGCGGTTCTCGTGGTCTATGTCTGTCACCTCGTGGCGCACCTTGACCTCGACGCCCTGCTCCGCCATCTCCTCGGGCGAACGCGAGACCAACTTCTCCAAATCGGGGATCAGCCCGCCGATGACGTAGGGCATCCCGCACGCCCCGTATGAAATGTAGTGGCTCCGCTCGAACACGGTGACCTCGAGGTCAGGGTTCTCCCGCTTAGCCTTCGACGCCGCGCTCATGCCCCCCGCGACACCTCCGATAATGAGGACTTTCTTTGTGTTGGACATAAGGATAAGTCTACGCCCGCACCGCACCGCGCGCCGTAGCGCGCCCTTTCTTTCGTGCTACACTTTGGGATTGTGACTCAGGATTTTGCGGACGCTGCTGCCGAGACGAACCGGAGATTGCTCGAGCTAGCCCAAACCTACGGCACGCCGACGTACGTTTATGATTTAGACAGGGTGAGCGCTCAGGTGGACGCACTGCGTGGGGCGTTGCCCGGAGCGGACCTCCATTACGCCGTAAAAGCCAACCCCTGCGGCGCGGTGCTGCGGCATCTGGCGAAGCAAGGGCTCGGCGCTGAGGTCATCACCTTAGGCGAGTTGGAGCGGGCGCTCCGTGCGGGCTTCCCGCCTGAACGCATCCTCTTGGGTGGACCTAAACAAGACGCCGCGCTCAGAAGTCGCGCTGTTCAAGCAGGCGTTAAACTAGTGAGTTTAGACAGTGTGTCGCAGTGGAGAGGATGGGAGCAGGCCTTTCAAGGTCAAGAGGTCAACGTGCGTTTCCTCGTGCGCCTCAACCCTGCACTCGACCCCTGTACGCACGAACATCTGGCGACGGGAGCAGCCGAGTCCAAGTTCGGAATGACGCTAGGCGAGGCGCAAGAGGTTGCCGAGGCGTTGGGCGATAAACTTTCAGGCTTTCACGTCCACGCGGGCTCGCAAATCGCCGAGATGAGCGTTTACGATGAGATTTTCTCTACGCTCAGACCTCTTTACGAACGCTTCAGGGGTGCTGACACGCTCGACTTGGGCGGTGGCTTCGTAGTGCCGAACTTTCCTCTGACGCGGTTTGCGGAAAAGGTTTCGAGTCTCGAAGATTTAGACGTGAAGTTGATTTTAGAGCCCGGACGCTACCTCGTCGCGCAGAGCGGCGTGCTGCTCACCCAAGTCCTCCACGTTAAAGAGGGCGCACGCCGCCATATCATTGCCGACGCGGGCATGGCGGATTTGCTTCGCCCCGCCCTCTACGGCGCGGCGCACCCAATTCGCGTGCTCACCTCAGATGGAGACGTCGGTATGAACGAAGTGGACGTGGACGGACCGCTCTGCGAAAACGCGGACCGCTTAGGGCGCGGCGTTCGGCTTCCCGAGGTGAAAAGTGGTGACCTCTTGGCGGTACGGGAGGCGGGCGCGTACGGCTTCACGATGGCGTCGAACTACGCCTCGTCGCTGCGCCCGGCTGAGGTCGTCGTTCAAAGCGGCGAGGCGCGGCTGGCGCGGCGGCGCGAAGAGGTTGAGGACTTGTGGCGGCTCGAGTGTGATTAGGGGAAAGGTGGTTTCGTGAGGCGTAACATTGAGCGGGACGACTCTTGGAGGCTTTTAGCCGTTAGCGGTTAACCGTTAGCTCTTGCTTTTAAGCTAACAGCTCATACCTAACTGCCCAAACATCGTATCCTCAATCTCTATGGATTTAGACGCAACCTTATCCCCTATCATCGAACGTTTTTCAGGACGAGTGAGCGTCGCCTTGCAACGCAATTCAGACGGCTTCTCCTACACGCATAACGCCACCCAAACGATGAGCGCCGCCAGCCTCATCAAACTGCCCATCCTCGTGGGGACGCTCGAGCAAGTAGCGGGGGGGAGGCTCGAGCTTACGACCCGCTACGAACTCAAAGAGGAAGAGCAGGTAAGTGGCTCGGGCGTGCTGCACGTGCTCCAGCCGGGACTACTTCTCACCTTACGCGACCTCTTGACCCTCATGATCGTCGTCAGCGACAACACCGCGACGAATATGCTCATTGACATTGCAGGGCGAGAGCGCGTGAACGACTTCTGCGGACGCGCCGGGTTGCGCCAGACCTACCTCGTCGGCAAGCTGCAACTGCCCGAAGAAAAGCGCAATGAGGAGCAAAGGCGCGGCGGCAATAACGTCACATGTGCGGCGGACGTGCTCGGGCTGCTGACCTCTTTGCAGCGCGGCGACCTCTTGCCGCCAGAGCTGACGGCGTTAGCCGTAAAGATTCTCAAAAAGCAGCAGTTCACCGAAGCGTTGGCGCGGTACTTGCCGACGGACGCGGAACTTCATTCGGACGCCGTGAGCGTCGCGTCGAAGAGCGGGTGCATACGCGGCGTGTGGCACGACGCGGGCGTCGTCTACGACGCTTCGGACCGCCCTCTTTACACGCTCGTTGTGATGACCTCGGAGTCGGAAGACAGGTCATTCAGCTTCGAGCAGGAGGGGATGCTGCTGATTGCGGAGGTCTCGAGGCGCGTGTTCGAGTTTATCCGGGAGGACGCTTTATGAGCGAACGCCGTTTCATCACCCAGGGTCTGGGCTTGCCCCGCTGGAGCAACCCTATCAGCCACGCAGTCGTGGTAGGAAAGACCTGCTACGTCAGCGGACAGCTTTCTGTGAGCGAAGCAGGCGAATATGTTGCTGGAAGCTACCGAGAGGAAGCAGAAAGAGCCTTCTCTAACTTCTTCGCTGCGCTCGGCGCGGCTGGGTTTTCTCGAGACGAAGTCGTCTTTATCGATATCGCCTTTGCGGACCTCGCGCAACTCGGTGAGGTCAACGACCTCTTCATCGACCTCTTCCCCGAAGGACGCCGACCCGCTAGGACGATTTACGAAGCGGCGGCGCTCCCTTTCGGCGGCAAAGTCAAGGTGACGGGCACGGCAGTTAAAGATTAGCCCTGTGAATAGCGTCAGACGTACGTCGAAGAGGCAAACGAGTAGGCAGTGATAGAACGTAGAGATGACGCAAGATGAAGAATCTATGAGCTGCGCGTGCGCTCTGAACAGCCGCCTTGTACGGCGGCTTGCTAGACTGAGATTCATGCTCCGACTTAGTTTACTTAGCCTCACGCTGCTCGCCCTTCTTGCGGGATGCGCGCCGAGCACATTTTCCAGCGTGCAGAGCGTCCCGCCGCCCCAGGTGGACGCCGACGCCTGGGAGCGCCTCACCTACAGTATGGGGGACGACCTGGCCTCCTCGAGCCTCCGCGAAGGCGCGCTCAGCCTCCAACCGGTGCGCCTCACCGACGAGGGCGAGAGCTACCGCCTGCGCGTGGACTACTGGGGCGACACTTGGCTTCTGATTCCGCCCGGTCCCTCCTTACGCCTCACTATAGACGGACGCCCGTTGGTGCTTTCGGGTTTAGGCAGCAGCGGCGGGCGCGGCGTGCGCACCATCAGCGCCTACGCCAGACGCTATGAGCGCGCGGAATATCCGGTCTCTTTAGACCTACTTGGGCAACTCAGCCAGGCGAATATCGTCGGCGTGACGGTGACGGGCTCGAGGGACTTAGAGCGCATCTTAGACCGGCGCGACCTGGAGCGCTTCGTCACCTTTTACACGCAGGTCAGCGCGACGAGCCAGCGGAAGTAGCATTACCGCGTTCTTCGCGCATAGCGGACTTTGAGTCCACAGCGGCACGCCCAATTTGCCAACTTTTTGCTATAGTCAGCTTAGCGTATGTGAACGTCAGTAACCGAGTTGCAAAAGATGTAGCGCCGAAGTGAGGTAGCCCGATGACCGTAACCGAACCCAAACCCAACACCTTACATATCAGCACCGCAGAGCGCGACGACGCGCTCTTCTCCCTCATCGACCAGGAATACGCGCGTCAGCGTGACGGCTTAGAACTCATCGCCTCGGAGAACTTCACCTCGCAGGCGGTGATGGAAGCCGTCGGCAGCGTCCTGACCAACAAATACGCCGAGGGCTACCCCGGCAAGCGCTACTACGGCGGCTGCGAAGTCGTGGATGAGGTCGAGCGCTTAGCGATTGACCGCGCCAAGGAACTCTTCGGTGCAGCCTGGGCGAACGTGCAACCGCACTCGGGCTCGACGGCGAACTTCGTCATCTTCCACACCTTTTTGGAGCCCGGCGATACCATCATGGGCATGGACCTCTCACACGGCGGTCACTTGACGCACGGCAGCCCCGTCAACCTCTCGGGCATCCTCTTCAACGTCGTCTCTTACGGTGTGGACGAAGAGACCGAGCGCATTGACTACGAGGCGGCGCGAGAACTCGCCAAAGAACACAAACCGAAGCTCATCATCTGCGGCGCAACGGCGTACAGCCGCGAGGTAGATTTTGCGAAGTTCCGCGAGATCGCTGACGAAGTCGGCGCGACTTTACTCGCGGATGTCTCACACATCTCTGGGCTCATCGCGGGCGGCGTCCACCCGAGCCCGCTGCCCCACGCGCACGTCACCATGACGACGACGCACAAGAGCTTGCGTGGTCCGCGCAGCGCCATCATTCTCTCCAACGACGAGGAGATCGGCAAGCGCATCGACAAGATGATCTTCCCCGGCTCACAGGGCGGACCCTTAGAACACGTCGTCGCAGGCAAAGCCGTGGCGTTCTTTGAAGCCCTCCAGCCCGAATTCAAGACCTACGCGCAGCAGATTGTCAAAAACGCGCAGGCACTCGCGAGCGCCCTTCAGGAGAGAGGCTACCGCGTCGTCTCAGGCGGCACGGACAACCACAACTTCCTCTTGGACCTCACGCCCAAAGACATGAGCGGTAAAAAGGCGCAGAACGTCCTCGACGAAGCGGGCATCACCGTCAACAAAAACACCATCCCTTTCGACACGCGCTCGCCTTTCGTGACCTCGGGCGTCCGCATCGGCACGCCCGCCTTGACTACAAGAGGGATGAAAGAGGACGAGATGCGCACCGTCGCGGCGTTTATCGACCGGACGCTTTCGGGCGAGAGCCCCGAGACGATTCGCGCCGAGGTTAAAGCGTTCGCTCAGCAATATCCGATGCCCTAAAAGCAGTTGAAAGCAACGAGCAATGAGTTGAAAGTAAAAGTCAAAGACCTTTAACTCATTGCTCATTGCTCGGAACTCATTGCTCTTATGATGTTTGAGTTGGATCATTTAGTCGTTGCGGCGCGAGACTTGGACGAGGGTACTGCTTTCGTCCAGGACCTTCTAGGTATGCCGCTAGAACCTGGCGGCAAACACACCGCAATGGGGACGCACAACTGTCTGCTCAACTTGGGAGATGGGGCGTACTTAGAGGTCATCACCACTGACCCAGACGCACCTGCCCCTGATAGACCCCATTGGTTTGGTATGGATACGCAAGAGGTTAAACGAAAGTTAGAAGCGGGACCGATACTGCTTCATTGGGTGGCTCGAGCGAAAAAAGATATCACTCTTCAAAATACCGACATTTCCGAGGACATCTTCGGGCGCGTCACGCCGATGCAGCGCGGCGACCTGAACTGGCTCATCACGGTTCCTGATGACGGGCATCTGCCGGGAGACGGCGTCATCCCGACGCTCATTGATTGGGGCGGTGCGCCGCACCCGACGACGAAGTTGCCAGATAGAGGGCTGAAGCTCGTTCAGCTACGCGGGTTCCATCCGAGACCGGGAGAGGTGAGAGGCGTGCTTGCTGAGTTGGGTTTGGAAGGGGTTATCGAGCTTTGCGAGGGTGAGGTAGGGCTCGAGGCTGACACCAAAACATCGAACGGCGTTGTGACGCTCCGGTAGGTATGATTCAGCGATACATAACGTGCTCCTACGCTGTCCGCATCATACTCGAGCTTTGCGCTTATCCGTTGGCTGTAAGAAGTTTCAGTACCAAGCTATCAGCCGTTAGCGTTTAGCTGTTAGCAAAGGATTTTTGGCTAATACCTAAGCGCTTTGAGTTGAGACACTGCGCTTGGAACGGCGTGATGTGTTCTTGCAAGACCTGAGTATCACCCCTTTACTTTCGCATGATGCTTTCCTAGAATCACATACGCTAGAGCTGCCCCAGGCAGCAAAAAAGCGTATCCGATCAAGATCGCAGGCGTGAGCCCGAGCGCGCTCTGGAGCGCGCCCATCCCCAGGTAGAGCACGCCCGCCGTGCCCCACGTCAACCCCATCAGCATCCCCGACGCGGTGGCCACCGCGTGCGGCGCGAGGTCTTGCGCGCTCACGACTAAAAGCGGAATCGCCGCGTTCGCCATCAAACCGGCGAGCGCCACATTGACGAAGAAGAGGGCTGAGCCCGTCGGTACGAAGAGCGTGGTTGCCATCAAGGGTAGCGCCAAGAGGATGCTGCCGACGACCAACAAGCGGCGGCTCACCTTGTCATCTAGCGCACCTGAAATCACCACGCCTAAAGCCGCCGCCGCGTTATAAACGCCCAACGTCCAACCGATCATCACGCTGTCGCGTGCAAATCCTTGCGCGACCAACCAAAGCGGCATCGCGTTGAGAAAGGTGACGTACGCGAGCGAACGCAGTACGCCCACCGCGCAGAGCACGCCGATGGGTCCCATGAAGAGGTCTAAGTCGAAGAGTTTGGAGCGCTTGTGTGCGGGCGACCGCTCTTGAGGCGGCGCGAAAAGGAGGAGCACCAGCCCGATGAGCACGCCCGGAACCGCGAGGTAGGGCACCGCACCCGTGCCGTAGTTGGCAATCACCGCCAGCACGACCACAGGCGCAACCGCCGAGCCGAAGGGTCCGCCCGCCGTAAAGACGCCGACGCTCAGCCCCTCGCGCCGACTCGCCGCTCTCACCATCGAACTCGCCGCCGGGTGAAACGCCGCCGAGCCGAGCCCACCCACTGCCAAGAGGAGCACCAGCACCCACACGCTCGGCGCAACCGCCAAGAGGCTCATCAAAACCGAACCCACGATGAGCCCGAGCGCCGCTAATCGCCGTTTGCCCCAGCGGTCCGAAAGCGCGCCCATGACGGGTTGCAGCACGTTCGATGAGATAGAGACCACCGCGACGAAGCTCGCCAGGGCCGTTTCGCTCAGGGTAAAGCGAGCTTGCAGCGTCGGCAGCAAGACCGACAAGATGTTGGCGAAGGCGTCGTTGGCGCTGTGCGCGAGGACCAAGAGGAGCGAGAGCCCCGTGCCCGTGATGACGGTACTGCGGCTCGAAACGTCCCCACTAGATTGTGCAGCTTCGGCAGATTTTGTAATGGACTTAGGGGGCATAAAACACTTTACGGCGGTAGAGAGGTGGAGCATGAAGGTCAAGCGTCATTGCAGTATAAAGCTCGAGACCCTGCCCAAAACCTCTAAGGTGTAAATGTGGACGTAACCTACCGCAAGCTGCTACCTGCTGACGCGAAGCGCTACCGAGCTGTTAGGTTGGAAAGCTTGC
Organism: Trueperaceae bacterium; assembly: GCA_965215565.1. Lineage (GTDB taxonomy): Bacteria > Deinococcota > Deinococci > Deinococcales > Trueperaceae > CBDBZX01. Next base: position 2,276,867 of record CBDCDZ010000004.1, read on the forward strand.
AGCAGCACCCCGAGAGCTTCTGCGCCAACGTTGAAGAACAAAGAGCGCTTCCAGAGTTGAGATTTGAGACGTTCATTAAACAGCGCGACCCCCGTCACTTCATCGTAGGCGCGTTCAGCCGGGGCGACCTTATCGGCATCTGCGGCTTCGCGGAAGATGACGCTGCGCCAAAAGGAACTGGAACGCTCATTCAGATGTACGTTCGGAGCGCATTTGGCGGGCAAAAAGTCGGTCTGGGTCTCGTGCGAGCTACGCTCGGTGAGGCGTTCGCGCTACCAGAGATTGAGCGTGTAATGCTCGAGGTCAAAAAGGGCAACCGCCGCGCTGTTCACGTTTACGAGCAAACAGGATTTCTAACGGTTGACAGAGAAGAGAATGAGCCTACCCGTGACGACACTCGGCTTATGGTCATTCACGCTCAGCGTTAGGGGTGCAAAAGCCGGTTCTAAGCCCAAAGTCCTAGCAGTACCTGGGGTTAAAGACCGATGGAACCTCCCCGGCAGGAGCCTAAACTCGAGCTAGGAGGTCATCATGACAGATCGAATTGGCAATTTCTTTGAACGGCGAAGAGGTCGCACGTGAGCCGGGTTGCCCTCGTCACCGGCTCGAGCCTCGGCTTAGGCTTTACTCTAGCGGACTTTTTGGCGGCGCAAGGCTACGACTTGGTGCTGACCGCGAGAAACGAAGAGGTTTTAGAGGATAGCGCAGCTAAGATTAGAGGCGCAGCAAGAGGTCGCGTGATCGCGCTTGCAGGCGACGTGAGCGAGGCGGCGCACCGGAAGGCGCTTATAGACAAAGTCGCAGAACTCGGCGGGCTGGACCTGCTCGTCAACAACGCTTCGGATTTGGGACCGAGCCCGCTCCCTCATCTGAAAGATTATCCGCTGGAGAGGCTCGAGCGGCTCTACCACGTCAACGTCTTTGCACCGCTTGGGCTTATTCAAGGCGCGTTGCCTCTGCTCAGAGATGACGGGCTGATTGTGAACCTCTCCTCGGACGCGGCACGGGGCGCTTACGAGGGCTGGGGCGGGTACGGGTCCAGCAAAGCCGCTTTGGACCTCTTGACCGCAACCCTCGTCAACGAAGGCGTGCGTGCGGTGAGCGTCGACCCCGGCGACATGCGCACCGCAATGCACCAGGCCGCCTTTCCGGGCGAGGACATCTCAGACCGCCCGCTTCCCGAAGTGACGCTGCCTTTTTGGGCGTGGCTCTTGGGGCAAGACCCTAAAGAGGTCAGTGGAGGGCGCTTCCAGGCGCAAGGCGAGCGGTGGGAAGTGAAAGCGGTGTCGGCATGAAGTTAGCGGAGTTGGACTTCCCTAGACCGGCGGCCCTCCAAGCCACCGAGCCCGCCGAGTTTCGCCCGGACGTCAAAGCGCGCGACGGCGTGCGGCTCCTCGTCAGCGCGCAGGCGGGCGCACGGAGCACGCATCACCACAGCCGCTTCGCGAATCTGGCGAACTTTTTAGACGTGGGCGATTTGCTCGTCGTGAACCGCAGCGCCACGCTCCCCGCGAGTTTGAGCGCCGAAGGGCGCGTCGGTCCTTTTATCCTCAACCTCTCGACGCGCTATAGCCTCGGAACGGGTGACACGAACGGTAGAGCGGAGGTGTGGCTCGCCGAACCGAGGTGGCGCTATGACCGCCCCGGACCGCTGCCCCTTAAAGCAGGCGAGCCTATCCGCGTGGCAAATTTAGAAGCCACCTTGCTCCGACCTCACCCGGGGCTGCCGAGGCTGTGGTTCGTCAGGTTGGAAGGTGACGTGTCCGCCACCATGCAGCGTTACGGTGAGCCGATTCGCTACGGCTATGTGGAGAAACCCTACCCCCTCTCTACGTACCAAACCATTTTTGCCGATACGCCAGACACGACTACAGGTAGCGCTGAAATGCCCTCCGCCGCGCGACCTTTCAGCGAGAAAGTCTTGGCGTGTCTGACGAATAAAGGCGTCGGGTTGGCGAAGATCACCCTCCACACGGGCGTGAGCAGCCTCGAGCTGACCGAAAACGACATCGAAAATCACACCCTCTTCGCCGAACCCTTCGAAGTGACACAAGAGGTGGCTGACGCAGTGAACGAAACGAGGGCGAGAGGTCAGCGCGTGATTGCGGTGGGCACTACCGTCGTGCGGGCTTTGGAGTCGGCGTGGGACGGCGCTCGTAACGGTGGTGAGGTACGTTCGGCAAGAGGGTTCACGCGGCACTACGTCCATCCGGGGCGCGGTGTGGACGCGGTGGACGGTCTCATCAGCGGCTTTCACGATCCCAAAGCGAGCCACTTGGCGATGCTCTACGCCTTGGCGGGCAGAGACCTCATCCGGGAGGCTTACGAGGAGGCGGTGAAAGCGGGCTACTTGTGGCACGAGTTCGGTGACAGTCACTTGATACTGCCCGAGAAGAGGTCTGAACGGAGTCCGGGGTGATTCAAGGGCTCGATCACGCGGCCATCTGCGTTTCGGATATCGAGAAGTCGGTGGCGTTTTACCGCGACGTGTTGGGAATGCGAATGGTGGACTCGAGACCCCCCGAGACCTCCTCCTACCTCTGGCTCAACTTCGGTCCCGGTCAAACGCTCAACTTAACGCTCGCGCCCGAGCAAACACCGAAGGTATTAGCGGAAAAGACAGGACTCAACCTCTTTGCCCACCTCGCGTTTCGTGCGCCGAGAAACTTCTTGACGCAACTCAAACCTAAGCTCGAGCATCTCGGCGTGCTCAAACATGAGTCCGCTACCGGGCTCTACTTCACCGACCCTGACGGGAACTTTTTAGAGGTGACTTGCTGGCGCGAGCACGCACTTCAAGCGGCGGGGCAAGCGCACTGGTAAGCTCAACATTAGGAAGGAACCTCATGCCCAACTTCATCTGCATCACCTGCGGCACGCAGTTCGCCGAAACGCCCACGCCGCCCGAGCACTGCCCCATCTGTGAGGACGAGCGGCAGTACGTGAATCGCGAAGGGCAGAGGTGGACGATACTGAGCGATTTGCAGAAAGAGCATCGCAACCGGATAGAAAGGCTCGAGCCCAGCCTCACAGGTATCGGTACCAAGCCTAAGTTCGCCATCGGACAGCGAGCACTTTTGGTGCAAACGGCCGAGGGCAACCTCTTGTGGGACTGCGTCAGTCTAATTGACGAGACGACGACTAAAGCGCTGAATGAGTTGGGCGGCGTACAAGGGATTGCGATTTCGCACCCACACTACTACAGCTCGGTAATTGAGTACGCCAGGGCCTTCCGCGCCCCCGTCTACCTCCACGCCGCCGACCGCGCGTGGGTCATGCGCTCCGGTGAAGAGACCCAGTTCTGGGACAGCGAAACAAAAGACCTCTTCGGCGGCTTGACGCTGCTGCGTTTAGGCGGACACTTCGCCGGGGGAACGGTGCTGCATTGGCGGGACGGCGCAGGCGGACGCGGCGCGCTCCTCACGGACGACATCATCCAGGTGATTCCAGACAGGCGCTTTGTCAGCTTCATGTACAGCTATCCGAACCTCATCCCGCTGCCTGCCAGGAAGGTCAGGCATATTGCCGAAAGCGTCGAACCGCTCAAATTCACCCGCATCTACGGCGCTTGGTGGGACGCGGTAGTTGAAGAGGACGCGAAAGAGGCGGTGCGACGCTCGGCAGAGCGTTACATTGGGGCGATTGAGCCGTGATTGAGGCAAGTTTTGCGAGTTGGATGCAACGTTTGGGAGAACCGCGACGCCCAAGCTGCTGCCAACCTCTTCAGCGCGGGCGTACGCTATCAAGAAAATCCTTTCGACGAACCGCTTAGAGGGCGCGAAGAGGTCCAAAGGTATTGGCAAGAGATGATCGCGGGGCAAGAAGAGGTCAGCGTGTCGTTTGAAGCTATGGCAGTGACGGCTGAGCGAGCCGTGGTCAACTGGCAAACGCGCTACATGGATGTCGAGACTCGAGAACGAGCCGTAGTCAACGGCGTGAGCGTCGGAAGGTTTGGCAGCGAAGGGTTGTGTGAGGAGTGGCTCGAGTGGTGGCAAAAACGAAAGCAAGCGTAAGCTAAGAGGATGCCAGATAAGCTCGAGCAGCGCTTAGAGGAACTCTCCACCTTGAACGCGGTAGGCGACATCTTAAACGCCGAAGGGGACTTTTCGGTAGCCGTTGAACAAGCTCTGGAACGCCTCGTGGACCTCTTGGATTTGAAAGCGGGGTGGGTCTTTCTGACCCGCGTCTCGCAGGGCGACAGTCACAGAGGAAGTTTTCGAGTTGCTGCGGTGACTGGGCTTCCCCCGGCACTAAGTCGTGACAACGCTGCACCTCTTTGCGGCGGCCTTTGTGACTGTCAGTGGCTCTTTAAGCAGGGCAAGTTGGACAAGGGCGTCAACATGGTGCACTGTAGCCGCTTAGAAGCGGCGACGGAGGATAAAGAGGGCTTGGAGCTTCACACCAGTATGCCGCTCTTGGGGCAGCGCGGTCCGGTGGGCATTCTCAACCTCGCCGCAACGGGGGAGGGGCGCTTCGACGCGGACACGCTCGCTTTTTTGACGACGGTGGGGCGGCAGTTGGGCACCGCGTTCGAGCGCTCCAAGCTGCAAACCGAACGGGAGCGAGAGGCGCGCTACGCCGCGACGCTAGAGGAGCGCCAACGCCTCGCCACCGAGATGCACGACTCGGTGGCGCAGCTTCTCTTCGGGGCGGAGTTGTCCCTCAGGGTGGCGCAAGAGGGACGGGGCGAGCAGCGCGAGCGTTCTTTAGTGAGGAGCAGCGAACTCGTGAGCAGCGCGCTGGGCGAACTGCGCGGCTTAGTCGAGGTCTTGCGCCCCGCCGACCTCTCGCAGGGCTTACCGAGTGCGCTCTCGCGTTTAGCGCAGCGCACGCAGGAGACGGGCGTGAGGGTGCACCTCGAGACCGAACCTCTCACCTTTTCGGACGCTCACGCCGAAGCCCTCTACCGCGCCGCCCAAGAAGCCCTCCACAACGCGCTCAGGCACGCGGGCGCAGAAAATATCTGGATTCGTCTGCTGCGCGTCGGGCAAGAGGTCAAGCTGAGCATCGAGGATGACGGTCGAGGGCTAGATGAAGTTGAGTATGGACTTGGGCTCAGGAGCATAAAAGCGAGGGCTGAGTCACTTAGTGGGAGGCTCGAGCTGACCTCTTCTCAAGGTTTGCACCTCGAGGTCACCCTTCCTCATGGCTGAGACTTCCAAAACCCGCCTCGTCATCGTAGACGACCACCCCGTCGTGCGCGAAGGGCTCAAGGCATTTTTGGAGCTGCAATTCGAAGTCGCGGGCGAAGCAGGGGACGCGGTTTCCGGGCTCGAGCTAGTACGCAAAACGCAGCCCGAACTCGTACTTTTAGACGTGCAACTCCCCGGTGAGAACGGGCTGCGGCTCCTCCCCAAGCTCCTAAATTTAGACCCACCCCCCAAAGTTCTCGTGCTGACGAGCTTTTTAGAAGAGGACTATCTGCGCGAGGCGTTGCGGCTAGGCGCGTCGGGCTTTTTAGTCAAACATTCGGCACCGGATAGACTCGCGGACGCCCTGCGCGCCGCTCTAAGAGGTGAATTACCACTCGATCCAGAAGCGGTGAGAATGCTCGCACAACCGTTCGACGACCCGTTGGGGAGTCTGACCTTCAGAGAGCGCGAGGTCTTGGGTCATCTCGCCGAGGGCGTGAGCAACAAGCGCATCGCGTCAGTCTTAGGTATTGCTGAAAAAACAGTCAAGGTGCATGTGAGCAGCATTCTCGCTAAGTTAAACGTGAAAGACAGGGTGCAAGCGGCGCTGTATGCGAGGGAGAGAAGGTTATAGAAGCAATGAGCAACGAGCAATGAGCAAAACCCTTTAGACTCATTGCTCATTGCTATTAAACGCGCCAACCTTCCCCGCAAACTGTAACGTCCTCAACGCCCTCCACTGGTTGTGGTATGACTAGAGCAACCTCTCGAGGAGACCTTACCTATGCCCACACATTCCGTGACCATCGGCAGCGAACAGCGCGACCTTCCTATCATCAACGTCGGCGACGTGTCCGTAGCGCTGCTCAATCTCTTGGGCGACACCAAGCTCACCGAAGCGGCGGCGGACGAACTCCTCAAGCAGATGCCCGAGAACGTGGACACTTTCGTCACGCCCGAGGTTAAAGCCGTACCTCTTGCCCACGCCATGAGCGCGCGCACAGGGATTCCTTACGTCGTTGCCCGTAAGACGGAAAAGCCCTATATGATAGGCGCGGTCAGCAAGAGCGTCGTCTCGATCACCACAGGCAAGCCGCAGAACTTGGTCATCGACGGCTCGAACAAGCCGCAGATCGAGGGTCAGCGCGTCGCCATTGTGGACGACGTGGTGAGCACGGGAGAGACCTTGCGCGTGTTGAGCGAACTTATCGACGAGATGGGCGGGAAAGTTGTGGCGACGTTTGCCGTGCTGACCGAAGGCGACGAGCGGGACGACGTGATTACGCTCGGGCATCTGCCGCTCTACCCTGAAGATGCAGGTCAATGATTTAGCTAGGCCTAACTAAGTGGCAGTGCAGCACACGTTAACCGCTGATGTGGCGCTAGTGTGGAGGTGGGTTGCAAACCCACCTCTTCATCATTTCAGAGGAGATACCATGCGCTCAACCCTCGTCAAAGGCACGCTGCTTGTGACAAGTACGCTCACGGTGATGTCGGGGGCGACGATTTCTCCCTCGTTACCCGCAATTCAGGCGTACTTTTCGGACGTGCCCAACGCTGACTACTGGGTGCGCTTGGTCTTGACGATGCCCGCGCTTTTTATCGTTATCGGCGCGCCTATCGCGGGCGTACTCACGGATAGTTGGGGGCGCAAAGGCTTACTGACCGTGTCGGTGGTCCTCTACGGACTCGCGGGCGCGTCGGGAGTTGTGCTAGATACACTGTGGGCGCTTCTCGCCGGACGTGCGCTTTTAGGTTTGGCGGTGGCGGGCGTTATGACGACAGTTACAACGCTTTTCACCGACTACTATAAGGGCGACGAACGCGCCCAGCTTTTAGGTTTACAGGCGACCTTTATGAGTTTGGGTGGCGTGCTCTTTCTATCCTTGGGGGGCGTACTGGCTGACCTGAGTTGGCGTTTTCCCTTCCTCATCTACCTCTTCGCGTTTGTCCTCTTGCCCTTTATCGCTTTCGCGCTGTACGAACCGGAGCGGCAGACAAATAGTAGCAGTGACGCACCTCTTTCACACCTTCCGTGGCGACTGCTGAGCATCATCTACGGGGTGGCGCTCGTCATGCAAGTGGTGTTCTACACCGTGCCCGTGCAGCTTCCCTTTTATTTAGGGCAGCTCCTCAGCGCCAGCGCTACGCAGAGCGGCTTAGCCATCGCCGCCGTGACGGTTTTTAGCGCCGTCGCTTCCACCTTTTACGGCAGATTCCAAAAGCGCTTCGGCTTCGTCGTTATCCTCGTCGTGTCTTTAGCCGTGATGGGCGCGGGGTACATGGTGATTGGGGCGGGCAGCGGCTACCTCACTATCATGACGGGGCTCGCCTTGGGCGGCGTCGGGCTCGGGCTGATGATGCCGAACCTCAACACGTGGCTCTCGGAGCGCGTACCTGACCAGCTTAAAGGACGCGCCCTCGGCGGGCTGACGCTCTTTTTTTTCTTGGGGCAGTTTCTGTCGCCTATCGCCACGCAGCCGCTCGCCAATGAGGTGGGTCTGGCGCTGATGTACGTAGCGGGCGGCGGCTCGCTCATTCTCCTAGCCGTGCTCTTCGCACTTTTGCGGCAGCCTGTCATGCGGGTAGCAAGAGCGGCTGAAGGAAGATAAGGACGGGTTTTGAATAGCCAATATAGCGGTTATCAGAAGTATTGGACTGAAATAGTGCAGATTTCACAGCTTTGCTGTAACGGAACTTCATCCGACAATGTGCGTGCTAGTCGTTGTTCTATCATGTGAGACTGGCTCAAACCAGCTCCGACCGTAGGGAGACAGACTTTGATACCTGCTATATTCAGAATTTGGCGGAATCTAGCCTCTCAGAACTAACTTACACATAATAAGCATAGTACACAAAAAACATAGGTTGTAGAGCACTCCCCTTGACACGTTGGAGACGGGGTTTCTCTATTTTTCTCATCTCGAGTCGTGTCCTGCTGCGGGTTTCTTCCCCGACGTAACGTGAAAATTGGAAGAGGTCAAAATGCTATGATGTCCTACTAATTTCGTAGCCTCTCACCTTGCCCCCCCGCCTCACCTCTCACCCCCAGGAGCCCGCCACCTATGCCCAGCGATGCCAAAGAACGCATCCGCGAACGCCTCGACATCGCCGAGGTGGTAGGTGAGACGGTTGCTCTCAAACCGTCGGGCAAGGGGCGCTTAAAGGGGCTCTGCCCCTTCCACAGCGAGAAGACGCCCTCGTTCCACGTCTTACAGGACAAGGGCTTCTACTACTGCTTCGGCTGTCAGGCGAAGGGCGACGTCTTCGACTTCGTGATGCAGACGCAGAACGTCCAGTTTTATGAGGCGCTCTCGTACTTGGGGCAACGCGCGGGCGTCGAGGTCACGCCCGCGACGCCGCAGACTAACAAACGCCGCGACCTCTTCGACGTGAATAAGGTGGCGCTGGAGTTTTTCCGCGCCAACCTCTCTGGCGTCGCCGAAAGCTACCTCTTAGACCGTAAGCTCACGCCCGAAAACTTGGAGAAGTTCGAGTTGGGCTTCGCGCCTGACGGCTGGGACAACCTCTTGAAGTACGCGCTGAATAAGGGTGTGTCTGAGCGCGACCTCTTAGACGCGGGGCTCCTCGCTGAGTCGGATTCTGGAAGGCGCTACGACAGGTTCCGCAACCGTGTCATGTTCCCTATCAAGGACTACTTGGGGCGGACGGTGGGCTTTTCGGGGCGTGTGTTAGACGACTCATTACCGAAATACATGAACACACCCGAAACCGACATTTTCAACAAGGGCGAACTCCTCTACGGCTTAGACCTCGCTAAGAGCGCCATTCGCGACACCGGCGAGTGCATTGTCGTTGAAGGGTACATGGACGTGATTGCGCTCCACCAGACGGGCTTTGAAAACGCGGTGGCGGCTTTGGGCGCAACCCTAACCGCGGAGCAAGCCGCGCAACTGAGCCGCTTGGACGTGTCCAAACTCCTCCTAGCCTTCGACGCGGACGAGGCGGGGCAGCGGGCGGTGCTTTCGGGTTTGGAGCAGTCCGTCGGGCGGCAGTTCTTGGTGCGGGCGGTGCGCGTCCCGCACGGCAAAGACCCCGCCGACGCGGTGCTAGGCGGCTTCATTAAGGAATTTCGAGGTGCGCTCTCGGGCGGTGTGTCCGAGGTCGAGTTTCGCTTTCAAAGTATGTTGGCGAAGTATGACCGCAACACCGTAGAGGGCAAGAAAGCCATCTTGCAAGACCTCTTGCCCGCATTGCAACCCCGTGACGTCTTCGACCCCGTCGCTTCGGAGATGCGCCGCTTAGTCATCGACCACCTCAAGATCGAGGGCTCGAGGCTGGACGAGTGGGTCAGTTCCAAGACGCGCCGCCACAGTGGGTCAAGGGGTGCCCTAAACGAAACGCAAGTCAAAGGAATGCAGCGGCAGGGAAGCACGTCGCAAGTTGCGGTCATCGAGTTAGAGACCATCGCCCTCTTGCTCTTAGAGCCCTACCGCCTCCGCGAACGCTTGCTGACGCTCGAGGCGTCGCTCCCCTCTGAAGGCGACTCCCTCTTACGCGAATTTCACGCCATCTGCGAAGCCGAAGATTACGACGACCAGCGCGTCTTACTCCACTACCGCGAACGCGACGAAGGGCGCATCCTCTTCGAGCGGCTTTTCGCCGAGCGGCGCGACGAGGAGATGCGAATCGATGTGGACGGGCATCTGCAGAAGTCACTCTCACGCTTACGCGAACTCTACCTCACGGGCGAAAAGGAGAACCAGCGCAAGAGGCTCTTAGAGCGGATGCAAGAGGTCAGCTCGTACCTGACCGACCCGAATTTGCCCACCGACAAGCTCCAGCAGTATTACGCCGAACTGAGAGAGATCAACGCGATGCTCTCAGCGAGAGACGCCGAGAGAAGGATGCGGATGCCCGCAGGACACGTGAAGAAGCGGCGGTAGAAACGCGCTAGAATGAGGTTATGAGCACGGCAAAAGTCCTTAACTTTATCAGCGTTGACGAATACTTAGAGGGTGAGAAAACCTCTTTCGTCAAGCACGAATACGTTCACGGGCGTGTATTTGCGTTAGCAGGTGCAAGCGACCACCACAACCGCGTCGCGGGCAACGTCTTCGCTCTCCTCTGGGGCGCAGCGAAACGCCGAGGTTGCCGCCTCTACATCAGCGATATGAAGGTGCGCATTCCTAATGGACGCTTCTACTATCCTGACGTAATGGCGGTGTGCCAAGATGACCCGAACAACTACTACAAGGAAAATCCTTGCCTTATCGTTGAGGTGTTGTCGGCTTCAACCCAGAGTACAGACCGCCGCGAAAAAGCTGAGGCGTACTTCTCACTTCCTAGCCTGACGGCGTACCTCATGATCGATTCCCAAACATGGCACGTCGAGGGCTACCTTCGCACGCCCGAGGGCTGGAAAGCGCGAACGTGGCGTGAAACGGAAGAGGTTGAGTTCGGCTGCTTAAAGACCTCTCTAGCATTCTCCGACATCTACGCAAGCCTGTAGAATAGGACTATGAGCACCGCGAAAGTTCTCAATTTCGTGAGCGTAGAGGAATACTTGGAAGGTGAAAAGACCTCTCCAGTCAAGCACGAGTACGTTCATGGGCGGCTCTTCGCGTTTGCGGGCGCGAGTGACAGGCATGTGCGCATCGTCATCAACCTAACCAAGCGCTTGGACGACATTAGCCAACAAAAAGGCTGTCAACTCTACACCACCGACATGAAAGTCCGCATTCCCGAAGGGCGTTTTTACTATCCTGATTTGCTCGTCACCTGCGAACAGGAAAACGACGCCTATTACAAAGAGCATCCCTGCCTCATTGTGGAGGTCTTGTCCCCCTCGACATCTGGTATAGACAGACGTGAAAAAGCCGAGGCGTATTTTACTCTGCCGAGTCTGAGCACGTACATTATGATTGACGCGCAGACGCAGCACGTTGAGGGTTATATCCGCACGCCCGAGGGCTGGAAAGCGCAGACGTGGCGTGACGCGGAAGAGGTTGAATTTGGCTGCCTCGAGACCTCTTTACGCTTCTCCGATATTTATGTAGGGCTCTAAAAACAGTAATGAGTTGAAAGCAACGAGCAATGAGTAAAAATCAAAGCCTTTCCACTCATTGCTCGTTGCTCATTGCTCGTTGCTCATTGCTAAACTCTCGTTACCTCTTCCACCTTTCCACGCTTCACATCGTAAATCGCTCCGATAATCGGCACATCGTCAGGGATGAGCGCGGTGTTGCGAAGCTTTTTCACGTCGCTCTCTACGCTCTCCTGCAAATCGGTGAAGGTCAAAAACTCCATGCTCGTGTCCACCCCTAAGTCCTCCTTGATCTTCACAGCAATATCCTCGTCGGTGGCGCTCATCATGCCGCAGTCCGTGTGCTGGATGACGATGACCTCTTGCGTGCCGAGCATCCGCTGGGAGATGACGAGCGAGCGGAGCGCGTCCTCGGTGACTCTGCCGCCTGCGTTGCGAATCACGTGGGCGTCGCCTAGTTCTAAACCTAGAAACTTTTCGGGGTGAAGCCGCGCGTCCATGCAGGTGAGGATGGCAACCTTGCGTTGAGGCGGTGAAGACAACTCACCACTACCAAAATTTTGAGCGTATTGGTGATTAGATTTTAGTAAGTCGTCAAACATTGCCATATTACTCCCCTCTCCACGGACCCCAAAAGCGGTCTTCGTCCGGTAGAGGATACCCCGCCGTTTTGAGCGCTAGCAGAATTTGACCTCTATGATGCGCGTCGTGAATCATCATATGAATGAGAAACGCCTCTGCGCTGGGGTGAGGTAACGTTCCTCTGTCACCTTCCGGTTTACTTTGTACCACCTCGAGTACCGCCTGCTCCGTTTGGGTCATCACGTCGCGAACTCGCGCCAAGTTTTTTTCGGCGATAAAGGTGTCTGAAAAGTAGGTATCCGCTTCAGCGTTGTAGAGGTCAGGCAGTGTGTCAAGCTGCGCGTCCAACCTAGAACCCCAATCCTTCATTACACCCGCCATGTGCGCTAAATGTTGCGCCACGCTGTTTTCACCGCCGGGCGTCTGCGCGTCCAACATCTCTTCGGTCAGATGATTGAGAAGCTCACGGTTGACCCGCGTGTTCGCTCGCCACGCCTCCGCTATATCGTTAGCCATACTGGTGCCTCCTTACCTCTAGCTTACACTTGAAGAATCTTTGTTAGAGAACTTTCTAGCCAACGCCTCCGCCACCACCTCATCCTCTTCGACCCCGCGTTGTTTTGCCTGTAAACGGTACGCCTCGATGACCTCAGTGGGAAGTTGCAACAGTACGTAGCGGTGCGTTTTGTCGCGGCTGTGGTAGGTGTAAAGGGCGTTCACGCCCAAGACCCAAGCCGCGCTGAGCGAGAGACCTGCCAAGATGTCCGAGGGATAGTGAACTTGCAAGTAGAGCCTCGAGGCGCTGATCCCTAAAACCATCACCGTGCCAACAAGCGCGGCGAGAGGTCGCCAGCGCGGGACGAGGCGCGACACCACCAGATAGACGGACAAGAAAAACGCCATGCTCCCAGTCGCGTGACCGCTCGGAAAGGAGGGCGAGGCGGTCTGCCAAAAGTCCACGTCGGGGAAGAGGTTGGGGCGGGCCCTCCCAAAGGCGTATTTGGCGAGCAGCATGATGAGCGACGCGCCGCCCATACTAAGCGCAAAAAAGACCGCTTCGTGCTTCGCAACGAACCAGAGCCCAAAGGCGGCGAGGACAGACAAGCCGATCATGATCTCGACCCCGCCCACTGTGCTCAAGAAGAGCGCGATATTCGTCAAGGTTGGATTGATGAGCGTGTAAAACCAGCTTAAAATCGGCTCGTCAAAGAAGAAGCCGCCCCGGTCATAGAGGGTGTCCACTAGCTCGATAAAAGCCCAGAGTCCACCTAAAAGTAAGCCCCAGTAGAGGACCAAGCGCCAACTGAGGCGGGAGAGGAGCGTTTTGAGTGCGTCCATGAAGAGGTCATCTTACCTTAGCTCGAGCAGCGTTTGACCTTCTTCATACACCCCTGGCTTCATGCGTCCCTGGGCAAAAATAAATTCACTACCATCACCCAAGCAATCCCCATCGCTAAACCGCCGAAGATGTCGGTGGGGTAGTGCGCTTGAATGTAGAGCCTCGAGATCACAATCCCTACCACGAGCAAGATGCTGAAAATCGCAAAAGGAACGCGGTATTGTGGCAACTTTCTGTCGATGATGAGGTAGAGTGCCAGATACAGCGCCATCCCGCTCGTCGCGTGCCCGCTCGGATAGGCGGGCGTCGAGGATGAGTGACCGGGCAGTGCCGGAAACATACCCGGACGCTCTCTACCGACGGCAAACTTCAGCGTCGCCGAAATCGCCGAGGCTCCCGCTAAACTGACAAAGAAAAAGAGGAGTTCGTCTTTGGCGAAGCGCCACAGCAGCAAGAGAATTACAGCAGCTATGCCAATACTCATCGGCACGCCGCCGATGAAGCTCACGGCTTCCATAAATATGGTTAGCGTAGGTCCGCGCATTTCGAAGAAGTAGCGCATGATGGGCGTCTCGAAGGCGAGCCGCCCATTGGTGAAGATGACCCAGACTGTAAAAGCAACGGCGGTGATGGCGTTGAAGATGAGGAAACTCCAGTAAATCCCGCATTGCGTTTTAGACGTATGAGATGACGATTCGACCATGTTCTGCCCCTCCTGAGAACGACGCAATGATGGTTGAGTTTACCTCTACACCTCAGCGCTGAGGTGTACATTTGTTGACTCCAAACAACGCTATTTGTGAAAGGTTGTGCAAGCTGCGCACCATCAGATTGTGCACCGCAAGACTATAATGAGGTCAATGATTGCCGCGCTTAAAGACCTCTATATCAGCGACCCTAAGCTCGAGCCCCTAGCCGACAAGGTCTTAGAGGGCAAGCGCTTGACCTTTGACGAGGGCATGACCCTTTTCAGAACGCACGACTTCCCTACCTTGGCTCGCTTAGCCGACATCGTGCGCGAGCGCAGAGTGGGCGATAAAGCGTATTACGTTCACTCTTTGCGCCTTTCTCAAACCAATGTTTGCTACGTCGGCTGTACCTTCTGCGGCTTCCAGCGCAAGTTGGGCGAGGAGGGCGTCTGGGACATGGACCTAGAGGACGTGTGGGCGTACATGGCGGAGCACCACCACCCCGAGCTAACTGAAATCCACATCTCCTCGGGGCATCACCCTAAGCGCAAATGGGACTATTACCTAGACCTCGTCGCCGGGCTCACCGAGCGCGGCTACCAGGTCAAGGCGTGGACGGCGGCCGAGATTCACCACTTCACCAAGATCACGCGCCCGCGCAAGACGTATAAAGAGGTCTTGTCCGAGCTTAAAGAAGTCGGGCTCGTCGCGATGCCCGGCGGCGGCGCGGAAATCTTTGCTGAAGAGGTCAGGCGCAAGATTGCACGGGCGAAAGTGACGGCGGAAGGGTGGTTGGAGGTTCACCGCACCGCCCACGAACTTGGCATTCCGACGAACGCCACCATGCTCTACGGACACGTCGAGACCTTGGAGGACCGCATGGACCATATGCTTAGGTTGCGCGAACTTCAAGACGAGTCCCCTGGCTTCTTCTCCTTCATCCCCTTAGCTTTTCAGCCCGACAACAACCCATTAGCCAAAGAACTCAACAAGAGCGAGTTCACCACGGGCCTGGACGACCTGCGCAACTTAGCCGTCGCTCGCATCATGCTGGATAACTTCCCGCACATCAAGGGCTACTGGATCATGATCACGCCCGAGTTGACCCAAGTGACCCTCTCGGCGGGCGTCTCGGACATCGACGGGACGATTAAAGACGAGCGCATCGCGCACGCATCGGGGGCGAGTACGGAGACGGGCATGACCGAAGCGGAGCTGATTCGGCTCATCAAGGATGCGGGGCGGGTGCCGGTGAAGCGGGATGCGCTTTATAACGAGTTAGAAGTTCACGCCTGAATGACCTTAGAGCTTCTCCCCACCTCTCTCGCCGTCTGCCACCTACCTGCTGACGCCCAACTTCCCACGTGGATTTCCGGCGACTTCCAAAGCGTCACGCGAACGCCCGAAGAACTCTCAATTATCTGTGACGCGAAAGAGGTTCCCGAAGAGGTGCAAGCTGAAAGAGGTTGGCGCGGGTTGCGGGTTGCGGGAACGCTCGAGTTTTACCTCACGGGAATTTTAGCCTCACTAGCCTCACCTCTTGCTAAAGCGGGTATCAGCATCTTTGCGCTGTCAACTTTCGACACGGATTACCTCTTGGTCAAAGAGGACGTGCTCGAGCCCGCCATTCAAACCCTAAAAGCTGAGGGACATGAAATCATCCAAGAGGTCAGCGCGTGAATCTCTCGAACCTCTTACCCGAAGCGCGGCAGACGAGTAAGACCGTGGAGCGTCTAGGCATCGTCTCGTATACGAACGTCGCACCGCTGCACTGGGGTTTGGAACCCTGGCGCGGTGCGGAATTCGTGCGCGGCGTACCGACGGAACTCAACCGGATGCTCTTAGGCGGCGACATTGACTTGACGCTCATCTCGAGCTACGAGTTCTTGCGCCGTAGTGACGAACTCAAGGCGTTACCGGACTTCTCCATCTCAACCCTCGGACCTGTTTATAGCGTGATGCTCTTTCACTGGGAGCCGTGGGATGACCTCTCGGGCAAGCGCATCGCTCTAACGACGGATTCCGCGACGAGCGTGCAGCTTCTGAAAGTTTTGCTGAAAGAGTCGGGTATCGACGCTGAATTCGTGGCGATGGAGCCAGATTTAGACCTTATGCTAGAACAGTGCGACGCCGCGCTGCTCATCGGCGATAGTGCGCTGATTGAGGCGGTGGAGCCGCGTCAAATTAGCGGGAGAACACCTCTCGTCACCGACTTGGGCGAAGCCTGGTATGCGCTGACCCGCTTGCCCTTTACCTTCGCGGTGTGGGCGTCGCGCAAGGATAATCCGCCTTCGGAGAAACTCGTGTCGGAGTTGCGCCGCGCTCGTGAGGCTGGGCTCGGCCAGCTTGCTGAGGTTGCGAGAGCCGAAGCGGACCATCTCGGGCTGTCACCGCTCGTCATCCAGCGCTACTTGAATAACTTCCGCTACTACTTGGAGCCGCCTGACCGCGACGGGCTCACAACTTTTGCGCAGAAGAGTTTAGATAGAGAGGTCGATCCTCAATTTTGGACATTCTGATAGACCGATGAAGAGTCTACAGGAGCGTCCGGCTCATCACGTTTCGCTCGAACTGCTCGGCCCGCTCAGGGTCAGGTATCTTGGCTTTCATCATCTCGATGGCTTCGCCTATGCCTGAGGCTTGCGCCAAGACGTTGCGGCAGACAATGCTCGCCATCGGTCCGATGTGCTCGGCTAGGGCGTCCTCGAACGCGATTTTAGCGACGGTAGAAAATTCGAAGGGCGCGTCGCTCGGCGCAACCGGCGTCGCGGGTTCGGCGCTCGGCGCAGCGCTAGCTGTGGACGGCTGCGTGGGCGCTGCAGCGGCGGCTTGCCCCAACTGCGCAAAAATCTCCTCATTGCTAGGCAGCGCGGCTGCCTCGTTGCCCGCGCTCTGTCCCTCGTCAAAGTTGCACTGACCCACTCGAATTTGCTTCACGAGACCGAGCGCGTCTAGCCCACGCTTGATGCGGTAGCGAATGGCGACGATGCGCCCCGCCTCCAGGCCGAACTGCGCGGTGTGGTTGTTGCCGGTAATAATGCGTAAGACGCCCGTGCGCTCCTCTTCGCAAAGCGCTTTAAGCACCTGGACAATCTGCTGAAGCGGAAGGTGGGTTTTGTTCGGAATCATAAAGTCTCCCACGCCGGAGACCTCTTTAACAACACCCTTAGGTTCAAGAGGTCTCTTAGGTTAGACAGAGCCCCTTAGCGGGCCTCCTGTGAGGCGTTAAGCTCTTCGAACGCCATCTTGATGCTGACGCCCATGCGCTCGACGGCGCGAGCTAGCGTACCGATTTCGTCGCCGCGTTTCGTCTCGCGAATCTCTTCACCGAGTTCACCCCGACTTATATTCTCAGCCGCTTTAGTCAGACTCTGGATAGGCTCAACCAAGCGGCGAGCCATAAGCGACGCGACGATAACGACGAAGAGCACCGTGCCGATGAGCAAAAAGAGCGCGTTGCGCTCAGCGGCGCGGAGCCCTGCAAAGGCTTCGGCGTAGTCTTGTTGCACGATGAGCGTCCAACCGAGGTCAGTCGTTGCGGTGCGGGCGACGACCTCTTTGCCGCCCTGTTCAAAGACGACTTGTTGACCGGCGGGCGCGGCTAGAGCGGGGTAGTTGCTCAAGTCTTGCAAGGTTTCAGTGATGAGTTCGGGGCGTCCGTGAGCAATGGCTTGACCCGTTTCACCGAGCAAGATAGCGTAACCTGTTTTGCCGATGCTCGCGGCTGTAATGGTGTTAGAGACATCCTCGAGGTGTGAGGCGAACGCGAGCACGCCACCGAACGCTCCGTTATCCTCCTGGATAGGTCCTGAAAGGATGAGCGCGGGCTTACCCGACGAGCGCCCAATAAGCACTTGCTGACCGATAGGCTCACCTTGCGCAACCTGCTGGAAGTACTGCCTGTCGCCGTAAAACCTGAGCGACCCACCGTCACTACGTCCGACGTTGTTGCCCTCGGCGTCCATCGTAAAGATGAGGTACGTCCAGTCATACGTGTTGTTAATGCTCTCTAAAATCGGGTTTTGCTCGCCCGCCTGCATCGACTTCATCCCGTTCAAGCTCGCGTTCTGCTCGATAACGCTCAAGTTGGTGCTAATCCAAGCGTCGACCTCGCCCGCGAGTTCGTCCGCAGTTTGGCGCAAGCTCGCCTCGGTTGCCGCTCGCGCTTCGGCGCGCGCCTGTGCGTTGGTAATGAACCAGAGCGCACCCAAAGGCACGAGCGACACCAGGAACATGGTCAAGAGCACTTGTGGAAAGATTTTGAAGCCGCCCTTAGACCCGCTTGCTTTAGCCTCTTTCGCTGCTTTCGCCGACTTGCCGCTGCCGATGAGTTTGGCGATATTGGGCAAGTCAGCGCCGCCTTCGTCCGTGATTTGGCTCGACGCGAACGAGACGATGGGCGAAGGCAGCGTGCTCATCATGTCCACAGCCGCTTTGCCGTTTAAGTTGCCGTATTCCGCCTTGACAAGTCTTCCTTTGAGCACGTGCAGCGTGCCGTAGACCTGCTTTGCGCCCTCTTTGCCCGTGACGGACAAAAATCCTGTCGCCTTTTGCTTGCGCGCCTTTTGCAGCGCTTTGCGAAATTCCTCTGACCTGACTGCCATAATGTTCTCCTCTAATCTCTAGGGTGGAAATGTGCGGTTTGCCTCTAGGCGATAGTAAGGTGACAAGATTGAGTGGCGTCGGAAGAATTTCGCACGTAACGCAGCGGTGTGAATTCTCCTACTTTAAGTCCACTGACAAATTCTGCTAGCGGCACGGACCGCTTCGCCGTCAGCGCCTATGATGAGCGATATGCCCACCCTCACCGATATCCGCACGTTTTTGAGTCTCTACCTCTCCGCCGAGCGCTTCGGCGACGACCAAAACGGAATCTACCGAGCGTCAAATGAAGCGTTAGGTAGACCTGTCAAGCGTGTAGGACTGCTGCTCGAGCCCTTCCCCAAACTCGCCGATTGGACGAAGAAGAACCGCTTGGACGCCCTTTTCATCCACCGCCCTTGGAAGTTGGAGAAGATGAAGCTGCCCGCTGAAGAGATAGGCATCTTGGCGTACCACTATGCGTTCGACGAGCTTTTGACAACAGGCTACAACCCGCGCTTGGCGGATATTTTGTTGATGGAAGGGCTCGAGGTCCTAGGGCACAAGGAGGGCAGACCTTTGGGCATGATAGGCGACGTTCCCAAGGTCAAGTTAGAAACCTTTCATGCGCAAGTTGAAGAGGTCTTCGGCGGTTTAGAGGGCGCTTATCTCGAGGCGGAACCCGGCAAAGAGGTCACGCGGGTTTGCGTCGTCGGGGCGATGCGCGACACGCTCGTCCACGAAGCGCATGAACGCGGCGCGAACGTCTATCTCACCGGGCAGTATAGAGATCACGCGCAAAAAGCCGTGGACGACACGAGCATGAATATCTTAGAGATAGGGCACGAGCGCTGCGAAAGGTGGGGCTTGCGGGCGTTAGCGGGTGTGCTGCGAGAAAGGTACGCCGACCTCTTCGTCACCGTGAGGTGAACATTCGCCCGCGCTGCCGACGCCCCCGGAGCACCCTCGGCGCGTGTTACGCTCTTTCGCAACGTCTCCCCGAGGAGGTTGAGCGTGGCATATGTAGTGATCGAAGGTCCCATCGGCGCAGGCAAAACGAGCTTGGCGCGGCTCCTCTCCGAGCAGTTGCAAGCGCGGCTCGTTCTAGAGGTAGTCGAAGAAAACCCCTTTCTGGCGTCCTTCTACGAGGACCCAGGGCGCTACGCCTTTAGCGCCCAGACCTTTTTTCTTTTATCCCGCTACAAGCAGCTTCAAGACTTAGCCCAAGGCGCACTCTTTTTCGAGCACACGGTGAGCGACTACCTCTTCGACAAAGACTTCATCTTCGCGTCTCTAAACCTCCGAGGGGACGAGTGGGCTCTCTACAGGGAGCTTTACGGGCAGCTCAAACCCAAACTGCCCCAACCCGACTTGACCGTCTACCTTCGCGCCGCGCCCGACCTCTTGTTACAGCGCATCGCTAAGAGAGGTCGCCCGTTCGAAAAGGATATTGGGGCGAGCTACCTCCGCGCTCTAGGAACAGCGTACGACGACCTCTTCGAGCATTACGGCGCGCCGCTCCACACCGTCGAAGCGGCGGCGTACGATTTCGTGGAACGTGAGCCGGACCGTCAGAGGTTGGTAGAGGATATTTTGCAGTTGGTAGAGCAGCGTGTTTAGCGCGCCGCAGTTTAACCGCGCGTGGCTCGAGTTCGCCGAACGGTAGCCTCGAGCATGACTCAGGCATTTTCCCTTCAGCTAGGTTCCGTCTAACTATGTACGTCGCGGTTGCAGGCAACATCGGCGTCGGCAAGTCGAGCCTCACGGCGCGCTTGGCGGAGCGCTACGCTTTAGAGCCTGTCTACGAGGCGGTGGACGAGAACCCTTACCTCGAGGATTTTTACAAGGACATGGCGCGCTACGCCTTTCACTCGCAAATTTTTTTCCTCTCGCGCCGCTTGGAGCAGCACTTAGCGCGGGTCAACCCGGGCAGCCGCGTCATTCAAGACCGCACGATCTACGAGGACGCTGGCGTGTTCGCCCGCAACCTCTTCGAAGAGGGCGTTATGGACGCCCGCGACTTCGGGAGCTACCGCGCCATGTACGACGCCATTCGCCGCACACTTAAAGCGCCTGATCTGCTCATCTACCTGCGCTCGAGCGTCCCCACCTTGCAGCGCCACATCGAGCAGCGCGGGCGAGACTACGAAGCTACGATTCAACCCAGCTATTTAGAGAGGCTGAACCGACTCTATGACGAGTGGATAGGAGCGTACGACCTCTCGCCCAAACTCACCTTGGACGCCGACAAGCTCGACTTTGTGAACCGGAGCGAGGATTTGCAAGAGGTCATGAGGAGACTGGAGCCCTACGGCTTGACCTCGCCTATTCTTGGCAGTTCCAGAACATACTGAGATGGATGAGCGCAGATATCATTCCTGAATGTGCGTGCTGGACAGTGTTTTCTACAGTGAGAGTGTCTGAGACCAGATGATACCTGCTATCTACCGTAAAGTAGAGAGGTGAACCTTCGTGACCTCTTACGAGCCTCGGGCTTGGCCGCACCCGAGCGAGACTCGAACCCTACAGTAAGCGGTGTCGTCCAAGATACCAGGAACGCGGAAGAACCGGGCTTCGTCTTCGTCGCCCGGCGCGGGGAGGCGTTTGACGGCTATCAGTTTGCGGCTAAAGCGGTGCAACTCGGCGCGGTCGCCGTCGTGGGTGAGGCGTCTGAAGAGGAGACCCGGCACACCTCTTGGTCCGAAAAAGTCCCACACGTTCACGTTCAAAACGACAAGGTTGCCGTCGCGAAGCTTGCGGCGGCGTTTTACGGGCGTCCGTCGGCGTCGCTTTTCACGCTAGGGGTCACAGGTACGGACGGCAAGACAACGACCGCTTACCTGCTCCATCACCTCTTGTCGGGGAGCCACAAGACCGGGCTTCTCTCGACGGCGGGCGTGAGGTTAGGGGGCGAGCGGCTCGTTTCTGAAGGTCACTTCACCACCCCCGAAGCGCCCCAGGTTCAGAGCGTTCTCGCCCAGTTTCGTGACGGTGGCTGCTCGCACGCCGTCATCGAGTCGAGTTCGCACGGCTTCGCGCTGCGCCGCTTGGATGAGGTGGACTACGACGTCGGCGTGTGGACGAACCTCTCACCGGAGCACCTGGACTATCACAAGACGTTTGAAGCGTACCGGGGCGCTAAAGCAAGCTTGATGCGCCGCGCCGCGGTGAGCGTGCTGAACGCGGACGAGCCCGAGTTTTCCTACTTCGCGGGTCAAGCTAAAGAGGTCATCAGCTACGGGGCAAACGCGGAGGCGGACTACCGGGCGGTGGACGTCCGCGAGGCGGCGGGGCGCTTGACGTGGGGGCTCGAGACTGAGGGCAGGAGCTTCAAAGCTGCCTTGCCGATGATCGGGCGTTACAACGTCCATAACGCGCTAGCAGCGCTCGCAGCGGCGCAGCGGACCGGGCTCGAGATAGAAACACTGCTCGAGAGGTTGGCCACCTTTCCTGGCGTCCCCGGACGGATGCAGCTCGTCCAGCGTCAACCCTTCGCCGTCGTCGTGGACTTTGCCCACACCGCGCCCGCGTTGGAAAAAGCGCTGCGCGCCGTTCGCCCGCAAACCGCAGGGCGGCTCATCGCCCTAGTCGGGGCGGCGGGCGAACGCGACCCCGGCAAGCGTGCGCCCTTGGGACGTGTGGCGGCGCAGCACGCCGATATTGCGATCTTCACCGAAGAGGACTCGCGCTCGGAAGACGCTGGGGTGATTTTGGCGGAGATGGCGCGGGGCGCGGAAGAGGTCAGTGCGGCGCGCGGTGAAGTCTGGCTCGAGCCTGAGCGCCGCGCGGCCATTCAAAGAGCGGTGCGCCTCGCGCAACCCGGCGATCTCATCCTGCTGGCGGGAAAAGGTCATGAGACGACGCTCGAGCGCAAGGACGAAACCATCCCCTGGGATGAGGTAGCGGAGGCGCGGCGGGCGCTGTCTGAACGCGGTACTCTCACCTAACGTAGGTGCATCTCATCCGCGCTCGTCCTTCCGCCCCTATAATTCCCTACCTCTCGGTGCGCCGAACACCGGCGGCGTCGGCTCAATGATCTATTCAATTCTGTTTTACGGCTTCACTTAAAGGAGGGTGATGAACGCTAATCTGATGAACTGCCTGGGGGTTCATTCATGACCTTCAGCACCCTCAACCTCTTGCTCGTCTTAGTCGCCGCCTTCGCGGGCGGACGCCTTGCGGTGCGCCTCGGCTACCCGGCGGTTTTGGGTGAAATCATGGCGGGCATCGTCTTAGGTCCGCCGCTTCTAGGGCTCCTGTATGCGAGCGACGCGCTCATGGTCTTGGCGGACTTAGGCGTCTTGCTCATGATGATGTTCGTCGGCATGGAGGTCAACTTCAAGGAGTTACAGCGCTCGTCCAAAGGTGGGCTGTACGCTGCGCTGGGCGGATTTGTCGTTCCGTTCGTTTTAGGCGTCGCGGTGATGCTCTTTTGGGGCGAGCCGCTCATCGCGGCGCTCTTCGTGGGCGTGGCGATGGGCGTGACCTCTTTAGCAACCAAGTCGCGCATCTTGACCGACTTGGGCATCTTGGATACGCGCATCGCGAGCGTGATGATGGCGGGAGCGCTCATCGCGGACACCTTGTCGCTTCTCTTTTTCGCGAGCATCTTGGGCGTGGCGGAGGCGGGGGGGCTCGAGCTGCTCGGCACCTTGTGGCTCCTCGCCCGCGTGTGCCTCTTTTTCGCGGCGTCGTGGCTGCTCGGGCTCTACGTCGTCCCGCCCCTCTACCGCTGGCTCCGCAAGCGCGGGCTTACCAGCCGCACCTTCCACGCGACGCTGGCGCTTATTATCGCCCTGACCTTTGCTGAACTCGCGGAGCTAGCCGGGCTGCACGGCATCTTGGGCGCGTTTTTAGCGGGGATGTTCCTGCGCGAAGCGATCAGCGAGCGCCGTCTGTCGCACGAACTCACCGAGTTAGTGCGCGACGTGTCCATCGGCTTTCTCGCGCCCGTCTTCTTCTTGACCATCGGCTTCGAGGTGTCGTTCGGGATGTTGGGGCAGAGCCTCGGTTTGCTGCTCACCGTCATCGTCGTCGCAACGGTAGGCAAGATCGTCGGCACGCTGCTGTTTTACCTCTGGAGCGGCGGCGCTTGGCGCGAAGGTTTGGTCATCGGCATGGGGATGAACGACAGAGGGGCAGTTGAGATCATCTTAGCGGGCATCGCCCTGCGCGCCGGGCTCATCAGCAGCGAGGTCTTTTCCATCCTGGTAGTCATGGCGGTGGTTACGACCGCGACGGTGCCGCTCCTCCTGACGTGGGGCGTGGGCTGGCTCAAAGAGCGCGGCGAACTAGCCCGCGCTGGCTCGGAGCGGCGGGGCGTCGTCATCGTCGGGGCAGGTCCGGTAGCGCGGATTCTGGCGCGTGAACTGAGCGCGTCGCGCCCGGTAACGCTCGTGGACACCAATCAGACGAACTGTGACGAAGCGGCGGCGCTGGGGCTCAGCGCGGTGCACGGCGACGCCTTGGACGACGCGCCGCTGCTCGACGCGGGCGTCGAAGGGGCGGGGCTCCTCATCGGTCTGACGCCCAACGCCGAAGTCAACGTTTTGGTTGTCAAACGCGCCGCCGAAGAGTTCTCTGTGCCCGAATGTTACGCGCTCCTCACCAAAGGGAGCGACGGCGGGCTCTTTCGGCAGCTCGAGCGCACGGGCGCACAGCCCCTTTTCACCAACCCGGTCAGTCTGCTCGAGTGGGACTATGACCTCATCATGGCGCAAGCCCAGGAGTTACTTCTCACTACCGATCAGGAAGGGAGGCTCGAGGGGGCGAACGCCGCCCTACTCCCTCTCGTCGTGCGGCGCGGGCGAGCGAATAGGCTCTTTAGAAGCGTTCAAGATTTGCAAGTGGGCGACGAGGTGGTGGCGCTTGGGCGGGGCTGAGAGGTTGTCAGCACTGAAGCTACCTAGAGTCAGCCAAGCAGGTGCGAAAAGTCAAGATTCGGTAGTGCGCCTAGAGACGCTGTCGAAGCCTCTCGTCCTCGCAGCCTCGCCGCGCTACAATACCTCATGCGTTCAACTGACCTGATCGACCAAAAGCGCCGAGGCGAAAGCCACAACCGAGAGGATTTAGAGGCCTTTATCCAGGGATATGTTGCGGGCGACGTGCCCGATTATCAGGTGTCGGCGTGGCTCATGGCGGTGTGCTGGCGCGGCATGAACCCGCAAGAAACCGCCGAGCTGACACAAATCATGGCGGGCTCGGGCGACACTTTAGACCTTTCCAACCTCTCGCACACAGTAGACAAACACTCCACAGGCGGCGTCGGCGACAAGACGAGCCTGGTGCTCGCGCCCCTTTTAGCCTCTTGCGGCGCAACGGTTGCCAAGATGAGCGGGCGCGGGCTCGGGCATACGGGCGGGACTATTGATAAGTTGGAGAGCGTCCCCGGTTTCCAGACGGACATCAGCGAGGAGAGGTTTTACAAGCAGGCGCGAGAGGTGGGCGCGGTCATCGCGGGGCAAAATAGAGACCTAGCGCCCGCCGACGGGCTGCTCTACGCCCTACGCGACGCCACCTCCACCGTCGAATCGCTGCCACTCATCGCCAGCTCCATCATGAGCAAGAAGCTCGCGGGCGGGGCGCACTCCATCGTGCTGGACGTAAAAGTCGGCAGCGGCGCGTTCATGAAAACGCTGGACGATGCGCGCGAACTCGCCCGTGCAATGATCGACATCGGCGAACGGGCGGGGCGGGGCGTGCGCGCCGTCCTGAGCGGCATGTCCGAACCGCTCGGCTGCGCGGTGGGCAACACCTTAGAGGTGCAAGAGGCGACGCGCTGCCTACAAGGGGAAGGACCGGAGGATTTGCAGGATTTGTGCCTTACGCTCTCCGAGCACGTCTTAGCGGCGTCGGGCTTGGAGGTGACGCGCGCGCAGTTAGAGGAGAAACTCCAGAACGGTGAAGCCTACGCGAAATTCGAAGCGTGGGTAGAGGCGCAAGGGGGAGACGTATCAGCGCTGGAAAGTTTGGAACTCGCCCCTGAACGCTACGAACTCAGCGCGGAAAAGAGCGGCAAACTCGCCGAACTGAACGCGCTCGCCGTCGGCCAAGCCGTCAAAGTTTTAGGTGGCGGACGCAGCAAAAAGGGAGATGAGATAGACGCGGGCGTCGGCGTCATGCTCCGCGCCAAAATCGGTGATGAGATAGACGAGGGCGCGCCCTTACTAACAATCTATCACCGCAACGAAAGAGGCCTCCAGGACGCGCTAAAGCTACTTGAGAAAGCCGCCGATATCAGCCAAGAAGAGGTGGATGCGCCGCCGCTCATCTTCGAAACGCTGCCATAAACTGAGAGGTGGACGCGCTCTACCTTTCGCAGCGTACCCTCAAAGAGGTGCTAGGGCACGCCCGCGCCGCGCTGCCTAACGAGTGCGTCGGCTTGCTCTTCGGTTACGGAAATAGGGTTAAAAGGCGTGTCCCGCTAACGAACGTTGCGGACGCTTCGGCGCGCTACTTCGCCGCTCCCGGTGAGCTTTTCGCGGCTTTACGAGAGGCGGAAGCCGAAGGTGACGACCTCTTAGCTATCTATCACTCGCATCCGAACGGACGGCAAACGCCTTCTGAAACGGATTTGAAAGAGGCGCGTTACAGCGCAGCGCACCTCATCGTCGCGCCTCAGCTCGGCGTGGTGAGGGCGTTTATGTTGAACGAAGTGCGAGAGGTTGATCTTATCGTGGAGCGCAGTGAACTTTGAAGAGGTGTTTATCGCTATCCGGTAGGCTGGACGTGTGAACGTCTTTAGCACGTTTGGTCCAAGGGTGAGGCTCGAGCTTGAGAATCAAGAACGCCTCTTTTTTAGAAGGTTGTTCGTTCTCATTGAGAATATGCTTGCAACTCGCAACCTCTCAGTTGAGGAGCACACCGCTATTTTCGGTGAGGACATACATAAAGCTGAAGAGATGATTACGCCTTTTAGAACACGTAGCTCAGTTGTGCTCGAGTGTTCGCCTGAAGAGGTAGAAATTTTGGAAAAAGCTATCCGCTTAGCTTTGCGAAGCAGCTACTTCGAAGACCGCTTTAGGCTGTTGCTCGGACTTGATAAACTTCAAGCAAGAGCGTTACTAGATCAACTCAACAAGGCGAAAGATGGCTTAAACTAACCCTATGTTCAGCAAAGATCAACTTGACCGCTACGCCCGCCACATCATCTTGCCCGGTGTGGGCGCGGCGGGTCAAAAGAGGCTGTTGGAATCCAAAGCCCTCATCGTCGGCGCGGGCGGCTTGGGCTCGCCTATCTTGCTCTACCTCGCGGCGGCGGGCGTCGGCACGCTCGGCGTGGTGGACGACGACGTGGTGGACATGAGCAACTTGCAGCGGCAGGTGATTCACAGCGCGAAGCGGTTGGGGGAGAAGAAAACGGATTCGGCTCGAGCCTCACTCGAAGACCTCAACCCCGATGTCGAGGTTGTCTCGCACGAGGTGAGGCTGGACGCCGACAACGCTTTAGACATTCTTAAAGGCTATGACCTCATCCTGGACGGCTCCGACAACTTCCCCACGCGCTACCTCGTGAACGACGCCTGCGTGCTGCTCGGCAAACCTCTTCTCTACGGCGCAATGGCGCAGTTCGAAGGGCAGGTCAGCGTGCTCCACGCGGAAACCGAAAGCGGCTTGGGTCCATGCTACCGCTGCTTGTACCCGGAGCCGCCGCAGCCCGGCGCGGTTAGAAGTTGCGCGGAGGCGGGCGTGTTCGGGGCGCTGCCTGGCGTGATCGGGAGTCTGATGGCAACTGAAGCGATCAAGCATCTAGTCGGCTTAGGCGAGACGCTCGCCGGGACGCTGCTCCACTTCGACGCGCTGCACAGCGAGTTTCGGCGCGTGAGGTTAGCGCGGAACGCGGCGTGTCCGGTATGCGGGGATGCGCCGCGCATCCGCGCACTGGTGGACTATGAAGACTTTTGCGAGGTTTGAGCGCGGACACTCAAAGGGGTTATGAAAGATTCGAGCTTCGGCGCGCGCCCGCCGCTACGCCCCTGGGCGCTCCTGCTGAGCCTGCTGGTGGGCGGTGGCTTCGCTTTGAACCTCTACGGCGCTTGGCAACTGCTCGCGCCGCTCGTCGTCGGCGCGCTCATCGGGCGCTGGTGGGCGCTCGCGCTGATGACGCTATTTTTAACGCTCGACTTCTACGTTTTTCCTCTCTTTGAGGGTGCGCCGCTCAACTTGGGTGCCGACTCGCTTCGCTGGGACGTGACGCTCTGGCTCTTCGTCATGTGCGTCACTTGGATTGGGGTAGCGCTGGGCAAGGCGTTCGCGGCGCTTCAAGAGCGAGGTTGATGTCGGAACTGCGTTCCATCTTCCCGTTGCTCTGAGAAGTTCCGTACATTCTCGAGCGTTTCGAACATTCTAGTGCTAGACTGAGCGCGTGATTTTAGGAGTGATTAGCGACGTTCACGCGAACATTTTGGCGCTCGAGGCGGTCTTAGCCGTTTTGAAAGATAAAGGTGCAGACACCATCGTGTGCTTGGGTGACCTCGTCGGTTACGGTCCCTCGCCCAACGAGACCATCGACCTCTTGCGCCAAGAGGGGGTCATGTGCACGCTCGGCGCGGCCGACGAGCAAATTGCTTTCGACTTCGCCAAATCCCAGAAGCAGCGCGCGGGCGTTGCCGACGAGATTTTGGAGTGGACGCGCACCGTTATCGAGCCGCGCCACGTAGAGTTCCTGCGCAACCTCCCCTCACAGCAGCGCCTCAGCACGCCTGTCGGCAGGCTGCGCTTCTTCCACAGCACGCTCGGCAAGACCGGCGGCGCACGCCTCGACTTAGACCAGGACGTGATCGGTCTGACGAAGCTCTTAGAAGAGTACCGCTGCACAATTCTCGCCATAGGTAAAACGCACGTCCCCTTCTACAAAAAGCTGCCGATGGGCTGGATTATCAACCCAGGCTCGGTGGGTTTGTCTCTCAACGGCGAGCCGGGGGCAGACTACGCGCTTTTAGACATCAACGAGGGCTCAGTTGAGGTCAAGATGGACAAAGTCGAGTACGACTTCGCTGCGGTTGCGTTTGACATCGTAGCGTGGGGTTTGCCGGGGACGGTGGCGGAGGCGATTCAGCAGGGGCGGATGCCAGACAAGGTTTAGTCCACACATCTGTAAATTTTGAACCGTTAAACTAGGGTTTCACCATGTTACGCACCGCGCTCTATATCTATTTGTTTGCACTCTGCCTCTATCTTGTCTTGCGCTTTGCTTTCGGGGACAGTCTATGGTGGCTGTCTCTGCTCAACACCTTCGCACCGCTGCTCTTTTTACCCCTGCTCGCAGTTCTGCCCGTCGCTTGGTTCAAGGGTTGGCGCTGGTGCTCGGCGTTCACTGGCCTCCTCATCAGTGCAGGCTTGCTCTGGTTTGGCCCAGTTATCTCACTGAGCAGTAAGGACGAATCGGCGGGAGAAACACTCGAGGTCATCACCTATAACATGCGTATCACTTCTGAGGAAGTGGAGCCTTGGTTACGGCAAATAGACGCAGACGTCGTGATGTTACAAGAGGTGCCAGAAGGATTGACGGAAGCGATTCCCACTTTACTCGAGCAATACCCCTACCAGCTAGACCAACCTGAGTGGAGCAATATGATTCTATCGCGTTATCCGCTGAGCGAAGCTGAAGCGGCGACCGATATACCTATGCAGCGTGCCGAGGCAAATATTGACGGGCGCAGAATTGCGCTCTACAACGTTCACTTTCGGTGGCCTATCGGCGAGCCTCGCTTCTCATTCTTGCCCTGGTTCGAAGTCAACGCTTTTTCACGCTACGATGACAAGGTGAGAAATCAGCAGATTGAGACGCTGATAGGTCAGTTGCAAAGAGAGTCTCTGCCTTACATCGTGGCGGGAGATTTCAACATGAGCCAGCACGCCGCTATATACGGGCGCGTGGCTGAGGTGATGCAAGACGCTTTTCGTGAAGCGGGAAGAGGTTGGGGGAACACGTGGCCGACTGAGTTGCAGAGCGGTTTACCTGTTCCGCTTTTGCTGAGGCTCGACTATATTTGGCACAGTGAGGCTTTTACTACGCAAGAGGTTGGGCGCGGTCCTGAGCTAGCGTCGGATCATCTGCCTGTTCATGCGGCGCTCGAGCTGCGCTGACCAAAAGAAAAAGAGAAGGCGGACTTTCGTCCGCCCTTAATAGCCAGAGATTGAGCTTCTAAGCGAGCGCCACCGCCATCGCCAACGCCTCACCGCCGCCGATGCAGATTGACGCCATGCCGCGCTCCTGGTCACGCTGCTTCATTGCGTGCAGGAGCGTTACGACGATGCGCGTACCCGACGCACCGATAGGGTGACCTAACGCCACCGCGCCGCCATGCACATTGATCTGGTCGTGCGAGATGCCGAACTCCTCCATCGCCGCCATGCTCACCACAGCAAAGGCTTCGTTGACCTCAAAGAGCCCGTAGTCTTCGGGCTTGGTTCCTTGCTTTTCAAAGAGCTTTTTCATCGCGCCGACCGGCGCGATAGTAAACCACTCGGGGTCGATCGCGTTGGCGGCGTAGCCTTCGATGGTGGCGAGAATGGGCATTCCGTTCGCCTTAGCATACTCGTCACTCGTGACGACAACCGCTGCTGCCCCATCGTTGATGCCCGAGGCGTTCGCCGCTGTCACGCTGCCGCCGTCGCGCTTAAACGCAGGGCGCAGCTTAGAGATTTTATCATTGTTGAGTTTTGAAGGCTCCTCATCTTCAGAAATCACGGTGACGTCGCCCTTGCGCCCCGTGACCTCGACCGAGACCATCTCATCGTCGAAGCCGCCGTCCTTGTTCGCTTTAGCGGCGCGTTCGTAGGACGCTGTGGCGAACTCATCCTGGTCTTCGCGGCTGAAGTTGTATTTATCCGCACACATCTCTGCGCACGCACCCATGTGCTTGTCGTTGTAGACGTCCCATAAGCCGTCGTTCACCATGTGGTCTACGAGCTGTTTGTCCCCCATCTTCAAACCGCCCCTAGCCCCGGGGACGAGGTAGGGCGCGTTGGTCATGGACTCCATGCCGCCCGCGACGACGACGTTGGCGTCGCCTACCATGACCGCTCTCGCCGCTTGAATGATCGACTCCATGCCGCTGCCGCAGACCTTACTGACGGTGACCGTCGGCGTGTGCTCGCTAAGCCCGGCGTAGATCGTCGCCTGGCGCGCGGGGGCTTGACCCATGCCTGCGGGGAGCACGTTGCCCATGTAGACCATGTCCACGTGATCGTTCTCGACTCCGGCGCGGCGCACGGCCTCTTTGATGGCGGCTGCGCCAATTTCAGACGCTTTGAGCGGGGAAAGAACGCCTTGAAAGGACCCGAAGGGGGTGCGGACTGCGGACGCGATAACTGCTTTCATTGTTGCCTCCTCTTGAATTTGTGCTCAAAGTAGAGTAATCTCTACTACGTTTTCAGGTTGTCGTTACAGAGAGAGTATAGCCAAAAGGTAGAGCGAGACCTGTTGCTGAGACTCTATTTGGTACACATACGGTTCGGCTCTACGTACCTGCCACTGCATCTTCACCTCCGCACATTCACCACTGCATATCCATCACTTCCTTCGGAGAAGCCGCCAACAAAAACGGGTACCTCGAAATAGTCAAGAGGTATTCCAAAGCGCTCGAGTCCTCGGCACCTTTTCTAATCCCTCGTCATGCGAAATTCTGTACAGGTGCTCGCACGCACGTTATTTCCATTATCCTAATTTTAGAGCGCGCCGGGTCCCCCGCTTCGTGCGAGGTTGTCCTTGTACGCAAAGGCAGGCAACACGTCGCACCGAACCGAGACGAGGCTCGCCAGATGACCTACATCTAAGAGGAGTAAAGAGAATGACCAACAAATTACATGTGGCGCTTGGCGTCCTTCTACTCGTGTTTCTAGCCTCTTGCGGGGCGTCTGTTCCATCAGACAACCCTGCTGACCTCGAGCCTTCGGCGGCGAACCTCATTCGAAATGGCGACTTTCAGAGCGGCGCGGACGGTTGGGCTGTTCTCGCCAACCGTGAGAAGACCCTGTCCTACTCGGATAACGGGGTGGACGAGTACGGGCGCTACTGCGTCTGGGTTGGTGACGGGGGGAGCGAGCCCTACGACATCTACCTCTATCAGAGAGACCTCGAGCTGAGAAAGAACGCTACCTATACCCTGAATTTCAGCGCCCTTACAGGAAACAGCGGAACAGCTCGGTTCAGCGTCAAGGTAGGCGGCTCTTCGGGCGACTTCACGCCCTACAGCACTAGCGCGCATGAGGTAGCGGGCGGCGAGAAGCAGGCGAAGCAGATCACGTTTTCAGTAGCAGAAGACGCGGCGGCGCAGCTCGAGTTTCAGCTAGGGGGAAAGTCCGAGCCCCAGTATTTCTGCTTCGACGATGTTTCGCTGAGCGCGGCGGGGCAAAGCGGCGCAGAGGGCGGTGAGAATGACGGTGCGGAGAATGAAGACGCCGCTGGCGTGACATTGCGCGAGCTAGCGGACGCTAAAGGCGTGCTCATCGGCGCGGCTCTTAGGGCTGATCCGCTACGCAATGAGGCGGCTTACCGAGAGATTGCCGGGCGTGAATTCAACCTGCTCTTTCCCGAGGGCAGCTTCCTCATCTCGGAGATGCACACGGCGCAAGACCCCTACAGCTTGTCCCATGACCTCACTGACCTGGACTATCAGATTGACTTCGCCCTTGATAACGGCGCACAAGTGCAGGCGTTTCACCTCGTGTGGTTTTTAGAGGCGAGTTGGGCTCCGTGGCTTAACAACATTCCTCAAGACAGACGCCGGGAGTTTATCCGCAAGCGCATCCGCGACGTGATGACCCGCTACGACGGCAAAGTCAACGCCTATAACGTCGTCAACGAGGCGTTCGAAAAAGACGGCACGCTGCGCGGCGCGACCTCGCAGGGCACCAAAAACTGGCTCTACGAGGAGAATCCAGAGGAACCTTACGGCTACATCGAGTACAGCTTTAGAGAAGCGCGTAACGCTGATCCTGACGCCAAACTCTTCTACAATGATTTCGGCATGGAGTTTGACGGTCCCAAGTGGGACGCGGTGCTCGAGATGGTCACCGACTTCAAAGCGCGCGGCGTACCGATTGACGGCGTCGGCTTTCAGGGTCACCTCAACATGAAGTGGGGTCCGCTGCCCGACCCCGCCGAGCTAACCGAGCGTATGCGGCAGCTTGACGCGCTAGGGCTCGAGGCGCGCATCACCGAGTTCGACGTAGGCATCGAAACAGGCGGTCAGTGGGTGCACGAGAACAAGAGCGAGGCGGAACGCTTAGCTATCCAGACGCAGTATTATAAGGACTACCTTAACGTCTGCTTAGAGGCTCCTAACTGCACCACCTTTGCGACGTGGGGCTTTACCGACAAGCACTCGTGGATTACTCAAGAGAGGTGGGGCGGCTCGCCTGCAGCGAAACCCCTTCCTTATGATACAAATTACCAGGCTAAAGAGGCTTATGGCGCGCTGCAAGACGCGCTGCTAGGACGCTAATGCCCATTCTCCGACACCGACGCAATCAAGTCCTGCTTGAGATGGTAGAGCTTCTCGGTGAGCGATACGTGGTAGATGTGCGGGTTGACCAGCCGCTTCACCCCCGAGTTGAGGTGCGCCACGTCCCGCTCACGCTGTTCACGCATCCCCTCGATGTCGGGCAAATCGCAAACGAGCTTGCCCTCCTCGAGCACGTCTATGAGCAGGGGCTCGACGCGGCTTATACTTTCCGGGCGGAGGGCGCGGCGCTTCGTCGCGTCCGAGGGGTGATAGAGCGCCAAGCGCTCCCCTTCTTGCGGCGTCTCGTCCGCGAGACCGACTAAGTCCGCTGTCGCATTGCCCCGAGCGTCGTAGACGCGCCAGACGCGCTTGTTGCCGGGATTGGGCGTTTTGGCGGGCGAGTCTGAGACTTTGATGGCGGGCTGCCAATCGCCCCCGTCACGCACCGACACGAGTTTGTAAACGCCGCCTAGGGAAGGGTCACCTTCGGAGGTGATGAGCCGCGTGCCGACGCCGTAGGTGAGGCGTTCCATGAGCGCGTTCGGATCGACGCCGTACGAGGACGCTTCTTGGGCAATCTGCGTCAAAATCTGCCAGATGACGAGTTCGTCCAAGTTGCTCGACAGCACGATGGACACGTCGGGAAAGCCCGCATCGTCGAGCATCTTCGCTGCTTGAATGCTCAAGTACGCCAAATCGCCCGAGTCGAGGCGGACGCCCACGGGCTGATGACCTTTGCGTTTAAGCTCTTCAAACACCACAATGGCGTTTGGCACGCCGCTGTGAAGCGTGTCTACCGTGTCGACGAGGAGCAGACATTCGTCGGGATAGGTCTCGGCGTAGGCGCGAAAGGCGTCCTCTTCACCCATGCCCAGCGCGAGAAAGACCTGCACCATGCTGTGCGCGTGGGTGCCTTTGGGGGGGTAGCCTAAAACGCTCGAGACCCCCGTGTTCGAGCTGAAGTCCGCCCCGCCGATAAGCGCCGCCCGCGTGCCCGCGTTCGCCCCCTTGTCCTGGGCGCGGCGCATCCCGAACTCCAAGAGGAGCCCGCTTCTCGCGCTATCTCTGATCCGCGCCGTTTTCGTCGCGATGAGCGTTTGATAGTTGAGTTGCGCCAAAAGCGCGGTCTCCAAAAGCTGCGCGATGATTAAAGGACCCTCCACTACCGTCAGCGGCGTATGTGGATGGACCACGCGCCCCTCGGGAACCGCTCGCAGGGTCAGACTTTCAAACGTGCCATGTTTGCGCAACCACGCCAAAAAGTCGTTACTGAAAAGTTGCGCTCCGGTACGCCCCTTTTGTGAGCGCAAGTGCTCGACCTCTTGCTCAGAAATGCGCGCCTCGTTCATCCAGTCGAGCAGCCAGCCCAGCCCCGCATTCACGCAAAAGCCCGCCTGGTGCGTGCCGTAGTTCGGGTACTCGCGGAAGAAGTGATCGAACTGCGCGGTTTTCTCGTGCAAACCCATACGGTAGTAAAGCTGCGCCATCGTGAGCTGGTAGAAGTCGGTAAAAAGGAAGCCTTCGGCGATGCGCCGCTCTTGGAAGGTCATGGCTATAGCATGACATAAAAAGCATGACATAGAACTAGAGAGGTGAGCGAGACCACATTTGTAGCAATGAGTTCCGAGCAATGAGCAATCCAGTCGAGCTGGTTATGTAATCTCGCGTAGCGAACGATTACGAAGTTTTCGCGGAGGCGAAACGGTGAGTCTAAAGCTTGGTAGTGGCTCAACACGAACTGCTAAGCTAAGGGATGGTTACTCAGACAGTACAGTGTTATCACTGCGGCAGCGAGAACGTAAAGAAGAACGGCAAAGCCCCTAATGGCAAACAGCGCTACCACTGTAAGGAATGCAACCGAGCGAGTTTAGAGAACCCAAATTACGGCTACAGTAAAGAGAGAAAGGAAGAGATTCTTAAAGCTTATCAAGAGCGCTCTAGTATGCGCGGTGTCGCTAGAACGTTTGGGATATCACGTAACACACTGGACGCCTGGCTCAAAAAAAGCCAAGATAACGCCTCCCCTTAGCGATACACTCATAGCTCCTAAAGTACCTGAGCTGTAGAGCTTGAACACGTTTGTAAGCTGCAAAGCTAAAAAGCTCTGGATATGGCTGGCTCTTTGCCAGACCAGGCAAGTCGTTGCTTGCGTCATAGGAGGACGCGGTAGCGCTACCAAGAAGCTTTGGGGCAACGAGCTGGTCTCGTCTTATGTAATCTCGCGTAGGCTGCGAACTGGATTACGAAGTTTTCGCGGAGGCGAAACGGTTGAGTCTAAAGCTTTTCACTCATTGCTCGTTGCTCATTGCTTTCAACTTCTCTACGCTTTTAACTTCTCTATTGCAAAGATATTCACGTCGTATTCACGCAATTTCAGGCCAGACCCGATCTATTGACCTCTTCTATTAAGATTGTGTTAAGGTATCGAAATTAGCCCCCGTCACAATCCTCTCCTCACAACTCACCGGGCTAAAGGAGGTCAAGATGGCTGCAACTTTATTAGTTGGCATCGACGGCAGCGAGTGTGCCGCACGCGCGGCGGACTTCGCTGCCGGGCACGCTCAGCAGATCGGCGCTGAGTTGCACCTCGTCGGGGTCATCGAGTGGTCGAACTACGCCTTTTTGACACCCGAAGAGCTGGAGACGCGGCACAAGGACCGCGAGGAAGACGAAGAGCGAGCGAATCAGGTGTTGACGCCCCTTAAAGAGCAGTTGGCTCAAAACGGGGTCAACGTTCGGACCTCGGTGCGCTTCGGTCACCCGGCAAAGATTATGAGAGAGGTCGCTGAAGAGGAAGGGGTGAGCCAGATTTTTATAGGAAGACATGGACGCTCGAGGTTTGAAACCGCCCTCTTTGGCAGCGTCACGAACAGAATTTTACAGCTCGCGCCCGTTCCCGTGACGGTTGTTCCCTGATGCTCTCCCCCGTATCTTCTCCCGCGTCACAAGGCTCCAAGTTCTCGCGTCTTTATCTCTTTAGGAGGTCATGGGTGAAACGTTCGTACAGACTACTCGCAGTGTTACTGAGCCTGCTTATGATAGCAGCCGCGTTTGCACAGGAAGAGGAAGGCGGGGGCGGCATTGACGCGGCGATCAACAGCATTCTCTCGCCCGCCGCCAACTTTCTCTCCGCCATCGTCTTCTTCGCTATTCCGTTGGGAGGCGGCGCAGAACTACCTATCATCGTTGTGTGGCTCATCGTCGCGGCGGTCTTTTTCACCTTTTACTTTAACTTCATCAACTTTCGCTCCACCCCGCAGGCGTGGCGGCTCATTCGGGGCGACTACTACAACAAAGACGACGCAGGCGAGGTCACGCACTTTCAGGCGCTCGCCACCGCGCTTTCGGGCACCGTCGGGCTCGGTAACATCGCGGGCGTTGCGGTAGCGATTTCACTAGGCGGACCGGGCGCTACTTTCTGGATGATCGTCGCCGGGCTTTTTAGCATGGCGACGAAGTTTGTCGAGTGTACGCTAGGCGTCAAGTACCGCCGCGAGAACGAGGACGGCACCGTCTCGGGCGGACCGATGCACTACCTCAGCAAAGGACTCGCGGGCAAGGGCAGAGAGGGCTTAGGTAAGGGTCTGGCGACCTTTTTCGCCATCTGCTGTATCGGCGCGTCACTAGGCGGCGGCAACGCCTTCCAGTCGAACCAAGCGTTTCAGCAACTCGTCAACGTTACGGGCGACCAGGCGTCCTGGTGGGCGGACAAGGGTTGGCTCTTCGGTCTTATCGTCGCGATTCTTATCGGCATCGTCATCCTCGGCGGCATCAAGAGCATCGCGAAAGTCACTGAAAAAATTGTTCCCTTTATGGGCATCACGTACGTGCTTGCGGCACTTGTCATCCTCATCGCGAACTACCAGCAGATTCCAGAGGCGTTCGGGGCTATCTTCACGGGTGCGTTCACGGGCGCAGGCATCACGGGCGGCTTCGTCGGCGTGCTCATCCAGGGTTTCCGCCGCGCCGCGTTCTCCAACGAGGCAGGTCTTGGCTCCTCAGCCATCGCCCACTCCGCCGTGCAGACGGATGAGCCCATCACCGAAGGTCTCGTCGCGCTGCACGAGCCCTTCATCGACACGGTCGTGGTGTGCACCATGACCGCGCTTATCATCGTGATCACCGGAGTTTACACCCAAGGCGACTTAGGCGGCGTACAGCTTACCTCGGCGGCGTTCGCGGCGAACATAAGCTGGTTCCCCTACATCCTCGCGCTCGCCGTGATTCTGTTCGCGTTTTCCACCATGCTCTCGTGGTCGTACTACGGCGTGAAAGCGACGACGTACCTCTTCGGTGAGGGAGCCATGAAAGAGAACATCTACAAAGCCATCTTCTGCGTGTTTGTCATCTTGGGCGCAACGATCAGCTTGGACGCGGTGTTGGCCTTTTCCGACTCGATGATCTTCCTCATGTCCCTCCCTAACGTCATCGGACTCTACATCCTCGCGCCCGAGATCAAGACGGCGCTCAACTCCTACTGGGAACGCATCCAAAGTGGCGAGATCAAGACGCAGGCGGAGCGGCAGCAGTTGCAGGGGGCGAGTCAAGGCGCGAGCGACTAGGCGTTTCGTTTAGTACGAATTGAGAACCGAGTTGCGTAGGGGGGATTCATGAATCTCCCCTACTAAGCATTGCGTTCGTATGTAAATGTTTAGCGGCGCTATGTAGGGACGGGTTTCAAACCCGCCCCTACTCAACCGAAGAGGAGTGAGCGATAGTCCTCGAGCGAATAACCTTCGCAGGCATTCGGGTGAATCTCTTTCCATAGTCAGCACCGCCAGAACTCCAGCAGTACAGAACCGCGCCCTGCTCATGGAGGTTTTTGACGTGCTTGATAACACTCGGCATAGGTATACGTTTCGCGCCGTAATTTCTGACCAGCGTTTCGTCAACATCCACGTAAATATAAAGAGGTCTGCTCATATTAGGTCTAATCCTCGGCTAATCGCTCAAATGCCCCAACTTCTCCACCTTCGTCGCCAAATAGCGCTCGTTGTACGGATTTTCACCGACGTGGAGCGGCACGCGCCCAGAGATTTCGATGCCGTAGCCTTCTAGCGCGACGACTTTGCGGGGGTTGTTAGTGAGCAGCTCGAGCCTCTCCACCCCCAAGTCGTGCAACATCTGCGCGCCCACGCCGTAGTCTCTTAGGTCGGGCGCGAAGCCCAACTGCTCGTTTGCCTCCACCGTATCCGAGCCTTCATCTTGAAGCGCGTAGGCTTTAATTTTATTCAAAAGCCCGATACCGCGCCCCTCTTGGCGCAAGTAGACCAAGACGCCGCGTCCTCTATCGGCGATCATCTTGAGGGCGGCGTCGCGCTGAAAGCCGCAGTCGCAGCGCAGGCTGTGTAGGGCGTCGCCCGTCATACACTCGGAGTGCATCCGCACCAAGACGGGCTCCTCGCCGCGCACATCACCGAGCGAAAGCGCGAGGTGTTCGGTGTGGTTGACCTCGTCCTGGTAGCCGTGCAAGGTGAACGTCGCCCAGGGCGTCGGGAGCTTAGCCGAGGCGACGCGCTTGACGAAGCCGTCGCCGCGCAGCCTGTAGGCGATGAGGTCGGCAATGGTGCCGACTTTGAGGTCGTGCGCTCTGGCGAAGTCTAAAATCGCGGGCAGGCGCATCATCTCGCCGTCGTCGTGAATGAGTTCGCTGATGGCTCCGGCGGGCTTGAAGCCCGCGAGTTTGGCGAGGTCCACCGCCGCCTCGGTGTGCCCGGCGCGGCGCAAGACGCCGCCGTTTCTTGCTCTGAGCGGAAAGACGTGACCGGGGCGGGCGAGGTCGGCTGCCGCCGCACCTTCTTTAACTGCTGCAAGAATCGTGGTGGCGCGGTCTTTGGCGGAGATGCCCGTGTCCACACCCTCTCTCGCTTCGATGGAGACCGTATACGCGGTGCTGCGCCGCGCCGTGTTGTGCTCGACCATCGGGGGCAGTTCTAAGTGGTCCGCTAAAGCGTTCTCCATCGCCAAGCAGATCACGCCGCCCGTGTGCCGAATCATAAACGCGATGAGTTTAGCCGTGACCTTTTCAGCCGGGATGATGAGGTCGCCCTCGTTCTCGCGGTCTTCGTCGTCCACAATAATGACGGGTTTGCCCGCTTGTAAGTCGGCTAAGATGTCGGGGATGCTCGAGACACTAGAATGCTCAGGTGACACATTAGGCGACATAGTGACTCTTCCCCGGTCGCTTCTCTTTTTTCGGACGCTTCTGTTTCGTTTCGTCCGTTGCTCCCTCCGCTTCACGCATAAGCGTGAGTCGCTCTAAATATTTCGCTACCAAGTCCGCCTCTAAGTTGACCTTGCTCCCGCTCACTAGCTCACCTAGCGTCGTGACTTCTAAGGTATGCGGAATAAGCCAGAGCGTGAACTCGTTCGCGGAGAGTTCGGCGTCAGAACCCGCCGGGCCGCCCACGTCTACCACCGTCAAGCTCACGCCGTCTACGGTGATGCTCCCTTTCGGAATGAGGTAGCGCGCGAGTTTCGCGTCGGCTTGGACCGTGATGACGAATGCGCCCGCTTCTTTGCGGACACTCAAAACTTCCCCTAGCACCTCGACGTGCCCGCTGACCATGTGTCCCCCGAAGCGGCTATCGGCTTTCATAGCGCGCTCTAGGTTGACGCGCGCCCCCTCTTTCCAGCGAGGCGCGGTTTTCGCTACGGTCTCTTTAGAAAGTTCGACCGTGAACGCATCAGCGCCGTAAGCGCCGACAGTGAGGCAGCACCCTGAAACTGCGATAGAGTCACCCAGTGCTAGACCTTCTACAACCTCTTGCGCCTGAATACTCACACGCACGTCGCCGCCCGCTCTTCCTGCGACCTCGTCGACCTTGACGACCTGGCCGACTTCTTCCACGATGCCCGTAAACATCTACTTCACTCCTTGTTCTGAACGTTCTAGCGCGTCAATTTTACGCAGCAAGTTGGCGGTTTCGACAGCCGCTAGCAAGGCTTCCACGCCTTTGTTACCCGCTTTCGTCCCGGCTCGCTCGATT
Organism: Trueperaceae bacterium; assembly: GCA_965215565.1. GTDB lineage: Bacteria > Deinococcota > Deinococci > Deinococcales > Trueperaceae > CBDBZX01. Next base: position 2,316,636 of record CBDCDZ010000004.1, read on the forward strand.
GCTTGTTCAATCGTATTCGTGGTCAAAATGCCGAACGCGACGGGCACGCCCGTCTCTAAGTTGAGCCTGGCGAGCGACGAACTCGCGCCGCCCGCGACGAAGTCGTAGTGATCCGTCGCGCCGCGAATCACCGCGCCGAGGCAGACAATAGCGTCGTACTTTGTTGTCGCGGCGAGGCGCTGGGCGACTAAGGGGACCTCGAAGGAGCCGGGGGCGACGTAAAGCTCGAGCTTATCGTCATCGCCGCCATGCTGCGCGAACGCCGTGCGCGCCCCCTCGACCAAGCGGTCCACGATAAAGTGGTTCCAGCGCGTCGCGATGAGCGCAATCCTCAAGTCCGTCGCAATGAGGTCAGCCTCGACGCGCTTCACGGGCGTTCCTCCAAGTAGCTTAGCTCAGCGGATAGGACCGCAGGCGAGTAGACTCCGCGTATCCAGGGCGAACGCTCGAGCCCTGCCGGAAGAGCAGATGCACCGCGCAGCCTCTTCTGACGACACGGCAAAATACCCAGTCTAGGTACACACATATCTATAGCTAGCCTGCAGGTACAGACTAGCGTCCTCCTTCTCTCATCCGGACTTTAACCGTCGGTCTCGGAGTTTCACCGAGTCGGGCCTGAAGGGGTAAGTTGTCCAGGCTTCGCGGACTTCTAAAGGCATCCTTTCGCTAAAGTTGGGCTTTGCCCAACCGTCGTTGTCAACACTGAACACCAACAACTACAGCGCTGACAACAAGGACGCTCCAATTACCGCCGGTGGGGAATTTCGCCCCGCCCTGAAGGATGGCTCATGCCAAAGTCAAGTCTAGCAGACGAGCAAATCAGAGTGCGTCAGTAGACATACGAGGACAGGGCGTACGCATATACGCCAATTCTTTGAAAGAAGTCGCTGTGAACCTCTCGAAACGAAAACAGAGTTCGCTCGGAGAGGGTATAAAGCCGAATTCTATCCCTTGAAAAGCGACATATCGAATGAGAATAGGACGTCACGAATATATGCGTAAGCCCTACCTACATACGAAGAGGGTCGTGAGCACGTGTTGAAGCGCGTTGAGGTTTATTTTCCGTACGAGTAGAAACGTCCTGTAGCGTAGCTGCCGCGCCGAAAGAAGCCCGAACTCGGTCCTTTAGACGAGCAGTCTGTTCGTACGATGTAGAAAAGACGTAAAAAGAGCGAAAATCTCAGCGCCGGAACTGAAAGTTCCCCGCCGCGCCCATCCAACTTACCGCGAGGGGTTCGCGCAAGCTGACCCACTGCGGCAGCAAGATGACGCCCGACACGGGCGCGTCCGGGCTCAGTTGCCCCGCGTCCCCCTCTAAAATGCTCAGGTTAAAAGGTGCCTTCGCCGTGAAGCGCTGCCCCCCTTGCGAAAAGGTTACGTCGGCTTGCCACGAGGTAGGCGCGAGCGAGGTGACGACGAAGTAGAGCGGTCTGTAACCTTCGACCTCATCTAAAAAATCGTCCAGAGCGAGGCGTTCGTTCGGCAGGGCGAGGGAAAGGAGCCCGGCGTCCACTAAGAGGAGCGAGGTCTCGGCGCGGGCGGGACCCCACCCGTACAGCATCAAGCCCGACACCCCGCGCCCTAACGAAACGGCTTCCGAACGGTTGCTTTGACGGGGCGATGAAAGCGTACGGACGCGCACACGCAACGTTTTCCCATCAGGTAACGTCACGCGCTCTTCAGTCACTTTGATATTAAGGAGCGCAAAGGCGTCAGGCGGCGCGTACCACCCTTGGGCGACCGGCGCAGAGAGGCTGGCGTTATCCTCTTGCCGTCTGCCTTGCGCACTTTGCCACAGCACGTCGGGCGAACCTACGAACACGGTGAGGATGCCCGCAGGCGTGCGCACGGTCAGACCGTTCGCGCTCGCGCTCGAGCTGTACCCCGCCGCTCGCGCCACCTCTTCAAGCGAGGGAAAGGTCTCCTCTGCGCGCTTAATTGCCGACACGCTCTGCGCTTGGGAAAAGCTATAGAGGAGTAAAAAGAGGGTGAAAAGAACGCGCTTCATTGCCGCCTAGCCTAGCAAGTCCACGGAGATGAAGAGACGGAAAAGTTCATCTTCGCACCCTCTCTCGTCCGAGATTTGCTATAGTAGATTCATCGTGATCCAGAGGTTGACTTTTGGCTTCTAAGCCTGCACACCAGCGAGGATTATCATAGTCCCCTCGCGCCGTGCTGCACTGGGCTTAGCTGCCCTCTTCTCTGCTGTTCCCTTAAAAAATTCACTTGGCTTGCTCTCCCGTATCCGACGGGCGAGGGCGTAAAGGAGTGTCCTATTAACAAGGTCCACGGCAAACTTTCAGGTCTCAAGAAAAACCAGGTTAAACGCCTCAGCAACCTCTACCGCCGCAAGGTGGAGCCGAGCATGGCGGTAAGTCTAGAACTCGCGAGGGCACTGGGCGAGCTTTCGCTCGAACTCAACAAGCCCGTCTCTGTTTTAGTAGACAGACGTGGGCGCGTCGTCACCGTCGCGGTGGGCGACGCGCAAGAGACGCCGCTGCCCCCGCTCGCGGGCGAAGCCGAGTCGCGCCTCTACGGTCTGCGGCTCGTCCACACGCACCTCAAACCGGGTGGGCTCTCAGGCGGCGACCTCTCGGCGCTCTTTTTGAACCGCTTGGACGCGGTGATCGCGGTGGACGTTTTCGAGAATAACAAGGGCAGCACCGAACTCGGCGACGTTCACTTCGCCCAGGTCGCGCCGCCGACCTCTTCGGAGGAGGACTGGGTCATCGAGCCGCCTATGCGCATCCGCGAGGCGGAAGGGCTGGACATCCTAGACCTCATCCGCTCGTTGGAAGAGGAACTCGCCCGTAGCGCCAACGCCCGCGAGACCACGCGCACCTCGAAAGAGCGCGCAGTCCTCATCGGGCTCAACACGGGCGAAAGCGCCTTTGAGAGCGACGCCCGCTTGGACGAACTCGCCGAACTCACCCGCAGCGCTGGCGCGACGGTGGCGGTTATGAGCCGTCAGCAGCGTAGCAGCCCCGATCCGCGCACGCTCATCGGGCGCGGCAAGCTGCAGGAGTTGGTCTCCAAGGCGTACCACGAAGACGCCGACCTCCTCATCTTCGACCGCGAACTCAACCCCGCGCAGGCGCGCGAGATCGCCGAGGAGACGAAGCTCAAGGTCTTGGACCGGACGCAGCTTATCCTAGACATCTTCGCGCAGAACGCCCAGGGGCGCGAGGCGCAGGTGCAAGTCGAGCTGGCGCAGCTTCAGTATCAGGTGACGCGCCTCTCGGGGCGCGGTCAAGCGATGAGCCGTTTGGGTGGCGGCATCGGCACGAGAGGTCCGGGCGAGACAAAGCTCGAGGTGGACCGCCGCCGCATCCGCGACCGCATCACAGCGCTCGAGGGGGAAGTAGACGACATCTCGAAGCGCCGCAGCGAAAAGCGCAAGGGGCGCACGCAGTCCGAGGTGCCGGTTGTCGCCCTAGTTGGTTACACGAACGCGGGGAAGTCCACGCTCTTTAACGCGGTTTCGAAGTCCGAAGTCTTGAGCCAGAACAAGCTCTTCGCGACGCTCCGCCCCACGACGCGCGAAGGCTGGCTGCCCGCCTTGGGCGAGTGGGGTGCGAAAGTCCTCTACACCGACACGGTGGGGTTCATTCGCGACTTGCCGGGCGAACTGGTCAACGCCTTTCGCGCGACCTTAGAGGAGCTTCACGACGCGGACATCTTGCTGCACGTCGTGGACGCGGCGACGCCCGGCGCACCGGACAGAGTCACAGCGGTCAACCGAATCTTGGACGAGTTAGGGCTCGAGGTCTCGCGCACCGTCGTCCTCAACAAGGCTGACCTCGCGGACAAGCCAACCCTCTGTCAGCTAGAGGAGCGCTACGACGCGCTGAGCGTTTCCGCCGCGACGGGCGCAGGCTTAGACGCCCTCAAAGCTCACCTCGCTAAGCTCATTGAGGGACCGGAACACGTGCCCTTGCCCAGCGACGAACACGCGGCGTACGGAGTGGTCAACGCTTCCTACGACTAGTTCTTACGACTAGGTGCAGCACCCTCACGGTTGTACCCCTTGAACGTCTTCCTAAGAGGTCTTTTGAGACCTCTTTTTATCTTTTAGCAGGTATCAAAGTCTGTCTCACTGCGTTCGGAACTGGTCAGAGTGTACGTAGTCCTGCGAAGCAACACTCTCATTTTGTGAAACGCTGTTTCACTGCGCGAAAACTTCGTAATTAGCACGCACTTTAAGGGATGAAATTCCGCTAGCTCTGCGAGCTGAGACCTTTGGCGTTGCCAAAACTTCCGTAAGCGTTCAACTGTCTCAGTGTGTCGTGGAACTGCTATTTCTACGAAAAGATAGTGTCGTCCTCGAGGACGACACTACTGCCGCTCGACTCTGACGATTTCAGCCACCTTGTAACCGCCGCGCAACTCCGACGTGTAGATGAAGTCGCGTCCGTTCGGCAGGTACGCGATCGCTTCTTGTTGCGGGAGCTGCGCGGCGTTTAGGACAGCGTAGTCTTCCCCCTCTACCATCTCGCGGCTCGCTTTGAGGGGTTCGCCCGAGAGGTCGGTGTAGAACTCGAGCACGTCTCGGTAGGTCAGCACTAAAAACGCGCTGCCGTCCGGCGAGATGTCCATCGAGGTAGCGACGCTGCCTAAAGTCGTGCCGCTGAGCTTAGAGAGGTCCAGTTCGCCGACGAAGGTGAGCGTCTGCGGCTCGGCGTCGGGCGCAGCTCTGATACGCTCGTGCGAAATCTTGTAAAGCCTGGCTGGAGCAGGTAGGAGCAAGTACACGCGCCACGACTTGCTCAAGAGGTAGAGGTCGCCGTTCGGGTGGACCGCCATCGCCTCGACGTCGTGCTTGCCGTCAGGGAAGCGCAGCTTGAGGTGCTTGTAGAAGTCGGTGCGCTTCGAAAACACCTCTTCTTCCGGGACGTAGACCACGTCGATATCGTCGCGGTTGCGCCGGTTGTCGCCGATGTTGCCCATGTAGAGGCAGCTCGACGCGCCGCAGGGTCCTAGCGTCAACTCCTCCATATCCTTAAAGGTGCGCTTCACGTCGTTGATCTGCGACTCTCTTAACGACGTGCCGCGCATGTCCGTATAGTAAAAGTTGAAACCGCGACTGCCCGAGTCGTTGATGTGGTAGAGCCTGTCGGGGAAGCGCTGTGAGACAGCGACGCCGCTCGCCTCGCCGAGCAGCTCGGGGTCCAATGTGCCTAAAACTGTGCTCGGCAGCAGGGGCACGTCCCCTCTGCCGCTGAGCGAAGTCAGCAAGGTGAGCCCGGCAAACGTGAAGAGAAAGAGGCGGCGCAACACGCCCTCTATCCTAACGCGAAGCGGCGAAACGTTCGGAGGAAGATTAACGAAGTGTGAGGTGTGGAGTTTCGGACAGTTGTCGGAAAGCGTTGCACCTCTTCTTCATTGCACCTCTTGTATTCAGCACGTTTTATTCAGCACGGCGAATCTCAGCTTGAAGGGGTGCGAAACGCAAGAACCTCGATTATAAAGGTGTCCCGTTTCGTATAGCAGGTATCATCTGGTCAGAGTGTATGTAAGTTTTGCGAAGCAACACTCGCACTTTGTAAAATGACGTCTATCACGCACTTCAAGGGATGAAATCCCGCTAGTCCTTACGGACAGAGATCTGCGCTCAACTGTCTCAATATGTTGTGGAACTGCTAGTATATACGCGAATGCCCCTCACGGCTCCTGCGTTACCGCATACACAAAACGTGGTACACCACCTAATTATATGCCGCTCACATTCACCTCACGCCCCAACGCCTCTAGCTCGTTGGCTAAGGGCTCGGCGCGTTCAGCTAAGACCGCGTTCAAGATAAGCTCGATGGCTTGCTCCACCGCCTGGTCGAAGTCGTTCGTTTCGATGACGGGGACGCCCTCCTCTTCGGCGCGCTCCACCATGAAGTTCTGCAGGATGCGGATTTCGCCAAAGTGCTCCAAGTAGACCGCGCTGGTGCGTCGCTGCCGCGTCTGCAGCTCGCGCACGCCGAAGTAGCTGCGGTGCCGCTCCTCGTCGGTGACCCGCAAGACGAGTTCGATGACCGTGGCCCCGTCGCGTTCAGGCAGGGGCATGAAGCCCGGCACGAGGTGAATTCCCTCGAGTACCAAAGAGGTAGTCTCTTCGATGTTGCGGTCCAAGATGGCTAGGAGCGCGGTGGTGAGCTGCTGCACCTGCCGCTGAAAGCCGCGCACCACGCGCTTGCGCTTAGGCTTGGCGTTTTTGAGTTCGCTCGGGAGCAGCTCGGCGCGCCACGCGGAGAAGCTCGAGGCGTGCAGCGCCGGGCTCAGCTCCGCACTGATCAAGGAGCGCAGCGCCTGGCGCACCGAGTCCGACGAGACGATGCGCGGAATGCCCAGCCGGTACGAAAGCTCCGAGGCGAGACTCGACTTGCCGACGCCCGGCGCGCCGCCGATCAGTACGATGATGGGCTTGTCGGGGCGGCGCACGCTCCGCATTAACTCGTAGCGGCGGGCGAACTCCTCGCCGGCTTCTCCTAAGAGAAGCGCCCTGACCGCGCGGCGCACCTCGTCGCGCTTGACCTCTCGCTTGCCCCTGCGCCAGAGCACGTTTTCGGCGCGCTTAGCGAGCTGGTGCGACAACTCGGGACCGAGCCCTACCGCCATCAACGATTGAGCGAGGATGCCCCTCGAGTAAGGAAACCGCGCCCCGTTGGGCTCTAAAACGACGAGTTCGCCCGGCTGCTCCGTCTTCGCCTCGTAACGCGTGCGGGCGGCGCGTCCTAAAAGCGCCTCTAAACTCAGCGCGACTTGCTGCATCAGCTCGCGCTCCGTGACCACCTCGGAGCCGTTCGTGCGGAACGTCCGCTCGACCTGGCTAGCGACGGCGTGGGCGTCTTTGAACGAGACGTCCAGCTTTTGCAGCGATTTGGCGAGGGTGCGCCTCGAGAAGGGCGTCTGCTCGCCTTCTAGCGCCACCATAATCGGCACGAAGGGCGGCGTTTGCCGAGTGAAGCGTTCGGCGACGTCAGCGCCGAAATCTTTCTCGAGCACCTGACTTACGTAAGTCACTAAGTCACCCAGCGCTACATTCTTCTCGCCCTCGCTGCGCAGGTGCTTCTCGGTCTGCCGCGCCACCATGATCGCCTCGTCGGTGGGCATCCCAACGCCCTGGAGCGATTCGACGACTGCGCCCAGCGTAAAAGCGTACTTCTCCCTGTCGCCGCCCTTATCGCGCACCACCCTGAAGTCGCGCCGCTTCACGCTGACGCCTCTTTCAGATATGTTGCGCGTAGCCCCCGGTGCATAAGGGAGGCTACCATGTTAAGGAAGCAATGAGTACCGAGCAATGAGCAATGAGTTAAAAGCCTTTAGACTCGTTGCTCATTGCTTTTAACTCATTGCTTCCTTTAGACTCATTGCTAAGGCACTAAGCCGCCTCCAACACGTCCAAAAAGTTTTTGAGCACATTGCCCGTCATACCCCAGATGACGCGCTCTCGCCAAGGGTAGTAGTAGAGGGTGCGCGGCGTCCCCTCTAAGTAACGAATTTCGGTGCGGGGCGCTAAGGTGCGCAGCTCGGCGAGCGGCACCGTGAACGCTTCTTCGACTTCGGCGGGGTTGAGCGTCAAAGGCTGGGGCCAGTTCACTACGCCGACGATGGGCGTCACCACGTAGCGCGCGGGCGAGGGCAGCTCGCTCAGCTCGCCTAAGAGTGCGTCCTCGCCCACACGTAAGCCAACCTCTTCGAGCGTTTCGCGGCGCGCGGTCTGCGCCGCAGTTTCGCCGGGGTCACTGCGCCCGCCCGGAAAGGAAATCTGCCCGGCGTGGTTCGAGAGCGTCGCGGAACGCACCGTGAAAAGCAGCTCGAAACCGTCCGGTCCGCGCAGGAGCGGCACGAGCACCGCCGCTTGGCGAAAGCCGTTGATCGACATCGTTTCGCGCTCGGCGTGTTTGAGGTTGGTCCTGAGTTTAGAAACTACCTCGTCGTCCGTCAGATCGGGCGCTCCAGAAGAGGCGTTGGGCGTTGCATCAGCGCTCATGTAGACACTTTGGGCACGTCACGTCGTCACCTCGGCTAGGGCCCTAGCGTCCGCCGCCTCGCGGAGCGCGAGTTCCGGGTTGACGCCCGCAGCGCGCGCGTAGTCCACTACCGCGAGCAGCAGTTCGCCAACCTCTTTGTCTGCCGACTTCACGACCTCCTCTTTCGAGCCCTCCGCCCAGCCCAGCTTCTTGCCAAGCTCGTGCGCCCGCATCAGCGCGGGCAGCGCGCGCGGCACCGTCTCGGCGGGCGAGACTTCACCCCTCTTCTCAGTCGCCTTGATCGCTTGCCAATTCGCCAAGACCTCAGCGGCGTTCTCTGCTCTCGCGTCCGCGAAGATATGCGGATGCCGCCGAACTAACTTGGCGACGATCGCCTCTTCTATAGCGGCGTAGTCGAAGCGCCCGTCCGCTTCGGCGATGACCGCGTGAAAGGCGACTTGCAAAAGCACGTCACCGAGTTCGTCGGTCATCGCTGCGTCGTCACCCGAGGAGATGGCGTCCACAGCTTCGGCGGCTTCCTCGAGCAGATAGGGTCTCAGTGACTCGTGCGTCTGCTCCTTATCCCACGGGCACCCGTCCGGCGCGCGCAGGCGGCGCATCGTCTCTAGTAATCGTTGCATAAGGCAGTCTACCGCGCAGATGTCGAGAGAGAAAGGTTAAAGAGAAAAGAGGAAAGTTCCAATCTTATCCTCTTTAACCTTTTCTCTTTCCTCTCACTCCTTTCAACCGTCTTTCGCCTCAGTCTTTTTCTCTTTTAACTTAGCTTGATCGCCGCCCAGTGCCGCCCCGTCTTGCCCGCGTCGCGCCGATGCGAATAGAAGCGCGCGGCGTCGCTGTAGGTGCACCAACCCGATCTCCAAACATTTTCAGGAAGAACGCCCGCACGCCTCAGCGCCCAGCGGTTCGCCGCCGCGATATCCAACCGGAAGCGTCCCTTGTCGTCAGGGTAGGAGACGTGCTCGGGAAAGCCCGCGTCCGCGAACGCCTGCGCGACCTCCTCCCCGACTTGGTAGCGCGGCGCGCTGATACCTGGTCCGGCGGCGACGCGGATGTTGCGGGGGTCAGAGCCGTAAAGCGCCCCCATCTTGCGAACGACTTCCCCCGCGATTCCCTTTACCGTACCGCGCCAGCCGCAGTGCGCCGCCCCCACAACCCCTTTCACGGGGTCGTGAAACAGGAGCGGCAGACAGTCCGCTACGCTAACCACGAGGAGCAGTTTCGGGTCGTCCGTCACCGAGGCGTCCGCTTCTCGCTCGAACCAAGTCGGCGCGCCTTTGATAACGCGCGCGCTGTGGACTTGATGGAAGGCGCAAACCTCTCCTTCGGTCACGCCGAACGCCGCCATGACCCTGCGGCGGTTCTCCGCAACCTGCTCAGGCGCGTCGCCGCTGCTGAGCCCCAAGTTAAGACTGTCGTAAGGTACCGCGCTGACGCCGCCTGTTCGTACGGTGAAGCCGTGCGGCACGCCTAAATTGGGCGCAGTGAGGAGGTCTAAGGTGGACGTGTCGGCTGTGCGCATGGCCCAAGTTTAGCTCGAGCTAAAGCCGTAACGTGCAAGTGCGAGGGTTTGTAAAACCCCCTTCGCAACACCCATTTCACCCGTTCGGCATATTTGTAATGAAATTTTCAGGGCGATGAGCCTGGTCTCGAGCACCCGGCGTCTCCCAACCACGCTTGTTTCTTACCAGCCCTCTTATTTCTTAGAGGTCAACACAACCCGGTCAAAGCGCGCACCACACCCCTTTTTTTCAAGAAGGTTTGTGACGAGCGGCATCCCACCTCAACGGGTTTCCCTCTCGAGAAATGAGTGAAGAGGTGGAAACAGCGTGAGGCAAGAGATTATAGGTCTACTAGGGGACGTCGCCCGCGCCCGTTCGACTCCGACATCCAGTTATTCGAGCCGTGCGACCTAAACGTGCCGCCGCACGGGAGGTTGCGTCACAATAAGCTCGAGTGACAAAGCGAGTCGCAGGGACGAACCAGCAACTTGAATGACTTAAAGACAAGGCAAAGGAGAGCACGTTGAATACAGCGAACAGAATATGGAGCGGTACGAAGGTTTTCGGTTGGACAGTTTTACTTCTCGTCCTCCTAGCAGGCTGCAGCACCTTTTCGGAGGAGGAACCGGCGCTTTTAGTAGACGGTAAAAATGCCGAGGTTGCGGCGCAGGGGTCACCCACCGTTTCGGGCAAGCTCAGCCTGAGCATCCGCTCCTACCTGCCGATTTCAAAGGTTGAATACTACCTCGGTCCGACCAACGGGAGACCGTGGAAAGTCGCCACCGAACAACCCTTCGCCGCCGAGCTTGACACGGCGACGCTCGAGGACGGCGAACACACTATTTCCGCGCTTATCTACGTGGGTAGAAACGTCGTTGAGCCTGCGCCGCTTCTCATCGTCGTTGACAACTCGGACGACGACTCGAGCACTCCCCCCGACGACGGTGCGGGAACAAACCCTCCGCCCTCAGACCCGGAGCCTAGCCCGCCTTCAGATACACCACAAGGGGACACGCTGTCTCGGATGCTCGCGCTCGTCAACGAGGCGCGCAGCACGGGTTACGACTGTGACAGCAAAGGAAGTTTCGGTCCCACAAGTCCCCTCGAGCTAGACAGCCGCCTCTCTGCTGCTGCCCAAGTACAGGCTGACTATCTCGCTACGCGATCAGTCGAAGGTCTAACCCACACAGGTCCGGGCGGCAGTGCAGTCAGCGACCGCGTCTCCGCTGAAGGCTACGTCTGGTCAACGGTAGGCGAGAACATCGCGGCGGGTCAACCCACACCGGAAGTGGTGACACAAGGGTGGCTCGAGAGTGACGGTCACTGCAGCAACATCATGAATCCTTCCTATCAAGAGATCGGTCTCGCCGTCGCTGGGGACAACAGTCTCAGATGGGTCCAGGTGTTCGCTGCGCCCCGCTAAAGGTCACGTTCGTTACGAAGATGGTTCAGTCCTCAAATGAGACTGAACCATTTTGCTGTGAGGGAATACCGCAACGCGAAACTCACGCGAAGGTCTGGCGAGGGGGCTGAGAAGGATGGTCGGGGGGAAGCGTTGCTCGAGCCTAGCGAATGGTGAAACTAAAACTATCTTGGGCGTCGTGCGCTGGGTAGCAAAGCCGTAGCCCATCCGGGTGTACGCTGAACTCTGCGGCTGAATAAGACAAAGTTCAGGGCAACTGAGCTTATATCGAGCAGCCTACTACATGCAAAAACCACCTAGAACCAGACTATATTTATCTACTTTTTAGTCAAAGAGTGCGACTTGGCTAAACGTCAGTCAGGAAGGACTCTTTATGTCAACCTCATTCGAAAGCTTCAATCTTCACCCCCGCGTCGCCGCCGGTCTCAAGACCGCTGGTTACAGCACGCCTACCCCCATCCAACAGCGCGCTATACCGAGTGTTTTAGAGGGGCGCGACGTGTTGGGTTTGGCGCAGACCGGCACGGGCAAAACCGCCGCTTTCGCGCTGCCGCTCCTCCACCGCCTCCAGGACGGTCCGAGGGGGCGTATCCGGGCGCTCATCGTCGCGCCGACGCGCGAGTTAGCCGAACAGATTAACGACGAGATTCGCCTGCTCGGGAAGAGCACGAATTTGCGGAGCGCTACCGTGTACGGCGGCGTGGGTATGACGCCGCAGATACGCGCTCTGAAGGGCAACGCCGAAGTTATCGTGGCGTGCCCTGGGCGCTTGCTAGACCACATAGAGCGCAACAACGCGGACCTCTCTAAACTAGAGGTGCTCGTTTTGGACGAGGCGGACCACATGTTCGACATGGGCTTTTTGCCCGCGATTAAGTCCATCGTCAAGCGCGTGCCGCACGGGGCGCAGCGCCTCCTCTTCTCCGCCACGATGCCTGACGCGCTGCGGCAGCTCGCCAAAAGCATCTTGAACAATCCTATCACCGTAGAGATCGGGCAAGCCGCGCCCGCTGAGACCGTCACGCACGCGCTCTACCCGGTGGCGCGCCATCAGAAGACCGCCATGCTCAAACACCTCTTGCGCGCCCACGATACCCGCTCGGCGCTCGTCTTTACCCGCACGAAGCACGGTGCGAAGCGCCTCGCGGCGCAACTCGACAAGGACAACTTCTTCGCGACGTCGCTCCAGGGCAACTTGTCGCAAAACAAGCGGCAAAAGGCGCTAGACGGCTTTAAGCGGGGTGACGTTCACGTCTTAGTCGCCACCGACATCGCCGCGAGAGGCATCGACGTGTCGCGCGTCTCGCACGTCATCAACTACGACATCCCCGACACACCCGAGGCGTACACCCACCGCCTTGGGCGGACCGGACGCGCTGAGCGGAGCGGCGAGGCGTTCACGTTCGTCACGCCGGACGATGAGAGCGCCGTTCGCGCCATCGAGCGCTCGCTTGGGGAACGGATAGGGCGCGTCACCCTCGACACCTTTGTCTATGAAAGCGCGCAGGAGAACCGCACCACTTCCGACGAGTCGCCCCCCTCTCGGCGCAAGCAAGCGGGGCGCGGAGGTGGGCGCTCGAACCGTCCGTCACGTTCAGAAAGCGCGAAAGGGCGGGGCGTGGGTGGAGAGGGCGCAGGCGGGCAGCGCTCACAGCGTCGCCGCCGCAAGAACGTCAAAAAAGAGGGGTAATACCCTTTCCGGTTAAATACGCTACTCTGTAGCGTATTTAATCCCGAGCGGATGCGAGTAGAAATAGTGACGGATTCCGGTGAGCACGGAATCAACTCCGGCTCCAACGAAGCACGCAGTGTCGGAGTTTATGCAGTAATCAACCGGAATCCGTGTAACATGGCGGAAAAGCTCGAGGTCTTAGGGGGGAGACGCGCCTAAGAGGTTCGGGCTCAAGCCCGGTAAACGCGGCGCTGCAAAGGATGCTTGGCTGACTTCGTGGTCATCAGCGTTCATCTTAAAATAGTCCCAACTCTAACGTCACACTACGAGTTTGACTATGAATCTGAACATAGACCTCGCAGCAACAAGAAGTTTGGAATTTTGATCTATGAGTTTAGCAGCGCCTTCTAACCCAACTGTCCTCATCATCGAGGACGAACCCACGATGGCGGACATCCTCGCCGAAAACCTGAGCGAAGAGGGCTACGACGTGGAGGTCGCGCCCAACGGCAACGCGGGCTTGCAGACGTGGCGTACGCTTCAGCCCAACCTCGTCGTTTTGGACGTCATGCTCCCCTACAAAAGCGGCTATGAGGTCTGCAAAACGATGCGCGAGAGCGGCGACACGACGCCCGTCCTCTTTTTGAGCGCCAAAGGTCAGCCCGAAGACCGCGTGCAAGGACTCCTCGCAGGCGGTGACGACTACCTCCCCAAACCCTTTCATCTACCCGAGTTCTTGCTCCGCGTTCAAAATATGCTCAAACGTCAAGACTGGGGGCGACAAGCGCAGAACGGGCAAGCGCAAAGTGAACGTCCAACTGAAGCGGTGCTTCACTTCGGCGGGCATGAGGTCAACTTTCGCACCTGGACGGTGACCTTGGCGAGTGGACGGAGCGAACTCCTCAGCGAGCGTGAGCTAGGTATCCTCAAACTCCTATCTGAGCGTGAGAATGAGGTCGTGAGCCGTGACGACATCTTAGATGAGGTCTGGGGTGACGACACTTTTCCGTCAAGTCGTACGGTAGACAACTTCGTGATGCGGCTGCGCAAGCTCTTCGAGCCAGAACCCTCGAGCCCCGTCTACTTTCACACCGTGTGGGGCGTGGGGTACAAGTTCACGCCGGACGGTATGGAGCAACCTGGTAAAATATAGACAGAAGGTATATACTTTCTTATGGAACTGAACACGGTTGAAAAAGATAAGCAGCGCAATGAGAAACAAGACGAGACCGCCAAGTTGTTCAAGAATGGTAACTCCCAGGCGGTCAGACTGCCCAAAGCCTACCGTTTTGAAGGGGACAAAGTCTTTATCCGCCAAGAAGGAGATAACATTATCTTGTCGCCCTATAAGAGCCCTACCGAACGACTCATCGAGAGCTTAGCGATGTTTACAGACGACTTTCATCTCGAGCGCAACCAGCCTACTCGGGTCGAAGAGCGTGAACCCTTTGACCCATGACCTATCTGCTAGACACCGACATTTGCATCTATATTCTCAACCGAAGACCGACTCAGGTCGCCGAAAAATTTAGAGAGGTCGGGGCTGAGAACATCGCGCTGTCTAGCATCACGATTGCCGAGCTGTATTATGGCGCGGAGAAAAGCCGCTCAGGTGAGCGCAATAGGCGAGCACTGGCGCAGTTCATCGCGGCACTTATCACTGCTGATTTTGGCGCGGAAGACGCCAAAGTTTACGCAAAGCTCAGAGCAGGCCTCGAGCGTCAAGGCACACCCATCGGTCCCTTGGACACCCTTATCGCCGCGCACGCGCTCAATTTAGAGGCGACTTTAGTCACGAACAACACCCGCGAGTTTTCAAGAATCCCTGACCTTCTCGTAGAAAATTGGGCTGATGTCTAAACTAACGGATGACAAAGCTAAGCTCGAGACCCTGCTCGAGCACACCCTCCACACCGCCACCGAATTTTTAACCTCTTTAGACGAGAGAAGCGTCGCTATCTATCCTAAAGAGCAAACACATCAACCTCTCCCTAGTGAAGGACTAGGCGCAAAAAAGGCGCTCCAAGACTTTATGACTCGCTACGGCGAGGGACTTTCAGGTAGCGCAGGCTCGCGCTACTTCGGCTTCGTCACAGGCGGCGCGACGCCTGCGGCATTAGCGGGAGATTGGCTCACCTCGGTGTTTGACCAGAACGCGACGGGCTACGGCGATTCAGTTGCGCCCCTTGTCGAGTTGGAAGCGATTGCGATGCTCTTGGAGCTTTTCGGCTTGCCCAAAACCTTTAGCGGCGTGTTCGTTACGGGTGCAACGATGTCGAACATAACGGGTTTGGCGCTGGCGCGGCAGTGGGTGGGCAAAGAGCGCGGTGTGGATGTAGCGGAAGAGGGGTTGCGTGAGCCCATCCCCGTTCTAGCGGGAACGCCTCATTCCTCTGTTTACAAAGCCTTAGCGATGCTGGGAATGGGGCGGCGTAGCGTCGAGAAAGTCGCCTGTTTAGAAGGGCGTGAGGCGGTGGATGTGGAGAGGTTGGAGGAGAGGCTCGAGCACCACAGTAGTCAAGGTCAACCCTGCATTGTCATCGCGAGCGCAGGTACGGTCAACACCGTAGATTATGACGACATCGCCGCGATTGCTAAGCTGAAAGAAAAATACCCTTTTTGGCTCCATGTGGACGGCGCGTTCGGCGGTTTTGCTGCCGTGTCACCGAAAACTTCTCACCTCGTCGTAGGCTGGGAACACGCCGACTCGGTTACGGTGGACAACCACAAATGGCTCAACGTCCCTTACGATTCCGGTGTGCTGCTTACTCGCCATAAAGAGTTACAGACTGAGGTTTTCCAAAACGCTGCTGTTTACTTGGGCAACCCCTCGGATGAGCCCAACTTCGTTCACCTG
Source organism: Trueperaceae bacterium (assembly GCA_965215565.1). Lineage (GTDB taxonomy): Bacteria > Deinococcota > Deinococci > Deinococcales > Trueperaceae > CBDBZX01. The sequence continues at coordinate 2,332,069 of CBDCDZ010000004.1, forward strand.
ACGCCGGAGAACTCGAGGCGTTTCCGCGCCCTGAGCGCTTGGATGACGCTGCAAGCGTACGGAAAAGAAGGCTACCGTGAGATAGTCGAGCGCTGTAGCGAGCTTGCTGAGCGGATGGGGACGTGGATTGAAGATTCACCTGAGTTTAAGCTACTCGCACCTGTGCAGATGAACGGCGTCTGCTTTACGTTGAGTGGCGAACCCACCGCTGAAGACATCGACGCTTACTTGAAGAGGTTGAGCGACGAAGGCGAGGTTTTCCTCACGCCGACGAACCTCTTCGGGATACCCGCTATTCGCAGCTCCATCAGCAACTGGCGCACCAATGAAGAAGACCTCGAGCGTGCTTGGAGCGCTATGCAACGCGCCCTCAAACCTGAGAGAATTGGGGCATGAGCCTATTTTTAGACGCCGCCAACGGCGCAGACACTTTCCGCGCTCCCATCTGGATCATGCGCCAAGCCGGGCGCTACCTCCCCGAATACCGCGCCATCAAAGAGAAGTCGAACTTCTGGGAGATGTGCCGCACGCCCGAGTTGGCCGCCGAGATCACCCTGCAACCGATTCGCCGCTTTGGGCTGGACGCTGCCATTTTATTTCAAGACATCATGACGCCGCTGCCGCCAATGGGCGTGAACATCGACTTTCGCCCCGGTCCGGTGTTTGAGGAGCCGATTCGCTCGGAAGAGGCGGTGGACGCGCTGCACGTTCCTGAAAAAGACGAGATTGCCCCTTACGTCGCAGACGCGATTAAACTCATCCGCGCGGACTCGCCTGTGCCCCTCATCGGTTTCGGCGGTGCACCGCTAACGCTGGCGACGTACATGATTCAGGGCGGCGGCTCCAAAGACTACGAGGACTTTCGGCAGTTTTTGCGCTACGCACCAGGGGCGGCGCACCGGCTCTTGGAGAAACTCACCGACGTCACCATCCGCTACCTCACCATGCAGCTTGAGGCGGGGGCGCAGGCGGTCCAGCTTTTCGACTCGTGGGCGGGCTTGCACACGGCGCGAACTTACGCTGAATTTGCCAAACCCTACAACCAGCGCATCTTCGACGCCCTCGCCGCTTACGACATCCCGCGTCTCTATATCGCGGTAGACGCCTTGCACCTTTACGGCGAAATCAAAGACCTCTCGTGCGAAGTCGTAAGTGTAGATTGGCGCGTGCCGCTCTCGCACCTAAGACCGCTTCTACCCGGTAAAACGCTGCAAGGCAACTTAGACCCTGCCGTGTTGCTCGCACCACAAGAGGTCATAACCGAGGAGGCGGAGCGCGTGTTGCGCGAAGGCTTGGGCGGAGCGCATATCTTTAATTTAGGTCACGGCATCATGAAGCAGACCGACCCGGAGAAGGTCAAGCATCTGGTGGAGACGGTCAAGGCGTTTGATAGGTGCACAGTTTTAGCGCAGCAATGAACGACGTAAGAGGTTGGCTCGAGGAAGTTAGCGCCTCAGCATTTCGGCCTGTCAGGAAAAACCTGAAATGCTGATAGGCTTTCCTCCTAAGAGGTTGGCTCGAGCCCACACAATACCTTGTGTGATAAAATCAGACATGGCGACGAACTTACAGATTGACGATGAACTGCTCTTAGAGGCGCAGAAACTAGGCGACTTCAAAACCAAAAAGGAAACAGTCAATCAGGCGCTCAGAGCGTTTATCGAGCACCACAAGCAGTTGGAGATATTGGAACTCGAGGGGCAAATTGAGTATTACGACGACTACGACTACAAGAAACAGCGGCGAAGACGGTAAGTGTGGCAGTGAAGGTCATCGTTGACACCTCGGTGTGGTCACTCTTTCTAAGGCAGCGCAACCGCCCCGAGCCAGAGGTTGCTGCGCTAAAAAAACTCATTCGCGCTCAGCGTGTGCAGATGCTCGGCGTCGTTAAGCAGGAGTTACTGTCCGATGTTAAAGAGTCAAGGCGCTTCGACCAATTCCTTTCCGTGCTAAAAGGCTTCCCCGACCTCCTTGCAAGTAACCATGACCACATTACGGCGGCGAGCTGTTACAACACCTGTCGAGCGAGAGGAATTCAGGGCTCAGCGGCTGACTTCTTGATTTGCGCTCAAGCCATCAACCACGACCTACCCTTGCTCACGACGGATAGAGACTTCTCCTATTTCGCCGAGCATCTACCTCTCGTCCTCTACTCAGAAAGGCTCAACTGATGCCTAGTCGCCGCAAGCGCGTCGTCAACCTCATGCGTGAAGGACAAGAAAAGCTCATCGCGACCTTTGAAGAGATTGACGGTGAGGGAACCTTTGAGCCGCACACCTGGGAGCGTCCCGGTGGTGGCGGTGGTTGGGCGAGAGTTTTAGAGGGGGGCAAGGTTTTTGAACGCGCAGGCGTCAACTACTCCGTGATTCAGGGTAAAGAGGTTCCCCCGAGCCTCGCCGCACATCACCCCGGCACGGAGGGCAAACCTTATTTCGTCACAGGCATCTCGATGGTCTTGCATCCGCGCAACCCTTACGCGCCCGCCTTTCACGCCAACTACCGCTATTTTGAAGTGGGTGAAGCAGGCGACGAGAGCGACGTGTGGTGGTTCGGTGGCGGCGCGGATATGACGCCGAACTATCCTTTCGAAGGGGACGCCGTTCACTTCCACCAAACGCTCAAAGCGCAGTGTGACCGCCATCCGGTAGGGGACTACGCCACGCTCAAAGAGACGTGCGACACCTACTTTTATATCAAGCATCGTCATGAAATGAGAGGTATCGGTGGTATCTTCTTCGATGAGCTTTCGCCGGTGGGTCAGGGCAACTGGGAGACGGATTTTTCTTTTGTGAGCGATGGGATTGAGACGATTTTAGAGGCGTATCCTCCCATCGTCCGCAAACGCCTGGATACTCCTTACGGTGAACGTGAAAGACAGTGGCAACTCTATCGGCGCGGGCGCTACGTCGAATTCAACCTCGTGTATGACCGGGGGACGCTCTTCGGCTTACAGACGAGTGGCAACATCGAAGCGATTTTGATGAGTATGCCGCCCTTAGCGCACTGGGCGTTTAATGTTCAACCTGAAGCGGGCACGCCGGAAGCGAAGATGCTCTCTTTTTTGCAGCCGAGGGACTGGGTGAAGGAGCCGGTCAGCTAGTCAGCATAGGTGAAGGCACAGGTGATCGCTGAACAGGTGAAGGCTAAGAGCCTATAGAGCTTTGCTCTAACCTGTGCGACCGGCTTTACGCCGTAACCTGTAAAAGCCTTGAGCTTTGCTCTAACCTGTGTCAGCTTGTCAGGTTTTTGCCTTTCCTGAAGTGCTGACTAGCTGAAATGCTAAACTACCCTATGCTCAAACCTCACCCTTTCACCGTAGACGACTTTATGGTTATGGTCAATGCGGGGCTTTTTGAGGACCAGCGCGTCGAACTTCTTGATGGGATGATTGTTGATACGAGCCCCGCTGACTCTAACCATGAATACACTATTGACAAATTGGGGAAACGTTTTTACCAGATGCTACCCGAGGATACACTGCTGCGCGTGCAAAATTCCATCGATATTGTACGTTCTGAGTGGCTCCCCCACCCTGATATCACAGTTATCGAACAGAAATATTCTCAGTCGCGCCCCACGCCGAAGAATGTGTTCTTTCTCGTTGAAGTCGCTAACACGTCGCTCCAACTCGATCTAGGACATAAGCGCAGTATCTACGCGAAAGTCGACATCAAGGACTATTGGGTTGCCGATATCAACACCGAACGGTGGACCGTTCACCGCGAGCCCAAAGGCGAGCGATACGAAACAGTCTTTGAGGTTCCTTTCGGCGAAGCGTTCGCGCCCTTAGCCTTTCCTAACGACGTTCACGTGTGGCTCTAAATCTAAGTGGTTCTCGTTTACGTTCAGCATTTTCTCAGCGATGAAGGGCGGCGCTACTTTCCCACTTGGCTGAAAGAAACGGCTGACGCGCTTCGCTCATTTGAAGGATTTGCATTAATCAGGCAGCTCGAGCATATTGAGAAGACACAAACGCGCTACTTGGCGCTCGAGTTCACCTCTTTAGACCTCTTGCGCGTTTAGTCTAAGAGCCAAGAACACGACGCGCTCATCGCGAAGCTATAGCAATTAACATAAGTATTGATTGGAATAGCGCAAGTATCATTCTCAAATGTGCGTGCTGCTTACGAAGTTTTCGCAAAGCGAAACGGTGTTCTACATCGTGAGAGCGTCTCAAACCAAATGATACTTGCTATAGAACCTTACCGCTACCAGAAACAGCGCTCGCAAGTTTTTGAAGTAGGGAAGCTTTTGTAAGCTCTCTTACTAGGACTGCCGCCCCAGCTCGCCTTGCGCCGGGCGCTCCCCGCGCAAAAACGCCACGACTTGCCACGCGACGACGGGAAAGCTCACTAGGGACAAAAACCAGTACGCGAAGAGCGTGTAGCCGAGACCTACGAGCGTCGCCTGTTCGGGGCTCATCTGAGAGCCGAGGAGCGCCACAAATGCGGCGTCGCGCGTGCCGATGCCGCTGACTGTGACGGGCACGAGCCCCGCTAGAATCGCCAGCGGAAACACAGCGTAGGCGAAGCCTAAGCCTAAACCGGTGCCGAACGCTTGCGACAGCGCGAAAACAGTAAAACCGCCCAGCGACCAGGTCAGCACCGACGCGCCCAGCGTTTGTGTGATGGCGGCGCGGTTTTTAAGCCAGCGGGTGAAGACGCTGCGTAAGTCCTGCAGGATTTGCGCCACCTTATCTGGCAGGGGCAACTTCTCTACCGGCAACAAGGTCACGACTAAGAAAACGCCCAAGACGCCCCCCAAGAGACCTATCCCGGCGACGAGTCCCCAAAGCGTGCCGTTTACCAGCAAGCCGAAAAGTCCGAGTGCACCTAGAACGCCTAAATCGACAAGGCGCTCCAAGATCACTGTTCCCGTTCCTTTGCTGAGCCCGCCATGTTCGCGCAGATAGACGGCTTTGGCGACGTCGCCCGACTTCGAGGGCAAAAAGCTGTTTAGCACGTTCGCCATCATCACAGCGCGAAGCGCGACGAGAAAGGGGAGCTGCGTATCTTGCGCCCGCAGTACGCCGAGCCAGCGAAACACGCTGGTGAAGGGCAGCGCGCAGGTGAGAAGCGCCGCTAACAGCAGCCAACCCCAGTTGGCGTTACTGAGCAGTTCACCCGTTTGCGCCAAGTCGATGCGGGCGAGCAGCCATACAACGAGCCCGGCTGAGACGAGGACGCTCACGAGCCCTAAGAGAGTACGTTTATTGTCGCGCATCATGGTCATAAGTTGTCGCTTTCTATGTGTAGTCTTACTACTTTTTATTGGACGTCTTTGTTGAATGTTTTACTTATGGGATTTGGCGAAAAAGACGCCGATGCCAGCGGCGAACGCGAGTGACAGCGCCGCATTCATCTCTAGTACCTCTTCTAAAAATACCCATTCTTGGGATATGCTACCCCGGCTGTCGATGAAGAGCGCTATGAGCGCTAAGCTTGCGGCTGACGCAACGTAGAGCCAAGCCGAGCGCGGCGCGAGGATCGCTTCAAGGATAACGTGTAGTCTGCGGCGTAAAAGCCACGCGCCCAAACCGAGCGGCAAAAGCACGCTAAGCGCAAAGCCAGCGTACCCAGGTATGCCTAGTTTCAGAAACTCCAAAACCGCGACGCGGCTAAAGTCGTGCAGGGCGTCTAAGGTCATACCGTTGGGTAAAGTTGGAAAGGGCAAGCCAGGGAAAAACCGCTGACCGTAGCTTATCTCTTCTAGCACGCCTACGAAACAGAGCCCGGCGAGGGCGCTCATCCCTCTAAAGCGGTACGCGCGGCTGCGTAAACCGAGCGCGAGGATGCCGACCCCCAAGAGGTAAAAGGCGAGACTCAAATTTTCGATCAGGGCGTCCTCGAGCACCAACGTCTTGCGAAGCTCAGGAAAGAATGCGTAAGCTATTCCGCAGAGACCAAAGCTGAGGGCGAGCAGCGCTACGTAGAGCATGACGGGCCACCAGGTTTGGGACACGCCGCGCTGCCTGGAGCGGCGGGAGGAGGGGGTAGAAAAGGATGACTGGCTCAAGCTAAAACCTCACGCAATCCGTATGACATTATACTAAAGTAAAGTTTAGATGTCGTACTTTTGACATCTAAACCGCGCGGAAAAGAGCCTTTAGCTGGGCGTATTATGCCGTTATCGACGCGCGTTGATTCAAAGATGCTACCTCTGGCTAAGGGCTTCTCAGCGCGTACCCTCAGACGCTCTCAATTTACGCCATCATTCTTTCAGTTCAGTATTACTATGACGAAGTCATGACACTGCCATGATATTTCGCAGACACTTGTACAAAACAAGTGTCTGAACTCGAGGTGTCGTTGCAGCGTCCGCGCTAGCGGTTGAGCGGAACGCTCCGCTCTAGCTCAAACCTCTTCGTCTGATTCAGTTTAGCGAGTTGTTCGCTATCCAGCGTGACACCTGACACACCTAATTCCTGGCTTTGAAAGTAGCGCGACTGCGGTACGTAACGCACAAAGAACTCGTCACCTAGCGAGAGCGAGGTGATGTTCATCTGTCCGTCTAGCGTGAAGGCGTCTAGGAGCGTCACCTTGTCCTCTGCGAACGTGACCTGCCGCCGGAATGATAGGGGCGCGGGGCGCTGCCCCAGCATGAGCGTCTTACGAATCTGCCCTTTCAAGAGGTGCGCGAGCTTAGGGGACCACCCCGTCAAGAGGAGCACACCGCGAAAGGCTAGATTTTTAGTGAGGTTGAAGACCTTGTGCGAGGGCACCCACTGCGCCTTGCCTGAGATTTCGAAGCCCTCTTCCCCCTGCTGCACCTTGAAGCTCGGATCGATCCACTGGCTCGTAAAGGTCTTGCCCTCGTCCGACTGACCGATGAGCCCGCAGTCGTTGAAGACGAGTTCGCCTTTGCCGTCCTCGCCGGAGCGGTTGAAAACTTTCAGCACGCCGCCCTTCGCGAGGTTGGCGATGGCGTAATAGCCCTGCGCGTTCTTGACGTAGACGCGGCAGCCGGGGAAAAACTCTGTGAACGGCTCGCGCTGGAAAGGTAGCGCGGGTCGGTCGTCCGGTTTATCCGCGTAGTCTAAGTACGCGAGCAAAAACTCCGGTACGCGGTAGACCAAATAACGGTCCGAGATGATTTCGGGCGGCACGAGCTTGTCCTCAGCGAGCCCGCCCAAGAGGTGCTCGGCGATGGAGCCCGCCAGCGGGATATCGTCCGCCATCACCTCGAAGCCGTGGCAGTAGAAGTGGAGCGTGTTGCGGCTGCCCATGCTGCCCGCGTAGAAGCCGTTCGGGTAGGCGAAGTAGCTGCACTTCTCTACGGACGCCTTCATCACCTCTAGAAGCCTGGGATCGGGGTTCGTCTGGTAGATTTTCGCCAAGAAGGAGACCGTCGCCGAGAGGTAGCCGGGGTCGATGCCGTCGTACTCAATGGACCAGCCCTCGTCGGTGTGATAGCTCAAGAAGTCGGTCCAGACCTTTTCGAAACCCTTTTCGAGCGCCTCATCGCCTAAGAGTTCGTACGATTTCCAGACCGCTAAGCACGCCATCGCGTGGTGGTTCGCCAGGTGGTCCTCTTCGGACTCGCCTGCGGCGATGAAGTGCGCGGCCTTTCTGACCGCCTCCGTGACCTTGTCGCGTACGCCCTTGGGCACTTCATCGCCGAGGATGTTGAGCGCTTCGATGGTCGTGTAAGTCGTAAAGGCGGTGGGTCCAACCCAGCCACGCTCGTAAGGATAAAACTCGTCGAACGAGCCGTCCTTGTGCTGGATGTCCACCCAGAAGGAGAGCCCTGCGACGGTCCAGTCGCGGACCTTATCGTTCTGATAGTAGATATTGCCGGGCATATCATGCTTATAAACGAGCGCCAGCGCGTGCACGGCGAACTGACGCACGGCGTCGGGGAAGTCGGAAGTCTTATCCAGCCAGTAGTCGCGGTGCAAGCAGCCGTACGTCGGCGAGGTCGGCGTGCGGTCCTGGTTGCTCAAAATCCTGGGAATCTGCTGCAGCGCCTTGTGCGCGTAGGTGTCTCTGAGCGCCGTTTGGCGGTCGAGCGTTGCCCCCGAAGTACTCATCTTGGCTCCCTGTGCCTTGCGTTAGTTTTGTCGATAAGATCAGCGAGCATCCCGGTGGTGAGCACCTGAATCGCCGATACGAAGAGGATAATCCCTAAAACGAGCAGTCCCTCGCCGGAAAAGAGGCGGTACAGTAGAACTAAAAAGCTCGCGACGAAGAGCGTCAAGCTGATCGGCACGAACACCCTGAGCGGGTTGAAGTACATGACCGTGCGCACGACGAGCTGCGTAAAGCGCACCGTGTCCTTGATGGGGCTGATTTTGGAGTCGCCCGCGCGGTGATAGTAGTCGATGGGCACGTACTTCACGTTGTAGCCGTCCGAGAGCATAGCGAGCGTGATGGTCGTGGTGAACGAGAAGCTGTCGGGCAAAATGTGCATGAATTTCTTGACCGTCGTCTTGCGCATCACGCGCAGCCCAGAGTTGAGATCAGGGATGCTGGTGTCTGAGAGGTAGTTGGCGAGTTCGTTGAGCGCGCGCTTGGCGGGCTTGCGAATCGCGGGAATCTGCACGTTCTGCCCGGTCCGCGCGCCCACGAGCATGTCGCCGTCGCCTAGCGCCTTGACGAGTTCGGGTAGACGCTCGTTCGGGTAGGTGCCGTCGGCGTCGGTGATCGCCATAAGGTCGTACTGAGCGTTCTTGAGACCGGTCTTGAGCGCTGCGCCGTAGCCCTGGTTGACAGCGTGCTGAACGGCTTTTACATGAGGTAGCGAGATTTTAGCGATGAGTTCGCCCGAGCCGTCCGTCGAGCCGTCGTCCACCAAGATGACTTCGTAGGTCAGCCCCGACTCGTTCATGTAGCGCGTCACATCGTGGACGGTCTCCTCGAGCGCCCCGATCTCGTTATAGACCGGAATGACGATAGAAACCGCTAGCGAACGTTCGGTCTGACCTTTCGGCAGAACGTCCGCCGAGGGTTGCGGCGGCGCTTTAGGCGCTTCCGAGGTTCGCGGTGATTCTGATACTGAGTCCATAAATCATCTCCAAGTTGTGGGAAGTCTTTCGCGTAGGTCTCATGACCTTACGAAGTGCATCCGTGCTGCGATACGTGCGGTTGGGTCAGGGGACGCGCAGCGGCTCAAAGCGAGCGCCAACATGTAGGCGAGTATAACGTGTAAAGACGTGGGAATCGCAAGGGGGTCCATCCGCCGTTCTCTCATACGGATTGCGGGGGCGCTTCACCCTCATGAAATCCTCTAAACGTCCTTGCAGACGACGCCTAAATCTTATGGTCAGGTCCTGTGGACGAACGCCGCTCTTTCGTGAGGGTGCACCCTCACTCTTCACCTTTTCTTAACATGGGCGAGCGGATTCGTTCGTCTCGAGCCCTAGCGGTTAAAAGCGCACGCCCTAGCGCTGACGATATGCTACCTTAATAGTTGCATGTTCGAGACCGCCACGTGTGCACCGACAGAATCGGGAGGCTCGTCCGTTCAGCGTCGGGGTCATTCGCCCTTCTGGTTGGAGAGCACCGCCGAAGGCTACAGTCCAGCCTTGGCCCAGTGGGACGGCTTAGTGGTGAGATAATCGGTGGTGAGATAAACTGATAAGATATCCGAACATGAATTGCCACTGTCCGCAGGTGAGTCTCGCTGATACGCCTAAACGTGCGGTGAACTCGAGCTTACAGCTACGGGTTAAAGACCGCGCCGTGAACGCATTCAAACGCGACGTGTACGAGCGAACATAGCAAATATAGCGCGAATAGCGCAGAGTGATGATTTGATGACCCATCTTCTTTCACAGCACGCGGTTAGAGCACCGCAGCGCGACTAACGTTTCGTGCTCACGTCCGCTGTGTCCCCAACACCAACCCGAAGGATACGGGTTCTTTTCGTCTTGACAAAACTCAACAAGAACGGCGCAATCTTGAGCGTGCTAAGCACGATGAGGCATCTAGAGCCCAGTCGCTTTGAGCCCGTCCTATTTCTGGCTGAGCGCCCCGCTGACCCCGACTACTGGGACCCTCTTTTAAGGGGAATTCGCGTAGTTTACGGATTAGCGCCTGAGCGCACCTGGCCGCAGCGCTCTCCCGCTTGGTTAGGGCGACTTATCGGCGCGGCGCGGCGCGCGCACGTTTTAGTCGGCGCGCAAGAGGCGTCCTCGACGTACTTCGCGCTGCTCGCCGCCAAGCTCACGCACCGCCCCGTTTTAGGGCTTATCCAAAACTCGCTCCCGGACCACTTGGAGCATCTCCCCAAAATTCACCGCCACCTCGTCAAGTTTCTCTATCCGCACCTTACGGGCGCGGTGGCAGTTTCTGACGGCGTCAAAGAGAGCTTGGAGCGGCTTGTGCCCGCGCTGGAGCAGCGCATCACGACGGCGTACAACCTCATCGAAGTGGAGCGGATTCGCGCAGCGTCGCGCGCGTCTATAGTGGGCGCTGCGCCGCCCTCTCACCCTTACATCATCGCGGTGGGACGACTCAGCTATCAGAAGGGATTCGACCTCTTGATCCGCGCGTACGCGGCGCTTAGGGCGCAAGGTCTTGAACATACGCTCGTCATTTTGGGTGACGGCTTAGAGGAAGACAACTTGCGGCGGCTCGCCGCGCAGCTCGGCGTCGAAGCGCACGTTCTCATGCCCGGCTTTATCGACAACCCGTACCCCTGGGTTCGCGGCGCGGCGGTGTTCGTCTCGAGTTCGCGCTACGAGGGCTTCTGCCGCGTCATCGCCGAAGCGCTAGCCGTCGGCACGCCCGTGGTTGCCACCGACTGCCCGAGCGGCCCCGCTGAAGTCTTGCGGGGCGGGCGCTACGGCGTCCTCGTCGAGAGCGGGGACCCGGCTGCGCTCGCCGAGGGCGTTCACTCGCTCCTCTGCGACCCGGCGCGGCTGCGAGCCTTGGGCGAGATAGGGCCTGCCAGGGCGAAAGCGTTCGCAGTGGGTGCAGCCCCGCACGCCTTCGAAGAGGCGATTTTGAGGGCGCTGTCTTAGTCGCTTTTAGGCTTAGCGGTTGAGGGAGAAGTTAGAAGCAAGAAGTTGGAAGTTAGAAGCGATTCTCCCTGCGTTTCACTGACGTTCGATACGCTTCCTGTCCCGTTTTCTCACGAACAGTGTAAAGCTGTCCTAAGTCGCCGTGTCTTCCTAGTCTCATACTGGGTGACATGACCGATCCCAAGGGTGAAACAGTAAAACGAGGGAATGGTGTCTTGGCGGATGAGTCCACTGGACCTTGTAGAACCGGCGTTACGAGAGGAACCTGGCGCTCGACATCAAGTTCCGCCTCCTCTAAGCGTGGTTTTCGAAGGGCGCGTCATGGCTGAACGCACTCGTCTCCTCTTGTTCACGGGTAAGGGCGGCGTCGGCAAGACCACCGTCGCGGCGGCGACGGCGTTGAGGGCGGCGCAGCGGGGCTACAAAACGCTCGTTTTATCCGTGGACCCGGCGCACAGCCTAGCGGACGCGCTCGCTATACCTTTAGGACCCGAGCCTCGAGAGGTGAGGGAAAACCTCTTCGCGCAAGAACTCGACGTGTACTACTCGATGAGCAAGCATTACGGCAGCGTCCGCGAACTGCTCCTGACCGTCTTCAAGTGGCAGGGCGTCGGGCGCGTGGAGGCGGAGGAGTTGGCTGCGTTGCCGGGGATGGAGGAGGCGTCGGCGTTTTTATGGCTCGAGCAGTTCTACCGCGAGGGCTTTTTCGACCTCATCGTGGTGGACAGCGCCCCCACGGGCGAAACCCTGACCCTCCTGACACTGCCCCAGGTGACGCAGTGGTGGCTCACCAAAGCGCTGCCGATGCAGAAGATGGCGTTCCAGTCGTTCGGCATGATGACGCGCATGACAACGGGCATCCCTTTAGACGAGGGCTACCGCGAGTTGGATGACCTCTTCACGCGCTTAGAGCGCATCCGCGAGGTGGTGAGTGACCCTGAGGTCAGCTCGATTCGCTTGGTGACCAACCCCGAGCGCATGGTGATTCGCGAGGCGCAGCGCACCTACACCTACTTGCAGCTCTACGGCTACCTGGTGGACGCCGTCATCACCAACCGCATCTTGCCGCCTATCAAAGACGAGATATTCGCGCCTTACCTAGAGGCGCAAGCCGCGCATTTGGAGGAGATCGAGGCGACGTTTGCGCCGCTGCCGAGCTTCCGCGTGCCGCACCTGGGGCGCGAAGTCTTCGGCTTGGACCTTTTGGAGCGCGTCGGCGAGGCGCTCTGGGGCGACATGGACCCGACTGACACGCTCTACCACGAGCGCCCTTACCGCGTCACCGAAGAGGGCAGGCGCTACCGCCTGTCACTTCACCTGCCGCTCTTAGAAGACGCGCCCGAAGTCGAGCAGATGGGGGACGCCCTGCTCATCCGCGTAGGCAAGCGGCGCAGGCACCTCGTGCTGCCGCGCTTTCTCGCGTATTACCAGATGCGGGAGTATGCGTTAGAGGACGAGTGGCTGAACGTTTGGTTCGAGGAAAGCCGGTCTTGAAGTAGAGAGAACCGCAGACTGCCACTAGTACCGTCCCTACGCGGTATAGACCCTCTTAATTGCCGCTCTCTTCCCTGAAGGGACGCTCGCTCTGCGGCTCGTCCTCGGCGTCCGCTCCCTCGCCCTGCCGCCGCTGCGACTCTTCAAAGAAGTAACGGTAGGTCTGGTTGTTCGGCTCGAGCTGCGAAGCGTTTTGATAAAAGGTCTCAGCGGCGGCGTAGTTGTTCGTTTCGAAGGCGGTGCGCCCCAGATAAGCCCACGCCGCCGGATAGCGGTCATTCAGGCTCGTCGCCCGCGCGAACTGCTCGCGGGCGGCGCGCCGTTCGCCCGCTTCGTAAAGCCGAACACCCTCTCTAAAGGCCGTAACCGCCTCCGTACCGTAACGCGCGCGCTCCTGAGCGAGCCTCAAGAAATACTCGGCGCTGGCGTCGTCCGGTTTAAGCTCGGCGACCTCTTGCCAATAGGTGATCGCTCTTTCGGGGCGGTTTGTTTCCAAGAGGATGCGCCCTGCCCAGGTGTACGCCTCGGGGTCTTCGGGAACGAGGTCAATGACCTCTGTGTAGAGGCGGAGCGCCTCGTCTTTGTCGTTTCGGCTGTAGCGCTCATACGCTAGCTCCGTGCCGACTTCGACGGCTTGCTCTCTCATCACGCGCGTGAGCGTGCCGCCCGCTTCTAAGTAGGCTTGCCAGTTTTGAAACGCGGGACCGTAAAAGTTTGTCACGCTATAGACCTCGGCTAAAAAGCGTAGCGGCTCGGGGCTGTCCGGGGCGAGTTGCGCCGCCTCGCGCCCGTAGCGAATCGCCTCTCGGAAGAGGGGCTGATCGGGGCGGTACGTGTCGTAGGTTTGGAGCGCTTCGGCGGCGTTCGCCTGGGCGCGGTCTAGGGTGCGCCTCGCCTCTTGTGAAAGTGGCGCGCTGATCTGGGCGGACGCAAAGGAGATGCAGAGCGCCAAACCTATGGTGAGCCAGCTCGAGCCTAAGCGCCGAGCACGCGCGCGCCTCTGCGCTACGTCATCCATTCTATCGTCTCGCTTCATCTTTACGTTCTCCTCTACTCAGCACTTAGGTGTTGACAAGGTAGTTTGAGCACCGTAGTCACGCCGCTACATATCGCGGAACTCGCTGGGGCGGACGCCAGACCACGCTTCCTTGACTGAGAGTGTAGCAAATCAACCTCAGCTCGACCGTATGTAAAGGATGAAGGGCGCGTTTAGATTGCTCCGCTCTTGGTCACCGGCAACTCACCACGTACTGTGCGAACAGTGACACGATATCTGTAAGAGGTTGAGCAAGGGGTACAACCCCCTGTTTATCATATAGAAACGGCGCAAGAAGCGCACGTTAGCATTCGACTTGAAACTACTACCTCTATGTAAATACCTATAGCAGTTCCACTTATCGTTGCTTGAACGGAGTTATTCCCGGAGGGAAACTTCGTAAGCGAAGCAACACTTCTCCGCAGATCTCAGCCTGTCAAGGCTAGCGGAATTTCATCACCTAAAGTGCGTGCTAATTACGAAGTTTTCCGATTACGAAGTTTTCCGCAAGAAAGGAAACGATGTTCTTTTTAGTGAGAGCGTTGCTTCGCATGGCTTCGCCCAAGCTGACCAGATGATAGCTGCTACTACTTATGTGAATACGAAGCGAGACGCCTTCTGCTAACCAGATACCAGACGTGCCGAAAACTCGTCAACATCCACGTCTCGCACTTATCCGGTAGATGTATGTGACAATCCTACGCGGGGGGTCTCTTCTCGTGAGGTATCTTGTAGAGCGTTTCGCTTAGTTTTGTGAAAGCACCTCTTCTCCTGGTGGACGTTTCACCGAGTCGCCTTTTTACTGCTACGAAACACCGCACGTGACACTGCGCGAAACACCACTACGAAACAACTGTGAAATATTCGCCTCTGTAAAGTAGCTGGAGGATGCTTATATGAAAGGTAATCATATGAATGTAGCGTTAGAAATATGGTTTACACTAAGGTAAAGTACGGGCGGAAGAGATTGCGCTTAGGTTGAGCGGCGAGACTTATCTAAAGCTGAGCGAGGGATTTAGGCGGCAGGGCTAAGCTGCGAAACTGAGCAGCAAAGCTGGGCAGTGAGACTTCAATAGAGAGTAGGCTCATGAGGCTGAAACGGAAATATAACGGCGCGAGCATTGTGAGCGTCAAGCGGTGAATATCTGGTTCGTCACCATGAATTTTCCTATCTTGGCAGAAACGTTCGCTATCAGCGACGTACGCACCCTTAAAGACGCCGGGGTTGACATCTCTGTTCACGCGCTGCGCTCCGCGCAGAGCGCCGCGCCCAAGTTGACCGAACAGCGCTTGGCGGACGTGCCGATCACGCAGAGCCACGCGGGGGCGATATTGGAGGGCGTGGCGCTCATGTTCAAACGCCCTAACGTCGCCTTTGCGCTGCTCGCTTGGATCACGCGCCACAGCCTCAAAGGTCCGAAGCGCAGCAGGCGCTTGGAGCAGCTCGTAAAGAGCGCGCTGCTCGCGCCGCGCACGCTGCAGCTTTTTGACGCACTCGAGCGGAGCAAACCCGACGTTGTCCACCTCTTCTGGGGACATTATCCGGCGA
This sequence comes from Trueperaceae bacterium, assembly GCA_965215565.1. Lineage (GTDB taxonomy): Bacteria > Deinococcota > Deinococci > Deinococcales > Trueperaceae > CBDBZX01. The sequence goes on from CBDCDZ010000004.1 coordinate 2,347,111, forward strand.
TGTTCGCGTACCTCGTGCAGCGCTATCACCCAGAAATCGTCAGCTCGGTCTTTTTGGGCGCGTATGACCTCAAAACGGCGTATGGCGGCAGCGCGCCTGTAGCGCGCCAGGCTGACGTCGTCTGGACGCACGCGCACGCCAACGTCGAGGAGATTAAACGGCTTGGGGTAGGCGGGAGCCTCATCCACGTCGCGTACCGGGGCGTCGATCTGACGCGCTTTAAGGAGGTGGATTGGCAGCGCAAGGTCAAAAGGCGCATTGTGACAGCGGGCAGGCTCGCCTCGTTCAAGAAGATGGACGACGTGCTTAGAGTCTTTCAGCAGACGCTGGAGAGGTGGCCCGACGCGACTTTGGTGGTACTCGGCGACGGACCTGAGCGCGAACGCTTAGAGGCGCTCAGCCGCTCGCTCGGCGTCGCTCACGCAGTTACCTTCCGGGGTCACGTCGCGCACGAGGACGTTTTCGTAGAGATGGCACAAGCTGAAGTCTTTTTGCTCATGTCGCAGCACAGCGCGGAGCGCCTGCCTAACGTCGTTAAAGAGGCGATGGGCTGCCGCTGCGTCTGCGTCACGACGCGGACGCCCGGTATCGAGGAGCTGCTCGTTCACGGCGAACACGGCTTCGTGGTGGCGCGAGGCGACGTGGCGGACGCCGCTCACCACGTCGCGGAGGTCTTCGCCGATATGGGTGTGGCGCAGCGGTTGACAGGAGCCGCTTACACGCACCTAAAGCGCCACTTCGACATCCACAGGCTCGCAGAATTTTATAAGGACACGTGGCGTACGCTCCTGAGCGAGAAAGGGACGCGCGACTCAGCAGCGGAGCCTCAAAGCAGATGAGAGGATGCGCCCCGCACTCCCTCTAACTGAGTATAGCGGCTCACCGCGCCGTCAGCGCCCCTTGCATGTTATCTTGCGTTAAGCTCTAGCCCCGCCTCCTAAAGAGCTTGGGGCGCTCTCGAGCGAGACCTCATGCGCATTATCTACCTCCATCAGTACTTTCACACCCCCGCCGTCGCGGGCAGCATCCGCTCTTACGAGATGGCGCGGCGCTTCGTAGCGTGGGGTCACGAGGTGCACCTCATCACCTCGAACCGAGAGGGAGGGGGCGCGTACAGGAGCGAAGAGGCAGGCGTTCAAGTCCACTGGCTTAGCGTGCCTTACTCGAATATGCTGGGTACCTATGGGCGCATCCGGGCATTTTTTCAGTTCGCTTGGCGCGCAGCGCATAGAGCGGCGGCACTAGAGGGCGATCTCATCTTCGCGACGAGCACCCCACTGACCATCGCCCTACCCGCCGTCTACGCGGCGAAGCGCAAGGGCGTGCCGATGGTTTTTGAGGTGCGCGACTTGTGGCCCGAGTTGCCCGTCGCGGTGGGCACGCTTAGAGGGTATCCGCTCATCGCGGCGGCGCAGCATTTGGAGCGTTTCGCCTACCGCAACGCGGCGCACGTCGTCGCGCTCTCACCGGGGATGAAAGCGGGCGTGGTGCGCACGGGCTACCCGGCGGAGCGCGTTCACGTGATTCCGAACAGCGCGGACCTAGACCTCTTCGGCGTGCCTGCGGCGGCGGGCGCTGAGTTTCGCGCTCAATACCCTTGGCTGGGGGAGCGCCCCCTCATCCTCTACGCGGGCACGCTCGGCGCGATCAACGGCGTCGGCTACTTGGCGCGGCTCGCCGCCGCACTCCAAGAATGTGCGCCCGAGGTGTGCTTTTTGGTCATCGGTCACGGACCTGAAGAGGAGAAGATTCGCGCCCTAGCGCGCGAGCTAGGTGTGCTAGACCAGGCCTTTTTCATGATCCCCAAAGTTCCCAAATCCGCTATGCCCGCCGTTCTCTCAGCGACGACGGTAGCTACCTCGCTCTTCATCGACTTAGAGGAGATGTGGGTCAACTCAGCGAACAAGTTCTTCGACGCGCTCGCCTCGGGCACGCCCGTCGCGATCAACTACGGCGGCTGGCAGGCAGACCTTTTAAGCGAGCACGGCGCGGGTTTGGTCTTGGACCCTCACGATATAGAGGGTTCAGCGCAGCGGCTGCTCGAGAAACTCGGCGACGAAAGGTGGCTAGCCCGAGCGGGAGAAGCGTCGCGACACCTCGCCGAGACGCACTTCTCGCGCGACGAACTCGCGAAGCGGTTAGAAGAGGTGTTGGTGCGGGCGCTCGAGGCTTCACCATGAGGGGCTGAACACGCCTATCTCTGCTCTCAACCTCTTCGAACACCACACCATCTTTTAGTGAGGCAGTTATTCCGCAGCGAAACAACCTTCCTAGACCTCTTCTGTAAGCAGTTCCAAAACATACTGAGACGGATGAGCGCAGCTTAACGGAACCTCATCTCAGAATGTGCGTGATTTTGTCTCAGTGTGTCGTAGAACTGCTGACGGATTAGACCCGAGCCAACGTTTAGGTAAAGCAGACGAACCGCCGTCCCGGTCCACTTCGTAAAATTCTATCGCTCCTCTCACCCGTAAAGGCGGTAGGGTAACGTCGGTATGAACGCACACTCCTCTCAGCTTACGTGCTCCGGCGGCGAGCCGCCTCTCACATCGAAACGTTCGGCATTGAAACGCTCAGCATTACAACGTTCAAGAGGTCCGCAGTGAGCCTCGACGCTTGGTTCACCCTGAGCCTCGTGCTGGGTCTAGTCGGTTTGCTCAGCGCCACGAAGATAAGCCCCGACATCATCTTGAGCGCGGGGCTCACCCTCCTGCTCGTCTTCGGCATCCTCACGCCCGAAGAGGCGTTTTCGGGCTTCGCCAATCCGGGCGTGATCACGGTGGGCGTGCTCTATATCGTCGTGGCGGGCTTGCAGGAGACGGGCGGCGTCCACTGGTTGTCGCAGCGGCTCTTGGGCAAGCCTAAGTCGCTCGCCGACGCGCAACTCAGACTCATGACGCCCGTCACGCTCATCAGCGCGTTTTTGAACAACACGCCCGTCGTCGCCATGCTCATCCCGGCGGTGAACGACTGGGCGCGGCGGCATGGGCTCGCCGTCTCCAAGCTGATGATTCCCCTCTCCTACGCCGCTATCTTAGGCGGCACCTGCACGCTTATCGGGACGAGCACGAACCTAGTCGTGAACGGGCTCCTGATCAGCCGCGCGGGGCTACCCGGACTGGGCATGTTTTCGCTCGCCTGGGTGGGCTTGCCGACGGCGATTATAGGCTTCGGTTTCATCCTCTTCGCGGGGCGCTGGCTTCTGCCGGACAACGCCTCGAGGACGCGGTGGCTCGACAACCCCAAGGAGTACAGCGTCGAGATGCTCGTCGAGAGAGGCGGACCGCTCGTCGGGCAGACCATAGAAGACGCGGGGCTGCGGCAACTCCCCGGCATGTATCTGGCTGAGATCGACCGGAAAGGTCAAATTCTGCCCGCTGTCTCGCCGCAGGAGACCCTCCACGCGGAGGACCGGCTGCTCTTCGTTGGCATCGTCGAATCGGTAGCGGACCTGCAGAAGATTCGCGGCATCACGCCCGCCACGAACCAGATTTTTAAGCTGGGCTCCCAGCGTTCAGAGCGGATGCTCGTCGAGGCGGTGGTCTCGAGCAGTTGCCCGCTCGTCGGGCAGAGCATCCGCGAGGGCAACTTCCGCTCGTATTATAACGCGGTCATCATCGCCGTAGCCAGGAACGGCGAGCGGGTCAAGCGCAAAGTCGGCGACATCGTCTTGCGCCCCGGCGACACGCTGCTCCTAGAGGCGAAGGCGTCTTTTGTGGAGCAGCAGCGCAACTCGCGCGACTTCTTCTTGGTCAGCGGCGTCGCCAACTCCACGCCGCCGCGCTATGACCGGGCGCTCGTCGCGGTGACGATTCTAGCCGCGATGATCCTCACCGTGATCGTCGGGTTGCTGCCGATTTTAGAGGCAGCGATGCTCGCCGCAGGACTTATGATCATCACGCGCTGCTGCACGGGCGCGGTGGCGCGTCGGAGCGTCGACTGGCGCGTGCTCATCACCATCGCGGCGGCGTTCGGCATCGGCGAAGCGTTGGAGGTGACAGGCGCGGCGCAGTCGCTGGCGAACAGCCTCGTCGGGTTCGCAGGCAGCGAGCCGCTCGCGGTACTCGCTGTGCTCTACGCGGTCACGGCGCTCTTCAGCAGCCTGATTACGAACAATGCGGCGGCGGTACTCGTCTTCCCTATCGCGCTCTCTTTGGCAACTGACCTGGACGTGAACCTCATGCCCTTCGCCATCGGCATCATCATGGCAGCGTCCGCGAGCTTCGCGACGCCCATCAGCTACCAGACCAATCTGATGGTCTACGGACCTGGCGGCTACCGCTTCAGTGACTACCTCAAGATCGGCTTGCCGCTCAACCTCTTGACCGCGATTATCGCGCTCCTTATCATCCCACGTATTTGGTCTTTCTAGCAGGTCTCACACGGATGAAGCGTGGTGTGAGGCTCGAGCCCTGTTTGCACAACCCGCCTAAGTACACTGTCCGCTAAAAAATGAACCATGTCATTCTGAACGTAACGAAGTGGAGTGAAAGAATCTCGTCTTCCATTCCCAACTAGCCGAGATTGCGAGTTACGAAGTTTTGACATAGTCAACCGAGACCCTTACGCCTTCGCCGAAGCTTCACGTCACCCCGTTCCCGCTGGCTACTTCGTGAACGGGGTGACAACAGTATCGCATCCCTTACTTAACGATGTACTAAGTGTCAAGGTATAAACAAGAGGCTGTTAATTTAGCTAGCGAACACGGCGATGGACAGCACGAAAAGCACTTACATTGACCCAACGCCCATCTCGAGTTGAACTCGAGCCCTCCACCATACGAAATACATTCGAAGGAGCCCCATGAACTCAGCCACAGCTCTAACAAACGAAACTTTGCAAGCCCTCGTGCCGGAACTACTCGAGGTAGCCGAGCGCGCTGGCGACACCGTTTTAGAGGTCTACAACCGCGCCGACGTAGGTGTGACCTACAAAGAGGACGACTCGCCGCTGACCCAGGCGGACTTGGCTTCGCAGAAGGTGATCGCCGAGGCGTTGGGGCGGCTCACGCCAGACGTGCCCATCCTGTCCGAAGAGTCTAAAGCCGCGCCCTTCGAGACGCGCCGAGACTGGTCCGCCTTCTGGCTCGTGGACCCTTTAGACGGCACGAAGGAGTTCGTCAAGCGCAACGGCGAATTCACCGTCAACATCGCCTTAATTGATCAGGGTGCGCCGCGCTTCGGCGTCGTGCACGCGCCCGTGCTGCGCACAACCTACTGGGCTGACTCGTCTTTGGGCGCGTTCAAAGTGGAGAACGGTGAGCAGAGGACGATTCGCGCCGCGCCGCACGCCCCAGGCGAGCCGCTCAAGGTGGTGACGAGCCGCTCTCACGCGGGCGAGGAGACGGAGGCGCTCTTGGTGCGTTTAGAAACTTACGCACCCGTCGAGCGTCTCTCCATCGGCAGCTCGCTCAAGCTCTGTTTAGTTGCGGAGGGCGCGGCGCACCTCTACCCGCGCTTCGGTCCGACGATGGAGTGGGACACCGCCGCCGCGCAGTGCGTGGCGGAGACTGCGGGCGCTCAGGTGGGCGACTTGGCGGGCGGACGTTTGCGCTACAACAAGGAGAACCTGCTCAACCCCTACTTCGTCGTCAGCTCGAGCCCAGAGCTTTATCAGCGGACGATTGCCGAGGGGTAGCGAGGGTCAAGAGCGCAATTACAGAATAGAGGAGGCAGAATCCAGACACCTTCATTCTACATTCTCCCTTCCCCTTCTCTTATTCTTCCTTTCACACAGAACCCGGCATCACTTCGGCCAGAACACGTTCGAAGCGCTCTACTGTCGCCTCGGGCGTGAACTGCGCGGCGCGGCGCGGTCCCCTTTCACGCAGCGTCTGTAGCCGCGCCGGATCGCACAGCAGCGAGCGGACGCCCTCGGCGAGCGCCGCCGGGTCTTCGTTGGGCACCAAGACGCCGTAATACCCGTCCTGCAAGACCTCAGCGGGACCGCTCGGGCAGTCGGTGGCAACCACGGGCGTACCGACGGCTAGCGCTTCGGCGATGACGCGGCAAAAGCCCTCGTAGCGCGAACTCGAGACGAACACCTCCGCCTTCTCCATCCAGGCGTACGGGTTCTCCTGAAAGCCCGGCATCACCACGTCGTCCTCTAAACCGAGTTCTTGAACGAGCGCCACAAGGCGCGCTTTCGCTTTGCCTTGACCCACCAAGACGAGTCGGTGGCGCAGCGCCGGTTCACGTCTTTTAAGTTGCGCGTAAGCGCGGAGCAAGAGGTCGAAACCTTTTTGGTACTCGAGCCGCCCCACTGCTAAGATGTAGGGTCTGGCGGCGTCTGCTTGGGGCACGTCCTCCTGCGAACGCGCCTGCGTTTTGGCGATGTCGAGCGGGATATAGACGGTGCGGGTGCGCCCCTCTAGCTGCGGCACGAGGCGCGTGACGCTCTCCTTGATGCCTTCGGAGATCGCGACGGCGCGCGTCAGGTGCGGATAGATGAGCTTCGTCAGCGTCTTGTAGCGGGCGGGCATCTGGGCTAGGTGCTCGGGTAAGGAGTTGCGCACGAAACCCACCGAGGGCTTGCCCGTGAGCTTCGCGGCGACAATGGCGAGAAACGTCGGAGCCATCTCGAGCCCGCCGACGATCACGTCAGAACGCCGCGCCGCGCGCAGAAGTTTGGCGAAAACCTGCGGGACGTGCTGCGCATTGGGTTTGCCCTCGCTCACGCCGTAGGTGACGGGCACCCCGGAAAGCAGCTCGTGCCAAGGCTCGTCGCGGCGCTCCAAGACGAAGAGCGCGGGCGCATAGCGCGCGGGGTCTAGGTGCTTCATCGTCGTGAGCGTGCTGAGGACCGCCCCGTTGCGCTGCAGCGCGCTCAGGATGAAGAGGACGCGAACTCTGCTTGTCTCAGGACCCATCTTAAAAGCGCCGCCGCTTTGAAAAGAGCTTGCGCGACACGTTTTGAGGCAGCGTGAGCACGCGGAGCGCTAAGACCTTCTTCTCCCGGTTGAGCCGCTGCGCCTGCTCGTACACCCACAGGGTGAACTTAGCGGGCAGCCCGGAGAGCGCAACCGAACCCTCGAGCCACGAGAAACCCCAGGCGAGGTCCTTATAGAACAAGCTCGGCACCGTCTTTGTATTTGCGGTGCGCGAATCCTTGACGCGCACCGCGACGTCTTTGGCAATCTTGTAGAGGCCAAAGACGCTCAGCGGTTTGGCGAGCTTGACCGCCCGGAGTTCGTTCGGATCGTCGCTGATAGGAGCCCAAGCGAGCGCCTTTGCCTCGCGGCGCGTCGGGTTGCCAATGAGCATCCCCGTGACGAGGTGCGCGCAGCGCTTGAGGTCATCTGCGCCCTCATGGACCAGGGGCATTTTAGCGAGTTCGGCGGCGAACGTCGTGACGGTGCGGTGCACCTGCTCTAAGAACGCTTCGCGCTGCGGGTACGGCTTGAGCTTCGAAAGAACCGGCTTGACTTCGCCGTCACGGTGCTCATACCCTCGCGTACTCCCGTGGTCCGCCATTGTGAAAATCTGATCGATGAGCCCTTTATTCTGAAAGAGGTACTTGATGCCCGAACTCGCCACGCCCTGCTCGAACTCCTCCAACCAGAAGCCCCGCGCTTGCCCGTACTCGGTGGCGGAAAAGCGCGTTTTAGAAATCCCTAAATAGTAACCGAGTGTATGAGGTTGCCCCGCTCGCCCCAAAATCTTTCTGAACGACGCCTGTGTGCGCAGCGTCCAGCCGATGTCCACGAGCGCCCACTTGTCATCTCTCAGCAAGCCCTCTTGCTCGAAGTAGGCGAGCGCTACCTCCCTCGCCTCCTTCGCGCGCTTCAATATGGCGGGGGCAACTTCGGGGTCGTAGATAAAGGCCCAAAACCTCGCTTCGCTCTCGTCGTCAAGCTGAGCGTCCCAAGTTTCAGGTGCGAAACCGTGTCGGCGGAGCGGTCCCTCTAAATCCTCCGGCTTGAGGTCCAAGCGCTTGAGGTTGTGCCGAGGCGCGGATGACTGACCTGTCAAGACGAGAAACGCTAGGTCATCCCCCTCCAGTGACGCTACTGACGGCAGATACCAGGCTTGCCTCGAGCCGTAGAGGTAGTGAAGCTCGGGCGTCTCGAGCGTCTGAGCGAGTTCCTGAGCGATCTTGTGCATGATCTGCCCGTCTCTAGCGACGAAGTGCAACCGCTCGGTGCCCCGCTGCTTCGCGTCTTGCAGCGCCCAGAGGACGAAACTCGTCAGAAGCGGCGCGACGACGTTCGCGGCGATGTCGGTGACGGCGGTGTCGCCTTCGTCTTCGCACATGAGCCGCGCCGCGCGGCAGAGCCCGGCAAGTTGCGCGTAAACCCAGGGCGGCGCGTGCGAGTCGTCCAGAATGGCCCTTTCGAAGCGGTTGAGGTGCGACACGTCAAAAAGCTCCGCCTTGATACCCAGCTTGCGCGCCGCTAAAAAGTCGCCCACCATGCTGTCGCCGCAGTGGTGCAGGTCTTTCGCCTCGACGCCTTCGCGCTCTAAAACGTGCTTAAAAAGCTCGCCGGTGCGCTTGGTCATCTCCAACTCAGAGGAGACGTATAAGGGGTCATCCGCCGTCGCGACGCCATGCTCGAGCAAAACCTCTCGGATGACCTCTTCGGAAAGGTACATGTCCGAGATGAACACGACGCGCTGACCCTCATCTTTAAGCTGCGCGACGCGCCGCTTCGTGCGGGCGATAGGGCGGAGCGAGGCTTTCTCTAAGCGCACCTCTTCGGCGCGCATCCAGTCCGGTGAAATGCGCCACGCCTCCAACTCGGTGAAAGCGCTGTAGATATCCTCCAAGTTGATATCGCCTTTAGAGGTCTCCCGGTGCGCCCGCTTCTCGGCGGCGACACGCGCCTGCGCGAGTTCGCTCACCTCTTCTTGTCCGAACGCCTCACCACGACACGCGGTGAGGACCCGCCTTGCAAGCGCGTAGAAGAGGTCGGCGGGACGGGCGAACGTCCTGACGACGCACGTGTCGAAAACGTCGAAGGCGTAGACCTTCGTAGTGGAGGTGGGGTTCGTCGTGGAGTTCGTCATAGCGCTGCTCCGAGTGTACCCCGTAAGGCGGGGGTGTGCGTAGAAGAGGTGGTAGGTGGGGCGAAGATAACAGGAGACAACATCGCCTCCAAGTGTAGCGGAGAGCCTCGCGCTTGTCTGTGCTAATAGGCTCAACTTACGCGCTATGCGCCGTTTTATAGGGTAAGGTGAAGGGTGAACAGCGCAAACAGTAAAGAAGGGCTAGACGCCTTCGAAGAGCACGACCTCGGCACCTTGAGCGTCAAACTGCGCACGGATGGGTCTGATTCGGCTCATGATATTATTATCCTTTCCGCGCCGAGCCGCGCGACGAGAGCCGTGTGGCTTTTCGGCGCGGCGGGCTGCCTGGTGTTCCTCTACTCCGCCGCGCTGACGCTGGGCTGGTTTACGCCCTCGCCCAACCTCTCGTTCGGCAGATTGCCCACGCTCCCCGAGACCTTCTTCTGGCTCTTGCCCCTCGTCCTCTGCGCCTTTTCACTCTCGCTGGCGGTGGGCGGCACGCGCGTGATTCTCTCTGGGGAGGGGCTCGAGCTGTCCGGCTTCTGGCCCAACCGCGTGAAACACGTCTACACCTGGTCAGACCTCCTTTTAGTGCGCTTCTGGGATGAACAAACCCGCAGCCGCGAAACGCTCTACGGCGTGCGCTTCCGCTTCAAGGGGGCGAATCTGACGCTTTTTGTGGGGAATAAAAAGGTGTGGGAGGGGTTAAAAGAGAGGTTTGAAGAGGTTGGTTAGAGGGTGGAACTTGCGCCGTAATCGGCTTTTAGCTCTTAGCCTTTAGCAGTTAGCTTAAAAGCTCGTACTGAACGCTAATACCTAAAGGCTAATGGCTTTACGCCTATTTGCCGAATTCAAGCACAGAGGAGACTACATTGCCTAACAATCTCACTGGAATTATCGGCGCGATGCCCGAAGAATTAGAAGAGCTTTTAGACGTGCTGGAAAATACGCAAGAGGAACAAAGAGGCGCGTTTACGCTCTACCGGGGAACCTTGGATGGGCAAGAGGTCTTGCTCGCGGAGTGCGGCGTCGGCAAGGTCAACGCGGCGGCGCTGACGCAGCTTCTGGTTACGCAAGAGGTTGAGAGGGTTATCTTTACAGGCGTTGCGGGGGCGGTTGACCCAACTTTGAAAGTTGGCGACATCGTCGTGAGTACCGACGCGCTGCAACACGATACGGACGTGACCGCGCTCGGCTACGAGTTGGGGCAGATGCCGGGTGAGCCGCTCGCGTGGGGGGCGGATGAAACGTTGCGCGACTTGGCATTAGAAGCCGCGCAGTACTTGGAAGAGGTCAAAGTCCTCGCCGGGCGCGTCGTCTCGGGTGACCAGTTCATCGCCGACGCGGATAAGGTAGCGCAAATACGTGAGACCTTCGGCGCGGCGTGCGCCGAGATGGAAGGGGCGGCGGTGGCGCAGGTGTGCGCGAAAGCAGCCATACCTTTTGTGATTATCCGCAGCATCAGCGATACGGCAGACCATGACGCGGAGGTGAACTTTCGGGAGTTTACGCCCTTAGCGGCGAAAAGGGCGAAGCGGGTGGTACGGGGGATGTTGGGGAGGCTTTAACGTTATTCTTTGACAGGCGCTATACCCAGCAAGACGGTGAACTTCTTGTTGGACTTTTCTTCACTTGAGGAGGTCTGTTCGAGCCTCTCACAGAGCGCAATCATTTCGCGCTGCACGCGCTTAGCGTCCTCTTTAGAGAGCTGATAATCCCTAAATTCGATGAGGACGGCGGGTGTATGCTCCTCTTTCAGGTAGTTGAGGAGCGTTTTGGGGTCCTCCGTGCCGGGTCCGCTGTGATGAGCTATCTCGCCGGAGGGTCCTAGAACGTAGTAGTCGCCCTCGAACTCGTCCTCGAAGGGTCTCACCGTAGCAGCAAAGTGTTGGTTGAAGCGCTCGAGCAACGGTCCATATTGGCGGTCCATCTCGCCCGCGATATCGCCGCCGACAAGGTGCGCTTTGGGCACGAAGAACGTTTGGGCGATGCTCTGGTAGAGCTTGACCGCCTTGCCCCAACGCTTGCGCTCACCCGTGCAGGTGACGAGACCGAGCTTGAGGTAGCGCGTCACGTGGTAGTGGCAGCGTTTAGGGTCTTCGTCTATATGCCGCGCAAGCTCCCCGATAGTCAATGGTTCTCGCATCAGAGGAGATAACCGCCGCTGATGCTCCAAGTTTCCCAAAACCTCAACCGCAGTAGCGTCTGTTACGGTTTTCACGTCCCTATTCAGCTCTGTCTCTTTCATCCTGAATTGATTCTAAGCTAGAGTTTTATTAGAAATTCAATTTCAGTTCTTTGCGCCGCTGTGCGACAAGGGATAACGCGCTGCTGACTTGAGTGGGAGAGAAAAGAGAAGAGGTCAAAAATGATTGTGAGGGCTCTAAGAGGTTTCGGCGTAGGTGTAGGCGTGCTCGCTATCTTGGTTCTAGCGGTCTTTTCAATGCTGAGCGCGATACGCGGACGAACCCCTGCCATCGCAGGTGAAAACAGCGTCGCGACGGTGGAGATGGTAGAACTCGGCGGCGTAGAACAGTTCGTAGTGACGCGCGGCGTGGACCGCAGCAAACCCGTTTTGCTCATGCTCCACGGGGGTCCCGGTCTACCCTCAACCCTGCTCAGAAGCCTCATGTCACCCGAACTGGAGGAAAACTTCGTAGTCGTTATGTATGACCAGCGTAACGCGGGGCGCTCGGAAAAGGGCAACATTGAGGACATGACCGTGGAGCGGCACGTCGCGGACGCCCTCGAGCTTACCGATATCTTGCGCAAGCGCTTCGCTCAAGAGAAAATCTACCTGCTCGGTCACTCCTGGGGTGCACACCTCGGTCTCTTCGTGGCGCAAGCTGCGCCTGAAAAGTACCACGCGCTCGTCAACACAGGGCAAGCGCTCGTTACCGACGTTTCAGAAATTTGCGAGGTGTTCATTCGCTCGAGTGTCATAGGCACAGCACTAGAGGAGGAATACATAACCGGGTTGCGCGAGCAAAGAGAGTTGCTCAACGATCTATGGCAGGAAGGTAACTGCGTCAATGAGGTCGTCGCACCTCTAGGGGGCGAGATTCATGGTGAGACGAGAGAGGCGCTCAGGGTACTGCTCCCCGCGATGCTGCGTGCTCCAGAGTACCGTCCTCTGGATATTTTGAAAATCATGCGCTTCAATAACGAACATCGGTGGGCGCTCACGGATCAAGCCTTTGAATTGGGGACAAATGTCGCGGAACTCGGGCTGCCCGTCTACTTCTTCTTGGGACGCTACGACTACGTGACCCCTTCACTCGCTGCAGCCGAATTTTTCAACAACCTAGAAGCGCCTTCCAAAGAGGTTGTTTGGTTCGAGGAGTCCGCCCATTTCACCTTCATGGAGGAACCTGAGAAGTTCGCTCAGGAACTCGTACGGGTTAAGCGTGAGGTGCGGGCGGCTGAGGTGGCGCTTCGCTAAAGGAGCTGAACTCGGGCCCTACTGTCTCAGAGCTTCAACAGGTATAAAAGCGCCGCCGCGTCCCACGCCTGCGGACGGCACGCCACCGGATAGGGCACGGGCGGCGCGTCTGTGCGTTCATATCCTGCGACGAGTTCAGGCAACCGCTTATCTATTTGGCTCGCTGCTAGGTCAAACGTCGCTTCACGAATCTTGGCGACCTCTTCCGAGAAGCCGTAACGCGACAAGCCCCCTGCAATGAGCGCCGTGTCGTGCGGCCAGACCGAGCCGTTGTGATACGAGACGGGATTGTAGCGTTTCTCGCCCACGCCGAGCGTGCGAACGCCCCAACCTGACCAGTTCGTATCCGAGAAGAGGGTTTTAACTAATGCAGGCGCGACCTCTTCAGGCACGACGCCCGTCCAGAGGAGTTGCCCCGCGTCGGAGTTATGCACTTTGAGTGGACGCTTTTCACCGTCTAGCGCCATCGCGTAGGTCTGCATATTCTCTAACCAAAAAGTTTCGTGGAACTTGGTTTTGAGCGCGTCGGCTTTTTCTATGTAGCGGCTCGAGCCCCCCTCATCCCCTAACTCGCTATAGAACGCAGCCGCAGCGCGGTACGCCGCGTAGGTGTAGCCCTGCACCTCGCTCACCGCCAACGCACCTCTTGCCAACGCCCCGTCCGCATGGCTCATCGAGTCGTGCGAGTCTTTCCAGGACTGAACCGAGAGCCCTTTCGCGCCTTCGAAGTCCGCCACGCCCTGAAACTCCACAAAGCCGTCGCCATCTACGTCGCCGTCCTCTTGCAGCCATCTGAGCGCCGCTTCCCAATTTGCTCTCAGCTCTTCAACGAGGTTAAAGTCGCCCGTCTGCTGCCACACCTCATGGAGCAGCATCACAAAGAGCGCGGGGGCGTCTACGGTTCCATAGTAGGGACTATGCGGGGTTTGCTGCGTGCGCGTCAGCTCGCCGAAGCGGAGTTCGTGCATGATCTTGCCGGGGGCTTCGGCGCGAAAGTCGTCGTAGCTTTTGCCCTGATAGCGGGCGAGGTAACGTAGCGTGCCGCGCGCCACCTCGCTCTGATGAGGAAGCATCATGAACGCGGTTAGGAGCGCGTCGCGTCCGAACGCCGCGACGTACCAAGGAATGCCCGCCGAGGGATAGAGCCCGCATTCGGTGTAGAGCAGCAGGGCGCGGAGGTCATCCACTGCCTGGTCTAAGACCTCTTGGTGGCGTTCGCTTTTTGCTTGTAGGGAGAAGCTTTCACGCCACGATTCATACGAGAGGTCGCACGGCTCGCTCCTCTCTAAAGGGTTGTCTAAAGAGATTTGGACGCGCAGCTCTGAGCGCGCTTGAGGAGAAAGCTCGAGCCTAAAGACCACGCCTTCTTCGGTGCGCTTAATGGGTGCGGGCGAAACCTCGACAGAGGTCGTGAAGTCTAAACCGTCTTTTGCTCTATAACGAAACCTCACACCCTGTTCTTCTGTCTCACGAACGACGCTGTCACGCTCAGCGACGCGCCACGCCCGCGCTTCGAAGAGGTCCGCGAAGTCAGATTCAAGGTCTAAAGCAACCTCAATAGTCTGTGACTCTGAACTGGTATTTTGGAACTCGAGCACATCCTCCAACCCTTGCGCCGACACCTTCAAAGTGCGCTGCACGCCGACCATTTGCGACGGTCCCTCGATCTTCGCGTAATGAGCGCTGAACTGGTCCGGTCTAGCGCTATGCGTGAGAAGCGTCTGAAACGCCTTGTCAAAGCGCCAGGCGTAGCGGCTCAAGAAGCGTGTATCACGGTTGTAGAGCCCGTGTTCACTCTCTAAAACCTGTCCGTCTTCTCGCCCCACAAAAAAGGTGTAGTTCTCTTTTAAGACCAAATTGTCGTTCGTATCGCGTTCGATGTGCATAGATGTGCCTCACTGAATTTAACATGAGTTAGTTTGAAGTGACCACTTAACCTGATAAGCGTGTCAGCACTTCAGGCTTTTCCTACCTAGCCGAAGTGCTGACCAGCTTCTTACTCCTTCGACCCCCCATACGATACCCCTTCTAAAAAGTATCGCTGAAACACCACGAAGAGGATGATGATGGGGAGTGCGCTCAAAATCGCACCCGCTAAGATGAGCCCCCAGTCGCCCGTTGTGCCGTAAATCTCCCGGAAGGTGAGCAAACCGATGGGCAGCGTTTTGATGTCTTCGGGCGTGGTCAGCACGATGAAGGGCCAGAAGAACTCGTTCCAGGCCCCCTGAAAGCTGAGGATCGCCACCGCGCCCAAAGCGGGCCGCGCCATCGGCAGCACGACGCGCCAGTAGCGCTGCCAGTGGTTCGCGCCGTCGATCATGGCGGCCTCTTCGACCTCGTTGGGGATGGACTCGAAAAACTGCTTCATCAGAAAGACCATCGCGGCGGCGACCAACGCCGAGCCGCTCGCCCCGCCGATGATCACCCCCCAGATGGAGTTGAGGAGCGTCTGCACGCCGAAGAGCTGCGTCAACCCAAAGATGCCGTCGCGCAAAACGAGATAGTTCGAGATAAAGGTGACCTGACCGGGGATCATCATGCTGAAAAGCAGTGCGAAGAAGATGAAAGTTTTCCCTGGAAACGCGAGCCGCGCCAGCGCGTAACCTGCCATCGACGCGAACAGCAGCGTCGAGAGCACCCGTATGATCGCGACAAAAAACGAGTTGAGCGTCCAGGCCCAGAAGAGGCTCTGTCCGGTGGTGACGCTCTTGACCTCGTTGAAGACGCGCACGTAGTTGCGAAACACGTAGCCGATCGCGCCGGGGGTGATGGTGTCGTAGGAGACGACACGGCCTCGGCGCTCGAGCCGCGAAGGTGCCAACGTCGCGTCAATATAGCGCTGATTGACGGGCGCGGTAATGTCCACAGGCAAGGTCTCCACCTCGGGGCCATCACCCGGATACGTCACCGTGAATTCATAAGACACAATCTGCCCTTGGACGCTCTCACCACGTATCTCGCCGCTGCCGGGCTCTCTGGACGTTTCCCTAACGTCGCTCAGTTCGGCGTAGTCGGCGGCGAACTCAATTTGCTGCGCGGCCTGCAAGCCACCGCTGCGGCGGCGCGACACGACCACTTCAGGCGTCTCGGGCTCCTGCCCTTCGGGGACGAAGTAGGTGACGCTAAAGGGCACCTGTGCGCCGGGGGCGAAGCCGCCGAACCAGCGTCCGCCCTCGCCCGCCGCGCCCAAGCGCCCCGCCGCCGACCAGTTGGCCGGGGAGAGCTGCGGGATGTTGAGCGTCGGAGGGTAATCCAAGGGGTTGGTTTTGAGGCTCGAGAACGCCGCGAAGAGGATCGGGCCCAAGAGGACGACAGCGAAAAAGAGCATCGCCAGGTAGACCAGCCCGGCCCGCGCCCAGCGGCGGCGGGCGTGCCAGCGTTCGAAGTCAGCGCGAGTGGCAAAAGAACCTGCGCCCCGTGGTGCGTTACGAACGGCCATCAGCGCCGCTCCGAGGGGATGAAGACGCGCTGAATGAGCACCACGATGAGCGTCAAGACCGCCAAGAACATCGCCGCCGCCGACGCGAAGCCGACCTCGGGCAGTTGCCCGCCGGGGAACATCCGGTTGTAGACGAAGTACGCCAAGGTGATGATCGACTCGAGCGGCGCTGCGTCGCCAAAAATAGCGACCTGGTCAAACATCTGCAAGGTGCCGATGAGCCCGAGCGTCACCACTAAAAAGGTCACGGGCTGCACGGAGGGCACCGTGATGTGGCGAAACTGCTGCAAAGCGGTCGCGCCGTCCAAGGAGGCCGCCTCGTAGTAGGACTTGGGCACGTCTTGAAGCGCGGCTAAAAACATCAGCATAAAGGTGGGCATGGTCGTGAAGATGTTCTGGAACATGATGACGATGAGCGGCAGCCCGATCAGTCCGACGCTCTGCTGAGTGTTGAGCCAGATAAAGCCGATAGGCGCAATTTCCCTCGGCGCGATCACGCCGCTTATATTGAGCAGAAAGGTCCCGGCCAGCGCCACCAAAGTCGAGATGACCAAGAGGGCGGGGTCGAGCCAGCCGGCGGGCAGGTTGCGGGCACGTTCAAACCACACCTGCGCGAGTTGGGCGACTACCAAGATGGCTAAGAACACGGTGATAAGAGGTAGATAGGTGAGAAACTGCGTGACGAGATAGTTGATGAGGCCGGTGCGCTGAAAGAGCCACAGAAAAATGAGCGTGATGACGACGCTGCTGGTCACGCTCGGCATGTAGAACGCGGCGCGGAAAAAACCCAAGCCGCGCACCTTTTGGTTGAGAACGGACGCCATCAGCAGTGCGCCGATGGTCTGCAACGCCGTCACGACGGTTGCGAACACGACCGTGTTGAAAAGCGCGCGCAAGAAGTTGTCACTCTGAAACAGATTGATGTAGTTTTGCAGGCCGATAAATTCCAAATTGTTGATGTTGAAGAGGTTGTAGTTGGTAAAGCTAAAGACAACTGCGCGCACGAAAGCATAGATGAAAAAGACGCCTAACGTGAGCAAGAAGGGCGCGAGGAAGAGGTAGCCTGCTAGCGCGTCCCGGAACCGCTGATTCATGGGGTCTCACCTCCAAAGCTAGGGGATTTGAACTCGTGATTGATGAGCGAAGTCACGCCGTACAGAAGGCTGTTAGCGGTTAGCCCTCAGGTATTAGCTAGAAGCCTTTGCTAAGAGCTAATCGCTAATACCTAACGGCTCGTTTAATACACTGTCAACTAAGTTTTGCGTCATAATTGTCGCCCTGAGCTTGTCGAAGGGTCTCGTCTCGCAATCTCTGCTAGGGGAGAAAACGAATGCAGAGATTCTTTCGCTCCGCTTTGCTACGCTCAGAATGACATGACTTATTTTTTAGCTAACCCTGTGTTCAACCTGCTTTCATTTAGCTATACAACAGCGAGTAAATTGAACATGTTCTACTGCGCCCGCTGGACTAGCGCGTCAACCTCGCTCTGCGCCTGCTCTAGGGCGGGCGTGACGTCGGCTTGACCCGTGGCGACGGCGTTGATCGCGGTGTTGATGGGCGTCACGAAGTCGGTGCCGACCGCGCCGAACTGATAGCTCTGGACGTTGCCGCGCGTCGCGCCCTCGTAGATAATCTTGTTAGCTTGAGCTTCGGGCGTGTCCTCTTGAAAGTAGGGGTTGTCCTCTAAGCTTTCACGGCTGGGGATGGCGAGGCCGTTCTCCAAGACCCACTGCTGCGCCTCCTCGCTGGTTAGCGCCTCTAGCACGGTCAAGGCCGCCTCTTGGTTAGGCGAGTTGGCGTTGACGCCATACGCTACCGTATAGGTGTAGTTGCCGGTCTCACCGGAGGGCGCGACGGGCAAAAAGGTGGTGCCGTACTGCAGGTTCGGAGCCGTGTCGCGCAGGTAGCCCAAAATCCAGGCCCCTTCGATCGCCACCCCGGTGTTGCCCGTGCCGAAGCAGCCCCCCGCCCAATCCTGACCTAAATCGGTAGAGAGCACGGCCGCGCCTCCTTGCACCAGTCCGGTGTAGTAGTCGAAGGCGTCTACAAAAGCTTCGTCTTGCAGGCTCGTGGAGCCGTCCTCCGAGAACGTCTGCCAGCCGTCGGCGAAGGCGAAGGGTCCCATGCGGGCGAGGTCGGCGACGACGCACGCGCCCTCGACGTCATTGCCGAGTTCGCTGACGCCGCTCAGCTTCTCAGCAAAAGACTCCCAAGTGTCGTTTTCATTCGGATAGTCAACGCCCGCCTCGTCGAACAAGTCTTCGTTGTAAAAAACCGCCAAGGTGTTGAAATCTTTGGGGATGCCGTAGACCTGACCGTCCAAGGTGAAGGGTTCCATGAGCGTGTCTATAAACGGCTCCGTGTCTATAACGTCGTTGAGTGGAAGGACCGTGCCCGTCGCTAAGATGCCGGGCGCAGTCTCGGCGGGGATGTAGAAGATGTCGCCCGCCGTGCCCGCAGAGAGGGCGTTGAAGAGCCCGGCGTTGTAGTCACCCTCGACGGGCTCGTACTGAACGGTGATGCCCTCAGCCTGCAAATCTTCACCAATCACCTCGTTGATGAGGCGGTTGACGATAGCCGGGTCTTGCCCGCCGTAACCGGTGATGCGGACGGTTGTTTGACACAAGGCAGTTGAAGCTAAAAGTCCCAAAAGTAGCATTACAGCAAGTTTCACAGTGTTCCTCCAGAGTGGGTAGAGTGCGAAGTTTAGGCGGACGGGTGGACATTACAGTTGGAGCAAATTCACCTCCTCACCTCTTCCTCGAGGTCGTACTGCGCACCACGAGTTGCACGGGCAGAGTTTCACTGCGAACCGGCTCACCGCGCAAGCCTTCTTGAAGGAGCGTCACCGCGGCGGCGGCGATCTGCCGAATGTCTTGGCGCACCGTCGTGAGCTTGTCCGCCACACCAGGCAGGTCGTCGAAGCCGACGACGGACACGTCCACAGGCACGCGCAAGCCCACGTCCTCTAACGCCGCAATGACCCCCAGCGCCATCTCATCCGACGCGGTGAACACCGCGCTAAAGCGCAGACCTCTTTCAAATGCCTTGCGAAGCGCCCGGTACGCGCCCAAAGAGGTGAATTCGCCGTCTAAAAGGTGGTCTTTAGAGAACTCGAGCCCCGCCTCCCCCAGCACCTCCTTGAAACCCTCATAACGGTCAAAGGACGCCTGCGAGTTCATAAACCCGCTCACGTGGACGATGTCTGTGTGACCCAACTTGAGCAGATGTCTCGCCGCCTGCCTGCCTCCGTCAAGGTCATCGGGCGCAACCGAGCGCACCTCTTCACCGTGACCGATGAGAACGAAAGGCACCTCTTCTCGCTGCAGGTGCGTGACGCGCGGGTCATCTTCGTACGCGCCTAAAAGCACCACGCCGTCGGTGAGATATTCGGGCAGCCCGTCCGCCCTTGAAGGAATTTCAAACAGCCGAAAGCCGTCGTTCTGCAGTTCCTCGACGAGATGCTCTAAAAAGAGCATGAAGTAAGGGATTAAAACCATGCGCCGCTCGCCCGTCGCCACATGAAGCCCGATGCGCTTTCCCTGGTTCGCGGAGAGTTCGCGGGCAGCAGCGTCTGGTTTGTAGCCGAGTTCTTCAATCGTGGCTAGCACTTGCGCTTTGGTCTGCGCCTTCACGCCGGAGCGCCCATTCAGTACGCGGCTCACCGTACCCGTCGAGACGCCCGCCGCTTTCGCAACGTCGGCGATGGTTGCTTTATTGGGTTTAGATAGCGCCATGTGGACCTCGAGCCCATCCTTAGTTGAGAAGTGAAGTTACCACTTCTATATTTTTGTAATCGGTTACAGTTTTACTTTAGCGGAGTCTATGCCTTTGCAGTTTAATT
The DNA here is from genome assembly GCA_965215565.1 of Trueperaceae bacterium. Lineage (GTDB taxonomy): Bacteria > Deinococcota > Deinococci > Deinococcales > Trueperaceae > CBDBZX01. The sequence goes on from CBDCDZ010000004.1 coordinate 2,366,841, forward strand.
TGTCAAGAGGTCGAACCGATTTGCGCGGTCTTCTGTCGAATTAACAACGCTATTCGCTCTAAATTCAGATGGGCAGAAGCTGGCGTCGAACTGGAAAAATACGTTTTCGTAACCGATTACAAAAACGCTGTTAAGCAAAAGAACTCGAGCCACAACATAATCGAGGAGTGGCTCGAGTTCTCTAAGTTAAGGGCGGATAAACGAGTTGCGTAATCTTTAGAGGAGCGCTACACCCGCGCCTGATACTTCAGGGCTTCCATCAACTCTTCGACAATCGCCTCTGCGTCGCCCCGCTCCGCCGCCGTGACGACGTGGTCGCGGATGTGCGAGCGCAGGACCTGGTCGTTGACCTTGCTGAGCGCCCCTTGCACCGCTTTGACCTGCTTCAAGACGTCTACACAGTACACGTCGGGGTCTTCGAGCATTCGCAAAACCCCCTCCAAATGCCCCTTCGCGCTCTTCAAACGGCGTGTCGCGTCTTGGCGCGTGGCTGGGTCGAGGTGCAGACAGCCCTCTTGGTGCGATTCTTTTGCCGGGGCAGCCATCTCCTAGAGGGCGCGTTGCGTGTCGAGCGTGGCGTTGTAGCCTTCTTCTTCCACCATGCGGATGAGGAGTTGCACGTCGGGTGAGCCTTCGACCATCGCGGTGCCATTTTCGAGGTTTACGGTAGCACTTTCCGTGCCGGGGACGCCCTCGAGCGCCTCTTTGACCGCCTTCTGGCAGTGCTCGCAGGTCATTCCCTCGACGTTGAGTTTGATTTTTCTTTCTGGCATTGTATACTCCTGACATACCCCTGGGGGGGTGGGTTGGTGTTTAAGCATCATGAGCTATGACGAGTATAGCAAGCGTTTTGGAGACCGTGGGTTTGCCTCGCAGCAAAACGTGGCTTTATGGGTAGCACTGCAACCAACCCTTATAGCGCTAGGGAGAGGGGAGGTTGCTTTTAGTAGCTCAGCCATTATCAGCCATTGTCAGCAATTGAGAACTCAACAGCCGATTTTTAGCTTACTTTAGGGGGAACCATGCAAGACGTTCAAACGATGCTTCAAACGCACCCAACACCGATAAACCTGGACGCGCAGACCTTGGCGGAATGCGTCAAAGCGTGTTTCGACTGCGCCTCAACCTGCACCTCGTGCGCCGACGCCTGTCTCGCGGAGGAGATGGTGGCGGATTTGCGCTACTGCATCCGGCAAGATTTGGACTGCGCCGACATCTGTAACGCGACGGGGCGCGTGCTCTCGAGGCAAACCGAGCCCGACATGAAAATACTGCGCGCTCAAGTAGAGGCGTGTGCGGCTGCGTGCAAATCGTGCGGCGACGAGTGCGAAAAGCACGCCGAGATGCACGAGCACTGCCGCCTTTGCGCCGAGGCGTGCCGCCGCTGTGAGGAGAGCTGCCAACAGGTATTGCAGGCGCTGAACTGAGTATTAAACGACGACGGAGAGGGGGCGACGCTCGAGTCTAAAGCGCCGCCCTTTCTTTAGCTATCGGCGCATCTAACTTTGCTGAGCTTGACCTTTATTTCCCCTGCTCAGCCAGCGACGCGCCGGGGGGAGCAAGAGGTAAACGAGCAGCAGGGCGTCGAGCGTAAGCTCAAAAATCGTGAACGGTATACCGTAGTGCTCGGGGTCCCAGTAGCTCACCGGGCTCTGGAAGCGCAGGCCCCAGTTGAAGGGAAAGAGGACAAGGGGTCCGTCCATTGCGTGCGTGAAGATGTCGATGGTGGTGTGGACCAAACACGCGGCGAAGAACCAGAAGAGCCAGTGGCGCAGGGAATGGGCTCGAGCCTCCGTCTGGGCGAAGTCCGGGTCTCGCCGCACCCTCCCTCTTGAACGCCAGGTGAGACCGAGCCCGGCCAACACGACGAGCGGCGCGTGCAGGAAGTTGTGCAACCCCTTCCACCACAAACTGTTGAAGAAAAGCTCATCGAACATCAGCTCAGCCGCCGCCCGCGTCTCCATCCCCACAATCTGCGTGTAGTAGAGCCCGCCCCCCACCGAGAGCAGATAAAGTGAAATATCCGGCGCAACCGAGCCCCAGAGCACTGCCGAAAGAGGGACGCCCCAGCGCTCGCCGTATCCTTTGCGGAGCGCCGCGCCGATAAGTGCGTGTGAAGGGGTATTCAAGATGCTGTATTCTACACGGTTTGTGAGAAGGGGTTGGTGGATGAAGCCGTTAGCTATTAGCTGTTAGCGAAAACCAAAAGCTAACGACTAAACGCTAACAGCCCCGACGAGGCGACGCTCTAGCGCGAACTTCAAAGTACAACCCGTCTAACCCACCTCTCCAAACCCGTTATAGTGACGCCAGAGAGGTGAAAATTATGGCTGATACATTCACGGCCTACCGGGTCGAAAAAGAGGGTGACAAGACGACGCGCTCGCTGCAAGAGCTTAACGTGAGCAATCTGCCTGAAGGAGACGTGACGGTCAAAGTTGCGTACTCGTCGCTCAACTATAAGGACGCGCTCTCCGCTACGGGCAACCCCGGCGTGACGAAGAACTATCCGCATACGCCGGGAATCGACGCGGCGGGTACGGTTGTGTCCTCGAGCGTCGCCGACTTCAGCGAGGGCGACGAGGTCATCGTCACCAGTTACGACCTCGGTATGGAGACCGACGGCGGCTTCGGCGAAATGATCCGCGTGCCCGCTGATTGGGTCATCCCGCTGCCGCAAGGTCTGGACTTGCGCGCGTCAATGGTCCTGGGAACCGCCGGGCTCACCGCTGCGCTTTGTTTGGACGCGCTTCTAAGACAGGGTTTGACGAAAGAGGATGGACCCGTCGTGGTGACAGGCGCGACGGGTGGCGTCGGCAGCGCCGCGGTAACGCTTCTCAGCAAGCTCGGTTTCGAGACGGTGGCGAGCACGGGCTCGGAGGAGGCGCATGACCTCTTAAAATCATTAGGTGCGTCCGAAGTCATCGACCGTCATGAACTGTCTGAAGAGCAAAAGCGCCCGATGCTCAAAAGTCGCTGGGGCGGCGCAATCGACACCGTGGGCGGCTCCACCCTGACAAACGTGGTGAAGTCGCTCAAGTGGGGTGCGTCGGTGGCGGCGTGCGGGCTCGTGGCGGGGCCGAAACTGGGGCTCACAGTCTTTCCTTTTATCTTGCGCGGCGTCAACCTCTTAGGTGTAGACTCGGCGCAGTGTCCTATGGCGAAGCGCAAAGAGGTGTGGGGTAAACTCGCGGGCGAGTGGAACGTGGACCTGGACAAGATCACAAACGAAATCACGCTAGATGGACTCGACGACGCGGTGAACGCGATTTTGCAGGGGCAAACGCAAGGGCAAACGCTGGTTAGGCTAAAGGGTTAGGTTAGAGGCGTAAAGAGGTGGCACTTAGCCGCACAATCTTGCTAGCTTACTAGGCGCGACTTCGTTCTCTACGCACCCTTCTTACTATGGTTGTATTTTCCAAAGTCTTTCTCGCACTCCTTTTGACCTTCTCTACTCACGGAGTCTCTATGTCTGAGCAAAACCAAACCGAGCAGGAACGTTCACCTAAAGACTTGGGCGTTGTGAACGGTCAATTCGCCCCCTGCCCGAACAGCCCGAACTGCGTCTCGACCCAAGCGCCGCAGGACGACCCTACGCACTACATCGCGCCCGTTCCCTTTGAAGACGTGCCGAGCAACACGGTGAACCGCATCGTGCAAGAGGTCACGAGGATGCCGCGCACGCGCATCGTTAAGCGAGACGGCAACTACTTACGCGCCGAGTTTCGCAGCCGCATCTTCGGCTTTGTGGACGACGTGGAATTCTACTTAGACGCCGAAAACAGCCTCATCCACTTCCGCTCGGCGGCGCGACGGGGCTACGGCGACTTCGGCGTCAACCGCGAGCGGATGGAGGCGCTTTCGGAACTACTCGGTTCCTAGTCGGCAAGCTCATCCGGCAGGAAGACGACGTCATCTCCTACGCGAATGGTGCCGCCTTGCAAGACCCTCGCTAAAATCCCCCCGTGACCTCGCATGACGTTGTAGCCGCCTTCGCCTAGCGTCTCTTCCATCCTCGAGCACGGGTGACAGAGCCCTGACCCCTCAAAAACAACTTCACCAATTTTGAACCGCTTGTCCTTGAGCGCTAAGAGGTTGACGCCCGACACGACCAAATTACGCCGCGTATCCTCCGGTCTGACCTCATGACCCATCATCGCCGAGAGCGCCGGGAAGTGCTCCGCCTGAATGAGCGTGACTTGGCGCTTACTCTGCATGTTGACCTCTTTGCGTTTCGTCCGGTGGTCGCCCGCCAAGCCTAGACCCGCGATGACTTCGGTTTCTTCGACGCGCTTAACCTCACCTCTTCTTTCGGTGCGCAGGGCGATGTGCCTGAGCTTTCCAGTTTGAGGCAGCGTGTTCATCAGCTCGTGAATTGTCACGCCTTATTTTAGCCTGACCTTCGGGGTCTGATAAGCGCGTTGTTGTGGGGGTGAGGGCTGAGCTTGAAACACAAAACGGTAGGGTGACGCTCCAACAAGGTCTCAACGAAGACGGTTCAGTTTTCCGTATGCCACTGGTAGTCAAAGCCGTTCCACTTCACCGAGATATTTCTCTGCGCTCGCACACCTCCTGACTCATACACAATACGGGCACGGTAAGCTCGGTTCAAACAGCTACTTCGGTACACTCGGCAGGGACGGAGCGCCGTCTTCCAATAGTCAGGCTTCACCGTCACACTAATAACGTTGGTATCGACTTCAGGAAAGAGATCAAGGTATCGCACCTCTAGAGGTTCACTCGTACCATCTATTTGAGCATTGAGATGGGCTTCTAGGTAAGAAATAGCTGAGTTTTGTATCTCATTCGGCACACTTCCAAAGCTCAACACGAGACCGAGCCACAGCAAACCGACGAAGAGGCTAACGACAATGAGCGAGCAGAAGATGAGGTGCAGGATAAACCCGCTGCCATTACTAAAGTCATTTGGTGACCTCTTCGCTTGCATAGGGTAGTTTAGGGGCTCGAGGTTCACGTACCGCTACCAAGACTCACAGCCAACTGGGATGAAACGCCAGAAGTCAAAAATATAGCAAATCCGTATAGCTCCGGCTACAAAACCTTATACAACCTCTATCAAGAAACCTGCCTTACATCTTTTCTCGGTGTGCCTGATACGATTGCCATATATGAATAGGATGCACGGAACAACCATCGTCGCCGTTCACAAGGACGGCGTTTCAGCCATCGCGGGCGACGGTCAGGTGACGCTCGGCGATACGATTGTCAAGCGCGGTGCGACCAAAGTACGCAGCCTGATGGACGGGCAAGTTATCGCGGGCTTCGCGGGCGCGGTCGCGGACGCCTTTACGCTCCTAGAAAAGTTCGAAGGCTACCTCTCGTCCGCGAAGGGCAACCTGCTCAAAGCCTCCGTTGAAACCGTTAAAGAGTGGCGTTCTGACAAGATGTTGCGCAACTTAGAGGCGATGCTCATCGTCGCGGATAGCGAGCAAATCCTGACCCTTTCGGGCGTCGGTGACGTGATTGCACCTGACGAGTCGGTGATGGCGACGGGCTCGGGCGGCGCGTACGCGCAAGCCGCCGCGATCGCCCTGATGCGCCACAGCGACATGGGCGCGAAAGAGATTGCCGAAATCGCCCTCAAGATTGCCGCCGACATCGACATCTACACGAGCGGCACGGCGACGGTGCTCACGGTGAGTGACAGTGATGAAGAGGATGGTGACGCATGACCTTAGAACTGAGCAAGCCCGCGACGGGCATGAACTTGACGCCTTTAGAAATCGTCGCCGAATTGGACAAGCACATCATCGGGCAGCACAAGGCGAAACGCTCAGTCGCCGTCGCGCTGCGCAATCACTACCGCAGAAGGCAACTCTCCGAAGCGATGCAAGCGGAGGTGACGCCCAAAAACATCCTGATGATAGGACCTACGGGCGTCGGCAAGACCGAAATCGCTCGCAGGCTCGCCAAACTCGCCAAAGCGCCTTTTCTCAAAGTCGAAGCGACGAAATTCACCGAAGTGGGTTACGTCGGGCGCGACGTCGAGTCGATGGTGCGGGACTTGGTGCAGGCGTCGTATGTGATGGTCGAAGAGGAGCAACTTTCAGGCGTACAAGAACGCGCCGCTAGAAATGCCGAAGAAAAGCTCTTGGATTACCTCTTACCCGGCGGTACGGAAGAGGGGCGCGAGAAGATGCGTGCGCTTTTAGAAGCGGGTAAGTTGGAAGAGCGCACCATCGAAATCGAAGTCAAGGACGAGCGCCCGAATCAGATGATGATTCCGGGCATGGAAGAGATGGGCATGAACCTTCAAGATATGATGTCGAACTTCATGCCCAAAAAGCGCACGCGCCGCAAGACGAGTGTGAAAGACGCTCGAGAAGCCCTCAAAGCCGAAGAAGCTGAAAAACTCGTGGACTACGACGATGTCTCCAGAGAAGCCATCTGGCGAGCTGAGAACTCGGGCATCATCTTCATCGACGAACTCGATAAGGTGGCGGGCAACGAGCAGGGCGGCGGCTCGGACGTCTCAGGCGAAGGGGTGCAGCGCGACATGTTACCCATCGTCGAGGGGACGCAGGTCAAGACGCGCTACGGGCAGGTCAAAACGGACCACACGCTCTTCATCGCGGCGGGCGCGTTCAACGTCTCGAAGCCCAGTGACCTCATTCCCGAGTTGCAAGGACGCTTTCCCATTCGGGTGGAGTTAGAAGAACTCTCTGCCAACGACTTCCAACTCATCCTGACGCAGCCGCAGCACTCCCTCACAAAGCAGTACATCGAACTCCTCAAAGTGGACGGCACGCGCGTCCGCTTCGACGACTCGGGCATCGAAGCGATTGCCGAGTACAGCGCCCAAGTCAATCAAGAGGTCGAGGATATCGGAGCGCGGCGGCTGCACACGGTTTTGGAGACGGTCTTAGAAGACCTCTCGTTTGGCACAGAGCTAGGCGACGTCACCATCAACGGCGAGTATGTGACGAAGAAGCTCGAGTCCATCGTCGAAGATGAAGATTTGAGTCGCTACGTCTTGTAAAATAAAGATGTCAGAGTTAGAGCATTACGAAGAGGTCTACGGCGACGCAATCTACTACGCGAGCGATGGTGACGAAGACCTTGCTTTTACGCTAAGTCAGAAGGAAACAGGCGCGAACCTCTTCGGAGGTCGCGCCTTTACGCTGGTTACGGCGCAGAATCCGCAGAGCACGCTACTTTCGGATGAGGAGAATAGAGAGAGGAATGAGCGGCTCGAGCAACACCTCTTAGACCAGGAGTATGAATTTGGCTCGAGCACAGGCGAATCTCCCGTAGGCGATTGGCGCGAAGAGGGCTTCACCGTTTTTGACCTCTCGTTAGAGGATGCTCTAGCGCTAGGGTCTCAGTTTGGGCAACACGCAGTAGTTTATGGAAGAGGTGAGCGAGTCGCGCTGGCGTGGTGTGAGAGTGGGCGGCTCGAGTGGTTCTATCCCAAACTTTTACCTCTCGAAAACGAAAGTCTTACAAGTTGACCTCTTGTCAGCCAAATAGCGCTCTTCACTATTTGCGCTCTCCTTTTCGCCTGCTAAGGTTAGGGCTAATGAACCTATTCGAGCGAGAAAACCCGTGAAGAGTATCCTAGTACGTGAATACGGTGAGCCGAGCGTCCTTGAAGTCGCAGACCTGCCCGTCCCTGAGCCGAGCGTCGGTCAGGTGCGCATCAAAACGGCGTTTACGAGCGTCAACTTTGCGGATATCAAGATGCGGCGTGGAGGCGCACCGCGCCTTCCTTTCACCCCTGGGCTCGACGCGAGCGGTGTAGTGGACGCGGTTGGGGACAACGTTCAGAACTTCGAAGTCGGGCAGCGCGTGGCAGCGTACGTGGCGGCGGGCTCCTACGCGGCGTACGTTCTCGCTGAAGCTGAGCTTTGTTATCCCTTGCCGGAAGTCTCGCTCGAGCAGGGCGCAGGCATCGGCATCCTCATCACCGCGTACAACGTACTGACGAATGCAGGGCGATTTCGAAGGGGAGAAAGTGTCCTCGTTCATGCGGGCGCGGGTGGCGTCGGGAGTACTTTAGTACAACTCGCCAAAGCGCTAGGCGCTGAGCGCATCTTTGCCACGGTTGGCAGTGACGAAAAAGCAGAAGTTGCCGCGCAACTCGGAGCCGATGAGGTCATCAACTACAGAAAAAGCGCGTTCGATGAGGTTGTGAATGAAAAAACTAGTGGAGAGGGCGTAGACCTCATCCTCGATTCGGTGGCTGGACCCAACGCCGAACGGGGGATGAACTGTCTGGCTGACTTTGGGCGCTTAGTGATTTACGGACATACGGGCGAAGGCGGCGCGGCAGCGATTAAGAGCACGCTGCTTCACAAGAACAACCGCGCGGTAATCGGCTACAGCAGCGGTGGCTACCGCAAGGCGCGTCCCGAGGTGTTGCGAGAGGTGGCGGAGCGGGGGTTGAGGCTGCTCGCCTCCGGTGAGGTGGAAATCTTGCTGGGCGAACGCTTCAAGCTAAAGGACGCCGCCGCCGCGCACGAATTCGTGGAGAGTCGGCGGAGCGTGGGGAAGGTGTTGTTGGAACTTTGATTGAGCGAAGCTATCTCCGCTTCCGTAGGCTGCTCCTTTAGGGAGGAGACGGAACGAAGTAACCTGCTATGATCTGCGCCGCACACGCAAGAACGTAATCAAATACCCAACGCACCCCCAAGCTGTGCTAAACTCCTAAACAAGAATGAGTGATCCTCCTTTAGACGATCCGCCTACGCGATCGCGTCGTCCCAAGCCAATCTTCCTTTTCATCCTCCTCCTACCTAGCGCGTTCGCGCAAGGCGTCGCGCCTCTGAGCTTTTTGGGTTTAGGGTTTCTAGGTGACGTGTCGGGGCAGCAAGTCGGTCTGCTCGTAGTGCTTTTGGCGCTCTCCGGGCTGATGTCGGGCTCCGAGACGGCGCTCACGGCGGTAGGGCAGTGGAAAATCCGCCAGATTCGTGAAGACGGCGAGGACCCGAGCGGCGTTTTTGCGCTTTTGGAACGTGACAGACCCCGTTTTATCACCACGCTTTTAATCGGCAACAACTTAGTCAACATCGCTGCGACCGCGCTGGTGACGCAAATTGCGCTCGAGCTTGCCGCTTCGCTCGGCACGGCGGAGTCGTTAGCGATCGCCTACGCAACAGGCTTTATGACGCTCTTGGTGCTGATCTTCGGCGAAATCACGCCCAAGTCGTTCGCGGTGCACCACTCGGTGTCCATGTCGCGCTGGGTGATTCGCCCGGTCTACTACCTCTCGGTGGTGTTTTATCCCGTCGGGATTTTCTTCACCTTTTTGGCGAACACGGTGCTGAGACTTCTGCGGCTCGAGCCCGTCGAAGGTCCCCTCATTACCGAAAACGAACTCCGCCTGATGCTGCGGAGCGCCGAAGAGTCGGGCGTCATCGAGGCGCAGGAGCAGGAGATGATTCGCGGCATCATCGACTTAGAAGAGACTGTCGTACGCGAAGTGATGACCCCCCGCGTGGACGTCGTCGCAGTGTCCGAAGGGAGCACGCTAGAGGACATTTTGGCGCTCGTCACCGAGCACGGTTACAGCCGCTTGCCCGTCTACGCCGAGTCGATCGACAACGTACGGGGGCAGGTCTACGCGCGCGACCTCTTGGCGTATTTGGGTCACCCCGAGGAACTCGCCACGACGAGAGCCGCCGACATCATGAACGCGCCGCAGTACGTTCCCGAAACCTTGTCGATTTTGAATCTCTTAAAGGACATGCGTAGCCGCAAAAACCACATGGCTATTGTGGTGGACGAGTTTGGCGGCACGGCGGGCTTGGTCACGTTGGAGGACATCATCGAAGAGGTCACGGGCGAAATCTATGACGAGACCGACGTCGAAGAGGACGAGGAGATTCTTTCTTTGGAGGAGGGGCACTACCGCATCCAGGGCTCGGCGCACTTAGAGGATGTCGGCGTCGAACTCGATCTAGTCTTCGACGACGACGGCGAATACGACACGCTGGCGGGCTTTCTGATCAGCCGCTTCGGGTACATCCCGCAGCCCGGCGAGACGTATGATTTTAACGACTACCAGTTCATTGTCGAGGAGGCGGACGAGCGCCGCATCATCTCGACGTTCGCGTCGCCCGTCGAGGTTGAATCCGTGGAGATGACGGACGCGGGAGAGAATCTCCCTAGTAGCTGACGTGCCCTCATTACCCGGGAAGCAACGAGACAGAACGTGAAAAGGCACCGGACCACATCTGGCTCAGTGAGCGACTGATGAACCTTCGAGACGCACGCGAACGAATAAGGAACGCCGGTACCATCGCTGTTTTGACGGGCGCGGGCGTCAGCGCTGCGTCGGGCGTCGCCACCTTTCGCGGCGCGGACGGTCTGTGGCGCACCTACCGCGCTCAGGACTTGGCGACGCCGCGAGCCTACGCGAGGGACCCACAGCTCGTGTGGGAGTGGTACGCCATGCGCTTTCAAAAGGTGATGAGCGTGGAGCCGAACCCTGCGCACGACCTCTTGTCGAGGTTAGAGGCGCAAACGCCCGAATTTACCCTCGTCACGCAGAACGTGGACGGTCTGCACGAACGCGCCGGGTCTAAAAATATCCAGGAGCTTCACGGCAACCTGACGAAGAGCCGCTGTGAGCGCTGCGGCAACTTGGACGCGCTCCCGCTCGACTTTCCCATCCCGCCGCACTGCTCTCTATGCGGGGCTCGCGCGCGTCCTAACGTGGTGTGGTTCGGCGAAACGCTGCCCGCCGCGCCTTTTCAGAGCGCTGTGGACGCTTTTGAGCGCGCCGACGTCGCGCTCATCGTCGGCACCTCCGCCGTCGTCGAGCCCGCCGCGAGTTTAGGACGCTTAGCCGCGCGCAGCGGCGCGTACGTCGTCGAAATCAACCCCGAGGAGACGCCGCTCAGCCCTCTAGCGCACGTATCGGTGCGCGAAGACGCGGTGACGGGGCTAACAGAATTGGTGGGTTAGGGCTCGAGAAAAACTCACCAATCTACTAAACGCACCTCACACGCGCTGGGTAGCGTGGGGAATGCTCCGCCGTCACGCTCTACCTTGTTCCCCACATAATGATTTACATGACGACCCGCACAATGACCTGCGCGACAGCTTTTACAGTAACCTCGTATCACGCTGCACCCTCGCCCTACTCGAGCGCTATTTCACCTGGCGCACGCTCGGCCTGCTCGCCTCTTGTCTGCGCCTAAGCAAACAAGAGGTTGAGACGGTCGTTCGCTACGCCGGCAGCTTGGAGGGACTCGAGGACCTCAGCTTGCAGGATTTAGAAGGGAGTGGCGTTAGCGAAAGCGCGGCGCAGAAGCTCTTCTACTTCGCGCAGTGGGACAAGCTTCAGCGTCACCTAGAATGCTACGACGCCCTGCCGGAGGACGCTGACCTCAGCGCACTTCTCGCTACCTTGACACCTATCCGCGAACGTCACTTTCGGCGCGCGCACATAAGTGCGTCGCTCATCGCTAGCTACAGGGCGTACCTCCGACATATAGCAAGTATCATTTGGTTTGAAACGCTCTCACGATGTAGAACACCGTGCAGCACGCACATTTGAGAATGATACTTGCGCTATTCCAATCAGTACTTATGTTAATTGCTATATTGGAAAGAGGATAATTTTACTGCGCTGGCTCAGTGACGGGCCGAACATTGGTGATCAAGAAGACGTTGTCCTGGTAGTCACAGTTAGCGAAGCCTTCGCCGCAGCCCTGCTGCACGTAGTCCTCGGCGACGATATAAGCGTCCGCAATGACCTCACCGTCCCTACCCACAACCGGCCAAAGCCGCACGCCTAAGTTGCCATCCGTGTTCGTGCTGTACGTATCACCTACCGCGCCTACAACGATTTCGAAAGCGCCAGCGGACGTCGGAGGCAGGACTAGCTCGGCAGGACCCGTCTCGCCGGATATCGGAGGGAGCACCGACTGCCCATAGCTCGCCGCGTGAAAAAAGCTTCCTAAGCTCTCGCCACTGCGCCCGAGCAGCTCGATGAAGTTCTCCTCGTCGCAACAGCCGTGGTAGGCGGCAAGTTGGCGCACGTAGATGGGCTCGCCCGGGTTCGCCCTCTCCCAAAAGCTAGCGCGCACCTCATCTCCTGCGGGCACGTCGTCAGGAGATTCAGAGAGCCTTTCGCCCTCTAAGCCGATATCGGTGGTGTAGCCGAAAGCGTCTACGATCTGCTGGAGGTTGACCTCGTCGTTGCCTTCGGGTCTTTCCATGAACACGCCGGCGAGTTGAACCTGGGCGCTGCCGCCACTCGAGCCTACTGCGAGCGCCCCTCGGCGCACTCCCCGCTCACCCTGCGACGCAGTGAATTTCACCGTAAGCTCGAACGCGCCTCCGGGCGCGATCTCTAAAGGGAGTTCGGGGCGCTGCGGCAAGGTGAACGCCACTGTGTCCACCGCTAAGCGTGTAAGGTAAAGTGGCTCCTCGGTACTCAAATTACTCAGGCGCAACACTGCGGTATCCTGAAACTTAAGGTTCTCCCACGCAGCGCGCCCGTTGTCTTCGTCCGGGTCCGTAGGCACCCGCGCGATGCGGCTCATCGTCAGCCAGTCGTTAAAAAATCCGGGGGGCGTCTCGCCGCCGACGTCTGCAATGAGGTTGCGAAGCTCGAGTTGCCCACTCGCTTCGGGCACACCTCTCTCGCCGCAAGCGGTGATGAAGAGGCCGAGAAGTAAGAGGCTTAAAAGGTGTAGATGACGTGATGTGCGCATGGCATTCTCCTGATGGGCTTAGGTAGCAACAAAAAACCGCGGGCAGTGTTGCGCGCAGAAACCGCAATCCTCAGTTACTGACCTTTGGCATTAAGGTAAGCTAGGCGAGAGTATAGCGGTCTCCACGGTGAGAGACAGTTATACAGCATGATACCTAACCTCTAAACGAGTGATGGTGTAAATGACCCAGGCGTCGGAGAAGTTCCGTGTAGGCAAGTCTTACACCGACTCACCTTGAAAAGGTCGCAAAAAGTCACATCATCTCAACGAGTAGAAAGTGTTAGGAGTTCCAAGACATACCGAGACCGGGTGCCGCAGTTCTCAACTCATATAGCACTTCTAGAACTTACTGAGACAGATTGCCGCAGATCTCTGTCCGCAAGGACTAGCGGGATTTCATCTCTGAAAGTGGGTGCTCATCAATGCTTTCTACAGTGAGAGTGTTGCTTTGCAAAACTTACGTACACTCAAACCAGATGATACCTGCTAATAGACCGGACTTTAATACCTGCTACGTGCGCGACATAAACGAAACGAGCAGGGAGATTCATGAATTTCTCCTACATTCGCCTCTTTCTGTGGCTTTTCCAGCGCGGTTTACCAGTATAAATGTAAGTCCCTATGCAGAAATAAACCAAACTGTCAAGATGGGAAGAATCAAGGTAGTCGAACTAAGCGAAGCAGAGCGCCAAGCCCTCGAACTATGCCTAATAATAGCAGGTATCATCTGGTTTGAAACACTCTTACTGTAAAGAACACCATCTAGCACGCACATTGTGAGATGACATCTGCGCTCATCTGTCTCAGTATATTTTGGAAGTGCTATAAGTAGCGTAGGCACGAAAGCAAAGTCTGGGAGACGACCCTCTTCGGCGACTTCATGAAACCCATCTGTATACTTTCAGGTTGTTCAAGCTCTTCCTTGTAAGAACCTTGTCATGATAAACTTGCTATAAAGATTAACGAGGTGTTCATACATGAAATTATCGAAGCACCAACGAGAACAGCATAGAGGCGCGGCCCACCAGCTCATTCAGCGCATCGAAAGCCGCCTGGAACCCCAGGGGCGGCGCTACGGCGCGAATGAGGGCGAGCGCATCGCCCAGAAGGTCAGCTTTTGCAAGGAGCGGTTGTGCCGTGACCCTAAAGATAAAGAGCTGCTCACCATCAATATGGAGCTTGCGGACCTCTTCTACCTGACCAGCAACGCGGCGAAGAGTGCGCCGCGCCAGAAGCCTCATTACACACACTAAGCCCAACACGTACTAAACCTAGTGCTGACAGGTCTTGACGCCTTCAGCGCGCGTGCGCAAGCCTCTCTGCGAAGAGCGGAGGTAGAACGCCGTCGGCCGTCGGCAGCGTGCAGGGCTCCGTCAACGCATCTGTAAGTGACACGTCCGCGCTGTCTTTGGTGACCGCATCGTACCCGATGGTTAGGGCGTCGAGACCGCACCGCGCCGTATAAGCGTAACGCCAAGCTTCGGCGTACCCCTCGGCGGGTACACAGTAGTAAGCGCCGTAAGCGCAACCCTCCCGCGCAAACGCATTGTGGCTGAAGCCCAGATGCGCGGCGTCTGCGCAGTGCCCGACCTCGTGAAACACCACCGCGAGATGCTCTTCTCGACTCGCGTACTTGGCGAGCCAACTATCGATGTAGACGTAACAGGTCTGCGTTTCTCTGGCAAAGACGAAGTATCCGAGCGACGAAAACCCTTCCAAACTCACCAGATGATAGCGCAGGCGCAGCCCGCCTACCTCGGCAGACCAGGTTTCAGCGGGGAGTGCGCGCAACTGGGCAGCGTTCGGAAACTCGTAGGGCGACGCGCCCTCGGCGCGCACGTCCGACTGAGCCGCCGCGCAGCCAAAACTCAGCAGCGCGAGTAGCGCGGTACATAAACGCCGTAATGCTACCTGCCCCCTCACGGCGTTCATGGCAGCGAGATGGGCGCGAAGATATCGCCGGGCGCGTCCTTGTAACGCAGAATCGCGGCGATCATCAGCGCGGCGGTGTAGTGAAACTGCGGAAAGCCTAGGCAAAAAGCGACGAAGAAGAGCGAGACGATGGTGAGCTGCCAGGTGACTCGGGCGCTCAAGCTAGGTGCGTCCGCTTGCGGATCTACATATGGGTCTAAATACGTGTCGGCATCTGTTACCGTGCCTATTTTCAATTCTGTTTTCAGTTTCTTCCGTAAATGCGTGCTCATAAAACCCCCTGTTACAGTTCGGTCCGTATCGCGCCGTGCGTTCTAAAGCGTTGAGCGAGTGTACGCAAGTCGGTGTTACACCGCCGTTCCTGAGCGAGAACCCAAGTTCAAGTTCTTGTCTGCAGAAGCTAGGTGTGAAGTTTTCCACATAAGCGTACCATGAGAAGCGCGTTGTAGCCCGAACGATGAAGGAAGAGGTAATACGAGGTTGAGTTTACGGAAGAGTTGGCGGCACTGCCCACAGTCACACGAGGGGGTGCTGGGTAACCTTCTAGATAGATTTGGAGCAAGCCCCAACCCCTCGTGATCAACAAGAATTTCGCAAAAGGAGACCTATGGTTCAGTACATCATGACGGTTCCGACCGGCGTGCGCGTCGGTTTGACGACGGTATCCGTGGGTCTCGTTCACGCGCTCGATAGGCGCGGCAGGGCGGTGGGCTTCGCCAAGCCCATCGCGCAGCGCCACCTTTCGGACACGGGACCAGAGCGCTCGACGCGGCTCGTGGAAATGGTCTCGAGCCTCACCCCGCCTACACCCATCGCGATGGAACGCGCCGAAGACCTGTACGGGCGCGGCGAGCAAAACCAGCTTTTAGAAGAGGTCGTCGTCCGGGCGCAAGAAGCGGCGCAGGGCGCAGACATCGTTATTTTAGAGGGGCTCGTCTCGACGCCGCAGCAACCTTACGCGGCGGGGCTCAACGCGAGCGTGGCGAGGAGTTTAGACGCCGATATCATCATCGTCACCACGCCCGGCGAGCGTAGCCCGGAGGCACTTTCAGACGCGCTCGAGCTGACCGCCAGAGACTTCGGCGGCGTGACCCATCCGCGCGTCCTGGGCTGCGTCTTAAACCAGGTCGGCGCGCCCCAGAGCAGCGGCTTTTTGCAGCTCGATCTGCCCTCCGAAGAGGAGATGACCGAGCGGACGCGCCGCCGCACCGAAGCGCTCGCGCAAGCCGACGTCTTTAGAGGCGACTTCAAGCTGCTCGGCTGCGTCCCGTGGAGCCGTGACCTGCTCGCACCGAGAGTGCGCGACGTTGCGCGTCTATTAGACGCGCAGGTACTGAACGCGGGCGATCTGGAGCGGCGCGTCACCGACGTCGCGCTCGGCGCGAGCACGGTGCGCAACGCGGCGCAGCGGCTCCTGCCCGGCACGCTCTTTATCACAGCGGGCGACCGCGACGACCTCGTTTTAGCGGCGGCGATGGCGGCGCTGAACGGTCAGCCCATCGCCGCCCTGCTGCTGACCAACGACCGCAGACCTGACGATAACCTCCTCGAACTCTGCCGCCAGGGTCTAGAGACGGGCTTGCCTATCCTGCTCGTGCCGCAAGACTCCTTTCAGTCGGCGCTGAACGTTCGGGAGATGAACTTAGAAGTCCCGCTCGACGACCGCGAACGCATCGACCTCACGATCAGCAGCGTAGCGACGCGCCTCGACGTCGAGGCGCTCGAAGCCAGACTTCAGCTCAACCCGGACGAGCGGCGGCTCAGCCCGCCCGCCTTCCGTCACCTCTTAGTCGAACGCGCTAAGGACGCGCGCAAGCGCGTCGTGCTGCCCGAGGGGAGCGAGCCGCGCACCCTGCAAGCCGCGAGCATGTGCGAAGAGCGGGGCGTCGCGCATTGCATCCTCTTGGCGGACCCAGGCGAGGTGCAGCGCGTCGCGGCGCGGCAGGGCGTCCGGCTGCACGAAGGGTTGGAGATCATCTCGCCGCAAGAGGTCATAGGCGACTACGTTGCGCCGCTCGTCGAGCGGCGCAAGCATAAAGGGATGACGGCCGCCGTCGCTGAAGAAGCGCTGCAAGACACCGTCATGTTGGGAACGATGATGCTCGCACAGGGCGAGGTGGACGGGCTCGTCTCGGGCGCGGTCCACACCACCGCCAACACGATCCGCCCCGCCTTTCAGCTCATCAAGACCGCGCCCGAAGTCAAGGTGGTCTCCTCCGTGTTCTTCATGTGCTTGCCCGAGCAGGTCTTGGTCTACGGCGACTGCGCGGTGAATCCTGACCCCAACCCCGAAGAGCTGGCGGACATCGCTGTGCGCAGCGCCGAGTCCGCGCACACCTTTGGCATCGAGCCGCGCGTGGCGATGCTTTCGTACAGCACGGGCACCTCGGGCACCGGAAGCGACGTGGAAAAGGTTGTGGAGGCCACCCGACTTGCCCAAGCCGCCCGCCCCGACCTCTTGATCGACGGACCTCTCCAGTACGACGCGGCGGCGATTCGCGCCGTCGCCGAGAGTAAAGCGCCTGACAGCCGAGTGGCAGGGCGGGCGACGGTCTTCATCTTTCCCGACCTCAACACGGGCAACACCACCTACAAAGCGGTGCAGCGCAGCGCAAACGTGATCAGCATCGGCCCAATGCTCCAGGGCTTGCGCAAACCCGTCAACGACCTCTCGAGAGGTGCCCTAGTCGAAGACATCATCTATACGGTTGCCCTCACTGCGATTCAGGCGGCGCAGGTGGAAGAAGTGGAGGAGGCTCGAGTCGAGGTTTGAACCACAAGTCGCAATGAAGAGGTCAGCCTTGGGTTCCGTGATCTCGTCCGCGTATTCCTGCGAAGGCGCGCCCGGCAGCGACACCCCGAGCAGAGTAGCGCACCATTCCTCACTTAGAAAAAGGGTAGTACCAAACTCCAAACGCTTTACCTCATCCTCTAAGGAGAGCTGCACCTCTTCCGCCCTGATGCGTTCAATTCGCCACTCCGCCACGAGGTCCGCGCCGCGCGGGGCGTTGTCCAAGAAGATGAGGTGCGTGTCAGCGTGACGAAGCTCGAGCCGCTGCGTCAGACCGTCCGGCATCAAGTGGCTCGAGCCGCGCGCCCGCCACCTCTTCCCCGGTTCTACCTCACTTAGTTCCACCTCGTCAGGCCAGAACGAGAGGGAAACCGTGCGCTTTCCTCTTTCAGTGCGAAGCTCGAGCGTAACCTCTTCCTCCGAGTGTTCCTTCCAAGCCTCTCCCGCAAATTCTCCTAAAGGAAGACCGGAGATGACCAGGCCCTCCCCGCGCTGTTCGCCTTGAAGGGCGAAGAAGAGTAGCGCGAGGAGTGCCACGCTCAGGGGGTCAGGAGCGCGGGCTCGTCGGCGACGGGCTGCCTGTCGTCTTGGAGGGGCTCGAGTACCTCTTCGGTGTTCAGCACCGAAATCGCGTCCTCGCCGCCCTCCGCGTTGCCAAAGGGGAGCGCGAGGCTGCCCCAGTCATCATGGTCACGCAAGGTGCTCAAGTCGTCGTCGTCGTTGAGATCGAACTCGAGGTTGCTCTGCGCCGCGCCGTCGTTGTTGAAGTCGACGAACGCCGCACCCCGCCCGAGCCCACCATTTTCATTTAAGCTGCGTTCATTGAGAGGCGCGCCGCTGCCGTCCGAGTAGTCGATAACGAAATCGTCGCCGAAGGGCGAGTTGGCGAAGTCGCGGAGGTCGCCCTCGAAGTAGCGGCTGTAGAGGTAGCGCTCCCCGGCGGCGTCGCCCGTCGCGGGTCCGATGCCCGCCACGGTGTAGAGGTAGTTCATCACGCTCAGGTAGTTGGGCTTGTCGTTCGTGTCGTCGTCGCCACCATGCTCCAAGCCTAAGTTGTGCCCGAGTTCATGCATGAACGTACCAGCCTGAAAGTTCGCCATAACCGCTTCGCTGTAGCCTAAGTTACCCAGGGTCACGAAGAAGTCGTTGCCGCCCACCTCGCCCCTGCCCACGGAGCCGGGCGCGCCGTTCACCTGCTGCGACAGCGCGAACACCGCGTAGTGAAACACTTGGCGGCGCGTGATGTCCATGTATTCGGCTTTGATCTCAAAGAAGTTGGCGTGTCCTTCGCCCGTTTCGAAGAAAGCAATGCCTTGACTGAGGGGCACTACGGGTCTGCCGCCGCCTAAATTATAGGCGTCCGGCGAGAACGACGCGCTGAAGAGTGTGCCCGCGTCGAGGTGAAGGCTGATGTCTTCCTTCGCAAAGGCGGCGACAACCTTATTCAGCGCGGCGCGTTGCGGCACTACGCCCGTGTCGGCGATGTTCATATAGTCCACCTCGACAAAGATGTCGGACTGCGCGGTGCGCGCGCCCATTGCGAAGAGGTCGAGCCCCGCGAAGGTGCCACCCGCGGCTTCGGCGCTGTCGGGGATGCCGTCGTCGTCGTCGTCACGCGCGCCATTAGGCACGTCGTTCGGACCGCCCGCCGTCGCGAAGGTGTTCAGGCTCCAGTCGTCCGCAGCGTCCGTGTCGGTATTGTCTTCGTCTCTCGCTAAAGATTCAGCGCCGCCTAACGCGGGCGCACCGCCGCCGCCCCACGCGCCCGCGCTCGCGGGCTCCTCAGCGCTGTTGCCAAAGCGCACGAAGTCGAGCGTCGCGCCGTCCTCTAGGAGTTCGGCGAAGCCGTCCTCACTCCAAGCGGGCACGGCGTCGCCCTCACGCACGTGCACGTGACGCGGGCCACCAAACATCTCATCGTCCACTTCGCTGATGATGAGCGCGTAGCCGCCCGCGGAGATATTGAGGGGCGGCAGCGAGAAGACTGCGTTGCCTCTCGCTCTGAAAGGCGAGGTGCGCCCGCTCGAGGGGCTGCGCAGCGCGTAGTCCTCCAAGTTGAGGGTGTCATCCGAAGCGTTGTAGACCTCTACCCAGTGGGCGCTGCCGGGACCTGAGTTGCTCACTTCGGTGATGACGAGCGTCGGCTCGGCGGCGCTCGGCGCGTCCGGCTGGACCACCTCGACGAACTTGCTCGCCGTCGCGCGCGCCCCGTCGTCGTCCTCTAAGGTGAGCGTGACGGTGTAGTCACCTGCTTCTTCGTAGACATGCTCGACTTGGACGCCTTCGCCCGCTTCGCCGTCGCCGAAGTCCCAGGTGTAGGCGGCGACGCGGCCGTCCGGGTCTGTTGAGGCGGAGGCATCGAAATTCACAACGAGGGGCACGTCGCCCTCACTGGGCGCGAAGCTGAAGAGAACGCTCGGCGCTTGATTGGGCGTTTCGGGCGGCGGGGGCGGCGCGGCGCTCACCTCGAAGGTTTTCTCTGCTTGGGCGCTCTTGCCGCCGTCGTCGGTCACGGTGAGCCCGACGGTGTAGGTGCCCGCTTCGGCGTAGGTGTGGCTCACGCTCTCGCCCTCGCCCACTTCGCCGTCGCCGAAGTCCCAGGTATAGGAAACGACGCGGCCGTCCGGGTCTTCCGAGGCTGAGGCGTCGAACGCGCCTGCTAGTTCGTCAAAGGTTGCGCTAAAGGCAGCTTGGGGGGCGCTGTTCTCCGGCGGCGTCTGCGCCACCTCAACGGACTTCGTTACCTGTGCACTCGCGCCCTCGTCATCGGTGACGGTGAGGGTCACGTCGAACGTGCCCGCGGCCGCGTAGGTGTGGCTCACGCTCTCGCCTTCACCTGTTTCACCGTCGCCGAAAGTCCAAGTGTAAGCCTCAACACTACCGTCCGCATCTTCCGAGGCGGAGGCGTCAAAGCTCACTGACAGCTCAGCCGCCGAAAAGGTGAAGTCGGCGCTCGGCGCTTCGTTGAGGTCGGGCGTGCCGGGCGGAGACGCGCTCACCACCTGAACGGACTTCTCCACTGTGCTGCTTTTACCCTCGTTATCCGTAACGGTGAGCGTGACGGCATACGTGCCCACCGCTGCGTAAACGTGACTCACGCTTTCGCCCTCGCCCGTTGCGCCGTCGCCGAAGGTCCAAGTGTAGGCGGCGACGCTACCGTCCGCGTCCGCCGAGGCGGAGGCGTCGAACGTCACACTCAACGGGTTAGCCTCAGCCGCCGAAAAGGTGAAGTCGGCGCTCGGCGCTTCGTTGAGGTCAGGCGTGCCGGGCGTGTCCGGCGCGTCGCTCACGATGATAGTGGCAGTGGCGCTCTTGCTGGAGTCGGCGACGCTCGTCGCCGTAAGAGTGTATTCGCCGGACGCAGTCGGTGCGGTGTACGTCGCCGCTGTCCCGTCCGCCGTGAAGCTCGAGTCCCCGCTGCTCGCCGCCCACGTCACCTCGGCGTTATCCGTCCCCATGACCTCTGCGCTAAAGGTGCGGCTCGCTCCCGGCTCGAGCGTCTCGCTCGCCGGAGTGATGCTCACGCCGATTTCGCTCACCGTAATGGTGGCCGTGGCGCTCTTGCTGGAGTCGGCAACGCTCGTCGCGGTGAGCGAATACGTACCTGGTGCATCCGGCGCGGTGTACGTCGCCCTTGCGCCGTCGGCCTCTACCGCGCCGCCCTCCACTTGCCAGGTGACGCTCTGGTCGTCCGCTTCGGTCACGGACGCCGTGAAAACTTGCGTCTGCCTCGGCGCGAGCGCCACCACACCTGGGCTCAGTGTGACGTTGACCTCGCCCGGCGGCAACACGATGGGCTCCGACACGCTGACCTCTACCGTCTGCTCGGCGCTACCTAGCTCATTGGTTGCACGGAGCGTGTAGAGCGTGCTTTCGCTCGGCGAGACGACGACGTTGTCGCTTCCCGTTACGTCGCCCAGTCCCGACGTAGCCGGTTCTGATGCGAGCGTGACCTGGGGCGGCGGCTCGCCGGTGACACGCCAACTCAGCTTCGTGGAGCCTCCCTGATCGAGCGTCTCCGGCTCAGCGCTAAACGCGCCGATCTCCGGCGCTTGGTCTGGGATAAAGGGGGCGGAGGTCTCCTCGTCGTCCGAACAAGCGACGAGAGAGATGAGCAGGAGGAAAACTAGGTAGAACCAGCGAATATGCAACACGAAAAATATCTCCTCAACCTAAAATTATGACGGCGACGTCCCTGTAGCACATCTCATAGAACACGCAGCGTACGCCGTAAACACCGCCATTGACGCTTACTTAAAGACCTTATAGTGCCGAATCGCTCACGGTGAGTGAAAAATGCCATAAAGCTTCAGGAAAGCTTAACAGAGCTTCGGTGAGGAATGCTACCAAATTGTATGCCTGGCTCGCGACAGACTCTGCTCCAGAGGCTGCTACTTATACAGAATTGTACGTTTTACTTATTACTTATCCTTACTAAGGGCGTTGCTTCGCCCAGCGGGAGCAGAGCGACTTTACTTCGTGCATAGAGCTTTTCAGCGGCTCAGCTTTAGCTAGCGGGTTCGGGCCGAGTTTACGTCCCATCCGTGACGGGCACGAGATAGTTTGCAAACTATCTCGTGCAACCGTGTATTAGAAGTTTCTTCTGTTAGCATGAGCGTATGCCTCGCCCCCTCATCCTCTTCGCAACGATTGCCGCTGGCGGGTCGCACGTTTCTTCAGCAGAGGCGATGGCGCAAGCGGTTGAAGCGAGTTACCCCGGAATGTACCGCTTGGAGCTGTCCGACCTCATGAAAGACCTGGGCTTCAGTCGCTTCGACGCGCTGCATAAGCGCTCCTGGCGACGCGCGTTGGAGAATCCTTGGACCGTCACCTGGGGACAGCGCCTGATCGACTCTATGCCGAGTCTCACCGTCAGGGCGCACCGCACGCTGCTGCGCCGCTTCGCCGAGGCCGCTGCGGCGCGCCTACGCGAGCGCCGCCCCAAACTTATCGTCGCCAATCACGGCTGGCTCACTACAGCGCTGACGCTGGCTCAGCGCCGCTTCGCTCTGGACGTTCCCGTGCTCACCTTTCAAACTTCAACGCTCGACGCCAGCGCGCTCTGGGCCGACCCGCAAGCCGAACGCTTCATGCTCGGCTCGCCCGTTGCCAAAGAGATGTTAGTGCGGCTCGGCGTGAACCGCGACAAAATAGACGTGGTCGGCTACCCCGTCAAGCAGTCGTTCATTCACGCGCCCGATAAAGGGCGCGCCAGAGAGACGTTGGGGCTCAAAAACCTCTTCACCTGCCTCATCTTGCTGGGCGGCGAAGGGGTAGGCGGGCAGCCTACGGCGCTCATACGCGCTCTGCGCAGCTTGGACTTCCCTGTTCAGATCGTCGTCATCGCGGGGCGCAACGCCGCCCTGAAACGCACGTTGGACAGCTTGAGCGCCAGTGACCCTCTACTATGCCCACAAGGATTCGTGAGCAACGTGGCGGACTTTGTAGCGGCTAGCGACGTCGTCATCGGTAAAACCGGACCGGCAACAGTATTTGAAAGCTTGGCGGTGGGGCGTCCGGTCTTAGCGCCGCGTCTCTCGGGCGGCAACGAGAACCGGATGCTCCGCTTTTTAGAAACGCACGAACTCGGGTGCTATGTGCCGACCGCGGACACCTTAGAAGAGACGCTCAGCCGCTACTACCATGAACCCGAACAGCTCACCCGAGTCGAGTTGCGAGCGCAAGCCTTCGACTTTCCCGGCATGACCGAGCGCGTCGCCCGCTACATCGTCCACTACGCCGAGACGCGCCGCCCCGACCCGGCACTTCTAGGTCAGGGGATAAGCTGAGTGCGTAGATTCTGGCAAACGCTCCTCATCTCCCTCTTTCTAGGCCTCGGCAGCCTCTATCTCATCCTCCCTGAGACCTTTCAGTGGGAGACGCTGCGCACGTTAGGAACGTTGGGGATACCCCAACTCGCGCTCCTAGTCAGCGTGCTCGCCCTGCGTTGGCTCGTCGGCGGTTGGCGCACCGCGCTGCTCGTGCGGCTGAGCGGCGCGTCCCTCTCGCTCTGGCAAGGCGTAAGAGCGCACGTCGTCGGGATTTTCGCTTCGGTCATTACGCCAGCGGGAGGCGGCAACGCGCTCGGCGTCACCTGGCTCCTGACCCGTTACAACGTGCCCTTACAAAACGCAGTGATGACGAGCGTGCTCGTGACGGTGCTCGACATGGCGTTTTTCGCCTGGGGCGTGCCCGTCGCCTTTCTCTACCTCCTGCACGTCGGGACGTCCTTACCCTTGGCGGGGCTCGGCTGGTTGGTGGCGCTCTTCTCGACGGTTGTCTTTTCGCTGAGCTTTCTCGTGACGTTTCGCCTGCGCCTCTTTATCAAAGGGGTTCGCGCCCTGTTTCGGCTCCCTGGGCTGCGCCGCTACGCGGAGAGGATCAGCACTTTTCTCACGAATTTGGAGTCTGCGAGCCGCACGTTCGCCAGGGCACCTTGGTACGTTCACCTCGCTATGCACGCCTGCTCCGCGCTTTTTTGGGTCGTCAGCTTCGCCTTTCTCAACGCGGTCGCGCTCGCCTTGCAGCTCGGCGTGCCGCAGCTCGAGCTGCTCGCCATCCGCACCCTCATTCACGCCTTCGCCTTCGCCGTGCCGACGCCGGGCGCGAGCGGCTACATGGAGGGCGCGCTCTCGCTCGCCTTGGCCGGACGCGCCACCCCGCAACTCGTCTCGACAACCGTGCTCGTGTGGCGCTCGCTCACCTATTACCTCTACTTCGTGCTGGGCCCGCTCATCAGCGGGCGGGCGCTGACGAAGCGTAGGGCGGTGGGGCTCGAGTAAACGCGCGCTTGGCTATTCCTTGCCCAGCCGCTGCGGTCTCACCCAGCTACGTCCGTCCCTCGCGATGAGTTCGGTAGCGCTGTCCGGTCCCCACGTGCCCGCGTCGTATGTGGAGATACCGGGGCTCCGCTGCCAATATTCCAGCACAGGCATCACGATTTCCCACGCCTTCTCCACCTGGTCGCTGCGCATAAAGAGCGTCGCGTCGCCGCGCATGGCGTCTAGGAGCAGGGCTTCGTACGCTTCGGGTGAGGCAGTCTGAAAGGCGTTTTTGTAACTAAACGTCATGTCCACGCCGCCGAGCTGCATCTCTAGGCCCGGCACCTTCGCCTGCATCCGAATGGCGATTCCCTCGTTCGGCTGCAAAAACATCAAGAGGTCGTTGGGTTGCCAGTGCGAGGAGAGCGTCTCGGGAAAGGCTTGGTGCGGCACCGGCTTAAAGCGGATGACCACCTCCGAGACGCGCTCGCTGAGCCGCTTGCCGCTACGCAGATAGAAGGGCACGCCGCGCCAGCGCCAGTTGTCGATGTAGAGTTTTAGCGCGGCGAAGGTTTCCGTCGTGGAGCCTTCCGCCACGTCGGGCTCGTCACGGTACGCCGGGGCGTGGTCGCCGTGGATCCAGCCGTCGCCGTATTGACCTCGCGCCGCCATGTCGGGTACGTCCCCCAGTTCGAGCGGCCTTACCGCCCGCAGCACGTCCACCTTGCGGCTGCGAATCTCGTCCGCGCCGAACGAGACGGGCGGCTCCATCGCGACGAGGCAGAAGACCTGCATGAGGTGGTTCTGCACCATGTCGCGCAGCGCACCCGCGTGGTCGTAGTAACCGCCCCGGTGCCCCACGCCGACGCTCTCGGTCACGGTAATCTGCACGTGGTCGATGTAGTTGCGGTTCCAGATGGGCTCGTAGAGGGCGTTCGCAAAGCGAAAGGCGAGAATGTTCTGCACCGTCTCCTTGCCCAGATAGTGGTCGATGCGGTAAATCTGCTCCTCGGGACAGATGTTGAGGAGCTTGCGGTTCAGCTCTCGAGCGGACTCCAAGTCATGCCCGAACGGTTTCTCCACGACGATGCGGCTGCGCACGTGGTCGTTTAAGAGCCCTGCCGCGTTGAGGTTTTCCGCGATGGTCTCCACAAAGGTCGGCGCGGTGGCCAAGTAGAAGATGTGATCGGCCTCGAGCCCCCACGCTTGGTCACACGCCTCCAACCTCTTGTCAAGCGCCTGATAGGTCTCCGCTTGGCTGAAGTCACCCTGCAAATAGCTCAGCTTCTCCGCGAACGCCTCCCAAGTCTCCTCTATCTTCTTCTGATAGCGAGCGTGCTTGTTCACGCCGTCCTTCGCGTGCGCCTTGAAACCTGCGTCGTCAAACTCCCGAATATCTACGCCGATGATGTTCACCTCGTCGGGCAAGTAGCCCGCCGCGTAGAGGTCGAATAGAGCTGGAACGAGCTTGCGCCAGGTGAGGTCGCCGCCTGCGCCGAAGATGGTGATGATATTGGGTGGTGGTTGGATGCTCTGGTGTGCCACGTTTCCCCCTATAAAAGCTCAGTTGTAAGTATCAGAAGTTTGGTCTTTATTGGATGAGGCAGGAACCTTGATCGAGTTCGGTTGAATAGAGCAATTAACATAAGTACTGATTGGAATAGCGCAAGTATCATTCTCAAATGTGCGTGCTACACGGTGTTCTACATCGTGAGAGCGTCTCAAACCAAATGATACTTGCTATAGAGGATAACACCTGTAAAATCGAGGATGACGAAGAACCATGACCCTTATGATGCCGCTAAGGACGTCGCGGCGCAATTCGCCAAGCTTGGTGAAGTCGAAGTCGTGTGGCTCGGCGGCTCACAAGCGACGGGTCGAGCCAATGCTCACTCCGACATCGACCTCTACATCTATTCTCAGGATGCGTTGTCTGTAGAGGCTCGAGCCTCCATTACCAAACCCAGGGCGAGAGAAGCACAACTCGACAATCCTTTTTGGGAGGTCGAGGACTTTTGGCTCGAGCGAGAGAGCGGCACTAAAGTCGAAGCGATGTACCGCAAGCTCGACTGGGAAATCGACTATCTCGAGGACTTATTCCGCAACAACCGCGCCCAGATGGGTTTCAGCACGAGCCGCTGGCACGCGATTCGTACGGCTAAAATTTTATTTGACCGCGAAGGACGGGCGGCGTCACTTCAAAGGTCAGCGGACGTCCCCTATCCCGACGCACTTGCCCACGCCATCATCAAAACGAACTTCGCCCTGCTCCGGGGGAGTTTGGCGGCGCACCCCAAACAGATAGCAGCGGCTACCGCGCGTGATGACCTCGTCTTCGTCCACAGCCGCATCGACGCCCTGCTCGACAGCTATTTCGACGTCGTCTTCGCGCTCAACCGAGCCCTGCACTCCGGCGCGAAGCGGCAACTCACCTATGCTGAAGAACTAAGGCTGAAACCAGAGAGGATGAGAGAAGACGTCACCGCGCTGCTCACCTACCGTGACCCTCAACAGGTCGTTGGCAACGTCGAGGTGCTGATTGATCGCCTCGAGGCGCTGTTAGTGGCGCATTCCTAAGTACGTTTTGACTCTGTTGCAATTCTCGAGCCTAACTCTCACCCTCCTCACCCCAGCCGCCCCCGCCCGGCGAGGCAATCACCAAACGGTCTCCGGGCTCCGCCCGAAAACTCACTTTGCCCTCGAGCTTTTTCTCCTCACCGTTTCGGTAAAGCCTGTTCTCACCTCTCGCCCCCGCTTGCCCGCCTTGCAGACCATAAGGCGACCGCTTGCGCCGCTCGCTTAAAATCGTCACGTCGGCAGGCACTTCGAAGGTCAACTCGCGCTCTAAACCGTCGCCCCCTCTCGCTTCGCCTTTTCCGCCAGAATCACTGCGCAGCCGATACGCTGTAATTCGCATCGGATAGGCGTACTCGAACGCCTCGATGGGCGTATTCAGCGTATTGCTCATGTGCGTGTGGACGCCGGAGAGCCCGTCCATGTGAGGACGCGCGCCCATGCCGCCACCCATCGTCTCGTAGTAGGCAAACGTCGCACCCGTATGCGAGTCCACACCGCCCGCCGTCACGTTGTTCATCGTGCCCTGGCTCGCTGCCGGAACTCTCTCGGGGAGCACTTTGGCAAGTGCGCCGAAGACGACATCGGTGATGCGCTGCGAAGTCTCGACGTTGCCTTGCGCGACAGCGGCGGGTTCTTGCGCGTTTACCACGGTTCCTTTTGGCGCGATAACCTCGACGGGCGCAAACGTTCCGTGGTTCGTCGGCGCGTCCTCAGGCATGAGACAGCGCACCACATAGTAGGCCGCCGACTTCGCCACCGCCGCCACCGTGTTCACGTTGCCGCGCACCTGAGGGCTACTGCCTGTGAAGTCCACGGTGAGGTCGCTTCCTTGTACAGTTAGTTTGACGCGGATAGGGACGACATCATCCGTGACGCCGTCGCTGTCTAGGGCGTCTTCGAAGCTATATTCACCGTCGGGGACCTCTTCCAAGGCGCTTCTCGTCAAGCGCTCGGTGTAGGCGATAAGTTCGTCCACGTGGGCTCGGACGGTCTCCAGACCCCACCTCGAAACCAGCTCCTGCAACCGTTTGTTCGCCGTGCGGTTTGTCGCAATCTGCGCGTTCAAGTCCCCGCGCCGCTCGCCTGGCGTACGCACGTTGCGGTAGATGAGCCCCAACACGCCCTCGTTCGCCTTACCTGCTTCGTAGAGTTTCGTCGGCGGAATGATGATGCCCTCTTGATACAACTCCGTCGCTTTCGGCATCGAGCCCGCCGACATACCGCCCACGTCCGAGTGGTGGGCGCGGTTCGCGGCGTAGCCGATGAAGACCTTTTCGTTATCCAGCTCCACGTACATCGGCGAAACAACGGTGATGTCCGGTAAGTGCGTCCCACCCAAAAAGGGGTCATTAAGCGCCACCACATCGCCCTCGTCCAGCTTGCCGAAAACCTCCACCGCCGCCGTGACCGAGTCGGGCATCGAGCCGAGGTGCACGGGCATATGCGCCCCCTGCGCAATCATGCGAGCGTCCGCGTCGTAAATCGCGCAGGAGAAGTCGCGCCGCTCCTTGATGTTGGGCGAGTACGAGGTGCGTGTCAAGACCGCGCCCATCTCCTCGGCGATGGCGGTCAAGCTGCTGCGAAAGATTTCTAAGCTTACAGGTGTGACTTTTGGGTCTACTTTCGCTTTGCTCACGCCGTTTCTCCAACTTCGATGATGAGGTTCTTGACGGCGTCTACTTTCGCGTGCCAGCCTGGAGGAATTACGGTTGTGGTGTCGTACTGTGTGACGACGGCGGGACCATCAAAGCGTGCGCCCGGCTTTAAGTCATCACGTTCAAAGATACCTGTTTTCAACCGCTCAACCTCTCCCTCTTTTTCGAACACAACCTCTTGCACGCTGCTGGGTTCCGCCTCACGCTCCGAGACCTCTTCTGTGGGAAGCTCCGGTTTCTCCGCGCTCGCTTTCGCCTTCAATCTCGCGTTGACAATTTGCACCCGCTCCTCTTCGTTGCTGTGACCAAAGCGCTGTTCGTGGGCGTCGTGAAAAACCTTTACCGCATTTTTCACATCGCCTTCATAGGGCACGACCAACTCAAAGGATTGACCCTGATAGCGCAAGTCTAAGAAGGGCTCCAACGCCATCTCCTCATCCGAAAACCCTTCGTGCTCCAACTCACCTCTTCCCTGTTCGTACAACCCTTCAAACGTCCTCTCGACCTCTTCTTGCGCTTCGTCCGCGGGGCGCATCACGGTCTGCACGTAGTCCTTTTTCACGTCCGCCGCGAGCATCCCTAATGCGGATAAAACGCCTGCCGCGTTGGGGATAAGAACTTTGGGAATACTTAGAGCGGAGGCGAGTTCGCACGCTTGAAGCGGTCCCGCCCCGCCAAACGCCGTGAGCGTACATTCGCGCTGGTCCACGCCGCGCTCCACGGTGATGACGCGAATCGCCGCCTCCATGTTCGCATTCGCCACGCGGACGATGCCGAGTGCGGCGTCTTCGGAAGAGGTCCCCAACCTCTCTGCAATTTTCTCAACCGCTCTTTTTGCTGCCTCTTGCTCGAGCCTCATCTCCCCGCCCAGAAAGTTATCGGGTAAGAGCCGCCCCAACACCACGTTCGCGTCTGTGAGCGTCGCCTCCTCGCCCCCGTTGCCGTACGCCGCCGGTCCCGGCTCCGCGCCCGCCGACTTTGGACCTACGCGGAGCGCCCCGCCCGCGTCGAACCACGCCACGCTGCCGCCGCCCGCCCCAACCGTGTGAATGTCGATCATCGGCAGCTTGCAGGGATAGCCGCCTACTTTACCTTCCGTCGTCTCGCTCAGCTCACCGTCAATCAGCGCCACATCCGAAGAGGTGCCGCCCGTGTCGAAGCTGATGACCTTGTCGAATCCAGACGCGCCCGCCACAAACGCCGCGCCGACGACGCCCGCCGCCGGACCGGACAAGAGGGTGCGGGCGGCGTTTTGACGCGCCGTTTGGCTCGAGATAGACCCCCCGTTACTCTGCATCACCCGGAAGGGAAGCTTGTTGGGTAGTGCTCCCTCGAGCCGCTCCAAATACCGCCCCATCACCGGCGCGACGTAAGCGTTCAGAACGACTGTGCTGGTGCGTTCGTATTCTCTAAATTCGGGGACGACTTCGGAGGAAACGGAGATAGGCACACCTAGAGACTTCGCAGCTTTGGCGACCTCTTGCTCGTGTTCAGGATTCGTGAAGCTGAAGAGCAAGCAGATGGCGACAGACTCGACCTCTTCATCTTTCAACGCTTGGACGGCTTTTTCCAACGACGCTTCATCTAATTCCGTCATCACCTCGCCGCGCTCGTTCAACCTCTCCGTGACCTCGATGCGGCGTTCACGCGGCACCAAAGGCGGCTCCTTCTCCTGGCGCAAGTCGTAAAGTTTAGGGCGAGTTTGGCGTCCTATCTCTAAAACATCCCGAAAGCCCGCCGTCGCGATGAGCCCCGTTCGTGCACCTCGGTGCTCCAATACGGCGTTCGTCGCCACCGTCGAGCCGTGGACTAAAGCGTCCAACTCGCCCAGCGTCCCCAACGCCTTTAAGCCCTCTAAAATCGCTTTAGACGGGTCTTCTGGCGTTGACAGCACCTTGTGAACGCGCAGCTCACCTCTTTCAAACCAGACGATATCCGTAAATGTTCCGCCCGTGTCTACCCCGACAAGAACGCTCACGCGACACCTCTCGTGTTGATAATTTTCATGTCCACACTATACGGCGTCGTGCGAACGCGCTTAGCCTCGAGCTTTTCAAAATGCTATCTTAGCGCCATGCTGCAAATAGTAGCAGTTCCACGACATACTGAGACAGTTGAGCGCAAATATCATCCCTCGAAGTGCGTGCTAGACTGTTCATCTCTCACTAAGGGTGTTTCTGACCAGATGATACCTGCTATAGTAAAGATAATCTCGAGGACTCCATGCGCTTCGACCTCCCGTTAGAAGAACTCCAAGTTTATAAGCCGCCGCGCCAAGAGCCAGACGACTTCGATACCTTTTGGCAGCGTTCATTAGAAGAAGCACGTCAGTTCGACCTCAACGCGGTTTTTGAGCCCGTAGATTACAATTTAGTCACCATAGATACCTTCGACGTGACCTTTTCGGGCTACGGCGGGCAAAGAATCAAGGGCTGGTTTCTACTCCCGAAGCAGCGCCGCGCACCTCTTCCCTGCATTATCGAGTACATCGGCTACGGCGGTGGACGCGGCTTTCCTACGGACTGGCTCTTCTGGGCGAGCATGGGTTACGCCTACTTTGTGATGGACACGAGAGGTCAGGGGAGCGCGTGGCGGCAAGGGGATACGCCGGATTTACACGAGGGCTCGAGCCCTCACCACCCCGGCTTCATGACTTTAGGAGTTTTAGACCCCGAGACGTACTATTATCGCCGTTTATTCATAGACGCTGTACGCGCTTTGGACGCGGTGAAGGAACGCGAAGAGGTCGACTCGAGCAAACTTATTGTTACAGGTGCGAGTCAAGGCGGCGGCGTTTCACTAGCCGTTGCTGGACTTGTCCAAGAGGTCAGCGCCGTCATGCCCGACGTGCCCTTCTTATGTCACTACCGCCGCGCCACTGAGATTACAGATAACACGCCCTACTCCGAAATCGCGCACTTTTGCAAAATCCACCGCGATAAGGTGGAGACGGTATTTCAAACGCTTAGCTACTTCGATGGGGTGAACTTCGCCTCGAGAGCCAAAGCTAAAGCCCTCTTCTCCGCCGCGCTGATGGACCTCACCTGTCCGCCTTCGACGGTTTTTGCAGCGCACAACCACTACGCGGGGGAGAAAGATATTCGCGTTTATCCCTATAACAATCATGAGGGTGGAGAAAGTTTTCAGAGGTTGGAGCAGGTGAGGTGGTTGAAAGGCGTTTTAAACGGAAAGTGAACTGAAAACCTCAAGGCAAGTCACCTATCTCCACGAGGTTTTCACCTGATTCGAGCAGCACCAAAGCCTTCTCAAACGTCCTCTTCAGTACGAACTTCAGATGGGTATTCGTCGTATTGCCGAGGGTTAGCCAGATAATTTGGGGAGGTGGACCGTACTGCTCGAGCATCGCAACAAAATCAGCGTCTTTAGTGATGACCACAGCAGACGCTTCCCTAGCAGCTCCAAAAATCACCTTATCTGCTGCGTCTCGGTAGCCGAGAAATTTAACCGAATAGGCTTCTACGCCGAAGGTCTCAGTGAGCCAAGGTGCTAACGCAGGTGAGAGTTGCGCGTCAATCCAAAAGGTCACGCCCGAAAGATCAAGCTGCGAGCACGGGGTGGTCTAATCTCCGTGACGCGAACATGAGCGAGGCGGTAATATCCTCAGCTTCTAAGTCGGGTAGCTCCTCAAGAACTTGCTCGTGAGATAGACCAGCAGCCAGCAAGTCGAGCACATCAATGACACGAATCCGCATACCCCTGATGCAAGGGCGTCCTCCGCACTGTTCGGGGTTGATGGTGATTCGTTTTAGTAGGTGGCTCGAGTCGTTGCTCATAAAGGTATTGTACGTAATGGCAGAGAAAGAAAACAAGCATTGGAGGTTGGAGCGGGTGAGGGGGTTAGATGATACGCTATAGCGATACCAAAGTAACTGACAAGCACTACGGGTACACTGATTGCATGAAAAACACCATCATCTATCTTTTGGGTCACGAAGGAGTTGGTAAATACACCATCGGCAAAGCGCTTGCTGCTTTAACGGGTGCAAAATTGGTGGATAATCACAGTATCAACAATCCAATTTTTAGCGTGATACATACGGACGGAAAGAATACCTTGCCATCAGGTGTATGGCACCGAGTAAGACAAATTCGCGCGGCTGTTTTCGAAACGATTGCAACGCTTTCACCTCCCGAGTATAGCTTTATCTTCACCAACGCTTCTACAGGGCGACCCAAAGACATCGTGGTTTACAATCAGATACTCGAGATTGCGACCTTACGCTCGAGTCTTTTTGTCGTGGTGCGTTTGGCTTGTAGCACAGAGGAAATAACCAAAAGAATCGTAAGAGATGACCGAAAAGCTCGCTATAAATCGATAAATGCTGTTGCGGCGAAGTACCGTAATGAAAACGAAGAAGTTTACAGCCCACCGCATGAGCATGTATTTGACCTTGATGTTTCAACTTTATCGCCAGAAACCGCTGCAAAAGAAATTGTAAATTTTGTAAAAGAATGCAGAAAGGCGTCAGTGTTTTGACACCTCAAGACGCTCCATCAAGGTTGTGCGACAGGGCGAAGCTCATAAATCTGCCCATACCGAGCCGCCGAGTCTAAATCGTTCTGGCGAAGCGCATCTCTCACGTCGTCCAATCTGTACGCATCCTCGACGCTCAAGAGGGGCGACCAACCGGTTTCGTCCTCAACGAATGTGACTTCAACCTCTGCTACGTATTGCCCTTCGTGCACGTACTTCGTTTTCAGCCGCCGTTTCATCTTCACCGCCTTTTCGTGAAACCTTCGTCCCACCACTCAGGATTCAGCTACGTTGCACCTAACTTTGCTCTAAGCGTGTCACTCGTCCATGTCACTACGCCGCAGCCTAGGAAATCTTTGTCTTGCGTCCAAATATTAGCCCTCATGGCTAGAGCGAGTGCTACCGAGTGCCAGTCATCGGGGTCACGCGGAATGCGGGTCAAAGCTTCATCTTTGAAATGGCTGTACTCTATCTCGTCAGATACGGTAAGCCGCTGCTCCGCTGAAGTTGCGGCAACCGCGAGTATCGCTGTAGCTATTTCCTCAGAAAGCTTCTTTCGCTCTGCAACAATATCGACACGTTTACGGAGTTCATGCTGAGCCTCTTCCCACACTTTTGCGGCTAGGAAAAGCTCGAGCCTTTTACCCGCTATAAGTTTTCTACCTTTCGCTTTCAGAAGTTCCCCAACAAGAATATTAGCGTCAACGACTAAACGCATTGTCTCGCTTGATTGTAAAGAGGTCTGCCAACTCGTCCTCGGTCAAGCCACTTTCATCCATAGCGCGTTGAATGAGCGCTTCTAAACGCGCCGTGGTCTTCTCTATCTCCGCCTCGTCTTTCTTCTTGACTGGAATAAAGTAGCCTACAGGGTGTCCATGCCGCTCAATCAGCATCGTCTCACCCGTTGCAAGCAGCTTCGTCGCGTTATCCCTAAATTCTTTGATGCCTACTTTGCGCATAGTGGCTCCTTAGTGGTCACTTTTTAGTAGTTTAGC
Organism: Trueperaceae bacterium; assembly: GCA_965215565.1. Classification (GTDB taxonomy): domain Bacteria; phylum Deinococcota; class Deinococci; order Deinococcales; family Trueperaceae; genus CBDBZX01. The sequence continues at coordinate 2,400,733 of CBDCDZ010000004.1, forward strand.
ACGACTCGAGCCCCAACCACAAAAAAGCGCACCTGCCGAAACAGATGCGCCCTGATGCTAAGTTTGTATCACGCAGAAATCATCTCTGAAAGTGCGTGCTAATCTGGCAGCTTAAACACCCAGAGCGTTTGTGACCAGATGAGGTTCCGCTAGCCCAGGGGCTGAGACCTGCTTTACTCACTAGCCTCATCTAAAAACTGCTGCAACTTATCCATATTCACCGCAATCGGTGCACGGCGGCGGCGGACTGCACCGTACTCTAAGAGGCGAGCCAAGCAGTGCGAGACGGTCTCGCGGGTCGCGCCGATCATCTTGGCGAGGTCTTGCTGGGTGAGGTTGAGGTCGATGACCGTGCCGCGGTCGCCTTCGTAGCCAAAGTCATGAGCTAAGCGGAGGAGCAGATTGGCTAAGCGTCCGGGTGCGTCGAACGCGCCGACTTCCGCGAAGCGGGTCTGGGCTTGCCAGAGGTTCGTGGACATGACCTGCATGAACTTCATGGCGATGCGGGGCTGCTGCTGCAAGAGGCGCTGGAAGTCGCTCTCGGGCAAGACGATGAGCGTGGTGTCCATGACCGCTTCGGCTTGGTTGGGGCGGCGCTCGCTCGGGAGGAGCAAGAGTTCACCGAAGGTATCGTACTTGCCGAAAAGCGCTAAGATCATCTCTTTACCGTTCGGGAAGTACATGGAGATTTTGACCATGCCCTCGCGGACGAAGTAGAGCGCGTCGGCGGGGTCTTCCATGTGGTAGATGATGTCGCCCGTCTTAAAGCGCTTGTACGGGGTGATGCGCGAGAGTTCCTCGAGTTCGTCTTCGGAGAGGTCTTCGAAGAGCTGCGTGTTTTTCAGGTGCCACACTAAGCTTGGGTAATCTTGCATCATGGGGAAAGTCTACCCTACCCGTGCCCCCTTTGTGTGGCGTTTTTCACGTTAAATATCTTACATCAGGGTTTTTTCGTACACAGGGGAATGTTGATAAATTCGCTGTCCGCCGCACTTTCCGCGTTTTTTCTTACACTTCACTTCACCGCGTGATGGTTGTACATATAGATTTTCTCACACAATTTTACAGTAATTATTTTACGTTTTTGTGAAGTTTTTTACCGAAAACGCGAAGTGTGAAGTCGGTATGAAATAATGTGAAGTCGCATAATAGACTTTTATACAGCGAACTATGCACCACAAGAGTCGATTCTACACCAGGCAGGGTTATGGTTCAGGGTAGTTTTCTGGTCGAGCGGTTGGAAGTCGAACTAAACCTCTCAACTTTTAAGAAGGACGGCTCCACCTCTCGCCTTTCAAACGCTGGAGAGGTTTCCTCTGCCTATCCGCAAGTTACCCTACAACCTTACGCCTTCACGTTCTCCTCCGAGGGCTCCGCCCCTTCGCTGCCGCAGGCGTCCCATTCGTCCACGCTATTCTCCTCTTCGTAGATGGTGAGACCGTGCAGATAGCCCGAACGCGCCACCATGTAGCCCGATAGGGGCGCAGTGAGCAGAAAGAACATCGCGATAAGCAGCAGCCGCGTCGTCGCCAGGGTATCGTTAAAGACGAGCGCGGAGCCAAGAAAGATGCCGAAACCGCCGAGCGTTACGACCTTCGTCGAGGCGTGCAGGCGCGTGTAGAAGTCAGGGAAGCGGAACATGCCGAGTGCGCCCACAAGGATGAAAAAGCTGCCGATGAGGGTGAGTAAATCGAAGATGAAGTAGGGCGCACTCCGGTCTATCGTCGTTTCGGACTGGGCGTAGCCCGCCGACGCGAGGAGCAGAGTAACCGTGAGTAGAGGCGCGGTACGCTTCATTTCATCACCTTGCCCGAGAGCAAGTAGCGGGCGAGGGCGACGGTGCCCAAAAAGCCCAAGATGGAGACGAGTAGGGCGACGTCTAGGAGGCTCGAGTACCCCGTCCTGAGCGCCACCACGACGATCAAAAGCGCCAAATTCACGGCTAAAAAGTCGAACGCGGCGATGCGGTCGCCGACGGTTGGACCCTTCAAGACGCGGTAGGTGCCGAGACCGAAGGAAATAATTAAACAGACCAGTGCGATAAAAACCATGCGTTCCTTTCTAAAGAAGCTTTTAGCTATTAACTGTTAGCTAAAAGCTGACGGCTAATAGCTAAAGCAATTTTTGGTAGTTCGGCTAGCACGGGTATCATCTATAAACGTATGAGCTAAGCGGTGGCTTCTCTACTCATAGCGTCTGTGACCAGATAATACCTGCTACTTCATAAACCCCATAATGAGCGTCTCCATCTTCGTCACGCTCTCCTTAGCGTCCTCCAAACTCGCGCCCATCGCGTGCGCGTAGAGCTGTTTGCGGTCATTGGATACCCCCATCGCCACGGTGCCGGGTAAGAGGGTGATCGTCGCGGAGAGGAGCGAGATCGCGGCGTCGCTCTCTACACGGATGGGAACGGCGATGACGTTGGTGTCGAAAGCGGACTTGGGCTGCAAGGTGAGCTTGGCGATAATGAGGTTAGCGATGACGAGTTCTTTGGTAAAGGAGAGAACAAAGCGCCCGAACGCCACGAGCTTGCGCGGGAAGGAGCGTTCGTTGCTGCTGACGAGGCTGATGAGGAGTAAACCCAGCACGAGCCCGACGAGCAGGTTGAAGAGGGCGGACTCCACCGTTCCTGCGCCGATGATAAAAACCCAGAGGAGCGTGATGAGGACGACTGCTAAAATGTCATTCACTTCTAGCCTCCGCTTGTTCTGCCGGTTCATTACCTGCTTGGTCTGCGTCACCTAGCACAGCGGTGATGTACTCGCTGGTGTTACTAAGTTGCGCCGCGACACGCTCGGTAGCGTTATAAACGGGACCGCTCAGCACCGTCAGGACGACGATGAGGCTCACTGCGGACCCTGTCGCAATGGACATCCCCCTCGGCAAGCTCACGCGGTGCACGGCGTCGCTTTCGCCCCAGAAGAAGTTGCGCCAGATGGATAAGCCCGCATATAAAAGGAGGAAGCTCGAGACCATCGCCGCCGCCACCGCCCAAGCGTTGAGCGCTCCGCCGTCCGCGAGGAGTGCCTGCACGAGTCCGAACTTGCCGATAAAACCGCTCAGTGGCGGCAAGCCAGCCAGCGCAATCGCCCCGATGAAAAAGCCCGCGCCGAGAAACGGGTACGACGCCAAATGCCCTTCGCTGTAGTAGTTTTGCCCGCCGAGCTTCTCACTCAACCCTGCAATTAAGAAGAGCGCAAAGATGACCAAGACCGAGTTGATGAAGTAGTAGAGCGTCGCGCTCAGCGCGGCTTCCGTGCCGACAAAGGTACCCATCACGATGTACCCGACGCTCGCCACGTTCGCGAACGACAGGAGGTAACGCCAGCGCTGCTGCGAAATCGCGCCGAAGCCGCCCACCACCATCGTCACCGCCGCGAGCGCCAAGAGGACGCTCTGCAGGAGCGTCTGGTCAGGGAACATGAGCGTAAAGGCGCGAATGAGCGCGTACGCGCCGACTTTGGTCAAAATCGCGCCGAAGTAGGCGCTGATGGCGGACGGCGGCACCGGGTAGCTGTACGGCAGCCAGAAGCCGAGCGGGAAGACGGCTGCTTTAGTCGCGAAGACAAGCGCGAGCATGAGGGCGACGACGGTCACGCGGGGGTCCGTGACCCCTTCCAAACGCTGCGCGATGTCCGCCATGTTGAGCGTCCCAAAAAGCCCGTACGAAAAGCCCGCCGCGACGACGAAAATCGCCGAGGCGACGAGGTTGATGACGACGTACTTGAAGCCTTCGCGGAGCTGCGCCACCTCGCCGCCGATGATGAGGAGCCCGTACGAGGCGATGAGCATGACCTCGAACGAGACGAAGAGGTTGAACAGATCGCCCGTCAAGAAGGACATGTGGACGCCCATGAAAAGGAACTGGAGGAGCGCGTGTGCGCCGAAGGATTCGCGGGCGCGGTTTAAGAGCGCCGTCTGCCCCCTCCTCGGGGTGTGTTGGAAGCTCGAGGAGGCAAAAATCACGCAGATGAGCGACACGGTGCCCGACAACACGAGCATGATGCCCGTGAGCCCGTCCGCCACGACGGAGATGCCGAAGGGCGCGGGCCAGTCCGCCATCTGCAAGACGAGCACCTCGCCCGAGAGGGTGCGCATGAAGATAAGTACGCTGACCGCGAGCGTCACGGCGCTGCCGAGCACGGCGACGGCGGTCCTCGCGCGGTGCCCCTGAACGACGAGCAGCACGATACCTAAAAATAGCGGGATGAGGATGGGGAGGCTAACGAGGTTCAATCTGCCGCCTCGTCCATCTCGCCCTTGGAGGCGGGCTCGTTCGAATCTGCCTTACCCGAATCTGACTTCGTGGTTTCGGGTGAAATCGAAGGCTGCTCAGGGTCGGCGTAGACGTGCTGCGGTCTAACCGGGTCGGGCTTATCAATGAGTTCTTGCACGTGGTCGGTGTTCGTCGCTTGGTACGCCCGCACCGAGAGAACTAAAAGGAGCGCCGTCGTGCCGAAGCCGATGACGATAGCGGTCAGGATGAGGGCTTGGGGCAAGGGGTCCACGTAGGTCTCGCCTGCGCCCAAAAGGGGCGGCGCGTTGAGTTCCATGCCCGTCACCAGCAAGATGCTGATGTTGACACCATACGCAATCAGGGAAAGCCCGATAATAAGGCGAATCATCGCCCGCGACAGGACGAGAAACACGCCCGTGCCGACTAAAACAGCGGCGAGCAGCGGTAAGAGGAGTTCCATCTAATCGGTTCCTTCCGGTGCGTTTTGCTGATCGGATTGGGCGCTCTCCTTCATGTCGGGGTGCGCTTGAAGCGTCCCAGGGTCCATCTCGCCATAATCGCTCAGGGTCTCATCGGTGTTGCCCGCGAGCAGCTCGATGATGGTCAAGGTCGAGCCTACCACCACCATAAAGACGCCCGCGTCAAAGAGCACCGCCGTCGCCCACTCGAACTCGCCGATGAGGGGCCATGTCAGGTAGCCGTAGGCGCTCGTCAGGAAGGGCAAACCGAGAAAGAGCGGCACGACGCCCGTCGCGAAGGCTAAAAGTAACCCCCAGGGGATGAGGGCGCTGGGCGAGCCGCGCACGAGGGGGCGGTCTAACACGATGCGCGACAAAAGCGCCGCCACCGCGATGACGAGCCCCGCGATAAAGCCGCCCCCCGGCGAGCCGTGACCGCGCAAGAAGAGGTGCAAGCCTAGTAGAACGAGCACGTAGATGACGGGCCGCGTAAAGGTGCGGAAGAAGATTTCTAGGTGGTCCGTCGTCGCGCCGACGCCCTGCTCGCCCTTATGGTCACTACCTTTTACGGGTTGGTCAGCCACCTTCGTCCCCCTTCTCTTCTCGTGATGCGTCTTCTGCTATAGGTGCGGTTTTCATCTTGAGGAGCGCGTAGACCGACACGCCTACGACGGCGAGCACGGTAATCTCCCCCATCGTGTCGTAGCCGCGAAAGTCCACCAGAATCACGTTGACGACGTTGTTGCCGCCGCCGCCCTTCTTGCTGTTCTCTAAAAACCAGTCCTTGAGCCGCTCGGCGATGGGCGTCTGCACCGCGACGAGCGTGGTGAAGACCGTCAGCCCCACGGACGACGCCAGGAGCGTGTCGAACGCGGTGCTCGCTTTAGAGCGCGTGTAGCGCGTGAGCTGCGGCAAATAGCGAAAGACCGCCAAGAACAAGATGACCGTGACCGTCTCGATGAGAAGCTGCGTCAGGGCTAAGTCGGGGGCGCGGAGCATGACGAAAATCGCCGCCGACGAGAGCCCTGCTAAACCCATGAAGATAAGAGCGCTGAGGCGGGTTCTCGAGACCAGCAGCCCCCCCGCGCCCGAAAGTACCAAGAGAGAAGGCACGATGAACTCCAACGGCACCGGATTGAGTTGCGACAAGAAATCCGCAGAGATAAAGCGCCACCCGAGCACGAGCCCCGCCAGCGCAAAGGGAATCCAGATGAGGCGCACGTGGTTGGCGAAACTCGTGTTCTGCGTGTGGTTCGTAACGAAGTTGGAGAGCCCTTCCAAGCCGCGCACCGAGGCGTAGTAGATGGTGTTGACGTTCCACGAAGGCGTGAGCGCCTCCTGCACCGAGGTGAAGCGTTTTTGAAACCAGTAGATCGCGAAGCCGACTGCCCACGTGAGGACGGAAAGCCACAACACGAGCGAAAAACCGTGCCAGAGGTAGAGGTCGTGCGGCTCGAAACCCAAGGACGGCGCGGCGAGGTTCGTGAGCCACGTCGCGGTGACGGGCAGAAGACCGAACGCGAGCACGCCCAAGACGAGCGGCGTGACGGGCAGCCAGAAGCTCACCGAGGGGCGGTGAACGTCGGGCTTCTCCATCTTCAACTCGCCCCAGAAGACATCCAAAAAGCGCAAGCTGTACGCGAACGTCATCATGCTGCCCGTCACCGCGATAACCATCGGTAAAACACCCTCATGCAGTATCTCCTCGTAGAAAAGCTCCTTGGAGATAAAGCCGCCGAAAGGAGGCAACCCCGCCATCGAAAGCGTCGCGGGCAGTGCCAGCGCGAACACGACGGGAAATTTGCGCATCAGCCCCGAGAGGTTGCGCAGGTCGCGGCTGCCCGTCTCGTGGTCGATGATGCCCACCACCATAAAGAGCGTCGCCTTGAACGCCGCGTGGTTGATGAGGTGCGCGGTCGCCGCGAAGGGGTGCCCCGCGCCGTAAAGCGCCATCAAGATGCCTAACTGCGAGACCGTCGAGTACGCCAGGAGCGCTTTGAGGTCGTACTGGCGAATTGCCAGATACGAACCCCAGAACATCGTCGCCAGACCGATGAACAGAAGGGCAGTCGAGAACACCGTGCCGACAAAAAAGGGTCCTAACTTCGCCACCAAAAGCACGCCCGCCTTGACCATCGTCGCGGAATGCAGGTAAGCCGAAATCGGTGTGGGCGCTTCCATCGCGGTGGGCAGCCAGAGGTGAAAGGGAATTTGCGCCGACTTGGTCATGGCTGCCAAAAGGAGAAGTAAAGCGGCAGGGAAGAAAAGCGGTGATTCTTGAATCGCCACTAAATCAAGTTCCGAGAGCTGCCCGCTGCCGCCTGCGATGCTCAGAAGCACTACACCGACCAGAAGCGCCAAGCCGCCGATGGCGGTAATCAGCATCGCCTTCATCGCCCCGTCTTGCGACGCCTTGCGGAAGTCCCAGTAGCCGATAAGTAGGAACGATGCAATCGAGGTCAGTTCCCAAAAGGCGAACAGCGCGACTAAGTTATCCGTCAGTACGAGCCCCATCATCGCGCCGCCAAAGAGCAAGAGGTAGCTGTAAAAGCGCCCGTAGCGCTCGCCCTTACCCAAGTACGCCGAGGCGTAAAGCATAATCAGCGTGCCGATGCCCGAGACGACGAGCGCGAACAGCAGAGAGTAACCGTCCGCGCGGAAGGTGAGGGCTAGGTCGATGCCGGGCACCCACTCGAGATTCGCCACCGCCGGATTCCCTGACTTCGCCGCGCCCGAAAGCGTCGCCAGCCAGAGCCCCGGTACAAACGAAAGCGCGAGCAAGAGCCCCGTTCTCGCCTTGAGGACCGTCGCTACTAAGGGCGCGAGCAGCGCCGCGACAAAGGGCGAAAAGACCGCCGCGAAAAGAAGTATCTGTGCGTTCATAAAATTACGGTCATCCTGCTATAGACCCCACCACATATCGCTCACGTCACCCAACCTCCTATAGATTCGTTCACGAGATAGAAACCGCACTACAAGGACGGTGCAGCGCGTGAACTATCTCACTCGAGTGTCGCTGCCCAGTCTAACAGGATAGGGGTGGCTCGAGAAAGCCTTCCGCCTCATAAGTATTCGGTGTAGGGATGGCTCGAGGGAGCCAATGCGGGTCTAGGGATTGATACCCACCTCAACGCCACCCTCTTCAAAGAGCGTCTTGAGCGTCGCCAAGTTTTTAAGGGCGTGACCTTTCGTCGTGTTCATCATCATGATGTAGACTTGGCTGAGTTTGTCTTGCCGCGCCAAAATATCCACGACCCATTCGCGCAGTTCGTCCTTGTCGTAGAGATAGTCGTGCCGCTCCGCCGCGCTGTCCGCGCCGTACCAGTTCTTCTCGTTGCGCCCGTGCATCCTCAGATACGCCGTGTCCGAGGTGAGGTAGAGCTGCGGCGCAGGCATTCCGCTCACCTGCGGGTAGTCCACGCTGACGTAAACGAGACCCATCTCCTTGAAGCTGTCTCGCACCTCATCCATATCCCACTGCTGATTGCGAAACTCGACGGCTAAGCGCTCGTCCTTGAAGTGCTCGACTAAGCCCGCGAGATACTTGCGGTTTTCGGGGGTGCGGTGGAAGGAGTAGGGGAACTGCGCTAAGAAGGGGCCGAGCATTCCGGCGTCGCGCAAAGGTTGGACGGACTCGAGCATCCGCTTATAAAGCTCCCCGTCCGCCTTTCTATCGTGCGTCATCACCTTGTTGAGCTTCACCGCGAAGCGCACCTTCGCCTCGCTCTTGCGCACCATGCCCTCGAAGGCTTTGAGCCCTGGGATGGCGTAAAAGCTGCTGTTGAGTTCGACGGCGTTGAAGTGTTGGGCGTAGATGTTCAAGTAATCCGCAGATTTTGTGCCTTCTGGGTAGAGTTTGCCGAGCCAGTCGTCGTTGGAGTAGCCACCGGTGCCTAAGTAGACTTCCATATTTTTATTGTAGCCTCTAAGCAGCTTTCTTCTCTAAGCTATACCCTTTTCGAATCACTAACTCGCTGTAACGCCGAACTTTGCCCCGCTTCCAGCTTAGGTTTAGGCTGCCACAGATACGTTGCTATAAGCGAGGCCAAAATCGCTCCAAGTATAGGCGCAAACCAATAGAGCCAGTGCTGTGACCAACTTCCTGCAAAAAGTGCGGGTGCAAAGCTCCTCGCAGGGTTCATGGACGCGCCCGTCAGCGTGCCACCCGCAACCGCGCACAAGGCTACGGTAAAACCGATATAGAGACCCGCCTGAGCCTGTTTCTGGATGACGCAAGTAGCAATGACAAACATCAGAAAGAACGTTAGCACAACCTCTGTGGCGACGCCTTGTGCAGTGGATACCTCGGGCGCAAGCAGTGTCGCGCCGTAGCGAACGGCGTCTAGGCGTTCTGAACCATAAGTCGTTCGCAGTAAGAGCACAGCCAGCACCGCCCCTGAAAGTTCAGCGCTCCAGTAGAGTAAGAGGTTTCGAAAGCTCACGCGCCTCATCACCCAAAAACCAACGGTCACAGCGGGATTGAAGTGGGCGAAGGAGAGGGCTCCAACGGCCGCAATCATCACCGAAACCGTCAGGCCGAAAGCGAGCGCAACCGCTAAACTACTTGCTCCTGACGCTATCGCTGCGACGCCTACGAATACAAGCGCAAACGTACCGATAAGTTCTGCCAACCAGATTCTTAGGCTCACGTCGTCGCTTGCGGGTTGAGCGCTTTCTCGGTGGGAGTATCACCAGCTTTGAGCGTTTCAACAAGCGTTTTGCAGCTCATTCTTAAAGCGTCACGAACATCACGCCAGCGGTCCAAAGATTCGCCTGAAGGGTCAGGAAATGAGACGTGCAAGCGGGTCGTGCGAGCAGGATAAGCGGGACACGCTTCGTTTGCGCTGTCGCAAACAGTGAGGACCACGGCGAAGTTCCACATGTCGGGTAGGTCTGCGAGGGTTTTAGAGGTATGAGCGCTCAAATCGACGCCCACCTCTTGCATGACCGTTACCGCGTCCGGTTTCACGGCGGTCTTTTCAGTACCAGCCGAAAAAACCTCAGCGTCTAAGCCAAATGTTTCAGCGTAGTGTCTGAGCCAACCTTCCGCCATCTGACTACGGGCGGAATTATGTGAACACAAAACGAGTAGGCGCACTTAGGAACACGTCTTTTCTGGCACGCCTTCAAACCTCTCGAGCACATCTTTAACCCCTCTAAAAGCACCAGGAACCAGTTCATAAAAGACCCAACGTCCGCGCCGCTCTCCGGTAACGAAACCCGCCCGCTCGAGCTGCTTCATGTGATGACTAATCGTCGGTTGTTTGAGCCCTAAAAAGGTTTCCAGATCGCAACCGCACACGCCCTCTTCGCGGGAGCAACAACTTTGAACAGGAGCGTGTAAAAACTCGAGAATGCTGAGGCGCGTGGGGTCCGCGAGCACCTTGAACTTATCGGATAAGTGACTCATAGATAAAAGCCTATCAATAGATGGCGGTCTATATGTCAAGACAGTGTCAGGTCGATAGGCAATCTCTGAATATTTGGTTACATCCGGGCAAGCATTCTCTGCCAACAACCTGTGCGCCTTACTGAGCCTCGAGCCTTGACCCCTTCCCCTCCACAGCGTAGAGTGTCCTACTTGACAAACTAAGAGGTTAAGAGGAGGGCATCATGCAAGGTCTAGGTTTAGGCAGGCGTATCGCACTCGTAGCAGGACCGCTGCTCTGCGTCATCCCTTTTATATTCTCCGCCCCGGCGGGCTTGTCCGACCCTGCTTGGCGCTTGGTAGGGCTGACGCTTTGGATGGCGACGTGGTGGCTGAGCGAGGTCATCCCGCTCGCCGCCACCGCCCTCATCCCGATTCCGATGATGCCGCTTTTGGGCATCGCTGAAGAGGACCCCATCGCCGCGAGCTACGCCGACCCTCTTATCTTCCTCTTTCTAGGCGGCTTTCTCATCGCCGCCGCCATGCAGCGCTGGGGACTGCACCGCCGCATCGCCCTCAATATCGTGCGCGTCGTCGGGACGAGTCCGGGCGGCATCATCGGTGGGTTCATGATCGCTACCGCGTTTTTATCCATGTGGATTTCGAATACAGCGACGTCAGTCATGATGTTCGCCGTCGGTATCTCTCTAATCGACTACATCGAAGACCACAGCGACGACGCGGCGAAGGTGCGTAATTTCGGCGTGGCGCTCATGTTGGGAATTGCGTATAGCGCCTCAATTGGTGGGGTTGCGACGCTCATCGGCACGCCGCCGAACGGCCTCATGGCGAGCTTTCTCTCCGACACCTACCAAACGGACATCAACTTCAGCACTTGGATGCTCATCGGCGTGCCGATTATGCTCGTCATGCTGCCTATCGTGTGGGTGTGGTTGACCCGCTTAGCGTTTCCGATTAGCGGGATGCAACTTAGCGGGGCGAGCGACGTGATTCAAAATGAGGTGGACGAACTCGGCGCGATGAGCCGAGGCGAAAAGATTGTCCTTATCATCTTTGTACTTACCGCCTTGTGCTGGATTGCTGGTGACTTCATCACGGGAGTTTTAGGGTTGAGCATTTCCGATACAGGCGTCGCTATCGCAGCGTCGGTGGCGCTTTTCGCCATACCCGTGTCGCTCAAGGACCGGGAGTTCGCCCTCGACTGGGAGTCGGCGGTGGACATTCCTTGGGGCGTGCTGCTCCTCTTCGGCGGCGGCTTGGCTTTAGCAAGTGCGTTTGGCAGTACGGGCTTGGCGGAGTCCATCGGCAACGGCGTCAGCGGGCTGCAAAACGTCAATATTTGGCTCATCGTTCTAGTGGTGAGCGTCGTGATTATCTTCTTGACCGAACTCACCTCCAACACGGCGACGGCGGCGACCTTCTTGCCCATCATGGGCGCGGCGGCAGTTGGGCTGGGGCAGAGCCCCTTGCTGCTCGTCGTACCGGTTGCGGTGTCCGCGTCGATGGCGTTCATGATGCCCGTCGCCACGCCGCCCAACGCGATTGTCTTTGCTTATGAGGGCTTGCGCATTCAAGATATGGTGAAAGCGGGCGCAATTTTGAACGTATTGACCATCGGCATCGTATTTTTGGCAATGTATTTCTTAGTGCCTCTGGTGCTGGATGTGTCGGTGGGAGTGGGTTAAGAATAAGCAATGAGTTCCGAGCAATCCAGTCGAGCTGGACGGTACAGTGAGCAATGAGTGAAAATCTTCAGACTCATTGCTCGTTGCTTTTAACTTTTCTCAGTGCCTATTGCTCCCGGCTGAGGGCTCAGCCCAACGTCCGCGCTCCATAATCCCGAATCATTCGATAAGGATACAGCTCTGGCAGAGCGCTCACCTCATCTAACTTTGAGCGTTCCTCGTCGCTTAAAGTTAAATCAGCCGCGCCTAAATTGTCTTCTAACTGCGCCATCGTCCGCACGCCCAAAATGACGCTCGAGACCTCTTCTCTTCCCCGTAACCAAGCCAGCGCCACCTGCGGCACGCTCGCGCCGTGCGCTTGGGCGACCTCTTCCACGACCTCTAAAATGCGCCAGTTCTGCTCCGTGTTGCGCCGCTCCCACGACTCCTCGTTGGCGTCGCCCGTCGTTGCGATGCGCCCTTCCTGAGGGTCCTCGGGTTTTTCGTCTCGCTTGTATTTGCCCGATAAAAAGCCGCCACCGAGCGGTCCCCAAGGTGTGAGTCCGACCCCCTCGGAGAGCGCTAGGTCGCTAAACTCGTGCTCGATGTCGCGCTTGACCAAGCTGTACTGATACTGCCCCGCCACGAAGCGGCTCCAGCCGTGCGCGTCGCTTACACTCAGCGCCTTCATCAGTTGCCACGCCTTGAAGTTCGACACGCCGATGTAGCGCACGTGCTCGTGTTGGATGAGGGTGTCTAAAGCGCGTAGGGTTTCCTCGAGCGGCGTAAAGGGGTCCCAGCAGTGAACGTACAAGAGGTCGATTCGGTCCGTATTTAGACGCTTTAAGCTCTCTTTTACGCCGTTCAAAATGTGATGGCGCGACAAACCTACGTCGTTTCTGCCCTCACCTGTTGGAAAACGTACTTTCGTCGCTAGGATGACCTCATCGCGCCGGTCTTTAATCACTTCGCCGACGATCTCTTCGGAGCGTCCGCCTACGTACACGTCCGCTGTGTCGATGAAGTTGCCGCCCGCATCTAGAAAACGGTGGATGATGTTGGTTGCGTCCTCTTTGGACGTACCTCTCGGACCCTCTTCGCCGAAAATCATCGTGCCGAGCGAGAGGTCCGAGACGATGAGTCCGCTGTTGCCGAGTCGTTTGTAGTTCATGTTTGCCTCCTTAAAAACGCTCAACAGCATAGTCGCGTGAAGTTGACAACGTATGTAAGATAGGCGCATACTTGCGATGAAGGGTTTTTCAGCGGTCACTGCGCTTGTATCACGCAGATATCATCTCTAAACGTGCGCGTTGCATGGTGTTAATTTTAGTGAGAGCGTTGATGACCAGCTCCGAACGTAGTGAGACAGACTTTGATACCTGCTATTAGCCTTGAAAGGGGGTGACGCTATGCTCACAAGGACCTTGACAGAGAATCTATATACGCGGGCGTGGCGCGTCCTCTCGTTGAATTTTTGAAGTAGCGCCACACCTCAACTTAAAATTAGGCGTCTTGTGAAATCTGCCGTATGTGCGGTCTTGAAATGGGGTCATGATGAAGCGACCTGTGACTCGAGTCCAAGCTACAAAACGTCTTTACAGCTTTAGCCTCTCAAGAGGTTAAAACAACTCGCGAGCATCATCTTTATCAAGCACGCACGAAGTAGCGGCTTACTGACCGATTGCGTTCCTACCTAGATGATACCTCGCTCTGGAGGAATTACTTGTACGATTACGATGATTTTGAAGACATGGAAGAATCCTTTGCCAAGCGCAAAGACCGCCGCAAACCCAAAGGGCGGCGCTCGGTCAAGGAACTCGAGCAAACCAAGGAGAAGAACGAACCCCGCTTCGAAGAACCCGGCTTACAGCATGTCTTCGAACTCGGCGCAATGAACGAACTCATCGGTGAGCTTAAAAGTGGCAAAGAGGCGACGGTCTACCTTGCCAAAGGTCCGCAAGGTCTTCTAGCCGCTAAGCTCTACAGCGATATGGCGGTGCGCTCGTTCAAAAATGACCAGGTGTACCGCGACGGTCGCTTTATCGGCGACGCGAAGATAGAAAAGGCGATTGCACAGCGTTCGCGCACGGGGCTCAACGTGCAGCAAGCGCTCTGGATTTTGCACGAATACATTCAGCTTTGGGAACTTCATGAAGCGGGCATCCCAGTGCCGAAACCCGCCGTGGGTCCGGGTCTAAACGAATGCGCGAAAGCCGGGCGCGTCGTTTTGATGGAGTTCATCGGTGACGAAGCGGGCGTCGCTGCGCCGCGTCTCGCGGACGTGAGGCTCGAGCCAGAAGAAGCTGAAGACGCCTTTCAGCAGAGCCTAGACATCATGGTGAGCTTGCTTAAACTCGGCAAGGTGCATGGCGACTACTCCGCGTACAACCTCTTGTGGTGGGAAGAACGTGTCATCGTCATCGACGTGCCGCAGATGGTGAATGTCAAGGAGAACAAGCACGCGCCAGAGTTGCTAGAACAAGATGTGGAGTCGCTCTGTCAGTCGTTTAGGCGCATGGTAGACGCGGACCCGCAGATAGTTTTGCACAAAGTGAGGCAGCGAGCGGGACTGAACCCGGCGCTGAATCCGCTCGGTCAGGGTGGATAAGGTGGAGGCCTGAGCCCTTCCTCACATTCGAGAGGTCTTTCCACCTCTTCTAGATTTTTGCGAAAGAGGTCTCAACCTCTTCAGCGTGAGCTAACTCACTTTCGTGAAAAAATTACGTCAATACTTAGGAAGTTTGTTCTCAAAGCGCTAATTACGCCCTGTTTAGAGGATTATGGTGAAGTGTGTAAATAGATTTCACTTTTCATTTCTCAATTGAGGGGGAAGTATGGGACAGTTAGATAACAAACGCATCGCCGCGCTCGTCACCGACGGCTTCGAGCAAGTTGAACTCACCGAGCCGATGAAAGCGCTGCAAGACGCGGGCGCACAGGTAGATATCGTCTCGCCGAAAGACGGCAAGGTCACGGGCTGGGCGTCCACCGATTGGGGCGATGAGTTCAGCGTGGACATCAAGCTCGAGAACGCCGAAGTGGGCGACTACGACGGGCTTCTCTTGCCAGGCGGACAGATCAACCCCGACAAGCTCCGCACCGAAGAGAAAGCGGTCTCGTTCGTGAGAGACTTTTTCGAAGCGCATAAGCCCGTCGCTGCGATTTGTCACGGACCTTGGCTCTTAGTCGAGGCGGATGTGGTCAAGGACCGCAAAGTGACCTCTTACCCGAGCATCAAGACCGACCTCAAAAATGCAGGCGCGAACTGGGTGGATCAAGAGGTAGTCACCGATCAAGGGCTCGTCACCAGCCGTAACCCGGACGACCTGCCCGCGTTTAACGCTAAGATGATCGAGGAGTTTGCTGAAGGCAAGCACGCAGAACAGACAGTTTAGGAAAACGGTCTGAGCGAACCGCTCAAGTCAACTCCGTAGCGATTCATATCTTTGGGAGGAATCACATGGCAGTAAACAACGACAAAGCAGTTGAGTCCCTGAATTACCTCATCGGTACCTTACACGATGGTGAAACGGGCTACCGCGAGGCTGCTGACGAGATAGAAACCGCGCAGTTCAAAACTGTTTTTAACCGCATTGCGCAGGAGCGGGCGAGCTTCCGCGCAGAACTGGAACAAGAGGTGCGCCGTCACGGAGGCGAGCCGCAAGAGGGCGGCAGCACCGCAGCCTCACTTCACCGCACCTGGATCAACGTGCGCGACACCATCACGGGCAAGAGCGACGAGGACGTTTTAGCCGAGGTCGAGCGCGGCGACGAGACCGCTATCGAAAACTACAACGACGTTTTGCAGCGCGACCTGCCCGGCGACCTTGCACCGACCGTTCGGCAGCAGCACGACAAGATTCAACAAACGTTGCAAGAGGTCCGCACGCTCAAAAAGGTTTAAGGATATCCGAACGTGAAAGCACGCCTTTAGCGCGTGCTTTTTTTAGCGCTACTTTGTAGGGGGTAGATGATGGCGACGGTTTTAGGACTTTACGACGATTTGGACGGACTTTACAAGGCGATTGACGTTTTGGAGAAAGAAGGCTTGGGCGACGACATCAGCCACGTGTTTGAAGGTAGTGAGGGTGAGGGCGCGTCCGATGCGGGCGGCAACGCCGACCAAGAGGTCAGCAATGAGGGGCTTTTGGGCACGACCCAAACGATCGGTGCGGGCGGCGTGGCGAATCAAGGTGGGAGCACGCACCCGATGACGGTTGACCTGCAGGGGACGCTTACGCGTTTAGACGGCTTAGGTGAGGAGGGCGACTTCTTCCGCAACAGCGTGCAGCACGGCGGCAAGCTCGTCATGTTGGACACCGACGACACGAGCAGAGTCGTCGAAGTGCTCGAGGAGACGGGCGCAGAACGCATTCACGACCCGCGTGACACCTAGTTTGCGGCTCGGACATGATCACACCTAAAAACGCGCTCTTACTCGAGGGCGATCCTGAAGTCTCAGCCAAGCTCGCTAGACTTCACTACGTCCACGACGACGAACCGGGCATCAGGCGCAAGCCGTGGGGCAAGGGTTTTACCTACCTTAAGCCGGACGGGTCTAGGCTTACGGATAAGGAGGAGAAAGCGCGCATCAAGTCGCTCGCGGTTCCGCCTGCCTACACAGACGTGTGGATTTGCACCTCCCCCCGAGGACACATTCTCGCCACCGGGCGCGACGATAGAGGGCGCAAGCAGTACATCTATCATCCTGAGTGGCGCAAGGTGCGCGATGAAACCAAGTACAACCGCATGGTGGCGTTTGGCGAAATTCTGCCCAAACTGCGCCACCGGATCGACGAGGACATGGCGCAGCCGGGCTTAGGGCGCGACAAGGTGCTAGCGACGGTGGTCAAGCTTTTAGAAACCACTTTGATTCGCGTGGGCAACGCCCAGTACGCGCAGGAAAACGAGTCATACGGGCTCACCACCATCCGCAAAAAGCACGTGGAGGTAGACGACGACACCGTCACCTTTGAGTTTGTGGGCAAGGGCGGTAAGGACTGGCATATCGAGTTGGAAGACGAGCGCATCGCTGAAATCGTCAGTGCGTGCGAGGATGTGCCGGGTTACGAGCTGTTCAAATACTTTGACGAAGACGGCGAACGTGTGGACGTCGAGTCGGCGCACGTCAACGAGTATTTGCAGCGCATCTCCGGGCAGGAGATCACCGCAAAGGATTTTCGCACCTGGGCGGGTACGGTTTTAGCGGCGTTAGCACTGGAGGAATTCGAGGCGTTCGACTCCGAAACACAAGCCAAGAAGAACGTTGTAAGGGCCATCGAGCGCGTCGCGCAACACCTCGGCAACACGCCGAGCATTGCGCGGCAGTCGTACGTGCATCCGCAAATCATCGACGCTTACTTGGAAGGGTCGCTGCGCGAGTCTCTCAGGAAACGCGCGGAGAAGAAGCTCAAGAAGCTGCGCGGGCTCGAGCCCGAAGAGGCGGCTGTACTGGCGTTCTTGAAAAGTCGGTTAGAAGAGGCGAAGCCAGCCCGGTAATGTAACCGGGTACTCCAACGCGCAGGGACGGGTTTAGAACCCGCCCCCACACACTTGTATTCATCTAAACGCAGCACCAAACTGTAGGAGGATTTCATCCCCCTACAGTGCTTTACTGCTCTGCGCCCTCAGGTAAAAAAGCGGCGGAGTCGTAGTAGGTCCGAAAGCGCACGACTTCGCCCCCTTCGGTATCAAAGGAGCTGACGCCTTGATAGTCGATGTCGTGGCCGTTCGCGAGTTTGCCCTTAGACTCCCACTCGAGCACCACCGTCTCGTCATCCTCCGTGACTTTGAAAAACTCAGTGCTGATGGTATCAAAAGGCTCTAAGTACTCCTGCCAGAACCGCGTCGCCTCCTCTTTGCCTTCGTACGTTTTATGCGTCAGCCGCGTCAGCTCTGCCCCGTCGCTGAACAACTCGACGAGGGCGTCCACCTGGTTTTCCTTTTCGGTGGTCTGCAGCGCGTTCATGAACTTCTCCGCAATTTCGCTTGCCATTGCTACCTCCTGGTGAAATCCAGCTTACCGATTTACGCTCCAAACAATAGCGTTCGGGCGCAAAATGTGTAGGGTTGCGTCTCGAAGCTCGAGCTTCGAGACAGAAATATCGGTTGCGGCAATTTATAGAGGGCGATCAGGCATCAGAATTCAGCTTGAAGATGATGCTAAATTCTGACTACCCAAAACCCCGCCGCCTTTATTCCACCTGCGCTCAACTACCCCTGCAGCAGCGACTGCGCCCCGTCGATCCACACCTCGGTCCCGGTGATGTGGCTCGACGCCTCCGACGCTAAAAACGCCACGAGTTGCGCGACTTGCTCCGAAGAACCAGGCTCGCCGTCCGTGAGAGGGATTTTGCCCGCCGGGTACTTCACGGGTTCGCCCGCTTGGTCTAGGTCCTCGCGTTCCGTATTCTGGTCAATCTGTGTGTCGATCATGCCGGGGCAGATCACGTTGACGCGGATGCGGTCTTTGGCAAGCTCGAGAGCGAGCATCTTGGTCATGGCAACCTGCGCGGCTTTGGTACTTGAGTAGGCTGTTGCGCCGCTATTAACGAAGTTGCGCGTGCCGTTGACCGAAGAGGTCACGATGACCGAGCCGCCGCGCGCTCTAAGGTGCGGCACGGCATATTTAAGGGTGAAAAAGGTTCCGTTCAGGTTGATGTCTACCGTTTTGCGGAACTCGTCTGGCTCGAGTTCGTCAATCGGAGCCCACGTGCCGTTGACGCCCGCGTTCGCGAAGACGATGTCCAGACGTCCATACCTCTCCATAATCTGTGCGTAGGCGTTTTTTAAGTCATCGACTTCGGAAATATCTGCCGTGACAGCTAGCGCTTCACCGCCTTCACTCTCGATCTCTTCAACGACCGCGTCTAGGTCCTCTTTCGTCCGTCCTGAAATGACGACTCTAGCACCTCTTTGTGCGAGCAACTTCGCGCTCGCCGCGCCGATGCCGGAGCCGCCGCCCGTGATAAAAGCAACTTTGTCCTTCACAGTTTCCCCTCCTAAACGTATGCTAGGGAGGAGCGGCTCGGATAACTGAAGGGGAGCTTACAGGATGCAAGTAGCAGAAACCGAAGAGGTCATACTCGTACGCTGAATTTATGTATACTGCTAGCGGTTCCGTCGCTCGACGCGCTCCCACTTGGTAGGCTGCGCGTAGACTAGGTTGGCACAACATCATCCACTTTATTACCTCATAGCAGACTCGTCCGCCCCTGGTCTAGCGTCTCATCCTTGGAGGTTTTTGGTGCTTAGTATACGCGCGCTTATCAGTCTTTTCCTTCTCACGATTCTTGCGGCGTGTGGCGGCGGTGCTACGTTCGTAGCGCCAGCAGAGGCTACTGTCAACGGTGTCACGAGCCTTGACCGAGAAACGGGGGCAGCCGAGCTTAGCGTGAGCGGACTCGACGCCAATAACGGTGTGGTGGCGAGCGGTACGCTTAGCAACGTGTCCGCTACGGTTGCACAGGCGGGGCTCGAGGTTAAAAGCGGCGTATGCGGCGGCGGACAGATCAGCGCGTTGGGTCCGGTTGTCGCCGCGTTGACTTTCGATGCGTCGCCATCACTGCAGGGCGGCTGTCTCGGCTGCGGCGCTCCTACCGATCCTTTCAGCGAGAACGGGAGCACGGTGCGGCGCGAGGGCGGCTTGGAATTTGTAGCGCGGATGGCAGAGGACGCTCGAGCGGCTGTTTCGTACTTTAATCAGAGCGCAGGTTTCG
Source organism: Trueperaceae bacterium (assembly GCA_965215565.1). Classification (GTDB taxonomy): domain Bacteria; phylum Deinococcota; class Deinococci; order Deinococcales; family Trueperaceae; genus CBDBZX01. The sequence goes on from CBDCDZ010000004.1 coordinate 2,420,199, forward strand.
TCAACGTACAGGGCTTTACGGAGGATGAGGAGGCGCTCAGGTCAGCGGTGGTCACAGCGACGTCGCCTGAAGCGATCGGCAGCTTAACGCCTCTATGGTCTGCAAGTGTCAGCACGGTAGACCTACTAGGCGATGTTCAGGGCGACAACCGCATTGCAATCGTCTTCACCGATGGTCAAGACACGACCTCTGCTGACCCCGATGAAGTTGCGGCGGCGGCGCGCGCTTCGGGCGTGCGGGTGTTTTACATCGGTCTCGGCGAGACCACCAACGTGAGCGAGATGATTGATATTGCGCAAGCCACCGAGCCCAGCGGTCTCTACGTTTCGGCGAGAGACAGGTCCGAACTCCTCAGCGCGTTCGAAGGCGTGATCAACGGCTCTCAAGCCTCCGGTTGTATCGACTTGGTCTTTACGCCCGTTCCTTCTGCTGGCGAGACCGTAAGCGGCGGGCTCACTTTCGATATTAATGGGGGCACGTTTGAGAGCGATTACGAGGTGACGTTTTAGCCTTTGTAGCAAGCATCATTTGGTTTGAGCCAGTCTCACGTTAGAGAACTTGGGCGAACACGCACATTCTTAAATGATGCTTGCGCTATCCCAATTCAGCACTTCTGTGAACTGCTTTAGTTAGGCAAGTAGCGTACAGAAAAGCGTCTCAACATCAAAGTTGAGACGCTTTTCCAGGTTGCCTACAGCGGGATGTTCCCGTGCTTCTTAAAGGGTCTTTCTTCTACTTTACCTTCCAACATCCGCAGATGCCGCACGAGCTGTCTGCGCGTGTCCTTAGGATCGATCACGTCGTCGATGTAGCCGCGCCCCGCCGCCCAGTACGGGTTGTCGAAACGCTTCTTGTATTCGTCGATGCGGGCGGCGCGCGCCATCTTGGGTTGCTCCGAGCCGGCAATCTCACGGCGGTAGATGATATTCGCTGCGCCTTCCGCGCCCATGACCGCCACCGCCGAGGTGGGCCAAGCGAGCACCACGTCCGCGCCCATGTCCCTAGAATTCATCGCCAAGTACGCGCCGCCGTAGCTCTTGCGCACGATGAGCGTGATTTTGGGAACCGTCGCTTCGGCGTAGGCGTAGAGCATCTTCGCGCCGTGCCGGATGATGCCCGCGTGCTCTTGGGCGACGCCTGGCAAAAAGCCCGTCACATCCACAAAGGTCAGAATCGGAACGTTGAAGCAGTCGCAGGTGCGGATGAAGCGCGACGCTTTATCTGAGGCGTCGATATTGAGCGTCCCCGCCATGTGACGCGGATTATTCGCCACGATTCCCACCGACTGCCCACCGAGCCGCGCAAAACCGCAGAGGATGTTTTTGGCAAACTCAGGCTGCACCTCTAAAAAGTGCTTGTCGTCCACGACGGTTTTAATAACTTCCGTCATCGGATAAGGGCGGCGCTGGTCGGGGTGGACGATGGACAGAACTTCGGGCGTTTCGCGCCCTATAGGGTCTCGAGTCTCTTGCAGTGGCGTACGCTCTTTCGCGGACTGGGGCAGAAAGGAGAGCAGTTCGCGAATCGTCTCTAAAACGCCTTCGTCGTCCGCCGCCTCGAAATGCGCCACGCCCGACTTGCGGTTGTGCACGTCCGCCCCGCCTAAACCTTCAAACGTCACGTTCTCTTTCGTCACCGACTTGATGACTTCCGGCCCGGTGATGAACATATACGACGAGCCTTTCGCCATCAGCACAAAGTCGGTCAGCGCAGGGCTATAGACCGCGCCGCCCGCGCACGGTCCTAAAATCGCCGAAATCTGCGGCACCACGCCCGAATAGATGGCGTTGCGGTAGAAGACCTCGCCGTAGCCCGAGAGCGAGTCCACACCCTCTTGAATTCGCGCACCCGCCGAATCGTTGAGCCCGACGATCGGCGCACCCGTTTTCACCGCTAGGTCCATGACTTTAGCGATTTTCTGCGCGTGCATCTTCCCTAGTGAGCCGCCCAACACGGTGAAGTCCTGGCTGAACACGAAGACCGTGCGCCCCTCCACCTTGCCGTAGCCCGTCACCACGCCCTCGCCGGGCGCGTCCACGCCCTGCATCATCTCGCCGCCCAAGTGCTCGACGAACGCACCCAACTCCACGAAAGTTCCTTCGTCTAAGAGGGTGTGGATGCGCTCCCTAGCGGTGAGCTTGCCCTGCTCGTGTTGTTTCTTGATGCGCTTCTCGCCGCCGCCCTTCTCGACGCGCTTACGGCGCTCTTCCATCTCGGCGGTCAGTTCGTTCATCCAGGCTAAGGTATCGTCAGACATAGGTCTCCTCAGCAGGTATCATCCGGTCGTAAACGCTCTCTATGGATCAAGCTGCTTAACGCAAACATCGTAGGCTGATACCTGCGGCAATTTTCCTCAGTTAATCTTGGAGCTACTGCTTACTCCAAGTCTCCATGATGCCTAACCATACCCGGATAAAAGAAGGGATGTAGGTGTTGTTCGGCTGAACTGGACGAAACTGGTAGGTTGAAAACAAAAAAGGCGGCTTTGCGCCGCCTCTATTTTCTCTAAAATTGAGCTTAGTCTCGAGCCATGAAAATCTGCAGCACGTACCAGAACATCAGCGCCACCGACGCGAAGAGCGCCAAGGACGCCGCGACGTAGCGCTCTTGCGGGTAGTGATGGAGCACGCCCGAGGTTTGGTAGAGGATGGACGCGCCCGCGAGCACCACCATCGCTACCGAAAAAAACGTGCCGAGCCCAAAGCCGAAGATAAAACCTGCGACGATCACGAGCAGCGCGCCTATGAAGCCCCACTTGAGCAGCCCACCCAAAAAGCTGAAGTCGCGCCGCTCGCTCCAAGCGACGGCTGTGAGACCGGAGAAGCCGATGAGCGTGACGAGCGCCGCACTCTGGATGACGCCGGGCGCGTAAGACTGCGCGACGAAGAGGAGCGGCACAAAGATAATTGCCTCCGCGACGACGAAACCAATGAGCGCCGCGTACTGCACCTCCGGCGACGTGGAGCGCGCCGCGAAGTGGTTCGCCACCCCGCTCACGCCGATGAAGACGAACAGAACTACCAGCCAAGGCAAGCTGAGCAAAAAGCTCGCGATAGGAAAGGCTAGACCCGTCTGAAAAAAGATGACCTCTAGAGCGGTGAACCCCAAGATCGCGCCCAAGAGGTGCGCGTAGGTTTGGGTAACGAAGCTCGAGCGGTCCGTTACGGTTACATTTGGTGTGATTGAAGCCATAGTGTCCTTCTCCCGTACATAGTGTGGGGCGCGCGCTCACGGAGGGCAAACGCGCCCTGGTATAAAGAAGTTTAACGAGTCTAGGGCGCGCTCTAAACGGATAACATCACGGCGAGAGCGGTTCTTAGAGAACGGTGAATGTAGCGTTAAGGCATCTATCAGGAGGCTCATAGTGACATTTTTTATCGTAGCTAAAGACGCGGCGGACGCTTCGGAGCGCCGCCAAAAGGTGCGAGACCAACACCTGCGCGAGATCGAGTCGCACGTCAAGGCGAAGCGCGTCCTCATGGGCGGGGCAATCTTAGATGACGATGGCAATGTCATCGGCTCGGGGTTGGTGGCGGAATTTTCCTCGAGGGAGACCTTGGACGAATTTTTGCAGAGCGACATCTATACCAGAGAAGGCGTCTGGGAGAGCTTCGAGATTTATCCATTTAAGCGGGCTGTCTAACTAATAGCAGGTATCATCTGGTTTGAGTGCGCGGAGCGATGCGAAGCAACACTCTCACTATGCAAAGCGGTGTTGCTAAGCAGCAAACTTGCGCAACTAGCACGCACATTCGAAGATGAAATCCCGCAACGGCAGGGCGGCCTGCCCGTAACGCTAGTCCTTGCGGACAGAGATCTGCGCTCATCCGTCTCAGTATGTCTTGGAACTGCTACAAGAGGTCCCAAACTGACGCTCTACGACTGGCTCGTCCGCGCCGACTTCGTGCTCGCGGTGCTCCTCACGGTACTCGCGCCGCTCGGTCTACTCCTCTGGTCCGCGTTGAGAGGGCGAGAGGTCATCGTCCGCCAACTCGTCACCTATTGGCGCGTCTCGTCGCTGCTCATGGTCACGGTTTACCTGCTCGCGGCGGCCGCGCCGATAGGCTTTCTTACGGGCGTGCTGGCGAGGGTGCTCATCCCTCTCTCGTTGGGATTCGGGTGGCTGAAAGATAAGGGGGAGGGGAGGCTCGAGACCACCTTCTACCGCTGGAAGCAAGTCGTAAGTCTGTACTGTCTCGTCGGCGTCCTCTTCAACCTGCCGCTCCTACGCTGCACCTTCACCTGGCAAATTCAGCCCCCCTGTACCGCTTGGCTGGGTCCGGTGAGGGAGTTCGTGGGGCTCGTACATCCGGGTGTAAGCCTCGACGTCCTCGGGGTGCTGGCTTGGATCGCGCTCGGCATTTACATCGTAGTGTTCGTTACTCTTTACGCTCGAGATACGAATGCGACTTAGCATGAAGTCGAGAGCTACGCACCATGCAACCTCTTCGTTCCCCTTTACTCCGCAGATTCACTCGCCGTGACAACAAAACATAGCGGCGCTCCTTTACCCCCGTAAACTTAAATACCGCACTGTGACGACTACACTGTCATAATTGTAGTAAGGAGTTTGATATGAGACTAAGACTACTCGCACCCCTTTTCCTAGCTTTAGCCGGACTACTCATCGCCATACCTTACGCCCTTTCGCAGGACAACGCTGAAACGATGCAGGCGACTCAAGAGGTCAGAGGTGTCGCACCGTTAGGCTTCGACGCCGCTAGCTTCACCAAGCCCAGCGACGACGTGCTCCGCCAAAAACTCACCGACATCCAGTACCGCGTCACCCAAAAAGACGCCACCGAGCGCCCTTTCGACAACCCTTACTGGGACAACAAGGAGCCCGGCATCTACGTAGATATCGTCTCGGGCGAGCCGCTCTTCTCGTCGGCGGACAAGTACGTCTCTGGGACGGGCTGGCCCTCCTTCACAAAGCCTCTAGAGCCCGCCAATGTCGTCGAAAAACCTGACCGCACGCTCTTCGTCGTTCGTACCGAGATTCGCAGCACGCACGCGAATTCACATCTGGGCCATGTTTTTGAAGACGGTCCCGAGCCCACCGGCTTGCGTTACTGCATGAACTCGGCGGCACTACGTTTTGTGCCCGCAGCGGAGTTGGAGGCGCAAGGGTACGGGGAGTACGCGGCGCTCTTTGAGGGGACGAAGAACGCTTCGAATTAGACGGACTTAACTTTTAGGGGAGCCTCGAGTGTTGACTCGAGGCTCCTTTTTTAGCTTAGGTTCTTAGTCCCTCTAAAACCTGTTTTAGCACCCCCTTGACCTCTTCTAGTTTTTGTTCAGGCTGAGGCGACTGTGCGACCCACAGCGCGGCCTGGTTCATCGCGCCATTCAAGAGGTGAAGCAAGGCTCCTTCAGATTCAACTTTTATCAGCTTAGCTGCTACAAGCTCCTCAATCCCTTCTTGGAGGAGCCTCGAGCCGTGTTCGGCGTCTAGCTCTGAACATTTCTCCCACCCTAAAACAGCGGGCGCGTCAATTAGGAGAATCTGCTGTGCGGCGCGGTTTGTTACAGCGTCTAACCAGGTGAAGCAACCTCTTAAAAAGCGCTGCCAGGGATCGTTTACTGCCGCAGTTTCTCTCTCTACAGCCACAGCGACGCGCTTTTGCAACCGCTCAGCAACCGCTTCAAAAAGTCCCTTTTTGTTACCAAAGTGATGGTAGAGTACGCCCCGCGTGAGTCCGACCTCTTGCACCAGGGCGTCCGTCGAGACCACCGCGTAGCCTAGCTCAGCGAAGTGCTGTTCAGCCACCCTCAAAACTGTCTCACTCGTCTTTTCTGAACGTTCCTTCTGTGTTCTTTTAGCCATCTTTTCTCCTAGAACCTATTGACATGCAGGTTGTATGTATCTTACTATAGGTTTTACATACAAGCTGTATGTTTTAGGAGGTAGAAATGAAGCTGACGAGTGTTTACCCCGTTATCTGCACGGAAGAGGTGGCTGAATCTAAGGCGTTCTATCTCGAGCACTTTCCCCTCGAGCTAACCTTCGATTCGGATTGGTATGTGAGCCTCAAAACCACCGGGGAGGGAACTTTCGAACTCGCCCTTTTAGACTTTCGCCATGAAACGATACCTGAAGGGTATAGGCACCCCTTCTCAAGTGGACTCATCATCAATTTTGAAGTCGAAGAGGTTGACCGTATCTTTGAGCAGTTTAGGGAAGCGGGGCTACCTATCTATCTGGAACTTCGCAGTGAACCGTTCGGACAAAGGCATTTCATCACCTCTGACCCAAACGGCATATTGATTGATGTCATCAAAGTCATCCCTTATTCGGATGAATTTCTGCAGAGCGTACAAAACTAACAGGGTGGCGTTTAGGGCTTGTGCGCCCACTTTTCGGGAAACCGCGTCCTCGGAAAAATCTCTTGCGCCTCCGCCAAGAGCGACCCCCACCCCTGCGCCTGATAACGGTCCGACACGTGAATCAGCACCAGTTCACCGACCTCCGCTCGCGCCGCTAACTTCGCCACCTGCACCGAGGTCAGGTGATAGCGCTGCGTTGCCAACACTAAGTCTTCGTGGCGGTAGTGGCTCTCACAAATGAGCGTCGTACAACCCCGTAAGAACTCCGTAAGCTTATCTTCAGTCTCTCCTACCATGCCGAAATCAGTCAGGTACGCCACCGACTCGCCCGGCGTCTCGGTGAGGAGTTCGGCTCGGAGCCGCTCAGGGCTGACCCCTTCGGGTCCACGCCGCGCCGCCTCATCTAAGCGTCCTTCTTTGAGGTCTTGGAGCCAGGGACCAGGCGGTAAGCCCGACGCTTTAAGCTTCGCTTTGTCGAGGTTGAGGCGGGGTTTCTCCTGCACTAAGTAGCCCATAGAGGGCGTGTGGTGGTCTAAGTGGATGGCTTCGACGCTAAAGTGTTCTGTCTCCAGGACTGTACCTGTAAAAGGATGTGTCACAACCTCTTGCACGCATTCGAAACCGTCTCTCGTCGCAAGGCGAATCTGCTCGACCTCTTCTTGATGAATATCGCCAACCCACCACGTCCCCTTCTGCCCCTTGTAGTTCCACATGAAGCCCTGCGTCCGGTGGTGGATGATGCGCCCCGTCTCGGGCGGTCCCCACACATAAACGGGCTCTCTGCGGTTGAAGTTCAGGCGGAAAAACCCATCGAAGCCGCTCACGTGGTCCATATGCAGGTGTGAAAAGAAGAGGTGCTCTGTCGCGCGGAGTTCGGAGGTGTCGGCAAAACGGAGGCAGTCGCCGCAGTCGAACAAGAGGCGGTAGGTCTCTTGACCGCTCTCCACTTTGACGAACAGGGCGTTGTCGTCACCGGGGACGCCTAAAACTTGAGGCTTAATCACCCCTTAGTTTAAGCGGAAATGATCCGAACGTATGGGTTCTGCGTAATGCTGAGCGCTACGGTTAGCTTCGGTTCAACTACGGTTGTAAGCGCGTCTGCGCCTTGACGCAGCGGACGCTCCCGTACGAGCAGTACACGCAGCATTCCCAGCTTTGAGGCTCTAAAACCGTGTCGCACTCGGTGCAGGTATAGTTGAGTTTGACGGTATATTTGGGCATGGTCTCGAGCTTGCTACACCCACAGCTCGGACAGGTAACAATCGACCACAAGGACACGTTCGGTGAGATTTTAGGCGCACGCCTAAGTTCGATGCGCTTGCGGCTCCTCGCCGTCAAGCGCTTGACCGCTGGAAATAAGGTGCTGAGGGTCATAAAGTATGATACTTCACCCCAGTGAGAGAGGTGGGCGTTGTGCTCACGTTTTGGGACACAGAAGCAGGGCTGAGGTGAAAGGACTGAGGTTTTCACTTTTCTCTCAGTCCTTTCCTCTTTAACCTTTTGGAAAACACCGCCTCACTCCCTCGCCCTTTACACTAGCTCCATGACTCAAGCTTCAAGCCCCTTAGGGGTCAAAATGTTCGACGCGCATATCGGCAACACGCCGATTGTCAAACTCGCCAAAGTGACAGGACCTGACATGGCAGAGGTGTGGATCAAGTTGGAGGGACAAAACCCCGCTGGCTCCATTAAAGACCGCACTGCGTTAGGCATGATTCAAGACGCTGAGGAAAGAGGTATCCTGACGCCAGGCAGCGGTCAGACTATCATCGAGCCAACCAGCGGCAATACAGGTATCGGCTTAGCCTTTTTATCCGCCGTGCGCGGCTACCGCTGCATCATTGTCCTGCCCGATTCGATGAGCATGGAGCGGCAGAAGACTTTAGAGGCGTACGGCGCGGAGTTGGAATTCACCCCCGGCGAGGAGCGGATGCAAGGGGCGATTCCCCGCGCTCAAGAACTCGCCGAGGAGCTGGGCGCGTGGATGCCCTCGCAGTTCGACAACCCCGCCAACCCGCGCTACCATCACCGCGTGACCGGACCGGAGATGTGGCGGCAGATGCAGGGGCGCATCGACGCCTTCGTGTGGGCGTCGGGGACGGGCGGCTCGATCAGCGGCGTCGGGCGTTACCTTAAAGAGCAAAACCCGAACATCAAGGTGTACGCCGTCGAACCTGCCCGGAGCGCGGTTATCAACGGTCATAAGAAGGGCTCGCACAAGTTTCAGGGGATGGGACCGGGCTTCATCCCCGGCAACCTAGACGTTGACCTCTTGGACGAGGCCCTCATGGTCTACGAAGAGGACGCCTTTCCGCTGGCGCGGCGGCTCGCCCGTGAAGAGGGTATCTTCATCGGTATGTCGTCGGGCGCAACGGTCTGGGCGGCACTGCAAGTGGCGCGAGAACTAGGACCGGGCAAAGTCGTCACCTGCATCGCGGCAGATACGGCGGCGCGGTACGTGAGCACCGAACTCTTTAGAGACGAGGACAAGGCGGAGGACGTGAGTCGTCCGGCGGGGCTAGCGTAAAGTACATGGACTGCAAGACTACGCCGTTCTAAAAGAAGCAATCCAGTCAAGCTGGTTCGCGCTAGCACTTGCGAAGCAAACGAACGGTGAGTTAAAAGCACAGGTCAGAGCGAAGCTCAAATAGGTTAGAGCAAAGCTCAGTAGGCTCTTACAGGTGAGCACAAAGTGCAACGGCTTTCAGCCTTAACCTGTGCACTATGTGCTTCACCTAATGAGCAATGCGTGAAAATCTTTAGACTCATTGCTCATTGCCCACTACTCCGCGCAGCCGAATCAAAACTTATAGCCATCCTCTCCTCACATCCCCTCAAATATTAGCCCCCGTCCCTTTTCAACAAGTCACTCGAGCGAGTAGAGTACGGGTGAATAGACCTATAGAGGAAGCAGACGCATGGCGGGACCTGCTCCTATGCGCTTTTACAGGTCTTTGACAGAAGGGACTAAACCTGTGACGATGACGGTAAATGAACGTTACGAGCGCGTCAAAGAGACCCTAGAAACCCACGACCAAACGCACCTCTTGACCTTTTATGGCGAGTTGAATCAAGAGGAGCAGGCGTCGCTCTTGGCGCAGATCGAAGCGCACGACTGGGACGAAATCGCCGAGTTAACTCAGAGTCACGTCTTAAACGAGCCCGACGACGGCATTCCCGACGTGGACGACATCGAGCCGCCCCCCTACTATCCTTTAGCGCCGAATGGCGAGCTAAAAAGCAAGTACGAAGAGGCGTATAAAAAGGGTGAAGACCTCTTACGAGAGGGTAAAGTCGCGGCGTTTACCGTCGCAGGCGGACAGGGTACACGCCTCGGCTGGGACGGACCCAAAGGCACCTTTCCCGCGACACCCATAAATGGCAAGCCGCTCTTTCAGGTGTTTGCAGAATACATTCAAAAGGTGCAAAAGGATTACGACACCACGGTGCCTTGGTACGTGATGACAAGCCCTATCAACGACGAAGCGACTCGAAAGTTTTTTAGCGAGCACGACTTTTTCGGGCTGGATAAGGCGAACGTCACCTTTTTTTCGCAAGGGACGATGACGAGCATCGGGCGGGGCGGCAAGGTGCTCTTGGCGGAGAAGGGCAAGTTAGCGGAGAACCCCGACGGACACGGTGGCAGCCTTAAAGCGCTCTACAAGAGCGGCGCGGTGGAGGATATGGAGGGACGCGGCGTCACACAGATCAGCTACTTTCAGGTGGACAACCCGAACGTCAAATGCTTAGACCCGCTCTTTATCGGTCTCCACACGCTAGACGGCGCGGGCATGTCCTCGAAGATGCTCGAGAAAGTCGGACCCAAGGAGAAAGTCGGTAACTTCGTACAGGTAGACGGGCGCATTCAGATTATCGAATACTCGGACATCCCTGACGAATTGGCTGAAGCTCGAGATGAGGACGGCTCGCTCCAATTCAACGCGGGCTCGATTGCCATTCACGTGATTTCGGTAGATTTCGTGAAGCAACTCAATGAGGGCGAAGGGGGCTTCGCACTGCCCTTTCACCGAGCGAACAAGGCGGTGCCGCACCTCGATTTGGAGACGGGCGAGCGCGTCGAGCCTGATGAACCCAACGCGGTCAAGCTCGAAATGTTCGTCTTCGACGCGCTACCTCTTGCCGAGACGAGCATCATCCTAGAAACCGACCGCGTAGAGGAGTTCGCGCCCATCAAAAACGCCGAAGGCGACGACTCACCCCGTACGAGCCGCCAGTTGCAGAGCCAGCGGGCGGGGCGGTGGTTGCGTCAGCAGGGAGTTGAAATCCCGCTCAACGAAGAGGACGACGTGGACGCGACGATTGAACTGAGCCCCCTTACAGCAATTAGACCGAGTGACCTGGAGAACGCCGACTTACCCCAAGAGGTTAAGCAGGGGGAAGAGGTAGCGCTGTAGGGCTCGAGACCCTTCAAAGCACAAGAAGAGGTCGAGCCGGGCGGCTCGACCTCTTCTTTGTTACATATTTTAGCTAAACTGCTGACGTCTACTCAATAACGGCAACGTTGAATTTGGCGGTTCTCGAGCGGGTGTGGTAACGCCCCTCCGTGTCCGCGTACTGCTTGCCGTCAGTCAGTATCACCGAGACTGAAGCAATATCTACAAAGGTGGCCGTTCCAAAGAAGCTAAGCTCTTCCGACGACGCGGCTAAAGACAGCGTGTTCGCTCCACCATCCGTTGAGAGCGTCTCCCCTCCATTAAGCTGCTCCATAAGCTTGCCCGTCTCATAATCTCTGAAAAAATTTGAGGAGCCGATATGGTCTCCTGCTTCGTCGTAAACCCGTAGCCAACCGTCGTAAACGGTCTCGTCCTCAACCGAGAAGTTCACCTCTAAAGTTGACGCTTGCGCGTCGAGCGTTGCGTTCGTGACAGTAGCTCGCTTTGGCAACGCGACATAGTTGCTCGGCGGATTCCCTGCGCCACTGTAGTCCTCTGTGTACGCGAACTCATAGCCCTCTGTTGTCCTTGACCCCGGCGCAGGTACGAAGAGCGTCTTTTTCGCCTTGTTGCCGTTTTTCAGGGTGACTTCGACGGTGTAGTTGCCGAGTTCGACAGATGCGCCGCTATCTAAACTTGTAGAGTACATATTGCCCATGGGGTACCAGTTCTCTTCGCTATCGTACCATTCCACGAACTCGCTAGCTTCGTCCGCCCAAGTTCGACCTGTCGGGCTAGTTATCCGAACGGACGCGAAGTCCGTAGCTTCTAAGCCTGTATCAGCAAAGTTGATCGAAGCCCACAAGAACGCGCTCACACCGTTGGCGTCTTGACTAGGATCGTCATTTTTGATAACCCAGCCTAGGTCTTCAATCTCCACCTGCTTCTGCAAAGCAGGCGTTTCTGGTGTTGTGTCGGGCGTAGTGTCCGCTGTGCCGCCACACGCCGCGAGCAACAGGGCGAGCGCAGTAATGAAAATGAGTTTTGTACGAATGACCATAGATGAACTACCCTCCAAAAGTATTTTCATCAGCGTACGTGAGCCGCGCTTGGCTCAGCCGTACAAAATCTTGCAGCCTATGGGATAGGAGAGGGAATGAGGCATTTGTCACAGGTTTGTTACCTGGCAGCGCCCTATCTCTCACCTAAAAGGTCTATCTTGTTTGCAGGAGGACACCATGAAATTAGGCATCATCGGCGCGGGCAACATCGGCGCAACCTTGGCGGGGCTTTTTGCGAAGGCGGGTCACGAGGTAGCGCTAAGTAACTCTCGAGGTCCCGAAACCCTACAAGATTTAGTCTCAGACCTGAATAAAAACGCCAAAGGTGAGGTGCAAGCGGTGACGGCTGAGGACGCGGCGGCGTTCGGCGACATCGTCATCGAAGCGATTCCTTTTGGGCACTACGAAGACTTACCGAAAGACGAACTCGCAAGCAAAACCCTCATCAGCGCCTCGAACTACTATCCAAGGCGCGACGGCGAGATGGATTTTGGCGGGCATACCCAAACCGGGCTCGTCGCGGCGTATTTATCCGATACAACTGTGGTTAAGGCGTTTAACACCATCTACTGGGAGCATCTGCGCGACCAGGGCGACACCTCTAAACCTACGAACGAACGGCGCGTCATCTTTTTAGCAGGGGACAACGAGGCGGCAAAGCGAGAGGTTGCCAACCTCACCGAAGAAATAGGTTTCGGTCCATTTGATACGGGCGCGTTGAGTGGGAGCGGCGTGCAAGAACCGGGCGCAGATATTTACAATAACGATATGACGGTGGCGGAGGCGAGGGAGAGGCTCGAGTAGAACCTGAGAGATTGGCAGTGACGCTATCTGGAATGACGTTGATGTCAAAGCAAGGGGTTGAAACCCCTTGTTCATCCCCTGTTCAGTATGCAGAGGTAGCAGGGAGCACATGGCAGCGTTCGACTTAGAGCCACTACCCTGAGAGGCCACGCCACGTAGAGGTCTACGTAGCTACGCCACGTAAGCGTGCTTGCAGACGCGCAGCGTGTCTTTAGAAAATGCTTGAAGTAATCTGCTATCATTCCGCAACGAATTTGACAGCAGTTCCACTTATCGTTGCTACACTTCTCCGCAGATATCATCCCCGAAAGTGCGTGCTAGACAACGTTCTTTTGAGTGAGAGTGTAGCTGACCAGATAATACCTGCTATAACAGCGTAGGAGGACAAAAGGTGGCGAGCAAACCCGTCATATTGACCGTAGACGATGATCCCCAGGTACTAGGCGCGGTGGCCAGGGACCTGCGCCGCCGCTACAGCGACGACTACCGCGTCGTGCGCTCCGATTCGGGACAGGGCGCATTAGACGCCGTGCAGGAGTTCAAAACGCGCGGCACGCCCGTCGCGTTACTTTTGGCGGACCAGCGAATGCCGCAGATGGACGGCGTCGCTTTCCTAAGCGAAGCGATGAAGCTTTTCCCCGACGCCAAACGCGCCCTTCTGACCGCCTACGCTGACACCGACGCGGCGATTAACGCCATCAACCAGAGCAAGATTCACCACTACCTCCTAAAACCGTGGGACCCGCCCGAGGAGAAGCTCTACCCGGTCTTAGACGACCTTTTAAGCGACTGGCAGGCGGGTTACCGTCCGCCCTTTACGGGCATCCGCATCGTGGGTGACAGGTGGTCGCCCGACGGACACACGCTCCGCGACTTCTTGGCGCGTAATCAGGTGCCGTACCGTTGGTTAGACGTCGAGACGGACGACGAGGCGAAGACGCTCGTCGAAGGCGAGCACATCGAACCAGAAAGACTCCCGCTCGTCATCTTCGAGGACGGAGAACGCTTAGAGAAGCCAACGCCCTTAGAACTCGCCCGCAAAGCCGGACTCAACACCGAAGCGGCGAATGAGTTCTACGACCTCATCATCGTGGGCGCGGGACCGGCAGGCTTGGCGTCGGGCGTGTACGGCGCATCCGAAGGGCTCAAAGTCGCTGTTTTGGACAGCGAAGCGCCGGGGGGTCAAGCGGGCACCTCGAGCCGCATCGAGAACTATCTGGGCTTTCCCGTCGGGCTCTCAGGTAGCGACTTGGCGCGGCGCGGGGTGGCGCAAGCGCGCAAGTTTGGCGCGGAATTCATCACGCCGCAGCAGGTGGTCGAAGTCGGGCTGAAAGATAACTACAAGCTCGTTAAGCTAGACAGCGGAGCAGAGATTACCGCGCACGCGCTCGTTGTGGCGACGGGCGTGCAGTACCGCAAGCTGGACGCGCCCGGCATGGACGCGCTCACGGGCGCGGGCGTCTACTACGGTTCCTCGATTGCCGAAGCGGTCGCTTGTGAAGGTGAAGACGTCTACATTGTTGGCGCAGGCAACTCGGCGGGGCAAGCGGCGCTCTACTTGGCGGGCTTCGCGCGGAGTGTGACGCTCTTGGTGCGCGGGGGCGACTTGGAATCCAAAATGTCGAACTACCTCGTCACGCGCATCTACGACGCGGAGACGATTCACGTGTCGCTCAACACCGAAGTCGAGGCGGTACACGGTAGCTCGAGGCTAGAAGCGATCACGGTAAACTGCAACGGCAATAAGGTCAAGAAACCGACCTCCGCTCTATTCATCTTCATCGGCGCGTCACCCTCGACGGAGTGGCTGGGCGACAAGGTCAAGCGCGACGCGAAAGGCTTCGTCTACACCGGACCCGACGTGATGGAAGAGGGCAAGCCGCCCGCAGATTGGCTCTTGGAGCGCGACCCCTTCCTCTTAGAGACGAACGTGCCGGGCATCTTCGCCTCGGGCGACGTGCGGCACGGCTCGGTCAAGCGCGTGGCGTCGGCGGTGGGGGAAGGCTCGATTGCAGTGCAGTTCATTCACCAATATTTGGCGGACGTGGGCGCATGATGGACGTTAAAGCTTTAGAGGTCATTGCGGACTTTCAGGACGTGCCGTATGGGGAACTCGAGTGGCTCGCTTCAAATTCAGGAGTGCGTCATTTAGATGTAGGCGAACGCTTCTACACCCAGGGCGACCCGGCAGACGCTTTGCACCTCATCCTCTCGGGCAGCCTTCAACTTGTGCGGCGCGAGGCGGGACAAGAGGTCAACTCGTTCCTGGCGGAGCCCGGCGAAATCAGTGGCGTTTTGCCCTTTTCACGCATGAAGAACTACGGCGCGTCGGCGGTGGCGCTGCGCGAAACCGAGGTGGCAGAACTCAAGGCGAAACACTTCCCCGAGTTGCATAAGTGCGCCCCCGTCCTCTTAGAGACGCTCGTTCACGAGATGCTCGACCGCACCCAGGAGTACACCCGCGTCGGGGCGCAGCGCGAGAAGCTCATATCTTTGGGCACGATGTCGGCGGGGCTGGCGCACGAACTCAACAACCCCGCCTCGGCCGCCAAACGCGCCGCGCAGAATCTGCGCGAGACGCTGCAAGCCTTCGACGAGCACTCCTCGCAGATGCTGAGCCCAGTCATCTTTCAGAACTACGAGGGCGGCGACCCCTTCGCGCCGCTCTACGACGAGATGACCTTGGACGGCGACACGCTGAGCGCTTTGGAACGGAGCGACTTGGAAGATGAACTAGGCGACTGGTTGGACGAGCAGGGTGTCGAGCATCCTTGGGAGGTCGCGGCGACGCTCGTGACGGGCGGGCTCTCCAAAGAACCAATGGTGGCGGTGGCAAACGCCCTAAAACCCGAACAGGTGCAAAACTTCCTCGAGTGGGCTCCCAAAGGCGTCGAGATGCGCCTCTTAGCGCAAGAACTCATCGAGAGCACCGCGCGCATCTCTGACTTAGTCGGCGCGATGAAAGCGTATACGTACATGGACCAGGGGCTGGAAAAGCAAGAGGTGGACCTCAAAGAGGGCATCGTCAACACGCTCATCATCTTGAAGCACAAACTCAAAAAGAAGGACGTCACCGTCGAGAAACATTTCGCCGATCTGCCTAAAGTTCCCGCCTACGGCAGCGAACTCAATCAGGTCTGGACGAACCTCTTGTCCAACGCCATCGACGCGGTGGATGAGGGCGGCACCATCCAGATTCAGACCACGCTTGATGCCTCCGCCGAGGTCGCCTGCGTAGACATTATCGACGACGGAAGCGGCGTACCCAAAGAGATTCAAGGACGCATCTTCGAGCCGTTTTTTACTACCAAAGGTGTCGGTGAGGGGACGGGGATGGGTTTGGATATCGCGAATAGAATCGTACGGCAGCGGCACCGGGGGACGTTGCAGTTGGAGTCGCGCCCTGGACGCACGAGGTCTCGGGTGCGGTTGCCGCTTGACGCATAATCAAAAAGGTTGATAAAGGCTGATGGGAAGTACCTGCGAAAAGTAGCCGAAGTCTTTGTCCGTAGTCAGAATGTCGCAGCCATAACTTACCGCCGCCGCGCAGATAAGAAAGTCCGTGTCAACAATGACCCTCATTCCCGCTTGCGTTGCGCCTTGTAGTCGTAGTCCTCTTCATAGTCAATCGTTCCAAAGAGGTCTAGGACTTGAAGCTGCTTGCGCCGCATGACGTATTCTTGCAACGCTTCTTCGACGGCGGCGCGTTTGGTACGGTGTCCGCCTAGCTCGAGGGCCTCTTGCATGAGACGCTCGTCAATTTGCAGGTTCGTTGTCATGTACATAGCCTTGCATAACGGTTTGCACAATTCAAGCCAAGTGTGTGCGTTACTTGGGAAGATTCAGGAGGTTGGTTCAACGATGACGTAGTCTAGCTCGAGCGCAGCCTCCGCGAACATGTCTTTTAACGTTTCGCTCAAATCTTTCCGGCTGAAGAGGGAGAGCGTCACAGAATCGTGATATGGGAGCGGTCCGCCGATGAGCGAATAGAGTTCCGTCTCTATGTGCAAAATGACCTCTTCGCCCTGCTCGAGCCTGAACCTCGCTGGAAAATCGGCGTCCTTCTGCTGCGCTTCTTCGGATGAAAGAGGTCGCCAGGGTTTTTCGGAACACTTCACGTCTCGTGACCATGTAAAGATAAACCCTATCTCTCGGCGTTCCCAATGCTCCTCGACGATGTTAGGTGCGCCCAGCGTAGACGCGACTTTGGGAAAGGCTCGAGCACACAAGTCCCAAGGATCAACCTGACCACCGTCTTCCTCCAACCAGGTGAGCACGGCGAAACGGTAGGGATATCCCGGAGGAGGGGTCGGGCTGTAAGCGTCCATCCCCTTCAAAAAAGCGACGCACCCCGTGACCATCAGTTTACCCGCCAGCAACATCCGCGCTCAGGTGTGGCGTCTTTTTGGATTCGGCTGCAACCTTTCTTTACCGCGCTCATCGTCTGCGTCCGCGCACGACGTAGTAAAGCCCGTTGGCGAGGAGCCAGAGCGCCCCCGCTGCGGTGATGAGTAGCCCGATATTTACTATTCTCGAGGCGATAGTGAGTTGAGCGTTGTACTCAGCCTGCACCGCGGGCGTCGGGTCTTGATAGGGAACGCTCACGAACATAGCGAAGTATAGAAGGGCAGCGAAGAGCGTGATGAAGCCCAACACTAAAGGCGCAGTTGCTAGGAGCCATTTTTTCACGGAATACTCACCAATTTATCTGCATGAGATAGACAGACGCTTCGCGGTTTATATCATGAGGCACTGTCAGCCTTAAACTTATCCTTGAATCGCCCAAGTTTACGGTCCCACATCAACTCATTAGACAATGGCCCAGTTACAACTCGCGTACAACTTTTTGATCTAGCAGATGAAACTAATTCTGGTCCAGATTCCATTGGCTTGTACTCTGGCTGCGTTAGCCAAGAGATAGTTTCTATCCCTGTTTCAGGATCAGTAGTGGTTGTTAGGTCACTCACTTGTTCTGCAAATAGAAAAGGATTATGTCCACAACGAATACGGTTGTTGAAATCTATTTTAGCCCGGTACGGTACATTGTTCCGATTTTTAGCATATGCTGCTAATTCTTCAATGTTTGCTCTACTCTGAGCGTATAAAAATTCGACTATTTCAGCAACATATTGAGGTGATTTACGTACGCTTAGTATTCCAGCAATTCTGTCAGCAACCGCTGCCGCGTCTCCCGTCCAATCCCACGTAATCAACCAAGCTTTCATGATCTATCCCTTCGACTCATCATAGTAATAGTAAAAGCCTACTTCAAGCTAAAAAAGCGGACTACTCGAGGCCACCTCCTCCGCCGCCTCCACCTTATCGAGCCGAAAGGTCAAGACCTTCTGGCGCAGATGGCAAAAGCCCCTGATATACGCGCCGTCAAACTTATTCACGTCTACCAGACGCTCCTTGCCGCCGTAGACCATGCGCACGCTGCTGCGGTTCAGCGCGGCGTGCTTGAACACGGCTCCAAAGGGGCTCTCTGCGAAGCTCATGGGGACGGGGGCGCGGCGCGGACCTTTTTGGTAGAGGAGTTGCCCGTTCGCTTTGGCGTATTCGTAGAGGTCGCGGGTGAGTTTGACGTCCTCCAAGCAGTAGCGCTCGAGCCGCGCCCAGTCGCCGTCGCGGTAATACTCTAAAGCGTCTAAGCCGGAGCCGAGTTTGCCCGAACCTAGCGTCGCTTGCGCCAGAGAATCTAAAGAGATGCGGCGTCCCAGCGCCTTTTGCGCCTCCACCATGAGGTCTAAGGTCGGCAGGTCGTAGACCCAGTCGCCTAGCTCGGACGCGAGCACGGGCCAGTCGAAGCCGATGAGGTTGAAGCCGACGATCTGCTCCGCCTCTCTAAGCACCTCTTCCAGTTCTCCAAAGCGGTCTTCGCGGTAGGCGGCGAAGCGGTCGCCTTCGTAGAAGTAGACGCCGACGACGCTCACGCCGAGCTTCGCTTTGTTGTGCGCGCCGCCCACCTCGTCGAAGGAGCGTTTCGTTTCCAAGTCCAAGACGAGTCGTTTCACCGGGTCATTCACTGGGTGACTCACTGCGTTACCTTGCCTAGCTCGAGCCCCTCTAAGAGCACTTCGTGTAAAACGCCGTTCGAGGAGACGAGCACCTTGTCTTCGACGTTGTAGGGCTCGCCGGCGGGTCCCGTGACGCGCCCACCTGCCTCTTGAATAATCAGCACGCCCGCCGCCACGTCCCAGGCGTTGAGCTTGAGTTCCCAGAAGCCGTCGAGCCGCCCGCACGCGACGTAGCAGAGGTCTAAGGCGGCGGCTCCAGGGCGGCGAACCGCGCGGCAGCGGTGCATCATGCGGGCGAAGACTTCGATGTTGTCTGAAGCGGTGTCGGGGTTGTAGGGGAAGCCCGTGGCGAGCATGGCGCTTCTGAGGACGGTTTCGCTCGAGACCCCAATCGGCATCCCGTTCAGCGTCGCGCCCTCACCCTTGACCGCCGTGAAGAGTTCGTTTCGGAACGAGTCGAGCACCACGCCCACCTGGAGTTCGCCCTCAATCTCCAAGCCGATGGAGACGCAGTAGAAGGGGAAACCGTGGGCGTAGTTCAGCGTGCCGTCTAAGGGGTCCACGATCCAGCGGTGGCTCGCCTCCTCACCGGATGCACTACCCTGGCCTTCCTCTTCGCCTAAAACGGCGTGGTCTGGGTACGCGCTCAGCAAAATCTCGCGTATCTTCGCCTCGCTCTCCTTGTCCACGCGGGTGACGAGGTCGGTTTCGGTCGTTTTGGTCTGAATGCCCAAGTCTCCACCGACGTTACGCTGATGAATCTTGGCGGCGGCTTGGGCGGCGCGGAGGGCGGTGCGGAGGTAGTCGTTCATAGCTCCACTATACGCGCCACGCAACTCCACAAATCGGTCTTCTAGCAAAGTCGCTGCTCGGTAGCGTAAGGTAAGCTCGTACCAGCGTGAAGTCACAGCAGCCCTCATCCGAACGTCAGCGCACTTTACGGCGGCGCTTGAGTTTGCGCGGCGAATTCACGCTGGCGCTGCTGCCTACCGCGACGGTATTGGCGGTGTTCGCTTTTGTCGAGGCGGTGAGCGAACAGCGGCTGCTCTTCGCGTCGCTGGCGTCCAGCGCCTTTCTCATCTACCTGGACCCGCAGCACGGTATGAACCGCACGCGCACCTTGCTCACCGCGCAGCTTGCGGCGGTGAGTTTGGGGTTTCTCATGGACGTGCTGTTCGGGGAAGGCTATCTCGCGGGCGGTCTAGCGATGGTGAGTACGATCACCCTGATGATCCTCCTAGACGCCATGCACCCACCCGCCATCTCGACCTCGCTCTCGTTCGCCTTTCGCACGGCGGGAATCAACAACGTGCTTCTGTTCGCGCTCGCACTCGGGGTGACGGTGATGCTGCTGGGGCTCGAGCGCTCCGCCGTGTGGCTCTTAGCGCGGCAAGAGGATACGTGATAAAAGAGGGAATAATTAGGGGGTAGAGATGGCACCAGAACGAAATACGTCGGACGCGAGGGAGCAAGCGGACGGACCCGGACGCTCTAACGAGTCCTGGGCGAGCTTTTTGCTGCCCACCGCGCTGATCTTCGGCTTCGTCTTGCTGCTCAATTTGAGCGCGGAGGGCGTAGGCGAGGTGGCGGAAACGAGCCCTTTGGAACACTGGCTCGAGCTAGTCGTCGACTACCTCGCCTTCGGCGCGGAGATTGCGGCGGCGCTCGTGATCGGCGTGGCGGTGGTGCAGGGCATCTTTCGGTATCTGAGAAACCTCTTCGCGCCCTCCGTAGATACCGCCGAAGCGACGGAGAACATCCGGCTCAAGTTGGGTCAGGTGCTGGCGTTGGGGTTAGAATTCACCGTCGCCAGCGACATCTTGCGCACCGCCGTTGCGCCGACGCGCGAAGATATCTTGATCCTTGGCGCGGTCGTCCTTTTGCGCACGCTGCTCAACTACTTCTTGGACCGTGAAATCCGCGAGGAACGTGCGAAGCTGAAAGCTGAGGAGCGCGCGTGACGCCAGCTTGGACGGGCACTGGCAGAGGTATTGGCAGTATTGGTAGTGGTGTAGCGTCGTGAGCGACGCCCAGCCTATATTCCCGCCAGCCGACCCGCACGCTGAGCTTAAAGCGCGACTTTTAGAGGTGCACGCGAGGCTCGGTAAGCACTACGGCGCGCCCTTCCCCTTCTTCCGTGACGCAGACCCGCTAAGCGAACTCGTCGGCTCCATGCTCTCGCACCGCACGCGCAACGAGGACTCGGGGCGGGCATTCGACAATCTTAGGAACACCTTTCCGACTTGGGAAGCGGTGCGGGACGCGCCTACGCGGGAGGTGCAAGAGGCGATCTCGGCGGCGACCTGGTCCGAGCAGAAAGCGCCGCGCATCCAAGAAGCGCTGCGCACGGTTACGAAGAGGTGCGGGGCGCTGTCCTTGGAGTTCCTAGCCGAGATGGAGCCTCGCGCCGCGCAAGATTGGCTGGAATCGCTCAACGGCGTCGGTCCTAAGACGAGCGCCGCCGTGCTGCTCTTCAGTCGCCTGAGGATGCCCGCGCTGCCCGTGGACTCGCACCATCACCGCGTGGCGCAGCGCTTGGGCTTCATTCCCCGGAGCGTCGGTCCCGGTCCCGCGCACGCCCGGCTGCGCGCGCTCCTACCTGAGGGTTGGCCTGCGCAGACGCTCTACGACCACCACGAGGCGCTGATGTTTCACGGGCAGAAATGCTGCTTCTACCGCCACCCTACCTGCGGGCGATGCGTCGTCCTATCCCTCTGCCCTTACGGAGCGCGTGGGGGCGCTCATGACCCCTGATCGAGAGAGGGTAAAGGGGACAGCGGCACCGTTGCGCTCACCGTCGTGCCCCTTTTAGGTTGCGAGCGCACCTTTAAGTTGCCCGCCAAGAGCCCCTCGACCTGCTCCTCTAAACCGACCAAGCCGAAGTGCTGGTCGCGAGCGAACAAGCTGAGGCGCTCGGGCACCTCGAAGCCCACACCGTTATCTTCGACGCTCAGCGCGGCGCACCCCTCTTGCGTATTCAAAGTGATACAAACCTCGCTCGCGCTCGCGTGTTTAAGCGTGTTGCGCAGCGCCTCTTGCGCTACCCGAAAGAGGATTTGGGCGATCACAAGTGGTAAGCGCTGCTCGAGCGTGATGTCGAGCGCAATGTTGGGGCTCCTCGGGCTCGCCTCCTCGACCTGTTTAGCGTAGATTTCCAAGGTGTTTTTGAGCCCCAACTCCTCCAACCCAGGCGTGCGCAACTCGCCGATGGTGTGGCGCAAGCGGCTCACGAGCCGCAGTACACCGTCGCGGTGCGCCTGTATCTCATCCGCGAACGCGGCGTCTTTGCCGCGCTTCGAGAGCGCTAAACCCTGCGCGATACCGATGAGTTCTTGGATGGCGTCGTCGTGAAGGTTGCGCGCCAAAGCGATGCGCTCCTCTTCGCGGATTTCGCCCAGCTTGCGCCGCACGGTGGCGAGTTCTTCCTCGACGCGCCGCCGCTCGGTCACGTCGTCTAGGATGAGCAGCGTGTGACCTTCGCCAGCAAATTCGATGATCTCGAGCGACGCTTGTAAAAAGCGCTCGCCGCTGCCCTTTTTGTTGATCGTCAGCTCTAAGAGCCGCGCTTTTTGCTGCGCTTCGAGCATCTTTTTGAGCGACGCGGGCGCGACCTTATCCTGCCAGATGTCCAGCTCGAAAATGGACTTGTCCATCAGCTCGCCCCGCGCGTAGCCCAGGACCGCTTCGCACTGCGCGTTCACGTCGATGACGACGCCCCTATCCAAGATGAGCAGACACGTCGCGCTCGGTCCCTGCTCGAAAACCGCCCGAAAGCGCTCCTCGGAGGCGCGGAGTTCGTCCTCCGCCTCTTTGCGCGCCGTCGTGTCGCGCACCATCGCCAAGCCGCCGACTATATCGCCTGCGCCGTCGCGGAGCGGCGCGTAGTTCGCGGAGAAAACACCCTCTAGCCCCGTCGCTGGAACGGTGTAGGGTTGGTCCTGCGTCTTAGGGCGCTCGCCCGCCAAGGTCGCGCGCTGTACGTCCATCTCGCCGATGTCTTCTAAAAAGGGAAAGACCTCGTGCGCTACGTTGCCGATGACATTTGCCGCTGCCATCCCCGTGATGCGCTCCATGCCGGGGTTCCAAACCGTGTAGCGGTGCTCATAGTCAAAGGCGAGAACGCCGTCCACGCTGCTGCTGATGAGTTGCTCGGTGAACTCTTTTTCGCGCTGCAAGGCGAGTTCAGCCTCTTTGCGCTCGGTGATGGGCAGAGCGGTACCGATGATTCTATAGACCTTGCCCGCAGCGTCAGCGACGGGATTGAGCGTGACGAGCCACCACATCTCTTCGTCCGTCAGCGAGGCGTTGATTTCGTACTCGAGCCGCTGGTTCGTCCCGGCGCACGTCCGGTGCTTCTGCCGTACCCACTCCACGGTGCCTATCGGCGAACGCGAGAGGAGCGTTTGAATGGTTTTACCTTCTATCTCGTTCGCCGGAACGCCCGTGAAGCGCTCGAAGGCAGGGTTTACATTTATGTAGGTCATCGTTTCGGCGTCCATCACGTAGACCGCTAGGCTGACCTCGTTATAGATACTCTGCAAGAACGCGCGCTGCTCCCTGAGCTGCATATTTGCGCTCTGGAGCGCTTCGGTGCGCTCGGCGACGCGCCGCTCTAAGCCCTCGTTCGCACGTTGTAGAGCGTGCTCTGCGCCTTGGCGTAAAGACGCTTGGGCAAGCACGTTGGCGACGGCTTGCACGAAGGTCACGTCGTCCTGGGAGAAGTCGCGCGGCGTCCTCGTGTGCACCCCTAGCACACCATAAGGTTTTTCCTGCCCCTCGATGGTGACACTGACGCCGCTAACTACGCCGTGCTCGCTGAGGAGCGCGGAACCCGAGAAGCGCGTCTCTTCGGCTAGATTTGTAACGATGACAGGACCCTCCGCTTGAAGCGTATAGCCCGCCTGCGAGTCTAAGTCGTCACTGACTTTCGCGGTGCCCGCGAGCCCCTCGCGCCAGCCGACGCCCGCGCGCAGCAGGAGGGCTCCCTCGTCTGGCAGATGCTTTAAGACCTTACAGAAGTCCGCGTCCAGGGTCTCGGCGACGCGCGTTGCGGCGCTGTCCATAAGGACTTGCGCGTCCACGCCTGCTAGCGCTCTCTGCCCGAGCCTCGCGACGACGTCTTGCTGCTGGGCGCGGCGCTCCGCCTGGCGCTGCGCGCTCTCCAACGCGGTGACGTCGAAGAGCGTCACCACCACGCCGTCGATGCGGTCGTCGACGGTGCGGTAGGGCAGGAGTTTGACGATGTAGAACGCGCCGTCCTTGCTCTCTAGCTCGAGTTCTTGCGCGTGGAGCGTCTCTAAAACCTCGGCGGCGTCTTCCTCGAGCGCGTTGTAGCGCAGTGTGTGCGACACGTGACTAAAGGGCCGCCCAACGTCCTCGGAAATGAGGTTGAAGACCTCCGCAGCACGCGGCGTGTAGCGCTTGAGGCGCAGGTTACTGTCTAAAAAGAGCGTACCGACGTCGGTGCTGGCGATCAAGTTTTCCAGGTCGCTGTTCGCTTGGTTGAGTTCTTCGATTTTGTTGCGCAGTTCCTGATTGACCGTGACCAACTCTTCGTTGGTGGACTGAAGCTCCTCGCGCGAAGTTTCAAGCTCCTCGGCGGTAGAGCGCGTCTCCTCGTTCATCGACTGCAGCTCTTCGTTCGAGGCGCGTAACTCTTCGTTGGAGGTCTCGAACTCTTCGGTGATCATTTGCAGCGTCTCGCGGGTGCTCCTCAGTTCGTCCTCTAACTGGCGGGCGAGTTCGCCTTGCGTCTCATCCGCAGCGTCGCTCGCGCCCTGTCCTGCTTCGGCAAGTTCGCTGGAGGCTCGCTCCTCCAATAAGATGATCGCAAAGCGCGTCTCATCCTCTAGGGGACGCACGGTGAGATTGAGCGTCAAGGTATCGTCCTCATTTTGAAAGGAGACGCGCTTGTCCTCGGTGATCTTATCTCGGCGAAAAAGGCGGTACAACGCACTGCGCAGCTCGAGGCTCAAGTTGCCCCGCGCAAGCTGCACGACGTTTTGCGTCGGCTCCCCCTCGGGCTGCTCCAGATACTTGCCCGTGCGCCCCGAGGTGTAGACGACGTCGTAAGCGTCGTTGACGACGATGTAGGTGGGCGCGTAGTGCTTTAAGACAAAACGCTTGGCGAGGCTGCCGGGGTCGTCCTCTTTTTTATCTTTGGACGCGGGCGCGTCCTTCGTCGGTAGCGTGAAGGGGTAGCTCGCTCGCGTCTGCCCCTGATTGTCCGTGTCTCGGCGCACGAAGAGCTTCGACTTCCGCTCGACTTCGCCGAAGAGGTTCGCCACTTTACCAAGCGACTCGGACGCGCCCAAGAAGAGGTAGCCGTTCTCACGGAGCGCATAGTGGAAGAGGTTGAACACGCGCTCCTGGAGCGGATTGTCCAAATAGATGAGCAGGTTGCGGCAGGTGATGAGGTCGAGCCGAGAGAAGGGTGGGTCTTTAATGAGGTTGTGCGCGGTGAAGAGAACAATTTCACGCAGGTCCTGGTTGACGCGGTAGTGATCGCCCTCGGAGGTGAAAAAGCGCTTGAGGCGCTCTTTCGACACGTCCGTGGCAATCGAACCAGGATAGACGCCGCGCCGCGCGAACTCCAAGGCGCGCTCATCGATATCCGAGGCGAAGACCTGCAGCGTTTTGCGCTTGGGCTGCCGCGCGTTCGCCTCAGAGAGGAGCATGGCGAGCGAATAAGCCTCCTCACCCGTCGCGCAGCCCGTGACCCACACGCGCACGCTCTCCTCTTCGCCCCCAAAGAGCTTGGGGATAACGCGCTGCTCCAACGTCTCGAACGCATCCTTGTCCCGGAAGAAGTTCGTTACGCTGATGAGGAGTTCGCGGAAGAGGTTGTCCACCTCCGCTGCGTTGTCACGCAGATACGCCAGGTAGTCGCTCAGCTCAGAAAGCCCCAAGACCTGCATCCGCCGCCCGATGCGCCGGAAGATGGTGTTGCGCTTGTAGTACGAGAAGTCGTGACCCGTTTTATTGCGCAGTTGTCCGAAGATTTTCTGCAGGGTCTCCGAATCGTCTTCGGGCAGCTTGCTCTCGCCGTCGGGTAGGTCCAGCGTCTCGGCGTGGTTTTTAACCTGGACGAGCTTTTCAGGTATCTGCGCCGCATCCAAGACGAAGTCCACGAGCCCAGTAGCCGCTGCGCTGCGGGGCATCCCGTCGTATTCGGCGTCCTCTTCGCGCTGCGCGAAGGTGAGCCCGCCCTTCTCCTTGATGGCTTTGAGTCCCTGCGTGCCGTCCGTGCCCGTACCCGACAAGATGACGCAGACCGCGTCCTTTCCCTGGTCTTCGGCTAAGGAGCGGAAGAAGAGGTCGATCATCGCATGTGAGCCGCGCTGTTCGCGCGCCGAGAGGTGCAGCGTACCGCCGCTGATCTCCAGGTGCTTGTTCGGCGGGATGATGTAGACGCAGTTTGGCTCGACTTTGGGGCTGTCTTCGACTTGCGTGACCGGCATCGAGGTGTGATTTTGGAGGAGTTCGGCTAACTCGCTGCGGTGGTTGGGGTCTAGGTGCTGCACCAACACGAACGCCATGCCGCTCTCGGCGTCTAAGTTCTTGAAAAACGTCTCGAACGCCTTGAGTCCTCCCGCCGACGCGCCGATGCCGACGATGGGGAAGGTACGTTGCTCGTTCGAATTTTCAGATGTGCTAGCCATGCAGTGAAGCCTCATTCTTGCGGGTCGTTGAGTACACGTTGGGTAGGATCGTAACATCGTACTTTAACGTATTTTGCTCATAAAACCCCTTCACGAGGGCTACACTCGAGCCTCAACCAAACCACTAAAAAGAGCGAGCAAACGAGCACGCCTCGAATACAGCGGTCCAAGCTAAAGAGGTCAGCGTCATCCCGAAACAGTAGTAGACCTCGCTGAAAAAGTCATAGAAGGAGGCGAATGCAGCGTAGGGGTGATTCATACAGTGATAAATATGTGCCCCTACGTCGCGTACTCCCTCACTGAGAGATGACGGTGACTTTTCTGGGGTAGTGAATAATAACAGATGAGCCTTGGATCGCTCCCCTTGGACTTCGGCGAAAGAAGGGGGCGAAGTGCTGCAAGCGTGCGGTGAGGTAGAGGACCTCGAGCTACACTCCTAAGTAGGAGGTCCGCGTATGTCCGACACAACTGAACGTGACACAGGTGAGCGTGATGTGGTCAACAGCCCCGCGAGCGAACCGCGCACCTACTACCGCGCCCCCGAGCCCCAAGGTCCCGCCGAGACGGGTCAGGTCATCTTAAAAGATGGCAGCACCGCCTACTTGCGCCCTGCGCGCTCCGAGGACAAAGACCTGCTCATCCGCTTTTTACAAGGCATCTCGAAAGAGGCGTACGTGCGCCGCTTCTTCGCCGAGACCCCTTACGAGTCGGCGGCGAAACGAATGTTGGCAGGCGAACCCATAGAGATGAAACTCGTCTTGTTCGTCTTGTCGGGCGATCCGCAAGACCCGGACATCATCGGGGCGGGGGAGTATATTCGCGAGAAAGAGGGGTCGAAAGAGGCTGAAGTTGCCTTTTTAGTAGGCGAAGAGCAGCGCGGCAAGGGCCTGGGCACACTCCTTTTGGAGCGCTTGGCGCTCGTCGCGGCGCGGCACGGAATCGAGCGCTTTACGGCGGTGACGATGTCGCGCAACCGCGAGATGATAGGTGTCTTTAAGAGCAGCGGCTACGAGGTGCGGCGCAGGCTCGAGTACGGCGACGTCGAAATAGACTTCTCCATTCAGCCGAGTCAAGAGAGCGTCGCACGCGCCGAAGCGAGAGAGCGCGTCGCTACCGTCGCGTCGCTCCGCCCCTTCTTCGAGCCGAAGCGCGTCGCGGTGATCGGCGCGTCGCGTGAGCCCGAGAGCGTCGGACAGCGCATCTTGTGGAACCTTTTAGACAGCGGCTTTCGCGACCTCTTCCCCATCCACCCCGAGGCGGACACGCTCGCAGGTCTAAAAGCGTATCCCTCTTTGAAAGAGGTACCGGAGATAGACCTAGCCGTCATCACCGTGCCCAAAGAGCACGTCGCTGAGGTAGTGGAGGCGTGTGGCGAGGGAGGCGTGCGCTCGCTCGTCATCGTGAGCGCGGGCTTCGGCGAGACGGGCGAGGCGGGGCGCAAAGCGCAACGGGATTTGGTCAAGAAGGTGCGCGGCTACGGGATGCGCCTGATCGGACCCAATAGCATGGGTCTTATGAACGTGCGCCCTAGAGGTAAGGGCGGCACGCTCAACGCGAGCTTCGCCGCGACGCTGCCAAAAAGTGGCCCTGTGGCGGTCTCGTCGCAGAGCGGCGCGCTGGGGCTCGCTATTTTGGAGCACGCGCAGACGACGGAATTAGGGGTCTCGAGCTTTGTCAGCTTGGGCAACAAGGGCGACGTGTCGGGCAACGACCTCTTGCAGTACTGGGAGGACAACGAGCAAACGGGGCTCATCATCCTCTACTTGGCGTCGTTCGGCAACCCGCGCCGCTTCGCACGTTTGGCGCGCCGCGTCGGGCGCAAGAAGCCTATCCTGGCGGTGAAAGCGGAGCGGACGTCATCCGACTCGTCAGCGGACGCCACCGGAGATATCGCGGTAGACGCCCTCTTCCGGCAGACCGGCGTGGTTCGCGCGCAAACTTTCGAGGAGTTGTTCGATGTGGCGGCGTTCCTGTCGCACCAACCTCTTCCCAAAGGCAAGCGCGTCGCCGTCGTTTCGAATGCGGGCGGGCCGGCGAGCTTAGCCACCGACGCGCTAGCGGCGGCGGGGTTGGAGGTGCCGGAGATGGACGAGGCGACGCGGGAGGCGCTGGGGCAAACGCTACTAGCGGGCTCGAGCCTCACTAACCCCGTCGACATGAGCGCCTTTGCCACCGCCGCGCACTACCGCTTTGCCGTTGAAACAGTGCTGAAGAGCGACGTCGACGCCCTCTTGGTGCTCTTCTCCCCCATCGGTCCGAGCCACGCCGAAGAGGTCGCGGACGCGGTAGGGGAGGCGGTCAAAGCCGCGCGCGAAGCGGGATGTAACCAGAGCGTACTCATCTGCTTCACCACCTACCAGAACGCCCGCCCGCCGCTCCCAGCGGGGGACGAAAACCTGCCCACGTACCGCTTCCCCGAGTCGGCGGTGCGCGCGCTCGCCAAAGCGCGAGAGTACGCAGCGTGGTGTGAGACGCCGCTAGGCTTGATTCCTGATTTTCCTGACCTGAACGTTGACCGCGCTAAAGAGGTCTGCCAAGGCGCACAGGAGAGAGGCGGCGGCTGGCTCACACCGGGCGAAGTCGCGCACGTTCTGAACGCTTTCGGGCTCCCGCTCGCGCCGCACCGTTTGGCGGACGACGCGGCGGGCGCAGTCCGCGCCGCAGCCGACTTAGGCTACCCCGTCGTCGTCAAGCTCGCCTCGCAGACGCTCATGGATAAGTCCGACTGGAACGGCGTCAAGCTCAACCTCCGGGGCGAAGCGGACGTGCGCCGCGCCTGCGAGGAGATCGAAACGACGCTGCGCGAGGCGGGGCGCGCGGACGACCTCTTGGGCTTTCTCGTGCAGCCGCTCGTAGAAGCGGGCACCGAACTCGCCATCGGCGTGCGGCAAGACCCGCTCTTCGGACCGCTGCTCTCCTTCGGCCTGGGCGGCGTCTATATGGAGGTCCTACACGACACGGTCTACCGCGTGACGCCCCTGACCGAGCGCGACGCCGAGGGGATGGTGCACGAGGTGAGGGGGTACCCGCTCCTGACGGGCTACCGGGGGCACGCGCCCGCCGACTTAGAGGCGGTTCAAGAGATGCTCTTACAAGTCTCGAGATTGGTCGAAGAACTGCCCGAAATCGCCGAACTCGACCTCAACCCCTTCAAGGCGCACGAACCGGGGCGGGGCTGCACGATTCTAGACGCGCGTATTCGCGTGGCTGTATAGATTAGTGGCGATGTGGTTACGCTGCGTTCGGCATCCGGTCGGCGACACGTTCGGGCAACAAGAGGTTGAGATACTCGTCGCAGATGGACTCTAGGGAGAAGTCCGCCGCCCTCGCTTTGAGTTCGGCGCTGGGAACGCTGCTCTCCAACGTACGCGAGATGGCCGCCGCGAGCCCCTGCACGTCGCCCACTTCGACGAGCGGACCGTATCTGCCGCCCTCTAAAATCTCCCTCGGACCGCTCGGGCAATCCGTACTCACCACCGGGCAGCCGCACGCCATCGCCTGGATGAGCACGCCGGGCAGCCCCTCCCACTTCGAGGCGAGCACGAAGAGAGAGGCCCGCGACATGTACATGAAAGGGTTGTCGACGAAGCCGGGCAGCGAGACGTCCTCCTCTACGCCCAATTCGGCGATGAGCGCTTCCAGCTCGGCGCGCTGCTGACCTTCGCCTAAGATCATCAGCTTGACGGGGCGCTCGGCCCTTACTTGGGCAAAGGCGCGGATCATATTTGGGTAGTCCTTCTGCCCCGTGAACCGCCCCGCAGCGAGCAGGACGGGGGGACCGCCGCCATCAAACCAAGGATGCGCGAGGGGCGCTCGCGCCTGGCGCTTCAACTCGTCGGTCACGACAGGGTTGTAGATGGCGTGGATTTTTTCCGGCGGCGCGCCTGTAAAGCGCCCTATATCGTCCGCCACCCCTTTGGATACGCCGATGAGACCTGTGGCTCGGGGGAAGAGGTGTCTCACCGCCGCGCGTAGCAGCTTGACTCTGGGACTATTAACCGTTCCCTGAAACATCATGTTGGACACGCGCGCGAAGACGCGCGTGTCCGTACCCGCGAGCCGCGCCGCCAAAATAGCCGCCACCGCCGCGTGGTTGAGCGTGACGAGGAGCGTCCTAGGCTTCGCCTTGCGCAAGTAGCGCACGAGTTTGGGCAGGCTGCTCATCACGCCGCCACTCCCAAGGTCGATCACGTTGACTCCAGGGGGTACGTGCGAGAGGTAGGGTCCCTTCGCCTCGGCGAGCACCAGATCAACCGCTACGCCGCGCTTCGTGAAACCCTCGCTCAAGTTGACCATCATCCGCTCCGCGCCGCCGCCCTTGAGGTTCGGGATGTAGAGGGTGATATCCGTAGCGCGGGACCTGCTCATCGGCGCTGCTCCTCGAGCCACGCCTGCAGCATGAGCGTGGTCCAGATAGGTGACTGACCCTGCGCGAAGTTGCCCGCCAGAAAGTCCTCCCACTGCCGCCGCACGCGCCCGACCTCGAGCAGCCCCTCGCGCTCCAACCTCTCCTCGCTGAGCAGGTCCTCCGCCCAGTCGCGCAGCGGTCCGCGCATCCACCTACCGACAGGCACGCTAAAGCCCTTTTTCGGTCGCTCGACTAAGGCTTCGGGCACGTAGCGGTAGAGCACCTCTCGGAGGAGCCGCTTTCCCTTGCCACCTCTGAAGTTCAGCGCTAAGGGAAAGCGCCAGGCGAGTTCCGCGACGCGGTGGTCCAAGATGGGCACGCGCGCCTCTAAGCTGACGCCCATGCTCGCCCTGTCGAGCTTGACGAGGATGTCGTCGGGCATGAACGTCGTCATGTCCCAGTACATGAGGCTCTGCACGTGCTCGGGGAACGCGGTCCAGTTGGGGCGGTCCGCCCGGTAGGTCTCGTCCGCTGCAGCGCTCAGCAGCATCTGATGGGCGTCTAAGCGGGTGAGGCGTTTGTTGTGCAGTTCGCGCTGGCTCTCGAGCCTCAAGTAGTCCGCCATGCGCTCCAAGCGCTCGGCGTTGGCGTACTGCTGCAGCGCGCCGGGTAGCGCCTTGCCTAAACTGTCGAGGTGGCGCTGCGGCGTCTCGGCGGTCTTCGCCAGCACCTGCGCAGCGGGCGCGCGTAGCGCGTAGGGAACGCGCGCCAAGGTCCGCCAGCGCGCCTCGTCCTGCTGGTAGCTCGTGTAGCCCGCAAAAAGCTCGTCGCCGCCGTCACCCGAGAGGCTGACCGTCACCTGCTTGCGCGCCAACTCCGAGATGAGAAAGGTGGGAATCTGCGACTCGTCGGCGTAGGGCTCGTCGTAGAGGCGGGGCAGCTTGGGCACCACCGCCAAGGCGTCCTCGGCGGTGACGTAGAGTTCGGTGTGGTCCGTGCCCAGATGCTCCGCCACCGCCTTCGCGTGGTGCGCTTCGTTAAAGCCCTCCTCGTGAAACCCTACCGTAAAGGTCTTGACGGGGCGCGCGCTCCGCGCCTGCATCAGCGCAACCACTGTAGAGGAGTCGATACCGCCCGAAAGAAACGCGCCTAAGGGAACGTCCGCCACCATGCGGCACGCCACCGCCTCGCTGAGTACCCCGTGCAGGGCGTCGGCGGCGTCCGCCGCGTCACCCTCAAAGGGGCAGCGCAGACCCGCTTGCGCCACCTCATAAGCGGACCAGTAGACCTGGGGCTCAGGGCGCTCGAGTGGATGACGCAGCTTAATAAGCGCGCCCGGCGGCAGCTTGTAGATACCTTCAAAGATGCTCTCGGGGCTCGGCACGTAGCCGTAGCGCAAGTAGGTGCCTAGCGCCCGCTGGTTGAGGCGTCCCTCAAAGTCGGGATGCTGCTTCAAGGCGTGCAGCTCGGAACCGAACAGAAACGTCGCCCCGTTCCAGCCGTAGTAGAGCGGCTTGATGCCCAGCCGGTCACGCACCAAGTAAAGCGCGTCCTCCGCGCGGTCCCAGAGCGCGAAGGCGAACATGCCGACGAAACGTTTCACCGCCGCCTCGACGCCCCACGCCTCGAAAGCGGCGAGCATCACCTCCGTGTCGGAGTGACCCCGCCACGTTGCAGAGCCCTCACGCTCTAGCTCGGCGCGCATCTCCCCAAAGTTGTACACTTCGCCGTTATAAACGAGCGTGTAGCGCCCGCTCGCTGAGCACATCGGCTGATGACCTTCGGGCGAGAGGTCGATGATGGAGAGTCGCCTGTGACCGAGGGCGAGCCCGCGCTCTTCGTCGAGCCAGTGCCCCTGATCGTCGGGGCCCCGGTAGCGAATCGCGTCCGTCATCTTCCGAACGCTCTGCGCCAGATTGCCCCCGTCTCGTTTTGTCCAGAATCCTGTTAATCCGCACATGATGCCCTTTCAAGGAACGTGGCGCTCAGGGTGAAATAGAGCGAGCAACCCAGTATAGCGGGGCGTGAAACCCGCCCCACGTTTGATTTCACACTCTTCCCTATCCCTACCTACGCTTTTAGCTGATCGCGCCTCGAGCTGATCACGCCTCTAACTGAGGCTGAGCCGGAACGCTGCGCCGCCGCGCCGGGCTCACACTGCTAGGTAGAACGATGTAGGCGCGGTGCGTGGTGAAGAGCGTCAGCAAAAACCACGGCACCTTGTAAGTCTGCAAACTGCCCGGTATAAAGGCGACGAGTATCGCAAACCACAGCACGAAGTAAAACGTCCGGTCTATAAAAGGTAGCTTGAACAGGGGCAACACCGGCACGATAAGGAGCAGCCCGAAGAGGACGAAGCCGACGAGCCCTAGCTCGGTGAGTACCGCGAAGTAAGCGCTGTGCGAAGCGCCTCCAAAGCCGCGCACTCGCTCCACAGCGTCGCTATAGCCGCCCGCCCCGACGCCGGTAAAGGGCGACTCCCAGAAGGCGACGAAGCCAGCCTCCCAAATCTGCGCGCGGTTACTCACGTTGCCCTCGGTGATCTCCTGTCCCGTTTCGGACAGACGCTCGAGGTTGGTCTGGGGTATCGCGCTGATACCCACCACCGACGCCACGACGATAAGGAGCGTGAGAACCACGCGGCGTGTCACGCTCAAGGAGCCGTAGCTGAGCGGGATAAGGGTGAGCGCCACGACCGCACACAACATGCCCCCCCTCGAGGCGATCAGCCCAATTGCCATGAGAGAGAGCGGCAGATAGGCGACGAAGAACCAGTGCCGCAGCCCACGCCGGTAGTTCATCGCGAGATACCAACTCATCGCGATGCCGAGCGCGATAAGCGTCGCGACGGAGTTCGGATTGTCGTTGATGCCCGTGTAGCGGTAAAGATTTTGATCCTGCGTAGGGACGAAGGGGTTCGCGACGAAGTTATAGATGATCATAGCGATCACGATGTAAGAGCCCCACACGTAAGCCTGCAAGAGCGACAGACGCCGCCCATGCGTGCGGCATAACTCCCAGATGAGCCACATCATAACTAAAAACTGCAAAAAGCTCTGAAAACGTATCTGCGCACTGTCAGGGTTAATAGCCCAAAAGAAGCTGAGCCCTAACCAGAACACGAAAAACGCGAACAAGATTAGAAAGAGCGACGGCACGCGCGCCTTGAGCTTGCCCCCCTGAAAGACAGCGGCAGCGCCAGCCGCAAACGCGACGAGCCCAAAGATCGTGCCCACGCCCCCAAAGCCAGGGACAGCGACGGCTCTCTCCCAAGGCATCGAGAAGATGAAGAGCCAGAGGGCGATAAAAGCAATACGGTTGATGGACATGGTGCTCCCTATAAGATGCGCTCAAAGCAGGTGTAGTCGTTCTAAGCAGGCGGAACAGACGCCCGCGTTCATTACTATAGCGGTTTCGCTCTAAAAGGGGTGTGTCATCTGCATGTTTAGTGGCTTTTCAAATATGTCTCTACTGCAATACAAGCACCTGCGCAGCTTGTTGAACAAAAAAAGAAGACCCCGAAGGGTCTTCCTAAAAGTTGCAAATGTACGTTTAGTTAGCAGGTGCTGCCGTGGTCGCACTCGTGTTGACGTAGCCACGTGGCACATTGAGCTGAGTACCGTTGATGTTGGCCTTCAAGACGTACGCAAACTCAGTTTGCCGATCTTGATTGAGATTGCTTTCGTCAGCATTCTCCGTGACAGTAATTTGGTAAACGCAAGTAACGGTAGTCGGGGCGGTAGAAAGGTCACTACACGCTGCGTCCGAGCCTTCAGCAAGGCCTACCAATGTGAACCCCCCGGCACTGGGGTTACCGCTGGTCAGCACTTCTATACGGTTGCCGTTGGTATCAGGGTTGTCAAGGTTGACGATCTCAATGCCGATAGAAGTCACGCCACCGGCGTCTGAAGCCACGACCTGCGCGTAGATATCGCCCGGGGGCGTAACTTGCACGACGTTGGAATCAGATTCGCTCTCAATGCTTCCTTCGCTATCATTGAGGAAGTCACCATCAGCAGAGTTAGCTACACCGAAGGAGCTTTCACCCGTTGGCGTTTCGCCGCCGTTGCCATTATCTGGCTCACCAGTGACTTCAATCGTCACTTCTTCACTCGTAGCGGTAACGGTGTCGTCATCGTCACTCGTCACAGTTGCTGTTGCGGTGTACGTACCAGCAGCGCTAGGCGTGAAAACTGCTGTGTTACCCGTTGCGACAACTTCGCCATCAGCAACTGGATCAGGGTCTTCTCCCTCATCGTCACCATCTGGTGTAGTAACGGTGAAGTCGTACGTTACGTCACCCTCACCGAAGTTCGAGGCGAGCGCCGTTAAATCAACAGTAGCAGCGTCTTCACCATCGGCTGCAAGCGCGACAGAGGTGGGGTCAGCGATCAAGGTTACTGAGGGATCAGCGGTAACAGCTTGACCATTCTCTACGACGGTAACCGTTACAGCGTCGCTGTCAGCAGTCACGGAGTCGTCGTCATCACTTGTGGCAGTCGCAGTGATGACGTAGTCGCCCGCCACATCCGGCGTGAGCGTCGCGGTGTTATCCGTTGCAGTGAGTTCGGTGACCGTGCTATCCGTTGGCGCAGAGGTCACAGCAAAGCTATAGGTTACGTCGCCGCTAGCACCCGAAGCGAGAGCGGTCAGCGTTACGGTTGCAGCGTCTTCGTTCTCGGCTGCGAGCGCAACAGAGGTAGGGTCCGCAACAAGCGTGACTGAACCGATAGTCGGTGTTTCCGGCTCTTCTCCTTCATTGACGGTGATAGATACAGCGTCGCTCGTATCACTTTGGGCACCACTCGTAGCAGTGACGGTAGCGCTGTACGTGCCAGCGGTGCCAGGCGTGAACGTGGCCGTATCGTCGGCTTCAACAAGCTCAGCCACAGCAACGTCGGCTCCGCTCGCGTCAGTTACGGCGAAGTCGTAAGTCACATCGCCATCAAAGTCTTCGCTGGTGGCAGTTAAAGTAACAGCGGTTCCTACATCTACCGTTGTTGGGCTAGCGCTCAGCGAAGCGGTAGGCGTATCGGTACCGTTTTCGTCCTCCACCGCCGGACACGCTGTAAGCGCGAAGACTAGCAGGAGCGGAACGAACCGCACCCAAGTTTTGTTGAACATCTGTTGCATGTATTTCCTCCATCTCTATTTATCTCTTTAAGAATCTTCACCTGAAAAGGTACAATTCACAAAGAGCCCAGACACTTATAACACAAGGTTTTTAGCTTGGCTACACCCTTATGTACTATTTCACACCCCAAAAACGCTCTTAGCGCCGTCTATTGAGCAAGTTCACCTCCTTTTCAGGCAAAAGTGAGATTTTTAACACTGGGCGTTTTTGCGCGTTTTCACTCTCGAGTCCACTCACGCTACTTCCGCTCCGGCTCGAGGCTCCTCGCAACGTGAAAATCCTCAGACAAAATAGAGTCGAAACCGCACTACCCGGACTTGTGTGAGCTAATTATGAAGTCGCGAGGTGAGGTGTTTGTGAGGTATCTCGCTTCATGAAGGTCCGAGATTGGTTACACCTTGAAATGTGTGACCTAAAACGTGCGGTGTAAGCTTCTACACAAAGGCAAGTAGCAGGACAACTCGAGACTGCATAAGGGAGAGGTGAGGATGAAAAACGCGGCTTTGTTGACAGTGGCTCTTTTGTTGGCGGCTTGTGCGCCTAGCGCGAGGGATTCGGGCATGGCGGGCGAGGTCAGAACCGAGTCAGAGGATATGGCGAGTAGCGACACGGATATGGACATGTCGAGCGGTATGACGGGCGGCGAAATGGACATGTCGTCGGATATGGAGATGGCGACGGGCGGCGCGACGGGTGGTGACATGGGGATGGACATGTCGGATATGGACATGGACACAGGCGGTATGACCGGCGGCGCAGGCATGTCAGATATGGGTGACATGTCGGATATGGGTGACATGTCGGATATGGGTGACGCGCAGACCGGAGTGGCGGGTGACGCGGAAGCGCCGACGGGAACGCTGGAGGTGGCGGCGAGCCCGGCGGGTCCTTTCTACAACGATAGACCGGGCGGCATCTCGGACATGAGCGACGAGCGCGTGGTGCGCGTGCTGCCGGGCGGCTCAGTTTTCTTCCGGGTGAATTACAGCGATCCGAGCGGCATCTCACGCGTAAACATCTCCCTTAGAAACTCCGCCGAGCAGGGCGAGCTGCCGACGGAATCGTTCACCATCGACGAAGCGGCTTCTACGTCCACGTGTGACGATCAACTCGCCACCACGCCCACCGAACTCAACTGCACGATCAAGGTGGACGTCGCACCGGGCGCGCAGAACATCAGCGAGGGCGGCGAGTTCGCCTACGTCTTCCGCGCGAGAGTAGGGGACGCGGCGGGCAACGTCGAGGTGGACAACGACCGGGGTTACGTGAGCATCCGCTAAGGTAGTAGCAGCACCAGGTTAATAACGTCACAAAGTTAGTAGCATCACTGGGGCGTCCCTTTCGTTAAGATTCGCTTAACTTTATGAAAGGGACGCCTTGTTTTTTAGGTTATAGCGAGGCTGTGGCGGGGCTGTGGTGCGCTGGGGCGCTGCACTCGGTGGTGCCCGCGGCCCAACCCCGTGGACGGGTGCACTTCACTTGCTCGAGCGAAAGGTGCTATAACCGTCAGGTGACAGAGGTTACGACATCCACCACAGCCGAATCCGCAGGGGCCGAGAATTCAGCAATCAGTTCAGGCGAACCCTGGCGCAACGTTTGGACAAAGCCGCTGTGGTCGGGCTGCTTCGCGCTCTTATCCCTCTTGTCCCTCGCGTTCATCTGGCTCTTCCCCTATGTGCCGACGCAAGACGGTCCTGCGCACCTAGACGCGGCGGCGACGCTCTTGCGGCTCTCCGAGGGGAGTTTTCAGAGCCGCTTTTTCGAGGCGCAGTGGCAGCTCGCGACGAATCAGCTCTATCACGGGCTGCTCGTCTCGCTAGGGTCACTGTTTCCCTTGCTCGTCGCTGAGAAACTCCTGCTGAGCGTTTACGCGCTCGCGGTGCCCGCTTCGGCGCTCTTCGCGATGCGCGGTCTCAGAGGTTCGTCGCCGCTGGCTATCTTTCTCATCTTTCCCGCTATCTATTCCTACGTCTTTTATTTGGGGTTTTACAACTTCTGCTTAGGGCTCGTCTTCTTTCTACTCACACTAGGCGTATTTTTCAGACTCGTGGACGCTGAGACGCTGCGAAGAAGCGCCCTGCTCACGGCGCTGCTCGCGCTCAGCCTCGCGCTCTGCTACGCCGCGCACATCGTCGCGGCGGCGAACGCGCTTTTGGCGCTCGGGGTGATGACACTCGTCGCGCTGCTGAGAAGGCGGACGCACGCGC
The DNA here is from genome assembly GCA_965215565.1 of Trueperaceae bacterium. GTDB lineage: Bacteria > Deinococcota > Deinococci > Deinococcales > Trueperaceae > CBDBZX01. Next base: position 2,458,152 of record CBDCDZ010000004.1, read on the forward strand.
CGCGCCACGCGCTCCTCGTCGCTTTAGCCGCGCTGCCCACTGTTGGGTTCGTCGGCACTTTCTTCTTGACGCAGCCCTCTAGCGCAGAGGAAGGCGCGACGAACTTCTTGAGCGTACCGGACCTCATCGCCGCATTTTTCTTTCACATTCCGAATCTACCCTACAAGGTCTACAGCCCGCTCATCGTCCACTCGTGGCTCGACGCGCTCTTTAGCGCGCCGTGGCACCTGCTGCTCGTGGCGCTTTTGGGGTTGGCGATTCGCCAAAGCGTACGCGAACGCAGCGCGGCGCGCCCCGACCTCTTGGCGGCGCTCGCGGTGTTTCTCTTCGTCATCCTCTGGACGCCCAACCGTCTGGGCGAGATCGGCTTTCTCACTGACCGTTTTTTGCCCTACGGCTACGCGCTCCTCACGCTGTGGCTTTCGGCTGTGCGCTTTGCGCCGCGCGTTTGGCGCAGGGCGGCGCTCGCGGGCACGCTCTGCGCAGGGGCGCTCTTCGTGTACCGCTTGCCCCTTCACGCGATGCTGAACGCCAACTTGCGTGAATTCGTCTCGGCGGAAGAGGTCATTAAGGATAACAGCGCGGTACTGCCGCTCATCTTGGTCAAGGACGACAACGCTCATCCGCCGGCGGGCTTTGTCCTGCCCAACATGCGCTACAGCGAGACGCTGCACGCGGTGGGCTACCTCGCGCTGGGGCGCTCCATCGTCACTTTGAACGACTATCAGGCGTCGAAGGGCTACTTTCCGCTGCGCTACAAGGAGGCGGCGAGCCCGGTTGAATATCTTACGGAGGGTGAGTTTGCGGCGCTCGAGCGCCCCCCCTTCGCCTTCGACTTGCGCGCCTACCGAGAAGAGACCGGTCAAGCGGTAGATTACCTGCTCCTCTGGGGCGATTTAGATGAGGTCAGGGCGCGCCCGGACGTTCAGGACATCTTGGCGCAACTCGGCGACTACACGCTCGTCCACACCTCCGAGCCGCGCAACCTCATGCGCGTCTATGCGCGGCAACCGTTGGCGTCGGGCGCAAGGCGCAGGGTAGAGCCCTTAGAGGAGCGTATGGCAGGGCGTTTGGTGGGGCGTTCAGAGGAGCAGTAGTGACGCCACTCGGACACCTCGCAGTCGCTTACAGCCTCGGTAGGGGTATCGGCAAGGGCGTCGCTAACGCTTCTGCCCGGTCTTCTACTAGTATGTCTTCCGCCGCGTCCACCGCGCTGCTCGCAACGGTCATAGGTGGACTCGCGCCGGACGTCGATTTCTTGCTCATCGGCGTCGGCAGCTTCAACACCTTGCACCGTTCGCTCACCCACAACCTCTTCTTTGTACTCACAGTCGCCGCGTTTTGCGCATTCTTGGCTTTTAGAGTACACTCAAAACGCGGTGTCTGGCGGAGCGCATTTTTAGGCGCTGTGACGGGTGGGCTCAGTCACCTTTTTGTAGACGCTATCCTTGACAGTAATGCGAGTAACGGCGTGGGCGTTGCGGCGCTCTGGCCTCTGAGTGGGTGGTTCTTTTCGCCCTTTAACCTGGCGTCTCAGCGTTGCCCGAGTTGGGAGGAACCGTTTACAGCCATTTTCTGTAACTTGCCGCTTATCCTCTGGGAGGTGCCCTTTTACCTCCTCGCCGCGCTCCTCTGGTGGCGCACCGCTCAACGTCGTCGCATATCTACGGGTTCAGAAACTGACTAAGGAAAAGGTATGCCTATGAAACTATCCAACCTACTCAACTTCGAACACACAGCGTCTGCGTCCGATCTCCAAGAAACTGAGCGCCCTTCCTGGGCGCTACTAAGCCGCAGCTTTCCGCTCACGCTCTTTGTCGGTCTACTCTTGGCGCTCTCGGTGACGCTACTCCTTGCCATGTCAATCAACCGCGCTTTCGACTTCCACGACGAGTTCGAGGCGATGCACACCACCTGGAAGATGTTTCAAGGGCAAGAGATTTACACCGACTTTATTCAGCACCATCATCCCTTTATGTATTACACCCTGTTGCCACTTTACACGCTTTTTGGCGGCGCGACGGACGTACTTATCGCCGCGAGGGTCTTCATTTTCTTTCAGCTTGCAGCGATGCTGGCGCTGACCTATCTCATCGCCAAAGAGGTTTATCAAAAGCGCCTCATCGCCCTCACGAGCACACTTTTTTTATCGCTGACGACGCTTTTTACCGCGAAAGCTATTGAGATTCGCCCCGATGTGCCGCAGAGCCTCCTGAGTCTTTTGGGCGCGTATCTAGTGGTGCGGTTTTTTCGCACGCGCTCGAGGTGGACGCTAGTCGCCGCAGGTCTCGCCTCGGGCGCGTCCATTCTATTTTTGCAAAAAGGGATTGTGTTCGCGGGCTTAGTCGGCTTAGTGCTGTTAGGGCGCTGGCTATTTGGACGCGACATAAAATTTCGTGAAGGGTTGCTCTTTGCAGGCTCTGTTGTTGCGGCGCTGCTCCCTTACACGCTCTACTTGCTGCTCAGTGGCAAATTAGCCTCGTTTATCTTCTGGAACTTCACTTATAACACGCTCTATTATCAACTGCGCGGCTGGGAGGCGAGCAGGCTCGCTAAAAATATATACAGTGTTTTTGACGATAACGGTCTCTTGCTACTGCTTTTTTCAGCGACGCTGTTCTTTCTACCTAAAAAGAGGCTCGAATGGGAACTCATCTTTTTGGCCGCTGGCGTATTCGGCTTTACCCTTCTCACCGGGCGTCACAACCCGCAGTATTACCTCTTGATCTTTCCGTTTGTAGCGATTTTGTCGGCTAGGGGGCTCATCACAGGTCTCAAGGTCGGCAGAGGAGGCAAGCTCGCCACTTTGCTCGTTCTAACGTTTGCGTGCCTTATACCGTTTGCCCGCCAGATCGCGGACATCATCGTCAACACAAACGAGCCACAGCTCGCCAAAATTCAATACGTTCTGGACCTTACAGATGAAGATGACTATGTTCATGACGGCAACATCACCTTTAACCTCTTTCGGCGCGACATCGACTTTATCTGGTATATGGTGGACGAACCCTACAAAGCGGTCGAGACATTAGAGACGCTGCTTGACTACGACTACAATATCTACGAAGCCATTGAGCGCTACGAACCTAAAGTGATTTCAGCTTTCGGCATTGACGATATGAACGACCCACGCATCGCGAACTACTACGTCCAGTCACCGGAGTACCGCGACCTCTTTATCCGAATTGAATAAGTGAAGCGCAGCAAGTATTATTGGGTCAGCGACGGGGACGGCGCACGCTCTGCTGCGAACTCTGAAGCGGTAGTGCAGAAACGATAACCCAAAAATGATGACGCAGAAATGGAGCACAATGATTCGACTTTACGGCGTGTTACTCGTCCTTCTAGCGCTGAGCGCGTGTAACACCGAGCCGACTACCAGCACACCGACAACGGTTCAGGACCTGTTGGACGGTGACATCACCCTCACGGAAAACCCCTACGAGATTGCGCCCCTCACGGCTGAAGCTGTTTTTGAAACGAAGAGGCCTGTGCGCGTGACCCTCACCGTCCCCGGAGATGAGCCCGTCACGCAAACCTTTGCAGCGGCAACCGAGCACCGCATCCCTATCTTAGGGCTCTACCCGGCTACGGACAACCAGGTCACGCTGCGCTTGGAAAGCGACGAAGGCACGGCTGAGACGACGCTGAACATCGAGACAGACCCTTTACCGGAAGAATTTCCAGCGGTCACGATCGTCAAAGCGAATAAGGGCGAGATGGAGCCGGGCTGGAACCTGAACAGCTTCAGGCTGAGAGCGGAGCCCGAACGCGCTTTGCCCTTTATGTACGACTCCAAAGGCGTGGTTCGCTGGTACCTAAACCTACCCGTTAGCGGTCGGACGACTTCGCCTGAGCGGGTTACCAACGGCAACCTCATCTACGGCTTTGAGAGCACGCTCTACGAGTACGACATGCTCGGCAACAAGGTCAACCAGTGGGAGATTCCCGGCTACAGGTACCACCACGAAATCACCGAGAAGCCAGAGGGCAATCTCAAAGGTAACCTTATCGTCGCAGTCGATAAAGAGGGGCTAGACACCATCGAGGACTTTGTGATCGAGGTGGACCGTGAAACAGGCACAATCGTGAGGGAGTGGGACTTCAGGGAGGTGCTCGACGTGGACCGCCAGACGTTCGACGACGATGAAGAGGACTGGCTCCACATGAACGCGATCTTTTACGACGCGCGCGACGACACGCTCATCATTTCGGGGCGCGTCCAGGGACTCGCTAAGGTCACAATGGACAACGAACTCGTTTGGATTCTCGCGACGCATAGGGGTTGGAATGAGAACGGTAACGGCGAGGACACGTCCAAGTACCTGCTCACCGCTGTGGACGCAGACGGCGAGCCCTACCCAGAAGCCGTTCAGCAGGGCGAAGAGGATACCGAGAATTTCAGTTGGGTGTGGGGGCAACACGCGCCGCTTATTCTGCCTAACGGCAATCTGTTCGTGTTCGACAACGGCGAGAACCGCAACTTTAGTGGCAACGGCGACTTCACACAGGATTCACCAAGCTTTAGTCGCGGCGTGGAGTACGCCATCGACGCGGAGGCGATGACTGTCGAGCAGGTGTGGCAGTACGGCAAAGAGCGCGGTGAGGCGTTCTACTCACCCATCATCAGCGACGTGGATTATCTGCCGCAAACGGGCAACCGCCTCATTATGCCCGGCATCATCAACACCTTCTCGCCGCCATCTTACGCGCTCATGACCGAGGTAACGTACGACAAAGAGGTGGTGTTTGAGGCGAGGCTCGAGTTCAAGAACTTGCTCGAGGGCGAGAGCATCTTCGGAGACTCCATCTACCGCGCCGAACGCCTACCGCTCTATCCCGAGCAGTAGACATGTACCTAGCAGGTTATTTCGTATAGCTTCGCTCAATTAAAGTCTGTCTCGAAAAGCTCGGAAAACTGCGTCCCTGCGGGCTTTCAGAAAGCAGCACGCACATTCTGAGATGAGGTCTCGTTAAGCTGCGCTCATCCGTCTCAGTGTGTTTTGGAACTGCTAAAGCAAAAAAGCTGCCGTCACTTTTCGGTGACGGCAGCTTTTTCAGGTGCTCTAGCCGCCTTTGGGCGACGCGAAGCGCGTCCGCACGTACGTCCCTAGCTCCTGCGGAAGTTTCGGCAACGTCTCAAAGGTAAAGGCGTCCGCCGCTTTCTTGATCCCTTCGGAGAGCGTCGGGTAGGGGAAGACGACGCCGCCTAGCTTGTAGAGCGAAATGCCCTGATACACCGCGAGCGTCAGCATGGAGATCATCTCGGAGGCTTTGGGCGCGACGATGGTGGCGCTCAGGATGCGCCCCGTCAGCCGAACGGCGTGGATGCGCACGAAGCCGTCCTCGAGCCCCTGCGTATACCCTTTGTCCGTATCCTTTAGCTCCACGTGCAGCGTCTTGATGAGGTCGGGGTGGTAGCGCTTATGGAGGTCTTCTAAGCTCGGACCCACCATCGCGATTTCAGGATCGCTAAAGGTAGCGCTCGGGTAAGGTGGCTCTTTGCCAAACGTCGGCAACCAGGGCAACGCGAGCCGCCGCACCACGCGCCGCCCCTGCGCGTTAGCGGAGTGCGTAAAGTTCGAAGCGGGGTTCACGTCGCCGATAGCGAAGAGGCTCTCGACGTTCGTTGCGCCGAAAGGTCCAGCAGGAACGCCCTTCTTCTCGTCGTAGTGAAGCTCTGTATTCTCCAGCCCCAACCCCGTCACGTTGGGCGTGCGCCCCGCCGCCATCAGCACGCGGTCCACGCCCGAGAGCGCTATCTCTTGACCGTTTTGGTCCACAAAGAGCGTCTTCTCGTCCTCGTCGTAGCGCGAGGCTTGCGCGTTCAGATAGACCTCGACGCACTTCTCTTTGAGGCTCTTCTCGAGGACTTGAGAAACTTCGGGATCGCCTACGCTGTAGACCCGCTCGCCCCGGTTGATGAGGCTCACGCGGCTGCCAAGTTTGCGAAAGGCGAACGCCATCTCCAGACCGATGGGTCCTGCGCCAATGACCGCCAAGTGCTCAGGCTTATGCGGCTCTTCGAACAGGCTTTCATTGGTGAGGGTGCGCCCTTTTGGGAGCCCGTCAACCTCTAAAAGGCGCGGCTTGCCGCCCGTCGCCAGGACGATATTTTTTGCCTCTAAAGTTTCAACCTTGCCGCCTTCTAAGCTCACTTCAACGCGGGTCTCGCCCGTCAGCTTCGCCGCGCCGTGAAAAACCGAGACGTTCTCGACGGTGTGGACCCATTCGGTCTCCTCGTCACGGAGGTGGTTACGCTTGTCACGTATGTGCTGCAGCACCTTATCCGCGTCATCAAAATCATGCTCCACCGAATGGATAAGCGTCTTCGAGGGTACACAGCCGACGTTTGTGCAGTCGCCGCCGATGGGTCCGCGCTCAACGAGCGCCACCTGTTTGCCGAACTTCGCTAGACCTACCGCGACGGTGAGCCCACCCGCGCCCGCACCGATCACAACCGTATGAAAGGGCGTATGTTGCGCCATTTTACGCCTCCACCCCTTTGCGGCGTCTGAGGAGCCTCGAGAGCCCCAAACTCGCCACGAATATAACGACGGACGCGACCAACACCCACGGATTGAAGCCGCCCCCTTCGGCGCTGAGCCCAGTAGACGCGCCTAAAAGTACAATCCAAATCGTCCCCGGCAGGGACCCCAAGATCGTCGCCAGGATAAAGGCGCGGTAGCTAATGCGCAAAAAGCCTGCAAGATAGTTGACCAAGTCGTAAGGAAGATAAACGAGGCGCATGATAAACACCGTTTCGAAAGCGTTGTCGCGCATCTTGCCCGTCCAGCGCTGCAAACGTCCCTCGTCGCTCCCTTCAGCCTCGAGCGCATCCTGCCCGAAGAAGTACCCGATAAAGTACGCCAGCGTCGCCCCTAAATTCGCGCCGATAATGGTATAGATAATGCCCCAAACTGCGCCGAAGAGAGCGCCCCCAGCGATACTTAGTAGCGTCGCCGAAAAGAGCACAACGGGGCGCAGCGTGTAGAGCCCGATGAAGATAAGGGGCGCTAAGGGGTTGTCGCGCATAAAGTTGACGAGTTGCCGAACCGTCTGCTGAAGCGCCTCATTCAAAGGTAAGCCGAGGCTAAAGATGTAGGCAGCGAAACCGCCGAGTAAAAGGAGCCAGAACCCACCCGCCACGAGTTTCTGCCAGTGCTTGGCGAGGAACGAAGGTTGCTGCGCGGTTGACGGTTGTGACACTTGAGCCATATTAGAGCCTCCTTAAAGCCCAGCGGACGCGCTGCCCCGCCGAGAATAAAACGAGCAGCGCCATGAGGGAGAAGAGAAAGGTGAGCGCCTGGGGAAAGATTAAGAACAAGCAGTAGAAGAGGATGGTCTCGCCTCCTTCGATGAGGCCGCTCGGCATGGTGACGCTGGTTTGCTCACCCCGGCTCACTGCGCCTTGCTTGCGCTTTTCTAAAATCGCCGAGAGGTAGAGCCAGGAGACGGCGTTTAGGTAGAAGCTCGAGAGGAGCAGCGCTAAACTCAGCCAGACGGGGCTCGAGGACTGCGCCCACGCGAGCGCGACGGGCAAGAGCGCGTAGATCGCCGTGTCGAGGAGCATGTCCAAGTAGCCGCCCAAGTCACTCTGCTTGGCGCTGCTCCTGGCGATACTGCCGTCTAACCCGTCCAGCACGCGCCCCACGAGCCACAACCCTAACGCCCAGCCGTACAGCTCGAACGCCGCTGCGCCCACCGCCAAGAGCCCTACGCCGAACGCCGTCAGCGTCACGGTGAGCGGCGAAATGTCTAAGCGCTTAGCAACGGGCTCCAGCACGCGCTCTTTCGGGAGTCTCAAGTACCTGTCAATCATCGTCGGAGAGCGTCACTACCTTTCTAGTCTAGGGGTCTTTAGAGCGTTGAAACTACCTCGATTGTAAAACGTTTAGCTGCGCTTCACAGCGGTCAAGTGAACATCTTCCCATTCACCATAACGAACGAGCTTCGGCTTGTTCGTCAAACACTGTACGAAGACGAGAGTCGTTGACACCCTGCCCCTGCTCGTGAGTACACTTGAGAAATTGGGGGTTTCGAGGGTGGGGTTCACCTCATTTATGTCCAACGCTTTCGTGCCTGACGCTGGCGCATAAGAAGACGGCCTGAGGTGCGTTAAAGCGCTAGAATAATCCAAGGAGGTCCCCCTTGACATTGCCGCGCAACACATCTCCTAAACCTTACGTCGTCAAAAATACCGGCTTTGCCCAGCGCCTCAGTGAGCGCGATATGGCGGTCTTTCAGCGCGTTTGCCCCGATAAGATGTACCGCAAAGGCGAGACGATCTTCTACGCGGGCGATCCAGCGACAGACTTGCACGTCATCGCCAAAGGGCAAGTCAAGCTCGTCACGCAGGATGCGAATGGCAGCGAGCGCATCCTGGTGGTGTGCGGCGTAAACGACTTTATCGGCGAGGCGTTCCTGAGCGAGACCTCGAGTTATTTCGTAGACGCCGTCGCCCTGACCGACGCCGTGACGTGTCCGGTGAGCCGCCAGCAGTTTTTGCAAATGGCGCTGCACGCGCCGCACTTCACGCTGACCTTTACAGAAATTTTAGCGAGCCACCTCTTTCACTGCCGCGAGCAACTCGGTCACTCCTACGCGCCCGTCAAAACGCGCTTGGTCAAGACCTTTTTAGAACAAGCGGAGCGCTTCGGCGAGCCGGAGCAAGGGGGATGGACCCGGCTCGAGACCAGCCTCAAACACGAAGAACTCGCCTCGATGATCTCCGCCACGCGCGTCAGCGTGTCGATGGCGATTGCGGAGTTGCGCGAAGCGCAGCTTATTGAGGGGACGCGCGGCAACTACCGAATTGATGTACAGGCGCTGAGCAGCTATCTGCAATGAGATGAGCGCGGCGCTATACTGCGCAGATGCCTCTATCCTTCCGAACCGACGAAGGGCGCTTTACTTACCGCGTCGCAGGCATCGCCCTCCAAGACGACCACGTTCTACTCGGCACAGAGGCGCACATCGACTTCTGGTATCTACCCGGAGGACGCCCCGAGTTCGGTGAAACGCTCCGGGGCGCACTCGCGTGAGGAACTTCGCGCAGAGGTTGAGGTTGGGCGATTAACGCTAGTAGTCGAGAACTTCTTCAACCACGCTTCTGAAAAACACCACGGCGTCGGGCTCTACTTCTTGATGAGGTTGCCAGCAGCTTGGACGAACAGAGAAGAGGTCTATAAGGGGCTCGAGCACGACGCGGACGCGATTAGAGATTCAGGTCAAGAGGGGGCGCTCGAGCTGTCCTTTCGCTGGTTTCATCTAAGCCAACTTGAGACGCTCGATGTGCGCCCAAAGTGCTTACAGAAAGCACTCGCCAACCTCTCCGACGAGGTTCAGCACCTCATCAACTTTGGATGACCTCTTGGGCGCGACGACAGAAAGAGCGTACCGCTCGCTACCTCTCCTCCACCGGCTTGGGGCGATACGCCTCCTCGAGCGTCTGTAAAAGGAGCCGCGCTAATACGCCGCCGCTCGCTAGGGTCAAGCTGTCGTCGCGGCGAATCTCCGCTAAGGCCGAATCGTAACGTTTCAAGAGGCGCGGATGCGTTTCCAAAAACCCTTCAGGACCCCGTTCGCCGCCTTCGCGTAACTCCTCGAAGTAGCGAATCGTCAGCCCGAGTTGGGCGCGGCGCAAGTCCATGACGAGCCCGCCCAGCGCGATTTTCTCCCACTTGCTCGCGCTCGGCAGCGCGGCGATTTCGTCGCGGAGGACGCCCAGCGAGAGGCGTTCGCCCAAGCCGTAGAAGCGCTTGGCGGCTTCGTCCACGCTCACGTTCGCCACGCGGCTCACGTCCACGATATTCATCGCGCTCGGCAGGTACTCCATCGCGGCGGCTTCAGCGGCTAAGGGGTTGGGGCACTCAAGGGATGTAAAGGTCTGCTTATGGCTCTGGTAATGGTCCTTTTCGCCACCGGGGAGGAAGGACTCAAGACCCTCGCGCAGCGTCTTCATCGGCTCCTTATACGTCTCGACAAACTCAGGAATTGAACGTATCGCCACGTCCGAGAGGAGTATCCAAGCGACGATGTCCTCGGCGGCGCTAACGAACTCCTCTAGCATCGTGTACTGCGCGTCCGCCGCAATCTCGTAGTCGAGGGCAAACACGCGCTCTAAAAAGTCGCTCGCACCTAAAATCTCTAGTGCTACGAGCGCCGCCCGGATGACCTCCACCGGGCTTGCGCCCGTGTCGCGGATGCTGCGGTGCACAAAGGTGATACCTAAGAGGTCCACAACGGTATTTGTGAACTGCGTGGCGATGATCTCACGGCGTAGCGAGTGGTTTTGAATGACCTCGGGGAAGCGCTCACTCAGAGCACTCGGGAAATAGTCGAAGAGGTAGTGCTGGAAGTGCGGCTCATCGGGGAAGTCGGTCTCTAAGAGGCGGCGGTAGATGCCCATCTTTGTGTAAGCGAGAAGGATCGCCAACTCGGGACGGGTCAGGCCCTCGCCAGAGCGCTGCCGCTCGCCGATGACCCTGGGGTTCGGCAAGAACTCCACCTCGGGTTTTAAGGGACCGCGCTCCGCTAAGTAGTCTTGCAGCGACGCGAAGAGAGGGAGTTCCTCTTGGCTGCGCCGCTCGGCGAGCGAGAGCGCCAAGGACTGCTCGTAGTTGTCGCGCAAAACCGAGGCGCTGACCTCATCTGTCATCTCGTCTAGTAGGCGGTTGCGCTGCATAAAGGATAACTCGCCGCTGCCGACGAGCGGGCGCAGGGCAATTTTGATGTTGACCTCGTGGTCGGACATGTCCACGCCGCCCGAGTTGTCGATGGCGTCGGTGTTGATGCGCCCGCCGCGCTTCGCGTATTCGGTGCGGGCGAGTTGGGTGAAGCCCAAGTTGCCGCCCTCGCCGACAACTTTGGCGCGAAGCTCGGGGGCATCTATGCGCACGGCGTTGTTCGAAGAATCCCCCACGTCCGCGTGCGTTTCCGAAGACGCTTTGACGTATGTGCCGATGCCGCCGTTCCAAAGCAGATCCACAGGCATTTTGAGAACCGCCCGGATGAGGTCTTGCCCGGAAAGGGCGTCCGCGTCAACGTCCAACATCACCTTGACTTGAGGGGTGAGGGCGATGGACTTAGTGAACCTCGAATAGACCCCGCCCCCCTCGCTGATGAGATTCTCGTCATAGTCTTCCCACGTCGAGCGCGGTTTTTCGAACAGACGTTTGCGCTCCTCAAAGCTCTTTTTAGGGTCAGGGTCGGGGTCTAAAAAGATGTGCAGGTGGTTAAAGGCCGCTTGCAGTTTGAGCGTGTTCGTGTAGAGGAGCCCGTTGCCAAACACGTCCCCCGACATATCCCCGATGCCCGCTATGGTGACACCATGCTCGTAAACGTTCGTGCCCATCTCATAAAAGTGCCGCTTGACGCACTCCCACGCGCCGTTTGCGGTAATCGCCTCCTCCTTGTGATCATAGCCGTGCGAGCCGCCCGAGGCGAAGGCGTCGCCGAGCCAGAAGCCGTACTCGGCGGCGGTCTCGTTGGCGAGGTCAGAGAAGGTAGCCGTGCCTTTGTCTGCCGCGACAACCAGGTAAGGGTCAGGCGCGTCGTAGGCGACGACGCCTTCGGGCTGCACCGTTTTGCCGTCCACCCGGTTATCGGTGAGGTCCAAGAGGCTGCGGATGTAGGTCCTGTACTGCGTCCTCACGTACTCGCGCAAAGCTTCACGGTCGGCGGGTGCGTTCTTGACGATGAAGCCCCCCTTCGAGCCCACCGGGACGATCACCGCGTTTTTGGTCATCTGCGTTTTCATCAACCCCAAAACTTCGGTGCGGAAGTCATCCGGGCGGTCGCTCCAGCGCAAGCCGCCGCGCGCCACTTTGCCGCCGCGCAGGTGTGTCCCTTCAACTTTCGGGCTCGACATGGCGATTTCAAAGAGCGGGCGCGGCTCGGGCATCTGGGTGACTTGTGAAGAGTCTAACTTGAGTGAGATATAAGGTTTGTCCAGGAAAAAGTTCGTGCGCACCGCCGCCGTGACTAAGTTGAAGAGCCCGCGCAGCGTCTGGTCTTCGGACAATGAGGCGACCGCTTGGAGCGCCTCGGAAAAGGAGGTCTGCACCGCTTCTAGTTCCGTTTCTCTGTTCTCTAGCCCCGGCTTAAACTTCGCGTCGAAGGCGCGGTAGATGAGGCGAGCGACGTCCGGGTGGTTGAGGAGCGTGCCGGTGACGAAGCTCCGGCTCGTCCCAGGACTCAGTTGGGCATAGTACATCTGCAAGGTGCTCAAAAGGGCGACTTGCCGCACGCTGAGGCTGCCGTAGAGCACCAAGCGGTTGAGGGCGTCGCTCTCGGCGCTCTGGGTGAGCAGGGCTAAGAGCGCCTCTTTAAGCCGCTCGCCGTGCTCGCGTACATCAATTATCTCCCCGGCGCGGTCCTGTACGCGGAAGATGTCGACGCCGCGCACCTCTCTACGTCGGCTCGAGGACCCCTTGTCAGCCTTGGTGTAGTAAGAAATCTGCTCCAAAACTTTGCAGCCCAAGTTCTCTAGAATCGGCAACACTTCACTCAAGACGAGCGTGCGCTCTTGGTGATAAATCTTGAGCTGCGTCGCCTCTTCCCCCTCGTAGCCGTGAACGGGGTTGAGGATGTCCACCCGGTAGGGCGAGTCTCCTAGCGCCTCTAAGTTTTCGATGTCGCGCAGAGCGACGGCGCTACTCGTGTCCGCCTTGTAGCGCTCGTCGAAGGCGTCCGCGTAGCGCTCCGCCAAGCGTCTACCCGCCGCCTCGCCCTTTTGCGTCATCAGCCGCTCCAAGAGGTGGTCGCTCCAGGTGCGCGTGAGGTCGGCTACCTCTCCTTCCAACTCAGCCATGTGAAGATCATCTTGACTCTTACTCGTAGTAAAGAAGAAGTGAAAGCGCACCTGCGCCTCGTCCTCGCCCATCGCGAGCTGATAGTCTACGTGCTCGGCGTCCAGTTTATCCGCCAGAAACCCCTGAATCTCGCGGCGCACGTCGGCGTTGAAGCGTTCGCGCGGCATGATGACCATCACGGCGAGACCTCTTGCTAGCGGGTCAGGGCGCACCGTGAGCCGCACGCCGCGCTCTTTAGCCGTATCCATGACCGTGCGGATGTCTTTGTAGAGCTGCGAGGCGTCACTCCAGAAGAGTTCTTCGCGCGGGATGGAGTTGAAAACCGTAACGATGCGCTTGTAGTCGTGGGAGCCGGGCGTCGCTTTGTCCTTATCCAAGACGAGGCGCAGCTTATGGCGCAAGATAGGGATGTCTTCGACAGACGTGGAGAGCGCTTTCGAGGTGAAGAGCCCGACGAAGCGCCTTTCGCCCTGCACCTGCCAGTCCTCGCCCATCTTTTTGAGCCCAACGTAGTCCATGCGGGCGGGGCGGTGGACGGTGGACTCGGCGTTCGTTTTGGTGACGGTCAAGACCTTGCCGCCCAAGACGCGCTCGCGCAGTCCCTGAGGAATCTCGCCCAATGGGACAGGCTCGGTGTAGGCGCTCTCTTGCACCTTGCTCAGCACACCCAAGCCCGAGCCCCGGTCCACGACGAGGTGCTGCGCGCCGCGCTGGTCGACGATGTCGTACTCGCGGTAGCCCAAAAAGACGTAGTTGTCGTCCGCGAGCCAGTCCATGAAGGCGGCGTACTCCTCCAACTCGTCCGCCTGTTTCCGGTTTTGAGTGTGCTCTTGCAGCCCTTCGAGCGTCCCTCTAAGCTCCTCTGTCTTCGCCCGCATCGCCAGGTAGTCGTCCGTGGCTAAAACGACGTCTTCTAAAACCTCTCGGACGGACGCCTCTAACGCCTCGCGTTTTTGTGCGTCGTCCTCCCGCCCTAAAAGGTAGAGTTCATACGCCTCTAGTACCTCATCCTCGTCCTGACCTACAGCCACGTCTGTAATGCCGTCTCCACGTTCGACTTTTAGAATCGGATGTAAGAGGTGGTAGACCTCATATCCCTTACGGCGCAGGGCGGCGCGCACCGAATCCACGATGAAGGGGCGGTCTTTGAGGGTCAGCTCGAGGGCGGTGTAGGGCGTCTCCCAACCCTCCGCTTCGTAGCTCGGGTTGTAGACGCGCACGCGCACCTCTTCGGGCGCTTTGTCCTGCATAAAGGAGAGCGCACCCTTGCCCACGGCCAAGAGGCTCTCCGTGTCAAAGGTCTCCAAGAGGTCGGGGCTGGCTTTGTCAAACAAGAAGCCGACGAACGCTTCTAGTGGATAGTCGGCTCCCTGGCGGTTTCGTTTGATGAACTGCTGCAACTGATTTAGGGTTGCGGGCACGGTTTACCCCTCTTTCGTTTCTGGCGCAAAAACCGGCATCTTTCACAGGTTGCACCGTTTCGCGGATGAATATAAAAGAGTATAAGCTGAGAATCGGTGTACGATTTCGCCAAAGTGCACGCTTTAGGAACACAGATTCAAGCTTCCATTTTTAGCCCTACAAGGTGCGGCGTAACGCTATCCGAAAACCGCAAAGGTCTGTTTAGTACAATAACTAGCAGTTCCACGACATACTGAGACAAAGTGCCGCAGATATCATCTCTGAACGTACGTGCTAGAGCGTGTTGCTCAAAGTGAGAGCGTCTCAAACCAGATGATACCTGCTAAACGCTGTGGCACCGAACGACGGCAAAATTATCCACATTGCTAGTCAAGAGATATCAGAAGAAAAACGGGTAGTGGTTCTAAGTCGAATGCTGCTACGTACTCCCCCTGCTATCTCTACACACTGAACAAGGGGTTGTAACCCCTTGCTTTGACATCAGCGTCATTCCAGATAAAGCCACTACCGAAAAACGAATGTCACACGGTAAATACGAAGCCGGTGAACCTGTTATTTTCAAAGGGAAGAAATACCTCGTGACAAGGGCAGACAGAAGTTTTTCTAAGTCGGGCGTGGTTTCCCTTTTTACTTTAACGCGCACGTTGTAGAATTCTAATGCAAGCTAATCCACCCCGATAGGGCTCACACTCCGTATACTAAACCCTATGTACCTCATAGCAGTTTTCATCCTCGTCGCCATAGACCAGTTTACCAAGTGGTGGGCAGCGAGCACATTCCCCTTAAACGGTCCTGACCTCGCGCTCGGGCTCGGCTTCCACCTGACCTACACGCGCAACACGGGCGCAGCGTTCGGCATCTTGCAGGGCGGCACATTCCTTTTGGGCATCCTTTCGGCGGTGGTCTCCGCAGCAATCTTCGTCTACCTCTTGCGCCACGCCCGCACCATGCCTCGGCTGCAACTCGTCGCCTTGACGCTCATTTTAAGTGGCGCAGTCGGCAACATGATCGACCGCTTTTTATTGGGCTTCGTGCGCGACTTCATCCACTTCTACGTGCAGGGCTTTAACTACCCGGTATTCAACGTAGCGGACATGTGCGTGGTGGGCGGCGCGGCGCTGCTCTTACTCTCGAGCTTCTTCGACAAACCACAAGAGGCTGAAGAGAACGAAACAGCGGATTCCGAGCCTTATAGCGGTGCAGAGCCCACCCGAGCCGACACCCGAAGAGACGCTTAGCGCACCTCTTCAGCATCTCAGCCGTAAAAACCGCTCGCGCCGCGCCAGGTCCTTCTCGATCCGGCGCTGCCGCCAGCTCTCGCACTCGTCAAAGGCAGTGCGCACGTTACGTGGGTCGAGTTCGACGAAGAGCCAAGTGTCCGTTTTAAGCAGGGCGAAAGCGTCACGCGCCAACCGTCTAAAATGTGTCAACCCGTCCTCGCCTGAGTAGAGTGCGCCCTGCGGGTCAGCGCGCACCTCCGGGCTAAGCTTGTGGCGGTCCGACTCGGGCAAGTACGGCGGGTTGGAGATAACGAGGTCAGCGTTTCGAGCGAACGCCCTGACTTCTTCCGACTCTAGAAGATCGGCGACTAAAAAGCGGATATTTAAGCCTAGATTGGCGGCGTTGGCTCGGGCCACCTCGAGCGCCTCGCCACATATATCCGTCGCCATAACTTCGGCGTTAGGGCGCTCTGCTTTGATCGCGAGCGCGATCGCGCCGCTGCCCGTACCGATATCTAAAACTTTGAGCGGCGGACGCCGCCCTAAACGCCGCAAGGCAAGCTCAACCATGCGCTCCGTTTCGGGGCGCGGAATGAGCACGTGCGGCGTTACACTAAGTTCTAAGCCGTAAAAGTAGGCGACGCCCAAGATGTGCTGTAGCGGCTCGCGCTCAGTGCGGCGTGAGAGCCAACGGCTGAGCTTCGCCTGCTGCAACTCGCTCAGAGGGCGCTGATAGTTGGTGACTATTTCAAGCCGCGACGCGCCCAAAAGATGCTCTAATATGATGAGTGACTCGACTCGGTGACTGTCGATTTGAGCAGCCTCGAGGGTCTCTTGCGTCAAAGTAAGTGCTTTCGCTACGTTCATAAAATACCTACAATAACAGTAAAATTGATTAGGAAATAGTGTATTCGAGACGCCTGTAAGGAAGATACATTCTACCCTACCGATGTGACTATAGTATCATTGGCTAATGTGAAGATATTGTTAATAGGGGACGTGGTGGCGGGACGTTTAATGGACGGAACCACACCCCTCTCGAGCGCGCTGCGAGCTTGCCGGCACCAGGCGCGATTTTAGCAGTCCCACAACATACTGGGACAAAGTGTCGCTTTCTGAAAGCCCGCAGGGACGTAGTTTTCGCTCTGCGAAGGGTTTCAGTTCGCAGAGCGGTTCCGCTCTCAGACGAAGTCTAGCGGGACAGCTTCGCTTGAGAACGGAACCTCATCTCGGAACGTGCGTGCTGGCGCACGTCGTCAACAGTGAGAGTGTTTCAAACCACCGTCGCTGCGCGAGTACTAACGTGAACCAAGCTTTGCGAGGCAGACTTTGATTGCGCGAAGCTTCCGAAGGAACCTGCTATTCAGTAAAAAACGGTCCTTGTACGGTGGCGTGGTTGCGCTTTGTATCTGGAGTCTTGCCCTCTATTCCAGAGCCGCACGTCCAAATTTTGCGCCGTCACGCCCTCTTGGTCACTGCGCAAAACGCTCACAAAGCGCTCGACCGCGTGCAGCGCCACAGCGCGAATTTCAACCTCTTCGGGCGAGCCGGGCGCGAGGAGCTGACCCCTTTGAATGCGCCTGGCGAGGTCTCTATTGAAGCGGAGAACGCCGTCTAAACAGAGCACGTGCGGAACGAGGTTGTCGGCGAATATTGTCAACCTATCCAAGTCTCCAAAATAGCCGTACCCTTCCCCGTTAAAAGCGAGCGCGAGGTCAGAGGCGGTAATCTGAGCGCGTTTGTAAAGAGGCACGCTGAAGCCTTCGTATGTGGCAACGTCTCTAAAGTAGGGCATCCCGGTAAGATAGGTTGCCAGACGCTCAGCAGAATGCTCGGCGCTCTCTACAAGCGCGGCGAAGCACCCGTTAAAATGCGCCAAAAGGTAGTCACCTAAGTCGTTAAGCGCTCGCGTAAAATGCTGCATCAGTTCGGCGCGCACGGGATGTGCTAAGTCTTGACCGAAGAGCCTCGAGCAATCCTCCAGACTCAGCGTGCTCAGCGCTCGCGCTTCTAAAGGTCCACTTTTACCGAAGTAGTCTTTGAGCGCCGACGCCACCGTGAAATATCCCGACATGCCGGGGCGTTTTTGCAGGTGCGGAAAATAGCCCGAGCCGAAATTAACGGCGTCCAAGGTAATGATATAGGCGAGCGTGTCGTACGGTGAGCCGACGAAGTGGTGAACGGTGTCGTAAACAGGCTCAGGCGTCTCTAAGGGGAGCGAGCGGGCGTAAGCGGCGAGTTCATCCTCGGCTAAGGTGACGTAACGCGAACGCTTCGCCACCTCCGCGCAGGCCGAGCGGATGTCCGCGAACATACTTTGCGCTTCATGCATAGCTTAGTCTAACGCAGAAGCTAAACCTTTTTTAGCAGGTCTCAGGCGAAGCCTAGCGGAACCTCATCTGGTCAGAAACACTCTTACTTTGTAAAACGGCGTTTCGCTCTGCGAAAAGTGCCTAACTAGCGCGCACATTATGAGATAAGGTTCCGCTATTGCTGCGCAATGAGAACTACGGCAATCTGTCTCAGTATGTTTTGGAACTGCTATTTGTGCACGAAACGTTGGCAAGAAGTAGCGTCGAGACTTGTCCCGAGGGCATTTCTATTCATGAAGAATCTCTGACTAAAGGAGTCAGAGATTCTTCGGCTTGGAAAGTTTGATGGAGTAGCTTTACCTGGAGTTGCTCACTGTTTACCAGAAGGTGATGAGCATGATGACGGTGAGCAAAACGACCGTTGCCGCGTGAACACGGAAGTCAGCGTACCAAGCGACACTACCTTCGGGTTCGGCGTAACCGCTGCTAAAGGTCAGCTCGTTGATCTTTTCCTTGCTAGGCGCGCTGCCCAGGTTGAGGCTCGTCACCACACAGATGATACAGCTTACTGTGAAGAGGATACCCGCAACATAGAGAAAGTTGATTGTGACAACGCCGGTTTGTACGAGGGCAAAGGTAATCGCGGCAATGACGTGACCCGCGATAAGCGTGATAAACGCGCTCTGGGCGTTCATCCTATCCCAGAAGAAGCCCACCAAAAAGACTGCAACGATAGGCGAGACGATGTAGGCGAACATCGACTGTATATAGGAGAAGAGACCAGGGAAGCCCTGAATAGCAGGTGCCCAAACTGCCGCAACCACCATAAAGCCTAATGTGGCAAATGTACCGAAACGCCGCGCCTCTTTCGGCTCCAAGTCGCGCCCCATCATCGGCTCGATAAAGTCCAGCGTGAGGAGCGTCGAGGCGGAGTTTAAGGCGGAGTCGACGCTCGAGAGAATCGCCGAAATCAGCCCCGCCAACACGATGCCCGTTAAACCGATAGGCAAGAACTCCTGAACCAGCGTGGGGAAAACTTGGTCAGGCGACTCTAGGTTAGGTAAGAGCGTCACCGCGAACGCGCCGGGGAGCATCATAATGAAGAGCGGCGTGAGCTTGAGGAGCCCTGCTAACATCGCGCCCCAGCGTGCGTTTTGCACGTCTTTCGCGCCTAAAACGCGCTGCACAATATACTGGTTCAAAATCCAGTAATAGAAACCTAAGAGGGGTACGCCTACAATAAGTCCAGGCCACGGCAACACCTCGTCGGAAATCGGTTTAACAATGGAGAGGTGTCCTTCAGGTAGCTCTTGAGTGGCTTCACTCCAGGAGAAACCGAACTGAGAAAAGGTGATGATTGCGATAGCTGACGTACCAATGATGAGAACAATCGCCTGCAAAACATCCGTATAAACCACCGCCGCGAGCCCCCCCGCCGCTGTGTAGATGCCGCCGATGATCGCTAACGACACGATAAAAACGGTTAAGTTGAGGTCCGGGATAAACACCTGCGCAACAAGTGACCCCGCGTAGAGCCCTGCCGCCGTGTCCACCATAACAGCGAGAAAGATGGTGATCGCCGAAAAATACTTACGTGAACGGGCGTCGAAGCGCTTCTCCAAGAATTCAGGGATAGTCGAGATTCTTGAGCGTAAAAAGAACGGAAAAAAGGTGAACGCGCCGAAGATGAGCAGGAGCCCCCCCATCCATTCGTACGCCGAGGGTGCCAGGCCTGCACGGTAAGCGTCACCCATAAGACCTACCAGCGTCGAACTCGAGATATTCGAGGCGAAGAGCGACATGCCAACTGCCCCCCAACCTAAGCTGCGCCCCGCCAAAAAGAGATCGTCGCCACTTTCAGTACCTTGCGCCACCAAATAACCGATGACGAAAATGATAATAAAGTAAGCAGCGATGATAAGAAGATCAATTGTGCTGATTTGGATATCAAGTCCAAACATACCTTTCCTTTCTCCACCTGTGAATTTCTATACAAAGTATCAAAGGAGATATACGAGAACATGACCTAGAGTCACAATTGTCGTGAAGTGGCGCAAAGTTGTGTAGGACGAAAAAATTCAGAAGATGCTCGCGTGTACGCTTCGGCGCGAATTGGCAAACACTCACGGAGAAACGAAAACTCGAGCACAAAAAAGGGCGCATTTAGTGCGCCCTTGAGTTTGTTCGCTGATCGTCACAGGTATCTAAAAGCGGTAGACAGCCGCCGCAACCCCTTCGCCAGGAACGCCCTCTTTTTGCACCGCGTAGACCGTCCCGCCGTTCAAGATTGTATGAAGCGCTGCTAAGTCGAGTAAATCGCTGTCGCCGGGTTGCTCTTCGTCGTTCAGCTTGACCTCACGCGCCTCCGGGTCATAGCGCCCCCAGCGGTGCACGTCTTGCGCCACGAAGAGCGTCTCGATGCGGCTGTCAAAGGCGGCGGGGAGGATGTTCTCTAAGTCATCCGAGGCGTGCTCGGGGTCAGCGCCCGCTTTATGCATATAGTTATTTTTGTCCTCTTCGCGCTGCCCCTGTAGGTGCGGCTCCACCACGGGCCAGGCTTTCTCGTGGAGCGTCTTGGCGTCTAGGTTGTCAGGGTTGCCGTCTACATTCTCGTCCAAAAGACCGTTGTAGTGGTTCGCCTCTTGGTAGATAGGAAAGATACCCTTGTCGCCGACGAACACGACGGGGATACGACTCCCTTGTGGTTCTAAGATACGCCGCACGCCGTTGTCCAACTCCTTAAAGAAGCGCAGAATGTTGACGTTGCGCTCGTCCTTACCGCCGCCCTGTCCTTGAAAAACGGCACTTTCGCCGCCGCCACCACGTCCACCTGCGGAGATGGTGTAGTGGTCTAAGCTCGTTTCGGGATCGTCGTATTTAAGCGCTTCTGCGAGGCTGGTGGGCGTATCCTCCAGCGCGACTTCGCTCACCTCAAAGCGCGTCGCCTCGAAAAGCCGCACGTTGTTGAGGCTCGCCGCCAAGATGAAGAAGTGCTCGCCCTCCCCTATAAAAGGAAGCATCGGCTTGACATAGAAGTGCTCTGCGACGACAGTGATTTCTTTTGGCGCGAAAGGTAGCTTGTACTGGCGCTGCTCCTGCTCGCTAAGAAACATCGCGAAGCCCTCGCGCTGATGTTGCCAAAAGTCGTTGTTGTCTACGAGTTGCCGCGCCGAACCGAGCAACGTGTCAATTCTGCTCGGGTCAATATTATGCTCGTTCAGGCGGCGCTCAGCCTCTTGCAAGCGGTTCTTAAAGCGGATGGGGTTTTCGCGCGTGTCGGCTCCCGCCATGTGGGTAGGCATATAGATGGAGACGTTGAGCCCTGTCTGTACGCCGAGCGTTTTAAGTTCTTCTTTCGTTGGGACCATCTTGACCTCTCTGTTCTCGAGTCTAACTGCTTAATCGGTTACGCTTAGTGAATTACAGTTGCGTCGTAACACTGCTTTACAAGGTAACGTTCAGAGTTGCACAGCGCTTTTTGCGTGACTGTAGCGCAGTCATAAGAGACGACGTTCTAAGTTGAAGCAGAGTGGGGTTTATCACGTTGAGTGTGGGTTGATTTTGTCCCGCCAACCTTGCTCAACCTCTTCGGACTTTGACAACTATCTCTCTTAACAAGGGCGTGCGCGGCGTAGGGACGATTCGCGAATTGCCCCTACTACATTCGGACGTTTGCAAGTTGATGGACTCGAGCCCCAACCTCACTCCACCGGCTTAACGACAACTCGCCTGTCGCGCCCCTCACCAGACGACTCACTCCTGACCGACGGGTCATCGGCGAGCGTCATGTGAATAACGCGGCGCTCGCCCGCGTTCATCGGGTCAAGCTCAACAGCGAAACCTGTTTTGCGCACCCGCGCCGCCGCTTTGCGCGCCTCACCTCTCAACCTGTCGTCGCGGCGCGCCTTGTAACCGCCCACGTCGATGTTAACGCGCACATTGCCCTCTGACTTATCACGGGTCTCATCACGGTTGATGACGGCGTTGGTGAGGTACTCCAGAGCCGCTAAGGTGCGCCCGCCGCGCCCGATAATCTTACCGGGATCGCCGCCGGTGATATCTATGATGACTTCGTCTTCGTCTGCGCGCCTAACTTCAACCGCGTAGCCAGGGTCGATGTTGAGGAGCAGATGGACTAAGAACGATTCGCAGCGCTCCGCCGCGTCGCCTTCGATCACGAGCGGCGCGACGAAGGGTTGTGAGGGAGCTGATTTGGGTAGTTCGGGCGTGGCAGACTCCTCTTCACCTGTATTGATGCCGAGGTTATCGAGGTACGTATCCAAATCGTTATTCTTATCGTCAGCCACACTAGCTCCTTAACATTGGTTTACAGGATGATAGATAATGCTTCGTTTTGACCTTTTGCGCTCTCTTTCGTTACTTTGCTTTCGCCTGAGCGGTCGCAGCGGGGGGCGTAGACGTACGCTTAATGAGGAACTGCTGGAAGACTTGCACGACCATTGAGGTGATGAGGTAGAGCGTCACACCAGCGGGAAAGTTGAAGATGAAAAAGACGAACACACCGCTCATCAGGAGTTGCTGGCGAAGCGACTGCATGTTACCTTGCGCCGATACGAACGCTTGGCCCGCCATCACCACGACGTAGAGGAGCGGCAAGATGTAGTACGGATCGTTGAGACCCAAGTCGGGAATCCACAAAAAACCCTCGTTGAATTCGAAGTTGATAAAAACGCGCCACAAGATGATGAAGATAGGCATCTGCACAAGAATCGGCAAGCAGCCCCCCGCCGGGTTGACGCCCGCTTCCTTGTAGAGTTTCATCGTTTCTTCAGTGAGCTTTTCGCGGTTGTCCTTATGTTTCTTTTGCAAGGTCTGCAGCTTGGGCTGAAGCTGCTGCATCCCCATCATCGACTTTGTCTGCGTGGCGATAAGCGGCCACACCAAGATGCGAAAGAGGAGCGTCAGCACGATAATGGAGAGTCCCCAGTTGCCGACGACGCCGTGAATCGTCTCTAACGCGACGACAATGCCCAGTGAGACGCGCCCTAAGATGTTGGGTCTGAAGAGGCCGGGCAAGTCGAGATAGTTCTCTTGCAGATAGCGCACCATCTCATTAGGGCCGCCGTACACCTCTAAGTCTAAAGTTACAGAGGCGTTCGCTTGACTTGGCAGCGTCTTAGCCAGCGCGATCTGACGCCCTGAGCGCGGCAGAGCGGCGAGGTCCTGTCCGCCTGCGCCTTCGGCGTTCGGATCAGGGCGCATAACGATGGCGAAGGCGCGGTTGTTGTTGTTGTTTTGTAGCGAGATGTAAGAGGGATTCTGGACGGGCTGCGACACGGGGTTGAGCGTAAAGTTTTCGCCTTGCCCTATTTTTATGACGGGCGTATTTTGTCGTCCGATACCGGAATAGGCGTACTGCACCTCTACGGGCTCTTCGCCCGCCTCGGCGCGAGTAACGGTAACCTCTACATCTACCGAATTTCTGGCTGAGCTGACTAGAATGGTCTTTTCGACTGCGTAGCCGTTCGTCTGGTAGGAAAACTCGCCTAAGAGCGCGTCTTCGCCGTTACGCTCGACCTCTTGCCAGTTGCTCTCGGCGGTTTCGGGCTCGAGCCTCTCCCCGCCTACAAAAACCGCACCTCCAGGTATTTGCGCGGTGTACGGAATGAGGTTTTGGTTGTTGTTGAGGTTGTAGTTACCGCTGAAGTCTTGCCCGCGCTGCTGCTTAGCGAAAAGCGCAACGACTTCGCCGCTCTCGTCGAAGATATAGTCGACGCTCTTCGTGGTGATGAGCTTGAGGTCTTGACCTCTTACGTCGCACCAAAATGAGCTAGGGTTTGGGGTGCAAAGCTCATCCAACTCTTCCGCGTTGCTAAACTGCGAGGCGCTAAAATCCTGGATACCGAACGTAACCCTGGCAAACGCAAACGAAACCAGAACGAGCGCGGCGAGGAGCGCGAGCGCCGAAAATACTTTACCTTTCAAAATTCCTCCGGGTGAGGGCACGCCTTTGACGTGTCACCTTATGCGTGATGTTTCCCTCAGCGTTGTTTCGTACTGGGTGGCGGCTCACTTCGCGTCTCTCGAGGTGTGACCTACTTGGGTTGGAACGGGATCGAGCCCGCCAGGGTGAAACGGATGGCATTTGAGCACGCGCTTCAGCGCCAGATAGCTTCCTTTAAGGACACCGTGCCGCACAACCGCGTCCACGGCGTACTTGCTACACGTCGGGTGAAAGCGGCAGCTCGGACTTGCCTTGAGCGGTGACAAAAAGCGGCGGTATGTGCGCAGCGGAAGCAGCGCGAGTTGCTGCGCGAACGACAGCTTGGTAGGAGCTTTCGCATCCTCTCTCACAGCGCTCCGCCCTTTTTGAGCGCGTAACGCAGCGCATCTTTGAGCTGCCAGTAGTCCGCGTCAGCGGCAACGGGTCTCGCGATGACGACGAGGTCGAAAGTTTTAGAAACCTTACCTTCTACAGTGAGCGCCCGAAGTGCCTCGCGTAGACGGCGGCGCACGCGGTTTCTCACCACGGCGTTGCCGACTTTTTTCGACACGACGATACCGACGCGCACACACGTTTCGCGGTTGCCGCGCCAGCGGAGGCTCAAAAGCTTTGCGTGCCCCGCCTTGCCGCGCCGCATCCTCTGAAACGCGCGGTCACCCTTCAAGGAGCAGACCGGCGTCACCATAAGGGTTACTCGTCAGAGACGGAGAGCTTGGTGCGGCCTTTGGCGCGGCGGCGCTTAATGATGTTGCGGCCCGTCGAGGTCTTCATGCGAGCGCGGAAGCCGTGCGTCTTGGCACGCTTGCGCTTGTTGGGTTGATAGGTTCTTTTCATCTCATTCCTCCAGTAGGGTGGGTGCGGGTTAAAGGGCGCAACTCCCAAGTACGCCGAGGAACCATGCGCCGACAAGACGTAAGAGCATACCATAGGTAGGGGTGTGGACGCTAGGCATGTCGATGCAAAGCTCGAACCAAGTTTGGCGCAATCAAGGACCGCTCGCCGACGCCCTAAACGAAGTGACGTCCTAAAATGGATACAAAAGCAGCTTCCTCAACTCATCTTTTAGCTCGCCTAGCAGAAGGCGAAACTCTTCGCATGAGGCCAAGTCTGCGCTTCGTTCTTCAGCGTGGACGGGGCGATGGACGTGCTCTGTTCGAGTCCCGCCACCCCGCTTCAAAACGGACCCCCTCTCGGTGTGACGAATGCACATCTCCCGCGCCCATTACGCGCTACACTTACTTCAAGTTCAGGGAGACCTGAACGACTTCGGAAGCGATGACGTTTGTTCTGTATCTGGGCGCTTGGAACAAGCTGAGCTAGTAGCGCACCCGGCCGAGGGTGAACAACTCGCTTTTCACAAAGAAGTTTAGCCTCGGGCAAACTTCAATCTGCGAACCTCACTCGAGCAGCCGGGCTAAGTGCCCCTGGTCGAGCGTTTCTTATGGCGTTCGGAGGCGATGAACCGATTCTCCCTATTTGGGCATCATGGGACTCGGGGAGCCAGTGATGCAACCGGCCGAACTTAGGGTATATCGGTTTCACAGTTACTGAGCTTGAATCACGCAGATATCATCTTTGAATATGCGTGCTAAGCCGTGCTTTTTCGACAGAGCGCGTCCGTAACCAGATGATACCTGCTCTACAAGGTGGTTGTGTCCATTCCACGAAAGGGTGGTTTGGATGCGCAAAAGATTTTTATTTTTCGTTCTCGTAGTTTTAGGTTTAGCCAACGTCGCAGCGGCGCAAAGAAGTAGCAGCCACGACGTTAGCCTCAGCATCCCCAACATTCTCAGACTCAAAATTGACGATAGCGCGACTCAAGACCGAGCGGACGTCGGTATCGACATTCGCGTGTCGAGCGGCGCGTTCGAAATCGCGCCTGCGGGTAGCAGCGTCCGGGTCATGGCGAACAGCGCGTGGCAGCTCTCCGCGAGCTACGTCCCAGCGAGCGAAGCGGACGCGGCGGCGCAGCTTATGTGGCGAGCCGAAGCGGATGAAAGCGGCTGGGAGCGCTTCACCTCTTATCCGCAGATCGTCGAACGCGGCGAGAATACGAGGGGCTGGCAGAATTTTGATCTTCGCTACGGGCTCCAGAGCCTACCAGCGGACGGGCACTACCAGGGTACGGTGACCTATACGGTGACGCGCCCCTAATAAGGTACTACCCAGAATTTTGAATAGAAGCGCGAGGAGCTAAGCTCTATCTAAGCTTAGCCCCTTCTCGAGACCTCTTCTCGAAACTTATACCTCTATCATCGGGGCAACCCTTTCACGCTCCAAGGTGCATAGCGTTTCGCAAGACCTTCTTGAGACGCTACAACCTCTTGCAAATTGAGCTAGCTAAGGCGCTCCGAACGCGGCGACTTTTCGTGATATTTTTACACCTTTGAGCGGTTCCCTTCCGCGCGAACTTAGTGGAGTTTTTAACGTCTCTGAGCCACTTTCTTGTCAGAATTTTGTAAGAGCAAATCCGTATACTAATTTTAGTTAAACGCTCCTCCGCAACCCCAAATTCACCCACGCGGAGGGTTCCTTTCGGAAGCGATGAAGTCTTGACCCGTACTTGGGCGCTTGGGCAAGATGGAGCTAGTAGCGCAACCGGCCGAACCTATTCCGGGAGGAATACAATGAAGAAAGTTTTTGGTTTACTCGCAGCCGCAGCCGTCCTCAGCACCAGCGTCGCCTTTGCTCAAGAGCAGCAGAGCCACGAAGTCGAGATTAAAATCCCGGACGTCTTAGGTATCCGCTTGACGAATGGAAACAGCAACGACGCAGTCGCTGAACCCACCGCTGTCTCCTTCATCTTAAATGACGGTCAGCTATCGTTCGACGGCGGTACGTTTAATCCAAGCAACTTAGGTGAGGGTAACTGGGACGACGTCAAGGTGTTCTCTAACCAATCCGGCTTCGACGTCAAGGTAGGCGTTGCGAACGGTCTCAGCTTCGACTGGACCAAAGTATCGGTTGCAGCAGACGGCTTAGCCAGCCCGTTCACCTTAGGCGCACTCAACCCTAACATCATCACGAGTGCCGCAAAGACAAATGCGTGGACGAGCTTAGGCTTCGGTCCCGACGACTTCAAGCTCACGCTCGACGGCTCTGAAGATGCGGGCGACTACAGCACCGAAGTAACCTACACCATCTCCCTTCCTTAAAACTAGCTAGATTCAAGGTCAGCCGCCGCATCTTGCGGCGGCTATCTTATCGTGAAAGGGGGAAGCTGTAATGACACAGTTGCCATACGCTCGAGCTAAGCGTCTAAGACTCGCCAGAGCGTTCGCTTGTCTCGTCCTCATCTGCGCCGCACTCCACATGTCACTCGCCTCCGCGCAACAGGCTGACCATAAGACCGAGGTGTACATACCGAGCTACCTGGGCATCCGTATCATCAATGACGCCGGTGCCGCGCGCGGCTCGCCCGCGGTCAACTTCGACTACACTTCGGACGTGTCGGCTTACACGGACGCCTACAAAGGACCAGGGTACATAGGCGCTTCGGAGGTCACTGACTTTGCCGACGTGCAGGTGTCGGTACGTACCGGCTTCGCGTTTCCACTGTGGTACGTAACCGCTCAAGCGTCGCCGCTAGCCTACGAAGGTAGTCAGGGAGGTGCGGGACTTACTTTGGGAGATATCGAAGTGGTGCGTGGCTCGGTTTCTGGTCTCAACCAAGGAGCAGTCGTAGGGGGGTTAGGGCGTGTATTCGACGCCTGGACGCTCGCTGTCAATCCTCAGCCAGTCGCCTATAGCTTTATCGGAACCTACGGATGGCGGTCTCTAGGCTTTAACGGTCTGGACTACCGCGTGGCTGTAGACGGCGACGAAGACCCAGGCGAATATTCCACAACGGTGACCTATGCAATTTTCTATCCTTAGAGCTATGGTCACCTCTTCCGCGAGAACGCTCGCCTTCTCCATACTGACGCTGCTCTTGGCTTCTTTTGCCCAAGCGTCCGACATCGGTCTCTCTCCACCTCGTCTCGCTCTCACAGGCAGCCCGGGGCAAACGCTCACCGAAACCATCATCTTAGTGACGGATAGCTCAGCGCCGCTACAAGTCAGCACGGAGATCAGCGACTGGACGCTCGACGCGACGGGCAACATCACCTTTTTACCGGCGAACAGCTTAGAGCATAGCGCCGCCAACTGGATAAGCTTGGAGAGCACGGACTTTCTCTTGGAGCCCGACTCGAGCCGCGAACTGCGCGTCTCCGTCACGATTCCGCCTGACGCCAAAGGCGGCACCTATCACGACATGGTGTTCTTCCGCGTGGTGCCGCCCGAGTCAGTTCTTTCGGGCGTCGGCGTCGTGACCACGACGCGCATCGGTCTGACGGTCTACATCACGGTGGCGGGCTCGGAGCAAAACAGCGCTGAAGTGGTGGACTTTTTTCAGCAGGACGAAGCCTCACTCATGCTAGCAGTCGCCAACACGGGCAACACGCTCATGCGCTTGGGTGGCAACGTCGAGCTGCGCGACGAGACGGGCGAGGTTAGGTACACCGTGGAGGTCCCTGACGTGCCAGTTCTCCGCGACAGCGAGCGCGAGGTCTTACTTCCCTTGCCAGAAGTGGACGCGGGCTTCTACGTCGCTTTAGCGCTGATCCAGGACAGCCGGGGCGAACTGCTCGTGGCAGAGCTGCCGATCTCGGTTCCGTGAAGATTGCGGCGAAAAGGCTAAGTGTCTGCTTAGCCTTTTTATGCTTTCTCTGCACGCTATGTACGCTGAACCTAGCTGACGCGCAGAGGCTCCGCTTTCGCTCGTCCGGGCTCGTCACCTTCGCGCCGACGAGCGAGGTCTATTTGACGGCGCTGGGCGGCACCCTCGAGCCCGAATCCTCGAGCCCGGACGTTCGTATGCGCGTCGACAAGAGCCGCCGCTTTACCCTCAGCGTCGAGCCTACGCCTCGTCCGAGCGGCGCGCCCGAGTTACAGGCGCGCTACACCTTTACGACGAAAAGAGACGGCACGACAGTGACCCCCTGGCTACCGCTCAACGCTCCTTTTCAAAGCACCTTTTCAAATATAGATAGACGCATGGACGTAAGTGTGGCGTACCGCGTACGGCTCACGGGTCAAGAGGTCGCGGGCAGCTATACGGTTGCGCTGACGTACCGCGCGAACGATTCATCGGTGCGGCACGAGGTCCGCGTGGTCATCCCTACCGCAACGGCGCTGCGCTTAGATACCTCGCTCGTCACGGCGCAGAACGCCTTGCTCGACTTCGATTACGGCGGCGCGAACCTCAAAGCGTACTTGCGGGCTGTTGAAGCGCGCTCGCCTCTGAGCGCGACAGCGGATAACTTTCGCGCGCTCGAGGTCTTCAGCAACCACCCCCGGGGCTACACGGTCACAGTCGAAGTTGCGCAGCAAGACATCTCGCCTGGTGGCGACACGCTCGCCGATAGGCTCTACCTCGCCGGGCAGCCCGCGAGGGGGCGGCGTTTTGTCAGCACGTCGCCGACGTACGGGTTCGAGCCGCTCATCTCGCCAGATGACTTCGCACTGCGCGTGGACGGGCTCGAGGACCCCGGCCGCTATACCTTCCGCCTAACCTACGACGCGCGAGCGAACCCTTAGGCTCACAAAAATGCCGCTTTATTCCCCGAGAGCGTCTACTCATGTTCGGGGGATATTCGAACATTTATCAAAAGACGCATAGCAGCCTAACTCAGTGGCTCTATCAAAAGTGGAGCCGAGTCGTCCCGCTCCTTAGAGGAAACCGAAATGCGCTGAGAGAATGACTGTTTGCCCTTTGCGAGCCCAACGATCCGTTTCCTCTGCATATCATGAACCTCTCAGCTCACCGCCGAGAAGTCCGCCTCCTACCGCAAGAGGTTCCCTAATCCGGCGCGTTCAGCACCCGCACCCTGCGCGTCTGCTCGACTACCGTGCCGTCCTCTCTCGTGGCGAGAAAGAGAAGGTCGTAGACGGCGTCATCGGCAGCGGCGACGACAGGGAGCTGCGCTTCGTATCGCCCCGGCTCGACTTCGGTGAGTTGCACGTCGCCTAGGGGGCTTTGCACGCTCACGTCAGCCGCTCCGAAAAGGGGTGTAGCGGAGAGGTCTAAGGCTTCTCCAGCGCGCACCGGACCGTCAGCGGCGGCGTCTAAAAGTGCGATGTCGGGGTCAATCACGAGCTGGCCCCGGCGGCTCGCCGTTTCAGCGCCGCGCCGCGCGCTGACCTCGAAGGGGTAGACGCCGGGCGGAGTGTCTTGAGGCACTACGACGCGCCCAAGCCACACATCGCCCCGCAGCGAGAGGCTGCTTGGGCCCGCTGCCGCGCTCACGCTCACCTCGTCCGCGTCGCCTTGAACCCTCACGCTGACGAGCGGCGCAGCGCCGGGCGGAACGCGCTCGGTATCCAGCGTGACGCGGCGCACGCGCAGCGCCGACGAGCCGAAACTCCGCGCTCTAGTGCGGGCGGGCTGCAGCAGAAAGGTGACCTCGGTGACTTCGCCTGCTCGCATCGCGAGTTCGCGCGCGCTTTCGGCTATAAGGATGCTGCCAACAGGATAGCTCATGAGTTGCAACGTTCCTTCGCCGGGCAGGAGACCTCTCGCCGAAAAGTTGCCCTGCTCGTCCGTGTTGAGCGAGCGGTAGAGCCCTTCAGGGTCGACGAGGAGCAGCCGGGCGGCTAAGCCGCGCGCGGGCGTGTCGGCGACGCCGTCCGCATCCGCGTCCTCGAGCACCCGCCCTCTAAGCGCCGCCGTCCGCACGAGGCGGAAGTCGTGCGTCGCCGTCTCCCTGAGCGCCACCTCCACGGAGACCGCATCCTCGCCCAACAAGCGGTAGGTGATCGGCAGACTTCCTAGCTCGAGGTTCACCTTATAGGTGCCGGGCGCAACTTCGGCGTGGTAGCGTCCCTCTTTGTCGGTCAGCAGCCTAAAGCGCCCGACTTTCACCTCAGCGCCCGCGAGCGGACCCGCGTCCGAGCGCACGACGCCCCCCACGCTACCGACGCGGCGACCTCCAGCAAGCTCGCTCACCGCGCGCGGCACGGGGATGTCGAAGGCGTAGTCGCTCGAGAGAGACAGCCCGAACGTCAAGGGCGCAGTGGCGTCCGCCGCGTAGCTGTAGCTCGCGTTGCCCGCCACGTCGACGCGCCACGGTCCGCTGTACCAGACCGTTCCTGCGTTGAGCCCTAGCTGCTTTTCGGAGAGGTTCCAGGTGCCGTTGCCAAAGAGCGTAAGCGGCGTGAACGTCGTCTGCAGTTTGAGGTCAAACTGACCGTCTAGGTGCGCGGTGCGCGGATAGTAGGTCAGATTACCGCCGAAGCTGTAGTAGTCTTCGCGGCTCTGCGACAGGCGCGCCGACGCGCCTAAGCCGAGCCCGTCCGCGCCGTACACCACACCGAAGCGCGACTCCGTGCGCCACACTCGGGCGAGAGGTCCGTCGTCATACTGCAGCCTCGCGAAACCCTGCTGAGAGCCTATCTCTAAGCCTAACGTAAATTCACCGAGCGCAGACGGCACCTCACCGAGAACGGCGTCAAAGATAGAGTCAAGCACCAAACGGTCCTGCAGACCGACGCTCCACTGCGCCTCGGTAGCGCTACCAGGGGGCGTCTCGTCTGAGGCGTCCTCACCGTTAGACTCTTCGCCGTCAGACCCTTCACTAGAAGGTCCCTCGCTTAGAAACCAGTTGCCGCTGGCGTAGAGGTGCTCGCTCGCCCCATAAAGGTCAAGGCGTGCGGAGAGCGCCGCGTCTTCACCCAGGAACTGTGCGAGTTTGAACTGGCCCTCGAGCGTCCCTATGGAGGAGACGGTTTCCGCCTCGAGAGACAGATCGAGGGCGTCACCGTAGCGAGCGTTCCCTGCCAAGCTGAACGTGCCCAGGTCAGCGCCGCCCCGCACGCTGACCTGCACGCCGCCCCTTTCGACGCCGAGCCCGCCCGCCACCGCGACGTCTTCATCTCGGTACTCGCCCGCCAGATAGCCCGATGCGGTGTCCGTCAGCCCGCCCAACGCGCCCGCTACCGACCAGCGCGGCGCATAATAACTTCCCGACACGCCGACGCCCGCTGTCAGACTCAAGCGATAAGGATCACTCGCGCCGCCGCCTAATTTTGCCGTCCAAGCTTCGTGGGTGAGCGAAGCGTAAGAACTCAGCGCGTCTTTAGCGTCCAGCCTCGCGTTCAAGGTCACGAAGTCGGAGAGGGAGCCCTCCACATTGAGTCCACCTCTCCACCCTTCGGTACCCAAGCTCGCGGAGGCGTCCGCTGCCAGCGCGAAGGGCGGCGGCTGCGGCGTGCCGAAGCGCGTCACCGAGAGCGTTTTGCGAACCTCCGTACCCTCTCTATCCTGCGCCGTTAAAACGAGCGTATAGCGTCCTTCGCGCGGCACCTCGAGCCGCAAATCCAGCCGCTCCTGCGGCGCAAGCTCGCGCTCACGCGCCGCTAAAACCTCGTCTCTTTGGCGCAGCTCGAGGCGCGCTTGACTCCTCACATTACCCCGGTTGATGAGCGTGACGCTAAACCCCTCACTCAGCACGATTGCCTCGGGCGCTTCTAAATCCAACGATAAGCGCTCGCTCACGGTGACGCCGGTCTGAGCTTCGCTGCCGCCAAGCTCGAGCGTCACAATATTCTCTGTAAAAGCGGGTGCGTCGTTAGGAACAGCTAACGTGAGGGCAACCGGACGGCTCCGCCCCGGCTCCAACGTCAGCGTGCCGGGCTGACGCAAGATTTGCCAGCCCAAAGACGAACGCGCCTCCGCCTCGACCTTCAGCGACTCCGCTCCCGGCGTCTGCGCGCGCGGAGCTTCTACGCGGAAAACCAGGGTTACGTAGTCACCTGGCGCGGCGAAACGGCTGTTGGGCGGCGTTAAGGTAAGAGACCCAGCTTGCGCCGCGCCGACGCCCGCCGAGATGAGAAGCCAAGCTAAGCTAAAAAAAACGAGGACGCGCCGCGCCGCTACGCCTCTCCAGAAGAGCGTGACACCGAAAGCGCCCCTCATCTTTGGAAAGCGCTAGTTGCGAACACGTGTAACCAAGAGGCAACAACATAAGGGGGCACGTTACTAAGCTCCGCGACGCAGCTAAGAGCGCGACGAGCGTCCCAGGTGTTGCAGTTGGACGCATATAATAGGTAGGCGTAAGCACGCTGAAGCGCCGCTCTAAAGTTGGAGAAGATGAGCTTCGTCATAAGAAAACGCAGCCTAAGAGATACGCTTCCCTATATATAGCAACGCTGGCGCGCTACTCGCGTGAAGATTTGCCCCTTGCGGGGCGGGAATTTTACACTTTTATAGCAAGCATCGTCTGGTTTGAGCTAGTCTTACATTAGAGAACATTGCGAGGTAAAGTCCCGCTAGCCTTAGCAGGCTGAGACTTTCGCCAGGATCAAAACTTCGTCTCTGCGAGCTTTCAAAAAGCGTGATTCAAGCTCAGTGTTTACGTGAACTGCTGTATAGCTTTAGGCCATAGGACAAGTCGTAAACATGAGAAAGCGCGAGCATACAAACCTATCTATATACCCGTATAAATTTCACCCATAGCCCGAGCCGACGCCCCGGCTCTGAACTAAAGCAGGGGTTCAGACTGCAGAAACGAGTGCGAGTTGGCGCTCACATTCGGTTGCAAACGCGCCGCAAGCCTCGATGTCATCATGGGTCAGTTCGGGATAGCGTCTCAAAATGTCCTCTTCGCTTAGACCCGTGGCAAGGTAGCCCAGCACTTGATACACCGTGACCCTCGAGTTGCGAATACAGGGTTGACCGCCTCGTTCATTCAGGTCGATAACAATATGATCTCTATAGTTAGTCATTCACGCAAATCCAATCCGCTGCAGGAACTGAAAGGTTGGTTCGTTCACCATTCAGAGTAAAGATTCTGCACCTTGCAGAATCATAATTTCATGGTGCATCATACGCATCTCATCTTTTAGAAATGTGATAGCTCTTCAATTTGCAACTTCAACGAACATACTGCGAAACGAACACCAAATGTGTCTTGAGCACCAAAGTAAAGTACACCACAGACCTCGGGGCGGTCACCGAGACAGAAGTTCGAGGGGTGGGAAGACTCACTTTCGTCTACATGATCGATCCAGAAGAGAATATCCTCGAGCTTCAGCGCTGGTCTTGAAGCATTAGGGTTTCAGAGTTTTTTCGTCATAAATACGCTGTTGGGGTCATTGGTGTAGCCCGCGAACGGTCCCCGGTAGCCGAAGCCGCGCCTCTCGTACAGATCTCTCGCTGGCGCGAACTCCGGCTGAGACCCTGTTTCCAAATTTAGAGAGGTGTACCCGCGCCGCGCCGCTTCTCGGAGGATACGTTCTAGAATTTTAGAACCAACCCCTTTACCCCTATGCGCCGCAGCCGTGCGCATAGATTTGATTTCACCCGTTTGTGCGTCCAACGCTTTGAGCGCGCCGCAGCCGAGCAGTTCATCCTCTTCCCACGCGGACCAAAAGGTGACTTCAGGCGAGCGTAGCCCTCCAAGACCCAGCGCGTGGACGCTCTCGGGCGGCGAAATCGCGCGCATATTGTCGAGATGTTCTCGGAGAAAGGTGATGGTCCTCTCCCCGGTCAGATCGTCTTCGCGGATGTGCACGCTGCTCACCTCTTCTGCTCGTCGGGCGTTTGTCCTAAACTGCAGGTACCATCTGGTCTGAAACACTCTTACTATGATGAACGGCGTTTCGTTCTGCGAAAACTCCGTCCCTACGGGCTTTCAGAAACTAGCACGTACATTATGAAGTGAGATTCCGTTACAGCAAGCTGTGAAATCTGCGTCCATCTACATCAGTATATTTTGGAAATGCTAAGGAATTCAATTTTAACCGTCAGCTCGAACCTCTCAAAATACTAGATTCAACTGCGCCAAGCGCGTGTCGCCGGGGAAAACCGTTTCGTTGGGAGAGGATACTACCGAACCGTGAGACGTTTGGGTATCGAGCTGGGCGCGCGAGGGTGGCGATACAAAACCAGGGCGCAACCGTGTGGTTGCGCCCTACCTTGAACGAATTTTACTACGTGGTATTAGCTCGAGGTCACTCGGTCCCCAGTACGTACTACTCCAAGTAGTCCCTAAACTTCGCCGGATTGCCGAACTCGTCACCTTGCAAGACGTACCACATCATGCCCGAGTCGGAGACGTCGCCACGGATGTTCGCGTCGTCGATGACCTTACCAACCCAGCGCGTGCCCGCGTCACCCGAGCTTTTCATCCACGCCCACGCCTCTTCGCCCACTGAGGTGCCGAGCCCATTCGCGCCGTTCTGGTCACGAATTGCTTGAAAGTTGAGCCCAGGAAAGTCGCGCTTGATGTCGGCTAGATTGTAGATATTGTCCGCGTCGTCGTGCGTGTCGTTCCAGTTCGAATGCGAAATCATCGTGACGTGCTGGAACTTTGAGGGGTCCGCCTGAGCGACACCGCGATAGGCGACGCCGTGCGGCCCGGCGACGACGAAGCAGAGACGGTTCGTGGCGCTCGAGGCGTTGATCGCCTGCGCGATGCTGTTCACCGAGCCCGAGAGGTCGCGCTGATCGTTGTAAATCCTCGACATGTCGTAGCCGATGCGCCGCGCGGTCTCCTCGACGGACTCGATCATCTGCTGCTCCATGCTCGGGTTGTTATCGCCCAAGTGCGAGCTGTGGTCCCAGTGGGCTAGACGTCCTTGCTGACCTCTTTCGGCGAGGAGCAGCAGGGCCAGCGCAGACGCGCCGATGTCGTCGGGGTCGTGCTGGTTGCCGTCCGAACTCCAGGCGATTCGTTTGCAGTCGTAGTCTAGCTCGGGACCGAGATTGCCGGGCTCGGGCTGTGGGTCAGGTTGTGGACTTGGTTGTGGATCAGGTGACGCCTCGCCCGCTGCGGTAGGTCTCCAGAGGCTAGCGTCGTCCCTCTGACCTGTATTCCAAGCCACCTCGCCCGCTGCGACTAGAAAGCCTCGTCCTGCCTCGACGTTGTCGAAACGGTAACCGTTTCCTTCCTGGACGACAGTCCAGCGCTTGTCAGCGCCGTCTGGCGCAGCTTCAGCCGTCCAGCGTACATCTCCGTCGGGGCGGGTGTCGAGCGCACCTCGGCCCGGAAGTTTATTAACGATGAGGTAGCTGCCGCCACCTGCGGGGACAAACTTGAAGTAGCTGTTGTCATCGCGGCTCTCAGCCTCGAGGAAGAGACCGTTCTCGGCGTCGGTGCTTAAAAGCCCCCCTTGCTGAACGTTCTCGAGGGTGTACCACGTGTCCGTCTGCGGAAATGAACCAGGCTCGGGCGAATCGACAGGATCAGAGGGCTCGGTAGGACCTGATGGGCCGTCGGCGCAGCGGTTCCTGATGGCGTCCTCTTGGGTAACGGAGTCGTGATAGAGAACGATGCGGTCAATCTGATGTCCGTGCGAGCGCCCCGCGAGCTGCATCGTATAGGTGCCGGGTTCGCTAAAGTCGATAGCCATCTCACTCTTCTGGTGATTTTGGTCCGCTGTTGCTCCATAGTTAAATGAACCCTTCCCATTCCCAAACACCTTGATGAAGCCACCGTAGCTGCCGCCCCCGACCGGACCGAAGCGAGCCGCGTCCGGGAAGTTGACCCAAGAGTCGTTCGCCTTGTCGCCCGCTACGTCGTCAGGTTGCCGCATCGCCCAGGTAAAGCGGTACGTTCCGACTTGTTGAATTTCGAGCGCCACATCTACTACATCCGCTGGTTGCCCATTGTTCGCCTCTTTACTGAGCCCAAGCCACGTGGCGTACGCTCCGCCGCTCGCCGCGCCATCATTCACAACTTGCCAAGCGCCCGTCAGCGGCAGCGACTCCGCCTCTAGCGTGGTAACCGAACATCCTTCGGGCGCTGGCGAGGGTTCCGGCGTAGGCGCTGGCTCGCTGGGTTGCCCAGGATTCGGGTCAGGCTGTGCGCCTGCCTCCACCACCTCGAAGCTGAGCTTTTGCGGCGTGCCCGCCTCTCCGCCCGCATTCTCAGACGAATAGGGCGTCGCCGTCAGCTCATAAGAGCCCAGCTCCGGCGTCCAATCCATGTAGTCGCCCGCCGTATCGCCCGCTAGGGCATATGGCGCGTCACTTTCCGTGCGCACATCCTCACCGTTGAGCGTAAAGCGCACGCTGCCCGTCAGGTCCATATTCGCGCGGATGTTGAGTTGCCGCGTCGGTAGAGCGCTTAACTCGAGCGTCGCCCCTTGCATGATCGGGTCAAAGCCCGCGATGGGCTGATCGCTTCGCGCGTCAATTAGAGTAAAGCTCGAGGCGTTCGTCGGGTCTAGCCCATCTAGCGCAGTCTGCTGGCACGCGAGCAATCCCAGCGCGATGAGCAAAAACGCTGCGAGAGGTGTGAAAACCCTACGCATGTGCTTCCCCTTTAACGATGACGTGATAGATGATGTTCATGATTCAACCCTCCAGAGTCGATAAGCCGCCTGCAGACGCACCAGGGCGTCACAGCGCCCGCACCTCGGCTTTCAAGTTGAGGGTAGCAGTTGCACCTCACCTCGAGAGGCGTCAAGGTGCGTTCTGTGAGGCTCACCGGGGAGGGTACTAGGCGCACGCAAAAGCGGCGTGAGCGTGATAAAACCGGCGCTACCTCGTGCCAAACGGAACACCTCTTACTGTATAAAGCTTCGAGGCGTTCGGCTCCGACTGCGCATTGACTGGTGGGAAATACTTGGGGAGGCGCTGCTCGGCGCATAACGATGTGAGCTTTCATTAAGGACGTCGCCCGCTCCTTTTCATTCCGGCTCGGACTATAGTTTCTTGATCGTGACGCGAAGAGTCCTCGAGTTCACAACCAAGCTTGGCGTCGCGCTACTACACATCGTCACCGCTTACCTGTCGCTTCTACTCGGGCTTGTCTACCTCGTCCGGTGGACGGGCGTCGCCGAAGTCGCCGCTATCGTTGCGCTCTTCATCTCGCTGCCTATCCTCATCGTCGGGATACTCAACCTGTCGTTCGACGGCTACAGGCGTATTCCGCCCCTCGGGTGGGTGGGGGTCAGCATGATGCTGGCGGCGGGTGTGTTTCTGCTTGCGCTTATTCTTGTTTTTTGACCTCGAGAACAACTACTTTGCTGAGACTAAACCGTTTTGCGCTCGCATCTTTTTGGGAAACGCTTTGCCCTTACGAATGCGTTTAATCTTGCGCCTCATGCGCCGACTTTGTAGAACGACTAGACATAAACTCAATTAGCTGCTCCATTCTTGGCTCTGGCTCAGGCTTAATATCAATGTGAGGATGATAATCCTGTTGATCTGGTCCCCAATCGAAATAGATACCCGTGTTTGGTGTGACTAATTGCGTCGCCTGAGATTCATTTATTGCGAGATGTATACTTGCTAGTTCGATTGACTTCTTATCCCCTACAAGTCTCGCGATGACGGATAATTTGTATATACCTGCGAGAAACTTAAAGTTAGCCCCATCTTTTGGTAGCAAGAAGTGATGATTAAAGGTAACGCCCTCTTGTGGAACAAAAAGACCGCTACCTCTTTTCAAATCGTCTTTTTCACCGTACACCCATATGCTGAAGTTTTGTTTTGACTCGTTTCGCTGTAGCGATATATGAAGACTCTCGAGAACTTGACCACGCTTTGAAGTGCTATAGAGAAGGGTGCGTAAGTATATCTTATTTTCGCCTCCTTCGAATTTAGAACCATCAGGACCAAAAAATATAACCGTTGGTTGAGTCATCACCAACTTGCCTCTACGAAAAAAGGTAAGCCACGCCGTTATTCCCGAAACGAGTAGCGCTGAACAAGAGATTGCAAAACTAAACCACAACACTGTCATCGAATTACACGCTCCACCGTCATACTGAAAGGGGCGAGCCTGAAACTCACCCCTCAATCAACCCCTTCTAAACTCTCAAACTTCCAACAAC
This sequence comes from Trueperaceae bacterium, assembly GCA_965215565.1. GTDB lineage: Bacteria > Deinococcota > Deinococci > Deinococcales > Trueperaceae > CBDBZX01. The sequence goes on from CBDCDZ010000004.1 coordinate 2,496,709, forward strand.
ATCCGCGCCGGACGCTCCACCGCCTCTTTCACCCGCCGCAAAAACGTCACCGCCTCACGCCCATCCACAATTCGGTGGTCATAGGTCAGCGCAATGTACATCATGGGCTTAATCACCACTTGACCGTCTTCGGCAACGGGGCGCTGCTGAATAGAGTGCATCCCTAACACGCCGGATTGGGGCGGATTGACAATGGGTGTGGACATCAAGGAGCCGAACACGCCGCCGTTCGAGATGGTGAAGGTGCCGCCTTGCAGCTCTTCGGGTGAAATCTTGTTGTTTTGGGCGCGTTTGCCGAAGTCGCTCACCGTCTGTTCAATCTCAGCAAAGCTAAGCCGCTCGGCGTTGCGGATAATCGGCACGAGCAAGCCTTTTTTCGAGGAGACCGCCACGCCGATGTCGTAGTAATTCTTATAGATGATGTCCGTACCCTGAATCTCGGCGTTGAGTTGCGGAAACTGCTTCAAGGCGTCAATCACCGCTTTGACGAAGAAGGACATGAAGCCTAAGCGCACGCCCTCGTAGCGCTCGGTGAAGGCTTCTTTGTACTCGTTACGGAGCGCCATCACTTCGCTCATGTCAATTTCGTTGAAGGTCGTCAAAAGAGCGGCGTTCTGCTGCGCTTCGACTAAGCGCTCGGCGATGCGGCGGCGCAGGGGGCTCATCGGCACGGCTTCCTCTTCGCGGTCGCTGCTGGAGGATGCAGGAGCCTCTCTCTCTTGCTTAGGCGCTTCTTTCTGCTGGCTCTTCTGCGTTTCTTTTTGCTGAGAGGAGCCTTGCTTGTCGCCCTGCTCACTGCCCTGCTTCTTCAAGTACTTCTGCACGTCCTCTTTTAAGAGGCGTCCACCCGGACCCGTCGCCTCGACCTGGTCGGCGCTGACGCCATTTTCTTCTAGGAGACGTTGCGCGGCGGGCATGATGCGCGGTTCGCCATCTGAATCTGACGCGGAGGTTTCTTCATCCCCTTCGTAACCGCGCTTCTCGGGCTCGCCCTTCTCCACATCTTGCTCGGGGCTGACGCCCGCCTCGCTGTCTTGGTCGGCAACTTCATCGGCTTGCGAGGACGCTTCGGTTTGCTCGCCCGAGTCCGCTTCGACCTCTTGGGTTTCGGTGTCCTCCTCTGACTCGGCTTCAGCCGCTTGCGCGTCCTCCGAACCTGCGTCCTCGCCCGCTTCAGCCCCTTCTTCTGATATATGCGCGATGACCTCGCCGACCTCAGCGGTATCACCTTGCTGCTTTAAGACTTTGGTGAGCGTGCCGCCCACCGAGGCAGGCACTTCTAACGTTGCCTTATCGGTCTCGACTTCGACTAGCGCTTCGTCCTTTTCAACCGTGTCACCCTCCGACTTGAGCCATTCGCCGATGAACACCTCGGTAATCGACTCGCCGACTTCGGGAACTTTGAGTTCTACTGGCATAATTTCTCCCTGCTACATTAAAGTGTCGTTATTGTATACCAAGAGGCGTAAATTAAGAGGTGTAGCGCTGCTTGTCAAGCAACGCTACACCTCAAGTTCATAGGGTTAGTCTTCAAATCACTTAACCGCTGGCGAAAGCCTCTTTAAGAAGCTCGGCTTGCTCCAACTTATGTGCGCTCCCGGAGCCCGTCGCGGGGCTCGCCGAGGCGGGGCGCGTCACGCCCGAGAAGGGCGAGCGTCCGAAGAGGTGAGAGCCGAAACGCACGCGCAAGAACTGCCACGCGCCCATGTTCGCGGGCTCCTCTTGCACCCAGACGACGTGGACGCCGTCGGCGTAGTGAGCGAGAGCAGCCTGTAAGTCCTCGTCGGACAAGGGGTAGAGCTGCTCAAGCCGTACGATCGCCACGTCAAAGCGCTCTAACTTCTCGCGCTCAGAGATGAGGTCATAGTAAACCTTACCCGAGCAGAGCAGCACGCGCTGGACCTTTTGCGCGTCCACCTCGGTGTCGGGGATGACGCGCTGGAATTCGCCGTTGGCGAGTTCGTCTAGCGATGAACTCACTTGCTGGTTGCGCAAGAGGCTTTTAGGAGCCATCATCACCAGCGGCTTGCGCCAGCGGCGCAGGACTTGGCGGCGCAAGAGGTGGAAGTACTGCGCGGCGGTGGTCGGGTACATGACCTGCATGTTGTCCTCAGCGCAGAGCATCAGAAAGCGCTCGAGCCTAGCCGACGAGTGCTCCGGCCCTGAGCCCTCGAAGCCGTGCGGCAAGAGCATCACTAAGCCCGAAAGCCGCCGCCACTTGTCCTCCGCCGAGGCGATGAACTGGTCGATGATGACCTGCGCGGCGTTGTTGAAGTCGCCGTATTGCGCTTCCCAGATAGTGAGGCCGTCGGGCCAGTCCAGGCTGTAACCGTATTCGAAGCCCAAAACGCCCGCCTCGGAAAGCGGTGAGTTGTAGATTTCGATGGGGGCTTGCTCGAACTCTAGGTGGCGCAGGGGCATGTAGGTGTGCCCGTCCTCTACGTCGTACAGGGCGGCGTGCCGCTGACTAAAGGTGCCGCGCACCGAGTCCTGGCCGCTCATGCGCACGCGGTAGCCTTCAGTGAGGAGGCTCGCAAAGGCTAAAAATTCCGCCGACGCCCAATCAACCGGGCGCTCGCCCTGGGCTATCTTCTCGCGGTTTTGGGTTGCCCGTTCGATCTTGGCGTGCGGGTGAAAGTCTTCGGGGAACTGGGTTTGTGAACGCAGGAGCTTGACGAGCTTGTCCTTTTCGATGCCCGTCGGCACGTCATCCACCTCTTTGTCCTTGCCGCCGACGTAATCTTTCCACAAACCTTCGCCCGCCTGATAGTAGGGCGTGTACGAATCGCTCCGAGCGGCGGAGAGTTCGGTCTCCAAATCTTCACGGCGGCGCTCGGCAATCTCGTCTATCTCTTCTTGCGCAACCTGACCGAGCTTTAAGAGGCGCTCCGAGTAGGCCTCGCGTACGCCCTTGCGGTTACGAATCGCCTCGTACATAAGAGGTTGGGTGAAAGACGGCTCGTCGCCCTCATTGTGACCGTGTTTGCGGTAGCAGTACATGTCGATGACCACATCACGGGAGAACTCGCGGCGGAAGTCCATCGCCAAGTTGACGACTTGCGCTACCGCCTCGGGGTCTTCACCGTTGACGTGGAAGATAGGGATTTGCAACATCTTAGCGACGTCACTGGCGTAGGGCGTGCTGCGGCTGTCCTTGGGTCCGGTGGTAAAACCGAGCTGATTATTGACGATGATGTGGAGTGACCCGCCGATGTGGTAGCCGGGCAGCTCGCTCATGTTGAGCGTCTCTTGCACGACGCCCTCACCGATAAAGGCAGCGTCACCGTGAATCATGATCGCTAAGCCGCGCTCGCGCTCCGCGTCGCCCAGGCGGTCTTGCTTGGCGCGGACGCGCCCCATCGCGACGGGGTTCACGAACTCCAGGTGAGACGGGTTGAAGCAGAGCGAGAGGTGGACCTCTTCGCCCGTGTCCGTGACCCAGTCGCTCGAGTACCCCAGGTGATACTTCACGTCGCCGCGCCCCCGGTGCATCTCGGGGTCTTTGTCCTCGAACTCCCGGAAAATCTGCTTGGGGCTCTTGTCCATGATGTTCGCTAAGACGTTTAAGCGTCCCCGGTGCGCCATGCCTAAGACGATCTCTTCGACGCCTTGGGAGCCCGCTTTGTCGATGGCGAGTTCTAGGAGGGGAATTAAGCTCTCGCCCCCCTCCAGCGAAAAGCTCTTCGCGCCCAGATACTTCTTCTGGATAAACTCCTCGAAGATGACTGCGTCGGTGAGCTTAGTGAGGATGCGCGTCTGCTGGTCGTGCGTGAGGTCGAGGTGATTTTCCGAGGTCTCCATGCGCCGCTGGAGCCACTTGCGCACCTGCAAGTCGTCGATGTGCATGAACTGTGCGCCGATGGAGCGGCAGTAGGTATTTTGCAACCTTTCGATGACTTCGCGCAAGGTGAGTGAGTCCGTGCCGGGTATCGTACCGGGGGCGAGCTTGCGGTTCATGTCCGACTCGGAGAGGTTGTAGTAAGCGGGGTCGAGTTCGGGCGGCTGCTCTTTGGGCATCCCTAAGGGGTCTACGTCCGCCATGATGTGCCCACGCACGCGGTAGTTACGCACTAAGCGTCCGACGATTTGCTGCAAAGCAGCGTCACCTTGCGTGGCGTCTTGAGCGGCAACGTGCCCGTTCATTGCACCAAAGAGGCTCTTGGGTTTGAACGAAGGGCTGAACGAGGTCTGCCCGCCATTTTTGTACCCCTCGAAGTAAGCGCGCCAGTCGGCGTCTACCGACTGGGGATCGTCTAGATAGGCTTCGTAGAGGTCTTCGACGAACGCCAAATTAGTTGGGTTGGGTAAAGCGGTGTCGCTCATGCTGGTTCACGCATAGCAGGGTCTAGCTGCCATCCTTTTGAAGCTGCGTAGACGCCCAAAACCGCGCTTCAAACGGCTCCAGGACAATGGGCATATCTTAGCAAGATACTTACTGAAATATGAGTGTGAAAAGGTGAAATATTACACCCTGGATTCTTGAGGTTGTATGAGAGAGAATTTTGGTAAGCTCGAGTCCTTTGCATAACAAAATGACGGAATACGCAACGTGTGGTGTCCTCAGCAGTGTACAACGCACACCCTCTTATGAACGCACACTGGGCGACGCATTTTAGGTTACCGTTGAACCGTGAACGAACCGAAAGAACACCTCATCGGCGTCATCTCAGATACGCACGGGCTTTTGCGCCCTGAAGCGTTAGAGGCGCTGCGTGGCGTCTCCCTCATCCTCCACGCGGGCGATGTGGGCAAACCGGAGATTTTGACGCGACTTGGAGAGGTCGCGCCTGTCAAAGCGGTGCGCGGCAACGTCGATAGAGGAGATTGGGCGCAGCAACTACCGGTGACGGAGGTTGTTGAGATTGGCGATGTGTTTTTCTACATGCTGCACATCTTGGACGACCTGGGCCTCGACCCCGTCTCAGCAGGGTTTAAGGTCGTCGTGTTCGGACATTCGCACAAACCGTCGCAAGAGGTCAAAAAGGGCGTGCTCTACCTCAATCCGGGGAGTGCAGGGCCGAAGCGGTTTAAGTTGCCGGTGTCGTTGACGCGCGTTAAAGTGCGGGAACAAGGGGTCGAGGTGGAGGGGCTCGAGCTTGGTTAGTTCTCAGGTCCTGAATCCTTTTCAAGCCCTCACGTGTCCCTAGAGTCAGTATCTTAAAACTTATAGCAGTTCCACTTATCATTGCTACACTTCTCCGCAGATATCATCTTTGAAAGTGCGTGCTAGGCGATGTTCTTTTTAGTGAGAGTGTAGCTGACCAGATGATACCTGCTATTAGGGTTTTACGCGCTTATCTCCCTCGTAACTAAAAAACGCCTCCACGATGCGGTTGAGGTGCAAAAGTCCGGCGTCGGTGGTGCGGAGGTAGGGCGGGGCGTGCTCGAGCTGCCCCTCTTCAACCAACCTCTCGGTGAGAGGTCTGTAGTAGTTGGTGACGTCAATCCCTGACCTCTTCTCGAGCCTCACCACGTCTACCCCGCGCCGCGTGCGCAGGCCCGTCATAAGTACATCTTCGGCGTAGCTGAGCGCGTCCACCGGTAACATTTCGGGCAACTCACCGCTCAGCCAACCTTTGATCGCGCGGTTGGTGCGCCGCTCCCCAATGAGATGCGTTTTGGCCTCTTGGCTCACCGGAACAAAACTCGCGGCGGACGGCCCCAACGCGAGAAAGTGCTCGCCGCGCCAATACACCTGGTTGTGTTTCGACTCGTGACCCGGCTTCGCGTGGCTCGAGACCTCGTAACGCTCGAGCCCGTAGAGAGATAAAATTTCGTTCGCCCGTTCGTAATCGTCCGCCTCTTTGTCCGGGTCTACCGCGACGCCGCGCCGCGCGAAAGGCGTGTGCGGCTCGATGGTTAGATTGTAGACGCTGATATGCTGCACGCCCATCTGCGCGAGCGTATGCAAATCTTTCGCTGCGTCTTGGTCTGGTACAGCCGTGATGAGGTCTGCGGAAACTTCGAAGCCTGCGTTCAATGCCGTCTCTACGGCGCGCAAACCCTCTTCTGCGTTGTGCTTTCGCCCTAAAAAGAGCAGCGTAGCGTCTTGGGTGGACTGCAAGCCGATAGAAAGCCGGCTAAACCCTAGTGATTGGAACGTCTGCAACCTCTTCTCGTCAAAGGTCAGGGGGTCCGCTTCCAGGGTGGTTTCACACCTCCCCGGAAAGCCCCACGTGCTTTGAAGTGCGCGGACGACGCGCCCTAGCTCCTCGTCCGAGAGGTGCGAAGGGGTGCCGCCGCCAAAGTAGACGGTCTCGAGTTCGCTGGGAAAGTCCGCGTAAAGCGCCGAGGCTTCTCGCTCCAAACGCTCTATATACGCCGCCACCAGCCCTTCGCTGCGGCGCATCTTGTGGAAGTCGCAGTAGGGGCAGATTTTAGGGCAGAAGGGGACGTGGAGGTAGAGCGAACGCGGCACCTCTTCAGCTTACGGAAAAGAACGCTAGCCGTAGCGTCGCGCCCTGACATGGACGGTGCCCTGTAAACGCGGTGCTAAACTTTGCGCGTCAAGACTACGCCTTGGCTGTCCGCTAGCGTCAGGGACCGCTCGGCGTGCTCGAACGCTACGCCGGGCGCGGCTAGCGCGAGCTGCCAGCCCTCTTGCGGCAGGTCGGGGACAGGCAGTTTTGTAGGCGTCACCTCTAGGGGCTCGCCCTCCATGTTGGCGAGGAAAAGCACCTGCTCGTCCCCATCCGGTGAGGTGCGCAGGCTGTAAAAGAGCGTGGCGTCTTCTACCTTGCGCCCGTAATGGTCAGCGCCGCTCAAGTTACGCCTGAGCCAGGGGCGCGCCAGGCGAAACTCGCGAACGCGGCGGTTAAACGAGGCGCGCTCTTCGCTCAGGCGCTCCGCCGACAGCCCCACGCTGCAGTAGTCGTGCGCGTCGTCCATAAACGCTTTGGCGATACGTTTAAGCGCCGCCATTGACAGCTCCGGCCCGGCGAGGGGCGGCTCGACGTCCTTTAAGAGGACGACCATCGTGACCAGGCTGTAGCTCGTCAGCGTCACGGCTCTGGCGAGTTCTCGCATGAAGCGGCGCAGCGCGTCAAGCTCGCTGAAGCCAAGCGCCTTGAGCCGCCTGAACGCGCCCTCTTTTACGTAAGCCGCCTCGTCCACTTGCCACCACAAAAAGAGCGCCTCTTCAGAGGCGACTTTCACGCCGTAGAGGTCGTCGGTGTTGCGGATGAAGCCCCAGGGCGCGTGCATGGAGGCGTTGAGAAAGTCCATCGGTACGCCCGGAAAGCTCGTGTAGGCGAGCAGGTGCGCCGCCGGGTTGTCGTAAGCGTTGCGCAAGATGTCGGGGAGGTGCTCGCCCAAACGCTCGTTGATGGGCTCGTTAAGGTCTATCTGCGTGCCGCGCCGCACCGTGTCGTGGTTCGCGCAGCCCGAAATCCAGTGGCTGCCCTTCGTATAAATCTCTTCGACGCGCCACCAGCGCTCGTTCCAGAAGCCGCGCAAGGCGGGCGTATTGTGCGCGAAGGTGAGCGGTCCCCACTGGAAGGCGTCGGGTTGCTGCTTGGTCACGTCGTCGTAGGTGGAGGCGGTGGGCCAGTCTTCTCTGGGCCACGGTCTGCCGTCCTCGAAAACCATCCAAGGGTGGTAGCGCAAACCCGCGACCTCTTGCTCGACGTCGCTCATCCTCTTCAGGTACTCGTCGTCGTGTTCGACGACTTGCTCGGTTGCGTTCCACAGCTTGAAATCTTGCGCGCCGTCCACGCGCACGCCGTCCGCGCCGACGTTGACCTTGCGGCGCTGCATCTCGAGCATCGTCGCCCTCACCACCGGGTGCTGCTGGTTGACATCTTGCCCATACATGTTGGGCCCGCGAAACCAGTAGGAATTGAGCAAGCTGAGCGCCTGGTTATCCGCGTGCCCATAGACGACGTCGAGGATGAGCTTAAACGGTCTAGGGAAGTTGTGCAGCGCCGCCACGAAGTCCAAGACCTCGTCGGGGCGTCTCGATTCTAAGAGCGTAGGGTTCGTCGCGGAGGACGCCGACAAGACAATGTCGTAGCCCCAGTTCGTCATGTCGGGGCGGCGGAGTTGGATGGGCAGCGTGAAGACCTCGTCCTCTTTGTTGTCGATCTCTAGAGGTTGCCAGAAGTGCGGTCCCATCTCATACTCGATGATGGGCTCGAGCGGAAGGGGTTGGACGGCGTCGTAAGCGAGATAAACCTGCTCTTCGGACGTGAGGAGTTCGTCCGCGCGCACCTTTTCGGCGATGTGCTCCAAAGTGCGCGTCAACCCCGCGAGCGTGCCGTTTGCTGTCGCGGTAGGGATGTGAAGCTGCAGGATGTTGGTGGACGGCGCAAAGTTGACGACGTCCCCCTGCGCCGCTTCAGCGAGGTGGGCGTAGTACGCTTTGTCCTTGCGCTCCGCTTGCATCCGCGCCACGTCGTAAAACTCAGCCGGCGCGAACGCGCCGAAAGGAAGCGAAGCGGCGAGCACGTCCGGCGAGGTTTCCCAGCGTCCCATCGCCTCCCTGTAGGTGAGCCAGTACAGGCTGCCGAGTTCGCCCCTGCTACCCGCTTTCATCCCCTCGACGACGCCCCACAGGTAGTCGCCCTCTCGCGCCAACGAGACCAACTCGCGCCGGAACGAAACCTCTTGCAGCGGAGCCGCGAGGTCAACCTCATTAAGAGGTGTATAGACCTCCAAGAAGACGCGCTCTGGCGAGATGCCGCGCTGCGCGAGTTCGGGCACCCAGAAGCCTAGCTCGGCGTTTCCGTTCACGAAGTGAGCACCCAAGCACTTGACGAGGTGCTGCGCGGCGACGAACGGGTCGTTATAGGTGCGCTGAATCTGCTCAGCCCAGGCGACGAGAGTGGCGGTAGCGTCCGGTACGAGGCGGCATTGTGTAGATGCGTCGATCATAACCGTTTCAGCCTACCTCATAATATTGTGGTGCGAAAGACCGCGTAAGTGGAGCGGAGTGCGAGTTCTAAGGCGTAGAGTACGTTTTCAAATCGGATGCCCGAGTCACTTGTAGTGTGCTGAGCGCATTTTTAGGAGGAGTACTAGCTCGAGCAAAGCCCTCTAAACCTCCCTCCTTGCCCACTTTTTCACACCCTTCACTTGCTCTTCACGTTCTTACAGAAATCTTACAGACCGAGCGGTTGGCTCGGCTTAAACTACATATATCACTGAGGGGAACGAACCCCACCCCTCGGAAGCGATGACACTTGTTCTCTATGAACCTTTAGCAGGCAATGACTTGCTAGGCACGCATCTCTAACCAGATGCTACCTGCAGCTAAAGGCTCTTCTGGGCGCTTGGAACAAGTCGAGCTAGTAGCGCAACCGGCCGAGGGTAGCTCTTTGCTACGACTTGGTATCCACTACACTTTCTCATGGGGTTCCAGGGAGCAGAGCTATGTCACCAGTGAACCGTTCATCCAAAGTAGCAAGCAAAGTAGTCAACACCCTTCTCACCCCAACCAATACTCAAACCAATACCCAAGCCGACACCCCAACGTCTGCCCGCGCCGCCAGACTCAAGCGCTACACCCGCTTAGGTCTTTTAGCCGCGAGCGCCTTTTTGTTCAGCGCTTGCAGCAGCGTCGAGACGCCCGAGCTAGAAGCGCAGGGCAGCGTCAAGTACATCAAGATGCGCGTCGCCTCTGACCGTGATGACGCCGAAGAGCGCGCCTCGGGCAAAGTCGTGACCTCTAGCACCGACTTAGAACTCACCTATGATGTGAAGCGCGGTCAGCAGCTCGTGGGCGTGCGCTTTACCAACCTCAAGATTCCCCAGGGTGCCAAGATTCGCCGCGCCGAGGTGCGCTTCACCGCCGACGAGATCGACAGAGGTGCGCTTAAGCTCAAGGTGTACGCCGACGACAGCGACAACGCCGCGCGCTTTGAGGAGAAGTCCCGCAACCTCTCTAAGCGCCCAGCCACCGCCGCCAAGGTGCGCTGGCAGCCCCAGGACTGGCGCAAGGTGGGCGAGCGCGGCGGCAAGCAGTTCACGCCCAACGTTGCGCCCCTGCTGCAAGAGGTGGTCAACCGCCGGGGCTGGCAGAGCGGCAACGCCTTCGCCGTGCTTTTCAGCAGCGAGAGCAAGCGCAACAAGCGTGTCGCCGAGTCCTACCGCGGCAACAAGCGCGCCGCCCCACAACTCTACGTCGAGTACATCCCCAGCAGCGCTGGTCCGAGTGCCCCTACGCCCAGCCCTGCACCTAGCCCTGCACCCAGCCCCGAGCCTCAGCCTGTCGCCGCGGCGAAGTCCGCTCTATACGTCTCGCCCACGGGCTCTGACAAGAACGACGGGCGGAGTGCCAAGAAGCCCCTCCAGACCCTCGGGCAAGCGGCGAAGCTCGTCAAGCCGGGCGACACGGTCTACTTGCGCAGCGGCGTGCACAAGGGCTACCTCAGCAAGTCCTTTGAGACCGACGGCAGCAAAGACAAGCCCATCACCATCACCAGCTATCCTGGCGAGCGTGCCATCATCGACGGCAAGTCCCGCCACTGGAAAAACTACAAGAGCGTTTCCAACCCCACGCTTTTTAGAATCGCCGCCGACTACTACACGGTCCAGAACCTCACCTTCCGCCACGGAGCGGGGCGCGGGCTCTACCTCAAGGGTGACCACATCAGCGTGCGCAACGTCTTATCGCACAACCACCACAGCGACGGCATCTACTTACTAGGGGACTACGGCACCTTTGAAGACAGTGTTTCGCACTCCAACAACAGCTATCAGAACGGGGGCGAATCCGCTGACGGCATCAAGATCGCTGCGGGCACCAAGCACGTCGTGCGCAACTTTTTAGCCTACAACAACTCCGACGACGGCATCGACGTCTTCTGCGGCAGCAGGTCTTTAGTCGAGTACAGCGTTGCGCACTCCAACGGGGCCGGGCATTCCGGTGACGGCAACGGGTTCAAGTTGGGTTGCCGCCGCACCGACAACAGCCAGAACATCGTTCGTTACAACGTCGCCTACAAAAACCGTGCCAACAACTTTGACGGCAACAGTGGAGGCGGGCTCACCATGCTCCACAACACCTCCTGGAAAGCGGGTGCCCACGGCTTCATCGCTTACGCTCCTAAGAGCAGTGGCAAAGCCCCCAACGTCCTCAAGAACAACCTCAGCTTTCAGGACAAGAAGACCAAGGGCATGAGCCGCGACGACAAGAGCAGCCACAACTCCTGGGACTTAAACATCAACAACCCCGACTTCACCAGCCTCAGCCCCTCCAACAAGAGCTTCTTGAAGTTAAGCTCCTCCTCCAAAGCTATTGACGCAGGCGTCAAGCTCAACCTCGCCTTCCAGGGCAAAGCCCCTGACCTAGGTGCCCTAGAAGGCAAGCAGAGCATCGCCTCGCTCTTAGGTGAAACCGTTAAAAAGTTACAAGGCGGGGGGCAGTTGGCAAGTAGGTAGGAAGGGGGAAGAAGAAAATCTAGAAGAGGTAAAGCGAGAGGGCGTCCACGTGGGACGCCCTCTCGCTTTTGATGCGGTCTTCTTTGAAGTTTCGCTTTGGGCCCCTCTACTTGGCCATTCCAGCCGGCAACACCGTGTCCTCTCGCTCCGAGAGGTTTTGGATGCGCGTGTCTTCGGCGACGTCGGTGTCAGGCTGTGTCACCGGGCTGACCTCTCCCAAGTATTGCTGCAACGCCGCTTGCTCGGCTGTGTCTAAATCTTGCCTGTCCGTATCTGGGAAGGGGTAGGCGTCGCCACCGTCTGCTAAGAAGCCTAACGTCACTGTGCGGATAGGGCGCTCTGGGTCGCCGACGACAGCACCGTTCTCCACGATGACGTCCTTGACCTCACCGCTGTCATCGAGCAAAACCACGTTCTGCACGCGCTGACCCTCGCTCACGACGTTGCCCTCTTCATCCACCTCGCTGGGCGGCAAGCGCGGATCGAACGAAAAGGCTAAGCCGCCGACTTGCGGGAACTGCCCCGGCGTCGCGCCGGGCTCCACCGCTGCGACGCCGTGCTCCAAAATCTGCTTCAACTCCTGCGCGGTGAGCGTGAGGAGCGTCAAGTCGTTGTCGAAGCGCAGCGCGTTCTGGATGTCGAGCTGCGAGATGTCACCTTCTTGCTTGTCGGTGAGCGGGTTGGCTCGAGGTGGCACGCGCTCGCCCGCGTCACCCGGCAAAACCGCGCCAATCGCCGCGCGGATGCCGCCGCCGTTTTTGATCGACACGGCTGTGTCAGGGTCCGTTTCTCTGGCAACGGCTAAGTTCGCGTCCGCCGTGAGGTTGCCCAAGTTCGTCTCCTGCGTACGCACCGCCTCACGCAGACCGTTCAGATAGACTTCGGTGCTGCCGAAAATCTCGCCGTCGAGTTCTTCGATGATGGTGCGCACGTCGGCGACCGCCTCCAACACGCCCTCAGCCGGGGCTTCGTCGCCCGTCTCGGCGACGCCCTGTTCGTCAGTCGCGTACACGCCGCTCTCCTCGCCGATACTGACCAACACACCCGCGCTGTTAAAGCCTGCGATCAGCCGTCCGACGTAGCGGTACTCGCGGCTGGTATTGACCAACGCGACGGGCTCGCCTGAAGCGGAGGTGTAGAGCAGCGGGTAGTTGCCTCTACGCTCGTCGCCCTGGCGCAATCTATTGTTTGGCGTCGCAAGCAGCGTGTCCGAGCCGCCCGCGATCATGATGTCGACGCCCGAGAGCATCTGCGCTAGGTCAATTTCATTCTCGAGCTGCTGCAAATGCGCCAAAACGACGATCTTACTGATACCGCGAGAGGTCAAGTCGTCGATAGCGGGCTGGACGATCTGCGCGAGCGCCTGCATATCCTGTTGGGCGCGTGGCGACACGCCCACGTCGCCCGGCGAGGAGATGCTAGGCAGTTGCGGCGTGGTGACGCCGACGACGCCGAACGTTTCGCCGCCCTCGGTGATGATCACGCTGCCCGCGATACTGTTCGGCACACTCGACGCCTCTTGTCCGTCCGGCACGACGAAGTCGCCCAGGTTGCTACCGCTAAAGTCCAGGTTGGTGCTGAGATACGGAAACGTCGCGCCGGGGTAGCCGTCCTCTTCGTCAGCGGCGATGAGGTCTTCCACCACGTCCGTACCCAAGTCGAACTCGTGGTTGCCGAAGGCGGCGGCTTGAAACCCGACTGCGTTGTTGATGCGGATGTCGGCGCTGCCCGAGGTCGCGCTGAAAAAAGGACCGGGGATGTAGAGGTCGCCCGACGAGAGGATGAGCGTGAGACCGTAGTCCCCCTCGAGCCCGTTGATCACCGAAGAGAAGCGCGGCGCGTCTTCGGTAGCAGCCACCGCGCCCTCTTGGTCGCTGGCGTGAAGAATCTGCACAACGACCTCGGCGTCGCCCTCCAAGGGTCCCCTGGTGCTCTGAAACGGCAAGCTCGGGTCATCGGTAGGTTGAGAGGTGCTAGGCGCGCACGCGGCGAGCGCGAGGATAAGTGCGAAAAAGAGGTTGAGATGTAAACGTCGTTGCTGCATAGATGCCTCCTAAGTGGTGGTTTTCACATTTGATAGTACCTTACGGAACGGCGTTCGAGCTACGGTAAGAGTAGAGGCGCGGGTTAATGAAAAGGGCAAGCGGCAATCTAAAAGCAACGAGCGACGAGGTCGTGAGGTCTACGCTTGCAGTAGAGTGAAGCGTGGCTAAAAAGTTGCGCCCCAAGCGTCTCTCGAAACGGGTATCCGAGCGGAAGAAGCGCCGCCCGACTCCAAATCAGAAGAGCGGCGCGCAGAACTACGAAGCCGAAGTTTTAGAGGGGCTCGTCCCTTTTGCGGCGCGCGAATTGAAAGAGGTCGAGGGTCTTCACATCACCTCTCAAGACGCAACTTCGGTACAGTTCCGCTTTCCCGGTCCTCCCCAAGCGCTACAAAAGCTGCGCAAGGTAGTCGCGGTGTATCGCCTCGAGACCTTCCGCGTCCCCCGTCCTAAAGCGCTTTTAGGTCACGAACACTTGACCAAGCTCCTCGGCGTAGTCGAAGAGGTTAAAGGACAGGACACGTTTTCGAGCTTCCGTATAGGCGCGGCGGGCAGCGGCTCGGCGGTGTTCGCGCGGCTCGCCAGGGAGATAGAAAGAGGTGCGGGGCTGCGCTTCGACGCCGAGGAAGGCGATTTGCTCCTGCGCATAAGGAGATCGAAAGAGGGCTGGGACATCCTCTTTAGAACGAGCGCGAGGCCGCTCTCGAGCCGTCCTTGGCGCGTCTGTAACCTAGCGGGCGGCCTCAACGCAACCTTGGCGGCGGCGATGCTCGAACTTGTCGGCGCAGAGCCAGAAGATCGTTTTTTCAACGCCATGTGCGGCTCGGGCACGCTCCTGATCGAGAGAGGTTTGGGGCAAGCGGCGCGGCTCGTCGGTTGTGACGTGAGCGGTGAGGCGTTGGCGTGCTCGAGCGAGAATATTCAGGCGAGCCACCTCTCCAGCGCCGAACTTTTGCAAGCTGACGCAACCTCTTTACCCTTCGGTGATTCGTCGTTCGACATTATCGTAGCGGACGTTCCCTGGGGTGACGTGGTGGGAACGCACGCGGGCAACGCGGCGCTCTATCCCGCTTTTTTAGCAGAAGCGGCGAGAGTTGCAGCGCCGGGGGCGCGGCTCGCCGTTCTCACGCACGAAATCAAGCTCTTCGAAGAGGTGCTAGCTAGTTTTAGCGAGGTGTGGCACCTCAGGGAGACGGTGCGCGTCTTTCACGGCGGGCATTACCCGCGCATCTACCTCTTGGCTCGAGCTTGATGGCGCGCACTCAGTGCTCCACGTTCCACTGAGAAGAGGGACGCAAAATGTTCGGCAGATTTGTGCGTTTCGTCCATTGGTCTTTGTCTGGCGAGATACCCCTAAAAGTTGGTTGAGCAAGGTGCTGTGTAGAGGAATAGAGAATACAGCACGGGAGCCTGTATCCCTCTTTCACTTAGCTAGTCAACCGACTTTTCGTGCAACCTCTTGTCTGGCTGTCTGGCAGGCTTTTGCGCAAGCAGCCCATTCGTGCTACACTCTTTAAGTTTGCACGTCCCTTAACGGGCGTGTTTTTAATCAGGTCTTTTCTCGAGGTGAAACATGGCAAAAGTATGTGAAATTTGCGGCAAAAAGCCGATCATGGGCCGCGACGTGGTCCAGAGCGGTAAAGCCAAGCGCGAAGGCGGCGTCGGGCGCAAAACGACAGGCATCACCAAAAAGTGGAAGCTCCCGAACCTGCAGCGCGTCAAAATCTACCGGAGCGGCAACGCCCACACGATACGCGCCTGCACGAGCTGCATCCGCGCAGGTAAAACGCTCACGGTTTAATCGTTGTCGTTGCTCAAAGCAGTAAGCTCAAACCAGTGAAAAAGTCGAGGCACGCTCTAGCGCGCGCCTCGACTTTTTCTATTCTCTTAGCGGCGTCTCATTAGAAAGAAGCACCCCCGTGATAAATTGATGGTGTGATTCGGAACTGCACGCTTCGCTTATCCCTACTGAGAGCGTTTGAACTTACCCTCGCAGATGGGTGTGACTTGGTTTTACAAACTAAGTCACGCAACCTCGTATGAGTTCTCACCTTTTGATCGAGTCGGGGCGCAATGGCTAGAGACATCACCGCTTTCGAAATCGTCTGGCGCAACCCCTGGGTCCGCGCGATAACTTACGCCGTAGCGATTACGGCGACGATTTATCTGCTCTTCGCGTACATATTGCCGGGCGCAGCCACCGCGTTTCAAGTTGCGATCATCGGCTTTGTCATCGCGTACATTCTCAATCCGCTCGTAATGGGGCTTAAACGCTTGCGCATCCCCCGGACCATCGCAGTCATTCTCGTTTACCTGGCGCTGCTCGCGGTGCTCGTGTTGGGCTCGGTGCTCATCACGCAAGTCGTCACCGATATCAGCCGCTTCGCCCGCTTTATCCCGGACGCCTTGGGAAATATCACGATGCTGCTGGGGCAAGCGGCGGCGTGGTTCTCCGGGTTGAGCGAAAACGTACCCGACTTTATCGCGAACCGCTTTGGCGACGGTGCGGCGTCTGGCGGGGCGGAGATAGGCGGCGCAGCGGACACATCTGCTGCGCCGGACGGTGCGGCGGGTGGATCAGGGGACACGTCCAATGGCGACATCGCCCAGCGCGTCGAAGAGGCGGTCCAGAACCTCTTGACGCAAGCGGCAACCTCATTGGAAGCGGGTCTCCAAGAATTTATCAGCAACAGCGGCAACATCCTCCTCTCCGGCGGCGGCACCTTTATCTCCGGGGTGACGACGGTCTTCTCCACTACCTTTCAAATCTTCTTGATCCTTTTAGCGGGCGCGTACTTTCTCTACGACTTCCCAAAAATCACCGCGAACTTCCGGCGCTACGTGCCGCTGCGCTACCGCCCCTTCTACAGCGGCGTCGCTCAAAAGGTGGACCGCACCGTCGGCGGTTACTTGCGCGGGCAGCTCATCGTCATGCTCGCTATCGGCATCTTGCTCTGGATAGGTTTAGAACTCGTCGGCGTGCCCTCCGCACCCTCGATTAGCTTTTTGGCGGCGATTTTCAACATCATCCCCTACCTGGGACCGATCATCGGCGTCGTTCCAGCCGTGCTTCTCTCCTTTACGACGGGCGCACCCCTGACCACCGCCATCCTCGCGGTGGTCGTCTTCGTCGTCGCCAACCAGATCGAGGGTAACTTCTTGTCGCCCCTCATCTTGTCGAAATCTACGAACTTACACCCCGTCACGGTTTTCATCGCCATCATCGCGGGCTTCGGTCTGTTCGGGCTGGTGGGCGGTCTGCTCGCCGTACCGACGGTGGCGCTCGCAAAGGTGCTTATCGAGTCGTACCTGCTAACCCGCCCGGCTTACACGGGCGAAGGCAAAAGCGCCGAAGAGGTCGCGGGCGGGGCGGAGGATGTAGCGCTCACGAAGCGGGAGCGGCAGATAGAGGCTGTTGCAGCGTATGAGAACGAGGACGAACGAGACGAGGCAGCGCGCGAGATAGGCGCAAAGCGTGAACGTCCCTTGCCGCGCGGCGAGACCAAGCCGGGGACTGAAACAGGTGACTAGGCTCTGTTGACTTTTCAAACTATCCTCCATATTGCTGCACGCAAGAAGTAGGAATCAAGAAGTAAGAAGACACCAAAGTACATCCGTTTACCCTGTCTGTGGGGGCAATAAGCAATTTTCTTAAAGGGCGAACGTCAACGCGACCTAGAAAGAGACGCGCCACCCAAAGACGAGCCTCCCGTTGAAAGCCGCTATACTCAAACGCTCATGATGCGCCACTACCTTAAAATACACTGAATAAGCTATGAAGCTTCTTGCTTAGCACCCTCCGCAACGCGGTAGACTAGCGTGTGGCGAGACGCAAAGTGAAAAAACAACCTGCATTTGACCTAGAAGCTTTGGGCTTAGTGGTCTTAGCGCTGGGCATTCTGATCATCGGTTTACTTTTACCCGTGTTGCCTACGGGCGCGTTCGGCGCAGCGGTGCGCGAGATGGTGGTGGGGCGCATCGGCTTGGCGGCGTACCTCTTGCCGTGGCCCCCACTCGTGTTGGGTGGGCTCTTTCTGCTGCGCCAGTACCCTAAAGGGCTGTGGCGGGTGCTGGCGGGTTACTTCGTCGCCGGGACGGGCGCGTGGGCGCTGCTCGCGTTGGTTCAGCCGAATTTAAGCGGCGCGTGGGGTGTGCTATTCCGGTCGCAAGTGGCGGGCGCAACGGGCATTCTGGCTTACCTCATCGCGCTTTTAGTGATGAGTTTAGGGCTCGAGCTGCTCCTCGCCCAGCCCCCCACCAGCCTCTTGCGGCGCGGCGCAACGCGCACCGCGCTCAGCATTCAGCAAGGATTTGGCGCATTGATGAGTGCGCGGCGAGCCGCCAGGGCGAAAGCCGCCTTTCACGCCGACGTTTCCCTCGTACGCCGCGACCTCAAAGCGCTCGTCAAAGATTTAATTGCCCTGGACGCGCTCTATCCCGGCAGCGCCGAACTCAAGCGGTGGCGCGCGGAGGTCAAGAAGGCGCAGAAGCGTCTCAGCGGAGCGAACGAGCAGACGCTAGGCGAGGTCAGGCTCGACGTCGAAGCCTGGCAGAGCGCGCTTCAAAGCTTCGTGCAAGACCGCGCCGCCGACTTAGGAGCGCAACTCCGCGAGGAGGGGCTCTACGACTTTGACGCGCGGCTGCGCGGCGTTAAAGTGCAACTTGACGCGCCCGTCGAGGGCAAGCTCCGCGCGGCGCGCGCTTTAGATACGGTCCGCAAAGCACTAGCCCTCGATTTGACCGCTCTAAGCGAACGCTACAACCGCTTGACCCGCGAGCGCGACCTCGCCGAAGCGCACCTCCAAGAGGTCAGAGCGGGTGAACTCGCCGCGGTACTAGAGGCTCACGCCGCGCGGCTAGCCCAGTACAAAGAGGTGGCGCGCGCTCGAGACGCTCTGGAGGAGGACGCGGATAAGCTCGAGAGATGGCGCGACCTCATGAGCGACGTGCTGCGCGTCGCGAGCGACCACCCCGGCGAGAGCGAAGTCGCCGAATACGACGCCTCGCTCACGCAGACCTTACGTGGGGGCGGGCGCGGCGTCCTCACGGAAGAGGAGGCCGAAAGGCAGGGGGAGGCGCTAACGGAACTCGAGGCGGTTCTGCGCGCGCCCAAAGAAGTCGGAGTCGAGCATGATGCCGGGACAAATAACGCTGGGACAAATGACATTAGGGCAGATGATATCCGAACAGAAACCGAACAGCTTGAATCTTTGGGCGACACGCCGCCCTGGGAAACCTCGTCACCTGATGGGCATAGTTTCGAGTACGTAGACACCTACGATGACGACGAGGAAGGCGACGCCGAACCCATCCCGGAGGTCGGCGGCATACCCATTCAAATCCCCCCTCATAACCTCTTGGACGCACCCGCGCAGCACCGGGACGATCCCGCCTCTCACTCGCAAGAGGTCCGCAACCGCATCAACAAAATTGACGACACGCTCAATAATTTCAAGCTACAAGGGCGCGTCGTCGCCTCGGTACGCGGTCCGACTGTGACCCGCTTCGAAGTCGAGCCCGCCCCTGGCGAGAAGATTAGCCGCTTCGCCAACCTCTCGGACGATCTGGCGCTGGCGATGGCGGTGGGCAGCGTGCGCATCGAAGCGCCGATTCCGGGCAAGAGCGTTATCGGCTTAGAGGTGCCCAACACCAACCGCGACCTCATCAAGTTTCGCGAGGCGGCCGAGTCGCCGAGTTTCAAACGGAGCAAAAAGCGCCTGCCGCTGATTCTGGGCAAGTCCATCGACGGTGAGATGACAATAGAAGACCTCGCCAAGATGCCCCACCTCTTGATTGCAGGCTCAACGGGCTCGGGCAAGTCCGTCGCGGTCAACACGCTTATCGGCTCGCTCATCTACAAATTCCTCCCTACCGACCTCCGCTTTCTGATGATCGATCCTAAGATGGTCGAGTTGACGCCCTTCGACGGCATCCCGCACCTCTTGCGCCCCGTCGTCACCAACCCGAACGACGCGGCGGGCGTGCTTTTAGGCGCAGTCGCCCACATGGAGCGCCGCTACAAGATGATGAGCAAGATCGGCGCGAAGACTTTAGACCAGTACAACCAGAAGGCGCGCAACCTCGACCTGCCCGAGATGCCCTTTATCGTCATCATCATCGACGAGCTGGCTGACCTCATGATCACGTCGCCCAAAGAGGTCGAGTCCGCCATCATGCGCCTCGCGCAGATGGCGCGGGCGACGGGGATGCACCTCGTTCTGGCGACGCAACGCCCGTCGGTGGATATTTTGACCTCGTTAATCAAAGTGAACGTGCCTGCGCGCGTGGCCTTCGCCGTATCGTCGGGACATGACTCTCGCACCATCCTCGACACGATGGGCGCGGAGCGTCTCACAGGTATGGGCGACATGCTCTTCTATCAGCCCGGACTCGTGAAGCCCGTCCGCTTGCAAGGTCCTTTTATCAGTGAAGAGGAGATCGTTACCCTGTCCAACTTCTTGCGCCGTCAATACTTCGACGACGAGTTCGTCGAGGCGTACGGCTCGGACTTCGACCCGCCGCCCTTAGACGACTCGAGCGCCACGGGCATGGTGGACTGGAACGACGACAAGTTGCGCGAAGCCGCCGAGTTGGTCATCAACGAGGGTCAGGCGAGCGTGTCGCGGCTGCAGCGCCGTTTGAGCGTCGGTCACGCCCGCGCGGGCAAGCTGATGGATTCATTGGAGGCGCTAGAGGTGGTAGGTCCGCACATGGGGAGTAAGCCACGGGACGTGCTCGTCGAGTTGGAGGAGTTGCCAAATCTGTTTGGCAAATAGCGCTATAATGACCCATGACGGTTGAGCCAAAACCCCTCGAGATGAGCTATGAGGCGTTTCTCGAGTGGGCGGATGAGGACACGCCAGCGGAGTGGGTAGATGGTAAGGTCTTTTTGATGAGCCCCCCTCTGACCGTCATCAGGACGTCGCTGACTTTCTCACCGCGCTGATGCGTCACTTCACCGAAGAATACAGTTTAGGCAAGGTGCGTTCGGCTGCGTTTCAGATGAAGCTCGCTACGTCGGGGCGCGAACCTGACATTCTTTTCGTCTCTCAAGAAAATCTCGGTAGAATCAAAAGAACCGCCTCGTCGGTCCTGCTGACCTCGCCGTTGAAATTATCAGCCCCGAAAGCCGCAAGAGAGACCGAAAAGTGAAGTTTTTCGAATACGAACAAGCAGGCGTCAAGGAGTACTGGCTGGTTGACCCTGAACGAGAGCAAGCGGAGTTCTACCGGCTGGACGAACGCGAAAGTTATCAAGTTGTTGCGTTGAATGAAGGCGTCTTTCGCAGTGAGGTGTTGACCGGGCTCGAGCTTGACACCGCATGGTTATGGCAAGAGCCGCTGCCGCCACTCATGTTCGTATTAAAGGCGTGGGGCTTAGTTTAGCCACCTCGCCGGACGCTCGAGCCGTTTCACATCGTCCTCGAGCGACGCTCATACAAGTAGCAGTTCCAAAACATATTGAGACGGATAAGCGTAGATCTCTGTCCGCAAGGACTAGCGGGATTTCATCTCAGAACGCGCGTGCTATATGGTGTTCTAAAAAGTGAGAGTGTTTCTAACCAGCTCCGAACGAAGTGAGACAGGCTTTGATACCTGCTAAAGGAACCTAACGAGAGCGTCTGCAATGCTCTTGCAAGTTCTCATGAGAAGAATATCTGCGCCATTCCAATTCGGCGTTTAGGTTAGTTGTTATACTCACGCGGGGGCTCATTCTATGAACCTGCTCACCACACAACGGCGCAAGAGACGCTGCAAAGTAAAGACTTGAAGACATTAGCGACGCTCGAGCAAGCCGCTCCTCTCGGCGTTGCTCGCCGCGCAAGAAGGACACACATGTACCTCGATGTAACCCACATCACCGAATACAGCTACGGCAAGCCTGCCTGGGACTCGTTCAACGAACTCTGGCTGCGCCCCGCCGACGACTTCCGCCAGACGCTCTTAGCCTTTGAACTCGCCATCAGCCCGAAAGCGCCCGTGCGCAGCCGCAAGGACTACTACGACAACCTCATCCACCACTTTCATCTACCGAACGACCACACCGAGCTGCGCATCGAGGCACATTCTCAAGTTTTGACCTACCCGACGCCTGCGCCCCTGGCGGTCTCGGCGGAGACTCTGCCCGAGTTGCGCCACCGCTTCTTTGAATACTTAGCGCCCACGAAGCGCGTGTCGATGAACCGCAACTGGCCCGGCGTCTTCGGCGCACTGCCTCTTAAAAAAGACGACAACATCGTCACCTACTTAAATAACCTCAATACCTACCTCAACAACCACTTCATCTACAAGCCGAACGCCACGCGCGTCGACACGCCGCTCGTCGAGTTCGCCGAGAACAGCACGGGCGTCTGTCAGGACTTCGCCCACGCCATGCTCGCCCTGTGCCGCACCGCGAACATCCCCGCCCGTTACGTTTCGGGTTACATCCACAGCAACCCGAACGCGCCCGACGAAACGCTCCTCGGCGCGGCGGCGTCGCACGCCTGGATCGAGGCGTTTATACCGGGCAGCGGCTGGGTCGGCTTTGACCCCACCAACGGCTGCCAAGTGACCGAAGCGCACATCAAAATCGGCGTCGGGCGCGACTACGACGACTTGCCACCCGTACGTGGGCTACGGCGCGGCGGCGCGAACTCGTCATTAAACGTCGAGGTGCACGTGCGCAAGTCCCAAGAGATGCAGGTGAAAGCCGAGGGGGTCTCGAGGCTGTGACGTTTACCGGTGTACCACAGTTTGTGGTTTAGCTTCGGTGAAGCGGGTGCAACCGCTCCCCGATACAGCAGATATCCACAAACTGGGACACCTTTTTGATTTTCAGCCGAGCGTCTCAGCGTAACGCTCATATGCCCGCTTCACTTTGGGGTCGAAGCAGACTAAATAGATTTCAGATGGACACGTGTCGTGAGATTTGCAAAACTCGAGCACGCTGTCAATGGCGACTTTCGCAGCCTGATCAATCGGGAAGCGGTACGCGCCGCAACTGATGGCGGGGAAGGCGATGCTACGCACGCTGTGCTGTTTTGCAAGCTCTAGAGACCTCTTATAGCACCTCGCCAAAAGCGCGTGCTCGTCATTATCGCCCCGCGCCACACCGGACCCACCGCGTGAATCACGTACTTGGCGGGCAGCTTAAACCCGTCTGTGATGACCGCCTCGCCCGCCGAGATAGGACCCAGCTTGCGGCTCGCATGGACGAGTTCTGGACCCGCCGCACGGTTGATGGCTCCGTCCACGCCGCCCCCACCGCTAAGGGCGGAATTCGCCGCGTTGACAATCGCGTCCACTTCTAACTTAGCGATGTCGTCACTCACGATCTCGAGCCTCATAAGGTCAGTTTACCGCTTCCACTCCTCGTAACGCGCCGCTACAAACCTCTCCAAGTTCTCTTTGAAATGCTCCTGATTAAAGGTGAGCGCGTGCGAGCGAATCTCGGCGGGCGCGAACCTCTCGCGATGCTCTTCAAACCGTTCAACCGCGCCAATGAGTGAAGAGGCTTCTTGCGACTCGTAAAATACACCTGTCGGAGTGTCTGTATCCAAACCCTTGACCGTCTCCAACACCCCACCCTTGCCGAACGCAATCACAGGCGTCCCGCACGCTTGCGCCTCCACGGGCACGATGCCGAAGTCCTCTTCCGCCGCGAACACAAAAGCTTTGGCGCGCTGCATGTGGTCTTTCAAAACGTCGAACGGCTGATAGCCCATGAGCGTGACGTTCAGCTCCGCAGATTTCTGAATCTTGGCAAAGTCGGGTCCGTCACCGATCACGACGAGCCTTTTGTCCGGCATCTGCGCGAAGGCTTGGACGATGAGGTCGATTTTCTTATAGGGAACCATCCTCGAGGCGGTGAAGTAAAAGTCCTCTTTCTGCTCTCGCAATTCAAATGAAGAGGTATCGACAGGCGGGTAGATCACCTCCGCTTCGCGCCGATAGACCTTCCAGACGCGCCGCGCGATAAAGTCCGAATTGGCAACGAAGTGGTCTACCCCGTTCGGCGTGCGGCTGTCCCAGAGCCGCACACGGTGGAGCATATAACGCGCCGCCCAACCTTTGAGCCCTCTCTCCAAATTCGCCTCCCGCAGGTATTGATGCTGCAAATCCCAGGCGTAGCGAATCGGCGAATGCACGTACGAGATGTGAAGCTGGTCGGGTCCGGTGATGACGCCTTTGGCGACGGCGTGGGAACTTGACAGCACGAGGTCATAACGTGACAGGTCAAACTGCTCCACTGCGAGGGGCATGAGCGGTAAGAACTGCCGGTAGCGCTTTTCGGCAAAGGGCAGGCGCTGGATAAAAGAGGTCTGCACAGGTTTATTCTGGATGAAGTCGCGCTCACCCTCTGGCAGAAAATCTACCAAACTAAAGAGGTCTGCGTCCGGGTAGACATGGAGCATCTGCTCCAAGACCCGCTCGGCTCCGGCGTAGGTGACGAGCCAGTCCACAACGATGGCGACTTTCATGCAGGTAACATCCTCTCCAAAACCTCCAACGTCTTCTGCGCGCACGCTTCCCACGTAAAGCGTTTCGCACGCTCTAATCCCTTTCGTCTAAGCGACGTTCGTAACGCTTCATCCTCCATGAGCAAGACGAGCTTCTCCGCGATGTCCTCCGGGCTGTGCGGATCGCAGTAGAGCGCGGCGTCGCCGCAGGCTTCGGGCAGCGAGGCGGCGTTTGAAACCAGCGCGGGGCAGCCGCACGCCATCGCCTCCAGAGGTGGCAAGCCGAATCCTTCATAGAATGAGGGCAGCGCGAGCGCGTCCGCGTGCTTGACGAACTGCTTCAAGAGGTCATCTCGGACGAAACCCGTAAAGTGAACCCGCGCCCCCAACGCTTCCGCCTTCGCCGCTACCGCTTCATCCGCCGTGATGAGCCCCTCGCGCCGCCCGACGATGACGAGGTCATGCGGGATTCGGTGCTGCGCAAGCTCCAGCGCTCGGATCAGCCCGCCTACATTCTTGTGCGGCTTGACGCTGCCGACGAAGAGAATGTAGGGATTTTCGTAAGGACGCGGCGCTTTACCAACGCTGAACCAGGCTCCGTCCACCCCGATGTGGATGGGCGTCACCGCTTGCTTGCCCCGCCCCGTCAAGCGGAGGAGTTCATCTTTGCTGAACTCGGACACCGTCACGATGGCGTCCGCCTTCTGCCGCACGGCGCGAAACATTCCTCTGGCGTAGAGCTTTTTGGGCACGCTCATGTCCGACTGGACGAGGTGAAACACGTCGTGGACGGTGACGAGGAGCTTGCCACTGTATCTATTAGGGTAAAAGATGGGGACGTTGTAGTGCGGGGACCAGAAGAGGTCCGTTTCCGGGGGCGTCTTTTGAGCAAGCTCGAGCTGCTCTTTCACTGAATAAAGAGGTGAATTGCAATCCGTTATCGTGACGTTGGGGGCGTCCGTCCAGGTGAGGCTCGAGAGGTCAGCCGCAGACCCTAAGAGGTGAAACGCCAGTTCGGGTTTCGCCGCGATCAACCTCGGCAAGAGGTTTTGGATGTAGGTGCCGATGCCCGAATTATGCAAGGCGCGAACGTCAACGGTGAGCATCTAAATCTCTCGAGTTCGCAAATGTATTCGCCGTCGCAGAGGAATACCTCATCAGATACGTTGCCAACGCGAGCACCGGAAAGAGCCAGAACTGGTAGAAGAGCACGTTGTTGAATTGGCTCGCGAAGGCGGTAATCACGACGAGGTAGAGTAGGAAGTAGCGAAAGCAGCGTTCTACAAAAGTACGTTCTCCTAACGCTTTCTTGCGAAACCGCCGCCACAGCGTCACGCCCCACCAAAAGACCAAAGCCACGATAAAGAGCGTCCCCACCGCGCCGAAACTCACTAGAATCACCTGCAACGACGAATCTAAAGAGGTGAGCCCTCGCGCCCGCTGCGCGTAAATCAAGAGGTAGTTGTAACCCACGCCGAAAAGAGGCTGCTCGGCGAAGAGGTCAAAACCCAGCTCGAACGAACTGAAGCGAGCTTGCGCCGAGGCGTCGGTGCTCACGGCGGCGATGCGAGACCACGTGCGCGTAAGGGCGCTCAAGTAGACCGGACTCGCGAGCGCGAAGAGGAAGAGCGCCGCAGGGACGACGATGAGCAGTGAGCGCTTAACGCGCCGCTTCGTCAAAAGGTGCAGTGCGCCCGAGAGAGCGAACACGCCCACCGCAGCAGCTAGGGTAGCGATACCGCTACGAGAGCCCGTCAGCACTACCGACACCGCGAAGAGCCCCGCGAGCAGGAGGTAGCGCGTCTTCCAAACGCGCTGATACGCTAAAACGCTTAAAGTAAAAGGAAACACCGCAATCGCCCCGTAATAGTTCGGGTCAAAGTAGGGCGAGACGAGCCGCCGCTGGTGCGGGTCACCGAAAAACTCGACGCCGAAGCCCCGTAAGAACACCCAGAGGTCACGGGAGTCTGGAAACATCACGTAGATCACAAAGGCTAGCAGCGCGACGCAGAGGTACGTGATGAGAAAATAGTTGAGAACGCCCAAGAGGTCCTGCCGAAAGAAACTGAAGAGGTAGTAGCCAGCCGTGAGCCCCGCCGCGAGGAGGAGCAGCAGCCGCACGCTGTAGAGGAGCGCCGACGCGCTGAACCCGTTCAGCATCGCGCCGTACACCGACGACGCGGCGAGAAAGAGCGCAAAGGGCAACAGGCTCTTCAAGTTGAAGAGGAACAGCTTACGGTGAAACATCGAGCAGCCAACCGTGAGCCCGTAGAGCCCGAACTCTCCGAGCGAGAGGTTGTCCGCTCCCGGTGAAGTGGGGATAATCCGTGTGCTATTACCTAAAACGAGGTAGAGAAACGAAAACGCCAGAAAAGCGTGCGGCAGCCGGAGCGCGTAGCCCGCCTCCGACTTGCGGAGCCCGCGAAGATAGAGCGTCACGCGCTCGCCCGTTTCGGTCTGAAAGACTCCAAGACGAGCCTGAGAATCATCGGGATGCGCGCCCACTGCTTGCGCTGCACGCGCTTGGCGAGGGTGACGAGCAGCCCTAAGTATACGCTCGGCAAAGCCTCGGGCGCGTGCTTGCGCGTATACAGCAGACGGTTGCGGACGCCGTAGTAGTCCGCCAAGCGGCTCTTTTTCGCGCCGTCGCTGGACGAGCCTATAGACCCGCCCTCCTTGTGATAGACGACGCTCTCGGGTGCAAACGCGAGCGCGTAGCGCCCTTTCGCCCGCGCCGCCCAGTCCACCTCTTCGAAGTAGAGAAAGTAGTCTTCGGACATGAGCCCGACCTCATCTAAAAAAGACCTCGAGACCAAACACGACGCCCCTACCAGATAGTCCAGTTGCGCCTCGACCTCTTCCGCGTCAACCTCTTCACCTCTTGGCGCGTCTTGACCGATGTGACGCGACGTGGAGAGCCATTTGTTATACGTCGCGCCGCCGTACGCCTGAATCCTGCTCCTATCGTGATGATAGACGAGCGTGGAGCCGCAGAGCCCCGCCTCCGGTTTCTCCTGCATCCGCTTCACAAGCTGCGTGAGTGCGCCCGGCTCAACTAAGGTGTCGTTATTGAGGAGCCAAGCGTAGTCCGCGTCACGCTCTAACGCATAGCGGAGACCGACGTTCGTCCCGCCAGCAAAGCCCAAGTTCGCCCCGCTCTGGATGATGACGTGCTGCGGATAGCACCCCTTCAAGACCTCTTCTGAGCTGTCCGAGGAGTCGTTATCCACCACAACGACTTCGAAGTTGAGATACTCGAGCCCTTTTAGCGACTCGAGACAGTCTAGCGTGTCCGCCAGCCCGTTCCAGTTGAGGATGACGATGAAGACTTTGGGCGCAACTTGAAATTGAGATTCAGACACGCTTGCCCATCTTTCCCGCTAAGCCGTGCAGAAGTCCTTGCGCCACCGCTTCTAACTTCTCCCGTTTACGCTTTTCGACTAGAATAATCTTGCTGATTTCTTTAAGAAAACCGAGCATGTCTCGCAGCACCCAGCGCGGTTCTGAGGTGAAATAACGGCGGTAGACCGTCAGACGATTTCTCGAGCTGTAATAGCGGCGTAAAGAACTGTGGTTCGTGGCGTGAAAGGTGAGACCGAACCTCTTATACTTCTCCGTCTCGCCTAAGTTGTGCTTCAGGATGGCGGTGCGGGACTCGAGCACTCCGAACCCCTCACGCCGAGCGCGCAAGCAAAATTCGTGGTCTACGTAGTCGATGAAGAGGTCTTCCTCGAACAGTCCTGTTTTAGCGAGCGCATCCGCTTTCACTAAATTTCCTGACGTCATCGTTGAGACAATCTCTTGACAAGGTTCGCCGCTCGGCTCACCGTGCTGGAACACCGTACCCGTTGTCTCGTCGCGGTAGACGGGGGAGAGGATGGCGATGTGCTCTCTGTTCGAATAAGCGTTATAAGCCTCCAACAACCTCTCCACAAATTCAGGCGGCGGCTTGCTGTCTTGGTCAAATGTAGCAATCCACGTGTAACCCTGTTCTAAAGCGTACTTAATACCGATATTGAGCGCGGCGGCGATACCTAAGTTCTCTTGATTGTAGAACACTTTGACGCCGCATTCTTCTATCTGTTGGATGGGTCCCAGGTTTGCGGAGCCGTTATCCACGACGACGACCTCTTGCACTTGAGGGCGTAGGGCGGTGACGTTCTCGAGTAGCCCCTCACCCGGGTTAAACGTCACGACGACGGCGCAGACATCGCGGTCAGGATTTGCAAATAGAGTCACATTTACCTACACACCGCGAGAAGAGGTCAAGGCGTGACTCTGCGCCCGCTTCTCCCTAAAAGCGCATCTATCCCAGCTTTCGAAATCATCGCCGCCTTTTCCTGATGCTTTTCTTTGCCGAATATCTTTAAGAGTGCGCCCAGCGCAATGACTTTGACCGCCTTGAACTTCGCGCCCAAATACCCTTCGTGCTCGGCGCGGCGGAAGACGAGGTTGCGGTAGTCGTAGTAGAGCTTCCAACTCGGCTGCTCGGGCACGCTGACCTTGCGCCCTAAGATGTTGACGTCTTCGCGCGGCACTTTTTTCATGTCCGCGTGGTAGATGGGGCCGTACGGAAGGCGCAGAATCTTTGCGCCCGCTTTGTGAATGCGGAAGGAATACTCCAAGTCGTCGTGGTAGATGAAGTAGTGCGCGTGAGGGTAGCCGATCTTTTCGACTAACGTGCGCGGCAGCGCCATCCCGACGAAGATGCCGAACTCCTCTTCGACGGGTTCAGTCGCGGCAAGTCCACCCTTTTTCTCGTAGGGTAAGGACGGGTTGACGAGCGCATTTTTGCCGTCGTAGAAGTCGGCGAGCGCTTTCGTTGCGCCCTCGGAGGGAAGCGCGTCATCGTCCATCACCCAGATGAGGTTGCAGTCAATCTGCGCGGCGCGTTTGAAGCCCGCGTGAAAGCCGCCTGCGCCGCCTGTGTTTTCAGGCAGGACGAGAAGCTCGAGCCCCGGATACGCCTTAGAGAGCATGTCCACTGTTCCGTCCGTGCTCGCGTTGTCCACAATCAAGATGTGACTGACCGGATAGGACTGATTCAAAATGCCATCCAAGCAGCGTTTCAAAAGCTCTTTACGGTTGTAAGTGACGACGACAGCGCAAATTTTAACCGTCTTTTTCGGCACTTCCCGCTCCGGCGCGACGCCCGTATCCCTTAATACAGAAGAGGTCATTTCGCCATCCTTTCAAAGAGGCTCAAGGCTCGCCCCGTCGCCTGGTCCATGTTGTAGTACTTGTAGTCACCTAAGCGTCCCGCGAAGATGACGTTGTCCTGCTCCTTCGCCTCTTCCAAATACTTCTCGTACACCTCGCGGTTCTCGTCGCGTGGAATTGGGTAGTAAGGCTCGTTTTCACCCAACACGTAGCGCTGCGGGTATTCGGTGACGAGCGTTGTCTTGGGTAACTTCTGACCCGTCAAGTGCTTCTGCTCGGTGGTGCGGGTGAACTCGTACTCGTTCGGGTAGTTGACCGTCCCGACCTCTTGGTGCTGCGCTTCGTCGAGCGTGGTCAAGCCGAAGCGCACGCTCCGGTACGGGAGCGCGCCGTGTTTATAGTCAAAATAGGCGTCGATCTGTCCGGTATAGACCATCTGCTTATACGTGACCTCTTCGGCAATATCTTGATAAGGCGTATTGAGAAGCACGCGGATGTTCGGGTGCTTGAGCATCCGCTTGAAGAGTTGCGTGTAGCCGTAGAGAGGAATCGCCTGATACGTGTCCTGAAAGTAGCGGTCGTCGCGGCTGATATGCACGGGCACGCGCCCCGTGACTGCGGGGCTAAGCTCCTCGGGCGTAAGTTCCCACTGTTTGGTGGTGTAGCCGTAGAAGACCTTTTGATAGATGTAATCCGCCAACTCTTGCAGCGGTTCAATCCCGCTCTCCCTCATCTTCAAAATCGGCACTTTGACGCCGAAGCCGTAGTGCTCTAAGAGGAGGCACTCGAGCCTTTTGGCGTAATCTGGCGGAAAGAGCATATAAAGTGCGTTGAGGTTAAAGGGCAGCGGCACTTTTCGCCCGTCTACCACGCCCAAAACATGATGGTAGTAAGGACGCCACTCGGTGAAATTCGAGAGGTAATTCCAGACCTTTTGCGAGTTCGTGTGGAAGATGTGCGGTCCGTACTTGTGCACCAAAACGCCGTGTTCATTGTGCTCGTCGTAGGCGTTGCCGCCGATGTGGTCGCGGCGGTCTACTAAGAGCACCTTTTGGTCCAGTTGCGTCGCGATGCGCTCCGCCAGCGTCGCACCTGTAAAGCCTGCGCCGACGATGATCCAGTCTACGTTCATAGAGGTCTCCTGCTAAAATCTGTAAGATTTTGGCAACGTTTAGCGGTTAAGGACCACGATTCATTCGTGGTCCGACTCCGCAAGTTCTCACTGTGGAGGTCTGTGCTCATAGAGGTCTACTTTCTTTTGAAGTCGTTGTGAAAAAAGTCATATTAGTTCTATCAGTCTACGTCTTGAGGCGTCTTCAGCCACGCTGATAGGTCACGGTCAATCAAGGTTTGTAACTTGAGGATGTCCTCGCGGTAAAGCTCGGTGAGTTCCGCCTTGACCTGCGGGTCTAAGGGCGGCTTGGCGAGGTTGTTCTGCCGCACATTGGTGATGAGCTTATAGCGCAGCCCATCCGGGATGAGGTATTTGAAGGTGGACTTAAACCAGTTGGGTTTGGCTAAAAAGCTGTGGAGGGCTCTGTTTTTGGGCACGCCCGAGACGTTGAGTTTGAGAGAGGTATCGGGTTTGAAGTCGGGGTCTACCCCTAAGAACGCGAAGAGGTCACGGAATAAGGCGTCGGCGTCGTGCTTGAGGTCCTCTTGCAGATAGACCTTGATGTTCTCAGCCGGAAAGTGCGCGTAGTAGCGGCTCAGTTGCGCGTAGTAGAACCCTAAGCGGCGGTAGTGCCAGATGTGTTCGTAACCTGCGGCGACGCGGGCGTCCTCTTCGCGTAACGCTTGCGCGAAATCTCGAAGCGGCTCACGGTCGTCGCGGATGAGGTGGAGGAAGCTGGCGTAAGCGCGTTCGGCGGGGTTGCGCAGCATCACGATGATTTTGGCGTCGGGGACGTAGTGAGTGATGCGCTTTATGGCGCGTTCGCTGTAGAGGTACAAGGGTGAAGCTTCGCCCAGCGCGATTTCGTCCGTGACGCCATCATACTGCGCCTTGTAATCCTCCAAAGAGGTCACGGAGAAGTCGTTGACGGCTTCATCGTCGCCCGGCCCGGTGAAGGTAAGAGGTTGATTCTCTAAGGCAAAAAAGTTCGTCTCTTTCGTGTGCGAGACGTACACCTGCGGGTGCTGCTTGATGTAGGCGTGCAGCGCCGTCGTGCCCGCTTTCGCCGCACCGACAATCAAAAAGTTAGGCATCTGGTGAGAGGTTGTATCTGTAGTCGTTGGTGAGGTTGTCAGTTGGGTCATAAAATCCTTCTATCCGCGCTTCTCATTTTTACGCACGTCGATGAGCCCCAGAATAGAGTAGAAGCCGAAGCGTTTATACACGAACGCGGCTAAGAGCGTGTTGTAGACCGCCATGCTGGTGGCGGTGGCGGTGGCTGCGCCGACCATCCCCAAGCGCGGAATGAGCAAGAGGTTCAAGGCGACATTCAGAACAGCGCTCGTACCGATGGCTTTGGCGGAGTCGCGCTCGTGCCCCGTCATGTTGAGCATCTGCCCGACGGAGCCAGCGGCGGCGTCTACGAGAAAGCCCAAACTGAGCACAGCTAACGCGGCGTGTCCGGCGGGAAATTCGGGTCCGAAGATGCGCAAGAAGGGGCCTCCGAAAAGGATGAGCCCGAGCGCGAGAGGTAAAGAGCAGAGGAAGATGATGCGGGTGGTGCGGCGAATCGTAGACTCGAGCTTCTCCCGCTCTCCCTGCGCGTAGAGCTTCGCGATGACGGGCGAGAGCGCCGCGTTGACCGCCGCCAACACGAACGCGATGAGCGCCGCGCCCTGCGCCACAATGCGGTAGATGCCCACCTCAGTCTGCGTGCCCAAAAAGCCCAGCATGATGATGTCGGTGCGCGCGTTGATGATCAGCACGCCGCCGATGAGCAAAAAGGGTAGGGCGCTGCGGAGCCACGCGCCCATCTGATAGTGAGGCGTAGCCTGCGTGACCTCTCGAGCCAACGCCCGCCGCAAAAGCCACGCGCCGACGAGGAATGATACGCCTGTCGCGGCGACGGACATCCCAACCGCCCACGCCGCGTTGAACTCCGAGCCGAGGAAGAGGTAAGCGCCCACGACAAACGCGATAAGCAAAACCGGACGCACCAGCATCTCCGGGACTTGCCCCGCAATCACGTGGTTGAGACCTCTTAGCGCCGCTTGGCGCACCAGCGTCAGCGCCGCCAGCGGAAGCGAACTGAACGCGACGATGAGCGCTAGCGAAGAGGGAGAGAGCCCTTGAACACTCCAAACGATGAGCGTTGCGGTGAGCGCGATGAGCAGCGAGGCGAGGAGCGCCGCGCCGTTCGCCCACCGCAAGATTCCTTTGAGGTGTCCCCACGCTTCCCTAGTCCGGTAAACCGAGACCTCTCTTACTAATAGCTCGCCTAAGCCGAGCACGGCGGGGATAGTGAGCAAATTGACCCAGGCGAACGCCAAAGCGTACGCGCCGAAAGAGGTCGCGCCTAAGAGGTTGGTTAGCAGGATGCTCGAGGCGAACCCCAGCCCCGTCCCACCCACCTTGAGCGCAAACGTGCCGAGTGCGCCCCTGGCGGTCTTTCCTCTGACGGCGTCGTAAAGTCGGGATGGTAGCGTAGCCGTTCCTATGTTTTTCAGCGTGTTCAAATCGCGTGCCCCCGCGAGTAAGTTGAAGTGAAAGGATGCCTAAGCGGGGCTCCTTATCTCTAGGATACCAGCATGACAAGTCTTAATGAGGATTGATGAAGGTGCAGCGTAGCGAGCGTTCCCCGTCCACTATGAGCGTAGCCAAAGCATGAACGCCTTTGGGTTATGCGTTCATGCTCACGTCATCTATTTGACGGGGTCAAGCACTTGACGGAGGACCTGTGCGCGCGGTGCTTCAATAGGGTCCGAAAGGGGTTCAAAATGAATAAAGTCGCAGTTATACTTATTATGCTCATGCTAAGTCTGGGTTTCGCTCAGGACACGGGAGGGATGAGCGATATGGCGTCTGCCGAACTGTCCGCGACGACGGACAGCGGGACGCCCGAAGCTTACACCGAGGAACGCTGGCAGGAGGCGAGCGGAACGGCGTCTGCCTCGTCACAGTCCGAGGGTGAATACACGGTGCGCTTGGAGGCGAGCGGCTTGGTCCCGGATGGGCTCTACACCACCTGGTACGTCATCCCCGGTACCCTGGGCACGTCCGCCGGGCAAGAAGTAGGTCCTGCGGGGGGTGTGCCCAACGAATTTCGCGCGGACGCCCAAGGAAGCGCCACCTTCGAATTCACGGTGCCCGCCGAGAACGACTACCGAGACCTCGTCGTCGCCTACCACGCGGACGACATGACGCACGGCGAGATGCCGGGCGCGATGGGCGAGGTGACGTTTGCTCACCTGATGACGGCTTTTCCTGCGCCGAGCAATTAGACTTTAACCTCAATAAGACCAAGTATGAGTGAGGCGGGTGAGCGCAGATATCGTCTCAGAACGTGCGTGCTAGACACCGCTTTGCATAGTGAGACTGGCTCAAACCAGATGAACTTAGTATAGAGTTGTCAAGCCCCCTTCCACCTCTGTGGGTGCTGCTGAGTGACTTGCAGCATGAAACGAAAGAGTTCTCTTGCGAGATAGGTTTTGAGACTTCTTAGAGCAGCCCGGCGGGTCTTGCCTTGCTGCTGTTTCTTGTCGAGATAGGCTCTTGTCGGTTCGCTGTGGCGCAGTCTGACTTGGGCAATCATGTGAAAGGTGCGGTTGAGCCGACGGTTGCCGCCGATGTTGAGTTGCCTTCTCTTCTGACCACCAGAAGAGCGCTCGACAGGCGCACAACCTGAATACATGGCAAAGGCGTGTTGTGAACGAAAGCGTCGGATGTCACCTGCTTCAGCAAGTAGCGTGGCGGCGTGAACGACGCCGACGCCAAAGACCTCTAAGAGTTCAGGCATCAGTTCGTCAACGAGGGCTTTCATCGCCTGCTCGAGCGTCTTGAGTTGTTCTTTAAGCACTGCAATAACGGCTTCGACGGCTTGGCGAGCCACCTCTAGCTCAAGGCTCGCTAAGCTCAGCTTGTGCGCTGTAAGCTGTTTAGCTAGCGCTTCTCGGGTGCGGGTCAGATGTTTGAGGTCTTCAACCGCTTGCCGAGGTGCAAACGTAGTCAGCTCAGGATTAGCCAAAGCAGCCCGAGCTACGTTTTCAGCGTCTACCTCATCACTCTTCTTGCGTCCTCTTTTGCTGCGGTACTGACTCGTCAGACTCGGACTAATGTCCACAACCTTATGGTCCTGCCCGAGCAACGCTTGACTCAACCTCCGAGCAAAGGGGTTATTCGCCCCTTCAATAGCGCACCGCTGAACGTCATAGCGCTTTATCCAGTGCTCCAAAGTTGCCAAGCCCTCAGCCGTATTCGTAACGGTGCAGTGACCTAATACCTTGCCCTGTTTATCTAACGCTGCTGCGGTATGGCTCTGCGGATGTGGATCAACCCCTATAATGACCATACAACCTCCTTAGGTTGCTGCTCACGGTAGCTGCTTATCCGTCTATGAGGCTACTAAGCGTCTTAGTATCAGGCAAGCTCCGTGTAGCTTAGTGAGCGAGGTGTGCAGTTCATCTGTTAGCCCTAAAGCTGATACTTGCTGGGCATCACCTCGCTTCTCTTAATATACGGATACCTGCTAGTAGAAGGCTCGCCCTTGAAAATAAGATAACCTTGTGTAACGTGACAAAAGCCATTATCTTTGACCTTGATCAAACGCTGATTGATAGAACGAAAACATTTCAACGTTTCCTCGAGGCACAGTATTTCCGTTTCCAGAATGACTTAAATGCCGTGTCTAGAGACCTCTTCATCTCGACAATTCAACATTGTGATAACAACGGGTATACACCGAAAAGAGAGGTTTATGCTCAGGCTTGTGCGGCGTGGGGCTCGAGCTTAGCGGCGAACTCCACGCTGACTTTGAAGAGGTCTACGGTCAAGAGCCCATCTTATTTGAAGGGGCTAAAGAGGTGCTTAGGGCGCTACAAGCACATTACAAGCTCGGTTTGATTACGAACGGACGAAGCCAAAGTCAAAACGCCAAAATCGATAACGCTGGCATCCGTGAGTTTTTCGGCTCGATCAAGATTTCAGAAGAAGAGGGCGTCAAAAAACCAAACCCTATCATTTTCGAGCGTTGTGTCAATCAGCTTGGCGTCACTTCAGAAGAAGCGGTCTATGTAGGTGACCATCCTGAGAAAGACATTATGGCGGCTCGAGCGGTAGGGCTTAAAGCGGTTTGGGTACGGAATGCTCACTACTCTAAACCTAAAAGTGCCGATGGTGCTATCGGTCATCTTAGTGAACTTGTGGACCTCATAGTTTGAAGTAGGAGATTAGAATTGTATATGTTTAGGAGACCTCTTGCAAAAGTAGACATATAGCTGCAAAGTAAGGCTATGCGATACGAAGAGATTAGAGGACTAGCGCCAGAAGGGTTCAGACGTTTGACAGGCGTCAAGCCTGGTGTGTTCAAACAGATGCTCGACGTTCTAGGAGAAGCTGAACGGCAGAAGAAGAAGGCGGGACGCACAAGCAAACTCAGCTTGGAGGACAAACTGCTCTTAGCGCTGTCGTACTGGCGCGAATACAGGACGCAGTTTCATATTGCGGCGAGTTACGGACTGCACGAGTCCACAGCGAACCGGATCATCACACGGATTGAAGACGTACTCATCGCTTCAGGCAAGTTCAGCTTACCTAAAAGGCGCGAGGTGGAAGAGATTGAGTGGACTGTCGTCTTGATTGATGTCACCGAGACGCCTATTGAGAAGCCCAAAAAAAGGAGCGACGTTACTTTAGCGGAAAAAAGCAGCGCCACACGCTGAAGAGTCAAGTGCTGGTAGACGCAAGTGACACGAGGATTCTTTCAACAGCCCACGCCAAAGGTCCCAAGCACGACTACAAGCTGTTCAAAGAAACAGCCCCTAGGTGTAAACCTGAAGTCTGGTACGTCGCTGATAGCGGCTATCAAGGCTTAGCAACGCGTCATCCACAGACCTGCTTGCCCGTCAAAAAGCCTAAGGGCGGTGAGCTTAGTGATGAAGCCAAACAACACAACCGCGCTCTAGGACGCTTCCGCATCGCGGTAGAACATGTGATTCGTTCGCTCAAGATCTGGCGTATCCTCAAAGAAACTTACCGTAATAGGCGCAAGCGCTTCTCCTTACGCTTCAACCTCATCGCCGGGCTCATCAACGCCAACCTCGATTCATGACTTTTGCAAGAGGTCTAGGGAAGAACTCGAGGTCATCTTTGGCGAACAAGCGTTAGAGCTAGGCTTATTCTATAAAGTTGAGGTCGCACTCCGATTCGAACTGAGTTTGGGAGGCTCGTACATCGATCAATTCAGTACCGCCTTTGACCGTGGACGTACGATATTGGCTCAAGCTTTTGAAGGCGCTGAAAGGTTTGTTTTCATTATCAGCACCTTCAGCACAAATCCTCCTCGCTTCAGCCATCTAGCTTTACGTTCACTGAAAGATTGTGGAATCGGCGTTTCTCGACCTTACGAGTACTGGTGCATCGAGCAAGATTTAGGAGCTTTCACGTCAGAAAACAGAGTATTTATCGCATTTGAGGGTACGAAGGAACAAATTGGTTATGCCCTTTGGGGCGCTTTAGCTAGAGACCTTGGTATAAAGCCCAAGCTATCTTGTAGTGTTCATGTCGCCGCACCTGAACTTGGTATCTTAGCGCATCCCTACGATGATAGAGGAATGGACCTTATCGGCCCGAATCAGTCTCGCTTAAAGTCTTTGTACACCGAATTTGACAGTTGGCTATTGAATTATGACAGAGAGAGGATGAATAAGATTATCGGAACCCTCTGAGTACCTCGAGAAACCTTCGCATCCTGTATATTTTTCAAGCAAAAGGGAGTGGGTAGCAAGCTACCCACTCCTCGAGCATTTCTGAAGATCTACAGAACGACTACTTCCCAACCCCCACATACGTCAGCCCATGCTCCTCAACCTCACTCGGGTTGAGCATGTTGCGAGCGTCCATGATGAGGTCGCCGCGCATCCGCGCCTTGATCTCCTCTAGGGGCAAGTGCTTATACTCTTGCCAGTCAGTGACAACTACGAGTGCGTCGCAGCCCATCGAGAGGCATTCGACGTCTTCGCAATATTCGACGGGCAAGTCCGGGTAGAGCCTGCGGGCGTTCGCCATCGCGATGGGGTCATGCACGCGGATGACCGCGCCGCGTTCATGCAGGTGCTCGATTAAGGTCAGCGCGGGCGCGTCGCGTAAATCGTCGGTGTTGCCCTTGAAGGCGAGCCCCATGAGCCCAATCGTCGTGCCGCGTAAGACTTTGAGGTGCTTTTGCAGGCGGTCGATGATGTGAAGGCGCTGCTTCTGGTTGACCTCGATGGCGGACTCGACGATGGACATGTCGTAGTCGTAGCCTTTGGCGGTAGCGATGATCGCGCGGGTGTCCTTGCCGAAGCAGGAGCCGCCCCAACCGATGCCCGCGTTTAAGAACTTGGGGCCGATGCGCGTGTCCAAGCCGATGGCGCGCGCCACCTGGGTGATGTCCGCGCCGATATGTTCCGCTAAGCCCGCAAATTCGTTGATGAAGCTGATCTTGGTTGCTAAAAAGGAGTTGGCAGCGTACTTGGTCAGCTCGGCGCTGGTGGGCGTGGTGGTGATTAAGGAAGGCAGCGGGTAGCGTTCGGGGCGTGGGGTCTCGCTGGGGGCGTCGAAGGTTTGCTCCAAAAGAGGTGCGTAGAGTTCGCGGAGCATCCCGATAGCCGTCGCGCCGTCTGCGCCGATGACCACGCGGTCGGGGTAGAGCGTGTCGTGGACGGCTTTACCCTCAGCGAGAAACTCGGGGTTCGAGGCGACGGAGACGAAGGCCTCGACACCCTGCTTTTCCAAGGTGCGCTGCAAAATTCCTTCGACGTGGCGCGCGCTGCCGACGGGCACGGTGGACTTATTGACCACGACGAGCTGCGCGCCCGGCTCGATGCGCTCGGCCACCTCTTTAGCGGCGGCGTCCACATACTGCAAGTCCGCGTCGCCATTGCCTTTGGTGGGCGTGCCTACGGCGATGAAGACGACGCCTTCGCCTTTGAGAGAAGGGATTTCCGTCTGGAAGCGCAAGCGGTTTTTAGAACTCCGTAAAAGCTCCTCTAAACCGGGCTCGTGAATCGTGGAGGTGCCCGTCTTGAGCGTTTCAACGATTTGCGGGTTTTTATCTACGCAGGTGACTTTGTGACCTAAGTAGGCTAGTGCGACGCCCGTGGTGAGTCCGACGTAGCCTGTTCCGATGATAGTGACGTTCATGCTTAACCTCTGCTTTCTGAAATGGAGTTGACGCGGTTGACTTGAGGGGTTGAGGGAGATTGCGGTGTCGGCGTTTTAGGAGGCGCTATAGCGGCGCGTAAAAAGATAAGAAGCGTGGCGAGCAGCGCGCCCGCGAGGACGGCGAGGATAACGCGCGAGGTGCCCGGCGCGGTGACGGGCGCGCCAGGTATGCTGGCGCGGTCTAGGAGTCGCGCGGTGCTCGGGACGAGTTCGCGCAGGTAGGCGGCGCGCACTTGGGCGTCAGCGGCGCTCTGAAAGGCGGTCTCGGCGCGTTCTGCGGCGCGGCTAAGGTCGCGCCCCCGCTGCTCCGGCGCAGCGGCAGGCTGAGTCTGGAGCGCCTCTTCGATGCGCTGAAGTTGCGCCTGTAAGCTCTCCTGTTCCGCGAGAAGCCCGCTCAAGGTGATCTCTTCGCGCTGCACGTCCGCCATGCGGCTCGGCGTGTTCGTCTGGCGCTGGGCGCGCAGCGTTTCCAGCCTAGCTCTCGAGGCGTCAGCGGCGCGCGACAGCGACCGCAGTTCCGCTTCGCCCTCGACGAGTTCGGCGGTCAGCCCCTGGACCCTAGCCGCCGCGAGGCTGCCTTGGTTTTGCGCCTGAAAGTCTTGCAGTTGCGTCTGGGCGCTCTGCAAGGTCTTTTCGAGCCGCGCCGCCGCCGCGCCCGTCGCCGCTTCTATCTCGCTCAAGGTTGCCGCGCGCAGGTCATGCACCGCCGCCACCGTACTCTGCGCCCAGGCGTCCGCTAACGCTGCCGCGCGCTCGGGCTCGGGGAGGGTAAC
Organism: Trueperaceae bacterium; assembly: GCA_965215565.1. Lineage (GTDB taxonomy): Bacteria > Deinococcota > Deinococci > Deinococcales > Trueperaceae > CBDBZX01. The sequence continues at coordinate 2,535,817 of CBDCDZ010000004.1, forward strand.
GATGTGCGTGACGACTAAAGACACGTCCTCCCCTGTCTGGTTCGGCCTGGTGTCGCGCCGCAGGCTGCCCGCCGCCCTGAGACCTGCCGCGCCCATATCGGTACCGGGCACACGGCTGAGCGCGTCCTCTAGCACCGCGTCGCTCAGGGCGAGTTCGCGGTACGCTTCGAAGGGGACCGCGCCGCTCCGCTCGAGGCTCAGGCGCTGCCCTGCCCCAGAAGACTCGCCCTCGACAGGCAACGGTGAAACGAGCACCGCCGCGCTCGCCACGAAGACGGGCGTATGCCGCAGCGTGGACGCGAACGCTAGAGCGCCCGCTAAGAGCGCCGCCCCGATGATCCAGGGAAGCCCGCGCCTAAAGACGAGGTAAAGCTCCCGCAAGGAGACTTCGTCGTCTTTAAGGGACTCGTCTCTTGGAGGCTCGTCTTTTAGCGTGCGCCTCGCCCGCTCAGACGCAGCGGCTGGCACGCCGTTCGGCGCGTTGTTTGTAGTGGATTCTGGCACAGACCTGAACTTTCTTTAGAGCGTTGTGTCGGCACGCGAGCGCCGTTACCATAAACTTAGCAAGTATACAAGATTTTGTAAGTGACAGATGATAGCGCCCCCGCCGAGCCTAGGCGTTAAATTCACGACCGGCTTACTTGTTAGCTCACCCAGTGGCTTACCTGATGGACAATGCGCGACTCGCCCCCGAAGGACAATTTAGCAGGCAGCCTCGGAATCTTGACCGGAAAATAGTGCGTTCCAGCGTGCTCTACTGGCGGCAGCACGCTCGCCCGTATCGGCTATGCCCGTTCACCCATGTCAGCAGAAGAGCCCCAAAATACCGTTCCGCTTGCTATCCTACAAGGTGTACGTACAGACCATCCCCACCCTGCCCGAGACCTTACCCCAGCTTACCTCACATCTGCAAGGGCGGCGCGTGCTCGTCCTCTCCGGCGCGGGCATCAGCACCGAGTCGGGCATCCCCGACTACCGGGGACCCGAAAGTTCGAAGAAGCCGCGTAACCCAATGCGCTATGGGCAATTTGTCGGCAGCGAGGCGGCGCGGCAGCGCTACTGGGCGCGGAGCTTTCGCGGCTGGCAGCGCGTCTATAAGGCGCAGCCTAACGCGGGGCATAGAGCGTTAGCGCAGCTCGAGCAGGGGCGCGGCTTCACCGGACTCATCACTCAGAATGTCGACGGGCTCCACCAGGCGGCGGGCAGCCGCAACGTTTTAGAGTTGCACGGCAGCCTAGCCGCCGTGCGCTGCTTGGCGTGCCGGGGCGTGGAGTCGCGGCGGAAGTTGCAGCGCAGGATGCGCTCGGCTAACCCCGCCCTGCATATAAGCGCTACCGATATCGCACCTGACGGCGACGCAGAGGTGTCCGAAGAGGCGATCCGCCGTTTCAACGTCCCAGCTTGTGAAAGGTGCGGCGGCGTCCTCAAGCCGGACGTGGTTTTTTTCGGCGAGAACGTGCCCAAAGCGCGCGTCTCGAGGGCGTGGAGCATGTACGAGCAGGCTGACGTCCTCCTCGTCGTCGGCTCGTCGCTCACTGTCTTTTCGGGCTACCGCTTCGTGGCGCGGGCGGCGAAAGAGGACAAGCCCGTGGTGATCATCAACGCAGGTCCGACGAGGGGCGACAAGGACGCTTGCTTGTGTGTGGACGCCAGGCTGGGCGAGGTGTTGCCGAGTTTGGTGAAGACGCTGTGCACGTAGCGCTGACGTCCTCTGAAATCAACTTGCGGCGCTGATAGGGAGCAATGAAGAACGAGCAATGAGTTGAAAGTGGAAATCAAAGATTTTCACTCATTGCTCATTAGCTTTTTATAGCCTCGGGTCCACCGGCTCACTCTCCAACGCCAGCACGCCAAACACACATTCGTGCACGCGGTAGAAAGGTTCGCCTCTCACGAAGCGTTCTAACGCTTCGATTCCTAATGCAAATTCACGTAGCGCTAGCGAACGCTTCGCGGACACGTTGCGCGCCTTTAGCCGCTCTAGGTGCTGCGGCAGCGCGTATTCTGGACCGTAGATGAGCCTGAGATATTCCCTACCTCTTACCTTGACGGCGGGTTGGACGAGGGTTTGCCTCGCCTCGGCTTCCGTTTTACCTTCGGCGATAAACTCGAGCGGTTTCACCACCATCCCTTCACCGCCTCTCGCCGTCAAGTCTTCCCACCAAGTCACCGCGTCGGCGACGCTCGCGTCGTCCTCCAAATCAACTTTGATGAACGCCGTGCGCTGTAACGAGCCTGACAGATACTTCGCCAGCGTCTCCAGGTGCCACACGTGCGTCTTGTCCGTGTGAACTGCGCCCTCGGTGGCTAAGAGGTGAAAGGGGGCGAGCTTGAGGTCATCCGCCGAGGTGACGTTCCAGCAGTAGCGCCGATACGCCTCGCGGTAGCGCGTGACGCTCTGGGACCTCTTCGTCATCTCTCCTCGCAAGGTGGACATCTCGAGCCCCCTTCGCTCAGCCTGCTCCAGCGCTGAAAGCGTTTCGCCCAGAGCGCGCTCCGCCGCCGTCCCTACCGCTGCGTACTGCTCCTCTAGGAGCCGCTGCGCCTTTGCGGACCAGGGCAGGAGTTCGGTGTCCAAACAGACCCAGTCGGTTTGGAAGTCGCGCCAGAAGTTCGTCTCCTCTAAAGAGGTGCGGACGCGGGCGAGCAGGTCTTTTTCTAGAGAGGTACTCGAGAAAAAGGGTCTCCCGGTGCGCGTGTAAAAGATGCCGTCACGCCCGCCTGTCACACCGAAACGCCGCGCCGCGACCGCTCGGTTACGGCAGAGGACGAGGACGGTGCGAGAGCCCATGTGCTTCTCTTGACACACGACCTCTCGGACCCCTGCGCGGTAGTAACTGGCGAAAGCTTCGTCGGGATGCTCCAACAGCTCCGGGCGCTTCGAGGTTTGCGGGGCCGCCATCGTCGGCGGCAGGTAGATGAGCCACTTGGGGTTCACGGCGGCGCGGCTCATCACCTCTAAAGCGGCGGCCGCGTTCTCCTCGCGGATGGTGACGCTACTGCGCAGCCGCGTGGCGATCTGGCGCTTGCCAAGCACATCTTCGATGTCGAGGACGCCACCTGAACGCTCTTTTGTAGGAGAGAGAAAGGGGCGCGCACTCTCGGCGTAGACCTCTTGCGCGGGGACGGAGACGGTCTCCATCTCCGGGTAGCGGAGCGCCGTGAGCGCGCCGCCGAAGACGCAGCCCGTGTCGATATTCACCGTGCGGTTGAGGTGATAAGGCTCTGCCACGGGCGTATGGCCGTAAACGACGAACGCCTCGCCCCGGTAAGACGCCGCCCAGTTGCGCCGTACCGGGAGCCCGTACTCATCGGTCTCGCCCGTCGTGTCGCCAAAGAGCGCGAAGGCGCGCACCGCGCCCGAGGCGCGCCCTTGCAGGTCTTCCGTGAGCCCCGCGTGCGCCGCGACGAGCTTGCCGCCGTCCAGGATGTAGTGGCTCACCAAACCGTCAATAAAACTCGCCATCTCCTTCTCAAAGGCGGGGCGCACCTCTTCGGGGAGGGCGTCGAGTTCCTCTACGGTCTTCTCGAGCCCGTGCTTTAGCTTGACCTCCTTGCCGCGCAACTTTTTAAGCAGCTTCACGTCGTGATTGCCCGGCACGCAGAGTGCGTGACCTGCGCCTACCATCGCCTCGACGAGCCCCAGAGCGTCTAGGTTGCGCGGACCTCGGTCCATCAAGTCACCGAGGAAGACCGCCCTGCGCCCTCCGGGGTGCGCGTAGAGACGCGGATAGAAACCTCGTTCTGCGTCCCGCTCCGTCCAGGTGTAGCCGAGCTTACCTAGCAACCCCTCCAACTCGTCGCAGCACCCGTGCACGTCCCCGATGAGGTCGAAAGGACCGCTTTCGTCTCGCTTGTCCGTCCAGAGGGGTTGACGTACGACGCGCGCCACGCCCACCTCTTCGGGCGAGCCCAGCACGTATATGTAGCGAAACCCCTCGCGCTTCAGACCCTTGAGCGAGCGTCTGAGTTGCCGGGTCTGGTTGCGCACGACGTGAGGACCGAAGTCGCGTTCAGGGCGCGCCGCGTTGCGCGCTTGGAGGAGCTTTTCGGGCAAGTCGAAGACGATAGCCGCCGCGAGGCAGTGGTGCGTGCGGGCGAGTTGCAGCAAAGTGGCGCGGTCTTCGCGCCGCACGCTGGTGGCGTCGATGACGGTCAAGCGGCGGTGTGAGAGGCGCTTAGCCGCGACGGTGCGCACCAGTTCAAAGGCGTCTTTCGTGACGGAGAGGTCATTTTCGTTGTCGCTAATAGCGGCGCGGCAGGCGTCCGAAGAGATGACCTCGGTCGGTTTGAAGTGCTTCGCCGCGAAGTGTGATTTGCCCGCGCCCGACGCGCCGACTAAGAGGATGAGGGAGAATTCGGGAACGCTGAGGTTCACGGCGACACCTCTAGCCTCTCCCGTTCATCTTCTACATTCTCGAGCCTGAACACCCCAACTTGCGTCGGCGCACCTACTTCGTCTTTGAGTAAGACGTCAGTGCTAATCGCGCCTAAATGGAGTTTGTAGCTGTACCGCGTCGCCACCCCTTGCGCCCACGCCCGAAACTCCGCCCTGGTCCACTCGAAACGGTGGTCAGGGTGGCGAAAGGTGCCCTCGTCCATGCCAAAACGCACATTGTAATCCCGGTTCGGCGTCGTGAGGATGACGGTCTCGGGGCGCGCGTGACCGAATACGTTCGCCTCGAACGCTGTTAGCTGAAAGGGCTCCAAGTGCTCGACGACTTCGACGATAGCAGCAGCGTCAAACCCTGTGAGCCTCGAGTCTCTATAGAGGAGTGAACTTTGAAAGAGGTTCACCCGCTCTTTCGAAGGTGAGGACCCTAACCAACGCGCCGCTTTCGCAAGTGAACGAGTCGAAACGTCCATCCCGGCAATGTGGGCGAACTGCGGCTCCTGGACAAGCAGCTTTAGGAGCTTGCCCTCACCGCAACCGAGGTCGAGCACGCGCCTCGCGCCGCTCTCTTTGAGCCGGTCGCGTACCCAGTTCAGGCGTTCATCATGGAGTCTGAGCGTGCTTGTCCCGTCTATCTTCGTAGCGGGTTCCGGCTCCTCGTCGGTTAAAGACGCCAACGCCGAGGCCGCCAAGCCCCGCTGATGCTTAAGGTAGCGCCTCGTGATGAGCTCGCGCTCAGGGTGGCGCTCCAGCCAGCCCTCCCCTTTCGCCAAGAGGTTGTCCACCTCATCTTCTTCGATCCAGTAGTGCTTGTCGTCGTCTAAAACGGGGATGAGCACGTAGAGGTGGCGCAGCAGCTCGGCGAGCGTGAGCGTGCCCGAGAGGGTCACGCTGTAGTAGGCGCTCTCGCCCCAACTCGGGAACGCCGCGTCGAGGGGGTAGGGCTCAGCCCTTACGGTATAGCCGAGGGGTCCGAAAAGCCGCTCGAGCAGCGCGCCGCCCCCCTTATCGCTGCGGCAGGGCAAAGAGGTCAGCTTGGCTTCGAGCGGCAGAGGGGTCTCGGTCAACTCGGGCTTAGCGTTGCACCTGCCCCCTAACGCGCTGCCAAACACGCGAGCCAGCGCCACGCTTATGAGTGAAGAGGTGGCGTAGGGGCGGTCATTGACGTAGGGCTGCAAGGCGAAACTGGGCGCGCCGCCGCGCCGCGTCAAGCGCACCGGGTCAACGGCTAGCAGGAGCGCCGCCGTGCAGCGCGCCTCGCCCGCTTCGGGGTAGAAGACGTGCGCTTCGCCGAAAGGCAGGCTAAAGGTCTGCGCCTTGTCCGGGTGTTTGTGCAAGAGGTAGCCGAGGTCGGTGGCGGGGACGTGGGTGGTAGCGAGGGTCAAGAGCATAGCGTCCCCGTCCTCACGCTCCGGGTTTCGTGCTCCTTATGTAGAGGTGCGCGCGCGTTCACGAACGCTATTCTATACGGATTCCGACTACATAAACTCCGACACTGCGTGCTTCTACGGAGCCGGAGTTGATTTCGTCCCTTTCAGGGGTACTTCGTGAAGCTCATCGGAATCCGTAGTTTTTTCAACTCGTTAGAGAGTCCTCAACCGCTAGCGGGAGCGAACTAGCCCCAACGGGGCGGGCTTTGCCCGTTCTAGGGTCCACGCGACTGCGTATCATGCCATTGTAAACGGCTCGTACTGGCTATTCGTTGATGTTACCATCGGTTGAAGACTCTTTACTCGGATTAATTCTTTTAAGAATTAACCGGAAATGGTGTTAGCACCGACACCCTCGACATCAACGCGATGTTCATCAACGCTTCATGAACATCTACTCACAAAATTTGTGGTCGATTCGACGTAGTATTCACATAATGCCACTCGTCAGCATCATATTACCGCTGGCATCACATTAAGGAGGCTACATCATGACGATGTCCGCCACTTCACGCACACTCTTACTCCTCACCTGGCTGCTGTTAGGGCTCTTACTGGGCGCGTGCGCCGAGGGAGACACCCCTGCGGACACGCCCTCCAGGGAAGCTGACTTTGAGGGCACGCTGAACGCGAGCTACTACTTCTTGCCCGAGGACACCACCGCGCTACCCGACTTCGACGCGCTCACGCCCGAGGGTGAGTTGCAAAACCCTTCACTGAACATCTCGAGGCGCGACTTCGAGCAGGGCTTCCCAGGTATTCCAGAACGCACCACCTTCTTTGGGGTTCTCTACACGGGCACCTTTACCCTGGAAACAGAAGGTAGCTACACCTTTAGGCTCCTCTCGGACGACGGCTCGAGGCTCTACATCGACAACCAACTCGTGGTTGACCTCAACGGCTCTCACGACACGTTGGAGGAGAGCGCAACGGTGACGCTGGACGCGAGCACGCACAGCTTGCGCGTGGAGTATTTCCAGGGACCCGGCGACGAACTCTCCTTACAGCTTTTCGTGACGCCGCCCGGTGAGGACGAGCAGATTTTCACGGTTCAGTAGTCGGGCTCGCCCGAGCACCTTGAATAGATTGTAGACAAGACGTGTATAAAATGGCAGACATTCATCTAACGGGTACCTGACGCGCTGAGAGAAGGAGAGACCAAGGGTGCATATAGAATATGAGGAGCGCTTCTCCTTCTCCTACGTTCTCTCCCGCACGCTTCTAATGCCACGCTCCAGTACCATTCCACGTTATTAACGCTCCGCGCGCCTTCAGCGTAAGCCACTTTTGCACGGCTGCTCTCACTCTGTATAAGATGGGGCTGGGCGCTAACGTCATCTAACAACACAACCCTACAGCGAACTTCCGCAAGCCCACTAACCCCAACGAAAAATTTTGAATAGTGATGATCTGATGACGAGATAAACGCATGAGGACGAATTACGTGAGACACGTGCGTAGGAGAGGCAGCCGAGTGAAACCGATACCTAAAGACAACATGAAGACCGCCGCGAACACCTCTATGAGCCGAGACCCTGCGCGCTATCCCGCGTGGCTGCGCCTTCTCGCGCTCACCGCGCTGCTGAGCAGCGGCGTGGGCGCGGCGCAGGGCAGCTTAGAGGCGTTTCTGGCGTCTTTGGACTCTTATCCGGGTTTGCAGGCAGCGCGCACCTCGTTAGCGCTAGCGGAGGCGCGCTTGCGCAGCGCGTATGACCCTTTCAGCTTGCAGCTTAACAGCGCGTTCGACCCGCAGCCCGCCGAGGACGATCCGACGTTCACCGCCTCTGCGGGCGCGGTCTTTCGTCCCTTTCTATACGGCGAACGCGCCGACTTCGTACGGCAGAGCGAGTTGGCGTTAGCCCAAGCGCGGCTCGACTACGCTGAGACGCTCGCCAACTTGGAAGTCGAGGCGCTAGAGGCGGCTTGGAGCTTGCAACTCGCCGAGGAGTCGCTGGAGCTTGCCCGCGAAGGTGCCACCGTCGCGGAGCGCGCGTTGGCTTCGGCGCAGGCGCGCTTGGAGCGGGGCGTCGCCAACCCGCCCGAGGTGCGCAGCGCCGACCTCGGGTTGGGCGAAGCGCAGAACCTCCAGGCAGACGCGCAAGACGTGCTCGCGCTCGCGGCGCAGCGCTTGGAGACCTTTGTCGGCGACGTGCAACTCACTACGCTACCCGAATACCCAGTGCCCGAGGCGGGCGTGCCCCTCACGGTGCAGCGCGCGCAGCTCGAGGTTGCGCTCGAGCAGATAGACGTCGGCGCAACGCAGCGCAGCCTCCTACCGGTGGTGCAAGCGAGCTACGACGTGGGCATCGACGCGCGTAACGCGCTCACCGCCTCCATCAGCTCCGACACGTTCGCGCCCCGCGTCGGCTACAGCTATACGAGCAACGGCGCGGACACGGGCTTCCGCCTGGAGGTCTCCTACAACATTGAGCTGAGCGACTTCGAGACGGTGGACATCGCCACGGGCGAAGTGAGCCGCGCCGAAGCCGCCCTGCAAAACGCGGCGCAGCGGGCGCAGCTCGAGCGTTCGGGTTTGGACAACGCTCTCTCTAGCGCGCAGCGCAACCTAGACCTCGCGCGGCGCACCTTTGAAAACGCGCAGCAGACTCTAGAGGAGACCCAAGCGCGCGAAGAACTCGGGCTCAGCTTGCCCTTAGAGACCCAGCAAGCTGCCGTCGACGTGACCCAAGCCGGGCAGAACTTTCAGGCGGCTCGCCTGGCGGTGCAAGCCGCGCGCTTCGACCTCTACGAGTTCTACGCGCTGCCCCCCTCGAGCGTCACCGCCCAGACAGGGAGCCAACCGTGAAGCGGCTCATCTTGACCTTTACAGCCGCTTTCGCGCTCATAGCGGGCGCGTTCGCGCTGACCTTGGAGGAAGCCTTAGAGAGCGCTCTTAACCGCCCCGCTATCCTGACCGCTCAGCTCGAACTCGATGAGGCGAGGGTGAACTTGGAGCGCCGCGAGGCGGACCCGCTCGCGCTGCGCCCCGAGGTGGAGGCGGCGCGGCAGCGCTCCAGACTTGCGCAAGCGTCTTATGAGCGGGCGTATTTTCAGAGCATCGCGGAGGTGGGCAGCGCCTACGCGAACGCGCTCAGCGCGCGGCAGGAGGCGGAGCTAGCGAGCCGGCGCGTCTCCCTAAACGAACAGCTCGTTCGCGCCGCTGAAATCCGCGCGGCGAACGGCACCGCGACGGCGCTCGACTTGCAGGAGGCGCAAACGGCGTTAGAGGGGGCGCAGCAGGCGCAGAGCGCCGCGCAAGAGGCGCTCAACTTGGCGCAGCGCCGCCTCAACGGGCTTTTGAAGGGAACGGTGCGCTTAGAGTCTTTAGAGCCCATCCCCGACGCGGCGCTCGTAAACGTGCCGCCCTTGGAGCGTGTTTTAGACGCCGCCGAAGGGCATCCTATCGTGCTGGAGGCGCAGCAGACCTTAGAGCTAGCCGAACTCAGCCGCGACCTCTTAGACCCCGTCTTCACGCCGCGCTCCGAGATCGAGAGCGCCCGTGTTCAACTCGAAGCCGCGCAGGAGACCGCTCGAGAAGTCGCCCGCGATTACGCTTTAGAGATGCGCGACCTCTACTCGCAAGCGCAGACGACGCGCACGGCGTATAATGTCGCCAGAGACAGGCTCGCGAACGCCCAGGAGCGGCTCGCCGCGCAGCAAAACCGCCTAGAAGCGGGGCTCATCTCCGAACTCGAGCTGAGACAGACCGAAATCGCCTTTAACGAAGCCGAGTTCGAGGCGTTGTCCGCGAGAAGCGCCTACCTGAGCGCCCTGCTCGCCCTGCAATCGGGCTCACTCACCGAGCTGACGAGCGACTTCCTCAGCGATATCGAGGGAGGTACCGGAGGGCAAAGTGGAGGCGTCAGCAACACCACGGGCGGAGGCGGCACTGCTGATGCGGGTGAAGATACAGGTGGAGGTACAGAGTAATGGGATACGAGATGCGGTTTCGCTTGCTGCTCCTCTTGGGGATGCTCATCGGCGCGGCGCTCCTCGCCGGCTTGTGGTTACAGAACCAGGGCGGCGTCGCGCTACCCGACGTGCTCACTTTGGGGGACAGAGCGGAACAGGGTAGCGCGGAGCAGAACCTAGCACAGAATTCAGCACAGAACAGCTTACAAGCGGGAGCAGAGGATAGCACACCTCAACCTAACTCTGCTGACGCGCCAAGCGGCGCTGAACGCACGACTGAAGCCGTGCCCGGCACCCCAACCGTCACCGCGACCAGTACCCCAAACAACACCGTGAACGTCGCAGCAAACCGTCAGACGGGACGCGGCGCGCTGCTCGGCGCTGCTGACGCGGTGGGCGTCGCGCAGGCACAAGCGTCACAGGAGCAGTCAGGACAGGATCAGGCGGGGCAAAACCAGGCTGCGCAGAGTCAGGCAGGGCAGGGCGGCGCAGGACAAGCTGAAGACCCGGCTGCTCCCCTCCAGCCCCAGGCGCGCCCCGTCAACGTCGTCGTCGCCGAGCCTGGCACGCTCAACGCGACGCGCATCACCTCGGTCATCGTCGAGCCCGCGCAGGAGAGCCGCATCGCGGCGGGCACGGACGGGCGCGTGGTGAACGTCTTGAAGCGTAAAGACGCGCGTGTTGCGAGAGATGAGCCCGTCGTCATCCTAGATACGGACACGCTGGAGTTAGAGGAGCAAAACACCGTCCTCGAGGTAGAGAGCGCCCGCGTCGCCCTGCAGCAAGCGCAGCAGGCGAACCGCGAGGACCAAGCCAGGGCGAACTCCGGGCTGCGCAGCGCCGAAGTGACCCTAAACTCTGCGCGCCAGCGCTACACCGAGGCGCAGCAGCTCTACGCCGAAGGCTTTATCTCCTTAGCCGAACTCACCGCTTTAGAGGCGGAATTCATCCAGGCTGAAACGGTCTATAACGACGCGCAGAACGCCGTTGCCAGAAGCGTGCGCGCCAACAGCGAGGGCTTAGAGATTTTGCGGCTCACGCTGCAGCAGGCGGAAACTCGGCTCACGCGCATCCGCCAAGCGCTCCAAGCCGCCACCATCCGCGCGCCTTTCGCGGGCGAGATCGTCGAAATGCTCGTCGAAGAGGGCGAGAGCGTCCAGGGGGGCGTGCCGGTCTTTCTCCTCGCCAATACCGACGAGCAAGTCGCCCGCTTCAACGTACCTTTGGACGTCGCCAGCCGCATCGTCGAGCAGGGCATCTTGTATATCAAGTACGGTGGGCTCGACTACGGCGCGAAGGTGCTGAGCCAGAGCCGCGTCGATCCCGAAACGCAGCTCGTCGAGATCACCGCCCGGCTCTACGGCTCGCAGACCCAAATTCCGAGCGGCGTCGTGACCCAGCTCCCCTACGCTTACAAGGCGGCTGAGGGCATCATCTTGCCCGCTGGCGCGGTGCAGAGTGAAGTCGGCGAGACCTTCGTCTACGTCGCTGAAGGGGACGCCGAAGGGAGCGTCGCCGCCCGCCAGAACGTCGAGGTGCTCGCCGAAGTCGAAGAGCGAGTGGCGGTGAACGGTCTGAGTGAAGGTGTGCGGGTCATTCATCCTGTTCCCAACGGCGTGCGTGAAGGGTCGCAGCTCGTTGTGTCGGAGAGTCCTTGAGTCCCCAATGAGGCTATCCCGAGACTTACATGAAGAAAGGGTTAAGACCCGCGTCATCTTCTCGCCCGGATGCTGTTGCTCGCACACCTCCGCGCAGATTTTTCGGCTCGTAAACGCGCAGAAGGGGGCTCGAGCCGCTTCAAGTCATACGTCTCACAGTCCTGTTCACCTGCGCTGAACCGTAGACCGCGCTGCTACATTTACTAAGCTGAAACGCCGACACAGCCTCTATCAAAACAAAGCGGGCTATAGAGAAGAACGCGCGTCTGTGAAGGAGATGACGCCGCCTAATGGAAAGGGTACTCTATGCAAAATGTACGAACGGAAGTTGCCCGGTGGTGAGTTTTTCAAGGACACCTTGCGCATTTTTCACATTTACATCTGGAGAGTTGCGCGAAGCGAGCAACTTGTTATAGACTCCAAACGTGAGAACGAACGTTAATTTTCTCACTTCACCACAAGCGAAACAGTACAGGGGGTAACAGTGCGGGGACCATGCGGAGGGGACCACTCATGCAGGTGCATCATGTCCAGTCGCGCCCAACACATGACCTACCCAGTATGTTGACGACTATCCAACCAACCTCTGATTCAGCCACCACCCAGCATCAGCGCAGCGCCAAACAGACAGCACGTTGCGAACCGTTATCCTAAAAGCAGTTATGAGGGGCAAGCACTATGTTACAACCGTTCAAAAATTTCACTTGGCGTCCGAGCCGAGCAAAGAAGCGCTCGAGCCTACTCACCTTGCGTATTTCCTTTGTGATCACGGCGCTCGTTCTAACCGACTTAACAAGCGCCCTCTTCGCGATTCTCGCCGCTGATTATATTCACGTGCTTTTTGGTGCAGAGGTCAGCGTGCTCATCTCGGCGGGCAGAGCGACGCTCTTCTTTTTGCTCCTATGGCCCCTCATGTACCTGCACGAAGGGCTCTATCCGGGTTACGGTATTACGGCGATTCAACACCTTAGAAAACAAGTCGTCGGCACCTTTTACGTCGGCTTTATCATCTTAGGAATCAGCTTGTTCGTCAGCGAGTTCATCCTCTTGCCCGTGCTGTTCACGGTTTTAGCCACCACCATAGGGATGGTGGTGAGCCCGCTCTTCAAATACCTCACCAAGCGTTTTCTATCTTACTTGGGCGTTTGGGGCTCACCTGTCGTCATCATCGGGGCGAACCCGACGGGCAAACTCGTCGCCGAGGTCATGAAGTCGCGCCCTTTAGTCGGGCTCAACCCCGTTGCTTTTTTTGACCATAACCCCGAATGCGTTGGGCGATTCGTCGCGGGCGTGCCCGTCAGAGGCACCTTAGAGGACGCGCAGCATTTCATCGAGAGCCGCGGGCTCAAGCACGTCTTCGTGACGCACACGGGGCTCCCTGACCACGGGCTCAAGCTCACCGTGGGGCGGCAGGGGGGCGCGCCTAAAAAGCTCAAGTTCATCTCTGACCTCTCGAGCTTGGAGACCACCCAGCGCTACGCTAGCGGTCTTCACAACATGATGACGCTGGACGTGCGCAACAACCTGGGCTCCGGTCTCAACCGGAGCGTTAAGCGCACCGTGGACGTCGTCGGCTCAGCCCTCGCCCTCCTGCTTCTCTTTCCTGTTCTCGCGGCGCTCTACCTGTGGATTCGTCTGGACAGCCCCGGCCCCGCGCTCTACCGCAGCCAACGCATCGGTCAGCGCGGCGAACCCTTCTCGTGCTTTAAGTTTCGGAGTATGCGCGTGGACGCCGAAGCGCAACTCCAGCGGCTGTTCGAGGAAGACCCCAGATACCGCACTGAATACGCGCTGTTCCATAAACTCAGCGATGACCCGCGCATCACGAGGGCGGGCAGCGTGCTGCGTAAGTACAGCTTAGATGAGCTGCCCCAACTCCTCAACGTCCTCGTCGGCGAGATGAGCTTAGTGGGACCGCGCCCCTACCTGATGAACGAACTCGCCGAGATTCCCGAGGCGAACAAGATCGTCTTTGAGGCGAAGCCGGGCATGACGGGTCACTGGCAGGTCTCGGAGCGCAACAACGTACGCTTCGAAGAGCGACTTTGGATGGAGGAGCACTACGTCCGCAACTGGTCCGTCTGGTGGGACTTCATCTTGCTCTGCGAAACGGTCAAGGTGGTCATCAAGCCCAACGGGGCACGCTGAAGGCTACGTGTACAGATGAGGTGCGGACGCTCAGGTAACACTGTTAAGAAGAATATGAAAAGGCGGAAGGCAGCAGGCAACATAAAACCTTTAAGTCTTGAACGTGACGCCGCCTCTGCTGAACTTAACCTTAGCCAGTAAATTTATGGCGACATCAAACGAGGTAGTTAAAGAGGTGGCTGACACCTCCTCCACCGAACCCACCACTAAACCCATCGTCATCGCCACCTTGCACCGCCCAACTGGGACGATAGGCGGCATTCAAAAACACTTCAACGTGCTGTTAGAGGTTGCCAAAGAGGTGGGACTGCGGGCCGATGTCATATCACCCTTCGCCGCCCCCGCCGCGCTCACCTATCCCTTACTCGGTGTAGGCAAAGGACTGGAGAAGTTGGGCGGTCCCGTCCACGCCTGGTACTACGAACGCGCCCGTTTGCTGCTGATGCGCCGCGCCCTAAAGAGGCGGCTGGGTCCTCATACGTCCACCCTCGTGTACGCCCAAGACCCCGTCAGCGTGGAGGCGGCGCTGTCGCTTAAAGACGAGGGTTATGACCTCGAAATCGTCCTTGCGATTCACGTCAACCTCTCTATGGCGGAGGAGTGGGTGGGCAAAGGGTTCATTACCCGTAAGAGCCGCGTGTACGAGCAGATGACGGCTCGAGACCGGCGCGCCCTGCCCCGTATGGACCGTTTGGTCTTCGTTTCACGCTTCATGGAGCAGCAGGTTCTCCGAGCCGTTCCCGCTATAAAAGACGTGCCGCGTCACGTCGTGCCGAACTTCGTGCAGACGGCGACGCGAAGTACGTCACCGCCTAAAACTGACCTCATCACCATCGGCACCCTGGAACCCCGCAAAAATCAAGCCTTCTTGCTCCGCACAGTAGCCGCCGCACACCGTGCGGGCTACCCTTACACACTGAGCATCGTCGGTGACGGCTCCGAGCGAAAGAGGTTGGAGGAACTCACCGACAAACTCGGTTTGCAAGACTTCGTCACCTTTACTGGTGCGACGCCTAAAGCCTGGACCCTCATCCCCGAGCACCGCGCCTACGTCCACGCCGCGCACATGGAGAGCTTCGGCATCGTTCTCTTGGAGGCGATGGCGGTGGGCAAACCCGTCTTCGCTGCGCCTGTTGGCGGTGTCCCTGAGGTCTTTCACGACGGCGCAGAGGGACACTACTGGAACTTAGATGACCCGCAGGGCGCAGCAGAGCGACTTGTAGAGGTGTTGGAACGTCCCGAGCGGTACGAGGCGATGTCGCGCGCCGCGCAGAAACGCCAAGCGGACCTCTTTTCGGTGGAGGCGGTGCGCGAGAGGTTGTTGGGGGCTATTTTGGGGCGGGCTCGAGGTACCGAGAGGTAACTCTCTACGATTCAAACGCGCTTCTAGGCACACCAGACTGCCGAATGATGGATTGAAGTGTACCTCTTCGAAGCTCAGCGTGATTAGGGACGGGTACAGTTGTCGTTGTCTCAAGCAACCGCTTTTGCATCACGATGTGGCTGCCGCGCTGCCGCACTTGAGTAAAGCCATACTGCTCGAGAATCGCACAGACCTCTTTCCCGGAGAGAACGCGCAGTTTACCCAACCGCGACCTCTAAGCGGGTGATGTACACCTCTTCGTGGAGACGCTGCTCAATCTCAGTGGGTGAGGCGGTTTCAAAGAAAAGCTCGAGCGCTTCTCGTAAGTTTTCCCGCGCCTCTTCAACCGTATCGCCTTGACTAGCGATGTCGAGTTCTGGGCAAAGCGAGACGTAACCCTCTTGCTCGCGTTCGATGATGGCTGTTAGCTGTTTGCGCACAGTGGTTACTCCAATTTCAAGGTTTGCGTGCAGCGAACTTCATATTTTCCCAAAAGACTCAATAGTTCTTTGAATTCGGGGCTCGCCAGCATAGCCTTCCTTCAGGAGCAGATAGTCTTTGACCAGTTGATACGCTGCCTCGAACAAAACTTCGGGAGGTTGGCTCTGCCAAAACGCGATGTCGAAATCATCATCCTCACCTAGTTTGCTGTAGTTTTCTTGAATGCGCATGTCATTCATTCTACCGCATGAGCGAACTCTATTTTGTCAGCAAGGTAAAGATGAAGGTATATGTCCTCCAATCCAATGTCTCGGTCACAATTCTTTCGTCATTTGCACCTGCCAGGGGGTAAACCCCTCTTTAAGATTAAGCTCGATCATCGCTTTGTTCACGTAGAAGACACCTGTAGTAATACGCTTAGCGCCGTGCTCCCTCAGCCAAGCTTCCCCCAACCGCTTGAGTTCTCGAGCAATCCCTTTTCGTCTATGCCTTTGGTCTACCCA
The DNA here is from genome assembly GCA_965215565.1 of Trueperaceae bacterium. Classification (GTDB taxonomy): domain Bacteria; phylum Deinococcota; class Deinococci; order Deinococcales; family Trueperaceae; genus CBDBZX01. The sequence continues at coordinate 2,551,665 of CBDCDZ010000004.1, forward strand.
CAGAGATTCGATGCGAGCTACCGTCTCGCCTCCTTCGTCCTCAACGCTGACCCAGTGAAAGCCTACGAGCTTGTCCTCCTTGTCTCGAGCCACCACCACATGCGTTTTAGCACTACCTGACGAATTCGACAAAACAGTGTAAATCTGTTCGACCGACGCTTCCTTGACCTCATAACCTTCGATCCAGCCGTGCTCGAGCGGTGCGCTCTGGTGCAAGCGGGCAATGGTTTCGATCTCTTCTAAATCGGTGAAATCCAAGCCGGAAAAGGTAGTATCGTCCATTATGAGGTCCTTTCAGTATTTTCTTTGAAGCTTTTGAGAATCTACCTAAGCTCAAGCGGTACTTTGAGGTGTAGCACTTCTTAGCATCGCTACTTAATCTCGGCAGGCGAGGCTGTTTCGGAGCATAGCTCGAGCCACTCCGACGTACACAATTCCACATCCTCCGCGCCACCACGCACGAGGACTACCCGCCCACCCCCGCACCTCCTTTATACTACGCAAATGGCAGATTACTACGAGCTACTCGGCGTCTCACAGAGCGCGGACGCGAAGGAAATCAAAGCCGCGTACCGAAAGCTCGCGCTGAAATATCATCCCGACAAGAACCCTGGCGACAAAGAGGCGGAGGAGACCTTTAAGAGCCTCAACGAGGCGTACGCGGTTCTCTCCGACCCGGAGAAGCGCACGCGCTACGACCGCTACGGCTCCGCTGACCCGCAAGCGGCGTTTTCCGGCGATATCTTCGACATCTTCTCGTCGGTCTTCGGCGGGGGCGTCGCGGGCGGCGGCTTCGGCGGGGCAGGGTTTGGTAGGGCGCGGCAGCGTGGACAGCCGGGCGAGGATTTGGAGGCGTCGCTGAGCATTACCTTGGAGCAGGCGAGGGCGGGCGAGAGCGTTCCCCTAGAGGTGGAGCGTTTAGGCGTGTGTGACCGCTGTGACGGAGAGAGAGCCGAGCCCGGCAGCGAAGGGCGCGAGACCTGCCCGACCTGTCGCGGTGCGGGGCAGGTGCGCGCGCAGACGCAGTCGTTCTTCGGCACGGTTGTGACCAACCAGGTCTGCCCGCAGTGTCGCGGTTTGGGCGAAGTCGTCATCACGCCGTGCGGCAAGTGTGTGGGCAGCGGACGGCAGCGTGTAAGAGAGACAGTAGAGGTCAACCTGCCCAAAGGCATCGACGCGGGCTACCGCTTGCGTTTGTCGAACGAGGGCAACGCTGGCATCGACGGCGCGAGAAACGGCGACTTGTACGTCTACATCGACATGGAGTCTCACCCCCACTTCACCAGGGACGGCGACCACTTGCGCTACGCCCTGCCGCTCGGCTTGGCGCAAGCGACGTTGGGGTGCGCCTTCGAGATTCCGACGATGGAGGGACCCGAAGCGCTGAGCATTCCACCTGGCACGCAGCCCGGCACGGAGTTCCGTCTGCGCGGCAAAGGGATGCCCCGCTTGCAAAAGATCGGCACGGGCGACCTCATCGTCACGGCGGACGTGCAAGTCCCCAAACGGCTCAGCGCAAAAGCGAGGGAGCTACTCGAGGCGTACGCCGACGAGGTGGACGAAGGCATCGAGGAGCACGAGAACCTTTTGGGGCGATTGCGCGGACTCTTCAAGCATAAAGACCATAAAAAAGACAAAGTCGAGAAGTAAGCGCGGATGCCCGGCTCGGTGACAGGTACGGTATCAGGTACGGTGCTCCTGACGGGCGCGACGAGCGGGCTAGGTCTCGAGCTAGCCCGCCTCTACGCCTCTAAAGGTGCGCCGCTCGTGTTGGTAGGGCGCAAACCCCTCTCTAAGTTGGACGCTTTCTTCACGCCTCAAAACTACTGCCAAGCGGACCTCTCGCAATCTGGCTCGGTCGACGTCATCCTCGAGTTCCTACAACACGCCCAAATCGACGCGCCCCTGCTCCTCATCCACAACGCGGGCGTCGGGCTCTACGGCGATGTCGCGGAGCATTCGGAGGGAGAGGTCGAGGCGCTCCTCGAGGTCAACCTCTTCGCCCCCATCGCCCTGACGCACGCACTGAGCGCTCGCACGAGAAAGGTCGTCTTTATCAGTTCTGTCGTGGCGGACGTACCCGCGCCGGAGTACGCGGCGTACGGCTCCTCCAAAGCGGCTTTAGACGCTCTTGCGCGGAACTTGCGGCTCGAGGCGAGAGGTGCACCGGAGGTGCAGACCATCCACCCCGGCGCAATCCGTACCGAGATGCACGCGAAGAGCGGCGTGCCCGAAGGGACGTTCAACGTCGAGCGGTTTCCGAGCGCGGAGAAGGTGGCGGAAGAGGTCTATAGGGCGATTGCGGGTCCTCGCAAAGACGTGACGATCGGCGTGAACAACAAAGTGCTGCGCTTCGCGGGTACGTACCTCGCCGGACCTCTTGATAGGTTGATGCGGTACCGGGCGAAGAGGTCTGGAGGGTGAAGCGGTGCGCGGTTACGGGTGCGGCGAGTGGTATTGGGCGCGCGCTTGCGGCGGCGTACGTTGCCGAAGGTTTTGAAGTTGTGGGCGTTGACCGTGATGAGAATGGTCTGGCGGCAGTCGCACAAGAACTCGGGGAGCCGTTCTCTTTCATCCAGGTGGATTTAGGTGAGCGGGAAAGGCTCGAGTCCCTCGCCACCCAACTCGCACAAGGTTCACCTCTCGATGTCTTCATCCACAGCGCAGGCATCAACCACGTAGGCGCGTTTGTAAACTCGGACCTCTCTCGTCAGCGCTCTGTTTTGGAGGTCAACTTGAGCGCTCCTCTTCTTCTCACGGCGCACCTGCTCCGCCAAGAGGTCTTGAAGCGCGGCAGTTCACTCGTTTTCATCTCGTCGCTGTCGCACTTTGTCGGCTACCCCGGCGCGGCGGTCTACGCGGCGAGTAAGTCGGGACTCGCGGCGTACGCGCGGAGCTTGTCGGTAGCGCTCGCGCCGCGAGAGATTCATGTGCTCACCGTTTACCCCGGTCCGACGCGCACGCCGCACGCGGCGAAGTATAGCCCAGGCGGGGCTTCAGACAAGCGCCTCGAGTCCCGCCGGATGCCGCCGGATGTCCTGGCACAAAAGATCGTCCGCGCCGTCCGCGCTAAGCGTCCCGTCCTCGTGCCCGGTCTCAGCAATAAGGTCATGGCGTCCATAGGACGTCTTGCGCCGGGCGTCACAGGAAGGGTAATGCGGCGCGCAATTTTGGACAAGCTGACGCGCTGATGTTGCCGCTCGGTGTGTCCATACTCCCCAACAGAACACGTAACGCGCAGCGTTTTGTCTCGTGAACGAGGTGATATTCTAGCAGCGTGGAAAGCACCTTGACGCAAAAAAAACTCGGCAACTGGCAGCAGGTGGTTCTGGACAGTCTCGAGGCGTACGCCGTCTTCGTTGCCGATACAGACGGAACGATTCTGACGTGGCAACCCGGCGTCGAGAGTATTCTCGGTTACGACGAAGCGTCTTTTATCGGACAGAAGCTACATATCATCTATACCCAAGCAGACCGCGACGCGGAACTTCCTGGGCGGGAGATGCATATCGCTCAGCAAACCGGGCGGGTGCAGGACGAACGGTGGCACCTCAAAGCGGACGGCAGCCTCTTCTGGGCGCTGGGCATCGTGACGTCGCTTTATGACGACGCGGGCACGCTCATCGGATTCACCAAGATTATGCGCGACAACACGCAGCGCAAACGCGAAGCGCTTGCGCTGCAGGAGCGGGAGTCGCAGCTCGCATTCGCGCTCGAGGCGGGCGCGTTGGGCACCTGGAGCCTGGATATGAGAACGGGTCTGCTGCGCTTCGACGCACGCTGCCGCGAACTTCTTGGCGCGCCTAAGCGGGTGCGCTACCAAGAGGTGTTGGAGCGCATCCATCCTAAAGACCGCGCCGACGTGTGGGGCGCGGTTCGCGCCGCGCTGACCCCCGCGAGCAACGGCACCTTCGAGGTGAGGTTTCGCCCCACCGCGTTCTACTCACCGCGCTGGCTTCTTGCACAAGGAAAATGCAGCTTCGAGAGGGACGGCACCGCGCACCAGCCGAGGCGCTTTGTCGGTGTGATGAAAGACGTCACTGAGCAGACCCAAAAAGAGCAGACGATGGAGCAACTCGCGTATCAAGACGCCCTGACCGAACTCGCAAACCGCCTCTTTTTCGAAAAGCAAGCCGAGACGCTCCTGGCGCTTGCACGGCGGCACCAACGCAAGATGTACCTCATCTATATCGACTTAGACGGTTTCAAAGAGGTCAATGACACCCAAGGACACGCCGCTGGCGACGACTTACTCGTGCAGGTGACGCGGCGCTTCAGGGCGAGGGTACGCTCGAGTGACCTTTTGGGGCGTCTAGGCGGCGACGAATTCGTCGCGCTCGTCGAGGGCGACGTGAGCGCGAGGACGGTAGGGGAGCGTTACTTAGAGACCTTCGCGGAACCCTTCGACGTGCAGGGACGATCTGTCCATATCGGCGCGAGCATCGGCGTGGCGGAGTATCCCGAGGAGGGCGGCACCTTAGGGGCGCTCATGAGCAGTGCGGACATGGCGATGTACGAAGCGAAACGTTCGGGTGGCGGCGTCAAAGTCGCCGACTTGCAGCCGTCCGAGCTTTAATCTCTAGGCGTGTCGGTTCCATGTGCGCCCCCGCCCCTTTTCAGATAGACTGTCGTCTAATGAGTATCCAAACGAGAGTCAGAAGTGCAGCCGTGCAGGTGCTCATCGAGCTACCTGCGAAGCGGCGCAAGTTCGAGCAGATGGCGCAGAAGCTGGAGACTTCGGGGCAGCGTTTAGAGGAGCGTCTCGTAAAGGCTGAAGGTACGCCCGAGCAGAAGCGAACGTTGCGTCACATCATCGGCATCGAACGCTGGGGACAGCGCCGCTTGTGGCTCGCGGTTCGCTACGGCGGCGAGAGCGGCGTGCGCAGCGCCGAAGCCGCCTTCAGCGACGCGCACCACGCCTACAAGCCCGCTGACACCGCCACCTGGGATGAACTCATCACCAAATTCGGAACGACGCGCCAAGAAACCGTCAAGTTGGCACGTTATTTGGCGGAGACCGACATTAACGGAACGACGCGCGTTCCGCACAACGACTTAGGTCCGCTGAGCTTGCGCGGTTGGTTGCGCTATCTGCGGACTCACGCGACGTTCGAGGGACGGCGGATTTGAAAAAGCAGCAATGAGGAACGAGCAATGAGCAATGAGTGAAAACCTTTAGGCTTTTACTTTCAGCTCATTGCTTTTAACTGTTTGTTCTCATTGCTGTTTTTAAGGACAATTATCCGCAATCGGCAGCCACCTAGTCTCAAAGGTCTTCGTGCGCCCCGCCTCGTCCTCCACCTCGAGGTAAAGTTTGCTCTCCCCGATGACGTCGGGTTCGAAGACGACGATGATGTCTTGCGTTTCTAGGTTCGTTTCCGAGTCCGTCTGCACGGATAAGGGTGCTGCGTAACGAGGAATGGCGTACCTGTCGCGGATGTAGCCGCGTTCGGACACTTCAACGCTCGAGCTTCTGGGCGTCAACCGCTTCGACTCGGTGACGCCGCCGCGACTCCCCTCTAGGTAGAGCTTCCAGGAGTCCAAGTCGCCGTCATACGAAAACTCGTACGTCAGGGGCGTTTCTATGTTGTCGCAGATGTAGTTGCGTCCGCTACGGTCGCGGTAGTTGGTAGTGTAGCGGGCGTCGTAGACCTCGAGCCGTTCCACGTTAGGGCTCGGTGACGGTCCACCATCAACCAACGTGATTTCGCAGCCCGCCAAAAGACCTAGCAGCGCAAGCAGCAGCCCTATATTGACCCTTCTCATTCTTATCGTTCCTCTCCACTTAGCCCAGTTCGTCTCCCTATTTTATGAGCCCAACATGAGCGAGAGGTCGCGCTTTCATGAAGCGGGGTTTATAGCAGGTATCAAAGGCTGTCTCACTTCGCTCGGAGCTGGTCAGAGTGCGCGAAGCCATTCCCGGAGGGAAGCTTCGTAAGCGAAGCAACACTCTCACTGTAGAAAACACTGCTCAGCACACACTTTAGGGGATGAGGTTCCGTTACAGCAAACTGTGAAATCCGCGTGATTCGCTTCTCAGTGCTTCCGATAACCGCTATAGTTACATTAGCTTCCAACGAGCCTCGTGGCGACTTCAACCTCTTGCGACTCCAAGGTGCGGTGAACGGGGCAGCGCTCGGCAATCTCTAAAAGTCGCTCGCGCTGCGTTTCGTCGAGGTCGCCGTAGAGTTTGAGTTCGCGGTCGAAGTGGTCATGTCGGGTGGGTTTGCCATTGCCGTTCTCGCTTTTGACTTTTTTGTGCTTTACTTCGACTTCGACGGCCTCTAAGGGCCACTCCTTGCGGTCTGCGTACATGCGCAGCGTGATGGAGGTGCAAGAACTCAGCGCGGCGGCGAGGTAGTCGTACGGCGTCGGTCCGGTGTCGGTGCCGCCCATCGACTCGGGCTCATCCGCTAGGAGCATCTCGCCGTGCGTGAGCACTTCCGTGCGGAAGGTCTCTTCGGTGCGGGCGACGGTGCGCTTCCTGCCGATGTCGTCCGCCCACGTCGGCTGCGCCCTCTTTTCTGGGCGTGTGTCCAGATACTTCGCCGCCCACGTCGCGATGACCGCGCCCGCGTAGCAGGAGTCTCTGTCCCTCGTCAAGAGGTGGTCCGCGTTGTCCAGCGACACGAAGCTCTTGGGGTGCTTAGTGGTGATAAAGATATCCGCCGCGTTCTGCACGCCTACCGTGTTGTCGATGGGCGAATGCAGCACGAGCAGCGCCTTACCCAGTTTATGAATAACGCGGCGCATGTGCGAGGTGCGCAGATCGTCCAAAAACTGCTTCTTGATGGTAAAGCCACGCCCCGCGAGCGACACCTCCGCGACGCCCTCGCGCTCGATCTCTTCGCGGCTACTCTCCAAAAGTTTAGTAACGTGCTCGGGCTCGCTCGGTGCGCCTAGCGTCGCTACAGTTTTCGCCGACGGGACGCGGTGCGCCGCCTGCAAGACCGCCGCGCCGCCCAGCGAATGCCCGACGAGGAGTTGCGGCGCGTCGTAGTGCTCCTCCAAAAACTCCGCCGCCGCTACCAAATCGTCCACGTTCGACGAGAAGTTCGTGTCGGCGAAGTCGCCCTCGCTCTCGCCCAGACCCGTAAAGTCGAAGCGCAGCACGGCGATGCCCGCCTCGGCTAAGGCGCGGCTGATGTTCACGGCGGCGTTTAGGTTCTTCGAGCAGGTGAAGCAGTGGGCGAAGAGCGCGTAGGCTTTGGGCTCGCCTTGCGGCAGCTCGAGCCGCGCCGCTAGCGTGTCCCCGTGCGCCCCCTTAAAGGTCAGTCGTTTCATGTCGGTCTCCTTATGTAAGAGGATGATACAGACTTTGGCTTTGGTCTGTCTCTATCTTGACACGGGAAGTGGTAGGAAGCTTCTAAATAAGAAGGTTGGAAACCCTGAACACCCAATCACCTGTTGCAAAACTAAATTGATTCTTTCTTCTTTACGCGCTTTCGTACAAAGGTGTACCAATCCTCAAGATAATTAAACAGCCTTTCAAAACGGTACATCTGTTTCAATGTTTGTTGAAACCAACTTGTAGATTTACTCCGACGAATTTTGCGCTGCTTTCGCGCTTCCCCTAATATCTGCGCCCGGTATGTGCCTAAAAGGTAGATGGTTTCACGATTTACATCTTTCTTTGCTCGACGCAGATCACTTTCTACCCAAAACTTGTCTACTCTTTCTCCTTCAGAAATTTTATTTTTTGCGTTGATAGTGTCTCTGACTGCCAAGTGCAACTGTGCGATAGCCTGTTCTAAATCTCGAGAAACCGCGAGATTAGGTGAAACCATTATAACGCGCAGTTCAACTTCTAAGATGAATTCATCGAGTCTAGCTCGGTTCATGTTATTTTCAAGACTTCTCCTAAGGTCAGCAAGAAGCTCCTCCAACTCTTCAAGTTTTTCAATATCATGCTTTCTTAGCGCCTCTTGTATTGCTAGCTTCTCTTCGTGCCTTCGTCGGCGTGACTCGGTAATATTGCTAAGAAGCCAACTGAGAAATGCACTGAGCACCGCTATGACAGCACCAAACAGATAAAATTCCTCACGGCTCATATACATAAAGTTAAGAGTTGTCCTCTTCCGAAGGCGGCAGCTCAGGTGACACTTTTGGGGAGGTGCGCCTAAAGCTAGGTAGTCGCAAGCGCCACCTCTTCTCATCAGGTGCCTCCAGTTCACCCGCCACCGCTCCGTTCTCTAGCTCCACCTCTTCACCCCGGTTCGTCAACCGCTTAGCGAACGCCCGCCCGCGCTCCAACGCCGCGTCATAAAACCCGCGCAAGTCCTCCTGGTCGGGCACCTTGCCCCGCGTCGCCCAGAGCTGCACGCTCTGACCGATGGCCCACGTGCCCGCGTACGACACCGCAACTTTCGGCACAATGCCCCAGACCGGCACGAGTCCGATGAGCTGCCGCGCCACCTGCCGAAAGAGAAAGCCGCCCCCCAGCACGCCGATAAGTTCGCCCATGACCTCTTGCGGCTGCCCTTTTTTACCCGCAACAAGCGCGATTTTATACGCCATGATGAGCTGATTTTTAGTCAGCACCACCATGTCGGCGGCGCTGATGGGGATGTTTAAGATAGGGACGACTTGCGCGAGGCCCGTCGAGGTGGCGTAGACGGCGTTCGCGCGGGAGGTCTCGTCGATGAGCGCGCGCATCACCGCGTCTCGGAAGCGGGGCAAGTGGCGGGCAAAGGAGAGGTGATACCTAGAGGGTAGAGCGCTCAGAACCGCCGGGACGAGCACCGCTTCGACGTCACCTCGCCACGTGGGGACGCTCGGCCTACCTAAACGGACCCGCGCTGCCTCACGCTTATGGGGAACCTCTTCGGCCGCGCTTTCTGCGCCTATGAAAACGACGACAGCGGGCACACCGCGCCGCGCTAGATTCTCGAGGGCTTGCGTCGCCGCCTTGTCGAGCGTCGGCGCTGTATAAGTTTGTGGGGATTGAGTAGATAATTCTGTAGACCTTGCAGAAAGTTCGGTGGACTTAGCGGGCGCGGCGACGAGGAGAAGCGCCAAGTCAGTGTCTAAGTTATCCGTGTCGTCCGCGCCGAAAGGCGCTTGAGTGAGCCAGGGGTGGACGTAGCCCGCCCGCTCCTCACCTTTCGCGACGCAGAGCGTCTCGGCGACGAGTTGAGTGAGGGCATAGTCGCCTAAAATCAGCAGGGAGAAGCGCTGCTCAGCCTCGAGCTGCACCGCTCTTAAGTCCACCTCACGGAGGATGTTGAAGAGCCCGCCCGTGGTGCTGATGTTCCTGAGACTGTCTAACGCCTTCATCTAAAACTCGAAGTCGTCGTTTCTGGAGCGGATAAAGTCTTCGAAGGCGTCGCTGCTGCGCTTCTTGGTCGTTGCGGTGCTAGGCGCAGGTGTACGCTTTGCGTCCTCGTTTCTCGCCTCAGTATCTCTCTCGGTGTCCCTTGTTCCCGCATCCCTCGTTTCAGGGTTCCTCGCCCGCGTGTCTCTCGTTCTAGTTCTTGCGCCGGTATTCCACGCCCGCCTGCTCGTCTCAACCTTTTCCCTTCCGGTCTCGCTCGCCCTATTCGCTTTTGCGTTTGCGCCGCGCACCTCGTCGTTGCTGGAGCCCGCGTAAACTCGAGCCGAGCGTTTCGCACTCCGCTCCTCCGCGCGCGTAGGTCTCTCCCGCTGAAGGTTCCAAAATTCAGCCTCGTCCTGCTCGGCGTTTTGCACGTCCTCTCGTACGTTTTCCTGTGTGTCGGGCTTGCGCCCCGGCGAGAGGATGAACCACAGCGTCAGCACGACGCCGAGAAATAAGATATAGACGAGGAGCATGAGGGTAACGAGTGGACCGAAAGGCATATGCAACGATTATAGTACGCCTCTACCACTTCATGTGTTAAGACTCTGGACGGGCTCGAGTTCTAACCTTATCTCTCGCATTGACTCATCAACTGTCAGAAGTTTCAACATCGAGCCATTAGTCCCTGGCTTTTAGCCGTTAGCCAAAGCTTTTAAGCCAAGACCTAACCGCTAAGAGCTTTGGATAAAGAAATGCGTTCGTTCACAGTGGGTCTATGTGTTTCTGCAAATTAACAGCAGTTCCACGCTTCGCTGCACCAAGTGAGGGCGTTGCTTCGCAGAACTTCGTACACTATTTCTTCAAGGCTTGCGCGTCACTTCGCTCCCACTGGCGACTTCGTGAACGCATCCGACAAGCACGTTTCATTGCTACAGCAATGAAACGTGGAGATGCTATAAGTACACTTAACCGAATCCGCGATAGCCCGTCAGTGTTTGAAGCAGTTAGAAAGCAAGACGCGCGAGCTACCCACTTAGAATATCAGCTAGCCTCGCCGGGTCCACGTTGCCGCCGCTCACGAGCAGAACGGTCGGTCCCTCCTTCAGACTGAGACCGTCTACCGGACCCTCCAAAAGCCGCCGATACGCTGCCAAGGTAATCGCGCCGGTCGGCTCGACAACGAGTTTGACGTCGGTGAGGTAGTCCCTCGTCGCCTCTAAAATCGCCTCTTCGGACACCGTAACGATACCCGCCACTTTCTCCCGAATAATTGCAAAGGTGTGCTCGCCTAAGCTCTGCGTTCTCACACCGTCCGCCACCGTCCGCGAAGTGAGCGCCATATCCCACGTTTGTAGCGCGCCTGAGTCGAACGACGCCTTGCCGTCAGCGGCGAGTTCGGGCTCGACACCGATGATTTGCGCGTCGGGGCAGCGTTCGCGGAGAGCGGTTACGATACCTGACAACAAACCGCCGCCACCTAAACAGACCAAGACGTTGGCAACTCGGGGCAAGTCCTCGGCGATTTCTAAGCCCACTGTGCCTTGCCCTTCGATGATCCAGGGATGGTCGAAGGGGGGCACGAGCGTCTTGCCCGTCTTTTGGGCGAGTTCACGCGCCACGCGCTCACGCTCGCCGCTCCGACTTTCACAGCGCACCACCTCCGCGCCCCACGCTTCAGTGCGCTGCACCTTGGTGCCCGGTGCGTTATCGGGGATGACGATGGTCGCGCTCACGCCGAAGAGGTGCGCGGCGCAGGCGACGCCCTGGGCGTGGTTGCCGCTCGAGAACGCCACCACCCCCCTCTCTCGCACTTCACCCAACGACGCGAGAAAGTTGTACGCCCCGCGCAGCTTGAACGAGCCCGTGAGCTGCAAGCTCTCCGCTTTGGCGTAGACGTTTTCATAGAAGGGTAAACGGATGAGCGGCGTGCGCACAGCGGTTCCTTCTAAACGCTCCGCTGCCTTTTGGATACCTGCAAAGCTTGCGTGCTCGGATAATACAGAAGTCATAAGTTCATTAAACGCCCTTTGGACGCCCTAAAACAAGGTTTGACCGAATTTGAAGTAGGAAGATATGGGTGTGAGGGCTCGAGCCTAAGCGACTCGGCTGCAACTTGAAACCCAAATGAAACTAAGTCAAGTCTGTTCAGAACGGTGAAAACCGCTTCGGGTTCTTAGAGAGGTGATTTCTCTGTCTCTAAAGAGGTCGTTGGGCAAATCTGAAAAGTGTTATGCAGCCTTCTGTCCAGGTTCGGGTGCAACCTCTTGACGAATAGCGCATACGGGTGTATACTTAAACTATATACGCGCTGAGGACGTTGCAAAGAACTGCAAAAGGTCCCTGGCGATTTTTTTGTCCCCTATAGTTTGAGGCTCGAGTCCAAGCCGCCACTCACAAGAGGTGTATGGTAGAGTCACGGCGCTCCTCAAAGACCGACGGGTGAAGTTGTTACGCCGCAGGAACCCCGGAGGTTTGGCTCTTCAACCTCGCAGAGAAGCGTTCCGCGCTCCGACGCTCTCCTAAACAGACCCCAAAATGGCTGAGCGAAGCGGTTGTAGTTAAAAGCTCGAGGCGAACTTGTCACCTCACGCAAGGTGGTAGACTCGAGCTTCGAACGCCCGCAACTTCACTTCGCGAATATCCTCACTCGGCTCGACCTCATAGTTGCTGATTAGACACGTCTTCTCCGCAAACTGTACGTCGCTCGGTAGCTTAAACGTGGGCGTGTTCTCCGAGACGTTCAAGATAACGAGCAAGCGCGTTCCTTCTAACGTCCTGGTAAACGCATAAATCTCCTCGTGCTCCGCTAGCAGCAGATCGTACGCGCCGTAGATGATGACGGGATGCGCTCTGCGCAGTTCGATGAGCGTTTTATAGAAGGCGAGAATGCTTTCGGGGTCACCGAGAGAATTCTCTACGTTGATATCTTTAGCGTTCGGGTTGACCTCTATCCAAGGCGTGCCCTCGGTGAAGCCCGCGTGACGCGAGGCGTTCCACTGCACCGGCGTACGGGCGTTGTCGCGGCTCTTTGCCTGGATGAGCGCCAGCACCTCTTGAGGGTCCGTCCCCTTTTCAACGAGTTCTTGGTACATGTTGAGCGTCGCCACGTCTCGGTAGTCGGAGATGGAGTCGAAGGCGGCGTTCGTCATGCCGATCTCCTCGCCTTGATAGATGTAGGGCGTCCCCTTGAGCATATGCGTGAGCGCGGCGAGAAGTTTGGCGGATTGGACGCGGTACGCGCCGTCATCGCCGAAGCGGGAGACCGCGCGGGGCAGGTCGTGGTTGTTGAAGAACTGGGCGTTCCAGCCCCCGTCTAGCTCGAGCTGCCAGCGTGTCAGCACCTCTTTTAACTCCACGAGGCTCCAAGGTACTTGGCTCCAGTCGGGCGTGTCGCTGCTGCTGTCTTTATCGAGTTCTAAGTGCTCGAACTGGAAGAGCATGTTGAGCGAGCCAGTCTCCTCATGGGTCAGCTCAATGGCGTGCTCTACCGTGATGAGCCCCGTTTCGCCGACGGTGAGTACGTCGTAGTGGCTGAGCACCTCCTCTTTCATCTCCCGCAGAAACTCGTAGAGCCGGGGTCCGTTAAAAACGAGCGAGCCGGGAAACTGGTAGCGACTCTCGCTCGTGGCGGGCGCATCAGGCAGCCCCGGCGCTTTAGAAATGAGGTTGATAGCGTCTAGGCGAAACCCGTCGATGCCCCTGTCCAGCCACCACCGCATCATCTCATAGATGGCGCTACGGACCGCCGGATTCTCCCAGTTGAGGTCAGGCTGCTTCGCAGAAAAGAGGTGGAGGTAGTACTCGCCCGTGGTTTTGTCATACTGCCACGCCGAGCCGCCGAAGAGTGAGCGCCAGTTGTTGGGTTGCCCCTCTCGACCGGAACGCCAGATGTAAAAGTTGCGGTAGGGGTTGTCTTTAGATTTGCGCGACTCTACGAACCAGGGGTGCTCGTCGCTGGTGTGGCTGACGACTAAATCCATGATGAGCTTCATGCCGCGCCCGTGCAACTCGCTGAGGAGTTCGTCCAGGTCGTCCAGCGTGCCGAACTCCTCAGCGATAGCTCTGTAGTCGCTGATGTCGTAACCGTTATCGTCGTTGGGCGACTCGTACACCGGGCACAGCCAGACCACGTCGACGCCCAAATCTTGGACGTAGTCGAGCTTCTGAATGACGCCGCGCAAATCGCCGACGCCGTCACCCTTTGAGTCATAGAAGCTGCGCGGGTAAATCTGGTAGACGACGCTCTCCTTCCACCAAGTCGGGGTGGGCGTCCGGGTTGTGTCCTTATCCATGAACGTTCCTTTGGAATTCGAAGTAGGTTAAGCCGAGTGAGAAACCACAAAAAATGAGCCCACGAGCGAGATGCCCACGTGTCTAGGTGCCTACGAAACGCGGCGGCGTCAGCGAAGCGCAACCTCGTGTGGTCCAATCAGTGACGATAACCCATGAGCCACTAGCACTTCCAAAACATATTGAGATAGGGTGCCGCAGGTCTCAGCGAAGCTAGCGGGATTTCACCTCACAACGTGCGTGCTAATTACGAAGTTTTCACGCAGTGAAACAGTGTTTTCTACAGTGAGGGTGTTTCAGACCAGATAATACCTGCTACATGTAACAAGGGCTTACTGAGTATCGCTCACTGTTCCTCGCACCGCCTTCTTCGCCCGGTAAAACAGCGACAATAGCGCTATGTCTTTCAACCTCTTCTTTATCCTCCACGGAATCGTCACGCTCCTAACCGCCGTTACCTTTTTATTTGCGCCGGGCGTCATGCTCGTCCTCTTCGGCACGCCCGCGAACCCCGCCATCAACCTCGTCACGCAGCTTTTGGGCGCGGCGTTTTTGGGCATCGGCGGCGTCGCGTTAGCGGCGGGGCGCATCGGCAGCGCTGAGTTTAAGCGCACCGCCGCACTGGTTCTACTCGTCGCCAGCGTGATGGGCTTTATCGTCAGCATCATCGGGCAGTTTCGCGGCGTGACGGGTCCGGTGGGCTGGGGCGCGGTGCTGATTTACGGAACGCTCACGGTGGGGTACAGCATATTTCTAATGAGAGACTAACCTCTCGCCCAGGTCCGCGCCTGTCCCTCTTCCTCCGGCCCAAAGGTTTTCACTTTGGCTTCGGTAAGAGGTGAAGCAAGCTCAGTTGCCGCGTCTTCCCAGCTTTCGTCTCCGACCACGGCGACTTTCTCGAAATCGTTCAGGTGCTTCGCGTCGAACTTGAGGTCTTCCCATAAGGCTCCGGGCGTTGCGCCTTCAAACTGGGTGATGTCTAAAAGTAGCCTGACCTTGCCGTGCTCTTGGATAAGCTCCTCGAGCCTCGGCACCACCCGTTCGTAATCCTCTTCGCTCACCTTACCGTCGGTGCGAATCACCGCGAGTTTAGGCGCTTCGATACTGAGTTCGTACATACTCTCCCCTTTCGTACTCATGTTAAAGCGCCGCCACTGACTTGACTGCGGCGCAAACGTAGAAGCGTCAGGCGGAGCGTTCTCTCGTTACGAACGGATAGGTTTGTTAGCTGGGCTCGCCAACGTCTCTATCTGGTCAGCGTCACCGCAGGTTTGGCCTATTTCAGCGAGCCGCACCTGTACCTCGCTGACGAGGCGGGCAAAACGGTCCACTTCGCCTACGACGCGCTGTAAGTTGCGCTCGGGGCTCGAGTCGCCGCTGTAGTTTTGAAGAATGATGTTGACCAGGCACCGCGCCGCTTCCTCTTCTAAAGAGGCGGCGCGGCTTGGGTCAGGACCTACGTCATCGTAGGCGCATCTAAAAAAATCACTCGGGTAGGTTTCGTCGATAAGGTATATCAGCGTATCTAACAAATAGGTATTGTGGTACTTACGCATAGCCCTAAGTCTGCCATTTTTGGTGCGGAAACGATGTTCTCTTTCTTACTTTGTATAGCAGGTATCATCTGGTCAGCTACACTCTATACTTACAGGAACATCGTTTCCTAACGGAAAACTGCGTAATTAGCACGCATTCTAAGGGATGATATCTGCGAAAAGTGTAGCAATGAAACGTAGAAGCGCTAGTAATTAGATTCACATAAAGACGAGGGGCTAGAGCGCCACAATCTCTCGCGGCAATGTCAGTACTGCTCTAATCTCAACACTTCAAATCGCCTAAAGTTGGGCATGACGAAACTTTTGGTAACAGGCGGCAATGGGTTTATCGGCGGTGAAGTCTGCAAAGTTGCGCTACAAAGAGGGTGTGAGGTCATCGGCGTAGCGCGGAGCGGTGGACCTGACCTAGACGAGCCCTGGGTAAAAGAGGTCACGTGGGTCAAAGCGAACGTCTTAGAGCCCAACCTCTGGCGAGCCCACCTAGCGGGTTGTGACGCGGTAGTCCACTCTATCGGCATCCTCAAAGAGCAGCCGGATAAGGGCGTGACCTTCGAGCGCATCAACGGCGACACCGCTATCGTCGCAGTAGAAGAGGCGGAGCGAGCGGGCGTAAGCGCGTTCGTGTTCGTGTCCGCCTCCACCACGCCGCCGACAGTGGACGGAGCCTATCTAGAGCATAAGCGCCGCGCCGAAGAAGAGATCGCGAAAAGAAGTCTGCGCCCCGTCATCTTACGCCCGTCGCTCGTGTACGGCTCTAGACGCCCTCTCTCCAACGTCGTCGGCAAGGCAGTTGAGTTCGCGCAAAAAATCCCTGGCGTTTCCAAAGAGGACAGCCCAATGTCAGTCGAGACCTTGGCGAAGGCGGCAGTCAACGCCGCACTTCGAGAAGAGGTCAGCGGAATTCTGGATGTGGGCACAATTGAGGCGTTGGGGAAAGATAGTTAAAAGCAACGAGCAATGAGCAATGAGTCTAAAGATTTTTACTCATTGCTCATTGCTCGTTACTCATTGCTCTTTTATGCAACTACCCGCTTACGCATCCGCCACACGCTAAAGGCGCAGAGCGCCGCGCCCACCCCTAAGAGGTACAGCGCACTCCAGGCGAGCCCCGCCACCTCGCCGTTCACGACGCCGCGCAGAAGCTGAACACCGTGATAAAGAGGCGTCGCTTTGGCGAACGCCACCAAAAAACCGGGGAAACGCTCCTCGACGGGGAAGAAGATATCCGAGAAGAGAAAGGAGGGCGTGACGAACATGATGAAGAAGTAGGTGAAGAGGTCGATGCTTTTCACGACAGACGTAAATGCCAGACCGATGGCGGAGAAGCAGAAGCCCGTGAGGATGATGGCGAAGGGCGCGAGTAAGAGCCAGGGCGTGAGCGGTACGCCGAAAAAGAGCGTGATGAGAAGGAAGATGCCGCCGTACATCGCCGAGCGCGTCGTCGCCCAGAGCGTCTCCCCGATGACGACATCTTCCATATTCACACGAGTCGCCACCACCGCGTCATAAATCCTGTGAATATCGAGCTTGACGAAGACGTTATACGTCGTTTCGAAGACCGCACCGTTCATCGCGGAGGCGGCAACCAAACCGGGCGCGATAAAGGCGACGTAGCCGTTCTCAAAGGTGCCGCCGCCCGACACGTACGCCCCTAAGCCCACCCCGAGACCCAAGAGGTAGAAGACCGGCTCGAAGAAGTTCGGCACGAGCGAGTACATCCAGCGGTGCTTGTAGACGCGGGCGTTGCGCTCCCAGACGCGCCACGCGCCCGTTAGAGAGATGAGCTTGCGGGAGCCGTAGCCGCCCTTTCGACTTGCCGAACCGAGTGAAGATTGTGCCACTTGATACCTCTTTAACTTCCGTGCAATTTTGTTACTTCTCAATACCTCTTGACCTCGCTCAACGAATTCACAGATTGAACGACCTATCTCCGAACAGATACGTCGGCTTACCGTCCAAACTGACCTCATTCTTTTCGCGCCTATAGTCTACGAGCTTCGCCTCACCCTTGCGCTCTGCCCACCGGATGAGGTCATCGCGCTCACTCACGTAGTCGAAGAAGGGAACGCTCATTCCGCAAGAGGTCTGCACCAAGTCAACGTTCAGGTCGAAGATTTGGCGCGTGCCGGGCAGGTCAGGAAAGAGGCCCGCGAGGTCAGACCAAGCCGCGTCTCTAGGATGAACTACCTCAGCCTGTCCGTAGAGCCGTAAGATCATCGGGCGGCCCTCAAAGGCGCAAAACATGAGGGTCATGCGGTTGGTTTCGGCGACGTGCGCGGCGCTCTCATTGCCGCTGCCCGTGACGCTGAGCCAGACCACGCGGTTTGGACTGAGTACACGCAGAGAGTCCATCCCCTTGGGTGAAATGTTGACGCGCCCGTCACAGCTCGCTGTGCCGACAAAGAAGAGGTTTTGCGCCTCGATAAAGGTTTGGTGGACGCTGCTTATCTGCTCATACTGCTTACCCATGATGCCTCCTTAGTTGAAAGCAATGAGCAATGAGCAGAAGGTTCTAGACTCGTTGCTTTCAACTCATTGCTCATTGCTATCTATTCGCGTAGCGCCCGCCCCGTCAACTTGAGAAACACGTCCTCCAAGTTACCCGGGCGAACGAACACGCTTCTAAAGTGAAACCCTTCCGCCTCCAAGTCGTCAATCGTCTTTCGCCCGTCATCCGTAAAGATGCTGACGCGCTCGCCCGCCTTTTGCGCGGAGAGGTTGAGGGCGTTGACGGTCCCCTCCAACCTCTCGAAATCCACCCCCTCGAGCCGCGCCTCCACCACTTCGGGCGACACGTGGTCTTGCACAAGCTGACGCGGCGAGCCCTCCGCCACAACCTCGCCCTGGTCCATGATGACGAGACGGTCGCAGAGCCGTTCGGCTTCGTCCATGTAGTGCGTCGTCATGATGAGCGTGACGCCCTGAGCGCGAAGTTCGTCCAGCTTGTCCCACAAGGTGATGCGAACCTGCGGGTCTAGTCCTGTGGTGGGCTCGTCCAAAATCACGATTTTAGGATCGTTCATCAGACCTCTTGCGAGCGTAAGGCGGCGCTTCATGCCGCCCGACAACTCGCGGATTTGGGCGTACTTTTTGCTGCTCAGCTCCAAAAACTCGAGCAAATCCCCCGCCCTCTCTTTCGCCACTTTGGGCGCGATCTCGTTGAAACGGGCGTAGATGAGCAGATTATCGAGCACGCTCAAATCTTCGTCTAAGTTGTCGAGCTGCGGCACGACGCCTAACCCCGCTTTGATGTGCCTATCGTCCTCGCCCGCCATAAACCCCATAACCGAGAGCGCCCCTCCTGAAAGCGGCGTCACGCGGTAGATCATGCGCATGGTGGTGGATTTGCCCGCGCCGTTGGGCCCTAACATCCCGAAAAACTCGCCCGCGTAAACGTCGAAGTCGATACCTGCGACGGCTTCCAAGTTGCCGTAGCGCTTGACTAGACCTCTCGCCTCGACGATAGTAGACCTCTTCTCTTCTCTAGGTTCATCCTCTCGCTCAACCGCCCTAACTGCGCTCAATTTAGCACCTCGAGCCTCATCATAAGACCTCTTCACGGCTTGCGGGTGTAGGCGAGAGCGCACCCGCTCGCCCCGAAAAACCGTGTGCTGACGCGCTATCCTCACGCGCTTTCTCTTGCTACGTTCTTTATGGAGGGTAGATATGGGTAGCTATAACAAAGGCGACACCGTTTCTTGGTCTTGGGGCAACGGCCGCGCCTCGGGTAAAATCACCGAGAAGCATAAGGACGACGTGACGAAGACGATCAAAGGTAGCGAGGTCACGAAACACGGCACCGAAGACAACCCCGCCATCCTTATCGAGCAGGACGACGGAACGCAGGTCTTAAAACTCGAGAGTGAAGTCGAGAAGGAGTCTTAGATGGCAGACAGCAAAACCACCACGGATCACGACACCATCAAGAAGTGGGCGGAAGAGAGGAACGGGCACCCCGCCACCGTAGAGCGCACCGCCGAAGGCGACGAAGCGGGCATCTTGCGCATCGAGTTTGAGCAGGGCGACAGCAACGCGCTTACTGAGATAAGCTGGGACGAATTCTTCAGCAAATTCGAAGAGGAGAACTTGGCGTTTTTGTACCAAGAGGAGACGAGTGACGGCGAGACGAGCCGGTTTTTTAAGCTGGTAAGCCGCTAACTTTTCAGGTATATAGCAAGTATCATTTGGTTTGAAACGCTCTCACGATGTAGAACACTGTGCAGCACGCACATTTGAGAATGATACTTGCGCTATTCCAATCAGTACTCATGTTAATTGCTATAACTAGCGCGAGGAGGCGTTATGGGTATCATCTTGTGGATCATCTTCGGAGCGCTTGCGGGCTGGGTTGCCAGTCTTATCGTCGGCACAAATGACCAACAGGGCTGTTTGATCGACATTATCGTGGGCATTATTGGGGCGTTCATCGGCGGCTTCGTGTTCTCACGGCTTATCGGTGTAGGCATCTCGGGGTTTAATTTCTCGAGCCTGCTTGTAGCCATTGCCGGTGCGGTGATTCTGCTCTTTATCGTCAAGGCGATTCGAGGGCGGACCTGAACGCATTGAATTAAGAGGTACAGGAAGTTTAAGAACGTGTAGGGGCACATATTTATTACTGTATGAATCGCCCCTACGCCGCATTAGATAGCACTTCCAAAACATATTGAGACAGAGTGCCGCAGGTCTCAGCGAAGCTAGCGGGATTTCACCTCACAACGTGCGTGCTAATTACGAAGTTTTCACGCAGTGAAACAGTGTTTTCTACAGTGGGGGTGCCTCAGACCAGATGATACCTGCTAAGAGACGCTACGGTTTCGTTTTGAACTAGGCGTGTTCTTTTAGCACCTCACCTACCGTTTGCAACATATAGTTCATCGAGACTGCCCCAGGATCGAGATGTCCCTCTCCCCGGCCGACTTGCGCCGCGCGCCCCTTCTCGCTCTTCATCTCTTTAGTCGCTTCCATCCCCTCTTTCGCTGCGGGCAGGGCGCTCTGCCACGCCTCGGCGAGCGGTTTATCCTTCTCGCCTTCCAACGCCTCTAAAAAGGGGTGCAGCGTGTCGAGCATCGTCTTCTGCCCCGGCTCGGCGTTGCCTAGCTTTTTCATGCGCTCGTAGCCTAAGCGCATCGCCCCAAGCACGCCCGCCGTCGTCACCTCTTCGGGGAGCTTGTTGCCGGTGGTGATGATCAAGATGCCCACGAGCGCCCCCGACGAGCCGCCCGCTGCGTCCGAAAAGGCTGCGCCCGCGTCGCTGATGACGTCGGCGACACCTTTACCCTCGGTTGCGTCCGCTGAGCGCCGCGCCGCCCTAAGCCCCCGCACCATGCCGACGCCGTGGTCGCCGTCGCCCGCCACCGAGTCGAGCTTACCGAGTTCGTCCTCGTGCTCGCTAATCACCCTGTAGACCTCTTGAAAAATCGCTTTGACGACGTCAACTGACATCTCTAACCTCCGGTGTGGGTGTAAGCGGGCGTAGACGCTGGCGCTTCGACAAGCTCCTGCAACTCGTCGTCCAACCAGAAGAGCGTCAGCGAGCAGCCTGCCATGTCGAGCGAGGACACGACTTGGTTGACGATGGGACGGTAGATTTCGAAGTCGCCGCTGAGCTTTTTGTGCACGCTCCCGTAGAGGACGAACAGCTCTTCGGGGCTCGTGCGTCCGAGCGTATTCACGATGACGCCGACGCGGTTGCCCTCGACTCGGGGTGCGTCCGCTAAGATGCGTTGAATCATCAGGTCAGCGATTTCGTGCGCGGGGCGCAGCTCGCCCGTCTCGACACCGGGCTCGCCGTGAATGCCCAAACCGAGTTCCATCTCGCCCTCGTCCACGGTGAAAAGCGGTTCGCTCTGACCGGGCAGCGTACAGCCCGCAAACGCGACGCCGTAGGTACGGATTCTCTCGTTGACCTTGTCGCCAATGTGTTTGACCTCTTTAAGACTGTCGCCTCTCGCCGCGCTTGCGCCCGTACACTTGTAGACGAAAAACCCGCCCGCCACGCCGCGCCGCTTCTCACGCTCGTCCGGTCCGCCCGACGCCACGTCGTCGGTAATCAGCACACTGTCGACTTGGGTGCCGTCGTCCTCTAAGCGCATCCCCGCCATGTTGAAGTTCATCACGTCGCCCGAATAGTTAGCGACACAAAAGAGGATGCCCGCGCCCCCGTCCACTGCTTTGGAGACGCGGTAGACTTGCTCACCCGATGGGCTGGTAAAAACGTCTCCGATAACTGACGCGCTCAGCATCCCCTCGCCCACGACGCCCGCGAACGTCGGGTAGTGCCCCGAGCCGCCCCCGTTGATGACCGAGACGTGGCCCTTTTTCGGTGCGCCGTGCGCCATCACGCCCGCCGCGTTCGGCACACGCTTCCAGTAGCGGCTATACGCCGCCGCCATCCCGGTAATAAGTTCCTCCTTGAAGTCCGTTGGGTCGTTAACAAGATTCGCCACGCGCTACTCCTCTCATTCGTTTATAGGTTGTTCATAGAGTGTAACGTATAGGCGAGGCGTCTACCGGGGTTAGGCGGATACGCGCTTACGTTTAGCAGGTATCATCCGGTCGGAGACACTCTCGCTTTGTAAAACGATGTTTCCTGCGGAAAACTGCGTAACTGGCACGCACTTTGAGGGATGAAATCCCGCTAGCTCTGCGAGCTGAGACCTGTACTCATCCGTCTCAGTATGTCTTGGAACTGCTAGTTAATGCGAATCTATGCAGACCGTTGAGTTATAGAAAATGCCTCGAGCACACGCTGCAACCCTCGAGCCCTAATCTATTTCGCGGTAGTGGTAGGCGTACAGCGTCTTAAAGCCCAACTGCGTGTAGAGCGCCCTTGCCGCCCTATTCTCCTCAGCCACTTGCAGATACATCACGCCCGCGTCCCTTTGCGCCCCCCAAATCGCCAGCGCGTGGACGGCAGAGCGCGCCGCGCCGCGCCTGCGCAAACTCGGCAGCGTCGCCATGTTGAAAAGCCCGAGTTGACCGCGCTCCAACACACCTAGACCTACCGCCGCCGGGATGCCCGCAAGTTTCACCGTGACAAAAGCTGCGTGCGAAGGAATGCGCTGGAAGAGGATACGTTTTGCCTCGAGCTTATACCCCTCTACCCCCGCACTCTGCGCGAAGAGGTTGAGCCAGTCAGCGGTGAGGCACAGGTCTATCACCGCGTCCGGCACAGCTTGCTTCACCACGCGCCCCAACACCTTGGTAAGCGGCGCACGCTGAATAATTGCGCCGCTGCTGGCACGGTAGCCTCTCGCGGCGAGCGCGTCGTCCAGATTTTGCGGCTGCGATACGGGGCAGAGTTGAAACCGCGCAGGCTTACCTAAGCGTTCATAAAACGCCTCGGCGCGGTCTACCTTCTCGTTCAGCGGCGTATCTGGTACATCATATTCCGCCAGCACCGAATTCGCTCTTCGCGTTCCGCCTCCATCAGCGCGGAGCCGCCAACCCTCGTCCAAGCGAAGTAGCGAAGGGGGTAGGGCGTTAGCGGCGGCTTGCTCGAGGCTTTGAATGTCTTTCATCACCATAAAATATAGAAAAAGCGCTCAACCTCTTCGCTGAGCGTTTTTCAAGTGTAATAGAACGCTCTTTAGAGTCGCTGAGCTTGAATCACGCAGGTATCATTCTATCGCTTGCGAGCTAAACAATACTTTATCTGCTGGGAGCGTTGATGACCAGATGATACCTGCTGTACTTTAGACGATTTCGACGAGTTCAATCTCGAACATGAGGTCTTTACCCGCTAATGGGTGATTCGCGTCGAGCGTCACCGTGTTGTCCGAGAGGTCTGTGACCGTCACCGAAACGGCTTGTCCGCTCTCTTGGCGTACCTGCAGTTGCTGACCAAGTTGGAGTTCAATCTCGTTTGGAACTTGCTCGCGGTCGACTTCCATCACCATGTCGTCGCGGCGCGGACCGTAGGCTTTATCGGCTGGGATGCGCTCGAGCTTCGTCTCCCCCGTCTCCATCCCCGTGACAATCTCTTCAAAGCCCGCGATGATGTTGCCGCCGCCCAGCGTGAATTCTAAGGGCTCGCGGTCCTTTGACGAATCGAAAACGGTGCCGTCCTCTAAAGTTCCTTGATAATGCACCTTGACGGTGTCGCCATTCTGTGCTTGTGCCATGTGCTGCTCCTTCCCGATATTGACCCTATCGGTATGAGGAGCCAATACCCTATCCATTTAGGGTAACGCAGATGCGTGAGATGTCTGTAGTCTGACCCAAAACGGAACGCGCTCATATCACGCCGAAGAAGTCGCTCGAGTCTCAGCCATCTCTTGTCCCTCTTTTTTAACCCACCGCTTCGGCGCTTCGGTTTGGGGCGGCGCACCGAAGAACGTATCTTCGTTCCACAGCGCGACGGGCACCGAGACCGCAGAGGCGAGAACAAGCCAAGGGACGAGCGTAGAGAGCGACGCGACAACTTTGGGGTCCTCGAGTTTCTCGAGCGCAACGTAAACACTCGCTATACCTAGCCCAAGGTCTGCCACCGACATCGCTGCACCCAGCCTCGGCGAACGAAGCCCGAAATAAGCCGCATTAAAAGAGGCGTAATTCAGCAACGAGGTTCCCTGTAAGGCGAGGTATGCGCTGCGCCCCGGCGTCTCTTCAGGCTTGTTGAGGACGCGGATTAAGCCAGAGACTCGAGCCGTATTGTTCACCGCCCACGCAACGGGAAACGCCAGACCCGGCGGCGCGTAGACAGGCTGCTTGAGGCTCTCGTAGAAGGGGTCTTGCGCCTTTCTATCTGTTCTATTACCCGTCGAGCGTTCCGCGAGCTTACCGAGCCCATAGCTTATAGCTTCAGTAGCGGCGTAGGCGAGCAGCCCGTGATACCAACGCCAGCGCTTTGGCTTCTGGTCCTCGAGATGCTCTACGCTGACCTCTTCTTGCCGCGTGACCTCTCGCGATACCTCTTGTTTTGTAACGTCCATCTTCTAACCTCCTCAACCTTAGATTGACACCCTCTTGTCCTATTCCTTCTCTGCGAAGTTGAGGCTCGAGCCCTTCCCAAACCTCTATAATGATTGTATGACAAAGAAGCTGCAAAATCAAGTTACTGCACAAAGCAGAAACATAGATGAAGAGGTACAAGCAGCGTTTCAGAGACTTAACGCGATGCTCCTCACGATGAGCGCCAAAGTTGCTGAGGACACAAGTTTCACCCTGACTGAAATTTTGGTGTGCGAGCACTTGCGTTTATACGGACCGCTTACACCTAAAGAGGTTGGTGAGCGCGTCGGGCTCAGTTCGGGCGCGGTGACGCGGCTTTTAGACAGATTGGAGGAAAGAGGGTTTACCAACCGCGCCCCTCATCCGAGTGACAGACGCAAAGTTTTAGTGCACTATGTCGAGCAAGATGCCCAAAACGTGAAACGACCTCTCGCCCTTTTTGAAAGACTGGGGCAGATACTTGATACGCTAGAGACGTCTGAAAAGCAAATGGTTTTGACGTTTATGAATGAGATGATTGGGGCGGTTGAGGAGAGTTTAGACGGATAAAGGTCAGTAGTTTTTACGATACGTTGATGCTTATGTATAAGTACCAGGGACCGTCAATGTGTCTGAATCTTAAATCATTATTGTATAACGAGCTACTTTCTAATTTATCTTCAAGCCTGCTAGGGTCTACGGGCTCTGTAGAGTAAAGATAGCCCTTTACTGCGTAGCTCGATTCTGTATCGAAAAGCGTCATCTCCCTCCTTTTGGATCGACTTATATAGACCTCTTTATAGTTACCGCGTTCCATGTTGAGAGACGCAAGGTCCAGAGTGTTCATGATTTCTGACGGATTACCGAATCCGGTTTCAACCCTTTTGCCGTCTTCTAAGATGGCATAGTAGGTTTCGGTTGCTCTATTTCGGTAGCACGGTGGACCGTCACAGGACCTCAAAATTTTTAGATCATTCGCCCGCAGAGCGCTTGTCGCTAATTCATTGAATAGCTGTTCGTTCTTCTGAAAGTGTCGAATCATTGCCTTGTCACTATAGTTGATGTCAACAGAGCAACCTGATAGAGCACTTAAAAGCGTGAGGTACAGGAAAACGATAGCGAACCTTCTCGGATACATAAGACTTCTCAACTCTTTTTTACCACTCTCCACAATTATCATCCGTGACGAAAAACCATCACCTTACTCCAAAGTGTTCTGTTATTCAGTGCCGCTTCCGCGCCTTCCATGTCCCACCATACACATACGTCGGCTCATCCTCTTTGAACTTAGGCAAACAGTCAATACAAACGAATATCCACCCGTCCGTCTCACTGTTCTGGATGCGGTAGAACGTATCTCTTTCCCTTTCACAGTTATCACACCTCTTCGTGCGGACGCGCTTCGCCTTCAGAAGCCCACCGCCTGCCCGTCTTTGCGACTGTCAGAAGCGGCTAAGTAGCCATCCCCCAACCGATAAACAAGCTGCGCCCCACCAAAACCGCCGAACGCCGAACCCTCTACCACAACCTCATGCCCACGGCTGCGCAACTCATCTAAGACGTCAGGCTTGAAACCCGGCTCTACGTGAACCTCTCGCCCGCCCGCCACGCGCCAACGCGGAGCGTCACTCGCCGCTTGTGGGTTCTGTCCATAGTCACACAGCCGAATCACCATCTGCGCGTGACCCTGAGGCTGCATCGGTCCGCCCATCACACCGAAGCTCATCAGCGGTTGTCCGTTTTGCGTCAGAAAGCCAGGGATGATGGTGTGAAAGGGACGTTTGCCGCCCGCCACTTGATTCGGATGCCCCTCTTCTAACGTGAAGCCCGCGCCCCGATTCTGCAAGCTGATGCCCGTGCCCGGCACGACGATGCCCGAGCCGAAGCCGTAATAGTTCGACTGGATAAACGAGACCATCATGCCTTCCGCGTCCGCCGCCGTGAGGTAGACCGTGCCGCCACGTTTAGGAATTCCGTAGTTTGGGTCTTCAGCGCGTTTCATGTCAATTTCTTTGGCGCGTTCTTTCAAGTAATCACTGTGAAGCAGGCTTTCCAAGCTCATATCCATCGTGTCCGCGTCGGAAACATAGCGGTAGGCATCGGCGAAGGCGAGTTTCATCGCCTCGAGCTGCACGTGCAAACTGTCTGCCGAATCCACCGGATAATCCGCCACTGGATGATGCTCTAATATTCCTAGCATGAGGAGCGCCGCTAAACCTTGCCCGTTCGGGGGAATCTCGTGGAGCGTGACCTCTCGGTAATTCTGAGAGATGAGGTCAACCCAATCCACTCGGTGCTCCGCTAAATCCTCTTCGGTGAGTAGGGCGTTTGATTTGCTCGAGTGCGCCGCTATCCTCTGCGCCAAGTCGCCTCTATAAAACGCTTCACCCTTCGTTTCAGCGATGCGCTCCAAAGTTTTCGCTTGGTCTTCGTATCTGAAAAGCTCGCCCGCATGGGGCGCACGTCCGTTCGGCAAGAACTTAGCCGCGAATTCAGGAAAGTCACCGAACACTTTAGGCGCGACGGACCAGGCTTTAGCTGTGATGGGCGAAACGAGATACCCTTCTCTTACGTAGCGAATCGCAGGTTCGAAGAGGTTTTCAAAGGGAAGTTTGCCGTAACGTTTTGACAGCGACACCCACGACGAGACCGCACCAGGTACAGTAACCGCGTCCCAACCGCTAAGAGGTACAGCGTCCAAACCCGCGAAACGCTCTTTCGTAAGCGCTCTAGGCGAGCGTCCCGAAGCGTTAAGCCCGACGAGTTCTTGACCGTCCCAAAGAATCGCGAAAGCGTCCGAGCCGATGCCGTTCGAGGTTGGCTCAACCACAGTTAAAGCGATTGCCGCCGCGAGCGCCGCGTCTACGGCGTTGCCGCCTTTGCTGAGCATCTGCAACCCCGCCTGCGCTGCGAGAGGTTGCGACGTCGCCACGACGTTACGCGCCAGCACGGGCATCCGCTGTGAGAAATAGGGAAAATCATAGGTGAACATAGATAGCTCCTAGCGAAATAAGGTGATACCCACCACGCCACCCACAACGATCAGGAGAGCAGGGTGAACATCGAAGCGAACTGCCAATACAAACGCGCCGATGGCGAGCAGCCAAAACGCCCAGTTGCCAAGCCACTCAGAAGGCGAGCCAAACGCGCGCGGGGCAAACTCATAGACAACGAGCGCTAAAAGGGCAATGACCACAGGACGCACCCCTTTGAGGAAGTTCTCAAAGATAGGCGCGTCGCGGTAGCGCAAGTAGAGCGCTCCGAGCGCAATCATAGCGATTACAGTCGGCACAGTCACACCGACGACACCCGCCGTCGCACCCGCCACGCCCGAGACCTTGTAACCGACATAGCCTGCCATCTTCGTCGCGATCGGACCGGGTAGCGTGTTGCCGAACGCAAAAGCGTCCAAGAACTCCTCTTGGCTGAGCCAACCTTGCACGTCTACGACCTCTTCTTGGATAAGAGGAATCATCGAAGGACCGCCGCCGAAGCCGAAGAGCCCAACTTTGGTAAAAGACCAAAAGAGCGACCATATTTCTGTCATGCTTCGCTTTTACCATGTTTTAGCAAGTCTCAGCCGTGAGGCTAGCGGGTTTTCCTCTGGTCACAAAGGCCCTTAGCCGTTAAAGTACTGCAAGAACACGCACTATTAAATGATACTTGCGAAATTTTCATAGTTTTTCAAAGCTAGCGTTTTTTACGCTAGCCTCATAGCGTAAGACTCGAACCCGCCTCAATTCTAAGATTCAACTTTTTTCTTTCTATCCGAAAGCGCCATCTGCGTATAAGACCCTGCAAATAAAAACCCGAGCAGATAATAAAGCCCGAGTATCGCTAGCAAAAGGATAAGGGTGCGCAGTTCTGCGCCGACGAGCCACGCGAAAAGCGCGAACCAAGCAGGCGTCGAAAGGATAACCCCTTGCGCAATGACAGCAGCGAGGGCTCCGCCTTTGCCTTCTTGTACATTGGTGTGGCTACTTTTGGCTCGAGTATTTTGAGCAGCAAATCGGCCCAAAAGGAGTGCCACGAAGAGTTGCAGGCTGGCAAGTCCTATTAAGGCTTGACTGGTGAAGGGGAGGGGGGACTTGAGCGGTTCCACGAAAAGTAGCAGCGCCAACCAAAGCAGCAACACCACACTAAGCTGCCCCCAAAACGCAAGCGCGAAGACGAAGCGCAAGCTAAGTGACGCCTGAGACTTCGTCGGCGCGTCACTCTTGATGAATTGTTGAACAGTCTGAAACACGCCGTACTACGCCAATTTAGTGCGCATCCTCCGGCTCTACCGCTTCTTCTGCTAGGAGATGTCCCACATAGACAAACGCCGCCGCCGTCGCCGTGATACCGCCAAAGACCAACGTGCTGTAAAACATGATTTCGATGAACGTTTCCACAATGTCCTCCTCTTGCTAGCTTACCGTAAATGAAAAGGATTGAAGAGAGGAGATGAAAGTGTCCAAACACAAAAAAAGGCTCCGTCGAAAACGGGGCCTTGATTCTTTGGAGCGGGAGACGAGATTCGAACTCGCGACATCCACCTTGGCAAGGTGGTGCTCTACCAGCTGAGCTACTCCCGCGAGATTGGTATCATCAATCAACAAACGCAACCACTTGAAACAGCGGCGCTTGCTATTCTCAGATACCATGTCGTTCTTACGTATAAATAAGAGGCGCTACCCAAAGGGCAACACCTCATTAGTTTTGAAATAAATCCTCGCACCGACCTACTTTTGCAGGGGACTGCTCCCCAACTATCATCGGCGCTGGCGTGCTTAACTTCCGAGTTCGGGATGGGATCGGGTGGATCCACGCCGCTGTTGGCACGAAGAAAAAAATAAGAGAGGTATCATCTCATACCAGAAACCTCAGAGTTGCGACAATGACGAATAAGAGTGATTGAAAATTAGTCCAGAATAAGGTTAAGTCCTCGATCTATTAGTACTGGTCAGCTAAACACCTTGCAGTGCGTACACTCCCAGCCTATCTCCCGGTGGTCTTCCGGGGATCTTACTCCCATAAAGGGATGGGAAAACTCATCTTGGAGTCGGCTTCGCGCTTAGATGCTTTCAGCGCTTATCCGTTCCGCACATAGCTACTCAACATATGCCCTTGGTAGAACAGCTGAGAAACTAGCGGTGCGTCCATTCCGGTCCTCTCGTACTAGGAACAGCTCTCCTCAATTTTCCTACGCCCACAGCGGATAGAGACCGAACTGTCTCACGACGTTCTGAACCCAGCTCGCGTGCCATTTTAACCGGCGAACAGCCGGACCCTTGGGACCTTCTCCAGCCCCAGGATATGACGAGCCGACATCGAGGTGCCAAACACCGCCGCCGATATGAACTCTCGGGCGGTATCAGCCTGTTATCCCCGGGGTAACTTTTATCCGTTGATCGATGGCCCTTCCACAAGGTACCACCGGTTCACTAGGACCAACTTTCGTTCCTGCTCGACGTGTATGTCTCGCAGTCAAGCTCCCTTATACCCTTACGCTCTACGTACGATTTCCGACCGTACTGAGGGAACCTTTGTGCGCCTCCGTTACTCTTTGGGAGGCGACCGCCCCAGTCAAACTACCCACCTAACACTGTCCCCCTTCCGGATAACGGAAGCAGGTTAGACGTCCGAACAAATCAGGGTGGTATTTCACCATTGACTCCACCAAGCCTAGCGGCCTGGCTTCAAAGTCTCCCACCTATCCTACACAGATTCGTCCTAACGCCAATATCAAGCTATAGTAAAGCTCCACGGGGTCTTTTCGTCCTGCTGCGGGTAGGCCGCATCTATACAGCCAATTCAATTTCACCGAGTCTCTCTCCGAGACAGCGCTCCAGTCGTTACACCATTCGTGCAGGTCAGAACTTACCTGACAAGGAATTTCGCTACCTTAGGACCGTTATAGTTACGGCCGCCGTTCACCGGGGCTTCAATTCGGCGCTTGCACGCCTCCTCTTGACCTTCCGGCACCGGGCAGGTGTCACACCCTATACGTCCCCTACGCGGGTTTGCAGAGTGCTGTGATTGTGGTAAACAGTCGCTAGAGCCAATTAACTGTGCCTGCTTCGGGCTTTAACACCCTAGTGCAGGACCCCTTCTCCCGAAGTTACGGGGCCATTTTGCAGAGTTCCTTAGAGAGAGTTCTCTCGCGCGCCTTAGTGCTCTTACACTCGCCCACCTGTGTTGGTTATCGGTACGGGCGCTCTCGCTTCAACGTTTAGAGGTTTTTCTTGGCACCGTGGATTCAACCAGTTATCAGCCCCGTAGGGCCTTCCCGAACTACGTCACTTACGCGCGAGGCGGATTTTCCTGTCCTCACAAGCTTCGCAGCCCGCCGGGCATAGCCATAGCTCCGGTTGGCCTATCCTAATGCGTCACCCCATCACTCCACGAAAGCGGGGCAGAAATATTAATCTGCTGTCCATCGACTACGCCTTTCGGCCTCGCCTTAGGTCCCGCCTAACCCTGAGAGGACGACCCTTGCTCAGGAAACCTTAGGCTTACGGCGGAAGGGATTCTCACCCTTCTTATCGTTACTCATTCCTGCATTCGCACTTCCGATACCTCCACGCCTCCTTACGGTAGCGCTTCAACGGCCTACGGAACGCTCCCCTACCCATGACAACAAGTTGTCATGCCGCGGCTTCGGTATATCGCTTAGCCCCGATCATCTTCGGCGCAAGAACGCTCGACTAGTGAGCTATTACGCACTCTTTAAAGGAATGGCTGCTTCTAAGCCAACCTCCTAGCTGTCTTAGCGTCCTCACATCCTTAACCACTTAGCGATAATTTAGGGACCTTAACCGGCGGTCTGGGTTGTTTTCCTCTTGTCTACGAAAGTTAGCTCACGCAGACTGACTCCCGGAGTCTGGACCATTGGTCTTCAGAGTTTGACAGGGTTTGGTAAGCTGGTAGGCCCCCTAGCCCAATCAGTGCTTTACAGCCAATGGTAAACCTCCGAGGCTAGCCCTAAAGCTATTTCGGGGAGAACCAGCTATCTCCAGATTCGGTTAGCTTTTCACTCCTAACCACAGCTCATCCCAACAGTTTTCAACCTGAACGGGTTCGGTCCTCCACTTCCTGTTACGGAAGCTTCAACCTGGCCATGGCTAGCTCATCTGGTTTCGGGTCTACTAATTGCGCCTAAACGCGCTATTCACACTCGCTTTCGCTTCGCCTCCGGCTATCGCCTTAAACTCGGCACAACTAGTAAGTCGCAGGATCATGCTTCAAGAGGCACGCCACTACCCTGTTCCGAAGAACATAGGGCTGTGACTGCTTGTAAGCGTACGGTTTCAGGTACTATTTCACTCCCCTCACGGGGTGCTTTTCACCTTTCCCTCACGGTACTGGTTCACTATCGGTCAGTCGGAATATTTAGCCTTACGGGGTGGTCCCCGCGGGTTCACTCGAGGTTCCACGTGACTCGAGTTACTCAGGTGCTGACTAGGCTTTCGCAGTTTTCGCTTACGGGACTTTCACCCACTCTGGTGCGCCTTTCCAGTGCGCTTCTGCTAACTGCTCGAGATCCACAACGTCAGTCCTACAACCCCTCTTTCCGTAGAAAAAGGTTTGGGCTATTCCCGTTTCGTTCGCCACTACTCAGGGAATCGAGTTTTCTTTCCTTTCCTCTAGGTACTTAGATGTTTCAGTTCCCTAGGTTCCCTCCCTATAGCCTATGTATTCAGCTATGGGTACAAGAGGTTCGCTCTTGTGGGTTTCCCCATTCGGACATCCCCGGATCAATGTTTGCTTCCAACTCCCCGAGGCTTTTCGCAGGTAGCCACGTCCTTCTTCGGTTCGACTGCCAAGGCATCCACCGTACGCCCTTAGTAACTTAACCTTATTTCGATAAAAGCTATTCTAGACACGCTTTTGAGCCTAAACTCAATTACGTTTTTGGATGCTCAATCACTCTTATTCGCTTGTCATTGTTCGCTGTCGGCTCTTTCGAGCGACAAAAAATAGTGTACACCTACATCCCGAGACGTGTCAACCCCCTAGTTACATGATTTCGAGGTTTTCTCCACTTCAGGGCTCTTTGGCGAGAGGTTTATCACGAACTTTTGCTGTGAGGGACGCTAGAATTGAGTTTTGGGAAAGAGGTGGGGTTGGCTCGAGAGAATGGCTGATTTTCTTTGAAAAGCGCTCTACGTAAGGAAAAGTGGCTGCTTATTCCAGGCGAGATCAGCACATTAGAGGGAAGCCGTAAGAATCTTGTAAGAGTTGAACCTCTACACTACCTTCGCACAGGGAGGTGCAGGATGAAAATTTGTCTCAGTGTCGTTACCTTGATGCTTAGCTTGGCGTTCGCTCAAAGTAGCACTTACACTTTTGCTGATATTCCTTGGTTGTCCTCGAAAGAAGAAGTCGTGGATGCTATGGAAGCTCGAAATTACACTGTAAATTCAATTCTTAAAGCTTATCAAGAGCGCTCTAGTATATGAGCAGCACTGAGCTAACTATATTCAATACAAAGGAAAACCTCTTAGGACGCACCATTGCTATATTTGCCAGCTTTAATCAAGGCGAGCAGCTTGTAAGAATGGGGGTTTACCTTTTTCCAAATCACGATCTCCCTCAAGATCAACTTCGCCGTGACACCGAAGAAGTTTTCTCTAACTTGAAAGAGCTTCTCAAAGAGAAGTATGGATACACTGCTTATGATTTTGAATTTCCTCCAAAACTACACGATACAGGTAGTAGCTTTGAGGAATTGATTGCCGCTGGCGATGAAATAACTGCTATAACGCACTGGTTTAGCGATACTGATTCAAGTGAACTCTATGTATCTGCAAAGCAAAATTCGATAATAACTGTTGCCTATCTGTCACCTCACTGGGAGGCTGAGCCTAAACGTCGTCAAGGACCTCTTGCAAATGACCTCTAAGTAACTCGAAAGTTTAGCAAAGCGAAAGTAATAAAAGTACAGCTCGAGAAAGGTCTTCAAGGCTTAGCTCGAGCTTTTACTTTTGCCTCGAGCCTATCCCGTAAACATCCTCAAGAGGTCTTCAGGCAACTCGTCAAAGTCCTCCGCCATCCACACCTCACCCTCCCAAATGCGGACGCTCATATCGCGGGGGCTGATGTCGCGTTCATAAGCTACGAGCTTGACCAGCGGCTCGCCGCGCTTGCTGATGATGACCTCTTCCCCTGCTAGGGCTCTTTCAATCAGCTTGGATTGGGCTTTGGCATCCGAGATGTTGATGGTGTTCACTACTTTCACCTAAGGATAAATACGCAAGTCCTCTGTAAACCCAATCAGCTCACCGTCTTCTAGCACGACTGCCATCCGTCCCACAAAGCCTCCTGTCATATATGTATCCGTCATCTGCCATTCGGGACGGCCCGCGTGTCGAACAGATAAGCTCGAGTCGCCCAAAACGTCAATGCCTACAACTGCGCTTTCTCTGGGTAGGATGTCGCCAACGGGATAGCTCGCTTGGTCCGTACCTATAACGACGTTCTCGAGCGTGCCCGGTCCAAGGTTATGCACCGTAACTTCGATGTCGCTACCGTCCGTAAAGAAGATGGTTAGCGCTACAGCTACGACTGCCGCTACAGATAGAGGTAGCCAAACTATTCTTCGTCTCACACTATCCTTCCGTCAGCGTCTTCTTTAGGGAGACGGTTATCTCGAGCCCTAACCTCTTAGTTCCGTCAGGATAAGCCTCTCGCAAATTAGATAGAAACAGGGCCCGTGAGCGAATTGCCGTACACTAAAGCATGAAAGCCGTCGCTCTGATCGCACACGACAAGAAGAAGTTAGACCTTGCCATCTTCGCCAAAGACCACGCCGATATCTTGCGCAAGTTCCCTCTCATCGCCACGAGCACCACGGGCGGCATGTTGGAAACGAAGAGTCACCTCAAGGTGGAGCGCCTGATGTCAGGTCCGCAAGGGGACGACTTGCCGGTAGGCGCACGCATCTCTACAGTTTGACACAGCTTCTCCTACTTTCGCTGGAGGTCTAGTGAATGGAGCAGGCTCGAGTTCGTAATTATGAGTACAACTACTTCGTTTACCATTCAGGTCTATCGCTACTGTATCTAGCACGCTAGCCTTGGAGCACGAAGTTCTCGACTTTCGGGCGCGCTTGGCACGCTGTCTCCAGCAACTGATAAGCAAGATCATAAAACTTAATATTTACATCTTTAGCCCCTTCAACAAGATAAACCCAATTGTTAGGATAGAAATGCTGAGTGGGCTACTTGGCTTTACCCCTTGCGGCATGTATACTGAAACTCGGAATAAGTCCGAATAGCAGGTATCATCTGGTTATAAACGCTCCCACTGAGATTGGCGCAAATTGGCACGCAAATTAAGGGATGATGCCTGCGCTAACCTGTCCCGGTAGAAGCGCTAACCGCTTCAAAAGCTCGCCGAAGGGGTGAGCCAAGTCTTCCAACTTTCTGCTACACGTTTCCACAAACACTACATTTTCATAAGCAGTCTATAAGCAATGAGGTGTCTATGAGTAACCAGCTAGAAATCCGCAACCTGCACGCCGAAATCAACGGTGAGCCCATTCTGCGCGGTATCGACTTAGTCGTGCCAACGGGCGAAGTTCACGCGCTGATGGGTCCGAACGGCTCGGGTAAGTCCACGCTCGCCAAAGTCATCGCAGGCGATCCTGCCTATGAGGTCACTGAGGGTGACATCTTAGTGGACGGCGAGAGCGTCATGGAGATGGAGCCCGACGAGCGGGCGCGCGCAGGTCTCTACTTGGCGTTTCAGTATCCTGTCGAGGTTCCTGGCGTTTCCATTGCCAACTTTTTGCGCCTAGCCGTCAACGCTCGCCGCGACGATGACGATGAGATCGGCGTGATGGAGTTTTACAACAAGCTCCAGGGCGCGGTCAAAGCGCTCAATTGGGACGACTCGATTATCGAGCGCAACCTGCACGAGGGCTTCTCCGGCGGCGAGAAGAAGCGCAGTGAGGTCTTGCAGCTTCTCGTCTTAGAGCCTAAGTACGCCATCCTAGACGAAACCGACTCCGGCTTAGACGTGGACGCGCTTAAAACTGTCTCGCAGGGCGTGAACGCCGCGAGAGGTGAGAACTTCGGCGCACTCGTCATCACCCACTACCAGCGGCTTCTCAATTACATCGTCCCCGACAAGGTTCACGTGATGTATAAGGGCAAGGTCATCAAAGAGGGTCCGAAAGAGTTGGCGATGGAGTTGGACCAGAAGGGGTATGACTGGTTGCGCGAAGAGGTAGCGGCGTAAAGCAGGTAGTATCTGGTCACAAACGCGCTAAGTGGTCAAAGCATTGACATAAGAATTATCTTTTAGGTTCTAGCTAACGGCTAAAAGCTAATCGCCAGCCAGCTAAGTAAGCATTAGCAATATTCTCAGTTACAACCTCCCGAAAGGAGCCCGCATGTCTGACGCAGCCAACCTGCAAGGAATGCAGCACGAAAAGCAGTACCAGTTCAGCCTACCCGAAGAGTACTTCTTCCGCTCGGAAAAGGGCTTGACCCGCCGCGTCATCGAGCAGATTTCGTACTACAAAAACGAGCCGGAGTGGATGCTCGCGTTTCGCCTCAAGGCGCTAGAAATCGCTCAGAAGAAAGGCCGCCCCAAGTGGGGACCCGACCTCAACAACCTCAACTTTGACGACATCTACTTCTACATCCGCCCGCAGGATAAAAAGGGCACAAACTCCTGGGACGACGTGCCCGAAGAGGTCCGCGAGACGTATCGCCGCTTAGGGATTCCCGAAGCGGAGCAGAAGGCCTTAGCGGGCGTCGGCGCGCAGTACGAAAGTGAGATGGTCTATCACTCGCTCAAAGAAGAGTGGGAGAGAAAGGGCGTCATCTTTATGGATACGGATACGGGTCTGCAAGAGCACCCCGAGCTGTTCCGTGAGCACTTCGCGACAGTTGTGCCGCCCGAAGACAACTACTTCGCTGCGGTGAACTCGGCGGCGTGGTCAGGCGGTTCGTTCGTGTACGTGCCCGCAGGCGTCGAAATCGAAGTGCCGCTCCAAGCGTACTTCCTCATTAACGCGCAGAGCATGGGACAGTTCGAGCGCACGCTCATCATCGGCGAAGAGGGCTCGAAGTTTCATTACATCGAGGGCTGCACCGCGCCCACCTACAACTCGGACTCGTTCCACTCGGGCGTTATCGAGATCATCTGTAACGGCAACTCGGACGTGCGCTACTCGACGATTCAAAACTGGTCACATAACGTCTATAACCTCGTCACGCAGCGTGCCCTAGTTTACAAGGACGCTTCGATGGGCTGGTTGGACGGCAACCTGGGCTCGAAAGTCACGATGAAGTACCCCTCTTGCTACCTTTTAGATGAGGGCGCAAGAGGTGAAGTCCTGTCCATCGCCTTTGCGGGTGAAGGGCAGCATCAAGACGCGGGCGCGAAGATGGTCCACGCTGCGCCGCACACCTCTTCCTCGGTCGTCTCGAAGTCCATCTCGAAAGATGGCGGGCGCTCCTCGTATCGCGGTTTGGTGGATATTCACGAAGGCGCACGCGGCGCACGCTCGAACGTCGAGTGCGACGCCCTTCTCCTGGACGACAGCGCGAAGACCGACACTTACCCCTACATCCAGATCAATGAAAAGACTGCGCACGTCGGTCACGAGGCGACGGTCTCGAAGCTCAACGACGAGCAGATTTTCTACCTGCAGTCGCGCGGACTAGAAGAGGCTGAAGCAGCGGCGCTGATTGTGCGCGGTTTCTTGGAGCCGGTGGCGAAAGAGTTACCGCTCGAGTACGCCGTCGAACTCAACCGCTTGATTGAACTCGAGATGGAAGGGAGTGTGGGGTAAGAGCAGTTGAAAGGACTGAGGTAAAAGAGGAAAGAGAAAGTCAGAAACTTTCACCTCAGTCCTTTTCTCTCGCGAAGCATCATGGCAGACTTAGTCGCAAACCCCACCCTATCCGAAGGCACCGTCGAAGCGCTCATTCAAAAGCATGACGAACCCGCCTGGCTCGCCGAGGAGCGCCGCGCGGCGTTTCGCACCTATGAGGCGACGCCTTTCCCGACCCGCCGCGATGAGGTGTGGCGCTATACGCAGCTCGAGAGGTTCTCGCTGGAGGGTTTAGAGCCAGTAGGCGCACCTAAGAGCCGCGACGTCTCCGAGCGCATCCAAATGCGTATCGAGGACTCGGACGCCGAAGGCGTCTTAGTCCACAAGGGCAACGAAATCGTCCACCGCGACAGCAAAATCGGCGAAGAGGGCGTCATTTTTACCGATTTGCGCACCGCGCTACGCGAGCACGAAGACCTCGTTAGAGAGCACCTCTTCAGTGTTGTCAACGCGCAGCAGACGAAGTATACGGCGCTCAACGCCGCTTTTTGGGAGAACGGCACGTTCGTTTATGTTCCCAAGAATGTCGAAGTGAATTTGCCACTAGGTGCGTTCAACTCCGCCGACGCGGGCGGCATCACCGCGCCGCGCACACTGATTATCCTGGAGGCGAACGCCAAAGCCACCTTTATTGACGAATACACTAGCGAAGAGTTCGGCGAGCGGCTGTTCGTCTCGGGCGGCGCGGAGATCATCTTGGGCGACGGCGCGAAACTCCGCTACGTGAGCTTGCAGAACTGGAGCCGCAGCGTCGTTCATCTCAACAAGATTCGCGCTAAAGTCGGGCGCAACAGCCGCTTAGAGTCGCTGACCGTCTCACTCGGCGCGGACGCGGCGCGCGCCGAAGTCGAGTCTGTCCTGTCCGGTCCCGGCTCCGAGTCCGAGATGTTAGGTCTTTATTTCGCAGATAAGGGTCAGCACTATAACCAGTACACTTTGCAGCACCACGCCTCGGACCATGCGTTTTCCGACCTCTTGTTCAAGGGCGCGCTGCGCGACTCTTCCGAGGCGGTCTACTCGGGCAACATCGTCGTAGACGAAAACGCGCAGAAAACCGACGCCTATCAGACGAACCGCAACCTGCTCTTAGACGAAGAGAGCGAAGCGGTCTCGATTCCGCAGCTTGAAATCGCTGCAAATGACGTACGCTGTTCGCACGGCTCGACGGTTTCCCCCGTACCCGAAGACCAACGCTTCTACCTGATGAGTCGCGGTCTCAAACCTGAAGTCGCTGAGCACGTGCTCGTGACGGGCTTCTTGCACGAGGTTACGAGCCGCGTGACGCTACCCAAGGTAGCGGAGTATGTGGAGCGTGTGGTGCAGGCGAAGCTGGGTGTGCCGGGCGTGGAAGAGAAACTTTAAGAAGTAGCGAGCAATGAGTAACGAGCAATGAGCAAAAGCCTTTAGACTCACCGTTCGTCCAGCTTGACTGGATTGCTCGTTGCTTTCAACTCATTGCTCCTCCGTAGGAGGATTATGACTACAGCTAGTTTAGAAGTCGGCAGCGTCGCCGACTTCCCCAATGATTCTATGCACCCCTTTCAGATAGGTGGCAAACCTGTGCTGCTCGTCCGTCAAAAGGATGAATTTTACGCTCTCGAGGACCGTTGCACCCACGACAACGGTATTTTGCATGACGGCGAACTCTTGGCGGGCGCGGTCAAGTGCGAGCGGCACGGCGCGAAGTTCAACCTTAAAAATGGACGTCCGACGATGCCCGCCGTTAAAAAAGTGCGGCTTTACCAGACGAGGATAGATGACGGCAAAGTCTTTATCGATTACCAAGAGAGCTGACGGTGCACCTCATGTGGATTCCATATCAGACGTTTAGCGCCGCCCTCAGCGCGCAGTAGCCAGTTGTAAGCTATTTCACTCGTCTTTGCCTGAGCCACCTCAAAAAGGTGACACCGCCGCACCTTTGTAGGGTAGATTAGTGTTGCGCTGTGACGCGGTTGTTAGGTTTGGGAGGGACATGAGCCGTTGTTTCGGTACTTTGTCGGAGCGATGGCGAACCTGAGCGCGCTGGTCTGCACCGTCTCCACCCTGTCACTACTGTAGGGCATGACTCTCACTATTTCTTCATCACATGTTTGAGTAACTGTGTAAGACTACCGTGCGAGTTTGCGCTTCACATGCGAACGACTTGAAAGGGGGTTGATGAGCCTCAGCAAGCTCAGATAGACGCACTTCAACCTAAGTTCAACGAGAGAGGATGATATGAAGAAATTTTTACTAACAATGCTAATCGTGGCGTTCGTGGGCAGTGTTCACGCCCAAAGCACGGACTTCCCCGATGTGCCAGCAGGTTCTTACGCTGAGGACGCCGTAGCGCGCCTTTCGGATCTAGGCATCATTCTGGGTTTTCCGGACGGCACCTTTGGCGGCAACGAGAGCTTCACGCGCTACCAAGCCGCGCTCGTTATCAGCCGCGTGCTCGAC
Source organism: Trueperaceae bacterium (assembly GCA_965215565.1). Lineage (GTDB taxonomy): Bacteria > Deinococcota > Deinococci > Deinococcales > Trueperaceae > CBDBZX01. Next base: position 2,590,969 of record CBDCDZ010000004.1, read on the forward strand.
TACATCGACGAGAACTACGCCCAAGCCGGTGCGGGTAGCGAAGAGGACATCGCCTCGCTACGCAACGCCGTACAGGAAGTCTCCTCTGACCTCGACTCGCTCAGCAGCCGCGTCTCCTCGTTAGAGGATACGGTATCGCAAGGTGGCGACAGCGAAGCGCTGCAGCAGCAAGTGGATCAGCTCAGCGCCGAGTTAGAGTCGCTCCGCGCCCAAATCGACTCGGGCGCGCTGCAAGGTCCCGAAGGTCCGCAGGGTCCCGAAGGTCCGCAGGGTCCGCCAGGCGAACAAGGTCCGCCAGGTGAGCCGGGCGTCGCAGACGTTACGCCTCAGCCCGAAATTACCCCAGTTCAGCCCGAACAGGTTGAAGTCGCCCGCGCTGACGATGGCGGCGGTCTCTACTTCGGTGTGGCTGCGCTCAATGAGTTGAACCTAGAGGACTTCGGCATTCGCGGCGTTCTCGGTGTTGACAAGATTGTCGGCGGTTTCGGCCTCCGCGCCACAGCGGATTATAACCGTCAGTCAGGCGACCTCTTCGACGGTGGTACGAGCACGTTCATCGGTCACCTTACCTACACGCTCGGCGGCCCAAGGATCAGAGCCTACGTGGGTGCAGGCGCAGGGTACCAGTTTGCCGATCTCGTCTTCGAAACGGATTCGGATCAGGACGTACTTTTCATCAGCGGACTCTTAGGCGCTGAATACGGTCTCTTCGGTAGCGTTGGCATCTTCGTTGAAGGTATGGTTGACTATTACCTCGACGATACCGGTTTCGATGGCTACGACGACATCTACCCGACGGTTGCGGCTGGTCTTAACTACCGCTTCTAAGTCAAATTTAAACGAAAAGACCCCCTCCGAAACGAGGGGGTTTTTTTGGTGGTAGCTCTTTCTCTAAAACACTCACCGAATATGAATAAGGGACTAAACAAGGGGTTGAAACCCCTTGTTTAGCCCGAGTCCCAGTTCAGAGAGTTGCCAAACTTCAACAGTTAAAGCTTCTTCAACTCCGTCAAGATGTCACCCGCGTGGAGCGTAAAGTCTCCCGGCGTCTCCTCGACGTGCTTAAAGCGCAGCACGCCCTCTTTGTCGATGATGAACACAGCTCGCTTGCTGATGCCGCGCTCGCTCAGGTACACGTCGTACGCTTTCGCTGCGTCGCCCGTCATATCCGCTAGCAGCGGCACCTCGATGTTGAACTCCTTAGACCACGCCTTGTGTGTATAGACGCTGTCGCGGTTCACACCGATGACCTCGGCGTTCATCTCCGCGAAATCGTCCTTGCGCCCCGAATATTCGGGCAGTTGCATACTGCACGTCGGTGAGAAGTCGAGCGGGTAAAAGACCAGTACGACGTTCTTTTCTCCCCGGTAATCCTCTAAACTGACCTCTTTGTCCAAAGTGGATTTTAGCGTGAAGTCCGGTGCGCTTTCTCCAACCGTTACACTCATGGGTAAACCTCCTAGCTGAGTTTACGACGGTGGATGAAGGAGAACGGTTGCCCTTGCTTGAATGTGCTCCGGCGCAAGCCCTTCACTCGTCTTGAAGCCGACGCCAACCTCTTGCGGGTTTATCCCTAAGAGGTCCGCGACGTTCTGTTGGATTCGCTCCCGGTAAGCGCCGAGCTTGGGTTTGTCGAGGGTGACAACGATAGCAATGTTGCCTATTGCAAGAGGTCCACGTCGCAAGAGGTCTAGCACACGCCGCACGATGTCGGCGCTGTCTAAATCCTTAAACTCGGGGTTGGATGGGGGAAAGTAGAGACCGATGTCGCCGAGAGCAAGCCCCGAGAGCAGCGCGTCTGCCAACGCATGTAGGAGCACGTCTCCGTCACTATGTGCCACTGCGCCGCGTTCGCTTTCAATCTCCACCCCGCCAATTACAAGAGGTCGCCCTGCGGCTAATTTGTGCGCGTCTTCGCCAAAACCGATACGAATATCCATAGGTCTATTCTATGGCATGACCGAACGTTCACCGTGAAGCGACAGCCCCCGTACGAACGTGCCACAATTCTCTCTATGTCTCCCGCGCTCGGTATCCTCACGCTCGTTTTTATCACCTTGGTTTGGGGAACGACGTTCGTCGTCGTTAAAGACGCCTTGGAGACCATCTCCCCTGCGCTGTTGCTCGCACTCCGTTTCAGCGTGGCGGGGCTGCTCTTTAGCTGGGTGAGACCGCCGAGGCGGACGCTCGTACCCGGTTTGATTTTAGGACTACTCACCTTCGCGGGTTTCGCGACGCAGACGCTCGGGCTGGTGAGCACGACAGCCTCGAAAGCTGCCTTTATCACAGGTCTCAGCGTCGTGCTTACCCCTTTAGTCAGCGCGGTGTGGTTCGGCAACCGCGTCCCACCGAAAGCCTTTCTCGCTGCCTTCGTCGCGCTCGCAGGGTTGGGGCTGATGACGTTGACGGGACCGGTCGGCGTCACAACGGGGGATATCTGGGTGCTCGGCACAGCATTAGCGTACGCGCTCTATATCGTCTATCTAGGAGAGGTCGCAGCGCAGCATAGTGTGTGGGCGCTCAGCGCGGTGCAGCTCTGGCTCATGGCGGCGCTCGCGTGGGTCTGGGCACTGCCGCAAATCGGTACGCTCGCGTCGGTTCCACTAGGGACGTACGGCGCAATTCTCTATCTCGCCGTTGTCGCCACGGCGCTTATCTCGGTGCTGCAGGTGTCGGCGCAGCGGGTGGTGCCCGCCTATCTCGCCGCGCTCATCTTCGTTTTAGAACCCGTCTTCGCGGCGATTTTTGCCTATTTTGTGCGCGGTGAGACGCTCGGGCTATTAGGCTGGTTGGGCGGCGCTCTCATCGTCGTTGCGATGCTGATAAGCGAGGTGCGGTGGAAGTCGGCTCAACCGCAAACGGGTCAAAAAGAAGGTCAAAGGATGGTCAAGCGATCCTCTGACCTGTAAGTTTTGTTTTGAGTGCGGAACTTGTGGGGGGCTCGAGTAGTGCCTCTCTCTATCCACAACGCTTCTGAATATCAAACTAGGGGTAGTAGCTTCTAAAGGGGGTGAACAAGGGGTTGAAACCCCTTGTTTAACGTCCACGTCATTCCAAATGAAGACACTCCCAACCTGCTAGCTCTTCTGCATAAGCTTCTCAACCGCTTCCTTATTCTCCAAGGTGCTAATGTCCCCGCTCGTCGCCTCACCTGCGGCAATGTCGCGCAGCAAGCGGCGCATGATCTTACCCGAGCGGGTTTTGGGCAACTCATCGGCGAAGCGGACCTCTTGCGGTTTGGCGATCGCGCCGATCTCGTTCGCGACTTGCTTGCGCAGTTCGTCGCTCAGCTCGTCGGAGCCTTCGCGGTTGCCCTCTAACATGACGAACGCCACGATTGCTTGACCTTTGTCCTCGTCCGGGCGTCCGACGACAGCCGCCTCCGCCACCGCTTCATGCGCGACGAGCGCCGATTCGACTTCCATCGTGCCCAAACGGTGCCCTGAAACGTTCACCACATCGTCCACGCGCCCCATAATCCAGAAGTAGCCGTCTTTGTCGGTGCGCGCGCCGTCCCCTGCGAAGTAGACGTGCGGAATCTCCGTCCAGTATTCGGCGCGGTAGCGGTCGTCGTCGCCGTAAACCGTGCGGAGCATGGAAGGCCAGGGGCGCTTTACGACGAGATAGCCGCCCTGGTCAGCGGGTTGCTCGTTCCCTTCGATGTCCAAAATGGCGGACTCGATGCCGAAGAAGGGCTTACCGGCGGCGCCGGGCTTGGCGTCGTGCGCACCCGGCAGCGTCGTGATCATGATGCCGCCCGTCTCGGTCTGCCACCAGGTGTCCACGATGGGGCAGCGGTCGCCGCCGATGACCTCGCGGTACCAGGTGTAGGCGTCGGGGTTGATGGGCTCGCCTACCGTTCCTAAAAGGCGCAGCGAGGAGAGGTCGTGCTTGTCGGGGTGCTCCCTACCCGCCTTGACAAAGGCGCGAATCGCGGTCGGCGCAGTGTAGAACACCGTCGCTTTGTACTTCTCCACCATCTCCCACATACGGTCGGGCTTGGGGTAGGTCGGTGCGCCCTCGTAGATGACTTGCGTGACGCCGTTTAGCATCGGACCGTAAACGATATACGAGTGCCCGGTGATCCAGCCTACGTCGGCGGTGCACCAGAAGACGTCGTCCTCTTTGAGGTCAAAGACGTATTTGCTGGTGAGGTAGGTGTAGGTCTGATAGCCGCCGGTGGTGTGCAAAACGCCTTTAGGCGTGCCCGTCGAGCCCGACGTGTAGAGGATGAATAAGGGGTCCTCGGCGTCCATCTCTTCGGCAGGGCACTCGTCGGAGGTACCCTCCATCACCTCGTGATACCAGACGTCGCGCCCGTCCTGCATGGTGACCTCATTGCCCGTGCGCTTCACGACGACGACGGTCTCGATAGATGAGGTGTCTTGCAGGGCTTCGTCGGCGTTGTCCTTGACGGGCAGGGCGTCGCCCTTGCGGTTGTTGCCGTCGGCGGTAATGAGCACCTTCGCCTGCGCGTCGTTGATGCGGCTCGCCAGCGCGCCCGCGCTAAAGCCTGCAAAAACCACCGAATGCACCGCGCCGATGCGGGCGCAGGCGAGCATCGCTACCGCCGCCTCAGGAATCATCGGCATGTAGATGGCGACTTTGTCGCCCTTGGAGACGCCTCTATCCTTTAAGACGTTGGCGAACTTCGAGACCTCTTTAAGCATTTCGCTGTAGGTTAGCTTGCGTTCGTCGCCGGGCTCGCCCTCCCAGAGAATCGCGTTCTTATCGCCGCGCCCCTGTTCGACTTGATAGTCCAGACAGTTGTAGGCGATGTTCGTCTTGCCGCCCACGAACCACTTGACGAAGGGCTCGTCCCACTCCATGACCGTGTCCCAGGTTTTGAACCAGTGTAGCTCGTTGGCGACGTCACTCCAAAAGGTATCGGGGTCATCCAGCGACTGGCGGTACAGGCGCTCGTACTCGCCCGTGTCGCTGATCTTCGCCTCCTTTTGAAAGCCCTCAGGTGGGCTGAAGGTGCGCTGTTCTTGCAAGGTAGACTCGATGTTATCGGACATAACTTACCTCCAAAACTCGAAACTTTAATTGACGATGTAAAAGCTAGCATAACGCGGCGGTTCTAAACAAGGTGTCTGAGTACTCTTTCGCGCCTAAGCGTCCTTGACGCGCCGCAAAGTGAAGCGATAAGATTACCTCTAAGTTCAGTTTTTATACCTAATTCTGACGTTCGGCGCATCCTGAAGATGAGGTCGGTTTTGCACTGCACTTCTCGGTGGGCAGCATACGGGCGAGAAGAGATGAGGTGGTGGGCGCGTGGCGCAAGAGGCACTTCTACAAGGGGTCATTTTCAAGTCGTTCAGCACAGTGAGAGAACGTGCTGCTCTGCAAGATTATGAGGCAACCGAGAGAGACTTTATACACCACGTTCACTATGGACGTGGTCCGACCGCAATCCCTCTGGAGGTGACGTTTGTAGAGGAACGCCCGAAGACGCGGAGCGGCAAGATTACACGCCGACTCCTCAAAGCCCAGACGCTAGGGCAAGACCCCGGCGACACGTTGACGCTGAATTAGACGTCAGAAACGTAAGTTTCGGCGATACGAATACTCATAATGACGGTACGGGGTTATACCCTTAGGAGGCGGAGTGAGCACGAAAAGCAAGAAAAAGAGAAAAGAGGGCGTCGTCAGCGTTCAGCGCGGCGGTGGAGACAAGGATGGCAACGAGGCGAAAGGTAAGGCGGGCTCGTTCAGCAGCGAGAACAAGGAGATGCTTCAAAACTACTGGAAGCGCAACATCCGCTTGACGCTAAGCCTCTTAGCGGTTTGGTTTGTGGTTGGCTACATCATCTCCATCATCCTCGCACCCTGGCTCAATAACTTCACCTTTTTGGGTGCGCCCCTGGGCTACTGGATGGCACAAAACGGCGCGATTTACGTCTTCGTGCTGCTGATTCTCATTTACGCGCTGCGCATGAATAAGTTGGACGAAGAGTTCGGCGTGGAAGAACAGGACGGAAACTAAATGGACCCCATCTTTCTCTGGACGCTCATCTTCGTTATCAGCACCTTTAGCCTCTATATCGGCATTGCAGTGTGGGCGCGGGTTTCGTCGACAGCAGGCTTCTACGTCGCGGGTCAGGGCGTCCCCTCGGTCCTAAACGGCATGGCCGTCGGGGCGGACTGGATGAGCGCGGCGTCCTTTATCTCGATGGCGGGGCTTATCGCCTTAAACGGCTTCGACGGCGCGATTTACCTGCTCGGCTGGACGGGCGGTTACGTGCTCTTAGCGCTCCTTTTAGCGCCTTACCTGCGTAAATTCGGTAAGTACACCGTGCCCGAGTTCGTCGGCGACAGGTACTACTCGCGCACGGCGCGCATCGTCGCGGCGGCGTGCGCTGTAACCGTTTCCCTCACCTACGTCGCCGGACAGATGCGCGGCGTCGGCATCGCCTTTAGCCGCTTTTTGCAGGTGGATATTACCGTCGGCATCATCATCGGTATGGTCATCGTCGCCATTTACGCCATTCTAGGCGGCATGAAAGGCATCACCTATACACAGGTCGCCCAGTACGTCGTCTTGATGATCGCCTACGCGATTCCCGCGATTGCGATTGCGGCGGCGCTCACAGGCAACCCCGTGCCGCAGCTCGCCTTCGGTGAGGTCGCCACGAGGCTCAACGGCATCCAAGAGGAGTTGGGCTTCGGCGTCTACACTTCACCTTTTACGAATATAAGTGGTCTCAACGTCTTTCTCATCGCGATGACGCTCATGTGCGGTACGGCGGGTTTACCTCACGTCATCGTCCGCTTCTACACCGCTAAGTCGGTCAAAGGCGCACGCTGGACGGGCTTCTGGGCGCTGGTCTGCATCGGGCTTCTCTACACGACCGCGCCCGCTGTCGCCGTGTTCGCTAAAACCAACCTCATCGAGGGCGTCAACGGCGTGCCCATCGCCGAGCTTCCCTCCTGGACGCAGACCTGGGGCGAGTCCGACGCGACGCTTTTCTCCGTCAATGACCTCAACAATGACGGTATCGCCCAATACACCAACGGTGAAGACAACGAAGTCACGATTAGCCCTGACATCTTGGTGCTTGCGAATCCCGAAATCGCGGGCTTGCCCGCCTGGGTTGTGGGCATCGTCGCGGCGGGGGGGTTAGCGGCGGCACTCTCGACCGCGTCAGGGCTTCTCTTGGTGGTAGGCTCGTCATTCTCGCACGACATCTATAAACGCCTCATCAAACCCGACGCCTCGGAGCAACACGAGTTGGTCGTCGCTAGGGTCTCGGTGCTGGTTGCGGTCTTTATCGCGGGCTACTTTGGCGTCAATCCGGGAGGGTACGTCGCGGAGGTTGTAGCGTTTGCCTTCGGCTTGGCGGCGGCGAGCTTCTTCCCCGTCATCGTCATGGGGATTTTCGACAAACGCGCCAATAAAGAGGGTGCGATTGCGGGGATGGCAGTGGGCCTCATCTTCACGGGCACCTATATCATCATGACGGCTGACCGGATGCTCGACATCGAGCCCTTCTTGTTCGGCATCACCGCGCAGGGCATCGGTGCTATCGGGATGCTCATCAGCTTCATCGTGATGTATGTGGTCTCGAGGGCAACAGCGGAGCCGCCCGCCGATATTCAGGAGTTCGTGGAAGATATACGCTATCCGAGAGGTTCGGTGTCGGCAACCGCGCACGACTAGGTTAAAGCAAGGGGTTGAAACCCCTTGTTGAATTCACTGAGGAGTTGGCGGTGAGCCGGCTCCTCTTTCTTTGTTTGACTCGAGCCCCCGATACAAACGTGAAACCTACAGGCGCAAGGTCTATAGTAAAACAAGATGGCACCCCGCAAACGTCGCATGATGCTAGGATTAGCTGCCCTCGTCCTCGCCGTGTGGCTCGTCGCCATCCTCGTCTTCGCCGTCACCAACAACGTTCAAACTGACGTCAGCGTTCAAGCGGGAGAAGCCTCGGCGGACGTGACACTAGGCAACTTGCAGTGCAAAAAGACGCTCAGCCAGTCGTTTCCGTTTTTCGAGATGGTCTGTGAAGAGGTCGAAGGTGCAGAAGCAGAACCTTAGAGGAAATTAGAGGTTCTCGCCTCGCCTGTTTTTTTCTCTAAGAACTCGAGCAACCCCTCCACATCCTCTATGCTCCGCTTAGGCAAGAGGTCCGCGCTCCCCGTGCGCCGCAAGAGGTAAATCCCCCGACGAGAGGTCAGCACGTCCACCTCATCGTAAGCGACGGGCGTCTTTTTGCCGCCCTCTTCTAAGAGGTACGATTTCTCCTTGAAAACGTAGCGCTTGGGCTCGCGAATCATCGGAAAGCGCCGCCACGTCAGCCACGCGCTCAGCCAGACGAAGAGCGTGTAGCCTACGAGCGGGATCATCGCAGCAAAGGCGTAGAGGCTGCCCGTAGGCCAGAGTCCGGTGAGGCTCACCAGGACAAGCGCCGTAAAGGTGTAGATGAAAAAGGGGAGGATGGGGCGCTCTAACGCCGACGTCCAGGTGTAGTACATGAAGTCGCCGCGCTCCAAGGTGACGCTAATAGACTTGTCTTCCTTAGTGAGGTTTGCCTGGGTCATAGATAGCTATATAGTATAGCAGGTTACTTCGTATAGCTTCGCTCAATCATCTGGTCAGCGATACTCTCACCGTGCGAGCTGCTGTCTAGCACGCACATTATAAGATGAGGTTCCGCTATTGCTGCGCAATGAGAACTGCGGCATCCTGTCTCAGTATATTGTGGAACTGCTGGTAAAACGTTTTGTGCTCGCTACGCACCCTCCGCCTCTTTAGTTTGTCACACCTTCACGTTTTAACGTAACGAGCGTAAGCTCTGGTGCTGCGTTAAATCTCATGGGGATCACGCTAAAGCCGATGCCCCGGTTCACGTAAAGGCGGTTGTTCGCCGCGCCGTAATTGTTGACCCAACCGTCCGCGTGGACGGTGTCTTCCTCGAGGTACGCCATGTAGCTCCACGAAGGCGTAAAGGGCAGGCTAAGCTGTCCGCCATGTGTGTGCGCTCCGAACGCCAGAGGCGCAGTGCCTGCTGGAAACTGCGTGAACGAGGCGGGGTGGTGCATCAGCGCGAGGCGGGGTGCGCCGTCAGGTAGTTGTGAAAGCGCCGCTTTGGGATTGCTCTCGTCCGCGATGTGAGGTCCGATGCCGACGAGGTAGAGGGGGGACGAAGCGTTGCCTGTGGAGGACGCTAGCGCCACCGCCTCATTCTGGAGAACCCGCACGCCCACCCCCTCTAACGCCGTGCGCACATCCTCAGCCAGCGCCTCGTCCTTGCGCGCTTTGGCGGTAGGCATTCCGTAATCGTGGTTGCCCAAAACTGCATAAATAGGGATACCCGCACTTACTAGAGGTCTGAGAAATTCAGCCGCTTTCGCTGATTCGTTGTTCTCGCTCGTGCTGGGATGATAGACGAAGTCGCCTGCAATGAGCACGGCTGCGGGTTGGTCTTCAATAAGCCGATTTACAATGCGCTCAATTGTCCAGGTGTTATCCAGCCACATCCCCACTTGAAAGTCGGCGAGCACCGCGACGCGCTCGCCCTCCCACGCTTCGGGAAGATTGGCTAGGGAAACGCTCAGCGTCTCCTCGTTGATGACGTAGGGCTCGGCGAGCGACCACACGAGCAGGAGAGCAACGACCGCGAACAGCACGAGAAGACTACGTTTGAGGACGACCATCCTCAACTGTACCTTAAAGCGCGGGCGCGCTCAGGTACGGCTCGCACTCCCTTCGCGCTTAAAACTACGCCGCTCTAGGCAGCGTGAAAAAGAAGGTGCTTCCCTCCCCCAGCGTGCTCTCCACCCCTACAGTCCCGCCCATCGCCTCAATCAAACCCTTCGCCACCGTCAGACCTACGCCCATCCTCTGGCGGCTGCGCCCGGCGTCGGCACGGTAGAACCGTTCGAAGAGGTGGGACTGATGCTCGGCGGGGATGCCGGGACCGTCGTCGGCGACGAAGAAGCGCACGCCGCCCTCCTGCGCTTCAGCGCCGACTTTGACTGTGCTTCCTTGCGGCGTGTAGAGGAGCACGTTGGTGAGCAGGTTGCCGAAAACCTGACCGACGCGCTCACGGCCCGCGCGAATCGCCCCTAGCGCGTCCGCAACCTCCCAGCGCAGCGTCTTGTCGCGGTCCTCCTCGTCCTCGTTAAGATGCTCTACGTTCAAGATACGTTGGGGGACGAGACCGAGTTGCCGGGAAGTTCCTAAGGAGAGCGCCGCCCAAATGTTCTCCTTTTAGGCAAACTCCAGAAGTCACGGTTGAAAATGATGAAAACCGTGACGACTTCTAAGCGCCCCGCGTACATCGCGAAGATGAGCAGTGCGCGGCTCACGGGGTGAAGGTCAGCGTAGTTGAGCATCGGACCTACCTCGCCCAACCCCGGACCGACGTTGCCCAAACAGGCAATCGACGCGGTGAGCCCCGTAACGATGTCCGCGCCAAGCCAGATGACGACTCCGGCGATCACGGCGAAGAGACTCAAGTAGAGCGTCAGAAAGGCGGCGACAGCGCGGAGCACCTCCTCTTCGACCGGGCGTCTCCCGACGCGCACGGGCAGAACCGCTCTAGGACGAAGCGCCCGCTGCACCTCGCGGTTCATATTGTGCGCGATGATGATCCAGCGGATCACCTTCACGCCGCCCGCCGCGCTGCCCGCGCTGCCGCCCACGAACATGAGCACCAGGAGGACCATCTGCCCCTGCTGCGACCACTCGATGAAATCCACAGAAGCGTAGCCCGTCGTCGTCATGATGCTGATGGCTTGAAAGAGCGCGTGGCGCAGCGCCTCGGCGAGAACGTAGTCGCTCCTCAACGTAAGGGTTAGGAGGAGCGCGGCGACGGCTAAAATGCCCAGGTAGACGCGGAATTCCACGTCGTGTAGGAGGTCTTTAGGGCGTCCCGCAAAAAACTGATACTGCAGCGCGAAGTTCACTCCGGCGATCGTCATGAAGAGGATGGCGACCCACTGGATAGCCGGGTTGAACCCTTGGTAGGACAGAGGTTCCGGGCTAAAGCCGCTCGCCGCGAGCGTCGTAAAGGTGTGCGCTACCGCGTCATAGGGCGTCATGCCGGCGAGCCAGTACGAAAAGCCGCAGAGAACGCTGAGCCCCACGTAAACGATGAGCACAGCGCTCGCCGTGCTGCGCAAGCGTGGCGTGAGCTTCTCTTCAGAAGGACCGGGCGCTTCGGCGAAGAAGAGCTGCCGCCCCGCAATGGCGAGCTGCGGAAACACCGCGATAAAGAGCACAATGATGCCGATGCCGCCCAACCACTGTGAGAGAGAGCGGTACAAGAAGAGGCTGCGAGACACCTCGCTGAAGTCGCGCAGCGCCGTCGCACCCGTCGCGGTAAAGCCGCTCGTCGATTCGAAAAGTGCGTTGAGCGGCGTGAACGCTTCCGACGCGGCGTAGGGGATCATCCCGACGAGCGGCAAGACGAGCCAGAGCAGCAAAACACCCGTGAGCGCCTCGCGCCGCGTCGGTCCGGCGTCGCTCGTGCCGAGCCACACGAGGACGCTGCCCATAGAGGCGGACAGGGCACACGTCACCGCGAAGCCTGAGACATTCTCGCCGAGCAGAAGGGCGTAAACGCAGAAGAAGAGCGTGATAACCGCCAGACCTAGTAAACCGAGACCGACGATGTAGGGAGCGAAACGTCCGCGCACGTCTCAGATTACCTTGTGAGGGGGAGGCAGTAGGCGCTTTCGTACCCCAACAAGGACGAGCGAACGTGCTTCACAAGCGCCGCCGCTGAAAGGCTCCGCGTTTGGGCAGCCGCCAGAAGTCGCGGTTAAAGATGATGAAAACCGTTACAACCTCCAAGCGCCCCGCGTACATTGCGAAAGCGAGCAGCCCACGGCTGACCGGGTGCAAGTCCGCGAAGTTGAGCATCGGTCCCACCTCGCCCAGCCCCGGACCAACGTTGCCCAAGCAGGCGATAGACGCGGTGACGCCCGTGATGATGTCTGCACCCAGTAAAATAACGATCACCGCGATAACAGCAAAGAGGCTCATGTAGAGCGTCAGAAAGGCGGCGACGGCGCGGAGCACCTCTTCGGAGACCGGGCGGCCGCCGACCTGGACGGGCAGAACTGCCCTGGGGTGGAGGGAGTGACGCACCTCTCTCGCCATGTTGCGCGTGATGATAAGCCAGCGGACCACCTTCACGCCACCTGCCGCGCTGCCCGCGCTGCCGCCTATGAACATGAGCACCAGGAGAACGGCTTGCCCCTGCTGCGACCACTCGACGAAATCCACGGAGGCGTAGCCCGTCGTTGTAGCGATGCTGATCACCTGAAATAGGGCGTGACGCAGCGCCTCGAAAAACGCATAATCCTCCCTCAAGATAAAGGTGAGCAGCGCTGAAGCGCCCAGCAGGATCGTGAGGTACGCCCGGAGTTCGGCGTCGCGAAAGAGGTCACCGGGGCGTCCCGCGACTGCCCGGTACTGCAGCGCGAAGTTCGCCCCAGCAAAGGTCATAAACAAGATCGCGACCCAGTCAGTAGCAGCGCTGTCAAACCCCTCGAACGAGAGCCCGTTCGGGCTGAAGCCGCCCGCCGCGAGCGTCGTGAACGAGTGCGCCACCGCGTCGTAGGGCGTCATGCCGACGAGCCAATAGGCGAGCGCGCAGAGCACGCTAAGCCCGACATATACAATAAGCACCGCGCCCGCCGTGTTGCGCAGCCTCGGGGTGAGCCGCTCATCGGTGGGACCGGGCGCTTCGGCGAAGAAGAGCTGCCGCCCTGCGATGGCGAGCTGCGGAAACACCGCGATAAAGAGCACAATGATGCCCACACCGCCGACCCACTGCGTCAGGGCGCGCCACATGAAGAGGCTTTTAGGGAAGTCGTCGAAACTGCGCAGCACCGTTGCGCCCGTGGTGGTAAAGCCGCTCATGGATTCGAACATCGCGTCCAGCGGCGAAAAGCCACCAGAGATGATATAGGGGACTGCGCTGAACGCGGGCACAGCGAGCCAGAGCAGCAGCACGCCGATGAGCGCCTCGCGCCGCGTCGGTTCGGCGTCGCTCGTGCCGAGCCAGATGAGCACGCCCCCGAACGCGGTGGATAGCGCCAACGTCACCGCAAAGCCCGCGATACTTTCATCTAAAAGCGCCGCGTAAACGCAGAAGACGAGCATGACTGCAGCCAGGTTCAAGAGACCGATGCCGACGATGTAGGGAGCAAAGCGTCCGCGCACGCACTAGATTACCTTATGGGAAGCGCGTGTGCACGAAGAAGGTATTTTGAGCCTCGTTTATGTGATCAAGAGCGACCTCACAACATCTCGATTCAGTCCTCTAAGCCCGACTCGTCAACCTCAGCCCGATAATCGCAACGAGAAGAAGGGCGAGAAAGAAAACTCGAGCCGCCGACAGCGGCTCGTCAAAAAGCACCACCCCCAGCACCGCTGCCCCCAACGCCCCGATGCCAACCCACACCCCGTACGCCGTTCCGATAGGCAACGTGCGAACCGCTACGCTCAGCAGCACCATACTGAGTGCAAGCGCCGCGAGCGTCACCACGCTCGGGACGAAGCGCGTAAAGCCCTCTGAATATTTAAGCGAGAGCGCCCACGTGACCTCGAGCAGCCCCGCCAGTAGCAACCACACCCACGCGAGTGACATCTCGACCTCCCAGCGCTTACCATTTGGATGAGCGCAACAGACTCGAGCCTAGCTCATCCAGCCAACTTCGCATGTTGCTACCTTTCAAAACTGGACCAACCTTTTTCTTATCGACCACTGGATGTGAAACGTCTCAAATCACCGCGCTTCTCACCCTAGCGCGTGATAAATTGGCGACGTGTTTAGCAGTCTCTCCAGGTGGTTTCACGCTTTAACTCAGCCCCAGGCTACGCCAGAAACAACGGCTGAAACGCGAGCGGAAGGTGCGCGCGAGGCTATGTTCTGGCAGCGCGTTCTCGTCTGCGTGGGCTGCGGCGCGCTCCTTAGCGTGGCGCTACCCACGCCGAACCTCTGGATTTTCTTCACCATGCTCACGCCGCTCTTTATCTTGGTGGCGCATAGTTGCCGTGTCGGGGCGGCGTTCGGCTACGGCTTCTTCTTCGGCGTCGCCTGTTTCGCGCTGCACATCATCTGGTTGCCGCAGAGCTTCGCGGACCCCGAGGTTTATGGCCCCTTCTTCTGGGTGCTCTATCCCTTTTTGCTCACTATCTTGGGTTGCTTTTGGGGCGTTGTTACGGGTCTAAGTAGGCTCACCGGGCGAAGAGGTGCGGGCACGCTCGTGATGCTTCCCGCCCTATGGGTCTTGATGGAGTGGGCACGCTCGCAGGGGCTCTTCGCCTTTCCTTGGGGGACGCTCGGGTATATCTGGACGGATACGCCGCTGGCGCAGCTTACAGACGTTGCCGGTGTTTACGGGTTGAGCTTGTTGACGGCTAGCGCCGCGTCGCTGCTCGCGGTTCCTTTTGTGGTGCGTTCCGAGATGCCACAGGTAGCTCGTTGGCTTCCGCCCGCGGGTGCAGCGCTACTCCTCGTTACCGGACTCGTTTACGGCTTAGTTAGGCTCGAGCCTCTTCCCCCAACACACCAGAGCGCGTTACTCGTCCAGGGCAACACTGACCCCTTGAGCCGCGTTACGACGCCTGGTGGCGAGGTGGCGCTTTACGAGAGCCTGACGCAAGGGGGGGTGAGAGAGGCAGAAAACGTTCCCGACTTAGTGGTTTGGCCCGAAGGGGCGGCGCTCGAGGTTGACCTCTCGCAAGACGCTACCGCCGCCGCGCAGATTCAGCGGAGCGCGCTTCAGGCGAACGTCATCGCGGGGGGCGGGGCGAGAGACCCCAGACCGCAGTTCAGCTCCTATAACAGCGCCTTTAGCATCGCGGACGGTGAGGTCATAGACCGCTACGACAAAGTCTACCTAGTCCCTTTCGGCGAGGTCTTCCCTTTCATCGGTCCTTTGGAACCTCTTTACCGCTTTATCTTCGCGCAGCTCGGTCTACCCCTTTTGAGCAGCCGCCCGCCCGGTGACGAAGTTAGCGCTTTAAGGCTGCCCGATACAGATGCCGCCGTCTACATCTGCTACGAGTCGGTCTTTCCGCACGTCACGCGGCAGATGGTAGCGCAAGGGGCGGAGGTGTTAGTCAACATCTCCAACGACGCCTGGTTTGGGCGCGGGCAGGGGGCACGGCAGCACTTCGAGATGGGGAACATGAGGGCGATCGAGACGCGGCGCTACCTCTTGCGAGCGGGGAATGACGGGATTACCGCGCTCGTCAACCCTTTCGGGGAAGTAGAAGCCCGACTCCCAAGGGGTGTGCAGGATACCTTACTAGTGGATTACCGCTTGCGTGAAGGGAAGACGCTTTACGTGCGTTTCGGCGACGTACTCATCATCTTGCTCGCTGTTTTTGCACTTGGATTTGGCGTGTTGCAGGGAAAGAAGCAATGAGCAATGAGTAAAACCCAGAAGCTTTTCCACTCATTGCTCGTTGCTTTCAACTCATTGCTGTCTTACTCCAGATGATTACGCAAGTTCTCGATAGACTCAGTTTCGCCGATCAGCACAACCCTGTCACTCGGACGGATTTCGAAGTCCGCCCGTGGGCTCACCTCTAACTTGCCGTCCCGGTTGACTGCGACGACTTGCACGCCGAAGCGGTTGGTGAGCTTGAGCTTGTCTAAGCGCCCGCAGAGCTTACTCTGCGCCTCGAACTCGATGACTTCATGGTCATCCCCTAAGTTAAAGGCGTCTACGATGCCCGGCGTGGCGAGCTGTTTGGCGAGGCGCACGCCCATATCGTGCTCGGGGCGGATGACCTCATCTGCGCCGACTTGCGAAAGGACCTTCGCAGCCATATTGCTCGTCGCCTTGCTTACGACGCGCTTTGCGCCCTGGTTTTTCGCCGCGACGGTAGCTAAAATATTCGCTTCAAAGTTGTTGCCTATAGCGACGATGACCTGGTCAAAGGTGTCTAAACCGAGCTTCTTTAACGCCTCCTCGTCCGTCGCGTCTAAGATAGCGGCGTGCGTCACGCTGTTCATGATCGTCTCGATGGCGTCTTCTCGAGAGTCCACGACGACGACCTCATGACCCAAATCGTAAAGTGTAGTGGCGAGCGCCGAGCCGAAGCGACCCGCGCCGATGACGAGAAACTGTTTAGCTTTCATGATTATAGATACCTCGAGACCTTTCCTTACGCTTCATATCCAACCGAAGTATAAATTTTAGCAATGAGCAATAAGCAATGAGTTGAAAGTGAAAAGCTTTTGGGGTTCACTCACCGTTCGTTCCTTCGGAAGCTAAAGCCACCAGCTCGACTGGATTGCTCGTTGCTCGTTCCTCATTGCTTCCTTCTAGCTAATCAACACCTCTTCCTCTGGATGCTTGATGTCGCCTCCCCTGGGTTCTTGCACGATCGCAAGCGCGAACGTTAGAGGACCGACGCGCCCCAGATACATCAGCGCGATAACCACGAGCTGACCTATAACGCTCAGCTCGCCCGTCGCGCCCATTGACAGCCCCACCGTGCCGAAAGCGGACATCGTCTCAAAGGCGAGCGGCAAAAGTTCGATACTTTCGGTGATGCTGAGCATAAAGAGCGCCGCGATGACGATACCGCTACTTAGCAAAACGACGGTGTCCGCTTTCATGGCGGTCTGCGTGCTGACGCGCCGTCCGAAAATAGTCAGCTCGCCGTAACCACGGACCATGCTCCAGGCACTCGCCGCGAGCACGAAGAACGTCGCCGTTTTGATGCCGCCCGCCGTCGAGCCCGGCGAGCCGCCGATGAACATCAGCAGCATAGTGAAGATGAGCGTGGGGTTTTCCAGCGCGCCGATATCGACCGTGTTAAAGCCCGCCGTGCGCGGGGTGACGCCCTGGAAGAACGCGCCCCAGAGTTTCGCGCCTAAGGGCAACTCGCCTAGCGTAGCGGGGTTGTTCCACTCGAGCGCTGCCACTACCCCAAAACCCAGCAAACAGAGCACCGCCGTCACGACCAAAACGATCTTGGTGTGCAGCGTCAGGCGGTTATGCCGCCTATTTCGCGCGTAGCCGATCAGGTTCACCTGCACGATAAAACCGAGCCCGCCCAAGATAAAAAGCCCAGTGATGACGATGTTCACAAGCGGATCGCCGACGAAGCGCGATAAGGAGTCGCCGTAAAACGCGAAGCCCGCGTTGTTCGAGGCGCTGATGCTGTGAAAGAGGGCGTAGAACGCGCCCGCGCCTGCGCCCTCCTCGGCGGCGAACGCGGGGTAGAGGAGCAGCGCACCGATGACCTCCACGCCCAGCGAGAGCAAGACGATATTGCGCACCAACTCCACCACGCCGCCCACCTGAAAGGCTTTGACCTGCTCCGCGACGCGCATCCTTTCGCCGAAGCCGACGCGCCGCCCCAGCGCCAGCGCGAAGAGCGTGCCAAAGGTGATGAGCCCCAAACCGCCCAATTGAATCAAGATCATGATGACGCTCTGACCGAAGGGGCTCCAGGCGGTGCCCGTATCCACGACGATGAGCCCGGTGACGCAGAGCGCACTCGAGGCGGTAAAAAGCGCGTCCAGAAAGGTTAAATCTTCGCCCGGCGCGTGCGACCAGGGCAGCCACAAGAGGAGTGTGCCGATAAGCCCGGTGACGCCGAATGAAAGCGCGATGACCGTGGCGGGCGAGAGGGTTCTGCGGCGGGGACGCCCGCTCATAGGAGGGTCCGTTTGGTGATGTAATTCAGATAGAGGCGCAGCACAGCACGTAGCTTATCACCTAACGGCTCAGAGGCGTTTACGTGGTTGGTAGCTCGAGCGTCGTTTCGGTATGACGCATCCCTCACCAAGCGGTCACCTAGGGCCAACTGTAAGAGTTTCGTAGTGCAAGTAACGAGCAAGAGCGCTACGAACCTCTTCATCATTCTTTACAGGTGGCGCTTGTAACCCGGCGGGACCTCGCAGAATCGTGTATGCTTAGCCCATGAATGTCGTGCTCGTTGGTGGCGGTGAAATCGGCTCGCAGGTGGCGGAGGCGCTGCAACACGCGCATAGCGTCACGGTGATTGACACGGACGCGGAGCGCTCGAGCGCCTTCGAAACGATCGACGTGCGCTTTATCCAGGGTAACGGCGCAGACCCCAATGATCTGCGCGCTGCGGGCGCGGACAAGGCGGACGCCTTTATCGCCTGCACTATCAATGATGACATCAACGTGCTCGCGTGCTTAGCCGCGAAGGGTCTAGGCGCAAAGGAGACGATGGCGTTCGTGACGCGCAAGCGTTACGTCGAGGCGTTCGCCGAGTCGGGCATGATGGAGGGCGTCGGGCTGATGATTGACAGGATGCTCTGGCCGCAGCGCATCTTGGCGAACCAGATCGCGGACATCGTGCAGGTGCCGCGCGCAGTGGACAGCACCTTTTTTGCGGGCAAGAAGATTCAGCTTTTGGAGTACAAACTAGAAGAGGGCGACCCCTTTACAGGTAAGCCCTTGAGCGACCTCACGCTACCTAAAAGTGCACTCATCGTCGGCTCGATTCGCGGTGAGTCCTTTATCATCCCCTCGGGTAAGACGGTGCTCTGCCCCGGCGATAAGGCTGTCTTTATGGGAACCGTACCGAGCATGAAAGAGGTGGAGGCGCGCTTTGCGCCGCGCAAACGTCGCCCGAATGTGACCATTGTCGGCGGCGGCAACGTTGGTTTTATGGTGGCGGAAAAGCTCCAGGAGAGCCAAGCCCGCATCACCGTCATCGAAATGGACGAAAAACGCAGCGAGGATTTGGCGCGGTTTCTGCCCAAAGTGCTCGTGCTGCGCGGCGACGGCACCGACTTAGAGCTTTTAGAGCAGGAACGCGTCGAAGACGCCGACGTGCTCGTCGCGGTCACGAACGACGACAGCAAAAACCTGCTCACCTCGCTCTTGGGCAAGCAGTTGGGCATCCCTAAAGTCATCACGCGCGTCGCCAGGGCGCGCAACCGCCGCCTTTTCGAGCGCGTCGGCATCGACACCTCTTTAGCGCCGCGCACTGCCGCCGTGCAGGAAGTCTTGAACTGGTTAGAAGCAGACGCCGTCGACCACTTAGCCAGCATCGAGGACCGCGCCGAAGTGATGGAGGTCTCGTATCCGTACCAGTGCGAAACCGGGCGCATCCGCGATTTGGGCGCGCCGCCTGACAGCCTCATCGGGGCGGTGCTGCGCAAGAACGACGTGTTCATCCCCGACGGCGAGACCAAGATTCAGCACGGCGACCACCTCTTTATCGTCACCACGCCCGACAACGTGAACGCGGTGCACGACTGGCTGGAGGCGAAGCGCTTAGCCGAGGCACGGTAGGGATTACACTAAGTTATGGCTCAACCCGCCTGGCTCCACCTCTTCGAGCGCACCTTTCCGAGCGCCAACATGGTTTTAGTAAGAGGCGAGACCCCCGTGCTCATCGACACGGGTTTCGGCAGCGACGCCGCGAGGACGCGGGCGCTGCTCTACAGCGCGGGCGTGCCGGCTGAACGCCTAGCGCTGATTGTAAACACGCACTATTACAGCGACCACGCGGGCGGTAACTTCGACTTGCAGTCGCGTTACAGCCTGCCCATCGCCGCGCACCGCTGGGAAGCAGGCGTCGTGAACAGCCGTAACAAGGAGGCGTGCGGCGCGAGGTGGCTGCGTCAACCTGTTGAACCTTACACGGTGAACCGGCTTCTCACCGATGGCGACGAGATTTCAGCGGGCGGCGTGATGTTGCGCGTACTGCACACGCCAGGACATACGCTTGGGCATATTTCGCTCTTCGAAGAGCGCGAAAAGGTCCTGATCTGCGGCGACGCGGTGCACGGCGACGACGTGGCGTGGCTCAACCCCTTTCGGGAGGGCGTCGGCGCGATTGAGCGGGCGATGGACTCTCTAGAGCGGCTTTTGCGGTTGCGCGCGCGCTGGGCGTGCTCGGGGCACGGCGCGCCGATGACGGACCCCAGCGCGGCGCTCAAGGTGGCGCTGCGGCGCTACGAGCGGTGGTTGAGCGAGCCCGAGCGCGTTGCCTGGCACGGCATGAAGCGCATCTTCGCTTACGCGCTCATGCTCAGCGGCGGACTTTTAGAGGACGAGGTGGCGGCGTATCTGGGCTCGAGCCCCTGGTTTAGAGACTACAGCGCGCACGTGTTCGAGTTAGCGCCCGAAGACCTCGTTGCGCCGTTTTTAGAGGAGATACAGCGTTCCGGGGCGGCGTCCTGGCACGAGGAGGGTGGGAGCCGCCGCTTGGTAGCGCAAGCGCCACATAACGTTGCGTCAGATTGGTGGCCCAAGCACACCCGCCCCGCCGCCTGGCCCAAAGTGGCCCCTTGAATGTAGCTAAGAACCGTCTGACCATGAACGCACCTAGAACGAGCGTGAAAAACTTCATAAAACCTTAAAATAAGCAGGGATACCCCTCCATCCTTACGCCCTTTTCACCTCGGCGCGGTATAAGCTAGAGCATGACGCGCACGCTCGAGATGATGTGGAACAGCGTCGTCTCCTTTTTCTCCAACCTCTGGAACACGCTGCTGCCCACCTTGCAGTCTTTCTTGCAGGGCCTGGACCCGCTGATGTGGGGCATCATCGCCGCCGGGCTCCTCATCCTTTTGCTCCTCCTGATGCTTCTGCGCGGACGCCGCCCCGAGGAGAGCGCCCCGAGCAAACCCGAGCTGCTCGTGTCGCTGGGCGAAATTCGCGTGCTCGACGACTACGTCGACAAAAGCGGGGAGGATAACCGAGGCGGGCTCATGCGCCCCGTGAGCCACGCGCTGCGCATGACGGTCAGCAACCTCAACACCTACCCCGTGCAGCTTTTAGAAGTCGCCCTGAAAACGCCCGAGATGGACGCGCCCATCACCCTCGAGACCGCGCAGATCGTCGCGCCCGAAGCCTCGGTCATGCTCAAGGAGAAGCTGCCGCAGTTCAGCGGCGAAGAGGGCAAGCTCACCCTGTACTTCTACCTTTCGGGTAGCGGCAAGCGCTACGTCTCGCTGAGCGCGAACTTCGAGTTCGAGCCCTGGGACGCCCGCTACAAAGTCTCGCCGCTTGGTCAGACGCTTACCCCTTTCCGGCAGCTCGCGAGCGCTCACGTCAGCAGACTGCGCGAGCGCTCCTGGCAGGAGCGGCAGGCGCAAGAGGCGCAGCGCGAGCGCCGCGAAAAGGTAGCCGCGTTTGCAACTCGTGACGGCTGGCAAGAGGAACGCTCTGCAGAGCGCGCGGACCCGGAGCGGGAACGCCCCGCGAACGGCTTTAACTTT
Source organism: Trueperaceae bacterium (assembly GCA_965215565.1). Classification (GTDB taxonomy): domain Bacteria; phylum Deinococcota; class Deinococci; order Deinococcales; family Trueperaceae; genus CBDBZX01. The sequence continues at coordinate 2,612,160 of CBDCDZ010000004.1, forward strand.
CCTGATGAATTCTAATAGCAGGTTAAGGGCGTCTGTTACCCTCTGCCTATAGTGCTCTTTGAGAGACTGTTCAAGGGCGCGGCGGTAGAGTTCGCTACGGGAGATGCCCAAATCTTTAGCAACCTCTTCCGCCTCTTCGAAGGTTGTCTCGGGAATAGAAATCGCTGTTTTTATACCTTATAGCAGGTATCATCTGGTTTGAGCCAATCTCACTAGGTAAAACGTCGCGTAGCACGCACTTTAGGAGATGATATCTGCGTGATTCAAGCTCAGTACTTCTGATAACCGTTATAGTTAAAGCGCACACTGAGACTAATAAGCGCAGATTTCACAGCTACTGTAACGGAACCTCATCCTTAAAGATGGCGCGTTAAGCGATTGTTTTTACAGTAAGCGCGTTTGTGACCAGCTCCGAACGTCAGTAGGACAGACTTTGATACCTGCTGTGAGCCGCTATACTACCCTCATGGGTGAAGCCGTCCTCAAGCTCCAACCTCTCTCCGAAGAGGCGTACCTCAGCCACGAACTTCACAGTGCGCTCAAGCATGAATATGTAGACGGGCAAATCTACGCCCTTGCAGGCGCAGCCGACCGGCACAACCTCGTCAGTATGAATGTCGCGGGCTACCTGTGGGGAGCGAGTCGCGGCGGTCCTTGCCGTGTCTACTCGAGCGACATGAAAGTGCGCGTTCAAACCGACCTCACGAACCGCTTCTACTATCCTGACGTGATGGTCACCTGTGACCCCAATGACACCGAGGATTACTTCAAAGTTTCGCCCTGCCTTATCGCCGAGGTGCTTTCGCCGAGCACCCAGGGCACCGACCGGCGCGAAAAGCTCTTCGCGTATCAGCGCATCCCTAGCCTAGACTACTACCTCATCGTCGAGCCGAATGAGCGTTTTGTCGAGCTGTACCGCCGTGACGAACGAGGTTGGTGGTATCACGAATTTCGCGGTGACGGCGTTTTGAAGTTGGGGTGTCCTAAGCTCGAGCTGAGCCTAGAACAAATCTACGAAGGGCTCTAAGGTCATGAGGCGAACCACAGCAGGTATATACTACCGTCATGGGTGAAGCTGTCCTCAAGCTCCAACCTCTTTCTGAAGAGGCGTACCTCAGCCACGAACTTCACAGTGCGCTCAAGCACGAATATGTGGATGGACAAATTTACGCCCTCGCAGGCGCAGCCGACCGGCACAACCGTATCTCAGGCAATATCTTCTTTCGGTTGCGCGGCGCTGCGGGCGTTGAGCCTTGCCGCGTTTACATGAGTGACATGAAAGTTCGCATCCAAACCGACCTCACCAGCCGCTTCTATTACCCCGATGTGATGGTCACGTGCGACTCAGAAGATATAGAAGACTTCTTCAAAACTTCGCCTTGCCTCATCGCGGAGGTGCTTTCGCCGAGTACTCAAGGCACAGACAGGCGCGAAAAGCTCTTCGCGTATCAGAGCGTTCCTAGCCTGGACTACTACCTTATTGTAGACCCAGATGAGCGCTTTGTTGAATTATATCGGCGTGACGAAAGGGGCTGGTGGTATCACGAGTTTCGTGAGGATGGCGTTTTGAAGTTGGGGTGTCCTAAGCTCGAGCTATCTTTAGAACAAATCTACGAAGGGCTTTAGATGGCAACCAAACTCACCTATCCGTATATAAGCACCAACCCCGAGATTGCCGACGGTGCACCGCTCATTGGAGGCACGCGCGTCACGGTTCGCACGGTGGCGGGCTACTATCAGATGGGTATGACGCCCGACGAGATTCTCTTGTCGCTCCCTCACCTCACGCTCTCCCAGGTTCATTCCGCTCTGGCGTACTACTTTGACCATCAGCAAGAGGTGGATGAGGGTTTGAGGGCGGCGAGTGATGAGGAATACTGGAAGGGGCGAGTTAAAAGGCATCCTAAGTCAACGTCCGCCGACTTTTGAACGTCAAACTTCTTTCAGATGAGGACGTTCACGCCAGCTTAGCTGAAGCGTTGCGTAAACGTGGTTACGACGCAGTTCATTTGCAAGAGCTAGACCGTAAAGGATTGTCGGACGCCGAGCAGCTTGCCTACGCTGCAGCGCAAGAGCGCTGCTTTATCAGCTTCAACATTAAAGACTTCGTACTTCTGCATAACCTTTACGTAACTGAGGAAAAGGAGCACTGGGGCATCTTAGTTTCTAAACAGCGTCCTGTTGGAGAGGTGCTGCGCCGCCTTCTCGCTCTTCTGCAGCCGCTCTCCGGTGAAAACACGGAAAACCATTTGGAGTTTTTGTAGAGGCTCGAGCTGAGCCTAGCGCAAATCTACGAAGGGCTCTGATTAGCTGACCTAAAACACTACGCAGCTTGAGCCCGTTGATCTTTTAAGCCACTTGATCCATAATGCCGATCTTGGAGGTCTCAAGATGGCTGATTTAACAGCAGTGGTTTACGAAGACGAGGGCGTGGTTTCTTGGGTCGAAGTCTACACGAGCGAAGAAGCGGCATATCAAGAGGTCATCATATATGTGCTGAGTCAGCTCGAGAAAGGATTTTATGTAGATTGGCGCAAAGAATTAGAGGGGCGAACGCAGCATCCCGAGGATTTCCTCGACTACTTCAATGAAGTACAGCACATGGCAGACAAGTTCAGTTTTATCCACATAGAACCCGTACGAAACAATCCTTTTGAGTCTACTAAAAGTAATGAAGAGGTTGGCTGAGCGTCTTAGAAGCTCAAATGTTAATTTTTTACGTAGTGACCTCTCGAGAGAAACGAGATATATCCCTTGTCCCGCAAAAACTGTAACTGCTGCCGAATCTTATCGCGGACGAAATTATTCTCAGGGTGAAGGGCTTGCAAATGCTCCTCGAAAGCGTAGACTTCTTCAAGTCGAAACTCTTTGTGAGGAATTTTCTCGAGACAGTCTAGTACATCTAGTAACCAACCTCTACTCTTCTGCGTTGCCTGTCTCAAAAAGGCTGTCTTTTGCCACTGGCTCAAAACATCTGCTTTAACTGCAACGTCCCGGTCCTTAATGTAGAAAATCCTGCCGCTCTCAGGAATAGCTTCAATGACGATGTTGCAACCTTCCCAGCCTGCCCTTTTTGCGGTAAGAGGTAGCGGGTTTCTTTTTTCGATAATTCTCGAGGTGAAAAAGTGCTTGGGAATGATGAGGAAGTTTTTTACGTCGTAGCGCTGCATGTCGTAGGTCAGGAAGAAGAAGTTGGGGTTATCGTCCGAAGAGATGCGTTCAATCATGGACGCATATGCGCCATCTACGATTTTCTTGCCGGGGTTGCCCTTTTTGCTCTTTAGCTCGAACTGTTCCGCGCAACGAGCACAATAAAAATCTGCAACGGGGCGGTTGTTCGCGAAGTCGTTCAGATAGTCCTGTCCGCAGTTGGGACAATACGCATTACTCTGCACCCAAGCCTCGGTTAGCACTCGAGCAATCTGAGCTTTGCTTTTATATCCTTCGGCTTTTCGCAAATCGAGTTGTAGCTTCACGGATAAGGTCCTCAGAGTATCTTAACTAGAAACCTATTCCATAAAGAAGTGACATTTCTGACTTCCGCAAGCCCAAACCGGGGGAAGACCTCTTCAAACTCCGCTACAGCGTGGCGCTGTAAATCCACAAAAAAGGACGAACCTAAGTTCGTCCCTAAAATGTGCAGGCTCGAGGCTAATTAACGCCCGCTCCCACATACTGGTTGATGCGCGACTCGTACGCGCCTTTGGGCTGCGCGCCTACCATCGTCTCGACGGGCTCGCCGTCTTTGAACAAGATGACCGTGGGGATGCTCATCACGCGGTAGCTCATCGCGGTCTGCTGATGGTCGTCCACGTTGAGCTTGCCCACTTTCACTTTGCCTTCGTAGTCGCCAGCGATCTCTTCGATAACGGGTCCAACCATGCGGCAAGGACCACACCAGGGAGCCCAGAAGTCTACCAGGACCAAGCCCTCTTGGGTCTCGTCTTTGAAGTTGCTGTCGGTGAATTCAACTGTGTTTTCTGCCATGTTTCCTCCTGCCTATAGCGTAGATGAGGTGACTGAGAAAGTATGTCTTGCACTCTACGAAGCAGGAAGCAATGAGTTAAAAGCAATCCAGTCAAGCTGGTTATGTAATTTTGCGAAGCAAACGATTACGAAGTTTTCGCGGAGGCGAAACGGTGAGCAATGAGTAAAAGGCGTAGGTTTTCTACCTTCAACTCATTGCTCGTTGCTCATTGCTGTCCCAAATATGAAGCTTCGAAGCGTCGTCCCCTCTTGTAAACCGAGGCGGCGTGAGCGACAAGGCGCGGCAACCTCCCTTGACAGCGGCGCGCACGAGCGCGAGGTCACTCGCCTTGCCGCCGTGCAGCGCCCGCGCCGCCATGACCTCTTGTTCGACGGACAAATCGGGTGAAGACCCCTTGGAATCGGTGCCGAACGCCACTTCGATGCCGTGTTTCATGTACAGTTCCCAGGGAAAGCGTCCGCATTCTAGCGCCACGTTCGAACGTGGGCAGTGCACCACCACGCAACCCGAACGCTGCACCTCGAGCACGTCCTCTTCGCTCACGTGAACCATGTGGATGAGGGTCGGTTGCGCGTCCAAAACACCTAAGTTTTTCAAGTATTGCACGGGTGTTAGACCAGAGGGCTGCCAGTGGGGGAGGAAGCTGCGCATCCTTTCCATCAGTGGACCCGTACCGTCTCTATGTAGGGCGATTTCGCCTGCGCTTTCTGCCACGTGAATCTGTATAGGCAACGCTGAGCGCTTCGCCAAGGTCGCGAGCTTCTGCAAGAGGGGTGCACTCACCGTGTGCGGTGTGTGGGGTGAAAGCCCGAGTTTGACGCCGCTGGGACGCTCCCAAGCGCGGAAGGTGCGAAGTTTTTCTACGGTCTCGTGGAAGATTTTATCGGCGTCTTCAGGGTTGGGTCCGAGCACTTCCCAGTAGGCGACGCCCTGCAAATCGGGCGCTTTGAGCAGAAGCTCCATGACCGCTTCGCTCGTGACGATGTCGCCGAGCGTAGTGACGCCTTTTGAGCGCAACTCTAAGAGCCCCGCCTTCGCCGCCTCTAAACCTCTTACGCGGCGTTCTGGCGAATAAGCGATGACTTTGGCGATAAAGGCGTCGTAGCTGCCCGCTGCAAAGGGCATGTAGGAGAGGTCTAGATGCGTATGAGCGTTGACTAAAGGCGGCGAAATGGCGAAGCCGACGTGCTTCTCTTGCGCATCTGGGAAGTTCTGCCGCGCGGTTTCCGCGTCTTCTACCGCGATAATCTGCGCCGCTTCGCCCTCCGTTTGGATGACGACTGCGCCGTTTGCTCTCGGCGTACCCATACCGTTATAGATCACGTCTGCTGTGAGGAGGTGACGCTGCAACATGCTCTATCATACGGTCATGCCGCTAGAGAGGTTGAAGTCGGAGCGTTTAGAACTGCTGGCGCTGAGCCGTGCTGAGCTTGGGGGGTTGCTCGAGCGGCAGGTGTTAGGGATGGAGCTAACCGACAACCTCTTATCCCTAAACGTTGAACGCGCGGTTCACATCAAATTGGAGAAAATGGCGCGTTCAGACCCAAAAGACCATCTTTGGTTCACCTACTGGCTCATCATTTTGCGAGACACTGAGTGCGGTATCGGTTTAGTAGGTTTCAAGGGCGTGCCAAACGAGCGCGGCGAGGTTGAGATTGGCTACGGGCTCGCGCCCGAATATGAGGGGCAAGGCTACATGACCGAAGCGGTGTGCGCGCTTACCGAGTGGGCATTTTTGCGTCCAGACTGTAGGGTGATTGCGCCTAATACGTCTAAGACGAACCTCGCCTCACAGCGGGTGCTGGAGAAGGTAGGGATGAAGGTCTATAAGGAGACGGTGGGGGAGCGGTTTTGGCGGCTAGAAAAGGGCGAGGGGTAGGTCTGAGGCTTGACTTCGTCTCGCTTAGCGCTGTACGCTGAGTGTCCCTTAGGGCGGTTAGCTCAGTGGGAGAGCACTCGCTTCACACGCGAGGGGTCACTGGTTCAAATCCAGTACCGCCCATACTCAAGAACAGCGTGCAGCACGTGATAAACTGGAATGCCTAAGGGGCGTTCCGGTTCTCTTTTTGCTCGGTGGCAACTTTAAGGATGTTAGTCCTAGCATTTCCACGTTTCATTGCTACACTTCTCCGCAGATATCATCCCTTAGAGTGCGTGCCAAACAATGTTCTTATAGGTAAGAGTGTAGCTGACCAGATGATACCTGCTATCCCTATCCACCATTAGCAAAGGCAATGACCCGAACCTCGGTGCTCGCCCAGACTGCCTAGTTTAGTGTCGTTCTTCAAGCGCCGTCCTTTAGTGTTTGCGAACAACGTTGAGGTTGGCGTCGGCAGTCAGCGTGCCAAAGCGCACTGCTACTCCTCGTCTACACCCCCTCGAGGAGAGGGTTCCAACACCTCTAGGACGCGCTGCCCGACACATGCCCCCTGCACCAGCCCGTTTTCAGCCGCAACCCGGTAGTGCACGCCGCCCAAAAGCCGCGACAGCGCGTTCTCCTGGGCGGCGTCATGGAACGAGTTAAAGGTGCGGGTCATCGCCTCTTGGTCGTGCGCGGCAAACGCGCCCCTGGGGTTTCTTACACCGTAAGGGTCGTCGAAAGCGGTCTCACCGAAGAAGTGGGTCAAGACCTCCGCCGCCGCCGCACCAACTACGGCGTGACCGGACGGGTACTCAGGGAAGTTCGGCGTTTGCAAAAGAGGTCGCCAGTCGGGGTCTAGGGACTCACGAATGAGCGTTTCAGGGCGGACGAGCATGGTCTCGTACTTCGACCACCACGCCGAGATAAAGGCGTCGTGTAGGGCTGCGCCAAGGACCGCGTAGACCTCTGCGGCGTCCGCTAAGCTCAGTTCCTGCCGCTCTATCATCAGCGCCCCGATCATCAAAAAGTGTCCGCCAATCGTGCCCGTCTCGACGGGCTCATCATCCCAGAAATACGCCGTTTCGAGCGCGTCTTCACTCAGACGCTGCGAGGTCTCGTAGACCTCTATGAGCTGCGCGTGAAACGCGGAGCCGGGGGTGAGGTCAAAGGGGATGTCCAAAGGAACGTGGCACTGTTCAGGTGTGGTGAGGTTGAGCGATCTCAAGCGTCCCCAGAACGGTTGAATCGGCGCGCGCCCTGCCCCGCGTGAGACCCAGCGCGAGGCGTCCTCGGTACGGGCGGCGGTGAGTTTAGCGGCGGAGGCGTACATGGCGTCTCTCGCTCCCTCAAACCCGTCGGTTTCCGCCCACGAGAGCACGGCGCGTCCGACCTCAGTTCCTAAATCCAACGACGCCGACAGCACCTCGCTATTCACGCTTGCCCGCCTCTCCGCAACCTGTTCCGCGTGAAGCGCAGACAGGGCGCGTTTGGTCTCTAAAGCGGAGGAGGCAAAGGGCTGCCACATGTCGCTGTTCTCTCGCATCAGTTCGCTGGTGAGCATGTGGAGGGCGGCGCTCGAGGTGGCGAGGGTGTCGTAGGTTTTGCCAGGATCAGCTTGGGGAAGCTCGAGCTTTCCACCCACCCCTCCCGCAAGTGAAGACGCTTCACCCAGCACCGCGAGCGTCTCGTTCATAGTGAGACCTGCGTAGGCGAAGATGCGAGCGGCGACGGGCGGCGTGACGCTCTCTCCCTTGACGCGGGCGTAGAGCGTCTCCGTCCAGGCGTTGAGGGGCGCGGCGTCCTGCGCAAAACTAGGGAGCGTAAAAAATAGCGCGAGCAGCGTTAGGCTTACAACTGCCTTCTTCGCGGAAACGTTCACCGGTGACTCCTCCTTAAAGCACCCCAGAACGAGGGCTCTGGGGTGCGGTATGAGCTAAGTGGCTAATCGCTAATCACGTCTTGCATTGACTCATTCGCTGTATTTCAACCTCGAGCCCTTAGCAGAGGTTGAGCTAACAGCCTTCGAAGAGCCAACCGCGTTTAGGACAGCGTGATGCAGTTTTGTAAAACGGTAAGTAAAAGCTATTAGAGGAAGCGGAAGACGATGGGGCAATTCACGATGATGCCGACTGACCCGTAAGGCTCGCCGCCCGGCCCCGTCACCCAGCCCTGCTCGACGAAGCCCAAAATCTGAAACTCCTCGATCAAACGGCTACGGTAGCCCGCGTCAATCGCCTCTTGCGTCCACTCGCCCAAGTTCATGTCCCAGAGCGGGCTATAGTCCGTCGCGATAGTCGGGATACCGCCCAAGATATTCAAGGCGCTTCTGCCGTCGCTAATGGCGCTATTCAAACCCTGGCGGTGCGGGTTGTCCGTGCCCGTATGTCCGTTGGTGAAGACGAAGATGCGCTCGACGGCGGAGAAGGCGCTGTCGTCGCGGCCCACCGTGATGTCCTCTAAGCCGGGGGCGAGCGTGACTGCCTCTAAGGTAGCGGCTAGGGGGTGGCTCGAGTCCGTGGATAAGTAGAGGTTCGGACGGGCAAACGAGAAGCCGGGGGTCAACTCCAACGTCACGGTGCCTTCTGACGGGCAGATCGAGATGACCTTATCGTGCAGAATGCTGTGGTCGGCGTCGCCGTTGCAGAAGAGTTCTAGGGCTTCGGCGCTCTTGTCGAAGGCAATCATGGGCGCGTTGTAGACGTGACCGCCCGCGTTCTCAACCTTGACCAGCGGCGTGTAGTTCTCGTCGCCCACCGAACCAGGTTGAAACTCAGAGGGCGGGAAGAAGTTGGGCGCGTCGCCGGGGGTGAGCATCCGCTCGGGAGTGAAGTCCACGGTGCCTTGCATGAAGGTTAAGGTGGCGTCGTTCTCCAGCACGGCGGTGCGTGCGCCACGCCCGACTGCGCCGTACGTCAGCTTAGGCGAGTGGTTGAGGCCCAGGGCGGCGGCGTTCGCTTCGTCGTCGGTATCCGTGATGATGTACCAAACGGACTCGCCCGATTCCATTTGCCCTTCGTAAAGAGGCAATGTGACTGTGCCCGCATCCTGGTCCACTTGCCCTGCTTTTAAGAGCTGATAGGGACCGATGAGTTCGCGCTGCACCTGTGAGGGGGCAGGGCCGAAGTAGGTCAGGGGGATGTCAGCGCCGATAGAAGGCGGCGCAGGCGCGACGTCGTCGTCGTTGCCGCCCTCCTCTTGCGCCAACGTGAGGCCCAGAAAAAGCAGGCTGAGAAGCAGAAGGGTGAAGCGTTTCGAGGTTAAGCTCATGGTGTCTCTCCTATTCGCATCGGGGTAGGCGTGGGCGGCGTTCGGCAGCGATGGCAGTCGCGTTTAGGAATGCCGCCTTTTTTACGGGATGACGCTACAACCTCCTCTATGTCAAACTTGCCCTGAGTGTAACGCTTAGTAAAATGACCGTCTTGAATAAACTTGCGTTCACCTAGCGAAAATAAACCGAAAAAGCTTACAGCTTCCGTTGTGTGTTTTACGCCACCATCGTCTACCTCGGTATTTGAGACGCTAAACGCGACGTAAGGGGATTTATAAATCCCCTTACTGGCATTGACCTCTTTCCACGACTTTTTCAGCGTGGTCTACCCATATACTTTTGGCTGTGTGCTAGTGCACGCTACCGGAACGGTGAGGCGTCGTCATCCTCGTCATTCTCTTTGAAAGGCTGCGCGATAACCGGGCAGTTGATGACGCCTGAAGCCTTGAGTCCCGCCACAAAGCCGTTCTCGCGCCCCGTGCTCCCCTCGAAGCTCGTGACAAGCCCCGCGTCCATTAGCTCGCGCAAGTCTTCGAAGCCGGTGATGCGGCGTGAAATCTTGAATAAGTAGCGTTTCTACTTGAAGCTGCTGTAGCAGCTTCAAGTGTGCGCGGAAAAGAGCCTTGAGCTGGAGGTAGCCTTCTCCCGGAGGAGGGCGACGCAAACGGGCAGCCGCTTTGCCGTTGCATCTTCAAATAAAAGCAGCGCGCTACACCGCCGCGCCCTCACAGTTTCATCCAGTAGCGCCCCCTCGAGCCCTTCAAAAGGCCCTCTTCGCGAAGCTGAGCGAACACGTACGAGACCGTGACCCGCGTGGCGTTGACTAGAGCCGCTACGTCCTCGTGCGTCAAGAGCAGGTCGAGCTTGACCCAGCAGCCGTGCTCGCCTCCATATTTTTCCCTGTATTCGTTAGGATGCGCCGCGCCGAAGCGCGGCGCGAGCCAAGCAAAGAGCCACCGGACGCGAGTGTCCGTAGCGTAAGTTGACAGCGCGACGTGCATCTCCGCTGAGGCGAGCTGCCGCGCTAACTGAGCCAAGAGGTCTGAAAACGCGCCCTCGCCCTGCCCCTCCAACAAGGACTCACGGGGCGTGTAGTCGAGCGTCACCTCGGTCACGCAGCGCGCGTCGGCGGTGTGGCAGGCGCGCTGCCCCAGCGCACTAGGTCTTAGCACGTCGCCCGGTCCGGCTAAACGCACGGTAATCTCGCGCCCCTCTTCGGTGAGGTGCACGAGCCGCACCAGGCCCGACTTCACCGTGTAGAGCCCCGCCACCGGATCGCCGCAGTGAAAAACCGGCTCGCCCCTGGTGAAGTGGCGAAAGAGGTTCGGTGCGCCGTAAGGCGCGGGGGGTGGAATTTTGTCAGGCGTTGGCGTCAACGTCAGCGTTTTCATGGTGTGCCTCCTATAGTTGAGGCTACGGCGCAGCACCTCTTAGCGTCTTGAAAGAAGTTGCGGGTGGCTCTCCTTTGGCGTATGTCTACGCACCCTTACACCGACCTGAATATCTTGTAAGGGACGTGTAAGACCCCTGTAAACCCGCTTCGTCAAGACTGTCTCCACAAAGGAGGAGACAGATGACAGACGCTTCCAGAGCATCAAAAACATCTTTTTTGCATCCCCCAGGTTTTAGCGGTTTGGAGCTAGAACGTGTGGATGGCGCAGCGCAGCCGCTCGCGCCGCAGCTTTTGGGCGACTACTGTCTGTCACTCTGCACGCGAGGGCCCGCCACCGCCCGCTACCGTGGGGAGACGCACGCGCTAAAAGATGCGACCTTTCAGAGCTACGGCGCGGGCGAGACCCTCGCCGCCGCGCCCCGCAAGGGCGGGCGCTGGAGCTACCAGACGGTGCGTCTCAGCCCCGAACTCATGGGCGACTTAGCGGCGACGACAGGTCAGAAACTGCCGCGCTTCACGGTGCCTATTCCTACAGATGGCGTGGTGCACGGGCAGCTCGCGGCGCTCTTCAAGGGGGCGTTCTCGAGCCTCGAAAGGGACGCGACTGACCAAGAGGAAAAACTCGTCACGTTGACGCGCACCTTGCTAGCGCATCAAGCCGAGCAACCGCGCTCTATGCGCGTCACCCCCAGAGTCGAGCGTGCGATTGAGACCGCTAAAGCGTACCTTATAGACACCGTTTACAGCCCGGCGTCGCTCGAGCAGACCGCCGAACACGCGGCGATGAGCAAGTTTCACCTGAGTCGGCTCTTTAAGCAGGTCGTCGGGGTTTCACCTAGCGTCTTTCAGATGTCCTTGCGCGTCCGCGAGGCGAAGCGTCTGCTCAGGCGGGATGAACCTCTCGCCCACATCGCCTTCGACTTAGGCTTCGCCGACCAAGCGCACTTCACAAGGACCTTTAAGCGCTTTGTGGGGGTGACGCCGGGGCAGTATCAGGGGTCTAAGCGCTAGCCGCGCGGGTTTGCTGCAGCTCGTCCTGCACGCTCCGCACCAGTTGGCGAAACTCACCCGGTTGAGGTGCTGCTCGTTCGGAAGGCGACGCGCCTACAGCCGCCAGGACCGAGCCAGCGTCACGTCGGTCGATGGCGTAGGTAGCAGGATGACGCCAGACCGCGTCAGCCAACCGAGTGGCCTCTGCTGTGCGAGTCTGGGCAAGGCGAATCTCAGCGAGCGCGAGTAGGGCGAGCAGGGTGGTAGAGACCAACTCGCCCTGCTGACTCAAGGTGAGGGCTTCTCGAACTTCACTTGCGGCTGCCCCGAAGTTGCCGAGCACCGCGTTGACCCGAGCCTGTTCGACGAGCAGGTCAGGTAGAACGCTCTGCTGCTCGCTCGTCATTTCAAGGCCGCGAGCGACGTACCTGCTAGCCTGCTCGGGCATGTCTTGGAGTCTGGCGGCGCAGCTTAGGTTGCAGAGAACATAAGGCGTGAGGCTCGTAAACATGAGCTTGTCGCAAAGGCTCAAACTCCGTTCCAGGTGACGCTGCGCTTCCTCTAACCTTTGAGCGTCCAAGAGCAAAAACCCCAAGTTGTTGAGGCTTCTCGCTACGCCGCGCTCGTCACCCAACGTTTCGTGCAAAGCCACGCTGCGCAGATGATAGCGCTCCGCAAGCGCCCCTGCCCCCGCCGCTGTGGATAGATTGGCGAGGTTGTTGACCACCGTCGCTTCGTGGCGAACCTCGCCTAGACGCTCGTATAGCTCGAGACTCTCCTGGAGATAGCCTAGCGCCCGGTCGTAGTGGTCCATACCGAGCAGGGTACCGAGGTCGACGAGCGTGCGGGCTCTGAGGGACGGCTCACCGGCTTCAAGGAGGCGTAAGCTCTCCTCGGCGCAGCGGATGGCCTCCCCCCGCCTTCCCGACTGAGCGAGTTGCCAGGACACCGCCCGGTAAAGCTCACCCAGGGTCCGAACATCTGGCGAGGCTGCCCCTTCGAGCGTCACGATGGCTTCCTTGAAAAAGGCTGCGCCCTCGCTAGCGCGGCTCGTAAATTCGAAGAAGAATTGAAACATGATGATACCTGTCCAGAGCGCTTCGCTATCTCCTTCGTTCAGCCACCCAGCCCAGACGGACTGCAAATTAGCGAGTTCAGCGTCTAGCTCCGCGAGTACGATCTGGGATCTCTTGCCGCGAATGGCGTCTCTGCGTCCCTCTAAAAAGGTTCTAAAGTACACCGCGTGCTCGCGGCGCACCTCTTCTTCAAGCTCGGGCTGCGCTAAAAGTTTTTGCCTCGTGAACTCGTAGAGCAGCGGGTGGCGGTCGTAGCGTCCACTCGGCTGCGGGCGTAAGAGCGCTTTGTCACCCAGCGCGACGAGGCGCGATAAGCCTACGCCCGCGACCCTTTGCGCCGCCTCTCGGGTAAACCCACCCCGAAACACCGCTAAGCCCATGAGGGCGCGCTGCTCGTCCTCGCTGAGCAGCCGCCAGGAGGACTCAAACGCCGCCAGGAGGCTCGCTTGGCGCTCGGGCAGGTTGCGCACGTTGCCACTCAGCGAGATCAGGTCCTGCCCTAGATGTTCGGCTATCTGTTCGCAGGGCAGCACGTTGACTAGAGCTGCCGCGAGTTCGGTAGCGAGCGGCGAGCCTCCGACGGCGCGGCAGATGCGGGCGACGGCGTCCAAGTCCCTTTCCGAAGGGTCAAAGCCCTGCCGGTGGCGTTTGGCGCGTTCGACGAACAGGGTGAGCGCGTCTGAGCGTGCATCCTCAAAGGGTAAACCCTCCAACCACAGGACGAACTCCTCAGCCAGGTTGAGGCGTTCGCGCGAGGTGACGAGCAGGGTGAGGTTGGGGCAGCGCTCTAACAGTTCAGGTAGGAGCATCACCTCATCTATGAGGTGTTCGAAGTTGTCGAGAACGAGCAGCCTAACCCGGTCTCCGATGGCTGCGGCGAGCGCCTCGACTGGAGTCTCGCTGCCAGGCTCACCTTTAAGCTCCCCCTTGATCTCAATGCCGAGTGTGGCGGCAAAGCGGTAGGGAAGCTCACTCGGTGAGGTGAGCGACTCGAGCTTGACGAGGTCAACTCCATCTCGGAAAGCTCCCTGCTGAATCATCCGGTTGGCAATTTGGAGCGCCAGCCGCGTTTTGCCCATGCCCGCTAGACCGACGACGCTGAGCAGGCGTTCACCCTGACCCAAGAGGCTTTCAGCCGCCGCTATCTCCTCGTGGCGTCCGATAAAGGACGTGCCCCGCGTCGGTAGGGGTTGCGCGGAGGGGCGCAGATGCGTTCTCGCTTCAGCGGGTGTAAGCGTCAAGTCGAGGCCGAAGTCGTGCGCGGCTCGCGCTACGTCCGCTGCGTAGGGGTGCTCATCGGCTCTAAGCAGCGTGTATACGCGGGGCATCAGCTCGGGGTCTAGCCCGCCCCCTAATTCACTACTGCCCAGCACCGCGCACCCATCTTTCGCGCACTGTGCGCCCGCACTAAAGCGTCCCTCTTTCGCTGCCGCTTCGCCGAGTTGCACGTGCGCCTCACACACGCGTCCCGCTAAGAACTCGCGCGTGCTGTAGACCCAACCTTCTAGTTCCGCCGACCAGTCGCTCAGACCGACGCCGCTCAGGAAGGGTCCTTTGTAAGCCTCTACTGATCGCTGAAGTGCAGACTGGGGCGTAGGGTGCTCCAGCCTTTCTAAAAGCTCGCCCGCGTCAGTTGGCACAGTCGCCCAGACATGTGCGTCATCACCTTCTACAACCTCACCGCAAGCCTTTCTGAGCCTCGAGAGTTCGGTGGACAGGCTCGCTAAGGGGTCCTTAGCGTGGGGCCAGAACAGCGTAGCGATGCGCCGCCGCGCCTGTTTGCCTTCCAAGCAGAGGTAGGCGAGCACAAGGAGCGGTTTGGTGCGCCTGAACGGCCGCCCCTCTAGCTGAAGGCCGCCGAGCGTGCGTAACCTCACTTCGCCTTTGTCGACCTGTGCCACGGCTGCGCCTCATCTCTGCCCCTGTCCCTTTAGCCCTATAAAATGTTCTCTCGCTTTCAGTTTACACCTTTTCGCTTTGGCGCTCTTGAAGGATGTTGACCACCCCTTCGCCGCAAGAACCTTCAAGACGCTGAGGTCTATCTCGCTTAGCCTCAGCTATGGCTCTAGAGCGCAGTTGCGAAGAGGTCGTCTGGTGAGAGGGCGCGGCGTACAGAAGCGTCCGCGTTGCCGCGCCGTTTTGGGTCCTTACGGACCACCCGTCACGGTGGGGCTGGCGCAAGCTGCCGAGGACGAGGTGGCGCAGCGCATCTGGCAGCGTGATGTGACGCTCTGGCCCGGTGCGTCGGACGCTAAACAGCTCGGCTGGTTGGACGCGCCCGAGCGGATGAACGAGACGTTCGCGCCCCTACAGGCGTTCGCCGAGGAGGTCCGCCGCGAGGGGTTCGAGCGCGTTTTGCTCCTCGGCGTGGGTGCGCCGCACTTGGCGCTCGAGCTGATCCGCCGCACCTTTGCTCAGGCTGAGGGGTATCTCGCCCTGAGTGCGCTCGCCAGCACCGACGCGGACGCGGTCTTAACGGAGGCGAAGCGCTTGGACCCGGCGACGCTCCTCATCGTCGCGGATAAGGTGGGTGGGGCGTTGGAAACGCGCACACTCTTTAGCTTTTTCTCCAACTATCTGGAACGCGAGCTAGGGGCGGAAGGGGCAGGCCGCCGCTTCGCTGCCGTCGGCAATCCCGGCGACTCACTCGCAGCACTTGCAAGCGAGCACCGCGTCCGCACGGCTTTCTTAAACGACCCAGACGTCCCCGGCTGCTACGCGGCGCTCTCGCTCTGTGGGCTGCTCCCGGCAGCGCTCGCGGGGGTGGACGTGTCCGCCCTGCAACGCCACGCGCGCGTCGGGGCGGCGGCGTGCCGCGCCGAACCAAAAACCAATGCGGGCGTGTGGCTCGGCACGGTGCTGGGCGTTTTGGCAGGAGCCGGACGCGACAAGGTCACGTTCGTGCTGCCCGAAGAACTCGCCGGCTTAGGCGCGTGGTTGGAGCGGCTCTTAGCCGAAGCGACGGGCAAAGAGGGCGTGGGCATCGTGCCCGTTATCGGTGAGCCCCTGGGTGCGCCCGAGGTCTACGGTGATGACCGGGTCTTCGTCCGTTTCGAACTCGACGGTGCAACCTCAGCGCCACATGCGCCTTTGCAGCAGTTAGAAACCGTAGGGCACCCCACCTTGCACCTCACGTTGCCCAGCCCCTACGCGGTGAGCGAACAGCTCTTCGTCTGGCAGTTCGTGGCGGCGGTAGCGGCTTATCAGTTAGGCGTCAACCCCTTCGATCAGAGTGAGGTCGCGGAGGCTGACACCCGCACGCAGCACCTCATGGCGCACTACGCCCAAACCCACACCATGCCAGACACGTCGGCTGCGGTCTCCGCCGAGACGTTGGCCGTGTTTCTCAGCACGCTCGAGCCGGGCGACTACGTCGCGCTGCAAGCGTACCTGCCGCCATCTCAAGAGGTCACCGCGAGTTTGGAGAGGCTCCGCGTCGCCCTGCGGGACCGCTTCAGGGTGGCGGTGACCTGTGCGTTTGGACCGCATTATCTGCACAGCACGGGGCAGCTTCATAAAGGGGGCAAGGGTGGACACGTCGTGCAGCTCGTGTCCGAGCCGAGGCAGAACGCGCCGATCCCTCCTTCGGCGGGTGAGCCGCCGTCCTTTTACACGCTGAAAAGAGCGCAGGCGTTAGGGGATAAGCAAGCGCTAGAAGCGGCGGGGCGGCGGGTGATTGGGTTTAATTTGGGGCAGCGGGTGGTGGCGGGGCTTGAAGTGCTTAGCCGTCTATCCTAGCTTCACCTTCTCATGAATACTCCGATATCTTCAGGTTGACGAGCTGTCTAAATGACAACCTATCAGAAAGGTACATGATGAGAAAGTTTAGTTTCCGTATGGCTATACTTCTAGCAGGTATCATCTAGTCTGAGTGTACGTAAGTTTTGCGAAGCAACACTCCCACTTTCGAGAACATCGTTTGGCACGCACATTTTGAGATGAAGTTCCGTTACAGCAAAGCTGTGAAATCTGCGTTCGTTTGTCTCAGTATGTTTTGGAAGTGCTATTCTAACGGCTATCCTTTCGTTCATAACCCAGATCTTTGGAGAAGACCCTCCCTTTTAAGCACAGGGATAGTGCGCTTTCTAAAGTTTCCTGAGGAGGCGCACTGCCTCCTCTAAAGTCAAGCGTTTTCCTTCGTGTAATATTGAGGTGAACTTCGGCGGGGAAAGCGAAGCGTGCGCCGCGTCCACCACCCGCTGATAATCCTCGTCTTCTTCCAGGGGCGACAAGTTGAGTGAGCTGCGTAGGGCGTGAGCCGCGCCCAAAAGCTTAACAGCATCTTCCGCGTGTATGGTTGCCACCGGCAGAGCGAGGTTCACGAGGACAATACTTGTGAGGTAGGTGTTGTTTGCATCTCGCGCGCCGCGAAGCGCTCGCATAAGATAAGCGCAACCCTCTTCGTGCTCTCCCCGGAGGAGAAGGAACTTGCCGAGTAAGTTCTCTGCGTACGAAATGAGAGGTTTATAGCCCACACTGACGCATTTACTAAGGCATTCACGCACAGTGCGCACCGCAATCTCTGACTCTCCTCTCTGCTGCGCGAGAGAGGCGTAATTGTAAAGCGTTCGCGCTGTTGCCACATTGTCACCCAGCGCCCGTTTAAGCGCTAAGCTCTCCTCGTAAAGCCGCGCTGCACATTCCAGGTTTCCTACGTTCGGAGCCGCCTCTAAGCTCGCAAGGTTGGTGAGCACTTTAGCTTTAAGTGAGGTATCGGTGGTGCCGAGCAGACAAAGCGCACGCTGATAAGCGCCTCGCGCCTCGTCCGCCCTATGCAGCACGCGGTAGAGGGTGCCGAGGACGCTGAGCGTCCTAGACTGCTCAGTGTCCTCGCAAGCCAAGGCGAGGCTTTCCTCGGCAATGCGAAGCGCACGCTCGAACTGGCTCAACCGGTAGAGAAGCTGGGCTTGGTGGCGCAGCAAAGTGACGCGCAGCTCCGCGTGCGCGCCAAGCGCAGCGAAGTGGTCGCTGGCGCTAGCAAACAGCGCTGTACCCTCTTGTGACCTGCTGCTGAAATCGAAGTACTGCCACAGTGCGGGCAGGGCTGCTGCCACCGCGTCCCCCTGCGCGTGTTCGAGCCAGTAGGTCCAGGCGAGCTGAATGTTGCTAACCTCTTGCTCGAGGTGTTGAAGCACCGTTTGGCTGGCTGAGCTGTCGGATCGCTCGGGCTGGGACGCTCGAGCCGCTAGAAAAGCGCGGTAGTACGCCGCGTGCTTACTCCTCAGCGCCTCGAGGTCGCCTTGCTCCGCCAGCTTCCGCTGCGTAAACTCGTACAGCAGGGGATGCCGCCCAAAGCGCCCCTCGTCACGCATCACCAACAGCGACTTGTCCACCAACGACACGAGCGTAGGCAGCCCCGCCCCAACCACCTCTTTCGCCGCCTCCTGACTGAATCCACCCCGAAAGACCGACAGCCCCTGCAGCACCCGCCGCTCCTCGTCCGAGAGGAGCCGCCAGGAATACTCGAACGCCGCCTCGATACTGCGGTGACGCTCAGGCACGTTGCGCAGGGTCGTGCTGAGCACTTGACTCTGCCCAAGCTGCGCGGCGATGTCGGCGCAGGACATGAGGCGCGTCCACGAGGCGGCTAGCTCCAAGGCGAGCGGCGAG
Source organism: Trueperaceae bacterium (assembly GCA_965215565.1). Taxonomy (GTDB): domain Bacteria; phylum Deinococcota; class Deinococci; order Deinococcales; family Trueperaceae; genus CBDBZX01. Next base: position 2,630,346 of record CBDCDZ010000004.1, read on the forward strand.
CCCTCGACGCGCCTACAGACCTCTTCGATCGCTCGCACGTCCTCCTCGGTGGGTGAAAAGGTGAGGTCGGCTCGCCTAGCACGCTCCACGAAGAGCTGCGCCGCTTCGGAGAGCCCGTCGGCTGAGTCCGCACCGGGCAGCCCCTCCAGCCACATCACCCACTCCTCTTCCAAGTTGAGGCGCTCGCGCGACGTGACCAAGACCTTGAGGTTAGGGCGGCGCGTGAGCAGGTCTGAAAGAAGAGGGGCAGCCCCCATGACGTGTTCGAAGTTGTCGAAATACAGGAGGCACCGCTTGGGAGCGAGGTGTTGGGTTATTTGCCCCAACACCTCTGACCCGTCAAGCTCGAGCCCAAGCGCACCAGCCAGGGTGCTCAGCACCTCATCCTCTCGGGTCAACGCGACGAGCCAGACGGGGTAGAAGTCCGCGAACAGCTCGGCTTGCACTCTGATGACCTCGACTGCCAACCTGGACTTACCCATCCCGGCCATACCCACGAGGGTTACGAGCCGAGCCTCACCCCGGAGCAGGTCCGTCACGGTGCGAACCTCCGAGCTGCGCCCGACGAAGCTCGTGTTGTAGGTGGGCAGGGTCTGCCTTTCAAGACATAAGCGTCGCCGCGCCGTTTCAGGTGTCAGGTCAAGAGGCAACCCTAGCGCGTCCGCGCGTTGCCTAAGTTGCGCTCTTAGAGGATGCTCGCCCGCGGCGAGAAGCGTGTAGGCGCGGCGTAGCTGCTCGGTGTCAGGAGTGAGCATGAGCGGTTCGCACGCCTCCGCAGCGTGCCGCGCTGCGCCCGCGAAGTCGCCCGACTTCGCGGCTCGCTCTCCCAGAGTCAAGCGAGCTTCGCAGACACGCGCCGCCAAAAACGTGCGGGTACGTTCTATCCACTCCCGCAGCTCCGCCGACACCTCTTGGGCGTTCACCTCCGGCAGAAAGTCGCCTGCGTAAAGCTCGGCTGTTCTTTCATACTCCTTGCGCTCAGCGGCGTCTAGGAGCACCCTAGCGTCTGAGCGCAAGCGCGGATACACCCGCACGTCGTCGGCTTCGAACACCTCACCGACACGCTTTTTCAGCCTCGAGAGTTCAGTCGATAAACTCGCTAGCGCGTTCGCCGCACGGGGCCAGAAGAGTTCCGCTAGGTGCCGCCGCTCTTGCGGCCCCTCTAAGCAGAGGTAGCAGAGCAAGAGGAGCGGCTTGGTGCGCTCAAAATCGCTGCCCTCTAGCGCCAAGCGCCCCAAGGTGATGAGTTTGGTTTGGTGAGAGGAAGACTGGACCATAGATATTCCCGTGCTACACCGAGCGTAATGCAAGAGGGCGAGACATCTCTTGCAAAAAGTTGACTTTCTTCAGAGTCTCTATCTCTGTGTCTCTATCTCTGTTCAACTACGCTAGAAAGGTCATCATCCACTTCCCTAAAGGGATTGTGCGGCGTAGAGACGATTCATACAGTAATAAATACAGTAGTAAGCTATGTGCCCCTACTGCATCTGCCTCTTTCTGTGACTTTTCCAGCGAGGTCTACTGTTACCATAGAACAACCGCGCCGCACATGACAATAGAGCAGCCGCATCAGCCTAAAGGGGACAACCAGCCCCACTGCTCAGCCGAAACGCTCCAATAACGCGCGCAGCCGCGCCGCGCGTTCCTGCGAACTCGCCAGCATCCTTTTGAGGAGCAACTCACCCGGTTTATCCTGGCGGCCCAGGGCAGCACTAAGCGTCACGTCTAGCCTGTTCGCCACCATCCGCTCGTGGCTCAAGTCAAGCGCGAGCATGACCTGGGGGCTGTAGACGTCTTCGTCTTCGTGCTCCAAGTAGGAGAAGGTGAAGAGCTGGGGTCCGCTCACCGGCACCGCGCCCAGCGAGAGGATGTTCTCGGCGATAGACTCGAGCAGCAGGCGCACCTCTTCATGACACACGCGCACCGCCGCGTTGAAGTTATGCGGCACATCCGCGCTCACCCACGCCTGCTTCTGATACTGCAGGCTCAGCACCATATGCGCCCCCAGATGCTCGTTGAAGAGCGGCGCGAGTTCCTTGACTGTGGCGAGTGGCAGCCGCCCAGGGATGAGGGCGGTACTCTATATGCGACTCCATGTGGGACGGTTGCGAGGTTTGAGGCTCGAGCGCAAGCTTGGCTCGAGCCTCTTTCGCCCTATATCACGGTAAGCTCAGCTAAACCCGCTTGAACACGAGCGCCGCGTTCTGTCCGCCGAAGGCGAAGTTCTGTGACAGCACGTAGTCCACCCGCTTCTCCCTGGGCGCTTCGGGGATGAAGTCCAGGTCAAGCTCGGGATCAGGATCGAGGTGGTAGTTGTGCGTCGGGGGCAGCGTGCAGGTGTGGAGCGCCTGCACGCTGGCAATCGCCTCGATGCCGCCCGCCGCGCCGAGGGTGTGTCCCGTAATCCCTTTGATAGAGGAGACTGGCGGAACCGCGTCCGCGCCGCCGAAAACGGCTTTGAGTGCCAGCGTCTCGTTGAGGTCGTTCGCGGGCGTCGAGGTGCCGTGCGCGTTGACGTAACCCACTTGGTCAGCGCTTATGCCCGCCGACTTGAGCGCCCAATTGACCGCTCTAACCGCGCCTGCGCCGCCCGGCGCGGGCTGCGTCATGTGGTAGGCGTCGGCGCTGGTGGACGCGCCCACGACTTCGGCGTAGATGCGCGCGCCGCGCGCTCTAGCGTGCTCGAACTCCTCGAGCACCAGAATCCCTGCGCCTTCGCCCGCCACGAAGCCGTCGCGTGAGGCGGTGAAGGGGCGACTCGCCGTCTCGGGGCTCTCGTTGCGCGTCGAGAGGGCTTTCATCACGGCGAAACCGCCGATGCCGATAGGCGTCACGCACGCTTCGCTGCCGCCCGTGATCATGATTTGGGCCTCGCCGCGCTGGATGATGTGAAAGGCGTCGCCGACTGCGCCCGAGCCCGTCGAGCACGCCGTGACCACCGCGCTGCTCGGTCCTTGCAGTCCGTAGCGCATCGCGACTTGCCCCGAACCCATGTTGGCGATCATCATCGGGATGAAAAAGGGGCTCATGCGCATCGGGCTGCGCTCGAAGCGAATCTTCGTCTGCGCCTCCCACGTCTCCAAGCCGCCGATGCCGCTGCCGATGCACGTGCCCGTGTGCTCGCCCGCCACCTCGTCTTCGCTGAGCCCCGCGTCCTCTAGTGCTAGCGCCGCGCCGATAAGCGCGAAATGTACGTAGCGGTCTAGCCGCTTCGCCTCCTTGCGCTCGATGTACTGGGAGACGTCGACGTCGACTTCGCCCGCGATGGTGACGTCAGTTTGGCTGGCGTCAAACCGGGTGATCTGGCGGATGCCGTTCTTGCCTTCGTGCTGAGCCTGCAAAAAAGCTTCTGCGCCGACGCCAACTGAAGTGACCGGACCTACACCTGTGACTACAACTCGCTTCATAGGATGACCTTACCGCCGCGCTTCCTTGACGGGAACGTCTTGACGCCGTCTTTGCGGAGAAGCGCGAGCTGCCTTACTTCTGCGCCGCGACGAAATCCACCGCGTCGCCCACGGTGCGGATATTTTCAGCTTCTTCGTCGCTGATCTCGATGCCGAACTCGTCCTCTAAGCCCATGATGAGTTCGACGACGTCTAGAGAGTCCGCGCCCAAGTCGTCCACGAAAGACGCCTCCTCTTTGACCTCGCCAGGATCGGCGTCGAGTTTGTCGGCGGTAACTTCTTTGATCTTATCCAGAATTTCGCTGCGTTCCATTGACTGTCCTCCAAAAGTTAAGGGTGTTTCGGGTAAATCTCAGGGATTCTAACACGGGCTGTAAAGAGAATGCACGCTGAGAGGGTTGCCGCAATACCACCCGGTGATGTGAGTGCTGGCTCGAAGCTTCTTTAGTAGCAGCGTGTCTGAGGGCACACACCTTGCACGGTGACCAGATGATACCTGCTACCTTGACCAGATGATACCTGCTTGCACGATGACCAGATGATACCTGTAGCAGTTCCAAGACATACTGAGACGGATGAGCGCAGGTATCATCATCGAATGTGGGTGCTAGTTAGGCACTTTTCGCAAAGCGAAACGTCGTTTCATCTAGTGAGCGTGTCTCAAACCAGATGATACCTGCTACTGCTAATACGCCACCATACCCCCGTCCACCGCGAGCGTCTGTCCATTGACATACGCCGCGTCTTCGCTCACTAAGAAAGCGACGACTTTAGCGACCTCTTCCGGTGAGCCGAAGCGCCCCGCCGGAATCTGCCCCAGGTAGCGTGCTTTAAGCTCGTCTGAAAGTTCTTCGGTCATGTCCGAGGCGATAAAGCCCGGCGCGACCGCGTTCGCCGTGACGCCCTTGCCGCCATACTCCTTGGCGAGCGCCTTGGTGAGACCCAAAAGCCCCGCTTTGGCGGTGACGTAATTCGCCTGCCCGACGTTGCCCATGATGCCCACTACCGATGAGATATTCACGACGCGCCCCCACTTGCCGCGCACCATGCCGCGCAGCGCCGCTTTGGTGAGGTGAAAGGCGCTCGAGAGGTCCGTGTCGATCACGTCCGTCCAATCTTGCGCTTTCATGCGCATGGCGAGACCGTCTTTGGTGATACCCGCGTTGTTGACCAAGATATCCAGTCCGCCGAACGCCCCGCTGACCTCTTTAATCAACGTCTGGCACGCCTCGGAGTCCGCGATATCGGCGCTGAAAACTTCGGCGTTTACGCCCGCGTCTCGTGCGAGCTTAGCGACCTCTTCGGCGGGCTCCGCCCTTCGGACGTAGTGCACGGCGATATCATGACCTTTTCGCGCCAACTCGAGCGCCATCGCCCGCCCTAAACCGCGACTCGAGCCCGTCACCAGCGCCGTCCGCGTCACCTTGCGACCTCTTGTAAGTTGGCTAAAGTGTCAGCGTCATAGACAGGGTGCGCTTCCGCCGTTTTATCCACCCGCTTGACGAGCCCGGCTAGGACCTTGCCCGAGCCGAACTCTAAAAACGTCGTCACGCCCAGACGCTGCAAGCGTTGCACCAGTTCAACCCAGCGCACCGCCCGCGTCACCTGCTCCTCTAAAAGCTGCGGCGCGCGGCTCACATCCGCTATAACGTCCGCCGTGACATTGCTGAGCACCGGAAACGAGGGCGTATGAAACTCGGTCTCTTTGAGAATCACAGCGAGCTTGTCCGCCGCGGGCTTCATCAAGCGGCAGTGAAAGGGCGCGGAGACGTTGAGAGGAATGACTCTCGCCCGCACCTCTTTAAGCTTTTCGCTCGCCTTCTCGACGGCGTCACGTTCACCGGAAATCACCGTTTGCTCGGGTGAGTTGTAGTTCGCCACCTCTACAATCCCGCCAGAGTCCGCCGCAACCTCTTCGCAGACCTCTTTCACCTGCGCTGCGTTCACTTTGAGCACCGCCGCCATCGCACCCTCGCCTTCGGGCACGGCGTCTTGCATGTACTGTCCGCGCTTACGCACCAGTTTGAGGGCGTCCTCGAGCTTAACGGACCCCGCCGCCACGTGCGCCGTAAATTCACCTAAGCTGTGTCCCGCCGCGTAGCGAGGCCTCTCTCCGCCCGCCTCGACAAATGCCGCGAACGCCGCCGCGCCCGCCGCGACGAGCGCGGGTTGCTGGTTGGCGGTGAGCTTGAGCGTGTCCTCGGGACCCTCCCACATAATCTTTAAGAGTCCGGGCAGGGCGGCTTCGGCTCTGTCTAAGATGGACTTGGCGGCGGGACTCGAGTCGTAAAATCCCTGCGCCATCCCTACCGCCTGTGAGTTCTGCCCCGGAAAGAGCGCCGCAATCATGCCGCCTCCATGAGCCCGCCCCAAGTGATGACGCTGGACGCCCACGTCAGCCCTGCTCCGAACGCGACGAGGAGCAGTTTATCGCCTTCTCGAATACGCCCACCATCGAGCGCGTGTTTGAGCGCCAAAGGGATGCTCGCCGTCGAGACGTTGCCGTATTCGTCCACCGTCACCACGACGCGCTCTTCGGGGAGTTCCAAACGCTCCCGCGCCGCTTTGATAATGCGCAAGTTCGCCTGATGCGGCACGAAAAGCGAAATGTCGTCCGGTGTGAGCCCCGCTCTTTTAATGGCGTCTAATGAGGCGCTCTGCATGACGCGCACCGCGAACTTAAACACCTCTGCGCCGTTCTGGTAGATGTGGTTCGTTATCTTTGTTCCGTCAGGCAAGCACGGCGCAACCGCTTTGGCGTGTAAGAACTTGCCGCCCGAGCCGTCCGCCCCCAACACGAAGGAGGAAAACCCATAAGGTTCCGGCACTGCTTCGATGATGGCTGCGCCCGCCGCGTCACCGAAGAGAACAGCGGTGCTGCGGTCCTCCCAGTCCACGAGCTTGGTGAGCGCCTCCGCGCCGACGGCTAAGACCTTTTTGCAAATCCCCGCCTCGACGTAGCCCTTCGCTACCGAGAGCGCGTAAAGCCAACCCGGGCACGCCGCCAAGAGGTCGAACGCGCCCGCGTCTAAATTAAAGCGGTTTTGCACGATAGCCGCCGTCGAGGGAAAGAGCGCGTCGGGCGTGTTCGTCGCCACGATGACCATATCCACGCCCTCTAAGCTCGCCGCGCCGTGCCGACAGCGCAAATCTTCGACGCTTCTTATCGCCAAGTGAGAAGTGAACTCCTGCTCCGCCGCGACATGCCGCCGCTTGATACCCGTGCGCGCCGTAATCCACTCGTCGGAGGTGTCCATCATCGCTTCTAAATCTTTGTTGCTGAGGATTTCCTCGGGGGCGTACGCGCCTAGCGCACTGATGCCGGCCCGCGCCTTGTTGAAACTTGAATGAGTCACGAAATCACGTCCGCTCGTCTAAAGATAGGGCATGTTATACCAAACTAGTTTGAGTGTGTCACTCATACGCTGCATCTGGTGGCGCTTGTACTCTACACTTGAGGGAGCAATGAGGAACGAGCAATGAGTGAAAATCTTTAGACTCATTGCTCGTTACGGGCGAGCCCTGTCGTTTCATTGCTTTCAACTCATTGCTTCCTTAGCCATAAAAAAAGAGGCTGCCAAGCAACCTCTTACGTCAACAAGCTAGATATTTAGTAATTATCAACGTCTAAAACTTGCTTACCACCGTACGAGCCGCAGTGCGGACAAACGACGTGGCTGGGCTTGAGTTCGCTGCACTGGGCGCAGGAGACGAGGTTGGGCCCTGAGAGGGAATCGTGGGCACGCCTCGAGTCGCGTCTCGCTTTGGACATGCGTTTTTTGGGTACGGGATGCTTCGCCATGACAAACTCCTTTTACTTCTTTATCCTTAAACCTCTCTAGTTGTTGAGGTCCAAATCTTTCAAAACAGAGAAGGGTGATTCGGGCTGTTGGGCCTTGACGGGCGCTTCGTGATCGGGATGATCGTTCAGATTGACGCCGTCGAGCGAGAGCCCCTTGCAGGTCTCCTTACAGAGTACCGTAAGTGGCAGGTCAATAGCAAAAATTTGCGCTAAAAGTGGGGCAAAATCCACCTCTGGCTTGCCAAAGATGAGCATATCGTCTTCATCTTCGGACTCTTTTAGGGTCAAGTTGCCGTTGCCCGCTTTGTACGCCATCGGGTAAACGAGGTCGGTGCGGAGCGTCGTCGCCACGTCTGTTAAGCAGCGGCGGCACTCCTGCACGGCCGTACCGGAAACATCCCCCATCAAGAGGTAATCGTCATCACCACCCGTAGAGCGCACGCTGAGGTGCCACTCCAAGGGCGTCTCGAGCCTCAGCCCATCCGCCTCTAAAAGCGCCTCGTCTGGCATGAGCAGCCCGTCACCCTCAACCTCGCCCCCCGCGTCGGGGTCTTGCTTGAGCAAACTCGCTAAGTTGAGAATCGCATCTTGCCTAGACATCCCATTAGATTAAGGGCTTACAGCACAGGGTGTCAAGGCGTGGTGAGACAGGGGAAAGCAGTAGTCGAGTAGTCAGAATCCAGTAGGTTTTCATGCTGAATTCTGACTACTGCCTTTTACGCTCCCACCACCTCTTTCGCCTTGAAGAGTTTGTTGTACTCTCTCGCTTCGCGCCCTTCCCAGCCGCGCTTGTGATAGGCGTAGCCAGCAATGAGAGGCAGCGTCACCGTCGCCTCGCCGTAGACCATCTGCTCATACGCCAAGTCCACCTTGCCCCACGAGTTCGCCTCTTTAAGTGTCGAGCCGGAGAGTGCGCCGTCGCGCTCGTCGGCGACGGTGAGTTGCACAGCGTAGCGGTGCATCGCCGCGTCATGACCTAAAAACTCGGCGGAGACGACGATGTCTTGCACGAAGTTTTTAGGCACGCCGCCACCAATCATAAAGATGCCCGTCGTCCCTTGCGCGATTTTGACTTGAGTGAGTTCGCGGAAGTCTTTCACCGAATCGATGGAGACGTGCGCGTCGGGGTTGTGCGTTTGGTGGAACACAAGCCCAAAACCCGCCGAGCAGTCGCTGAAGGCAGGGACGAAGATAGGAACGTCACGTTCGAAACACTCGCGGACGATGGAGTCTTGTCCTAAATTGTTCTGGACGAGGTAGCGCCCCATTTCCACGATGAACTCGCGGGAGCTGTACGCGCCTGGCTCCATACCGTCTGCAATCTGCCGAACCGTGTCGTCGCAGACGCGCAACTCCTCTTCGTTGATGTACGTATCGTAAATTCGGTCAATCGCGAGTTCGCGCAGGGTGTTATCATCCGCCGCCGTGTCGCCCTGATAGTGCTTGTAGCCGAGCCCCTCGAAGAAGTCCTGGTCTACGATGTTTGCGCCCGTCGCGACGATGGCGTCCACCATGTTGTTGCGGATAAGGTCTAAAACGACGAGCTTTTGCCCCGCCGAGACGATGCTGCCCGCGAGCGTCAAGACGATGCCCGCGTCCTCGTCGCGAATCATCAGGTCGTAAATACTTGCGGCGCGTGCGAGCGTCCGCGCGGAGAAAGCAGTTTTGCCCATCGCCTCGACTAAGGGGACGACGTTCGTTTCTTTGATGTCGATATGTTCGACGGTGTCTTTGAGGAAGTCTTGTTTTTGCATTTTTTAGCCTCCAAATGAACTTGAGAATCTGTTCAAACTGTCCGTGGCTAAAGAGGTGGGAAAAGAAAAAGACCACGGTATTTTGGAGTCCTACGGCTCTTACTCGAATATTTAAGCGAAAGAGCCGCCATCGGTACTCCCCGTGGCTAGTCTGTCAATCATGAAGGGTTGGCGGGGAAAAATCAAGAGGTTGCCAGACGAAAGAAGGTTTCGCTAGCACGGTTGGAACAAGCTAAGTCAGTGTGATCTGCACAGGCCCCAACCCCACCCCCTCCGCCACCGCCGTATAACTTTCCCTTGCCTGAACGGGCATCGGCGTCGCAAACGTCCCCGTCGTAATGATGTCCCCCGCTCGAAGCGAATCCGAGCGTTCGTCCAACAGGTTAAGCAGCCCCTCGAGCGCGTTCAGCGGACTCCCCATCACGTCCGCCCCGCTCCCCTGCGCAACCTCTTCACCCTCTTTGAAGAGCGTCACGCGGACCTGCTCGAGTGCACCCTTCAATCTCTCCTTGCGCTCCTGCGTCACGACGAGCGGCTGCCCTACGATGAGCGCCGCGTGCAGACCGAAATCCGCCACCGCGTCGGCGGGTTTGAAGTTCCAATCTGGATAGTGGCAATCGACGACCTCATACCCTAGCGCGAGCCACTCGATATTGTCCAAAAGGTCAGCCTCGCCGCCGCGCCAGCGAAAGATGATTTCGGGCTCGAGCTTAGGCGCAGCCGTTCCCTCCAAAGAGAGGCGTATCTCGCCATCTTGGGCGTAATGTGCCGTGTCAGAGTATATGTAACCCCACACGGGCGCGTCCAAGCCTAGCTTGTCCCAGGCTGCTGTATTGGTCAGCCCGATTTTGCGCCCGATGACCTCATGACCTTGGGCGACGCGCCGCCGCATAAGTTCGTCGGCGACGTCGTACGCGGCGGAGAGGTCAAAGTCCCCGTCAGAAGAAGGCGGGGTGAGGAAGGTGGCGTTCTTTCGGGCGTTCATAAGGTCGTCGGCGAGTTGGGTCATGGGTTCATCTTGCGCGAACGCTTCCCCTAAGTCAACAGGTGAGGGAAAGAGGGTAGTATAGCAAGTATCATTTGGTTTGAGCCAATCTGAGAAGAGAAAACACGCTCTAGCACTCACTTAATTGTGATGATACTTGCGTGATTCACGCTCAGTACTTATGTCAATTGCTATAGTGAGTTGAACGCTGCTACGTGCCCCTCGCTGCTACCTCTACATACTGAACAGGAGGGTGAACAAGGGGTTGAAACCCCTTGCTTCGACATCAGCGTTTCTGCCTTCTCTATATCTGTTAGCAGGTATCATCTGGTCCGAAACACTCTCACTTTTGAGAACATCGTACAGCACACACATTTTGAGATGAAATTCCGCTAGTCCTTGCGGACAGAGATCTGCGCTCATCCGTCTCAGTATGTTTTGGAACTGCTGTGTATTCTTCAAATCTTCTACGGCGCAAACGTCTCGACTCTTTCGGTGATGCTTTCTATAAAGTCCCGCTTCAAGTTTACGCCGATGCCCGGACCTTCAGGGATGTGCTGCACGCCGTCCACTGCGTCTAAAAGGGGTTCTACAATGTCCTCGTCCCAGTAGCGAGAGGCGCTAGACGTGTCGCCTGGCAGCGTGAAGCCCGCTAGCGAACTGAGGTGGAGGTTGTGCGCCCTACCGACGCCGAGTTCTAACATACCGCCGCACCATACGGGTGCGCCGAACGAGAGCGCCACGTCGTGCGTGCGCCGCGCGTGGAGATGACCGCGCACCCGCCCAACTTTGACGTTGATCACGCGACCCGCGCCCTGCTGCAAGCCTTTGCGGGCGTCCTCGGGGGAGTGGATGGACTCGTCCAGACAGAGCGGCGTCGCGAGTTGGCGCTGAAGCTGGGCGTGGTCGAAGAGGTCGTCATGTGCCAGCGGTTGCTCGATATAGTCGAGCCCGAGTTCGTCGAGTTGTTGAAAGACCCGCGCATCGGTCAAGGAGTACGCGCTGTTGGCGTCCACGGTGAGGGGCATGTCGGGCAAGGCGCCCCGAACGGCGCGTAAAGGTTCGACGTCCCAACCCGGCTTGATTTTGAACTTGAGGCGTTTGTAGCCCTCTTCGGCGTGGGCTTGCGCGAGTTCAACGGTTTCTTCTGCACTTTCTTGAATCCCTAACGACGCGCCCACGGGATGCGCGGTGCGCTCGCCGCCGAGAAGAACCCAAAGGGGCACGTTCGCCGCTTTCGCCTGCAAGTCCCAAAAGGCTGTCTCCAGGGCCGCCACCGCCATGTTGTGTCCGCGAATCAAGGCCAGGTCGTTCAGGAGTTGTGCGGGCGTGGTGTAGTCCTTGCCGACGACTTGGGGCAGGATATGTTTTTTGAGAACCAGCCACGCTGTATCCACCGTCTCGTAGGAATAGCCCGGAACGACGTTGGCGGTGGCTTCGCCGTAGCCTTCTAAGCCTTCGCTGAACACGGTGACGAGCAATTTGCGAAAATGCTGCTCGACGCCGAAACTCGTCTTGAAGCGGAAGCGCAGCTTGAGGTGTACGGTGCGCAGTTCGATACGCTCGATCACTAAAAACCTCCCTGCTAAACCTTGGTTTAACCGAAGCAGCATACCGCTAGCTGGACGCGCTCGTGAGGTTGCCTCGACCTTCTTTCACCTTCCCCAACCCGATTTGCTGTAGGTTGAGCGTGGGGTCAAGGGCGCTTGCAAACCTGCTTAAGGCAACCTTCCAAGACATCATCCTTTCCTTTGAAGCTGGCGCTACTGTTGGCGTTACGGTGTGAGCCTTTGCCGAGCGGCGCGGCTCAGCCGCGTTAGAGTGAGGGCTCAGGCGAACGCAGCCGACTCGAATTCGCAACCCAAACCACATTACGAGCAAACCGCATAGAAGCGGAAGAGGAGAGTATGAACCAGGTTACGAGCACTACACCGACAGACGAAGCCGCTAAGGGCCGCCTCCCCGACTTCGTCATCTTGGGCGCGATGAAGTGCGGCACGACGAGCCTTCACGATTACTTGAACTATCACCCGGACATTGCGATGTCACAGCCCAAGGAGCTGAACTTTTTCGTCGAGCATCAGCGCTGGGAGCGGGGCTTAGTGTGGTACAAAAGTAACTTCACAGAACCAGATAAGGTCATGGGCGAGTCGTCGCCCAACTACACCCGTTACCCTTTCTTTCCGGGTGTCGCTGAAAAGATGCACGCCGTTATGCCGGACGTCAAACTCATCTACTGCGTGCGCGATCCGGTCCGGCGCATGGTGTCGCATTACATCCACGACCACTCGATAGGTGAGCAGGACCGTCCCTTCGCCGAAGCCGCGCTCGACGAAGCGGAAGCGTACCTCTGGTGCAGCCGCTACTTCTATCAGCTAGAACATTACCTGAAGCTTTATCCGGCTTCGCAAATCAAGCTCGTCGTCCTAGAAGATATGAAGGAGAAGCCGCAGGAGACGCTCCGCGAGGTGTTCGAGTTTCTGGGCGTCGACGCGAGCTACCAAGACGCGCGTTTTACGGAAAATTCGGGCACGATGCCGCCCGCTAAAACGCGGCGGCGCAACCCACTCAAAAGCTGGATGCGGCGCAACAACGTGCGGGGCATGTATTGGCTCGAGCGCAACGTCCCCTGGGTCTTCGGCGCGCCGATCAAACAGCCTGAAATTGACGAGGCGCTCCACCAAAAACTGCGCGCGAAGTTGCAGGAGGACACGCGGGCGCTCCGGGACTTTAGCGGGCTCGAGCTGTCAGGGTGGCGAAGCGTCCCGCCGCAGAAGGGCACGTCGGAAGGGTCCGAACTCGCCGCCTGATGCGGCGACAGCGGGACCACGCGACTTAACTTCGTTCACTCTGACCAGATGATTGAGCGAAGCTATACGAAGTAACCTGCTATATTTAAGCGCGAGAATTGGTGAAGCGGGGCGAACTTTGGTCGGCAGATTCACCTGATCCTGTCGGCTCCGAACCCGGCTACCGCCGCCCGGTGCTTATCGTTTCAGACGACGCTTTCAACGAGAGCGCCATCCGCACTGTTCTCGCCCTAAGTGTCACATCCAACCTAAAGCTGCGCCGCGCACCGGGCAACCTCTTTCTCGCCGCACCAGAAACAGGGCTAAGCCGCGACTCCGTGCTCAACGTTTCGCAAATTATGACATTGGATAAAGCGTTTTTAGAAGAGCGCATCGGGAGGCTTGCAGAAGATTTACTCGACCATGTCGAGCGCGGGCTCAAACTCGTTCTCGGTTTAGCCTGAGCCTTTTCTACCTCTTGAAGTATCTAGCGGTTCCAAGACATACTGAGACAGATGAGCGCAGGCATCATCACCGAACGTGCGTGCTAGACGCCACTTCGAACAGTGAGGACGTTTCAAACCAGATGATACCTGCCAATCATAACGTCATGAGCATCAAAGAACCGCAGAGCAGCCCCTATGCCCGAAGCTGACACCGTCCACCCTGACGCGTCGCCCCTCACCGTCCACACGCTCGCAGAGCAACTGAGGGCGTGCGGTTTAGCGCCGGGGCAGACCGTCCTCGTTCACAGCGCGATGAGCAAGCTCGGTTGGGTTTGCGGCGGTCCGGTGGCGGTAATCGGGGCGCTTTTAGAGGCACTCGGTCCGACGGGCACGCTGATGATGCCCACGCACACGACGGGCAACACCGACCCCTCGAATTGGGAGAATCCGAGCGTGCCCGAAGCGTGGTGGGAGACGATTCGCGCCTCCATGCCCGCCTTCGACCCGCGCATCACCCCGACGCGGCAGATGGGGCGCATCGCGGAACTTTTCCGCACCTATCCAGGGGTTGTTCGGAGTGCGCATCCTATCGGCTCGTTCGCCGCGCTCGGACCCAACGCGGAGAAACTCACCGAGACGCACGCTTTAGAGGAGGAGTTCGGCGACGCTTCGCCGCTCGGCACGCTCTACGCGTTAGACGGTTATATCTTGCTGCTCGGGGTGGGACACGAGAACAACACCTCGCTCCATCTTGCCGAATACCGCACCGAGTTTCCCGGTAAGACGTTTGTAGAGGAGGGCGCGGCGATGCTTAAAGAGGGCGAGCGGCGCTGGGTCACGTTTCAGTCGTTGGACTGGGAACCGGACGACTTCGGGACGCTGGGCGACGCTTATGAGAAAGCGCACGAGATAAGGCGTCACCCCGTCGGACGCGCCGAAGCGCGCTTCATGAAGCAGCGTCCGCTCGTGGACTGGGCGGTCAGGTGGATGGAGGAGAACCGGACGGACAGCGAGGTACCGGGAGGGGCTCGAGCAGCATTTCCGCCAGGACGAAAGCGTGATTGAACGGCTCTGAGCACTTTTCATGACGGGCTCGAGACCGCCCCTCTAGGCTCAAACTTTCATTAACATTCCTATCTTGCTTAGCACGCGCCAAACCAGGTATTATTGTGAAGTATCTAACGTTGTTGTCATTTAGGAAAGAGCGCACTGCTGCGCGACCTCATCAATTCGCATAACGCGAACCAGAAAAGGAGACTCATGAAATCTGCTATCACTTTACTCGCCGCACTCACGTTAGGTTTCAGCCTCTCTCTGGGTAGTGCACAGTCCACGGGCGGCGCAACAGGCGGGATGGACACGGGCGGAACCGCGCAGGGCGCGACGATGGACTTGGGCGGACAAACCATCATCGTCGGCTCGGACACGACGTATCCGCCTTTCGAGACCGTCAACGACGCGGGCGAGATTGTCGGCTTCGACGTAGACGTGGTGAACGCTGTCTGCGAGCGCGTCAACTGCCAGCCGGAGTTCCAGACCTACGCTTGGGACGGTCTCGTCGCGGCGATTGGCTCGGGCACCTTTCAAGACTTCGACATGATCGCTTCGGGCGTCACGATTACCGACGAGCGCGACCAGACGGCGGATTTTAGCGACCCCTACATCTTCGTGCAGCAAGCGATTGCGACGACCGTACAGAACGAGGGCTTGACTGCCGAAGACTTCACAGCGGAAGACAGCGACCTCTTGCTCGGCTCACAGCTCGGCACCACGAACTACAACTTGGCGTTGGAACTCGTCGGCGAGGAGCGCACCGTCTCCTACGACGACTTCAACAGCGCGGTGCAAGCGCTTCTCCAGGGCGACGTGGACGGCGTCATCTTAGACGACATCACCGCGGTTGAGTTCGAAGACCAGTACGCGGGCGACTTGGTTGTGAATATTCGTGGTCTTTCGGACGGTGAGCCTTTAGGCTTCGTCTTCGAAGAGGGTGACGAACTCATCGACGCCTTTAACGCCGGGCTCGACATGATTCAAGAAGACGGTACCTTAGACGAGCTTCGCGCTCAGTACAACCTCGGCGACAGCGAGATGAGCCAGTAAAGCCTCGAGCACTCTGAAAACGTCCTACCGCAAAAGTAGGACGTTTTCTTTTTAGCGGTACACTCTTCTATGTCAACCTCTAAGTCGGATAACACCAACGATGTCACAAACGATACTGCAGTGGGGGTGACGCGCCCCTACGGGAGGATGCTAGGACGTATTAAGCCGAGCTACCTCGTGTTGCTGGCGCTCCTCCCTCTATTTATCTACCTCTTTATCTTCAATCAAACTTATCAAGACGCCCTGCGCTTCATCCTGCCGGGCATTGCGATGACGGTTGCGCTGACGTTTACCTCCTACACGCTCGCATTTGTGTGGGGGTTGGTTCTAGCGGGCTTGCAATTTTTGGACAAAGGACCGCGCAGCACGCTCGTTTTCCTTATCGTCGGACTCTTTTTCGGCGCGGTAGCTACCGGGCTCTACCTCTTGCCGAAGCAGGGGTACGCGCTCATCGGCGAGGCGGAGGGTACGGTTGCCATTATCAGCGGCACGCCCGACAACTTGAGCGACGCGGTGCGTGAAGGAACCTACGAAGAGGGCGCACCGGAGCGGCGCTTCCGAGCGGTGCCGACGGCTCAAGCAGCCCTCGACCGCATCGAATCAGGAACCTATACAGGTGCGCTCGTACCGCGCGAAGTGGTACCGGAAGGTGCGAACGTGCTCTGGGAAACCTCGGTGCTGCCGACCTCGAGGCTCAACCTCATCGCCGTTTCGGGCGCGATAGGCGTCATCATCTCTCTGCTCGCTTTTGCAAGCTGGCAGAGCGGGGAACACCCTCTAGCCATCTTCGCCGAACTTTACATCGACATCGTGCGCGGCATTCCGATGATCGTGCTGATCGTCTTTATCGGGCTCGTACTGCCGGGTGAACTGGGACGTTTAGGACTGCTCTTCGAACCCGAGAACCGCTTTTTACGCGACTTACAACGGGGTACGTTAGCCGTTGGCTTGGCGTACGCCGCATTTATGGCGGAGATTTTTCGCGCTGGGATTCAAGCCGTGCCGAAAGGTCAGCGGGAGGCGGCAAAGGCGCTCGGGCTCTCCGGCTGGCAGGTCTCTCGCTTCGTCGTCTTGCCGCAAGCGCTTAAAATCGTGATTCCGCCTTTAGGCAACGAGTTCATCGCCATGTTCAAGGATACGGCGCTCGTCTCGGTCATCGGTACGGGTGATATTTTCAGGCTTGCCAGGGAGTTTGCGGCGGCGCGGCTCAATAACATTCCGCCCTTCAACACGGCTGCTGTGATTTACATCGCGCTGACGGTTGGAGCCTCGAGCATCTTGCGGTGGCTCGAGCGGCGTACGGATACCGAGAGCCGCTAAAGGTGTTCCGTCTTGTGTTCGTGCTGAACCGTTCCTCTCGCGAGCTTGCGTAGTCTCATACACATAGCGTTTCCACGTTTCATTGCTGTAGCAATGAAACGTGCTTGTCGGATGCGTTCACGAAGTCGCCAGTGGGAGCGAAGTGACGCGCAAGCCTTGAAGAAATAAATGCAGGGCAGTTGGTGCAGCGAAGCGTGGAATTGCTAACAAAACGTGATGCACCGCCGAATTATCCAAAAGGCACGCCTGCCACCAGGATGAGGTTGCAGTACGGCGTGAATTCACCTGTGCGAACGACGGCTTTGGCCCGAGCCGATCTCTCTTTCAACTCTTCATGAGAGATGCGCTCTAAAGGGACCTCTTTCAACCACAACCGCTCCAACTCCGCCGCCGCATCCGGTGACACTTCGGGCTGTTCCGCGTTGGCGAGTCCTCTTTCGACGACGAGTTCCTCGAGGATGGTCTGAACAGTATCAGCAAACGAGGGAACGCCAGGTTTGAGCGCCAAGTCAATCACCGGAACGCCAGCGGGAACGGGCAAGCCCGCGTCCCCAATTACCAAGAGGTCGCCATGACCCAGCGAGGCGACGAGGCGCGAGAGTTCGCCGTGAAGGATACCCGTGCGTTTCATACGTCAAGTCATACGTCAAGAGGCTGAGTGGAGTGTCCACTCAGCCCAAGAGGTAAAGAGGTCAATTGCCGCCCGTCCCGCTACCACCTGTTCCGCTACCGGTCCCCGTTGCGCTGATGCCCTCACACTCGGTATTGGTGACGAGTTCCAACTCCACCGCGATGCTCTCCGTCTCGCTCGGCACTTCGCCGCCCACCGCACGCTCCGCTGCGCCGATGGCCTCTTCTCCGAGTTGGTCCGGGCGCTGCGCAACGGTTGCGGCTAAGCGGCACTCCTGGACGGCTTGCCGCGCGTCGTCCGTACCGTCGAAACCGACGACAAGCATGTCGCGTCCGCTCGGCTCGATCGCTTGAAGTGCGCCCAACGCCATCTCGTCGTTGTGGGCGAAGACCGCGCCGATGTCGGGTTGCGCGACGAGGATATTCTCCATGACCGACAAACCTTCAGCGCGGTTGAAGTTCGCGGTTTGGCTGGCGATGATGCTGGCGCTCGAGCACTCGTCACTCATGTACTCGTTGAAGCCTTGCCCGCGCTCCCTAGTCGCGCTCGCACCAGGGATACCTTCCAACTCCACGACATTGCCATCGCTGCCGAGCTGGTTACAGATAAACTCCGCTGCTAATTCTCCACCTGCGACGTTGTCTGAGGAAATAAAGTACGCTACGTCACCGCCGTTGATCGCTCTATCTACTGCGATGACAGGAATACCCGCGTCGTTTGCTGAGCGCACCGCAGGCACCACCGCGTCCGAATCCGTCGCGTTGATAATGAGCGCGTCCACGCCGCGCTGCACCAGGTCTTCGATGTCCGAAATCTGCGTGCTGACGCTATCTTGCGCGTCGGTGACGATGAGTTCATAGCCCGCCTCGTCCACCGCCGCCTGAGCGCCGTCGCGCAAGGTGACGAAGAAGGGGTTGTTCAGCGTCGAGAGCGATAAGCCGACGCTTTGGGCGCTCGTAAGCGTAAAGAGCGAGAGGACGAGCAGGGCAAAGAGGTTGCGCATAAGGTTCTCCTTTGAGTTGAGTTTTGATACGTCTAAACTAGTGTACCGTGCGAATTGGCGTTTGTCCAAAAACGTTTTTCAAGTTGGAGGACAACTTCAGGAAGCGGACGGCTGCTGTGCTAGCGCGGCTTGAAGCTCTGACACCAACACTTCATGCTCGTCACTGAGAAAGTCACCGAACACGCGGTGGACCTCGAGCAGCAACTTTAGCGCCTTCTCCTTTAGCGCAAGCGCCCTCGCCGCCTCGCCCTCCTGTTCGGAAAGCTGGTAGAGCAGTCTCGCGCTGATGTAGACCTTGTCAATGTCCAAAGTTCCGGTTGCCGCGTAGAGGTTGCGAAGCTGCTGCGGACCGAGCGCGATGAGGGTCTCTAAGCTGAGCCCGGTGAAGGTGAGGCTGAGTTCTTCTAAATCGTTGAACGTGACTTGCCCCCTGGCGCGTGCACCGAAGAGGAGTGCGGCGAGCATTTCTGAGAACTGCTTGATGGTCCGCATGATGTAGTCGGGCTGGTACATGGCTTATCCTTAGTAGACGAGTTGTAGTTGTTTTTTTCAGTGTACACGGATAAGAGCATTTCAGCTAGTCAGCACAGGTGAAGGCTAAGCAGCGGGTGCAACGGCAGGGCGCCCTGCCCGTAACGCGACCACGCCTAACGAGCCTTTGAGCTTTGCTCTAACCTGTGTCAGCTAGTCAGGAAAATCAAAAACCTGAAATCCAGTCGAGCTGGTGGCTTTAGCTTCCGTTTACGGAGTTTTCGCAAGCTGCGAAGGGAACGAACGGTGCTGACTAGCTGACATGCTTGTCTTGCTAACCAGTTCCTCAACTGCGGTTCGCCA
The DNA here is from genome assembly GCA_965215565.1 of Trueperaceae bacterium. Taxonomy (GTDB): domain Bacteria; phylum Deinococcota; class Deinococci; order Deinococcales; family Trueperaceae; genus CBDBZX01. The sequence continues at coordinate 2,649,420 of CBDCDZ010000004.1, forward strand.
AAATCCTATCAATGAGTAGCGCTAGCAAAATCACCCCTCCTTTCACAATCTGCTGGAAAAATGACTCGATATTCAGGAGGTTCATCCCGTTGTTGATGACGCCGATGATGAGCGCCCCGATGAGCGTGCCGAACACGCCGCCCCGTCCACCGAAGAGCGACGTGCCGCCCACGACCACCGCCGCAATCGCGTCGAGTTCGAACATCGTACCCGCGGTGGGTTGTGCGGAGTTGAGCCTTCCCGTCAGGACGAGTGCGGCGAGCGCCGAAGCGAAGCCCGTGTAAGCGTAGGTGAAGAGAAGCACGCGCCGCACCGGAATCCCGGAGAGCCGCGCCGCCTCTTCGTTGCCGCCGATGGCGTAAACTGAGCGCCCGAGCGCCGTGTACTGAAGCAAAACGTGCGTCACGAGGAGAAAGGCGAGCATGATCCAAATCGGCATCGGCACGCCCAAAAACGTCCCGTAGCCGAGCGTGCTGAAGACTTCGGGCAGCCCGCTCACGGGGCGTCCGTCGGTCCAGGCAAGCGCCATCCCCCGGAAGATCGTGAGCCCCGCGAGCGTGACGATAAAGGGCGCGATGCCCGCGTACGCCACGAACGCACCGTTCGCCATCCCCAGAAGGACGCCGACGCCGAGCCCCGCTAAGATAACGAGCGGCACCGCCAAACCGCCGCCCTCACCGCTAGTGCCGCCGACCGCCAAGCTCGCGCTGAAGACGCCGACGAACGCTAAAAGCGAGCCCACCGAGAGGTCGATGCCGCGCCCGATAATGACCACCGTCATACCGAAGGCGATAATCGCGTTGATCGAAATCTGCCGCAGCACGTTGATGATGTTGGACATCGTGAGGAAACGGTCTGAGAGAAGCGACAGGACCACGACGAGTAGGATGAGGGCGAAAAGGAGCCCGAAGCGGGCTAAGATGTTGCGCCAATTAACGTGCGCCAGTGACATAACTGACCACCTCCTCGTAGGATATAGGGGTGTGAAGTTCGTGGGCAACTTTACCGTCGCGGAAGACCAGGATGCGGTCACAGAGCCCGATGAGTTCTTCGGTATCGCTCGAGGACACCACGAGCCCCAGTCCATCTTTCGCAAGTTCATCAATCACGTCGTAGATTTCGCTGCGCGCGCCCACGTCGACACCTCTTGTGGGCTCCTCGAGCAGCAGCAAACGCGGCTCCGTTGCCAGCGCCTTGCCAACGACGACCTTCTGTTGGTTGCCGCCGGAAAGTTCTGAAACGAGCTTATCCGGCTCCGGTGGACGCAAGCCGAGTCGCTCAATCCACCTTTTCGCCTCCTCTCGCTCCTGTCCACGCTGCAAAAAGCCTGCCCGCTGAATGCGCTGCAAGATGGCGAGCGTCAGGTTTTCCTGCACCGAACGTTGGGTCACGAGCCCTTGCGACTTCCTATCACCCGGCACGAAGAAGAGCCCGTCATCAATCGCCTCTTTAGGCGAGCCCACCGCGTCCCCGTTCAGCGTCGCGTTGCCCTCTTCGCCGAAGAGCACGCCCAATACGCGCCCGCGCCCCGAGCCGACGACGCCAGCCAGCCCAACGATTTCACCCCGCTTGACTTCGATGTCGCCGCGCTCTAAACCTTCCGCTTCAAAGGTGAACGTTGCTAATACCTCTTCTTCCGCGCTGCTCTCGCGGCTGTAGCGCTTCACGTCTCGCCCAACCATTGCCCGCACCACTTCATCAGGCTCGACCTCATCCGTACGGTGCGTCGCCACCCACGCGCCGTCACGCAAAACCGTCACGCGGTCCGCGATATCAAAAATCTCTTCTAGCCGGTGGCTGATGTAGATGAGGCTCGTGCCGCCCTCTCTAAGCTTGCGCACAATGCTGAAAAGCCGCTGCGTCTCGCCCGAGGAGAGCGCGGCGGTGGGCTCGTCCAGGATGAGGATGCGCCCTTCTCTCGCCACCGCCTTGGCGATTTCGATGAGTTGCTGCTCGCCGACGCTCAAGGAATTCACGGACGCCGCCGGGTTCACATTTAGCTCGACCTCTTCCAAAAGAGGTTTCGCCCGCTCGCGCATCTCACTGTGACGCACGAAGGGCGAGAGCCGTCCTAAAAAGAGGTTTTCCGCAACGGACAAGTGCGGCACGAGCGCGAGTTCTTGGTAGACCATCGCCACACCGTGCGACTGCGCCTCGGAAACGCTGCCAAAAGAGACCTCTTCACCGTTTAGCTTGAGCTTGCCCGAAGTCGGACGCTGCGCGCCCGCCAAAATCTTCATCAGCGTGCTTTTACCCGCGCCGTTTTCGCCCACGAGCGCGTGGACTTCGCCCTTTTCTAAGCTGAAGTTCACCTTTTCAAGCGCCACGACTGCGCCAAAATGCTTGCTGATACTTTGCATCTCGAGCATCACACCCACGTCCCCTCCTCTCGAGCTTCAACCTTTAGCAGGTATCATCTGGTTTGAGACACGCTCACCGTACAAAACGGTGTTTCCTATGGAAAACTGCGTAACTAACACGCACATTATGAGATGAAATCCCGCTAGTCCTTGCGGACAGAGACCTGCGACATTTTGTCTCAGTATGTCTTGGAACTGCTTCTTGATGACGACTACGCTATCTCGCACCGCCTTACGTCCTAACTTGGTGAATTTGAATGGAGTCTAACAGAAAACGTGCTAGAGGATGGACGACGAATCGTGCTCTACAAACCACGCTTTATAGTCCACGCATGGTGAACATGTGCGCGAACACGCGCTTAGCAGGTGTTCGCAAAATGCCACGTAACCCAAAATCTCGGAGCGGCGCGAGCTTCGTCCCGCGTCCCATTATGGTGTTGAATTCGGCGCGAAGAATCGCAGCTTTGGCGGCGCGGCGGCGGGTCTGGCTGTAGCGTTCTAAAGAGGTCTCGAGCCCTTCGGTCTCGAGCGCGTCTGCTAACGCCCAAGCGTCCAACCAGCCCAAGTTCATCCCCTGTCCACCAATCGGGCTCACCACGTGCGCCGCGTCCCCTGCTATTGCGATTCGCCCTGCGGCGAACCTCTTCGCCAAGTACCGCTCCACGCCGAACGCGCTCAGCATGGTGTTCGTTTCAGTGGGGACCTCAACGCCTAACCTCTTACGTACGGCGTCCGTCAAATCTTCCGGTGTAGGACTTTCTAATAGGTGCGGCATCTTTACGACCCAGCGCCGCACCTCATTCGGCAAGGGAAACGATTCGATGATGCCGTCCGGGGTCAAGTAGAGCGCCGCGTGAGACCCTAAATCCGTGAGGTCAGCGAAGTCGCCCATGAGGTAGGTGTCGGGGTAGCGCCCGCCCTTAAAAGGAATCTTCGCTGCTCCTCGCACCACGCTGTTTTTGCCGTCGCAGCCGATGACGGATAGGGCTTTCAAGATTCGCCTTTCCCCGTCAAGTTCGCACGTCACCTCGGCGTAGTCTCCTCTATCTCGAACGTTCAGGACGTTCGTCCGCCGCCACAGCGCACCGGGGCGAAGCGTACAGAGGTGAGTTTCTAAAAGGTTCTCCGTCACGTACTGCGGTAACGTGAGGACGAACGTGTACGGCTCCGGGCAGAGTGAAAAGTCGAGTTCGCCCAAAGGTTTAGAGCAGCCGAACGCGAGTCCTTTTTTGACCTTGACCCCTTCTGCTAAGAGGTCAGCCACCAGCCCAAGTTCCTCGAACCTCTCCAAAGATGGCGGATGAATCCCGATGGAGCGCGAGTGCTGCAAGGGCTCCGCGTGCTTTTCTAAAACGATAAAGCGGAGCCCCAACTGCGCCAAACGGCACCCCAAAAAGAGCCCGACAGGTCCGCCCCCGACGATGACCGCGTCAAGCATCGCCATCTCGAATCAGCAAGAGGTGAAAGGGAAACGTGCGTTCGGCGCGCCAGCCTTGCGTTTCGGTACCTTGTACAACCTCTTGTAACTCATCCCTCGTGAAGCTCCGCCGGATGGAGATGAGCCCGTCGTGTGCGATAAACGAGCGGTGAAAAAAGGGTAGGGCGAGCGCGGCAAAGCCCGCGTAGGCGAAGTCAGCGCGTTCTAAGTCTTTGTGGACGACGGGACCCCGGCTGAGCTTCGCGCTCTCGCGGCAGATAGTTTGGACCTCTTCCGCCGAGAGGTGATGTAGAAGGTGGTTCGAGGTCACGAGGTCGAAGGTCTCCCCTGCTCGCAAGAGGTCAGTCGTCGAGACGCACCGAAAGGTGACGTTTTCGGGATGAGGTTGTGACCGTGCGTAAGAGATAGCGCGCTCGTCCGGGTCGATTGCGGTAATCGTCAGATTGATTCTGTCCCTTGCCGCCCACTTCGCCACCCTTCTCGGAATGTCACCCCCACCCGAGCCAACGTCTAAGAGGTGTGTATGGCTTCTAGTAGCGGCGAAAGGCAGGATGAAGCGCCTGTAAACCTTGTCCCAGCCCGATACCAAAGCGTTGACCGCACCGAACTGCGCGTAAGTGTTGCGCAGCTTTTCCGGGTCACACTCGGAGTCGTCCATCTTCTCGCGCAAGTCCGTCTCGCGCTGTCGCAAAAAAAGTGGCATCAGGTGACGAAGCGGTTAGCCAAAGCTTTTAGCTAACGGCTGATAGCCCTATCGGTAGTGGTCCTAAACCGAACGCCACCGTGTGATCCTTCTGCTGTCTCCACGTGACGAACGACACGTGATAAACAAGGGATTGCAACCCCTTGCTTCAGGGCCCGTGTCATTCCAGATAAAGCCACTACCGCCCCATCTACTAAAGACCCAACCTCTAACACGCTGTAAATAGCCCACTCTCCACCGTCAAGCCGGGACCGAACGCCATCGCGCAGACTGACTCTCTAGGCTGCGCGCGCCGCATAATCTCTTTGAGGACGAAGAGCACGGTGGCGCTACTCATGTTGCCGTAGTCGTGCAGGGTTTGTCTCGAGGGCGTAAGCTGACCCTCGCTCAGCGACAACCCCTTTTGAATCTTGTCCAAAATGGCGCGTCCACCTGGGTGAATCGCCCAGTGCTGCACTTCGTCCGGTGTTCTGCCGAGAGAGGCAAAAAGCGGCGTGAGCGCAGCTTCTAAGTTAGCCTCCAAGATGTTCGGCACGTAGCTCGAGAGCACAATATCGAAGCCGTTGTCCCCTACCGTCCACGCCATGTCCGCTTCGCCCGTGGGGGTCAGCGTGGTCTCGAGTTGCGACAGCTCCAGCACCCGCTTATCCTCTCGCGGACGCCTCGCGCTCACGAGTGCGCCCGCCGCCCCGTCCGCGAAGACCGACGCCGAGAGCATCCGGTCCATATCCGCGCCGAGTTGGAGGTGCAGCGTGCAGAGTTCTAAGCAGACGATCAAAACCACCGCGTTCGGGTCCGCCTCACAGAACGCCCGTGCCATCTTGAGGGCTGGAAACGCCGCATAGCAGCCCATAAAGCCGACGTGAAAGCGCTGCACGCTCGGGCGCAAGCAGAGGTCTTTGACGACAAAGAAGTCCGGTCCGGGCGCGAAAAAGCCTGTGCACGACACGGTGATGACGTGCGTAACGTCGTCGGCACTAAAGTCCGAAGCGTTCAAAACCTTTCTCGCTACGTCCGTATAGAGAGGTTTCGACGCCTCCGCGTAGAGGTCGTTACGCACCTTCGTCGAGGGCGACTTAAAGGCGTTGGTCGCCGGATTATAGAAGAGCCCTTCGGTTGCATCTTCCGTAAAGTCGTGGACGACGCTGTGACGCTTCGAGATGCCCGACTGCGAATAGAGTCTGTGGATAAGCCGCTGCGTCAACCTGTCGTCCGTGCTCGCTTTAAGCGCGTCCCTTGCTCTGTCTTGCAGAAAGTAGTTTTCGGGAACAGCCGTTTCGATGGTATGAATCAAGGTCATAGGTTCCTCTTCTCAACTTTAAGCCGCCTGCGCGTGACGCTTATGAGCCCTAGCGCACGGTGCGAAGGGTGATAGGCTCAGTGTAGTTCAAAAACCGACGAGCAGGAACGCAGCATATGACGCTTGCGTTAAGCTTTGAGGTATAGGCTGCTGTACTCGTATGTGAATTCGAAAGAGGAGGGCAAGATGGCACTTATATCCACCAACCCAGCTACCGGCGAAGAGGTCGCGCGCTTTGAAGAGATGTCTTCAGACGAGGTTAAAGACATCACCGAACGCGCCTACGAAACGCACCGGGCGTGGCGCGAGGTAAGTTTTGAAGAGCGGGCGAAACGTTTGAACGAGGCGGCAAAGATTTTGCGCGACGAAACCGAAGACTTCGCGCAGATTATCACACGGGAGATGGGCAAGCCGATCTCGCAAGCGCGCGCCGAGGTCAAGAAGTGCGCGGGTGCCTTCGACTACTACGCATCGAACGGCGCGGCGCACCTAACGCCCGAAACCATCGAAACCGACGCGAGCAAGAGCTACGTCACCTACCAGCCGCTCGGCGTTGTCTTAGCCATCATGCCCTGGAACTTCCCCTTCTGGCAGGCTGTGCGCTTCGCCGCGCCAACCCTCATGGCGGGCAACGCGGGGCTTCTCAAACACGCGGAGAACGTGACGGGCTGCGCCCTGGCACTCGAGGACGTGATGAAGCGCGCCGGGTTTCCCGAAGGTTTATTTCGCACGCTGCTCGTGCAAGTCGAAGAGGTCGAGAAGATTTTGGACAACCCCAAGGTAGCGGCGGCGACGCTGACAGGCAGTACGGGCGCGGGTAAGGCGGTCTCGAGCAACGCAGGCAAACACCTCAAGAAAACGGTACTGGAACTCGGCGGCTCTGACCCCTACCTCATCTTGGAAGACGCCGACTTAGACGCCGCTGTGGAGGCGTGCGCTACGAGCCGCTTGCAAAACAGCGGGCAGAGCTGCATCGCGGCGAAACGCCTCATCGTCGTGGAACCTCTCGTGGGCGAATTTCAGCGCAAGCTCTTGGAAAAGATGAAAGCGCAGAAGATGGGCGATCCGACCCATGAAGACACCGACATCGGTCCGCAGGCGCGCCCGGATTTGCGCGACGCCCTGCACGAGCAGGTGACTAAAAGCGTGGACGCGGGCGCAACGCTCCTCTTAGGGGGCGAACTGCCGGACGGTCCCGGCGCGTTCTATCCGCCGACAATCCTCACGGACGTCTCCGAAGGGATGCCCGCCTATGACGAAGAGGTGTTCGGTCCGGTAGCGGCTATTATCACCGCCAAGAACGATAAGGACGCAGTTCGCATCGCGAACGACACACCTTATGGGCTCGGCGCAGCGGTTTTTACCAGGGACCGGGGCAGAGGTGAGCGCATCGCCGCCTATGAGCTTCACGCGGGCAACTGCTTCGTGAACGCCTTTGTCAAGTCCGACCCGCGCCTGCCCTTTGGCGGCGTCAAGGAGTCGGGCTACGGGCGTGAGCTGTCGAAATTGGGGATTCACGAGTTTGTCAACATCAAGACGGTCTACGTCGCTTGAAGGAAATCGCTTAAAGGAAAAGGCGCGCAGCGTAAAACTGCGCGCCCACCTCCGGTTGGGAGGATTTTAACGTTCAGTATGGAACGTTTTGCCCTCGAGCATGTACCCAAGAAGCTTCATCGTGAGCATCGGATCGAGGCTGCTCTCCGCCCGCTCGAAAGCGACGAGAGTTCTGTCGATCAGCGCGACGAGTTTCCCCTCACGCAGTCCGAGAATTTTGATAGTTCTCGCCGCGGGGTCAAGCTGCTGAGAAGGCCCAGTAAGCTCAATGATATCGGTGATATCGAACCCCTCGAGACCGCCTGAGTACTCGAGCACAACTGAGAGCTTTTGCCCTTCGATAAGGGCGGTTGGTACTTTTGACATGCTAGTTCCACTACTAAACAATAAACACCCGTAGGTGCCCCTAGAGCTTAGCAAGGTTAAGACAAAAAGGTCAGGACAACCAAAGAAAAACGCACGACTTACCGTCGTGCGTTTCGGTCGCTCAGCTTACGCTTTGACAACCTTAAACGTCTCATTCTGATGTGCCTCTAAAACATCCAGCACGCCAAGGGCGGCGTTCTGAAGGTTTTGGACAGACCGAAACTTGATGCAGCGCCCCGCTTGGTCTTCTAGTACCAAGCACTGCGCTTCGGGAAAATTAAAGTTTCCCTTGCTCCACCCCAATACTTTGAGCGTATCCGGGTTTTGAAGCGGCATATTAGGCTCTAGCGCCCGCACCACTTCGATGACTTCGGCGTCGTTTTGTACAGTGATCAGGTCAACCCATACGCCACGCGCTGCGTCACCTCTAACAAAGGCTATTCTTTTCATTTCTTCATTTACTTGTATTACAGCGTCCCTGGTGAGGACTCTGGCAGCCTAACAGAATCAGCGAGGACCGTAAACACTAAGAAAAAAGACGCTCAACGAGAAGTTGAGCGCCCGCGAAGCCTAAACGGAGAGTCTAAGCTTCAAGACCTGGAAAAGAAATTCCACGGTACTTCAAGCCGAGTTGATACGGTGACCGCTCAACTCTCGAAAAACCGGAAAACGCACGCGCAAAGGTAATGTGGTAGCCTCCGCGCCCAAGGGTAAACCCTTGGTTGTCATATGAGCCCAAGATTTCAAAACCTCTTACGAGAGATTCAAAATCTATCTTTCTATCAGGACCCTGGAGAATCAGTATCTCCATAAGGTTTACCTGACCTAAGCCCGAAAAGGTCAGTTTGACCTCTTGAGCGGGCTCATTTACCTCAATACCTCTAATAATTTTACTCATGTTTCTTTTCCAAATAACAACAATGTCCCTGTTGAGGACTCCCCTAGCGTAGCCGAGGCGAAGAGGTGGCGGGGCGCTACTACTCCCTTTTCTCAGTATTGGGCGCACAAGAAAACCGCTCACAGCGCCCTCTTCACCTCTATGTTGACGCTTTAGATTCTCGCCAAAGAAAAACGCTCGAGTCTGTACTCGAGCGCTGCATGTCCTATTGACATATATGACCTAGCGGCATACAATGCGCTTGTGAATGTCCTCACGCCTGGTGCACTTCGCATGTTCTGGACGAAGCACGCTGAAGCGGAGGTGCCTCTCAAGGTGTGGTACAAGGACGTTCGTAAGAGCCGCTACTGCAACCTCACCGAGCTGCGACGCACCTATCCAAGCGCCGACCTCGCAAAGGCAGAAGATGGCAGCGCGCTTACAATATTCAATATCGGCGGCAACAACTACCGCTTAGTCACCTACATCAGCTACCCATCTCAGCGCGTCTACATTCGTAAAATTATGACCCACAAGGAGTATGACCGATGGAACAGCAGGGGACGGCCAACCTAACCCAAGATATCGTAAGCGCATGGGGCGCGTTTCAGTCTCGCGCTCACCTGACTCGTCCCGAGAGTGAAGCCGACTACGCGCGGCTCGTCGCGCTCAGTCATCACCTTATCGACACGCACAACTGCGACGAGGAGCCCTACACCTCTCTGCTCGACCTCATAGGAACGTACATGCTGGCTTGGGAAAAAGCGAACGAGCCGCCTATAGAAGACGCCACACCCGCCCAAGCACTCGCGTTCTACATGGAGCAGCAAGGCGTGACGCAGTACCAGTTGGACAAAGAGGGAGTAGCACCCCAAACGACGCTGAGCCGCATCCTTTCGGGCGAACGCGGCGTCAGCAAAGCCCTCGCCAAGCGCCTCGCCGAACGCTTCGAGGTGAGTGTAGAGATGTTTCTCTAGCCTCGCCTATACTGACCGCTTAGATGCCCGCCAAAGAAAGCGCTCGAGTACAGACTCGAGCGCTACCAGTCACAAGGTGGTAAGCCTACACGACCGTAAATTTAGTGCCGCTCCCCAATCGTAAGGAGATGCTGACGGCATCCTCCTTGGGACGCTGCAGGCTCCGCGCCTGCAAAAAGGGTATCACCTGCCCCTCGATGTTGAGGCAGAGGTGCCCGAGGTAGGCACCCGCCACGCTCACCGTGACGCGGTTCCCGTTCGGCGTTTTGTCGCCTACAGGGAACGAAACCGGCTGGGACGGTCCAACCAGCTTAATGACCTCTTCAAGTTGGTAGTCATCCCGCAAGATGACTAAATCAACTCTTTTACCCCCGTTTTTCATGCGGGCAATTCTTACCACCATGCTACTTTTCCTCAACTAAACAATATCCCTGGTGGGGACTACCCCAGAATAGCGCAATGAAAGAGGTCAGCGGAGCCTAAAGCGCTCCTATCCGCGCATTGACCTCTTTGATTCTTACCCGCAAAAAAGAAACACACAACTGTAAAGTCGTGTGCTCCTGTAAACCTAAACCGTTCGTTTAGGACTTATACGGATTCCGCTTAATTCCTTATCACCGAGAAAGGCGCTCGGTGATAGTCCATACCGCTTCATCCGTATATTTCTTCTCATTCGCTACGCTCAGATTGATTAAGAATCAATCGGAATTCGTATTAGAAGACGGAAAACGCAAGCGGTGATACCTCTTCGCGAGTTCGCAGGGCGACTCCGCTTTCCACAGATCAGAGTCGGCAGAGCCAAAGGTGACGGCAAAGGCGGGAAAGTCACCTTCGTTTAACCCGGTCTCTTTAGAGAAGTTGCCCAGGGTTAAACCCTTGCCGTCAAAACTTCCCAATATCTCGAACCCTTCGGCAAAGAGGTTGTAAGTTACCTCTTTGTCAGGGTTGCAGAGCGTCAACTTCTCTACGGTAGAGACTTTGCGCTCTGACGAAAAGGTCAGTGTCACCTCTTGAGTGACGAGGTTCACCTCGACGTTCTTGATGTCTTCAAATTTTATTTCCATGTTGCTTTCTTACGTATGGTTATCTATCTCTGGTAGAGACACCTTCAGTTTAACCTAACCAAAGAGGTCAGCAGCGCCTAAGATGCACGGCTTCTCGCTTTATTGTTCAGCGCAACCTTCGTAACAGAATCTAGCGAAGACATCTCTAACTCACATTGACCTCTTAGATTCTTGCCTGCAAAAGAAAAGAAACACACAACTGTAAAGTCGTATGTTTCAAGTACCTAGAGGGTAAGTCTAGGATTTAGTAACTACCTAAGCGGGTAGCTTAGGATTTCGTTTAGTCGAGGAATTCGTATTCCTCTTTGACGAAACAGTGTTCCCGGTATTCCGAAAACAAATTTTCTGTGCTCCAGTCCTGTCGGAGACGACAGCTCTTTATAGCCGTGACCTCAACATATCTGGACTGGTTCCCCAAAATCATGGACCGAGGTCCGTAATTAAGCCTGGTCAAGCTGAATCCATCCATCCCTTTCAGGAGACTTTTTTGTTCACTACTTAGAGCAATGAACAATACTTCCGACAGATTAGCTCCATTAACGTTAAATGTTAACACGATACCATTTGGGGCAAATTGTACTAGTTTCTTCATCTTTTTTCCTATTACTTTACTATATCCCTGTTGGGGATTTTTCAGAGTAGCGGAATTAAAGAGGTTCGCCCATTCTAAAGCTTGCCAGTTTTTGCTCTTATGCTGCTTCTCGTCTACTGAAAGACTCGTTAGAGACGCTTGATCCAAAACTATATTGACCTCTTAGATTCTCGCTTACGAAAAAGAGCACGCAGTCCTCAACCACGTGCTCCAAGAGCTTCATTTTCAATTAGCGAACCAACGCTTTACTCTCTCCCCGTCTGCCCCTTATACGTACTCTCAAAAATCTTATCCGCATTCCCCGCCTCAAACCCCTCCCGCCGGTGCTCCCGCCCTACCTCTTTTTTAGGCAAGTCTCGGTATTCGTCAAGCACGCGCCGCTCCGCAAATTCGACGTAGGAACCCGAAATCTCTCTCGTTTCGCCGCCCGCGAATTCAGCTTCGATCATCTTCGCGACGGTGGAGCTTTGTAGGAGCTTTTCGTCGGGGCTCACCTTCACTTTGCCGCCCGAGTCGTTGAGCTTGACGCCGTGTGACTCTAAAAAGGTGTTGAAGCTCGGCACGGTGTCGTAGCCTCCCGGCAGGGTGTGAACGGAGATGGTGAAGTGGTTGAGGTAGTAGCGGTTGTAGATGACCCAGGCGGCGTACTCGCTCTCGTCGGCTAAGCGTTCGTAATCGGCTAAGCTCGGCAGTCGCCAGAGGGGTGAGTGCAAAAAGGCGTCGACTTGGGCGGCGTCGTCCAGGTCTAAATCGTCTACGGGGTCACGTGTGACCTCATCTGTGTACGAGCGGAGGATGCGCTGCGCCTTATCGGAGAGTTCATCCACGCGCAGTTCGCTGATGAAGATGCGCGGGAAGTGCGGCTCGGGCGGGGCGTACCAGTAGGCGTTGAGTTTCTTGGTGGGAAAGTCGTAGGAATCGCGGCGCGCGTAGCCGTAGTGGAGAAAGATTTTCTCCAGCGAGCCGATGCCCAGATGCGCGACGCCGAGGGTGCGAAAGGCGATGTGGTCATTTTGGATGTCGCTGGGCTCACGGATGACCTCTTCGCGAATCATCGCCTGGACGATAGTCTCTACGTCGGGGACGCGCGCGCTGTAGCGGCGCATGAGACCGTCTAAAACGTGTTGCAGCGTCTCGAGTTTATGGGTGGTTGCAGGCATGGCAGCTCCTTACACAAATGCAGTTAAAGCTACGATACCTCCGAGAGAAAGGTGTGTCCAGCGGTGTACGTAAGTTCGAGAGGTCATCTTCAGATTTTGCCTACGAAGGGAAGGTTGAGCTTGAAACGAAAAACCGCTTTGTAAGTAGGAAGAAGTCTCGAGACCTCTTCTCACGCCCAAAAAAACGAAATGATTCTAAGTTGAGTGTTGCCACGTACCCCTTTTGCCACCTCAACGTGATGAACAAGGGGTTTCAACCCCTTGCTTCAACATCATTGTCAAACTACGCAGCGCTACTGTCCAATAAAAAACCGCCCGGAGGCGGTTTCGTATGGGTAGAGGGTGTATCAGTTGCTTTCGCCGCGCACTTGCTCCAACATCCCACCTAGCTCGTCGTAGATGCGTTGCAACTCGCTCAGCGTGGCGTCGTCTACGTTCATCGCGCCGTCTGACGTGTCGGACTCGAGGCGCGTAATGAGCGTGCCCAAGTCGCTATAGCTGCTCACGAGTTCACCCAGGTCACCCGGTGTAGACGAGGACATCGCGCCGCCCGTCATGTCACCACCCGTCATAGTACCTCCGGTCATATCACCGCTAGCCATGTCGCCACCTGTTACGTCGCCACCCGACATGTCACCGTTCGGACCCGTCATGCTCGCCGCGTCGCCGCCTGAGAGGTCGCCGCCTGTCACGTCATCCGCGCCGCCAGCAATTCCGTCAACCGTTGCGCCGCCCGTCATGCCACCTGTTGTAGCGCCGCCCGTCGTGCCCCCCGTAATGTTCTCGGCTGCCTCTAAGTCGCCTCCGGTCATACCGCCCTCCCCGACGAGGCTACCGCCAATTTGGGTTTCGCCCCCGGTCGTATCGCCCCCGGTTGCGCCGCCCGTATCCTGCGCGGAAACGAGACCCAAGATAATAAGCACGGCTAGAAGAACGCTGACTGATTTCATACAATTGCCCCTTTCAAGACGTTCGTGCAGTTCAAAGTTATGGGAAAAGAGTTGAAACGAAGAGGTGCTGGGGCGCTCGTCACCGATTTGAGATTTGCCCAGCGCACCAAAAAACTACCCCCGTAGACTTCAGTTTGTTCTTAGGCTAAGGGAACAATGTGAGATATTTTGCATTTGAGATTACGATTGGGTTTCATTAAGTTGAGGTTCCGCCGGCGTTGAAGCTTTAGGGACATCAAGGCTCGAGGGGCACCAAAAGCTCTACCAGCGGTAATGCCGAATATGCTCCCCGCGCCTCGCAATTTCGCTCATAGACTCGATGCCAATATCTAGGTGAATATCCGTGAAGGTGCTGAAGACCTCTTTCGCCGACGCCTTCGTCTTGATGCCGCCCTTCTTGAGCGGTAAATCTGAAACGAGTAAAAGCGCCCCGATAGGCACTTTGCTTGCGAAACCACCCACAAAGAGCGTCGCTGTCTCCATGTCGATCGCTAGCGCCCGCTCCTCATAGAGTTCCGCCTTGAACTTCTCGTCGAACTCCCAGAAGCGGTAATCCGTGGTGTGAACCACGCCCGTGCGGTAGTCGTAGCCCTTCTCCATGATGATCTGCGAGACAAATTTCTGCACTTTGAAGGTCGGCAGCGCAGGCACGCGGGGCGGCATGAAGTGTTTCGACGCGCCCTCATCTCGAATCGCGGCGGTGGGTACGATAAAGTCACCTACCTCCAAAGAGCGGTGAAGCCCGCCTGTAATCCCTAGAAAGAGCACGGCTTTGGGGTCTACGGTTGCTAACGTTTCGATGATAATTGCGGCGTTCGGTGAGCCGATAGAGAAGTTGACGATCGAGACGCCCATCTTCTCGCTGTGCACTACGCTCATCGCCGAGCCGTGCGTCTCCGAGTCGCCGCACAAGGAGCGGAAGCGCTCCATGTAGTAGCCGAAGTTGGTCAAAATGATCTGCTTTTGAAAGTCGCCGGGAGACGTGCCCGTGTAGCGCTCCAACATATCCGCAGCAATCTGCCACTTTTTATCGTTGGCGTAGATGCGGTTGGGGTCCGGGAAGAGGTAGGGATTCTCTTTAGTTTCCTCTTCAATTGGATGGGCGATTTCTGCGGTGTGGTCACTGTCCATAGTCGAGGGTACGGGATTTAGGGATTGAGGGCAAGAGGTTGCACTTCATGTGAAAAAGTCGGCTTTGAATGCTCGAGGCTTTTAGCAATTGGCTTTTAGGTTTTAGCTAAAGGCTAACCGCTAAGCGCTTAAACATTTAGAGATGCGGCGCAAGTTTACTTTCTAAAGCCCCCTTAGATAGCGCCCCCACCATCGTCTCGAGGGGTTGCCCGTCCTTAAAAAGCATCAGCGTCGGGATGCTCTGGACTCTATACGCGCTCTGTGTAGCGGGGTTTTCGTCGATATTAAGCTTGACGACTTTGAGTTTGCCTCGGTGTTCTTTGGAGAGGTCTTCCAAAACGGGCGCGACCATGCGGCACGGCCCGCACCAGGGAGCCCAGAAGTCTACGAGCACGGGTACGGGTGCGTTCAGCGCCTCTTTGAACGACGCATCTGAGGTGCTCTCGAGCCAGGGTAAGGTCTGAGCGCACCGTCCACAGACCGGAAGCTGACCCTCTGGAGAGGTCCCGAGACGATTTTTCGCGCCGCAGTTCGGACAAGTGATGAGGTTTGCCATCCCTCACTCTAACGCCTCTTTGAACATCCCACCAGGTTGAAAGTAACGCACCGCCAGCGTCACCACGCGCACGCCCATGAGCGCGACGATACCCCACCACACGCCCGCCAAGCCTAAGCCAAGAGGCACGACGAGAAGTAAAACGAGCACCGCCGCCACTGCTGAAATCACCATCGCCCTAGCGAGATACGCAAAGTCCTCCGCGCCCATGAATATCCCGTCCCACACAAAAACAAGCGCGTTCAAGGGCTGCATAAAGACGACAAAGGGAAAGACCGCGAGCACGAGCGCAATAACCTCTTCGTCTCCCGTGAAAAGTCGCGGCAAGTAAGGTGCGAGCAGCGCGAAGCCGACGCCGAGGAACACGCCGACGCCCGAACCCCATACGAGCAAGCGGTTGGAGACCTCCCTTGCCGAATTCGCGTCATTCTCCCCCAAATACTTCGCCACCAACGCTTGCGCCGCAATCGCCAGCGCGTCCACCACGAGCGCCAAAAAGAGCCAAAGCTGCGCGGCGACTTGATGCGCAGCAACCTCCAAGACGCCCACCCGCGTCGCCACCGCCGTCGCTAAGGTCAGCGTGCCGATGAGCGCGAAGGTGCGCACTGCAAGCTCCCAACCGATGCGCAGAAAGGGGCGGAGTTCGGCGAGGTTAGGGAGGATGAGGGGTATCTCGAGCCTCTCCCGCTGCTTCACCAGCAACAGCCACACAAACCAGAGCGCTCCCACCCACTGCGCAATGACCGTCGCCCAAGCCGCGCCCGCCAAGCCCCAGCCGAAGCCAAAGATGAACAAAGGGTCGAGGACGAGATTCACTAGATTGAGCCAGAGCGTAATCACAAATGGCGTCCGCGTGTCCTGATAGCCCCGAAACGCCCCGTTGCCCGCTGTGATGAGGAGCAGTGCAGGACCCGCCAGCGCACGAATCCGCAGGTACACGAGTGCAGGCTCCCGCAACCCCTCATCCGCGCCCATAAGGGTGAGAATCGGTACGGCGAAGGCTTGCAGGAGGATGAGCGCGAGAGCGCCCACGATGAGCGCCAGCGTGAACGCCTGCACCACCACGCGCCCCGCGCCCGCCCGGTCTCCCCTACCGATGGCGCGTCCTATCATCGGGGTGGTGCCGTACGCCAAGAAGTTAAAGACCACAAACGCGAGCGAGAAGACCGAGATGTTGACGCCCAGCGCGGCTAAGGGCGTTGCGCCCAAGCGCCCGACGAAGGCAGTGTCTACCAGGGAAACGATGGGGTCGGCGGCGAGTGCGCCCAAGGCGGGGAAGGCGAGGGCGAAGATGGCGCGGTCATGTTTGTGGAGTTGAAAGGTCACTTATTGGACTGTAAACCGACAGCGACGAGACCAGGTAACATTGTTATTGACTGGATGTTTGTTGAGAGAGAGCTCTTCAAGGTTTCTGGTAGAAGAAACACTGCACTTCTGCGGAGGTCATCAGCAGAAATTGAGTCTGCGTTAAAAATTCCAGACGCTTCTTCACCGATGAGTCCCAGACGGAAGGGAACTGATTGGAATACCGATGAGCCTATCGAAGCGAGGATTTGATTAACTTCGTGCATCCACGGATTTGTGGCAGAAGATAAGGGATAGTCAACGGAATAAACAAGCCCCAGCATTCCAGTGGGTATACAAAGGTCGAGCCAATCTGCTCCGTTATCATCACTTTCGCGAACGACAATGCTCTCACAGCCAACTTGCAGACCATGACCTAATGTAAGAATTCCATGCCTTGGTAACTCGACTTCACCAACAATTTTAGTTAGAGGTGGAGAAGTCTGAAAGTCATCTCGATCAGTCCACGAACCGTGAAGTTGAGGATGTGCCCAAAGACTATTAAGTGCTCTTAGGAGACGTTCGTCATCACCTTTTGGTCCTAACTCGAGACAAAGTTCATAGTACGAGCCGTACCAATTCTCTTTCTTCGTAAAAGTTTCACGGTTCATATTTGATCTACGCACCTAATAAGCATTCAAATAGAATACCTCTTCTCAACCTCTCGAGCCCTCCTACGACATCGCAGCAGAGGTATACCAAAAACACCAATACCGACATACATTCTGAGTCCAGAACGAAGAGGTCCGCACTCTCGACTGTGCCGCCCCACTCAGCGTATACGTTCCAAAGTGTTTCGATGTCTTCAGCAGCCGAGTCGGTGATGCAAAAGGTCACTAGTACGTGTCAGGTTCACGTTCAGCGCGGCGCTCTTTTATGTGGGTAAGTAGCTGCCGCGCAAACGCCTCAGCCTCTTCCGGCGTGCTTATCTTCGTTGAGCGTCCAGCGTCAGCTGCGTCAATACCCTCTTGCACTCGAGCACGAATTTCGGCGGTGCGTTCTTGATACCTTTGCCACAAGTCCAGAGCGTGAGCCACTACTTCGCTCTCGTCTGAGTATTCCCCTGTCTCCAACTGCTCGTCCACAAAGCGCCGCTGCTCAGGGGTGAGGTCTATCGTCATAGTTTAAGAATAGGCGTTTTCTCGAGAAGTTGCAACGAGATACTCAGCCTTGTGGCTCTAAATGCGAGAGTTCCGTCCAACTTAGTGGAACAGTAGACACCATAAATGCCTCTTCCGTTTCGGTAAAAAGCGGATTGAGTTCTGCGCGTCTATATTCTTGCGCTTTCACTGAGTCAGGGTCAACGCGAACCTTAGCTTGAATCGTCTCGTACTGCTCGAGGTCATCATACACCCACAACGCTGCAATATGATTGCCGTCCTCGGTTTGCCATCTACCGACTAAGCGAGCACCGTACCGTTTTTGAACAGGCAGCAGACGTTCACGGAAGAAAGCGTTGAAAACGTCTATCTTCCCCGGCGCTACTTTGTATTGTCGCAGTCTGAATATCACGAGTATCCTATCTACCCTGTCCTAAGTGGCACCACCATCGCCAAATAACTCGTATCCTTCAAACTCGCCAGCACGCTCGGGCTCGTCGGACCGGAGAACGAAAAGCGCACGTCTCCATCCACGGGTCTCAGCGCACTCGCCAAGTAGTCCGCATTGTAGGCTAAGGCAATCTCCGACTCAGTTCCCTCTTGCGAGACCTCTAACGCCTCTTGAGAGCGCCCGTACGCCCCCTCCGCTGTTATTTGCAAACTTCCATCCTTAATAAAGAGGTCCACGCGGTTATTCGCCGTCTTGTCCGCCATGACCGCTACGCGCGAGACCGTCTCTAAGAGCGCTTTGGCACCCAGCAAAATACTCACCGGAAATTGTGAGGGAATCACGCGCTCATAGTCGGGGAAAGTCCCTTCCATCAGCTTGACGTTGAGCTTAAAGGGACCGCTCTGTACCGAAAGTTGAGAGTCGGCCAGCTCGAGCTTTGCCTCCCCACTCCCCAAAAGCCTGCTGAGTTCGTCCACACTCCGCGCCGGGATGACGATGTCCCCGTCCAGCCCGCTCGCGTCCTCCATGTGATAGTACGCTAGGCGGAAGCCGTCGGTGGCAACAGCGCGTGTCCTCTTGTCATTAAACTCAACCTTGACCCCGCGAAAAATCGCCTGATACTCCGCTACGGCTGCCGCGTACCTCACGTGACTGAGCGCGTTGGAAAGCTGTGACCCGTCGAACCTACCCGCGTATCCCTCTGGAAAGGTGACCTCTGGGACCGTCGCGGCGTCAGCAAGTTGGAGTTTGGTGGCGTAGCTGCCGGAACTTATCTCGAGTTCCTTATCGTCAAACGTGAGTTCGACTAATTCACCCGGCAGTGCCCGCACGACCTGTCCGAAGACATGCGCAGGCAAGGCGGCGTGCCCACCCCCGGACACATCCGCCTGCACCGTCGCCTGGATGTCAATATCCATATTGCTGCCGCTAAAGGTGATGCCCCTCTCCCCCATCTGCATGTTGATAAGGCTGAGCCCCGGATTGCTGCTGCGACTAGGAATGATGCGCTCGATGTTGCCGAGCACATCGGCGAGTTGTTTACGCGGAACCTGTACGTTCATAGAGGTGAGCATACCGAAAATCAGCGCGGGGAAAAAGCGGCTGTGGAAGAAACCAGAGGAAAGTGAAGTGGAAGAGGTTTTAAGAGGTTAGAGATAAAGAAGTCAATTTGGAAAGCGAGATATTTCTCAGCGGTCTCGAGGCTGACGAGTTAGCTTTTTAGAGAAGAGGTTGAACTATTTTTCAAAACGTCTTTTAGGTTTGAAAATTCTCTGAAATTGACCTCTTGGTTGTTCTCTTTTCAGCTTCTCTTTTTTCGTTGGTTTATGAGAACGCGCGTTTTCCCTAAGACTTTACGGTTGACGAAACGAAAATTTTTCAAAGGTTCTAATACTCTATAGTAGGGCCTGTGGATAGTGTGGATAACTATGCTTTGCCCCGTCCAGGACAGCAAAGTGCCTGTGGATAATTTTGTGGATAACTCGCCTTTGCCTGTGGATAACTACCCGAGTTATCCACAGCTATCCACAGGCTGTGAAAAACCCCTAGTTATCCACAGTTTATCAACAGGATATCCACAGCTTATCCACAGAGTTATCCACAGGTGTAGATGTGTGAATTATTTGTTTGATGATAGATATACATGCTAATTTAATGGGATTTGAGTGTTTTCATAGCACATTTTAATCTATAAAAGCACTCCATAGATGTGAGTGTAAATTTGGCAAGCCGTGCACTCAAAACTCATATTTCAGGGGATGATTCACTTGGCTCGAGAATTACTGAATTTTAGAGCCTTTTTGCGGAAAGGCATTTAGTAGCAAATTAGATAGGTTGATTTCTGATAACTAGACCGAGCTTTTGAGCCTCCTCTTTGTTTGCTTCTATCCAGTCATGACAGGAATCGCATATACCCAGAAAGTATTCAGGATTGTTATACATGTCCACATCGTTTACAGGTCGACGACCTCGCCTGTGATGAATCTGAGTGGCAATCCGCTGATTACTAAAGCAAGAAGTCTCTCTTAAAGTAGCTTCGCAGCGAGGAAATTCTGGTGGGCTCAGGTGTTGAAGTTTTTCCTGTAAAGTCTCTCCAGGAATATCACCAAAAGAACGCTTTAGATGATTCTGACGCTGAGCCAGATTTAATAGGTAAAGAGGGCGTTCCACTTTACGATAACGTTGATCTTGGCGCTTACGGTACTCACGCTCTTCAGGGGTAAAGGTACGCTTGGTTTTTGCTCTTTCAGGCAACATGCTTCTAATTTTTCTTGAAAAAATGTATTTTCAAGGGTTATCAATCACAACACTCTCAATCCCGAGAGATGAACTTACAAAAGGTCAGCCTTAATCGCCAAAATCCGCTCTTCCAACTCTCTATCCTTCGCCATCTGTTCCGTCACCTTCTGCACCGCGTACATCACCGTCGAGTGGTCGCGTCCCGAGAAGAACTGCCCGATTTCCGGGTACGAGTGCGGCGTGAACTCGCGGATGAGGTACATTGCCACTTGGCGCGGCACGACGAGTTCGTGCCGTCTCCCCTTTGAGCGGAGATCGCCCGCTTCCACCTCAAAGTGGTGGGCAGCAGCCTTAATAATCTCATCCATCGTCAGGTTGAGTTCGCTCGGCGCAAACACGTCAGAGAGGGCGCTCACAGCGGTCTGGCGGCTCAGTTGCGTCTGGTTCATGCTCGCGAAGACAATGACGCGCACCAATGCGCCCTCTAACTCGCGAATGTTCGAAGTCACTTGCCGCGCAATGTAGTCGATCACATCAGGCGGAATCTTGACGCCGCGATACTCCGCGTTCATTTTGAGGATGGCGATGCGCGTCTCTAACTCGGGTGCTTGAATGTCGGTGATGAGCCCCCACTCGAAGCGGCTGCGCAGGCGGTTCTCCAAGGTGGGAATGTCTTTCGGTGGTCTATCAGACGAGAGAATAATCTGCTTGCCCGACTCGTAGAGCGCATTAAACGTATGGAAAAACTCCTCTTGCGTGCGCTCTTTTCCCGCGATGAACTGCACGTCGTCCACCAACAAGAGGTCAATGCTGCGGTAGCGATCCCGAAACGCGGTCATCTTGTCTTCGCGAATGGCGTTGATGAGGTCATTAGTGAAGGCTTCGGTGGTGACGTATTCGACGTGGAGTTTGGCGAAGCGGTCTGCTACGGCGTGACCGACAGCGTGCATGAGGTGGGTCTTACCTAGACCGGAGTCGCCGTAGACGAAGAGCGGGTTGTAAGCGCGTCCGGGCGCTTCGGCGACGGCGATGGCGGCGGCGTGCGAGAGGTTGTTGTTCGGACCAACGACGAAGTTGGTGAAGTTGTATTTCGGGTTGAGCCTCGGCTTATTGACGGTTGGCGCGGCTTCTTCGGACGTAGAAGGCGTATTAAACATATCTTGCTGCTCGGAAGGCTTGGCGGCGATAACCTGAAAGCCGACGCGGGGGCTCGGTGCGCCGAAGTGTTTAAGCGCTTCTTCTATGACGCCGCTGTAGTGATTTTTGAGCCAGTCTTTGGCGAAGGAGTGAGGGACGCCCAGCATAAAGGTTCCGTCCTCGATGCCGAGCGGCTGTACCTGCGTGAACCAGGTACGAAACTCAACCTCGGGAATCCGCTGTTTGACGAACTCTAAGATATCGTCCCAGATGGGATCACTCCGTAATGTTGTAGGTGCTTTCATCCCTATCTGACCTCTATTCGCTCGCCGCCGGTTGCCCTTGTTGCCTACACAAATCGTTTACACAAAATATCTCGCTGAAAGTATTAGTAATCAGTATAAATCCTAAGTTGAAATAGCGCAGGTATCATCACTAAAGGTGCGTGCTACATGACGCCTTACCTCGTGAGACTGGTCTGAACCAGGTGAAATCCCGCTAGCCTAACGGCTGAGACCTGCTATAGAAAGGTAGTTTAACAGATTTAAGGTGAGTATCGGTTGACTCGAGTAAGGCGTACCATCACGAACGCGGAAGGGTGGAAAGAGGTAGTTAGCAGTCAGCATATGAAGAAGTTTTTCACTCCTGGACTCTGAATACTATCTTCTCGTTTCTTCCGACCCTGCTACGTCTGGTATCAGAAAATATGCTAAGATGATACCTTATTTGAGGTTTCTCCTCGATTTCGAGAGAATCTTTCTATGTTTACAGCTAATACGTAAGCGTTCTAACCTAACGGAGAGATAATGCACGACTATGACGTTATTGTAGTGGGTGGTGGTCACGCTGGCATCGAAGCGGCGCACGCGGCGGCGAAGCTCGGTGCGGCGGTGGCGCTTGCTATCCCTAACCCTGACAAAATTGGACTGATGCCCTGCAACCCGGCGATTGGCGGGCCGGGCAAGTCGCAGCTTGTCTTCGAACTTCATGCGCTCGGCGGCGTGATGGGTAAATTAGCCGATGAGACCGCGATTCACGCCCGCACGCTCAACGCGAGTAAGGGCCCAGCGGTGCAATCTTTGCGCGTGCAAAACGAACGTGACGGTTATAGGGCGGCGGCGCGGCGGCTTATTGAGGGTACGGCGGGTATTGATATCGTGCGTGGAGAGGTGGCGGCGTTACATGTTGAGGATGGCATCCTAAGAGGTGTCTCTCTTACTGATGGACGCGAACTCAACGCGCCTAGCGTCGTGCTTTGCACGGGAACATTCCTCAAAGGCGTCGTTTGGTACGGCAAACAGCAGCGCGAAGCGGGGCGGCAGGGGGAAGCGCCTGCGCGTCACCTCTCGCACAGCCTCACTGCGACAGGTCACAACCTCTTGCGCTTCAAAACAGGTACGCCGCCGCGTATCCGTTCGGACTCGGTGGATTTCTCGGTGTTAGAAGTTGTCCCTGCTGACAACCCCGTCGCCTCTTTCACGGGCAAACCTGGTGCAAAAACGACGAGTAGCCCAACGTGGCTCACGCATACCACACCAGAGACGCATGAACTGATCAACGCGAATCTCGAGCATTCCGCCATGTACGGCGGCGTCATCGAAGGGCAAGGCCCGCGCTACTGTCCCTCGATTGAAGACAAAGTGGTGCGCTTCTCGGGCAAGGATAGACACCTCTTGTTTGTCGAGCCTGACGGCACCCAAACGAGCGAGGTGTACTTGCAGGGGTTCTCGAGTTCCATGCCTCCCTATCTGCAAGACGATATGATTCGCACGCTCCCCGGCTTCGAAAACGCGGTGATTCAGCGCTACGCTTATGCTGTCGAATACGACGCGCTCGACCCGACGCAGCTCGACATCACGCTGATGTCGAAGCGGTTGCCCGGTCTTTTCAGCGCGGGGCAGATCAATGGGACGAGCGGTTATGAAGAGGCGGCGACGCAGGGCTTTATCGCTGGCGTCAACGCGGCGCAGTTCTCGAGTAACCAGGAGCCTGTCAGCATTCGCCGTGACCAGGGCTACATCGGGGTGATGCTGGACGATTTGGTGCGCTGGGGCATCAACGAGCCGTATCGGATGCTGACCTCTCGCAATGAATACCGTCTGCTGCACCGTCAGGACAATGCTCTCGAGCGTCTCTCCCCTACTGGACACGCTTGGGGTTTAGTCAGTGACGAACAACTCGCTGAAGTTCAGATGAGTGAGGCTCGAGTCGCTCGAGAAGTTGAACGCCTCAGTAAGACTCGCCACGAAGGGACGTTAGCGAGTAAAATCATCTGCCGTCCTGGAATGACGTATCAAGAGGTTATTAAGCTAGTCGGTAAAAGTCCAGAAAATTTGAGTGCTGAAGAGCAAAAGAAAGCAGAGATTCTGGTTAAGTACGCGGCGTACATCGCGCGGAGCCAAAAAGAACTCGAGGCGCGAAAAGATTACGAGTCGCTAAGCCTGCAGTCAGTGGATTTTGGGCGGGTCTCGAGCTTGTCCAAAGAGGGTGGCGAGATGCTGAAACGCCATCGGCCCGTGACGCTCGGGGCAGCGCAACGTATTCGCGGCGTGCGGGACAGTGACGTGACTGCGTTGCTCATTCATGCTAAAACGCATAGCAAGCCATCGTCTAAAGCTGTGAATGTTTCACGTGAAACAGCGACAGGCTGATCAGCTCGAACATTACGCCGATCTTATTCGGCGCTATCACATGACGCTCGACCTCATGTCGGGCGTTGCTGTTGGGGGGTTAGGAGATAAGGTTGCTGATAGCCTCGCTTATGCAGAGTTTGTACGGGAGCGGCTCGAGCCCCACCACCGAATCTTGGACATAGGCTCAGGTGTTGGTTTACCTGGCATCCCTTTAGCCGTTCAGTTTCCAGACAGTCCCATCACTTTGGTCGAACGGCGGCAGAAACGAGCGAGTTTTCTGAAGATTGTGGTGAGTCAACTTGGGCTCGAGAACGTCACTGTCGTCGCTGAAGACGTAACTTCATGGCAACAGTCGCCTGTAACTTGGGTCACGGCGCAAGCGGTAGGGCGGTTGTTTAACCTTTACTGTCTGACACATCATTTGCACGCTGAAAGTGTCGTTCTGATGTCGCGCAAGGGTGATGTTTACATGGAAGAAGTCGCAGAACTACGAGAAAAGCTGGGCTTTTCCAACCCTGACCTCTCCCCTACTGTTTCACGTGAAACAATATTGGTCACGCCACTCAGAACACATGGTACGCTAGTCGCAATCAGCCTTCCGGGAGGATTGCATTGCCGACCATCGGAGTAATCAATCAAAAGGGCGGCGTCGGTAAGACGACAAGCGCCATCAACCTTGCTGCCGCACTTGCGGAGAAACGCCGTGTTTTACTTGTAGATTTAGACCCGCAGGGTAATGCAAGCAGCGGCGTCGGTATCCGCAGCCCTGAACGCACCATTTATGACGTTTTGATCGGTGATATGTCGGCGCGGCGCGTAATTGCGGATACCGAAATCGAAAAACTCAAAGTCATGCCCGCTTCCGCTGATCTCTCAGGCGCAGCCGTCGAACTCGACGCGACAACCGAGAATTTCAAACTCCTTACCAAAGCGCTCATCGGTGTGCGTCCAAACTTCGATTTTATCGTACTGGACGCGCCGCCTTCGATTGGCGCACTGACGCTCAACGGTCTCGTAGCGGCGGATCAGCTTATTATCCCTTTGCAGACAGAGTATTACGCTTTGGAGGGTATCGCAGGCATGATGGACACGGTGGAGCGGATGCAAGACTCCTTGAATCCGAATTTGCAGGTCTTAGGTATCCTGCTCACCATGTTTGACAGCCGCACACGTTTATCACAAGAGGTTGAAGAGAATGTTCGTGAGCACTTCGGCGATTTGGTTTTCAAATCGGTGATTCCTCGCAACGTCCGCCTCGCCGAAGCGCCTTCCTATGGTCAACCGATTTACGCCTACGCGCCGACCTCGTCTGGCGCAACCGCTTATCGCCAACTCTCCGAGGAGGTTATCGAACGTGCCAGCCAAGCGTAGCAGCTTAGGCAGGGGGCTCGACGCTCTGCTGCCGAAAACCGAAAAAGACAAGGATAAAGGCGTAGACCAACTCCCAGTGGATACGCTCTCGGTCTCGAGCTACCAACCCCGCAAATACATCGACCCCGAAGCGATAGCAGAACTTGCCAGTTCAGTCGCCCAAAAAGGGATTTTGCAACCGCTTTTAGTGCGCCCTCTGGAAAAAGGCTATGAAATCGTCGCAGGTGAACGACGTTTCCGGGCAGCGCAACAAGTCGGACTTAAAACGGTTCCCGCCATCATCCGCGACCTTACGGATAGGGAGACGCTTGAGATTGCCATTATCGAGAACGTTCAACGCGAAAACCTCAACTCGGTGGAGGAGGCGCAGGCGTTCAAGCAACTGATGGATTTTGGCATGAATCAAGAAGAGGTTGCTAAGGCGGTGGGGAAGAGCCGTAGCGCAGTAGCGAACACCTTGCGGCTGCTCCAGTTGGGGGACGCGGCGCTGTCAGCGCTGGAAAAACGCACCATCAGTGCGGGACACGCACGGGCGATTCTGGCACAGCCTGAAAGTGATAGGACGTGGGCGCTCGAGCGTATCCTCGATAACAATCTCTCGGTACGCGAAGCTGAGGGGTTGAAACGTCAGATGATCACCTCTTCAAGTCAGTCAAGCAAGAAAGACACATCGGATGGGCGCTACGCTCATATAGAAACAGATTTAGCGCGGCAGATCGGTACGAGAGTAAAGGTCCTGGGCGGCAATAAGGGTAAAATTGAGCTTCACTTTCACTCGCAGGATGAGTTACAGCGGTTGCTCGAGCTGCTCCACTATCAGGCTTGATGTTTCACGTGAAACACCCTCACTAACTCACCTTAGATTCAGTTTGTACTTCGCGAGCTTGTCCCCATAAGCTCGCATTTTGGTGGTGTTAGGATAAGCAAGCCAAAAGGCGAAAGTTCAATCTAAATCAAGTCATTTCAGAGGAGAAAAACATGAAACAACCTGTACGTGTTGCCGTCACTGGGGCGGCTGGGCAGATCGGTTACGCGCTGCTTTTCCGCATCGCTTCGGGCGACATGCTCGGCAAAGATCAGCCCGTTATCCTGCAACTTTTAGAGATTACGTCCGCTTTAGATGCGCTTCAAGGCGTCGTGATGGAACTTAATGATGGAGCCTTCCCACTTCTGCACGGTACGACCACTTCAGACGACCCGAATGAGGCGTTCAAAGAGGTTGATCACGCCTTACTCGTCGGTTCTAAACCTCGCAGCAAAGGGGAAGAACGCGCTGCGCTCTTAGAAGCGAACGGGAAGATTTTTACAGGCCAGGGAAAAGCGCTCAACGACAACGCAAGCCGCAACGTCAAGGTGCTTGTTGTTGGCAACCCCGCCAACACAAATGCGCTCATCGCCATGAAGAACGCGCCTGACTTGGACCCCAGGCAGTTCACCGCGATGACCCGTTTAGACCACAACCGCGCTTTAAGTCAACTTGCCACAAAAACCGATTCGCTGGTGAGTAACCTCAAGAAAATGATTGTGTGGGGGAACCACTCGAGCACCCAAGTCCCCGACCTCAGCCACGCTACCGTAGACGGTAAAGCGGCAACTGAACTCGTAGACGAGTCTTGGGTACGTGATGACTTCATCCCCACTGTGCAAAAGCGCGGCGCGGCGATTATCGAAGCGAGGGGGGCGTCCAGCGCCGCCTCTGCTGCCTCCGCCGCGATTGACCACATGCGCGACTGGGCACACGGCACACCTGAGGATGATTGGGTCAGCATGTCCATCCCGAGCGACGGTTCTTACGGTGTCGAAGAGGGCATCATCTACTCGTTTCCCGTGACGGTTAAGAATGGCTCTTATGAAATTGTGCAAGGGCTGGACAACAGTGAGTTTGTGCAGGAGAAGATGAAGGCGACGGAAGAGGAATTAGTAGGGGAGAGGGATGCGGTTAAGCACTTGTTTTAGATTTTTCAAGAGGCAACGAGAGCGGGTGCTAAGTCATCCGCTCTTTAACTTGAGCGGTTCTTAACGAGTCACAAGCGTTTTTTCTATTTCGTCAAAGATTCCAAATGGTGGTGTTCCGTAAGCTGCCCGCCACTGACCTCTTAAAGCAACTTGCGGATTTAACTTTGTTGCAGCTTCCATAATTGCTTGAGTTACCTCTTTCTGATTCCTCAAGAAAGAGGTGAAGAGCGTGGTATGCCGCCCCTGACCTTCAACCACAAGGGCAACGTTGTAGCCTCCAAAATAGTTCATGAGTACCCAAACCTCTTTGACTTGATGCCACTCTATACGCTTCTCGCTCCATGTACCTTTTCTTCGAAAGTCAGTCAAGTTTACTAAATATTGAGATGAAAATAGAGAAAGAGACAGATACAGCGCCCAAATGAAAAAGGGAAGCATTAAAGCATGTGGTAAAACTTCAAAACTCCCCAAGTGTAAGCTCTCAAGGGTCATGTACAATCCACCTATACCCATTACAAATATGAGGGCTAATTGTAGAGATTTAAAAATACCTTTCTTCGATGTTACGGTTTTCATTACATTTTGACCTTTCCCTATTCTTATAGTGCTATCTATTCTGAGGGCTTTTGACATAACTCGAGATAATCAATTTCTCACAGAACTTCGGAGTTATTCCGATGAAGGGATTTTGTGGTATGCTCGAGCTTACGAGGTATTGCAATACCATCAACGACGTGAAGCGGTACATATTGCAACATTGAGGAAGGCATTTCGAGTATGAGCGACAAGGAGCAGATTAGAAATACCCTAAAAACTCACGGGCTACGCTACAGCAAGCCTCGAGAGGTCATCTTGAGTTTGTTCGGCGAGCGCGATATGCACATCAGCGCGGAGCAGCTTTATTTAGAACTCAAGCAGCGCGGCGAGGACCTGAGCCTTTCTACGGTCTACCTCAACTTGGGCGTGCTGCGCGGCGCGGGGTTGATTCGCGAGTTCAGCGGTGTCGGCGGGGAAGCGCTCTACGACAGTAACGTCGGACCGCACCATCACCTTATCTGTAAGCAGTGCGGCGATATTTTAGACTTACCCGAGGTGATGATTCAAGAGGTCTCGCCCAAGCGATTTTTGCGTGACAGCGCTGAAAAAGTGTCTGGCTGGCGGGTGGATGAGCCGTCGTTGGATTTGCAGGGGCTTTGCCCGAACTGCCAGTAGCACGATTACTGGCTGAATCAGAAAACTACAACTGTACTGTCTTTTTTCACTGCACAAGGCCAATGCCCTTGCTCGTACCAATCGAACAAATCCAGGAAAAAGCGGTCATTCGAGAGGTCTTGAAGGATGATTTCGTCTAAGGCTCCTTCTATATCAACAAATAAAGCAGCTTTAACTGTTCCTCTAACCCCTTGAGGAATAGAGAGAGGTACGTATTCGTTGTAGAGGTCAAAAGCTGCGTCCGACAAGGTTTGAAGACCGTGCTGTTTGATCAGGCTTCTACGAATCTCGAACTTATTGTCTATTAGCGCAATGGTTCCCTCGAGTGATACTTTAATTGCTGAATCCCAGTCCTCAACTCGATCAATTTTCCCTCTACTTTGCTCTTTTATAGGTTTACCGATGTTTGCGAAGAATTTGATGGCTTCCAAACGCTTCACGAACACTTCAACCTCATGACCGAATTTGCCCAAACGCTCTATCAATACGTCTCTCTCGGGTATTTCGCGGTTTAACTCGGCTATAGCTCGCTCTATGAGGTCTTGTGGTAGATCATCGTACTTACCCATCGGTTTCCCATTGTAGACGATTCTTCTGCTTGTAGCGTCCCTATTTTGTGAAGTTCGTTACTCGAGTCCATCCCCATCCCCAAAACCTCGTCAGAATCTAGTAACAAACGTCACGCGCTTACCTTGTACCCTCTTACGCTAAGTGCTAAAATACCACTTGAAAAGGTTGTGAAAAGCCGCACGAGGCGGCGCGTTTTGGCGTAAGCTTAGGATAACTCGAGAGGAGTTCTATGTACCTTCACCTGCTGATGATGTTTTTAGCCGCCGGTCTCATCGGCGCACTCGCGCTGATGGTTGGGGCGCTCTTAGGTCCGAAGATGTCGAGCGAGACGAAGCTCGCCGCGTATGAGTCGGGTATCCCCGCCGCCTCAACCGCCCGCGAGCGTTTCCCCGTTCACTTCTACCTCGTCGCGATGCTCTTCATCATCTTCGATATCGAGACGGCGTTTTTCTATCCGCTAGCGGTCAAATTTCAGGCGCAACCTCAATTTTTGTTCGTCCAAGCCATTATCTTCGTGGTGATTTTGGCGATTGGGTACATCTATATATTGCGAAAAGGTGTATTGGATTGGAGATAGCTGTTATAGCAGGTATCATTTGGTCACAGACGCTCTCACTAAAAAAGCCGCCGATTGACCCTCACACCAATAGATGATACTTGCGTATTTCTTTAAGCAGCTAGTACCCGATCCTTGAAAGGACTTATGGCACTCACAGACCTCTTTACACAGGATATTCAGGAACTCGAGAACGAAGGCATCCTCTTTTCCTCTTTAGAAAAACTCGTCGCTTGGGGTAGAAGCAACAGCTTATGGCCCGCGACCTTTGGCCTAGCCTGCTGCGCCATTGAAATGATGCAATCTACCAACTCGCGCAACGACCTAGCCCGCTTCGGCTCCGAGGTCTTTCGCGCCTCGCCCCGGCAAGCGGATGTGATGATCGTCGCGGGCCGTTTGTCCAAAAAGATGGCTCCGGTGATGCGCCGCGTCTACGACCAGATGCCTGACCCCAAGTGGGTCATCTCGATGGGCGCGTGTGCAAGCTCAGGCGGCATGTTTAATAACTACGCCATCGTGCAAAACGTGGACTCGGTTGTCCCCGTAGACATCTACGTCCCCGGTTGCCCCCCGCGCCCCGAGTCGCTCGTCTACGGCGTGATGCAGCTTCAGAAAAAGGTGCGCGGCGAGGCGTTTGACAGCGGCGGGATTGAGTTGCCGATGGTGCAGGGGTGGACGCGGTGAGGCAAGAAGGTAAAAGAGAAAAGGTAAAAGATAAAAGTAAATTCTTTCCTCTTTCCTCTTTCCTCTTTCCTCTCCATAGACAGAGCTGCTCATGAGCTTAGTCGAGCAAGTAACAGAAACGCTCAAGAGCTTAGACGGTAAGCCCGGTGAGTTCAAAGGTATGGTCAGCGTGACGGTAGGGAAAGAGAACATTGTGGCGGCGGTTGAGTCGGCGAAAGAAGCAGGCTTCGAGATGATTTCGGATGTGATGGGGATCGACTACCTCACCTATCCGGGGCATCAGGGGAAGCGCTTTTCAGTGGCTTATAACTTATATAGCGTGTCGAAAAATGAGCGCATCTTTATCCGGGTGAACGTGGATGACGGGGAGACGCTGCCTACGATCAACCATCTTTGGAAGGGCTCGAGCTTCATGGAGCGCGAAGTCTACGATATGTTCGGCATCGAGTTCGAGGGACATCCCGACCTGCGCAAGATCATCACGCCCGAAGATTTGGACGGACATCCCCACCGCAAAGACTTTCCGTTAGGGGAGACGCCGACCCTGTTTAACGAGGGGCGCTTTTTAGACCCCGCCTCGTTCCGCGCTGGCATGACGGGCGAAGATACAGGCATGACGGGCTGGCGCGGCGGTGTGCGTAAAGGCGTTGAAAACACGGACCAAGCTCTTCATAAGGCAACAGGGGAGACGGGAGACAAGTAGATATGGGCGTAATTTCAGGACAAGCCGGACACGTACCCGACGCAACCACCCAAGATACGCCGGGGAGCGAATTCGAAACCAAATACATGCGTCTCAATGTCGGACCGCAGCACCCGAGCACGCACGGCGTCTTGCGCCTGGTTGTTGACCTAGATGGCGAGCGCATCGCCACGATTAAGCCGCAAGTCGGCTACCTCCACTCCGGCTTCGAAAAGACGATGGAGAACCGCACCTACCAGCAGGGCGTGACCTACTCGAACCGGATGGACTACCTGCACGGCTTCGGGCACGACTTGGCGTATGTCCTCTCGGCGGAAAAGCTCGTCGGCGCAGAAGTCCCTGTCAGAGCGCAGCAGGTTCGCGTCATCCTCACCGAACTCAACCGCGTGGCGAGCCACCTCATCTTCTTCGGGACGGGCATTCTCGACCTCGGCGCGTTGACGCTCTTTTTCTACACGATGCGCGAGCGCGAGCGGATTTTGGACCTCTTCGAGATGGTCTGCGGCGTGCGAATGAACTACGGGTACTTCCGGGTGGGCGGGCTCTCCCGCGACATCCCCGAAGGCTTCACGGACGCAGTGCGAGGCTTCCTCAAAGACTTCCCCAAGATGCAGAAGCAGTACGCTACTCTCTTCGTAAAAAACGACATCTTCGTGAACCGCACCAAAAACGTCGGCGTGATGGACAAGGAGACGGCGCTCGACTATGGGTTGACCGGACCCTCGCTCAGAGCGAGCGGCGTACCTCTCGACTTCCGCAAGGCGCAGCCCTACAGTGGCTACGAGAACTACGAATTCAATGTACCAACGTCCACCGAAGGCGATGCTTACCACCGCTTCATGCTCCGCTTCGAGGAGATGGGGGAGAGTCTTAAAATCGTGGGGCAAGCGCTCGACCAGTTGGAAGAGGGACCCGTCAAAGACCCCGACCGCCGCATCTCCTTGCCGCCCCGTAGTGAGCTAGAGAACAGCATGGAAGCGGTCATCTTCCACTTCAAGCTCGTGACCGAGGGCTTTCACCCGCCGCGCGGCGAGGTATACGTGCCGACCGAATCCGCACGCGGCGAACTCGGCTACTACCTCATCTCGGACGGCGGCTCGATGCCCTACCGTGTGAAGGTGCGCGTGCCGAGTTTGATTAACTTGCAGTCCCTGGAGCCTACCTGCATCGGTGGACTCTTCGCAGACATGGTTGTGAACATCGCGTCGATGGACCCGGTGTTGGGGGATGTAGACAAGTGAGAGCTGAACAGGGACGCAATACTGGTTCGAGAGTCGGTCTCGGCATAGTCATCGGCGCGGGAATTGGGGCAGCAACAGGTGTAGGACTCGGAGTCAGTGTTTGCGTAGCACTTGTTGGTGTTGGCATTGCTGCTGTGATGGGTGGCAAACGCATTGATAGCAAACGTGATAACAAAGAGGGGTAGTTAAGAGATGAGGCTCGAGCCAAAGCAGTTTTTAAGGATTGAGTAGGGAAGAGGATGAGCTTACCCTCCACACTTGCTTTAATCCTATTCTTCTGTGCTGTGCTATTCGGTTCGCTCATTGTCATGGGCAAAATAATGTACTTTCAGCAAAAAGAAGAAGGAGAGAGAAAGTATTCCTGGTGGGGTTTCGCAGTAAGATTCCCAATTTGGATAATCAACGCTTTTATCTTTACTGACTTCGTTGAATCTCCGCTTCTTAAAGCAATGATTCTTCTTGCCGGCATAGGTATTGCTACAGCTATAGAGGTGTTCCACATGAAGTATTTCAATGAGCAAAGTCAATCCATGAAGGAAACGCAATGGTAGAAACCACGCAACCTTACTTCTCAGACAAGCAAGACACCCTCAAAGAAATCTTAGGGCGCTACCCCGAGTACGGGCAGCGCAGCG
Source organism: Trueperaceae bacterium (assembly GCA_965215565.1). Lineage (GTDB taxonomy): Bacteria > Deinococcota > Deinococci > Deinococcales > Trueperaceae > CBDBZX01. Next base: position 2,682,279 of record CBDCDZ010000004.1, read on the forward strand.
CCGTCATGCCCCTCTTGTGGGAGGTGCAGCGGGCTGAAAAACATATTAGCGAGGCAAGAGTCGAAGAAATCGCACATATCCTAGACCTCAACCCGACGGAGGTCAAAGGGGTGATGAGCTTCTACTCGACCTATCACGAGCACCCGATTGGCGAGTATCACCTGCAAATCTGCTCGACGCTTTCGTGTTCACTGGCGGGCTCAGACGAGATGTACGACTTCATCTCCGAGGAGACCGGGCTCGTGAACGGCGAGACGAGCCGCGACGGGAAGTTCAGCATTCAAAAGGTGGAGTGCTTGGGCTCGTGCGGCACTGCGCCCGTGTTACAGGTCAACGATGTTTATTACGAGCGCGTTACGAAGTCAGGGTGTCAGAAACTGTTAGACGCCTTTAGAAACGGTGAGATGCCGGAGCCGAGCCGCGAGCGCGGTGGTGACAACGTAGGACAAGAGAAACCAGAGATTCGGAGCAATGAGCAATGAACAATGAGTTGAAAGTGAAAATCAAAGACTTTTACTCATTGCTCATTGCTTTTAACTCATTGCTCTTTCGTAGAAAGGAACTTGTATGAGCGATGCTGTTGCAGAGCGTCCAAAACCAATAACAAGCCGTAAAGATTCGCGCTTTGAAGTGACGATGTACAAGCACGTGGGCGTGGAGAACGCCTGGGCGCTTGACTACTATCTGGAGCACGGCGGCTACGAAGCGGCGAAAAAGGCTTTGAAAATGGAGCCGAAAGAGGTTGTGAATACCGTTAAATCGTCCGGTTTACGCGGACGCGGCGGCGCGGGCTTCCCGACGGGGGTGAAGTGGTCCTTCATGCCTCCCGCCGACGAGCGGCAGCGCTTTTTGGTTTGCAACGCAGACGAGTCGGAGCCGGGCTCGTTCAAGGACCGCTACATCTGCGAGGACGACCCCCACCAGCTCATCGAAGGTTTGCTCATTGGCTGCTACGCGATTGAGGCGACCATCGGTGTCATCTACATTCGCGGTGAGTACTACAAGGGCTATGACCGTTTGCAAAGAGCGATTATTGACGCCAGGGAAGCGGGCTACCTGGGCAAAAACATCTTCGACTCAGGCTTCGACTTCGACATCATCTTGCACCGGGGCTCGGGCGCGTACATCTGCGGTGAAGAGACCTCGCTGATGAACTCGTTCGAGGGGTTGCGGGCGAATCCGCGCTTAAAGCCGCCTTTCCCCGCGCAAGCAGGCGTGTACGGACGCCCGACGAGCATCAACAACGTGACCTCTTTAACTAGCGTCGTCCACATCATCAACAACGGCGCGGAGTGGTTCTCGAGCATGGGCACGGACGACTCGAAGGGGACGAAGCTCTATCAAATCAGCGGACCCGTCGCGAAGCCGGGCGTGTACGAACTGCCGATGGGCGCGACCTTCCGCGAGTTGATTTATGACCTAGCGGGCGGTCCCACCGAAGAGGTCAAGGCGCTCATCCCCGGCGGCTCCTCCACACCGATGCTACGTTTCGACGACGACACGCTCGATACGCCGATGGACTACGGCTCCATCACCAAGAAAGGTTCGATGCTCGGGACGGGCGGCGTCATCCTCATCCCGAAAGAGAAGTGCATCGTCAACGCGACGTGGAACCTAGTGCGCTTCTACGCGCACGAGTCGTGTGGGAAGTGTACGCCCTGCCGCGAGGGAATCAGCGGGTGGATGACGAAGATGTATCAGAAGTTGGTGAAGGGACTAGGGGAGCCGGGGGACTTGGAGCTTATCGAAAACATGTCCGTCAACATCAAAGGTAAGTCGTTCTGTCCCTTGGCAGATGCGTGTTTAGGCCCAGTTCAGTCGAGTGTGGAACTCTTCCGCGAAGAATATGTGCATTTAATCGAAAACGGCGAGCCGATGTACCCGAGAGAGGAGTGGTGGGCGGAGTGAAAGTTAAAGTTAACGGTAACGAATTAGACCTCGAGCCTGGCACCTCAGCCATCGACGCCGTCTTCGCCGCTGGCTACGACGTGCCCTACTTCTGCTCGCAGGAGTACATGTCGCCCATCGGCGCGTGCCGTATGTGCTTGGGCAAAGTCGGTGCGCCGCGCAAAGACCGCGAGACGGGCGAGTGGATTAAAGACGAGGAGACGGGCGAGCCGAAAGTGTTCTTCTTCCCTAACCTGATGGCGACCTGCACAACTGCCATTATGGAGGGGATGGTCATCGACACGCAGTCCAAAGAGGTCAAGCAGGCGCAGTCGGGGATGATGGAGTTCACGCTCATCAACCACCCGCTGGACTGTCCTGTCTGCGACAAGGGTGGCGCGTGCGAACTACAAGACCGCGCGTATGAATACGGCTCCGGGACGACGCGCTTCGACTTCGACAAGCGCCACCAAGAAAAGCATCACGCTTTAAGTGAACTCATCACCTTGGACCGCGAGCGCTGCATCCACTGTAAGCGGTGCGTGCGCTACTTCGAAGAGGTGCCGAGCGATGAGGTCTTGGACTTCATCGACCGAGGCGGGCACACCTACATCGGCAACGTCGAGGACGGGCTGCCCTCGAACTTCACGGGGAACATCACGGACATGTGTCCGGTGGGTGCATTGCTGGACACGACCTCTCGTTTTAGAGGGCGCAACTGGGAGTATGACCACACGCGCTCGACCTCTATGGATGATTCGTCGGGTAGCGCGGTGATGATTGACGCCCGCACGGGTCGAATTGAGCGCATCAAGGCGGCGCGGAATACGCAGATTAACCTCGATTGGCTGGATGACGGCACGCGCTTTGGGCATGAGTACGCGAACGCGGAAGATAGACTCAAGACGCCGATGATTCGTAAGGGTGAGACCCTCGAGCCCGCCACCTGGGAAGAAGCCGCTGAGTTCATCAAGGGTAAGCTCGAGTCTTTGGGTGACAGTATTGGGATCGTACTAAGAGCGGACGCGACGCTCGAGGAAGCCGTCGCCGCGAAAGCCCTAGCCGAACAGCTCGGCACGGGTCACTTAGACCACTTCCCGCGCCCTGCCGCCTCGGTGATTCCAACCGCCGAGCCTGCGACCTTCACGGATGTCGCCACGAGTGACGGCATCTTCGTCATCGGTGATGTGACCGAAGAGGTGCCGATTTTAGACCTCCGCATCAAAGACGCGCTCAAAGGTGTGCCGCCCGCCGACCTCATGCCGCACGGCGTTCCTATCGCCGACTTGCGCCTCAAGGAGCGGATGCCGCGCAAGCACGGGATTTTGACCGTCGCCGCGCCCTACCGCGCGGATTTGATGCAGCACGCGGGGCGGGGGCTCGAGTACGCTGCAGGTCAAGAGGTCAAACTTCTCACCTCTTTATTAAATGTAGCGAATGGGGAAGAGGTCAGCGGCGCGGATGAACTTGGCTTAGACGCGGAACACCTCTCCAAATTAGTTGAAGAACTCAAAGCTGCTGAGAACCCCGTCATTGTTTACGGCGCGTTCGTCCTCGCCTCACCTGAAGCGGTTAAGAAGGCGAACAAGTTGGCGGAAGCGGTTGGCGCGAAGGTTATGCCGCTAGGACCGATGGCGAACTCGTATGGGTTGGAAGCGTTCGAGGTTCTCCCACAAGGTAAGAACTATCAAAAGATGATTAACGGAGAGGTCAAGGGTCTCTTTCTCTCGGGTTTGAATCCTGCGCAGAATAAATATGTCGCAAGTGTCTTCAAGAGTCTGAGTCTGCTCGTTGTCCACGACTCTTTCCCAACCGAGACAACCGAACTCGCTGACGTCGTCCTCCCGGCGAAAACAGGTTACGAGAAAGAGGGGGTAGTGGTGAACCTCGAGGGGCGCTACCTCCCTGTCCACCCTGCACCTGTTGACGGCGGTCAATCGGAGAACTTCACCGGGCTCGTCAAAGCGTTAGGCGAAGCGATGGGGACACGGATGGACGGGCGCAGCTTGCGGAGTGCGCGGCGGATGCTCAGGAAGCAGCGCGACCTCGACTTGGATGAACTGCCCGTCGAAGGTCAAATCATCGTCAGCGAGCCTAAAGCCACTGCTGGACGAGAGGTCAGTGCAGAAGGCAACCTCTTACTCGTGCCGAGCATGGTCAAAGCGGAGCGTTTAAGCCGTAACCCGCACATGGTGGCGGCGTATAGCGAAGCGCCTTTGCGCATCAGTGCGGATGATGCAAAGAAAGAGGGTCTGGCAAACGGCGAACTCGTCATTTTAACTGTCGCTGGCTTCACCCGCCGCGCACAGGTTAAAGTATCTGACGCTATGCCACAAGGACTCATGACCCTGCCCGTACTGCCCGAACAACCCACTCAACTCGTTCAGTTCGACCTCTCGAGCGTCCAACGCGAACGCCAAGCGGAGGCTGCCGACTGATGGCGGACCCCTTACTCGTCACCTTTATCAAGGCGCTCGTCATGTGCTTCACGCTTTTGGGCGCGTTCGCCTACATGACCCTCGTTGAGCGCCGCCTCTTAGGGCGGATGCAGCACCGCTACGGACCCAACCGCGTCGGACCGTTCGGGCTCTTGCAGCCCATCGCGGACGCGATTAAGTCGGTCTTCAAAGAGGACATCACGGTTTCTGCGTCGGACAAATTCGTCTACTTCCTCGCGCCTTTCTTGAGCATCACGCTTGCCTTAACCGCGTTCGGCGCGATTCCGGCGGGACCAGAGGGAAGTCTGCTCGGCTATAACCCCTGGATTATGGACTTGGACATCGGACTTCTCTTCATCCTCGCCGCGACGAGTGTGGCAGTCTACGGTATCTTCTTGGCGGGCTGGGCATCGAACAGCAAGTACTCGCTCCTCGGCGGACTCCGCTCCTCGGCGCAGATGATTTCGTACGAACTCGGGCTCGGGCTCTCCATTCTCGGCGTCATCATGATTACGGGGACGCTCAATCTGCGCGAAATCGTGGAGTATCAAGAGGGGTGGCGTCTGATGCTCCTCTTGCAGCCTGTCGCGTTCGTGACGTTCGTTATTTCCGCCGTTGCAGAAGTGAACCGCACGCCCTTCGACTTGCCCGAAGCGGAGCAGGAGATTGTGGCGGGGTACTTGACGGAGTACTCGAGCATCAAGTGGGCGCTCTTCCAGATGGCGGAGTACGTCAACATGATGACCTCGGCGGCGTTTATCAGCACGCTCTTTCTGGGCGGCTGGCGCGGTCCGGTCTTCTTGGATGCGTTCATTCCGGGTGCGAGTTCGGTTCCTTTCGTCTGGCTGATTGCGAAGATGGCGATTTTCATGTTTCTTTTCATCTGGCTCCGCGCCACGCTGCCGCGCTTTCGCTACGACCAGCTCATGCGCTTCGGCTGGATTTGGCTCTTTGAAATTGCCCTGGCGAGTGCGATTGTGACGGGTGCGGTGATTGCGTTCGTGTTGTAAGTGGCTAGTTGTGAGTGGTTAGGGATGAGTTGGAGGAGTGAGGTTTATGAGCAAGGCTGAAGTCATTTCAATCTTCACCGCACCCGAGGCGGAAGCGCCGATGGAGACGGTGGAATCTGTAGAGGCTGTCGAAGGACAAGGCTTGAAGGGTGACCGTTACTTCAAGGACGAAGGGACGTTCTCCGGCAAAGTCGAATCGCCTTCCGATGAGGTCACGCTGATCGAGTCCGAGATGGTGGAGGCGTTTAACGAGCGCGGGGAAACGACCTTAGAACCTCACGCCTTCCGCCGCAACCTCTTGACCAAAGGGGTCAGCTTGAACGCCTTAGTTGGTCAAACCTTCAAAGTTGGCGACGTGACCCTAAAAGGGACGCGGCTTTGCGAGCCCTGTAACCACCTCGCGACGATTGTTCATAAAGACGTACTCCAGATGGTCCATCAAGCGGGATTAAGGGCGGGGATTGTCTCGAGTGGAACCATTAACGTTGGCGACCCCATTCAAGTTTTAGTGGAATCTGAATGAAGGTAGTGCTAGTCAACAATGAACTATGTCATTCTGAGTGAAGCGAAGCGTAACGAAGAATCTCTGCATTCGCCTTCTCCTCTAACGGAGATTGCAAATTACGCAGTTTTGGCGCAGCCAACCGAGACCCTTCGCCTGCGCCGGACTTCGTCTAACTGCGTGAACAGGGTGACATTCACAAAGAATTTAAGCGATGGTTATTTTGTCAGAAGGATCAACTGGTAGTTAGTCTCTACCTGAGAGGAAAAGTATGAGCGTTATAGACATTGCAAAGGGCATGGGCGTCACGCTCGGGCATCTGTTCAAAAAGCCCGTGACCGTGCGCTATCCCGAAGAACCTGCCACGATACAGCCGCGCTTCCGCGGACGGCATCACCTACTTAGGCATCCGAATGGGCTCGAGAAGTGCATCGGCTGCTCCTTATGCGCGGCAGCGTGCCCTGCCTACGCCATCTACGTCGAAGCGGCGGAGAACGATCCCGACAACCCCACCTCACCGGGCGAGCGCTACGCGAGCATCTACGAGATCAACATGCTCCGCTGTATCTTCTGCGGTATGTGCGAAGAGGCGTGTCCAACGGGCGCGGTGGTCTTGGGACACGAGTTCGAGTTGGCGGACTTCAAATACGACGACTTCACCTACGGCAAAGAGGACATGCTCGTCGGCGTCAAGGGCTCGAAGTGGCAGCGGCGTGAGGCGGAGAAGAAAGGTGAAGAGGTCAGGCTCGGGTTTGAGGCGGGCTCGAGGCCGGAACTCGAGGGAGTGGAGTACTGATGAAGAGGTTAAAGAGAAAAGGACTGAGGACTGAGAGGAAAGATTTTAACCTCAGTCCTCAGTCCTCGTTACTCAGTCCTTCAATCCTGGTGGCTCTATGATTACCTTCTATCTCCTCGCAGCAATAATGATCATCGGCGCGTTGGGCGTCATCACCCTGCGGCAACCCGTCCACGCGGCACTCTCGCTCGTCGGGACGCTGCTAACGCTCGCCGTAACATATGTAAGCTTGCAAGCGCATTTCTTAGCAGCCATTCAGGTCATCGTTTACGCGGGTGCGATCATGGTGCTCTTCTTGTTCGTCATCATGCTGCTGAACGTGCAAGGGGAAGACCGCGCGACTGACCTCAGATGGATGAAACCAGCGGCGTACCTCGTCGGGATAGGCGCGGCGGGCGCACTCATCGTGACCATCTTCGCGAATCCTCTACCCCTTCCGAGCGCCGAACAAATTAGCACCGTTCTTAACGGCGGCGGCGCAGCAGAGGTCGGCGACGCGCTCTTCAGCCAGTTCGTCTTAGCCTTTCAGCTCGTCGGCGTCCTCCTTTTAACGGGCATTATCGGCGCGGTGAGCTTGGTTGAGCGCAAGGCGCGGCAGGTTGAGGATGCGCAGGCGGAGCGAGAAGAGACGAGGGAGTTGACAAATGCATAAAGATAGCAATGAGCAACGAGCAATGAGCAATGAGTTTTTGGTTTTCACTCATTGCTCGTTACGGGCGTGCCCTGCCGTTTCACTGCTCATTGCTTTCAACTTCTACTCTCAAAGGAAATGCTGATGGTCCCTACTGAGTATTACGTGGCTTTAAGTGCTGTTATTTTTTCGATTGGCGCGGTGGGCGTGTTGACGCGCCGCAGCGCAATTATGATTTTCTTATCCGTTGAACTCATGCTCAACGCGGCGAACTTGGCGTTGGTGGCGTTTGCAAGAGGTTGGGCGGGCGCGGGCGCTGAGATTGCTATGTCGGGGCAGGCGGCGGTCTTTATTATTCTGGCGATTGCGGCGGCGGAGGTTGCGGTGGGTTTAGGCATCCTCGTCGCGATTTTCCGCTACCGCCGCTCGTCGGACGTGGACACGCTCCATGAGGTAAGGCTATGACACCAGAAGCTCTTGCGAACGCGGAGGTTCTCACCCTCGACGTGATCTCACTCGCCGCCGCCGCGCCGCTCTTCCCGCTTATAGGCGCGATTATCTGTGGTTTCTTCGGACGGAGTTTGAACGAGCCTAAGCCGGGGATATTCGCTTCGATTATGGTCGGCATCAGCTTCATTCTCTCGACAATCGCGTTCATTGGACTCCTGGGACGCGAGGAGCCGAGCGTCTCGGTGGTGCTCTGGGATTACCTCTCGGCGGGGAGTTTTGACCTCGATATCGGCTTTGTCATTGACTCGCTGAGCGTCACGCTGATGATGATTATCACGGGCGTCGGCTTCCTGATTCACATTTACTCGGCGGGTTACATGCACGGTGACGACGGCTACAGCCGCTACTTCGCTGGGCTCAACCTCTTCGTCGCGGCGATGCTGGTACTCGTCATGGCGGATTCGTTTTTGCTGATGTTCGTCGGTTGGGAAGGCGTCGGGGTCTGCTCATACCTCCTTATCGGCTTTTGGTACGGAGACCGGCTCAACGCGGACGCGGCGCGAAAGGCATTTATCGTCAACCGCATCGGGGACGTGGGCTTTTTGCTAGCGATGTTTTTGACGGTTGCTATCTTCGGCACGCTGAATATTGCGGCGGTCAATGAGGCAGTGTCTGGTGTCGGCGGTGGGCTCCTCGCGGGTTCCGCCCTTATCACGGTGCTCGGCGTCCTCTACCTCATCGCGGCGTGCGGCAAGTCGGCGCAGCTCCCCTTGCAGGTGTGGCTCCCCGACGCGATGGCGGGACCGACGCCCGTCTCGGCGCTCATCCACGCGGCGACGATGGTCACGGCGGGCGTGTATCTTATCGCTAGGGCGGCACCTCTTTTTGCAGCCACACCCATCGCGTCAGCGGCGGTGGCGTGGGTCGGGGCGATTACGGCGTTCGTGGCGGCGTTTGCGGCGCTTTCGCAAACGGACATCAAGAAGATTCTCGCGTACTCCACGGTGTCACAGCTTGGCTATATGTTTGTGGCGGTTGGCGTCGGCGCGTATTGGGTCGGCATCTTCCACGTCGTCACGCACGCTTTCTTTAAGGCGCTGCTCTTTCTCGGGGCGGGCTCGGTGATTCATTCGCTCGGCGGCGAGCAGGATATTCGCAAGATGGGCGGTTTGGGCAAGCACATGAAGGTAACGGGGACAACCTCTTTGATTGCGACGTTAGCGATTGCGGGCGTGCCGCTCTTGGCAGGCTTCTTCAGTAAAGACGCGATTCTGGCGCACACCTATAACACGCAGCTCTTAGAGGGCTACGGCAGCCTCACCCTCTACAGCATCTTGCTCACCACGGCGGGGATGACGGCGTTCTACATGTTCCGCTGGTACTACCGCGTGTTTGCAGGTGAAGAGAGGTTGACGAGTGAGGCGAAAGAGCATCTGCACGAGTCGCCCCGCACGATGACCACGCCTCTTGTTATCCTAGCGGTTTTTAGCATCGGCATTGGCTACATCGGTCTGCCTGAGTTCGCCTTTCCCAATTGGATTGCGCCGTGGCTCGAGCACAGCACCGGACACCCCGTCTCCTTCAACCATCCGCCTGTCACGATTGAATGGATTCTCATCGGGCTTTCAGTGGCAGCGGCGACGGTTGGTCTTCTCGTTGGCTACTTTATGTATGGTGTCGGCAGTGGCGTGTCGGAGGAGCGCTCGAGCACAGGTTTCGCTGGCGCACTCCACCGCTTCTCGCAGAACGGTGCAGGCTTCGACGCACTTTACAAAGCCATCTTTGTCCGCACGGGTGAGGGGGCAGCGAGAGGTCTTTCTATTGGCGATCAAGAGGTCGTAGATAAGGGGCTGAATGGCACTTACATCGGAGTGGGGATTCTGGCTCGAGCTGTTGGGCTCCTCCAATCGGGCTACGTGCGAGCTTATGCGCTCCTCATGCTCTTAGGACTGGCGGCGCTCGTCCTACTCGTCGCCTTCGGTGGAGTGGTCCTATGATTCTGACCTTACTAGCGCTCTTCTTACCTTTTCTGACAGGTCTGCTCGCCCTGGTTATTTCAGGACGCGGACGACAAATTACCGTTTTGCTTGGCAGCTTGGCAACCTTCGCGGTGGCGATGCTTCTGCCTAGCGCCTCCGGCATCGAGGTTCCCTGGTTCGAGAGTTTGGGCATTTACTTCTCGGTGAGTCCGGCAGGTGCAGGCAGCGTGCTTGTGCTCGTCGCCTCGCTCGTCATGATTCCAACTGCATATTACGCAGCCACAAAAGTCGAGGAGCGCACGGGCGCATTTGTCGCGCTGCTCCTCGCCATGCAGACCGGGCTCAACGGCATTTTCATGGCGCAGGACTTGGTGCTCTACTACATCTTCTGGGAAGCGACGCTGATTCCTAGTGTGCTGATGCTGGGGGGATGGGGCTTGGAGCGCCGTCAACAAGCCGCCCTCAAATACCTGACCTACGCCGTCGCTGGCTCATTTCTCATGCTCGTTGCTATCCTCGCTTTACGCCCCATTTCGGGCGCAGCGAGCTTCCGCATGGTGGACCTCTTAGCGGTCACGCCGCAGCTTCCGTTTTTCACACAGCTTTGGCTCTTTATCGGCTTTGCTTTAGCGTTCGCTGTAAAGCACCCGCTCTGGCCGCTGCACGCTTGGCTGCCACACTTCCACGAGCAGAACCACCCCTCGGGGGCGGCGGATGTCGCTGGGACGCTCTACAAGGTCGGCGGTTGGGGTTTCTTCGCCTTTGCGCTACCTCTTTTCCCGGACGCGGCGGCGGCGGCTTCGCCGATTCTTGTGGCGGTGGCGGCCTTTACCGCACTCTACGCGGCGATGATTGCCACCGCTCAAACCAATCTCAAGCGACTTCTCGCTTACGCTTCACTCTCACACATGGGCATCGTCGGGGTGGGGATTTTCGGTCTGAATATCGCAGGGCTCAACGGTGCGATTTACCTTCTCGCCGCGCAAATGGTCTCGACGGGCGGACTTTTCCTCCTCAGCGGGATGCTCTACGAACGGCGCGGCTCGTTCGAGTTAGATGATTACGGCGGTCTTGCGAAAGGTGCGCCCGCATTGGCAGCCATCACCCTCTTCGTGATGTTCGCGAGCATCGGCGTGCCGGGGCTCGGCAACTTCCCCGGTGAATTCATGGCGCTCATGGGCGCGTTTCAAACCGCGCCTTACATCGCGGGCTTCGCAACGCTCGCGGTGATTGCGGCGGGCGTATATGGGGTGAACATGTATCAGCGGCTTTATCAGGGTGAGCAAAAAGGTGAAGTGTGGGATATGGGGCGGCTCGAGCTGCTCATCCTCGCCCCCCTCTTAGCAGGCATTGTCTGGCTCGGGGTGACACCGCAGCCACAGTTAGAGAGGATTGAGCGGCAGTCACGGATTGTTCTGACGCAGTTGGAGGCGCAGCAGCGGGTGAACGCTGAAGGGGAGAGGCTCGAGCTTGTCCTCCAAGAAGACGTACAAAGAGGTCAAGACTAATGCTAGACGTCAACCTGCTCAACTTCACACCGCCCATCGCGCTTCTTGTCACCGCTTCTATCAGCGTACTGTTCGCTTTAACTCAGAAGAGCAGCAAGCCGACAGCAATTTTAAGCCTTGTCGGGTTGGCGGTGGCAGCGGGTTTCAACGCGCAGCTTTTCATCCGGAGTGGCACAGACCAACTTGGCTCGTTCGGCTTTCGCTACTTGGCAGACCGCCCCGCACTGGCGCTCAACTTCGTCATCATCCTCGGTACAGCGCTCGCCATTCTTATCTCCTACGACTACCTCAAGCGCACCGAACTCGGGCACCCCGAATACTATCCGCTGATTTTGCTGAGCGCGACAGGTGCGATGATTATGGTGGCGGCGGGTGACTTGATTGTGCTCGTGCTGGGATTAGAAATCATGTCGCTCGCGGTCTACGTCCTCTCGGCGTGGCGGCAAAATGCACGCGAATCCGAAGAGGCGGGGATGAAATACTTTCTCTTGGGTGCGTTCGCGTCGGCGTTTCTGATCTACGGCATTGCACTGATGTACGGCGCGACGGGGCAGTTTACTTACTTCGGCATCGCGGAAGCGCTGACAGCAGAAGGCTTTAGTCAAGGACTTCTTGCCACGCTCGGCGGTGTGTTTATTTTAGGTGGCTTAGGGTTCAAAGCGGCTTTAGCGCCCTTCCACCAGTGGTCGCCTGACGCCTATACGGGCGCACCTACCTCTGTCACGGCTTTTATGAGCATCGTCGTGAAAACGGCGGCGTTCGCGGCGTTAGTCCGAGTCTTTACGCTTATCTACCCAGACTTGGGCGTTATTGTGACGCAGAGCTTCGTGGTGCTCGTGGCGCTTACGCTCATCGTGGGCAACTTGGCGGCGCTCTTACAGCGGAGCGTCAAGAGGTTGTTGGCGTACTCCGCAGTCGCTCACGCGGGCTACTTAGGACTCGGTGTTCTGGCTGCGAATGAGGTCGGAACGCAAGCGCTCATCTGGTACTTGACCGCCTACACCTTGATGAACGCGGGCGCGTTCGCTGTCCTCACGATGATTAGCGATAAGAATGACCACGGCGACGACTTAGAGCGCTTCGCAGGTCTGGGACAAAAACGCCCCTGGCTCGCCGCGATGATGACGCTCTTTCTGCTCAGTTTGGCAGGGATTCCGCCCTTTGCGGGTTTTATGGGTAAGATTCTGGTGTTTCAAGCGGCGATTCAAGCGGAGTACATCTCGCTCGCTGTGATTGGGATCCTCACGAGTATCGTCGCGGTGGTCTACTACTTCCGCGTGATTGCGTACATGTATTTCCGCGAAGTGGAGTACGAACCGCTCGATATTCAGAGTCGTGCGACGAACATTGCGATTGGTGTGGCGGCATTTGGAACGGTGGCGTTAGGACTTCTACCGGGCTGGTGGTACGGGCTTCTCAGTGCGGGAAGACAGCTTATTGCAGGTTTGTAGACACTCCTTTAAGCTGATCTCTTCTCGTAAAAGGGAAGAGGTCTTTTTTATTCTCCTGACTAACGCGCGTAGTTCCGCACCATCATCCCCCTCGAGCCCACCATCCCCAACCGCTCATAAAAGGGCTGAAGCGCCTCGTCGCACAAGAGGTCAACCATGTAAAGGTGGCTGAGTTTGCCCAACATTCGGCGCATAAGAGTCGTGCCTATCCCTCGTCCCTGATATTCGGGTAGAACTTCCAGAAGCGGAACGTAAGCTGAAAGAATCCCGTCTGAAATGGCGGTGACGAAGCCGACGACGCTATTAACCTCTTCATCAAATGCGAGGACGACGTAGTTGCTCCTATGTAGAAGCTCGAGCAACACCTCTACGGAAGGTGGCTCAGGCCAACCGACAAAAAAGCCCGTAAGCTGTTTTGCTGAGATGTTTTGAGGAGACTCGAGGTAAACCATACCCTAAAGTGTAACGATTTCCACTCACCTCTTTAAGACACGAAAATTCACCCCGCAAGGACGCTGTGGGTCACTACAATACAAGCTATATGGACCTCCAGTTTATGAAAATCCTGATTGTCGATGACGAAGAAGTCAACGTTTTACTTCTCAAAGGCATCTTGCAGCGGGCGGGCTTCACGCAGTTCACGGCGCTGCGCAACTCGGGCAAAATCACCGAGCACTTCCTCTCGTGTCAGCCTGATTTGATCCTCTTAGACCTTCACATGCCGCAAAAAGACGGCTTTGAAATCTTAGCGGAACTCGCACCGTACCTCGAAGCGCCCAACTACCTCCCCGTGCTGATGCTCACCGCTGATGACCGCCTGGAGAATCGGCAGCGGGCGCTGAGCGAAGGGGCGCGGGACTTTCTTCCTAAACCCTTTGATAGCAGTGAGGTGGTTCTGCGCGTGCGCAACCTCTTGGAAGCGCGTTACTTTCATAAGCAGTTGCAGCAGCAGAATGAGCGCTTAGAGAAGCAGGTCACGGAGCGGACGCAGCAGCTTGAAGGTGCACAAATCGAGATGCTCGTACGCCTCGCCAAAGCCGCCGAATACCGCGATGAGGAGACGGGCGAGCACACCTGGCGTGTAGCGCACACCTGCTCGCTGTTGGCGCGGGAGTTAGGGTTAGGGACCGAACGCGCCGACATGCTCCTCCGCGCTGCTAGACTTCATGACGTCGGTAAAATTGCCATCCCTGACGGTATTTTGCTCAAACCGACTAGGCTCACGCCGGAAGAATTCGGCGTCGTGAAGACGCACACGACCGTAGGCGCAAAGCTCCTCTCGGGCGGACAGTCACCCCTGATGAAACTCGCCGAACTCATCGCCTTAAATCATCACGAACGCTTTGACGGCTCGGGCTACCCGCAGGGCTTACAAGGTCAGAAAATCCCTATTGAGGGGCGCATCATGGCGGTTGCGGATACCTTCGACGCGCTGACGCATGACCGCATCCACCGCAAGGCGTGGAGCGTACCGGACGCTGTTGTGGAGATCGAATCGCAACGCGGTAAGCAGTTCGACCCCGCCGTGGTGGACGCTTTTATGAACCTCTTAGAGCGCGGTGAAATCGTGACGACGATGCAGGACGCGGCGTAAAGCAGGTTCCTTCGGAAGCTTCGCGCACTCAGGCGAAGCCTAGCGGAACTTCATCTGGTCACGAACGTGCTCACTTGAGAAAGCATCAATAAACTCGCACGTTTAGAGATGATGCCTGCGTGACACAATCTCAATCTGACCTCTCAGTCGGCAACTCCGCCCCTTTCCACGCGAGGATACCGCCCTCGACGTTAACGGCTTTGTAGCCGTTCTGGTTGAGAAACTGGACTGCTTGAGCGCTCCGCGCTCCACTGCGGCAGTGCACGACGACCTCTTCACTTTTATCAGCGGGGAGGTCGTCTTCGTAGCGTCGTGTGAATTCGGATAAGGGTACGAGCTTCGCGCCGGGGATGCGCTCCTCGTCGTACTCGTTTTGCTCGCGCACGTCGATAAAAAACGCGCCTTCGTCCACGCGGCGCTTGGCTTCTAAAACGTCGATTTCTGGCACTTGGTTCTGTTGGTTATCCATTTCGCTACTATAGCGCTGGATAGATTTCTGGTGAGTTAGCCCCAGACCAAAAAAGCACCTCAGCGTGAATCTATTTGCAACCTCTCCCCGCTTTATGTAGCACTTCCAAAATATACTGAGACAGATGAGCGCAGATATCATCTCAGAATGTGCGTGCTAAATGGTGTTCTTTGCAGTAAGAGTGTTTCAAACCAGATGATACCTGCTAATGAAAGCCTGAGACCAAACCTCACGTACGACTTCTTTAGACTGAAGAGGTGAACGATTCTACAGACCCCTATATCGAACGCCTTTTCAGCACGCTCGGAGACCGCGAACCGCTCACCGTTTTGGAGAGAACGCCCCGGCGCATCGAAGAACTCTACGAAGCCTTTGGCGAAGACGACTTAGAGCGCTCGTACGCGCCCGACAAGTGGAACGCGAAAGAGATTATCGCGCACCTAGCCGATGTGGAACTCGGGCTAGGCTTTCGCTTTCGGCAAGCTGTCGCAGAGGAGAACTATACGCCGCAGTCCTTTGACCAAGATAAGTGGGCGACGCGGTACGGGAAGCTCGAGCCCTCCCTAGCCGTCGAGACCTTCCGCGCCCTCCGCGCTTGGAACTTGGCACTCTTCACTACCTTTGAGCTAATCGACTGGAACAAGCAAGTGAACTATCCCTTTGCGGGTGTAGATACCGTAGACGCGATGGTTCACCTTTTAGCAGGGCATGATCTCAATCACTTAGAGCAGCTAGAGACTATCACGCGGCTTTCGAAAAATTAGCTTGGGGAGAGGTTCGTAAATTTGACTACATACCTCCCCACCCCTTTCACTCTAAAATCTATAGTGGGTAGTAGACCATTTAAGAAAGAGGTAAAAAGTGGCAAGTATCGCGGTTTCAGGTTGGGGTTTAACGGTTTTGCGCGTTGTCGTGGGTATCGTCTTTTTAGCGCACGGGATTGACAAGTTTTTCATCACAGGTGTCGGTAACATCGCGGGCTTTTTCGGACAAATCGGCATTCCGCTCGCTGGGCTCTCCGCTTTTCTAGTCGCGGCTATTGAACTCGTCGGCGGCGCGGCGCTCATTGCGGGCTTTTTCACGCGCATCTTCGCGGTGCTCTTAGGCATCATCACGCTCGTCGCGATGTTCCTCGTTCACGTGAGCAACGGCTTTTTCGCCTCGAGCGGTGGCATCGAACTCACCCTTATCTTAACGGCGGCGTGCGCCGCCCTGTTCCTCTCCGGCGCAGGCGAAGCGGCGGTGCAGCGTGACTCCGTGCCGACGCAAGACAGGGCGTCTGCAAGCGACTAAAAGAAAGAGAAAAGGGCTGAGGTGAAAGAGAAAAGTTTTTACTCTCTTTTCTCTTTCACCTTTCCTCTCAGTCCTCTCTTTCTCTACCTCACCTTCACGCAACTCACTTCTATGTTATCTTCTCCCTATGTCAATTGAACGCACCTACGCAATGGTTAAACCGGACGGTGTCAAGCGCGGTCTGGTCGGGGAAGTGGTGAAGCGGCTCGAGCAAAAAGGCTTCACCGTCGTCGGCATGAAACTGATGCAAATCAGTCAAGAAACTGCTGAGACGCACTACGGTGAGCACGAAGGCAAACCTTTTTTTGAGGACTTAGTCTCGTTCATCACGAGCGGTCCTGTTGTAGCGATGGTCGTTGAGGGCGAAAACGCCATCAGCGAGTGGCGCAAAATGATGGGCGCGACGAATCCCAAAGACGCCGAACTCGGCACGATTCGCGGTGACTACGCGACGACGATTGACGAGAACGTCGTGCACGGCTCGGACGCGCCTGCAACGGCGGAGCGCGAAATTGGTATCTTTTTTGAAGAGGATGAATTGCTTTAATTGCGAGCCCTTAACTTTTAGCTAAATACCAATAGCTAAGGGCTAGTTGCTTTTTTAGAGCCTTCCCGCACGTCTTTTGGTTCCTCACTTGGCCCCTGAGAGGTTGGGTGAGGTTCCTTTTTTTGTCACCTGAATTGTGTAGGATAAAACCCATACGGTGTACACGAAAGAGGTGGATTATGCCCGGACTATCTGACCGAATCCAAAAACTCAAAGCGTCCTCGACGGTTGCCTTTAACACCAAAGCTAAAGAGATGAAGCGCCAAGGTACGGACGTCATCGCGATGACGGCGGGCGAGCCAGACTTTCAGCCACCCGAACACGTCTTCGCGGCAGCGCACGAGGCACTCGACAAGGGGCTCACGAAGTACACCCCCGCTGAGGGCATGGCAGAACTGCGCGAGGCGGTTTGTGCCAAGTTCGAGCGGGAGAACGACCTCTCGTACGCACCGGACCAAATCCTCGTGAGCACGGGCGGCAAGCAGGTTCTCTACAACGCATTCATGGCGATTTTGAACCCCGGCGATGAGGTCATCGTGCCTGCGCCCTATTGGGTTTCGTACCCTGCACAAGTTCAGCTCGCGGGTGGCGTCACCGTGCCTGTCATGACATGCCCGGAAGACGGCTTTGTCCCGAGTGTGGACGCGGTGCGCGAGGCGATTACCGATAAAACGAAGGTCATCCTCATCAATTCGCCCTCGAACCCGACGGGCGCGGTCTATCCGCCGGAAGTCGTCAAAGGAATTGTCGAGTTGGCGGCTGAGCGTGACATCTGGGTTTTCGCTGACGACTTGTACGAGCACCTCGTCTACGAGGGTGAATTCACCTCTTGCGCCAAACTCGCTCAGGACAAGACGCTCGTCATTCACGGCGCGAGCAAATCGTATGCGCTAACTGGCTGGCGCATCGGTTACGGGGCTGGTCCCAAAGACCTCATCAAAGCGATGAACCGCCTGCAGGGTCAGGTGACGAGCGGCGCGAACGCGGTGGCGCAGTATGCGGTAATTGCGGCGCTCAACGAGGTGGAGAAGACCAGGGAATTCATCGACATGACTAAAGAGGCGTACATGGAGCGGCGCGACGTGCTGGTTGAAGGGCTCAACAGCTTAGGGCTCAAAACGCCTAAGCCCAGAGGTGCCTTTTACGTGATGGCGGACCTCACGCCCATTCACGAGGACGAGACCGAGGCGGCGATGACACTGCTCGAGCAAGCCCACGTCGGCGTCGTGCCAGGGACGGACTTCTTAGCGCCCGGACAGGCGCGGTTTTCGTATGCGACGAGTTTGGAGAATATCGAGCGGGCGTTGGAGCGGATTGAGAAGTTGCTGCGGGTGCAGGCTTAAACAACCTTCCCTGAAAAGTCTTACTCTGAAATGCTTATGCTTGACACAAGCATAATAATGCTTTACATTAGCATCAGTGATTAAGTCGTTTGCTGACAAGGAGACTCGCAAGGTCTTCGTGGGTCAGCACTCGAGACGCATCCCTGTAGAGATTCAAGGAACGGCAAAGCGAAAGCTCAACATTCTCGATGCTGCGCCGAGTTTAGAAACCCTCCGCGTACCTCCTAGCAATCATCTCGAGAAGTTGAGCCGTGATCGCAAAGGTCAGTGGAGCATCCGTATCAATCAGCAGTGGCGCATCTGCTTCGCGTGGCAAGAGGGTGACGCATATGGAGTTGAGATCGCTGACTATCATTAAAGGAGCCTGACAATGGAGCGAGATATTCCCCCTATTCATCCTGGTGAGGTACTTAAAGAGGATTTTTTAGACCCTTTGGGAATCACTCAATATCAACTCGCCAAAGCGACCAACATGCCCCAAGACCGCGTGAGTCACATTGTCAGAGGCAACCGCGCAATTACGGCGGACACGGCGTTACGTTTAGGACGCTTTTTCGGCGTTGAGCCGCAGTTCTGGCTCAATTTGCAAAGTCGTTACGATTTGGAAACGGCGGAGGATGTGTTGGCAGGAGATCTCGAGCAAGAGGTCACGCCCTTCGAAAATCTACCGAGATGATTGACTCCGCCACCTTCGGCATCTTTTTCGCCGCCGCTTTCACCCTCGCCGTCATCCCAGGACCGGGAATGCTCTACGTCTTAGCGAGGACGGTACGGGGCGGCAGACGTGAAGGGATTCTCTCGACGCTCGGCACAGGTGTCGCGGGGCTTCTCCACACACTTGCGGCGGCATTGGGCATCTCGGCGATTTTAGCGACATCGGCGGTGGCGTTTGCCGTTATCAAGTGGCTGGGCGCAGCGTACCTCATCTATCTTGGGGTGAGGATGATGCTCGAGAAACCCTCCGAAGCCGACATTCAGGTCAACACTGATTCAACCTCTTCGAAAGGTGCATGCGCCCAAGGCATCTTAACCGAAGTCCTCAACCCAAAGACGGCGCTCTTCTTCCTCGCGTTTATTCCGCAGTTCATCAACCCGGCGGGGCACGTGTTCTTGCAGTTCGTGACGCTCGGGTTTATCACCACGCTGCTGACGAGCGGGGCGGACCTCATCGTGGCGCTTGCGGCGGGGTCCTTGAGCGGTTTGCTCAGAAATCCGCGTGGGCGGAAGGTGCAGCGTGTGGCGTCGGGGGGCGCGCTGATTGGGCTTGGGGTGTATGTGGCGGTGGAGCGGTAGCGTGTAGCAGGCGAAACACTTACGTTTTGGGTGAAGAAACACATCAGTCCGTCTTCTTCTATCATCCCTCGGTGAAGCGTGTGAAAACTTTGGAAGAGGTTGTTCGAGATCTGTAGAGGGTTTGGCTTACGCAAATTCTGCCACGCCTCCAGGTATTGCTCTGAAAAATGAGGTATATAAGAGGTTAAAGCAGGTATCATCTGGTCAGAAACAGTCTGAGCAGATAAAGCGCTGTGCAGCGTTCACGTTTGTGGATGATACCTGCGTACTGCAACCTCAGTGAATATAACGACTTACAAGAGTAGAGGAGACGACATGACCGAAATTGAATCTATCCGCGCCTTAGAGCTTTTAGACTCGAGGGGCAACCCCACCGTCGGCGCAACCGTGCACCTTACGAGTGGTTTACACGGCAGCGCTGCTGTACCCTCGGGCGCGTCTACGGGCGTTCACGAGGCGGTGGAGATGCGTGACGGCGGAGAGCGCTACGGCGGCAAGGGCGTCACGAAGGCGGTGGAGAACGTCAATGAGACCATCGCACCCGAACTCACCGGCTTCGACGCGGCGAACCAGACGGGGTTAGATAGAGTGATGCTCGAGCTTGACGGTACCCCCAACAAGGAAAAGTTGGGCGCGAACGCAATTCTGGCGGTGTCGCTCGCGTGTGCTCGCGCCGTCGCTGCCACGCTCGATATGCCCCTCTACCGCTACTTGGGCGGCGTGAACGGTAAAACGCTGCCCGTGCCGATGATGAACGTCATCAACGGCGGCGAGCACGCGGATAACAACGTGGACATGCAGGAATTCATGCTCGCGCCCGTGGGCTTCGACACGTTCGCGGAATCTTTACGCGCGGGCGTCGAGACCTTTCACGCGCTTAAAAAAGTCTTGTCGGGCAAAGGCTATAACACGAATGTGGGCGACGAGGGCGGCTTTGCGCCCAATTTGAAGAGCAACCAAGAGGCGATTGAGGTCATCTTGACGGCAGTTGAAAAGGCGGGTTACACGCCGGGCGAGCAGATTTCCATCGGACTCGACCCCGCTTCGACGGAGTTTTATGAGGACGGGCAGTACCATCTTAAAGCGGAAGACAGGGTGCTCTCGAGCGACGAGATGGTCTCCTACTGGGCGAATTGGGTGAACGATTACCCCATCATCACTATCGAGGACGGCCTAGCCGAGGACGACTGGGAGGCGTGGGCGAACCTGACGAAAGAGGTGGGCGACAGGTGTCAACTCGTCGGCGATGATCTCTTCGTGACGAACACCGAGCGTTTGCAGCGCGGCATTGATGAGGGCGTCGGCAACGCCATTCTCGTCAAGGTTAACCAGATCGGCACGCTCACCGAGGCGATGGACGCTATCGAACTCGCGAAGTCTGCGGGCTACCGCAATATGATTTCGCACCGGAGCGGTGAAACCGAGGACGCCTTTATCGCGGACCTCGCCGTAGCGGTGAACGCCGGACAGATCAAGACGGGCTCCGCGAGCCGCAGTGACCGCTTGGCGAAATATAACCGCTTACTCACCATCGAGCAAGAACTCGGCTCTAACGCCCGCTTCTTAGGACGAAAGGCGTTCAACCAATGAAGAGGTTGCGCCGCACCAAAATCGTCTCGACGCTAGGCCCCGCGACCTCTTCGGCGGAGATGATTATTGCGCTGATGGAGGCGGGCGTGAACGTCTTCCGCCTCAACTTCTCGCACGGTTCGAAAGAGGTGCACAAGAAAAATATCGACCTCATCCGCAGTGAGAGCGAGCGGCTGGGGCGTCCGGTGGGCGTGCTTCAAGACTTGCAGGGTCCCAAAATCCGCACTGAGAAGTTTGAAAATGGCAGCGCCGAACTCAGAGAGGGGCAGCAGTTCAACCTCACCTGTGACGACGACAGCCCCGGCAATGACAAGCGTGTCGGCGTCACCTACACAAACCTCTACAACGACGTCAAAGGGGGCGACGCGCTCCTTTTGGATGACGGGCGTTTAGCGCTCCGGGTGAAGTCTGTGAAAGGGGAGACGATTCAGACTGAGGTGACGCTCGGTGGGACCTTGTCGAACAACAAAGGCATCAACATCCCCGACGCGGACCTCTCGATTCCTGCCTTGACCGACAAAGACGTGGAGGATTTGCTCTACGGCGCGGAGTTGGACGTGGACTGGGTGGCGATGAGCTTCGTGCGCAACCGTGACGATTTGCTCTTAGCGCGGCACTATCTAGCGCGGGCAGGCTCGAGAGCCAAGCTCATGGCGAAGATTGAGAAACCCGGCGCGGTGGACCGCTTCAACGAAATCTTGCGCGAGGTGGACGGCATCATGGTGGCGAGGGGAGACTTGGGCGTCGAGATGCCGCCTGAGCGTGTACCTCTCATCCAAAAGAGGTTGATTCGCGCCTGCGTCGAAGCGGGCAAGCCCGTCGTCACCGCGACGCAGATGTTGGAGTCGATGATCTCCAACCCGACGCCGACAAGGGCCGAAGCGAGCGACGTGGCGAACGCCATTTATGACGGCACCGACGCCGTCATGCTCTCCGCTGAAACAGCCGTCGGCAGTTACCCCGTCGAAGCGGTCAAGATGATGGACCGCATCGCCCTGTCCGTCGAGACTGACCCCGAATACCAGACCGACATGCGCGAGCACACGCCCGAGCCCGAAGACACCACCGCCGATTCGGTCTCACTCGGCGCGTGCCAGATGGCGTATAACCTCTCGGCGAAGATCATCGTCACCTTTACCTCTTCGGGCAACACCGCCCAGCGCGTCGCTCACAACCGCCCCGCCGCGCCTATCCTGGCGCTCACGCCGACAGACCGCGCTTACCGCCAAATGAGCGTCGTGTGGGGCGTCGTCCCGGCGCGTAGCGACGAGATTCACTCCACCGATGAGATGGTAGAGGTTGCCAACCGCAAGATCATCGACATGATTAAAGACGCCGTAGATATTCAAGTCGGGGACCGCTTCGTAATTACGGCGGGCGTACCCTTTGGAATGCGCGGTACGACGAACCTAATTCGGGTGGAGCGGATTAAGTCGGTTTAGAGCGGCGTAGGGGCAGTTCATGAAATTGCCCCTACGAAACAGCGCTGCCAGACGGTACAGGGAACGCAGTGACGTGTAAGGGCGGGTTTCAAACCCGCCCTTATGGTGGCGTAGAGAAACGTGCGTCCGCGCTAATGATCAACCGCACAAATAGAGCACGTCGCTGATAGCCTCGAGTCCCTTACCCTTTAATCCCCGCTTCTTAATACTAAACCCCGGCGGATAGCGTGTCGGCTCCACGGTGTAAGGCAAACTTTTGAGCGCCTTTGCGTCGTAGTCGATGCTCTCTTGCTCAAAGGAGAGCTGCACGTCCGTCATGTGCTCGGTGATGGTGGCGACGCCTTTTTGTGATGCTAAGAGGCGCACCTTGACGATGTCGGTGAAGGTCTTGACCTCTTCGGGCATCGGTCCGTAACGCTCTCTCATCTCGCGCTGAATGCGTCCGATTTCCGCCAGGCTGTCCGTCTCAGATAAGCGCCCGTAGAAGCCGATGCGCGCGTCGTCGTCCACGATGTACGAGGGGCTGAGCCGCGCGTCCAAACTGAGGTCGATGGAGACGGGTTTACGCGCCTCGGTCTGTTCGCCTTTGAGCTTCGCGATCTCTTCGGCGAGCATCTCCGTGTAGACCTCTAACGAGACCGCGCTGATGTGCCCGTGCTGCTCCGGTCCTAAGAGGTTGCCGATGCCGCGAATCTCCATATCTTTTTCTGCTAAGAGGTGCCCTGAGCCCAAGTCGTTAAGTTCCGCCATCGCGTAGAGCCTGCGCTGGGCTTGCTCGGTTAAGCGTCCGGGGTAGAGGAGGTACGCCCACGCCTCCGTGCTGCGGCGTCCGACGCGGCCGCGAAGCTGATAGAGCTGCGCCAAGCCGAGGCGGTCCGCGCGTTCGATGATGAGGGTATTCGCGCCTGCGATGTCCAGGCCGGACTCGACGATGGTGGTGCTCAAGAGAACGTCGAACGCGCCCTCTTCGAAGCGGAGCATGATCTCTTCTAACTCGTCGCCGCCCATGCGCCCGTGCGCCACGCCGATGCGGGCTTCGGGGACGAGGCTCTGCAAATACATGGCGCGGGAGCCCATCGAGCCGATGCGGTCGTGGATATAGAAGACTTTGCCGCCGCGCTCGAGTTCAAACATCAGCGCGTCCCGTACGACTTGTCGGTCGTAGGGTTGCAAAACAGTCTGAATCGGTTTGCGTCCGGCGGGCGGCGTCATGATCTGCGACACGTCGCGCAAGCCGACTAAACTCATGTAGAGTGTCCTGGGAATTGGCGTCGCGGAGAGCGACAAGATGTCCAAGTTCGCCTTGAACGCTTTCATCTTCTCCTTCTGACTCACCCCGAAGCGGTGCTCCTCGTCGATAATGAGGAGCCCGACGTTTTTGAACTTCACGTTGTCGGACAAGAGGCGGTGCGTGCCGACGACGATGTCCACCGTGCCCTCTTTGAGCCCTTTGAGGATGGCGCGCGCTTCTTTGTCAGAAGAGAATCTGGATAACCCCTCCACCGTTACGGGCAGCCCCTCAAAGCGCTCCCTGAAGGTCTCGTAATGCTGCTGCGCCAGCACGGTTGTCGGCACGAGCATCACCACCTGCGCGCCGTTGCCTACCGCCCGGTGCGCGGCGTGAATCGCCACCTCCGTCTTGCCGAAGCCCACGTCGCCCGAGACGAGCCGGTCCATCGGCGTCTCTTTCGCCATGTCACGGAGTGTCAGACTGACGGCTTTGCGCTGATCATTCGTGAGGGTGAAGGGGCAATTCTCTTCGATGAGGGGGTCCCAGTCGGGAACTTCACCGAGAGAAACGCCCTTCGAGACCTGCCGCTCGGCGTAGGTGCGGATGAGCTTCTGCGCCAAGACTTGCGCGTTGACCCGCGCCTTCTCGCGTGCCCGCGCCCACTCGTTCGTGCCGAGGGTCGAGAGCCGGGGCGGGTCGTCCGTCGTGCCGGGGTGACGGCGCAGCATCGGCAGTTGCTCCACGGGCAAATAGAGCTTGCCCTCGCCCGCGTAGCGCAAGATGAGGTAGTCACGGGTGACGCCCACCACCTGACGCGGCTCTAAGCCCATGAAGCGTCCGATGCCGTGGTCAGGGTGGATGAGGTAGTCGCCTACGGCAAGTTGCACCGCGTCGTGAACTTTGCGTCCAGGAAGTTTGCTGTGTTTGCGCGTCCCTTGGTAGCCGTACAAGAGGTCTTCGGTGAGGATGACCTCTTTGGCGTGCGGGTCGCGGTAGCCGCCCTTCGAAGCTGCGTCAATATCCGAACCGACTGCGAGCCCGAGCACGCCGGGGTGTTTCTCGACGCGCTGGGTCCACCTAGATTCTAGTTGTGATTGGGTCCCCCCCAACACCTTCTCCCGCAGATAGCGTCCGGTCCGCTCGAACTTGAGTAGAAGCGTGACGCTGTAACCGCCTTTAAGCCAACCTTCCACGTCACTAGCGAAGTCCGAGAGCTTACCCCGGTAGTAGCCCAAAGGCTCTAAGTCGCTCTTTTCGTCCGGTATCTCTAAGGGGTCACGCCCGAAGGAGATGACCTCTCGAGTTTCTAAATACCGCCAGAATTCTTCCATCCGCTGCGCGTCGTCAAGCTCACCTGCAAAAAGCTCCGACGAATCGAGATAGACCGTGCCGGGAAGCTGTTCTAAGAGGTTGGAGGACCACGCGGTCTCATCTATCTCCGCATTTTCCAGCGGTGCTAAGACGTGGCGCTCTACCGCCTCGCCCGAAAGCTGCACCGTGTCGAGTTCGTCGCCAAAGAACTCGAGCCTAAGCACCCTTTCCTCGTCCTCTTCGTCTAAATAAACCGAGAGCGTGTCGCCGCGCACGACGACGCCGGGCATCCCGTCGCGCTCATAGCCGAATGAGACGAGCTGCTCTAAGAGGTCGTCGCGGGGGTAGTCTTTGCCGACTTCCAAAGTGAGGGCGTACTGCTCAGGGTTTTTAGGAAAAGGACGGAGCGCCGTCTCTAAATCTAGAATGACCTTCTTGCGCTTGTCCTGCCAATCGGTCAGGTCAGGATTCGTGCTACTTAGCGCTCCGAAAAGACCTGTGTCGCGAAAGAGCGGCACCCTTTCCGCTGTGGTCACAAGGACTGCTGGTCCCTCGGTGCGGGCGAAGAGGGCGAGTCGCGCGGCGGCGGGCAGACCTAGCAGTCGTTTGGATTGGGTTTCTTGTGCAGTTTGTAGCAAGGCAACAACCGTTTCGTGGATAGGCTTGTGAAGCGCCAAAAACAGTCTGCATCTTACCCTATTTAAGGGCTTTTTCTTGACCTCTTGCCTTACAGTTTCATTTCCCCTCGAGCGACAACTCGTACGCCAGATTTCTGGGCGCACCAAAGGTCACTAAAGCTTTTCTGAGATCGCGTCCCGAGAGCCCACTAGCCGCAAGCTCTCTCGCCTTCCCCGCGAAGTCAACCTCTTGCGCGGGTTGCGGATTGGGCGACACCACCACGACAATTTCGCCGCGCACCTCGCCTTGTGAAAGCTGCGCGTACACCTCTTCCAACGTGCCCCTATAGGTAGTCTCGAAGCGTTTGGAGAGTTCGCGGCTGACGCTGATCTGCCTCGCGTCACCGCAGACCTCTTGCAGCTCTCCCAACGTTTTCACCAACCTCTTGGGTGATTCGTAAAAGGCGAGTGTCGCTTCACTCTTAGCAATTTGAGAAAGAGTCTCGCGCCGCGCCGAACCCTTACGCGGCAAAAAACCTAAAAAGGTAAAACTCCCCAGCGGCAAACCAGATAGCACGAGCGCGGGGATGAGGGCAGTGGGACCGGGTAAAACTTCCACCGTATCGCCGCGTTTAAGCGCGATTTGTAAGAGGTCTGCGCCAGGGTCGGAGAGTCCGGGCGTGCCCGCGTCGGTGATGAAGGCGACGCGCTCGTGCTCAGCCAGGACGCCCTCACCTCTCGCCGCAATTGTGTGCGCGTCTAGGCGCACGAGCGGCTTGTCTATCTCATAACGGCTCAGCAGCGTGCGGCTGTGGCGGGTGTCCTCGGCGGCGATGAGGTCAGCCTCGCGGAGCACCCGCAGCGCTCGCAAGGTGATGTCCTCCAAGTTGCCGATGGGCGTCGGGACGAGGACGAGGTGAGCCACGCGGGAGAAGGTGAATTAAGCGCCGACGAAGTCGGGCTGTGCGGTGCGCCCTCGGCTGCGGCGGCGGGCGTTGCGCTTTAAGGCGGCTCGCATCTTCGCCCGCAGCATCTCCACTTCGCCCACGGTTACGGTGACCTCCGCGCCTTCGGGCAACGCTACGCCCTCGGGCAAGATGATCACACCCTTTTGAACCAATCCTTTATAAGCTCGCATTCTGTTCCTCCTCAGCTAGCTCGAGCCGCAGCGCGGCGATGACCGTTTCGGTGGCTTCCGTATCCTGTCCTGCTCTTTCTAACACACGTCTGTACGCTTCGAAGACGCGCAGCGCTTCGCGGGGGCGTCCGACTTCGGTGAGCAAGTCACCTAAATGCTCGCCGTAAGAGAGAAAGGCGGCGGGGTCGCCCGCCCTAACGCGGCGCTTCGCTTGGATGGCGGTGATACGCTCCTCTAAAATCTGGCGGCGCTCCACGCGGCTACGCACCACGCCCCAGGCGACGAGGAATACAGCCGCCGCGACGGTCGTTATTATACTAAACCCTCTAGGCACCCCTAGCTCCTCGGCCAAGTTCACCAGAAAGGGAAAGGTAAACGCGAGCGCCGCTAAGAGCGCGATGAGCGCGGCGTAGTTCATCTAAAATCCAAAGGAGAAGGCGGGGGCCGCGTTGCCCTTCGTCCGGTTGATGAAGCCACTTGTCACACCTCATCTTAGCGCGTTTTCGCCCTCTCTATAGCTTCGTTTTGTCAGGTACGTGCTAAAATAATCGGAATGTGAAGTCGGCGCAGCCAATCCTACCCACCGTACCTAGTGCAAAGGGGCCTGGGGCAACCCCCGAGCCCACCAAAGTGCGCCGCGTAGCTATGAGTTACGAGGCGTACTTGCGCTATGAGGAAAGCGTCCGCAGCGAGTGGGTGGACGGAGAGGTCATTGTCTACATGCCGCCAAAAGCCGAGCACCAACGCATTCTTGCTTTTCTCGAGCGTCTCCTCGCCCTCTTCGTCAATCTAAAAGGTTTAGGTGAGGTCAACATCGCGCCCTTCGAGGTCAAGCTGTGGGAGGAGGGTCCCTCGAGAGAGCCCGACATCTTCTTCGTCAGCCAAGCGTCCCGCTCCAAATTCAGCCCCGAGCGTTTCAGCGGCGCACCCGAACTGGTCGTAGAGATTATCTCACCCAGCAGCCTGCTCATCGACCGCGACGTGAAGTTCCGCGAATACGAGCACTCGGGCGTGAAGGAGTACTGGGTCATCGACTCGAGACCTGAGAAAGCGCGCGCCGACTTCTTCAAGCTGGATGATACGGATCGCTACGAACTCTTCGCCACCGAGACGGAGGAAACAGTAACGTCCGAGGTTGTAGAGGGCTTCTGGTTGCGCCCTGAATGGCTGTGGCAACCCGATTTGAACCCCCTAAAGGCACTCTCTGAAATTGTCGGTAAAGAGGCGCTCATAGAGGCGTTGCAAGGTGGCGCGGGCGAAGGCTCGAGCGAAACGTCCTGACATCCAAACAATTACATTCATCCACTAAAGTATTCGCGTGCAAAACCTCTTGTCAACCGTCTTCCTCTAAACCTCATCCGATACCCTGGTGGGATATACTGAGGGGAATTCTCGCGAACGAATGGAGGGCGTCTCATGGCGCAAGCTGAGTTGGAGAAAGACGTTTCAGCGGAGCAGAAGACGAAGATATTGAATAGGTTGAAGCGGCTCGAGGGGCAGGTGCGCGGCTTGCAGAAGATGGTGGACGACGAGCGAAGCTGCCAAGAGGTCCTGACGCTACTCGCGGGCGTGCGAAGCGCGTTAGACGCCACCGCTGACGTGATTTTAGAGAACTATCTGGACAAGTGCCAAGCGGACTTTAAGGGTGGTGAGGGCGACGTGTCTGAACTGCTCCGCGCCGTCAAACTCGCGAGAGGTTAGATTTTCCTGCGCGTGCTTATTGACGGTGAAAATGTATGAAATAGCAGTTCCAAGACACACTGAGACAAAGTGTCGCAGGTATCATCACCGAATGTGTGTGCTTCACGATGTTCTCAAAAGTGCGGATGTCTCAAACCAGATGGTACCTGCTAAAAAATATATCGTGGAGCTTTCGAGCATGAGTTGTTGGCATTCGGCGAAACTCTTGAGCTAAGTACTTCGTCTTCGATAATCTGAACTATAGCGGTTATCAGAAGTACTGAGCTTGAATCACGCAGACATCATCACCGAAAGTGCGTGCTAGTTGTTGTTCTATCATGTGAGATTGGCTCAAACCAGATGATATCTGCTATATCTCGAGGAAGTTCTTGCGCTCAGAACGAGCTTCGTTGGCATTTGCTAATTTAGGTTATTTCGGCGCACCTATGTAACGGCCAAAAGCTTTCCACGAACAACTGCGTTCAAACTGGTACGACTCTGCAAGACGTAAGCTAAACAAATGTCCGGTAAAAGGCAGCCTTGTAGGGCTCCTTCATTCGCTCGTACGCCGTCACTAGCTTCGCCGCAAAAAAGCGCACCGCCCGCTCGTCTTGCGCCTCGCGCGCCTCCTCGAAACAGTACAAACAGTGTTGCACAACGAGGTGCCACTGTGCGCCCTCTTCGGCGAGCACCGCGCGTAAATAGGCCTGTCGCACGTCGATTATTGGAGAACGTAAACTCATCGCATAACCCTTTGGAGACGGTAGCACGGCGTACACTTTTCAAAGGGGACATATCTCACCAAGAGCTGATACTAGCGTCTTTTCTCTCTTTTGCCAAGAGGTGCAAAGTGTGGGGTATGGTAGTGCACGGATACTGGCAACGGATAATGAGCAGTGAAAAGCTTATGCTCAGTGCGTTAGTTTGAGGAGGCAGCGATGTTTCAAGAAGGACTCTTAAAGGATAAGGTTGTCCTAGTTACGGGTGGCGGGACGGGCTTGGGGCGCTCGATGTGCGAGCGGTTTTTGGCGTTGGGGGCGCGGGTTGCCATCTCGAGCCGCCGCCAAGAGGTCTTAGACCAAGCCGCCCAGGAGATGATGGACGCCACTGGCGGCGAAGTCTTCACCACCACCGTAGACGTGCGCGACCCCGAGCAAGTAAGTGAGATGATGGACGCGGTAGAGGGTCACTTCGGGCAGATTGACGTGCTGCTGAATAACGCCGCCGGTAACTTCATCTCGCCCACCGAACGCCTCTCTCACCGCGCGGTGGACGCTGTTCTCAACATCGTTTTGCACGGCACCTTTTACTGCACCCTAGACCTCGGTAAGCGCTGGATTGAGAAGCAGCAGCCGGGCGTCGTGCTCAACATCGCCACGACCTACGCCATGACCGGCTCGGGCTACGTCGCGCCCTCGGCTGCGGCTAAAGCGGGCGTTGTGAGCCTCACCAAATCGCTCGCGGCGGAATGGGGCAAGTATAATATCCGCCTAAACGCCATCGCCCCCGGACCCTTCCCCACCGAAGGCGCGTGGAGCCGCCTCATGCCTACCGATGAGATTCAAGAGCTGTTCGAAAAGCGCATCCCGCTGGGGCGCGTCGGACGGCACGAAGAACTCGCCAACCTCGCCTCATACCTCATCTCGGACGCTTCCGGTTTTATCACGGGCGACCTCATTCATATTGATGGGGGCGAGACGACATGGGGGGCGGGGGAGTTTAATATTTTGGATGAGGTGACGAGTGAGCAGTGGGATAAGTTGGCGGAGATGCGCAAGGGGTAGATATGAAAAGATTGATTTGCCCAAAGTCGAGAAGCGAATTGCTTCAGCAATTTCCGATTGAAGACTATCTCGAAGGATGGTTCTTTCGAATAGAAGAAGTTTCAGCGGACGTATATCTTGTGGAAGGCTCAGATTTGTTTGGTCGGACTGTATCAAATAAAGGAACCGAGCCTGATAACCTTCTCAGGCAGTGTGTTACAGACGCCGAACTGATTAAACGCGAGTTAGAGAAGACTTCATAGATGTTGTGGCTTGCTGCTTAACTAGGCACTACGAGTGAGCACCCAAACTTTCCAACGCACCCGCTTCACCTGGCTCGCCTACGGAATGCTGGCGTACTTCGCCTATTCACAGTCGGCGCTCGGCCCGACCATGCCCTTTCTACGCCGCGAACTGGGGCTCAGCTACACGGTAGGCGGACTGCACGCGAGCGCCTTTGCGCTGGGGATGGTGCTCGTCGGGCTCTTCGGTGACGGGGTAATTCGCAGGCTCGGACAGCGCCGCGCCTTTTGGGGTGGCGGCGCGGGCATGGCGGTGGGCACGCTGTTTTTAGCGACGGGGCAGAGCGCTTACGTGACGATTTTCGGTACGCTGGTGATGGGCACGCTCGGCACGCTGCTCTTCGTTATCGTGCAGGCGACGCTGTCGAACGCGCATCAACACTTTCGCCCGGTTGCGTTTATGGAGGCGAACTTGGCGGCGTCGGTGAGCGCGAGCTTCTTGCCGCTGCTAGTAGGCGGCTTTGAAGAGGTTGGGCTCGGCTGGCGCGTCGCGCTCTTTCTCGTCGTCGGGGTGTGGCTGCTGATGGCGCTGAGTTTAAGGGGAACGCCCTTTCCGCAGCCTACGGAGAGTAGCGCTGAGTCGAAACGGCTGCCCCGTATCTTTTGGCTCTACTGGGCGATTCTCTTCTTAGGGGTATCAGCGGAGTGGTGCGTGGCGCTCTGGAGTGCGGACTTTATGGTCTCGAGCCTCAACCTCACGGAAAGCCGCGCCGCCTCACTCGTCGCCGTGTTTATTGGTGCGGGCGTGGCGGGGCGTTTCGTCGGGAGCCGCTTAGCGAAAACTCAGGGAAGCCGCGCGCTCTTGCTGGTCTACCTCTTTATTCTCTTGGGGGGCTTTCCACTTTTTTGGTTAGGGACGACGCTGCCACTCAAAATTATCGGGCTTGCCATCGTCGGCTTTGGCGCGGCGGGGCTCTTTCCGCTGGGGCTCGCCAATGCGACGGACGCTTTGCCCAACTACGCAGACCGCATCAGCGCCCGCAGTTCATCCGCCATCGGTCTCGCCATCCTCATCAATCCGCAGCTTTTAGGAATGAGCGCGGACCTCTTTGGGATCGGGCGGGCATTCTCGTTAGTGTTGTTACTCGGGGGTTCAGCAGTGGTCCTTACGTTCGTCGCAGGTAGAAAGCGCTAAAGCTGGTCACCTGTGGGCAACTCTAAGCGGAAGGTGCCCGAGGTGTCCTCCAGGGTCAGCTTCACGCGGTAAATCCCCTGACCTCTTTTAAGCATCTGTGAGAGGTCGACCTCTTCGCCCTTGTAATAAGTTTGCCTGAACATAACGCGCTCGGGTCCGCCCGCTTTGCCGGTCTGGAAGCTGCTCTGCTTCTCATACGTGCCTTCAACGGTGAGCGTGCCGCGCTTGACTTCGCCGCTCAGGATCAGAGGAAAGCCGTCCGCTGAGGTGACGCGCCGCATGTAAGAGGCGTCCGTCGTCGTTTTGTAGGCGAGGATGGGCGTCTGCGGCGGGACGCCCACGTACCAGCCGCGCCACTCGCCCACCCCGAAAAAGACTACAGCACAGAAGACGAGGAAGATGAGGAAGTCGCGCATGAGGTCATGATAGAGCGTGACCTCTCAAGATGCTCGTAAAAATTTCGCTTGTGCCGAAGTTCTAAATATTGAACCCGAACATCCGCATCTGCTTCTTGCCGTCATCCGACATCTTCTCCGGTGACCAGGGCGGCGACCACACGAACTCGACGTTGACTTTTTTCACGCCGTCAACTTTCATGCAGGCGAGTTCGGCGTCCGCTTGAATCATGTCCTGGACGGGGCAACCCATGCTGGTCAAGGTCATCTCGATATCGACTTCGCCTTCGTCTTTGACGTCGACGCTGTAGATGAGTCCCAAGTCCACGACGTTCACGGGGATTTCGGGGTCTTTCACGACTTTGAGCGCCTCTAAAAGCGTCTCTTCGGTGGGCACGTTCGCGCTTCCGTTTTGCTCGGCTGGAGGGTGTGTCGCTTGTTCACTCATAGCTTTAGCGTAGCAGATAGAGAGGCGAGTTCCGTCACTTTGCAGAACAAGTGAAGGAAGCAATGAGTTGAAAGCAATCCAGTCAAGCTGGTGCGCGTTAGCCTCCGAAGGAACGAACGGTGAGCAATGAGTTTTTGGTTTTTACTCGTTACTCATTGCTCGTTGCTTTTTCCTTACGGTACTCGCTTCACCTCTTTGTCAACGATGGTGATGTCCGGCTTGGTAGACATGTTGGCTGAAGACGTAGCGGTGCTGGGCGTCCCGGACCCGGAGGAGGGTAGGCTCTTTCTTAGAGAGGTTTCGACTTGGGCGATGTCGGCGGCGAGTTCGTTGCGCATCAGGAGGACGCGCTCTTCTAAGCGCTCGACTTGGGCGCGTTCGTGCGCCTCGATGTGGCTGGTGTGCTCGCTGACGACGGTGCGAAAGCCGCTGTCGCTCTCAGACATACGGGTTTCTAAGCCGTCGAGTTTCTTGCCTATGCGCTCCTCGAGCCCCGCGAGGTCTTCGTTGCGGCGTCTGTCGAGTTGGGCGCGTAAATGGTCATTCTGCTTCTCTAGGTGGGTGATCTGCCTAAGTTGTCCCGCCCGCCTAAAGAGTGAGAGCAACAAAAAGAGCAAACACGCGGCGAGAATCGCGCCGATGAGGAAGAGCCCTAGCGGAAGCTGGACCTGGAAAAAGAGGAAGTTGATGGGCAAGTAGGTGGATAGCGCCCCCCAGTTAAACGCGGCAAAGATAACCGTCAAGACGATAAGCGCGGTGACGAGGGTTCCTTTTGACTTCATCCGATCTCCTTCCAATCTTGTGGCTTTCATTCAAGCAATTCTTGTTTAGATGTCACAGCAGTTCCACGCTTCGCCGCACTAAGTGAGGGCGTTGCTTCGCAGAACTTCGTACACTATTTCTTCAAGGCTTGCGCGTCACTTCGCTCCCACTGGCGACTTCGTGAACGCATCCGCTCGTACGTTTCATTGCTGTAGCAATGAAACGTGGAAATGCTATCAGTATAGCGCCTCGTGTAGACGAGGGGACCGCCCCTTTGCTCCTATAACATACCTCGTATTCTCTGAGAAAAGCGGTGAAGCGCACATAAATTTTAGGTTGACGTGAAACGTAGGGAAAGAAGGTGCCAGATACTGAGTTATACCTTCCGATATGAAACACCTCTTACCTTTTAGACCTAGCCAACGCGCCATACTAAAGTTATGACCAAAACGCTAAACACTGCGCTGCGGCGCTTTCTCGCTCTGCTCGCCGTTCTCCTCACGGTCACCGTCATGGCGACGACGTACCGCGCTGAGTTGGGGGGCGAGAGCTTCGTCGAGTACGAAGCTTCTGACCCGAACACCACGTGGCAGGGGCGTGCGCCTTTAGAAACGCTCGAGCTGACGTTCGACGACGAGGCGCTCAGCGAGCTGAGCCTCGAGGCTACCTTAGACCCTGGCAAATTCAATTCGGGCAACGTGATTCGCGACGCCAACGCGCGGCGCGGCGTCTTCGAGACGGGGCAGTATCCGACAATCACCTTGAGCGCTCAAGGGGTTCAGGCGGACGCGGCGAGCTTGGCTGAAGGTGAGACGAAGCGTGTGGAGCTTGTAGGGCGGCTCGAGCTGCACGGCGTGACGAACGAGGTCACGGTGCCAGCCGAGGTCTCGCGCGAGAACGGCACCCTCCGCGCGGCGGGTGCGTTTGGTGTGCTCCTGAGCGACTACGACATGAACCGTCCGAGCTTTTTGGGCACGACGGTGGACGACGAGGTGACGGTGCGCTTCGACGTGGTGGGTACGTTACGGGAGGTTGAGTAGTTGCTGTTAGCGCCTCGAGACCCAGCCGCCGCCCCGGGCCTGTGACCACAGGAGCCACTCGCCGACGAGCACGAGCAGCGCGGCGAGGGTGAGCCAGAGCCCCAAGTTGCGCCTGCGTTCGGTGCTAACGGTGAGGGGCGACGCCTCGCTGTTTTGAGCGCTCGGCAAGCTGCTCTCTAGGCGCGACTCCGCTGCGCTCAGAAGACTCACGCTGTAGGGTGCGCCGCCTACGGTGTAGATACCCGGCTCCGTCGCTCGAGCGACACCGTCCGCCGCGCCCGCCGCTTCACCCACTGTCCCATCTGCTGTTTCACCCGCCGTTTCACTAGGTAGTGGCGCGCCGAGCGGTAAGCGCGGCTCGCCGCGAAAGGTGCTCATGAGGTTCGCCATGAGGATGGGGAAGGCGACGCGCCGTACTAGATCGGTCTGGGAGGGGTGAAAGCGCAGCCAGAACGCCTCGACACCCGGCTCGCTCAGGTGCAGCGCGGCGGGGGAGAGGTCACTCGTTTCGGCGAGCGTGCGCCAGTCGCCTGTAGGGGAAGCGTCCTCCGGCGGCAAACCCACCGTCACGCCGGTCAGATCGACGAAGCGCAGGAGCGGGTTGCTCCGGTCCCAGTCGGCAATTTGCGCGTAGCGCGGCTCCTCGCTCGGCGGGCTGAAGAAGAGGTAGCGCCCCGGCGAAAGGGTTTCGGGCGGGGCGCTAGAGGAGACCAGAACGTCGTAGGCTAGCCCCTCTTGCACCGTCTGCACGCTCCGCACGGACATGCCCGGCAAAACGCGCAAGACGCGCTCCAAACGCGGCGTCGGCGGCGTCACCACCACGTTCAGGGTGCGGCTGCCTGCGAAGGCTTCGTCGTCGAGGGCGAGCGCGTCCCCGCCCGGCACCTCCAACGCGGCGCGGTAGAAACCTGTCATGTCCTCTACGGGGAATGAGGTGTTTGCCTGCCCCTGGCTCGGCACGAGCAGCGAGGTCTGCGCGACGATTCTGCCATCATCTGCTTCACTCCCGTCCGCCCCGCCGCTCCTCGTGACGCTCAGCGTGACCTCCTGCGGGCGGCGCGCGCTGCTCACCACCGAGACGAAGAGCTGCTGGTTGCGCAAATCGAACGCGCTGATGCCCCAGTTGGCGGGGCGCTCAGCAGGGGCGGCACTCTCGGACGCGCCGGCTCGAATGGCAGGGTGAAACGTGAAGTCGGTCTCGGGCGGGGGGCTCACACCCGCTAAGTTGTCGCTAAAGAGGTGCAGTTCTGCGCCGGGCGCGACTGCGGCGGCTAGGTCAACCGCGCGCTGCAAGTCGGCGCTGGCGTCCGCCGCGCGGAGGTCCGCCAAGGCGCGGCGGACAGCGGCCTCGTTGGCGCTGAGCGGCTGCCACGTGGTGGCGTCTAAGCCGGCGCGGACGATGGCGACGCGCCCGGCACCGCCTATGAGGTCCGCCGCTTGCGCCTTGGCGCTCTCCAGCCGTGCGCCGCCGCCCCCACGCGCCGCCATGCTCGCCGAAGCGTCGAGGATCAGCACGCGCTCCGGCGCGCCGCCCGCGTTCAGGCTGGGCTGTGCCAGAGCGAGCGCCGCTAAACTCACGAAGAGGAGCTGTAAAGCGAGCAGCCACGTCGGGGAGAAGCGGCGGCGGCGCTCGGCGAGCTGCGCGGCTTGCCGCCACAAAAAGAGTGCCGACACGTCTACGCGCTCCCGCCTGCTGCGCACGAAGTGCAGCGCCACCACAGCGGGTAACGCGAGCAGCAGCCACAGAAATTGCGGCGCGAGAAAGCTCATTGGAGCAGGCTCCGGGGGTGTATCATAGGTTTATTGTAGCAGTGCGGCGTCGGCTGAAAGGTAAAGGAGAGAGGGGATTCAAGGAGAACCGCTACCTCTCCTCATTTCCCTGTCGCTCCACCTAAAAGTCACAACAAGCGTACGACACCCTCAGGAGGACCCCGTGAAAACCCGCCTCAAAAATCACCCCGAGCCGCTTCCCATCGGCGCGAGCGCGCCCGACTTCGCGCTGCTTGGCGTGGACGACAAACCCTACCGTCTCAGCGACGTTGACGCGCCCGTCTTCGTCTACGTCCAGGGCTGCAACCACTGCCCTTACGTCCTCGCGGCTTTGGACAGGCTGAAGAGGTTGGCGAGCGAGTACGGCGCTAAGGGTGTTCAGTTCGTGATGGTCAACTCGAACGACGCAGCGCAATACCCCGACGACAGCTTTGGGGCGATGCAGGCGTTTTCGGAGGCGCACGCGCTCCCCTTCCCATACCTTTACGACGAGACACAAGAGGTCGCGAAGGCGTACCGCACCTTTCGCACGCCCGAGCTGCTCGTCTTTGATGAGAGGCGCACGCTCGCCTATCACGGCAGGATCGACGACAACCTCAAAGAACCCGAGAAAGCGCGCACCCACGAATTGCAAGACGCGCTCGACGCCCTGCTGAGCGGCGAAGCCGTCGCGGAGCCCGAGACGTACGCCGCGGGCTGCACCGTGAAGTGGAAGCCCGGCAACGAGCCCTGGTTGGAGTAAAGGCACTTCGAAGTCTGTGAAGCGCCGATGGGGTAGACTTGGTGGCTGTTTCTTGGTTGGATGACCTCTTCCAACCCGCAGTATCTCGAGGTGTTTAGGCTCGAGCAGGGCTCGAGCCCCAGAAGGAGACCTATGGCTGAACCCAACAAAGAAGCCCCCGGCGAGGTACGCTCGAACTTGCAAGTCGTCGTGCGCATCGTGCTCGTCCTCGTCGTTGTTGCGCTGCTCATCGGCTTAGTCGTCGCCCTGGTGCGCCTTTTGAGCCGCCCCAACGTAGTAGAGGACGCTCTCAACGCTGCGCCCCACATCGCACACTTCCTAAACCATGCGCTAGGGCTAAGCTAGTGAGCGATGAAACGCTCCGCGAAGAGGTCATCAAACTTTTGCGCGGGGCGCAGGCACACGTGACTTTAGAGCACGCCCTAGAGGACCTTAAACCGGAGTGGCGGGCGCACCGCCACCCCGGCCTCCACTCGATCTGGCAACTTCTGGAACACACGCGCGTGGCGCAAGAGGATATTTTGCGCTACACCACGGACCCGGCGTGGACGTCGCCTGAGTGGCCGGGCGAATACTGGCCTGAAAACCTCTCCTTTCTACCCGAAGAGACGTGGCAAGAGACCCGCAGGGGGTTTGAAAGCGGTTTAGACGAGGCGGTCGCGCTAGCACAGGACGCCGAACGCATTCCTGACCTGACCGCGAGCATCCCGCACGGCGAAGGGCGTACCTATTTGCGCCAACTCCTGCTCATCGCTGACCACAACGCCTATCATCTAGGGCAGATCGTCGCGGTCCGTAAGATGTTGGGACAGTGGCACGCTTAGCCGTCCAAAAAACAGCCCACAAGAACCGCATAGGGTCCTGTGGGCTCTAGCCCCCCGGCGAAGTACGGCAGTTGCGCCGTAGCTTCATTAAAGCAGATAACACCCTCTTGTACTAGTGATATAGGGCTCAGTTAAAGGGGTACTCACGCATCATGCGTGCGCTTAGATTCAGGCGCGGGGCGCTGCAGCAAGAAAAGTTGCTCCAAGAGGACGGTGCGCTGCCAGGGCTCGAGCCGCTCGTCGCGCCGCACGATGTAGCCAAGCTCCCGAAGCCGCGTCTCTAACTCTTTTTCTGAAAACTCCTTCGCCGATGCGGACTCCGCTGTGGGCCCTAGCGAAGCGTCTAGACGTTCTAAAAGTTTGAAATACTCCCCAAAATGCGTCATCTCCACCCCCAAAGTAGACGTGCGACAGCCCAGAAGACTCTTGAAGTTGACTCTATCAACCTCTTAGCTAAGTCTTATAGACTGCTGTTTACCTCTAAGAGTACACAAAAAGGAAAGTTGTGTATAGAGGTAGATGTACCTATAGCAAGTCCCTTCAGTTACGAAGTTTCCCTTTCGCCTTGCTGCTTCACTCCCCCTGGGCAAAAACGGTGTAATACGGGTTCTGATTGATTACCTATAACGGTTCCAAGACATACTGAGACAGATGAGCGCTTTCCGTAGGCTTTCGCCAAAGGCGGGAGACGGAAGTTTTGGCAACGCTAAAGGCGTCATCACCAAACGTGCGTGCTACGTTTCTGAAAGCTGCTCCGCGGAAGCGAGCAGTCTGAAAGCCCGCAGGGACGCAAGTTTGCTGCCTAGTAACGCCACTTCGAACAGTGAGAACATTTCAAACTAGCTCCGAACGTTAGTGAGACAGACTTTGATACCTGCTACTACAGCGGTTAGCAGAA
Organism: Trueperaceae bacterium; assembly: GCA_965215565.1. Taxonomy (GTDB): domain Bacteria; phylum Deinococcota; class Deinococci; order Deinococcales; family Trueperaceae; genus CBDBZX01. Next base: position 2,720,558 of record CBDCDZ010000004.1, read on the forward strand.
GTACTGAGCTTGAATCACGCAGGTATCATCTCATGATGTGCGTGCTGCACAGTGTTTTATCTCGTGAGATTGGCTCAAACCAGATGATACCTGCTATACATAAACTCCGTTATGGAATTTTGCTTTCCTGGAGGGAAACTTCGTAACCAGCAAACGCTTCGGGTTGGCTAGCTGGACCTTATCTGAAACAAGGGGTTGAAACCCCTTATCGTCGCGTGAAGACAGCAGAAGGAGGGCGGCATTCGACTTTTACGTTTCGCCGCGTTCTATCCTCGCTGTTCTATCCTCACTCAGCCCGACAGCCCCCGCTCACGCGCCCACACGACGGCTTCGGCGCGGGTGTGTACGCCCAACTTCTCATAGACGCGCGTCACGTAGTTGCGCACGGTCTGTTTGGCGATGCCCAGGTCCTCTGAAATCGCCTCGTTGGAGTGACCCTGCGCCACGCGCTCTAGCACTTGGCGTTCGCGCTTGGTCAGCTCAGAGACCATCTTGGGGTCAAGCTCGCCGGCTTGAAGCTGCGTGAGCTTTTCAACCACCGAGCGGCTGAACCAGGCGGTATCTTGCATGACCGTGTTGATAGCTTGCATCAGTTCCTCTTCGCTCTGCTTGCGCTTAGTGATGTCGTAAAACATATGCAACATACCGTTTTTGCCGTTGAGCGCGATGATTTCGGTAGAGGACAAGATATTGCGTATATCGTCGTGTTTGGTGCGTATATGCAGCTCGACCTCACGGTACGCGCCCTTGTCGTCCGTCGCCTGCCGAATCGTTTTCTGGTCTTCGGCGGACGCCCACAAGCCTAGCGCCTCGCTCGTGCGCCCTAGCGCCTCATCATGAGCGTAGCCCGTGAGCCGCTCAAAGGCGCTGTTGACCTCTAGGAGCGTTCCGTCCTCTAAAGAGGTGATGATCGCAGCAACGGGACCGATGCGAAAGGCTTGGCGGAAGCGGAGTTGGGAGCGCCTGAGCGCCTCCTCCATCTCTTTGCGTTCAGAGATGTCGCGCAGCCCCCAGCGCAGGGTCACCATATCACCCTCTTTAACCTGCACCACCTTGACTTCGACGGTGGGCGCTCGCTCTTCACGCTGCATTTTAAGTTGCAACTCCCAGCGTTCGGGCTGCGCCGCTTCCACCTCTTCCTCTCGCCGCGCCAGTCGCGCTAACGCCTGGCGAAAGTCGGGTTGGGCGCTGCTACGCAAGTAGACTGACAGAGGTTTGCCGCGCAAGTAGTCAGTCGGTTTGCCTAGAAGACGCTCGGCGGCGCGGTTCGCCTCGCGAATCACGCCCGAGGTATCCGTGACAAGGTAGCCGTCCGGCGCGAACTCGAAGAGGTCGCGGTAGCGCTGGCGCTCGCGCTCTAATCCCTCTTGCGCCTGGATGAGCGCCTCGTTTTGCTGCGTCAACTCTTCCTCAGCGACTTGAAGCTCCTCTAAGGTAGTCGAAAGCTGCTCGTATACCTCTAAGTCGGCAAGTACGGGGTTATCCGTGCGGTCTTTCAAGGTGGCGATGTAGCCCTGCAATTTTTCGATGCGTTTGGTAAAGCCGGTAGTCACGGTTTTACAGTGTCCCTTCCGCATATCTCCCTGGGGTCATCCTAGAACTTCTATAGTTTCCTATAAGAAAGTGTAGCGTCTTTTACGGTTTAGAACTAGACGTTTGCTTACGTTTCTTTAGGTACATCTGTACTCTCTTCAGCATCTAAGTCAGCATCTAAACCCGCAGCCGAGTCGGGCCTAGAATCGGTCTCTAGCTCATCTAACTTAGCCACTTTCGCCTCAGTCTCGTGGTGTTCGTCGTGGGCGTCGTGGAGGGTCTGCTCGAAGCCGTGGGACTGGTCCTCGAGTTTATGAATCCCCGCTTCCGCGCGTTCGATCGTCGTTTCCAACCTCTTTGTACTCTTTTTTGCCCTAGCGACTTCCGCCTCGAGCTTCTGCGCCAACGCTTCTACCTCTTGCGCTTTCGCCTCTGCTTCCGCCGCCTCGCTTTTGTCACGCTCGTCCATTTGCCGCCCCCTCTTCCATAAGCAGAATAACCCCCCGCAAATCGTTGTCCAGCGCGTCGAAGCTCGTACAGGTCACGCGGCACTGAAATGTTCTGCCGCGCCGATTGAGCGCCTTTAATACGACCTCTTCGTGTTTGGACCTATCCGTTAGACAAGCCCGTACGGGCGCTTTTAGGGCGTCCACATCGACGCCAATATCCAAGGTGAAGAGCGAACGCCCCGCCACCTCGTCGGCGCGTAGCCCCCACAGGTCTTCGGCGCGGGCGTTCCAGATATAGATATTGAACTGATAGTCCAGGACGATGACCGCCGCGCGCAAACTGCCTAAAATGGACTCCAAAAAGATGTTTAAGCGGTCCACCTCTTCGGTGCGGCGGCGCATCTCTTCGTTCATCGTCTCAAGCTCTTCGTTAGTGGACTGCATCTCCTCGTTCATCGTTTCAAGCTCTTCGTTAGTGCTCTGCATCTCTTCGTTGGTGGTCTCCAACTCCTCCACCGTAGACTGAAGCTCTTCGTTGGTGGTCTCTAGCTCTTCGTTGGTGGACTGAAGCTCTTCGTAGGCGGTCTCTAGCTCCGTGTTGGACAGCTCGAGGCTGTTCTGTAAGCGCTTGTGTACGCTCACGTCGCGAAAGAGGATGCTGACGCCTAGCGCTTTTATCCCGTTGCCAGAGCCGTTGCCGCCATTGACCAGCGGGACGATCTGCACGTCCAAGTGGAGCACGTCGCCTTCGGAAGCGTACTCGAGGCTGCCCAAGTGAATAAGCTCGCGCGTCTCCAGCACGCTGTCGATATGGGTGCGCAGTTCGGTGGGCTGATAGGAGAGCCTGAGATCTTGAAAGTTGCGCCCGATGTCCTCGTCGGAGATATCAAAGAGGGTGCGGGCGCGGGTATTGGCGAGCGCGAGCCGCCCTCTGGCGTCCACCACAATTTGCGCTTCGGGCGACACGTTAAAAGCAACCTCGCGCAGCCGCACCTCTTGCGCCACCCACCGCCCCCCCTCTTCGCCGCCCGCTTGGGTCAGCGTGAGGAGGCGTTCGCGCAAGCTCCCACTTTCGGACTTCGTGAAGAGCCGGTGCTTGAGGCTGAGCGGCTTAAAGCGCTCCGAGCGCGAGAGCATCGTCTCGGCTTTGCCCAAAAAGAGCGTGCCGCCCTCCTTGAGCGCGAAGTGAAAACGCGCCAAAACGCGGCTCTGCAGTTCGCGGTTAAAGTACATCAGCGTGTTGCGGCAGACCAAGAGGTCGAGCTGCGAGATGGGCGCGTCGCTCACTAAGTTGTGCCGCCCGAAGATCACAGAGCGGCGCAAGTCGCTCCGAAAGACGTAGCTGCCCGAGGCGTACTCGAAGTAGCGCTCCAAGAGGTCCGCGTCCACATCCGCGACCCTATCCGCGCTATAGACTCCCCCCCGCGCACGCACGAGGTCTTCCTCGTCGATATCGGTGGCGTAAATCTTGACCTGTTTGCGAAAGGCGTTCGCGCCCAGCGCCTCGGCGAGCAAGATGGCGAGCGTGTACGCCTCTTCGCCCGTCGCGCAGCCCGCACTCCAGGCGCGAATGGGCCCATCCGCCTTTTGCGCCACAAGCGGCGCGATGACCTCTTCGTCAAGCGCGCGCCACGCCGCCTCGTTGCGAAAAAAAGAGGTCACGTTAATCAGGACGGTATTGAAGAGCAAATCGAACTCTTCGGGGTGGACCTCCAAATAGTCGAGGTAGTCACTGAACGATTCCACCGCGACGACTTGCATCCGCCGCTCGAAGCGCCGCATCAAAGAGGTGCGCTTGTAGCCCGTAAAGTCGATGCTGCGCTTGACGTTTAAGTACTCGAGCAAGTCCTCAAACGCCGCTCTATCCTGGGCTTGCACCTTATCGTTTTCTGGACCGTCAAAGGCGCTCACGGGGTTCTCTCAATGGGTTGGCCGGCGTCGGAATCGACCCTTGAAGAGGTCAGCTCGAGCAGTTTCGCCGCGAGTGCCTCCAGGGGCAGCACGAAGTCCACCGCGCCCGTCTCAATCGCCGCTCTGGGCATCCCGAAATGTTGCGCGCTCGCCTCGTCTTGCGCCAGGGTCACGCCGCCTTTCTCCTTGACGACTTTGGTACCATTTTTGCCGTCGCGGCCCGTACCCGAGAGCACCACCGCGATGACCTCTTGCGCGTAGACCGTTGCCGCTGACTCGAAGAGCGCGTCCGCCGAGGGGCGCACGTACTGAACTTGAACCGTGTGCGTCAGGGTGAGCCTCCTTTTATCTGTCACTAATACGTGAAAGTCCGGCGGCGCACAGTAGACCGTTCCCGCCTGGAGCGTGTCGCCCTCTTCGACCTGCTTCACGTGCATGTCCGTATAGCGCCCTAGAATTTCTGCCATCCGGCTGCGGTGGTCTGGCGAGAGGTGCAGCACGATGACGAGCGGAGCGGGGAAGCTCTCGGGCAGGTGCGAGAGGAGCGTTTCTAACGCCACGAGCCCCCCCGCCGACGCTGCAACAACAACAAGGCGGGACGCGGGCTCAGACGGTGCGTTGTTCATAGATACAGTATGACAGGTAAAGAGGTAGAAGGGGCTCGAGTTGGACGAAGTTCACGGGCGTGTAGCGCTGAAAAATAGCCCGTCAGCCTGTCAGCTAGTTAGCATCTCAGGTTTTTAGTCTTTCCTAACTAGCTGAAGTGCTGAGATGCTGACTAGCTTTTACACCTGAAATACGCCGACTTTCAGTTCCTCCATCTCCGCATTCTGCGCACAAGCGTCCAACGCTCGGATAAGTCTGTCTCTAGTCTCTAAGGGCAAGATCACCTCATCCACCCAGAGCCGCGCCGCCGCGTAGCGGATGTCCAGAGCGCGGTCAAAGTCGCCGCGAATCTGCTCGTACAAGGTAGCAATCTCTTCGTCGTCGGGCTCTTTGCCTGCACGTTTAAGCTGCGCTGCCTGAATGTCCAGAATCGTTTTCGCGGCCTGCTGACCGCCCATCACGCTGTACTTGGCGCTCGGCCACGCGAAGATAAAGCGCGGCGCGTACGCCTTGCCGCTCATGGCGTAGTGCCCCGCGCCGTACGAACCGCCCAAAATAACGCTGAGACGCGGTACAACGCTGTTCGAGACTGCGTTGACCATCTTCGCGCCGCGCCGGATGATGCCCTCGTGTTCGCTCTCGCGCCCGACCATAAAGCCGTTGACGTCGTGGAGGAAGATTAAAGGAATTCCCATCTGATTGCAGTTGAGAATAAAGCGCGCCGCCTTGTCCGCCGCGTCGCCGTAGATGACGCCGCCGACTTGGAGCTTCCCCTGCGACTTCACAGCAGTCTTCTGATTCGCTACAATGCCGACGGCGTAACCGCCCAGCCGCGCCGTCCCGCAGACAATCGTCTTGCCGAATTTGGCTTTGTACTCGTCGAAGGTGGAGCCGTCTACGAGTCGTCCAATGACCTCGCGCACCTCATAAGGACGCTTGCCCCCTTCGGGTGGCACGATGCCCAAGAGGTCTTGCGGCTTGAGCTTGGGTTCTTTGATCTCTTCCCTGTCCTTCGCCCAGGGCGCTAACTTGGCGGGCGCGTACGTCCCTGCTAGGCTGCGCAACCTCTTTAAGGCGCTCTCGTCGTCGGGCTCGTGATAGTCCACGGTCCCCGCGATCTCCGCGTGCATCGCCGCGCCGCCCAAATCCTCGCTGCTGACCTCTTGCCCAATGGCGGCTTTGACCAGTGCCGGGCCTGCCAGATAGAGCCCCGAGCCCTCCGTCATGATGAGCGTGTCGCACATGACGGGCAGGTACGCCCCGCCCGCCACGCAGTTCCCCATGATCGCCGCCATCTGCGGGATGCCCAGCGCGCTCATGCGGGCGTTGAGGTAGAAGACGCGCCCGAAGTCGTCCTGGTCAGGGAAAATCTCGTCTTGCATCGGCAGATACACGCCCGCTGAATCCACGAGGTAGATCGTCGGTAGGTGATTTTCCAAGGCGATGGTCTGCGCCCGAATCACCTTTTTCGCCGTAATCGGAAAGAACGCGCCCGCCTTGACCGTGGCGTCGTTCGCGACGATCAGCCAGTCGCGCCCCGCCACCTTGCCGATGCCTGCCACCGTTCCACCAGCAGGCGCACCGCCGACCTCTTCATACAACCCGTCGCCCGCAAAGGTCATCAGTTCGTCGAACGGCGTGTCCTTGTCGATCAACTTGGCAATGCGCTCCCTCGCCACCAAACGGTTCTTGCTGTGCTGCCGCTTGACGGCTTTCTCGCCGCCGCCCTTCGCCACTCGTTCACGCTCTTTTTGCAAGCCTGAAGTGTGCTCCGCCCAAGACCTCTTCTGCGCGTGAAAGGGGTCGTTGCGACGCTCTTCTAGGGAGAGGTTGGTCTCGAGCTTATCCACGGCGAACTCTGAGTATTCTGTCAGCTAAAAAATGAGGTACGTCATGAGCGTAGCGAACTAGGAAGTAGCGAGCAATGAGCAACGAGCAGTGAGTGAAGGGCTTTTGATTTTCACTCACTGCTCGTTGCTCGGAACTCATTGCTCTTTTGAAGACCCTTCGCAAGCTCAACGCCCTACTCGCGCGAGCAGGATGACAGCCTGCTCCTTCTGTTCGTAAATACTCCACATTCAAAACCTGTCCAACGTGCCACAAAACCCGTCTATCCGTCACTTTTCGCCTCCATTTTGTGCCTCAGTGTACGCCAACACCTGTGGATAAGTCCGCTCTAAACTGTGGATAACTTTGACGCTTGACAAAGGGGTGACAAATTTGTTAGGCGATTGTAAATTCTTCACAATGCTAGAAAATGCGTCACAGACGGCGTTTCTGACTTCTCGAGCGCAGTTTTTACGTACTGGTGGGGCTTCGTGCGTTATCCACAGGCTGTGGCTAACCTGTGGATAACTGTGGATAACCCTGTGGACCATGCCGGGAGCTTGCGGCTCGCTTAGCGGCGCGTACAAAGTCCTGTATCTTGACTTTTCCCTTGATACCGGGGCTCAGCTCCACGCCCGAGGCGACATCTACCGCGTAGGGCTGCAAGATATTCACCGCCTCCGCGACGTTCTCAGGCGTCAAGCCGCCCGCTAAGATGAAGCGCGGAAGACCTTTTAAGTGTTCGGCTAGGGACCACTCGAACCGCTCGCCGCTCCCCGGTTGGAGCCCGTCTATCAAAAATGCGTCCGCTGGAAAGTCCTGCAACCTCTCCACGTCAAGCCCGGCGTGAAACGAGACCGCCCGGATAACCTGAATGTGAGGCCGGAGTTCAGCGGCGTACGCGGCGCTCTCCTGTCCGTGAAGTTGGACCGCTGCAAGCTTGAGCGTCCGCGCAGCTTCCAAAACCTCACCCAGAGGCGCGTTGACGAAAACGCCGACACGGGAAATAAACGGACCCAACACGCTGCTGATCTCGGCGGCTTGTCCTAACGTTACGAGGCGCTTAGACCGCTCCGCAAAGATGAGCCCAACCGCGTCCGCGCCCGCTTCTTCCGCCGCTAGAGCGTCCTCGACTCTGGTGATGCCGCAAATCTTGATTCGCATATTAAAACCGCTGCACAATCTCCACCTCGACCCCATACGCCTCCGCGAACAGCTCGCTACGCAAGTTTGCCTCTTGCACCTCAGTCGAAACGTCCGTGTCAGCAAGTGCCTCGATCTGCACGTATCCCTTGCCGACGTGACACCTGACCTCTTTGACGTTCTGCGCCTTGCTCCGCTCCAAGTACTCCGCTAAGCGCAGCAGCGCCGCGAGCTTGGCGAGGCGTTCCATGTCGCCGTCTTTTAAGAGGTCGTCTAAGCCCTCGTCCTCGGGCGAATCGTCGTCGCGGTGGTAGCGCACCAGCAGGGCGATGAGCGCCTGCTCGCGCTGGGTGTAGCCCGGCAAGGGGCGGTTCATCATGATGTAAAAACCGTGCTCCTCGTGGTCGTCGTACGCAACCGCCATACCGATGTCGTGGAGGCGTGCGCCCGCCGCCAAGAGGTCTCGCTCGGCGTCGCCGTAGCCGTGCAGCGTGCTGAGCTGATCGAAGAGGTCTAGAGCGAGCTTCTGGACGTGATCATTGTGGGACTCGTTGTCGTAGTAAAGCCGCTCCAAGTTGCGCACGCTAAAGTCGCGGAGTTCTTCTGCGCTCTCGAACAGGGGTGGGTCTCTGTCCAAGAGGTAGCCGTAGAAGAGCCCCTCGCGCAGGCCCTGGTCACAGATGACGTAGCTGGATGCGCCCGTGATCTTGAGCACCTCCAGAGCCGTCACCGCGCCCGCCGTGATGATGTCCGCGCGGTCTGACTTGAGCCCGGAGACGTCGTCGCGGATGTCTTCAACTTTCATGTCCAAGAGGTCTTCGGTGATGTCCTCCAAATCGTCTTTGCTCAAAACGTAGTGGTGCACGAGGTCGCCGGAATGAGAGTCGCGGTCGATTTGGATTTTGGCGAGGTTGCGGAGCGTGCCGCCCATGCCGATAAGAGGCAGGTCTTCGGCGCAGCCTTCGAAGTCGCTCATCAGCCCTCTGACGTGCTTTACAAGCGCCTTGACCTCTTTTTTCTTGGGCGGATCGGAGGTCAAGAACTGCTCGGTCATGCGCAGCGCGCCGATGGTGTAGGAATTCGCTTGGGTCATCTTGCGCCCCTCGAGCTTGCTCATCTCAGCGCTGCCCCCGCCGATATCGAAGACGTAAGCGTCGCTAAAAGGGAGGCTGTTCGCGGCGGCAACGGCTTCGTAATACGCCTCTTCCTCGTCGGACAAGATGCGCGGCTCGAGGCTGGTGCGGCTCCTCACCTCGTCTAAAAAGTTCTCGCCGTTAGACGCCTCACGCACGGCGCTCGTCGCGGTGATGCAGACCTCTTCGACGCCCGCCGCCTTGCAGTAGGCGTCGAAAGTCGTGAGCGCCCGCATCGCCCTCTCTGCAGCGTCCACGCGCAGCACGTCAGCCTTGCCCATCCCTTCAGCCAAACGCACCAGTTGGCGGATTTCGTCGATCTCGTGGTAGGAGTGATTCTTTCGGTACTCGAACAGCACTAGCTTGCTCGTGTTCGAACCTAAGTCGATGATAGCGACCTCTTTGACATCCGAGGTGCGGGACTTTCTCGACGATTTCTTCTTCTGATTTGTGCTCATCGGCTCAGTATGGCATATGTAGCAGGTATCATCTGGTCAGCGACACTCTCACTGTGCGCGTTGCTGACTAGCACGCACATTGTGACAGCAGGTTCCTTCGGAAGCTTCGCGCAATCAAAGTCTGTCTCACTGGCGTTCGGAGCTGGTCAGCTACACTTTCACTAAAAAGAACATCGCCTAGCACGCACTTAATTGTGATGAAATTCCGCTATTGCTGCGCAATGAGATCTGCGAAGAAGTGTTGCTTCGCATGACTTCGTCCAAGCAATGATAAGTGGAACTGCTATAAGTACTACCAACTTTAGAAAGACCTTTTAGGACGGGCACTTTACCCCGCGCGAGAAACTTTTCAAAACACCGCTTTGAGATGTTCCAGATCATGCTCTTTTCGTGTACCTACTAAGAGAATGGCGTCGAAACGTAGGGGCAAGTCGTCTCGTTCGTACGTTTCGGTGAGGTAGTGTAGCGCGGTGTGGCGCAGCTTGGCGATCTTCGAGCGGCTGATAGCGTCTGCGGGCGTGCCGTAGCGCGTATTCTTCCGCTGCTTGACCTCGACGAAGACGAGCACGTCGCCCTCTTGCGCGATGAGGTCCACTTCGCCCCGGCGACAGGTGTAGTTGGTCTCTAAGACTCTATACCCTGCGCCCTCCAGATAGCGCCGCGCTACCTCTTCTGACCAGTGCCTTATCACGCGCTCAAACTAGCGGTGTACCGCGTTTTGTGCCGGGCGTCGCGAGAAGACTGTAGTGAGGGAAGCCAATATCTGTTTGCGCACAAAACGGGACACCTTAAATCACCCCTTGAGCCTAGGTGGGCTCGATCTCGAGCCGCTCCGCATCCGCCCAGAGCCCTTCTAAATCGTAAAACTCTCGCGCGTCCGGGCTCATGACGTGCACGACGATATAGCCGTAGTCCATCAAAACCCAGCGCCCCGAGGGCCCCTCGATTGCTTTAGGCACCGTGCCCGCGCCTTTAAGCTCCTCCTTGACGCCGTCCTCCATCGCTTTGAGCTGCAAACTCGACTCGCCCGAGGCGACGATGAAATAGTCGAGCGTTTCTGAGGCGGTGCTCAGGTCCATCACGACGATGTCTAGGGCGCGTTTGTCGTCTAAAGCGTTGACGATGAGTTGGACTTCGCGGGGAACGTCCGCGCTGATGTTGGCTGTGTCTGTTTGTGGTGTGACGTGTTCGGTATCTATCTCGAGCGCCTCCTCAAAAATCCGTGCGAAGATGGTTGACTTCTGTTCTCAACATAACCTAAACATAACCTAGAAAAACGTACGCTTGCGTGTTTATAAGCGTGTTTTTGCGAGTGTGCCGTCACTCCGCTTGCGCCAACTGCACGTAAAAAAACTCTCGTGCGTCTCGCCCTAAGACGATCTCGATATCTGCGCCGATGTCGCGCTCAAAGCGGTCGATCTGCTGCACGCCCAAGCCCAAGAGGTCAGCGTAGTAGTTCGCGGCTGAAAGCGTGCGTCCGGTGGTGAGCACTTGCGACGAAGGGACGCCCTGCGCCTCCGCCACGCTGAGCCGCGCCTCCGGGACGCCCAGCCCCACGAGGATGCGCTTCGCCTCATTTGCCAAGGCGGGCACGCCGCTACGGTTTGAGATGCGCACGCTCGCCTCAGGCATCCGGGTGAGTTCGCGCGCCTCGCCGCCGAAGTGTTCGGCTAGAAACGCCTCGGTGCGCTGCCGGTTCGTCTCGACGTAGCGTCCACTGCCCTCGACGTCGTTGGTGGGCAAGGTGGCGGCGTAGATTTCCAGGTTGGGAAGGCGGGGGATGAGCTGTGAGACCAGCGCGGGGCTGACATTAGTGTCGACTTCCTCGAGGTATGTAGAGGCGAGCTTGGGCAGCGTCCCTACCGCCCGCACGTTCTGCTCTTTGAGCTTAGCGAGCAGCGCGCGCGCCAGCGTCTTCACGTTGTCGATTCGGTCGATGTCGCCGCGCAGGGTCTGGCGGTAGCGGATGAACCCGGCTGCCTCTTCACCATTTAGATGCTGAAAGCCCGGCTGCAGATCAATGGTAAGCCCGGCCGCTTGGTCCTGCCAGTACATCCGGTAGGGCACGTCTAAGTCCACACCGCCTACCGCGTCCACCAATTTTTCGAAGATGCCGATGTTGATGACTGCGTAGTAATCCACAGGGACGTTGAGAAGCTCCGAAACCGCCCGCCGCACGTGCTCGGCGCGGTTCATGCCGCCGAAAATCTCGGGTCCGTAGGTGTAAATCTCGTTGATGCCGATGTCGTATTGGGGCAGCAAGAGGTCTCTGGGGATATTGACCATGTAGACCTTATTGCCGACGATATTGACAAAAATGACCGTGTCGGTGCGAAAGCCGAGTTCCGCTTTGGTGGTGTAGGCGCGCTGCAGCTTGCCATCTTTCCAGACCATTGGACCGGCAGGCTGATAGTTGTAGTCGCGCCCCGCCACCACGAAGCTCGCCTGGAACGCGCCGTCCGGGTTGACGAGGTCTCTTTGCTCGTCGCTCAAAACCGTGCGCTGCGCGCCTTGGGTGAGCCAGAAGCCCGCGATACCCCCGAGCCCGATGAGCAGCCCTATGACCTGAACGAAACGACTGAAGTTACGCACGTTGCCCTAGGTTAAGCTAACCCGTTGGACCGGGTGCAAATCTCCCGGTAGACCTTCATCGTCGCAGGGTGGACCGCTTTGCCCTTGGAACGCAGGTAGTTCACCTTGGAGTTGACCGCCCGCTGATACGCCCGGAAGAGGTTGTGCATCGCCAACTCGCGGATATCCGCGTTGACGCCGCGCCCAGGCTCGGACACGTCGGCGATATAGACCGCCATGCCGATGCGGTTGTCGTGTGAGACACCGAACACGTGCCCCTCAACCGAGTCCAGGACGCGCTCGTCGTTGACGCCCCACCCCTCGATGATGCGCCTGCCCGCGCGCCCGTGTACCGCTAAGGGGTGTTTTTTCTCCAACTCCGTTTCGGGGGGCGCGAGCGCGAACATCTTCTCGGGTGGGAGGTCTCGCGCGACGTCGTGCAGCGTCGCCGCGAGGCTCGTCGCCCGAATCTCATCCTCAGAGAAGTCGTTCGCTCTAGCAATCGTCTCGGCGAGGATAGCGACGCGCACGATATGCTCGAAGCGCTCCGCGCTGACCATCTCCTTGACGCGCGCGCAGTAGGGTTGCACGCTAGTTCTGGTGCAGGGGCTGTTGACGGTAAAGAGGGTTTTTTGCAAGGTAGCTCTCCACGGGTTCGGGAACGAGATAGCGAACGCTCTCTCTATGGGCTAAGCGGCGGCGGACCTCGGTGCTCGAGACCTCCCACAGCGGCGTGTCTAAGATACGGACTCTCTCCTTGAAATAGGGTTCAACCTCATTGACCGTGTAGTTCGGGCGGCTCAGCGCCACCACCGAAACAGACGACACGAGTTCGCGGGCACGGTGCCAACTGCTGATCTCTCTGTAAGCGTCCGCGCCCGTAATGAAAAAAAGCTCGTCGTTGGGGCGCTCCGCGCGGACCTTGGAGACCGTATCAAAGGTGTAAGACGCGCCTGTGCGCTCGATCTCTAGGCGGCTCACGTGAAACTGCGGGTGGGCGTTCGTCGCGAGTAAAAGCATCTCGAAACGCGCTTCGGGGGCAGCGGCAGCCTCTTTGTGAGGGGGTGTTTTCGCGGGGATGAACCACAGCGCGTCAAGCCTCAGCACCTCTAGCGCACGCTGCGCCACCATGAGGTGACCGGCGTGTACAGGATCAAAGCGTCCGCCGAAAAGACCCAATCTCACCGTACGAGCCTCATCCTATAAACCTCACTGTACAAACCTCTGCGTGATTCCCACAAAGCCCCCACCGCAAGAGTGTACCTCTTGGGGAAGGGGAGATGCGTGCAGGTATCACAATACTTAGTCTACCTCGTTTTGTACACCGGGAACCCTGGTTTTATCTTCATCAAAGTACTCAAAAACGGCGTCGCCAATCGCCACGTCGTCGCCGTCTTGTGCGCCCGCCTTTTTGAGCAGTTTGTTCACACCTAAAGAGGCGAAGTGGTGCTGCAGATAGGACACGGCGTCGGGGTTCGTCGGGCTGAAGCGGGCGATGACCGCTTCGATCTCAGAGCCCGTGACGCGCCAAAAGCCGTCCTCTTGAACGACGCGCACCGGGTCTACGACGACTTTCGTAGGTGTAGGGCTAAGGGGTGTAATCTCAGAGCGCTGCGGCAATAGCTCGAAAAGGCTTTGGCGCAGGGCGTCTAAGTTTTGGGCCTCGAGCGCCGACACCGCCAGCACGGGTAGCCCGAAGCGTGTCAGGGTAGCGACGATCTCCTCCACCTCTTCTTCGGCTGCCAAGTCCGTCTTATTCAGCACGACGAGCCCAGGCAAATCCAGAAGGAGCGGGTCGTATTCGCGCAATTCGCGCCGGAGCGCCTCTAGGTTTTCGGCGGGCGACTCCGCGATGTCGAGTACGAAGACGAGCAGGCGCGTACGTGAGATGTGCCGCAAGAACTCGAGCCCCAACCCCTTGCCCTTGTGCGCGTCCTCAATGATGCCGGGGATGTCCGCCAAGGTGAACCGCTCGTGCTCGCGCTCGACAATCCCTAAATTCGGACTGAGCGTCGTAAAAGGGTAGGAGGCGATCTGCGGTTTAGCGTTGGAGAGCGCCGCTAAGAGGCTCGACTTGCCCGCGTTCGGGTAGCCGACTAGGCCGATATCGGCAATCGTACGCAGCTCGAGCCTGACGCGCCGCTTGTCGCCCTTCGTACCGAATTCCGCGAAGCGCGGCGCTTGCCGCTTCGCCGTCGCGAACGACGTGTTGCCGCGCCCGCCCAGACCGCCCTGCGCGACGAGCGCGCGCTGCCCAACCTCCAAGAGGTCCGCGAGCACGTCGCCCGTGTCTAAGTCGGTGGCTAGCGTCCCAACCGGAACTTTAAGGGTGACATCTTCGCCCTTCGCGCCCGCCCGGTTGCGCCCTTCGCCCTGTCCGCCCGTCTGCGCTTTATAGAGCCGCTGCCCCACCATTCGCTCTAAAGAGGAGACGTCGTCGACTGCCTCTAAGTACACGCTCCCGCCGCCGCCGCCGTGCCCGCCATCGGGTCCGCCCTTGGGCACGTACTTGAGGCGCAAGAACGACATGCCGCCGTCGCCGCCTTTGCCGCCTTGAACTGTGATGTCGAGAACGTCCCTCAGTGCCATTGCGTAACCTCTCTACCTCCGGGCAGAAAAAAGACGCGAGGTTGGTCCCCGCGTCTTTCGCTTAAAAGTTTTCTTAGTCCGCTGCGATAGCAGGCGAATCTTGGTTCTCGATGCTGATAAAGCGCCCTTTAGAGCCTTTGTTGTGGAACTTTACCACGCCGTCACGCATCGCGAAGAGCGTGAAGTCGTTGCCTTGCCCGACGTTCTTGCCGGGCTTGAATTTCGTGCCGCGCTGACGTACTAAAATATTGCCAGCCAGAACAACCTGTCCCTCGAAACGCTTGACGCCCAGGCGCTTCGACTCGCTGTCGCGTCCGTTTTTAGAACTGCCTACACCCTTCTTATGTGCCATTTTAGCCTCCTCGAGGGAGCGTAACGCGCTCTCTCTGCTCTTTCAAACTTTGCCAAGCGCTCCTGTCTCGGGGCTGCACCCAGTCTCGCCCTATTCTCTCCCAATTCGGGTCCTTCGGGTTGAGACCTAGCTCACGAACGCCTTCTTCTTCGGTGACGAAATACTGCTTCTTGTAGGGGAAGAGATATCCGCCTTGCTCCTCTAGCGAGGCGCGCGCCTCTTCGTAAGAGGTAAACCAGCGGTTCAAAACAGCGTCCATCTGCGGTACGTACATGCTCGGCTTGGATGATTCCGTCATCTTGACCTCCGTGAATCTGCTGCCGGGAAGGACGCTCTAACCTCTACTTAAAAGCGCAACCTCTTAACCCGTGATTTTGCCGATGCGAATTTCAGTATAGGGCTGGCGGTGACCGTTCTTACGGCGGTAGTTCGCCTTCGCCTTGAACTTGTAGATATAGATTTTCTTGCCGCGCCCATGCGAAACAACCTCTGCTTTGACGTTAGCGCCGTCTACTAGGGGTGCGCCGACTTTGACTTCGGTGTCATCGCCGCCTAACATCATGACGGGCAACTCGACGGTCTCGCCGGGTTCGGCTTTCAAGGACTCGAGCCTCAGCACGTCCCCCTCGGTCACGCGGTACTGTTTGCCGCCACTCTGAATAATTGCGAACATTTCAACCTCCGGCTGTTTTATCCCTACTCGGTACACGCTTGGTACACGGTGGTGAAAAGCAGCGCTTCTATACTCAAAAATAAACCCTGGACATCCGAATCAGCTCTCGAACGACGCCCAGGACTCGCCCGACGAAGCGGGTTTTTCGAAACTCGACTACATCAACCGAGTTTGAATTGTGCAGCTATAATCTCACGCAAGTCAATCGAAGCTCTTTCGAGCGAAAACGCTTGTGACCAGACAATACCTGCTTGGTGGTGGAGCCGAGGGGATTCGAACCCCTGACCTTCTGAATGCCATTCAGACGCGCTCCCAACTGCGCCACGGCCCCACGCCGCTGCCCAACTAAAAACGGAAGCAGCAACGGTTAGTTTAGCGTCTTTAGCCCGCCTGTGTCAAGCGTCGACGTAGCTAAGAGATCAGGTTTGCTTGGCGTCTCGCGCTGCCCGCGCCGCTGCCCGGTCCTCTTCCTGGCGGCTCACGTCCGTCTTGAGGCGCGCCGCTTTGCCGCGCAGCTCGCGCAGGTAGTAGAGCTTGGCGCGCCGCGTGCGCCCGCGCCGCACGATCTCGACTGAGTCAATGAGCGGTGAGTGCAGCGGAAAGACACGCTCGACGCCCTCGCCGAAGCTCACCTTGCGCACCGTGAACGACGCCCGTGCACCTTTTTTGCCATTTTGACGCGCGATGGCGACGCCTTCGAACGCCTGGACGCGCGTGCGGTTGCCTTCTGACACCTTGTAGTTGACGCGCACCGTGTCGCCCGTATCGAATTCGGGGATGTCGTCGCGCAAGTAAGGCTGCTCGATAGAGCGTAAGATCGCGCCTTTATTGTATTTCACCTTGAATGCCTCCTTTGACGGTTCTTTTTTCACATGTCTTTCTCTGCACAGTGCTTCAAAAACGCTGTTACTGCTGCGTTATCCTGCGTGATAGTAGATTCAAATAGAGAATTGCCTGAGCGACGAAACATAACACTCCTAGATGCTCGTCCACACAACCTTGTTATATTAGCGTGCGCGCGCCTTCTAACGCAAGTGCGCTGGAGACGAACGCTCCTTCTGTGAGCTAGTCGAACCTCGTGTCGCGGATGGAGCTAAACAAAGAGATTGCGAATATAGCAGCCCAGAGTTAGCGGAAGCGTTCCGCGAGGCGCACCGTGGTCGTTTGGCTCGAGCTAGCCCCCTCGAAACAATCGGTTCACTTTCCCGCCTTGCATCTATTCGCTCGACTATAGCGGTTATCAGAAGTACTGAGTTTGAATCACGCAGGCACCATCCCCTAAAGTGCGTGCTGAACGATGTTTTATCTCGTGAGATTGGCTCAAACCAGATGATACCTGCTATATTCGCTCAGTCGCAACGTTTGGATGTCGCGTCACTGTCTCGGGCTTGCACAGATTCGAGTCTGTATAGAGCGCGATTTCGGGAACTTCGGAGCGTTTCTAAAGCGCTCACGCCTAAGACCGCGTGGCGGCGGGTTCGCAATTTTCTAACAAGTATCATCTGGTTTGAGTGTACGTAAGTTTGTCCCGGTTACACCGTTTTCGCGTCTGCGAAAGGGAAACTTCGTAAGCGAAGCAACGCTCTCACTGTAAAAAACACCGTTTCCTAGCGGAAAACTGCGCAACTAGCACGCACATTCGAAGATGAAATCCCGCAACGGCAGGGCGGCCTGCCCGTAACGCTAGTCCTTGCGGACAGAGATCTGCGGAACTCCGTCTCAGTATATTTTGGAAGTGCTATTCGTAGCGGCTTCGCAGGCTTCATAGCAGCTTCATAAGGACGCGATTTTCTCAGTTAAGGCTTTCTAAAGGCAAAACTTACCAAGGAATTTCACCTTTGCGTGCTAGGCTAGCAGGCGATGAAGAAGCTTACCCTAACGATACTTCTAACGTGTCTCGCACCGTTTTTGCTAGCGCAAGAGGGTGCGATTCAGACTGGCTCAGAGCGAAGTAGCGCGCCGCTCGTCGTCAGCACCTCGCCCGAACGTGCAGACGCACAACCTCTAGAGGGCGCGGCACTCTCGGGCGAAGTCTACATCTTTTTAGACCCGGCGCGCCTAGAAGGTGCCCTGCCCGGCGACATTGAACCAGGCGACATTGAAGAGGTCGCCTTCTACCTCAATGATGCTCAAGCGCTCAGCCCCCTGCAGGTCGAGTCCGTCGCGCCTTTCGATTTCGCAGGTACGGACGAAGAGCGCGCTTACCCCTTCAACGTCGATGACCTGAGCCGCCGCGACAACGTCGTCACGGCGGAGGTCACGCTGGCGTCCGGCGACATGCAGACGCTCGCCGCGTCGTTCGTCGCCGAGGACGTTTTAGTACAAGCCGACTACTACGTCGCCACGACTGGCTCGGACGACGCGGACGGCAGCGTAAACGCGCCTTTCGGCACGGTTGCCAAGGCGCTCAGCCTCGTCCAGCCGGGCGAGCGGATACAGCTTCGCGGGGGTATCTACAAGGAATACGTCAACGGCGTCACCTTCGAGATTGCCAGCGGCACCCAACTCGCCCCCATCACGGTCGAAAGTTATCCCGGCGAGATGGCCGTCATCGACGGCAGCGAGCGGCACTGGTCGGAGGATAAGTCGCCGAGCTACCCGGCGCTTTTTAGGCTCGAGGAGGTCGAGTGGTTCGTCATCCAGAACCTAACCTTTCGCCACGCCGCCGGGCGCTCTTTACACCTAGAAGGCAACCACAACGTGATTAGAAACGTCCTCTCTTACGAGAACCACTCGGACGGCGTGTACGTCTTGGGAGACCGCAACTTGCTCGAGGGCATCGTCTCGCACAGCAACTACAGCGAGCAGAATGACGGCGATTCCGCCGACGGCATCAAGCTGGTTGCCGGCGACGCCAACGTGGTGCGCAACTGCCACACCTACAATAACTCCGACGATGGCACCGACATCTGGGAAAGCACCAACACGCTGGTGGAGTTTTGCATCTCGCACGAGAATGGGCGCGGCGAGACGGGCGACGGTCAGGGCTTTAAGCTGGGCAGCCGACGCACGAAGAACAACCACGCGACGGTGCGCTATAACATCGCCTATAAAAACCGCGCGAACAATTTCGACAGCAACAACGGCGGCGGGCTCACCCTTTTACACAACACCTCGTGGCAAGCGGGCAACCTCGGCTTCCGTCTTCTCACGGAAGGGGGCAAGCCCGGCAACGTCGCCAAGAACAACATCAGCTATGAAGACCCTGACCTCAACTACGGCGACAGGGAAAAGTTGGAGAACAACACCTGGAACTTGGGCATCGAAGACCCCGAATTCATCAGCTTGAACCCCGACTCGCCAAACTTTTTGCGTTTAGAAGAGGACAGCCCCGCCATCAATGCAGGCGCGAAAGTCGGCCTTCCTTATACCGGCCCTGCCCCCGACTTGGGTGCGATTGAGCACAATCAAGAGGTGGTGGCGTTTGGCCCTTCGGAGGACGACTAGGTCTAACTGTGCCCCGCCACCGGGCGCGGCGTATAGGGTTCCTCTAAAGACCTCAGCTCCTCTTCGCTGAGTGCTGAGCCCACCGCTCCGGCCGCGTCCTCTAGGTGCTTCAGCTTGGTCGCGCCGATGACGGGCGCGCTCACGGCGGGCTGGTGCAAGAGCCACGCGAGCGCGATCTGTGCCGGGCTCACCCCTTTTTCTTCGGAAAGGTCAACTACGCGGTTGATGATGGCGTCGCTCCCTTCGGGTTCGTAGAGGCGTCTGGCGATGTCGTCGCTTTCGCCCCTCGAGGTAGCCATCCTCTCCTCGGGTCTGCGCGTCAAATATCCCCTCGCCAGCGGGCTCCACGGGATCACGCCGACACCCTCCTCTAAACAGAGGGGGAGCATCTCGCGCTCCTCTTCGCGGTAGAGCAGATTGTAGTGGTTCTGCATCGAGACGAAGCGTGTCAAGCTTTTTAGCTCCGCTTTGTAAAGCGCTTTTGCGAACTGATACGCGAACATGCTGCTCGCGCCCAAATAGCGCACGTAACCCGCCTTGACCACGTCGTGGAGCGCCTCTAACGTCTCCTCTACGGGCGTCTCGTAGTCGAAGCGGTGAATCTGGTAGAGGTCGATATAGTCGGTGCCGAGCCTGCGGAGTGAATCCTCCACCCCGTCAAAGATGTGCTTGCGCGACAGCCCGCCCCGGTTCGGCGCGTCACTCATCGGCATATAGACTTTCGTCGCGATGACCACCTCATCGCGGCGCGTAAACTCTTTAAGGAGCTTGCCCGTGACCTCTTCGCTGACGCCCTGCGAATACATATCCGCCGTGTCGAAAAAGTTGATGCCCAGTTCCACAGCGCGCTGCACAAAGGGGCGGCTCGCCTCTTCGTCCAAAACCCACTCGCGCCACTCGGGGGTGCCGTAGCTCATCATGCCCAAGCAGATGCGCGAGACTTTGAGCCCTGTGTTGCCTAGATTGGTATAGTCCATAGGTCACTATGAAGTGGAGGTGCGCGGTGCTTGGTCTCGAGCATGACAAAGTCAAACTCAGCCCCTATCAAGAGGAATGGGCGAAACTATTTGAGGAAGAGAAAAAGCGGTTAGAAGAGGTCATCGGTGAGAACGTTTTAGATATTCAGCACATCGGCAGCACCGCCGTTCCCAGTCTCAAGGCTAAGCCTATTTTAGACATCGGGGTTGCAGTAGAAAACTTCGAAAAAGCGTTCGCGCTCGTCGCCCCTACCGAATCGCTCGGCTACACCTACCGGGGCGAGAACGGCATCCCGCGTCGTCACTACTTTGTGAAAGGTCCACCCGATAAAAGGACGCACCACATTCATATGTTTGAGGAGGTCAACGAGGCGTGGGCAAAGCATCTACTGTTTCGTGACTACTTACGAACGCACCCGGAGACTGCCGCCGCGTACGGAACGCTCAAAGAAGACCTCGCCAAAAGGTATCCGAGAGACCGCGAGGCTTATACAGACGACAAGCACGAGTTTATTCAAGAGGTCTTAAACGAGGCCCTGGGTGCCTGACTTCACCCAACCCAACGCCTTCGCCCTCTACACCGTCCTCTTCTTGCACTTCGACGGGCGCTTTTTACTGCTCCAACGCTCCCCGAATAAACGTATCGCGCCAGGGCGTTGGACGGGCGTGGGCGGCAGAGTCGAAGTGGACGAGATGAATGACCTTCGCACCTCCATGCTGCGCGAACTCAAAGAGGAAACAGACCTGACTGAAGACGACCTCTCGCACCTCGCGCTGCGCCGCGTGCTCTATCACAACCGCGTGAACGAACCTCTTACGGGGCTGCTCTACTACACGGCTGAACTCAAGAGGTATGCGCTACCGAAATGCACCGAGGGCACGCTGCACTGGAAAGCGCCAGAAGACTTCTCTAAGTTGGACATCATCGAAACGACGGACCAGGTTTTACCTCATCTCGTTGAAGACATGCGGCGTGACCCGGAAGGTGAAGCGCGCGTGCGCATTGGGGTGACGCACTATCAGGCGGATGGGACGCTCACCTCGCTGAGTTGGAGTGCGTGATTTGATAGGGGGCTCGAGCCTTGGAATCAGTCGAGCCTCACCTCTTCTTTACCAATCAATCTCCAGCGTCCCGCGCCGATAGACTGCGCTCTCACGCACCTCACCGTAGTCGCTCGCTACACCTACACGCTCGGCGATGATCTCGAGCGCGGTAGGCAAGAGGTCCGTGAGGGCGAGCAGCTCGGCGTAGCTCGGCCTTTCGCTGGAGCTTTCGGTTTCGCTGAGGGCGAGATTCGCCGCGAACGCGAGCGGTTGACTGAAAAGCCCGATGAGGTCAGCTAAGCCCACAAGTTGCTCGCCGTACTCGCTGTAACTCAGCGAGATAACCTCTTCGGGGCGGTCCGCAAGCGCACTTTGGAAGCTGCGGTTCGCGAAGATGTTGGCGTCGCCGTTAAAGATGTCAATAAGGTCTTCCATCGCCTCGGCGGGCGTGCTAACGACGAGGTAGTTGCCTAGAAAAGCCACGCCTATGTCCGTGTTGACGCTCGAGCGGTAGCGCGTGATTTCTACGCCTTCGTAGGTCACCGTCTCGGTAGCCACGTCGAAAAAAAGCTGCGAGGAAAACTCGTCTATGTCCATGTTGTCAGACGCCTCGAGCGCGAACGCCAACACCTCACCGAGTTCCGCGAAGCCTGCCTCCGCCGCCTCGCGGCTCGTGATGGGTACGTAGAGAGCATTCGCTTGACCGTAGAAAAGCGTGCCTAAGTCGGGGCTGAAAGGCTCCAGCGTCAGCGTGTAGACTTCGCTGCCGAGCCAGTTGAAAAGGGCGGTGTCTAAGTCGAAGCCGAGTTCTTCGCGCAGAATCGCTTTGATGTCCAAGGACTCGCCGGCGAGAGGTTCTAAGTCATTCAAAATACCTTGAAGGTAGTTGAAAATCGGCTCTAGCGCCACGTACTGCGCGTTCACCGCCACGCTCGTTTCGGGTGCCAAGAAGGGCGAGGAGACCGCATAGGTATCGCAGAGTAGCAGCTCGGCGAGTTCGGCGTCGCCGCCTTCGGCGTTGACGAGGGCGAGCGATTCCGCCTCGAGCCCCTCCGAGGTTGCCTGAATTGACCCCGCGTACCCCTCTAAGGTGCGCAAAATCGCCAGACCGCGCTCGAACGCCACCTCCATCTCGGGACCGTCCACGAACAAGCCGCCGAAGTTCTCGGCGATCTGCGCGAGCCCCGCTAAGTTGAGGCTCAAACTCACGCCGTCCACCTCTAAAACCTCGCTCGCCTCGCTGTAGAGCCTGCCCTGTGCGAAGTTCGCCTCGCTGTTACCTTGCGCGCGGCGCACCACGCCGCGCACCACTTCGGGGTTGCTGCCTGCGAAAAAGAGGTTATCTAAACGTCCGATGATGACCGGGAAGTCGCCACCGTCGCCGATGACGTAGAGCGGCACGCCGCCCTGCTCGAGCCGCACCACCTCGGTCTCGCGCTCCGCGCAGGTGACGACGATCTCTTGTATCTCAGCGAAGAGGTCTGCCACCTCTTCGTCTTGGGTTCTCATAAGCGCGGTCGCGGCGGGTACGGGGTTGAAGGGACTGACGCTGACGCTCAGGAGCGCGTCCGAAGCAAATTCCACCTCCTCGCTGAAGCGCTCCTCTAGCAGTTCAGGGCAAACCTCCCCCAGCAGCGCCTGCCCTTCCTCTTGAAAGTCCGCGCCACCTGAAAGCTCGCTAAGGATATCGCTCAGGTCCGCGAAATCGCCGGAGAGGTCGCTGTCCTCCAAATATGTCGCAAGTTGCTGTAAGGTCTCGCCCGCTTGCTCCCACTCGAGCGCAGCCAAGTCCTCTCGCAAGGCGTTCTGCTGCGCGTCGGACCCTGAGCCCGAAACCTTGTAGCCGAGCGTCAGCACCGTCTCGGCGGGGGCGAGTTCAGCGAGAGGTTGGGCGAAGGTATAAGGAAGTGCAAGCGTGAGAAAAGCGCAGGTCAGCAAGAATCGCGTCATAGTTGGGGTCTCCTAGAGGTTACTAAGTCGCCCTACGCTAACACGACTTTGAGAGTAACTAGCGTGAAGTTTTCGGGGCGTTGAGCCGTTAGGACGGCGCGCCTTCCTCCACTCGGCGCGGCTCCACGCCTTCGGGTGTGACGATCCACGCCACGCCCGGCACGTTTGTGGAGGTGAAGCGGAGCGTATAAGAGTCTTCAGTTGTCGGCTCCGCGAGCACCCAGCGCACGCCCTGGGGCACGTCTAAGTTGATCAGCACATTCGCGGTGTAGACGCCCTCTTCGAGTTTCACCAGCTCCATGCGGTGAAAGGCGGCGGTGGCGACGCGCTCGACCTCTTGGGCGGCGGGGCTCTCGAGGGTCAGCCCCGTTTCCGGGTTCGTCGTCGCCTCTTGCGTGCTCGGCGCACAAGCCGCGAGGAGAAGTAAAGAAGCTGAAAGTATAAGAAGTCTATTCATAGCTCAATCATAGCGGGTTTTAATGAAAAATAAGCAATGAGAAACGAGCAATGAGCAAAAACCAAAGTCTTTCTACTCATTGCTGCATCGGCGCAAGCCCCAGCCGCACGATATACCTCTGCGCGCCGCGCTTCTGCTGGTAGCGCTTTAAGAGGTCGAACATCTCGCGCTGCAACGCTTTGGCGTCCTCAAAGTCGAGGTACACGGCGTCGCGCCAAGCGGAGAGGACGGCGGGGTCGTCGGAGGCTAGCGTTGTGTGATTTTGCTCGGGCGTGAGCGCCATCTGCACCTGCAAGCGTCCCCTCGCGTCCCGGTAGATGCGCGTGCCGTACGTCTCCACCCTTTCCAGCCGCGCGCGCACCACATTACGCCGCAAGAGGTCTTGCCAGTAGGCGTCGCGCTCCGCCAAAGCCGCCTCCAAAGACTCCGCCGACGTCGCCTCGAAGGGGACGAAAAAGCCATCCGCTTTACTTCTATAAACTTTAACCGCGCGCCCCTGGCGCGGCTCTTCGCGCACAACCTCGACGAGACCGAGCCTCAGAAAGCGCCGAACCCGCGATAAGACCGTGTTCGGCTTCTCGCCCGTCTCGCGCGCCACCTCTTTAACGGTGACGTCGCGAGCCAAAAACGGCTCCAACTGTCGCAACGTGTGAGGGTTGGTCAGAACGGCGGCGGCTTCGGGGTTGTGAACGCTCAAGATGCTGGGTGATTTTTGCTCTTCCATATCATCTAGCTTACATCCAAAATAAGATACGGAGGCGAGAGGTGAATCTCACTGAGGAGAAAATCAAACAGCAGATCGAATACTACCGCGCTAGGGCGTCCGAATACGATGAGTGGTTCCTGCGGCGAGGGCGTTACGACAGGGGCGAAGTGCATAAAACGCAGTGGTTTGAAGAGGTGGCGCAACTCCAAAAGGTGTTAGAGGAATTTAAGCCTAAGGGCGACGTGCTCGAGCTTGCGTGCGGTACGGGTTGGTGGACGCAACATTTAGCCCCTTACGCCGAGACGCTCACGGCGGTGGATGCGTCCGAAGAGGTGTTAGCGCTAAACCGTCAGCGCGTCCAGTCCGACAGGGCGGAGTACGTCCAAGCTGACCTCTTCACCTGGCTAGGGCAAGCTGAGGGGAGGTTCGACACGGTTTTCTTCAGTTTTTGGCTCTCGCACGTGCCGCCTGAACGCTTCGACCTCTTCTGGGATTCTCTACATAACTGGCTGAATCCCGGCGGGCGCATCTTTCTGATTGATTCGCTCTACGAAGCCCAGAGTACGGCTAAAGACCAGTCTTTGAGAGGTAGGGATGATGAGGTTGTCACGCGCCGCCTTAATAATGGGCAGACCTTTGACATCGTCAAGGTGTTTTATCAGCCTGAGGAGTTGGAGGGGAGGCTCGAGTCCTTGGGCTGGAGCGCGGACGTTTCGCGAACTACGCAGTTTTTTCTTTATGCCACCGCAGAGCCCAAATGATAAACGCTAAATCTATCAGAGAAAAACTCTCAGCTTCCAACTTGCACGCTGCTCGTCTGGCTATACAAGCGCTCGATGATGGCGGTCAAATTGAAACAGTAGAGAGCGAAATAGATTGTGAATCGCTCCTACGAACCTATCGTATTCGCCTAGAACATCTAAAGCAGTTTGACTCACCTCACGCTCGAGACCTTAGTAAAACCACAGCAGAATTTGTCGCTAACTTAGAATCTTATCAAGGAAGCAAAGTCCATTCTGCTACCATTCAAGGCAACAGAGCGCGAGAATATTTGCTTTTTCTAACTCAAGACCTCAGTGTTATTGGCTGCATACAGACAGTATCCAAGCTCAAGTTGAGCGAAGATGAATGGCTCGAGTTGTGGGGGTTGAACCCGGAAGAAGCGTAAAACCTGTGTAAAGTGAAGAACTTCACCACCAAGTCAAGTGTCAAAGTCGCGGTAAGATGGATAAAACTAAGACAGGTAAACACCGCAAATCCCAGTTCTCTACCTCATCAAACTGACTCAAGAAGCAAGGAGTTTCTACATGGCTGACCTCAAACCCAAAAACTCATTCGACACGAGAGAAACCTTTGACACCGGCTCGGGCGAAGCGTACCTCTACCGCCTCTCCAAACTCAAAGAGGACGGGCACGGCGACGTGGACAAGCTGCCCTTTTCGATCAAGGTGCTCCTAGAGTCGCTGCTGCGCAACGAAAACGGCTACGACGTGACCGAGGAGCACATCAAGGGTCTGGCTGCCTACAACGCGAAAGACCCCGCGAAAGAGGAGATTCCCTTTAAGCCCGCGCGCGTTATCTTGCAGGACTTCACGGGCGTGCCTGCTGTTGTTGACTTAGCCGCGCTCCGCAGCGCGATGGACCGCTTGGGCGGTGACCCCAAGCTCATCAACCCGCAGATTCCGGTGGACTTAGTCATCGACCACTCGGTTCAGGTAGACGAGTACGACTCGCCGCTTGCGCTCGCCACGAACGCCACCATCGAGTTCGAGCGCAACCGCGAGCGCTACGAGTTCTTGCGTTGGGGACAAGCCGCGTTCGAGAACTTTGGCGTGGTGCCGCCCGCCTCGGGCATCGTCCACCAGGTCAATTTGGAGTACATTGCGAAGGGTGTACAGAGCGCACCCCTAGAGGGTAAAGAGGTCGTCTACCCCGACTCCTTGGTCGGCACGGACTCGCACACCACCATGATCAACGGGCTCGGCGTGGTCGGTTGGGGCGTCGGCGGCATCGAGGCGGAAGCGGTCATGCTGGGTCAGCCCATCTATATGCTCACGCCCGAAGTCGTCGGCTTCAAGGTCACGGGTAAGCTGCCCGAAGGCTCCACCGCGACGGACTTGGCTCTAGTCGTCACGCAGATGCTCCGCCAAAAAGGAGTGGTGGGCAAATTCGTCGAGTTCTACGGCTCCGGGCTCTCCTCCATGACACTGCCAGACCGCGCCACGATTGCGAACATGGCTCCCGAGTACGGCGCGACGATGGGCTTTTTCCCGGTGGACGAGGAGACCCTGCGCTACCTCCGTCAGACCGGACGCTTGGACGACGAGGTCGAAGCGGTGGAGCGTTACAGCAAGGCGCAAGGGCTCTTCCGCACCGACGACACGCCCGACCCGGAGTTTTTGAACACTTTAGCGCTTGACCTCTCCACCGTCCAGCCTTCGTTAGCCGGGCCGAAACGCCCCCAAGACCGCATCCTGCTTTCAGATATGAAAAAGACCTTCCAAGAGGACCTGCGCAAACCTGCTGTAGAGCGCGGTTTCAACCTCTCGGAAGAGGCATTGGAGAACACTGGCACGCTCACTATGAAAGACCAAGAGGTCACGCTCCGTCACGGCGACGTGGTCATCGCCGCCATCACAAGCTGCACGAACACCTCGAACCCGTCTGTGATGCTCGCGGCGGGCTTAGTGGCGAAAAAGGCGGCGGAGGCGGGCTTGAAGGTCAAGCCTTATGTCAAAACCTCGCTCGCGCCCGGCTCGAAAGTAGTGACGGAATACTTGAACGACACCGGGCTCATGCCGCACTTGGAGCAGATGGGCTTCTACTTGGTCGGCTACGGCTGCACCACCTGTATCGGCAACTCGGGACCGCTGCCTGAGCCTGTCGTGGAAGCCATCCAAGAGGGCGACTTGGTCGCGGCGAGCGTGCTCTCGGGCAACCGCAATTTCGAGGGACGTATCAACCCGCACGTCAAAGCCAACTACCTCGCCTCGCCCCCTCTTGTGGTGGCGTATGCGATTGCAGGGACGGTGGATATCGACCTCTCTACCGAACCACTCGGTCGAGGTAAGGATGGTCAAGATGTCTACCTAGCCGACATCTGGCCCTCCTACGCCGACATCACCGAAGGCATGAACGCCGCGATGAAGCCCGAGACCTTCAAGAAGATGTACGACGGCATCGAGCAGTCGAACGAGGCGTGGAACGAGATTCCGGTCAAGGGCGGCGAGCTGTTCCAGTGGGAAGAAGAGAGCACCTACATTCAAGAGCCCCCCTTCTTCGTCGGCATGAGCCCGGAGCCCGAGCCTATCCAACCGATCGAGGACGCCCGCGTGCTCGTCAAGGTGGGCGATTCGGTCACGACGGACCACATCTCGCCAGCGGGCGCGATCGCGAAAGATTCACCGGCGGGCGAATACCTGATGTCCAAAGACGTCGCGCCCAAAGACTTCAACTCTTACGGCTCTCGGCGCGGCAACGACCGCGTGATGACGCGCGGCACCTTTGCGAATATTCGCCTCAAGAACCAGATGGCTCCCGGTACGGAGGGCGGCTACACGACACACCTGCCAACGGATGAGGTCATGAGCATCTATGAGGCGTCCTTGCGCTACGGCGGCGCGGAAACGCCCACCATCGTGCTCGCAGGGAACGACTACGGGATGGGCTCATCGCGCGACTGGGCCGCGAAAGGCACCTTCCTCTTGGGCGCGAAAGCCGTCATCGCTGAGTCTTACGAGCGTATCCACCGCAGCAACCTCATTGGCATGGGCGTGTTGCCGCTTCAGTTCGCAGACGGGGAGAACGCTGAGTCGCTAGGGCTCACGGGCAAGGAGCACTTCACCATCCATATCGACGATGACCTCAAACCGAGTCAAGAGGTTGTAGTGGACGTGGTGAAAGAGGACGGCGGCGAGGTGCAATTCACCGCGCTGTGCCGCCTGGACACACCCGTTGAAGTGGACTACTACCGCAACGGCGGGATTTTGCAGACCGTCTTACGTTCGATTTTGCAGAGTGCGGAGGAAACGGCGAAGGCGTAACAGCAGGTATCATCTGGTCACAGAAGCTCCCCATCTATGAGGCGGTGCTCAACATGTAACTGCAAGAGATGATATCTGCGGGGCTCAATCTCAGGAGGGGCGATTCACGAGTCGCCCCTCCTGCTTGTTTGTGAAAATTTCGCGGCGAGAGGCTGTGTGGGTCTTTCATACTTGAGAGAGGTACGTTTTTGTACCTAAATCTCGAGCTTAGGAACCTACTATGATAAGACCTCTTGTTGCCGCGTCCGCTTTTCTTCTCCTGCTTGCCTCTTGCGCTCCGTCGGTAAGTTCTTCTAATTACGCAGAACAAATTTCTGAAAACCACTATCGTTACATTTCTACGCTCGGCATAAAAGAACCTAAACGGAATGTCGTGCCTGTGCGCGCAGGTACGACGCTTCTCTTCGAAGACGCATTCGCAATTAGAGGTATTATTCTTGCTAAAGCGCCCGTAAGGAATAAGAGGAGCGATACTCTTATCCACAACACAACAAACGAGTACGAACAAAAACGGACGAAAGCACCTAGAGGGTGGGGAGCGCAGCTCAAAGACTCCCGGACGGTAGTTGATTTCAATTCAACTGTGAAAGCACCATCTGGTTGGCTTGAAGGACCTTATGAGGTATATATGGGTGGCGGTTCTAAAATAGAGAAAAACGGCACAATCATTTATAGCCATATCATCGAAGTTTCTGTACCAAAAGAGGCGCAGCCTGGACGGTATCCAGTTGAGGTTAGGTACCGTGGAAAAGGTAACAGAGAAGATAGGTCCACTAACTTCATCGTCGAAGTCCTCTAATTCACTCCCGGTGATACGGATGCCCTGCGCGAATCGTCTCCAAACGGTAAAGTTGCTCTAACAAAATAAGCCTCGAGAGTTCGTGCGGCAGCGTCAGCTTGGATAAACTCCACGACTCGTTCACGGCTCCTTTAACCTCACCACTCAGCCCTTCCGCCCCGCCGATGAGCAAACTAATTTGACCAACCGATTGATTTTCCAAGGTTGTAATGCGCTCGGCAAGCTCGGTCGAGCGCCTTTCTTTGCCGCGCTCGTCCAGGGCGATGAGGTAGCCGCTCGAGGTTCTAAGCAGCGCCTCACCCTCTTGCGCCACCACCTCTTCGGCGCGTCCCTTACCCTCTTTGAGTTCCACCACGTCGACTTTGGCGTACTTCTCCAACCGCCCCAAAAAGTGCCGACACCCCTCACGGACGAAGCCGCGTTTGAGGTGTCCGATGGTGACGAGTTGGTATTTCATACAGCAGGTATACCCGCTCCGCAGGGCACTTTCATCTGGTCAGAAACACTCTCACCACAAAGAACACCGACTGGCACGCACATTTTAGGATAATATTTGCGCTCAAATGTTCTAAGTGGAGTTGCCGATAGATTAACGAGCAAATTCAAGTGGGCGTCGGCTCCTTCTCTGCTTCTTGCTCCTTACTTCCCACCTCTAACTTCTCCAGCAACTCCCGCCGCCGCGACTTGCGCATGTCGCTCGCCGCCAACACCTCGTCTAACTTGTCCCTGTCTAGCGCCCCCTGCAAAAGGGCTAACTCACCTCTCGAGAAACTCCGTCCATATAAGATGTGCTCTTCGAACGCTTCATAGGCTAGGGGCGCAACCGCCTTCACCATCTCCGCCATCACCTCGCCGTAGACGCGAATCTCATACTGGGCGTGGCTGTCTAGGCGCAGCCGCAAAAAATGGAAGAGGTTGTTGAGGTCGATTTGCCAGTACATCTCGGTGTAGAGGCTTAAAGGTAGGTTGATGCGGGCGAGTTCGCGGGCTACATCGTCATCCAAGAGGTCTTGGTAGTGGCTGTAGGCGTTTCTCTGATCATTTTGAAGCGTGCGAACGACTCGTGACTGGAGTTCCGCCGGGACTTCGTCCGCTGAGCCCTGCTTGTTCGCCCTACTCTGCGCCTGCACGCGCCCCGGCTCCGGCGCGTAGAACTCGTCTTTCATGACGCTGTAGCGCCCGCTGATTTCATTTAGACGCGCCGTGCGGTGGCGAATCCACTGCCGCGCGACGAAGATGGGCATTTTGAGGTGAAAGGTCAAGATGACCTGCTCGAAGGGGGAGGTGTGCTTGTGGCGCAAGAGGTAGTCGATCAAAGTAGCGTCTTCGCGCACGGTTTTGGTGCCTTCGCCGTAGGAGACCCGCGCCGCCTGTACGATGCGCGCGTCGCCGCCCAAATAATCGACTAAGCGCACGAAGCCCTTGTCGAGCACGCGGTACTCCTGGTCTAAAATTGCGTCGGCGGTGTCTACGCGGAGGTGAGCCATATGTCAATTCTAACCCGGCATGTCTGATGGTGTTTCGAAACCGTCGTGCGAATTGTGCGGGATGGAGGGCTCGAGCCTACACTTGAGAATGTTCTGCAGTTAAAGGTCCTAAGTACTTGCACCCATTTAAGAATCAGAAACGCTCTCAATATGTGAATTTCGGCGGCGCTACTCGCTAATTCTGTAGGAGTACTTACCGTCAAATGTTCTACCGTCAGAAGGTGCTGAAGCGCGCCTTGAACGGCACCCAACCCTTTCTTTGTACACGTTGTACTTTTTCGTATATTCACGCTAAACAGCAGGAACAGAGAACTCGAGCTTCCCCGAGTTGTAGTTCTATGCTAGCTTCGCATATGCGGTGTAACATACTAGCCAAGCACTAAATACTTATAAAAGTAGGGAGAGTAGATTACAACTATGCCGTGCTCGTCGCAAAAACGCTTATGAGAGCGTGTTCATCAAGCGATGAGGGTTTTCTCACAGATGAAGGCTCTTCATGAAGGGCGTAAAGGGTCACGCTCCGCTGCACACACGCTTTTGCCCATTGTGGCGGGGAAAACGCGCTCTCACCTCTATTTCATAGGGGTTTGACAGATATATATGCCTATGAAATACTTACAGCGGATTTGTGTCGCTTGAGGGTCGCACCTGAGAGGAGGTGTACCACTTGAACCGGCTTTTGAGGGCGCACATCTCAGTGAGAGACCCAAGGCAAAGACGAGCGAGGAAACTCGGACACTCGCGCATCAGCGCCCAAAAATCCCCTCTCGCTGCGCAGACAAATTATGAAAGTTCAAGGGGTAAATTCAATGAAGAAACTTTTGTTCACTATGCTAGCCCTCTTACTAATGGCTGGCGGCGCATTTGCGCAAAACGATAGTGACGACGACGACAGCGATAGCGGGAGCAGCCAAACGTCCTTCCCGGACGTGCCGGAAGGCTCCTACGCTGCTGACGCCGTCGCCGAACTCGCCGACTTAGGCATCGTCATCGGGTTCCCGGACGGAACCTTTCGCGGCAACGAAGCCTTTACCCGCTACCAAGCGGCGCTGGTTGTCACCCGCTTAATCGACGTGCTCGAGTCCCAATTCGTCACCGAAGACGAGTTAGCCTCTCTCCGCAACGCAGTGCAAGAAATCGCCTCTGACATCGCCGCTTTAGAAGCCGCGATCAGCAGCGGCATGGGCATGGACCCGGAGGCGATGCAAGACCTCCAGAACCAGCTCGAAGAGCTGCGCACTGCCCTAGATACCCTTCAAGCCCTGGAAGCCCGCGTGTCGCAAAACACCCGCTCCATTGACGCTCTCAACGACCTCGTTGCGCTTCTCAACGAAGAAATTGTGGGTTTGCAAGCGGGCGGCGATATCGACCCGAGCTTCTTGGAGGACATCCAGCGCAACACCGACGACATCGCCAACATCCGCGAGTTCGTCATCCTTTTACGCCGCGATCAGGTTGCCTTGCGCGACCAACTCGCCGTGCTCGAGGAGAGCGACGCGCAGCAAAACGAGCGCATCAGTGGGCTCGAGGAGCGCGTCTCGACCTTAGAAGACCAAGCCATCACCTTTAACGGTAGCATCGGCGTAGAGTACGAAGTTGGACGTTTGAGCGGTGACGCTAACGTCTGTCCCGTTCCGCTTGTTGATACGGACCTGAGCGATACAGGAGAGAACTTCCAGTGCGGTACTTTCGGCGACGATGGTACGTTTACGCCTATCGACACGGTCATCACACCTTTCGACGTAGACCGCATCTTCGGCATCGGCTTCGAGCGCGAAGTGCCCGCCTCGGTTTTCAGCACCGGAACCGATGACTACGACGACGACGACAGCGAAGACGACGACGGTGAAGTTGCTCAGGACCGTGAAGACATCGAAAATGAAAAAGGTGACGTTGAGCCTACCTTCGAGATTTCGTTTGGCTTCTCGAGCGAGCGCGGCGTAGCTGGCGCGTTCAACGACTTCGAAGCGACTGTTACATTAGAACTCGTCGAAGTCACCGTACTTGACGCTGACGAAGTTAATAGCGACGACGACCTCACCAACGACGAACTCACTGACAGCGACAACTACCTCAGCGACGCTTACGTGTTTAGCTTTAGCGAGTTAGAGACGACCTTCACCCCCATTGGCGCGGAGCCCCTTACCTTCACCTTCGGTGAAGACCCCGACGCCGAATTCACACCTTACGTCTTCGAGAGCTTGGGTGCCGGTTTTGTTGCGCGCCTTGGTACGCCCGACGTGCTCGCGTTCTTACAGCCCGAGCTAGTCATTGCCTATGGTGTCTATCAAGAAGAGGGCAACGACAAGCCCGAAGATGACGCTGTCGAGCTACCCGACGATAATGGGGACTTGGTCGTCGACGGTGGAGAGAATCCCTTCGCTGACGCTTATTACCGTGCCCTCCGCGGTACGCTCAGCCCCTTAGAGGGTATTTCGGGCGGCTTCTCGGTTGCGCAGCTTACCGGTAATGCGGATGAAGAAGGTGACGCGACTGGCGACAACCAAACCATCACTGTTTACGGTTTGGACGGCGAAGCCAACATCAGCATCTTGACGGTTAGAGGCGAGTTTGCGGCGAACAGCGTCAACGCGGACATCAACTTCCCCGTTGATGACGTTGAAGATGCAACGTATGAAGTGCCTGCGCCTACTCCAGACGACCCCGAGGCAACGAACGACGTAGACTGTATCGTCGATAACGTCATTGCTGAAGAGTGTATTGTCGACGTGCCCGAGTCCGAAACGCTCTTCTTTGTAGAGGCTGAAGTGGACGTCGAAGATGTTCCTATCGTCGACAGTTTCTCGGCAAACTACCGCTCCATCCCGCAGTTCTGGGTGGGTCTTAGAGAAGACGACGATGGTTATCCTTACGATCTCGATCAAACCGGCTTCGGTGCGAACGCGGGTCTAGGGTTTTTCATCTTTAACTTAGACGCTTACGTCGATTCTTACTCGACCACGGATGATGGCAACGTCTTAACCTACGGTGCAGAGCTCGGTGTTGAGGTCTTCCGCGCCATTGAGCCCTTCGCCTTCTACAATGAAGCGAGAATCGACGGCGACCTCGTTTCAGACCTCGGTGACGCCGAGCGTGACACCGCCCGTGACACGGGCTTTGGTGTCGGTCTCCGCCACGATGGTTCGGCTGACAACGCTCTCGTCCCTGGACTAACCTTCAGCGTCGGCTACAACCTCGCCACAAACGACGTATCGACTGAAGGTCTCGCGGCGAGTGCAAACGCTGACCTTACTTTCGGCTTCCTTACCGTCAACCCTTACGTCAACTACGAAACTGAGAATAATCCAGTGGATTCGGACGATGATGACCTTGCCACGCTCGAAGCGGGTACGGGTTTAGAGACCGAGCCGCTCGACTTCTTCTTAGCGCCTAGCCTCGTAGCGAACGTCAACTACCGTAATACGGCGCATACGGAAACGAACCCTGACGAGGATGCGAACGAGTTAGAGGGCAACTACGACGCGACTGAGCTTCAGTTCAGCGCAGGTCTCAGCCTCAACGAGTTCCTCTTCGAAAACAGCGTTCTGAGCGTCCGTTACGGTTACTATCAAGGTACTAACATCAGCACGGACATCGATCCAAACAACAGCGACGACGATCCCGATGACGGTGACGACCTCGCAACCAACATCTCTGAAGGTGACTTCAATAACGGCGTCACGCAGACGACGCAAGGTTACGAAGTTGCCTGGACGTACTACGGTCTCGAGTTCGGTTACGGCAGATACAACCTTAACCGTACTGCAAACTCTGCACTTGGTACCGACGCCACCTCCGTAAACGGTCAAGCCTTCTCAGTCGCCTACGAAGTAACCTTCTAAACTACTTCGTACCCACAAAGAGCCCAGAACCCCGCCCCGCGCGGGGTTCTTTTTTGCTCGGTCACTTAGCTGTGCGCAACACCCTGAGCGAGCGCGGCACCACCTCCACCTCAAACCACCTGCGCGCCTCCAAAAGCTGCCCCTCCATATGCGCTAGCATCGCCTCTTCCCACTCGATCACGATATGTTCGCCCTGCGTCTGATGTACGTGAGGATGGTTGATGTGCGCACCGCGCAGCACGTTGGGCAAGAGGTTGAACACATCTCTTACGCCAATACGCCCGGCCGCGACGACGTCGAGGCGTCCGTCCGTGAGGCTGGCGTGGGGTGCGAACGTGAAGCTGCCGCCGGTGCGCGGACCGTTCTGAACCGAGGTGAGTAGAGCGGGACCGCTGTAGAAGGGTGAACCGTCCACCGTGACGTTGACCTGCTGGCGCTCCAGGGTGCGCAACGTGGCGGCGACGGTGTAGAGATAGGCAGCGCGCTCCCTCAAAAACTCGGGTGCGCGCCCAAAGTTGTGCGCGACTTGCGCGTCGAAACCGGTGCCGAGCGCGTTGATGAAGGGTGTTCCGTTGACGGTGGCGGTGTCCACCTCGAGGGCGCATCCCGAAAGCACGTGCGCCAACGCCTCGTCAGGAGAGCGCCGCCCCAGCCCCAACGCCCGAGCAAAGTCATCCCCGGAACCCCCCGGTATCACGCCCAAAGTGCGCTCCGTGCGGATGCACGCCGAGGCGACTTCGTGCAGGGTGCCGTCGCCACCTAAGACGAGGAGCGTCGCGCGCTCGGGTAGGGCGGCGGCGATATGTGCGGCGTCTCCTGGCGCTTGGGTGAGGTGGACGCTATACGCTAGCTTCTTTTGCTCTAGGGTAGTTTGTACGTACCTGAGCCTCTGCAAGCTGCGTCCGCGCCCCGCGACTGGATTGACGATGAGGTGCATCATGATGGTGCTTCGATTATATCTTGGTAGGTGACCCGGCTCATAGCTCAACCTCTTCGAATGTCGTACCACCGTTCTCTTCCGCAAAGGAGTACGCGACATCAATGAAACGGGTTTGAGACCCGCCCTGCACTTGCCTCTTAACCAGCTTTTTCAGCCACTACCTCTTTCAAATTGTGCCGTGCAACCTCTCAGTGGAGGGTACGCCGCGCGGTAGACTACCTCATGCTGAAAACTGCCGAGCTTTTCGATCTCTCTCATATTGACGCGCCTCTCCGTGAGCTTTTGGAGGTCGAGCACCCGTGGGAGGTCTTGGCGCGGCTGGGGGCGTTTACAGATGAGATGCGTCACGGCGTACGCGGCGAGGTGCACCCTACAGCGGTTTTGGAGGGCGCGGTCTATCTGGCTGAGGGCGCGGTAGTCGGCCCGCACGCTTACGTCAAAGGTCCGGTTTGGATAGGGGAGGGCGCGGAGGTGGGGCACGGCGCATATGTGAGGGACGGCGCGGTCATCGGTCCACGCGCCAAAGTTGGGCACGCCTCTGAGGTGAAGCGTTCGCTCCTCCTAGCGGGGGCGAAAGCGCCGCACTTCAACTACGTTGGGGACGCAGTGCTCGGTCACAACGTCAATCTAGGTGCGGGCGTCAAGCTCGCCAACCTTAAAGCTATCGGTAGAAATGTCAGCGTCGGCGAGGTGGACACAGGTCTGCGCAAGTTCAGCGCCGCTGTGGGCGATGAGGTGTCCATCGGCTGTAACGCGGTCCTTTCGCCCGGCACGCTCGTCGGTCCGCGCACGACGGTCTATAACGGCGCGATGCTGCGCGGGGTCTATCCAGCGGACAGCGTCGTTAAGCTGCGGCAGACCCTAGAGCAAGCCTCACGTCACTGAGCCGCTACGGACTCTATAGCAAGTATCATTTGGTTTGAGTGTACGTAAGTTTTTCCCGGTTACACCGTTTTCGCGTCTGCGAAAGGGAAACTTCGTAAGCGAAGCAACGCTCTCACGATGTAGAACACCGTTGCCTAACGGCAAACTACGTCATTCGCTTTGCAAAAACTTCGTCCCTACGGGCTTTCAGAAAGCAGCACGCACATTTGAGAATGAAATCCCGCTCTCAGGCGAAGCCGTCCCGCTAGGCTTTGCCTGAGAGCGGGATGGCTGCGGCTGAGATTTGCGCTACTCCAATCAGCACTTATGTTAATTGCTATAGACCTCTTGCCTATTGTGGTATTTTACTGAGGGCTTCCACTCATACTCGTTCCACTCGGCGCAAGCGAAAGCCGGACATGCGTCCGCCTCCCACTTTCGCAGGAGACCTCTTCTGTTAGCCTGAACTATGTTCCCGCTCCGCGACGCCAACCCCAGACACCGCACGCCTTACGTCGGCTACACGCTGCTGCTCATCAACATCCTCGTTTTTTTGTACGGTCTCACCTTCACTCAGAACGAGGCGCGGGCGTTCGTGTTCGCATACGGCTTTATCCCCGACCTCTTCTTTAGCAACCCGGTAGGCGAGAGCTACCGCCTCTTGACCAGCCTCTTCTTGCACGGCGGTTTTGCGCACATCTTAGGCAATATGTTCTTCCTCTACGTCTTCGGCGACAACATCGAAGACCGCATGGGCCACGTGACCTTTTTAGTCTTTTATCTCTTGGGCGGCGTCACCGCGACGCTCGCGCACGGGCTTTTTATGACCACGTCGGAGGTGCCGATGATCGGCGCGTCGGGGGCGATTAGCGCGGTTTTGGGGGCGTACATCATCCTCTTTCCGCGTATGCGCGTGCTGACCTTTATCCCGCCCTTTTTCATCTTTTGGCTCCCGGCGTGGCTCTATCTGGGGTACTGGGCGGCGATTCAGGTGGTGCAAGCGGTGGGCGGCGCGCTCGTGTCCACCTCGGCGGTGGACGGCGTCGCGTGGTGGGCGCATGTGGGCGGTTTTGTCTTCGGGGCGCTGCTGGTGCGCTATCTGGTAGACTCGAGGGCACGTCAGGCGGCGTGAACGGTCTTGGCTCGATGGTCCGCTCACTTCTCTCACCTACGCCCGTTACACTGGGAAACTCTTTGAGGTGGGCTGAGCCTTAGGCTGAGCTGCAAATGGTGGTGGAGGGCGTGAGATCAATCATAAAAATCATCTTAGCTACACTTTTGCTGCTGGGGCACGCGGCTTGGGCTCAAACGGAAACGTATCTAAGCGAAAATGGCACGAACCCCGAGACGACGCGGGGCGAGTCGCGGCTTTTGCGCTACGAGCGGGAGGATTTTCCCGTAGAGGTTTATATCCCACCTGCCGCCTGGCTGGACGCTGAGAGGCAGGCTAGAATCACCGTGCGCCGCGCCTTTGAAGCGTGGGCGGACGCCGCGCCAGAGCTGGTGAGCTTCACCTTTTTAGAGGAGCCGAGCGAGAGTGCGCTGACCGTCGATTGGGAGCCCTTGGAGGGGCTCGCCGGGTCCTACCGCTACAGCTTTAGTGTGGAGTCGGATGGACGCTACGACTACCGCGCCACGAGTATCATCTTGGACCCAGCGACGGAGCCGGACGCG
Organism: Trueperaceae bacterium; assembly: GCA_965215565.1. Taxonomy (GTDB): domain Bacteria; phylum Deinococcota; class Deinococci; order Deinococcales; family Trueperaceae; genus CBDBZX01. The sequence continues at coordinate 2,758,033 of CBDCDZ010000004.1, forward strand.
CTCTACCGCTTCGCTGTACTGCAAGTCGGACACGCACTCGGGCTCTTCGGGCGCAGCCCCTTCGAGGGTGACGCGCTGAGCGCAATCCCGAGCGGCGAGATAACGGAGCGCGACGCCGCGACGCTGCGGGCGCTCTATGCGCTGCCGAGCGGTACAGTGCTGAGAGAATAGGGGCGACTCATGAGTCGCCCCCGCTCAGTTTAATTGCCTGGTTCGATCAAGCCGTAGTCACCGTCGTGCCGCAGATAGATCACGTTGATCTCTTCGGTTTCCATGTTGCGAAACATGAAGAAGGTGTGACCAAGCGCCTCCATCTGCATGGCGGCGTCTTCGGGTGACATAGGGCGGAGCACGTGACGCTTGACGCGGGCGATGGCGGGACCGTCGTCCTCGGACTCATCCTCGTCTAAAGGGGGCAAGTCGGTGACGGGCGGGGGGGGCGGCGTGTCGTGGGTACGGCGGGCGAGTTTGCGCTCTTTGAAGCGGCGGAGCTGCCGCTCGAGTTTATGCACCACCTTGTCCACCGCCGCATAGGCGTCTTGCCCGCTCTCCTCGGCGCGCACGATGCCGTGCGGCACGTTGAGCTGCACCTCGACTTTGGCGGGTTGCGCCGCGTCGCCGTCCGCCGCGTAAGAGATGACGACTTTGGCGTCCACCACGCGCTCGGAGAAGTGCTCGAGCTTCTGCAGCTTCTCCTCGGTGTAGCTGCGCATGGCGTCGGTTACGTCGATATTGCGCCCAATCATTCTGTAGATGTCCATGTCTCCTCCACATCATCCTAGGCTTGCGTTTTGAGGTGTCACCCTCTGTATGTGCACGCAGTGTAACACTCTGACTCTGTCAGAAACGTGTCAGGAGTGGGGTGAGAAAATTACTTGACAATAACGGGTATCGTCTGGTCAGAAACACGCTTACTGTAGAAAACACTGTTTCCTTTTGCTGCGCAAAAACTACGTAATCGGAAAACTCCGTAATTAGCACGCACATTCGGTGATGATATCTGCGGCACTTCGTCTCAATATGTTTTGGAAGCGCCAACAAGAAAGAACGTCGGGTTATGACCTCTCGTATAGTAGAGTCTCATTCCGATCAGGACTATCCCAGACGTTTAGGTGAGCCAGCGGCGCAAGCGCGAAGGCTCCTTATGCTCTTCACGCTGTTTTTCGCACTGTGCCAAACGCACCCCTAACTCTCGTTGCTGCGCCTCGAGTACCTCGATTTGCGCCTCTTGCACTTCGACGAGGGCGCGGAGCTTCTTCATCTCTTTGGGTTCTTGGCTGCGGTCCGTGGGCAAGAGCGCAGCGTGCAGACGCTGGCGCTCCTTATTCAAAGTTTGAAGTTTTTCGGCAAAGTCGTTTGCGCGCGCACGAAGGGGTTGTGCATTGGGCGTAGGTTCTGTGGGCGTAGGTTCTGCGGGCTCACGTTCGGCTGCGTGCGGTGTGCGCCCCGCTAAAAGACTTCTGATTCGCTCGCGCAAGTTTTTGTCGCCCAAGGGCTTAGGGATGATGAGGTCAGCCTTGACGATCTTAGCGACGCCCTTAATTTCGTCGGTCAGTGTGGCGTGGCGCGACGTGACTAAAACGATAGGCACCTCTCTAAGTCGCTTGACGCTCTTCATCTTGCGGCAGAGGTCGAAGCCGTCCACCGAAGGTAAATCGGTTTCTAAAATCGCCACGTCGGGCGTGTGTTCGCGCAGGTAAGCGAGCACGTCTTGACCGTCGGTAAAGGTTTGCAGCGCGTAGCCGTCGCCGTGAAAGATGAGGTCAAACAGTTCGAATTGTAAAGGGTCGCGGTCGGCGACGAGTAGAGTGTAGGGCATAACGTGACCTCTTCTCAAGCTGTCCCTGATAGCAGGTATCATCTGGTTTGAGACGCTCTCACTGTAGAAAGCATTGATGAGCACCCACTTTCAGAGATGATATCTGCGGCAATCTGTCTCAGTAAGTTCTGGAAGTGCTACGAGTACCAAGATAGACCCAAGGTCACGCCACACGAGTGGAAGACCTCACACTCGCTATAGGGTTGAACAAGGGGTTGAAACCCCTTGTTTCAGTGAGGTGCTCTCTACTCGAGCCGTTTTATGCCAGCTGTAGCTACTGAGCCCGCTTCTCCTGTCCACCTTTCGCGGGCAAATTCGCCACCAACACCATCCGGTCTCCTTGCTGGTCGATGTTCACATCGTAGCCGCTCTCATCCGCCGGGAAATACTTGCTGATGACCTGCACCAACTCCGCTTTGAGTTCGTCCATCTTGGCGGGCGAGAGCTTAGCGCGGTCGTACTGCAAGACTAACTTGAGGCGGTCTTTGACGGTGTCTTTGCTCTTCTTTCTACCGAAGAGTCCATTAAACATTGCTCGCTCCAAACAGGCGGCGGATATACGCCATGAAGCCGCCACTACTCTCTAATGCCGCGTGTGGCACCTCTTCGCCGCGCAACCGCTTAGCGATGCTCCTAAAGGCGTCCCCCGCCCCGTTCTTGCTCGCTTCGCTCAAGCTAATCGGGCTGCCGATGTTCGTCGAGATGATGATTTTCTCGTCCTCGGGCACGATGCCGATGAGCTTGATGCCTAAAATCTCTAAAACGTCATCCACTTCCAACATATCGCCGCGCTTGACCATGTCAGGACGCAAGCGGTTGATGATGCACTTGACCTCAGTGATCTCCCTCGCCTCTAAGAGCCCGATGATGCGGTCCGCGTCGCGCACCGAGGAAACCTCGGGATTCACGACGACCAACGCGCCTTGCGCCGCCGACGCCGCCGTCTGAAAACCCGACTCGATGCCCGCAGGCGAGTCGATCAGGATACGGTCAAAGCCCTCTTCTTCCAAGAGCTTATTCACAGTCTCTTTCATGTGGTCTTCGGACAACGCGCTCTTGTCGCGCGTCTGCGACGCCGCCAAGAGGTACAAATTCTCCACGCGCTTGTCTCTTATGAGCGCCTGCTTGAGCTTACAGTTGCCCTCGAACACGTCGATAAGGTCAAAGACGACGCGCCCTTCAAGTCCCATGACGACATCTAAGTTGCGAAGCCCCACGTCCGTGTCGATAACGACGACTTTTTCCCCTTGTTGCGCGAGCGCAGCCCCCACGTTGGCGGTGGTGGTGGTCTTGCCGACGCCACCCTTACCCGAGGTTACGACGATTGCTTTGGCGTCCACTGATGTTCCTCCTACCTGCTTTTGGCGCGTAATTCCCTACCTGACACACTTTGTCGTGTGGTCAAGATGTTGACGTTAGAATTGTAACAAGCGAGTATATCAAGTACAGCAAGTAGCATCTGGTTACGAACGCTCTCACGAGTTAGAACATTGACGAGCACACATGATGAGATGCTACTTGCGTTGCTCAATATCCCTCAGCTTCAGGATAGCTAGTCAACGTGTCAGCATTGAAAATGCTTCGGCTTTCAGCCTTAACTTGTGCTGACTAGCTGCTCTAAGCCTTGCTCAGATTCGCATACTTCACCAAGAGCCGCTTGAGTCCCGCACTTTTGAACGATACGGTGATTTCCGCTCTCGCGCCCTCACCCGATACACCGACGACAGTTCCCTCGCCAAACTTGGGATGCGTGACCTTTTCGCCGCCTCGGTAACTGGTCTCTTCACCTTGATTGGAGGTGCTTTCAACTTTGGGTGGGCTCCAAGTTGGGCGGCTGTATTTGCTAAGCCTCTTGGCGTCATGCATCTCCTGACCCAACACGTCGATTTCCATCAGCATACTTTTGGGTACGTCCTCCAAAAACCGACTCGGGCGGCTGAACTCGGTGCGCCCAAAGGTCATGCGCGACTCGCAATTGACCAGGTACAAGGCTTCTTGCGCTCTGGTAATGCCCACGTACAAAAGGCGGCGCTCCTCTTCAATCTCTTGCAAGCTCCCCGTCGAGTTGCGGTGTGGGATGAGGTTCTCCTCCATGCCGACTAAGAAAACGACGGGGAACTCCAAGCCCTTCGCGTTGTGCAGCGTCATAAGCGTGACGGCTTCTTCGGGTACATCGCCCTGGTTGACCGCTTTCACCGCGCGGTCGTCCAAACTCGCCATCAGCGAGGCTTCGTCCAAAAACTCGGCAATCGAGCCGCCCGCCTCCTCTTGCCACTCGGCAACCGCGTTAATGAGTTCGTCCAGGTTTTCGATGCGCCCTTGCGCCTCGAAGGACTTTTCATCTTTTAGAGACTGTAAGTAGTTCGACTGGTCGAGCACGGCTTTTAAGAACTGTGCGGCGGGTAAAGTCTCGGCGGCTTCCTTGAGGTCGTCCATCAATTCGACAAACTCAGCGATGCGCTTCACAGCGGGCGTACCGCGCAAAATCTCTTCGGCGTTTCGAAGAGCATCGGAGAACCGCTCGCGCCGCCGCGCTGCCCACGCGGTGAGGTTGTCCTCGCTCGTCTTGCCGATACCGCGTTTAGGACGGTTTAACACGCGCTTCCAGGCGATGTCGTCGGCAGGGTTTAAGGCGGCGCGGGCATAACTCAAAATATCCTTGACCTCGCGCCGCTCATAGAAGCCCACCCCGCCGACAATTTTAGCGGGGATGCTGGCGCGGCGCAGGGCTTCCTCCAGAACTCGCGATTGCGAATTCATCCGGTACAAAATGGCGAAGTCGTTAGGGGTGAAGTCCTTTTCGGCCTGTAAAATCTCAATCTGCCGCGCCACGAAGTCCGCCTCGGCGCGGTGGTCTACGGCTCTATAGAGCTTGACCTTTTCCCCTTCGCCCTTGACGGGTTTGAGGTCTTTTTCTAAACGCCCTTCGTTGTGCAAGATGATGGCGTTGGCGAGTTGTAAAACGCTGTTGACGGAGCGGTAGTTGAGTTCTAAGCGGTAGACCTCTGCGTCTTCATAATCGTTACGAAAGTCTAAAATATTGCGAACATCCGCGCCACGAAAGGCGTAAATCGACTGGTCGGGGTCCCCGACAGCCATCAAGTTGCGATATTTAGACGCCAACTGCCTCGTAAGCTGATACTGCGCCGTGTTCGTATCCTGGTACTCGTCCACGTGGATAAAAACCGCGCGTTGCTGCACCTTGTCGAGCACATCAGGGTAGCCCTCGAAAAGCTCCACGGTGCGCCCTAAGATGTCGTTGAAGTCTACGGCGTTGGCGCGGCGGAGCCTCGAGCCGTACCTTTCAAACCCCTCCACGATGAGTTCTAAAGGCATCCCCGAAATCATCGCCCCGAAGAAGCGCTCCCCCTCTTGCGCCAAATCTTGCGGCGTCCACAGGTTTGATTTCGCCCTGTCAATCAACGCTCGCAAAACTCGAGGGTTCGCCTCTCCCAACCCCTGTACCGACTCCAAAATCTCCTTTAAGACCTCCAACTGGTCCGTGTCGTCATAGATGGCAAAGCCCGGCTGGAGGTCAATCAACTCGCCGTAATGCCGCAAAATCCGCAAGCACGCCGAGTGAAAGGTGCTGACCCAGAGGTCTTTTGCTTTAGGTCCCATGAGGTGCGCCACGCGCTCTTTAAGCTCGCCCGCCGCCTTGTTGGTAAACGTCACTGCCAAAATTTCTTGTCGGGTAGACCTCTTGCGCCTCCATCAAGTAGGCGATGCGGTGCACGACGGTGCGCGTCTTGCCCGAGCCCGCGCCCGCGATGACCAGCGCGGGTCCTTGAAAGTGGCGGGCGGCGGCGCGTTGCTCCTCGTTGAGAACGTCTAGGAGGGGGTGCTCAGTCTCGGCGTGAGTTTCTAATCGGGTTGCTGGCGTAACTGGGTTTGGAGCAGTATCAGACACTGAGCCATCATAACGTTTGTAAAGAGGTGGGGCGGTTGATGGGGGAGAGGTGCGTGTGAGAGGGTGAAACTAGGGCTCGAGCCCCTCTTCTCTCGAATGAGCCCGCCGCAGTAGAAAGAAATAGACCGCACCTATGTAGGCTACGAGGACGCTTATGGCCTGTGACTGTTCATCTAATGAAGCCCACCGAACCCTCAAGAGGTCATAACTGAAAATTAGGAAATATAAGCTCATGATGATGACGAACTTCGCAAAATATCTTTGCCACCTCAAAGACGATAGGCGTTGTTCAACGTTGCTGTTTTCCTCATCCGTTGCTAAGTAGCCGGCGAGACCAGCAAAGAACATCGAACAGATTAGAAAGAACGAATGATTCTCGCGTACAAACGCAATATCGACACGTGGACCGCCAGCGAGGTAAACGGCGAATCCTACGAAAGCGGCTGCGTAAAACCACCTAGAACCTGCCTCCGTGAGTAAAAGGATAGTGGCGATAACGCAAATGGAGCTAGCAAGCAGAAGCATTACATAAAAAAGTTTAGCAAGAGGTTTACTTTACCTCGGTGACAGTTTCTGCCTCACAGAGATACTGTAAAATACCCCATGACCCAAGCGGTGCGCTTCACCTACGAAGACTTGCAGCATTTCCCTGAGGACAACAAGCGGCGGGAGTTAATTGATGGAGAGGTCTACGTGACGCCAGCCCCTAATATTCGACATCAGCGCGTCGTTGGCAATCTTTATCGCTTAGTTGGCAACTTCTTAGAGGAGAACCCATTGGGTGAAGTTTTTGTTTCACCTGCGGACGTTATATTTTCTGAGGAAGACGACGATGTCACCGAACCCGATATTATCTATCTCTCTAAAGAGAAAGCGGATAAGGTTAGTCAGCGGAGCATCGAAGGCGCACCCGACTGGCTCATCGAAGTGACCTCACCCTCCACGCGCAAGCGTGATTTCACATTAAAACTCAAGCTTTATCAGAAGTACGGCGTGCGCCTCTACTGGATTATCGACTTAGACGCGGAGATGATTCACGTGTGGGACGAGGGAGAGCATGAGGTCTATGAGGCGGACGATGTGGTTCAAGGCAAGATGTTGCCGGGCCTCGAGCTAAACGTCTCCACCCTCCTCATGCTCTAAGTGACCTCTTTGTGATTCGCACTGTTTGCTTCGACTTTGACGGAACTTTGGCGCATTTTACTGGAAATTTCGATGACCTCTTGAACAAAAGCTACACCAAACTAGGTTTAGACCCTCGAAAACGCGACATTGTGCTAACTGAGTACGCCAAGCAGCTTCGCAGAGACGGCGCGGTGACCTCTTTAAGTGCACTTGAGGCAACACTCGAGCGCTTAGATTTACATTCTAGCGCTGATTTGAAAGCTGTTCATACGGAATTTGTTCAGGCTTACCGTGAGCAAATGGAACTTTTGCCGAGAGCGAAAGAGGTGTTGGAATTCTGTTCAGAGCGCGTTCCTTGTGCGCTCATTACCAACGGCCCTGAAAACATGCAACGCGCTGCGACCCAAGAGGTCGGGGTTGCCGATTACTTCCAGACCATCCTCATTTCAGGAGCGCAAGAGGTCGCGGTGCGCAAACCTAGTGCGCGGATTTTCAGACTGGCGTGCGAGCGTTTGGAGGTTTCGCCAGAAGAGGTGTTGATGGTGGGGGACGATCTCAAGGCGGACGTGCGGGGTGCGCTCAATGTCGGCATGAAAGCGGTTTATGTCGGGTCGGAAGAGGTGAAGGGCCCCCAACACGCCGCTGACCTCTTCACACTCAAAGACTACTTGCGCGACCTCTTATAAAAAAGCCTCAGCGTGCTGCTGAGGCGGTGAATCACTCGTCGTTTAGTGCTCGCCCTCTTGTTCGCTCATGTCCTGCGTGCCGTCTTCGCCCGGCTCGCCTTGAATGCGGTCGTAGGGGTCGTCACAAGCGATGAGTGTGAGGCTCGAGAGGATGAGTAATAAGGAGAGGATACGTTTGATTCGTTTCATGGGGTTATTCTAACGCGAAAAGCGCAGCCGCGAAGCTGCGCTCACTCTGCGTGTAAAGCTCAGAGAAGGTTGAAAACAGCGGGTACGGCGGCGTAGCTCTGCGACGCAGGTACGTTGCCTTCGTCCTCGTCTTCGCCGCCCTCACACGCTGCCAAACCTAAAACCAAAATGAGTAAAAGTGGAAATAAAACTTTTTTCATATCCGCCCCTTTCGACTCTTAGTGTAGAGGTAAGGTAGATGAGCCTAATGAATACTTTCTTACAATCCGCGCCCGGAAAAGCGTAGAGGTTACGGCAGGCGAAACTAGGGGTAAACTAACCTCATGACTGACCAGCAGACCGATAAGAAAACCGAGCGTGACAAGGCGTTTTACGCCGCGTGGCAAGAGGTGCTGACGTGGATGCGCGAGTACGCCGAGTCGCGTGAGGAAGCCATCTTCGAAAAAGAGGCGGACTTCCCCGACTACATCTACCGCATGGAGCGCCCTTACGACTTGCCCACCACGACCATGAGCGCGAGCTTGTCGCGCCCCGACGGGCATCCCGTTTTGATGGTGAACGCGAGTCCGCGTCATACCGTGTTCAAAGAGGTCGTGGTGCATCCTTTCGAGTCGCACACGTACCGCAAGCTCTCCTATCTGCCGAGCAAAAAGGCGCTGGCTGAGGGGAAGCGTCCTTTTGACAAGGCGCGACTTTTCGACCTGGCGGATTCGCTCTTCGAGGTGGAAGCCGACGCGGAGTGAGCGAGGCTTCGCAAGCCAAGCTCCTCAAAGCGGCGCAGGGTGGGCGCTGCGGCGCGTGCACCTATGCCAAGCTCATCCAAAGCAGTAGGGCGAGCCTCTTTTTGCTGTGCACGCACCCTGACTTGCCCAAATATCCGAATGTGCCGGTTTTGCAGTGTGCGGGATTTGTAAAAGCTACACGTTAAGACGCGCCTTTGACGTATACCCTTAGGGTCCGCGTTATGCAATTTTCCATAAACTCACGCGCCGCCGTGTCATATCTTCGGGCATGAGGTGGAGAGTGCAAAGCTCAATCGCGGGCGTATTTCTAACGGCTCTACTGGCGAGTGCGCTACTCGCCAGTTGCGGCGGCGCTGGAAATTCTGATCAACCGGGTGGGCAACCTGAGCCCGGTACTACGGACCTCACGGTTGGGGCGAGCGGGGCGGCGTGGGCGGCATATAGGGATGGGGACGGCGCGTGGCAAGTCTTAGAGGGTGAGGCGCGCTACGTGTTGGCGCTGGAGCACCCCGCAGGACGCTACAGCGTCGCGCACGTCTGCGCTTCTGAATTGGATGCGGGTGAAGAGGTAGAGGCTGCGCGTGAGGTCACGGTGTCGCTCCTCTACGCGACGTTAGCCGCGCGCCCTGAGGTTGCGACGCCTTGCGCTGACGAGACCGAGAGCGACTTCTACACGCTTTCAGGAACAGTGAACGGGCTCGAGGCGGGCGAAACGGGTCTTGTGTACGGTCAGTTTTTGGCGGACGCGGTCACAGCGGACGCGCGCGAGTACAGCTTAGCGGGCTTTACGGCGGGCGAGTATGACCTCTTGGTCACGGTGCAAACCACGGTGCAAGATACGCCCGACGCCCCCGCGTCGGTCCTAACGCCGCCGAACGAAGTGCTCGTTCGGCAGGGCATCGCGGTACAGGGCGACGAAACCCTGAATTTAGACCTCGGTCAAGCCGCCCCGACGACGCTCAAGAACGTGCGCGTCGAGGGCGCTCCCCCGGACGGCGAGGTCAGCTCGAGCCTCTCGCTGACCACCGAGCGCGGCACGAGCGCTCAGCTAGGGGGGTTCGCCGCGTCGGGCGCGGAGGCGGCTTCGTTCGACTACGCCGCGCTGCCCACCTTGCCCGAGGGGACGGCTTACCGCGTGTCGGTGGAGAGCTTCTCTGAAGATGAGCGGGGCGAGCGGCTCGCAACCTCTTTCCAGCGCACCTTCACCGCGCCCGAAGACCTCACGCTGAGCGTGCCAGATACGTTAGGGGCGGCGGCGCTAAGCTCAGACGAAGGGCGTCCGACCTTGACCTGGAGCGCCTACCGAGAGGGTGCAGACTACCACGCCATATTTGAGGATTCGAACGACGACGCAGGCGAGACGCGCTACCTCGTCGCTCTAGACGCGGCGTGGTTGCCTTCAAGCGCGAGCGAGTTGAGCTACACCGTGCCCGACTTTCGCGAGTTGCCTGGCTGGAACAACGCCTGGACGCTCGGCTCAGACCTCTTCTGGACGCTGGAGGCTCGCACCGAAAGTGAGCGCGAAGAGGTGGTGGTGAGCCGCTCGAGCGCGGTCTCCGCTGCAACCTCTGAGCCCAGTACAACCGGGCCCTGACCCCGCTGCGGCGCGTAAGATGAATAGCAGCGCAACGTGCTGAGATGCAATGTCGCAGGTCTCATCCTGCAATGTGAGAGCTAGTCGGTACTTTATCGGGTGAGAGCGTTTATGACCACCGCTGCTACGCAGAGACTTCGTGAACCGAACGCAGTGAGACAGACTTTGATTGAGCGAAGCTATACGAAGTAACCTGCTAAGATAGCGCTATGGACAAACTGAGCTGGTTAAGCGTACCCGAACGAGACGCCTTGCCCGAGGACGTGCAGTCGCTCTTCGGCAAAGCGGAGGAGAAGATGGGGCTCATCCCCAACGTCTTCAAGGTCTTCGCGCTCACGCCGCAACACTTCATGAAGTGGTTTAAGTACTACGACTTTTTGATGAGGAGCGAGGAGAGCGAACTCTCGAGGGCTGAACGCGAGATGATCGCCCTAACCGTGTCCGCCGAGAACCGCTGCGAATACTGCTTAGGCTCGCACAGCGCCTACTTGCGTGAACTCGCAGACGACCACATCAAAGCCGACGTGATAACCCACAACTACCGCCGCGCTGAGCTTTCAGAGCGCGAACGCGCCCTTTTAGACTTCGCCGTTAAACTCACCAACAACTCCTTCGAGATGTCACCTGATGACCTCGCCCCGCTTCGTGAGATAGGTCTGTCGGACGAGACCATCTTCGAGGCGGCGCAGGTGGCGGCGATGTTCAACTTCACCAACCGCCTCGCCAACGCGCTCGGCTGGAAACCCAATGACGAATACTACAGCCAACACCGTCAAGTTGAGCCTCTTAAAGAACCCGTCAGTACCGACTAAGCGACCTGGCGCGTCAGTCGTTCGGCTAAGCCTTCTGCGAGGTGCGCCGCGCATAAGAAACCGCGCCCCGCTAACGCGCCAAAAAACCATACGCCGCGACGCACCTCTTTGACCACGGGCAGGTTATCCGCCGTCTTCGCGCGGACGCCCGTCCACACGGAGCTAAGCTCCGCCTCTTTAAGCGCAGGAACAAACCAACTTCCGGCTCGCTGAAGCTGCGCGGGCGCGGTCTCGTCCGTTTGCTCGGCGGCGCGGTGATTGCCGCCGAGGTAGACCTCGCTGCCGACTCGCGCGCCGTAAATTGCGCCCGCCAAGGCGTGCGGCAACTCGGCGTTCGTCTCTAAGCGGATGACCTCGCCTGCGACGTGCTCGAGCCTTCCCACTCCCAAAGTGTGTTCGACCTCCGAGTTCGCGCCGACGCAGTAGATGACGGTTCTGGCGCTAAAGGTTTCGCTCGAGGTTTTGACCTTTTGAATAAGACTGCCCTGAAAAAACCTGTCCTGACAAAAATTGTCTTGACGCACCTCTTGAACGTCGCAGTGTTCAATGACATTCGCGCCCTTATACTTGGCTGCTGCGATTAGGGAAGAGAGGAATTTGTGAGGCTCTAACCAGCCTCCTTGTTCTACTAAAAACCCACCAAACGGTGCGTGATAGCCCTTTGGCACCTCTTCACTCTCCAACCACCTCACGCCCTCACGCTTACTCCAGGTCTTCGCTTGCTTGTTATTCGACGCGATTCGCAATACGCCGTTTTGGTGAATACCGTGCTCTAAACCCACCGCTTCAAGCTCTCGGGCGAGCCGCCCCATCGCCGCCAAACCCGCTAAATCGAGGTCATTCGCGCGCGCGCTCCGCCCCCGGTATGGATTTAAGAGCGCCACCGGCACCGACGACGCGCCCGCCAGACCGATTTCATCTCTTTCGGCGAGCATCACGCTTGCGCCGCGCTTGCTGAGCGCGTAGGTAAGCGCGCAGCCCGCCACACCCCCGCCGATGATGAGATAATCAGTGGTGTCGGGCGAAGCGGGATATTTGTCCGTTTTCAGAGCAGGCACGAAACCAGTATAAATTTATTAGGAGATGTCTATGTACCCTTTACTTTTATGGCTTCACAGCGTCACGCGCTGGATCGTGCTGTTGGGCGGCGTGGCGGCGCTCGGTACTGCGTATTCAGGGCTTTTCAGCAAGCGTGCCTACAGCGGCGTAGACAAGGCGACGGGCGTCTTTTTCACGGCGTCGTTCGGGTTGCAAGTGGTGCTTGGGCTCATCCTCTACTTCATCAGCCCCTGGGGGCTACAAGCGCTCTTTGCGCTCGATACGGCGGGCGACAACCGCGCCCTACTCATCTTTTTCGGCGTCTACCACATCACCATGATGCTCATCGCGCTCGTGGTGGCGCAGCTCGGGTACTCCCGCGCCAAACGCGCCGCGACAGACCGCTTAGCCTTTCGCAACGCGGCGATAGGCTACACGGTGGGTTTGCTGCTCGTCTTTTTGGCGATTCCTTGGGGTATTCGCGAGTTGTGGCCGACGGTGCAGCCTTTTTAATTCTTTCGAACCTCTCGAGTGCTCACCCTGCGGTGCTATCAACCCTCTGTGAAGAGGCGAGGCAGCTTTACGGTATAATTCTTTTCTGTCAACAAACTGTCAATATAGTGTAAACTTGTGTTATGAGCGACACTGCGACCAATTTGATGTTCGGTGTGCCAACCATTCACGACGAGACGGGTGACATCCAAGTTGCTGAATTAGCGAGCCTGTTCGAGGTCAGTCAAGCGCAGCTTGCCCGCATGTCGGGTCTAAGCCGGCAACTCCTCCACCAATCTCCACGCTCGGTCAAGGTGCAGCGTGCACTAAGGCGTTTAGAATATCTCTTCGCAAGAACCCGCAACCTCACCGGCTCGCCCGTCAACGCCCGCATCTGGCTCAAAATGGGGCATCCTGACCTAGAGGGGGTCGCGCCCATTGAACTGTTAGAAGAGGGGCATACCGGCGCGATCGAGGACTTTCTTCTCGCCACCGAGATGGGCTTGCCTCGTTGAGCGATTTAGCGCGTTTGGCTTCGCTCGAGCCTTTCGTCCTGACAGGTACAGCCTTCCGCGCTGTGAACCTGCGCTATGTCGAGACGCCACTCTCCGCTATAGGCTCGATTCTTGCGGGTGGGCGTTACAACCCCAAGGGCGCGTTTGAGGTGCTCTATCTAGCGGAGAATGCGACGACGACGCTGCTCGAGGTGCAGTTTGCTGCAAGCAGCGGCGGACGCTTCCAGGCTGAGCCTAAAGACCCTTACGTTATTTTCAGTATCGCCTTTCGCCTTCAGCAACTTGTCGATTTGCAAGGTTCCCAAAATCTCACCGACCTAGCGCTATCACCGGAAGACCTCCAGAAGCCCTGGCGCTTAAAGCAGGCGCGTGGTGAGCCCGTACTCACACAGGAGATAGGTCAGATGCTATTTGAGTTCGGTCTCGAGGGCTTCAAGTATCCGTCGGCAACCGACGGCTCAGCGAACTTGGCGGTGTTCCCTGACAACCTTAAACCGGGGAGCTATCTGGAGATCAGTTGGGACGAACGTACTCTCGCGAGGGTGTCGTAGTGCAGCATCTCTATCAGAAAACTGGCTGTACCGAGATAAAGCGCAAGTTGAGCGGGCTCGAGCTTATCTTGCTCGAGAAGCGTCTCTAGCCACCATCATCTCCCGCTTTCCCCCAGGCGGCCCCGACCTCTTCTCCACTTCGAACCCGAGCGCCTGCATCCGCCGCCGCACCTCGCCCTTGACGCAGTAGGTACTTAAAATCCCACCATCTGCCAGAGATTGGCGTAGTTTGTTCAGAAAGGTCTCTGACCAGAGTTCGGGGTTGGTTGCGGGGCTAAAAGCGTCTTGATAGACAGCGTGAAAGTGGTTTTCCGGTAGAGGTTGCAGGGTGGCGTCGCCTAAAAGAAGCTTCAACCTCACCCCCTCGAATTCGAAAGAGGTGGTTTTGGCGCGTCGCCACGCCAGGAAGTGCTCGAGAAGTTCAGGGTGCTCTAAGTGCGTTTCATATCTAAGAGAGGTGAAGTCGTCTGCGCTCAAGAGGTCTTGCTCTAAGGCGGTGTAGTGAAGGTCCGTCCCGCACTTTAGAGCAATATCAGCCGTCAAAAAGAAGTTTAGGCCCGTGCCGAAGCCGACTTCTAAGAGGTTGGCGGAGTGTTGCTCGAGCCTCTGGGCCACGCCCGTCCCCTGCAAAAAAACGTGCTTCGATTCGGTGAGTGCGCCCCTATGTGAGTGAAAGCTCTCCGCATAACGCGCGCTGTAGAGGGTGCGGCTGCCGTCGGCTGTGGTGCGCGGCGTAACGGGTGGCGTCATGTCCTCTCCAGATATTCTCGCTGCAACACGTCCATGATGATTTCGTCATGCCATTCACCAGCGCGGAAGATGACCTCTCGACGCCTTCCCACCTCTCTAAATCCCGCCTTAGTATAGGTGCGAATACCGCGCTCATTGAAGGCGGTGACCTCTAACTGGACACGGTGATAGTTGAGTTCGCTGAAGGCGTAATGAAGGAGGAGTTTAACGCTCTCCGTGCCGAAGCCCTTGTTCCAGTGCGGCTTGGCGATAATGATACCCAGGTGGGCCGAGCGGTTCTTGACATCTGCGCCCCACAGATTGCAGCAGCCGATCAGCTCGCTCGTCTCTTTGAGGGTGATAGCGAAACCGACGCCTACTTCGCTGTCACTGAACCAGCGCTCGAACATAGTGACGTTTGTCTCTTCTTGGTTCAAACGAATCGCGCTGTTGATCTGATAGTGTGCGACTTCGGGGTCGGACCACCAAACGTGAAAGATAGAGAAATCTTCCGCCTTAGCCGCGCGTAAGCGTAAGCGTTCCGATTCGAAGAGGTTGAGCATAAGCAATCTATTTCGTCAAGAGCGCCGTCAGGAGTGCCAAGCGGTCTAAGGTCTCTGTCACGCGGATGTGTTCGTAGCGGGCGTGCGGACCTCTGCCCGAGGAGCCTAAACCGTCCAGCGTCGGAACGCCCAACGCCGAGGTGAGGTTGCCGTCGGAGCCGCCGCCGACGACGGCGCTGTCCAAGCTAAACCCCAAGCCTTCCATCTTCTTTTTCGCCTCTTCAAAGAGCACCATATTTTGCTCCGTGGGCTCCATCGGCGGGCGGTTGAGCCCGCCTTCGATGTGGAGTTTGACGCGGCTGTCTTTGGGCTCGTAGCCGTAGACCGCCCTCTCGACGCGCTTGCCCTCGCCATCCTCGAGCGCCCTTAAATCTACCTCTGCAAACGCCTCCTCGGGGATGACGTTGCCGACGCTGCCGCCACGCGCCACCGTGAGGTTGACGCTCGTTTGCGCTTCGTCGTCGTTTAAGGATTCCACAAAGAGGAGAAAATGGGCTAACTCGCGCAGCGCGGACGCGCCGTCTTCGGGGTTATTACCCGCGTGGGCGCTCTGCCCCTCAAAGGTGACGAAGAACGCGCCGACGCCCTTGCGCCCGACTTTGAGCGCGCCGTCGTCGCGTCCGGGCTCTAAGACGAGGGCGCGGTCGTGCGTTTGGGCGAGGGACTCGATGATGGTTCTCGAGTGCTTGCTCCCCACCTCTTCGTCCGAGGTGATGAGCAGCGTGACCGGACCTTTAGGTTCCAAATCTAGCTCTTCTAGCATCGCAACGGCGTGGATGCCCGCCGCGATGCCCGCTTTCATGTCGAGCGTACCGGGACCGTAGAAGAGGTCGCCCTCGCGCTTGACAGGCATCTTCTCCAGCGTGCCGACGGACCAAACGGTGTCGGCGTGGGTCAAGAGGAGCGTGGAGGTCTCCCCAGGGAAGTCTTTGCGGGCGACGAGCTGATCGCCTACCTCTTCCTTGGCGACGCGCTCGACGCGCCAACCTCTTGCGCTAAGGTCATCTTCCAGATGGCCGATAAGCGCGTCCACTGCCGCTTTCTGTCCGGTGGGAGATTCGAAGCTTGCCAAAGTTTTCAGGGTTTCTAAATAGGCGTCTTCTCGCGCGTGCGCGGCGTTTCTCAGGTTGGACTCGCTATGTTCAGAAGTCATTGGAGTACCATAACAGGGAAGAGGTGCGGCTTGGGTTTGGTAGCTAGGGGAGTGGGAAGTCAAAAGCAATGGGTGAAAAGCTTTTGCCGATACCTACTAAACGCTCGCTCTCAGTCCGTCCCTACCTTGTTTTCTTCCTCACGCTTCGCGCGCTCTGCTAAATACTCGCGCCAGAGCGTCTCAGCAAGTACGCGCACGGCGGGCTCACGGGTGGTGCGGGCGTAGGAATAGCCCATGCGCAAGTCGCCCTCTGCCGACGCCGCGCCCAAGCGTTTAGCAACTCTATAGCGCGACAAGTAGACCTGTGACAAGAGCGCGTTGCGCATCCGCTGCGGCTTGACCGCGTGGAGGTCGCGCAGGGCGGCGCTAAAGGCGTCCATCGCGCCCTCTGAATTCCCCTCGTTCACCAGCGCCTCGCCGCGCTTAAAGTGCTTCGCCGCGTTGTAGAGCAGTTCACGCATCAGACCTTTCTAACATGCTACCCCAAGGCGAGTATACCGCCCTCTCCTCACCTGCCACGTCGTTGTGGCGTTTCGGAGAATGTGGAGAGCAGAATACAGAAAGCAGAATAAAAACCTTTAATCTTCTTTTAGCAGGCATCATCTGGTTTGAGTGCGCGAAGCGATGCGAAGCAACACTCTCACTATGCAAAGCGGTGTTCAACACGCACATTCGGAGATGAAATCCCGCAACGGCAGGGCGGCCTGCCCGTAACGCTAGTCCTTGCGGACAGAGATCTGCGCTCATCCGTCTCAGTATGTCTTGGAACTGCTATTTATTCTCCCTTCTGTATTTTATCCTTTCGCTCCAGCATCTCTCTCACCGCGTCGTGGTCCGCCTTGCGAATGGGGTAGCGCCAAGCGAGTAGGAGGGCGACGAGAAAAGCGAGCGCGGCGGCGGGTCCTACCGTCCAGGTGATGGCGCTTTGTGCGGACAAGGGAACGTCCGCGTCGTAGTTGGCAAGCTCGAGCACCCCCGCGTTCAGCGCCGCCCCGAGCGCAAACGCCGACTTCTGCGCGAAGGTGAATACGGCGTAGAGCAGCCCCTCGCGCCGCGCCCCATGCGCCAAGAGGTCGAACTCCGCCACGTCGGGCAGCATCGCCCAGGGAAAGAGCAGCGCCGCGCCGGTGCCGACGCCCGCTAGCGTCACTGAGGCGAGAAGAGAAGGTGAAAGCCCCACCGAAGGAACGAGGACGATGAGTAGAAGTCCGACGATAAGAACGGCTAGCCCGAGCGCCAAAGCGCCGGATTTACCCGCTCGCCCCGCTGTGATGTTCCAGAGGGGCAGCGCCAGAATCGCCACGGTAAAGAGGAGCCCCAAGATGAGGGTCTGCTCGCCCGGACTAAGCTGCAAACTCGCCAGGTAAAAGGGCAGCATCGACGACACAATGCCGAGCCCGAGCGTTACGCTGACGAAAAGGGCGATGAGGGCTAGATAACCTCTTGTTTCTAGTACTGAACGAAGGGGTGGCGGCTCGCTGGCTTGCGGGTTGAGGGAGGCTCGAGGCTCTCTCACGCTAAGCGCCATCAGCAGGTACGACGCGCTCATCACTGCGCCAAATATCACGCCCATGCCGATCCAGCCGAATTGATCCGTTTGAGAACGTCCCATAGAACTGTTGATTAGCGCCACCAGTAAAGGCGGCGCGGCGGCAGCGATGAGCGACGCCAGCGTGCCGAAGCCGATGCGGTAGCTGCTCAGCGCGGTGCGCGCCTCGTAGCCCGGCGCGAGTTCGGGCGTGAGCGCCATATACGGTACCTGCACGACGGTGAAGATGACGGCGTGAAGCGCGAGCGCGAGCGCGGCGAGGGCGAACACAAAACCTTGCGACGCGCCTTGCGAGACGTTAGGAATCGTCCAGAGGAGCGCGAACGAGACGCCGAAGGGGACCAGCCCTGCCCAGATGTAGGGTTTGCGCCGCCCGTAGCGGCTGCGCGTGCGGTCACTGAGCGTTCCCATGAGTGGGTCCGTTACCGCGTCGATGAGCCGCCCGGAAAGGAGCGCCGCGCCCGCTAAGCCTGGACGCAACCCGGCGACGTCCACCAAAAAGAAGAGAAAAAAGAAGTTCACCGCGTTGTACGAGAGCGACGCGCCCACGTCCGCGACGCCGTAGCCGAGCTTGGTGCGTAGGGAGAGGGGCACGGCGTAAGGGTATCATGCAAAATAGACCCTTCTAAGGTTCACCGCGTTGTACGAGAGCGACGCGCCCACGTCCGCGAGCGAAAAAGTAGACCCTTCTAAGGGCGAGCGAAAAAGTAGCTAAAAGGGGAGAGGGGAAATACTAAGTTCCGTTGACGGTTTGTGGGCTCTCGAGTTGAGACTCGCAGCGCTGAAGACGAGAAGCAAGAAGCGAGGAGCAGGGAGGCTCAACTGAGCCGCGCAAAAATCCGTACTCTACGGGCATTTCTACTGGTCTTCTCGAGATGTCAACGCCGAGTAAAGACGCCTGAATTTTCCCTTCCCTATTCTATAAGCAGCGCTCGAGCACAGCTCAAGTTTGTTCTGCGAGGAACCTCCACCCAGCCTTAATGAAGCGTTGACCCCCAAAGTGTGAAGTGTTTTGCCTCACAAACGGTTACTCGGTTACAATTTCCTAAATCAAATGCTTGTTACCGTACCTCTATGAAATATTTACTGATTCTTTTACTTACATTGACCTTTGGGCTCGCAGCATGTGGAGACGGCGAAAGCGACGCCGAAGCGGGCGCTGAGCAAGCCGCCGAAGAGGTACAACAGGGCGCAGAAGAAGCGGGCGAAGCCGTTAGCGGCGCTGCAGAAGAAGCGGGTGACGCTGCTGAAGACGCCACTGACGGGAACTAGTCTTTCTTGACTGTATACCGGGTTGCTTCGTAAAGGGCGATCCCTACCGCTACCGCGAGGTTTAAGGACTCGATAAGCGCCTCTTGAGGAATGACGACGCTTTCGCCTACCTCGCGGTACGCTTTTGGCAAGCCCGGTCCTTCGGGTCCGAAGACGAGCGTGAAGGGAGAGGTGAACTCAACTTCTTGTAATTCGCGCTTAGCGTCCAGCATAAAGGGGTAAAGCTGGCGTGAAGAGTTCATCTGGTACGCCTCCAAGTCATCAAAATAGCGCGCGTTGAGCGCGAAGACCGCGCCCATCGAGGCGCGGACGACGTGTGGGTTGAAGAGGTCGGCGGCGGGGCGCAGCAGCGCTAAGTCGCGCACGCCAAAGCCCAACATCGTCCTGATGATGGTGCCCAAGTTGCCCATATCGCTCGGGTTGACCAGCAAGAGGTGGTTCGCTTCCTTTTGCAGCGTCATCTCATATTTTTCAAACACCGCGAACACGTAAACGTTGCCTTTGTGCGCGAGCTTGTTGACGAGCTTGTCGTTGACTTCGAGCGGAATACCGTGGGCGTCGCACCGAGCGCGAATCTCCGCGACGCCCTCGCTTACTTCTCCTCTGGAATGCGCGACGACGCGCAGCACCTTATCGGGGCGGTGGGTCAAAAGCTCCAGCGTTGGAAAGATGCCGAAGCTGTAGGAGTGCGCGAAGTCCTTTTTGTAGCGTTTGAACTGCACCTTCAAACCTTTTCTTGAAATCCTTCGAAGGGCGCGGCTAAACCCGCTTCGGCGGCGTCCAAGGCTTCACGCGGAGCCCACGCCAACGCCCGCACGCCCCTATAGGCGCGGAGCGCTCCGCCCCGTTCCCCTGCCAAATCACGAAGTTGACCCAAACGCGACAAGAGGTAGCCGGGCAGGTAGTAGGGCTCACTGAAGTCACCTCGGCTCGCCGCTTCTAAGAGGTTTAGGGCTTCTGCAGTATGGCCGTTCGCGAGGAGTAGGTTCGCCTCGTGGAAGCGGGCTTCAGCGAGTTCCACAGACCTGAGTTGCGCAATCACGTTGCCGGGCTCGGGCACGTCGCCACGAAAGGCGAAGTCTAGGAGGCTGCGCGTTCTCACCTCCTCTGTGGGTTCGCTCTCGCTCGGAAGGGTTAGCTCAGCTTCATCTCGGAGGGCGTCCTCTAAAAAGGGTACGTGGTCGATGCTCGCTAAAACCGCTACGCGCTCGTGCGGCAATGCTAAAATCCGCGCCGCCATCACGCCGACACGCTCCCGCAACCAATCCGTCCCCGGACCGTCGCCGAACGCCTCCTCCTTGACCTCTCCCTGTTCGCGTACGATCGGCACCACCTCTTCGCGGATGCGCTGTAAAGTCAATCCTTCTTGCAGAAGTGCGTTAAGCGGTCTCAGCAGTGCGCCCAGTTGCGCTACGGTGCCGCGCGTCTTTTCGTACTGTGACAAGTAGCGCTGAAAGTCGGCTTCGGCGTCCGAGTCGGGGCTGGGCTCGAGCACACCGTAAACCTCTTTGCCGCTGCGCCCCGCCCACGGCACCACACTAAGAGGTAACGGAATCTCGGGCGTATCTTGCCAATTCAAGATGTCGAACGCACCGGACTCCAAAGCCGTCGTCGCCACCGCGTCCGGCTGAACGTCGCGCACGATATCTTTCACGCTCACCGCGTTGTAGAGCGGAAAGCGCAGGTGAAACGGTCCCATGAGCGGGATGAGAAACAGCTTCACGCCTCGTCGTCCCAGTTGTCCAACTCTAGGTCATCTAACTCTAGGTCATCTAACTCTAGGTCATCTAAGTCTAAGTCGTCCAAGTCTAGGTCATTTAAACCCAGGTCGTCCAAACCTCTTGCACGCCGAAGTTGCTCGGCGCGCCACGCTCTTTCTTCCTCAAGCCTTAGTAAATACGCATTTTTGTCACGCCTCGCCTGCGCCTCGCGCTGGATGCGGGCTAAAAGCCTCTCTCCCGCTGGTCTCTCGACTTCCTCTTTGACGGCGCGTCTTTCCGCTCGCCGCTTCGCCTGTTTGGTGCGTCTTTTGCTCTTCTTCGCCACACCTTATAGTACGGCGCGGCGCGTGAAGGGAAGGTAGGCTCGAGAGGGTAAAAAGTTCGGAATAAAAGCTCGTTACTTCTTAATGCTCGCTCTTTGACCTTCCTACTGTAGAGAGCGCTACTGATATCGCGCGCTAGTGCGCCTATGGTGAACTGTTAGTAAGTTCACTGTTCAGTTGTGGGGGTCAGCCTCTCAACGAAGTCGCCAGAGACACCAAGGGGGTTAGATGGATAACTCGAGAGACACTACAAGCACCATACCTAAGGGCAGCGCGTCCAGCACAGGGCACGACGATCCGAGCGCGCAAGAGGCGGCGCAAGACGTCGCTAAAGACGCTCAGGCTAGAGCGAAAGAGGTCGGGCGCGCCGTCTCTGAACAGACCAAAGAGGCTGCTGAGGAGCTGCGCCAGAGCGCGGTGGCGTCCTTTTCGGACAGCAAAGGGCAGCTCGCCAAGCAGATCGCGGGGCTCGCCAAAGCCTTTCGGCGCGGTAGCGACACCTTGCGCGACGAGGAGCTAGGCGACTTCGCTCGCTTGAGCGACGGGGCGGCGGAGCGGCTCGAGGACCTCAGCGATCAGCTAGACCGCAACACGGACGACCTCTTGAGCGATTTACAAGATGTCGCGCAGGAGCGCCCAGTGCTCTTTGTGGGCGGGCTGCTCACCATCGGCGTCCTGTCAGCGCGCTTCTTGAGGAGTTCGCAAGGTTCACCGAGTTATGATGATGACTACGACACCGACTTTGGCTATCAGGGTTACGAGCGGGGGAACGAGTGAGCGACACGAGAGACAGAAATTTAGAAAACAAGAGCCCAGACGAGTTAGAGCAGGACATCGAAGAAACCCGGGCGCGCATCAGAGGAGAGATGGGCGCGCTGGGCTACAAGCTTGGACCCGAAGGACTGCGTGACAGCGCTGAAGACGCCCTAGACGACACGCAAGAAACCGTTATCAGCGTCACGGAGCAGCTCAAAAAGGGCGTCATTGAAAGCTCGGACAGCATCGGCGGTAGATTGTCGGCGTTCATCAAGCAGAACCCCGTGCCCGCGACGCTCTTCGGCGTCGGACTGGCTTGGCTCCTCAAACAAGGGCAGGAGAGCCGGAGTTATACTAGGGATAGCAGCGCCGCCCAGAGAGGTGGCAGCAGAGGCGGCAGCGCGAAGAGTGTGAGCCGCGGACGCAGCGGGAGCCGATCACGCCCCGAAGGGAACGACAGCAGCCGCAGCGTGAGTCGTTCGCGTTCCACAGGAGCGGCTAGTGGCGATACGGATGACACCACGGGCGACACCATCGTCGCCAACAAGCCCGGCGGTTCTAGCAGCTCGGGGCGCAGCGTAGGAAGTCACGGACGCGCGAGCGCGGACGCCGCGTCCCAAGGCGAGGACGAAACGTTCCGCTCGCACTATGAGTCGAACTTCAGCGCGAACGGTGACTTCGAGGACTACGAGCCCGCCTACCGCTACGGCTTTGACTTGGCGTCCGAAAGCGAATTTCAGGGCAAGCCCTGGAACGACGCGAGGGGCGACATCAAACGCCGCTGGGACGAAGAGCGCAACGAGCCTTGGTATAAGTTTGACGGAGCAGTTGAGCACGGCTACACCACTGCGCAGTCGCGCCGCTGAGCTTCGCCATGTCCGTGACTATCTGAAGTTACTAAAATTGTATTACGCAGATATCATCTCCAAGAGTGCGTGCTCAACAACGTTTCTCTTAATAAGAGCGTTCACAACCAGATGACACCTGCTACAGGAGGCAGCCGTGGCTGACACTAATTCCAAAAAGGAGCAGAGTCTAGGCGCGCTTTTCGCCGACCTCTCCGACAAAACAACCTTACTCATCCGCCAAGAGATCGACCTCGCCAAGCAGGAGATGACCGACAAGGTCAAACGTGCCGTAATGGACGTAGTGTCTTTTCTCGTCGGCGCGTTCATCGCCTACATCGGGCTTCTGGCGCTTATCGCCGCCGCCGCCATCGCCCTCGCGTTGGTCTTACCTGACTGGGTGGCGACGCTCATCGTCGGTCTCGTCGTGATCGCGGTAGGTGGCATTATGGTGGTAGTAGGCATCAACAGCCTCAAAGACATTAACCTCAAGCCGGAGCGCACGATCAGTACCCTTAAAGACAACCAAGCGCTTGCAGACGACGCGAAAGCCGTGAAGGAGCAGTCATGAGCGATAAGAATAAAAACAAGAAATCCCCGCTGGTTACAGGCAAAGACCGAAAGTCCGCCGATTCTTTAGCGAACAACGACGGCACCCTCGAGACCGGGTCCAACCTGCCGCAAGAGAGTGACCCTACAACCGCGCCCATTATTACGGGCGTAGATACGAACGAGCCCGTCGATCCGAACCCCACCTCGCTCGGCGAGACGCCCTCGCCCACCGAGCGCTCACTAAACACCGAGGACAAGCTGAGGGACTCGTACGGGCGTCCGATCGGCAGCACGGACATAGGGAGTACGGGCAGCCCAGGCTACCCCCGTCCGTCGGACCGCACGACAGATATAGACACCTCAGGTATGGGCACCTCCAACACGGGGAGCAGCTTCGGTAGCCAGGGTCAGTCCAGCAGCCAGTCGGGACAAGACACCACCGAGCAAGCCAAGCGCGAAGCGCAGCAGCGCGGCGAGCAAGCGAAGCAGAAAACGCAAGAGGCGCGGCGCGAAGCAGAGCAGGGGGCGCAGAGAGCGAAGCGCGAAGCGCAGCAACGCGCCAAACAAGCCAAGCGCGGCTTCTCCAAAATGATGGACGAGCAACCCCTTGTCATCGGTTTAGCTGCGGCTCTAGTCGGCATCTTGGTCGGACTCGCCTTCCCCAGCACCCGCCGCGAAAACGAAATGATGGGCGACGTGAGCGACAGCGCCATTCAACGCGCCAAAGAGGTGGCGCAAAAGACTCTGGAAACCGCCAAAGAGACCGTGAAAGAAGAGGCGCGGAACCAAGGTCTGACGCCCGAGAGCCTCAAGCAAGAGGTGCAGGATGTAGCGCAGAAGACGGCAGATGAGGCGCAGAAGACCGCTAAAGAAGAGGCGAAGAAGAAGTCGAATAACTGAAGTCTGTTGCTGCTTTATTTGGGCTCCATTTGGGCTCCTCGAGAGGGGAGCCTTTTTGTTGGATGCAAACGTCTACGATTGCTCAATCTATAGATGAGCGAAAAAACTAGAACGGGTCGTAGTCGTACTCGTATAAAAACCAACCGTTGCCTAACTCTTTGCGAGAAGACTTCACAATATAGCCATCCTCAAATATCTCGAGAGCACCCCCACCGCTAACCCACGAGTAACCAAAATGTTTGGAGCCGAAGATACCCTCCTGAAAACCTGTCATGAGGTTAACTTTTACACCTTCATCACCCTTATAAACCTCAACCTCTTGCACTTTAGCGCGTCCCATAGCTCGGTGTAGCGGTCTCTGCTCTTTTGGTGGAGGGTCGAAAATTCTCTGCCACCATGCACGGTGATTTACCGCTTCCACATTAGCAGCAAGAGCTTCGTGGACAACAGCCTCGAGTTCCCCCTGGTTACGCGCAAAGTGTGGCATTCTGGCGCTTTCGTCAGCTATACCTATAGGTCTGGCAAGTAGTGAAAAGAATAAGACTGGCGCAATGAGTAGAAGGACTAAAACAAGTTTCACCATAACTATCGCCACTTCGATGTAGCGGTTTGTCGTGCTGCTTCCCTCTTCAACTGACATTACCAAAGTATAGGTGCCATCTGAGTTGGCTCGCTCAGAAGCGTCACACCTTCTAACCTCTTCTAAACCCTCAAAACACCACCGTCTTATTCCCAAATACGAGCACCCTATCCTCCAAATGCGCCGCCACCGCCTTCGCAAGTACAGCACGCTCAATTTCCCGCCCCACTCTCACAAGGTCTTTCGCCGACTCCTTGTGCGACACCCGCGCCACATCCTGCTCGATGATGGGACCTTCGTCCAAATCATCCGTGACGTAGTGCGCGGTCGCGCCGATGAGCTTCACGCCGCGCTCGTAAGCGTGTTTATAGGGGTTCGCGCCGACGAAGGCGGGCAAGAAGGAGTGGTGGATGTTGAGGATGCGCTGCGGGTAGTGCGCGACGAACTCCGAGGAGAGAATCTGCATGTAGCGGGCTAAAACGATGAAGTCCACCTCTCCGTCTAAAAGCGCCAACACCTGCGCCTCTTGTTCGGCTTTGGTCTCCTTTGTAACGGGTAAGTGGTGAAAGGTCAAGCCAAACGATTCCACCATCTCGCGCAGGTCTTCGTGGTTGGACACGACGAAGGGGATGTCCACGTCGAACTCGCCGCTGCGGACGCGCCAAAGGAGTTCTAACAAGCAGTGGTCGTACTTGGAAACCATGACGGCCATGCGCTTGGTGTTGTCGGCGTAGGAGATGCGCCAGTTCATCGCAAAAGGTTTGGCGACGACGTCAGCGAAGGCGCGCTCGAGCTGCGGGCGCGTCACGTCTAAGTCTTCTAGGTAAAAGACCATGCGCATGAAGAACTCGCCGCCGGTAGGGTCCGTAGAGTGTTGGGCAGCGTCCAGGACGTTCGCGCCGTGCGCGTAGAGAAACTGCGAGACGGCGGCGACGATGCCGGGGCGGTCCGGGCAGGAGATGAGGAGTTTGGCGCTCTGACCTTTGGCGTTGTTAGAAGGTTGAGGGTTGGGCGAGAGGGCGTCTGGAGACATACCGAAACTCTATCAGGTGGGCTTATTTTGTGTGCGAACCGTGTAGGGTTGAATATCCCTACGATGAACAGGTGGTTTGGGGATGAAGCTAGCTCGAGCCCGGCGCTGCCCAAACCGAGCAACCTACGGGCGCGTTCACGAGTTACCCCTACTGCGACGAGGTGCGCTGTCCAGCACCGAGCGTCCCAAATATAGCGCAAACGCCGCTGCCGAGACCGAACGCCCTAGATAATAGCCCTGCGCGTGGTCACAGCCTTGCTCCAATAAGAAATCGGCTTGCGCCTTTGTCTCTACCCCTTCGGCAGTGACGTTGAGCCCCAGCGCGTCCGCCATGAAGAGGATGGTCTCGACGATAGCGACGTCGCCCGCGTCGCCGGGCACGCCTTGAAGGAAGGAGCGGTCTATTTTAAGGGTTTGAATAGGCAGGTTCTTGAGGTACGAGAGTGAGGAGTAGCCCGTCCCGAAGTCGTCAACCGAAACCTCTACGCCGCGTTCATTAAGCTGGCGTAGCAGCGCAATTGTATCCTCCAACGGTTCCAAAAAGAGGCTTTCGGTGACCTCTAAGCACACGTGTTCGGATGCCAAACCGCTCTCCTCTAAAACCTCGTCCAGCATGTGCGTCAGACCCGCCCTTATCTGCGCCGCCGAGACGTTGACGGCGATGGTGAAGGGATGCCCCTCGCTGCGCCACATTTTCGCCTGCCTAAAGGCGGTGCGCATGAGCCAGCGGCTCAGGGGTTCGATGAGCCCGGTCTCTTCGGCGAGCGGGATAAAAGTGGCGGGCGCGATCATGCCGCGTTCGGGGTGGGGCCAGCGTAAGAGCGCCTCCGCCCTGACGACGTGACCCGTTTGTAGGGACCAGATGGGCTGATAGTGGACGACGAACTCGCTGTATTCCAAGGCGCGGCGCAGGTCATTTTCCAACTCCAAGCGTTCGACTGCTTGCGCGTGCATCGTCTCTTCGAACAGCGCGGTATGCGCCTTGCCACGTTTTTTCGCCTGGTGCAGCGCGGTGTGGGCGCGGCGCAGCATCTCGGTGGGCGCAATCTCCTCGCCGCTACTGGCGAGCGGCTCGTCCACTAGCGCGACGCCGATGCCGACGCTGAGCCGCTGCTCGCGCCCTTGAATGTAGAAGGGCTGCGCGAACGCCTCGCGTATCCCCTGGCTCACCCGCATGGCGTCTCTTTGAGCGTCCACGCGCGTAAGCAAGGCGAATTCGTCGCCGCTCAGGTGCGCTAAGGTGTCCTCCGGCGGTAGTCCTCCTTTTAAGCGCTGCGCTACCCTTCGCAGGAGTTCGTCGCCGAAGTCGTGACCTAGACTGTCGTTGATGTTTTGAAAATTGTCGAGGTTGAGCATCAGTAAAGCTTGATTTGCTTGCGCCTCCTCCAAACGCTCCAAGAGGTGCTCGCGGTTGGGGAGCCCCGTTAGGGAGTCGTGAAGCGTGCGGTAACGCAGCTTCGTCTCGGTCTCCTGCCGCGCCGACGTGACCGCGCCCAGTACCAAGCTAATGAGCGTTAGTGTCATGAGACCGAACTGCAAAGCTAGACCGCCGCTCCCACCGAAAGAAGGTCCGA
Organism: Trueperaceae bacterium; assembly: GCA_965215565.1. Taxonomy (GTDB): domain Bacteria; phylum Deinococcota; class Deinococci; order Deinococcales; family Trueperaceae; genus CBDBZX01. The sequence continues at coordinate 2,785,057 of CBDCDZ010000004.1, forward strand.
CGACCGCTGCGATAAAGATGTTCGCTAGCAGCACGGCGAACGCGACCACTTCGAAGCCGTACCACACCGCCACAGCGATAAGCGGCACGAAGGCGAAGTAGTCGCGGTTGAGGTTGAGCCCCCGCTGACCCTGGTACGCAAGCGCAACCCCGAGCACGAGAAAGGCGAACAGCAGCACTCCTAGCCACCATTCACGGCGCGTGGGTAGGCGCAGTTCGACCTTGGAATGGGGCGCGTCGTCCGTCCATAACCACGGGGTTAGCCGTAAGGAGATGAGGAGGGGCGGCGCGAGTAAGCCTATACCCGTGGCGTCGCCCGCCCAAAACTGCATCGTCCTGAGCAACCATTCCCGCCACACTTCTGCGCCCGCTAGCGCCAACGTCGTCACGCTGAAAGCGGCGATGACGAGCGGAAAGAGCGTCGCCGAGAAGAGAAACCAGCTCACGTCACGCAGGGTGTAGAGGCGTGGGTTGACCTCCAATCTTTTGAGGAAGAGGACCAAAGCGCCGTAGCCTAACGCTTGAACAAAGGCGTAGAGCATGATAAGGGCGTAGACGGCCGCGAGAGGCAGCCCAGATTCGGAGACGAGTGAACCTTTAGCGATGAAAGCGGCGAGGGCGACAGCGGGCAGGTAGCGTAGTCCGAACACCCACAAAATCACGACGTTCAAAGACGCCGCCGGGAACCAAACTGCCACTTCTGCAGCGGGAACAAAAGCGGAAGAAGCCCAGTCGAGAAGCTGATAGCTAAGGACGTAGGCGAGGGTGATAACGGCGGCGCGTGCCCACGCAGGTAGTGCGAGCCAGCGGCGTTCTGCCCAGCTTTGAGGTTCCTTGTTTTGTGGACGCACTTGAGTCATCTGATTCACGTTGCTGCCCTCATACAAACTCCGTATAAATCCGCTGCACCTCAACCATACCCTAAAATTACGCCACACTGAATTCGGTATTTCAATTTCGAATCTAGCATTTCCAGCCGCGAACGGGTACGCTCGGGCTATGTCTTTTACACTCCGAGGCGTCATTCCTCCCGTCCCCACGCCTTTTACTAAGTCGGGTGAGCTTGACGTGTCCGCGCTGCAGAGTTTAATCGCGGCGTTAGGGCCCTTTGTAGACGGCTTTCTCATCTTAGGCAGCAACGGCGAAGCGGTCTTCCTAAGTGAAGAGGAGCGCCGCACCGTGCTGGCGGCGGCGCGAGAGGTCATCCCGAAGGGTAAGCCGCTGATCGCGGGCACGGGCGGCGAAACGACGCGGCTCGTGATGGAGCGCAATGAAGTGGCGGCGGAAGTCGGCGCGGATTACGCGCTCGTGTTAGCGCCGCACTACTACAAAGGTGGAATGACGGAAGAGGTCTTGCGAACCCACTTTGGGCGTGTGGCGGACGAGAGCCCGCTACCGCTCATGCTCTATAACATCCCTGCCGCCACGACGCTCAACCTCTCGCCTGCGCTTATCGCTACGCTCGCCAAACATAAGAACATCGTCGGGCTCAAAGACTCCTCGGGCAACGTCGGCGCGCTCACCGAGATCATGCGGCTCGTCCCGGAGGACTTCACGGTCTTTACAGGCAACGCGCCCACCCTCTTAGCGGCACTCTCGCTCGGCGCGAAGGGCGGCATCTTGGCGGTAGCGAACGTCGCGGCGGAAGAATACGGGCAGATAGTAGCGCACTTTGAAAGAGGTGAGATGGAGCAGGCTCGAGCCCTACAACTCAACATGAACCCGCTCGCCCTAGCCGTCACCTCTCGCTACGGCGTGCCGGGCTTAAAAGCGGTCTTGAGGCTGCAGGGACACGGGGCGGGCTATCCGCGAGCGCCCCTTCTGGATGTGAGCGAAGAGGTTGTGAGGGAACTCGAGGGGTTGATCTCGAGCCTCTGAGAGCCCGCTCAGATTCATGAATCCCCCCTACGAAGCAGCGCTGTATTCGAATTGAGGTGAGACGGCGCTGTGTAGGGGCAGGTTTCAAACCTTACCCTACGCCGTCCGCGTTGACGGACCCATGCGTGACGATACGCGGGAGATTTTTGGTGCCCTTACGCTCCTTTTTCTCATGAGGTAAACTGCGCCATCGCATTCATGAGAGGAGAGTCTATCCGCTTCGGACGAACATCTTTTGAGAGAGGAGCTTCATGAGGTACTTCTGTTTGGTTTTACTGGTTGTTTTTATGGCGAGTGCCGCCGCGCAGAGCACGCAAACGGGCACGGGCGGCGCAGTCGCCACCGTGGACGAACTCGCCACGCAAGTTGGCATCCGAGTGTTGGAGGAGGGCGGCAACGCCGTAGACGCGGCGATTGCGGCAGCCGCCGTCATCAACGTCACGCAACCTTTTAGCGCGGGCATCGGCGGGGGCGGCTTCATGCTGGTATACCTAGCCGAAGAGGACCGTGTGGTCACCATTGATTCGCGCGAGATGGCTCCTCTAGCGGCGACGCCCGACATGTTCATCGACGAAGAGACGGGCGAGTCCATCCCTTTTCGTCCAGAGAGAATCTCGAGCGGTCTCTCCGTCGGCGTACCCGGTACCTTGGCGGGCTGGCAAGTTGCCTTGGAACGCTACGGCACGATCAGCTTGGCGGACGCCCTAGAACCTGCGATTGAGATTGCTGAAGAAGGTTTCGAGGTCAATCAGGTTTTTCATGACCAGGTAGAGGGAAACTTGGAGAGGTTCGAGGCGTTCACCTCGACGAGTGACCTCTTTTTGGAGGACGGCGCGCCGCCCGAAGTCGGCAGCACCTTCACGAACCCCGAACTCGCGGAGACCTTTCGCCTGATCGCGGAAGAGGGCACGGATGTTTTGTACCGGGGCGAGCTTGGCGAGGACCTCGTCGCCGCTGTGCAGAGTCCACCGACGGTGGATAATCCCCCCTTCGAGGTGCGCCCGCAAGAGATGACGATGGCAGACCTCGACCTCTACGACGCCTTGGTGCGCGAACCCGTGAGCGCCGAGTATCGCGGCTACACGGTCTACGGCATGGCTCCGCCAACGAGTGGCGGTCTTACCATCGGGCTTATTCTCAACCTCTTGGAATCGCCCGAACTAAGTGACTTGCCCGAGGCGGAGGCGCTCCACAGGATGCTCGAGGCGAGCCGCTTGGCCTACTCGGATAGGGGCGCGTATATGGGCGACGCAGACTTCGTGAACGTCCCCGTGGAGGGGCTTCTCTCCCAAGACTACGCGGACATGAGGAGCGGAGAGATCACGCTCGAGGCGGGCAGCGACCCCGCGCCAGGCAACCCGTTCGAATTTCAAGACGACCCGAGCCCGCCCCTCGGACCACCTGATGAAGCCGACACCGAAAGCGAGAGCACCACGCACCTCGTGACGGCGGACGAAGCGGGCAACGCGGTCAGCTTCACGACGACGATCGAGCAGATTGGTGGCAGCGCCATCGTCGTGCCGGGGCGCGGCTTCTTGCTGAACAACGAACTCACCGATTTCAGCAGCGATCCGGTAGGACCGAACGCGCCCGAACCGCTCAAACGTCCGCGTTCGTCCATGTCGCCGACGATTGTGCTCGAGGACGGCGACTTGCGCATCGCACTCGGCACGCCGGGCGGCAGCACCATCATCACAACGGTGACGCAAGTGCTTCTCAACGTGATCGACTTCGAGATGAGCCTGCCCGAAGCCATCAACGCGCCGAGGCTGTCGCAGCGCAACGGCGACGACACGACGGTTGAGGAGAGCGTGCCCGAGGAACTGCTGACCGAGCTAGGCGTGTTTGGGCACACCTTCAGTGAAACGGACGAGCTTGGCGCGTCGGTTGGGCTCTTCTTTACCGAAGAGGGCACGATAGTCGCCGCTGCCGAGGCGGAGCGGCGGGGTGGGGGAACGGCTCGAGTCGTTTCACCTGAATGATTTGCTGACGCGGCGTAGGGGCACATATTTGTCACTGTATGAATCTTCCCTACGGGGTAGCGTTACATTCGGCTACACGTGGTGCTGATGTAGGGGCAGGTTTGCAACCTTCTCCTACGCCGTTTGCGCCAGCGGACGAATGTTTGAGGCTCGAGAGTCAAAAACCTAACGCCTCATGGCTCACATCGCGATTTATATAGCGGCGTTAGGGTCAATCTATGTTCCTGCCCACCTCTTTCCAACGCTACTTGCCGATCGTCAACCAGGTGTGGCGACTTTCCTTGCCCGTCATCCTGACCTTTTTATTGCAGAGCTTAGTCAACATCGTAGACGTCTTTATGGCGGGGCGGCTCGGTCCTGTTTCAGTGGCTGCGGTGGGCATGGCGACGACGTTGCGGATGCTCGTCTTCATCGGGATTTTGTCGGTGACTGCGGGCGCGATGGCGCTCGCGGCGCAGGCGAAAGGCTCTCGTGACCCCGCCCAACTCTCTTTCGTCGCGAAGCAGTCGCTCTTACTCACCACAATTCTCGCGCTGACATTGAGCGTTCTCGGCTACGTCGCCGCCGAGCCGCTGCTGACCTTTTTGAACAGCGGCGGCAACCCCGAAGCGGTGGCGCTCGGGACGAGCTATCTACAAATCCTCTTCGTCGGCACGGTTTTTCTCACGGGCAACTTCGCCATCAACAGCCTTATGCAAGGCGCGGGTGACACGGTGACGCCGCTTTACCTAAGCGGCGGTACGAACCTGTTCAACATTTTGCTCAGCTACGGGTTGATGTTCGGTCCTGGTCCGCTGCCTGCTTTTGGACTCGACGGGGCGGCGTTGGGGACGATTCTCGCGAGGATGTTAGCCGTGGGCGTCGGTCTCTACCTCTTGTATTCAGGTAAGAACGTCGTCAAGATTTTGCCGGGCTCGTACCTGCCTGACCTCTCGATGTTTAGAGACATCCTCGCTATCGGCATTCCGTCAGGATTGCAGGGCGTAGCGCGCAACGCGGCGCAGCTCTTCGTGATGCGCATCGTGACCTCGACCGCGGCGGGGACGTACGGCGCGGCGGCGCTAGCCATCGGCCTGCAAGTGGAGTCGTTCGCGTTTATGCCGGGCATCGCTTTGAGCGTCGCGGCGACGAGCCTGGTGGGGCAGTCTTTAGGCGCGTGGCAGCTTGGAGACGCAAGATTGAGGGGCAATCTGGCGCTCCTCCTCGGCGCGTTGGTCATGTCGGGAATGGCGGTGCCGCTCTTTTTGTTCGCGCCGCAACTCGTCGTGCTGTTCGAGCCGAGCGCGCATCCGACGGTAGTCTCGGCGGGCGCGTCGTACATCCGTATCAACGCGCTCTTCCAGCCTGTACTAGCAGTTGCGATGGTCATCAACGGCGCGTTACGCGGTGCAGGCGATACGCGCCCCGGTCTCGTCGGGACGATCATCGGACGGTGGCTCGTGGTTGTGCCGCTCGCTTACGTGCTCGCGATTGTGCTCGGGTTCGGCGTGCAGGGCGTGTGGTGGTCACTCGTCATCGGCACGTCGGTGCAGGCGCTTTACGTGCTCGTCCGGTGGCGCAGCCGCGTCTGGGTGGACGTGGCGCTCCACAAGACGAAGCTCTACCGTGACGTGTTGCAACCGCTCCCCGAAAAGGTGCAGTGGCGCTACCTGAACGAAGTGCGCACCCCCTTTATGGCGACGCCCGATGCGACGGAGCATGTGGACGCGGGCGGCGTGAGGTACGACTTGGGACACAAGACTGTCTACGTCCGCTTTTTCAAAGATGGCTACGAAGTTTTGGATAGAGAAGAAAATATCAAAGCTAGCGTGAAGGCTTATCCCAGGGTCCAAGTCGCCCCCGCTTACGATTAGTCCTCGTTCGCGTAACCTCTTCACAGTGGGTTGACGGTGGTTCGCCAATGTCCAGCTCGGACCTCTTATCGGAAGCTGTGCTTGGAGCAACAATTTAAGGTAAATTTAAGGTATTTTGGTCATTCGAACATCCAGAGATTTGTGTGACTCGTGGTAATCTAATCCCATGAGCATGGACGGCGACGGCGCGAATAGACCCCGTAAGTTGGCGGATTACGTGGGGCAAGACAAACTCAAAGAGAAGCTGAAGGTGTACCTCGAGGCGACCAAAAATCGCGGCGAAGCCCTCGACCACGTCTTGCTCTACGGTCCCCCCGGACTCGGTAAAACGACCTTGGCGCACATCATCGCCTACGAACTCGGCGTGGGCATCCGCACGACGAGCGGTCCTGCGATTGAGAAACCCGGCGACTTGGCCGCCATCTTGACGAACGCCATTGACGAAAACGACGTTCTTTTCATCGACGAGATTCACCGCTTAGGGCGCGTCGCCGAGGAGCATCTCTACCCCGCGATGGAAGACTTCAAGGTGGATATTATCTTAGGACAAGGTCCCGCCGCCCGCACCATCCGCCTCGACTTACCGCGCTTCACGCTTGTAGGCGCAACCACGCGCCCCGGGCTCATCACGGGACCGATGCGCAGCCGCTTCGGGATTTTGGAGCACCTGGAGTACTACACCACCGAGGAACTCGCGCAAGGGGTGACGAGGGACGCGGAAATCATGGGCTTTGTTTTAGAACCCGCCGCCGCACTAGAGATAGGACGCCGCGCACGCGGCACCATGCGCATCGCGAAGCGGCTTCTGCGCCGTGTTCGTGACTTCGCGCAAGTGGCGGGCGAAGAGACCGTCGCGTTAGCGAGAGCGCAGCACGCGCTCAATGAACTCGGCATTGACGGCCTTGGTTTGGACGCAAGGGACCGCCTCATCTTAGAGACGATGATTTGCAAATTTGCAGGCGGACCCGTGGGTTTAGGCACACTCGCTACGGCAATTGGCGAAGACCAAGCGACGCTAGAAGAGGTCTATGAGCCCTTTTTGATTCAGCTTGGCTTTATCAAGCGCACGCCGAGAGGTAGGGTTGCCACGGAAAACGCTTACAAGCATCTCGGCTACGCCTACACCCGGAGTGACCAGCGTGATTTGTTCGAGTTTGACGCGCCCGTAGACGAAGACGACCTCATCAAAGAGGAGAATTGACGTCGAAGCAGCCTAGCGGCGTTTCCGTAAAAGTCTGAGCCGACGCACTTCCTGGGTAGATAAAAACGAAGTTTTATCTACCCAGTCTCGTATCTACCCTATTGAAGACATTTGCGAAGTCGTTAGCGGGCTTTTATCACTCGAGTAGATCGGCGAGGTATACGAGCGCCGCCGAACTCCAGGCCTGTGGGCGGCAGGCGGTCGGGTAGGGGATGGGCGGCGCGTCGGTGCGCGCGTAGCCTGCAACCAGTTCGGGCGGGCGCAAGTCGGGTTGGCTTGTGCTCAGGTCGAACATTGCTCTGGCAATTCTGAGCGCGTCCGCTTGGAAGCCGTAACGTCGCAGACCGCCCGCTACGAGCGCGGTGTCGTGCGGCCAGACCGAGCCGTTGTGGTAGGAAACAGGGTTATAGCGTCCTGCGCTTTTACCAAGGGTGCGCACGCCCCAACCCGTCCAGGTCTCTGGACCCATCAGGCTCTTAATGAGTGCGGGCGCAGTCTCTTCGGGTACGATGCCCGTCCAGAGCAGATGTCCCGCTCCCGAACTGTGAACCTCGAGGGGGCGCTTCTCGCTGTCCAAGGCCATCGCGTAGGTCTGCAAGTCCTCGAGCCAAAACGCTTCGTGGAAACGCCTCTTGAGTCTGCTCGCCCGCTCTTGCCAAGTTTGAGCTTGTTTGGTCTCTCCGAGATCGCGGTAAAAGCCCGCCGCCGCCCGATACGCTGCGTAGGCGTAACCCTGCACCTCGCACACCGCTAGCTTGCCCCAAGCCAGCGTTCCATCCGCGTGACTCACCGAATCCTCCGAGTCCTTCCAGGACTGAAAGAACAACCCCTGGTCTCGGCTAGCGCCGGTAAACTCCAAGAAGCCGTCGCCGTCCGCGTCCCCATAGTTGGTTAGCCAAGTAAGCGCAGCTTCCCAGCAGGGACGCAGTTCTCGTACAAAATCGAGGTCTTTATTCGTTTCATAAAGCTTGCCTAGCACCATAACGAAGAGCGGCGTGGCGTCCACAGTGCCGTAGTAAGGTCCGAAAGGGACCTCGCCCGTACGTGTCAGCTCACCCGCGCGCAGTTCGTGCATAATTTTGCCGGGTTGCGCAACGCGGAAGTCGTCTGTTTCCGTAGCCTGATGACGCGCTAAGTAGCGCAACGTACCCTCAGCCACTTCTGGTGCGCGGGGCAGCAGCATATGCGCAGTTAGAAGTGAGTCGCGCCCGAAAGCGGCTGCGAACCAAGGGATGCCCGCAGCGGGGATGGTGCCCGCCTCGTTGAAGAGAAGGAGCGCGCGCAAGTCGTTGACCGCGCGCGCTAGCACGCCAGCGTCCGGTGGGTGAGTCATCTCTAGGTCAGCGAACTGCTCACGCCAAGCGTCGTAACTTACCGGGTTCATTGCGCCGGTCTCCAGCGGGTTATTAGTGTGAATGTTGACCTCTAGTGATCGCTCGCTTTTAGGAGGTAGCTCGAGCCTAAAGACCAGCGCCTCTCCCTCCACCTCGAAAGGCTCGGAGAAGCTGACCTCCACCGCTAGCTCTAGGTCGTCGGCGGTAGTGTAGGTGAAGCGCACGCGCCCATCTTCAACGTGCTTAGCGGCTGAGCGTGACCGCTTCGGCCAGCCACGCACCTCGAATAAGTCGGCGAAGTCGTTGTCTAAGGACAGCTCGAGCCTGAGCACCTTTGCGTCAAGTAGGGGATTCTCGAGGGTCAGACGGTCGCTCAGCCAACCATCTCCGATAGCGAGCTGGCGCTTCACGGCGGCAACCTGGCGGTGGTGGTCAAGCTCTGCGTGGTGCAGCTCGAGCGTGTCTGGGCGTGGGCTATGAACTGAAAGCGTCTGTGTCTGGCCTGGAAGACGCCATTCGTAGTGACTCAAAAAGCGCGTGTCGCGGTTGTAGAGCCCATGTTCGCCTCCCGCGACGCGCCCTCCAGCGTCACCCACGAAAAAGGTGTAGTTCTCACTTAAGACTGTGTTTTCGATAACGTTTTTCACGGTTGATTCTAACCTCCTAAGCGCCGCTCGCTTGGGTTTCTGCTCTTCGGGTTTGACTCGAGCCCTGACAGCAGATATGAGTACGAAGAGAGAAATCTCGCCTAGTCTTACTCACTTCCCTACTAAACTAAACCCTACTGTGATAGAAGGTCTTTTAAGTCACTAAGCCTGTATCACGCAAGTCTCATCACCGAAAGTGCGTGCTAAACTATGTCTTCTCTCTTCAGATTGGCCCAAACTAGATGAAAGTGCCCCGCGAAGCGGGTATACCTGCTATAAAAGGCGAACTGACTAAAGGTTCTGTCATGGATGTCTGCCAGCTTATCGCGACGGGGCAGAAGTCCGGCATCTTAACAGTTAAACAGCCTTACGCTAGAGCGAGGGTGCATTTCGAGATGGGGCGCGTGCAGTTTGCCCACCTCGTCCCCGGCGTGCACTTGGGTGAAGTCTTAGTGCGCATGAACCTCTTAACGGTGCAAGAGGTTCAGCGTGCGGCGCGGTGCGAAGGTTACGAGGGCGATATTAATAGCAGTAGCTTAGGGCTCAACGCCTTGCGGCTGAGACTTTTAGACGACGCCGAACTGCAACGCGCCCTAGCAGCGCAGATGATCGAGGTCTTCATCGAACTCATCACCTGGAAGTCGTGCACCTTCTCCTTCGAGGAGCGCTCACTCTTAGCCTCGCAGGTGCTGACCACCGACTCCACCGACATTATGCAGCTCTTTATGGAGATCACCGGGCGACTCGGCGACTGGACTACGGAGCGCGTGAGCGAGAAAGCTGTTTTTGATAAGGCGAGCGATCCGACGAAGCTGGGGCTCTCCGAGTGGGATTGGGAGGTGCTCGGTTATGTGGACGGTTCTCGGAGCGCGGCGAGCATTGCCGCCGAGGTGGAGCTACCCGAGCGGCAGGTGTACCATCTGCTCTATAAGTTGGAAAAAGCTGGCGCGGTCCGTCCCGACGAAGCCGAGGCGCAGCCGCCCTCTGTACTGCTCTTTTCAGCGGACAACCTCACGGGGCGCTTGATGCGCTTAGCGTTGCGCCGCGTCGCGCTCAAAACCTATTTTGTTCAGTCGACGAGCCCTGAGCGTGGTCTCGTAGCGGTGCAAGAGCGCCGCCCTAAAGCGCTCGTTCTGTATGACGGGGGCGACGCCAAGGGTGGGGCGGCGAGTGCGTGGCCGCTCGTGCGTGCGCTCCGTCAGCACCCTGGCCTAAAGCATCTACCCGCTGTGGTGCTGAGCGGCGATGACAACGGATTCATGCAGCGTCTACGCCGCCCTAAAGCGACGGTATTAGAGAATCCTTTTACCGAACTCGAGCTGCAACAAACCGTTATGCGTCTGCTCGGACGTTCACTATAGCTTTGGTAGCAGGTTACTTCGTATAGCTTCGCTCAATCATCTGGTTTGAGTGAACGAAGTTATGCGAAGCAACACGCTCACTGTAGGAAACGCCGCTCAGCACGTACGTTCAGAGATGAAATTCTGTTACAGCGAAGCTGTGAAATCTGCGTTCATTTGTCTCAGTATGTTGTGGAACTGCTCTGGGATGGACCCCAAGCCGCTTTTATACCAATTCAGCCAGAGAATGTCGCAGTCTGGCACTCGAGAAGCGGACTGGTGTCAGCAGTGCAATACTTCACATGCTTCCGTCACCCTTTTTCGGGAAGGGGAAGGGCACTCTCCTCGAACAGCTAACTTAGTTGTCCCAACAGTAACCCAACCTGAAGTAATGAGGTGGAGCGGGGTTAGGGGCGTCGTTGCGAACCTTTAGCCAAACACTTACATATGGTGGAGAGGTGGACGCAATCTCTCCAACCTCGCAATTTTTGCCCCTCTTTAGCTTTCTCATTCATACCTATATACCTTACAGTTCGCATGAAATTCCCTTAACCGTCACCTTTTGCAGCTTGCAAGGGCTATGAGAAAAGTGTTACGCTCATGTCATCAAACGACGATAAGCAGGCGTGCGCCCTGCTCAAAACTCAATGACCAGCTAAGTTGAACGCTGCCAACAGCTCAGCGGTTCAACACGTCCAACGCTGTACCTGAGCACGCTTTAGTTAAGCACCGAGGGCTGTCTGCTATAGTCGCTTTGAAGTCAAAGAAAGAGGTGAACGATGAAGAAAGTTTTGTTAGCCCTTCTCTCGCTAGGTCTGCTTTTCGGCACGGCCCAAGCGCAAACCATCCGCGTGGCGGGTGGCTCGGTAGGTCAAGAGCTAGAACTCAGTCGTCAGCTCGCGCAGATGTACATGGAGCAAAACCCGGACGTCACCGTAGAGATCATTCAGACGCCGGACTCCACCGACGACCGCTTTGCGCAGTACTTGCAGATTTTCGAAGCGCAGTCGCCCGACATTGACGTGATGCAGCTCGACATCATCTGGCCCGGTCAGCTTGCAGAACACCTCGTCAACCTCTACGACTACGAGGGCGTACAAGAAATCGCCGACCAGCACTTCCCCGCTATTGTCGAGGCGAACACGGTAAACGATCAACTCGTCGCCATTCCTTGGTTTACAGACGCGGGCATCCTCTACTACCGCACGGACCTCTTGGAGGAGTACGGCTTCGACGGTCCGCCCCAAACCTGGACCGAGTTAGAGGAGATGTCGAATACCATTCAAGAGGGCGAGCGCCAAGATAATCCCGACTTCAGCGCCTTTGTGTGGCAGGGCAATTCGTACGAGGGCCTCACCTGCGACGCTTTAGAGTGGGTCTACTCAGTCGGTGGCGGCAGCATCATCAGCCCCGACCAGGTTATCACCATCGATAACCCCGCTGCGGCAGACATTATTAGCCGCGCCTCCGAGTGGGTCGGCACCATCTCGCCAACAGGTGTCACCGGCTTCGCCGAGGAAGACGCGCGCAACTTCTTCCAGGCTGGCAACGCCGCCTTTATGCGCAACTGGCCCTACGCTTACAGCATTATGAACGCCGACGACAGCCCCATCGCAGGTAACTTCGACGTGGCTACTTTACCCGCAGGTGAGAACGGTCAGTCTGCCGCGACCTTAGGCGGCTGGAACTTGGGCGTTTCGCGCTACAGCACCAATGTTGAAGCCGCTGTAGACGTCGCCAAGTTCTTCACTTCAGAAGACGCGCAAAAGCTTCGTGCGATTGAGGGTTCGTTCAACCCCACAATTCCTACGCTCTACGAAGACCAAGAGGTCTTAGAAGCCGTACCTTTCTTCGGTAGCCTCTTAGACGTCTTCACGAACGCCGTGGCGCGTCCTTCGGCTCCTACGGGCGACCAATACAACGAAGTCTCCCGCCAGTTCTTCACCGCTGTCCACAACGTTTTAACCGGCAACGAAGAGGCGGATGTGGCGTTGGAACTCCTCGCGCTCGACCTGCAAGACCTGACAGGGTTTGAGACGGGCGATCCGCAGACTGAAACTAGCTCAGCGCAGTAAAGGCGTATACAGCGTGGTGAATTAAACGCTTTTGAGAACCGAACTGAGTGCAACGCTCAGTTCGGTTTGTTTTTAGAGATAAGATGAGCTTTATCTAAATCAAGGAGGTATTTTCGTGGCTGAACAAGTAACGGTTGTAAAGCAGCCTAAGTCCAAGGACGGAACTTCGGAGTTAGCCAAGCGTGAAGAGCGCACGGCGTTCTGGCTGCTCGTCCCGACCTTTATCGTGTTGCTTTTAATCGGCATTTATCCGCTAGGTCAGGTGTTCGTCTCGAGCTTCACCAATCAGCGCTTCGCCGCGGGGGATAGCGCCCAGGGCGAGTTCGTCGGGTTTCAGAATTACAGCGATCTGCTCTCCGTGACCTTTCGCCAAGTTCCCGCTGAGACAAACGATGCGGGCGAGGTTGTAACGGATGAAGACGGCAACACGGAATTTGTCAATGAGCGTATCTATCTGCGCCGCCTTGACACCAACCGCCGCTACGACGCAGTAGGCGCGTTCAACCTCTTCGGCAACCGCTACGTGCTGGGTGCCACGAACGCCGCCTTTATCCGCGCGACGTGGGACACGATCGTGTTCACGGTAGGCTCAGTTTTCTTCGAGACGGTACTAGGGATGATCATTGCGCTCGCGCTGTCGGTAAAGTTTATCGGACAGGGCATCATGAGAGCGGCGATGCTCGTGCCTTGGGCGGTTATTACCGTCGTTTCGGCGCGCATCTGGGAATGGATGCTCCAGTCCACGCGGGCAGGCTTTTTCAACGCCTTCTTTCAAGATATGGGTTGGACAGAGCGCAACATCGGCTTTTTCCAGGACGCCACCTGGCAAATTCCCAGCATGATCGCGATGGATGTGTGGAAAACAACGCCTTTTATGGCGCTTCTGCTCTTGGCGGGTCTCGCCACTATCCCCAAAGAACTCTACGAAGCGGCTAAAGTGGACGGCGCAAGCCCGATTCGACAGTTTTTCTCCATTACACTGCCACTTGTAGCGCCGACGCTCGCCGTTGCGCTTATCTTCCGCACGCTAGACGCCCTCCGGGTCTTCGACGCCTTCCAGGTGGTGCTCGGGCGGCAGCGCTACTCGATGGCGAGTTACGCTCAGGATGTGCTTATCAATCAGCAGCAAGTCGGGCTTTCGTCGGCGGCGAGCGTGGTGATCTTCGTTATCATCTTCGGGTTTGCCATTGCCTACACCCGCGCGTTTGGAGTTGAAGACTCATGAGTAAGGAAACCCGCAAAGTCATCGGTAGCATCTTTTTCTGGCTGCTCATCTTGATCATCTTCGTCTACCTGATGTTCCCCTTCTATTGGGCTACGATTTCGGCTCTAAAACCGGAGAGCGAACTGATTCGCACCCCTACGACGTACTACCCACACAACCCGACCTTGCAAAACTTTCAGGCGGTCTTACAGAGTGGCGACTTTTTACGTGGGCTCCTCAACAGCACGATTGTCGCCTTCTCCGTTACCGTTCTAAGTCTTCTTGTCGGCTCCTTTGCGGGCTACGCTTTGGGCAAGATGCGCTTTCGCGGTAAGTCGCCCTCCTTGTACATCATCTTGGCGATGACCATGTTTCCGCAGATCGCGGTATTAGCGGGGCTTTACGCGGTGATTCGCCTCCTTTCGCTGCCACCAATTTTCAGTATGATCTTGTCTTATATGCTCTTTACGCTGCCCTTCACGGTCTGGGTTTTGACCTCGTTCTTTAGGGGGCTACCTGACTCGCTCCTGCAAGCGGCGCAGGTCGACGGGGCGAATATGATGCAGACCTTCTGGCGCGTGCTCTTGCCGCTGACGGCTCCTGCGCTCGTCACGACGGGGCTCTTAGCCTTTATCCAGGCGTGGAACGAGTACCTCTTTGCACTGACGTTCACGGTGACGTCGCCCGAGTCACGAACGGTGCCCGTCGCCATCGCACTCTTTTCAGGGGAGGTCTCGCGTCAGGAGCCCTTCGGTGAGATCATGGCAGCGGCGGTGATCGTAACCATTCCGCTCGTCGCCTTGGTGCTCATCTTCCAGGGACGCATCGTGGATGGGCTTACGGCGGGGGCGGTTAAAGGCTGAGCATCTGCTTGCTCGAGTCTAAACAGTTTAGAAAAGGAGAGGTGCGTCACCTCTCCTTTTTTTGGTACAAAAAGGGATGTCTCATTCAACCTATCACCGCTGGTGGCAGACCGGCATCATCTACCAAATCTACCCGCGCTCCTTTCAAGACAGCAATGACGACGGCGTCGGCGACTTGAAGGGCATTCAGAAGAGGTTGGACTACCTTCAGTCTTTGGGCGTCGACGCCATCTGGCTCTCGCCCATCTATCCTTCGCCCATGTACGATTTTGGCTACGATGTGGCGGACTACGTGGGCATCCACCCGCTTTTCGGCACGATGGAGGACTTCGACGCGCTCTTGGGCGAGGTGCATGAGCGCGGGCTCAAGCTGATCTTAGACCTGGTTCCGAACCACACCTCGACCGAACACGCTTGGTTTCAGGAGTCGCGGCAAAGTCGGGATAACGCTCGGTCCGACTGGTACATCTGGCGCGACGCGGCTCCCGGCGGCGGACCCCCTAACAACTGGTTATCTTGCTTCGGCGGGCCCGCTTGGACCTTCGATGAGGCGAGAGGACAGTACTACCTCCACAGCTTCGAAACCAGGCAGCCCGACCTCAACTACCACAACCCCGAGGTGGAGAGCGCCCTCTTCGAGACGATGCAGTTCTGGCTCGGTAAGGGTGTGGACGGCTTTCGGGTGGACGTCATCGAGTTCATGCTGCAAGACCCGCATCTGCGCGATGAGCCCGAAAACAAGATATGGGACGGCGTCGAGCCTTACGGTAAGCTCAACCACATCTATTCGCGCAACCAACCCGAAGTGCACACGCTCATCAAAAAAATGCGGCGCGTGGTGGACAGCTATAGCGCGCCGGGGCGGGAGCGCGTGCTGATCGGCGAGATGTTCATCTTCGACGAGACGCTGATGGCGTACTACGGTCTTGCCGACGAATGTCACCTCCCCTTCAACTTCAACTTCATCTATAACGACTGGAGCGCGCCCACTGCGCGCCGCATTGTAGAGCGCTACGAGGCGTATCTGCCGCCCGGCGCGTGGCCCAACTACGTGCTGGGCAACCACGATCAGCACCGCGTGGCGACGCGAATCGGGTGCGAGCAGGCGAGGGTGGCGCAAACTCTGCTGCTCACGCTGCACGGCACGCCCTTCGTCTACTACGGCGAAGAGATCGGGATGCACGACGTGGACATCCCCGCTGACAAGGTCAAAGACCCGCCCGCCGTAAATCAGCCCGAAGTGGCGCACCTCTTGGGGCGCGACCCCGAGCGCACGCCGATGCAGTGGGACGCTTCGCCGAACGCGGGCTTTACGGGCGAAGAGGTGGAGCCGTGGCTGCCGCTCGCGGATGACTTTGTGGAGAACAACGTTCAAGCGCAGGCGGATGATGACACGTCGATGCTCTCGCTTTTTAAGAAGTTGACCCAACTTCGAAAGCGTGAACCTGCCCTTAGCATCGGCAGTTACGAAGAGGTCGCAGTAGGTGAAGCGGACGGTGACGTGTTTGCCTACCTGCGCTCTGCAAAGGATGCCGATAGCTTTTTAGTGGTGCTGAATCTGAGCGGCAACGCGCATACGCTCGAGCTACCCCACTTTCCCCCAAAAGCTGAGATTGCCGTCTCGAGCCACATGACCCGCGCCAAAGAGATTAATTTAAGCAACTTAGAGCTTGCCGCCCATGAAGGGTTGGTTGTGCGCCTGCGGTAGACGTAAAAAGGACTCGAGGATTGACTCGAGCCCTTCTCTTTTAGCGGTAAGAGATTTAAGACGGACCCGCGATGCGCCAGAAGGTATTGGGGTTATCAATATCTGCGCTGACACTGCCCTTACCGTGGAAGTAGTCGTCGTAGTTAGCGTATCTGCTGTTCGAAACTGGACCCATCACTGCCCATATAACGGAGCTTGGTTGCACCTCTGTTGCAGTTGCCACCCACGCTTGGCGTACCTTCTGGGGCTTTTTGTCTGGGAACCAACTTATTTTCTTGCCCAACATCTTTTCAGCCAACAGACGCCCTTCGGTTTGATTGTCGAAGCTAACGTTAGCGTAGGCGAGCATCTGGTGGAGTCCCTTGAACGCGGGCCCCCAACGTTGCGCGAAATTCTTGCCGCCGGAGGTGTGTTGGAGGGGTCCGCAAGCTGCCACGACGAGCCACTCTAAGTCGCGGTTGCCCCATTTTGCGTCGTTGTAGTGCAAGAAGCCGTCGTCGTTAGTGCCTTCAAAGGTAAAGCCGTCGCCGTCTGCGTGACCCGTGTAGAAGACCATGTCCACATCGTCTACATAGGCGTTGTCGGCACCTCCCTTACTTGGGTCTTTGAAATCGCGTTCCCAAGCGGCAGCGTCGCCAAAGTGAAACTGGACCGGGATGCCCGCGCCGCTCATCGTGTCGCGGAAGCCGCCTGCGTTGTTCTGGGAGCCGCCGAGTCCTTGCGATACGCCGATATATTCGACGCCAACATCCACACGTCCTAAGCGCTGGGTGCTGAGTGTTGGCGCTTGGCTGACCTCTCTACTATCGGCTGATTGTGCCGCTAACTCAGACTCGCCACGCGTCTCGCCTGTGCTGGCGTCGAGCATGACCGCCCTAAGTTGCGCGCCGTTTTTGAGCGTATAGTCTTCGCAGACGTAAGAGGGGGTGAGTTCTTCGCCGCTTTGGTCGGGTGAATCCACATAGTAGGTGAGTTTCGGTGTACCTGGCAGCACGCCTTCGTTACTTGCATACGCCTCTTCACAAGCTTGCGCCGCTTCACTTGCGGACAAAACAGAGGTTTCACCGATGGGCTCGAGCCCATAAAGTCCGTAGTAAAGCTGCGTGACCTGACCTTCGGGGTTAAAAACCGCTTTGACCTTGCCGCCGGGTCCGCTCAGCGAAACGCCGCCTGCTTGCTCCAACCTCAGGTTAAAAAGCACATGCGTATCTACTTCGGTGTCAACGAGCGTTTTGCCTCCGGTGGTCTCTAAACTGAAGGTGCTTACGTCTGTATAAGGTTCTGCGTTTAAGCCCTCAACGATGGATTCGGGCAGCATCTCCGCGCTGTCTAACGCGCCGAGCACACGCTCCACTGCTTCGCCTGCATCAAAGGGTTTCACCTCTTGTAGCGCCTCAAAGTCAAACGCTTCAGTGACTACGCTGCCGCCATCTTCTGCGGACTCTTCCTGACCAACAACCTTGCTCGGCACCGCCATAAAGTTCTCTGTGTCAAGGTAGCTGATTGGCGCAAAGGGATCGGGTTCACCAATGTCTGCTTTGATGCCGAGTTCGTTCATAAGATGCTGAACTTGCTCGCTCTTGACGCCGTTCTCAGTGAGGCGAAAGACGGGGAGTTGCTCTAAGTCTTGCGTCGAGACTTCGCTCGGGGTTTGATTCATGTCGGTGCAAGCCGCTAAGAGCAGGAAAGAGGTTGAGATTAAGCCGATATGTTTGCATTTCATGGTCGTTCTCCTTGAATATTTGCGAGAGTTTTGGACGGGTGCCCACCTCGAGGCGTAGTAGAGGTGACGCAGTGGGCACATTCGGATATAAAGAGATTTTAGAGATTAGTTGACAGGGATGGGAGTGGGACGAGCGTCAACGGGAACGGGGGTGGGTCTCGCCCTAAAGAAGACGGGCTGAGGGTCTTCGCTAAGGGTGCCGTGCTTTAACGCACCCTCGATATGCTCATTCATCACTTCGTCTAAGAGGTCAGCGTGGACGGGTAAGACGCCAGCGTGCTCGAAGAGGGAAACCTGTACCTCTTCGCTAAAGAGAGATTCGGCGAGCATGGTGCCCATCTCTTCACCAACTTTGGTATGAACGGCAACGTTAAGCCCTTGGATAACCGGCGCAACGCCTTCGCCTTGAAGCTGGGTGAGGTTGCCGAGACCCGCTTCTACTCTGTTGAGACCTGCGTTACCAGTGAAGATAACATCGACTTCGTGGAGATGCTGGATGGCTATATAGCGGTCAATATTCTCTTTTGCTCGCTGTAAGTGATAGCCCATGCAAGACCTGGAAGCAAAGCAGATAGGACTAACTGAAATGGTTGTTCCTTGACATCCTGCGGGATCACACGTCACTGAGCCTATTCGAATGCTCGTATCGACTTCAAAAACTTCCGTAAATACATTGCCCAACTCCTGCTGACTCAACTCGCTCACTTCCTGTAGTGCTAAGTCGTAGCTCATAAGTGTTTCCGCAAACTCAGGTGTGATGTACGCGCCTTCAAAGTCCCAACCGACGACAGGGGAGAAGTCAACGGGGTCACACCAGCGCGGGTCGCACCAAGGGATGGGCCAAGGGCGCGGGTTCCAGGGCCAAGGGTCAATCTCCGGGGGTAGCGGCGTGTAGGAAACTAAACCACCTCCCACTTCGTTATGAACTTCCAAGAGATTATCCGGCTCGGTCAGGATAGTCTCGAAGCCCGCTGCACCTAGTCCTTCGGCAATCTGCTCGTTATCCGTGACGATGGGAACGTCTGAAAAACCGGCGGTGCTGAGTTCCGTCTCTGTGAGGTCGGTGCCGCACGCGCTCAAGAGGGCGATGAGACAGCCAATAAAAATGGTGCGTTTCATGGGGTTGCTCCTTTGTCAAAGCTGAGTGTGTTTCGGGTGTAGGGCTGACGGGTCTGTTTAGTAGGCGTACGCTGGGCTGTTCACCTCACCCCTCCTCTCTTTCGTCCTGGTCGTTTGCTTGATTAGAACGATGAAAGGATGGTAGGCTGAGCGCGTCAACTTTTCGTCAAAAAACTCGAGAAAGCGTGTCCTAAACAAATAAAAACACCATGAATTTGTTTTCTTGCCTCTACGTCGGCGTACCCTTTCGAACGTTTGAGGACGGTTTGGGGGGTTCGTTGGGTCGCTTGCCCCTTCCTAAAGCCGCGCCTCACCTCTTCCGGTCAGGCTCTGGTCATGGCTGGTCAGGCACACTATGGACGTGCTTAATCTCACTCTTTTAGGAACGCCGCGCCTGACCTACAAAGGCGCAGACGTAGGGCTACAAAAAAAGAACTTGGCGCTCGTGTGTTATTTGGCGCTGCAAGGAACGTGTACCCGCGCGGACCTCACCGAACTGCTTTGGGGTGCGGGGCGCGGCGGCAGTTTGCGCACGGCGCTCTACAAGGTGCGGCAGTTGCCGGGCGCAGAAGACTGGCTCACGGACGGGGAACTCGTCAAGCTAGCCGTGCAGAGCGATGTGGCAATGTTGCAGCGCGACAAGGACGCCCCCAATCTCTCCGAAGCGACGTTTGCCCACCTGGATAGTTACTTAGAAAATGACGCGCAAGGGCTTTTGTTCGGTTTCAAAGCGCCGACGCCCGCCTACAGCGAATGGTTAGAAGAGCAGCGCCAAGCGGTTGCGCTCTTGCTCGAGACCCTCCTCAGACGCGCTGCCCAAGAGGTATTTGAACGCGGCGAACTGGAGCGGGCAAAGCGCTACGCCGAAGCCCTCATCACCCGCGACCCCTTAGACGAGCCTGCGTATAGGCTGCTGATGCGGCTCGAGTTGGGGCGCGGCTATCCCGAAAACACACACCGCACTTTTGGGCGTTTAGTCTCAACACTCGAAGAGGTCGGCGGCGAACCCGACCCGGATACACTCGCGCTGCACCGTCAACTGTTGGGCACGGGGAGCGGCGCACAGGGCGCACGCCTGCACGAAGGAGACGACGTGCCAGGGCGTGCCCCGCGGCTTATCGGGCGCGACTCTCTGTTACAAAGTCTCGAGGCAAACCTCACCGGACACCGCTCTGAGCGCCCGGTGTTGCTGCACGGTTTAGGCGGCGTCGGTAAAACGGCCTTAGCCGCGGAGTTGGCGTTCAGGTTCCTCCCCAAAGATGAAGTGCTCTGGCTCCAAGCCGGTCTCAGCAGCGCCGCCGAACTCCTCGGCGCAACTCGTGGGCTATTGGGACTCTCAGGCGCGGCGCAACCCAGTGCGCTAACCCAAGCACTCGGGCGCGTTTCCCTCGTCATTGTTGACGACGTTTGGAACGAGGGCGCGGTGGCAGCGTTGCGTCACCATCTACCCGAGACTTGTCCGCTGGTCGTAACCTCGAGGCAGCGCATGAGCGGCTTTAAGCGACTCGACGTGAGGCGGCTCGTGAGAGAGGATGCGCGGCAACTTTTGCGGCTCGAGGCGGGCACTGACCTCTGTAACGCGCAGCTAGAGCCCATCTGTGACCTCTTGGGCGACCATCCCTTCGCCCTGCGTGTGGCAGGTGCGAAGCTCAAGCACGACGGGCTCACGCCGCTGCAACTCCTCACGCAGCTCGCCAGCGCGCCCCACACGCTCAGAGTCCAGGGAAGCAGGGGCGACGCGAACAGCGTCAGCGCCCTCTTGCAAACGAGCTTAGATACCCTCAGTGACGATGCCTATGACGCCTTTTTAGCGGTGGGCGCACTCGCGTCTAGCACGGTGAGTGCGCCGCTCCTAGCCCGCGCCTTACGCCGCGACGAAGAGGTTGCCGAAGCCGCGCTTATCGAACTGCAAACCCGCGCCTTAGCCACCCGCACTGCTAGCCCCGGCAGTGACCTCGTGCGCTACACGCTCCACGACCTCTCACACAGCTTTGCGCGGCAAAAAACCACCTTACGCCCGCAGAGCGTTCTTCGTGCCTGTAGCGATTTGGTACACGCGCATCCTAAAGACTTCGACATTTTAGACGCTGAAATCACCAACGTCATCGGGGCGCTCAGCCCCTTGCAAGACGCGCAAGAGGTGAAAGGGCAACGTTCGGTGCTTTCGGTCATGGCGAAACTCGTCATCGGTGACGCCTACTTTGCAGCGAGAGGTCACACGCCGCGTTCCTTGAAGCTTTTGGAGGTGGCAGCGAAGTGGGCGGAGGCGCTTGAAGAACTCGTGTGGGCGCATCATTTTGTGACGAAGCTCGGGGACGCTTACCGCGTGCAATATCACCAGTTTGAAAGGGCGCTCACCTCTTATCAAACGGGGGCGAAGTTGGCGCAGCTAACTGGGGATAAGGCGAGAGAGGCCATATTGACGAGTCTCTGCGGTATTGCTCAGCATCATTTGGCGCGTTCACCTAATGAGACATTTGAGCGAGCCTATCAACTTGCTCGAGAGGCAGATAACCTTACGGCTATTGGTCAAGTGCTACAGCATCGCGGTTTTGTTGCTGGGTTCTACGATAACTGGAAGCTAGTGGAAAGCTTGAACATAGAAGCGGGCAGAGTTGCACGCTCGTTCTCAAATACAACGGATGAAGAACGCACCCGTGCTGACGACCTTCTTTACTTTTCACTTCTCAACTTGGGCGAAGCCAAACGTAAGCTTGGAAATTTTGAAGAAGCTGTAACCATCCGAAAAGAGGCTTTGGACATTGCAGTTACGCACAAGAATCAAATGTGGCAAGCCTACGCATTGCACGAACTTGGTGAGATGTACCTCGAGGTGCCTGAGTACGAGACAGCCGAGGGGTACTTGCGAAAGGCTCTCAAGCTTTACAAAACTAATCACGCCGCCGCCGAAGTTACAGAGGTGCAACAGCTTATTGACAAAAATTCACGCCGAGTTGACGCCTAGCTCGTATTGTTACTTGTGGAGGAAAACAGATGAAATACATTGCAAGCAGCCTTCTTTTGACCCTCTTTTTAAGTGCATGTTCGATTAGCGATCCTTCCAACCTCGAGCAGCAGGCTTTCGAAACTATCGACCCAAGCAATCTCATCGGTTTAAGCGGCGAAGAATTCAGACTCATAAACGAAGATACGGGCAACTGTTCGATTGATGAGATCAAAATACCGGGAGAAGGATTGCGCGCTATGGGTGGTAGTGGCGGTCTCTTCACCCAACCCTTCTCTATCAGCACCGTACCCGATGACATCAACATCATCAGCCAAGAGGTTCTCAACTTAGCGTCACCCCACTTCGACCAGCCCACCGCGCTTCTTGTTGTAGATGACTTTGATGGGCAAGGGCTTAATCAACCTGGCGTTTACTTTCCCGATATTAGAGGTCAAGGTCCCCACGGGTCACTTGTTTACAACCATACTTTGGCACTTCTCGCAAAAATCGACCAAAGCATGGGAAAAAATCCAAAGTTGAAGCTAAGCCCGGCTGTAAAGATGGACAGCTTTGAGATACACAAGCCTGCGCGTATCGATCTATTTAATGAGCCTCCTTTCAACTTCGAGCCGTTCTCAGGGCATGTTACGCAGTTTCCCAACCTCAACCTTACCGTTATTGCTATTGATACCGAAGATTTCGATACGAGCATCATCGCCGGCCGCATCGCCGCGACGATTCAACGTGCGGCGGACCATTGGAATATCTCGCGCTTCGCTGCCAATATGAGCTTTGGACTGGTGCCGTGCAGCGTACTCGAGGATTTCACGGCAGTGAAGCAAATGTATCCAACGTTTGAATCTTACCGAGATGCGCTTCTCGCTAAGAATAAGCTCAGCGTGACTCAGTTTCATAAAGAACTCACAGAAATCCTCACGACACCTGTAGGTAACGACCCGCTGCAACTCCTCGCGCAGTTCAATCCAGAAGCGATCTCTGGAAATGTTGACGCCGTGGCATACCTCGCCTCAGCGGGCAACTACGGTATGAACTACTCGCTCTTTCCCGCCCACTGGCCCGAATTTGCGAGCGTGAGCGCCTCAGACCTGAGCGTGGACCCAAGCAGACCGCTCGAGATTTCGCATAAAGACGCCGCGTATTCAAATTCGGGTGAAATCCTCTTGCCGGGTGGCTACTACCAGCTTAACCTCTACTACCCTGGTGGCGGCTGGCAGCCCATCCCTGACATTGCTTTCGCAGGCACCTCATTCGCTGCACCTGTTTTGAGCGTCTTCACCGCGTTGGACTTTACGAGCAGAGCGCCGCAGTGCCCCGTTACACACGAGCACAGCACGTCGCTCGCACACAACTATAGGTACGGTTTAGGACAAGATGAGATGTTGGAGAACGTCATCAACGGGTCGTGCGCTCGTCACTATCGTCCCTGAGAGGTGAAGCGGGTCAGCATAAGATTTGTTCCGATAGACTGACCTGCTCATTCACTTTCTCGTACGTTCTTCTACAATTGAAAGCAATATCAATGCGGAAGGAGGAAACCATGAAGCAGAAACTTCGTCACATCTTTGTGCTGGCGCTCATCACCTTACCGTTCTGGAGTAGCGTAGCATTTGCTGGATTGCGCGTTAGGGGCGGCTAATCTCCAAAACTTTCTATGCCTACGAAGAGAGGTGAAGCTTTCACCTCTCTTTTTCTTTTTTGTGTTGAGCAAACTGTTTTTATACACCAAACAACCTAGCCTCACGGGACAGCTTCTGCGGGTAAATTGGGGAAGCAGCGGCTAGCTCCTCTGCATCTCCAGCACCTCTTTAATATCCTCGAGCGCCTCCGGGTTCTCCATCGACTGGCGGTTCGGCACGTCGCGCCCGTTGACCAGCCTCGACACGGCGACTTCGACGAGCTTGCCGCTGCGGGTGCGCGGAAGCTGCGACACTTGAAAGACGCGCTTGGGGGTGTGGCGGGGGCTCGAGTCCTGCCGAATCGCCCCCTTGATCTTCTTTGTGAGATCGTCGTCTAATTCGACACCTTCACGCAGCACCACGAAGAGCCAGATGACCTCGTCGCCGTCCTCTTTTTTGCCGACTGCGAGTGACTCCATCACCTCGGACAAGGTTTGCAGCGGGCGGTAGATTTCCGCCGTGCCGATGCGCACGCCGCCAGGGTTCAACGTCGCGTCGCTCCGCCCGTAGACGACGATGCCCTGGGGCGTCATCTCGATGAGGTCGCCGTGCCGCCATACACCGGGGAAGTAGTCCAAATATGCGCCCTTGTAGCGCTCGTCATCCGAGTCATTCCAAAAGGAGAGCGGCATGGAGGGTAGCGGCTTCTCGCACACCAGCTCGCCAGGCTCACCCGTCACGGGTCTGCCCGCGTCGTCGTACGCCGCGAGCGCCACGCCCATGCCCGGTGACTGAATCGTACCCTCATAAACAGCTTGTATGGGGTTGCCGAGCATAAAGCAGCTCACGATATCCGTGCCGCCCGAGATGCTCGCCAAGTGAACGTCCTCTTTCACTGCCTCGTAGACCCAG
The DNA here is from genome assembly GCA_965215565.1 of Trueperaceae bacterium. GTDB lineage: Bacteria > Deinococcota > Deinococci > Deinococcales > Trueperaceae > CBDBZX01. The sequence continues at coordinate 2,809,479 of CBDCDZ010000004.1, forward strand.
CGAAAGCCCGCCGGGGACAGCGGCGACCCCGTCGAAGAGACGCTTTTGAGCTTGCTGAGGTCAGCTACCTCTTTAGGGACGACGCCGAAGTCTTTACACGAGTGGATGAAGCGGGCACTCGTGCCGAAGTAGGTCATACCGAGTTTCTCCGCGAGCTTCCACGTGACCTCTAGCGAAGGCTGCGAGGGCGAGCCGTCGTAGAGCACAATCGTCGCGCCTTGCGCCAGAACGGATACGAGCCAGTTCCACATCATCCAGCCGCAGGTGGTGAAGTAGAAAACGGTGTCGCCCAGTTTGATGTCGGCGTGGAGGCGGTGCTCCTTGTGATGCGTCAAGAGTGCGCCACCCGCACGGTGAATGATAGCTTTGGGCAGCCCCGTCGTGCCGGACGAATAGAGGATGTAGAGCGGGTGATCGAAGGGGAGGGGGGTGAACTCCAACTCGGCGTCTTCGCCCCCTAGCCAATCCCCCCAAGTGGTAAAGCCGCCGCCCTCATCCGAGGAAATCACGACGGTGTCTAACAAACTGCCGAGCCGTCGGCTCAGCTTTTGCACGGTCTCGAGCGTGCTATAAAACTTGCCGCTGTAGTGATACCCGCCCGACGCGACGAGCAGCTTGGGCTCGATTTGACCGAACCTGTCAGCGGCGGCGTCCGCACCAAAGTCGGGCGAACACGAGGAAAAGACCGCGCCAATAGACGCGCACGCGAGCAAGAGGATAACCGCTTCGGGCGTGTTGCTGACCGACGCGGCTACTCTGTCGCCCTCTTGAACGCCCGTGCGCTTTAGGGCGCTAGCGCACCGCGCGACCTCTCGGCGCAGTTCGGCGTAGGTGAGCCGCCGCTCGTCGCCTGACTCGTTCGCGGCGATGATGGCTAATTCGTCCTCACCTTTTGATTCAGAAGGATAGAGGAGTGCTTGCGCGTAGTTGAAAGTTGCGCCCTCAAACCACTTCGTGTAGGGCATCGGGTCGTCACTCATGACCTGCTGCGCGTCTAAGTCGAACCCCGCATATTCGGCGTAGAGCGCCCAAAAGTCCGCCGGGTTCTCCGCTGACCAGGCGTGCAACGTTTCGTAATCCGGGAGTGATCGCCCGGTGCGCTTCTCTGCAAGTCGCCGAAACTCGGTCATGGCAGCTTCGGCGACGCGCCGTTCGCTCGGTGTCCAGAGCGGTTCGCTCATGTTTAGCCCTCCAGTACGGTTTCAGTTTACCGTGAGGTGCGCAGAGGTAGAGGAAGAGGGCGAGAGAAAAAAGACAAACGTGGTGGGTTGCGGCGTCGCGAGAGGTCATACCGTTTCCGGATTCCAGGATTTTCCCCAAGGCGAGATGAAAAAGCGTGGATTAGATCGGCGTATGAAGAAAAAAGCACCGCCGTAACGGTGCTTAGCGTGGGTTTAACTTAACCTTGGCAGTTCCAAAACATATTGAGACGGATAAGCGTAGATATCATCTCAGAACGTGCGTGCTACATGGTGTTCTCAACAGTGAGAGTGTTTCTAACCAGATGATACCTGCTACCTCAATCAGAAGTGCAGGTTCACCCCAGCCCGCGCCCGCACGTAGGGGTCAAAGCCACTCACGAGCAGCCCCGGCTGCACCTCGCCGAACACGCCTAAGCGCCCGATGCGAAGCTCGCCGCCGCCCACCGCGTGAGCGCCGAAAGGACCGTTGCGCACGTCCGCAAGCTCGTCGGGCTGCTCCTGGAAAAAAACGTCCGCGCCCGCGCCTAAGTAAACTTTGACACCTGTCAGCGGCACGCCGATGTTATAGAGCAGGTCAGCGCTCGCGACTCTGAAGCGTGAAAAGCCCAGGTTCGTCTCCGCCGCGCCGCGTACGGTGAAACCTGGTAGCAGCCCGATACCCACTTGCGCGCCCACCCCCAAAGTTGTGTCGTCGGTATTCGTGGGCGGCGCTCCGGTGAGCCCGACGTAAAGTTCTTGCGCCAGGGCGGATGAGCCTAGAAGCGCGGCGCACATCACTGCAAATATGAATTTTTTCATTGACAACCTCCTCGAGTTGTAGAGAACATAGCCTGAGCCTAATCGTACCTCATGAGTGAACGCTGTGCCTGACGCAGTTTTGCTTCATTAAAGAGATGAAGAAAAAGGCTCATGATTATGTGGAGTGGGTTTGGCTAGCCCACTAGCGACTCCGTGAACGTATCCGCTCGGACCGAATACAAAATAAAGTTTCGTCATTCAACCGGACATGGAACCACCCGGAAGCGGTATGAGTCTTTTGCCGACTCTAAAAAATTGCTCACTACCGCTAGATGCTGGGCTAGGGCGTAGACTGTGAGGTATGGCTCAGGCAACGCAACCGTCCACGAAGCGAACCGATCAGCGGGAGAAGACGCCATCCTCCGGGCGCTCCACGGACTTGTCTCAACTCAGGCGGCTTTTTACCTACACGCGCCCTTACCGAACCCCGCTTGTTACCGGCATCCTCGCCGTCATCGTGGCGAGCGTGCTGGGCTTCGCCTTCCCGCTCATGGCGAGAGAGCTGTTCGACACGGCGTTCTCGGGCGAAGGAGGGGCGGGTCTCGGGCTCAACACGATCACCCTAGTCTTGGTGGGCATCTTCGTCGTGCAAGCCCTGTTTAACTACCTTCGCGTCTACTTCTTAGCGCTCGTCGGGGAGGGCGTCGTCGCGGACCTGCGCCGCGCCTTGTACAGTCACCTCATCGGGCTCTCGGTGCGCTTTTTCGAGGAGCGCAAAACGGGCGAGATCACCTCGCGCCTCACCTCGGACATCGCCACCGTGCAGGGCGTCGTCTCGCAGGCGTTGGCGCAGTTCGTCAATCAGCTCATCACCCTAGTCGGCGGCGTCGCCATCCTCTTCTACCTGGACGTAAAACTCACGCTCGTAATGCTCTCCGTCGTACCCGCCGTCGTCTTAGCAGGTGCGTACTTCGGGCGCAAGCTCAGGCGCATCAGCACCGAGTTTCAAGACCGCGTGGCGAGCGCGAACGCCTCGGCGGAAGAAGCCATTACGGGCATCCGCGTGGTCAAGTCGTTCACGGCCGAGGGCTTGGAGCGCGAGCGCTACGGCAGCCTCATCCGCGATTCTTACGCCGTTGCACTGCGCCGCGCACGTGTCAGGGCGGTCTTCATCCCGAGCATCATCTTCGCTACCTTTAGCGCCATCGCCGTGGTGTTTTGGTACGGCGGACGCTTGGTCCTAAACAGCCAACTGCCCGCGGGCGACCTCATCGCCTTCTTGCTGCTGACGCTCTTCGTCGCGGGCTCGATTGCCACCTTTCCGGCGCTCTACAGCCAGTTTCAGGAGGCTTTGGGCGCGTCGAAGCGAATTTTCGACCTCTTGGACGAAGCGAGCGACTTGCCGGAGCCGGCTAAGCCCCGGACCCTAGAGACCGTCCAGGGGCACCTCGCCTTCGAAGGGGTCTCCTTTCGCTACGGGGACGCCGAGGATACCTCAAAGGGTAGAGGTAGCGCGCTCGTCTTGAAAAACCTCTCGCTCAGCGCGAACCCTGGCGAGATAGTCGCACTTGTAGGGCCGAGCGGCGCGGGCAAGAGCACGCTCGTCACGCTCATCCCGAGGTTCTACGACCCGAGTCAGGGCCGCGTGACGTTAGACGGTGTGGACCTGCGCGAGCTGGACACGCACGCCCTGAGAGCGCACATCGGCATCGTGCCGCAGGAGACGCAGCTCTTTTCGGGCACGGTGGCGCAGAACATCCGCTACGGCAAACCAGAGGCGTCGGACGAGGAGCTGAGGGGCGCGGCGAAAGCTGCCAATGCCCACGACTTCATCGAAGAATTCCCGGACGGGTACGAGACCATCGTGGGCGAGCGCGGCGTCAAGCTCTCGGGCGGGCAGCGCCAGCGCGTCGCCATCGCCCGCGCGCTGCTCAAAAACCCCAAAATCCTCATTTTGGACGAAGCCACCTCGAGCCTCGACTCCGAGTCCGAAGCCCTCGTTCAAGCGGCTTTAGACACGCTCATGCGGGGGCGCACCGTCTTCGTCATCGCGCACCGCTTATCCACCATCAGAAACGCAGACCGCATCCTCGTTTTAGAACGAGGTCAGATCGTACAGAGCGGCACGCACGGCGCGCTCATGGCGCAAGGCGGGCTCTACCGCGACCTCTACGAGACGCAGTTCCGGGACGAGGACGAGGTGGCGACTGCCTGACTTGATAAGTGAGTAGACGCGGCTAAAGCCTACGCTGTTAGAGGTGCAACTGTGACAACGAAATCTACGGAAACCGGACCAAGAGGTGACGCAGCAGCGTCCGCGCAGGGTTGTCCTCACAACTCGGAACAATCCGCGCGCAAAACAACCCCACCGGCTGAGAAGCGCCCTTCAACGTCTCGTTTAGAGCGAGACACGGCGGGTGTGTGGCACGTGCGCGGCTTCGCTGAGGCTAAGACGCTACTGCGCTCAGGTCACACCCGTCAGGCTGGCTTCATGGCGGAGCAAGTCGCCCTGCTGCCCGACACGATGCGGCCGCCCGTCCTGTTTCAAGAGGGCAAGACGCACCATGAGCAGCGCACGAAGACGGCTCGCTTCTTCACGCCCAAAGTGACTGACGAAAACTACCGCGCGTTCATGAACGCCTACGCGGACGACCTCATCGCCGAACTATCAGCACGAGGACGCGCCGACGTGAGCGAGCTGAGCATGAGGTTGGCGGTGCAGGTTGCCGCTCGAGTCGTCGGACTCACCGACAGCCGCGCGCCCGGCATGGCGGGGCGCATCGACGCCTTTTTCCAGCAGCGGCAGACGCGAAGCAGAGCCGGACGCTTGCTCCAAGAGGTGCTGGGTCAGTGGCGCACCGCCAAGTTTTTCTTCTTAGACGTGCAGAGCGCGGTTCGCGTGCGGCGGCGCAACCCCCGAGAAGACCTCATCACGCATCTGATTGAAGAGGGCTACAGCGGCTCCGAAATCTTAACCGAGTGCGTCACCTTCGCCGCCGCTGGCATGGTGACGACGCGCGAATTCATCGGCGCGGCGGCGTGGCACCTCCTGGAGCACCCCGAGCTTAAAACGCGCTACTTGAACGCGGAACAAGCGGAGCGCTACGCCTTGCTGCACGAACTCTTGCGGCTCGAGCCCGTCGTCGGTCATATCTTGCGCCGCGCTCAACAGGACATCGAGGTGGAGAGCGGCGCTCAGCACGTTACGATTCCCGCGGGCGACCTCATCGACGTGCACGTCTACGGCGTCAACGCGGACGAAACGGCGGTGGGGGGCGCGCCCTTCACCCTGTGCCCCGAGCGCGAGAGGGCGGCGGGTGTGCAGCCTTACGCCATGAGCTTCGGCGACGGTCATCACCGCTGTCCGGGCACGTTCATCGCGGTTCAGGAGACGGACATCTTCTTGACACGCCTTTTAAAGCTGGAGGGGCTGACGCTCGAGCGCGCCCCTGAACTGAGTTGGAACGACGTGGTGCGCGGCTATGAGCTGCGGGAGTTCTGGGTGCGGCTTGAGGGTGAAGATTAGATTCTGCTGGGGTTTCATGCTCCTTGCTGAGATACGCCGTACTGAGTAAAGAAGTAGGGGTAGGAACGTATAGAATCCACACCACGTGGACGTTTCTAGCACACTTCTCGAAGTCACAGGTTTACAGGACCGAGAGGTTCGTCATTTTACTCGAGCCGTAAAAAACGTAAGCATCGCCCGCGTTGCGTCCGGTCCTTTCGGGTCCGTGAACGTTCCCGCTGGGCTACCCCCCGCCCAAGCGTGTCCGGCACCGTGAACGCGCCAGTCCTCGAGCATCATTCGTCCCTCCGCGTTCAGATAGCGCGTGCGCGTGTAGGGGCGTCCGCCTTTCGCTTGTCCCTTCTCAACCTCTTTCTTGTAGCGCTTATTGGCGGAGAGTCCCTTAACGATCTCTTCACCGTTGCGCGGACTCACCGTGCTGTCGCGGTCGCCGTGGAAGACAATCGTCGGCACCGAATTCCGTGCCGCGATACCTGCGCCGCAGCCCTGCCGCATCGCCATAAGCGCCGAAGGTAAATCCTTGGCTGCGCCGTGCGGCAGACCGGAATGCACACAGGCGGCGGCGAACAGCTCGGGATACGTCGCGCCTAAAATCGCCGCCATCGCACCGCCCGCCGAAAGCCCCGCCACGTAAACGCGCTTTAGATCAACAGGATAGCGGCGCATCACCTCGCGCGTCATCCCTGCGATGATCGAAGGCTCGCCCGCGTCACAACGTTGGTCGGACTCCTGAAACCAGTTCCAGCATCCGTTCGCGTTCGCGCCCCTCGTCTGCGCCGGATAGAGCACCAAGCACGGCTCCTCGTCGGCACGAAGGTTCATCTGCGTGCCCGCCGCGAAATCGTCGGGGTCTTGGGTGCAGCCGTGGAGCATGACGACGAGAGGTAGAGGTTGACCCTCTTTTGCACCCTTAGGGATATAAAGTTTATAGGGGCGCGTGCCTGCGCTATTCGAGTAGGTATCGGTGAGAAATTGACCCTGGCCTAGCGCGGCGGATGAAACGTTCCTAGTCTGCGGCTGAAACCCGCCCAGGTCGGGCATGAAGTCGCCGAAAGACCGAGCGCCCTGTGAGACCTTTTGACGCGCCGCTTCGGGTAGCGCGTGCGCCAACTTCTCCACCACGACGCGTACCTTATCTGCGCCACCCGGTTTACCGTAAGAGCCTTGCAGCGTCCGCTGAAGCTTTTCCGTCGCCGCTTGCACGTCGCCCGTGCGGGTGAGTTTAGCAGCCTCTTTAAGTGCTGCTTTCATCTTTTCGTTCATGTTACCCCCCTTTGACATCTAGCGAATCCTATCCGCTAGCGCTTTTTTAACCGCCGAACTCGCGTGCAGCGCACCGAGTACGGTAATGGACTGAATCGTTTCTAGGGCTAGTTCAGCGCTCACGTCTGGTGCGATGCTCACAAGTCCTAGCACTTGAATCTCGAGCCTCTCTCCCGCATCACGCACCCTCTCCAAATCCGCTTTGGTGTAATGACGCAGCCCGAGGTCTAAGGTTTTGCGGCTCACGGTCTGCTTCACCACGTCGGCGTGCGCGCTGAGTTGGTTGCGAACCGCCGTGCGGACGAAGTCGGTGCGGTTCGAGTAGAACCCTTCTTGCACGACAAGGTCGATTTGCCCTAAATCCACCACGCCCAGGTTAATCGTGATCTTCTCCGTCGTGCCTGCTTTAGGTTGTAAATCGGTCATCCTCTCCCTTTCTAGAATCTATGTACCATCTGAATGGATGGCGTATAGATGATAGGTTACACGCATGGAGGGGTAAAGTCAAGGACGAAGCGTCGGGAGGGGATATGAAGCTCGAGCCACGAAGAACGCCCTCTCCTTTCGAGGAGAGGGCGTCATCTTCACAAGTGTGAGGGTGAACTAGTTCTCTAAGGTTGCCTCGAGCGTAATGTCTGTCCCTGCGAGCGCTTTAGAGACCGGGCAGACCTCTTTCGCCTGGTTCGCGTGCTCCTTAAAGGTAGCTTCGTCGATTCCCGGCACCTTGCCCTGCGTGTGCAGCTCGATCTTGCTAATCTTAAAGCCGCCGTTATCCTTGTCTAAGTGGACCCGCGCTTCGGTATGAACGCTGTCCGGCTCGTGGCCCGCTTCGGCTAGGAGCGCGGAGAGCTGCATCGAGAAGCAGCCCGCGTGCGCCGCGCCGACGAGTTCTTCGGGGTTCGTCCCTTCGCCCGCTTCGAAGCGCGAACGAAAGGAGTACGCACCCTCGAACGCGCCACTGCCGAGCTTCATGCTGCCCTCGCCCCCTTGCAAAGAGCCCTTCCACTGTGCATCTGCTGAACGTACTGGCATCTATACCTCCTTGAATGTTGACAGGTTTTATCATCTGTTGAACGACTGTGACAAGCTCTTTTGCGCCCGCCTATATAGATGACCTTGCCCAAGTTAGGGTAAACCTGCTATGAGGGCTAGTCTAACGTTGTACCCAAAAGCGAACGTTAGCCGGGATTATTTTCTTCAAGCAATGAGCAATGAGTCTAAAGGGTTTCACTCATTGCTCGTTCCTCATTGCTTCTTATTCTGACGCAACAGTAAAGCCAGCGTTGCAGGCGTACAATAGCGTTTATGGCGCTCTCCGTGAATTCCCCCTTTAACCCCAAGGGTGACCAACCCACCGCCATCAAAGGCCTAGTCGAAGGCTTGAACGATGGGCTGCGCTACCAGACGCTTTTAGGTGCGACGGGTACGGGTAAGACCTTTACGATGGCGAAGATTATCGAAGAGGTGCAGCGCCCCGCTTTAATCTTAGCGCCGAACAAAATCTTGACGGCTCAGCTCGCGGCGGAGTTCCGCGATTTCTTCCCGGGTGCAGCGGTCGAGTTCTTCATCTCGTACTACGACTACTACCAGCCCGAGGCGTACGTGCCCGCCCGCGACCTCTTCATCGAGAAGGACGCGAACATCAACATGGAGTTGGAGCGGCTGCGCCATTCCTCGACGCGCAACCTCTTGACACGCAACGACACCATCGTCGTCGCGTCGGTCTCCGCGATCTACGGCTTGGGCTCGCCCGACACCTACAAGCAGCTCAACCTCATCCTAAGGGTTGGCATGACGCTGTCCCGAGACGAAATCTTAGAGCGTTTCATCACGCAGCAGTACGAGCGCAACGATATCGAACTCGCCAACGGGCGCTTCCGGGTTAAGGGGGATGTCATCGAGATTTGGGCGGCGTACGACGAAGCCCCGCTACGCATCGAACTCTGGGGCGACGAGATTGACCGCCTGGTTATGACGGACCCCATTACGGGCAACGAGCTTGCGGAGCTAGAGTCCACGACGATTTTCCCCGCGAAACATTATGTGACGCCCTACGACAAGCTCGAGCCCGCCGTCAAACATATCGAATACGACTTGGAGGACCGGCTCAAGTTCTTCGAGAAGAGTGACAAGCTCTTGGAGAAGCAGCGGCTCAAAGAGCGCACGATGTATGACCTCGAGATGCTCAAAACGTTGGGCTACTGCTCGGGCATCGAGAACTACTCGCGCTACTTAGATGGGCGGCAACCGGGCGCACCACCTCATACGCTCCTCGACTACTTCCCCGACGACTTCATCACCTTTTTAGACGAGTCCCACGTGATGCTCCCGCAGATTCGCGGCATGTATAACGGCGACCGCGCCCGCAAGCAGACGCTGGTGGACTACGGCTTTAGGTTGCCCGCCGCGCTAGACAACCGCCCGCTCAAAGAGGACGAGTTTAAGACTCGAGTCGGACAGGTTATCTTCGTCTCTGCCACACCCAGTAACGCCGAAAAAGAGCTGTCGGACAAGGTGGTGGAGCAGATCATCCGCCCAACCGGGCTCGTAGACCCCGCTATTACGGTGAAGCCCTCGAGGGGTCAAATCGACGACCTTGTCTTCGCCATCCGCGACCGCGCCGAGAAGGGTGAGCGCGTCCTCGTTACCACCTTGACGAAGAAGATGTCCGAGGATTTAACCGAATACTTCGCGCAGCAAGGCGTTCGGGTGCGCTACATGCACTCGGATATCGACGCGGTGGAGCGCCAGGTTATCATCCGCGATTTGCGCTTAGGTCACTTCGACGTGCTCATCGGCATCAACCTCTTGCGTGAGGGGTTAGACCTGCCCGAAGTTTCTCTCGTAGCGATTTTAGACGCCGATAAAACGGGCTTTTTGCGCTCTGAACGCTCGCTCATCCAGACCATCGGACGCGCCGCGCGTAACGTGCGCGGCGAGGTGTTCCTCTACGCCGACGTCATCTCCGACGCCATGCGCGACGCGATGGACGAGACCGAGCGCCGCCGCGACAAGCAGCTCGCTTACAACGCGGAGCACGGCATCACGCCCGAAAGTATCCGCAAAAACATCCGCAACGTCATTCGCGGCGAGAGCGACGAGCCCGAGCAGCAGCCCGAGAAGCTCGCCCCCTGGGAGCGCGAGTTGGCGCAGGACGATATGAAGCAGGAGCTTGCTTTGTTAGAAAACGAGATGTGGCAGGCGTCCGAAGACCTCGACTTCGAGCGGGCGGCGGCGATTCGTGACCGCATTCGTGAGGTGGAGGCGAAGCTACAAGGGCGCGAGGTGGCGCTCGTGGAGGTGCCGGGGCAGAAGCCGAGGGTGAGAGCGGGGAAGCGGTAGGTTACTCGAGAATTTAACGCCATTGTCACAAGTTCACTTCTGGTTTGCCTGGACCTAGCTAGAAGCTCAATCGTTAGCTTTTCAATTTGGGAGAATCTCCAGAATATCTCTAGGCTTCTCCGCAACCGCGTCAGGCTGCACCTCATCGTCCGCCCTTGCATTCATTTTCTGCCAAACCGTGCGCAGCCCGAGCACTTTGGCTGGCGCGATATCTTTGCGGAGGCTGTCGCCTATCATCACAACCTTTTCAGCGGGAAGCTGCCACGCCTCCAAAACCGCCTCAAAAAGTTTCGGGCTAGGTTTGCGAAAGCCGAACGCTGCCGAGGTAATGAAAGGGTCAAAGTGCTCACGAACGCCGAGCTTGCGGACGATACTCTCGATGAGGTGATGCGAGCAGGTGTTTGACATGACGGCGAGCTTGACGTGCGGCTGAAGAGCGCGAATAACCTCTTCAATACCTGGCAGCGCGACGCTTCCCTGGATTTCTGGACGGTAGAAGGCGTGCTCGAGCCGCCCCACCTCTTCCTCATCCAGACGAATACCGTACTCCGTCGCAATCTCAACAAGCGCCTCTCTCGTCGTATTGATCTGCCGACAGTTCTCACCCTCTTTAGGGGAGCGTCGTCGCAGTTCAACCAAGTTACGTGTAAACGCCTCACTCTCCAGTTCATAACCCCAACCTCTTAACGTTAGCGCCGCCGCCCAAGCGTTCGCATGTTCGAAGTGCCCGAAGTTCGAATAGATGAGCGTCCCGCCCACGTCAAAGATAACGCCTTCCACACTTTTATCTAGCTCCATAGTGATAGTTTAAGCGCGTGCAAGGTCCGCTGTGAACATCGTCCAAAAACCCGTCTCGCCGAACAACTACAGAGAGGGGCGAGGAGGGCAGCGCCCTAACCTCATCGTGGTTCACGTGACGCAGGGGGAGAAGGGGGCGGTGGCTAGGTGGTTCAGCAGTCCTAGAGCACGAGTAAGCGCCCACTACCTCATCACACAAGAGGGTGAGGTTTGGCAGTTCGTAGACGAAGCGGATACTGCCTTTCACGCAGGTGACTACGACGTCAACTTGCGCTCGGTTGGGCTCGAGCACGAGGGCGTTGGACCGAATTACCGTCCAAATGAGGTGCAGTTAGAGGCGTCCGTTAGGTTGGCCGCGCGGATTTGCAAGCGGTGGAACTTAGAGCCGAACGGCGCAACGATTCAGCCGCACAGGGCGTTTCGCGCGACGCGCTGCCCGGCGGACTTTCCAATGGGGAGGTATATCAGTATGGTTGAGCAAGCGGGAGCAGAACAAGAGGTTGGCGAGCCGCAAAATAGAGAGGTGCGCCTCTTCGACCCGCGCACGAACGAACCGATTGGCGTTGGAACGTTCATAGCGGGTACGGACAAGGTCTATATCAAATCTCTGAATATCGACTTCACATCTGACGCCAAATAGCGCCGCCCTTAAAGACTTCGGAAGAGGTATTTGCTAGGCTGACGTATGACGGACATCAACTTGCGTGACCCGAGCCTCTACTTCAACCGCGAGCTGTCGTGGCTCAAGTTCAATGAGCGCGTGTTGGAAGAGGCGGTAGACGAGGACAACCCTCTTTTAGAGCGGCTCAAATTCTTAGCAATTTTTAGCACCAACTTAGACGAGTTCATCATGATCCGCTACGCGGGTCTCAAGGAGCAGATATCGGCGGGCATCGTCTCCCCGAGCTTCGACGGGATGACGCCCGCCGAGCAGGTGAAGGCGATCTCCGAAGAATTGCACCCGATGGTGACGCGCCACAGGCATATTTTGGCGAGGGAGGTCCTCCCCGCTTTAGAAGAGCACGGGCTCTTCGTCGTGCCGATGGAAGGGCTTACCGACGCGGACTGTGAAGCGGTCAATGCGTACTTCGAGAGTGCGCTCTTTCCCGTCTTGACGCCCTTGGCGGTAGATTCAGGGCATCCCTTCCCGAGACTGCCCAACCTCTCCTTCTCGCTCATGTTGGAGCTTTACGACGCGCTGAGGAACGAGAAGAAGACCGCCGTCGTGCAGGTGCCGAGCGTCTTGCCGCGCTTTTTGCGCTTGCCGAGTCAGCCGGGCGCGCCGCACCGTTTCGTGCTCTCAGAAGAGGTCATCCGGGCGAAGGTGGGGGCGCTCTTTCCGGGTCACGAGGTCTTGCGGGCGCACGCCTTTCGCCTTACGCGCAACGCGGACATCGAAATCGCCGAGGACGAAGCCGACGACCTCTTGCAGGTGATTCAAGACGAGGTGCGCAAGAGGCGTTGGGGGGACGCGGTGAGGCTCGAGGTGTCTCAAGACATGCCCGGCGCATGGCGCGAATATTTGCAGGAGACGCTGGAGTTAGAGCCCTCCGACGTTTACCGCGTTCCAAACTATCTAAGCGTCGCTGACTTTATGGAGTTGGCCCTGCTCGATATGCCTGAGCTGCGCTATCCACCTTTTAATACACGCCTCCCTACCGAATACCGGGGTACGAAAGATATTTTCTCGGTGGTGCGCAAGCAAGATGTCTTTATCCACCATCCCTTTCACGCCTTTGACTCGGTTCTCAATATGATCGAGCAAGCCGCCGAAGACCCGAACGTTTTAGCCATCAAGCAGACCCTGTACCGCGTCGGCAGCAAGTCGCCCGTCGTGGCGGCTTTGGCGAAGGCTGCGGGCAACGGTAAGCTTGTTACGGCCTTAGTCGAACTCAAAGCTCGCTTCGACGAGGAGAACAACATCGTCTGGGCGCGGGAGTTGGAGCAGTCGGGCGTGCACGTCGTTTACGGGGTCATCGGGCTTAAAACCCACTGCAAAGCGCTCCTCATCGTGCGGCGCGAAGGGGACCAGATTCGCCGCTACGTTCATTTGGGAACAGGCAACTACAACCGCAGCACCAGCACCATCTATACCGACTTCGCGCTTCTCTCTTCTGATCCTGACCTGGCAGCGGACGTTTCCGAACTATTCAACTACATTACCGGCTTCTCTAAGCAACATGACTGGCGCAAACTCTGGATTGCACCTGAGACCTTGCGGGAAAAAGTCTTAGAAGCCATCGAACGCGAGGAGGCGTACGCAAAAGCGGGAAAAAAGGGGCGAATCGTCGCTAAGATGAACTCACTCGTGGACCCGAAAGTGATTCGCGCCCTCTACCGCGCGTCGCAAGCTGGCGTCGAAATCGACCTCATCGTGCGGGGGATTTGCTGTTTGCGCCCTGGCGTCAAAGGGGTAAGCGAGCGCATTCGGGTGCGGAGCATCGTGGGGCGGTTTTTGGAGCACTCGAGGGGCTTCTACTTCTACAATAGCGGTAGGGAAAACCTCTACATCGGCTCAGCGGACTGGATGCAGCGCAACTTGAACCGCCGCGTCGAGGCGGTCTTTCCGGTTGAGGACCCACGGCTCAAGAAAAAGGTGATGCGGGTGTTCGACTTAGCCTTGCGCGATAATGAGAAGGCAAGGGAGTTGCAACCGGATGGATGTTACGCGCCTGTTAAGCGAAAAGTTGGTCAGAAGCGGCTCAACTCGCAAGAGCGGCTTTTAGAGCTGTCGGCGCGGCGTTTGGCGCAGGTGGGGCGTTAAGCCTTGGCCTCGAACGTGTGACTTCCTATCGTAGTGATTTTGTTAGAACACTAGAGCGAACGGCCGCAGGTGTTATCACAAAGGTGTGAGCCAAACATCGCTTTGTAGAGTGAGAGCGTTTGTGACCAGATAATACCTGCTATCACGCCTGAATCGGTCCACGCGGTACGCTCTCCAACTCCTCTTCATCCCCATCCGCCACCGCGTACCCCGTCTGCAAGCCCATCAGATAGCCGAGCTTGAGCATGAACATAATCGTGTCGGCGTCCCCTTGCGCGATGCGCTCTAAAACGTACTCTCTCGTCCCTTCAGGCAACTCTACGTCAGCGATTTCCTCGTCGTGCCGCCCTTTCATCTCCTCTAAAAAGGCGCGGATGGCTTCTTTACTCATTCGTAGCTCCTGCTTCTACTATATCTTGCTCCAACTGCTCCTCCAACCAAGCGATGACCGCCTCAGCACTCCCCAAGTTCGTCGCTAAGGGTATCTCGTGTACGTCGCAAATGCGCATCAGCGCGGATACGTCAGGCTCGTGCGGCTGCGCGGTCAAGGGGTCGCGGAAGAAGATGACCGCCATGACCTTCTCCTCGGCGATGCGTGCGCCCACCTGCAAATCGCCCCCTTGCGGGCCGGACATCAGCCTTTCAACCTTTAAGTGACCTTTCGTTTCCAACATGCCGCCCGTGGTGCTCGTGGCGATGAGGGGGAATTTGCGTAAGATGTCGGCGTGGTCTTTGGCGAAAATGGCAAGGTCCAACTTTTTCTTATCATGTGCGATGAGGGCGACGGCTTTCATGCTCTAGTGTACGGCACTTTGGTTGAGGGGGCTGTCTGTGGAGAAATGGAGAGAGGTTGAGGCTCGAGGTTTTATAGAGGTGGAATCAAGAAATTGCTACAGTTTCAAGATGTCAGACAAGCAGCTTCCGCTCGTTCGCCCACCGCCACCAACGACAAGCTGACCCGCTGACGTGCTGAGAGGCTACCTAAACGCCGCCGCCAAACCTCTTGCGCCACCACGTCACTGCAACCCCCAACGAAAGGACTGAATCCTTTTGGTCAAGAGAGGGGAGAAAAGCTGTGTAGGACGGGAACGTGAAGAGGTTGACAGGGGGAAATAGGGGGTTTTAGGTGGGATAGGGATAGGGATAGGGATAGGGATGTACTCTCTTATCAGTCATTAGTTTTGTAAATGGAGATTTTAAGATGACTACTAGCAGAATCGAACGCCAAGCTTCACGTTTTCAACTGTTCCAAGAGGGATTTGTTCCCTTAGAGAATAGTTGGGTTTCGGGGTACGACCCCGAAACCGGTAGATACAATCGCCACGCGGCGATTGTAAGCGAATCCCCCTCGGGATTTGCCTACTATTTCAACGGATATCATGGAGAAGGTAAAACCTTCTCCGAAGCTCGAGAGGCTTTCGACAAGGCCTACGAGGAGTATTACAACTCCCACTAGGCAAAATTTAAGACCTAGTTTTTCCGACTAGGCACTAAGATACTCAGTTTTACGACTCGAGTATCTTTTTTTGTCCTCTTGCTGTGTGTTTCAGATCGTACAAATAGGGTTTAACGCTATCTCCCTAGACTCCTCCAGGCTTCGCCTCAACCTCTTGGGGCTCGAGGCTCAGTCGTGCAGGGGGTGGGGCTCGAGGCTCTACAGGGTGTCAAGTGGACGATTTTAGATGGGATTGGAGGGACTCGAGTGACTCGGTGCTCACGTCTGGCGTAGCCGGGGTTCTAGCTTCCAGAAAAGCCCGCACCTCTTCCTCGCTCGCTCTAGGTGTGTCTTCTAAATAGCTGTGAAACGCTTCTGTCTGCGCCTCAACCTCTTCGTCAGTACGTTTTCTAAGACCAAGAGTGCTGCTTTGAGCGAGGGTGTAGACGACGTACTGGTTGAGCGAGACGCCCTCGCGCTTCGCGGCTGCTCTAAGTTGTTCGTGCAAGGAGTTGGGGAGCCTGAGCGTCAAGCGGGTCATCGTGTGTCACCTGCCAATCTTTCTACAACTGGAGCTTTATTTCAGACCCAAGGCACCTCACCACACTATCTCTACTTCGTACGAGGCGAACAGCGCGTCGCTGGTGACGATGGGCAGGTGCTCCAACTGCGCCTGCGCGATGAGCATCCGGTCGAAGGGATCGCGGTGATGGCGCGGCAGGGCTCCGGCGCGAAGCGCGTGCTCTGGGGTGATGACGAGCACATCCGCTTGGAGCCGCTCTAAGTGAGAGCCGAAGCCCGCTACCACTTGCTCCGCGCCTCCCAACTTGCCGAGCGCGTGCTTGATGGCGATTTCCCAGGCGCTTACGCTGCTGACTAAAAGCTGCGTGTCAGGGTCGCGCAACCGCTTAAATGCTTCCTGGCTTAGGTCATCTGGTGAGAGCAGGGCCCAGAGTAGTGCATTTGTATCCAGCAGGAGGCGGGCTATTCCCAAGCCTCGAGTTCGTCGTCACTTAACGGCTCGAAAAAGCTCGCTGGGACCTCTCCCTCCACGAAGCCGAACTCGCGCGGCTTGCGCGCTAAGGGTACAAGCTTAGCGTAGGGCTCGCCCCCTTTGGCGAGCACGATCTCCTCGCCTGCCTTGACGCGCTCCAAGAGCTTTGAGAGGTGGGTCTTCGCCTCGTGCACGTTGATAGTCTCTGGCATTGTGCCTCCTCTTAGTCTACTTAGTTTAGCATAGGTAGCCGCTGCTTCTCGAGAAAGATAACCGGGGTCTGGGTCCTCTTTAGACTTTGGGCTAGTGGGTTGGGACTCGAGGACGTAAGGCACAAGAGAAGGCACCTCTCAAGGGGTGTGCCGCAAGAGGTGCCTTCCGCTTCGCTGGGGGAAGCTGAGGTGAGTGTATACCCGTTGCTGTTCTCGTTGTGGCGCTAAGGGCTCGAGGCTGAAAGTTTTCTCGTTACCTCGCCCTTCGAATCAATCTGGTCACGCTCTTTGTGGCTTCGCTTGTATGTAAGCGGCGATATGTCCATATGAACTTGTAAATACGATGAATCTCCCTTACAATTTAAGATATGGCGACGCTTTGGAAACTCAAATCCTTTTTGGACGAGCACGGGCTGAGCGCTAACGCGGTCTCTGAGCGGACCAAGGGGAAGCTGGCGCGTAACTCGGTCTATAACCTGCTTAAAGCGCCGCGCAGCGTCCGTTTGGAAACATTGGACGCTCTCATCCCAGCGCTCGAAGAGATGACCGGGCAGCGTGTGAGCGTGACCGACCTCCTCGAGTACGAGCCCGATAACAGACCGCTGGACGACCCCTTCACAGCGCTTATTGGCGCGTTCGACCATCCGGGCGCGCCCGCAGACATGAGCACGCGGCACGGTGAATACGCCGCCGCTGCGCTGCAAGAGAGCCTTGACAGGCGTTCTTGAAGGGCTTACTCGTCGATACGGGCTACCTCATCGGCTTGGTTTCGCCCCGCGACCAATATCACGCGGCGGCGGTGGCGACCCTCAGCGCTCTGCGCAGGCGGCGCGTCAGCGTGCACTGTCCGCTTGGGTCAGCTCTAGAACTGCATAGAAACCTCCTCTACGTCAAACCGCCACGTATTCAGATGGCGCAGAAAGCGGTAGGGGGCGTTCTCGCTGTCTATCCGCTCGCCACGCCCCAAAGGGCAGACGTTGAGGCGGGTCTCGCAGCGTTAGCCCGCTACGGCGACCAGCCCATCAGCTTAGTTGACGCAACTACGGCGAGCATGGCTAAGCGCGAAGGGCTAGGTGTACTGACGTTTGACGTGCGGCACTACAGGTTGCTAGGGGCAGACGTTTACGAGGAATAAAATAGGTTTTACCTTCTCGGGTTTTAGCGGCTTATCTCAACGCCCTCACGGGTTCTCGTTGGCGTGGCTGAGGGTGCTTGTGGCTTATATTGACCTCGAGAATACAAGGCGAGCGGTCTGTGCTGCAAGTCGCTAGGGCTGCGTGAGTTTGGGTAAGGTCATGGACCGAAGAGAGACACGCCGCTTTTGCCTAGTGATTAGAGGAGGGAGGGCAAAAGGAAAGGTACCGAAACGGGAAGTTTCAGTACCTTTTAGGTAGCACGAGGGTAAATCGTAGTACCTGTAGGGCAGCCCGGTTGGGGTGCCCGTAAAAATTAGTTCACGCGGAAGATCACCTGAACGCAAGGTTCATCACCGATGGGATCGGCTTCTCCCTGCTCTTCAAGAGCAATCACTCCACGGCGCGCATAGAGGCGCAACAACCGCAAAGAGGTAGACTCGCGGCAGTCCGCGCTCCACCATTCGCCGTCGTTACAGCGCTCTAATAGCGCACGCAACAGCACGTTAGAATGCTGTTGGTATTCGGGTAAAACGGCCAAATCCGCGATGTAGCGGTTGGCACTATCAAAGGTGGCGTACCCGATAACGCCAGCTTCTTCATGTAGGAGCACAAGGCTTTGGCTGGTAGCCCCGGCTGTGGACACATAGTCCCAGCCTTCGGGGTACACAGCCTCAGCGATGTACTCGGCAGCGTCGAGGTCCTCCTCCAGTCCCCCGCGCACCCAGACCATTGACTGGCCTTGGATGATTGCAGGGGCGGAGGGGTTCTCCGCTACCAGAACTTGATTTTTTGAGTCGGAGTAGTCCTCCTCGCCGTACCCCTCTGGAAGGGGTAGAGCTTCGGTGGCTTCCCACCGACTCAGATCGAGGTCGCTCAGACCTGTGCCGATAGTTACCTTGCGGCAACCTTCAGCGCAGAGGTGCTGAGCAACCTCTTCATAAATTTGCGCAATGACATTGTGTTGGTTCGGGGACAAGCCCTTCGCCTCCACATTATCAAAGCAAACGGACCGAAATCCGTCGTGCTGGGTTTGCCAAGCCCAGCTCCCAGCTAGAATTTCGCCGTCCTCTTCGATGACAAACAACTGGCTGAAAACGTCAGCCACGGTGCTCACCGCGCAGGCGGCACCGAAGCCCTCGAAATGTTGACAGCAGTTCGTGTACTGTCCAAAAAATCCGACTCTTACGTCGGACCGAGGGAGAAAGCGGCCAACATAGCCGCCGACTTCCCAGCGCTGGGTGGAGTCGAACGGCTCAGCCACATTTTGGCCGTCCAGATATATCTGCTCGAAAGCAGAATAATCTAATTCTGCAACGCCCCAATGAGCGGCTTCTAAGGCAAAAGCCCCATGCCGCTGCCCCACGTACTTGCGGGTGCGGCAGGCCGCCAACAGCTCTTTCCAGGGAAGCTTACGCTCCTCCTGGGAGAGGTCAGCCCAGTTCTTGGAAACAATTTCCAATTCTGGTAGGGGGCGCGTGCCATTGCGGAACAGCACATGTTCCAACCCTTTGAGGGCGGCTGGCCCTTCCCTTTGGGGCAGCCAGTAGGATGCGTCGTGGCCGGAACGGCCTAACGCCGCCTGCTTTCGCAGCCACTCACCCCACCGCTTTCCGAAGGTCACAGCGAGGTAAAGCCCGCTGTGACCGTACCAAGCTAGGTCGGTCCAGTCGATGTAACTATCCCACTCCTCAGAGTGGAGCGCTTCAGTCGCCTTCTTCCAAGCACTACTTTTCAGGCCAATGATTTGGCCCGGAAGTGCCGCGAAGGCCAGCGCCTTCACCTGTTCCGGTGGCAAAGCCTTGCCGTGGATGGCAAAAGCCACCCGACGGCGGGTCGCCTCATTGTCCGGCAGGTCGTTTGCAACGGCAGCTAAGCCACCGTTGCGACAGGCTTCATTGAAGCCGTGCCAGAAATTTAGCCGCACCTGGCGGTTACGTCGCCAGTGCGCCGGGCTCACCTCATTGGCGAGGCGGGTGGCAACCGCCACCGCCACGAGGCGCTTTTTGAGTGGAAGACGCCCTAAACGGACGGACTCCCGCTTCCAAGGACGAAAGACGGGCGACATCCGCCACATAGTCGCCGCCGCGACGAGGTCGCGGGGTCGCCCTGGGCGGCAGAGGTCCACCGACTCGTTCAGGGCGACTTGCGCCTTGACCCAAAGGGGTAGGCGCTTAAATATCTTCGCTGTCGCTACAGCGAAGACTCTAACGGGGTCGCTATCCCCCTTGATTTTCTCCTCGAGCTGGAGAAAAGCTCGAGCGTCCTCGCCGGTGCGACACCCGGCAAGGTAGAGTTTATCGACCACCGCCGTACTGGGCCTGGGACGGAGTGCGCCGACTATCGCCTGGCGCACTCCGTACTCCTCGCGCAGCTTCCCGAAGTCGGGAAGAGGAAGAAGTTGTACTTCCTCCTCGAATTCATCTGCCCCGAAGTCTTCTTCGACCTCCTCGGGGTATTCCTCGATTTCCTCGAGATATTCGAAATCTTCGGGGTCTTCTTTGACCCCGTCGGCCTCCTCGAGCCGACGAAGGTAGGCGTGAGCCAGTACCCACGCCTGTGCGTCTCCCCGGACTATCATCCGGGCTCCAGCTTCGGCCCGTGACAGGCCGAAGCTGGACATTCCCCTCCTTTCTATCTCCGCCCAAGCGAAGAAGCGCTCCCACGCTTCTTCTGCTGATTGTGCCCTTTGGCACATAAATTTCATGTCAGTGGCAATGAAACCACCACTGACAATGATCTCCCGCTGGGCGGGAGGTAGGGCAGAGCGTTTTAGAAAATCTTGGATTTCGATATACATAACTTTACCCGCTTCTACGGCGGGTCCTAATTTAGTTGGTAGCCGTATTGCTACCTCCTCCACCCTAAACCTTTCTCCAACAGCGCGTGAGAATAAGGATAAACAGCGTGCAGAACGGCGCAAACCACACAACCAAAAAAAAGACACCCCTTTGTAGCGAGGGTGTCTTAATATCCTCTTCCGTAGAGATGAGAGGACGGAGTTTGGTAACGCGGTGGCTCCTCGTCCGCGCGGATGTTACTTATTCTCTAGGCTACTGCCAGGAGAAGTAAGTGGATTTGTCCGGTTGCCGCTCTATGTAACCTCGGGGGTCATAGGCTTCAACCGGCAGCTCAACGCTTAGATTGATTACTCGGTATACGCTCACCAATCCAGGATACGAAGGAGAGGTTTTCACCTTCTCCTCAGTATCGCCCTGCAAGAAGTCGAGAGTACCTGCTATTTCAGCGGATAGTCCCAACTCTTCTTGGAGGGCGCGTTTCGCCGCAGCAAATGGGTCCTCACCTGGCTTGAACTTTTCAGCCAAGGCGGTGAGTCCCCGTTCACGGACTCGTCCATCCACGAAAACCTGACGGTCTTCGACCAGTTTCTCCCCGTAGGGAGACTGGATTTCTATGGAAACTAAAGAGATAACGCGGCGCAGAACGCCGCCCTCGACTTCGAAAACGGTTTCACCCTCCTCTACCTCTTTCAGGAGGTGAGCTAAGGTTTTCGCCTCCCCCTTCCCAAAAAGGTTAGGGTTGACGTTGTTTTCGTTGAGTAGAGAGACAAGAGATTTAATATCCATGTTGTTATCCTATATACGTTTCTACACGTAGTATGACAGGCTCGAGCCCCCCACGCGCAGCTAAGCCAGGGCGCAAATGAGGTTATCCAACACTGCTAGCCCTACCATCCTCTGGTTTAGCCGCCTCTACACAGGTCTAAAGCTAAAGGTTGACGTTCTGAATACAGTCCTTTAGGTACATCTCGAGCCTTACCAAAGCCTTAAAGCTGCCACATCAAAGCGGAACCTCTGCGCAGGTCCCAACCTTTCCAAGGAGAAGTCTGGATGAGACGGGTTGATGAGGTAAGTGTGCTCTTGTAGAAGCGCCACGCAAGCGTTTAGGATGCGGTAGCTCAAAAGCCGCTGCGCTTCACGAGATTGTTGTGCCTTCTGCAGGATATCGCCCCAGCGCCTGCAACGCTTCGCGCTCCAAGAGCCTCTCGCGGATGTTGAGTTGCAGCAGGCGTTCGGTCACACGAGCTACATCTGTAAGCGGCGCAATGTGCACGCCGCTCAGGTCAAAGTGACTCATCCAGCGATCCTCTCGGGGGTTGTAAAAGCGGACGAACGCATCGGTGCGCCGGTCGATAGAGCCTACATCGCTCCCCTTGGCACGGTTACAGACTATACAAGCAAGCGCTAAATTATCCTCTTCGGTCGCTCCGCCGTGCTTCTCGCTGATGATGTGGTCGATTTGCAGCGCGTAGTAGCTATCGTCTTCGTGAATCAAGCAGTATTCGCAGCATTTTCTCGCCCTATCTGCCACGTACTGGCGCAGGTCAGCAGAGATATACGCTTTACTCACCCAGGAGACGCCTAGCCTTCGCCTTCGCTAAACGCATGACGTGCTCGAGCTGCATGTACTGGTCTAGCTCACGGCGCTCGTCCTCGGACAACCCCTGTGCCCTCTCCCTCTCGACGAGTTCTTCGAGACGCGCCTGCGCCTGTTCAGAGGGGCGAAAGGAGACGACGCTCGAGGGGTTCGCGCCCGCGATTAGGTCAACGATCTCTTGGTAAGCGAGGATTGCCATAGCCCTATTGTACCTTGTAGCAGGTATGCTCCACCATTCGTTTGCACCATTCAACGATAAGGAAGAGCCCTCAGCCCCTACTCCAACAAGCTCACCACCCGCGCGTCAAAGCGGAACCTCTGCGCAGGTCCCAACCTCTCCAAGGAGAAGCCCGGATGAGCTGGGTTGATGAGGTAGTTGTGCTCCTGGGGTAAGACCGCACTCGGCACGCGCAAGAGCAACGAAGCCTGCCGCGCCGCCCAGTCGTCGCCTATCTGCTGGGTAAGTTTTGGCGGCGGCGCGTGCCAATTCGGGGGGACCGGCTTGCGGTTCCAGTCCTCGGGAAGCTGCTCGTCAGAGAGGCGCAAAGCGTCCGCCTCCTCAAAGTGAAATTCGTGGACCCACAATCCTTCTAAGCCGCGCACTGAGAGGGTGTGAACGAGCCGCTCCAACGAGGCGAGGGCGAGTGAGCCTGAGGTGTAGACAACGCGGGTGCCGGGGCTGTTCCAGCGCCCCCCGGCCCTGGCTGCGCCAACGCCGCTAAACGCATCCGCAGCGTGGTGGTAGGGCTCGCTTACCAATCGGTAGCATGTCAGAGCACAACACCCTCAGCAATTTGCCGCAAGTAGCGCTCCACAGCCTCTAAGCCCGGCGCAGTGCGGGCGAGGGTGAGGGGCGACGTGCCGAGGTTGGGGTTAGGCTCTCTCAGCCAACGCCGTGCGTCCTCAGGATGCCCGATGGCTTGCTCAGCCTGCTCGAGCAAACGCCGCACCTCGTACACGCGGCTCGACTCCGCCGCGCTCAGGCGCTTACCGCGCCGCCGCGCCAAGGTGCCGCCGCTCAGTCCAAGTACATCGGCTAACTCGCGCTGGGTCAGCCCTAAATCCTGCGCTAACGTCTCGAAGGCGGCGAAAGGATAACCCGCCTCAACCTGACTGATGAGTTGAGGCAGGGAGGGTTGCGGCTTTGGGCTCACCGCGTTCACGTGCGGTACGAAAACATTCATGCCCATATGATAGCACGAAAAGGACCGTTTGAATTTTGTATATGAGGTGTGCCTTCGGTGACGGGTACATTCGGACGCTACGAACAGCGAATAGGGACGAATTTCGCCCTGGGTTCCACGTCACCCCGGTCATAGGGCTCTAGGGGCGGCTCGAGGTGAGTACGCCGCTAAGCAAGGGGCAGCGCGACCTGAGCCAAATCTGTTTGGGAGAAGTCCTCACCGACGAAGGCCAGCACCTCATCTCGGTTGGCGGCTAGCGCGTAAACGACCACATCGCCGAAGTTCAGCCCTGCCGGGTGCCCCTGCCCCTTGCCGTAACGGGAGTACGCCCGCTGCGCAAGCCGCGCTTGCGCCGCGCCAAAAGGGACAACTTCCGCGCCGAGTGTATCTAAAAGCGCATCTATGACCGTCTCGGGGTCCTCCTCAGCAACTGAGGAGCCGCCACGCCTTTGGCGGCCTTTAAGAACGGCGTGTACCTCTACGAGCGACACCGCCGAGAGGGTGAGACGCGGCTGCGAGGCCAAAAAGCGCAGGCTCTCCTGCCAGCCCGTTTCCCGAAAGACAATATGAATAAGGACGCTCGAGTCAACAACCATGTAAGTTCAAACAACTGCGCACGCTAAAGCTCGAGCAGCGCCTCTTGCTCAGCTTTGCTAGGCGCTCTACCTAAGCTCTCTGGTTCGATAAGGGGGTGCAAGCGCTCTCGGGCTAAACGGATGGCGGCGTCGGCTCGCTTATCAGCCTCTAAGCTCTTCAGGTACAGCTCGAGAGCGTCCGTCAGGGTCTCCGTCTTGCCCCGCTCGGTCAGTTGGGCTGCGCGGTCTAGGAGTTCTGCCGCTCGAGCGTTCTTGACATTGATCTGTTTCATAAGGTCAGCTTAGCAAATTTCTATAGAAAAGTCGAGATGTTCTATAACCATACGCGGCTCTCTAAGACCACTCGACACAGAGCCCACACCCCCGCAAACTCGCACAAGCCCCGTTATAGACGCAAAAATTGCACCCGCAAGAGGTATTCAGCGGCGAGATTTACTTCGGTCAACCCCTCTGAATGCGCCGCCACCCCTCATTCGCAACAAAACGCCCTTTACCCCGTCCAGCACGCACCTCTTCACCTCAACGAGCTACCCAACACGCACCCCTACTACCAGACGAGCCCCATTCACATGCGCCCCGCTGTGAAGCCGCACCGGAGCGAGAAATGCTGTGTAGCACGCGAAAGGTGGGGGTTGAGGCGGGGTGTTTGGGTTGGGTGAGGTGGGGCTGGGCTCGAGGGTGAGAGTCGTCTCGTCACCTTGCCCCCTCTTCATCCCCGTGGCGCAGCCTAAAGGACGCGCGCCGCCCCCTCCTTTGCTAAGCTGACGGTGTCGTTTTAGCGTTGGAGGAATAGACGCAATGACAAAAGAAAATGCAAAAGTGCTTCGCTTATTGAAGCATTACACCAAACGGGGCTGGTACAAGCCATGCTCCGACTTCCTGACTCAGCTAGAGATAGCCAGTCAGGAAAAAGAGGAGATGCAGCAACTGCTGGATACCCTCTCCTCTTCAGAAGGTGTAGTGTTCTACTACAACTACTGGAGACTCTCGAGGAAGCTTGATGGGCTGCTCGAGAGAGAAGACCGTGCTTAAACGCCCGGTTTTAAGGTGAGCCTTCCCAGGTTCACCTTTCTTATTACACTGAACTTATTCCGCCGCCGTTTTTTCATTGGAGTGCCGGGCTGCGCGTTTTACTTCTTCCGCTTAAACCAACCGAAGCGGCTTCCTTTCACCTCTTCTGTCACCTCGGCGGCGTCGCTCTGCGTCTGCTTCACGCGGCTCGCCCGCCCGACTTGGGGTGGCAGTTGCACGGTGTCGGCGCTGAGCCCGGCGGCTTTGCTAAAGGCGGTGATAAAGTCGCGCACGGTCTTGAAGCGTTTGCTCTGATCGCGCGACATGGCTGTTTTGACGACGCTGTTGACGGTGGCGCTTAGCTCGGGGCGGTGATGGCGCAAGTTTTTGGGTAAGCCCGAGAGGTGCGCCATCATCAAGTCTTGCTGCGTGTTGCCCGTGAAAGGACGCTCACCTGCAATGACCTCATAGGCGAGGATGCCTAAGCTGTACACGTCGCTCTGGACGGTGGCGTTGTGACCTTGAAAGATTTCGGGAGCCATGTAGAAGGCGGTGCCGACGCGCTCGCTGGACGTTTCGGTCAGGTAGAGCCCGGTGCCGAAGTCGCCTAGCTTGGCCCGGTCCTCAGCGACGAGAAAGACGTTGGCGGGTTTGATGTCGCGGTGGAGAATCTGGCGCGTGTGGGCGTGCGCGAGCCCTTTAGCCACGTCCATGATGAGCTTATAGGCAAGCTCTAAAGGGAGTTGACCGCGCTCTAAAAGCCGCTGGTCCAGGGTTCCGCCGGGGCACAGCTCGAGCGCCAAAAACGCCCCGTCCCCGGTAGGATGACCGCCCAACGCGCCGACGATATTAGGATGTCTGAGGTTCATCGTAAACTGCACTTCGTTTTCGAACATGCGCCGCAAGACGGGCTGCGCGTGCAGCTCAGGTCTCGGTAGTTTAAGCGCGACTTCCCCCTGCTTGGGGTGCCCGGCGCGGTAGACGTAGGAGGTCTGACCGGAGCCTAAGAGCCGGAACACTTGATAGTCAGGGGGGGTGTAGGTGGGTTCCATAGAGGGGGGTGTCCTTAAAGGTCGGTGCTCTCTCCGGGGGACAAGACGGTGCAGCGGCTATCCGTTTGGCTCTCGACGGAGGACTTGAACGCCTCGGGGTCTTGCTGGATGACCTCGAAGGTGTTGTAGTGAACGGGGATGACCCTTTGAGGCTGGATCATCTTGACGGCCTCGAGCGCGTCCTCCGGTCCCATCGTGAAGTTGTCGCCGATGGGCAAGATAGCCAAATCGACGCCGCCCCTAGCGATGAGCTTCATGTCGCTGAAGAGCGCCGTGTCGCCCGCGTGGTAGATGCGCTTGCCTTGGGTCTCGAGGAGAAGACCTGAGGGCATTCCGGCGTAGGTGCCGTCAGGTAGCGAGTTTGAGTGCCACGCTGGGGTGTAGGTCACTTTGCCGAAAGGAAAGTCAAAGCTGCCGCCGACGTTCATCGGGTGCCCCTGGATGTCTTTTTCGCCCAGATAGTTGACGACTTCGAAGCTCGAGACCACCGTCGCTCCGCTCCTTTTGGCGATGTTTTCGGTGTCACCGTAGTGGTCGGGGTGCGCGTGCGTCAAGACGATGTGCGAGGGCGAGAACTCGTCCGGGCTGTTCACAGCAAGTTCGTTGCCCGAAAGAAACGGGTCAATCAAGATGCTGTGACCGTTTGTTTCGATATGAAAGCCGGATTGTCCTAAAAAGGTAATCTTCATAATGCCTCCTGCATCTTACCGTACGTTCATCATATGGGGTTGTGAAAGTATTCTAACGTGGGGAGGGGTTCCGAAGCGAATACCGCCGCGCCTCCTTCTGCTGCCGCTACGCTACGCAATCAACAAGGGGTTTCAACTCCTTGCTTTGACATCATCGCTCCAGACAAAGCCACTGCGAGATACGATAATAAGTCGGTTGAGCAAGGTGCTGTGTATGGGGAGGCAGGTCAACTCAACAATAGAGTGAGTATTCGGCGACGGTTAAGGCGGTGAGACACGCACTACCTACACCTCTTGTTCTTGCGGTTCGCTCTGCACGTTCTCGTCTTGTGGGTAGTTCACGCGCCCGGTAATCAGCAAATCTTGCTCGATAAAGTCCGTCGCGACGTCGCTCAGCGTGATGGCCTCGTCCATCTCGGTAACGCCGAGACCGCTCAGCGGGCTCGCGCCGCCCCCGCCTAAGAGCTTGGGACCGATAAAGGTAGCGATCTTATCCACCGCGCGCTGCTCAAAAAAGGACCAGGCAAGGGTGCCGCCGCCCTCGAGCAACAAACTCGCTATCTCTAGGTCGTACAGTTTGGTTAGCGCCGCGCGAACATCGGTGCGTCCGCGCGTTTCGCCCAGCGTGAACACCTGTGCGCCCTTCTCCTCCAACGCCCTGACCCTCACGGTGGGCGCTTTTTCCGTCACGAAGAGGATGACCCTGGCGTCTTTTCCTTGCGGGTCTCTTTCAAATAGCTTGGCGTCTACGGGCGTACGTGCGACTGAGTCGAAGATGATTTTGGTGGGGGTTTGCCCCCCCTCGAGGCGAGAGGTGAGCAAGGGGTCATCGAGCAGCACGGTGTTGATGCCCACCGCCACCGCGTCCAACTCATCGCGCCACACCTGAACTAAATCTCTCGCCGCTTGACCGGTAATCCAGCGTGAGCGTCCGGTGCGCGTGGCGATTTTGCCGTCTAAGGTCATAGCGGTTTTGTAGAGCACGAAGGGACGTCGGTTGCGCTGAACGGTCAAAAACACCTCGTTTTGTCTTTCGGCTTGACCTTGTAAAACGCCCGTGATGACCTCGATGCCCGCGTCTTGCAGCGCCTTGACGCCGTCCACCTTGGGGTTAGGGTCTACCGCACCGATGACGACGCGGCGCACCTTTGCCGCGATAAGCGCGTTGGTACAGGGCGGAGTGCGACCAAAGTGGCTGCAGGGCTCGAGCGTCACATAGACCGTCGCCCCTGCGGTCTCCTCTTGCGCGCCCTCAGCCTCTCTAAGCGCGTTGACCTCCGCGTGAGGTGCGCCCGCACGTTCGTGCCAGCCTCGCCCAACGACCTCATCGTCTTTGACGATGACGCAGCCCACGAGCGGATTAGGCGAGGTGCGCCCGCGCCCCCTTTCAGCGAGTTCTAGCGCTTGCACCATGAACTGCTCGTGTAGGGCGAGGGGTTCGCCGCCGCCCGCGCTCACAATTCGCTCCAAGTTGGCATGTGAATCAACCTCATAGTGTTAGAGCCGGGCACCAGTGCGCCGAGCCGTACCTCCCTGTGCAGTATACGGTCTTGGGCTGCAGCGCAACTTGTGGCGCACCTTCAGTCTAGGGCGAATGCACTACCTCTAATTTCATAGGTTTAGCACTTCCAAAACATACTGAGACAGAGTGTCGCTTCTCCCGGAGGTGCGCAAAGCCTCCGTCAGGAAGGGCTAGGCAAACGGTTACGTAAGTTTCCCGTAGGGAAAGTTTTGGCAATGCCAAAGGTCTCAGACGAAGAACTGTTCCGCTAGGTTTCGCCTGAGAGCGGAGTTTCACCTCACAGCGTGCGTGCTAATTTCTGAAAGCTGCGCAGCAGTCTGAAAGCCCGCAGGGACGAAGTTTTCCGATTACGTAGTTTTTGCGCAGCAAAAGGAAACAGTGTTTCTACAGTGAGGGCGTCTCTTCGCCTAGCGGCTAGCGGGAGCATATGCGACAGCGGTCCACGCGACTTAACTTTGTTCACTCAAACCAGCTCCGAACGTTAGTGAGGCAGGCTTTGATACCTGTTAATTGATCCGTACCACAGGTGAAGATGGAAGAGAGAAAAGGGTGGCGTCCGAGTCCGCGGCTAAACCCCTACACACTATTCGAGTGAAAAGCTTCGCCGCGCCTTGATAGACCGCGTTGTTACGCTCGAGTGGGAGGACTAGATGATCAGATTACTTTTGGCTTCAGCATTGCTTTTCACTTTAGCCGCTTGCGCACCAGGAATGGAAGGGAGCAGTGCCTCGAGCGCGTTCGACGTGAGGGCGGGGCCTATCGTGGTCTCTGACGCGGGCAGCTACTACGCTTCTTACCAAGTCGTGCCACAGGTATTTGGGCTCGACCCGGACGATTTTGCCACGGCGGTCGTGAGAAACCCGAGGAAGGGCAAAAAGACCTCAGCAAACATTACAAACCGCTTTAGCGTTACGAGCGCTTCGGTGCCGGAAGATTGGGAGGTTGCCCTCAACTCGGCGAGGTTGGTGAAAGAGGTCTCGGATGTGGGCAGCCGCTCGGTAAGCTACTACTACTGGCTCAATCTCACCTTCAAGATCAGTGTACCCGAAGACGTGGACCGCGGTATTCGGCGTTCGGCAGTGTCCGTTGAAGCGAAAGGGGGAGAGCAAAGGACGATTCCCCTCGACTTCCTCGTTCAGGAGGTCCAAGCTACCCGCTAGAGGGTTGTTTTAGTAGATAAAAATAGAGGAGATACGCTCTCCTCTATTTTTATCTTTACGAGCTGGACAGTTCCGCCTCTTTCGTCCGCCGCTGCGCCATGTAGGTATCCGAGACGAGCTTTTCGGTGCGGTCCGCGATCTCGGCAGGTGAGGGCTGCATGTCGGTGATGAGGCGCGCGTGGCGGTCGAAGGTGAGGTAGCCGTACGCCCAGTTCATAAAGGCGTTGACGCGGTTCTGATAGCCGGGCAGGTAGACGAGGTGTAAGAGAAGCCAGGAGAGCCATCCCATGAAGCCCCGAAAGCTGAAGCCGCCGAACTCCTCAGACAACTCCGCGACGCCTGCGTTGCGCCCGATGATCGCCATGATGCCTTTGTCGAAGTAGCTAAACGCCTCAGTTTCTCGCGCTTCGAGGTGCTGCTGAATTTGCTTCGCGGCGTGCTTGCCGCCCTGAATGGCGACTTGCGCGACCTGCGGGTGCATGTTGCCCTCTTCGTCTTTGCTGCCCGCAGAGTCGCCGATGACAAAGGCGTAAGGATGACCCGGAACGCTCAAATCTTGCTCGACTTTGACGCGGTAGCCGCGCTCGAGTTCCACGTCCATCGCCTCGACGACGGGGCTCGCGCGAATGCCCGCCGCCCACAAGAGCGTCTGCGTCGGGATGACTTCGCCGCTGTCGAGTTCGACCTCGTCCTCGCGCACCTCAGAAACGGCGGTGCCTAAGCGAATATCTACGCCGCGCCGCCGCAGCACCCGCTCGGTGTATTCCTGCGACGCCTCCTCGAAGGGACCGAGCAGCGCGTCCATCATCTCAATTAAAACGATGCGGGCTCTCGAGACGTCGAGGTCAGGAAAATCTTTAGGCAACACGCGGTCGAACAGCTCCGAGAGCGCGCCCGCCATTTCCACGCCGGTTGGACCGCCGCCAACTAAGACGAAATTGAGGATGCCCTCGTCGATCAGGCTCGGGTCCGCGTTGGCGCGCTCGAACTGGCGCAGCACGTGCGAGCGGATGTTGACCGCTTCGGTCAAGCTCTTGAGCATGAGCCCGTGCTTTTTAACGCCGGGGATGCCGAAGTCGTTGTAGACCGCACCCGTCGCCACGATGAGGTAGTCGAACGCCACGCTCTCGTCGTCGGCTAGACTAACCTCTTTTTCGTCCCAATTGACGCCGTTGACCGTGCCCTGGCGGAAGCGGAAGTTCTTCTGGTGGCGAAAGATGGCGCGGACGGTATGCGCAACCTCGTCGGGTTCTAAACCCGCTGTAGCGACTTGGTAGATAAGAGGTTGGAAGGTGTGGTAGTTGTTCTGATCGATCATCAGGACTTCTACGGGCGCTCTGCGCAGGGCTTTAGCGGCGTAGAGCCCGCCGAACCCTGCCCCGACGATGACTACGCGCGGCTGCCGACCTGTTGTGAATTCATGGGTCACGCTTAAACCTCCTCTGGTGATGTTGCGCGGTGACGCTACCTCTCGTAACGCCGTGGAACGAAGCTTCAGTACAAGTATAGCAATCAACATAAGTACTGATTGGAATAGCGCAAATATCATTCTCAAATGTGCGTGCTGCACGGTGTTCTACATCGTGAGAGCGTTGCTCCGCAAAACTTACGTACACTCAAACCAAATGATACTTGCTATATAACGTGCAACGTGTCGTCACTATTCGTAACAGGGTCTCGGATCACTGAGAGGCTCGAGCCTTATGTGCGAAGCGCCAAAGTGCTACCCCGCTCTTCAGCATTCTCGCTACCCAACATAACGTCTAAATGCGCCTGGATTTGTATGCGGTTGCGCCAACGTCGGACTTCGGCGCTAGCCTTCTTGCACCATTTTGAGCGCGATGGTGCGACCTGTCGGCGTATCTGCAATTCCGCCTTCGCCCGTCTCGCGCAGTTCCGGCGGCAGGCTCCGCCCGACGGACGCCATCGCCGAGACTACCTCATCGGGCGGGATGAAGGACTCCAGACCCGCCAGCGCGAGCTGCGCCGATGAGACCGCGTGGACGCTAAAAAAAGCGTTGCGGCTCACGCAGGGCACCTCGACGTAGCCGCCTACCGGGTCACAGACTAAGCCGATGGTGTTCATGAGCGCCATCGCCGCCGCGTGAACGCTCCTGCGCGCGTCGCCCCCCAAAAGCTCGCAGACCGCCGCCGCCGCCATCGCCGCCGAGGAGCCTATCTCCGCCTGACACCCGCCTGTCGAACCGGCGATGAACATCTGCTGTGAGATGATCTCGCCGACGCCCGCCGCGAGCGCGACGGGACGCAGAAGTTGCTCGTCCTCCAAGCCTAGATGGTCCGCCACGCCTAAGAGCGCACCGGGCAAGGTGCCCGCGCTGCCCGCCGTGGGCGCGGCGACAATGCGCCCCATACGGGCGTTTTCTTCGTTCACCGCCATCGCGTAAGCTTGCACGCGCTTGAGGAGCGGGGCGTTGAGTTTGTCGTCTGCGTCATGAAGCGTTTTGGCGTTCCACCCGACCATCCCGGTGCGGCTCTTTTTGTCTGAAGCCAGTCCTCTTCGCACTGAGTCGCGCATTTCCTTAACTCGAGACCGTAGCGCCCCTAGAAATTCCTCCTGAGCCGCATCATCGCCTTCAAAGGAGTCCACGAGGACCGCGTCGGAGGCTAGCCCCTCGACTTCAGAAAGCTCGGTTAAGTTCACGCCTCACCCCGCATCTCGCCCTGTCACTTCCTGACCTCGCATCACCTCGGGTAAAAAGCGCAGCCAGTGGATGTAGGGCACGTGGGTCAGGTAATCCAGCACGTATTGGGAGAGCGCACGGTCTACCTCGACGGACATCATAGCGAAGCCGCCGCGCTTGCGCCGCGCGCAGTGCAGCGTGGCGATGTTGACCTCGTCGTCGGCGATGACCCGCGCCACGCGCGCGATCACGCCGGGTTTGTCCTCGTGTTCTAAGAGGAGCGTGTGGTGTGCGCCCGAAAAATTGACGTCGAAGCCGTTCACCTTGAGGATGCGTACCAGACCGCCCCCTAGACTCGAGCCCATCACTTGGACCTCTTCGCCAGAGTTCGAGAGTCGGATGCTGACGGTGTTCGGATGCACGTCGCCCAAATCTTTGGTTGCAAAGATAATCTCTAAGCCCTGCGCCTGAGCAAGGTCTAAAGCGTTTTGAATCCGCGCGTCGTCGGGGTAGTAACCCATCAGGCCCGCCGCTAGCGCGAGGTCCGTGCCGTGCCCCTTGGCGGTTTTGGCAAAGGAACCGTGCAGCGTGAGCGTCGCCGTTTCAGGTTCACGGATAAGGGTGTGCCGTGCTAAAAGGGCGAGGCGACACGCCCCCGCAGTGTGGCTGCTCGAGGGCCCTACCATCACCGGACCGATCACATCTAGTAGGCTCATGCTGTCCTAAGTTTAGCGAGTGTGCTCCCTTTCGTTTCGCCCCGGTTTCATCACGAAGTACAAAACGATGGCGATGAGGGGGAAGACGAGCGCGCCTAGTCCCCACATGATTTTCTGTGGACGGGTCAGCGCGCCATTCTTCGAGGTCTGGTTCGCGATAAAGATAATGATCGCTGCCCACACCGCGATCGCGACGAGCAGAAGAAACACTTCGGTGCTCGTCGCCGGAAAGCTGAGCCCGACGGTGCCTAAAACAGTTGTGTGGCTGATGGCGTAAAACATAAGTATCCCCCAGTAAACTCGAGGATACAGAGGAAAATCAAGTTTTTCTGCCGTCAGCGTTGCAGTTATAAAAGCAGCAATGAGCAATGAGTTGAAAATCAAGGTCTTTTCGCTCATTGCTCGTTGCTTTTTATTTCACCGACTCCTTGAGCGATTTGCCGGGTTTGAACGCGGGGTATTTACTTGCTGGGATGTCAATTTTATCGGTGGTGCCGGGTTTGACGCCCGTGCGAGCGCGGCGTTCGCGCACCTCAAAGGTGCCGAAGCCCGTAAGTTGCACCTTGTACTCTTGGTCTAGATGGGTGCCAATCTGCTCGATCATCGCGTCCACAACGGACTTGACGTCCTTTTTCTTCATGCCTGTTTCGTCAGAGACTTTGTCCACGAGGTCAGCCTTGGACACGGTTTTCGCCTTCGCCATCGTTGTTCCCTCCTTGAATTGTGACTTGGGGCGTACTTTAGCACGAGAAATCGCAAGAAAGCAAGTCCCTCACGGGGCATACGAGTTTGGCGCGTCAGGGACGAGCTTTCTGGCACCTCTTCGCCCGAGCGCACCCTAAGTAAATGTAATAAACGCTGTCCTAGACGCAACTTTAGAGCAAGGTCAGGAAAATGTCAAGAGGTGTTAGTTGCACTGGCTCGAGCGGTGTAACTGTACGGTTCTATGTTGAGCGGATGCGTCACTATAGTCTGAACTGACCGATTAGGCGTTTACTCGAGCTACAGTCCTTACCTACAATTCGAGGGGGTGGCTCCCTCTGGAATGCTTAGGGAATATGAAAGAAGTTGCAGACAAGAAAGAGGTTGTGGTCCCTATTTATTAGCGGGATTTGGATTCCACTTACGAGGTGCGTCGTTCGACCCTCGCCCACTACCCGATTCGGTTGCTCGTCAGCCTGACTCTTCCGCACCTTCAGGCAACAGCGCGTCGATACGCGCCATAAGTTCTTGGGTCAGCACGCTCATCTCTTCTCTCGAGCGTCCCTGGGGTGCGATAGGTTCACCGAAGGAGACGCGAAAGTTGCGCCCTTCGCGCCAGATAGCAGCGGGTAGAAGCGGCACGTTCGCGCGTTGTGCCAAAAACGCTGCGCCGCCATGCGCGTCCTTGTTGGCGGCTTTGCGTGTTCCCTGCGGGAAGATGCCCACCGCCAGCCCCTCTTTGAGGTAGCGCAGCGCCTCTTTGATCGCCCGCATGTCGCTCCGACTCCGGTCTACCGGAAACGCCATCAGATGCTCCGCCAGCCAGCGCATCGGCTGCGACTCGAACAGCTCTTTCTTCGCCATGAAGTGGACTTCACGCCGCGCGACGGAGCCGATCATGGGCGGATCAAAGGTGGAGAAGTGGTTGCTCGCGATGACCAGGCCGGGCTTTAAGGGAACGTTTTCGGCGCCGTAAACTTTAAGCCCTAAAAAGAGCCGCGCGTAGTTGCGCACAGCAAAGGCGGCGAAGTAGTAAAACCAGTGCGTGCGCAGGCGCGCAGGTGAGGTGAGGATGTCGTTTCGAGTCTCCCGCACGTCTCGTCGCGTGTTCGCCTTCACCGCTTGCTCCGCTGCCTGTCCAGATAAAGTGCGCCCAAAACGCCTACTAAAGCGGTGAGCCCGTGAACGCTCAACCATACAGTGGGCGTGGGGTCCCAGGGAAGGTCAACGGAGAAGAGCCGCCGCTGCGAGAGCTGCCATACGATCACCTGCGGGATAACGTAGAGCGCCGGCGAGATGACTACGGCGGCGTAGCGCCAGGAGAACTCCAAACCCAGCATGGCTAAAAGGCTCGAGCTTAGCACGATGGGCAACATAACGAGCCACGCCGTCGTGCCGCTGATGAGCCCGATCGCCGGGGTGAGCAGCGCGGTGGCGTAGGCGAAGGGCATCCCGGCGAACGCGAACGCTGCGTACGAAGCGAGCAAGATACCCAAACTCCGGTAGAGGATGGGGATGGGTGCGACCGCGCAAACTGCCGCCAACAAAAACAGGAAGACGCCGACGAAAAAGATGCGAGCGGGCGGTGCGGTGCGTGTCATAAGGTGCAGAGTATAGCAAGTATCGAAGTCAGTCTCCCGCTGGTCGGCGCGACCCGGCTTTCGCGAAGCGAAAAGTGGTTGGGGTCAGCCTGAGAGGAGACCCTATTTGGCGTATCCGCGAACCTCAGCAAGCGTGTCCTCATAGCACTATCTGCAACGGCGCAGATCACGCCGGCGTGAGTTCCTTCAATCTGTCTGCAATCGCTGGGATGCCGCGCAAATATGAACCCGTCGAGGAGGTCTCGTGCGCCGCCACCGTCTCCGGCGTTCCCGCCGCAACCACCATGCCGCCGCGCACGCCGCCGTCCGGTCCCAGGTCCACGATCCAGTCCGAAGTTTTGATCACGTCCATGTTGTGTTCGATCACGACGAGCGTGTTGCCGCCGTCCACTAAACGGTGCAGCACGCCCAAAAGCTTCGACACGTCCTCGAAGTGAAGCCCTGTGGTGGGCTCGTCTAAAATGTAGAGCGTCTTGCCCGTCGAACGCTTGCCGAGTTCCGAGGCGAGCTTCACGCGCTGCGCTTCGCCGCCCGAGAGCGTCGGGGAGGGCTGCCCGATCTTGATGTAGCCGAGCCCGACATCTTGCATGAGCTGGAGCTTGCGGGCGATGTTCGGAATGTTTTCGAAAAACTCCGCGCCCTCGTCCACCGTCATCGCGAGCACGTCCGAGATGGACTTGCCGCGAATCTTGACCTCCAAGGTCTCGCGGTTGTAACGTGCACCTTTACAGACCTCGCAGGGCACGTAGATGTCGGGTAGGAAATACATCTCGACTTTGACGGTGCCGTCGCCTTTGCACGCCTCGCAGCGTCCCCCTTTGACGTTGAAGGAGAAGCGCCCCGGCTTATAGCCGCGCTTACGCGCTTCGGGTGCGCGGGTGTAGAGGTCGCGGATGTCCGTGAAGATGCCTGTATAGGTCGCGGGGTTGCTTCTAGGCGTGCGCCCGATGGGGCTCTGGTCGATCTCGATGACCTTGTCCACGTGCTCGGTGCCCTGAATGTTCCTATGCGCGCCCGGTGTCTCTTTCGCGCGGTAGAGCTGCTTGGCGAGCGAAGCGTGGAGGATGCGGTGGACGAGTGTAGATTTACCCGAGCCAGACGCGCCCGTGATGCAGGTGAGCGTGCCCAGAGGAATCTCCACGTCCACGTCTTGCAAGTTGTGCTCGGTCGCGCCGACGATTTTGAGCGATTTGCCGTTGCCGTTTCTGCGCGACTCGGGTACGTCGATTTTACGCTCGCCGCGCAGGTACGCCGCCGTCAGCGAGTTCTTGTCCTTCATGAGTTTGTCGGGCGTGTTCGACGCGACGACGTGGCCGCCGTGAACGCCCGCGCCCGGTCCCAAGTCCACGATGTAGTCCGAGGCGCGCATCGTCTCTTCGTCGTGCTCGACGACGATGAGCGTGTTGCCTAAGTCGCGCAGCGAGAGGAGCGTTTTGAGGAGCCTCGAGTTATCCCGAGGGTGCAACCCAATCGAAGGCTCGTCCAGCACGTAGAGCACGCCCGTCAAGCCGCTACCAACTTGCGTCGCCAGACGGATGCGCTGCGCCTCGCCGCCCGAGAGCGTGTTCGCGCTCCGGTCCAACGTGAGGTAGTCCAAGCCGACGTTCTCCAGAAAGCCCAAACGAGAGCCCACTTCGCGCATGATGGGCGCGGCGATGGCTCCGCCCGGACCCTCTAAGTCCAATGTCCTGAAGAAGTCGCCAGCCTCCAACACCGTCATCCCCGACAAATCCGCGACGTTTTTGCCCGCCACCGTCACCGCCAAGACCTCCGGCTTATAGCGTGTGCCGCCGCATTTAGGACAAGGCACCAGCGACATGAACGCCTCGATCTTTTCCCGTGCGTAATCCGAGGTGGACTCTTTGTAACGGCGCTCGAGGTTCGGGATGACCCCCTCGAACTCTGCGTTAAAGCGCATCGTCTCCTTACCGCCGCGCTTATAGACGACTTCGATAGCGTCATCGGAGCCGTTCAGAACTGTTTTCTGCGCCTTTTTGGGCAAATCTTCCCAGGGCGTCGTGAGGTCGAAATTCATGTGCTCCGAGAGCGCCTTGAGGCGGTCCCAGTAGAAGACCTTGCCGTCGTTCTTGCCCTGACTCCAGGCGGCGATGGCACCTTTGCCGATCGAGAGGGTTTCGTTGGGGACGATGAGTTTAGGGTCGAATTCCTGCTTGAAGCCCAAGCCTGTGCAGTGCCCGCACGCGCCGTAAGGACTATTGAAGGAGAAGGCGCGGGGCTCGAGTTCTTCTAGCGCCGTGCCGTGCTCCGGGCAGGCGAAGCGTTCGCTGAAGAGTTCGTCACTACTTCCGTCAGGGCTCTTGTCGGGCAAAAAGACGCGCATCAGCCCTTCACCCTTTTGCAAGGCCAACTCGGCGGACTCCGCCATCCTCGAGCGGTCCTCAGCGCTTACCTTGATGCGGTCCACCACCACGTCAATATCGTGCTTCTCGTACTTCTCTAAGCTGAGCTTGAGCGCCTCATCCAGCGTCTGCACGTCGCCGTCCACGCGAACCCGCGCGAAGCCCTCTTTTTTAAGCCCCTCGAAGAGCTTCTTGTACTCACCCTTGCGTCCGCGCACAAGAGGTGCGAGGATGAGCGCCCGCTCGCCCTCGAAACGCTCCAGAAGCCTATCGACAATCTCTGTAGCGGACTGTTTCTCGATGGGGCGTCCGCAGACGGGGCAGTGCGGTTTGCCCGCTCTCGCGAAGAGGAGGCGCAAGTAGTCGTGAATCTCGGTGACGGTTCCCACCGTCGAGCGCGGGTTGTGACTCGTCGTTTTTTGGTCGATGCTGATGGCGGGCGATAAGCCCTCGATCGAGTCCACATCGGGTTTGTCCATCAGCCCTAAAAACTGCCGCGCATACGCCGATAAGCTCTCGACGTAGCGGCGCTGCCCTTCGGCGTAAATGGTGTCAAAGGCTAGGGTGGATTTGCCCGAGCCCGACACACCCGTAAAGACGATAAAGGCGTCTCGGGGAAGCTCGATATGAATATCTTTGAGATTGTGTTCTCTTGCGCCGCGAACGATGAGGTTTTGCAAGGTGTCTCCCTATAGGGTTGTGCTAGTTTTCTAGGTCGTATGCTCGGCGTGATTTTTTAAGCACGAAACTTCTCGAGGCTGCGCCGAAACGCGCCCTGAGCAAGTCGCATAAAGGTAAAAAATCTGGGTCATAGCTGTCTGAGTCATAACGTGGGGTAGGCACGTGGGCTCTAACAAATATAGGAGTATACCAGAGCGCGGCGGGGTAGGGGTAGTCTGTCTGGCACAACCGCGCCGCGCACGCTATAAAAAATGCAACACAAAAACCGACATTCACTCGGGGAATGTCGGTTGGGGCTCGAGCCCTACTTGGTGGTGTTCTCAACGCGGTTTCGGTGTGTCTTCCTTTGCGATCACAAACTCGTACTTGAGTAAAAGCGCCCCGACGAAGGCGACGATCACGAGCGGCGCGGCCACCATGACGAGACCTAGAACGACGAGCCCGGCGAGCAGCAGCGGCGTGCTGAGGCGCGTTTCGCCCTCCTTATCCTTAACGATAAAAAGTCTGCGCTCCGTACCCAGACGCGCGTAGATTTGCTGCTCGAGGTCTCTGGCTAGAACGCTTCCGCGCTCCCACATCCTTTTGACTTCGTCCATAAGCACAATCTACCCGCTAAACGTCTGTCGGGTTGTCGTATGAAGCGTCGGGCGGCGTCTTGTCCCCGAGACTACCGGACGAAGAGGTCTCTGCCAACTTGACGCCTTCCGCGCGCCGCTCCACGGACAGCATTAGGTTCGCCGCGAGTGCGGCGATTGCGCCGACGCCCGCCCACACGGGTAAAAGCAGCGCACCGACGACGCCCACCGTCAGCGGGATTTTGATGAGCGTTTTACCCTCGTCGTTCTTGAGGGTGATGCGGCGCACGTTGCCCTCGCGTAAAAGCTCGCGCATCTTGGTGGTGACTGTCTCGCCGCTCACGCGGAACTCTTCGGCGACGGTCCTCTCATCTGTGCTTTGGCTTGCCTCATAGTAGCTGCTGTTCTCGTCCATGCCAATCCTCCTTTATTTCCCGGAGTATAGACCTGGAGTGGAGGAGGTGTCATCACACTAAAGGTGGAGGATGAACGAAGAGAAAAAGAAATAAGGACTGAGTTCTCTTCACTCAGTCCTTATTTCTTAATCCTTTTAAGCGTTCTGAAGTTGTTCAGCGACTGCGTCTTTCACCGCTTCGTAGAGGTATGCCCGGTCCTTCGCCGGGGCGCGCGCCGCTACTACATTGTCGTCGCCGAAGCGTTGCAGGGCGAGCACGCTCGTTTCCGAGGCGATGAGGAGTTCTTGCAACTTGCCGCCTGCGGGCTCGCTGTAGCTCGAGAAGAGCGCCTTGACCTCGCCGAAGAGCGCGTCTGAGTCGCCGTAGCCCTGGCTGGGGCTGCCGCCCATCAAGTAGCCTGTCGTTACGGCGCTCACGCTCGGGCAGGCGTCGCGCACGGCGTCGATGAGGTCCTGGTAGCGCCGCTGCTCGTCGGCTAAGCGGGCGGCTTCAGTCATCGCAGTGGTCACGGGTAGATTGATCGTCGGGCGCGGCGGTGGCGTGAAGGGCTGTACCTGAAACTCGGCGTTCTCCAAGATGAGGACGAGCGCGAGCGCAGGCAGTCCGCTCAGCGCGCTTTGCCCCTGTTTCGCTTCGGCGTGCGCCAAGATACCGTTGTTGACGTAAACGTGCGCGGTGTCGTCACCAAAGGAGAGGAGAGCGCTCTGCTTGGCGATGCCCATCATCTCTAAGATGTCGGCGATGGCGACGAGTGAGGTGTTGCCCGAGAGCATGGAGGTGGTGAAGCGCTTGTCGGGTTGCGCCGCGTTGGGTGTACTCAGCGCGCTTTGACCGGGTTTGGGAAGCTGATCGGGCTTGAG
The DNA here is from genome assembly GCA_965215565.1 of Trueperaceae bacterium. Lineage (GTDB taxonomy): Bacteria > Deinococcota > Deinococci > Deinococcales > Trueperaceae > CBDBZX01. Next base: position 2,849,051 of record CBDCDZ010000004.1, read on the forward strand.
GGGATAGTCCAGCACCGCGCTAGGCTGCTCGCCGCGCAGCTTGCCGTCGCTCCCCGGTGCGCGAACGAGGTAGAAGGGCACGCCCTCGGCTAAGCGCTTGGTCCAGGCCAAAAAGCCCGACGCGCTCGCGCCGCGCAGGTCCTCGTCGCAGAAAACAGCGTCGTAGAGCTTGGTGCGCAGGTTCTCCACGGCGGCTTTGGGGTCTTGCGCGACGTCGAGCTGCCAGTCAGTCGCCTCGAGCGCCTTTTGAATATGAGTGAGACGACCATACGTCGTCGCGATAACAAGTGCCTGCACGAAAAATTCCTCCGAAGATATTGCGCGAAAATACGCAAAAATCTCATCTATTTAGCAGTTCCACGACACACTGAGACAGTTGAACGCAGGTATCATCTCTTAAAGTGCGTGCTAAACAGCGTTTCACAAAGTGAGAGTGTCTCTGACCAGATGATACCTGCTAATTGTAGAGGAGGGATTCGAGAAATGACGTGGGATTCTAGGCTTTTATTTGCAGGTATCATCTGGTCGCGAGCGCTCTCACCGAAGAGAGCGTCTTCTAGCACGCACACTGAAGATGAAATTCCGCTCTCAGGCGAAGCCGTCCCGCTAGGCTTCGCCTGAGAGTGGGATGGTTCTTCGTCTGAGACTTGCGACACTTTATCTCAGTTATGTCGTGGTGCTGTGTGTAGCAGTTCCACGACATACTGAGACAGTTGAGCGCAGATATCATCCCCCGAAGTGTGTGCTAGACTGTTCATTTCTCGCTAAGGGTATCTCTGACCAGATGATACCTGCTAATGAAAGCGAGAAGATATGTTTTTTCACGCTTGTTCACAATGCGAAAGCGTGTCAGGCTACGCCTGGAGGTGATGATGAAAAAGCGTAGTGGGGATAATGAACACTACAAGAGGTGGCGCTTGCTCGCCCCGCTCGGGCTGGGCACGGTGGGTTTTGGCGCGAGTTTACTGGGTTACGCCGTCGAACTCAGGACGAGGCGGGCGGGCTTTACTACCTGGTTTGCGTGGGGCACGGTGAGTTTAGTCGTCCTCAACTCGGGGCTGGCGCTGTTCGGCGAAGCGGTGAAACACCGCGTTCTTCTGGATTTGGAAGAATCAGACTAAGTTCGTCATCGACCCTTTTTACACTGCACCGCGCCACTTGTTACAATGACGCTACTTTGCCCCAGGTCATTGCAGTCATCTCGGATATCCACGCGAACCTCCAGGCGTTAGAGGCGGTTCTGGAGGATATCGACTCGCTAGGGATAGAAGAGGTCATCGTCAACGGCGACGTCGTGAACCGGGGACCGAACAACGTGGCGGTATTGGAGCGCATCTTGGCGCTAGGCTACCCTATGACCCTCGGCAACCACGACGACTTGGTGCGCAAGTGGATAGACCGAGATGAGAGCTTGCCCGCCGTCTGGTTCGACGACCCCTTTTGGGAGGGGACCGCGTGGTCAGCGCGGCAGCTTGACGAGGCGGGGCTCATAAGCGTCTTCCGGGACTTGCCGATGACGCACAAGGTTGAGAAGGGCGACGCGCCGAGCCTGCTCATCTCGCACGGCAGTCCGCGCCACTACCGCGAGGGTTACGGCAAGTTCTTGAGCGACGAAGACATCGCTGAGATCGTGCAGCACCACCCCGCCGACGCGCTGATCGGCTCACATACACACCGTCAGATGGAGCGTCACTGGGGAGCGTACACGGTGCTCAATACGGGGGCAGTCGGCACGCCGTTTAACGGCGATCCTAGAGCCCAATACCTCATCATGCGTTTGCACGGTGAGGGACGAGGGGTCTGGACGCCCGAATTTCGGGCGGTGCGCTATGACAGAGGGGCGGCGCTACGTGACTTCGAAACGTCTGGCTACTTAGAAGAGGGAGGGCTCAGCGCCCGCATCTTCTTTGAAGAATTGCGCACGGCGCGGGCTATTTACTCTACCTTTTGGATGTGGTCGGAGCAGCAGGGGAGGACGAAGGACTGGGCGAGTTGGCACGCCTTTCGCGAAGCGTACGCGGACAAGTTCACCTTGGCGAAAATGAGCGAGCCTGCGCCGAGTTCGGACTGAACGCATCCTTCGCTCGAGCCCACCCCTTCACGTTCTTTGTCCCTTCACACTTCTCGGGTGACGCACCGGCGAGTGACAAACTTCACACGAAACTTGCTAAAATTACCCTGTGCATGTCGTCTACCATTTATCTACCAACCTAAGAGTATGGACAAACCGAGAGGTGAAAAGATGTCGTCTTCGGCGTTAGGACAGAGGGGCGAGGCGCAGACGAAGTCTCAAGCTCGAGTAGTGTGGTGGAGTATCGCACTAGAGATTCTTTACGGCGGGCTCTTCGCCGCAGTCGTCATCGCGATAGACCCTTGGGGCGGCGCGAATAGGGGACCTATTTGGACGCGCCCCAAGGTCTTTATGGTCATCTTTCTCACGCTGATCACCTGGGGCTACCTCCTCTACAGGTGGCTTTTGCCCGGCGAAGCCGAACCGGAGGGCGAGGACGAGAGGCAGAGGATGCTCGGGTGGCAGATCGCGTTCGCTACTGTGCTCACCCTTATCGGCTGGGTCTACTTGCTCCTGAGCCGGTTCATTCCAGGTTCATTCAGCCCGGAGCTAATCGGCGACAATAAGCTCTTCGTCGCCGCTATCGTCACGGTATTCGCTTGGGGCGTCGTGCTCTTTTCTTGGCTCGCGAGGGCGAGAGAGGTACCTGGCTGGACGGACGCCCAGCACGAGACCTCCTTCGTCACTATCTTCACCACCTTAGTTTGGGGCTACTTGCTCGCCGCGCCCTACTTGTCGGGTGCGCTCAATCTGGAGCCCACGCGCAATCAGCTCTTCGTCGCCCTCATGTTCACGCTGCTCGCTTGGGGCGTGGTGCTGCTCCGCTGGCTTATGGCGGCGAGAGAGATGCCCGAAAGGGCGGAGAAGGGAGCGGGCTCGGCGTCAGTGACGTCGCGCTCCGCGTGGCGCGGCTCGCTCATCTTGTGGATGGTCTACTTAGCGCTAGGGCTACTCTCTGTCTACCTCAGCCCGTCGCCTACGAGCGCCCTGCGCGCCCAGGTCGAGATGGGCGACGGCTGGTACTACTGGGCGATCGTCGGCGCGTTCACGCTCGGCAACATCTTGCTGCTGAGCCTTAACCCAAGGCTCTTCAAGGTGCAGCTCTACGGCGTTTTGCTGGGCTCCTTCATTCTCGCGCTGAGCCTGGTGCCGCAAGCCTTCGACTGGACGATAGACTACACGGCAACTTCGGGTGAGCGTGCGTACGCGAACAAATTGCGGAGCGGCGCTTTCATCACGTGGATGCCCATCGGTCTCTACTCGCACCGGGGACACGCTGCGGTGGTTCTAGCCTTTGCGGGCGTGCTGGCGCTGCTGAGTTTGTTGAGAGGTTGGCTCAGACCTGCGCTCTTCTGGCCCCTCTTCGTCGTGCTCGTTGGCGGGGTCTACCTCACCTCGTCGCGCGGACCGCAGTTCGCTTTTATCGTCGGGCTCCTCTACCTCCTGGCGCGCTTTCCGCTGGCGCGTTTCTGGCGCAGGTCTTCGGGGCAGGTCAGGGCGCTGCTCGCCCTGATGATCCCCGTCGTATTAGGTAGTGCGTTCCTCCTCGTCCTAACGGCTGGCGGCGGAATGAGGAGGATGCCCTCGTTAGACGGTAACTGGGACGACATCTCTTCAGGGCGCACCTATCTGTGGCGCACCGGCTACGCAGGCGTCAAAGAGCGTCCCCTCTTCGGCTGGGGTTTCAACGGCTTCGGGCTCTCTTGGCCGTTCGTCGCAGATTGGGAGGACCCCTACCGCTACGGTTTAATCGAGCGTCTATCGGAGAACGTGCCCGTGCAAGAGGTACTAGAGGTCAACAACTACAACTTCACCTATATCGGTACGGACGGCGAGCGGCGCGTCGGTCGGGCGTTCACCAACAAAGCCCACAACCTCTTTCTGGACACGATTTTGTCGGTAGGAATAGTCGGGTTCGCCGCCTATCTGCTGCTCATCGGCTACTTCATCTACCTGACCGGAAACGGTCCGGGACGGGGGCTCGAGGTAGTCGCCCTGGTCCACCTCGTTTACTGCTTGGCTTGGTTTGATACTGCACAATTTAGTCACCTAGTGTGGTGGTCACTAAGCGCCGGCGTCGCTCTGGCTACCACTCAGCAGGTGCGTAGCCGCAGCACCGCGCCGAGTGATACAAATTCCGGTTGATTACTTCATAAACTCCTTCGTCGTTTATTCCGTTATCACCGGAATCCGTACTTGTTTCTACTCGCTGGAGAGTCCTCAACTGGGCGTATCATGCCGCTATAAATACCCGCCGCGTTCATTTGAAGATGCTACCTCCAGTTGAAGACTCTTTGCTCGGGATTAAACACGCGATAAAGTCGCGTGTTTAACCGGAAAGGGTATGAAGCGCCGCAGGTCACGCAGCCCCAAAGTAGATAAAAGAGAAAAAGCCGGAGTGCTTAGCTCCAGCTTCCCTCTTTTTAAGAGTATCCAACAGTGTCTAGCCGCCGCCCGTCATCATACCGCCCGTCATCATACCGCCCGTCATCATACCGCCCGTCATGTCGCCGCCCGTCATGTCGCCGCCCGTCATCACGCCGCCTGTGTCCTGCGCAAAAGCGAAAACTGCGAGAACAGTGACGATCAGAATAGAAAGACCGGAGATGCTCAATGTCTTTTTCATGGATTCTCCTTTCTGTTGGCTCTACACTATACGGACTCGTACGTAAGTAAAAAATTACACTCGGTCCATATGGATAGGAGTATAGAAGCTACAACATGAGGTTACAAGAGGATTTTGATGAGATGAAAATGTGGTCAAGTTAAAGGCGCTGTTCATTTATGACTATTTGTCTATAGACCTGTAGGGCATACGAAAAAGCCTTCCTCGAGCCGAGGAAGGCTTTCTTATGTTAATTGAACTTAGAACGATTAGGCTGTGCTGACACTTGCCCTTTAAGAAAATCACTCATCGTCCCTACAAGGTAAACCTACGTACTTTATAGTCTTCTTATACCTTGCTTCTTGATTCCTACTCTTTGCTTTTTACTTTTTGCGTGCAGCAAGGCAAACCTTATAGAAGACAGTTCGAAAAGTCAACAGAGCCTAGTTGCCGCCCGTCATACTACCGCCTGTCATACCGCCCGTCTCACTGGAGAGAAGTTGTCCGGCGTTGAGTAAAACCGTGCCGAGGTCCACGAGTTGCGCGACTTGGTCCCCTTCGGCTTGATCGGCGGCGTCGATAGTCCCTTCGCCGATAGAGGTGAGCAGGCGGCTGACCTCCCCTTGATCTATCGTCTCGGCGGAGAGCGCGCTCTGCAATTCTCCTAACTGATCGGCTAACGTGTTGAGCGCAGGATTGGACGCGCTGCTCAACGTGTTGCGCCAGCTCTCGATATTGCTCGAGGCGTTTTCTAAAGCGATGTCGGTGAGACCACCCTCGAGGAGCGCCGTCGTCTCCGTCACCGACGGGGCGCTGCTATCCCCCGTCATGCCACCTGTCATACCGCCCGTCATGCTACCACCCGTCATCGTACCGCCTGTTTGAGCAAAGGCGAGGCAGGTTAATAGAGCCAAAGTTATCGTTAGTATTTTCATCTTTTCTCCTTTTCGGTGCTTTAGCAGGTCTCAGCCTTTCTTAGGCGAAGCCTAGCGGATTGGCTAGCTGGACCTCATCTAGTCTGAAACACTCTCACTGTAGAAAACGTTGATGAGTGCCCACTTTTGGAGATGAAGACCAACCAAACCTCGTCTGAGAACTGCGGTAATCTGTCTCAGTGTGTTCTGGAACTGCTACTTAGTGAGGTGAGCCCGATCAAATTTTGAGGACCGGACCCTCTTGTTCTCATTCCTGAATTGTGGCCTAAGTTGTGGCGCGCTAGTTGCCGCCCGTCATACCGCCCGTCGCGCCGCCCGTGACCGTGACGTCCTCGACGTCGATGTTCGAGAGGCTCGTGCCCGCGTCCGAGAGGAGCGTACCGAGGCTCGCGAGCTGCGCAGCTTCGTCGCCCTGCGCGCCCTCGGCTGCCGCGCTCGTTCTGCCGCCGAGTTCGGTGAGGAGCAAGCCTACCGAGGTTTGATCGATAGATTCGGTTTGTAGAGTCGCTTTGAGTTCTGCGAGCTGCTCAGCAATCGCGAGGAGCGCAGGGTCACCCGTACTCTCTAGTCGCATCTGCCATCCCTCAATATTGCTTATCGCTTGTTCGGCGGGTAAGTTCGTGAGACCACCCTCTAACGCCTCAATCGTGCCGCTAACCGTGGGTGATTCGTCGGTCATCCCGCCCGTCATCATGCCGCCCGTAGCCATGCCCCCTGTCATCGTGCCGCCCGTATCCTGCGCAAAGGCAGCGCCCATGAATAGTCCTAGAATAAACCCTGAAGTAAGTACGTGAATGAGTTTCATCTGCTCTCCTCCTGAAGTGTGAGATGTTGTGGAGCAACGCCCCCAGTTTTTTATCTGCTCACTTATCCTACACCAAGTGTTAAGTTTTTCACTCGGGCTAACGCCATCATAGAGATGTTCTCGTTGGAAAACTTGGAAAAGGCTTACAGAGCGTAGGAATCGCTTCGGGTTCGAGAGTACAAACGTTCAGTACTTGCGGAATGGGGTCAATTAGGAGCCTAAGCGCTGACGGGCACCGTAGGGTTCGAGCCCCGCGCATCTACTGTAGGAAAACAAAAGAGAACATCTATAAACTTGATATAACTAGACTCACATCTATTGACAAGGTTGAGTAATGTTGTTATACTTTCAACAAGATTGAGTGTCTTGCACTTAGATATTCTCCAGAATATTTGAGCATATCTTTGTCTTTATGATTGCAAGGCAGACTAAAGACCCCAGAGATATATAAGGAGAAGACATGGCAAAGGCAGTAGGCATAGACTTAGGCACGACCAATAGCGTCATCGCTGTGATGGAAGGTGGCGAGCCCACCGTATTGGTCAACAGCGAGGGCAACCGCACGACGCCGTCCGTCGTAGCGTTCAAGGACGAACAGCGCCTCGTCGGGCAGGTGGCGAAGCGCCAAGCGGTCCTCAACGCGCAGGGCACTCTGTTCGAAGTGAAGCGCTACATGGGACGCACTTGGGATGAAGTCAAAGAGGAAGCGGAGCGCTCCCCCTACGAAGTGGTGCGCGGCGACGATGGCGGCGTTCGCTTTGTCGTCGGCAGCAAGAAGTACACGCCCGAAGAGGTCTCCGCGATGGTCTTGCAGAAGCTCGTCGAGGACGCCTCCTCGACGTTAGGCGAGAAGATTACCAAAGCGGTCATCACCGTGCCCGCGTACTTCAACAACTCGCAGCGTGAAGCGACGCAGAACGCGGGCAAAATTGCGGGCTTAGAGGTGCTGCGCATCGTCAACGAGCCCACCGCAGCAGCGCTCGCGTACGGTTTAGAGAAGAAGGGCAACGAGACGGTCCTAGTCTTCGACTTGGGCGGTGGCACCTTTGATGTGTCGGTCTTGGAAGTCGGCGACGGCGTCTTCGAAGTGCGCTCGACCTCGGGCGACACGCACTTGGGCGGTTCGGACTTTGACTACGCTGTCGTGAATTGGCTCGCCGAAGACTTCAAAAAGGAATACAACGTCGATCTGCGTAAGGACAAGCAAGCGCTCCAGCGTCTCATCGAAGCGGCGGAGAAAGCGAAGATCGAGCTTTCGGGCATCCCCGAAACGACGATCAGCTTGCCCTTCATCGCGATGGACCCGGCGTCGAACGCGCCCTTGTACTTAGAGAAGAAGCTCTCACGCAGCAAGTTTGAAGAACTCATCTCACCGCTTTTAGACCGCGTCCGTGGACCCGTCGAAGCGGCGCTCAAAGACGCGAAGCTCTCGAAGAGTGACATCGACGAGGTGATCTTAGTGGGGGGCTCGAGTCGCGTGCCCGCCGTTAAGAAGATCGTCCAGGACATGCTCGGTAAAGCGCCCAACCAGTCGGTCAACCCCGACGAAGTTGTGGCACTCGGTGCCGCCGTGCAAGCGGGCGTTTTAACGGGCGACGTAGACGACATCGTCCTCTTGGACGTGACTCCGCTCTCCTTGGGCGTCGAGACCAAAGGCGGCGTCTTCACAAAGCTCGTCGAGCGCAACACCGCCATCCCGGTGCGCAAATCCGAGACGTTTACGACTGCTGAGAACAACCAGACGGGCGTTGAGGTGCACGTCCTCCAGGGTGAACGTTCGATGGCGAACGACAACAAGTCGTTGGGACGCTTTAAGCTTGACGGCATCCCTCCAATGATGGCGGGTATGCCCCAAGTTGAAATCTCTTATGATATCGACGCGAACGGCATCTTGAACGTCACCGCGAAGGAGAAGTCCACCGGCAAGGAGGCGTCCATCACCATCCAGAACACCACGACGCTCGCCGAGGATGAGGTCGAGCGCATGGTCCAAGACGCGCAAGCCAACGCCGAGAAAGACCGCGAAGCCCGTGAGCACATCGAAGCGAAGAACGCACTCGACTCGCTCCGCGCGCAGGCGCAAAAAGTCGTGGACGAAGCGGAAAGCGCCTCGGACGAGGACAAACAGCCCGTCAAACGCACGATTGCCGAAGCGCAGAGTGCCATCGAGAGCGACGCGCCTAAAAGCCGCTTAGAAGAGATCGGTCAAGAGTTAGCGGAGAAGCTCGCCGCGTTTCAGCAGGCGAACGCGCCGCAAGAGCCCCAGGACGGCGAACAAGGCGGACAAGACGCGCCGCCCCAAGATGACGAAGACGTCGTCGATGCCGACTTCAAACCCGCAGGATAAGCGATGGCTGACCTAACCGACGACAAACTAAAGGCCGCAGAAGAGATTATAGGGGAGGCTGACGAGCCCGTCACCTCCTCACCTACCGATACTCAGACCGAAGACATGGCTGGTATGGACGGCGTCACCGACGTCGAAGTGCTCCGCAGCGAACTCGCCCAAGCGCACGAGAAGCTCGCTGAGTCGCAGGCGGAAACCGCCGACTTCAAGAACCGCTTCCTGCGGGCGCGGGCGGATTTGGAAAACTACCGCCGCCGCGCCGCACAAGACGTCGCTCGCGCCCGCGAGTCGGGTTTGGACAGCGCCGTCATCACCGTTCTCTCAACCTACGACGACCTCGAGCGTGCGCTGCGAGTCGGCAGCGACGACCCGAGCAAGCTCATTCCGAACTTAGGAGCGGTGCAAGAGAGCTTGAAGCGCAATTTAGAAACGCTGGGCATCGTCCAAGTTGGCGCGCAGGGCGACGAATTCAACCCCGACGTACACGAAGCCTTGACCGCTATTCCGACGGAAGACAAAGACGCCGCCAACACCATCGCTGAGGTCGTGCAGATAGGCTTCATTAAAGATGAACGGTTGGTGCGCCCGGCGCGAGTCGTCGTCTATCAAGGCTGAGGGGGATGTGAATGGCTGCTTACAAAGACTACTATGACACGCTAGGCATCTCGCGCAGCGCCGATCAGAAGGACATTCGCGCGGCGTACCGCAAGCTCGCAGCCAAGTATCACCCCGACCGCAACCCGGACGACCCTTCAGCGGAGGAGCGTTTCAAAGAGGTCAACGAGGCGTATACCGTCCTCAACGACGAGGAGAAGCGTAAGTTTTACGACCGCTACGGCAGCGCCGAGGGGCGTCCGAACTTTTCGGGCGGCGGCTTCGGCAGCAACTTCGGGGGTCCCCCGCCTGGCGGCGCGGCTGAGGGCGACTTCAGCGACTTCTTCCAGAGCCTCTTCGGGGGCGGCTTCGCGGGCGCAGGGGGGCAGACGTTTTTCACCGGTACGGGCGCAGCAGGTTCAAGAGGTCAAGACCCCTTCAGCAGCCTGCGGCAGGAGCGCGCCCGCGCGCCGCGCCGCGTCGACGCGGACATCAGCGTGCCCTTAGAGGAGGCGTATAGAGGCGACAGCAAAGTCATCTCTATTGATGGACGCCGCCTGGAAGTCACGCTGCCCAGAGGTGCGAAAGACGGCGCGAAGCTGCGGCTGCGCGGGCAAGCGCCCAACGGCGGCGACCTCTACTTGAGCGTCAAACTGGAGGAGCACCCGGTGTTTCGGCTCGAGGGCGACAACGTCCGCGTCGTGGTGGATGTGCCCGATTACGTCGCCGCGCTGGGTGGTAAGGTGCGCGTCCCTACGCTCGACGGCGACGTGGAGATGAACCTGCCCGCCGGCACGCAGTCTGGACGCTCATTCCGGCTGCGCGAACGCGGTTACTTGAAAAAGGACGGCACGCGCGGCGATGAACTCGCCGAAATTCGCGCCACCATCCCTGAAGTCTTAAGTGACGCGCACCTTAAACTCTACGAAGAGCTGCGCGCACTGAACGAAACCGAAGCTAAAGCGGCGTAATCCGATAGTCATTTGTTTCCCTCTCCTTAGTTCCGCACGTTGGCGCGGTGAGTGGAGAGGGAATTTTCGTGTTCGTAGAGCCCAACTTTGTTAAATTTGGCGTCACCTAAAGCGCCCCTTTCTCATCTCTCAAGTGATAGGGTTGCCCTAGCAGCGTCCGGTTACATCTCTTAAAATCCGTACCAAATAAACCTCGCGCAACCACGCTTTAACCTTGAAGGGAACGCCATGCCTAACCCAAACCAGCCTAAAAATAAGCGCTTGCCTATCGCGCTTTTCAGCCTCCTCATCCTCGTTACACTCGCCGTTCTCGTCATCGGCTCCGCGCAAACGGGCGGCGAGACGGGCGGCGCGGCAGAAACCTCAACAGAAACTACAGATGTACCGCTCGTCGGCGGTGACCTCGATCCTGACGCTCCGGTTATCCAACTCGGCGATCAAGTTATTGATCAAGAAGAATTCGAAGCGCGCTTTAGCATCGCGCTACGCAACATTGCCGCGCAGCAAGGCTTGCCCCTAAACGAGCAAGTTTTAGCCCAACTCGGCAACCTTCGCCCGCAGTTTTTGGACCAACTCGCAACCGAGCAGGTCTTGTTGCAAGAGGCGGACGCGCGCGGCGTCCAAGTTTCGGATGAAGAGGTCGAGCAGCAGATCACGCAAGTACGCCAGGGTCTCAGCGGGGGAGTGCCGCAAGCTGGCACAGGTGGCGCGACGGGCGGCGCAGCGGGCGAAGAGACGGGCGGCGCGAGCGACGAAGCCTTTCAACAGGCGCTCTCCGAAGCAGGGTTCCAGAGTGAAGACCAACTCCGCGAACTCATCCGCGACAACTTGCGCATTCAGAGAGTGGTAGACGCGCTGCGCGAAGAGGTCGACGTAGGTGACGAGGCGATCCAGACCTTTTATGAGGAGAACCAAGCGCAGTTTGAAACGCCCGAAGAGGTGTGCTCGAGCCACATCTTAGTCGAAACTCAGGAGGAAGCGAACGAAGTCCTGACCCAACTCAACGAGGGCGGCGACTTCGCCCAACTCGCGGAAGAGCGCAGCCAAGACCCCGGCAGCGCGGCGCGCGGGGGCGATCTCGGCTGCGTCTCGAGGGGTTCATTCGTCCCACCTTTCGAAGAAGCCGCCTTTAATGCCGACGTTGGCGAAACGGTGGGTCCCGTCGAGACGCAGTTCGGCTTCCACGTCATCCGCGTGACGGGCAAAAATGAGGCGGGCGCGGTGCCGCTAGAAGAGGTGCGCGAGCAGATTCGCGCGCAGCTTGCGAACGAGCAACTCAGCCAGCAGATCAACGAGTTGCGCGAGTCCGCAGGCTTACAGACCTTCCCCGAGAACTTGCCGCAGCCCGCGCAGTCGGCTGACCCGGCGGCCCCGGCGGAAAGCGGCAGTGAAACGGGTGGCACGGGCGGACAGTAAACCTGAACGTGGCGCACCCACATAACTTCACAGCAACGTCGAGCCGAGAGATGACCTCTCGGCTCTTCGTTTAGCTACTTGCGTTGACAGATGAATTCACGTGGCTGAAACAATGCCCTCGCTCCTCAGCTATGAACGTCAGAGCGGCGGGCGCGGGGAGCGGCTTTGCGAAGAGATAGCCCTGCGCGAAGTCGCACCCGAGGATGCGTAGCTGCGCCAACTGTGCAGGCGTTTCGACGCCCTCGGCGACCACCCTGAGCCCTAGCGTCTGCGCCATGAGGATGATCGTGCGCACGAGCGCCTCCCCTTTGGGCTCTGAAAGCTTGTTGATAAACGCGCGGTCGATCTTGAGGACGTCGAGCGGGAAGTCCTGCAGGTAGGATAAGGACGAATAGCCTGTGCCGAAGTCGTCGATGTGAAGTTGGACGCCTAGCGCGGACAAATCCCGCAAGGTGGTCTGGACTTCCTTGGAGGCGTCCACGATCATCGTTTCGGTCAGCTCGAGCCTGAGCCGCTCCGCCTCCACCCCGGTCTCGGCTAAGACCTCTTCGACGTACTGGATAAGACCTGGGCGCAAAAAACCCTGGCTCGAGACGTTCACACTGAGTCCTACTTGGTGTCCTACTTGCGCGCCGCCCTCCTCGCGCCACGCCGCGAGTTGCTGGAGCGCGCGGCGCAGCACCCAGCGGTCTAGCTTCGTGACCAGACCCATGTCCTCGGCTATGGCTACGAAAACGGCAGGGGAGACCGCGCCGTAGACCGGGTGCGTCCAGCGGACCAACGCCTCCACGCTCTCCACTTCGCCCGTCTGCAAGGAGAGGATGGGCTGATAATGCACCTCGAAGTCGCCCTTCTCCACCGCGACGCGCAAATCCGCCTCCAAGCTCATACGGCGCTCCAAGTGCTCGCGCATGGAGGTGTCGAAGAGGGCGAAGCAGGCGCGCCCCCTCTCCTTGGCGCGGTACATGGCGATGTCCGCGTCGCGCATGACCTCGGCGGCGCTCGCGTAGTCGGGGTTGCTCGTGACGACGCCGATGCTCGCCGAGAGATGCACGTCGTGACCGTCAAGCTCGTGAGCGCTCGCGAGCACGTTTTGGACGCGCCGCGCCGCCTCGGCCGCCTCAGCCTCGCCGCTCAAATCTTCTAAGAGCAGGATGAACTCGTCGCCGCCGAGCCGCGCTACCGTATCGGCAGGTCGCAACACGTTCTGTAGCCGCTTCGAGACCGCGATGAGCAGTTCGTCGCCCACGTTGTGACCGAGCGAGTCGTTGACCGTCTTGAAGCGGTCGAAGTCGAGGTAGAGCACGGCGAAGAGCCCCGCCTGAGCGCGCTTGCTACGCTCTAAGACGTGCTCTAACCTATCGAGAAAGAGCGCCCGGTTCGCCAGCCCCGTCAGCGCGTCGTGAAAGGCGGTGTGCATGAGCTGCGCGTTGACCTCCTCTAGCGCCTGCGTGCGCTCAGAAATGCGCTGCTCGAGCCCTTCATTGAGAGTCTGCAATTCTCGTTCGGAGCGCCCTAAACGCACCCTGAGGTCACGCAACCGCCCGACGATAGCGCCCGTCATGAAAGAGGCGATGAGACCGGGCCAGCCTCCCTGATGAAAGCTGATAAGCGGATCGAACGCGCCTGCGTCGACGATGTTGCTCACCGATGAGTTGATGATCATGCCTAGAACGCTACCTAGCAGCCCTGAGCGCAAGCCGCCGTACCAAGCCGTGAACGTGATCGGCAAGATGACGAGCGCGAAGCCGCCCGGTCCCACCGCTGTCACGAGGTGGTAAACGGCGACACTGTGAATCGCCCAGACGAGGAATAGGAAAAAGAGAGGTCGTCGCATCACCTCCGCACCTTAGAGCACGCGCTCTTACAAAACCCTTACGCTGTCTCGCGTGAGCACCTCTTATATAACTGCCACACGTGGGCTCGTTTTAGCAAGATGGGGGAAAGTGGCCCCACTTCATCCCTTTATCCTCCAGTAGTTTACGCGCCGCCTCGTAGCGCGTTAGGATAGAGGCGTAGCCCGTCACGGGCGTCCGTCCATCACACTCAACACCCTGACACTCGACACCCCGACACTTAACACGAAGAGGTAAACCATTGACACACGCTACGATTGGCACATCCGAGCGCCCCGTCCGCGTCGCGATTATCGGCTCCGGTCCGTCCGGCTTCTTCGCGGCAGATTCGCTCCTCAAGCAAAAGGATGTGCACGTTTCGGTGGACATCATCGACCGCTTGCCCACCCCGTACGGCTTGGTGCGCTACGGCGTCGCGCCGGACCATCAAAAGATCAAGTCGGTCACGAGGCTTTACGAGAAGACCTGCAACGACCCCCGCGTGCGCTTCATCGGCAACGTGCACTTCGGCACGGACCTCTCACATGAAGAGGTGCGCCGCTTCTACGACGCGGTCCTCTACGCCGTCGGCGCGTCGGCAGACCGCTCGCTCAATATCCCCGGCGAAGATTTGGCGGGCAGCCTCTCCGCCACCGAGTTCGTCGCTTGGTATAATGGGCACCCGGACTACGCCACCCTAGACCCCGATTTGAGCACCGAAAACGTCGCCGTCATCGGCATGGGCAACGTCGCGGTGGACGTGACGCGCATCCTAGCGAAGTCGGTGGACGAGCTGCGCGAGACGGACATCGCGGACCACGCCCTGGACCTCTTAGCCGAGAGCAAGGTTGAGAATGTCTATATGATCGGGCGGCGCGGTCCCGCTCAAGCGAAGTTCACCACCAAAGAGCTGCGTGAGTTGGGCGAGCTGCATAACGCCGACATCAACGTGCAAGCAGAAGACCTAGACCTCGACCCCGTGAGCGAAGCCTCGTTAAAAGGCAACCCCGCCTTAGCCAAAAATATCGAGGTCTTGCGCGGCTTCGCGCAGCAAGAGCGCACGGGCAAACCGCGCTGCGTGCATCTGCGCTTTTTCGAGTCGCCCGTAGAGCTTCTGGGCAACGAAAGGGTGGAAGGGCTCAGGCTTGAGCGCAACCGCCTAGAAGACCAAAATGGCTACTTGAGCGCCGTCGGCACAGGTGAAGTCGAAACCCTTCCTATCGGCATGATTCTGCGCTCGGTTGGCTATAGAGGCACACCCCTTAAAGACGTACCGTTCGACGCTCGCAAGGGCGTTATCCCGAACCAAGACGGACGTGTTACGGATAATGACGGCAACGTTGTAAGCGGTGAATACGTCGCGGGTTGGATCAAGCGCGGACCCTCGGGCGTCATCGGCACGAACAAGGCCGACGCGATGGAGAGCGTGAAGCTTTTGCTGGAGGATGTACCCGCCCTCGAGCCCGTCGCTGAGCACGCCGCCAGCCCCCGCGCCGTCGAAGAAATCCTCGCTTCTAAGCAAGTTCCCTTCGTCACCTTTGAAGATTGGTTGGAGATTGATAAGCTCGAGACCCAAGCGGGCGCGGAGCAAGGCAGACCGAGGGTGAAGATCACGCAGGTGGCGCGGATGGTTGAGCGGGCGAAAACGGCGATTTTCGACTGACGTGAGAGCTTTTGGCTGGAGGAACCATGTCGGATGTCTACTTTGACGGCGTAGCAGAAGCTTTTAACGCGGCTATCTATGAAACCTCAAGAGGTTACATACGATTAGGCGTGCTGTGGGCTGACCTACGCGGAGCCGTGCCCGAAATTCAGACGGACAAGCTGCGCATTTTGGACGTGGGCGGCGGCATGGGGCAAGTCGCCACGCGGCTCGCCCGACTCGGGCACAGCGTCGTCCTGGCGGACCCTTCTGAAGAAATGTTGGGGAGAGCGCGTAGTGTCGTCTCTCGAGAAGGGTTGAGCAACATTACGCTCATCCGCAGCAGCGCTCAGGAGCTAAAGGAGCACACAGCGGACACCTTTGACCTGGTGATGTGCCACGCTGTCTTGGAGTGGGTGGCTTCGCCCGGCGCAGTCATCGGGGCGCTCCGCCCTTTCGTGAAGCCGTCCGGTGCGCTCTCGCTCATGTTCCATAACCAAAACGCGGCGGTATTTAAGTCGGTCACAAGAGGTGACTTCGCAACCTACGCCAGCCCCCACGCGGCTCGCGAGGTTGAAGCGTCCGTCCCGACGAAGGATGAAACAGGGCAATTCAAGGGTGCACGCGCTTTGAGAGTGGAGACGGTCACGCGACTGTTACAGGACCACGGACTCGAGGTCACGCACCGGGCGGGCGTTCGCATCTTTCACGATCACATCTTAGACTTGACGGAGGAAAGGTTAGAAGGGTTGCTCGAGTTGGAGAAGAACTATCGCTCGGTTGAGCCGTTCGCCTCGCTAGCGCAACATATTCATCTCGTTTGTCGGCGCGACGCTTCTTAGCTGAACAGGCTGGGCAAACTCCTTAGTGATTGCAAGCTCGAGACCACCGAGTCAGACCCACCCGCAGGTTAGCGCAAGCTCAACAACCATGCTGAAAGTGCAAGGTCAAGAGGTCGGCGCTTTCAAGAGTATAATGGCTTTCATATTTTCTTAATCTGTGGTTAGATAGCAGTCGCGGTTAAAAAGTAGTGCGAAACAGCGGGGTTACTTCATAAGTGTCAATCAGGTCGCTGGGAGGGAGTCCAAGTTTTTCGTTAGCAGTTTAAGAGCATATCGCCGAGCTATATCTCCTCAATCTGTTTCACAAACTTTGTTTCACGGAGGTTTCTAAGTATGATGCGTAAAACTGTGATCGCCCTTCTTCTCATCTTCGGCGTTACCGCGTGTAGCGACTTGGGTTCAGCCCCGGAGACCGAGTTGGAGACTTTAGGAAAAGGGTGCGACAACCGCAACAACAATACGTACAGGAAGCTGCTCGAATGCGTTACTGTAGAGGGCGTCAGAGAGCACCAAAAAGCGTTTCAAGACATCGCCGACGCCAACACGAATGAGTTCTATCCGGGCTCACGCGCCGCTGGCACAGAAGGCTACGCTAGAAGCGTCGAATACGTCGCGGGGCTCTTAGAGGACGCGGGCTACAATGTCACTTTAGACCCCTTCGAGTTCAACTTCGTCTTCCCCGCCATCCTTCAGCAACTCACGCCTACCGATGAGGCGTACGACACGGGCGCGTATACGGGCTCCGGCGCAGGCGACGTGACGGGTCCGGTCACGGGCGCGGACTTGGCGCTTGACGACCCCGCCACCTCTACGAGCGGCTGCGAGATTACCGACTTCGACGGGCTCGATTTGAGTGGTGACAACGACATCGCGCTCGTTCAGCGCGGCGCATGTACCTTTGCAGCAAAGGCGCAAAACGCCGAGGCGTCGGGCGCAGAAGCCGTAGTGATTTTCAACCAGGGCAACGACCCAACCCGCGAAGGTTTGATCGTCGGCACGCTCGGCGCGGATTCGGGCGTCACTATTCCTGTCGTGGGCGCTTCGTTCGCGCAGGGTCAAGCGTTGGCGCAAGCGGGCGCAACCGCGCGTGTTCGTGTCTTGGAGCCTGAAACCCGCACCGACTACAATGTGATTGCGGAACTGCCTGGCAAGAACGACGACAACGTCGTGATGGCAGGCGCACACTTAGATAGCGTCAGAGACGGACCCGGCATCCAGGACAACGGCTCGGGCTCGGCGGCGATTTTAGAAGTCGCGCTCAAGATGGAGAAACTCAAACCGGAGAACACGCTGCGCTTCGCCTGGTGGGGTGCGGAAGAACTCGGGCTCATCGGCTCGACCGAATACGTCAACGAGCTGAGCCAAGAGGAATTAGACCGCATCGCGCTCTACCTCAACTTCGACATGATCGGCTCGCCCAACTATATCTTCCAGGTCTACGACGCCAACCAGTCGAGCTTCGAGGCCCCTGTCCCCGTGCCAGACGGCTCCGCCGCGATTGAAACTATCTTCGAATCGTTTTACACCTACGCAGGCGAACCCTACGACGACAGCGCGTTCAGTGGGCGCAGCGACTATCAGGCGTTTATTAACAATGGGATTCCCTCGAGCGGTCTCTTCACCGGCGCAGAAGTCATCAAGACCGAAGAGCAAGAAGCGATTTGGGGCGGCACGGCGGGCGAGCAGTTCGATCCGTGCTACCACGAGGCTTGCGACGATTTCGACAACATCAGCCTGAAAGCGCTCGATGTCAACTCGGACGCGGTTGCCTTCGCCATGATGACCTACGCCTATTCGACTGAAGACGTGAACGGCATTAAGGGTAAGAAAGTTCCAGGCAAGTTCGACATTCCCGAGCCTGCCGGCCCTCAGGGTACGTTCGTTGACGGTGATGCGGGTGGTCTCGATCATGACCACGACCATGACGGAGAAGCGGAGTAAGTTGTAGAAGCGTAGAGTTAGACCCTTTGAGAAGCGCCCCACCTTGCTATATAGGGTAGGGCGCTTTTTTACTTCCCTATACCCCTCAACCTCACCCGCTCAATAGGGGTCTCAACCCTCGTCTTCCGCCACAACCGCCACGACAAGAGCCCCGCCGCCGCTATCAGCCCCACGACGAGTCCCGTCCACAACCCGCGCCCACCGACATCCAGCCCGAACGTCAACGTCGCCCCTGTCGCCATGCCGATACCCCAGTAGGAAAAGAGCGAAATCAGCATGGGCACGCGCGTATCTTTGAGCCCGCGTAGCGCCCCCGCCGCGCTCACCTGTACCCCGTCGAATATCTGAAACGCCGCCGCGAAGCCCAAAAAGAGCACCGCCGTGTCCACCACGGCGCGGTTCGCGGAATCACTCGCGTCGAGGTAGAGTGAGACGACGCGCCCAGGGATCAGCCAAAAGGTCAGCGCGGTCAGCACCATGAAGCCGAGACTGAGCGCCATGCCGACGCCCGCCGCCCGCTGCACCCCGTCTGCGTCCTTGCGCCCCGCCGCCCGCCCGACGCGCACCGCTGTCGCCGCCGACAAACCTACGGGCACCATAAAGGTAAAGCTCGCACTTTGAATGGCGATTTGATGCGCGGCGAGTTCGACTGTGCCGACTAGACCCATGAGAAGCGCGGTGATGGTGAAGAGCCCGCCCTCGAAGCCGAGCGTGAGACCGATGGGCCAGCCGATGACGAAGAGGTCACGTAAGACACTCACATCGGGCGTGCGGAGTTTGGTAAACACCTCGAGCTGCGGCAGCGTGCGCTGCACGTACGCCGCCGCTAAGAGAAACGACATCCAAAACACAAAGGTGCTCGCCCAGCCTGTGCCGACGAGACCCAACGCGGGAAAGCCGAAACGCCCAAACATCAGCGCGTTGTTCGCGAAGATATTGAGCCCGATTCCAGCCAACGCGATGAGCATGATGGGGCGTGGTTTTGAAATACCTTCCAAAAGCCCCCGCAGCCCGATGAACCATAGACCCGGCAAGTAGCCCCAGGAAATCGCTTGCAGATAGCCCGCTGCTAGCCGCACCGTCTCCGCGTCTTGCCCCATCCATAAGAGGAGCGGCGCGGCGTTCCAGAAGAGAATGATGGCGGGAACTGTCAGACCGAGCGCTAACCAGAGACCTTGCCGCGTCGCCCGCGCCACCATCCTTTCATCGCCTGCCCCGTGCGCCTGCGAAACGGTTGGACCGACGGCAAACATCACGCCCATCCCCACAATCAGCGCCATTGTAAACACGCTGCTGCCTAAAGCGATCGCCGCGAGCTGTTCATTGCCGAGTCGCCCGACCATCAGGGTGTCGATGAAGGTCAAGGAGACCTGCGCGAGTTGCGCCAGGATGAGGGGAAGGGCGAGCGCGGCGGTGCGCCTGAGTTCGGTGAGGGAGGCTTGAGTCATGAGAAAACCTGCTTAGCAGGTCTAGCCTAAGCCTCTAAAGAGATAGGGTCAAGCGTAGAGGCGTCAACAGGGGCCCCAAGCAACCTAAACCGAGTAAAATGGGCGTATGGAATGGTCAGAGGTTATCGAAAACGAAACGCTACAAGACCTCCCCTTTAAGATCGAACTCAATGAATGGGGCAACATTGTCATGAGCCCGACTTCGAACAACCACAGCCTCATTCAAGGTGTCATCATGGGGGTACTGCACCAGCTTAAAAAGGAGGGACACGTCTTTCCTGAATGCTCAGTCCAAACGTCCAAAGGTGTAAAAGTTGCTGACGTAGCCTGGGTCTCAGCCAATTTTCTCTCTACGAACGGCGTGGAAACACCCTACAGCGTCGCCCCAGAACTCTGTATTGAAGTAGTTTCACCCTCCAACTCAGACGCGGAGATGGCGCAAAAGCGCGACCTCTATTTTGCCAAGGGCGCAAAAGAGGTGTGGACATGTAGCCTAGAGGGACACGTCACCTTTTTCAATCATTACGGCGAGAGCGAGACCTCCCAGCTCTTCCCGAATTTTCCCAGCACCGTCGAGCTACCTGGCGTGTAGCCTTCTGCGGGCACAAAAACCTCTCACGCTTTCTGTATAATCACCCTTAGTGAGCAGGAGGCATCATGCAAAGCCCAAAAGAACCCAAAATCAACGTTGACGAGCTGAGGGGTAGGTTTCTCGAGTTCTTCAGATCGAAAAACCACCTCATCTACCCGTCCGCGTCCTTAGACCCCAAAGACCCAACGCTACTTTTTACCTCAGCGGGGATGGTGCAGTTCAAGCCGTATTTCTTGGGCGCGACGCCTAAGTTCGCAGGCTACGAGGGCGTCCACCACCGCGTCACCACGGCGCAGAAATGCTTGCGCGTCGGCGATGTGGAGAACGTTGGGCGCACCCTGCGGCATCACTCGTTCTTCGAGATGATGGGGAACTTCTCGTTCGGCGACTACTTTAAGAAAGAGGCGGCGGCTTGGGCGTGGGAGTTCTTGACCTCGCCCGAGTGGATGGGGCTAGACCCCGAACGCCTCTACGTCACGGTTTATTTAGACGACGACGAAGCCTTTGACGTGTGGACGCGAGAGGTTGGCGTACCCGAAGCGCGCATGTCGCGCTGGGATGAGGACGAGAACTTCTGGCCCGCGAGCGCCGTGTCAGCGGGTCCGAACGGTCCGTGTGGTCCCTGCTCAGAAATCTTTTATGACCGAGGCCCCGAATACGGCACGCCTGACGAGACGGGACCGAACACGGGCTCCGGCGACCGCTTCATCGAGATTTGGAACCTCGTCTTTACGCAGTTCGATAGGCGAGAGGGCGGCGAGTTGGTTCCGTTGCCGCAGCAAAACATCGACACCGGTCTGGGCTTCGAGCGACTCGCGGCGGTGATGTCGGGCGCGGAAGATGCGTACGCGACGGACCTCTTTCAACCGACGATCCAAAAGGTCGTGCAGCTTTCAGGGCAACCTTATAGGGGCGTCAAGAGTACCTCGCACCGCGTGATTGCGGACCACACCCGCGCTGTCACCTTTGCGATTAGCGAAGGGATTTTACCCACGAACGACGGGAAGGGCTACGTCATCAAGATGCTCCTGCGCCGCGCGTCGCGTCATGCTTGGCTCTTGGGCTTGCGCGAACCTGTTCTACACAAACTCGTAGAGCAAGTTATAGAGGCGATGGGCAGGGCGTATCCCGAACTCAAAGACGCCAAGGAGCGCGTGCAGGGCATCGTTAAAACGGAAGAGGCGCAGTTTTTGAAGACCTTGGAGTCCGGCATCCAGCGTGTCGGCAACCTCTTGGATGAGCTTGACACAGGGATGCTGCCGGGTGACGTGGCGTTCGACCTCTGGGAGACGTACGGCTTTCCCCTCGACTTGACCGAAGAGATGGCGGCGGAGCGGGGCGTGTCGGTGGATAGGGCGGGCTATCAGAGCGCAAGGGAAAGAGCGCGGCAGGTCTCGAAGAGTGGCGCGCAGACGGGCGCACTCTTCACCGCGAGTAAAGACACGCTCGGCAAAATCGCAGGCGAGCACGGCGAGACGAGATTTTTGGGGTACGAAGAGACGCAGAGCGACTCGAGCATCGTCGCCCTTATCGTAGGCGATGAAGAGGGCGACGAGGTTCAAGAAGCTCAGAGCGTCCAGATTATCCTCGACCAAACCCCATTTTACGCTGAAGGAGGCGGGCAGATTGGGGACGCGGGGGTGCTCGAGTGGTCCGGTAACACCTCCAATGACGTGGGCGGCAAAGCCATCGTCAGCACCACCACTAAGAGCAAAGAGGGGCTTTTTCTCCACAAAGCGAAGGTTCTGCGCGGCACGTTGACAAGAGGTCAAGCGGTTCACGCAGCCATTGACCCGAGCAGGCGCGAGACCGAAAAACACCACTCCGCCACGCACCTTTTACACGCCGCGCTGCGCAGCGTTTTGGGCACGCACGTCGCGCAAGCGGGCTCGCTCGTCGCCCCAGACCGTCTCCGCTTCGACTTCTCGCACTCCCAGCTCATCAGCCGTGAAGAGGTTACGAAGATCGAAACGCTCGTCAACCGCTGGATTCAGGCGGACTTCGGGGTCAACTGGCGCGTGGTGCCCATTGCTGAGGCGAGGGAGAACGGCGCGATGATGCTCTTCGGCGAGAAGTACGGCGAAGAGGTGCGCATGGTGACGATGGGGCGGGCGGTTGGCACGGCGGACCAGATTTCCCATGACGGTACGGACCTCTTAGCGGGCGGCGGCGAGGTAGCGGGTGCCTCCGAGAAGGTCAATACAGCGGAGAGCCCGAACGGTGAAGGGGCGATTTCGGTGGAACTCTGCGGCGGCACGCACGTGAAGCGCACGGGGGAGATCGGCAGTCTCATCATCACTTCGGAAGAGGCGGTCTCGGCGGGGGTGAGACGGCTCGAGGCCCTCACCGGCATGGCCGCGTTAGGCTATGTCCAGAGCTTGCGCGAAGGCACCAACGCCGTCGCGCAGAGTTTAGGCGTCAAGTCCGACGACTTAGCTCTACGCATCCAAAAACTCCAAAACGACCTCAAAGCGGCGCAGCGCGAGAGCGCGTCCCTGCGCGATAAGCTGGCTGCTGCACAGGTTGGTATGCAGTCGTCCGGTGGTGCCAAGAGCGACGTGCAAGAGGCGGCGGGCTTTCGCTACAGCACCTTGCAGCTTCAAGAACTCGACGCCACCGCCTTGCGCAACGCGGCGGACAACCTCTTGTCCTCTTCGGACGCCGATGTCGTCGTCCTCGCCAGCGGCAACCTCATGGTGGCGAAGGTCAGCAAAGACGCCCAGCAGCGCGGCGCACACGCGGGCAACCTCATCCGTGAGGTGGCGAAGCGCGCGGGCGGCGGCGGCGGCGGACGCCCCGACTTGGCGCAAGCCGGGGTCAAGGATGCGTCGCAGGTGCAGGGCGCACTCGCAGCCGTGCCCGAGATTCTGAAGGGCATGAGCCATTAGCGACAAGTACACGTTTCAGCCCCGCCTCGTCGCGATTGACCTAGACGGCACGCTCCTCACCTCTTCGAAAGAGGTGACGCAACGTTCGGAAAGGGCGATTCGCGGGCTCTGCGCGAAGGGCGTCAAAGTCGTCCTCTGCACTGGACGCCCGCCGCGCTTTACAGAACACGTGGCGGAAGGTTTGGGGCTCCGCGATCTCGTCATCATGCATCACGGGGCGATCGTCTATGATTTCGTGCAGGGCGAGATGCTTTTTCACAATGAGTTGACTCAGAAAACCGCGCTCGAGGTCATCCGCACGATGCGTCAAAAACACGACGGGGTGATGGTGGGGCTCGAGACCTCCTACGGCTGGTTTCATGACCAAGCGCTGTACGACTTGCGCCGCCCCGATCCCGCCCCGACGGGCGTCGGCGCAGCCGAAGACTTCGTCCGCGAAAACGTCACCAAGCTCCTCTTTCGCCATGTGGAGATGGACGCTAGAGCGTTCAGCCGCACCTTAAAAGACTTTGACGTCCACACCACCTGGAGTTCGCCCGAGCTTTTAGAGGTCATTGCAAAGAACGTCAACAAGCGCGAAGCCTTGAAGCAAGTGGCGGCGGCGAGAGGTTTGGACGCGGCGGACGTGGCGGTCTTCGGCGATCAGAACAACGACGTCGAGATGCTCGCGTGGGCGGGTTTCGGTGTGGCGATGGGCAACGCGAGTGACGAGGCGAAAGAGGTGGCGGATAGGGTGACGGATACGAACGACGAGGACGGCGTCGCCAAGGTTTTAGAGGCTTGGTTTTAGAGGCCTGGTTGTAAAGATGACGCTCATCGTTTTTGGCTACGGACCCATTGAGGCGAACAAGAATTTCAACCTCAATGTTTACGGACGCCTCAACGCGCTCGCAGCGGGAATGCTTTATCAACGTGACGAAACCGGGCGCATCGTCCCCACAGGTGGACGCACGGGCGGCGCGGGGCTCCCTTCCGAAGCGGAGGCGATGAAGCGGCATTTGCTACGCAACTTCGACCTCCCTGAAGAGGTCATCGTCTTAGAACACCAAGCGAGCGATACCGTCACCAACTTCGTTCACGTCGCGAATATTTTGGATGGTTTGGAGGCTCGAAGCAATCTCACCTTCCTCGCCTTTGGCTTTCACTTGTCCCGCATCCGTCACCTCGCTGACCTCTTTGGCTTAGAAGGCGATTTCATCGCAGCGGAAGCGGTGGTTGGGGAACGCTCAGCGCGTCACCAGAAACTTTTACGGGACCTCTTGAATCTGGACAACGAAACATATCTCAAACTCCTCACGGGTCAAGTGCGCGGAATGCGCGGCTTGAAAGAGATACCCGAGTATTGGCTGCCGCCAGCGGCGCAGCTTCAGAGTGAACGGCGGCTCGAGTCCATCATGCAATCCATGCAGGTGCAGACTTTCTTGCGCTCACGGGGACTCAACCCAGCCGCGCCCACTGACTTCAAAGCTGTTCTTTCCGCTATCCCGCGCCGCTTTCCTGAACCGAAACCAGAGGATAGGAAGAGGGCTGTGCGCGAAGCTCGAGAGGTCAGCCTTGCCTGAAGTCGTCTTAGCCTTGGATGTGGGCGACGCCCGCATCGGCTTAGCGAGGGGTGAAGTCGGCTCGGCGTTCGCCTTTGGGCGCGGCTTCATCACCCGCAAAAAACTCAGAGATGACGTGGCTGAACTTCAAGAGGTCATGGGGCGCGAGGGCGCGTCGCTTCTCGTCATCGGCTTGCCTAAGCGGAGCGACGGAACAGATTCGAAGCAGACGGTGAAGGTGCGCAGTTTTTCCAAGGAGTTGGAGAAGCGCGGCTTCAGCGTCGTTTTAGAGGACGAACGCTTCACCACCCGCATCGCCACGCAGAACGTCACGCAGAGCGGGCTGCCCAAGACCAAGCGCCAGAGCAAGGGGCGTGTGGACGAGGCGTCGGCGGTCCTGATTTTAGAGAGTTATCTCGCTAGGCTTTCGTTCGAAAATGAGGTAGGCTAGCTCACGTGAGTGACCTATCAACCTCTTCACCGCGTCAGCGCTCTTCTCGACCTCTTGTGCGCGGCGTGCTCGTCATCATCTTTTTCGCGCTCGCCCTCGTGTTAGCAGGTATCCTCTTCGTGCGTCAGCAGCTCACGCCTGTAGACGAGGGCGCGGCGCAGACCACCGAGTTCGAAATCTTGCCGGGTTGGGGCGCGTCGCGGGTGGCGAGCGAACTTGCTGAAGCGGATTTGGTAAGGAGCGCGCGTTTCTTCTCGCTCTGGCTGCGCTTTGAGGGAACGGACACGCAGATCGGTGAAGGGCTCTACGATCTCTCTCCAGCGATGAGCGCCCACGAGCTTGCCGAAGCGTTGGAGGCGGGCGGGCGTCCGAGGGTCGCGGGCGTGACGATTCCCGAAGGCTTTCGCAGCGTGAGAGTGGCTTCGCGACTGGCGGAGGCGGGGCTCGGCGCGGAAGAGGTGCTGATGCAGAGCATCCTCTCGCCAGGAGGATTGCGCCCGAGCTACGTCCCCGAGGGCGTCGGCTTGGAGGGCTACCTCTTTCCTGCGTCTTACGAATTTCCGGTTCGCAGCACCGCTGTAGACGCCCTGGACGTCATGGTGCAGCGTTTCGAGCGCGAACTCACGCCGGAGATCGAAGCGGCGCTGACGTCCCTCAACTTGAGCGTCCACGACTGGGTCACGCTCGCCAGCATCATCCAAGCCGAAGCGGGCAACCACGAAGAGATGCCCGTGATTGCAGGCGTCTTTTTGAACCGCTTGGACGAAGGGATGCCGCTGCAGTCCGACCCGACGGTGGCGTACGGTCTCGGCAAGAGGTTGCCTGAACTCGACAGAAACGCAGGCGACTTCGAGGCGGAGCACCCTTGGAACACGTATGTCTTTGCAGGGCTGCCGCCGAGTCCGATTGGCAACCCTGGACGGGCGGCGCTACGGGCTGTCTTTACCCCTCAGCGCGTCAACGAGGCGAACGAACCTTATTTCTACTTTTTACACGGGCGCGGCGGCGAGTTTCGCCCTAATGTGACCTTCGAGGCGCACAACCAGGACGTGCAGGAGTTTTTGCGCTGAGACAATCCTCGAGCCCCCTTCACTCAACGTCATAAAGCACTGAGCCTTCATACGGAGCTTCTAGTAGCGAGGCGAGCCTCGAGCCCAAATCTCCAACGTGCGCTTCCAACTTGTGACCGTTGGGGTCCGTGAAGTAGAGCGACGCGCCTTCGCTCTTATTCTCGTGCCAGCGCGACTCGGCGGAGATGACCTCTTCGAGTTGCCTCATCCCCTTCAGCGTCGTCGAAAAGGCGAGGTGGGTGTAGTCATCTCTAGGCGTAGTTGATGGGTCTAAGGTCAAACAGACCCAAGTATCACCGACTTCGAGATATGCACCCTTGTTCCAACGCGCCCGCAGCTTAAAGCCGATAGACGTGTAGAAACCTAGCGATATGCCCAAATCTTTTACGGCGAGCGTGATGTGGTTGAGCCCGGTCAGCATGTCTTTATTTTACGCTCAACTTACCTTATCTGACGGCGGCGCAAAAAGGTGGACAAAGCGAGGCTCGAGACCAATAAGAGTGCCGACGCGAGCAAGTACCAGACGTTGATTTGGACGCCCTCTGTACTGAATTCCCCCTCGAGCGACGCCCCTGCTAGCACCCCGACGAGCAGCCCAGGAATCCCGCCGATCAATGTGGCGAGCATAAACGCCGTGAAAGAGATGCGCAGTGCGCCAGCGGCGTAATTGACCAAGTCGCCGGGCAAGAAGAGGAAGCGGCTCAGCAGAACGCTCTCAAAGGCGCGGGTGCGCAGCCGCTCGGTCCAGTATGGGCTCAGTCCTGGAATATCGCCCGTTCTGTTTCCCGCGAGATAGTGCCCGAAGAGGTACGCGAGCGCTGTGGAGAAAAGCGACGCGACGAGCGCGTAGAGGGAGCCCCACACCGCGCCGAAGAGAAAACCCGAGGCGACGGTTAAGAGCGTAATGGGCACGAGTAAAAAGGGACGAATGAGGTAGACGACGAAAAACACAAGGGGTCCCGTGACGCCGCCCCGCATGAACGAGAGCCAGCCTCCGAACAGCTCGAGCAGCGTCTCGTCTCGTCTTTGAACGTAGAGCCAGAAGAGGACGAGCGCCGTCAACCAGAGCGCGAGTATCACTTTAGACCACACCGAACGCTGAACTGTCACCTCTAAGAGTATGCCACGTGGAGGCGGCACGCTTAGGTCAGTGCGCAGCTTGCTCGAGTACGAGCAATACAGGCTGAACCGTAATGCTCGAGCCTGTGGACCTTCGCGGCTGATGGGCAGGGCAACTGTAAACTGCAAGTGAAGCATCTGACAGTCGAGCTATCCTTCGACGTTGAGGCTGAGGAGGTAGACGCTTTAGCGATGACGTTGCCGACCTCTTGACTCGAGAGGTCAACCGAGCAGCTATCTGTTTACGACGTGCTAGACGCACCTCATCTCATTGAGAACGGTTTAGTGAAGGCTCAACCCTTGTTCTAGGGGTGGTCTCTTTTCTAACCTCTTGTCAAAATTTTCTCAGTGCGCTTATACTTGCAAAGTTGTCCTGCAGCACGCATAATAGTGACTGCGCGGCGGCGTTAGCCCCTGCACCCTCCAACTCAAACCCGTCTCCTGCGTTGCTGAAACGTCCAACTTCAGTAGCGCCGGTCCATTCTTTTAAGCGGGCACGAAACGTAAACAACGTGTCTCTCGAGTACGTTGTTGTCCCTTGCTGCCTTGTTCTAAAAGCTCTTCCACTCCGCCCTTCGCTTCATCTGATCCTACATCTGATCCTTCGTCCTCTCCCCCTATTTTAGAGGTTCATCTATGATTTCAATCACCAAACGCGAGTGGTTCAGCAACCTGCGCGGCGACATCTTAGCAGGCATCGTCGTAGCGCTGGCGCTCATCCCCGAAGCTATCGCCTTTTCGATTATTGCGGGCGTTGACCCGGCGGTAGGGCTCTACGCCGCGTTTTGTATTTCCGTCGTGACGGCGTTTGTGGGCGGGCGTCCAGGCATGATCAGCGGGGCGACGGGCGCGATGGCGCTCCTCATGACGGGGCTCGTGGCGAATCACGGGCTCGAGTACCTCTTTGCCGCCACCATCTTGACGGGTGTGATCCAGATCGCGTTCGGCGTGACCAAACTGGCGCGGTATCTCAAGTTCGTGCCGCGCAGCGTCATGATCGGCTTCGTCAACGCGCTCGCGATTCTCATCTTCATGGCACAGTTGCCGCAGTTTATCGGGGCGAACTGGCAGATGGTCGCGCTTGTCGCGGCTGGGCTGGCGATTATCTACGGGCTGCCCTACCTCACCGAAGCCGTGCCGAGTGCGCTCGTGGCAATCGTCGCGCTGACTGCGGTAGCGATCTTCGCAGGCGCAGACGTGCGCACCGTGGGCGACATGGGCGAACTGCCCACCGCGCTTCCCTTCTTCGGATTGCCCGCTGTGCCTTTTACACCCCAAACGCTCGCCATCATCTTTCCGGTAGCGCTCACGCTGGCGATTGTGGGGCTTTTAGAGTCGCTCCTCACCGCGCAGATCATCGACGATCTAACCGACACAACCAGCAGCAAAAATTGGGAATCGCAAGGGCAGGGCGTCGCGAACATCGTGACGGGCTTTTTCGGCGGGATGGCAGGCTGCGCCATGATCGGGCAGTCTGTTATCAACGTCACCTCGGGCGGACGGACTCGTTTATCCTCGCTGGTTGCGGGCGTGGCGCTCATCTTTATGATCCTGACGCTGCAGCCCTGGGTGCGCCAGATTCCGATGGGCGTCCTGGTTGCGGTGATGGTCATGGTGTCTTTAAGCACCTTCGATTGGTCGTCGTTACGCAACCTTGCCGTGATGCCCAAGAGTGATAGCATCGTGATGATTGCAACCGTCGTGACAACCGTCTGGACGCACGACCTCGCGCAAGGCGTACTCGTCGGCGTGGTACTCAGTGCGCTCTTTTTTGCGCGGAAGGTGTCGCAGCTTTCAGGGGTCTCGAGCACCCTCAGCGGTGACGGCACCACGCGCACCTACCTCGTTACCGGAGAACTCTTCTTCGTCTCGACGCAGGAGTTCGTCACGGCGTTCGACGTGCAAGAGGATTTGGAGCGCGTCGTCATCGACTTGACGCGGGCACATCTCTGGGACGGCTCCGCCGTTGCCGCCCTCGACAAGGTTGCGATTAAGTTCATGCGGCGGGGTGTTCATGTCGAGCTGAGAGGTCAGAACGAGGCGAGTGACGCGCTCATCTCGCGCTTGGCGGTGCATGACAAGCCGGGGGCGTTAGAGGAGTTGGTGTCGCATTAAGCTAGTGGAAACAGCGTTTTTGGCTTCAATTACGAGGTCTGAGGTTAAAGGATTGAGAGGTTGTATAGCAAGTATTGGCAGTTCCAAGACATACTGAGACGGATAAGCGCTTACGGAAGTTTTGGCAACGCCAAAGGTCTCATTGCGCAGCAATAGCGGGATTTCATCATCGAATGTGCGTGCTAGTTGGGCACTTTTCGCAAAGCGAAACGTTGTTTCATCTAGTGAGCGTGTTGCTTCGCACAACTTCGTACACTCAAACCAAATGATACAGCAGGTATCATTTGGTTTGGGCCAATCTGAGAAGAGAAAACACGCTCTAGCGCTCACTTAATTGTGATGATACTTGCGTGATTCACGCTCAGTACTTGTGTTGATTGCTATACTTCTTTCTCAGTCCTTTGTTCTTTAGATTTTCCGCTGGTCTTATTTTAGTAGCAGTTCCACGACACACTGAGACAGTTGAACGCAGGTGTCATCCCTTAAAGTGTGTGCTAATTACGAAGTTTTCCGCAGGAAACAGCGTTTCACAAAGTGAGAGTGTGCCTGACGGCGTACTTCGTGCACTCTGACCAGATGATACCTGCTATAGGTTGTGACGCCTGCCAACACAACCCGCAAAAATCTGTTATGCTTGATAGCTGCTACGCCAAGTGGCAAATCTACGTAAGAGGAGGTGAAACCGTGCCAACCTACAAGCTCAACGTTATTTTGGACCCGAACCTGAACGAGTCGCAGCTCCAGATTGAAAAGGACGCTGTCACCGCGCAGGTGGAGCGAGCCGAGGGCGAGATTACCGAAGTGGACGAGTGGGGCAACAAGCGCCTCGCCTATCCGATTCGCAAGCTGAATGAGGGATACTACCTCATCTACTCGCTGACCTTACCCGAAAGCGCACCCAAAACGGTCGAGGGGAACTTGAGACTGCGCGACAATGTCATGCGCGTCTTAGCAACTCGTGACCGCCCAGAGCAGCGCACCCGCAAGCCCCGCAAACCTAGAGAGCAAGCAGCCCCCCAGAGCACGAACTAGACTCGAACGAAGACAATAACGCACATCGTGACTATAAAAGGAGAACATCATGGCAAGAGGCTTAAATAGCGTCCACTTAGCAGGCACCCTGACCCAAGCGCCGGAGATGAAATATACCGCTGGCGGCTTAGCGATCCTCGAACTCAACTTAGGCGGCAACGATCACGTGGTTGGTAGTGATGGTCAAGCGCGCGACTTAGCGTGGTATCACCGCGTGACGGTCTTCGGCAAGCAAGCGGAGTATTTGGCGGACCAGCTAGACGCGGGCACACCCGTCTTTGTGGATGGACGCCTGAACTACCGCACTTGGGAAGACCAGAACGGGCAGAAGCGGAGTGCGCTAGGCATCAACGCAATTCGCGTGGAAGCCTTGCAGTCGGGTCCGCGCAAAGAGGCGACGGTCTTAGACGCGAGAGGTCAGGAGCGGCTGACGAACGCCCTCAATCAAGTCACCATCATCGGCAACTTGATCAAGGACGCTGAGCTTCGCTATACCCCCTCGGGCGACGCGGTGACGCGCTTTGTCGTCGCAGTGAATGAGCAGTACCGCGACAGAAACAACCAGGATCAAGAGAGCGTTCACTTCGTCGAGGTAAACGTGTGGCGTGACCTCGCTGAGGGCTGCGCCGAACTCGGCAAAGGTGACCCTGTGATGGTCATGGGACGTTTGGTCACGGACAACTGGACCGACAAAGACGGCAACCGCAACTATAAGGATAAGCTCGAGGGTATGCGTGTTGAATACTTGACCCGTGGTCCCGGTGGTGGAACCGGAACCCGCTCCAATACTCAAAACAGTAACAGCGCGAATAGGAGCGCCCAGAGGGGTCAGGAACAACCCAGTCGTAAAAGTCCAGCTTTGGACATCGACGAGGAGTTTCCACCAGAAGAGGATTTACCTTTCTAAATGGCACAAGACAGAGGAAAACGAAGAGGCGGCGGCAAGGATGACCGCAGAGGCGGGCGCGGAAGACGCCGCCCTAAGGTCTGCCCCTTTTGCACCGGCGAACAAGAAGTGACCGACTACCACGACGCGCGGATGCTGCGCCGCTTCATCTCCGACACGGCGAAAATCTTGCCGCGCCGCCGCTCGGGAGTATGCGGAAAGCACCAGCGTAGACTCGCGACGACGATCAAGCGGGCGCGGATGTTGGCGATTATTCCGATTACGGAGAAACTGGTGCGCCGATGAAGCTCTTAGAGGTATCATCTATGAAGAAGCCTCAGAGGTATCATCTATGAACGTCATTCTACTTGAGCCCGTAGACAACTTAGGTGAAGCGGGCGAGATGGTCAATGTCAAGCCTGGCTACGCGCGCAACTATTTGGTGCCGCGCAGCTTGGCGCTGCCCGCTACCCAAGCGAACAAGGCGGAGCTTGACGCGCGGCTTCAGCAGCGCGCCAAGCAACTCTCTGAACGCAAGTCCGACGCGGAGCGCCTCAAGGAGCTTTTGGGCGACGCTGGCGTCGAGATTCGCGTGCGTGCGGGCGAAGAGCGCATCTACGGCTCGGTGGGCAACCGCGACGTCGCTGAGGCGGTAGAAAGCGCTTACGACGTCGAGATCGACCGCCGCAAGCTCGACCTCAGCGAGCCGATTCGCACCTTAGGCGAATACATCATCACGTACAAGCCCCACCCGGATGTCCCGATCGACCTCAAGGTGCTCGTACTGAGCGACGACCCGAACGCGCCTAGACCGACTTCGGCGTCGAAGGCTGAACCCGCTGAGGTTGAGCAAGCTTCGGACGAAGTGGCTGCCGAGGCGAACGCCGAGAGCGAGCAAGAAGAAGCTTAATTGTTGAGCAAAGCTAGAGAGTAGGAAGAGGTCGCGCCGGGCGCGACCTCTTCTTTTGATGTAGGTTGCTGGTGCGAGGGCTCCTCGCTCGGTTAGCGCCCTCGAGCTGCCCAATCAACCGCATTGAAGCAGAACCGGTAGGTCTCACTGCAGGCTTCATCCTCAGAGTACGTGAACTTTGCGCCCAAAAAGAGGTTGCGCCCGCGCTCATCGCTCATAAACGCGGTGACTCTGCCGCTCGCGCCGCTGAATTCTGCGGTACCTTCAGTTGCCGTAAAGGTTGTGCTGACCGCTTCTCCATCAAACAGTGTCAAAGTGAGGGGGTAGTCGGCGCTCAAATTGTACGTTGCGCCCCGAGTCGCTTCTCTAGCGCCGCTGAACTCGAGCCGAAACCTCAACCCCACGTCTTCACGAGTTGCGAAAGTGAACCCCGCCGGGCTCACCTCTCTTGTAGCAAGCTCATCCGCACTGAAGTCGAAGTTACCCACCGCTGCACCTGTGAGGTGCAAATTGAGTGAAGGTGTGCGGTAGGGCGCGGGCGGATTGATCTGTCCGAGTTGCCAAGTGCTAACGCCTACAGCAATGAGAAGAACGAGTGCGGCTAGGTTTGGTACGATCTTTGGGCTGAATAAAAACCTGGATTTTGCGACCGGATTGAGTTTCATGTCCGACCTCCTTACTCGCAGGTTAAGAGGTCGTGCGCGGAGAATCAAAAGCCTTTGGCGTTAGATGCGAGTCTATTTATCCGATTTTTCGATGGACGCACTATACCCGTGTATCACGCTGAATGCGCTAGACTGAGGGATGAAACTCCAGCAGCTTAGAGCGTTACTCGCCGTCATAGAAGCGGAGAGTTTCTCCGAAGCAGCTCTGGATTTGGGCGTCGCGCAGTCCAGCTTGAGCTACGCCGTCGCGGAGTTGGAACGCGAACTCGGTGTGAAGCTTTTGCAACGGGGGCGTTTCGGCGCGGAGCCTACCAAGATTGGTACTAAAATCGCCGCTCACGCGAGAAGCGTGGTGAAGCTGTCCGAGGTCATTCAGCAAGAAGCGGACCTCTCCAAAGGTGAGGTCAAGGGGACGCTCACCGTGGCTACGTTTCGCAGCGCCGCCGGGAAGATTATCCCCAAAGCCATTACGCTATTGAGGCGTGACTATCCTCACCTGAGTGTGCGTTTTATAGAGCGAGATAACGAAGGTTCAGATGGCAACGCGAAGCGGCAGATGGTCCGTGATCACCTCGCCGACATTGCGTTTGTAGAGAGCGCTGAGGACGATAGCTTACTCGCCTGGGAGCTTATGCGCGACCCTTACCGCGCTCTGCTCCACGAAAGCGACCCGCGCACGACCCTCGCCTGGTCTGACCTACCGCAAACGTCCTTTATCCTCTCTGACTGTAACACCTGCGGTAACCACGTCCAGAGGTACGCGCGTGAGCTGAACCTCGAGTTAGAGCCTGCATACAGCGTGCAAGGGGATTCAACAGTCTTGCGCCTAGTCTCGGAAGGCTTAGGCGTCGGCGTCCTACCCGAATTTGCGATTGATGAATTGCCCAGTAATGTAAAAGTTGTGCCACTAGACAGCCCTTTAGAGCGCGTTATTTACGTCGCTACCCTGCCCAGCAACCTAAAAATTCCGGCGGTGAGGGTCTTTCTCAACGTGCTCAAAACGCAGTTTCCTGAAAGTGAGTTGCCGAGGTTCGGGGCGCATAGTCTCTATGGCAAAGAAGTTGAACAGCAAAGAGGTTGAAAGATGCACAAAAAGAAGCTCGAGCTTGGCTCGAGCTTCTTTTCGTCAGTCAGACAAACTTTAGAAGTGGTAGTTCGCGCCTAAGCCTAAGCGAATAGGGATAGCTAGACCGCCGACGCTCGTCTGTGTACCCGCGACGACGCCGCCGCCGAAGCCGAAGCCTAGACCTAAGCCTAGTTCACCGAAGAGGCTGATGCTAGGGTCAAGTCTGTAGTTGACACCGCCCACACCCGTCACGTCGAAGGCGAAGTAGTTGTAGCCTACGGTATTGACCGAGCCGGTGATATAGCCGATGCTAGGTCCACCGCCCGCATATAGGGTGAACTCGTCGTCATCACCGAACGTCGTGATGTCATGTAGCGAGTCAGCGCCCACGACAAAGTTGAAGCCGAAAAGCGGCTGCAAAGCGAGTCTAAAGCGTAAGTCGCCCCCTAAAAAAGCGTCTTGCAAGCCGTAGTAGCCCTGCAAAAGCGGGAAGCCGAGCGACCCGCCCGCATACTGCGTCGTGCCGAACGGACCTGCTTGCGCTGAGACCGCCAAGTCGCTCGCGTCGACGTCATCATCTTCTTGAGCGAACGCCGCCCCCAGACTTAGAACCGCGACGCTCAGTAGTACAACCAAAAGTTTATGCATATATCTTACTCCCTCCGAGTTTTAAGTGAGAAATTTTAGATATTCCCCACGCTGTCGCCTTTATAACACGCACTTTCGTCACGCCACAAGTAGGACGAACTACAACTTTTGTAAGTCGGGTTTACAATCTAGGGATCATTCAGACCCAAGATGGCTCTGTCAGCGTGTATCTCTGGAGGCAACGCACGTAATCTCTGTCTCAGATAAGATGGGCGATATCCTCCACAAAGTTCGCCGAGACAGTTCTAATAGCAGGTATCATCTGGTTTGAGTGTACGAAGTTGTGCGAAGCAACACGCTCACCGTATAAAACGATGTCCAACACGCACATTGTGAGATGATACCTGCGACATTTTGTCTCAGTATGTCTTGGAACTGCTTTAAGAAGTTCTCGGTTCTTTACGAATGGCAAAGGCGTAAAAGCAAAACGATACCTGCACGCGGACCGAGGGTAAGTCACAACTATTTTCACCATCCTTAACAGTCCGCCCAACTCTGAAATTATCTAAGCTCTTAGGTGGCACAGAACGCTTGAGAAGGACTCGAGCCTGAGGTCAACTAGGGAGGAACACATCATGAATACGTATTGGTTAAATAGGATGGGTCTCGGCATTATCCTCGTACTAGGTTTGGGCGCTTGCAGCATGTCCAATACAGGAGATGAGGTGGACGCGCAACTCAATACGGGCTACTTCACAGCGCGAAATGTAGAGGCGGATGCTTGTCTTAGGCTTAACCAGAGTACGAGGAAAGTCACAACTGGGACGTGTGATAGAAATGACCCGGAGAAGCTTTGGCGCTTCACAGAACAAGAAGCTAGAACTGTTTCGCGTAATGGTCCTGTCACTATGACTAAGACCGTTTTGCAGAGTCGCCTCGGTAATTGCTTATGGTCGGGAGGAAGTACATGGATAAGATGTAGTGATGAATCTGCAGGTGATGCTATATACCGTGATAACGGCAATAGAACGATCCTTAATAGTTCAGGGAAATGTCTAACTTGGACGAGAGGCAGAGCCTCAACATCTTTTCAATCATGTACGGGTAGCAACGCTCAGCAGTGGGTTCTGAACTGAGCGAGCACCCGCAAATTTGCTTAGGGTTGTTTCCCTACCGTTTACAGTATGAGCGTATCCTACTAAACTCGGTACCCCGTCCGTTCGCGGCGGGGTTTCTTACTCTTCGCGGCTGCGCTCGAGGTAGCGCCGCTTGACCTCTCGAGGCTGAGGCGTCGCGCGGTTACAAAGCGGCAGGTCTCCCCAGCGCACCCTATACGCCTCTATGTGCGCCGCCTCGTCCGCTTGCGGCACGCGGCTATAGGTGTAGCGCCAGTAGTGAGCGCGCTCGGCGATACAGGCGTTTTTAGCGAGGTGCTGACGGACGCGGTTAGGAACGTCTCTGGCCGACTGACCGATATAGATCGTCCGTTTCTCCTCGTTAGCGAGTTCGTACACGCCGGGCATCGCGTCGCGCCCACGTTGCGCAGGCAGCGCGCTCAGCTTGCGCCAGCGTGCGCTAATCGGCATATTGGCGGGGCTCGAAACTTGGTGAGCGAACACTGCACGCCAAAGTTCCAACCAAATAGGGCGTAATGCGCCGCAGCGCAGCGCTAGGTACTGCAGTGCTAGGTACCAGAGAGGACCTCTTCACGGCTAGGTCCGCACCCTCATCATCCTGCCCTCATCATTTTGCTGTGACTAATTCTCATAGCCGAGTTCGCGTAGCGCCTCGGGGTCTTCGCGCCACGCCTTGTGGACGACTACCTCTAAGTCCAGGTAGATTTTCTCGCCGACGAAAATCTCTAGCTGCTTGCGCGCCGTGCGTCCAATTTCACGGATCATACTGCCACCCTTGCCCAACACGATCATGCGGTGGTTGCTCCTCTCCACCCAGATTTCCGCCAGGATATAGAGGGGTTTGCCCTCCTCCTCTGGCTCGCGCACCTCGAGAACTTGCACGGCGACGGCGTAGGGAAGCTCTTGGCGCAGGTGGGTCATGGCGCTCTCGCGGATGAGTTCGCCCAGCCAGTCCTCTCGCGTTTGGTCACTACGAATATTTGCAGGAAAGAAAAAAGGACCTTCGGGCAGTTCGGTGAACAGGTCTTCGCGGAGCGCGTAGACGGCTTCAGGGTCATCTAGAGCGCTGAGGCTATAAACTTTGCTGACGCTAGGCAAGAGGTCTTGGTAGAGGTTGAGCGCCTCCTCTGGATACTTCGCCACGTCGAGCTTGTTGCCGATAAGGTAGATGGGCGTTGCCGGGTCGATGCCTTGCAGGAGCCGCGCCACCTCTTTGTCTTCATCATTAGGAGGTCTGCGCAAGTCCACGAGCCACAAGATGCGGTCGACGTCGGTAATCGCCGTTCTCACCTCGCGGTTCATATAGTCGCCTAGCGCGTCCTGGGCGCGGTGATAGCCCGGCGTATCTACGAAGATGAGCTGTCGGTCTCCCTCGCTGTAGACGCCCCGCACGCCGCGCCGAGTGGTCTGCGGTTTGGAGGTAATCGGCGCGACTTTAACGCCTAAAAGCGTATTGAGCAAAGTGGATTTGCCGACGTTGGGCTTGCCCAGAATGGCGACGAACCCCGAATAGGTGATCTCTGAGTCAGACATAGTGCTCCTCAAGCTTGATTTAGCAGGTATCATCTGGTCAGCTACACCCTTACTAAAGAGAACATCGTTTCCTTCGGCAAACTTCGTAATTAGCACGCACTCTAGATGATATCTGCGAAGAAGTGTAGCAACGATAAGTGGAACTGCTAATTACCTCATAAAAAAAGACCCATGAGCGAAAACGCTTAGGGTCTTTTTCTGTATTGGTTGCGGGGGCCGGATTTGAACCAGCGACCTTCGGGTTATGAGCCCGACGAGCTACCAGACTGCTCCACCCCGCGACGCAGCAAAAATAAGCTTACTACTTCATGGCCGCGTCTGTCAAGGTGCAATAAACTTAGAGGTTCTGTGGCTGCGCTTAGCTGAGAAAGACCGCCACCCGGCGGCGGATCATCTAACGCAGTTATCGGTGGTGCGGGGTTCGCTAGAGGTTTCATTCCGGTGGGCATCACATGCTCGAGTGCTGTCAAGGCGTAGCGTTGCAAGCTTCCTCGACTCGGGCACCGGTCTATTTCGCCCGAATCAGTCTATATAGCGATTATCAGAAGTACTGAGCTTGAATCACGCAGGTATCATCACCGAAAGTGCGTGCTAGACGATAGTGTATCTCGTGAGATTGGCTCAAACCAGATGATACCTGCTATATTTGCCTGAAAAATGGCAGATATACCGCCGCACCCTTCAAAAACGCAATTTTTACGGGATATGGCTGTGAATTTAGTGACTTCCCACATTGTCTATGAGAGCGATTTTTCGTGTCATTAGCCGCTTAACCCCCTCCCTGATGGAGTTTTATGGGATGTGGCTAATAATCTACACAAAAACCCTTAACAATTTTAATAATTGCCCGCGTTAGGTTTGTAGACAACTGAGGACGGCCTCCCCTCAGAAATCCACAACGTACCTACTCGTAACATAGCGCAATCAAGTTACAACCTGTTTAGGTGCAAATACGCAAGTCGTCAAAGGTTCGAAAGAAATTTCGTAAACCCGTAGATGGGTTGCGGTTCAGGGCGGCTGGTTAAACCAGTCACATTCCATAAAGCTGGGCAGCAGAAAGAGAGTCATTTATGAAGGCAAAGCCACCTACAACGTCATGTGCCGCTAGAGGGCAGGGAAAGCTAAGCTTACTTGCCGTAGGTGTCGTGTTATTCCTCGCTGCGTGTAGTAGCGGTTTAGAGGGAGACCTACCCGACTTAGAGGCGAACGCCTCCACGAAAACAGCCGAGTCGCGCGTTTCGTCCTACAGCGACAACGCTGAGGAGAGAACCTCGGGCTTAGTGATTAACAGCAGTACAGACCTAGAACTTACGCACGACGTGGAGCGCGGTCAGCAGCTCCTCGGTCTGCGTTTCAACAACGTCAAGGTGCCGCGCGGCGCAGATATTAAGGATGCGTACATTCAGTTCAAAGCGGACGAGGCGGACTCGGGGTCTGTCAAGGTGCGCATCTACGCGCACGATACAGACGACGCCTCAGGTTTTTCGCAGGGCTACAACAGCGGCATCTCCAAGCGGAGCAAGACCTCCAAGTCGGTAAGCTGGAGCATCGACTCTTGGAAAAAGCGCGGCGAGCGCGGTAGCAAGCAGCGCACCCCCGATATCGACGACGTCGTTCAAGAGGTCACGGACCGCAAAGGGTGGGACTACGGCAACTCGTTGGCGTTCATCATCTCAGGTAGCGACAAGAATGACCGGCGCGTCGCCGAGTCTTACCGCGGCGATAAGGGTGGTGCACCTCAACTCGTCATCAAGTATAGTGGCGGCGAGAGCGGGTCCCGCTCAGCGCCGGTCAGCTCTGGACCCAAAGTGGGCAGCGGCGACGCCGACTACTACGTCTCGCCTAGCGGCAGCGACAGCAACAGCGGCTCGAAGAACAGGCCCCTCAAAACGCTCTATAAAGTCTCGCAGGTAGTTAAACCCGGCGACACGGTCTTCTTACGCGGCGGCACCTATAGAGGGAAGTACCAAACCTACGTCGGCTACGACCGCGGAGCCTTCAAAAGAGACGGCAAAAAAGGCAAGCCGATTACCATCATGAGCTACCCCGGCGAGCGGGCCGTTGTCGACGGCAGCCTCCGCAGCTACAAGCAGTACAAGAGTTTGTGTAGCCCCTCCCTCTTTAAGATCACGGCGGACTACTACGTCGTTAAGAACATCACCTTTAAGAATAGCGCCGGTCGCGGTCTATATCTGAGAGGTAAGGGCAACGTTGTCGACGGCGTCAAGTCGTACGACAACCACTGTGACGGCATCTACATGTCCGGCAGCAACAACCGCGCCGAAAACTTCGAGTCTTACAACAACTACAGCAAGCAGAACGACGGCGACTCGGCGGACGGCATCAAGATGCTCGGCGGTTCCGACAACGTCATCAGAAACTGCCTCGTCTACAAGAACTCCGACGACGGCATTGACATCTGGGATACGAAGAAGACGCTCGTCGAGAACTGCACCGCTAACGACAACGGCAGAGGCAAGACGGGCGACGCGAACGGACTCAAGTTGGGCTCTAGCAGCTCCAAGAACACCGGCAACGTAGCGCGCAACAACAAAGCTGAGGGCAACCGGATCAACTTTACGACGAACGGCAGCACGGGCGTCACCTTGACCGGCAACATCTCTCGCGGCGCGGACTCCGTAGGCTTTAGCATCGGTAAGGGCAACAAAGCGTGCGACAACAAGAGCTATAGCGAGCGGAACTCTGTAAACTACAACCGAGGGTGTGGTAATAGCTGGTAACTAACTGCAAAGCTAAACTCATCAGAAGCAAGAAAGAGCGAGTGGGTCTTCCACTCGCTCTTTCTTATTCATACTAGCTCTGACAGTTGTGCGAAATATAGCAAGTATCATAATTACTGGTCTTGAATCACGCAGATATCATCACAATCAAGTGCGTGCTCGTCGATGTTCTCCAGAGTGAGATTGGCTCAAACCAGCTCCGAGCTTTGCGAGACAGATTTTGATACCTGCTATAGAACCGAGAAATTAGGCGTCCGGCTCTATCCAGTACCTCTTATGAGGCAGTTCGTCGTCAGCGGTGTAGGTGTCCAGTTCGAAAACTTCTAGTATCGCCATCGCTCGCCGCGTCTCTTCCGGCGTCGTTTTGTTTCGCCATTTTTTAACGAGATGCTCGCGCTCTTGGGTGTTGCCGAGCATCTGCCGCGTCTTCTCATCCGACTTATAAGTTGAGTTAGACGCCACGTGAAGCTGCTTATTCATAAGATCGGTGTCGGGCAGCTCGAGCTTGCGCGCAAGTTCTTTAAGCACAGGCGCGGGCTCCAACACGAGCTGCTCGTAAGAGGTGATAACCCAGTCGTCGGTGGCTTGTCTGAGCGGCACCGCCATCTCGAAGCACCAGGACAGCACGCAGCGCTCTATGAACGAGCCCGAACGCGCCACCTTCTCGGCAAAAGTCAACTGCTGGTCCGTGAAGTGCTCCCGGTAGCTGCTATTCATAAACGACTCGAGCCGACAGATTTCCTCGTAAGACACGGCTACTGCCATCGGATGCCGTAACAGGAAGACAATACGCCCGTTAAAGGTGTCGCGGAACCAGTTGACCCTGTCTTCGCCGCCGTGAATGACCTTGAAGACGATGCGGCGCGTGAGGTAGCGGTAGTGTTTGTTGTAGAAGAAGTTCGTGTCTTTAGTGTGCAGTCTCCCATCACAGATGCGCCTGAAGTAGGACTCGAGCGCCGCCGTCGCCCCTTCGCTGTAAAACGCTTCCCAAGTGTCGAACCCCAACTCGTCGCGGATTCTCTTATGCCTGAGGTTGAGCGGCTCGTCGATCGCCTTGAAAGTAGGCTGGCTCAGGATAAGCTCCGTGAGCCAGGTGGAGCCGCCGCGCGGTCTGGCGAAGACAAAGACGTTGGGCGAGCCGTCAGGTCTATGGAGGTTCGTTGCAGATTTGGTGAGCCGTATAAGCTTTTCTTTAGCCGTGTAAGTCAGATTCATAAAGGTTGCGTCTCCGTGAGTTAGCGATGTGCTGTAACTCATACCAATTCCGATTGATTCGCTAGCGTAGCGAATCAATCCGAGCGGATGCGAGCGGGAACAAAGATACGGATGGAGTGTATGAACTATCATCGAACGCATTTTTCGGTGATAGGGAATTAAACGGAATCCGTATCACATAGCGTACCTCGAGGAAACCACCTGAAACGCGCACCGCTCACAGCGCTACGGAGAAGCGCTTCGCGATACCGACAAGAACGACTAATTTATGGATGTAGGTACGTTTGAATGCGCAACTGGCAAGTGCGCAGAGACACGCTGCGCGATGACCTCTGTGAGCAGCGCGTCGTAGGAGAGATAGTCTGCCAGCTTTAGGTCAATATTCGGATAAACTTCCTGCGCCGTCCCAATCGCCTCGGGTAAGTCGAGCGCCACGTGCCCGCCGAGCTGTAAAAAGTAGGGCGCAGCGACGATCTGCTCGGCGCTCGTCTCATCTACGAGCTTTTGTATGCCTTTAGCGATGTCGGGCGTGTTGATCTCCATGAAACTCACCTGGACCGCTGCATAGTCTAAGCCACGAAGGGTTTTGGCAACCTCATAAATAGGCGCGTTCGCCTCCTCGTGAGGGGTGCCGTGCGCGATGAGGAGCAGCGCGCAGCGCGCCTTGGTGCGCGCTACCGCCGCCCGGTCGAGGACCATCTGGACGAGCGCAGGGTGATATTCGAAGGCGTCGGCAATGCTAAACGTGAGGGCTGGGTGCGCCGCTCTCGCCTCCGCGATGAGCTTGGGCAGGATGCGCTTGACGTAAAAGCCTGGGATTAAAAAATAAGGTTGAACAACGATGTGCGTCGCGCCTTTGCGGGCGCAGCGCTCAACTGCGTCGGCAACGGTAGGTTTGCTGAAATTCAAGAAACCCGCCGTGGCTATAGGCGCGACACCCTGTTTGCGCAAAAGTGCCGCTAAGCGAATCATCGACGCGCCCGAGGCTTGGCGGAGGCTACCGTGTCCAACTAAAATAACGGCGTTCATAGCGTGACGTTGAGAGGTTCCGGTGCAGGTTGAGCACGCTCTACAACTTCTGAATCGAACCAGCGCAACTCGGAGCGCAGCCGCACCACCTCGCCAACGATGAGCGTCGCGGGCGCTTTTAGGCCCGCGACGCGCACCTCTTCTGCAATAGACGCCAACGTTCCTTCAACCGTTTCTTGCTCGTCCGTCGTACCCCAACGCACCATCGCCGCAGGCGTAGCGGGCGAGCGTCCTGCCCTAACAAGCGCCTCGGTAATCGCCTCTAGCCTACCCACGCCCATGAGAATTACGAGTGTATCGACGCCTGCTAAAGCGTGCCAATCGTGACTGGAATCCACTTTACTCGGGTCCTCATGCCCCGCTACAATCGCCACCGACGCTGCGAGGTTGCGGTGCGTGACCGGAATCCCGGCGTAGGCGGGCGCAGCCACCGCCGACGAGATGCCCGGCACGACTTCAAAGGGAATATTCGCCTCGCGAAGCGCCAGTGCCTCTTCGCCGCCGCGCCCAAAGATGAAGGGATCGCCGCCCTTGAGCCGCACGACCTCTTTGCCTAACTTCGCTTTCTCCACCAGCAGCGCGCTGATAGCCTCTTGCGAATACGAGGACTGGACGCCGTGCTTGCCGACGTAAATAAGCTCCGCGTCGGCGCGACAGTGCTGCAGCAGCTTGGGATTGACGAGGCGGTCGTAGGCGACGACTTCGGCGTTTTGCAAGCGGCGCAAACCTTTGATGGTCAAGAGTTCAGGATCGCCTGGGCCCGCGCCGACGAGCGAGACGAAGCCCGCCGGGGAGAGGTGAGCTGAAGAGGTGTAGGACATGAACCTCGTTATACCCCAAAAGTTTACAAAAGATGTCAGCTATGTACTTGACATAAATTATCACTTACTTGTAGCCTCGGAGTCATGGCGGTAGAGCCTACAGGGGTAGGCTCGAGCACGTGAAAGGAACCCCCGTGAAGCGTTCTTCTCAGCCTATGTTCGCGCTATCTTTACCCCTCGGGGCGCGATGTTCCTGCTGACACCATACTGCCTATTCCCACCCAAACCGAACCTCACCTTTTAGGGAAGTCCTATGCCTGAAGCTCAAAAGCCTAAGTCTAAAACCACCAAACCCAAGCGCACGCCCAAGCCCAGCGTCGAAGAGATCAAGATTGCCAGCCGGTATCTGAGCGAAGGGGTGAGGGAGCAGCTCGAGAACGAAAACGCCAACGTCGATGAGACGGGCTACCAGCTCCTCAAGTTCTCGGGCATCTATCAGCAGGACAACCGCGATCTGCGCCCGCAGCTCCGCAAACAGGGCAAGGACCGCGACTACTCGTTTATGGTGCGCTCGAAAGCGCCCGCAGGCATTCTCTCGGCGGAGCAGTACTTGGTCCACGACAGGCTCTGCGACTCGCACGGCGACGGCACGATGCGCTTCACCACGCGCCAGGGCATTCAGCTTCACGGTGTCGTCAAGGGCGACCTCAAGCCGCTTATCCAAGAACTCAACCAAGCTTTGGTGACCACCCTCGCCGCCTGCGGCGACGTCAACCGCAACGTGATGGGCTGCCCTGCGCCGCAAAAAGACCGCGAACACGCCCTGATCGACCAGGTGTGCCGTGAACTCGAGGCGCACCTCTTGCCGCGCAGTGCGGCGTACTACGACCTCTGGATCGACGGCGAAAAACAGCAAGTCCCCGTGCCGCCCGCCGTATCCAACAAGGCAACCGCAGACGAGCAAGAGCCTATCTACGGCAAGACCTACCTCCCGCGCAAGTTCAAAATCGGCGTGGCGTTTCCGCACGATAACTGTGTAGATGTCTTCACCCAAGATATTGGCATTGTGCCGGTTTTAGAGGGTGAGACCTTGCGCGGTTATGACCTCTTAGTCGGCGGCGGCATGGGTATGAGCCATACCGACGACACTACGTTTCCGCGCTTAGCCGAGCCCTTAGGTTTCGTCGCACCGGACGCGCTCATCGCCACCGTCGAAGCGATTGTGACCGTTCAGCGCGACTTCGGCAACCGCGAGAACCGCAAGCGGGCGCGGATGAAGTATTTGGTGGACGAGTGGGGTATTGAGAAGTTCCGCGCGACTGTGCAAGAACGCCTCGAGCACGAGATTCAACCCTGGGTGGACGTCGGTGAATTCAGTGTGGATGACCACCTAGGCTGGCGCGAGCAGGGTGACGGGCGCTACTACTTCGGCGTGCCGGTGGAGAACGGGCGCATCAAGGACGCGGGCGAGATGCGGCTGCGCTCTGGTCTGCGTGCCATCCTCGAGCACTTCCGCTGCGAGGTGCGCATCACGGCGCAGCACAACCTCTTGCTCGTGGATTTGAAAGAAGAGGATGAGGAGCCACTCCGGGCGATGCTACGCGAGTACGGTATCCGCACGAAAGAGGAGATCACCAAGGCGCGGCGCTATTCTATCGCCTGCCCCGCCCTGCCGACTTGCGGGCTCGCCTTGGCGGAGTCCGAGCGGGTGATGCCGCGTGTGATTGATGATTTGGAAGGTGAACTCGAGTCCTTAGGCTTAGGGAGTGAAGACATCGTCATCCGCATGACCGGCTGCCCCAACGGATGCGCCCGCCCCCACACTGCCGAACTCGCCTTTATCGGGCGCTCGCCGGGCAAGTACAAGCTCTACGTCGGCGGTGCGTTTAACGGCGCGCGGCTGGCGCAAGAATACGCCGACTTGGTTGACCAAGACCACCTCTTGGGAACCGTCGCGCCCCTTTTCAAACTTTGGAAAGAGCAGCGTCAGCCGGATGAGCATTTCGGGGACTTCTGTTACCGTCAAGGCGTCGAAGCGTTGCAAGAGCAAACAACTCAGCTACAAGAGG
Organism: Trueperaceae bacterium; assembly: GCA_965215565.1. GTDB lineage: Bacteria > Deinococcota > Deinococci > Deinococcales > Trueperaceae > CBDBZX01. The sequence goes on from CBDCDZ010000004.1 coordinate 2,893,910, forward strand.
TCAGGGGCCATGACTAAGAACATTCCCGACCCTAGAGAAGCCATCGCTTGGGCTTTGGAGCGCTACCCCGACCTCATGATGACGAGCGGCTTCAACCTGAACGGCACGGTGCTGGTTGACTTCGCCGTGCGTGCAGGATTTAGGGGAGAGGTTGTCTTCATTGATACCCTCTCGCACTTTCCCGAAACGCTGCAAACGAGGGACACCATCGCCGCCCGCTACCCCGAAATCACCCTGACGACGCTTCAGCCTGCGTCACCCAAAGATGAATTGCCCGCGTGCGGCACGGCGAACTGCTGCCAGGTGCGCAAGTTGGAGCCCCTGCGCCTCTACCTCGCCGAAAAGCAGCCGAGCGCGCTCCTCAGCGCCCGCAGCCGCTTCCAGAGCGAGACGCGGGCGCAGCTCAACACCGTCGAGGACAGCGGCGACTATATTAAGGTGAACCCGCTGGCGCACCTCTCGAGGGGAGACTTGGAGTCCTATGCTAAAGACCATGACCTCCCCGTCAACCCGCTCTACTGGCGGGGCTTTCTGAGCATCGGCTGCGCGCCCGTGACGCGGGCGGTGCGCGAAGGCGAAGACGTGCGTGCGGGGCGCTGGGAAGGGCAGGAGAAGACAGAATGTGGATTGTGGTACGGGGATAAAGCGCTGTAGGGAGGCGTGTCAGCCTTTCAGCTTGTCAGGTTAGCGACCGCGTTCAGCTCTCAGCTTGGAGGTAGAGCGAGGTAGGTCCTCAGGCTGCAACCTCTTGATGAGTTTTGTAAGGCGGTAGGATGGAGAGGTGCAGCCCGCCTCTCCATTCAACGTTACAATTCGCGGCCTCTCTCATATTGACGATCTCAAACGCTGTGAAGAGGTTCAGCGCTCGGTGTGGGGCTTCTCTGAGCTGGAGGTCTTAGCGGCGTCGCACCTGAGCGCGGCGGTTCACGCGGGTGGACTCGTTGCGGGTGCGTGGTATGAAGAGGTGGACCGGGGCAGATACAAACGAACACTCTGCGGTTTCGTTTACGGCTTTCCTACCTACTATAAAAACGGTTCCATTGGTCTTCACTCACACATGATGGCGGTTTTGCCTAAGTATCGTGGTTTAGGTATCGGTCAGCGGCTCAAGTGGTTCCAGCGTGCGTGGTGTTTGGAGCGAGGCTTGAAGTGGGTCACGTGGACCTTCGACCCTTTACAGGTCAAAAACGCAAAACTCAACTTGGAGTATTTAGGCGGAATATCGTTCGAGTATCTCGTCAACCCTTACGGTGTAATGGGAGGAGACCTCAACGGCGAACTGCCCAGTGACAGGCTCGTTGTCTATTGGGATTTGTTGCGTGCAGAGGTGGATGAGTTGGCGTCTGGTAGACCTCAACCACCTCTTGCTCGACCCTCTTTGCAGGACACACCACACGTCTACGCCCTTCACGCGGATGTGCTTACGCCTGACTTCACGGACGAACCTCTTCTTTACGTAGCAACGCCTGACGATATCAACGCTTTGAGGTCTAAAAACCCGGATAAAGCTTTAGCGTGGCGGCTCGCGCAGCGTGAAGTATTTTTGGAGCTTTTCGGAAGAGGCTACAGCGTGACGCGCTTTGTGGACGGGCATTACGCCCTAACTCGGTAGATTCAGGACAACCGAGCACAAATTTCGCCGCGCTCTGCACCGCCTCAACGTCCTCAATACAACGGAGTCGGGCAAGGTAACATCGGGTGAGCGGGCAGATTCGCCTCGAGAGGACTCCCCATGAACATCACGATTTTGACCAACGAATACCCCCCCAATATCTACGGCGGCGCGGGCGTCCACGTCGAGTATCTGACAAAAGAGTTGGTGCGCCTAGAGGACGCTTCTCACACCGTCCAAGTGTTCTCTTTCGGTGAGCAGGACGAGCAGCAGGGCAATCTAAGCGTAAAAGGAATCCAGCCTGACTTCACCCCACCCTCGCAAGACCCGCGCCACGCGAAGTTTATGGACACCTTGCAGCGCGACCTCGTGATGGCAGGCAGCGTTCAAAACGCCGACATCGTCCACTGTCACACTTGGTACGCGCACCTTGCGGGCTGCTTGGTCAAGCAACTCACGGGCGCGAAACTCGTCTTGACGACGCATTCCCTAGAGCCCCACCGCCCCTGGAAAGTCGAACAACTCGGCAGCGCCTACGTCGCGAGTACCTGGATCGAGCGCACCGCTTATCAAAACGCGGACGGCGTCGTCGCGGTATCCGAGTCGATGAAGCGCGACGTGAACGCGCTTTACGGCGTTCCTTCTGAATGCACCCGCGTTATCCCTAACGGCATCGACTTAGACGAGTACAAGCCTAAGCCTGATAAAGAGGTCTTAGGGCGCTACGGCGTCGACCCCAGCACCCCTTACGTCCTCTTCGTCGGGCGCATCACGCGGCAAAAGGGCATCTTGCACCTTGTGAACGCGATCAAAAACTTTCGCCCCGGCACCCAAGTCGTCCTCTGCGCAGGCGCACCCGACACGAAAGAAATAGAAGCGGAGATGACGGAGCGCGTCGAGACGGCGCGGGCGGAGGGAGACCAAAATATCGTTTGGGTCCGGCAGATGGTCCCGAGGGAGGACATCATCACGCTCTACACGCACGCGGCGCTCTTCGTCTGCCCATCGGTCTACGAGCCCTTTGGCATCATCAACTTAGAGGCGATGGCGTGTGAAACGCCCGTGGTGGCGTCGGCGGTGGGCGGCATCCCGGAAATTATCAACGACGGTGAGACAGGTTTGCTCGTCCCTTTTGAGAGAGCGGGGGAGAACGACTTTGAGTCCAAGGAGCCGGAGAAGTTCTCTAAAGCTTTGGCTGAGGCGGTGAATGAGTTGCTAAAGAACCCCGAGAGGTTGGAGGCGATGGGGCGAGCCTCGAGAAAGCGTGTGGAGGAGAAGTTCGGCTGGCAGGCGGTGGCGCGGGAGACCTTAGAGTTTTACAAATCATTGCTCTGAGATGACCGAGCGATGACCTCTTTGTCGACACGCTATAATGGACACAGATGTCCGACTATCAAGCCCTGCGAGATGAAGTGGATACGCTTAAACGCTCCGTTCAAAGCCTAGAGCAAGGCGAGCGCTTCACGATGCTCGAGAAAATCATCGACGCCAACACCCAAGCGGTGCAAGAATTCACTGAGTCGAGCCGCTTTCAGCTCAGCGAGCAGAATCGGCGCATTGAGTCGCTCGAGGTCAAGCTGAGCGAAGAGCTAAGGCGGATGGGCGATAAGATTGACGCATTGGATGTCAAGCTCAACGGTAAAATTGACGCATTAGAAGTCAAGCTAGATGGTAAAATTGACGCACTAGAAGCTAAGCTAGACGCCAAAATCGAGAGGTTCAGAACGGATTTAGAGAACAAAATCGCCCACTCGCAGACCGTCATCTTAAGCGCGATTGCTGCGGTGGGCGTGATTCTAGCGGCGATTCAGATTATTACGGCGTGAGTTAATTCAGCCGCACCTCTTCCTCCACCTCATCCAAATGCGACACATCATTGCTAAACGCTAGCCGCCAGTGCTCGCCCTCTTTCACGAGCTTTGTCAAACTACATAAAGGCGCGGCGTTCTCGCGGTTGCCCGTAAGCGCCTGCACTACGCCGCTGACCGTCGCGCCGTGACCGACAAAGAGGAGCGTGCCTTCGTACTTCTCTACGATGAGTTCGGCGGCTTCGCCCATGCGCGACACATTGGCCTCGTCGTCTTCGGGGAAGACGGGGTGTAAGAGAGGCTCGTGCCCGAGTTCGACGTTGGGAAAGTCTTCGGCTATGCGCTCGTGCGTAAGAATCTCAGGCTCCCCCGAAAAGTAGGTCTCGCTCAGCTTTTCGCCTAAGCCGGGCTCTAAAAACACCTGCTTGTCGAGCGCCTCCGCAATAATCTGCGCGGTTTGCACCGTGCGCAGATAGGGCGAGGCGAAAATCGTGTCGATAGGAATGTCTTTGAGGCGCTCGGCAAGCTGCTCGGCTTGCTCTAAACCGTCGGGCGAGAGTCCGGGGTCGTCGGGGCGTTCGGCGTTCTCGCGCCAGGTGTCGTCCACGAAGTCTTCGCGGTTGCCGTGGCGGGCGAGCCAGAGGGTGCGACTCATGGGCGGCTTTCTGCTGAATTCGGAAGAGCGTCTTTGAGGATAAAAGAGGATACAATCACAAGTCTTATCACACTTTCCACCCTACGCCTGAAACGCGAATTTGACCGTAAGAGAGGCTCAGGTGAGGGTGCAGGTTTTGCGCCCCTGCACCCAGAGGTAGCGCGCTATTTGAGACGAAAAGCTGAGCGGCGTAAGATAATATTATGAAAACTTTCGCGGAGGAAGAAAGCTTGAAAAGCGCCCTCATCGACGTACTGAGCCAAGATGAGGTCGATGGCGATGAGCTTTTAGCGCTGTCTAACGCGCTCACCAAGTCTGACCCCAACGCAGTTCGCTTCTCGGTTGACGCAAGTCTTATCAGCCGGTTAGGGCGCGAACTCGTGGCGCGGCAAGAAACGGCGGTTGCTGAACTCGTTAAAAACGCCTACGACGCAGATGCGCGTAAAGTCACGCTAGTTTTTTCAGAAGCGGACGCGCCGGGGGGTAGGCTCGAGCTAACCGATGACGGCTTAGGGATGACGCGAGACCAGCTCGTGAACGGTTTTATGCGACTCGCCTCAGGGCAAAAGGTGGACGAACCCATCTCGCCGAGGTACAAACGCCAGCGCGCAGGGCGTAAAGGCATCGGGCGCTTTGCAGTGCAGCGGCTCGGGGACAGACTCACGATTACGACGCAGACGAAGGGCAGTTCGGTTGCGCTCAGAGTGATCGTAGATTGGGACAGGTTTGCGGCAGGTCAAGATTTGGCGAGCATCTCCAGCCGTATCACTGAAATCCCTAAGCAAAAAGAAGAGGGGACGACGCTCCTCATCGACGGACTGCGCGAAGCCTGGAACGAAGCGGCGATCAAAAAGGTCTACAAATACGTCTCAGACCTTATCCAGCCCTTTCCGCTCTCTGAGAAGGGCGAAGCCCGCATTGACCCCGGCTTCAAAATTGACCTCTTGCGCGAGGTTGCAGGAGAATTCGAGCTTGTCGCCGACGAAACGACGGAGATTTTTCAGCACGCGCTGGCTGAGATAGAAGGCTACGTCGATAATAAGGGAAAGGGATTTTGGTCTATTGCGTCGGATAGGCTCGAGCTTGCTGAAATTGATCAATCTATTAGGGATAGCCGAGAAAATAGAGAACTTGCTTTTAACAGTTTGCAAAATACAAGGCTGAAGGCTTACTACTTCATCTACAACGGTTCTGGAGCCAATTTTCTCCCTCGCTCAGCGAACAAAATGATCAGAGATTTAGCCCAAGAAAGGGGCGGCATCAGAGTTTACCGAAACGGCTTCCGAGTCTCGCCCTACGGCGACTCTGACAATGATTGGCTTGGTCTGGACGAGCTTGCTAGACGCCGCTCTTTTCTACCTGCTATTGGCAATATCAACTTCTTCGGCTTCATTGAAATAGTCGACATAGGAGGCGACTACTTTGAGGAAACATCCAGCCGCGAAGGACTCCTAGAAAACTCGGCATTTCAAGAGTTACAAGACTTCACGCATAGAGTACTCAAAGCTGCAGCCACCAAAGTTGCTGAAGCGAGAGGTAAGAAAATCACGGCGAGTCAAAAAGACTATAAAACGGACCCCTCGGCGGTTATTACGAAAGCGATCAAATCGGTTGATAGGTTGGCGAAAGAGCTGGTCGGCGCAGGTCAATCTGATGAGGCGAAGCAACTTAAAGGCGTTTCAAAACAGCTCAAAATGGCGGCTGCTATTCAGAGCGATGTTCTCGAAGAACTTTCGATGCTGCGCGTACTTGCTAGCTTAGGTCTCACCATCAGTGAGTTCACCCATGAAGTTCAGCAGACTTTGGGCGCGGCTTCCCTGAGTGCCAAGCATATTTTAGAAGCTACATCACCTGATTCAGAGCGGCGTGAGATTGCTCATGACTTATTAGTCAACATTCAGAGGTTTCAGGCTTACGCAGTGTATTTTCAGAAGTCAGTCTCTGACAATATCAACCGGGAACTCGAGCCACAAGACGCGGCTAAAGTTGCTAAAAATTTTGTAAATACGGTGCAGCTCGCAGCAAAAAGCGTTGGTATTTGCGTAGAACAGCCCGAGGTTGTCGGTACTGATCTTATGACCTGTCCAATGCACTCTTCCGAATGGAGTTCGGTTTTGTTCAATCTCTATACAAACGCTCGTAAGGCGATTGCGAGAGCGAGAAGTGACGGAAAAATTTTCATCCGAGTTGGAAAAGAGGGTAAAAAGGTCTATTTGGAATTTGCGGATAACGGTGACGGTATACCTAAGGAGAATGAGGAGCGAATCTTCAACGCATTTTTCACAACGACTGGAACCGCAGGGCGCTACGCCACTGACGAAGAAGAAATTCAAGGTACGGGCTTGGGTCTGAAGATTGTAGACGATATTGCTACGAGCTACAACGGTGACGTTTCTTTGGTTGCGTCCCAAAAAGGGTATGCAACTTGCTTTAGAATAGAATTTCCTGAAGCGACCCCAAAGGAACTTGAGGCTTATGGCTACTAAATATCTTTACTTAGACGACGAAAAGCCTGAAGCTGTGCGACCTTTTTTGCGAGAGTTGCAGCAGCGCGGTAGAGACCTCGAGATTGAACATCATCCTCCTTTGCCCTACCACAACCAACTTCCCTGGCTCGATCTGCAAACCTTTGACGGTCTTATTCTTGATTTGCGCTTAGACCAATTTCCAAATTGGCAGCCAGACTCTGAGGCAGGCAAGGCGGAGTTTAGAGCGACGACGCTCGCTCAGGAAATTCGTACACGGGCGACGGAAGACTCTAAAGCCTTTCAAACGCCCATTGTGCTTTTGTCAACGGATGAGAGGTTGCAACAGAGCTACACGCGCGATGACACGAGTCACGACCTCTTCGATCTGAAGTGTCTCAAGTCGGATATCAGTAATGATGCGAAAAGAGCAGAAGTGATAGCTTATCAGCTTTTGTCCTTAGCTAGGGGCTACCAGGAGATTGCTGCGGTGCGTTCCAAGAAGAGAGGTCCAGGTTCTCAGTTTCACAAGTTTCTCGGTCTCGAAGAACCTCCCGAATTTCTCGACCCAAGAATTCTGAGTTACTTTGAAGGTAGGGGAAGTCCTCTACCCGCGCATGAGTATGCTCGTTTCATTCTTCGCGAGCTGCTTAGCAAACCGGGACCGCTTATTGATGAGTTGACATTAGCCGCGCGTCTCGGCGTGGACACTGCCACTTCAGAAGATTGGGAAAAGCTCAAAGGCAAGCTTAGTGAAACAGCTAGATTTACTGGACCGTTTAGAGAAGGTTGGCCGCGTTGGTGGGCTGTTCCCCTCGTGACCTGGTGGCGCTCCCTAGCTGACGATACGCTGCCCCTACGAACAATGCCCGCCTCTCAGCGCGTCGAATTGCTCCGCGAGCACACGGGCTTGCAGGAGTTAGTACCCGCAAAGCCTATCCGTAAAGGATACAGCGAGACCTTTTGGACGCTCTGTCAAGCATTACAACAGCCTCTTGACCCTCGCGATGGACTCATCATTGACAGACCGAACGCGAAGTTATGGCAAGATAAGCTTTACGTCTCGCTCGAGGCTGAGCTAACTCGCGAGCGTCGCATGAAGGGGCTGCGACTTGACCCGCTCGATAAAGGGAGATTGCCGAGACTAAGAGCCAGATTGCAAGGTGACGGAGTAGCCTCTTCCTAGCGTGAATGCGAGGCGAGCAAAGGAGTTGAGGCGGGCAAAGGAGTTTAGAAAAGAACGAGCGCGTGAACTGCGAAGCCTCGCGGAGATTTTGCAAGTGGCAGGACTCGTTAGGGACGCAAGCCCGCTCCTCAGTGCTGCGGGACAATGCGGAGATAGCGCTCCACACGGCGAGCTTTTGTGGAGCTATGAATTTGCCGGTCTCGAGTTCAACCTTGATTTTGACGAGCTACGACATTCGAAACCCGAAGGGGCAGAACTCGACACAGTTGAGTTGAGCGTGTCGCTCAGTGGTATGTGTTTAGACGAGAGCCTATCCGATGATCCTTTTACGCACCTAAGTGTCAACGTCGTTTTGCACGGCTTGAGCCAAAACGCTGAACCTCTGATGGACGCTTGGCATCTCGACAAACATCTAGGGGGTAAGAGTTCGTTTGAGCACCCCGACTATCACTTTCATCACGGCGGTAGGAAAATCTGGGAATCGCAAAACTTCGATTACGGGTCACATCTTTTGCTTGAGTCTCCCCGCCTAGACCATAAACCATTGGACGGGATTTTAGCTGTGAACTTTGTGCTCGCCAACTTTGCGGGAGCAGCTTGGCAGACCTTAAAAGCTGAAGAGATAAGGTACATGGAACTGGTTCACGACGCTGAAAAGCGCTGCCATTTAGCCTACGTTCACGCTTCCCTCGAGCGTCTACAAAAGCTGTGAGTTAGCGCTTCATTCGCCTGTCACGCAGATAGTGATATCCCTCCCGCAAGAGGGTGCATCCATCCTCTTCTAGCCCTAAGCCTTTTCGCAGTACAAGCGCGTCACCGATATCTAAAGCATCCTCGAGGTCACCATCTCTTAGAGATGTATCTATCGCTTTGTACGTAACATCGAGGTCATCTTCAGAGAGGTGATGAGGCAGCGCCACTAAAACTTTACGCGCCTCGCCGGGCTCGAGCTTGAGCATCCCACCCCCGAGGCTATGCCCTTCTATTTCGGCGCTTAAAAAGGTTAAAGAGGTGTACCAGGAGATGACGAGGTGCTTGATGTCTACGCTCATAGACTCTTCATAAATCGTTTCGGGAAGCTCAACGGTGTGCAGTGTGTTGGGTGCAGGTGCGCCGAGGGTGTTGTGGACGAGCCTCGGTCCGCTATTCGACATGTAGGTGAGTAGCGCCGCGCCGCGTTTGACGTGCGGAACTGCGTACCAGGGGTTTCGCTTGCTGACCTTGTAGCCTTGACGGACTTTTTCGCCTTCTCGCCCTAAGTAAGCCTGGACTCCTGCCGGTAGGCGCTCGAAGGGCTGATTTGTGGGTATCTCGAGCAACCACTTCTTCTCCTCTTCGAGGCGTTGCCAATCACTTTCTGACACAAAGAGACCGCTCAAGTTGCTGCTGCGGCGGAGGCAGGGCGCGCAGTAGTGCATAGGTATATCGAAGGTCTCTATCTCCTGCTGCGACAGGTGGAAGAAACCATTAGCACCCGTGACGTACCCGATACCGATACGAGCCACTGAGCCGAATGTTTTGACGTGCGCGCGTAGTGCGAGGTGACGGTAGAGGGCTCGCACTTTAGGCTCGAGAAGATGCCCGAGTAAGCGCGTTCGCCCCGCTTTGAGGCTCGAGACCTCTTCGCGGCTGAGCGTCTTCACGTGACCCACCGCGCTCAAAGATTTTTCGGCAATAAACGCTTCTAAGCGATCTGCGTCTTTTACGTCAACGAGGTTGAAAACGCTCGCCTCACCTCCTTTCGCTTCGCCCAACACAATAAAGGTGTCTTCTCCTAAAGTGGGAAAAAGGCGCTTTTGGAAGGTGAGGATATTAAGTGTGGCGAATTGGTTGAGGAGAAACTCAAGAACATGCCTAGCATACGCCGCGTGACCCAACTCCGCAGGCGCAACCATCGCTAAGCGTCCTCCAGGTTTGATGAGGCTAACGGCGTGCACCAAAAAAGGAGCCCACGAACTTGCGTGTCTGGGCAAATTGACGCCTAAGTCTGCTGCGCGCTCGAGCCCGAGCGCTCGTTCTTTTCCCTTGAAGCTTTGATAGCGGATAAAGGGCGGATTGCCTACAACTGCCTCAAACGCCTCCACAGGCGAAGAGCGGTCAAAGTTGTCCTCAAAGAAGCTATCCGACTCGAAAAAGTTACCTTGCCATAGCTTGACAATCTGATAGTGGCTCTCTAAGTATTTTTTGCTCGCGTTATAGACAATCTCGTCTAGCTCAATGCCATAAATCTGTTCGCTCGGGCGAGCAACTTGACGCCCAGAGGCTTCTAAAAAGACGCCGTTGCCGAAGCTAGGGTCGATCACATTAAAGTCCGTTTGCCGCACTGCCCAATGCACCATGAGATTAACCGCTTTATCAGGTGTGTAGTAGGCACCAAACGCTTTGGCGCGTTCACCTGTCGGTGCGGTCCGAATGTCACTCACTAGGCTGAGTCTACCAGGTCTGTGAAGGTTGGAAATGGGGCTCGAGCCTCCACCACTCACAACGCCACAACATGAAGAATTTGACACATTTACAGCAGGTATCATCTGGTCATAAACGCCCTCAGTCTGCAAATTCAACGTCTGGCACGCACGTTTCGAGGTGATACTTGCGTTATTTTAGCTCAGCAGATGTAGTGAACGCCGTATCCATCCGCGTGATGACGCTCACATCTTTCTAATGAACGTTAAAGTTTCAACGAGGTGTGAGGAATGACTGTGGCTTCATAGGGGTATGTCAGAGACCCCCTCACGCCGCGACGTCTTGCGCCTACTTGCAAGCGTCGGAGCGGGCGCACTCCTCGCGGGGTGTGCACCTGAAGCGAAAGCCAAAGTCACGCCCCCTCCGCGCACCGTCCCTATGGGCTCACCCAACATCATCTTTATCCTTGTGGACGACTTGGGCGATCATGAGCTGTCTTGCGCGGGCAACACCTTTAACGAAACGCCGCACATCAACGCGCTGGCACGGGGCGGCATGACCTTCTACTCAAGCCTACGCCGCCGCGCCCGTCTGCTCACCGACGCGGGCAGCGCTGATGACGGGTCTCGCGCCCGCTCGCACGGGCATCACTGACTTTTTGAAAGAGCACGATGAGAAGTACTTAGACCCCAACCACCTCACCCTCAACGAAGCCCTGAAGTCGGCGGGTTACGCGACGGGCTTAGTCGGCAAATGGCATCTCACAGGCGACTACGACAAAAGGCGCGGTGAGCCCTCCAAACACGGCTGGGATGAGGTGCACCTTTCCGAAACGCGCTACATCGCGCACGGCGACTACTTCGCGCCTTACGACTTCATGCCGGAGGTCAGAGCGCCCAAGGGCGAACACTTGACCGACGCCTTGCACCGCGAAGCGCTCAGCTTTATCGAGCGGCACCGCGATGAGCCCTTCTTCTTGTACCTCTCACACTACGCGGTCCATACACTCTTGGAGGGCAAGCCCGAAAAAGTGGCGAAGTATAAGCGCAAGCGCGGCTCGAGAAAGCACAAGCCGCAGCTAGCCGCGATGCTAGAAAGTATCGACGAAGGCGTCGGACAGATCATCCAGACGCTCGAAAATACCGGGCTTTTAGAAAACACGCTCGTCGTTTTCACCTCGGACAACGGCGGTGACCACCTCTCCATGTCGCCCTCAGACGCGCGCGGCGCGAAGTCGCACCTCTACGAAGCGGGCATCCGCGTGCCTTTAATCGCGCACTGGCCCGCTATGATTGCGCCGGGGACGCGCTCGGACGTGGCGACGACGACGATGGACTTCTACCCGACCTTTACGGAACTGTCTTCTGCTATGAATACGCCGCGCTCGCTCGACGGCTCGAGCCTCCTCCCACTCTTCAGAGGCGAAACCCCTGAGCGCAGCGCCCTCTACTGGCACTATCCGCGCAGCCATCCGCACCCGGACGGCGGACGCTCCTCGGGCGCGATTCGCAAGGGAGACTACAAGCTCGTCGAGTTTTTCGACACGGGTGAAGTGGAGCTTTACGACCTGCGCAGAGACGCAGGCGAGACGCGCAACTTAGCAGGTGCTCAGCCCGAGAAAGTTTTGGAACTCAAGGCGCAACTTAACGGTTGGCGCGCGGGCGTAGGTGCGGGGACCGTCGCGACGTAAGTAGATGACCTGCACCCTCCCCGTCAAACTTCTTTTAGGTGCTTTGCTCATTCTCGCCGTGCTTGCGGGCTGTCAATCGTCCGTTCCGCGGGGGGAGACCGTATTTACCTGGCGTAACCCTATCCGCCAAGGACCCGACTGGATTCGCGACCCGACGATTTTGAACGTCGAGGGCACCTACTATATGACGGGGACGTATATGCAAGAGGGCGTTTCTGAGACGGACCCCGGAGCGTGGCCCGGCATCAAGCTTTGGTCCTCTTCCGACTTAAAGAGGTGGCGAGAGGTGCCCGGCTTTTTGGTGCGCAACGCGCAGTTCACCTGGGCGGATACGCTCCTCTGGGCTCCTGAAATCTTTGCGCACCAGGGCAAGTTCTACCTCACCTTTTCGGCGCAGGATACGAGCGGTGTGTGCGATAAGCAGAGTCTCGCGGTAGCCGCCTCAGAGACCGTCACCGGACCTTACGAAGTGCTGACGCCTGACGCGCCTCTCTTATGCGGCAACGACACAAGCCTTTCTGCGGACGACGACGGGCGTGTCTACGCCTTGCAAACGGGCATCACTGTGACGGAGATAAGCTTGGAGCCTCTTGCTGCCATTAGTGAGCAGACCCAGGTCATCGCGGATTCTGAAACGCCTGGCGATTGGGGTAGCGCTATCAATGAGGGTCCGTTCATGGTCAAAAGGGACGGTACCTATTACCTCTTCTGGTCAGGGACGGCGCGGGGCTACGAAGTCGGCTACGCCACCGCCGAGCATCCTCTAGGGCCATATACGAAATACGAGAATAACCCGGTCTACGGCGCGTGCCGCGCTGATTTTGAGAAGGCGTGCGCTCAGTCCGCCGACAACCCTTTCCGCGAAGTTGGACACGGCAACCCCTTCACCGGACCGGACGGAGCACTGTGGCTCTCGTCGCACGGCGTCGGAGGCGGGCGGAGGTACGAAAAGCCGAGGCTTGTCCTCGATCCGCTCCATTTTGACAAGGCGACAAAACAGTTCTCAGGTGAGGTCAGCTATGTTCCGCGCGCAGTTATACTTCCTCAGAATCCTACCGACGACAGTCCTACCCCAACACGAGTCGCATCAACCACACCGTAATCGTGTTGATGAAGCCGAAGACCTGATCGTCAAAAAAGACGACGAGCGCAATCACGATGAAGAAGCCGTAGCGCTCCAACTGCCACATCGCGCGCTGCCAACTCGCGGGCGCGAAGGCTTGAAGCACCTTCGAGCCGTCGAGGGGCGGGATAGGGAAGAGGTTGAAGACCGCCAAGAGGATATTGATCTGTGCGGCGAAGAAGAGCCCGTAAGCCAAAGGATTTGTAAGCGTGCCGTTCTGCGGAAAAATCTGCTGCACATTATTTAGGTTGACGCCCAGCGCCCGGAGCATAACGAGGCAGAGCAGAGCAATGAGCACGTTGATGACTACGCCTGCAATAGAGACCAAAAACATCCCCACGCGGTAGTTGTTGAAGTTGTTCGGGCGAATCGGTACGGGCTTCGCCCAGCCAAAACCTACCGCCAAGATGAGCAGCGTGCCGATAGGGTCTAGGTGTTTAAGCGGATTGAACGTGACGCGCCCTAAGTTGCGCGCAGTCTTATCACCGACTCTGTCGGCAACCCAGGCGTGACCGAGTTCGTGCAGCGCCAAGCTGTAGAGCAGAATCACCGCGATGAGGGTAAAGACGAGCGGAGCGCTCTGGAGCAAGCCTAATAACACTTAACTAAGGGCATCTACAAACCGGGAATGAGGCTGACGAGACGCAAGATGCCCGCCTGAAAAAGACGCTCGAGCCCCCCCAAAATCCCCGTGAGGCTGAGGAGCAAAAAGACCGCGATAAAGCCGATAAAGCCGTACGAAGCGATCTGTTGAATCGTGCGCCGCACGTCCGCGTTGCCCCAAGCGAGGGCGGCTCTCGCGCCGTCTAAGGGGTAGACCGGGAAGAGGTTGATGACCGCGTGGATAATAGCGGTGGAGGAGGCTAAGATAAATGAACGCGCCAACACCGGACTGTTAAACCCGTTGACGATGACCGCTAAGAGCGTGGCGACGAACGCGACGATAAGATACGCCACCGGACCGCTGTACCAGACGATCGCCTCTTGCTGACCGCGCCCCTTATAGTTGCGGCTATTCGTCGGAATGGGTTTGGGCCAGCCGAAGCCCAACAAAAAGAGGAAGAGCACGCCCATAGGCTCTAAATGTTGCTGCAAGTCGAAGCTCAAGAAACCTGAAAAGCGGGGGCTCGAGTCGCCGTAACGCGACGCCATCCACGCCTGAAAGTAGTTGTGAAATACGAAAGCGAAGATCATCACAATCGCCACGATGATGAGGTCGTTGGCGCTATAGGTTCCGTAGAGTAGATAGTCGAGAATCATGCGGTCTCCTGGTTGGTATCTGCGTCGGCGTTCGCGTCACCCTTTAGAGCGCTGAGGCGCTGTTCGACAAGGGTTTGAGCGAAGTCTCGTTCTGCTTGCAAAGAATCGAGGCGTCCGTCGGTTCGCGCTCTGGCCACCTCTAGGAGCACTTTACCAACCGCCGGACCCTCGGGTAAGCCCAACTCTAACACGTCCTTGCCGCTCAGCTTGGGGCGTTCGGCGAGGATTTCTAAGCGCTCCAAGCTCTCTCTTAACTCAGGACGACGCGCCCGCAGAGCGGCGTTCACCGAGGGGTCTAAAGCGCGTTCATCCAACGTGTCCTGTTCTGCTAAGAGCAAGCGGCGCTTCGCTAAACGCCGCTTGGACCAGCCGAAGGTGTCGGCGTGCGCCCCGAGCTTATCTTCGCGCACGCTTGTTAAGAGGAGGAGAAGATAGCTTTCATCCGGTACGCCCTCTACGCGCCGCCGCTCATCCAGACGCTCCAACTGCTCTAAGTGCACTGCGTGGAGCTGAAATCCGAACATCTGGGCAAGAACGCCGTAACGCGCCATTACCCCTAACGCTGGCGCAACCTGCGGCTCGGCGAGCGTGAGCAAGAGTTCGTTTTTGAGGCGCGACGGACTTACCGTACGCGCTGCACCTGCCGCTAATGTGGAGGTCAGTTCTTCAGCCGTGCCAGGGTGAAAGGTGAAGCCTAAACGCCCCGCGAGCCGTGCCCCACGTAGAATGCGCGTAGGGTCATCGGTGAACGAGTTCGGGTGGAGGGTGCGGAGCTGTTTACGTTTCAGGTCTTCTAAACCGCCAAAGAGGTCGATCAGCGCAGGCGGAGAGACGCGCACGGCGAGCGCGTTGAGCGTGAAGTCGCGGCGCAAGAGGTCCTTTTCCAACGTGCTCCGCCTGACCTCGGGCAGCGAGCCGGGAAAGGGATAGCTTTCTTCCCTCGCCGCCGCGATGTCAATCTCTAGGGCGGGAAGGCTCAGCGTGCAGGTCATAAAGGCGTCGTGACAGGTGAGAGAGCCGCCGAAGACCGCTTGGAGTTTCTTGCCCAAAGCCTGCGCGCTCCCTTCGGTAACGAGGTCTAGGTCTCGAGCCGCCGGTATCTCTTCAGAGGTACGAAGAGAGAGGAACGCGTCGCGCACGTTACCGCCTACGAGGTAAAGAGGGTTCTCCAAAGACGCGGTGCGCTGCAGGACGTTCGCTGCATTAGAGGACAAGTGCTCGAGAATAGCTCGAGCCTCGAGGCTGTTTACGCGCGCACTCATACGCTCAGTTTACCCAGCGGGTCCAAGTGGATAAAGTCATGTGGTGTAAAGTTTCTCACTTTACGTCCGTCAAGCCTATGAAATGGTGAATAGGTCTTTGAAAAGGGGGACATGGTGAAAATAACGTTCGGACTTCTACTCGCGCTGCTGCTCGTTTCAGCTTCCGCCCAGAAAACCGAGTGGAGCTACGGAGGCGAAACCGGGCCGCAAAACTGGGGCGAACTTGACGGGGCGTACGAGCTTTGCGCCGTTGGTGAAGCGCAGTCGCCCATCGACATCAACGCGGACGCCGTTACCGAAGAGAACCTTGCTGACATTCAGATCAACTATGACAACTCGCTCTTAGATATCGTCAACAACGGTCACACCCTGCAAGTCGACTACGAAACGGGTAGCTTCATCAGACTGAGCGACACGCGCTATGACCTCTTACAGTTTCACTTCCACACGCCGAGCGAGCACGCCCTTGGCGGCGACTTGACCGAGGCGGAGATTCACCTCGTTCACAGCAACCCCGACGCCGAGGGGGACTTGGCGGTTATTGGCGTGCTCGTGCAAGAGGGCGCGGAGAATGAAGCGCTACGTGAGGTTTTAGCGAACGCGCCGGAGGAAGAGGGGGAGGAGACCGCGCTCGAACTCGTCGAAGCCGAAGCCTTGCTACCCGAAAGCCGCTTCGCCTACCGCTACAGCGGCTCACTCACCACGCCGCCCTGCAGCCAAGGTGTCGCCTGGAACGTGATGGTCGAGCCCGTCACTATGTCAGCGGAGCAGATCGAAACGCTTTCTAACCTTATCGGCGAGAGCAACCGCCCCGTACAACCTCTTAACGGGCGCACCGTGAGAGAAGACACGCAGAGCGGAGATTGACGGAGTGCCTTTTTTGTGTCGCGGAGATTAAGCCGCTTTTCCCGTGCGTTCTACGGCACATAACAACGTGGCACACCGCTAGAACTGACGTAGACTAGTTCCGTGTTTCACGTCGCCCTCTTCGAACCCGAAATCGCGGGCAACGCTGGCAACGTCGCCCGCTCCTGCCTTGCCACAAACGCCAAACTCCACCTCATTCGTCCGCTCGGATTTCGCATCAGCGATGAGGCGATTCGCCGCGCTGGGATGGACTATTGGGATGAGGTAGACGTCACGCTGCACGCCTCATTCGCTGCCTTTCAAGAGGTCTTGGCAACCTCTTTCGAAACAGACCGTATCTTCTCCTTCACCACCAAAGCAAAGCGGTCCTATACAGACGTTACGTATAGTTCAGGTGACGTGCTCCTCTTCGGTCCAGAGTCGAGAGGTCTGCCCGAAGTGGTGAGGGAGCAAACGGCGCAAGTTCGTATTCCAATGCGCCAGGAGGCGCGCTCGCTCAATCTCAGCGTGAGCGTCGGTGTGGCGCTTTATGAGGCGTGGCGGCAGGTTGAGTTCAAGTGACGATCCCTCGAGCTTACGCGCCGTAGCGAACCTGCGGAAGATATCGTCACAGTGAGTAGGGCGGCGCAACGTTCAGTTACGGCTGTACAAACCTCGTATCACCGTCCAACCCCTCGATGAACTTAGCCAAAAGCTTAATCACATTCTCCAAGTCTTCCGGGTCGATCATCTCGTTGGGCGAGTGCATATAGCGATTAGGGATGGAGACGACGGCGGTGGGCACGCCGCCCCGGTTTTTAGCGAGGTCGTCGGCGTCGGTGCCGGTGCCGCGCGGCGAGATGCCGATGGTGTACGCGATGCTTTCGCGCTCGGCGGTCGCTCTCAGCATCTCCAGCACGCCCCTATGCACATACGAGCCCACAGTGAGTTCGGGTCCTGAACCGAACGAGGTCTCACCCTCTTGTTTCTTGTTGACGTTTGGGACGTCGGTGGCGTGAGTGACATCTATAGCGATGGCGACGTCGGGTTGCACAGCGTTCGAGGCGACGTACGCGCCGATGCCGCCGATTTCCTCCTGGACAGTGGCGACGGCGACGACTTCCGCGCCCGACTCGCCCTTGGACTCCGCAGCGCGGCGGGCCGCCTCGAGCACAATAAACGCCCCAATTCTATTGTCGATCGCTTTCGAGACGATGCGCCCGTTGAGGAGTTCCAACATAGGCTGCTCGATGACCGCGAAGTCGCCCGCTCTTACAAACCCTTTCGCCTCGTCGCCATCTTTCGCGCCGATGTCTATCCACATATCCTCGAGCTTTGAGACCTTGCGCCTGTCGTCCGCGCTCATGAGGTGAATCGGTTTCTTGCCGATCACGCCCAAAAGCTCACCCTTGTAGCCCACCACGCGCACGCGCTGACCCACGAGCTGCTGCGAGTCCCAACCGCCCACACCCTTGAAGTAGAGCCGTCCCTCGTCGTCGATGTAGGTTACTAAAAGCCCGATTTCATCCACGTGACCGGCTAAGAGAACCTTAGGTGAGCCGCCCTTGCCGAACGTCGCAAAGGTGTTGCCGTACGAGTCGGTGTGAACCTCTGCGCCGCGCCCCTTCGCCGCTTCACGCCACACGGCGGCGGGTCTGGATTCGAAGGAGCTGGTGCCGGGGGCGGCGAGAAGGGCTTTGAGAAAATCTTTGTCTGCATTTTCCATCCGAGAAATGTACCACGCAGATGGCGTGCGGGGCGCTGTTTCCGAACCCTTCACACCGAAATGTGAGGTTCGAGGCTACGCGACGTCTAAAATCAGGCGCGGCTTGAACCCCAAAGCGTCCGCTGCGACGAAGTGAACCGCAATCTCACCGAGTTCTTCGATCACCCTCGTGCTCCCGTGCAGATGCCCAAAGACGAGCGCGCCCGGCGCGTAGTCCAGCAAGAGGTCGGTGAAACCGGAGGGCTCGAGCTTCAGGTTCGTCGGCGGATAGTGGAGCATGACGACGGTTTTTGTACCCTCATCAGAAAGCTTCTTCGCCGCGTCTAGCGAGAGTTTCAACCTCTCCAACTCGCGCTGATACACCTTCTCGTCCTGCTCACCAAAGTCCGTACTCCCAGGTGTCGTCCAGCCGCGCGTGCCCGCGACGACAACGTTTCCGAAACGCAGGGCGTCGTTTTGCACCGCGTACATTCCCCCAGGCAGCGCGCGGCGCAGTTTGCTGATCGAGGGCCACCAGTAGTCGTGGTTGCCGCGCAGCAAGACCTTGTTGCCGGGCAGTGCGGCGATGTCGTAGAGGTCCTCTAAAGCGCCCTCCAAGCGCATCGCCCACGAGATGTCGCCGGGGATGAGCACGAGGTCGTCCGCGCAGACGCGCTCGCGCCATCCTTCGAAGAACGCTTCAGGGTGACCCACCCAGTTCTCGCCAAAAATCGTCATCGGTTTGGGCTCGGCTTTGGAGAGGTGGGGGTCGGCGATGGCGAAGACGCGCATAAAGGAACAGTCTAACAAACGGGCTCGAGGGGGAGTATGAAGTCGTCATAAGCCGAGTGTTTTGGTCTTACTTCCAAGAAAGGTCTGTTCGGAGGATGCCTTTGTCGGACAGTTGGGCCAACACGTCGCAAACGCTTTCTCCAGTAACGGGATGTCGCCACAGCAGAGCTGCGCCGCATATAACCTCACAGAGCGGCGCGAGCACAAAAGCGCGCTCCATCATGCGGGGGTGTGGGAGTATCAAATGTTCGCTTGTCCTGACCTCTCCGCCAAACGCGAGCAAGTCGAGGTCTAGGGTGCGTGCGCCCCAGCGTTCCGTGCGTTCGCGCCCCCTTTGAGTCTCGAGCCCCAAAAGCTGCTTTAGCAACGTTTCGGGTTCGGACGTTTCAGGTTCCAGGGCAACTACCGCGTTGAGGTAGTCGGGCTGACCCTCTGGACCGCCGACGGGGGTGGTGCGGTAGAGGCTCGAGCGTGCCACTACCTCTCCCAACGTTGCTAAACGCTGCCGCGCCCACCTGAGATGGTCCAAGGGCTCACCCAAGTTGCTCCCTAGAGCGACGAACGCGAGAGGTTTAGCGATGGCGCGTGACCTCGGCGTATATATCTCTCACGATGCCCGGCAGCGGCGCGTGCGGCTTATGGACGCGCACCGTCACCACGCGCACGAGCGGCTGAGCGTTGAGAATTTGTACGGCGAGGTGATGAGCTAACGCTTCGATGAGTTTGTAGCGCTTGCCCTGCATCACGTGTTGCACGAGGTTGTAGATAGTTGCGTAGTCCACGGTTTGGCTGAGCACGTCCGCTTCGGATAAGGGAAGCAAGAGGTCGACGTCCACGGTGAAGCGTGCGCCCAGCGTTTTCTCTTCGTCAAAGACGCCGTGGTAGGCGTAGAACTCCATGCCGGAGAGGACGATTCTATCCATCTTGTGCCGGGGCGTTTCGAACATCTAGGGCGTTCCAAACGCTGAGCGCCTGCGCGTGCGCCGCGACGTTGTGAACGCGCAAGAGCGCCGCGCCGCGCTCTGCCGCGAAGAGGTGGAAGGCGACGGAGCCGGGGTCGCGCTGGGCGGCGTTTTGTACACCCGTCAACTGACCGATAGACCCTTTGCGCGACGCGCCTAAAAGGACAGGGTAGGGGCGAGCGGTGAGGGTGCTGAGGTGCCGGGTCAGCTCGAGGTTGTGCGCCAGCGTCTTGCCGAAGCCGATGCCGGGGTCGAGAAGGACGCTCGGCACATCTGCGCTGAGCGCACGCTTCGCCGCCGCCATCAAGTACGTGAAGACCTCTTCGCTCACGTCGTCGTAACTTGGGTCGCGCTGCATCGTCTGCGGGTTGCCCTGCATGTGCATGACGACGGCGGGCACGCCCTCTTGAGCGCAGACCTCCACCATCGCCGCGTCGCGCAGTCCGCTCACGTCGTTGACGAGGTTTGCGCCCGCGCGAATCGCTTTTAGCGCCACCTCCGGCTTGTACGTGTCCACGCTGATGAGCGCGTCCGTCTCCTCACGAATCGCCCTGATGACGGGGAGCACGCGGTCTAATTCATCTTCTGCGCTAAGGGGCTCAGCGCCGGGGCGCGTGGACTCGCCGCCGATGTCGATGATGAACGCCCCCTCTTCCAACATCCCTTTCGCCTGCGAGAGCGCCGCCTCTACTCGTACGAACTTGCCGCCGTCGCTGAAGCTGTCCGGCGTCACGTTCAAAATGCCCATGAGCGCCGCGCCGCGCCAACGGAGCACGTAGCCCTGCGCGTCTTTTTCGGTGTGAGGCGTCGGGCGGGTAAATCTAAGTTCATGCGTCACGCGGCCCATCGTAGCATCCCGCCTCCTACGCTGAGCGGCGGTGCGCTATAAAGAGGTGTGTTCGGTTTTCTCGTTTCAGGACTTTTTTTGCTCTCGCTCGCGCTGGCTAGCTGGAAGCTCCTCCATCTCTATCAAACCCACACTGAGGTAGGCTCGAGCCCCTGGAACGCCTATCAGATCGCCCTGCGAGAAGACCTCGCCCGCTTCTCTTCACGCAGCGCGTCAGCGGAAGAGGTACGCGAATTCGAGGTAAAAGAGCAGCGTTATACCCGCCGCCTCGAGTTGCAACTCGAACACAACGCCTTCGCAGATGAGATAGAGCGGCTAAGGGCGAAGCGACTGGAGCAGCAGCGCAGGCTCGAGACCGCTCAAGTTTACGAAGCGCTGAGGCGAAATCCTCACTGAGCGCGTTCCCAGGGTTCGGCGCTTTCTCCTACCAAAAGAGGTCTCACCTCACCGATGAGGTAGAGGCTCCCTGCTACGACGACGACCTCTCCCGGTTGACTCTTCGCGAGGGCCAAATCAAGTGCGTCCGAGGGCGTTTCGCTGACTACCGACGCGCGCCACAAGGAGACCAAGTCGCTAGGCTCCGTTCCTCTCGGGCTCAAGCGCGCTTTGGTCAAGATGACCTCTCTAAAGGACCCCGACAGCGCCGCGCTCATCTTCAAGACCTCTTTACCCACCGCCACGCCGAAGACTAAAAGCGCATCCCGAACGCCCAAAGCGTGGAGGGTTTCGGCGAGGGCGAGCGCCGCCTCCTCGTTATGAGCGCCGTCGAGTAAAAAGGTGCGGCTCTGGAAGGGGAGAGGCTCGAGCCGCCCCGCCCAGGTGGTCTGCGCTGCACCGCGTCGGATGAACGCTCGAGGAACGCCCAAAGACTGCGCCGCCGCCGCTGCCAACGCGACATTTCTCGCCTGATGGACGCCCAGAAGAGGTGTGCGGAGGTCGAGGGTGCCGTGGGGACTCGAGAGGGTGACCTCTAAGCCCTGCCAGCCCAAGTCTCGGTGTCCCAAACCCAATTCATCCTCAAAAGACCAGAGCGTCGCGCCCTTCCTCTGCGCTTCGCCCTGCAAGGTCTCGAGCGCTTCACCACGCGCGCCCGTCAAACAGAGTTTTTCAGGGCGCATGATGCCCGCTTTCTCTACCGCAATGTCCTGCACGCGCTCGCCTAAGATATGCGTGTGGTCGAGCGAAATCCCTGTAATCACGCTGAGCGAAGGCTCCAGCACGTTCGTCGCGTCGAAGCGTCCGCCTAGCCCGACTTCCATTACAGCGAGGTCAACATTCACTTTTGCGAAGAGCAAACAAGCGAGCGCTAAAACCGTCTCGAAGAAAGTCGCGCCGGTCTCTTCTACGGCGGGCTTCATCTCTTCTAGCGTGTTGAGCACATCCGCCATAGTCGGCTGCTCGCCGTCCACCACGAACCGCTCGGTAAAGACGCTGAGGTGCGGGCTAGTGAAGAGCGCGGTGCGTTTTCCCGACGCGCTCAGCATGCTCGCTAGGGTGCTCGCGGTGCTCCCTTTGCCGTTCGTGCCGCCTATGAGCACGCTCTCGAAATGGCGCTGGGGTTCGCCGAGGGCGCTCAATAAAGCTTTAGGACGCTCTAACCCTGGCTTGATACCGAAACGCTGCCGCGCGAAGAGCCACGCTAAGAGATAGTTCTCTCGTTGTGGTGAAGGACTAAAAGCGCTCATCGACCTCTTTAAGCCGCAACGCCTCCGCGTCACTAGCGGGTACGTGGTGCTTCGCCACAAGGTCCGCCACGCGCGCGTCGCCGCCCGCCGCCCGTATCATCTGTGCGCCGTAGCGGCCGTGATGCCGCTTCATCTGCCAGAGCCCGCGCACGCCCGAAAAGCGCGGTCTCGCAGGGATGCTAGGGGGCGTGTAGAGCGCCGCTAGAATGCGGCTCAGCGGGTTGTAAGAGGCTTGCGTCTTGCCGACGTCATGAAGAAGCGCCGCCCGCAAAAGTTCGGGGGAGGCGTCAGGATACGCGGCTAACAGGGTCTTCGTAACGGTGCAAGCGTGGTCACGGTCGCGCACGTCCATCGCTAGGTACAAATGAAACTCCCCGGCTGAAAGGTGACGCTTCGCGAAGCGGTCGTCCGCATGAGCGAGCTTGGGAATGAGGGCGACGGTGGTGCGCCAGAAGGTGTTTTTAAGCCAGGTTGCGCGCTGCACGGAAGTCACTATAACGCACCGCGAAGACGGCGGCTGTGCTTGATGAGCGAAATAGAAGCAATGAGCAGAGAAGAAGCAATGAGTTAAAAGCAATGAGTCTAAAACCTTTTACTCATTGCTCGTTGCTTTAGCAGGTATCATCTGGTCAGCGACACTCTCACTATGCGAGTTGCTGTTGCTAGGCAGCAAACTTGCGTCTGCTCGCTTCCGCGGAGCAGCTTTCAGAAACGTAGCACGCACATTATAAGATGAAATCCCGCTAGTCCTACGGACAGAGACCTGCAGCCATCTGTCTCAGTATGTTTTGGAACTGCTACTTTTAACCCGTTGCTTCTAACTCGTTACTTTCTTCACCTCCCACACCGACTTGCGCCTCCCTGCTGTATGCTGATTCGTGATGGAGGGGGACGTTCTCAACCTTTATAAAAAGACGGGCGCGTACCTAGAGGGACACTTTCTACTCGCCTCGGGGCGTCACTCGCCTAAGTTTTTGCAGTCCACGACGGTGTTGCAGTATCCGCAGCACGCCGAAACTATCGGCAGCGCTTTGGCTCAGAAGTTGAACGAAACTTTAAATGGCGCACCCTCTTTCGTTCTCGGTCCAGCGATGGGTGGCGTCGTACTCGCGCATACGGTGGCTAGAGCGCTCGGCTGCCGCGCGTTCTTTGCTGAAAAGGACGGGGCGGGCGGCATGAAGATTCGTGAGGCGTTCAAGATAAAGGGGGGTGAAACCTTCGTCGCAGTCGAAGACGTAGTGACGACGGGCGGTAGTTTGCAAAAGTCCATCGCCGCTGCCGAAGCCGAAGGCGGCACCTGTGTAGGCGTCGGGTGCATCATCGACAGAGGTACGTCCGAGATGAACCTTACCGCACTCCAAACGCTCTCTTTCCCTACCTATCCCGCTGACGACTGCCCCTTGTGCGCTCAGAGCGTACCCCTCGAGGACATCTAACCCCTATGACTAAACCTATCCACTACCTCTTTATTTTTCTACTCGCCCTCTCAACCTCCGCCTTCGCACAATCCCCCGAAGCGGCGGCGGATAACGCGGTGCGCGAGTGGCTGGAGCGACCCCCCGCGAACGTCGGTGCACTCGCAGGGCTCCCACCCGAGGAGCTGTGTCAGCAGTTGCCTTCACTCTTGGGTAGCCCGCCTCCGCCTGAGGGCACGCGGGTCAATTTCGGTGACCGGGTTGAACGCGAGACGGAGGCGGACGGTACGCGCCGCTACACCTATCCCGTCGCGTTTCCGAGCGAGCGCTTGGAGGTGCTCGAGGTCACGCTAGAGCAGCAAGAGGGCGCGTGGGTCACGCGAGACGTCGGCGTACAAACCACCGGCGGCGGCACCATCCCGCGCGTCTTTCAGCAACCCTTGACGGCGTGGGTTTTCATCTTTTTCAGCCTCTACTTCGTCTATCTGCTCGTGCGCCCGTCGTTTTTTCGGCGTTGGCTGGCAGACGGGTGGGCGCTGCTCAGGGGCTACCGCGCGCTGGTCATCGGCACCTTTATCGCCCTCTACGGGCTTTTTGCCGTCGGGCTCGGCGTCGGCGCGAACTTGCCGCCGGTCTGTCAGAGCGCAATCTCGAGCTTCGTGCAAACCACCGTCGAAGAACTCGGCGCAGCCGAGGCGTACGGCAGCGGCAACGTCGGCAGAGCCGCCGTGGTGACGCTCTACCAAAACTTTGTGATGGGCACGCTCGTTACCACCTTTTCCGTCACCTTTATTACGCTAGGCATCGGCGCGTACCTCTTTAACGGCTTGCGCTTTTTGGCGCTCGGCATCCCCTTCGGCTTTCTGGTGGACGCGGGGCCGCTCAACCTCCTGTTCGTGCTCATCCTCATCGTGGTGGAGCTTTCAGCCTACGTTGTGGTCACAGCGGGCGGCGGCATCTTCCTCATGACGGTCATTCGCGAAGGGTTTAAGGGGTTTAGGGACGGCGCGAGAAAGCTCATCCTGATGTTACCTATTGCCTTTTTGCTGCTGATGCTGGGCGCGTGGTACGAGGCGGCAGTTATCATCTTGCCGACGCTGCTGGCAGGGGCGTAAGCAGGGGCGTGCGCCGCACCGCTGGCGCAACGTCTAAGAGGCTCACCGCGTTTTGGAAGTGGTGGGCGGCGGGTCCGAAGGCGATGAGCGGCACCGGATTGATGGTGTGAGACTTCGTAGTTTTATCCTCTAGGTTGCCGTGGTCGGAGGTGACGAGCAGCGTCACCTCTTCTTTAGCCTTTAATGCAGAAACCAGCCCGCTGAAAAAAGCGTCCAACTGCTCCACCAACTTGACCGACTCCGCGAAAGACCAGCGGTGCCCGGCGCGGTCGGTGGCCCAGAAGTCCAAAAAGGTGAAGTCATGTTCAGAGGCTAGCGCGGCGAGGTTCGCCCCCGCCTCTTCGGGCGTGCGCAGCGGTGAGCCGTTTTGCGCGTGCAAGTACGCCCCTGTGAGGTCGGCGCTGATGGCCCTAGCGTTTATATAATCCGCTTCGGTGCGAAGCTGAACCCCAGCCGTCCGCGCCGCGTAGACCGGCACGTTGAGCTTCTGCTTGCCGTGCTCGAGTGCCCAGAAATAGCCTCTCGGATAGACGTTAGCGAGCGCGGCGTGTTTGCCCACGTCCATAACCTCAGAGAAGAGCGTGCCTTCGTCTAAGACTTTTCTCAAAGTCGGTCCGGGCCAGGGTCCGTAGTGGCGGTTCATGATGGCTGCGCCGTTCTTACCCGTCAGGAGCGCCGTTTGTCCGGTGGCGGATTGCGGGAGACCCTCGACGCCGAGCGTAGCGTCTACCTTTGTGACGACGAACTCTTCTTCGCGGATTTCTTTTAAGTCTCGAGTGACTTTCCCGCCCAACCACGCGGAGAGAAAAGGCGCGTGCGCCGCCGCAAACGGGTTGACCTCTTTATTTGTCTCACCGAGCCCGACGCCGTCTAAAAAGACGAAGAGGAAGCTCACGAATTCGTCCGTTTAGACCTCATCCTATGCCCGTCGCGTCCTTGACCCGCACCATCGTCTTCGCCGCGATCTCTTGGGCCTCTGCCGCACCTTTTGCGAGGAGGGACTCGAGCCCCTCCGGGTCCGCCATGATGTCGTGATAGCGAGTTTGAATCGGCTCCAAGGTCTCCATCACGGCTTCTAATACCGCTTTCTTGAGCGTTCCATACCCCTGTCCCTCGAATTTCGCCTCGATGACCTCTTGTGGCTCTTCGGTCAATACCTGATAGAGCGAGAGCAGGTTTTTGACCCCCGGCGAAGCGTGCTCAAAGCGCGTCTCCCGCTCCGAGTCGGTCACGGCGGACATGATGGTCTTTTTAACCGTCTTCGCGTCGTCCAAGAGGTTGACGGCGTGCCCGCTCCGCTCGCGGGCGATGCTCTTGCTCATCTTCGCCTCGGGCTCGTCGAAGCCCATGATCTTCGCGCCCTCTTTTGGAATCGTCGCGTTGGGCAGCGCGAACACGTCGCCGAAGAGGTTGTTGAAGCGAATCGCGATGTCGCGGGTCAATTCGATATGTTGGCGCTGGTCTTCGCCCACCGGGACAGATTGCGTGTCGTAGAGCAGAATGTCCGCCGCTTGCAATACGGGATAGTCCAAAAGCCCCGTCCCGACGCTCTCCTTTTGGTCGGACTTTGCTTTGAACTGCGTCATCCGGTAGAGCCAACCCAGCGGCGTGGTGCAGTTTAGGACCCAAGCGAGTTCGGCGTGTTCGTGGACGTGCGACTGGATGAAGACGAGGTTGCTCTCCGGGTCGATGCCGCACGCGAGGTAGAGCGCGGCAACCTCTCTGGACTGTCTGTGCAAGACTTTCGGGTCGATCTCTTCGGGGATGGTCAGCGCGTGTAAATCGACGATGCAGAAGATGTTGTCGTTCTCGTGTTGGTGCGCCACCCACTGCTTGAGTGCGCCCAAGTAGTTGCCCAAGTGCAGCGCGTTCGAGGGTTGCATCCCTGAAAAAACGCGCTTTTTCTTCTCTGTGGCGGTGGTTCGTTCTGAGTTAAGGGTTGCTTCCGTCATCCCTAGAGTATAAAGGACGTGATGTGTAGGAGAGATAGATTTGCGAACGCTCGAGGTAATAGCCAAGAAGACGTGGACAGGCTCGAGCTAACGTCAAGATTGTGTTGTTATGTTATTATTCAGTTATGACTAAAACAGCAGAGAAGCAGCGCACGACGGTCTATATCGCCTCTGACGTGCTCGAGTTTCTCAAACTCCGCAGTGTCAAGGGAAATGGCAGCGTCTCGCAGCAACTCGAGACCTTGGCAAGAACTCTCATGCCAAAAGATTACACCCAAGAGGATGTAAGGAGGCTCGAGGAGAGGCACGCTAAAGGTTACAAACGGCAGCCCGTAACCGAGGGGGAGTTTTCAGACTTCTACGCTGAACAGGATTTGGGCGATTTGTGAAGCGCGGTGAGGTGTACTGGTATACCTTTAGAGCACCGAACAAAAGAAGACCTGTGCTCATCCTCACAAGAGACACTGCAGTTTCGTTTCTCAGCGCGGTAACCGTCGCTCCTATCACCTCGACCATTCGTGACATTCCTTCAGAAGTTTATTTGGACGAGGAAGATGGCTTACTTGGCCCTTGCGCCGCTAACTTCGACAACCTCGTCACGCTCCCTAAAGACAAGTTGAAGGGGCGGCTGACGTCGCTCAGCTTAGACAAAATGCTGGACGCGGAAGAAGCGCTCAAATTCGCGTTGGGTTTCATACGGTGATTTGTACGGTGAGATACGCCTTTGCGCCCTACGAAGGTTCATTGAGACTCGAGCCTCACGCTTTTTTCACATTTCATCCCCTCGGTCTTTCACCTTGTAAACTATAACGTGAAGAGATTTTTGCAAAGAGGTGAGAGATGAAGCAACGGCTAACCCAATTGTCCTTAGTCCTGTCACTGCTCTTAGGTTTGGTGTTCGTAAACGCCCAAGACCTCCGCGAGCAGGTGAGCACCTACACCCTAGAGAACGGAATGCGCGTCATCATGGTCCGTCAAGACGCCGCGCCCGTCATTTCCTTTAACCTCATGTTCGACGTGGGCGGCATCGACGAGCCGGACGGCTTGGGCGGCATCGCACATATGGTCGAGCATATGGCGTTTAAGGGCACGCAGACCATCGGCACGGACGCGCCCGACTTAGAAGAGCAGGCGCTCGCTAAGGTCGAGGTGTTGGCGCTGGCCTTGGAGCAAGTCCGCAAGAACGGCACCGAGGAGGAGATTGCCGAGACGCAGGCGGCGTTTTTAGAAGCCCGCGAAGAGGCTAAAGCCTTCGCCTCCCCGAACGCGCTGGACTTACTCTTTGACGCGAACGGCGGCGTGGGGCTGAACGCCTCGACGGGCTATGACCGCACCTCTTACGTGATCTCTATGCCTTCAAACCGCCTAGAACTCTACGCCCGCGTCTACGCCGATATTTTGCGCGACACCGTCTTCCGCTCCTTTTACGAGGAGCGCGACGTGGTACGTGAAGAGCGGCGGCAGCGCTCGGAAGATGACCCGCAGGGCGTGTTATTCGAGAAATTTTTGGGCGAGGCGTATCAGGTGCACCCTTACGGCAGACCTCTTATCGGTGCACCAAACGAGTTAGAGAGCTACTTAGCCACCGAAGCGGAAGCCTTTTTTGAGCGCTACTACGACCCGAACCGCGCCGTCTTGGTCCTCGTCGGCGACGTGGAGCCGGAGCGCGACCTCGAGATTTTAGAGCGCTACTTCGGCGTGTTGGAGGGAGCCCCCGACGCGCGCCCTGACATCCCGAACGAGCCCGATCAGACCGAAGAGCGCCGCAGCAGCGTCCAGTTCGACGCTGAGCCGCAGCTCGCGGTGGGCTACCACAAGCCCACCTACCCTGAACGCGACGCTTACGTCATGGACGTTATCGACGCGGTCCTGAGCGCCGGGCGCACCTCTCGTCTCTTCGAGCGGATGGTCGCCCAAGACCAAATCGCGCTAGACGTCTTCACCACCTCGGCGTTTCCCGGCATCCGCGAGCCCAACTTGTTCGTCTTCGGCGGCGCGCCGCGCTTCCCCAACACGAACGCCGACATGGAGCGCGTTTTTTACGAAGAGGTCGAACGCCTCAAGAACGAGAGCGTCACCGAGCGTGAGCTGGAGAAGGTCAAAAACCAGGTGCGGGCGAGCTTCATTCGCGGTCTGGGTTCGGGCAGCGGTTTAGCCTCGCAGCTCGCCTTTTACGAGCTTTTCTTAGGTGGCTGGGAGGGTATTTTGGAGTACGAAGAGATCATCAACTCCGTTACCGCCGAAGAGGTGCAAGAGGTGGCGCAGCGCATCTTTAGCGAGGACAACCGCACGGTGACGCTGCTCGAGCCCCTCAACCCCGAGGGCTCGAGCGATGATGGGTCAACCCCTGAATCCACAGCCGAGGAGAGCACCCCATGATTCGTCTTCCGTTTTTCATCCTTCTGGCAACTTTGACCTTTGCGGCGGCGCAGCCCGCCCCCGACAGTTGGCCTGACCCCTTTGAGATGACCTTCGGTGAGTTAGACGAAGTCACGCTGGAGCCCGAGCGCGTCGAACTCTCGAACGGGATGGTGGCGTACCTGCTCGAAGACGCCTCGCTGCCCCTCATCGAAGGGCTCGCCTACGTCCGCGCTCCGAGCCTCTACGATCCAGAGGGCAAAGTCGGCTTAGCCGCGATGACCGCCGACCTCTTGCGCACGGGCGGCGCGGGTGAGAGGAGCGCGGACGAGGTGGACGAGACCCTGGAGTTCTTAGCCGCGTCAGTCGAGGGCTCTGCCAGCAACAACTCCGCCGCGGTGAGCTTCTCAGCGCTCTCTGACACCATCGACGAGGTCTTGGCGGTCTTCGGCGACGTGTTGCAGCGCCCGCAGTTCGCCCAAGACCGCCTGGAACTCCTGCGCGGGCGCACCTTGGAGGAAATCCGCCGCGAGAATGACGATCCGGTGGGCATCGCCCAGCGAGAGTTCGTCAGGCGCGTCGCTGAGGGGCACCCGGTGGGCGAGTTTCCAACCGTCGAGACGATTCAGAACATCACTCGAGAGGACGCGGTGGACTTCTACGAGCGCTACTACGCGCCGAATGAGACCGTGCTGGCGGTCAGCGGCGACTTCGAGCGGGATGAGATGGTGGCGAAGTTAGAGGCTACCTTCGGCGACTGGGAACCCGCAAACGTGGACTACCCCGAGCTGCCCGAATTCGACGCCACGCCCGAGCCGAAAGTCTACTACGCGCCCAAAGAGACCGCGCAGAGCGCGATCTTCATGGGACACCCGAGCGTCCTAGCCTACTCGCCTGATTACGCCGACCTCACGGTAGCGAACGGTATTTTGGGCGGCGAGGGTTTCTCCTCGCGCATCACCACGGAGATTCGCACGCGGCGCGGTCTCGCCTATGCGACGGGCAGCGGCTTGACGCAGGGCTACCAGTATCCGGGCTTTTTCTACGCCTACTCGCTCTCGCGCGGCGACGCCACCGGGCAAGTCTTGAACCTCTTACAAGCGGAGATCGAGGCGTTACAACAAGAGGGTGTCACCGAAGCCGAGTTAGAGCAGCAGCGGGAGACCCTGCTGAGCCGCGCCGTCTTCCGCTTTACCTCTTCGGCGCAGGTGGCGCAGCGAAGTGCGCAAGCTGAGTTTTTAGACTTGGAGGAAAACTACTACGAAGACTACATCAACGGCGTACAAGAGGTCACGACGGGAGATGTGCAAGAGGTCGCGCGTTCGGAGCTGCGCCCGGATGGGCTCGTCGTGATGGTCGTTGGTGACGCTTCGCAGTTCGACATGCCTTTGGAGGAGTTTGGTGAGGTTGTCACTATAGAACTCGAGGGCGGGGAGTAAGGGATTAAGGATTGTGCGGCGCGGGCTCGAGAACCTCTCTCTTACGGTGCTCGCGCTGCACCTTATCTACCTCTGGGCTTCCTGCACCTCTTTGCCCGACACAATTCCAACGCACTTCAACGCGGCAGGGCAGCCGGACGACTTCGGCTCGAAGGACAGCATCTGGTCACTCTGGTTCGTCAGTTTAGGACTCTATGCGATGTTCGCGGCGCTCTCGTTCGTGCCGCTACGTTCATCTCTTTGGAACCTGCCTGAGCACATTAAAGAAGACACGTCGGGGCGCTCGAGACCTCTTGTAAACGAACTGATGGCGTGGCTCAAGCTGCTCACCGTCAGCATCTTTTTCTTCCTCTCGTGGCTCACGGTGCGAACGGCGCAAGGCGTCGAGGTTGCCTGGGGCGTGCCGGTGCTGATTGTCTCGGGCCTCTTTCTCCCCCTGCTGATTTTAGCGGTGTACCTCTACAAGATGGGACAACTGAAAAAGGAGTAGCGCGGTGCTACTTGGTGCTACTCCTTTCACTCTTACCTCGAACTGCGGTTATACCGCCTGATACTGCTTGTTCTCTTTCCCCACGCTCACCTTTGTGCGCTTATAGGGCGCAACCGGATTGAGGATGTTGCGGCACTGCGGGTTCACGCAGCCGGGGCAGCGCAAACCGTACTGCTTGGTGCAAGGCTCGCCGGATTGAAGGTGCTCGTAGACCACTTCTGCAAGCGCGTCTTGAAAAACGGGCATCCCATTCAAGGCGGGCGCACGCTTGTAGTTTTCGATACCGACTTCATGCGCCAACTCGCCGTACTCGATATCGAGTTCGTGCAGCGTCTCGATGTGGTCGCTCGTAAAGGCGACGCCGACGACGAGGACGTTTTTACGCTTTTTTGCGCCTAAATCCTTGAGGACCTTTTCGGTGCCAGGTCCGAGCCAGGGCACCGGACCCACATCGGACTGATACGCCAGGATATATTCGTGCGAGTACTCGAGGCGTTTCATCACCTCGTGCACCGACGCGCCGATTTCGGCGGGGTAGGCGTCGCCCCGGTTGATGACGTCTAAGGGCAGCGAGTGAGCGCTGAAGAGGACGAGCACGTCGTCTCTGTCCGCTTCGTCAAACTGCTCCAAGCCCTGCTTCACCGTCTCCGTCATCGCCTCGACAAAGCGCGGGTGCGTGGGCCAGCGGTCGATGACGCTCCACTCGAACTCGTTTTGCAGCCCGACGCGCCGCGCCGCCCGCCAGAGTTCGTTCAAAGACGAGCCCGTCGTCGAGCACGAGAACTGCGGGTACTGCGTGAACGCCACCGCCCGCTTCACGCCGTCGTTTTTCATCGCTTGCAGGGCGTCTTCGCTAAAGGGGTTGACGTAGCGAAAGGCGACGTAAAACTTGTGCGGCGCGGTCTCCGGTGACATCTTGTCCAAGCGCTCCACCATGCCCTGCCCCTGCTCCTCGGTCCACTTGAGAATCGGGGAGCCGCCGCCGATGTCGGCGTAGTTTTGCTGCACGCTTTTGGTGCGGCGGTTCGCGATGAAAGGACCCAGGTACTTCTGCACGGGAAGCTGGATGATCTCGCGGTCTTCAAACAGTTTGAGGAGAAAGGGTTGGACCTCGTCTAAATTTTTGGGACCGCCCAAGTTCATCATGACGATTCCGGTAGGACCTTGACTCATAGGTGCATTCTATCTTGTGAGTGTTTAGACATATGTCCTACACGCTTAGTTTCATCCTTAGAGGTTCTCCGTATCACGTCAGAAGGTTTAGCATTAGGGGGTGTCAGTAGTCAAAATTCAGTAGCCACAATATTTACGTTGAATGACGACTAGCTACTGACCCTCACAGTCCACCCCTCGAGCGAATCACTTGCCCCGTCACCCACCGCGCCTCATCCGAGGCTAAAAAGAGGATCAGCCGCGCCGCGTCCTCGGGCGTGCCGACGCGCCCCAGAGGAGCCTCTTGGATCATTTGCGCTTTGAATTCGGATGTCATCCAACCCGTGTCGGTCACGCCGGGGTCCACCGCATTCACCGTAATGCGTCGCGCCGCAAGCCCTGCGCTCAGGCTCAGCGTCAGCGCCTCGACAGCGCCCTTCGTCGCTACGTAAGCGAGTTCGTCAGGCATCGGTGTCAAGCCTTGCCCCGAGGTCAGGTTGATGATGCGCCCCGCTTCGCCTTGAAACCTCTTGGCGAACTCCGCACAGAGAAGCGCCGCACCGCGCAGATTGACGGCGTAGTGCTTGTCGAGCATTTCGGTGGTCAGCTCAAACACGCCGCCCCGCGTCGAATACGTGGCGTTGTTGACCAGAATATCTATCTGACCCAGTCGCTTTTGTGCGTGGTCGAACAGCTCGGTGGCTGCGTCCTTTTGAGAGAGGTCAAGCTCGAGCCTGTGCGCCTCCACCCCATGACCTCTCAACTGCGCTAAGAGGTCTTCCGCCTCGTCCATCTCATGTTGGTGAACCTCTCTGTCGTAAGGCGTGTAGGTCGTAAAAAGCACGTTCGCGCCCGCTTCAGCAAATGCTCTCGCAGTGGCTGCGCCGATACCGATAGTGCGGCTTGCCCCTGTGATGACGGCATTTTTGCGCTGCAACACCTGCACGTTACAGCGTTTCTGCGAAGAGCGGCTCGATAAGGCGTCGCACAAGAGGCAATACAAAAACTGCGACGGGCAAAGAAGTCGCCCAAGACGCGAAGAAACCGCGCAGCCAGACCCCTACGAAGCTAGACCCCAACCCTTCACTGAGCAGCGTAAGGACGAAGGCGATAATCAGCGACATCAGCCCGCTCATCAGCGCGGCGAGCGTGAGGTTGTAGTAGCGGCGGTGAATTCTCACTGCGCTGACCTCTTGGTTCGTTGAAGTAGAGCCGTGACCTCTTCCGATGAAGCTTTCTTAACTATATCCATAGGGGGTATTCTAGAGAGGCACATTTGATGCGCATGTCTCGAGGCTGACTTTCGGTAAACTCTGAAAACCTAAGCCGATACTGCTTCGTGCTCCAAGACAACCTCGAACGAAATCTCAGACTTCAAGCTCGCCGCGACTGAGCAGTACTTGTTCATCCCCAAATCCACAAAGCGCTCGGCTGTCTTTCGGTCCAAACCGGGCACGTCGAAGAGGTGCTTGGCGCGGATGTGCGTATAGTACTTGGGCGTCCCGTCGGCGCGGTCGCCCTCTAGCTCTATCTTGTAGTTTACAATCTCCAAACGCCGCTTTTTCAGCATCTCTACGATGTCGTAGGCGGCGCACGCGCCCACCGCGTTTAAGAGGAGTTCCATCGGGCGCATCCCGGTCTGGGCGTAGTCTTCGCCGTCGATCATGACCTGCATCTTATCGGGCGTTTCGCCCATAAAGCGCTTGTCCACGAGATGAAATACTGTAGTTTTTTTGGTATCCGCCATGCCCCTAGTATGCGCGCCTCTTATGAAACGGATGTTGGCAAGCGTACACGCGCTGGTTAGACTTGTGGGGTGAACCTGCTACCGACTCGAGACTCCAAAACGCAGTGGCGCACCTGGGCGAAAGAGGTCCGTTCACAACTCCCTATCCAGGAGATAAGCGAGCGAGTTGTAGGACATCTGACCTCTTGGCAGCCCTTTCAAAACGCCCAGCACGTGCTGATCTACCTCGCGTTCGGCTCAGAAATCGACCTGTCACCTCTCACTGGGCAAGAGAAAATCTTCTACGTCACGCGCACCTGGGAGACGGACCGCAACCTCACGGTGCACACCTTGAACAGGGGGCTCGAGCCTCACCCCTACGGCTACATGCAGCCCGCCGCGACCTCTTCGAACGTTGACCCGAGAATGATCGACTTAGCCCTCGTGCCAGGGCTTTGCTTCGATGATAAGGGCGCACGGCTAGGCTACGGGCGTGGTTACTACGACCGACTCTTACCTAAGTTGCGTAACGATATACCTCTTGTCGGCGTCACGGCGGATGCGCTCGTCATTCCCAAATTGCCAAGAGACAGCTTCGACGTGGATATGACGCACCTCGTGACGGAAGCAGGTGTCAAGCCTCTGTGAGCAGGTATTGATCAAGCTGCTCTCTCACCTCATCGGAAATGCGCACGCTCTTCTGCGTGCTGTAGTCGAACAGGACGACGACGGAGTGAACCTTGGCAGCGACCTCATCACTCGCGTAGACCTTTTGGGAGAGGGTCACGCTCGAGTTCCCTATCTTCGCCACCTGCGTCGTGACAAAGACCTCTTCACGAAACTTAACCTGTTTGACAAAATCGAGCGACAAGTGCGCCAGGATGAGGTACACGTCGCCCGTGCGCAGGTTGTCCAAAAATTCAACCCGCGCGTACTCGGCGTAGAGCGCGAACGAGGTGTTGTTGAGGTGTCCCAAGGCGTCGGTGTCGTTGAAGCGGACTTGGATATCGGAGCGAAAAGCTTGGCTCATGCGGTCTCTTTCTTCTTGCGAGAACGGGGTAACTTTTGGCAGTTCGGACAGAAGTGCGTCCCTCTTCCGCCGACGACAATTTTAGAAATCGGTGTGCCGCAGCGGGCGCAAGGCGTTTCCTCTTGACCATAAGCTTTGAGTTCGTCTAAGTACGCGCCGACCTCGCCGTTCGTAGTGCGGTAGTCGCGGAGCGTCGTTCCTTGCACGCGGATGGACGCCTCGAGCACGTCTTTGATCATCGCGACTAAAAGAGGTATTTGGCGTTCGGGAACCTCTTTCGCAGGCGTGAGCGGATGGACCTTCGCGCCCCAGAGGGCTTCGTCCGCGTAGATGTTGCCGACGCCTGAAACGGGTTTTTGGCTGAGCAGGTAAGTTTTGACGGGCGTGGTGGACCTTTCTAGCGCTTTAGAGAACTGCTTATCGTTAAAGTCGTCGCTGAGCGGTTCTGGCCCCATCTGATGCAGCGTGGGGAGCGTCGAATAGTCACCCGAGGGGACGACCAAAAAACGTCCGAAGCGGCGCACGTCTTGGAAGTAGAGCGTAGGGGCGTCTTCAAGCTCGAGCCTGACCCGCACGTGCTTCTCCGGCTCGCTCGGCGTCACAATGCCTGTCATGCCCAAGTGGATGATGAGGTCTTTATCTCCCTCTAGGGGCAAAATTAAGAATTTACCGCGCCGCGTCACCTCTAAAATTTTCCGTCCAGTAGCATTGAGTAGATTTTCGTATTTGGGTCCGGGTTGGGCGTCTACTAAGTTTGCTGAGACAACCCTACGCCCTTTGAGCCAAGGCTCCAACTCGCGGCGGACGGTTTCGACTTCGGGGAGTTCGGGCACCCTCTTACTCTACCTAAACCTTGAAACTGCTCGGCTGTTCAGGCTTACTTGGACTTGGATACTTAGCCTTCTTCCAGCTTGACCAGCGTGATCTCGATAAAGTAGTTTTCGTCACCCTCCTCGCTCAGGACCTCTCGCTCGAGCGCGTCCCACCACCTCTGAAACGCCCTCACCTGCGCGTAGTTCAACTTGAGAAAGCCCATACCAGAAACAAAAGGTGTTACGTCCTCCGCCCGCCACACCTCTTTCTCCTTGGTAAATCCCTTTTCTGAAGCGAAGGTAAGTTGGCTGAAGTCGCCCCCATCTGTTCTGCCGTAGAGCCGCCCCCAAGGACCCGTCCCCTTCGCTTCGGCCCGTACAAAAACCTCTTCAAAGTGCTTGGCGGTAGCGGCGTAGATGCGCCGTTCTAAAAGCCGCCAGCCCTCGAGCAAATCCTCCGTAAGGTTGAGTGCACTCATGTCCTCAAAGGCGACGAAGAACTCTGAAGCGACTGCGCGGTAGAAGCGAATCGGGCGACCTTTGCGGGCTTCTAGGCGCGTGGACACCAACAATCCTAAGCGCAGCCCCTTCTGCACGAAGCTGTACATCTTGCGCAGCGGTACGCCCACGCACCGCGCCGCCCCGCTCACGCTGCTTTCAGCGGCGATAAAGGGTGTGAACATCCGCCACTGCGACACGTCGCGCAAAAACGCCATCACCTCCGGGTCGCGGACGCGGTGAGGGACGCTACTTCGCTCAGGGGGTTGCACTGGAAGTAGCTTAGCATACAAAATTACTAAAGTATGAAATTTCACATTGCTTTAGGAGATAAACCATGACCTTGAAACGCACCGCTGCTATCCTCTCCTTCGCTGTAGGCTTGCTCTTTCTGGTCGGTCTTTTCGTATCGGACGGCTCGAGCATCTCCGTGAACGGCCAAGAGCTAGAAGGCCCGCTGCGCTACCTCGCGCTCGGCGCGGGGGTGCTGCTCGCGCCCATCGTCGGCGGCCTTATCTTGGCGGGCGCGGGCACGCTCATCGTGGGCGTGCTCGCCGCTGTCGGCGTGCTCTTGCTGCTCATCTTTGCCCCCTTCCTCGCGCCCGTGCTGCTGCTCGCCTTGGTCGTCTACCTGCTCGCGCGGCGCAGAAAGGAGCCGTCTATCTCTAAAGCGTAGCACCCAGTAAAACCACACAAAAACTCAGGACATCTCATGGTCACTCGGAGGAAACGATGCGAACACCCTACTACTTCATCCTCGCCTGCGCTTTGCTGCTCACTGCTTGTGGTACATCCGACGACGAGGACACGTCTTCTGATGTGACACGCTTTACCGAACAAGAGGTCACCTGGGAGACGTGCAACTCGGTTGACTTGGAAGGGTTAGAAGACTTCACCGAGCCGCTGGGCGAGCGCCTGGAGTGCGCCACGCTCAAGACGCCCTTGGACTGGAACGACCTGGAACGAGACGAGATCAACCTAGGCGTCTTGCGTATCAAGGCGGCGAACCCCGAAGCGCGTAAAGGGGCCGTTCTCATCAACCCTGGCGGTCCGGGCGGGGATAGCTTCGGCATCAGCGTGTACCTCAGCTACCTCTTCAGCAACCCCGAGACCGAGGACTTCACCGGGGCTCCCAACCTGGCAGCGGACGCCCTTCTCGCGCTTTCAGACAGCTACGACGTGGTCGGTTTTTCGCCGCGCGGCGTCGGGAGCGGCTTTCAGCTCTTCTGCAGCTCGAACAAGCTCGCGCCGCCCAGCGAGTTCTACACCGTCCGCACCGAGGAGAACGTGCAGGCGCTCCTAGAGGGGGCCGAACTCGAGGCCGAGGCGTGCCTGAACAATCCCCTGTACAAATACATCAGCACCGAGCAGACCGTCCGGGATATGGACCTCATCCGCGCGGTCTTGGGCGACGAGAAGCTCAACTACCTGGGCTACTCCTACGGCTCTTGGCTCGGCGCGTGGTACGCCAAGCGCTTCCCGGAACGCGCGGGTAACATTGTGCTCTCAGCCAACACGGACTTCGCCGCGACCTTTCAGGTGTCGTTCGAACGGCAGCCGGAGGGCTTGCAGCGGGCCTTTGAAGAGGTGGCGCTGCCCTTTATCGCCCGTAACAACGCCACCTTTGGGCTCGGCGAGAGCGTAGACGAGTTGCAGAGCTTTTACCAGGCGCTACCGCCGGGCCTCAAGTTCGCGCTCTTCGTGCCCGCTTACTTGTATGTTTCGGACAGCGTCCCTGACATCGCCGTCAACTTTGTAGCGGTAGAGGGCGTCAACGCTGTCTTACAGGGAACGGAAGGGGAACTCGACCCCGACGCCTTTTTCGAAGGGGTGGAGAACTACACCTACGCCGAGGATGCGGACCTAGACGAGGTGGCGCGTGACGCGGCTCTCTTTCTAGCGGACGCCTACCTGTTCTACTTGGAGATCATTGCGGAACCGTTCTCCGTAACGCTGCCGCCCGAGGCGGCGGTGTTCGACGCCATCTTGTGCAACGACAGCCCCTGGATAGAGGACCCGAGCTACTACGCTAGAGCGGGCAACGAGGCGGACGAGGCGTACCCGCTCGTCGGTGGTCTCCTCACCGCCCAGGCGTGCGCCTTCTGGACCCCGCCGACCGCCTCCATGCCCGAGGTGCCCAGCGACATGCCCCCCGTCTTGATGGTGCAGAGCGAACTCGACGCGCCGACGCCCGTCGAGGGTGCCCTAAACGCCTTTAACTCCTTGCCGAACGCGAAGATGGTGTTCGTGGAGAACGAGCTGACGCACGGGACCTTCCCCTACAGCGCGTGCGTGGACGCGAGGGTGGCTGCGTACCTCTTGGACGGCACGCTGCCGGACGAAAAGGTCACGACCTGCGAGGCGAAGCCGCTGCCCGGCGAGGAGCAGGTCTACCCGGTGGACGCGCCCACCCCGATGACGCAGCGCATAAGCACGTTCTCCGTTCAGGCGATGCTAGCGGAACCCGAGACGCTGCAAGAGCGGGCGAAAGACCTCATTCAGGAGACGATCAGCGAGAACGCTCGAGGCTTTCTCGGGCGCGAATAATCCATCCGTAATACGGATTCCGGTTGATTACTGCATAAACTCCTTCGGAGTTGATTCCGTGCTCACCGGAATCTGTACTTGTTTCTGCTCGCTCAGGAGCCTTCAGCCGGGCGTATCGTGCCGTTGTAGATGGCTTGTGCTGGCTATTCGTTGATGTTACCACCGGCTGATGGCTCTTCCTCGGGATTAAACACGTTACAAAGTAGCGTGTTTAACCGGAAAGGGTATAACCTATCTGAGCAGGGAGGGTCGCACTTTAGCGCCCCTCTCTAACTCTTGAATACAGCCTTTGAATACGGAGGGCAGAAGGTCATCACGCAACTTTTTGAACTGTGTCTCGTATGATGAGCTATGTCCTATAACGTCCCCCACGATGCAGTGGTTGTCGGCTCCGGCCCCAACGGGCTAGCCGCCGCCATTACCTTAGCCCAACAGGGCTTAAAGGTCGCCCTTTTAGAGATGAAAGACAAAACGGGTGGCGGGATGCGCACCGAAGAGCTAACGCTGCCCGATTTTAAGCACGACACCGGCTCGGCCATTCACCCCTTCGGCGTCGGCTCGCCCTTTTTCCGCACGCTGCCGCTCGAGCAGCACGGGCTCACCTGGGTTCACGCGGACGCGCCCCTCGCGCATCCGCTGGACGACGGGGTGGGGGTCTTAGAGCGCTCCTTCGAGGGAACCAAGGCGGGTCTCGGCGTGGACGCTGAAATCTACGATATCCTCCTGCGCCCGCTCGTGCGCGATTGGGAGAAGCTCATGCACGACTTTATGGGTCCGCTCGTGCGCATTCCAGACCATCCCATCCTCTTGGCGCGGTTCGGTGTGCGAGCACTTCCGTCCGCGACGCTCCTCAGCAAACTCTTCCGCGACGAGCGTACGAAAGCCCTCTTCGCGGGCGCGGCGGCGCACGCGATTTTGCCCCTCACATCGCCCGCCACCTCCGCTATCGGCTTGGTGTTTTCGATGCTCGCTCATACGGTTGGCTGGCCCTTTCCCAAGGGCGGCGCGGCGTCCCTGGCGGAAGCGCTCACGAGCCTCTTCTGTTCGCTCGGCGGTGAGGTGCATACGGGCGTTAGGGTGAACTCGCTCAAAGACGTGCCCGAGGCGAAAGCGGTGATTTTTGACCTCTCGGCGAAGCAGCTCTTAAAGGTGGTGGGAGACGACTTTCCGGCTCGTTATAGGGGCTGGTTGGAGCGCTACCGCTTAGGCGCGGGCATCTTTAAGATCGACTACGCGCTGGACGGTCCCGTTCCCTGGAAGGAAGAGGCGTGCTCGCGGGCGAGCACGGTGCATTTGGGCGGAACATTTGCGGAGATTGCGGCGTCCGAAAGGGAGGTTGCGCGCGGCAGAGCGCCGACGAACCCGTATATCCTCATCGCGCAGCATGGTCCCTTCGACGAGACGAGAGCGCCCGAAGGCAAAGAGACCCTGTGGGCCTACTGCCACGTCCCCAACGGTTACGAGGGCGATATGACGGGGGTGATGGAGCGGCAGTTGGAGCGTTTCGCCCCCGGTTTCAGAGAGCGCGTTTTAGCCAAACACACCATGAGCGCCCCTGACATGGAGCGCTACAACCCCAACTACGTTGGTGGTGACATCAACGGCGGCGCGGCTAACTTGTGGCAACTCGTCGCCAGACCCGCGCCGCGCGTGCTTCCCTACCGCACGGACCTAAAAGGCGTCTACCTCTGCTCCGCGAGCACACCGCCGACGGGCGGCGTTCACGGGATGGGCGGCTACAACGCGGCGAAGACGGTGCTGAAGGATATGTTTGGGGTGCAGATTAGCCTCCACTAAACTGAGGTGCAGTGTCGGAGCAATGAGGAACGAGCAATGAGTGAAAACCAAAGCTTTTAGACTCACCTGTCATTGCTCATCTTAATCCCTCGGATACCTTATTTTACCCTCGTAGAGCGCCGTACCGACCACCGCGCCGTCAAGCTCCAAGCTCTCATAAAGCTCGAGGTCCTTGTCGCCCGCGACGCCGCCGCCCGCGACGAGCGTGTGCGGATACGCTTGGCGCATGAGGCTGACAGGCTCAGGGTCAATGCCTTTCATGGTGCCGTCGCGGGAGATGTCCGTGTAGATGACGTGCTCGACGCCCTGCTCCGCCACGCGGCGGGCGAGTTCTCTCGCGGCTAGCTCGGTGATCTCGGTCCAGCCCTTAACCGCTACTTGTCCATTTTTTGCGTCGATGGAGACGGCGACGCGCCCCGGCTCGTACTCGGCGACGAGTTCGTCCAACATCTCGGGTTGGTCAATGGCGGCGGTGCCGATGATGACGCGGTCGGCAATCTCCAACCACTTCCGCGCCGTTTCCGCGTCGCGGATGCCGCCGCCCACCTCGACTTTGCACTTGGTCACGCTGACGATCTCGCGGACTAGCGCGCGGTTGTCGCCCGTGCCAAAAGCGGCGTCCAAGTCGACGACGTGGAGCCAGCTCGCGCCCTTGTCCGCCCAGTGCTTCGCGGCTTCGACGGGGGAGTCGAAATAGACGGTCTCCTGGTCAGACTTCCCCTCGAAAAGCCTCACCGCCCGCCCTTTTTGGATGTCTACGGCTGGAATAAGTTGAAACATGGGGAGAGTATAGCCGAATTCGTGAGGTGAGACCGCGGGAACGCCTACGGGTAGGGTGAGTTCGGTGGAACGAGGTTCGGGCTTTTAGCTCGAGCAGAACCCACCCTCGCTCAGGGGCGTATCTGTCGGGGGCGCACCTATCCAAATAGGGGCGAAGGCTGCGGCGGGTAGTTCGTAATCATGACCTCTTTACCCTTTGCCGCTCCTGCTTGTTTATAGTTGTTCATCCCATACTGAAGTTCCCAAGAGACGATATGCGCGAACGAAA
Source organism: Trueperaceae bacterium (assembly GCA_965215565.1). Taxonomy (GTDB): domain Bacteria; phylum Deinococcota; class Deinococci; order Deinococcales; family Trueperaceae; genus CBDBZX01. The sequence goes on from CBDCDZ010000004.1 coordinate 2,935,590, forward strand.
AGAGCGCCCTGACCTCTTCGCAGTCGTCGTAAGTGATGAGCCACTTGTGCCTCACCTTTTGCATCACGCTGGCGAAGCGTTCATGGTCAAAAGAGGTGTGCAGCGTCCCTTTTCTGCCGTAGAGCTTCGACTTCGTGGCGGATAAATAGGGCGGGTCTAAGAAGATAAAGACATTCTCGCTGCCTAACGCACCGGCAGACCCGGATGCTGCGGGCGGTGCTAAGACAACCTCTTCGTAATCGAGATTAGTAATCTTGGTTCCTTTGAGAAGAGGTGCGACGTGCCTTAAACGCTCGATTGAGGACTGCGTGAAGCGTTTTTCAAACGCGCCTTGTGAGTAGCCGCCCGCTTCGACTGTTCCTGAAAAGGTGATTCGGTTGAGGAGGAAAAAGCGAATCGCTCTTTGTAAGGCGTCAGCGGGCACATCATTGACGAGCGAACGGTGCAGCGCACGCCCATCGCTAGCCGTATCTTTTTGCTGTTGCACGCCCTCTATCAGCGCGTCCGGGCAGTCGCGTAAGGTGTGCCAGAAGTGGTAAAGCTCTGGGTTGAGGTCGTTAATCCAAAACGACGCTTCTGGGTATTTTTGCCGCAAAGCTAAGTAGACGGAGCCGCCCCCAATGAAAGGCTCGCGAAACTCGCTAAATGCTGGAATGAAGGGGAGAATAGTTTTAAGTGCCTTCGATTTGCCGCCCGGATATCTGAGAGGGGTTTTGATTGCAGCAGTAGGACGGTTTTTCATCCACTATAGTATCAACAATTGCGTTGGCTAGCACTTCGAGCCTCCAGTCACCACAACCGCATCACAACTGTAATGTCGTCCAATAAAAAAGTAAAATAGTTCACTTTGCTAAACTAGCTTTAATGGTCTCAACACGTAACGCCGAAGCAACCCAACAGCGGCTCATGGACGCTGCCCTCTCGCTCTACGCCGAAAGGGGTTACGCGGGCACGTGCCTAGATGCGATTTTGAAGCGCGCCTCCTCGTCCAAAGGCGCGTTTTATCACCACTTCGACTCGAAAGAGGCGTTGACGGCGCAAGCGCTGTCGCTCCGCTGGAACGCGATGTTGGAGACGGTCGAGCAGGTGTGGAGGCGCGGAGACTCGCCCGAGGAGAAGCTCAGCGGTCTCTTGGACCTCTTAGAGCCCAAATGTAGTGAGGGGCAAGTTGCGTGTCCGATTGGACTTTTAGGCTTCGAGTCGCGCAGTCTGCCCGCGCCGATCCAGCAGGCACTCCGTGAGGGGTTGACGCACTGGTCAGCGCATCTAGCGCAGCTATTAAAGGACTTAGATTTAGAAGATAGCAGGGCTCGAGCCTTCGCCGAGCAGCTCTTCTTGATCTATGAGGGCGGCGTGTTGGTCGGGCGCATCAGCGGATCATGTGGCTCCCTTTGCTCCATGCTAGAGGTGTGGCGGCAAGCGGTCTTGAGCGAGTGTACTCAGGTCAGAGGCGCAGCGTAGGTACACCACGCTGCAAAGTGAAATAATAGTTGGGTTGAATGCCGCCTTTTCCGGGACGTCCCTTCTAAACAACCTCCTCTATAAGTATCTCGAGAGAACGTTTGACGAGCATCGTGACGGACCTTGTGAAAAACGTGGCAAATCAGACATCGCTCACTACACCCACCGGGAGCGTCGCGGTAGACTATAAAAGTAAAGATTTGACGTTAAACTATGGAGAGACTGTAGGAGGTTTCTATGTACCGAGGAAGAGAAGGGCAGTGGGCGTTTGTACTCCACCGACTGTCCGGCGTGGCACTCGCCCTTTATCTGCTGCTGCACGTTTTAGATATCAGCTTAATCATGTATGGTCCGCGGGTATTCAACGCCTTTTTAGCGTTCTATCACCAGTGGCCCTTTCGCATCGGGCTTATCTTGATCATGGCGGGCGTCGTCTATCACTCGTTCAATGGGCTGCGCATCATCTTGATGGACTTTACCGAGTGGGGCACGCGCTATCACCGCTCGCTCTGGTACGGTGTGTTGGGTATTACCACCATCATCGGCATCCCCGTTCTCATCAAAGTTCTCCCTGAAATCTTTGGAGGTGCCTAGTGGCCGTCAAAGCAAAAACGCTCAACCAGGCGAAAGCCTTGCATAACACCAATAGCGAACTCGCGTGGTGGGTTTTCATGCGCGTGTCCGGGCTTATTCTCGTTTTTCTAGTCTTCGGACACCTCTACTTCAACAACATCGCCTTTAACGCAGGCAACATCGACTACGCTTACGTCGCCGAGCGCGTTTCGAAGCCCTGGATCAAGGTTTACGACTCGTTCCTCTTAGGCTTTGCCATGCTGCACGGCGTCAACGGACTACGCTACAGCGTCGAGGATTACATTCGCAAACCGGGGCGGCGCTTTTGGGCGAAAGTCGTGCTCTACACAGTAGCTGGCATCCTTTTGGTGATTGGCGTGATCACACTTTGGGCTTTTTCATTCGATGAGATGGGCGACGCGGTTCGTGCGCTGCCTACCGAACAACATTCACAGTAGGTAGGAGGCACTATGTCGAGAGCACATAAATATGACGTGATTGTGATCGGCGCGGGAGGCTCAGGCTTGATGGCGGCGCGCTACGCGGCGCAAGAGCCTGGTGTGTCCGTCGCAGTCATCAGCAAACTTTACCCGACGCGCTCGCACACGGGCGCGGCGCAGGGCGGCGTGGGCGCAGCCTTGGGCAACGTCACCGACGACCACCCCGACTGGCACGCTTTCGATACGGTCAAGGGCGGCGATTATCTCGCGGACCAAGACGTCGCGGAGATGTTCGCGTATGAGGTTGTCGAGGCGGTCTACGAGTTAGAGCACATGGGTTTGCCCTTCTCGCGCACGCCCGAAGGCAAAATCGCTCAGCGTAAGTTCGGCGGACACACCCGTGAGTTCGGCAAGAGCGCCGTCGAGCGTGCGTGTTACGCGGCGGACCGCACCGGACACATGATCTTGCAGACGCTTTATCAGCAGTCCATCAAGAATAACGTGACCTTTTTCAACGAGTTCCACGTGCTTGACATGATCATGGAAGACGGCGAGTGTCGCGGCGTGGTGGCGTACGAACTCGCCACAGGCGAGTTGCATACCTTCCAGGCGAAAGCCACGATTGTCGCTACTGGCGGCAACGGGCGCATGTTCAAAGTAACCTCAAATGCGCACGCCTTGACGGGCGACATGATGAGCGTCGTCTACCGGCGCGGTATCCCCATTGAAGACCCCGAGTTTTACCAGTTCCACCCGACGGGGCTCTACAAAATCGGTGTGCTTCTAACCGAAGGTGCAAGAGGTGAAGGCGGCATCTTGCGTAACAGCGAGGGCGAGCGCTTTATGGAGCGCTACGCGCCCTCGATTAAAGATTTGGCACCACGGGATATGGTCTCGAGGGCGATGTACCTAGAGATGCGCGAAGGGCGTGGCACCGGACCCGACGCCGACTACATTCACTTAGACCTCACCCACATCGACGACCACATCATTGAGACGCGCCTGCCCGACATCACGGAGTTCGCCCGCATCTACTTGGGCGTTGACCCCTTGAATGAGCCCGTCCCCGTGCAACCCACCGCGCACTACGCGATGGGCGGCATCCCCACCACCATCGACACCGAAGTCATCATGGACGGTGACAATACCATCGTACCAGGGCTTTACGCCGCAGGTGAAACGGCGTGCGCCTCGCTGCACGGTGCGAACCGCCTCGGTACGAACTCGCTAGGTGATCTCATCGTCTTCGGACGCCGCGCGGGTATCTTCGCCGCACGCTACGCCGCGGGAGCGGAGTTTGGCAAGTTGCCCTTAGACGCGCAAGATTTCTCTAGGAGTCAACTCGACAACGCGCTCAACGGTTCCGGCAAGGAGCGCGTGAGCCGCATCCGTAAAGAGATGCAAGACACGATGATGGACAACGCCTCCGTCTTCCGTACCGAAGAGACGCTCTGTACGCAGATTGAAAAACTTAAAGAGCTTAAAGAGCGCTACAAAGGCATCGGCGTTGAGGACAAGGGCGAGCAGTTCAACACCGAACTCATGGAAGCCATCGAACTCGGTTTCCTCCTAGACAACGCCGAGCACCTCGTCCACGCCGCGTACAACCGCAAGGAGTCGCGCGGCGCGCACTCCCGCGAAGACTATAAAGAGCGCAACGACGACGAGTGGCTCAAGCACACGCTCGTTTACAAAGACGGCGACGGCGTGCGCATCGACTACAAACCCGTGACCTTAGGTAAGTACGAGCCTAAACCGAGGGTATACTAATAGTAATGAGCAACGAGCAATGAGTGAAACCCTTTAGACTCATTGCTCACTGCTTTCAACTCATTGCTCGTAAAGGACTTATATGAACGCAGACGCAATGAAACCCAAGGAAATCAACGTCAAGATTAAGCGCTTCAACCCCGAAGAGGACAAGCGCCCCTACTGGGCGGAGTACAAAGTCGAGGCGAGACCGACTGACCGCGTTTTAGACGTACTACACGAGATTAAGTGGGAAATCGATGGTACGCTCTCCTTCCGCCGGAGCTGCGCCCACGGCATTTGCGGCTCGGACGCGATGCTCATCAACGGTGTGAACCGCTTGGCGTGCAAGATTTTGGTCAAGGATTTGGGCGATGACATCTCGGTGGAGCCGATTCGCGGGCTCGAGGTGCTCAAAGATATGGTTGTCGACATGGAGCCCTTCTTCGACTCCTACAAAGCTGTCTTACCGTACTTCATCAACGACGACGCTCCGCCCACCACCGAGCGCTACCAAAGCCCCGAGGACCGCGAAGTCTTCGACTCAACGACGAAATGTATCCTCTGCGCAGCCTGCACGACCTCTTGCCCCATCTTCTGGACGAACGGCTCGTACTTGGGTCCCGCCGCCATCGTCAACGCGCACCGCTTTATCTTCGACTCGAGAGACGAAGGCACGACAGAGCGCCTAGAGGTATTAAACCAAGCCAACGGCTTGTGGCGCTGCCGCACCGCGTACAACTGCACGCAGGCGTGCCCGCGTGGGATTCCGGTGACGCAGGCGATTGAAGAGGTTAAGAAAGAGTTGTTGTGGCGTAGGGCGTAGGCTTTAGCTCAGACTTAGAAGTGAAAGGGGCGCGATGATGCGCCTCTTTTTCTATTACTCCGCTATAACATCTGAATTTAGCCCACAGGGATGGCTTGTAGTAAGCTTAACTGTGTCTTCCTCTGATTTACCCCAAGCTCTGAAACCCTTTTATCAGATGGCAAAGCCGAATGAGATTATTAGCTTATATAGTGGCGAAATCGAACTCGTCTGTGGAGAAAAACGATATGTGGGAGCGGGGAGTATTTTCATCAGATGGTTTCCTTCTATCAGTACAGTATTTGAAGTGAAACTAGATGATCGCGAAAGCTGGGATTCCTCATGGCAAGATAGCGAAAAAGCAAGAATCGTCGTCTCCAAACTTCAGTTAGAAGAAGATATAATCATCACTAAAATTGAAGCAGGTGGAAACAGTGTAAGAGGAATTCTCAAGTCTCGAGCAAAAATCGGAGATGGCAGCGAGTTAAAGAGTTTTTTCACTTGACTAATTTCGTTGATCCTTTAACTGACAGTTCCATATCCGTATCTGGAAGGTATGGTTGGAGAAAAGATGGCTTAGTACAAGAGGATGAGACTTGGAGAGTGCGGGTCTTTAACACGTTCCATATCCGTATCTGGAAGGTATGGTTGGAGAAAAGATGGCTTAGTACAAGAGGATGAGACTTGGAGAGTGCGGGTCCACGCACTAGAGAACAGGCAAGAGATTTTTGACCTCCTTAAAAAGGAAGGGGGTTACGCCATAACGCATGTGGGGAAAATAGAAAAATGTGATAAGTCGACGTTCACGGTAGATGAAGCTGAAAGCCTTGTTGAAAAGCTTTTCTGGTACTTTTCGTTTCTCAAAGGTTTGTATTGCTCCCCTTTCCTTGTAGTCGGCTTTGATGAAACAGATAGCAAAGTTTGGGAGCTTTGGAATACAGATAGAATCCAATCAGATTGGCGAAGCAAGAAAAATTGGCTTCCAAAGAGTTCTCCTTCCCTCAGCACGCTCTTCAAAAACTACTTGATTGCTGTGCGAGAAGAAGCAAATTTTGAGCTTATAGGCTCTACTATTAAATGGTATATAGAAAGTCAACAAACGAAAGATGTGAGCCAAGGAATTCTCTGGGCTCAGATGGGATTGGAAGCCTTATCATGGGTTCGGTTCGTAGATTCACACATAAGTAAAGATGGTTTTGAGAGGTTGCCGATGGCAGATCGTTTACGTCTATTGCTCTCGAGTTCTAAGATACCTATAGAAATTCCACAGCAGCTTACCCATTTAGGCGAGGGAGCCAAAGCATACAATTGGAAAGATGGCCCTCAAGCCATTGCAGAGATGCGTAACAAAATAGCTCATCCAAGCGTTTCCCAAAAAGATCGAAATATGCTCAAAAAACTTGGTTTCCACGGTCATTATGAGCTTGAGGAGCTTTGTAGATGGTACTTGGAGCTAGCACTGCTGAAGTTCTTCAACTACTCAGGGGAGTATCACAACCGTTTGCATTCAGGAGCCAATGTTGATGATCAGGAATTGGTGCCTTGGGCTAGCGATAACTGAAAACGCGGCAAACCGCTTCACGCTTACTTTCAAAGAGTGTAGTTCTCTATTCTGAGAGCGTTTAACTCGCAACCAGCGCCACCGCCTCAATCTCAATCAACACATCTTTAGGCAGCCGCGCCACCTCCACCGCACTCCGCGCAGGAGGCTCGCTCTCAAAGAAACGTCCGTATACCTCATTCACTGTACTAAAGTCCGCCATATCCTTTAAGAAGCAGGTGCACTTTATGGTGTTGGCGAGACTCGAGCCCCCCGCCTCCAACACCGCCTGAAGATTCTTCAGAACTTGCTCCGTCTGCGCGGCAACATCACCCTCTAAAAGCTCACCATTAGGTAAGAGCGCAATCTGCCCCGAGGTAAAGAGCAAGTCGCCGACGCGCACCGCTTGGGCGTAGGGACCGATAGCGGCGGGCGCGTTGTCTGTAGAAATGATCGTTTTGTCCATAGCGCTACCTTAACGTATTCCAAGAGGTTAAAGAGAAAAAGACTATTACGAAGTTTTCGCAGAGCGAAAGGACTGAGAAAGGCTTTTTCACTTTCCTCTCAGCACTCAGTTCTTTGAACTCAGTCCTGTTGCTACCTCAAACTAAAGTACAAAAACAACACAAAGAGGTAGATGCACCCCAAAATCCACACGCGGTACGGATACCAGTTTTGGCGGCGCAGTTTGTCTAAACGGCGACGCGACGGGTACGCCTCTTCGACCTTATAGATGCCGCTCATCGTCTCGCCGATATTTACGGACGAGGCTTCTTCTTTGGGCAAGTCGTAGCGTTTGGGCTTGGGCTCGACGGCTTCGGCGAAGAGGACGACGGCGGTCACGTTGTCAGGGCTGCCACGCTCGTTGGCGTTTTCTATGAGTTTTGCGGCAGCGTCCTCGGGTGCGTGCTCGCTTAAAATTTGTAAAATCACCTCGTCGGAGAGGAGCGTGGTGACGCCGTCGCTACAGAGCATGAGCGTGTCGCCAGAATGCACCTCGAAGTGGAAGATGTCGAGCTTGAATTCGGGGGTGGAGCCCAGCGCGTTGGTGATAATATTACGCCAGCGGTGATGCCGCGCCTCCTCTTCGCTAAGGAGCCCTTGGCGCACCCGATCCGCTACCCAGGAGTGATCCTGGGTGAGCTGGTGGATTTCGCCGTTTCTGACGAGGTACGCCCTCGAGTCCCCCACGTGCCCCACCAGCCCGATCTGATCGTCAATGAGCAACGTGGTCAGCGTCGTGCCCATGCCGCGACTTTCGGGATGCAGGGTGGCGTAGTCGTAAATCTCTAAGTTGGCGTCTTGGACGGCGCGCGCGACGGCGGCGGGCGGATGGGCGTGCGCTTTTTTGAGCGCGCGGCTCAGCACCTTGACTGCTGTCTGACTGGCGATTTCGCCCGACTGGTGTCCGCCCATGCCGTCCGCGACAATGCCCAGAACCCCTTGGGGCGTCGTGTCCACGAAGTAGGTATCCTGGTTGACCTTGCGCACCTCGCCCGCTTCGCTCTGACCCGCAAAATGGATGCGCGTCGCGGCGAGCTGTCCCTTAGACTGCGGCTTGGTTTGGGACTTGGCGTCAGACGCCGACGCCACAATTCGGTTCTTGGTGGCTTGGGGCGGCGCAGGCTTCATAAAGACTAATTATACACCGCCCACCTCACCGCGTTGGGAAGTAACTCGCCTTTGCAGTTGCCACATGACCTGAATGTTTGCAGGTCCTTGTACTCGGGCGAGCCAGGAAAAACCTGTAGCAGGTATTATCTGGTCAGAGACACGCTCACTAAGTAAGTTATTGTTTGGCACGCACTTTCAGAGATGATATCTGCGGCAACTCGCCTCAGTATATTTTGGAACTGCTACTGAGATGCTGCTCTTCCGCCCTAATGATAAAGCCCGCCACACAAGATGAAACACCTTGCCTATTTGCTCGCTTGCGGTATGCTGCGCGGATGAAATTCGCTCACCAGATCGCGCAAGAGGTTCGTGACGGGCGGGTCAGCGCGGAAGAGGTTGTAGACGAGGCGCTCTCAAGAGCTGAGCGCGTGCAAGGCTCTCTCAATGCGTTTCTAACGGTTGCTCGTGACACGGCGCTCCAGAAGGCTCGAGCCCTAGACCAAAAGATCGTATCAGGTGAAACGCTCGGACCCCTTGCGGGCGTTCCTATCGCTGTTAAGGACAACATCTGCACGGCTGGGATTCGCACGACGGCGGGGTCCAAAAGTCTGGAAACTTTTGTGCCGCCTTATAGCGCGACGGTGGTGGCGCGGCTCGAGGCGGCGGGCGCGATCGTCATCGCGAAGACCAACCTGGATGAATTTGGGATGGGGGGCTCGAGCGAAAATTCGGCGTACGGGGCGATGAGGAACCCTTGGGACCCGTCGAGGGTCCCCGGCGGCTCTTCGGGCGGCTCCGCCATCGCCGTTTCAGCGGGCGTCGTGCCGCTCGCGCTCGGCACAGATACGGGCGGCTCGGTGCGTCAGCCGGCAGCGTACACGGGGCTCATCGGCTTCAAACCGACGTATGGACGGCTGTCTCGCTACGGCGTGGTGGCGTTCGCGAGTTCGCTCGATCAGATCGGGGTGCTGTGCCGCTCGTCTCAAGACCTAGCACTGACGATGGACGCGGCGAGCGGGCATGACCCCTGCGACGCGACGAGCTTGGAGGCTGCGCCTGCATTTGTGAAGGGACTCGAGGCGCAAACCTCTTTAGAGGAACTCCGTATCGGCATCATTCAGGAGCTGTCGGGGGAGGGCAACAGCGAGGGGATACGAGCGGCGTTAGCGCGCACCGCCGAGACGCTGACCTCTTTGGGTGCAACCGTCGGCGACGCCTCCATCCCCAACGCGCAGCACGGCGTCGCTGCGTACTACCTCGTCGGACCCGCCGAGGCGTCCGCAAACCTAGCCCGCTTCGACGCGATGCTCTACAGCGCGCGTTCTGGCGAGAACCGCCTAGGTCAAGCCGAGGTCATGATGCGCTCGCGCGGCGAGTCCTTCGGACCCGAGGTGCGCCGCCGCATCCTGATGGGAACCTACGCGCTGTCAGCCGGTTATTACGACGCCTACTACGGTAAGGCGCTCAAGGTGCGCCAGCTCATCGCGGACGATTTCGCTCGCGCTTTTGGGGACTTCGATCTGCTTATGACGCCGACGACGCCGAGCACCGCTTACGAGTTAGGCAAGAAGTCGGACGACCCGCTTGCCATGTACCTAGACGACATCGACACGGTCTTAGCGAATTTGGTGGGCGTCGGCGCGGTCAGTGTTCCTGCTGGCACAGTGGACGGTCTGCCTTGCGGCGTGCAGCTTTTTGCGCCGACACTGCACGATGAGAAGCTCGTGGCGGTGGTGGGAAGGCTCGAGCGCGCCGCTGACCGGTCCCTCGCACCCGTCGCGCCTGACTACGCCTCAGACTAACCCCAGCCGCGCCGCCTTGACAACCGCCGCCGTCCGCCCCCGCACCCAGAGCTTACCGTAGATGCGGGTGAGGTGGGTGCTCACGGTGCGCGGTGAAATCTCGAGCAGCTTGGCCACGCGCTTGTTCGTCAGGCCCTCGGCGATGAGCCTGAGGACCTCTTGCTCGCGCGAAGTCAAGCTTTCGAGCGGCAGTGAAAAGGAAATAGGGGCGCGGGGGTAGAGGGTTTCGGACACGGGCTGAATCATGCTTAGCTCCTTTGCGAGAACGTCGAGCGTCTGATGGGACGTGTCTAAGCGTAGCGAACCCAAGCCACTTTCACATCTGTCAATCAACTTACGTAGCTCCTCACAGACGCAAAAAAGGCGGGCTACGTAGGATGACGTAGAGGGGTTTACGTCACCGAAAGGGAGCGGTTTTAGGTCTCGGAAATAACCTCTTGGGTTCAAGCAGTCCCGCACCTGACAGGCGAGGTTGCGGCGACTCCCGGCTCGTCCGTGTCGTCTAATCCCAAATCTCTGAGGGCCGGTAAACGGTTTTTGCTAGCGGCGAAAATTCTGTAGATTATGTCTAAGCTAGTCGAATAGCAGGGTGAGCCGCCTTGTGGCCGTTAGCTCCGCTAGGTCAAGCCGCTAATGCACAAGCGCGAGGCGCTGCCGCTCATGAGCCGCTGCGAGAAATGTGGGTACGACTATGCACGACTTTCCTTATCTCACTCCCTACGTCAACGAGATTTTCAGCCGTGAGAAGACGCGCTGGGACTACCGCTTTCTCCGCCCCGTTCTCATCGTGCTGTACTTCTTCTTACGCCTCGTCCTCGTGCCCTTTAAGTTCGTTTTTCACCGCAACGCCTGGGGCTTTGAGGACGGGCTCATCGACCGCGTGATTGCGTTCGGCATCGAGCGGTTTGCGGCGCGCGACGCGCTCGAGCTGCTCATCCGCCACGTGCAGATCGAGCCCCTGCTCTACCGCTACGTGCTCTCGGGGACGCCCGAGCGTATAGATGGGGTGGGCGAGCGGCTCAAAGGTATCGATGGGGACTTCAGCGTCAACTCCGTTCAAGACGTCGTCGCCCACGGGCTCACCATCTGCCACGACGACCTCTCGTACGAGGTGATGGCGCGCTTCGACAAGGGGGCGTTTTTAGAGAACCTCGAGTTCTACCGGAACAGCCGCCCCGAGAGCCTCGAGCAGTTTGGTAGGGGAGTGCTGGCGCAAAACCGCCAGCACTCTCTACAGATTTTTGGGTGCACCAACGTGGTCATCTTCATCGTCATCACGATTTCGCTCTTCGGTGACCTCAAGACCGTGATCCGCGCCCTCAACTCCTTTCAGTCCGACGCCTTGCTGCTCTGGTGCCTCAAACACATCTGCGCGGAAGATGAGCGGGCGATGATCGACCTCGACTTCTACTTGCAGCCCAACAACCGCAGCCACTACAACAACAGCCCCTTTCTGTCCGACCCGAATGCGTACCTCTATAATCACATCGCTTTCGACGAGTTCGCTTACGAACTCCTCCGCAAGCAGTCGGGCGCACCGGTGGAGGCCGGTAAGGTGGAGGCTGTTGAGATGAGGGTTGGCGCTCAAAACCAGTTGGGCGTAGGATGAGCGGCTGCTACATCACCAGCACGGGCGCTTATCTGCCCGGCGACGCGGTGGACAACCACAACTTGGCGAAGTACTTGGGCAAGACGCTGGGCGAGGGGCGCGTCAAGGAGAAGATTCTCGCGGTCAACGGCATCGAGACGCGGCACTACGCCCTGGACGAGCAGCAGAACCCGACGCATTCCCTCTACGAACTTGCGGCGGCGGCGCTGGAAGCCTGCTTACCTCGTGGGAGGGCGCAGCACGTTGACTACCTGTCGGCGGGTACGACGCACGCGCCGCTGCTCGCACCCGGTCTTTCCTCGCTCGTGCACGACGAACTGAGCAAACGAGGTACCCTAACACACCCTTTAGAGATCACCTCCAACTCGGGCATCTGCTCCTCGGGCGCGCAGGCTTTAGTCAACGCGAGCCGCGCCGTGAAAGCGGGCGAGGCGCAAGCGGCGCTCTGCGTCGGCGTCGAGCAACCTTCGGTGGGGCTCCGCGCGAAGGCGTTCCGCCCTACGTACGACCTCTTAGCGATGTTAAAAGACCTCCGAACGTCCAAGTGGTTCATGTCCACCTTCCTCCGTTTCATGCTGTCCGATGGCGCAGGTGCGTGCCTGCTCGAGCCTCAGCCGAGCGAGGAGGGACGTTCGCTCAGGGTGGACTGGACCTATTCGCGCTCCTTTGCGAACGAAGCGCCGCTCTGTATGCAGCTCCCGAGCGAGCCGCCACTTACGCTGCGCCAAGACGTCACCGCGCTGTCGCAGTACATGGCACCGCTCTCGAAACGGCTGCTCGAGGACGCCCTTAGCAGCCGTAACGCGCACCTCAGCGACTACGCCGTCGTTTTGCCCCACATGTCCTCGTACTACTTCGAGCCCTCTGTTAAACAGATCATGAACGAGCTGTCGCCGGAGCGAGAGGTGCCCTACTGGACGAACCTTAGGACTGCAGGCAACACCGGCGCAGCCAGCATCTACGTGATGCTCGACGAATACCTCAGAACCCACCCGGTAGAGGTGGGGGAGCGGCTGCTGCTCTTCGTCCCCGAGTCGGGTCAGTTCAACTACGTGCTCGTCAGCCTGACGGTGGCTTCGTGAGGTCCGTGTGAACATCGCCATCGTGGGGGCGGGCAGCAGCGGTCTCGTCACGCTGAAAACGCTGCTGGACACCTACCCGGCGGCGAACGTGGTCTGTTTCGAAAAGAGCGACGCTGTGCGCGGCTGTTGGGGCGATCAGCGAGCGGACTTCGTCTCGACGTCGACGAAGTACACCACGCAGTTCTCCTGTTTTCGCAAGTGGCCCCTAGAGGAAGACGCGCAAAAGCGGTTCGGGGAGTTCTACCGCGGCGCTGAATTCGGCGACTACCTGGACGCCTTCGCGACTCATTTCGGGCTCAGGGCGCACATTCGCTTCGGGGTCACGTTGGAGCGCTTGGAGCGCACCGGCGACACGTGGACGCTCTCTCTGAGCGAAAACGGCGAAAAGACGCGCCGGCAGTTCGGCGCGGTCTTTCTCTGCACGGGGCTCGTCAACCAGAAGCTGCCGCTCGAGTCCCCTCACGTCCCCCTCGCGCAGAGTCCCGAAAGGGTCCGAAATTCTACTGTCGTCGTCGTGGGTGGCGGCGAGTCCGCCACCGACATCGCCAACTATCTCGCCAAGCCGGAGCACGGCAACACCGTCTTCCTCTCGCTGCGTTCGGGCGTGCGGGTGAGCCCCCGCTACCACCCGATCAGGGGCGTGCCCTCGGATTTCTTACGCAACAGGCTGCTGCTCTCTTTTAGCAAGCGGACCCGCAACCGCGTAGGCGAGCGCTTCGTCACCTTCCGCATCCGTTTCGAGCGGCTTCTGGCGCGGTGGTTTCCGCATGGAGCAGGCAACGCCACCGAACAGGCGAAGAGGTTGCGAAAAGCGTGGGACCTCAAGCTCAAGGCGAGGGCGAAAGGGGAGCTGTTCAACGTCTTTCATAATAAGAGCGACGATTTTCTGAACGCGGTAGAGGAGGGGCGGCTGAGCATCGTCGGCCCGCCGACAGACCTGAGCTGGGATACGTACTTCGACTTCGACAAGACCACCACGCTGCGCGTCTCCCCCGATGTGCTAGTGCCCTCGGCGGGGTACTGTTCTCGCTTGTCGGAACTGTCTGGCGGTGCCCTCCACCTCAAAGATTTCTATCACGGCTGCGTCCATACGAGCCTGAGCAACCTCTTCCTCATCGGGTTCGCGCGCCCCGTTATCGGCAACATCCCGTCGATCAGCGAGATGCAAGCGCGCTACGCCGTCGGCGTCTTGTCAGGTCAGTACCGCGTCCCAGAGGACGTAAAAAGGCGACATGGCGAAGCTTGGCGCTCCCTGTGCGAGGAATACAGCGCGCTCAACACGGATAACGTCTACCCAGTAGAGCAGTTCCCCTACTGCGACGTGTTGGCGAGAGAGATGGGGGTGCTGCCGTCACTGCGCAACCTCCGCTCTTTCCCCCTCTGGTTGAAAATTAAGCTCGTCCCGGCGAGTACGGCGCACTACGTGGATGAGTATTTTGACGCGCAGATGCTCGAGCGGCAAAAGGTTTACACGCCTCTCGTGCTCGCCCTCCTCATGCTGGCGGCTCGCCCTCTGGCGCGGCTCGCACAATTTGTAAGGCGGCTCAAACCGGAACCCCCGGCGGCACAGCGCTCTAAATAGCGAGGCGCGCAAGCGTCTCCTGATACAGTGCGCGAGTCACCCTAAAAAGTTGTATGAGTAGTTGGAATTACAATTCACGACGAATTCTCAGAAGGGCGTCCTCATCGGCTTTTCAGCGACGTACAAGTAGAAGTTAAAAACTGAAAAACGCAAGGTTATACGACTTTTAGGGGTATCTCCAGTGCGCGCTCGTCTTGCTAAATACCGCTCCGACTTGCTATAGTCTCCTCATCAAACGATAGTAGGCAACGGGGAACGGCAGCCATTTTTTCGTGTGACACTCAGCCGAGAGCGTCGCGCCGTCTGTCACCTCTTCTGGACCTACCGCCGTTTCGAGAGAAAGAGGTGAATGATGAGGTTGCTGTTAGCGCTTTTTTCCTTGAGTTTAGTTGTCGGGACGGTGCAGGCGCAGACGACGATTCGCTTTTCGGGGGGCGCGTCAGGTCCGGGGCTCGAGACCGAGCGCCAGCTCGCTCAGATGTACATGGAGCAAAACCCGGACGTTACGGTGGAGGTGCTGCCCGGTCCAGACTCTTCGGACGAGCGTTTTTCCCTATATCTTCAGCTCTTCGAGGCGCAGTCTGCCGATTTCGACGTGTTGCAGCTCGACATCATCTGGCCCGGTCAGCTCGCTGAGCACTTGGTGGACTTAAACCAGTACGGCGACATTCAGAGTTCGACGGGCGAGTTTTTCCCGGCGATTGTCGAAGCGAACACGGTGGATGAGAAGCTCACCGCCATCCCTTGGTTTACCGACGCGGGCATCTTATATTACCGCACGGACCTCTTAGAGGAGTACGGTTTTGACGGTCCGCCCGAAACTTGGACCGAGTTAGAGGAGATGGCGACGACTATCCAAGAGGGTGAGCGCCAGGAGAACCAGGACTTCAGCGCCTTCGTGTGGCAGGGTCAATCTTACGAGGGGCTCACCTGTGACGCGCTGGAGTGGATCAACTCGGCGGGCGGTGGGCAGATCATCAGCCCCGAGCAGGTTATCACGGTCTTCAACCCTAACGCGGTGGAGATGATCAGCCGCGCTGCGAGCTGGGTCGGCAACATCTCGCCCACAGGTGTGACGGGCTTTGCTGAGGAGGACGCCCGCAACTTCTTCCAGGCGGGCAACGCCGCCTTTATGCGCAACTGGCCCTACGCCTACAGCATCATGAACGCTGAGGACAGCCCCATTTCGGGCAACTTCGATGTGGTGCCGCTTCCCCACACCGAAGGTAACGACTCCGCCGCCGCGTTGGGCGGCTGGAACTTGGGCGTGTCGCGCTACAGCCAAAACCCCGAAGTCGCCGCCGACGTCGCCGCTTTTTTCGCCTCACCCGAAGCGCAGAAACTCCGCGCGATTGAGGGCAGCTTCATCCCAACGCGCCCCGCGCTATTCGAAGACCAAGAGGTCTTAGAGGCGCAGCCCTTCTTCGGACGCCTTTTAGATGTCTTTACGGGCGCGGTGGCGCGTCCCTCTGCGCCGACGGGCGATCAGTACAACGAGGTCTCGAGAGCCTTTTACACCGCCGTTCACAACGTGCTTACAGGCGAAGAAAACGCGGAAGTCGCGCTGGAAATTCTCTCGCTCGACCTTCAAGACATCACCGGCTTCGAAACGGGCGAGCCGCAGACGCAGACTTCGGCGCAGTAGCGCCTGGGTCAGACGCCCCCAACCTGCTATCCTGAGCCATGAAAGCGATCCTCGTTCAGTCTGACCACTCGCTCGCCTGGCAAGAGACCCAAACGCCCGCGCCCCGCCCTGGTGAGGTGCTCATCGAGGTGCGGGCGGCGGGCGTCAACCGCGCTGACCTAGCGCAGCGTTCGGGCAACTATCCGCCGCCGCCAGGTGCGTCCGAGATTTTAGGTTTAGAAGTCGCGGGCGAAATCGCCGAGCTTGGCAGTAACGTCGCGAATTGGAATGTGGGAGACCGCGTCTGCGTCCTGCTCACGGGCGGCGGCTACGCCGAACGGGTCACGGCTCCCGCCTCCCTGCTCATGCCGATTCCTAATGGCTGGAGTTTCGAAGAAGCCGGGGGGACGCCCGAGGTATTTTTCACAGCGTTTTTGAACCTCTTCCTCGAGGGCAATTTGCAAGGAGGCGAGACCGCCCTTATCCACGGCGGCGCGAGCGGCGTTGGCACGGCGGGCGTCCAACTCGCAAAAGCGGCAGGCTGCCGCGTCTTTACAACGGCGGGTACCGACGAAAAGGTGGAGGTCTGTTCAAAGCTAGGCGCAGACTTAGCGATAAACTACCGCGAAGAGGATTTTGCCGAGCGCGTCAAAGAGGTGGCGGAAGGCGTAGACGTCGTGCTCGATATGGTGGGCGCGGACTACTTAGCGCGCAACATCGCGCTGCTCAACCTGAACGGACGCTTGGTTTTTATCGCCACGTTGAGCGGCAAAGAAGCTAACATCGACATCCGCAAGCTGATGGGCAAACGCCTCACGCTTAAAGGTTCGACGCTGCGCAGCCGCCCGCTGGAGGAAAAGGTGCATATCAAAGAGAGGTTCATCGCGCAGTTCTGGTCCAAATTGGAAGCAGGCGAGATCAAGCCTGTCATCCACGAAGTCTTCGATATTCAAGACGCAGAAAAAGCTCACGATGTGATGCGCGCAAATAGAAATATCGGCAAGCTGATTTTGAAGATATAAGAGGTGGAGTTGTGCCGCGCAGGTCTCATCACATAATGTGCGAGTTGAGACGTTGCCTTGTCCGCTAAGGACGTTTGTGACCAGATGAAGTCCAGCTAGCCTAACGGCTGAGACCTGCTATAAAGAACTTTGAGAGGGGTCTCCGCCGGGGGGGTAGCGGGGTAGCGGAGATGCCACCCTCAAAGCTGTGACAAGTATACACGATTTAGTCTCGCTTGACTACCCTTTTTGTGGCAGAACCATGAACATCGTTTCATCAACCTCGGCAGATGTGCTCGAACGTATAAAATAGCAGGCATCATCTGGTTTGAGTGCGCGAAGCGATGCGAAGCAACACTCTCACTTTGGAGAGCGGTGTCCAGCACGCACATTCAGAGATGATACCTGCGCTCAACTGTCTCAGTATATTTTGGAACTGCTGAAAGTAGGTTGTTTAAGGAGTTGTTTGAGAAGCGCACTGTATTTTTCGGTTCTCGCCTCCCCCGAGCCGCTATACTACGCAGTGTGCCCGTAATTCGCCCCTTTAGCCTCCTAGCTGACGTTTATGACGCCATCATGGACGATATTCATTACGAAGGCTGGACCGACTTTATTCTGCGTGAGGCTGAACGAGTCGGTTGGCGCGGTCATAAGGTCTTGGATTTGGGCTGCGGCACGGGCAACTCGGCGTTTCCTTTTTTCTCGAGGGACTTTCACGTCACTGGGCTCGACGCCTCACCCGAGATGCTCCGCGTCGCCCGAGAGAAGCTGCCGCCCGTGCGCTTTGTAGAGGGCGACTTCACCTCTTTCGAGTTTGATGAGACGTTTGACCTCGTAATTTCAGTTTTTGACTCGCTGAACAATTTGCTCGAGCCCCGCGACCTCTTACGCACCGCCGAGTGCGTCTACGCGCACCTTGCGCCGGGCGGTCTTTTTATCTTCGACGTAAACACCACGGTCGGCTTGCGCGACCTCTGGGAGAGTGGGCGCGCCGAAGGGTGGGTGGACGGCGTGCACTACAGTTGGGACCACGCCTTCGACGAAGCTACAGGCATCGGTACTGTGACGGCGTTCTGCGAGCGGAACGGACGCGCCTTTGTCGAGGTGCATGTCGAGCGCGCGTACGACCCGCCAGAGCTTAGGGAGTTGCTTGCGCAAGCGGGATTTGGAGAGGTTAAAGTCATAACCTATCCGACGGGCAAGCCAGCAGACGAGGACGAGGAGCGGGTGTGGGTGGTGGCAAAGAGGTGATTTTGGAGTATAGACCAAACTGATTTTTAGAAGTGATACGGTTTCCGGTTAAAAACGTTTCGTATTTAACTCGGGTGGAAAAGAGGCGAAGCACGCAGTGTTTTCCGGTTACAAAGTTTCCCATCCCGGAGGGAAACTTCGTAACGGAGTTTATGCAGTTAGCAAGTATCACCTTTTAACGTACGTGTTGAATGATGTTCTTAAAAGTGAGGGCGTGCCTAATGGCGTACTTCGTCTCGGAAGGCCCGAGCTTGCAGAGCACTCAAACCAGAGGATACCTGCTAACTAAAAGAACCACCTTGCCTTCAAACAGGGTGGTTCTAAATCATCCGATACGAATTTGTGACTAAACGTTAAGTATCCAGTTCAGCGTGTGGCGTACGTCATGACTTTCTCAACCGCATCACAGGTGTCGAACATGTCCTGCTCCGAGAGCGTCGGGTGAACGAGGAACATGAGGGACGTTTCGCCCAACTCTCTAGCGACGGGTAGAGGTCTGGCTGGTCCCAGACTCGCCTCCACAAAGGCTTTCTCGAGGTAAATCTCGCTGCAACTGCCGCTGAAGCAAGGGACGCCCTCGTTACTGATCGCTTGCATGACGTGATCGCGGTTCCAGCCTGCGCGGAGCCTTTCGGGGCGCACAAAGACGTAGTATTTGTAGTAAGCGTGACCCGCCTCTTGAGGCGGACAGGTAACGCGGAGCGCGTCTATAGAGGAGAAACGCTCGGTGAGGATAGCCGCGTGACGCTTACGCGCCTCGTGCCAAGCCGGAAGCTTGCGCAGTTGCAACCTGCCGATGGCGGACTGCATCTCCGTGAGCCGCCAATTCGTGCCGAAAGACTCGTGTAGCCAGCGGAACCCTGGAGGATGATCACGGTTGTAGACGGCGTCATAGCTTTTGCCGTGATCCTTAAACGACCACGCCTTCTCCCAGATGTCTTTGTCGTTCGTCGTGAGCAGGCCGCCTTCGCCACCCGTCGTCATGATTTTGTCTTGGCAGAAAGAGAACGCGGCGACGTCACCGAGTGAACCGACCGGACGCCCCTTGTAGGTTGCACCGTGCGCCTGAGCGCAGTCTTCAATCACCTTGACGCCGCGCTCTTGCGCGAGCGCCATAATCGCGTCCATATCGCAGGGCCAACCTGCTAAGTGAACAGCGATAATCGCTTTGGTTCGGGGGGTGAGGACCGCTCCGATGGTCTCCGCGGTGATGTTTTGGCTGTCGGGGTCAACGTCAGCGATGACAGGCGTCGCGCCCCTCATCACAGCGGCGCTCGCCGAAGCGATAAAGGTGCGGCTTGTCGTGATGACCTCGTCGCCAGGACCGACGCCTAAGGCGTAGAGCGCCAGCTCGAGCGCAACAGTACCATTCGCAAGTGCGATGGCGTAGTTGCAGCCCGTATAGTCGGCAAATTCTTGCTCCAGAAGTCGTCCTTGTTCGCCCGTCCAATAATTCACTTGGCCCGAGCGCATAACCTCTAAAACCGCGTTCGTCTCATCCTCTTCAAAGTAGGGCCACGGCGCAAAGGGCGCTGTCCGTATAGGAAGTTCTTTTTTGAGCGTTGCAGTGTTTAACATGATCGTGACCCCTTACGAAGCAGTTCTATGACGTAGTGTGCGTTGCGCTGGTCCCTTGGCTCAGATTCGTCAAGCTCGAATGACCACAAATCAAGTCTTTAGCGCGTGACCCTGATTTATATACTATCAATTTATAGCATTTTAAGAGATTCGACTGTGACATATAGGGTGTCTCGGGCGCAAAGCTTTAACCTTTCCTTCACTAAGCTTCTCGATACGCAGCCGCACCTCATAAACCGTGCACGTTATGATAGCAGTCACCCGACCCTTACACTATTTAAGGTACCACACCTCATTGTGATAAGTCTGTGTGAACGGGTGCGTCCAAGTTTTAGGGGAGGCGTATAAAAGTTTGGTACAAGCGACAAAAATAGGATGCGGAACTGTACGTAGGAAGATTCATCAATCTCCCTACGTAACTTGCGAAAGCGACGCTTTGTCCGCTTAGAGTGTCCCTTCGTCGGACAAGAGCGTCCCATGCGTCAGCCTTGTGGTGACGGGTGTCGGCGGCATCTATGGCGCAGTTGCCGCAGCCGCAAGGTTGCTGAGCGCGTTCGAGACCGCCCCCAACTGCTCGTCCACACCTGTCAGAGCGTGCCGTTCTGCGAGGTATTGCGGATCGTTGTACGCGGCGTACACGTTGCCCGCTTCGTCCTCGTAAATGAGCATCTTTTGGGGGAGGTCGATCGCAACGGTGCGTCTCGACTGCATGAGCGGCGTGCCGACGTTCGGGTTGCCGAAGATGACCAAGCGGGTGGGGGGCAGCTCGAGCCCCGCATCCTGGGCGTTCGCACTGTGGTCCACCACCGCCACTGTGATAAGCCCATTCTCTTCTAAGGCAGTTTCCAAGTTGGCGAGCGTCTCCTCGACGCTGTAGGCGCTCTGAACGGTGACGAGCCCCTCGACGTCACCTGCTACCGAGCCCCCCGTCGCTTCACCACCTGTCTGCGCCAGCGCGAAAGGGAAAAGTGACACAGCGAAGATAAACAGATACTTCATCTTAAACCTCCAAAGTTTGAGTCTCTGCTAATGTAGCAGACTCGAGCTTAGAGGCGTGTCAATCTCGAACTTGACCTCAGCGCCCTAAGCGGTTAGCGACGCTCATAATGCCGATGCCCACCATGATGATGATCCCGACGACAATCCAAGAGGTGGGCACGCCGAGCAGATTCGCGCCGAGCGCCAAGCCGACGACGAGGATAAAGTAGCCGATAAGATAGATGCTTGTTGACATAGTGAATCGCCCTCCCGTATAGACTTTAGCCTAACCCGCGCCCGGGCTCGAGCAAACGACAATTTTTACCGCGCGGGCTCGAGGGTTGTGGCAGCGCTTCTCCGTAGAGACGGGTTTGAAACCAGCCTCTATAGCAGGTATCATCTGGTTTGAGCCAATCTCCGGTGATGATACCTGCGTGATTCAAGCTCAGTACTTCTGATAATCGCTCTACACCACGTCGCATTCCACTACATCTGTATTCCGCACCGCTAATGCTCCTTTACTCATACCTAAGCGCCTCGATGGGGCTCAAGTTCGCCGCGCGGTTCGCAGGCCACACGCCAAAAATCACGCCCGTCGCCACGCTCACCAAAAAGGCGAGGATGATGGTCCAGGGGCTGATCACGACCTCTTCCAAAAAGGGCACGAGCGCGACGATGAGGTACAATGCTCCTTTACTCATACCTAAGCGCCTCGATGGGGCTCAAGTTCGCCGCGCGGTTCGCAGGCCACACGCCAAAAATCACGCCCGTCGCCACGCTCACCAAAAAGGCGAGGATGATGGTCCAGGGGCTGATCACGACCTCTTCCAAAAAGGGCACGAGCGCGACGATGAGGTACAAGCTCCCCACCGCCAGCACGAGACCAATCACACCACCTACAACAGTTAAAACGATGGCTTCAATCAAAAACTGCTGCAAAATCGTGTTCTTCTTCGCGCCGAGCGCTTTGCGCAGTCCGATTTCCCGCGTCCTTTCCGTCACCGAGACGAGCATGATGTTTAAGATACCGATACCGCCTACCAAGAGGCTCACCGCGCCGATGCCGCCCAAAACGGCTTGCAGAATCACGGTGATGGTGTTGAACAACCCCAACGCGCCCTCGATGGTCTGAATACTGTAGGTGTCCGCGTCCCGCCGCCGGTCCAAAATCGAGCGGACTTGCTGCTCGATGTCGGCGGCGTTGCGGTCGAGCGAAATGGTGATGGGCAAGAACTCGTATTCACCGCGCTCGACGGAGGGGTAGTTGACGTAGAGCGTCTCTAAAGGAATATCGCCGCTCGTGTCGTTCGCGAAGCTGCCCAAGGTACCGCTGATACGCTCCTTGACGCCGATAACCGTGTAGAAGCTGCGCGAGCCGTCCACGGTAACGCTGATCTCTTTGCCGATAGGGTCTATGCCGTTCTCAAAAAACGCCTCGCCCGCGTCTGCCGAGAGGACGATGACGGGCGCGGCGCGTCTCGCTTCGGTGGCGCTGAAGTAGCGCCCTCTGGCAAGTTCTAGGCTGCGGTCCACCTCTACAGCGTTGGGCGTCGTGCCGTTGACCGTTAAAGAGGTTTCCTCGTTCCCGTAGCGCCCGACGCCGAAGACGCCCTGCGTCTGCAAGATGTCGATGGGGAGCCGCGAGAGCGCCTCGATATCGTCGTCCGTTAAGGGTTCGGCTTGCGGATTGTCCTGGTCCACCACGACAAAGAGCGACTGTGACCCAAAACTTTGCAGTTCACTCGTGATGCCCGCCGTCGCAATCGCGCCCATGCTGATCGTTGTGGTGACGGCGAAGACGCCGATGACGACACCTAGCAGCGTCAAGACCGAGCGGAGGCGGTTGCCTTGGAGGGCTTCGAAGGCGGTGCGGATGTTTTCTAAGAGCATGGGTGGCGTTC
Source organism: Trueperaceae bacterium (assembly GCA_965215565.1). Taxonomy (GTDB): domain Bacteria; phylum Deinococcota; class Deinococci; order Deinococcales; family Trueperaceae; genus CBDBZX01. Next base: position 2,958,180 of record CBDCDZ010000004.1, read on the forward strand.
CCAGTGGTGTCTAAAGCGTGTTGGGCGAACGTGCGGAGGAATAGAGAAGGCGGAAGGGAAAAGGGCGAAGTTTGAAATGAACCTTCTGTCTTCTTTATTCTGCCTTTCCCCTTCTACCCTATGCCTCACGGAATCTCCCCTGTAAAGACTGCCTGCCGCCGGTTCTCCACCTCTTCCACACGCTCGACTTTGCCGTCCAAAATCCGCACGATGACCTCGCAGTGCTCCGCCACCTCTTGCTCGTGCGTGACCATCACGACAGTGCGCCCTTCAGCGTGGAGTTCGCTGAAGAGCCCTAAGATTTCCTCGCCTGTCTTGCTGTCGAGGTTGCCCGTTGGCTCGTCCGCTAAGAGGATGTCGGGGTCGGTGGCTAAGGCGCGGGCGATGGCGACACGCTGCTTTTGCCCGCCGGAGAGCTGGTTCGGGCGGTGGTCTAGGCGGTCGCCTAACCCGACGCGGCTGAGGGCTTGCCTGGCGGCTAGGGTGCGCTGGCTGGCAGAGGTGCCCCGGTACATGAGCGGCAGCGCGACGTTTTGCAGCGCGTTTGCCCTAGGCAAGAGGTTGTACGCCTGGAAGATGAAGCCGATGCGCTGGTTGCGGATGGTCGAGAGTTCGTCTTCGGACAAATCCGAGACCTCTTGCTTCGCGAGGCGGTACGAGCCGCTCGAGGGCGTATCCAGGCAACCCAGAATCTGCAAAAGCGTGGACTTACCCGAGCCCGACGGTCCCATGACGGCGGCGTACTGACCTCTCGGGATGGTGAGGTCTAAGCCGCGCAGGGCGTGGACCTCTAAACCGCCCTCGAGCGTATAGATTTTGCGCAAGTCCTTCGCCTCGATAACGTTGTCCGTACTGTCCGTTTTGGCTGGGTTCGGCTCGCGGCGCGAGGACGCTGCCCCACCACCTGAAACAACGACGCCGCTCACTGCGCGTCCTCCAACGGGTCGTACTGCACCGCGCCTTCGTCTTCGATCTCTTCTAAGTTCGTGAGCGCGATGAGGTCGCCTTCAGCTAGATTATCGCTCTGCGCCGCTGCAACCGTCGCGTTGCTATCCAGTACGTCGATGACTACACGCCGCGCCGTCCCTTGACCCTCTTCGCTCTGGTTGACCTTGTACACATAGCGCTCGCCTTCGTCCTCGCTGATGGCTTCTAGGGGGATGAGCAGCGCGTCCTCGAGGCGGTTGACGTCCACGCGGGCGGTCACCGTGTAGCCGGGGCGGATGAGCCCCCGCGCCAAGAGGTCGCTCGTCTCGTCGGCGAACTCGAGCCGGGCGACGACTTGGGCGGTGCCTTGCCCCGTGCTCTGCCCCGCCACTTCGTCGCGTGTGGCAACGGGGTTGACGCGCACGACGGTGGCGGGGATGCGACTTTCGGGATCGGCGTCGGGGGCGATGGTGGCGGCTTGACCGCGTTGCAGCTCCAACGCCCGGTTTTCGTCAAAACGCGCTTCGACGAAGAGCGACGAAGTGTCCACCATCTGGATACCCCCTTGACCCGCCGTTACTTGATCGCCCGCGTCAAAGTCGATGCGGCTGACCGTGCCCGCGAAGGGCGCGGTGAGTTGCGCCTCGTCCAGTTGCGACTGCAAGTTGGCGACGCCGGTTTCTAACGATGCCACGTTCGCCAAGCTGCTCGCGCGCTGCGCGGCGGCGAGCTGGTCGAAGTTGCCCTGCCGCGACTCGGCGGATTGAAGGGCGATCTGCGCCTGACTCACGGCGCGTTCTGCCTGGGCGACGGCGTCTCTGTCAGCCTGAAGTTCGTTAGAAGAGACTGCCCCCGTCTCCGCTAAGCGCTCCGTTGTGGCGAGTTTTTGCTGCGCGTTGCGCAGGGTTTGCTCGGCGTTGGCGAGAGTGTCTTGGGCGCTAGCGGTGCCGCTCGAGGCGTCCAGCCTGTCCGCCTCCTGCTGCGCCGTCACGCGCTGCGCTTCCGCCCTAGCACTTTGGAGGTTGGCTTGGCTCGAGGCCAAGTCGCGCTCCAGCGCCGCCGTATCCAAGCGGGCGAGCACCGCGCCCGCTTCCACTTCGTCCCCTTCGGAGACGTTAAGTTCCGCCGCCGTGCCCGCTGTTCCTGCAATTGTGCCAAAGGTGAGCGTGCGCGTCTGCGCCGCTTCGACGGTGCCCGTGCCCGACACGTCGCGCACGAACGCGCCCCGCTCTACGCGCTCGACGAGGGTGCGCTGACCTGCTTCTCCACGGTCACGCCCTAAGAAGAACCATATGCCCGCCGCTGCCACCGCAATGAGGGTAATCACGATGAGCCAGCGTCCCCAGCGGCGAGGTTTCGAGGTTGTGTCTTCGGTGGATGTACTTACCGCGTCTGCCATCGTTCGTCCTTCTTCACCTGACTACTTTCTACACGACTACTCACTTTGCACCTCACTCACGCTTCCCTGTGCAACTAACTCTAGCTGCGTCACCGCCTCGGAAAGTGCGTACTGCGCACTTCGCAGCGCCGCCGCGCTCTCCGCAACACTTCGCTCCGATTCGGCGAGCGCCAGACGGGACACGTCGCCCGCCTCGAAGCGGAGCCTTTGCGCCTCTAACTCATCTTCTGCACTTCGCAACGCTGCCTGAGCGTTCTGAAACGCATCTCGAGCAGCTAGCGCCGCGTTGTACGCGCCGCGCACCGAGAGGTTTAAGCTGCGGCGCAACTCGCGGCGCTGCGTCCGGGCGCTCACGAGCGCGTCCTGTGCCGCTTCGATGTCGCGTTGGGGGCTGTAGGCACTGTCGGCTAGCTCGAGCCTCTCCTGTGCCACCTCGACCGCTTGCTCTGCGCGTTGCAGCGCCGCGTTCTTGCCCAAACGCCCCAAGACCTCTTCTAAGGGTGGGATGGGCGGCGGCGCGAAAGGCGCAAGGAGCCGCAACTCATCAACCTCCCGCCCTAGCAAGCTCGCCAACTCGCCGTACGCGAATGTCCGCCTCTGCTCGGCGCTCGCCACCTCGCGCTCGGCGGCGGAGAGGTCATTCTGGGCGCGGGACAGCTCGAGCTGTCCGAGTTGCCCCGCTTCGAAGCGAATCTGCGCCGCTTGCGCTGTCGTCTGGGCGATGTCACGTCGCGCCCTCGCGAGGTCTAAAGCGTCGTCCGCTTCTAAAGCGTTGAAGTAGAGACCCGCAGCGTCTCGCTCCGCTGCTAACCGCGCCGAGGTCAGGTCAGCGCGCTCACTCGCCACCCGCTGCTCCGCCTCCAAGCGCGACAAACGCAAGGCGAGCGGGTCTCCCTCGGTGCGCCTTAGCTCGCGCTCGGCAGCCGCTAAATCGGCGCGCGACGTGATCACGCCGGCGTCCAGTTCGGGAGCAATCTCCGTCACGTCCACCAAACTCAGCGCCTGCGCCGCATTCGCGGATGAGGTCTGCGCCGCTGCAAATCCGGGCACGCTTATAGGGGATATCAGCAATACGAGCACAGCAACCGTCTCATTCAGCATGGCTCACAATTATGCGACGTCATGATGAAGAAGGCGCGAAGATAAACGAGCCGACTGCAAAGCTGACCGCCACCATCCCGACGAGAAACGTCGCCCGAATTGCCCCCTGCTGGCTCGCCGTTTCACGCACACCCAGAAAGATGAGGACGATCCACCAGAGCGTACCCAAGTAGCCGATGAGCTGCCCGGCGCGCCCGGCGACGCTCGAGCTAATCTCTTGCTGCACCCGCGCGTTCGCCGCTTCAAAGGCTTGCGCGTCGCTCACGTCCACGTTGACGGGCGTCACCTCGATGGGAAACGCGACGACGATAACGAGCAAAAGGGCGTTGAGCAGAAGCTGCGGCGCGAGCGCGTAACCCGCTACCGCCCAAGGTTTCGCCTCCATCCCCGCGCCGACGCGCACCAAAAGCCCGTAGAAGAGCCACGTGATAAAGGGGGTGAAGAAGCCCGCAACTGCCGTGATGATCGGCGTCAGCGCGGCGAAGGGTGCAGTAGCGAGCGCCTCTTGAAAGGGTAGCCCGAGAAAGTAGCTCGCCACCGCCGACACGAGCGACACCAGCAGCACGGTCCAAACCACGCCGTTTACCTTCTTGCCTTCTGCCGAATCACGAAAGAAGCTGACCGGGCGCGCAATTACGCTGAAAAGCGCGTCAAGCATCGTTCACCCGAGCTGAATAGGTCCAAATAAGTGCGTCCATACCTCTTAGTATAGGGCGTTAGAGAGGTGCACAAGGGAGTTTTCGCGACGGACGAACTGTAGGAGAGTTGGCACGGCGTCTGAGCCGCGCCGCCGGTAGATGAGGTCGACAAGAAGCAGCAGCAAAACATAAAAAAGCCCCGCTCCGAGTAAACGTAAGACGTTGCGAGAGAGGTTGCTAAGAAGTAGAGAGCGGGGTACCACGCTTCAAGTGGGTGCGTAGGAAGGTGTTAAAGCGTGTTGTAGAGAGGTACGCAAAGGAGAAGAGATTGGATGCATCCTCCAAACGGTGTAACACGCTTTGTGTGCGTAGCAACGCAAAAGCCGTGAGAGACGTAAATTAGCTTACACGCACGCACAAAATGGAACGCCTTCTCCTCTAAAAATATCCACCCTTTAGACCGCCTTTACCCTTAAGTCAGCGCCCGACCCAACTCGAGCCCCGACAGATACGCCGCCTCCACCTTCGCCCCGCCGCACCAGTCGCCGCAGAAGAGGAGCGAGTCGTCCTCTTTCAGATAGCGTTCCCCGTAGGGCTCCGTCACCATCGAATAGCGCCAGCGCTGTATGTCCGTCCAGTTGGGCTGGGCGAGCCAATTGCCTAATACTGTTGCCGCTGCGAGCATCATTTCTTTAATGAACTCTTGACTGTCTTCTAAATGCTCGGCTGAAAAATCGGGGCTGCCGTTGATGACGAGCACCGTCTCGCCACCCTCAGCACCTCGTTTGCTGCTATTACGGACGACGATTGCGAGCGTCCGGGAAACCTCTTCATCTTTGACCATGACGCCGCGCCACGAGAGGTCACGCTTTGGATACCCCGCCATCAGCGTCCAGCAAGGCGCAAACTTAACCTCTTGCAGCGCGTTCGTTGTTTCCGAGGACAGTTCAGCGTCGCGGCATAGCTCTAAAACTTGGGGAGCAGGGACGTTGACTAAAACGCGCTCGGCGTCCAACGTTTCGCCCGTGGTCAGCTCGAGCCGCCATCCCCCATTACCTCTTATCAAGCGTTCGACTCTGGTTTCGGTACGTATCTCGAGTTCCTCCCCCAACAACTTGCCTATCTTGTTCATCCCGTCAGGAAAGATATAGCGCGGGTGCCCATCCGAAGGAGCCTCTAACCCCTCGCTCGTCAGCGCGTGAAAGCCCTCTGCCCAGACCGCCGCGTGTTTTTGCCCTAACCACCTATCCACCTGAGCCTGAAAGCGCTCGTCCCGAACGGTGAAGTACTGCGCGCCGTGGTCCACTCTGTGCTCTACTCCGTGAGGATACAACCTGCGCGTGGCGGCGCGCCCACCCAAGCCGCGACTCTTCTCTAAAACGAGAACCTCTTGACCCGCTCGCTTCAGAGCCCTCGCCGCCGTCAACCCTGCGATGCCCGCGCCAATCACGACCGTTTTGAATTCCATACGTTCAGTATGACGCGGATAGAAGGGCGGAACTGCGTCGCGCCACTTGATGACGACGCTTCATAAAGTCGTAGGAGTGTGTCTCGAGCGTTCTACTAAAAGCAATGAGTTGTAAGCAATCCAGTCAAGCTGGTTACGCAGTCTCCCGCAGGGAACGAACGGTGAGCAATGAGTCTAAAGGGTTTCACTCATTGCTCGTTACTCGCTCCTCTTTATTAGCCGCCTCTGAGCGCACCGCATACTCAGCAGGTTTTATCCCCGAGCCGAAGCGCCGCCCGTACACCTGGGTAAACTCCGCGCCGAAAAGCAGAATCTGCGCCGAGTAGTAAATCCAGAGGAGGAGGACGACTAAGGAGCCCGCTGCGCCATATGTGGAGGCTGCTGAACTCGTGCCGATATAGTAGCTAATTAAGAACTTACCGAGCGAAAAGAGTAGAGAGGTCACGAGCGCTCCTACCCACACGTCGCGCCAGGCGACCTGAACATCGGGCAGGTACTTGAAGATCATCGCGAAGAGAAGCGTGATGACGGCGGTGGAGAGGGCGAAGTTCATCACTTGCCAGAAAGTTTCTTCGCCAGGGAGCAGAAGTAGATTGCTGAAATAGTTGTTGACCACGTTGAGTGCGGCGCTCAGCAGCAGCGAGACAAGGAGCAAAAAGCCGATGACCAAAACCATCCCGAGCGAGAGGACGCGCGTTCTGAGCATGTTCATGATGCCTGCCGACGGGTCCGGCTTCACGCCCCACACCCTGTTGAGCGCGTTTTGGAGCTGCGCGAAAAGCCCCGTCGCCCCGAAGATAAGGAGCGCCACGCCGATCACTGTCGCGAGAATGCCCGAGCCCGACTGCGCGGTGTTTTGGAGGAGCGTCCCCAGCACCCCCGCTACATCGCTCCCCACCGCCGCCGCCACCTGATCTAAAAGCGCTTGCTGCGCCTCTCCTTGCCCAAACACGAGCCCTGCCACCGCCACGACGATGATGAGCGTAGGCGCAAGTGCGAAGATGGTGTAATAGGCGAGCGCCGCCGCCAAGACTGTCGCCTGGTCTTGGTTCCACTCGGTGACGGTCTGACTGAGTAAGTTCCAGATGGTTTTCATAGGTTGATTATGCCCTGCGAAATGACGTGGTTAGGTCTCGAGGGCGGTTTTTAAGAGCAATGAGTTCAAAGCAACGAGCAATGAGTGAAAGGCTTTAGACTCATTGCTCGTTGCTCGTTGCTCATTGCTGCCTTTTTACGCTTCACTTGGGCGCATCGCGTGCTCATCCGGCTCAATGCCCGAGCCGAAGCGCCGCCCGTAAACCTGTGTGAACTCCGCGCCGAAGAGCAAGATTTGCGCAGAGTAGTAAATCCAGAGGAGCAACACGATCAAGGAGCCCGCCGCGCCGTACGTCGAAGCAGTTGAGCTGCTGCTGATGTAAAAGCTGATGGCGAACCTGCCGAGTCCGAACAGCAGCGCGGTCACGAACGCGCCCACCCACACGTCACCCCACGCCACCTTCACGTCAGGCAGGTATTTGAAGATCAGCGCAAACAGCAGCGCGATGACAAAGAGCGAGAGGGCGAAATTGAGAATCTGCCAGAGGACCGCCCCGCCCGGCAGGTTGCTGCTCAAAAAACCGCCGAACGCATTGAGGAGCGAGCTGAGCACGAGCGAAACGAGCAACAAAAAGCCGATAACGAGCACCAGACCGAGCGCCGTCGCCCGGATTTTCACCATGTGCAAGATGCCCGTGTCGGGCTTCGGCTCGACTTCCCAAATTTGGTTCAAAGCGCTCTGAAGCTGCGCAAAGACGCCCGTCGCGCCCACCGCCAGCGTCGCGAAACCGATGATGGTGGCGATGATGCCCGAGCTTTGCCCACCCTGGTTGCTGATCATCGTCTGCACAATGCCCGCCGCCTGCGGCCCGACGGTCTGCTCGATCTGGCTTAGAAGCGTCTGCTGCGCTTCCGCTCCGCTAAAGACGAGGCTCGCAATCGAGATGACGAGCACGAGCAGCGGCGCGAGCGCGAAGATCGTGTAGTACGCGAGCGCGGCGGCGAGCATCGACGCCTTGTCGTCGCTCCACTCCGACGCAGTCTGGGTGAGTAAGTTCCAAGTTGCTTTCACGTATGACCCCCTTGTTCTTGGTGATGTTGTAGGCGATGTAACTCTTCAGTTCGAATATTGAGTGTGACTAAACACATAGCAGGTATCATCTGGTTTGAGACAGTCTTCACTACACGAAGTAAACGTCTAGCACGCACATTTGACGATGATACCTGCGACATTCTGTCTCAGTGTATCGTGGAACTGCTGACACATCCTCATGTTTATCGAAGCAAACTTCGTTTAGAAACACTAGGGGCGAGCACACAAGCTGAATCTCTCGTTCTTAATACTAGTCATGGCTGCAAGTTGCTAGGCGACACCGCCACCTCGAAGCGGCTCAGCAACTCGGTGGCTACGTTGCTCAGATTTTCCTTCCAGACGTCGCCATTCTCGAAGCGCACGGCGTAGACAAAAGGGACGCTCGAGAACAGCTCATCCGCCCGCGTTTCCACAAAACTGTTTGTGAGCGCCGCACTTTCCCCTGGCGCTAGCGTGCTCAAGTCATCCGTCCAACGCACGTACTGCACCGCGATCACGTCGTTAAAGGCGTCGACCATTACCACACCTACCGCCACTCCTACAACTCGGTTTTCGCTCGTGTTCGTCATAGTGGCTGCAACTTCGACGCTGACCTCGCTCGTCGTTACAGAGAAAGCCTCGAGTCTGGCGGGAGCGCTCTGCGTGAGGGGCAAGACCTCTTGCGCCGCCGCGCCGCTCCACAGCCCGAGGGAGAGCAGTGCGAGGAGTATCCGCTCACTCATCGTTAACCTCTTCGTTGTCGTCGACCTCGTCGTCGGGCGGCGCGTCCTTGTCGCTCTCTCTCCACACCTCGTCCCAGGTCCAGCCGTCCTTTTCCACGAGGGCCAGGAGCAGCTTGCGCCGCTCTTCGAACTGTTTGATCATCTCTTGAAACTCCGCGTCGTCGACGGTCTGCAAGCCGTGTTCGCGCAGCGCGCTAGCCGACGGAACCTCCGGCGCTTCCTCGGCGGCGTTCATAAAAGCGACCTCGAGCGTCTCCAGGTACTCGCTGATGGTCTGCTGCAGAGGGAACATCTTCCGCGCGTTATCCTCGCATTTACCCGTCAATCCGTGCTCCAAGTAGCCCAGGGCTTGGTCGAGCGAGGCGATTTGCAAAGATGACGAGGTGCTGCGGCTGGTTGAGTGAAAGTAGTGGACGATGGGGTACGCCAGGTGCTGCTGGCTGGAGGTGCCGATCATCTCCATGAGGCTCGTCAGGTGTTCGGTCAGGTCGCTGCAATCCTCGCCGTCCCAGGAGCGCTTCAAGATATCGAAGGGCGATTTGCCGAGGCTCGAGATGTAGAGCGCCATCGCCCGGTCCTGCACCGCCGCCGAGATGACTGAGAGTAGGTAGGTGATTGCTAAGGTCGCCAAAAAGAAGCCCGTCGAGGAGGCGACGACGGTGAGCACTTGCCACAGCGCCCCCTGCGGTTTGTAGTCACCTAAACCTAATGTGATAAGCGTATAGCCCGTGAAGTAGAGCCGCGCCCAAGGGTCAGCGGGCGTCCCGACCGGGCTCTCCACGACGGCGGGTAAGCTGGCGCTAAAGATCAGCGTCCAGCCGATGAGGAGCAGCACGCCCCAGGAGACGACCACACTGAGCAGCACCACCACGCTCATCCTCGAGAGCACCTGGTGCGACTTCGTGTAGCGGTGTAGCTGCAACGCGCCCCGCCATACGAAGCTGGAAATTCGCCCCGAAAAGATACCGCCGCCGCGCGGCAAGAGGGTGTTTTGGATGACGTCTAGTAGCGTGACGAGCACGATGACGATGCCTAAAATACCTAATAAAATCTGCATAATCCTCTTTTCACCTATTCTGGCAGCTCTAGGAGTTCCACGTTGATGAGCGGGGTGAAGTCGGAGAACTCCGCTTGCAAGCGTTGCACAACCCTCTTCTCGAGCTGCGTCTCCAGCACCTCATTCTCACCCGCTACGCCTGAACGCCGCTGCGCGTAAACCACGCCCAAGAGGGTCTCTTGACCGGGAATGTTCGAGCGTGTGAAGCTGGCACTGGTATTGATCGCGCGAGCCACATCGCCTGAGTCTACCGCTTGTCCCATCTGATAGGCGACGCGCTGGGCTAAGCTCGAGCGCACCAAGTCGGGCGAGCTGCTAAGTTGAAGCGTAAAGAGTGCGCCAACCGCTAAAGCAGAAACGCCCAAGTTGACAGGAAAGAGGGAGCGGTTGCCCCGCTCGAAGTAGGGCTCCTCCACCGAGATTTCGAAAAGCCGAAAGACGAGCGAACCCGCCAGGTTGATGCCGAAAAGCTGCAGCGTCACGACGAAAAGTCCGCCCAGGACCATCTCCCAGCGCCCGAGCGCTAGCGCCATCCCCATCACGGCGGTGGGCGGCGCGAGCGACGCCGCGACGAGCATCCCCACCGCCGCGCCCGAGACCAAGCTGCTGTTGTCCGACTGCATGAGGCTTAGCGCCCCCGCGCCGCCCGCGATGAGCGGCAGAAGCACCGCCAGCGTAGAGACCGAACTGATGTCCACCATCTGGCTCGTGACGGCCTGCTGTCCGAAGATGAGGCTCAAAAGCGCCGCCGCGCCCGCAATGATGAAAAGAGCAATCACGTAGCGCAGCAAGCTCCGCCGAAAGAGGTGCAGGTCGCCCCTCGCTGTCGCTAGCGCCGTGTTCGTAGCGGGTCCGGCTAGGGGTGCGATCAGCATAGCGGAAACGAGCAGGTATGTCGTATTGGTGTAGAGCCCAATCCAAGCGACTACGGCAGCGGTCACCGCGTAGCCGATAAAGCCCGTCCACGCGCCAATGCTCTGCAAGCCTGACAGAAAGACCTCGATGGGGCTGAGCGGCTGGATGTCTAAGACTTGCTGCGCGGCTCTGCCTGTAGGCGGGTGGAGGGGCAAAATGCCACTTGGCTGCAAGACGACGTGCAGGTTCGCAACCGACTTGAGTTCGCGCATGAGCCCTTCGACTTCGCGGTTGGAGACGTAGACGAAGACGAGGTCTAAGTCGAGCCCGCCCTTTTTCGCCTCGAGTACGCTCAAGTTCACCCCGCCGCGCTCCTCCGCCGCCGCAATCACTCGCTCGCCCTCACCTCTCGGCACGCGGAAGATGAGTTGCCTCATGTAAGGGCGCGTCTAAGCGTGCGTTTGGTCGTTGTCTGTTCGCTCGATGTTGAACTGGTTGACGTCCTAACCCCAATTCTTCTCGCTTCTCCAAGTATCAAGCCCCACCCCTTTGCCTTTCCAGTCTCTCACGCTAAAAGCGAGACGTCAACGCCAAAAAGTTTGCAAAGATTCATTTGACTACGCTGCTGCAGACGTGAGAAGAGGTTGACGAACTTGTCAACCTCTCGAGAAAACCACAGCTTAAAACTTTAGAACTGTAAGATGAATCTCTTTGACGGCTAGGGCGCTCTGAACTTCCTAAAAAGGTCTCGACGAGGCTGTACCCTTTGGGACTCTCTCCGGCCGTCTCGATAGTGAGGTCTTGCAAGGGTTCCGGGAGGCTGCCCGTCGTGAAGGATTCGGTGATGGAGCGCGCTTCGGTGTCCGCGCCGCTCACATGGGCGGTGATGTCGTAAGTCGTTTCGGGTAGCAGTCCGAGCACGGCGATCTCTTGCGTACCCTCTTCAACCGGATAGGCGGGCGTTTCGCCCGCTGGCTCGCCCTCGGTTTCGTAGCGCACCGTCACCTCCGCGCCCTCAGAAGCGCCGAGCACCTCGAGCGAGATAAGCGCCGAGAGGACGCTGTGGGGGTTTTCGCGCACCTCGAGTGGCGACACGGTCTGCGCGCCGCCGAACTCTCCAACAATAAAAAGCAGCAAGACGCCGTAGAGATGAAGTTTTTTCATTTCTTCTCCTTCTACCCCGCCTGTCAGATTTTTTATTCCTGCTTAGAGGAGAGCTTATCTATAGCAGTTCCAAGACATACTGAGACGGATGAGTGCAGACATCATCTCAGAATGTGCGTGCTGTAAGATGTTCTCAAAAGTGAGAGTGTTTCAAACCACCATCGCTGCGCGAGTACTAACGTGAACCGAGCTTTGTGAGACAGACTTTGATACCTGCTACTAGTCTTGCTGTAACAAAAATGAGAGAGGCGGACTAGCCGCCTCTCTCACACTTGCCTTCGTTTTTATCTACTTTCTAGCAATGACCCAGACCGCGTGGACGATGCCGGGTACGAAGCCCAGAAGCGTCAGCAGAATGTTGATCCAGAAGTGCTTACCCAAGCCAACCTCTAAGAAAACACCTAGAGGCGGTAGGATGATTGCGAAGATAATCTTGATGAGGTCCATAGGACTAGCTTACCCTATGTGCGTCCCTTTCGTCCTTGGGGCTACCGAACGCGCTACCCGCCGCCGCGACACCCGCCCCTACGAGCAAGACGAAGAACGCGGTGATCGCGGCTGTGCCTACAGCGTTCGCGGCATTTTGAGCGAACTGCGAAGCCTGCTGCTGCGCCTGGTCAAGCTGCTGCTGCGCATTTTGCGAGAACTGATTCACCTGCGTGCGAATCTCTTGATCGCTCAGTTCGGAGCGCCGCGCCAGGATATTGGTGAATTCCTCTCGCGCCGCTGGCGAGGTCAGTTGTTCGCCCGACTGAACGCGGTTCACAGCAGCCCGAACGAGCTGCTGGCTCGCCTGCCCGGGGTTCTGTACGCCCGCCCTGGTGAAGAGGTCTTGCGCCTCCTGCTGGACGTTGTTGAGACCGGGAATCTGATTGAGTGCGTTGGTGATACCTTGAGGCGAGTTGGGCGCTGCGCTCGCCGCGCTGCTGATGCCTGACGTCGCCGCGCTGAATGCGGAACCAACCGTGCTCGTCACACCGCTCAGCACGGAGCCAATTACCGTCGTACTCAGATAGAACGTGAACAGCGTCAGCACCGCCCAGGTAAGGATGCCGTGCATGAGCCCCGGAAAGGTGCGCGGCGTGCCCGCGAGTTTGCCCGCAACGTAGCCGCCCAAAAAAAGCCCGACTAAGTTACTTATAACTGTAGCGACGAGCGTACCGATAGGCAGACCGCCGAACGGATTCTGCTCGCTTGCCGGGTTGATCGTCGAAATACCAATGCCGTAAAAGAGCAAGTTAAGCAGAACAATCGTAAGGAGCGCGGTTAGAACGCCTGCAAAGACAGCGCCCCACGAGATACGCCTGACGGGTCTGCCGTCATGGTCATTTCTGTCGTAGTTGTCTCTAACCGTGCGGTCCCTATCAACGACGCGGTCTCGGTCGTAGGTTCTGTCCCTATCTGTGCCGCGCGAATCGGATTCGACAACGACGCGCTCGTCGGTTCTTTTATTGTCTGCCATAAAGTTCTCCTAAACTTTGGGTTCTCGTTTTCTAAGTCAGATGAAGAGCTGGAGAAGCGTTTCTCCAGCTCTGGTGTTCGCAAAGGTGTTTAGCGGCCGCGAGTTTGGTTGTACGAGTAGCGGATGGAGTCGCGGTAGTTGTCCCAGGAGCCTTCGTTACGCTTCTCCCAGTCGCGGCGCAAGTCGTCCTCGACCTCATTAAACTCGCGACCTTCATAGCGTGAGTCGTTCGCAGACGTGTAGCCGTAGCGGTAGGCGGGCTCAGCTTGCTCGTAGGTGCCGTCGTCCGCCGAAGCGTTTCCAAAGTGCTCTCTAAAGTCCGAATCATACGAACGGAAGTCGTCGTCGCGGTTTCTGTCCGCGCCGACCTCTTCAACGTCTACCTCGGTGCGGCGCACGGTGTCGCGGATCGTCTCGGTATGCTCGGTGACCTCTTTACCGACGCGAATCTCCTCGGTGACGCGCGTCTCCTTATCCACCACCGCCTCTTCGTCGGTCTCGGTCACTTCGATGGTGCGCTCTTGAAACAAATCACCGTCCGCGCTGCTGACTTTGCGGTCGACGCGCTCGCGCTCCACGTTGACCTCTTCGTCGCGCAAGGTCACGTCTTCGGAGACCTCTTCTTCGACAACGCGGCTACGTACGCGCACGCCGCCGCGCTCGACGCGGCGCTTACCGACGCGCAGCCGCTCCTCGGCAACTTCGATGGTGTCGTCATCTGTCGTGCTCGAGCCCGTCGTGCGCGTATCGGCGCTCAGGTTAGCGTCTCTATCAATGTTGTCGTCGAAGTCGCGCCTGTCTTCGTAACCACCTTCGCCCGCGTAGCGGTTCATGATGTCGACGGCTTTGTCCGTGTCGCTGTCGTCCGCTCGGACGCTCACTAAGACGCCACCGTCGCGCAGCCCTTCGACGTAGTAGTCGGCGTCGTCTTTAGGAATGCCCTCATTGGTAAGCTCTTCGTGCAAGCCCGAAGCGTCGCTCTCACGGTGCATGTCGATGGTGCTGCGGCTAAAACCGTTGTCAGTTAAGTCGTCGATCACACGCTCGGCGGTGCTCGTATCGCTGTAAAGCCCAATCACTGTATTTGCCATGCTGTCTCCTTCAAGTAACTGCAGGTTGGTGTGTAAATTGGTGTGTATCTATCTGTGTTATTTCGTCTTCTACTCGCTTTCGGTGTGTCTCACCCCCTCATTGGGTTCCAAGCGCTCGACGGCGGCGCTCTCGCGGCGCAGCGTCACGCGCTGCGGCTCCCGCCTCTCTACGCGCTGCTTGGTCACGTGTAACTCCTCGGTAAGCACGAGGCGCTTCTCCACAACGAGCACCTCTTCGTAGAGCGGGATAATAGTTGTATCGCCTTCGGAGCGGATGGGCTCAGGCGCGTCCACAACTCTGTCCACTCGGACGCGCTGCACGTCAACTTCTTCACTAAAGAGCGGCTCGTCGACGACTCGCTCCTCTTCGTGAACCTCTTTCGTGACGCGCACCGTGGCTCCGTCCACCTTGCGCTTATGCACCCTCAGTTGCTCTTCAGCAACGGGAATCACTGTCTTGTTTAGGGACTCACGCGAGCTGTCCAAACCAGGTGGCGCGTCGGCTGAAGCCTCTAACTCGCTGAGCTTGAGCAGCAAGTAGTAGTCGCCGGTATGTTGCTTGACGAGCGCGTCCTCGGGCAAAGAGAATGTCTGACCGTCCTCTAAACGGATAAACTGCTGCCCCTCGCGCTGCGAGAGCAGTTCCGCTCTAGCGCGCCTCCCCTCTAAATCAGTGAGCGTGACGAAATCCACGCTGCCCCCTTTCGCGTTAGAAGTAGCGCTAAAAGATGAGGATGAGTGCGATGATCACGACTGCTAGAATGATGAGCCCTATGACCCAGCTCGGAATTCCGCCGCTCTTCTGCTCGGCGGCGGGCTCGGTAACCGTGCTCGTCTTCGTTGCATCGTCGTAAACGCCCACTTTCGGTTTGTTCGGATCGTCTGCCATGGTGCCCCCTTCGGTTAAGGCGTACGCTCTTTTGCCCCACGTACTACTTAACGTTTTCCGTGCGAGACCTGCTGCGAAGTTCACCGCGTCTGCTCCGAACTTCGCAGGTCTCGATTTGTCTAATATGACACAAAGCCGAACAAATGAAGTGTAGGGTTTCATTCGGTAAAAAAAGACTAATTCTAGCTTTTGAAGACTAAATTTATATTATTTCTGCCGAATTCAACCACGCTTGTTGGGTAGATTTCAAAAAAATTGTGGTATTGAATAGTACAGTGGGGTCGAGCTAGGGGTTGAACCAGATGGTCCAACCTAGTCCCTGCACTATCATTTATCTCTACTGCAAATGACCACAACGCTTTTGAGCTAGGGGAGCGATTCACAGTGACTCGAGTGCTACCGAACGTACCCAACATATCTGAGCCCAACATACCTGACGATTCTTACGGCGCGCTCATCGACGGCTTAGGCGAAGGCGTTTTGACGCTCACGCGAGAGGGAACCTTTCACTACGCCAACCACGCCGCACTCGCTATGCACGGCGTCAAAGCGTTAGCCGACTTGGGTGGTGACGTCGCGGGCTACCGCGAGAGGTTCCGGCTCATCGACTTGGAGGACGTCCCGCTGCCCTCGGGCGGCTACCCGGCGGACAAACTTCTGCGCGGGGAGAGTTTGGAAGGGCTCGAGGCCAGCGTCTTCTCGAGCAACTCGGGCGAAGGGAGAGACTGGGTTCACCTCTACCGGGGCGTTCCGCTGAGCGAAGACCGGACCTACGCCGCCCTTTTCATCCAGAACGTTACCGCTAAACACGACGCTGAGCGCCGCTTCGAGCGGGCGTTCTCTTCGAACCCTGCGCCCGCTATCATCAGCCGCTTATCCGACTTACGCTACATCAAAGTGGACCGTAGCTTTTTAGAGATGACGGGGTTCAAGCGCGAAGAGGTTGTCGGGCGCACCGCGTATGAGTTCGACGCTTTCGCAGGTGCCGAGGACCGCGAACGCCTCCTTGAGCGCTTTCACAAGGGCGAAATGATCAAACCCGTCGAGTCCTACCTTACGGCGCAAGACGGCAACAAAAAGTTCGTCATCGTGGGCGGGCAGCCCCTGGAGATCAACGACGAGCCTTGTATGCTCCTGACATTCACTGACATCGACGAACGTAAGCGCATGGAGAACGCGCTGCGGCAGAGCGAGGAGCGCTTCTCCAAAACATTCAACTCCGCGCCCGTTGCCGCCGCGCTCAGCTTTTTGGGCGAAGACCGTTTTATGGACGTCAACAACGCCTTTAGGAAGCTCACGGGCTACGGCGACGAGGACGTAATGGGTCGCACTGGCGCGGAGCTAGGGCTCTGGTCCAAGAGCAGCGAAGAGGTCATGGCGAAGGCTTTGGAGCAGCGCCGCAGCTACCGCGACGTGGAGATCAGCTTCAGCACCAAAAAGGGCGACGAATACACCGTGCAGGTGAGCGCTGAAACGCTCATGGTTGACGAACAGGTGTGCGTGCTGCGCATGTTTCACGACGTGTCCGACTGGAAGCGCACCGAGGCGGAACTCATCGACGCCATCGATCAGGTCATGGGCAACTCGAGCTGGTTTAGCACCTCTGTGGTGCAAAGGATCATGGACACGCGCGGCAAGGTCTCGTCTGAAGCGAAGACCAAGCTCGCTCAGCTCACCAAGCGTGAGCAGCAGACGTTCACGCTCTCGGCGAGAGGGCTGGACAACGACGCCATAGCCGGAGAGCTAAACGTCGCGAAAAACACGGTGCGCAACTACGTGGCGAGCCTGTACAAAAAGCTGGGGGTCCATTCGAGGGCGGAACTCATGGTTTGGGCGAAGCGCAACGGAGTAGCGAGTTGAGCATGTGAGAAGCTGCGTAAAAAGAGCTGAGCAAAAGCTTTTCTATTCGTCCCTTCTAAAGCCAACAAATGCACGCCCCCACGTTCCGCAACTGCTACCATGAGGTGGTGGACGCCAAACACCCTTTATGGACCTACTTTAGAGAGGTCCGCGCCGCCGTCAACGCCGCCAATCAGGGGCGCGCCTCACAGCCCTACGCGAGCGGTACCTTCATGGTCTGCGCGCTGGCTGACGACATCGAACTCACCATCTCGGACGTGTCCGAAGAGGACGCGGTCCTCATCGCCTCAGAACTGGAGGCGATGGGCGTCACGTCGGTTGTGCGCGGCAGCGTGATCTGCTCGCACTGCAAGGGGCGCGTCCCACAACAAGCGTACTGTGTGCAGTGCCGGGAGAAACTAGGGTAGTAGCCAGCATTCGGGAGTCAAAAGGCAGTATGAAGATATCTCTGAATGGTAGTGACTCTACCTGGAATAACGCCAGGGTCAAAGCAAGGGGTTTCAACCCCTTGTCCATCTTGTAGAGACGGCAGAAGAAAAACACGGCAGCGTTCGACTCAGAACTATCCTCTAAATACCAACTACTGACTGTCATGATTTTGACAAAAAATCCCTCGAGAGTTCTGTATGCCGCACTCGCTGGTGTATAGTCTGATAACAATCATAGAAGCTGAAACGCACATCCTAACCTCTAAAGGAGCGCTATGAACCTCGCCATTATCACCGACTCGACGTGCGACTTGCCCGCCGAAAAACTCAAAGCTTTAGGCGTGGAGCGCGTGCCGCTCTACGTGAACTTTAAGGGAGGGGTCTTTAAAGACTGGCTCGAGATAGGACCTAAGGAGATCGCCGAGGGTGTCGAAGGGGGCGCGGACATGCCCACGACGAGCCAACCCTCGCCCCAAGACTTCACGGACGCCTATCAGGAGGCTATCCAGAACGGCGCAGATGAGATTCTTTGTATCACCATCTCGTCTGCGCTGTCCGGGACGTACCAGTCGGCGAACGTCGCCAAGGAGAGCGTGGACGCGAATGTCCACGTCTTCGACTCGCAAGCGGCGAGCGTCGGCATCGCCATGCTCGTGCAGCGGGCGGTCACGATGCGCGACGAAGGTAGCGGTATGGACGCCATTATGCGCGAGCTTGAACGCATCCGCGAGCAGAGCCTCTTGCGCTTCACAGTAGGGAGTTTAGACTTTTTGCAGAAGAACGGGCGCATCGGCGGGGCGCAGGCGCTTTTGGGCGGGCTCCTCAAGATCAAGCCGATTCTAGGACTCGTTGAGGGGCGCGTCGAACCCGTCGGGCGCGTGCGCGGCGAGAAGAAAGCGCGTTCGGAAATCGTCTCACAGACGCAAGAGTACGCGAGCAAAGAGGGTGGCACGCCGGTGGTTTACTTTCTGCATATCCAAGACCTGGAGGCGGCGGGTGAGTTGCAAAAGCAGCTAGAGGCGAGCGGGCTCGAGTTTCGCAACGCGGGCACCCATGAGATCGGCGCGGTCATCGCCTCGCATGTAGGACCGGGGACGTACGGGGTCTATCTCTACACCGAATAAATCAATGAAAGAGCGGGCAGTCACTGCCCGCTCTTTCATTAAACTTTTTACGGCTTGAAGACGCTCTTGCCCTCTTTGAGCGTTACGGTGATAGTGCTGCCCGCTAAGTCGGGGTCACTAGCCGTAGTGACCTCAAAGGTGACCGTCGCTGTATTAGGTGACGCTTCACCCTCGAGCCGGATAATTTCAATCGCTTTTTTCAGTTTTTCGTCGGTCTCTTTTTTGACGCCTAGCTCGAGCAAGAGCGCTTTTGCCAACACCACACCGCTCGTCTCATCGTAGGTATAGTCGCAGGAGAGGTTTGTAGGAGCGCAGTCTGCACCTTTATCGAAGATTAAGTTGCCGTCTAGCGTGCTCATCGTCTCTACGGTGCGCTCCGCTCCGCCTTCGCCGCCCTCGTCAGACAGGGTGAGCGTTACTGTCATGTCTGTTACGGTGAACTCGCTAGGGTATCCCTCGGGACCAAGAGGCTTTGAGACTGTTGCTTTGGGGGCAAAGCCAATCTCTGACTTGATGTAATCGCCTCCGAAGCCGTGCATATTAATATCCTGATCGTCAAAGGTAAACGTTGTCCCTTCCGCGCCCTCAGCCTGAACTGCTAAGTTCGCAGCGGCGTTTTCACTTAGCGCAATGCTGACCTTTTGGTTATCAATGCCGAAAGGGTCATTGATGGTTTGCTCGCCGATGATGTTGGAGATGAGCCCGCAGCCGCTTAGCGTGGCGGCGACAGTTAAGGCGGTTAAAGGTTGAATGATTTTAGCGTTCAAGGGAGTACCTCCAGAGGACATTTCGCTCACGGTAGCACCCCCTTTTCATCCCACTTATGAAGTTTTTTAGCCGCTGTGAAGTCTTTCCTAACCGTTAGAGCGCCCTAGCGCCTCGAGCGACATTTGCACCTCTTAGACGCCCCTGTACTCCTTATGATGGCGAGATGCTAGCCAAGGTCATCTCCGCCGCTGTATTAGGTGTAGACGCATTCGAAGTGCAGATTGAGGTGGACATCTCGGGCGGTCTGCCCTGCGTGATGGTGGTGGGCCTGCCCGACGCCGCCGTGCAGGAGTCGCGCGAGCGGGTGCGCTCGGCGATTCGCAACGCGGGCTTGCCCTTTCCGTCCAGCCGAATCGTCATCAACTTAGCTCCAGCCGACGTGCGCAAAGAGGGTCCAGCCTTTGACTTGCCCATCGCGCTCGCCGTTTTAGCGGCGCAAGGGGTCATCCCGCAGGAGCGTTTAGAGAGCACCGTCATCAGCGGTGAACTCGCGCTAGACGGCGCGATTCGCCCGCTCAAGGGAGCCATCAACATCAGCCTCTACGCGGCGCAAGCGAGCTTAGAGCGGGCTATCGTCCCGCCCGAAAACGCCGCTGAAGCCGCTGTCGTGAGTGACGTCGAAGTCTACGCGCCTAAAACCTTGTTAGAAGCCGTCGAGTTTTTTCAGGGGCGGAGCTTGCTCACACCCACCACGCCCAAAGAGGTCAGCAGCAGTGAGCAGCACCTCGACTTATACGATATCAAAGGGCAAGCCGCCGCCAAGCGCGCCTTGGAGATTTCAGCGGCGGGCGCGCACAACCTCCTGATGAGTGGTCCGCCGGGCTCGGGCAAGACGATGTTGGCGCGGCGTCTGCCGGGTATCTTGCCCGCACTAACCAGAGATGAAGCCATCGAGGTCACGCGCATTCACTCGACAGCGGGAACGCTCAAAGAGCGTGGGCTCTTGACCAACCCCGTCTTTCGCGCGCCGCACCACACGATTTCGGATGCTGGACTTATCGGCGGCGGTGTGAACCACCACAATTAACGATATTCTTTCACTATTCCCGTTACTGCTTCCACAAACTCTGGTACTGACTGTAGTATACTCCTCAGGTGGCAGTACCACCAATTAAGGCGATTAAGGAACTCAATAAGGATAACGATTTTTTATGGCGTGCCCTCATGTTTGGCGAGGCGCATCTTAATTCAGGTCGGTCTACCGAGCCGCTCATCGACGTTTTCTTCGCGCCGTTAAAGGGAGAGCCCGAGCGACCGGATGAGGAAGGTTGTACGAACTATAAAGCCACGAGGTTAGTGCGCATTGGAGTAGGACAGCTCCCTCGTGTTCACGTCGGGTCCGTGTGGCGCGATGGCTTACTACGACCCCATCGGTCCCATAGATACTCGACGAAGCGCTTTAATGCACTCTCCATCGCACCGTGGACGACCTCTGTCATCCCCTTCGGTCAGAAACTAGGGCGATGGTGGAACACGTTCCATCTCGTTGCTGAAGACTATAAACAGAGCAAAGACTGGTCCAAACTATCCCAGACCAACTGCGTCGCCGTGTCGAGTCGGGGATGCGAACATAAGTTGATCATCCCGGTGGTTGAGCTGATCCGGTTTTATCATATCCAGACGAGCCGCCTCGCCGTGATTGTCTTCACGCCCAATATCTATGACCTCAACGACATATGCAACCTGGAAAAAAGCAAGCCCGTCCGCAGGGAGGGTGACTCGGACGCGAACTACATTCATATGGTCCACCTCAGGCAACGGTTTTATAACGCTGACGCCTGGATCATCGCGAGATGGGTGTATTCGGAGTTTGCTAGGCGCAAAGCGCGGCAAATTCACACCTCGCTTATGAAAGCCTCGAACGAAGGCCGTCCTACCTTTCCTGAGACTAGCTTTCCCTTCGTAGGTAAAACTGACCTCCGCGTCAGCGGTAGGTGGATTAGAGGGGAAGACAGAGTATGGCGCTTTCTGGTCTACCGCATCCTTGAGTGCAGCGGTCCCTGGGAGTTTAGCGACCTCATGGTAGGGCGCGACAACGACGGGCGTAGCGACGGGACTCCCGACGACGACAAACCCACAGCTTATCCTGGTGCACAAAAGACACCTCCCAACGAGGTCGACGAAGACGAAGGGGAAATCCGTAGCGACGAAGACCCCGACGCCAGCGTCGGTGACTTAGAGGTAGAGAGCGTCCTGAACAACTCGAGGTTCACGCCGTTCAAACACAAGGAACTTATCCGCGCGCCCAAGGAGCCAACGAAATACCGCAGCCGCAAACGTCCGATGCAGCCGGACGACAAACCTAATTGGAGCACAGGACCAGGAACATGGGGCGGAACGGAAACGAACCCGGTCGTGTTAGGTCCCGGAGGAGACGAAGTTTCTGAGGAGAAAGAAAAGAAAGAGACGGACGTCGAAGAGGGCAACGGTGCCGGTAAAAGCGAAAGGCAGAGCGTCCCGCCGTTGCCTGTGAGCTTTGAGACTATCGAGGGTGTTCTCAATATGCTAAGCGACAAAGCATACGGCGTTACGTTCAGCTTCATCGACCCGTATCGGCGCTCAAATCACCTGGACGCGGAAACGCCACAGGGAGAAACGGAGTCTAGTAATACCACCTTTTTCCCGACGGTAGCCGGTGGAAAAAAGCGCCGCTGGTCTTTCATCAAACGTAACCCAGACGAGATACGCGAAGCGCTTATCGTAAAACTTACGTTGGCAGAAAGGTCTTATTACCTCTTCGAGATGAGCCGCCGTCCTACAGAGGAAGGAAGGTACACGATGGCGCTTATCCGCAAAGGTGAGGGCGACGTTCTCGGAAGTTATACTCTGGATGCCATTCTGCAGACGTGCGTGCTAAACAGAGGGGGATGGCTCCAGGACAACGAATTGAGCGAACTGAGCCGACATTACCTGAAACACACCTCTAAGGACTATAAGCAATACGCCGATAGGTTTTATAACCTCATGATCGATGAAAGCATGTGGATGGGGTAGCCCCAGACCGTTCGTTTGCTGCGAGATTACTCCGAAAGCTCCTCAGACACTGTTAGTGTAGCCCTTGATCGTTCAGTGTGGAAGGGTTGCCCCCTCATATCGCTAACATACTACCCTTTAACTCATTCTCCCGCCAGACGGCTTTACTCGTTCTCAAACGCAGTCACTTGAGCGTCTTCATCCGAGTCTATAAAGCGATTTGGGGAATCGAATAGAGCGAGATAAGGTGTGAACCGAAATCTTCGATGACGTAAGTTCCCAGTAACTTCTTCTAGCACCCCGACTTTGATCAACTCGTTGATGGCTTTGCTAGCTGTGCCGTAGGAACAATCGAGGTAGTCCTGCGCAATCTGCACACTGATAATAGGCTGTTTGAAAAGTATGTCGAGCAGTCGTGAAGTATTCGCATTATCGCTTAGAACGAGGCGGAAGTCTTCTCTCATATTGAGTATCGCGCGAGCGGTCTCCGTAGCTTCTTTGCTTACCTCCTTGACTCCTGTGAGGAAGAACTTCAGCCATCCGTGCCAGTCACCGTCGTTACGGATCGCAGTGAGCCTATCGTAATACTGCGCCCTATGAGCTTTGAGATAATGGCTTAAATAGAGCAGCGGTTTGGCTAATACTTCTCTCTCGCAGAGAAGAAAAGTGATGAGCAGTCGTCCTACACGACCATTCCCGTCCGCGAAGGGGTGGATAGTTTCGAACTGCGCATGGGCGAGTCCGCATTTGATGAGTAGCGGAAAAGAGTCTTGACGATGGAGAAACTTCTCGAGATTGTCGAGAGCTTGATGCATTTCGTAGGGTGGAGGTGGAATAAAGTCCGCGCTGGCAAGACCAGCGCCCGGCGTCCCAATCCAATTTTGTGTTGTCCGGAATTCACCGGGCTGCTTGTTTCTACCCCTGACACCTGAGAGGAGCTTTTCGTGAATCTCTCTGATGAGACGGAGGCTTAAAGGAAGCTCTTCAAGGCGCTCCAATCCGTAGTTCATCGCGTTGATGTAATTCACGACCTCTTCCACATCCTGCGGATTTTCTGTCCCATCTTCATCTACCTCGAAGCGTAGAACGTCTTCTAACGTGCTTTGTGTACCTTCGATCTGCGAACTCAGAACAGCTTCCTGACGCACATACATAGCAACAAACAAGTTGGGATTTGGCAGCGTCGAGGTTACGCCGTCAAGTCTAGCTAATGCTCTGTCCGCTAGTGAACTGAGTCGACCTATCTCGGAATCCAAATTTATTGCCAGATCAGGTGGAAGCGGATCAGGTATAAAAGCGGCATATCCAGTTGGTTGTTTCACATATCGCCCGGATTTTGAAATAAGGTTACTCACCTTTCCAGTTTATCTCAACTTTTTGAAATAAGACATCTTTGACGTTTACCTTATTTCATATTTTCCTTCTTTTGTGAAATAAGTAAGACTTTTATAGGTGCTTATTTCACGACAGTAAAATAATGTTCTGCTTGAATGGTATTTCTAATGATTATTATTATAATCAGTCTTACGATGAGACAGTGGGAACTAAGGACCACTTCACTCTCTACGAACGAGCGTTCCTGCGGGCAGTAGGCGCACGCATTGAAATGCTCAGGCATCGACGCGGGCTGGGTTTGGAGGACGTCGCTGCCTATACGGTTCATTCAGCCGAATGGTTAAGCGGGCTCGAGGCAGGTACACAAGAGCCGAGACTCGACGACCTCTTCCAGATCGCCAAAGCTTTGGGCACCAATCCTGGCAGCTTGGTCAGTGTCGAAGTCAAGCTGTAGAACTCGGTCAGTTCTCATAGAAGGATAGAGCAACCCATGACACGATAGGGGCATGTCGGAACGTGATTACCAACGTCGTATGGACCCGGAGTATGAGGCTTACCGCCGCAAGGTCGGGCAGAGGATCAAGGAACTGAGGGAGGACATGAATCTCAGCCAGGAGGCGTTCGGGGAAAGGGCCGGGCTCAACCGTACGCACGTGAGCTACCTGGAGGTTGCCCGGCAGGACCCGTCGCTTTTAACGCTTTTCAAGGTGGCGAAAGTGTTGGGGATGAGTGTGAGTGAGTTGCTCGAAGTGGACTAGCGGCGAAGACGAAAGATTCACTGTCTGTGATTCAGTCGATAGGTAGACTAGGTGCCGCGAAAGATTTTTCAGCACCACAGGACTTCGACATGATCATAGGCAAAGACTCCCCGTTTAGAAGAATTCCCCTCGAGCTTCATCGCAAGCAGAACATGTTCTTTGATGCCATTCGAGAAACTGTTGTCATAATCGATGTTAATTATCAAAGGCTGAGTAGAAATTTGTTTCACATGTCAGTCGAGCATGACCCAAGCGTACACGGTGGGTATGAGTTGGGTCTCTACCAAACCTCCACCGCCTTCTCGGACGCCTGGACCGTTATCGACTACACGAATCGCCTCAGAGGGTTGCTGGATAAGTTACCCGTGGCTAAGATAAAGCGGTTCCCGCCCAAGCGTGTTTTCCTCGAAGAGACGGCGGACGTTAAACCGCTACGCAACGGTTTCCAACATCTCAACGAGCATATCAGCAAAGCTCCGGATGTCACGATGCCAGTATTGGGAGAGTTGAGCTGGTTTGCCCTTGCAGATGAAGAGGGTCGCTTCGGCTACTCATGCGTGATGCCCTCAGGTATGCTTATTCCTAATCGCGGGTACTATCCGGTCAATCCTGCTGGCGCTACACTGAATGAGCGCGTCAATCTTGTCACGTTGCGGGTGGAAGACAAAGCGGTTTGTCTCAGCGATACAGTTGTTGCTGTAACTAAGCTCGTGCGGAGCTTCGAGGAACAGCTCGAGCGCCATCTCAACAAGCACTGGAGTAAAGATGAACCGGGCACATCCTTCGGCACGAATGTCATGGCGGGGATTCCTTTTGCTCGCGTAGATGAATCATGGCTTTTGCTCTTGCCACCAGAAGAGAAGGAAACTTACTCACACTTTCCCTCTATACCCCCCGTGTAGCTGTGACTATCCACCAGTACCCCTGAAGCGTCAAAGAGAGATGCTGTATCCCCACTGTTATTCCACACCGCTCCACCCGAGTTGGGCACGGTGATGATCTCCTCAGCACTCGCCTGGATACTTGGTAGCGCAAAGCTACGGCCACTTTCGTCCTCAATCGTCCACCCTGAGAAGTCTACAGACGCTAAAGCTTCAACTTGCACATACTCGTTGCCGTTGTCACTACCTGGCGGGTTGTAATATACGCAGACCACACGGGCTTGCCCGGTCGACGGGGGTGGCGAGGACTCTGAAGGCGGCGCGGGTTGCACATCCGGCACGTCCTTCTCCGTCATCGCCTCATAGCTGCCATCGGCGAGGGCTGTGATAGTGACCGCCCCATCTCGATCCGTCCGGTAGATGGTCGCCCCTACGCCCCTATAGAGGCTCAGTGCCTGCTCCGTAGGGTGTCCGTAAGGGTTATCTTCTCCAACCCCTATTACGACTGTCTCCGGCTCCCAGGTCTGCACGCTCTCCAGGGTATCGCCGTTCTTTGACCCGTGGTGAGACGACTTATAGACCTCTACGCCACGCAGGTACTCAGGCGTATTCTCCAGCCACCACTCGAACTGCTCTCGCTCGGCGTCCCCTGTCAAGGCCGCTTCGAAGTCGCCGAAGTCGAGCACGACCCCTATGCTGTTGCTGTTCCTCCCATAGCTCTCTATCAGCGGGGGCGGGATGATCTCTAGGCTCGCGTCACCTAAGCTGATGGTGCGACGGGTAGGCTCGAGCACCTGGCTCTCTGCCTCTTCCACCGCCGCGAGCAGGTCGCGGTACACCCCGGTATCCGTACCCAAGCCGTTGTCCATGTAGAAGCGAGGTTTGTAGGCACGGATGACCGCGTCTAAGCCACCGATGTGGTCAGCATCGGGGTGGGAAGCGATGACGAGGTCGAGCGTTTTGATACCTAAGGCTTGGAGGTAGGGTAAAGCGTCGTCGTCCCAGCGCCCGCCGTCGTAGAGTACCGCCTGACCTTCTGTGCCAATCAGCAGGACACTGTCTCCTTGACCGACGTCTAGGAAGTGAATTTGAATCTCTCCTACGGCTTCAGGTGCGTCGGGCTCCGGCTCGGTGATGGGATTGTTCTCCGGCGTAAACAGCGCACCAACGCTGAGGTCTTGATTCGCCTCTAGGGTGCAGCTCGAGCTCACCTGACCTTCACAGGCTCCACTCCAACTATTTATGGTATAGCCCGTATTGGGCACCGCCGTGAGTGTGACTGTGCTGACTTCGTCTAGCTCGAGCGTACAGCTACTGGGGCAGTCAAGGCTAGACTGAGCGGTGACGCGCCCATTGGCAGGTGGCTCGACGCTCAGCGTGTACGTCTCTGCCTCGGTCGTGGTGGGCTCTGCGCAGCCACTCAAGAAGAGAGAGCCGACCAGGAGCAACCATAGAGGTCTCACAGCTCGATATCGCCCTTTGGACCTTTAGGCAAGTGCTCACGGCGTTCTCTAGCTGTCTCTCGTCTTTTGGCTGTTTCAGTGGTGTCGACGGTGAAGCTCACGCGGCTTGCTTTACCCTTGGACACCGCATCTACGTTGAGCCCGTCGCCCTCTCGAGCTTCTTCTGGCAGCCATTCGCGAGGTGCGTTGAAGAGTTCGCCGTCAGGTCTTTCTAAGACAGCCCAGCCGTTGTCTTCGAAGCGTTCGATGATGAAATGCATAGGATTCAGTGTATATGCTTATTCCCCGACACTCAGGAAATTACTAACTTCGCTACTTCTTGTGACTCGGATAAGGAAAGCATGTGTAATTGGGCTCTGGTGTGAAAATCTATATATCTCTAATTTTAGCTGAATGCTTAAATGTTCAAACACTCATACTCCCCACATCAAATCTTGGCGGTGCTCTTTGCCTCTACCTCTGCAAGACGAAAAACTAGCACAAACCCATAAGCTCAAGCTCGCTCAGGGCTGGAAGCGCGTGGCAACTCTCCTTACTCCTGAGGAACATCGCAATCTCAAGCTGCGAGCAGTAGCAACCGGAGAGGACATGAGCGATATCTTGCGGGGCCTTGTGCTGCGGTATCTCGAGGAGAAGCCCTCGTGATTGGCGACATCGCGTCTTCTCTGTCTCAAGAAACGCTCGAAGTCCCCGTGCTTCCGAACGCACGGCAAACCAATTCCGCTCAAGAGCAAGCTGTCACCACCACTGAAGGACCGCTCCTTATCATCGCCGGACCCGGCTCGGGCAAGACGTTCACGCTCGTCGAACGCATCGTCCATCTGATTACGGAGAAGGGCGTCGCGCCAGAAGAACTCTTAGTCGTCACCTTCACAGACAAAGCCGCCGCCGAACTCACCACCCGCGTCTCGAACCGCCTCAGCGAGTGTGGCGTCAAGTTCAACCTTAACGAGATGTACCTAGGCACGTTTCACAGCCTCTGCCTGCGCTGGCTCGAGCGCTACCGCGAATTCACGCGCTTAAAGCGCTCCTTTACCCTCTTCGACGAGTTCGACCAGCAATACTTCCTCTACAGCAACCTTGCTGCATACGAAACGCTTCCCAACGCCGAGTTGCTCCTCGGCACGTCCAGACAGAGCCGTTGGTACAAAAGCCGCAACCTCTTAGGCTGGCTCAACACCGTGAGCGAGGAAGCGCTCGATGTCGCTGAGTTGCAGGCGGCACCCGAAGCTGAGGTGCGCGTCCTCGGTCAGGCGGCGGCGCTCTACTACCAGCAGCTCGAGGAAGCCAATGCGCTCGACTTCTCGACTATTCAGCGCGAGACACTCAACCTCCTGCGCACCTATCCCGAGGTCCGAGGCGAAATCCAAGCTCAACTGCGCTACCTCATGGTGGACGAATATCAAGACACCAATACCATCCAAGAGGCGCTGCTCATGCTCCTGACCGGGGAGGAGGCGAACCTCTGTGTGGTCGGCGACGACGACCAGGGTCTGTACCGCTTCCGAGGCGCGACCATCCGCAACATCCTGGAGTTCCCGGAGCGCTTTCCCGACAAGAGATGCACCCAGATCAAGCTCGCCACCAACTACCGCTCGCCTCCTGAGGTCATCGACTTCTGTGGCGACTGGATGCGTGAGCAGGACTGGACCTACGGTGACCTTAGCTTTCGCTACCCTAAACGCACCCAAGCACGTGAGGGTACCTTCCCGGACACGCCGACGGTGGTGTCAGTCACCGCTGACCTGAAGCGCTGGCATCAGGAGGTCAAAGCCTTCCTGCACGCACTCCGTGACGAGGGACATCTCACCGACTGGAACCAGGTCGCCTTCTTGTTCCGCTCAGTTAAGAACAAGAAGGTTCGCGCTTTAGCCGACTACCTCGAAGCGGAAGGCATCCCCGTCCACGCGCCCCGCGCCAACCAGTTCTTTGACCGTGAAGAGATACGCCTCATGTTGGGTGCGCTGATGTTCCTCTTCCCCCAGTTCCCCCACGTCCGAGCGTGGCGCGACGACGTGCAGCTCGATATCTGGACCTACTACGACGAGCAGTGCGTGCGCCCCTTCGCGGCGGCGCTACGCCAGCCGGAGAATGCTGACTTACTCGCCTGGGCAAGAACCGTTGCCAAGCGTCACCTTCAGATGAACGAGAACGCCGACTACGGCTTCGCCGGGCTCTTCTACCAACTCCTGCGTTTCCCGCTCTTCAGCCGCTACTTGGACGAAGAGCTGCTCAAACGCGAAGGGGCGAGCGACACCCGCGCGATGCGCAACCTGGCGGTCTTTTCACAGCTCCTCAACAAGTTTGAGTACCTCCACCACCTCACCATCCTGACGAAAGACCACCTCGAGAGCAACCTGCGGACCCTCTTCAACCAGTTCCTGCGCTACCTCAAAGACGGCGGCATCGGTGAGTACGAGGGCGACGAGGCAAAAGCTCCTTCCGGCAGCGTCTCCTTCTTGACCATCCACCAGGCGAAAGGACTCGAGTTTCCGGTCGTCGTCGTTGGCTCGCTCGACGCTGTGCCGCGTAAGCAGTACAGCGACTTGGACGAGCGCTTAGAGCCCTATCTCTCGCGCCCCCCGTTTGAGCCGCTCCAATACACCAAGTTCTATGATTTCCGGCGGCTCTACTACACCGCCTTCTCGCGGGCACAAAATCTCCTCGCCCTCGCCTGCCCGATTAAGGTTGGGACCCATCCCTCCCCCTCGAAATACTTCCGAGACCAGGTCGAAGCGCTCCCAAGCTGGCGTGACACCTCGCTCGAGCACATTCCCTTAGAGACGATCCGAACAGCCAACCTCAAGCACGACTATTCGTTTACCTCGCACCTCTCAATCTTCGAGACTTGCGCCGAGCAGTACCGCTTCTTCCGCGAACTCGCGTTCACGCCCGTGCGCACCAATCCCATCCTCTTCGGAACGCTCGTTCATCAGACCATCGAGGACATCCACAAGACGGTTTTGCGCGGCGAGGAGCAGAGGCTCAGCGAAACGCAGATTCAAGCTTGGTTCGACACGAACTACGCTTACTTATCTAAGAAGGAGCGTGTCTACCTCACCTCGCTCATCAAAGGAATCGCGCTCGGTCATGTGATGCGCTACTACGACCGCTACCGGGGCGACTGGCAGCACGTGCGCGAGGCGGAGGTGGACGTGTCGCTCGTCAAGGACGACTACATCCTCTCGGGCACTATTGACCTCATCCAGGGTGAGAGAGACACGGTTGAGATCGTGGATTTCAAGAGCGAGAAGAAGCCGGATGTGAACCACCCCGATGACCGTGACAAGATCGATCGCTACAGGCGGCAGCTTGACGTCTACGCTCACATTGTCGAGGTGCGGACCGGGCTCGAGGTCAGTAAGACGCACCTCTACTACACGGGCGTCGAAAACGGCAACCCGCAGATCAGCTTTGACAAAAACACCAAACGCCTAGAACGAACCGTAGAGCGCTTCGGCACGATTGTTCAGCGCATCGAAGACAAAGACTTTCGCATTCCCGAGCGCCCTATCAAGCAGTGCGGAGCGTGCGACATGCGCCACTACTGCGACGCCAAAAACTGGAGATTTTTAGATGATTGAGCAACCTTTGATTCAGAAATACGATGAGCGCGTGGAAGAGATGAAGTTTGAGCCCATCAAGGGCTATCCGATGCTGAACTGGCGAGGCAAACGACCTTTCACCAGCACCCAGTATTACCCGGCGCAGATCAAAGAGCGGCACGGGGAGCCGGTAGACGGTTGGATGAACAAGATTTACTGGGGCGACAATCTTCAGGTCATGAGTCACCTACTCAAGGAGTATCGAGGCAAAGTTCAACTTATTTATATCGACCCTCCGTTTGATTCAAAGGCTGAATATAGAAAGGCAATATCGCTTTACAAAAAAGATATACGTAATGAGCTGACAGCGTTTGAGGAAAAACAATATACAGATATATGGAGTAACGACGAGTATTTGCAGTTTATGTACGAACGTCTTGTTTTAGTTCGTGAATTGATGTCATCCACCGCAACTATATGGGTGCACTGTGATTGGAGAAAGTCTGCAAGTCTTAAATTGATGCTTGACGAAGTTTTTGGCAAGTCACAATTTCGAGGACATGTAGTTTGGCGCAGTATGACATCGAGTGGCTTTAAAGGAAAAACTAGCTTAGGAAAAAGTCACGATGACCTTCTTTACTACTCTAAGAGCGAGTCAGCTTTTACGTACAATCCAGTTTTGATACCCTATAGCAAAGAGTATTTAAGTGAGAGATTCAGTAAAATCGACGGAAATGGAAGACGCTTCAAAGATGAAAAAATAGGTACGGCGACTTCTGAAAAAACTATAAAGCGTTTAGAAGAAGAAGATCGAATTTATATTACTTCAAATGGTACTAAGCGAGTTAAGCACTTTCTTGATGAAGCAGAGGGCTATCCAGCAGATAATATCTGGACAGATATATCCGGTGAAAACTCGCAATCGAGTGAACAGACAGGCTATCCTACCCAGAAACCCGTCGCTCTATTAAAGAGAATAGTATCGATGACGTCAAATCCAGGCGACATAGTCTTTGACTGTTTCATGGGCTCCGGTACAGCCCAAACTGTTGCTATGAAGTTGGGACGCCGTTTTTTAGGCGCGGATATCAATCTAGGGGCTATTCAAACAACGACTAAGCGTCTTTTGAACGTAGCTGAATTGCTCGAGCCAGCCGAGCAACAATTTATAGCAGAGGAAACGGTCCCTTCTATCTACTACACTGGGTTCGAAGTTTATAACGTTAATCACTATGACGTGTTTCGTAATCCTCTAGAGGCGCGAGACCTTCTCCTCGAGGCGTTGGAGATCAATAAGCTCCCTCAGGGTCATCTCTTCGACGGCGAGAAAAACGGGCGCATGGTCAAACTTATGCCGGTCAACCGCATCGCCACCCGCGCCGACCTGACCGAGTTGATCAGCGGCTTCAACTATAAAGACCTTCAGAAGCGTCAAAATGAACACCCCACCAAGCCTGTCGAGAAGGTCACGCTCATTTGCATGGGTCATGAGCCCGACCTTGCTGCTCAGCTCAAAACTGAGATGCATCCCTTCGTCTTAGATGTCGAGGTCGTGGATGTGCTACGAGACAAGAAGGAGCTAACCTTCAAGCGCGATAGTGAAGCGAAGATCAATGTCGAGAACGGCACGCTTAGTATTGAGCGCTTTTACCCTATGAACCTCTTGCAGAAGCTCAGCTTAGAAACTGAGAAGGTCGAGGACTGGCGCGAACTGGTCGAGTCGGTGATGATCGACTGGAACTACGACGGCGTGGTGCTCGAGCCCAAGACGGTGGACGTACCTGATAAGAACGAGCTGGTAAGGGGTTTCTATCCCATCCCCGAGGACACTGGCACCATCCGTGTCAAGATCACCGACGTGCTCTCCGAGTCTTTAGAGGTGACCGTCAATGGCTAAGGCGATGAACCTAGATTTCACCTTCTTTGCCGAGCTACACCGCTTCTACCAAGAGAAACGCGGCATGATCCGTAAGCATTACCGGGACTTGACGAAGCGCTTTCTGGATTACAACGACCCCGAGAACGCGGGCGCGTTCTTGCGGACGCCCCAGTTCGAGGCGCTGGAGATGTACGTCTTCCTCAAGGAGTACCTAGACAACGCTAAGCTCCACGAGGTCTTCCGCGAGTGGGCGGAGTCCGAAGGTCGTTTCGAGGGACGCAGCCCCTACGTCCAGGGACTCTTTGAGGAGCGCGAAAGCTATGAGCCCGTCTTCAAGCAATTAGAAGACTTCGCCCGCAGCTACCCGAACTACATCTTCGCCCTGACGATGGGCACGGGTAAGACGATCCTGATGGCAACGTGCATCTTCTATGAATTCCTGCTCGCCAACAAGTTCCCTAAAGACCCTCGCTACTGCCACAATGCACTGGTATTCGCGCCCGACAAAACAGTTCTCGGCTCGCTGCGCGAGATTCAGACCTTCGACATGAGCAAAGTCGTGCCGAGCGAGTACCAAGCGTTCCTCGCCTCGCACATCCAGTTCCACTACTTAGACGAGGCGGGCACGAGCCTCAACACCCTGGACGGCTCGCGCTTCAACCTAATCGTCTCGAACACGCAGAAGATCATCCTAAAGCGCCAGACGAAGGAGAAAGGCGGGGCGGACAAGCTTTTCGAGAGCGGCCCAAGCACTTACGAACGCGGCGGGGTGTGGGACGGTCTGAGCGACCTCTACGACTTCTCCCAGGATGACACCGCGCTGACCTCCAATCAGCGATTCGAGAAGTTGCGCCGCTTGCCACAACTCGGCGTCTACATCGACGAGGCGCACCACGCCTTTGGCAACGACCTTGCCAAGGACATGGGTCTCAAGAAGACCAAGACGAGCCTGCGCACGACGGTGGACGAACTCGCCGCTAACTTAGAAGCAAAAGGGTCTTTCGTCGTCGCCTGCTACAACTTCACCGGCACCCCATACGTCGGCTCGCAGGTGCTGCCCGAGGTGGTCTACGCCTACGGGCTCAACGAGGCGATTCGGCGCAGTTATCTCAAGCAAGTGGCGATCAGCGGCTATAGCAACACCAAGAGCGAGGAATTTGTGCAGCTTGCAGTGGACGACTTCGTTAAACGGACCCAGGGGCTCGAGCCCGAGGGGATGCGCCCCAAGCTCGCCTTCTTCGCTGCCACCATCGACGAACTGACCCAGGACCTCCGCCCGGCGGTGGAAGAAGCTATCGCTAAGCACGGCTTCGACCCGAGCACCATCCTCGTCAATGTGGGTGACCCGAAGAAGACCAGCAATGACGACCTGCGCGAGTTCAACCGGCTCGACACGCCCGCCTCGACCAAGCAGTTCATCCTGCTCGTCAACAAGGGGCGCGAGGGCTGGAACTGCCGTTCGCTCTTCGGCGTCGCGCTCTTCCGCAAGCCGAAGTCTAAAATCTTTGTCCTCCAGGCGACCATGCGCTGCCTGCGCAGCATTGGCGAGGTGCAGCACACCGGGCACGTCTACCTCAGCGAGGAGAACTACCAGATTCTGGAGGACGAGTTGCAGCAGAACTTCAGGGTCAGCGTCCAAGAGGTTCAGAAGGCGGGCAAAAGCAAGGTGCGCGTGCCCGTCAAGGTGATGCCGCCGCCCGTCAAGCTCAAGCTCAAGCGGGTGCGCAGGCTCTTCACCATGCGCGACAAGACGCTTTCCGAAGGGATCGACTTCGAACTTCACAAAGCGGACCGCGACAAGTACCGGCTCATCCGCTCACAGCAGCAGGGGCTCACGCCGGGCGACAAGGGCGTGCAAAAGGAGGACCTATCCCACCTACGGACGCAGTGTACCTTCACCGCGCTGACGCTCGTCGCCGAGGTCGCCAAGTACCTTAACCGCTCACCTATCGAACTCGAGGAGCTGCTGGCGTCATCACGTGAAGGTATGACGACGCTACTCAAAGCCGTCAACGAGTTCAACGAGCTTCTCTACGATTGGGTGATTCCTCGCCTCTTCGGGGAACTCTACGACGTGCGCACCTATACTGATGATGAGCCTTACGAGGTCGAACTCATCAAGCTGCCGCCCGCACCTAGAGACCACTACCTCGTGTCGGCGGACGAGGAGCTGGTCGCGCTTCGCAGCGATGTCGGTCCTGAGCAGGCCGAGAAGAGCTTTCACCTGGACACCTACTGTTTTGACTCCAAACCCGAGCGAGACCTCTTCTGGCAGCTCCTCAACAGTGGCAAGATCAAGAAGCTCTACTTCACGGGGATGCTGACCCACGGGCAGACCGACTTCTTCGTGCAGTACATTGATCCTGACTCACACGCCATCCGCTCCTATTACCCCGACTTCCTCGTTCAGAAAGAGGACGGCACGTATGTCATCGTCGAAGTCAAAGGCGATAACAAAATCGACGATCCCGTCGTTTTGGCTAAGCAGCGTTTTGCCGAGCAGATGGCGGAGGCGAGCGGGATGACCTATCGGATGGTCAAGGGGAGCGACAGTGCATCAGAGGTCGGCTTATCGCAGACGCTCAACTAAGAAGGACTAAGATTACAAGAGCAGAATGGACCATCGACGCTACATTGACGAGATAAGCTAACACCATGAGCGTACAGGTCTACTTCTCTGACTATTTTCAGATCGACCCTGAGGTCATAGAAGAATACGGCGCTTTAGACGTTTCACTCATCAACGACCTCCCCCTGTTCATCGATCCGTTCCTCTTGTTCGAGAGTGAAAAGAAAGAATATAAAGAGCTCCATCAGGAGCTGATTGACTACGTCATCTTTCTCAAAGACGCTGCGCTCAGCGGACCACTGGCAGAAGCCAGATTCAGGTCATGGTTTTACTTCCCCGAAGTCAAACAAAATTGGCTTGGGTTTAGCAAAAAGGGTAACCAGGGTGCAGGGCTCGGGAAAGATTTTGCGGAAGCGTTAAGTCGAAATCTAAGGGATAGGTTTAGCGACTTTGGAGAGGAATCCGTTTCGCAAAGTCCCCACCTCGAGAAGCTCTGCCTCGTCAAAGAAGGGGTCGGGCGCGACAACATCAGCGACCTTACGGCTAACATCATTAAGCGCTATCTCTTGGAGTATACGCAGACGTTCGCACAACAGCACCTGCGGTCTGACCAGCGCCGCGCGTTTCCTGTGGATAGGGTGTCTTTTGACTACAACTTGAAGCGTTGGAAACGCGGGCGCTTCGAACTCCCAGTTTTCAACCGCGACTTCGTCCTGCTCACGCCTCGCGATATTCTGACGAAAGAAGACACGTGGATTAACCGCACCGACTTGGGTGAATCGTTCGTAGAGATCGCCACCTCACTTCCTAATCCTCAGCTACGACAAGAGCTGAGCGACATGCTTATCCAGGCGCTCAGGGCGAACCAAACTGTTTCTAAACGCGATGTGCAAGAGATGGCTACAGACCTAACCCTAAAGTACCCTGAGATTCTCGATCACTTCATTCGATGGAAAGAGGAGCACGGGGAGAAGGCGAAGGCGATCAGTGCTGAGCGCGTCGGTGAGGTCGAGGACGTGTTCATTCGTGCAGTCAAAGGCTTCGTCGAACAGTTAGATAGCGCTACCGAGTTTTACCAAACTAGCGACGCGACCTTCGGTGAAGCGCTGAGAAAAGCACATTTCCTGAAAGACGTGATTGAGAACAAAGACGGCTACCGCCTCTTCTACCAAGGTAACAAGCCCATCACAAGAGAGAGCGACCTACAGATTCTCTTTCGCCTCACTTGGGAGGGAACCTCCTCCGACGTGAACCGGGAGGTGAACAACGGTCGTGGACCTGCTGATTTCACGGTTTCACGCGGCAGCCGCGATAAAACTGTTGTGGAGTTCAAGCTCGCCTCCAACAACAAACTGAAACAAAACCTTCAGAACCAGACGAAGATTTACGAACGGGCGAGCAACGCGAAACGCAGTGTCAAGGTGATCGTTTATTTCAACAGAGCTGATCTGGCTAAAGTGCAGCGCGTCCTTGAGGACTTGAAGATGGTTGGTGATGAAGGCGTCGTGCTTATTGATGCAACAAGCGATAAACCTTCCGCTTCGAAAGCAAAGGAGTCGTGAAGCTGTGCTCGCACAGCTTCACCTAAGGGGGTGATTCTTCATGTCGCACCTCTATTTGGGTTACATAATACCCCAATTTACCCTTTTCGGTTGACGCTTTCTCAAAAAAGTCCTATTATCTAATGTATGAGTGAAAAAGCTACACCTGCTGACTTTCGTAACGCATTTTTTCGTCGCTACTCTCCAATATGTGCTTCACAAATTGTGAGAGTTCTCGATTACAGTGCTTCGAGAGCTCGTGCACTCTGTGAAACAGAATATCCAACTGGGAACTATGGGGTAGCCCAGGGCATAAACCGTTGGCAGCTTGTTGATGAACATCTCCGCAGACAAGCGTTACTTGATGGTGATGTAATTGTAGAGACAAGAGATTTTGGAGAAGCTAAACTCCTTGATGGTGAAGAAAAGATCAATAGCTTTGTGCTACTCCGATCCAATGAAGTTGGATTAGTTCTTTGCAAAGTAAGACGCAACTCACCAATGCCAAGCGCATCTTTAGTTCGTAACTACATGACCGCTCTAGGGTTTGCTTCAGAACCTCTATTTCCTATCCCGTACTACCTAGAAGCTAGGTACGGAGATAGTATACCTAAGCATGATCTTAAAGCGTTGTTCATAGGCAGATACTGGCTTGACGAAGAAGACGAGGCTCAAGCAACTATTGAGAAGGCCGATATCGTTGTTCTAACTCATGATGGCAAGAGTATATTTGGTCATGTGTGTACTGATCTATATTCTTATGCTGATACAGCTTCAGTTGATACCATGTACGTGCATGGTGAAGAGTTGCCTATAGCATTCAGAATTCCTGAACGCGCTCCTGAGACAGAAACAGAAATCCTTCCCATCAATCTGCGTAGCGATGACAATAAGGGTAAAAATTGATATGAGCACAGTTATCGAAACAGTCCAGTTCTCTGGCACACGTCTAACAGAAGCACGAGAAGCTATGGGGCTGTATGTAAATAACCTAGCGGAACTAATAGGTGTGACACGATCTATGGTGTCTGCTTATGAAAGTGGTAAGAAGAAGCCAAGTGAACAAACCTTTGCTCGCATCTGTACTGTTCTCAACCAACCTCCAAGATTTTTCTACTATCCTAATCGAGAATTTGAATTTAAGCATGGAGCCGTACACTATAGAGATTTAGTAAAGAACTCTTTGTACTCCCGCGCTCAAGCCGGTGTGCGACTAAAGTGGTTGATGGAATATTTTTCCATTTTAGAATGCGAGCTAAACTTACCGCTGCTCAACATTCCAGATTTTGAACCGCCTAGTGACCCGGCGCTTATCACTGATAGTTTCATTGAATGTATTGCCATTGAAACTAGAAAATTTTGGAAATTGGGCGATGCTCCTATTCCGAACTTAGTGGATACTTTGGAAAGAAATGGTGTAGTTATAGGTCAGATTTGCCTAGATCTACCTGACTTAGATGGCCTCTCTTTCTGGAGCAACACTAGACAACGGCCGTTTATACTTCTTAACGCGGACAAGGCAACCTGTGTTCGCTCGAGATTCGACTTAGCGCATGAATTGGGCCACATGCTTCTGCATAAAAATATAACGGACGGAATTGATAAGAAATCACCTATATATCGACGTGCAGAAGAGCAAGCGCATTTATTTGCATCTGCTCTTTTACTACCACGTAGCTCTTGGGTTAGAGACATTAGAAATCCTAGCAAAGTCACCTTAGGCACATTCAAAACGCTTAAACCGAAGTGGAAAACGTCAATTAAGGCTCAGATAATGCGTTTATTCAAACTGAACTTGATAGACAAGGACAAGAAGGAGAGCTTGTACAAGCAGTATGGATCTAAACCTTGGGCAAGGAAGGAACCATTTGATGACTTATGGGTACTTGAAAAGCCCAAACTTTTCATGCAAGCGACCAAAATGCTGGCAGAGCATGGCTTCGGTGCAGATTTTATTGTACAAATGTTTCCGCTGAGGTCAGAGAATTTAAGCGAAATCACAGGCTTACCAAAGACGTTTTTCGACAATAGCAACTTACCTATGCAGCTAAACAGCGCTCATGCAAACTAAACGCCCCTTTTGTTGTAAGAATATTCGATTGTCAGGCTTCTGTCACTGCCTCTAAACGCCCAATATGGTCAGCGTCTGGATGAGACGCGATAACGAGGTCTACTTGTTCGACACCGACGCTGCGCAGATACTCAAGCACTTGGTCGTCTCATCCACCGTTCCTCTTATGATTGCCATACCTATAAGCTAAAGAAACCTGTCTTACAGAACGCTGGCTTGAGACCTACTCTTTGCAGCCAGCGTAGTAGTGGCTGACCCCGGCTACTCCATCTCGGACTTGAACACCCTCCGACTATCCCGCTCTAGCGACCGCGTTAGCTCCTCTTCGGTAGGCGTACCCATCAACTCCTCTACAGGCGTCTCCAGGACCGCAGCCAGTTTGAGCAGCGTGTCCAAGGTCGGGTTGAACTTGCTCCGTCCCCCCTCGAACTCCTGATAGCGCCTCAAGGACATCTCGGAACGCTCAGCTACGTCATCTTGGCGCAGCCTGCGTTTCAGCCGTATCTGCCTAAGCCGCCAGCGAATAACCCGTTTGTAAGCGTCGTTGTCATCGTCGGGCATCCGCCCATCATGGCGAGCCCTCCTCCATCTTTGGACGCCCTTATAGTGCGTGTTGTAGAGTAGGGCAGGTCATAACACATGGGAGGTTTTATGACACGACCTATTCAGTTTTTGGTTTTGTTCATGTTGCTCGTCGGCTGCGCCCCGGTACTCGAGGCTTTGGAGGGAGAAAGCCAGAGCCAAGCCGAGGTTCTCTGGACCGCCCAAGTCAGCCGCGTCGAGCGTTACGCCGGGCAGTACCAGGGCGAGCAAGGCAGCGCTACCGTACAGGACGGGCGGGTGCTGGAGCTTGAACTCTCTAACCGGGCCTTTGGTGGCAGTGCTCGCTTTAGCGACAGCAGCCTAGACAGCCCACCTATGCGCATCTCTTACAGCGGCGGGGGCTTCTTCGAGGGTCAGGCTACAGCGACCTTCGAGGGTGCAGGCTTCTCGAACTACGTCTTCTTCATAGGAGAGGGGGAGACGAACCTAACGGTGGAGAACGGGTTCGTTACGGGTTCCTTGCGCTTCACCGGGTCAGACGATATAGGTCAG
This sequence comes from Trueperaceae bacterium, assembly GCA_965215565.1. Lineage (GTDB taxonomy): Bacteria > Deinococcota > Deinococci > Deinococcales > Trueperaceae > CBDBZX01. The sequence continues at coordinate 2,997,371 of CBDCDZ010000004.1, forward strand.
GTCATGGATGTCGTAGTCAAGAACATCCGGGTGCCTTACTGAAGGACGAGAGAAGACAATCTTTCGAGGTCTTTAGGGAACGACAAAACCATTCACCTGTCATGGGAGGACATGTGACCCGACACTCATATCTACCGCTGTTTTTTGCGCTCGCTTTATGCTTACTTTTATCTTTTGCCTCTGCCCAACTCGAGCTCACCACCCGTCTCACCCCGTGGCCCCCCGAGGGCTGGCCCTCGGACGCTGAGGGAGAAGTTCACGCCGTCGCCGTAGCGGACGTCACCGTGGAGGACTACAGCGAGGAGAACCTCACGACTGTGTTCTCCTTCCCTATAAGCGAAACGGGCGAGGTCACCTACCGCTTGCCTGAAGAGTTACCGAGGAGTGCCAGGCGCTTCTACCAAGACGCGAGCTTGGACGACTTCCAACTCTGTCCTGAGGTCGCCCCCTCCTTGTCACCGCCGGGTGCCCAGATGGTTTTACTCAAACTCGCCCTCTACGCCGATGGGCAGTTCTGGGGCATTGTAGACCTCACTGCCGAGCAGGGCGGTCTCTTCGATTACGAGTTGCGCACTCTACTCGGGCTTCTCTACGCACCTGAGCCCTTTCGGGTGGCGGGCAGCGGCTACTGTTCAGGCGAGGGGTCGCAGGTGACGACCGACCTGGACTTACAAGCGGGGCTCAATTTACTCGAGGTCTCGGGCTCGGCTAGTTTAGCAGGTGGGGAGATGCTTCTCACGACGACTGAAACGTTGGACCTGCCGCAGACGCCAATAGGCATCGGGGTCAGTGGCGGTGCGCCCTAGCGCCGCACGCCGAGGGGAAAAGCCTATGTCGAGTCAGCTTCAGAATCACTTGAGCATCTATGCTGCTTCGGGGCGCGTGAAGGACAATGTCGCTGAACGGTTGAGCAAGCTCGACTTCGACGTGCCCGTAAGTCTCATCCTCGATGATCGCCCCGGCTACGCTCTGACGGTCTTGAGTGCGCTTGAGCGACCTCAGCCCGTCTTACTCATCACCGCTAACCGTTCACTGCACTACCTGTTGGACCTACTCGAGTATGAGCCGCAGGGATTGTTGGTTGCATCCACCCTGCCACCCGCTCGAGCCCTAGCTTTCTACCTCTCAAGGGTTGCTGTCGGCGAGCACTTCTACGAGGGTCCCACACCCAGCAAAACGTCTTTGACGCCGAGAGAACGCGAGGTGCTGCGCCGCACGGTGTACGGGGAGAGCGTCGACGCTTTAGCCCAATCACTCGGCATCATCCCCTACACGGCAGGAGAGCATCTGCGGCATATCAGGGAGAAGCTCGGGGTCGAGCGCAACGTGGAACTCGTGCTGGCTTACTTCGCCGGGGACACGGCGCACCTCGCAGTATGAGCGAGGCGACCCGTAGGAGAAACAAGGCGAATGCACGCGAGTACCGCCTGGACGAGTTGGAGGACGACTACGACCTTTTGGAGAAGCAGGTCTACCGCATGGCTTGGCGGCAAGAGGAGATCAAGCAGGAACTCAAAGACGCGAGAAAAGAGACGAAACAGCACTTCGATAACTTAGGTGACCTCCTGCACAGCCGCTTCTTCTGGCTGATGTTCGCGGTTTTAGCAGGACTCTGTGTTCTCGCTGTCTTAGTCGTCGACTTCCGCATGGACCTAGCACAGGTCTTAGAGACCGTGCTGGACTCGCTATAGCTCTAAAGATGCAGGAAATACACCTATACGGATATAAGAGAGGAAACCATGATGAAACACAAACACTCGAGTCAACGTCTCGCCCCGACAAATAGGACGCCCAGATTCTCAGAAGGGAGCAAAAAGCCCTTCGCCTCTTTGGTAAGCCTTCTACTCCTGAGCTTGCTACTTCTAGCCTGTAGCGACACCGCGACCACGCCGACCGAACCACCCACTCAACCTGAGCCGGTCGTTCCTCCGGGCACCCCTGTAGGCAACTTACAGCTCACGGTAGAAGGTCTACCTGATGGCGCAGACGCCCGCGTCCTGATCGTTGGACCAGAAGACTACAGCGCGACGGTAACAGGGTCGCAAACCCTGCAGAACCTAAGAACCGGTTCTTACATTCTCGAGGTCGAGAGCATCGAATATAGAGACGCAACGTATAGCGGCGCGTTCGCGGGGAGCAACCAAACGGAAGTAACGGTGGATGTTACCGAGGACGACACCTCGACTGTAGAGGTGACCTACACCTCAGTCGGCTCGGTCGAAGAGGGCGAGATAGCCCCAGGTACAGCCAGAGAAGGACTCGTCGCCGAGAACGCCTTCGACGACTACAGCTTCCAGGGCACAGCCAACGTCCCCTTGACCTTCGACTTCACGGGGACAGGTGAAGAAAATAGAGGGCAGTACAGCGTTGGTATCTTCGCCGCCGATAATTTAGAAGAGGCCCTCTACAGCAGCTACCGGCTCGGCACCTACGGTCGCGCGCCGCTCATCGGCTTCGCCCCTACAGAGGACGGGCAGTATGTGCTGCGCATCCGGGGCGAGGGGGAGGTCGTGGACTACCAGGTCAGGGCGCAGTACCTGAGCGGACCGCCGGAAGAGAGACAGACGCCTACAGTCATCAACTACGGTGACACCGCCGAGGGTGCGGTTACCTCGGGCTCTTATGACGAGTACCGCTTCACCGGGACGTTCAACGAGACTATTCTCCTGAGCTTTAGTTACGATGGCGAGGACAGCCGCTACACTGGCAACTGCCGCGTCGAGTTCTACCGGGTAGGTCAGGAGGAGCCTATAGAGACTTCCCCCTTATATAGCTCCTTCGGCACGCCGCCCGAAATTGACTTCACGCCGCAGGAAGATGGGGACTATCTCATCAGAGTTGTAGGGGCAGGAAGTCAAGGTAGGAGCTTGGTGAGATATAGCTTTGGGTTAGACCGGTTGGAGTGAGGTGAGCGTCTGAGAGTTTTATGCGACAAACGCGCGCAACTCACGCATAAGACTATTCGCCGTTACCGCAACCGACATCCTATGAGAACCAACCCTAGATTTCCTCAAAGTGAGTTCTCAAATCGGCAAGTAAGCCCTCATCTTAGCTCCCAAACTCTTACACGTTTCTTACTTCAGCCCGCTTGCTCATGCTTACTTTTTCACTCTCCGTGGTGTGAAGAAACCGCGCTATAGCCGTCGAAAGTCGACATAGCTTCATTTGTAAACCAAGGTTGAACGAGGGTAAATATTCGTGCACCCGTAGATGTACGAGATGCACCGCTAAAAGTCACTCATGTCTCTATCATGTTCAAGCTGCCCATAGTGGGCCCTTAGAGATAGGACATGACTATGACTAGAGCTACCCTGCACCCCCGTATGAATCGCCGCCTCGCCCTCTTCCTCGCCTGGCTATTCCTTTTCAATACTCTCTTCCCGACCGGCTTCGCAGCGGCGCAAATACTGCTCACGGCGAAGCCAGGTCTGGGCGTCTCGCGTGTACCTCTAAGCGCGATGGCGTTCGACGCGCCCGGCTTCGGCGACCTTGCCGAGGCGATCAACTTAGCGAACGGCAACGTTTACGTCGCCGTCGACGCTCTCTCGAATAACACGCAGCAGAAGGACACCAGCGACACCATTGGCAAAAGCGGGTGGAACTTTACGCCACGTTTGGAGCTTGAAGAGTTTCGCGAGAACACACCGAGCAACCTGAATAGACTGACCCTGACGAGCGGCGACGGCAGCATCTCATCCTTTGAGCGCGTTCTGCCGAGCGCGTGTAGCGGCAGCTATCCAAAGTTCAACTTCAATGATGCGCCGAGCTGGATCAAGCGTTATGACAGCAGCGCACTTCGCTGCAGCCGCAAATTCTATCGCCTCGAGACGAAACCCGGGCTCAGCTTCGCGGCGAGCTACATCGTGCTCAAGCCTGGCACGGACAGCATTGCGCACTTCTACGCAGCAGACGGCAGCCGCACGACTTTTCACAAGGACGGGCGTTTCGCCGACTACACGCAGACGCCCCACCAGCAATACGAAGGCGCAACGCAAAACGACCCCGAGGGAACGAGCGCAGCGAGCCCTAAAACGGAATTCAAGTACAGGACTTGTATCTCTTGCAACGACGCCTATTACGGGCGGATCGCTTCAGTCACCGACGCCCACGGACGGGTCACAAAGTACGAGTGGGGAGTCAGACATAGAGCCCACGTGTTGACGGACGTGCATTATCTGCTAAGCGACGGAACGAGCACCTCTAGTGCTGCTCGCTCCATCAGCCTCGAGTACACCGGCGAGGTGCCAGGGCAGGTGCTGGTCTCATCGGTCACCTACACGACTTACGACGGTCAAGACGGCGATAATGAGGTCAGCCGAACGATTAGATTTACCTACCATCCTGACGGCTTCCTCAAGACGACAGTGCGCCCAACTGCTGGCGGTGACCTCACGACCGAGTATGGCTACGACGCCTACTACCGAGTTCGGTGGGTCGAGCAAACGGGTCAGCCACGGCAAGAATACGACTACTCAGGGACCTCCGAAGATTATGGTGGCACGCTTGTTAAGGTCACTCAAGGAGAAGGTGAAGGGGCAAAGTACAGCGAGTACCACTTCGACGAAGCGAACAAGTTGCGCAAAAAGTTTGTTAAAGACAGCACCTCGAACGAAGGGGTTGAGAAAGGTGTCTCGCAGGACGGCACCATCCAAGGTCTCGCGTGGCGCTACGCTTACTATGACAGCGGTAACGTGGGACTCATTGAGGAACCCTCGGGCAAGGTCACTCACCTCATCTACGACGAGCGCGGCAACCTGACCCACGAGGCAGTCTACTCGGACCGTAACTACTTTGACCAAGTCTACCGTAAACCTGCTGCCCTCACTATTGAGCGGACGGGCAACACCTACGGTACGAGGGATGAGTTCTCGCTCACTGTCAAGGTGGAGCGCGACGAACTCGAGAAGGGCATCACCTGGTACCTGGTCATGGACAAGAATGGGGGAGAGAAGGAGTACCTACTCGACAGGACGCGGAGCATCTGGTCGGGTAACGAATGGAGCGGAGGTCTCATCCCTGTGGATTCCGAGGTCACCGAGCGCGGCGATGACTACTACAAAGTTCAAGCTACGTTTAAGATGACTAAATACGGCAGCTCTTTTTACCGCGTTCCAAGACCGGTAAAGCTGCGCGCGCGGAGCAACCTCGACCCAAGCGAAGCAGCCACTGTGACGCTCACCTACTCACCGCGCATCCGTGAGATCGACCTCACACCAAAGACGAACTTCTTGATCGTCGCGCCGGATTGCGTCCGCCCACGTAGCGATGTATATTCGAACCCTGAATATCAAACGTGGAGGAATGGCAGGAAGACAACAGTGTCCACATGCAGCTCGAGCTATTCCATCGTCAAGAGTGTCGACGTCGACGTAGAGAGCTGGGTGAGCAACCCTTCAGCCTACAAGGATGTCACCTATTCCATAACAAAGTATTCGTACAAGGGCGTTTCTGGCGTTTCTGCCCCGACGATTGATGCGAAAACCGGCAAGCTCAGTATACCGTGGCACCAGAAGCTTTCGGACCGCGCTAGCGGAAACACGCCCGATTCCATAACAATCGTGGCAAAGAGCAAGACGGAGACCTGGAAAAAGTCACAAGAGGTAACCATCAACCTCGGCTTTTTCGGCATCCGCCAGGCGACGCAGGGTAGAGGTCAATGGGACGTGCCAAATCCCAATGACTTAAACTATAAGCGCCAGTATCAGTTCGCGGTTGAGCTTTACAACAGCCCCTACAAGTACTTGCGGGTCGATTGGTACAGCCCAGTTACTTCGGAGTATGCGGTCAGAGGGTTTGACCACTACGGCGAGAAGCTTCCAGCAGGCTGCTTCGCCATGAAAAATGCCGGGTTTCTTTGGGAGGCAAAGACCGTTCAGCTCAAGGCGTGGGTCGACCATCCCAAATTCGAGGATGTCTCGGTCAGCGGCAATATCAGAACGATGGCACGCTTTTGGGGCATCGGTGGGGCGGGCAGTGAGACCTGCGGCGGCTACAAGACGGGCAACGGTATTGCGAATAATAGCAGCCTCAGCCCACAGTCGTACGTAAAACCTATCGCTCCTGAGACATACGACACAATTGAATTTAACGCCGATATCAGCCCAGACTACTTCCGCAGCGAGGAGCTGCGCCTCTCACCCGAGCCGCGCCCCAACGAGGAGTACAGGACCAGCTACCGCTACGACGGCGACAACCGGCTAGAAGAAGCTACTACGCACGCGCCGGTGGGTCTCAACGATGGCTATCTCAGTCACACCTATGAGGACGTGACCGAAGGTGTGAGCTACACCGACTACAGCGTCACTATCGCCGGGCAGACCTTCAAGGCAATCCAGAAGGCCGAGCATAGTACTACAGTCGGCAGTACCCAAAAGCGCACGCGTGAGGACGTCTACGCCACTAATGGCTTGCTGCAAAGCAGCACCCTCAAGTGGGACGGTGAGTGGCGCAAGACCGCCTACACCTACTACGCTTCAGGCGCGCTTGCCCAGCTCGTGCGTCCGAGCAGTGACGGAACAGCCACGCTGTCTGTTACTCAATATAGCGATCAAGTCAAGAAGGTCGTGACGACGAGTAGCGTGAAGCCGCTCCATAGCGAGTCGGCGGATGAGATCGAGCAGACGTTCGTTTATGACCGGCTCGGGCACATCGCCGCCGAGACACTCTCAGGCGTGGTGAGTGAGGTCGACCCCCTGACTTTCGCCGAGCACGCTACCGAGCGCGCCTTTAACGGCTTCGGTCAACCTGTTTGGGAGCGGGTCCGCTTAGGCGACGCAGTCGCCAGCGAGCGGGGCTTTGCTTACCACGCTTCGGGCGAACTCCAGAGCGAGTGGGCAGGCACAAAGCAGAACCTCAGCCTGTATGAGTATCACGCTGATCAGAGCAGCGTAGGACTTTTGAAAGCAATCAAGCGCGGGGTCGCTAGCGTGAACGGTGCCCTTACCACCATTCGTCAAGAAGTCGCCTACGGCTACGACGGCTTTCACCGCCTCGCATCTGAGACAAGTAAGGTGGGCGACGAGACCCACACCACGAGCTTTGCGTATGACACGCTCGACCGCGTGACCCAGACAACGCTGCCCGACGGCGCAGTGGTCAAAACCTCCTACGACGTTCATGGCGAGGTGGCGACGCTCGACGAGCCCTACGTCTTACGCAGCTTCGAGCGCAACGTGATGGGCTACCTCGAGAAGGAGAGCGTCGACGCTAAAGATGGTGAACGCAACGACTACATAGTCGAGTACGGTCATGACGCCCTCGGTCGCGTGATCCACATGCTGCCAAGTATCACCGACATCAACCCGAGCGCCAGCGACCGCGCCACGCTCTTCCGCTACGACAGCGAGGGCAACCTGCGCTGCGAGATCGGTCCGGCGCTGCGCACCGCATCCCACAAACACGCCCTCACCGACGATCGGCGCACCGGTGTGACATACACCTACGACGACCTGGGCCGCAAGGTCGAGCAGCGCCAGATGCTCTACGGCGGCGCAGCTAAGGACGGCGGCTGTAACCTAGCCGCCGGGAACCAAGCAGGTAGCAATCTAGAGCGCGACACCGCGAAGACTACTTACCGCTACGACGGCCTCGGTAACGTAGAGCTTATCGTGGACGCCGAGGGCTACCGCACTGAGTCTGCCTACGACGCCGCAGGTCAGGTCTTCCTGTCACGCCGACAGGTCGAGAAAAATAACGATCAATACGCTGAGGTCTGGACTGCCTTCGACGGTGCTGGCCGACCCATCAAGGTAAAAGACCCCTTGGGCTACACCCGCGAGAGCCATTATGACTCACTCGGCAACGTGCTCGAGGAGGTCAACGAGGCAGGCCACCTGGTCAAGCGCTACACCTATACGGCAGACGGACTCCTAGAGACTATCGAAGAGCCCCAGATGACGGACGGCACGCGCGACGACACTCTCTCAATGGTCGCGACCCAGGTCAACGTCTACGGCCAGCAGCACATGCATCCGACCGCGGTTTACCGCGCCTCGATGGATAAAACCCCGAGTAAGGGCGCGTCGGGTGCGAGTGGCGGTGTCAGGACGAGCTACGTCTACGACTGGGCTGGTCGCGTGACCGAGACGACTTTGCCAGACGGCGCGACCATCACCCAGAACTACGACCTGCTCGGCAACGTCACCGAGCTGACGAGCGCCGACGGGTTCACCACCAACTACACCTACGACTACGCGGGTCGCTTGCTGAGCGAGACCAAGCACGCCCGTGAGGGTAACGCGACGGACGAGGCAGCGGGCCTCGGCGGCGGGCTCACCTCGACTTACACCTACGACACCTTCGGCAACCTCGTCGAAGAGGAGGTGCGGGGGCTCACCACGACCTACGTCTACAACAGCTTAGGTGAAGTGATAGCCGAATCACGCCCGATGCACGGCGGAGAAAGCGATCTCTACAAGCGCTACGCCTACCGCTTGGACGGCGCGAAGACCGCTGCCACGAGTTATACTTACGCCGACGACGGGTCGCTCAAAGCGGCTCAGCGCTTCGCCTTGGATAACGGTGTAGGCGGTCTCACTGCGGGCAGCATCGAGACCTACGGGTTGGACAAGCTAGGCCGCGTGGTAAGCGAACGTACCGAGGGGGTGCGGTCCGAGACTGCCGACGAGGATGAGAACGCACCCGACTTCAGTCTCACCGGTAGCGTGCTAGAAAAGCTCGTCACCTACGAGCGCAACGGCTTGGGTCTAGCAACTGCGCGCACCTTGAGCAACCAGTCCGCCGCCGATGTCTACGCAGGGTTGCGCGACCCCGAGACGGGCCGCTTCCTCACAATGAGTGGGGGTAGACCGATCGTGGGCTACACCACGCGCTACGACTACAGCCTGCGCGGGGAGTTGCTCGAGCGGGTCGACGAGATTGCGAACGTCGACGCGGTAGGCAACCCCAGCGGAGGCGTGGAGCAAGCCAACCGCTTCACCTACACCTACACATTGACCGGCAAGCAGAAGACCGCCTATCGCGACCTCAGCGTGCGCGTGCTGCGCCTGCAGGGGGAGGACCAGAACTTCGCGCCGGAGTCCGTTCTGCTAGCCGCGACCCAGGGCACAATTACAAGCAGCTACAACGAGCGCGACCTGCTCAGGCACACCGTGGTCGAGGATCGGGCTATAGACGGCAAGGACACGCTCGAGACCACCCCACTCAAGCAGAGCACGACCTATTCCTATTACAAAGACGGCAGTAAGCGCGAGGTCAAGGTCGGCGAGGACACAGTCACCTATCAGTACGACACGCGCAACCGCGTCGTTTTGGTAAAGGATTCTAACGGAACGACTGCGCCCAGCCGAGCTGGTCACGACGACGCTTCGTCACAGCGGGTCTTCAAGGGGTCCGGGGCGGCCGAGATAGCGACGGAGTACAATGGCGACGTCGTGACCGAAACAGTCACATGGGATAGCTGCACCTACACAGAGACGACTACTTATGCGCTAGAAACCTTCAAGCACATTGAAGAGACGGTCAACACGTGTAATCCGGACAAACCGGAGACTTCCGAAGCGGCAACCTCTAGCTCGACGACGGTCTATACGCCGGCGGGTCTTGTCGACAAGGTTTACGGTGAGGACAAGTACTACATCAAGCTTCCCTCCAGCGCGACAACCGACTACCTCTTAGTAACCAACGACTATCAAAACCCGCCCGAAAAGAACCACATGTCGTTGAGTTATAACACCTTCGGCGATGTGGTTGAGCAGGAGCAAGCATCCACGTTTTCCCATCCGCCCTACGCTATAGAGTACGAGGTCGACATTCCTTACTATGACGCTGACTGCGATGAAGAAGAGGAAAAGAAGGAAGAGCCCGACTACTCTAAGTGCTGGAAGGAACAGTCGGAAACGAGAACGCAGACCATTTCCAATTCAGGCGAAGACAACGTCCGCACAGAGACGTTCGCCTACACAGAAAACGGCTTTCTACTGTCCGAAGTGGTCGCCAACTCGAACGGTGGTAAGAGTTATACCGAAGGGGAGAAGGAGGTTCACTATAGGCTCGACGCAGTGGGCAACCGCATCGGAGTGCGCGGCGGTCCCTATGACGGCTACATCAAACGCTACAACGCCGACGGGCAGGTTGCCATGTTCTACCTCTACCAAGACGGCAAGGACGTGCCCTATAGCAAACGGGGTCAGGGAGCATACAGCGATTTCATCTACGACCCTGCCGGTGAACTGGTTCTCAGCGCAAGCTCGACCATTCATCAGCAAGCGCAAACGCTATATAACGATCGTCTTAGACGCGACTACAGCAGTACATACACCTCAGAGGGCGACGTGCAACTTCTCCGCAAGCGCTGGGGTTCACAAAAAATATCCAATTTGAACGACGAGGGTTGGGCAGACGAGCGCGAAGTGCGCTGGGACCACACCTTCAGCTTGGCAGATGGCATGTATAGCCAGACCAGATGGAACGCCGCCGAACTCTTCGAAGTCACCGCGCCGAGCACGCCGCTAGCCGCACCAACTTCGAGCATCTCCGACCGCTTGGGCGTTGCGCCCGCCGAGGTCGCCGCGCCGAGTACGGAGTTACCAGACCTCGACACCGGCGACGTGTTAGCGCCGGTGGAAGAAGACGTTCCGACAGACGACGGTACAGTCGTCAACACACAAGCGTCATCCTGGACGAGCGACTCACTGCCAGCTCTCGCCCCGCTCGAGCGATCAAGTCAGCCAGCACAACCGCAGCAGTGGAGTGACGCGGCGCTACCTGAGGGAGAAGTCAGCGCGGTGGCAGAGCCAGACGCAGCCACCTCGACGCCAGCGGCGCAGAGCGAACCGCAAGCGCCGAGCAGCGCGTTGCCCGAGGTCCTCAACACGACGGACGCCCTCGATATCGTCGCGCCGAGCAGCCTGATCGCCCCTCTTCCGCCCGTTGGCGACGCCACCGAGGTGCTGCCCCCAGGTAGCGCTGCGCCGCCAAGTGTAGGCGCAGGTCCGAGCGACGGCCCACTCGATATTGTGCCGCCCGCTGAGATTCAGCCCCCCACGGTTCCCATTATCGGCACGACGCCCGACGCGATCACCGCAGTTGCGCCGCCACCCGACTGGCGCGAGGACACGCCGTTCGTGGAGGCGTTCGGCAGCGGCTCGTCAGGAAGCCGCATCTGTAAGACGGTGCGCGGGGTAAGAGTATGCGGCTCAGTCAAAAACGTCAACCGTGTGGCTGCAAGGATAAAGGCGAGCGCGAACGCCTCGACTGGTGGTAGACAAGTTGAGTTAGAAGTCAGCGTGGAAGCACTTGAGTCCGCCTTGAACTATACAGCCGATCTTACAGAGCAGAAGCTCGGGAAAACCGCAGCGGATCAGCTTAGGGAGATGTTCGGCGAACTAAGTAAGGGTGTTAGGGAAGGTAGCTTTGGAGAGATCAACTACGCAGACCTTTATAACCTCTCAGTAAACATTGCGACCGGTATTGATGTCGGCAATATCTTGGCAGGTGACATCTCCGACGCATACGAGTTCTATATAACACGTGTGCCCACTAGCGGTGAAACCTTTGAGCCTATTAACTTCGGGTTTTTACGCGACCGAATGGCTGATGGGATGTATGTGAATGACTCTCGAGCCATTATCGGCTCAATGGAGATGCTTGATGCACGCGCTCAAGGCTATGCTAACAGCATAGAGATGTGGTCAGACGAGGTTTCTGGTGACCGGCACCTGTTCTCTAACTTGGCTTTAATTGCCCCCTTCATACTGGACCTCCTGCCAACAAGGTGGCTCAAAGGTTCACGAGCTGGGCGTGGAGGAAGGGCGCTTTCAGCGACTAGAGCTGGAAAATTGTCTGGTCTCGATGCTCAAACGCTCAATGCAAGGTTTAATCGGGGCAGGCCCTCAATACGATCTCGTATAGCTTACGGTTGTCCTAACAGCTTCTCCGCCGACACCCCCGTCGCCACCCCCTACGGTCTAATCGCCATCGCCACCCTCGTCAAAGAGAAGATTCAGGAAATCTTCGGCTACAACGAAGAAACAGGTGAAGTCGATGTTTTCACCGTCACGCACTACCACGTCCACGACGACCCCGTCACTTATGACATCGTGGTTGACGATGATGTGACCGACAACATCCCCGGTGAACTCGTCGAGACTACCCCAGAACACCCCTTCTACGTCTTAGGACAGTGGATTGACGCCGAAGACCTAGAAGTGGGAATGCCCCTAAGCACCTATGAGGGAACAGACCTCGTGCATAGCGGCACGGTCACCTCAATCGAGCGCATCGAACAGACGCAGACGATGTACAACTTGACTGTTGATACTGCCCACACCTTCTTTGTGGGGGAGGGGCAGTGGTTGGTGCATAATTGCGGAGATTTAATATCACCACAGCGCCAGAATCACATTCTTAATGGTGATAGTACGGGTGGAGGACATCTATGGCCCGGTCAACCAGGTCATACACCATTTCCTCAGAGCTGGTCAGGCGACGATATTCTAGACAATCTCGCCGATATTGCAACCGATCCAAACACGCAATGGTATAGACAGGTTGGCGTAGACCCAATCTGGACTAATAAAGGCGATCCCAGGAGATGGACTGCTTGGGAAACAAGAAATGGAGTAAGAGTCAAGATTGTATATGAGCCCGGTACAGGTGAAATCATTACTGGATTTCCTGATTCTAGACCTATCCCCAATGGATTGATCCAAGTACCCTAATGTACAAAGGTGGTGAGCTAAGTGAACATAGCTGCTGAACTTGCGAAAACTGCTGAGTCGTTCCGAACTCGTTTTAATGAAGTAGTGGTTTTTAGAGAGGTAGGGTTTGATGTAGTCTCTTTCATTAAAGACTATATTGACCATCGTGAGTACGGGCTTGCATTTGAAACTCTCTGTCAAAACTTGCTCGAGTACGACATCGCATTATCCGAAGAGGAGTACGTTAGGTTAGAACATCTTGGAAACGAGCTGTATCCTGAAAGTGATCACGATTGGTATCGCCTAAAGGAGTTGATAGCGTACTAAAGTCTCACCAGTAAAGTAACCATACCCCACCATCGCAAGAGAACGATATTCTCTTGCGATGGTGTGTTTGATACTCCCCCGATTTCACGGAGACATAGTTAAGCAGCTTGAGCGAAGTGTACCCTCTCGAAATCATTAGGCGAAAGGTAGCCCAACGACGAATGTTTGCGCTTGGAGTTATAGAAGCCCTCCAAATAGCTGAAGATGCTGGTTCTGGCTTGCTGGCGGGTCTGGTAGACGTTGTTTTCAACCTCCTCGGTTTTGAGCGTGGCGAAGAATGATTCAACAACGGCATTATCGTAAGCATTGCCTTTACTCGACATGCTTTGGCTGATGCCTTTGGTGTTTAGCTCGGCTCTAAAGGCGTTGCTAGCATACTGAGCCCCTTGATCGGAATGATGCAGTAGTCCTGCTAGGGTGGAGCGCTGCCGCGTTGCCATTTCCAAGGCTGAGCGCGTCAAATCATCAGTCAGCCTCTTAGAGAACGCCCAGCCGATGACTTTGCGACTGAACAAGTCGAGCGTTACAGCAAGATAGAGCCAACCTTCAGCGGTGGCAATGTAGGTGATGTCCGAGGCCCACAGCGCGTCAGGCGTAGCAACATCGAAGTTCTGCTTGACGAGATTCTCTGCTTTAGGGCGCTGATGGTTCGAGTCCGTTGTGGTCTTATACTTCCGCTTTGTTTTACCTCTTAGACCCGCTGCTCGCATCAAACGCGCGACGCGCTTACGCCCGATGTTATACCCAGCATCTTTGAGGTCTCGATAAATGCGCGGCGAGCCATAGGTGCAACGACTTCCACAATGGAACTTAATGATTTCCTTTGAGAGGGTTTTGTCCTCCTTGGCTCGCCTGCTCTGAGGGCGTTTCAGCCAATCATAAAAACCACTTACTGATACAGCTAACACCTCAGCCATCAGGCTGACCGCCCACCGACCTCGGTGTTCCTTCATAAAGGTGTACCTCACGTGCTTTCCTTGGCGAAGAACCCAACTGCCTTTTTTAGAATGTCACGCTCCTGCTTGACCCGCTCGAGTTCCTTCTTCAAGCGCAAATTCTCCTGCTGGTCGGCGGTTAGCGCAACCTTGCCGTTGCCCGGAAAGGCTAGCTCACTACGCTCTTGCGCCTGTCTGCGCCATTTGTAGAGGCTATGGTCACTTACTCCTAGCTCTTCGGCTATCTGAACGACGCTCACACCCGGCTGCTGGCTCAGCCTCACCGCTTCTCGTTTGAACTCTGCTGTATACGTTCTTCTCGTCATGTCGCCTCCATTCTATTAGAGGCTTAACTGAGTCTCCGTTTTAGCGGGGCAATATCAGTTTTCTACGTCCATCTTTACGAATCAGATTTGTAAACTGACTTCGCCGACGACTAGTCGTGTCAACTCATCAAAACCACCCCAGAGCACCCCTTCTACGTCCTAGGCGATTGGGTTGATGCAGAAGACCTAGAAGTTGGAATGCCCCTAAGCACCTACGAGGGCGAGAACCTCATCCATAGCGGCACGGTCACCTCTATCAAGCGCGTCGAAGAGACCCAGACGATGTATAACCTGACGGTTGATACTGCTCATACCTTCTTCGTGGGTGAGGGTGAGTGGTTGGTGCATAATACGGGTGCGTGTAGCATCAATGTCGGGCACATCTTTCATGGCGAGATAAACAGGCGTGGTAGAGCTGTTGGATTTCACCATGAAGGCTCGATAGGACATGAGGGATTTGCCAGAGTCGTAGGTAGAGGAACTGAGGATGTTCATGGGGTTTATAACGCAGTTGTAGAGGTCTTAGACCCCGTTAGTAATCAGTGGGTCCGCAAGAAGGTTCCTAACCATACGATGTTCCCAAGGGATTGGTCACGCTCTCAGGTACTAGAAGAGATTCGTGGAGCGTTCTCAAATGCTACATTCAACGGGAACAGTTGGACGGGTACCTCCCCAAGCAATGTGCCTATTGGAGGTTTTCTTGATCACAATGGAAACATTAACACGGCGTTTCCGATCTATACGCCGTAACGTTCAAAGGAGTTAAGTCATGGAAGCACAGGTGCGTATGTTTAGGGATGAAAGTGGGCTACCCAGAGCAAGGGCAGCCCACCCATTAGAAGCTTTGGCGAGCTTTTTGGAGTTTGATCTACAGGGAAGAAAAGAGGCTTCAACTGACCTTCTCAGTATCATTACGGAGGTTGAAACTCAAGAAATCTCAGAATGGGAGGGTACTGGAAATGCTCATACCCTCACACTGACCTTTGATAAAGCTCATATATACAATGAGTTTGCTATACCAATCTCTGAATGCGAACTTCCTCTTGCAGACTTTAGAGATGTTGTTGAGCGCTGGCTCGAGTTCTTGACTTATCAACGAAACGTTATGAAACCATAGGTCTTTGGTAAATGCCAGCTTGAGCAGCCGCCACCTGCAACAGCTTCTCCGCCGACACCCCCGTCGCCACCCCCGCAGGCGCAGTCGCCATCAGTACGTTCGTTGGTCAAGAGGGCACGGAAGTCACAACGTACAACGAGAAAACAGGGCAAGTCGAACCCAACATCATCACCGAAGTTCACGTTCACGACGACCCCATTACGATAGTCCTCACCGTTGACTTTGACCTTACCGACGACCAGCCAGGCGAACTCATCGAAACGACGCCAGAACACCCCTTCTATGTCTTAGGTAAGTGGGTTGATGCAGAAGACCTAGAAGTCGGAATACCTCTGAGCACCTTCGGAAACACGAATCTCGTTCATGGCAGGGCAGTCACAAATGTCGATCGCTGCGTATCGAGTACTCCTCAAAAGGCTTTTCTCACATCTCTAGTCTCATGCGAGTTTTTCACCTCAAAAACGCTGTCTAATCCCTAGAGTAGAGAGCGGCTATGAACCTCTCACGCTTTTTTCACACCTCATACCGTCGTCCCCTCCGTCTTCTACTTCCGCTTCTGCTCTGTAGCAGCGTCGCCTCCGCCCAACTCTTCCGCGAGACCGTCGATGCAGCGACCTTCGAGTTACAAGGACCGGTGCGCAAAGTCGAGCGTACCGTTACACTATTTGAAGGTGACGTTTCCACCCCGCTGCCCCACCTCGACACGATGACCTTCAATAAGAAGGGCTTTTTGAAAGAAGCCCTTAGCCGCGACACGGAGAGTGACCGCGTAACCGAGCACATCGTCTACGACCACAACGGCTCAGGTAAGCTCCGCACGGTCGAGACGTACCAGCAGGAGCAACTTCTGCGCCGCGACGAGTCCCGATATCGAGGGCGGAACTGGCGGGCGACTTTCTACTACGACGCCGAAGAGCAACTCGAGGCGGTTGCCACCGTCAGGGGCTACCGCAAGGAAGTACCCGGGGGAGTGCCCCACCGGACCTACACCTTCGACGAGGCAATGCGCCCCTTAGTCGAGCGCACCTACTTCCCCGATGAGGATGAGCCCGTACGTACGGTTCGCTATACCTACGAGGACGGTCGGCTAACCAAGGCCGTCGAGCGCGGACCCGAGGGTGAGTTGCTCTCGCGCGAAGTCTACATCTACGACGAGTCAGGTCGAGTCGAAGTCAAACGCTTCTACGACGCCACCGACAGCGAGCGCACCCGCACCCGCTACCGCTACGACGAGCACGGCAACGTCGTCAACGAACGCACGGTCGACGGTGAAGATACGCTGGTTGCTTTGCTCCGCTACCGCTATACCTACGACGAACAGGGCAACTGGCTGACCAAAACGACTCTCTTCCGCGACAGCGAAGAGGCCGAGTTCGAGCAGCAGAGCCTCGAGACCCGCACCATCAAGTACCACCGGGAGGGCTGAGATGACCGCTAAACTCGGTATCTTAGGCGGTATCAGTCTCGCCCTGCTCGCGCTGAGCGCCTGTAGCAGCGGCGACGGCACGCCCCCCTCGCTCGCCATCTTGTCCCCCGCAGCAGGTTCCCCCGTCTCGGGTACGACAACCGTACAGGTCTCCACACCGGAGAACGCCAACGTCGAGCGCGTCACCCTCTATGCACGCGGCGCAGGCAGCGAGCGGCGTGGTCGTCCGGTCGGCTCCGCCGTGCAGGGTCCCCCCTTCGTCGTCTCCTGGAACACCACCGACGTGCCCAACCAGGCTGAGTTGGAGCTTCTAGCAGTCGGTCGCGACAGCGACGGCGACGACGGCGAGTCCGACCCCGTCAAGGTGCGTGTGCAGAACGGCGGCGCGCCCAGCTTGCAACTCCTCACCGCGTTCACCATCGCGCCCGAGCCGGAGGCGGGTTTCAACGTGCAGACCCTATCGGGTCTAGTCAACGCTGCCGAGGTGCAGCCCCCTGCGGGCTTCGTCGCGCCGAGCCCTCTCCCTGACTCGGCTTTGGCGACTATGCAGACGGAGGGAGTGCGTGACTACGTGCTCGAGTGGCAGTGGGAGCCCTACCCCAGCGCTGAGAGCTACCGCATCATGCGTAGCGACGACGATCTGGTCGGTCCCTATGAGGAAGACCGCTGGCAGAGCGCCGGGGCGGGCACGGGCGCGCAGAAGTTCTCGAAGACGATGGACGGGGCGAAAGCGGGCGACCGCTTCTACGGCGCGGTGAGAGCCGAGACGGAGGGTCAGATCACGGGCTACTCGAACGCCGACAGCGCCACCTTTTTGCCGCCGCAAGGGACGACCGCACCCGACGACGGTGCTCGCGTCGACAACGGTCGTCCTGTCCTGAGTTGGCCCGCCACCCCCGGCGCGGATGGCTACCTCTACTATCTCTACGACCGCGACCCCTGGGCCGAAGGCGCGACGCTCCTGTGGAGCAACTTCCCTCAGAGCGACGCAGGTCGCAGCGCCAGCTATCCCGGAAGCCGTGACGCCCTGCCGAGCGGCACCTATAGCTGGTGGGTTGCGGGCATCTCCTTCGACGCGAACGGCAAAGCGGACGGCTTCACCTTCAGCGAGCCCCGGAGCTTCCAGGTCCCCTGAGTCAAAAAGCTCACCCCCCAGGGGCGAGCTTTTTCCCTTCCTAAAGGTTTCAAACCCTCTACAGTAGCCCTTGCGATGCGCCCTTCTCTGCCTCCCTTACGCGCCCTCTGCGCTCTCGCTCTACTCCTCTTGAACGCCTGCGGTGGGGGCGAGTCACCCTACACGCTGACCGCCGTGCTACCCTCGCCGGTGACACCCGGTGAAACAGCCGTCGTGTACGGCACACTCCCTCAAGATACAACCCTCTCACTCGACGAGACCTTGGTGCTCGGCACGCTGGTGCCCGGCGGTTTAGAGTTCACCGTACCCGAAGCGGCGATAGCCGGGAGCCAGGTCCTCTCGGCTCGTATCGGCGGTCAAACGCTCTCCGGTGCCCTGCAAGTCGTGCCGCGCCTCGACACGGCGACGTTGGCGGGGAACACCCTTACGGTACACGGTGCGGGCTGGCCTCTCGAAACATCGGCAGAAACGCCGGTCACGCTCGAGGTGGTAGGCAAAGCGCTTACCCCTACGCTGAGCGCCGGGCAGCTTCAAGCCACTTTGCCCGACCTGACGCGCTACGGCTCCCTTTCGGTACGAGTCAAGGTCAACGACCAGGTGAGTAACGCGCTGAACGTGGTGCGCGAGGCGGGTGCGGTTCAGGGTAAAGTGGTGTTCCCGGCGGAATCTGATGCAGCCCGCATACCAGCGTCACTAGAGGTTCAAGCAACAGACACCTCTAATTTCAGCGCCTTGCTCGTCTTCGCGGACGAAGCAGAACTCGAAGACCTCGAACTCGAGGGGCTAGAGCATATAGAGTCTCTCCCCGCCCTCGGCGTCACTCGGCTGAGCTTCGCCACCCGCGCCCAGGCTCGAGCAGCCTATCTATCCCTCAAAGCAGCAGGATTCGGTCTCGAGTACGACCTCCCCATTCGCACCGACGGCTTTGCAAGCTTGCAAGCGGATGTTCCCGATGAACCTGGCACGGGTCAGTGGCATCTGCCTCTACTCGGTCTCGAGCCCGCTTGGGAAGCCACGAAGGGCGGAGGTGTCGTCGTCGCGGTTGTCGATACCGGCGTCCAGCTCGATCACCCCGATTTAGTCGCAAACCTCCTACCCGGTTACGACTTCGTGGACGGCAACGACCAGCCTTACGACCTCGCTGGACACGGCACGCATGTGGCGGGGCTTGTCGCCGCGAACGGGCAGGTCCTAGGAACCGCGCCTGAAGCTAAGCTTCTACCCATCCGCTCCCTCGAGGGCACCGCAGGCGGCAGCGCCTTCACCGTAGCGCAGGGCATCTTGTGGGCTGCAGGGCTAGGTGAGATGGAGAACCCCAATCCCGCCGACGTCATCAACCTCTCCTTGGGCACGAGCGGCTATTCGGCCACGTTAGCGGGCGCGGTGACTGCGGCGCAGGCGACGGGTGTCGTGGTGGTAGCCGCTACGGGAAACAGCAGCGGTCCCTTGGCTTACCCTGCCGCCCTACCCGGCGTTCTCTCAGTGACCGCTTTAGCCGGACCCGACATCGCGTATCAGCCCTGGTACGCCAACAAAGGAACCGGCGTGTGGGTTACAGGCTACGGTGGCGACACCACCCAGGACCAAGACAGAGACGGCTTTGACGACGGCATCCTCTCAGCGGATTTGGGAGGCTACGCCCGGCGTATGGGCACCTCGATGGCTGCGCCGCAGGTCGCTGGCTTAGCCGCACTCGCGCTGGCTTCGGGGACGCCTGCTGAACTGGTACGGGATACGTTAGGTCACACCGCCACCGATCTCGGCGTGATGGGCTACGACGCCTCGTTCGGCTACGGTTTGGCGACGGGGAGAACGGCTGGTCCAAGTACCCCTCGCAGCTACGTATTGGCGCTCGCCGAAAACGAAGTTGTGGGTTGGTCCTTGGTGCAAGCTGACGGGTCATATCGACTCGACAATCTCCCTGTAGATCGTTCACTCGCCCTCGTCGCTGCCAGCGACGAGGATGGCGACACCGTCCTCGGCGAGTCTGGTGAGTTGCTCTCGGTCCCTGTTCCCTTTACACCCACGCCTGGCGACGTGCTCGAAGCGCGCGACCTCACCCTCACCCTCTCTGAGGGTTCCACATCCTATTCTTTGGAGGCTACCCCCTAATGCCACGTTCGTCACTTCTACGCTTTAGGCGCTCTCTGCGCTCGAGTCTCTATTTGCTCACACTCCTGTTCGCTGCTACAACGTTCGCCCAGGTCAACTTGAGCGCCACCTATAGTGGCGACGTGGTGACCTTTGTAGGCGACCACAATATCCGCTACTTGGCAGACTACGCCACGAACACATTGGTATTGCCCGGCTCAGTGCTGAGCGACAAAGAGACCAAGTTTCCTGCGGGCTACGCGGTCACTTTAGAAGATGACCAAGTCAGAGTCGAAGTAGGTCAACCTTTTCGCGTTACCCTCTCCAGCAACGAGCGTGTCCTGACGCTCGTGCGCGGTGAGACGCTGGGTGCAGTGCCCGAGCGGATCGCAGGTGACGACCGCGCCCCAGTAATGTACCGCTTAGCTAACGCTGAGCCGAGCCAAGTCGCCTCGCACCTCAGGAGCTTGTACGACTTACCCGTCGAGGTGGACCAGCGCCAACGCGCTCTCTTAGTGCGGGTCAATCCGCAGGACCGGACGCTCGTCGATGAGATCGTTACCGCTTTAGACGAAGCCCGTCCCCAAGTCATGTTCGAAGCCGAGATCGTCGAGGTCAACCAGTCGGTCACGCAGAGCTTGGGCATCAACTACGACTCGCTCTTCTCCTTTACCCTGACCGAGGGGGAAGTGCCTTCGGTCTTCGGTGCGGGTCCCTTCTCGCGCAACGGTATGTCGCTGACGCTTGGGTTGAACCTGCTCAAGACGAACGGAGCCGCTAACGTACTCGCGCGACCCAGGGTCACGACCTTAGACGGCGTCCAAGCGCAGATCAACGCCACCCAATCGTTTCCAGTCGTCGTCTCCAGTTCGAACGGTCAGGAGAGCGTGCAGAACATCACTACGGGTATCCAGCTCTCGATGACGCCTAAGATCAGCCCGGACGGACAGGTGGAAGCCGAGTTGTCCATCTCAGTCTCGACACCGACAGGCATTACCTCGCAGAAGGTTCCTACGTTTAGCAGCCGAGAAGCCTCCACTACAGTCAGAGTCGCCAACGGCGAGCCCATCGCCATCGGCGGGTTGTACGAGAAGCGTACCCTTAAAGGGGTGTCGAAAGTCCCTATCTTAGGGGACATTCCCATCCTCGGCGCACTCTTCACCTCCACCTCGACCGAGGAGCGCGAAACCGACCTGGTGATCGTGGTTACGCCGCGCATCGTAGATATGCCCAACGTGCGCGCGGTGCGCTCGGACGTAGCGCCGGTGGTCGTCGAGACGCCCGCAGAAGAAGAGACGCTCGAGACAGCGGCGGACGAGGCGAGCACGAGCTTGGTAAATCCACTGCCACAAGTGGAAGAACCCGGCGAGCTACCTTGAGCCCTTCGATGTGAAGAATTGAGCGTAGCACAACGAGGGGGAGTCGATAGACTGACGCATGATTCGTCTGTGCTTAGTTTTTCTGCTCCTTCTTCTTGTCGCCTGTACACCAGCGACGGAGCCTGCACCCGAGCCGCCAGTGAGCACGAGTGATCCCGAGGTCTATAAGCGACTCATCGCGCCCTTTGAGGCTGACCTCGAGCGCTTAGGCGTCACCCTCACCGGCTACCAGACCTACCGCTACGAAGGCAATAACCCGAACGGCTTCATCACGGCTATCAACACCTTCTACCGCGCGTACCCCGGCTTCTGCCCCCTAGTCGACGCCTTCTACGCTGCGCCTAACAGCGCGCAGTTTATGACCGTGGCGAGTAACAACGGGACGCAAGTTCGCGTCTTCTTATATGACCAGTCGCGCCGACCGCGTTTGACGTACGCTTACGTCGAAGGGGTGAGTCAGCAGCTCTTACCGGCGGTGGTTTGTGAGACGGTGACGGGGGACTAGGGGCGGGCTCAGTCCTATTTTTTGGCAAGACTTTTATGCGGCAGAACGGGCCAACAGCCGCATAAGCTCTGAGTCTATTCCTGGTAGAAGTTGCCAGCGATGTTCGCGTCGGTAACTTCTACCCATCCCTCTTTCACTGCCTCTATCCCCATGAGCTTCTCCGGCTCTCTGCTGACAACCATCAGCACCGCGTCCTCTTCGACGAGCCATTCTTCGAGTTTACTGAAGTTACGCCGCACCGTCCGCGAATCGTATTTACCGTACCCGCAAAGCAAATAGCGCTTCTTGCCTTCAGGTGAACGCAAGCTGATAAGGAATCGCCCTTCCTTCTTCAAATACGTCCAGCCTTGCGCCTCGAGCTTCTCCCTCACTCTGCGTCTCATCACCTGCCCAGCAGCAGTATTGGGCGTCAGAGGAGGACATTGGCATACGCCGAGCGCCCTTCTACCTCGTGAGCCAATCGAGACTAACGTGCCCAAAGGACTGTCCAACGTCGTGAGGTAGCGTTGGTTGAGCAAATACTCGGAGTCGACCACTCGTGTGCAAACAACCTCTATACGATCTGCGCCATGCTCCAACAAATCTTGCAGGCAGGCTTTGTCTTGCCCGGTCAAGTCACCGTAAGCATTGGGCGGTTTGTGTTCTTTCTCAAATCGGAGTCTTGCCTCATGCGCTTCGTCTACGGCAGTTTCTAGCCAGAGAGGAACCTCGCCCATATCGCCTAACAAATACGACGGAGCCATCTCAGTCTGCGCATAAGCCTGGATAAAGCGCTCGGACCAATCTCCGAACAGCCACGCTGCCATCCTCAAAAGCTGATGACGGTTGATAAAGGGCTGGTATTCGAAATCGTTCGGCGTGTCCGCGAGGTCAAAGGCCATATCAGGTATGCCCACACGCTCGGCGACATGAGCGCCGAACGGTCCTGTATGGCGCGTACCAGTGAGGGCGGTAAGGAGAGGGCGCAACCCGTCGAAATACGCCAGGCTCGAGTGTACGGACTCATGCGCCTTGCCGTGACTCGGAAGCGTTGTGTAGCCGGTCTCGAGAGCGTTCAGCAACTTCGCCTGAAACGTTCTGATGTCAGGGTCAGCTACCTTCAACCTCGAGGGGTCGTTCCCGCTCAAATCTTTGCCGCACCGATGACACACGTTGATAGGAACATCGGAAGGCTCGGTTTTGTTCGTATGCACACCCATATCGACTTTGTGAGGCGCGACGGGCGCTTTGCAGTTCGGGCAGCGGTCGAGGAGCAACGTCCCGTGTTCGGGGCAAACCGTCACAAAAGCAAGTCGCCACAACCGCCGGAAGTAGGGCGGGTCCTGCGCTAAGCATAGGGGACAATACTGCAAGCCGTAGCGTTTTCGGGAACGATGATAGACACCTGCGTGCAGTATCCAGCGGTTGTTGCTGTTGGGACTGTGTTTGGCGTAGAGCTTGCCTGCGTAGGGCCATAAGGTGGTGTGGTAGAGGCTCGAGACGTGCTGACCGGACTGGAAAGCTAAGGGCAAGAGTAGCTTCAGCGGAGCCGACTTGTCCACATCGCGGTTCCACACCTGGTGGTCGGGGACGGTGAGCTTGGTGAAGCTATGGAGCTTCTGCAAGTTCTCCTTGGCGAAGCGGATGAGCCAGCTACTGAGCAGTTCGTCGGGTAGGGGGTGTGGGTGAACTGGCCAGACGTTACCCGAGATCATTGAACAGGAGTTCAGCCTCTTTGCGCCGCTCCGAAGGCAAGACCCAGTCGATCCCCTTCAGGGCATTCTCGTCGATGAACTCCGTTCCCTGCCGTATCGCATAGACCGCCGCTTCGTTCAAGATGGTCGAGAGTTCGCCGATATGCCCCTCGGACATGTCGTGCAGCTTGACGCCGAGCTTAGCGAGGTTCGAAGGGCGCTTCAGGGGAATGAGCTTCTCAAAGCTCATCAACAGCTTCGCGAACCCTTCGTCCTTTTTCCACAGCGGGAGCGGGGCGGGCTTGAAGCGGTTGGCGAGCTGCGGGTCGATCTGAAGGGCGCGTAACGCATCCTTCGTCCCTACCCCGACGATAGGAATTCGCAATTCGTTTCCTAAGTATTTGATGGCTTGCAAGACCCGTCGCTGCTGCCGCGCCGTACCGGAGAGGACGTGATGGAGTTCGTCGATGATCAGCACCTTCGTCTCGATACGCTGCAAGAGTCCCATCGCCTGGTGCTGCTTGCGGCTAGCTTTATCGGTCTCTTTGAAAGGCGCGAAGAGCTTCTTGAGAAGTTCCTCGTATAGCCGCCCTTCGTCCGCCTCGGGCGGTGCTTGAAAGAGCACCACCGGGATGTGTATGGACTCGCCACTCAGGTTATCGTCCGCCGGATTATCGGCTAAAAACTTCCTGACCAACTCGGTCTTGCCGTTGTTCGTCGGACCGACGATCAGCAGATTGGGCATCCGGTTCGTCTTGGGATGAGTGATGAGGTCTTGTAGCTGATCGCGGATTTTGTTGGTGCGGGTGTAGCCGATCCAGCGCGGACTTTTGATATGGAGGATGCGGTCCTCTTCGGTGTCGCCCAATACTTCCCGCGCCCTCGGGGTCAGATGCGCGTAGGGCTCGAGCGTTTCGCTCGGGCGGGGACGCTGTAACGTGCTCATTTAGCTCTCCTGCAATTCGTCGAAGGGCGTGATGCTCGAGAGATCGAACGGGAAAGCCTGCTCCTGCGCGTCGTCTCGGCGCTCGGGCGGCGGCTTCCCGGCGGGTTTAGAGGGTTTCGTAGCCTTAGCGTGCTCCGTGCGGCGCTGCACGTTCCGGCGGGCGCTCCGGGTCTTCCTGGCGGCTTCTTCCTCGATTTCGCGCATTCGAGCCATAGCCGCGAAGAGGTCGTCCTCGTTGATCTTCTCCGCACCCTGCTTCTTGAGGTGGCGGACGACTTTGCGCATCTCCCAGAGGCTCGCAGGGGGGCGGATTACGTTCGCATAAGGGATTTCGTAGTACCTGTCCAGTTCGGGGTCCAGGAAGTAGATGCGGCTCATATCTCTAGGGTCGTAGCGGATGATGAACTTGCGCTTCTCGTTCTTATGCTTCGGGTTCGGCGCGTGTATCCAGCGCCTCAACACGTCGCTGTAGTAGTCCACATAGTAGTAGCGGACGCCGTAGTTCTGCACCGTCGTCCGGTCGTAGAAGGGCATTAGGTCGAGCCGCAACCGCTCTTCGTCCAAAACGAAGGCCGGCAGCCCGCGCCCCGGCTGCTCGTCGTTGCCGAGGATGGCTTCTTCGTAGCGTACCAACGGGCTCGTGAAGATTTCGCTGTGGACGCGGTTATGGTACTTGACCAAGAGTTGGGCGAGCCAAGTTTCGAACTCCGACAGGGTCATGACGGCGCTCCCGGCGGAGTCGTAGTCGCGCTTCTCCTGAACGTTGTGGAAGGTGGTGCCGGGGAGCTTATGAATATCCGCCGCGAAGGTGTCCATGAGCCGCTCGATGTGACCGCCGAACTCAGCTTTCCCTTTAGGGCGGAAGTCACTCTCGATGTCGTACTCCTTGCAAGCCCGGCGGAGCATCTTGCCTCTGAACTCCTTAGCGGTGTCCGCGTGGACTGCCTCCGGCAACCCCCAGCACGGCCAGGAAGCCTCGACGCCGTACTGCGCCAGCCACCGCTCCTTAGGCAAGATAGCGCGGGTCAAGCAGGAACCGACAGCGAAGGCGTTGGGGCTGTCGAAGGAGATATAGAAGCCCAAGCACATGCGGCTGTAGACGTCGATGGCGAGGGTGATCCAGGGTCGTCCGATGGCGATGCGATAGACGTCGTCTACGAGCTCCAGGTCTACCTTAGTGTGGTCTATCTGCACGGTCTGCAAGGGAAAGTTACCATCGGGAAAGGAGCCCGTTTTGGGATCGTACTTCTGTTCGGCGGCGCGTTTGCCGTGACGCTTACTGAGCCGCTTCTTCTCCTCGATGGCGGCGATTCGCCGCCGGATTGTCGAGTCTCCCGGTGGTGTCAGTTTGGGTGTGGCGTTACGGCATTTGAGAAGGACGTCGTCGATAGTGTCTTGAACCGAGCGTCGTTGAGGCGTGAGGTAGCGCTCATTGATGGCTTCCTCGATAATCGCTTCGAGCGCCGGGTCGAGCCGCTTGCCGGACTTGCCCGGCTTGTTAGGGATGAGATCAGTGACGCGCCCACCCCCTTCGTAGCGTTTGAGCCAGCGGTAGAGGGTGTTGGTACTCACACCGACCTTCTTCGCTCTCTGGGCGACGTCGGCACGGGTACGGCGGCGGTCTTTGATAGCGAGCAGCGGGCGGATAGCTTTGTAGCGTTCGGCTCCGATGTTCCACTCGGCATCGGGTGTGGCGACGAGATCGTAGCCGACCCCTTTGCCTTCTTCGGAGACGGGGGGCAGGTCCGGCTTGAGGGTGTGAACGTTCAGGCGTTTGAGTTCTCCGGAAGTCTCCTCGCGACCCAGGACGGTTTGCATGTCGAGGACGTGGGTGATGATGTAGTGCTTGCCCGCGTAGGTGACGGGGTTGCCGATGGCGGGCTCGACGGATATGGACATTGTGTCTCCTAGTCTAAGTCTAAACTCCAGAGTTCGCTGGTCATCGTCAGGGGAACGTTGAGGTCCGCGCCTATCCATTTGCGCGAGACCAAGTTCCAGACGACGGGCAGGAGCTTGGCTTGATTGGTGCGGTCCGAGTAGATCGCGCTGAGCAGGTCGGCAGGCGTGGTGGTTTGCAAGATGGCGAGGGTGTCGATGACGAGGGGGATGTGAGGGTCGTCTTCCATGCTGCGGTAGCGCTGCAAGAACTTGGCGTTGTCCAAGTAGGGCGTGCGGATTTCCCGCTCGGTCAAGATACAGAACCTCCAGCCCTCTTCACGGGCGTGGGTCTGCGCCGCCCTGAATTTCGGTTTGAATTCGCACCACTTCTTCCGCAGAATCTCGCGCGGTTTGACCTCGCAGAGCAGCGTCGGCATCTCTTTGGCGGGGGTGATGTCGTTGCGGTAGCGCACGAGCACGTCGGGCGTGTAGGTACGCTCCTTGCCGTTTTCGTCCGTATATTCCAGGACCATCGGCTGAACAAAGAACGCCGCCACGTTGAGGTCGAAGCGGAGGATGCGGAGGAAATCGCGCTCCAACGCCGACTCGAACTCCGCCATGTCCTGACCCTCTTTGGCAGGCGTCGCGCCCGTCAAGCTCAACCAGGTAGGCTTGATTTTACGAACCGGCTTGAACTCATCCGCCATATACACAACCAGTACCAACAATTACAGTCATATCGTCAACCAGTCCCAGTAATCGAGAAAAGCAGTCACACGGATTGTGACCGAATACCCCTATTATGATCCTTATTAGTACCATTGATTGTGGTGGTTGTCAGGCGGCAACATTCCACGACCCGGCGAGGTCAGCTTGGCGCACCGAGGCGTCCTCTTCTTAGATGAGTTTCCCGAGTTTAGCCGCCAAGCCTTAGAGGTCTTGCGGCAGCCGATGGAGGACGGCGTCGTGACGATCAGCCGCGCGAGGGCGGCGCTGACCTTCCCCGCGCGCTTCACGCTCGTCGCCTCGCAAAATCCATGTCCATGCGGTCACTACGGCGATACAGGCAAAGAATGCTCCTGCACGCCCGTCATGCGGAACCGCTACCGCGAACGCATCAGCGGACCGCTCTTAGACAGGCTCGACTTGCGCATCCAAGTCCCGCGCCTCAGCGCCGACGACCTCATGAACGCCTCGCCAGGCGAGCCGAGCGAAGGGGTGCGCGCGCGCGTCTTAGCGGCGCGAACGCTCGCACTGAAGCGTCAAGGTGTGCCGAACGCGGAGTTGAGCGGTCAGGCGTTACGAAGGCATACGGCGCTCAAAGATGGACCGGAAGCCTTTGCGAAGAGCGTCATCCGGCAGCTTTCGCTCTCCGGGCGCGGCTATGACAGGCTCTTGCGCGTGGCGCGAACCGTGGCGGACTTGGCGCAAGCCGAGGGCGTGAGCGAAGCCCACCTCGCTGAAGCGGTGAGCTACCGGGGCGACTTGTAACTCTCGTCTCTGCTTGTGTCCTCTGCCTCCTCTAACTCCTCCGGCGGCTCCTCGCCGCCGTGATAGAGGAACGACGCGATGTAGCCGACAAAGGCTCCTAGCGCGGCGATACCGATATAGAGCAGCGCGTAGAGAAAAATTTGATACGCACCTCTGGCGAGCGTGTCTTCCATCCCTCCCAGTGTAAACCCCACTTCCTGTTTCTTGTGATACATTGGGTAGAACTTTGTATTTTGAGAAGGTTTTTCAAAATGACTGAAGTTGTAAGCGCAGGTATGATCTTTTGTATGTGCTGAGCGGTCCTCTACCATAGATGAGGGCGTCCATGCCCCCGCTGCTGCGCAGAAACTTCGTGAACCGAGCGGAGTGAGACGGACTTCGGTTGAGCGAAGCTATACGAAGTAACCTGCTATCTCGAGGAGGGTAACGTGCCGAGAACATTGGTGCCAGACGGGGCAGCGAGACGCAAGCGCTTCCGCAGAGGGAGCACATTTGTACTATTTTTCGTAGGACTCGCGGCGCTTCTAAGCGGCTGCGAACTCAGTAGCCCGCAGTCCATTATGGAGACCGCCGGGCCTGTCGCGAGAAGTCAGTTGGAGCTGTTCAAATTCACCTTCTGGCTCGCGACGGGCGTGTTCGGGGTGGTCACAGCGGCGCTCATCTACGCGGTGTGGCAGTATCGCCGCCGCGACAATCAGGAGGACCTCCCACCGCAGGTTCACGGCGTCATGAGTTTAGAGATCGCTTGGACGCTCGCGCCTGCTATCGTCCTCGTTATTTTAGGCGTCCCGACCGTCAACCTTATCTTCCAGAACCAGAGCCATATCGGCGAAGCAAATGCCGCCGACGACGACCTCGTCGTCAACGTCATCGGCTATCAGTGGTGGTGGGAGTTCGAGTACCCCGAACTTGGTATTACCACCGCGAACGAGCTGCATATCCCAACCGGGCGGCGCGTCGTCCTAAACCTCAACTCGGGAGACGTGCTCCACTCCTTCTGGGTGCCGAAGCTCGCCGGCAAGCGCGACCTCATTCCGAACCAGGACAATCAACTATGGCTCCAGGCGGACGAGCCCGGCATGTACTACGGGCAGTGCGCCGAACTCTGCTTGACCGCGCACGCTTATATGCGCTTCCGGGTCATCGCTAGCGACGAACAGGGGTTCGACACGTGGGTAGCTGCGTTCAACGAAGATACGCAGCAGGTCTCGAGCCAGGCTCAACCCTTCGCCGAAGGAGAGGCACTCTTCAAGACAAAAGGGTGCGCGAACTGCCACGCGGTGAGCGGCTACGCCATGGGGCAGGGCGCGCCCGATCTGACGAATTTCGGCATGAGACACACCATCGCGGCGGGCGTAATAGATAACACGCCGGAGAATTTAGCGGCGTGGCTGGCTGACCCGCAAGCGATCAAGCCGGGCAACTACATGCCGACTTTATGGGCGGCGGACGACCCCGAACGGGACACGCAGATCGCCGCAATCGTGGCGTATTTAGAGAGCTTAGGCAGCGAAACGCCCCTAGCGAGGAGATAAAATGGCCGTAAGACAACCCCAGAGACCCATAGACTCTCCCCGGACCAAGGGGCTCTTAAAGCGCCCGAATTCGGACACGGGCATCGCCAGTTGGCTCACCACGGTAGACCATAAGCGTTTAGGCATCCTCTACTTCGTCACGACGTTCGGCTTCTTTCTGCTCGGCAGCGTCGAAGCCTTTCTGATTCGCCTGCAGCTCGCCGCGCCGAATCAGCAGATCATCGGACCCGATCTGTATAACCAAATCTTCACCATGCACGGGCTCACCATGATCTTCTTGGCGGTGATGCCACTGGGTACAGCGTTTGCCAACTACTTCGTGCCGCTGATGATCGGGGCGCGTGACCTGGCGTTTCCGCGTCTCAACGCCTTTGGCTACTGGGCTTATCTGGCGGGCGGGCTGATTCTGTACTCGAGCTTTCTCTTAGGCGGCGCACCCGACGCGGGCTGGTTCGCCTACGCGCCGATGACCCAAACGGCGTACACGCCGGGCACCGGCATCGACTTCTACCTGATAGGTCTACTCATCAGCGGTATCGGCACGCTCGTCACCGCGATGAACCTCATTGTCACGATTCTCAACATGCGCGCTCCTGGCATGACCATGATGCGGATGCCGCTCTTTCCCTGGATGATGCTCGTGACCGCTTTCTTGGTCATCTTCGCCTTCCCGCCGCTGACCATCGCGCTCGTGCAGGTCTTCATGGACCGCAGCTTCGGCACGCTCTTTTTCAACCCTGAGGGCGGCGGAATGCCGATTCTATGGCAGCACCTCTTCTGGGTCTTCGGCCACCCAGAGGTCTACATCGTCATCTTGCCCGCATTCGGCGTCATCAGCGAGGTCATCCCGACCTTCTCGCGCAAGCCGCTTTTCGGCTACCCAATGGTGGTTTTGGCGGGCATCTTCATCGGCTTCATGGGCTTCGCGGTGTGGAGCCACCACATGTTCACGACAGGGCTTGGTGCGGTGGCGGCGTCTGCGTTTGCCATTACGAGCTTCGTTATCGCCGTACCGACGGGCATCAAAATCTTTAACTGGATCGCGACGATGTGGCTCGGACACATCCGCTTTACCACCGCGATGCTCTTCGCCATCGCCTTTATCTTCACCTTCACGCTGGGCGGCATCACGGGCATCATGGTGGCGGTGCCCTCCTTCGACGCGCAGGCGCAAGACTCCTACTTCGTCGTGGCGCACTTTCACTACGTGATGGGGGGCGGGGCGCTTCTCTCGTTCTTCGCTGGGATTTACTACTGGTTCCCCAAGATGACGGGTAAACTGCTCAACGAAACCGTGGGCAAGTGGGTTTTCGGGCTCACGGTGGGCGGCTTTCACCTCGTGTTCTTCCCGCAACACTTCTTGGGGCTCATGGGAATGCCGCGCCGCATCCAGACCTACGACGCGGATTTGGGTTGGAACCTCTACAACCTCATCTCGACCTCGGGCGTGTTCATCCTTGGCGCGGGCGTCTTGCTGTTTCTTTATAGCCTCTTGCGCGACTACCGCTACGGCGAAGAAGCGGGCGACGACCCCTGGGACGGACGGACGCTCGAGTGGAGCATCTCCTCCCCGCCTCCCCATTTCGACTTTGCCGAATTGCCTGTCGTCGAGGACCGCGACCCGGTCTGGCTCGCCAAGCACCCAGAACTCTTAGAGAGCCGCGACGACGTTTCTGAAAGCGCTGATGAAGACGAAGCTGCCACGACATTGCCCCCGAGCGACGAGGGTATTCATATTCCCGGGCAGTCCTGGTATCCCTTCATCATGTCCGTCGGGCTCTTTATCGGCGGCTTCGGCGCGATCTACCACAACTGGGTACTCGGTATATTCAGCTTAGTTATTGTCACGCTCAGCACCTACGCTTGGGCGTTCGAGGGGCTCGGCGGTCATCACGTCCACCCCACCGAGAGCGATTTGCGCGACAGCGGGATCAGCAGATTGCGGGAGGATCACGCACAATGACCTCTTCTTCTCACAGCGCGCCGCAAACCTCTACCGCCAACGTCGAGCACGGCGAATACCGCAGCACCAAGCTCGCCGACCGCAAGCTCATGATGTGGATTTTCTTAGCGTCGGACTGCATGTTCTTCGGCGCGCTCATCGGCACCTACATCGTCTACAACGGGCGCAGTTTAGAGGGACCCTATCCGACGGATGTGTTCGATATTCCTCTCACAACGGTTAGCACCTTCGTTCTCCTGATGAGTTCGTTTTTGATGGTGCTGGCGCTGCACGCTCTACGTGAAAACGACATCCCCAAGTTTCGCCTTTGGACGCTGGGCGTATGCGTGTTCGGTTCCATCTTCTTAGGCTTTCAGGTCTTCGAGTTTCGCCACTTCGTCCACGAGGGTTTGACGTTGCAGCAAAACCTTTTCGGGACGACCTTCTTTACCCTCACCGGCACGCACGGAATTCACGTCACGATCGGGGTGCTCTGGCTCCTGTCCATCCTCGTCGCGTCGTATATCCGCCCTGTCAGCAGCAAAGATGCGCTCAGCTTGGAGATTGCGGGGCTGTACTGGCACTTCGTTGACATCGTCTGGATCGTTATCTTTACGGTGGTTTACCTGATCGAGTTTCTCTAAGTTGTCCAGAGTTGACGTTGCGAAGGATTAGAGCGAAAGGCTAAAGGTTGAATAGCTTCGTCAACTCGTTTGAACTAAAACATCCGACTAGAATAGAAGTAAAATTTCCCACTCTTCCACACGCTTGAAAGGTTTTTAAGTTGAGTCAAGAACCCAATAGTCACCAAGGGCACGAGGGCGGCTCGAGCGTCCGTACTTACGTCATCATCGCGCTTATCTTAGCGGCGATCACCTACATCGAATTTGCGCTCATCGAGTATGAGTTTGCCTTCCTAGACCGCACCACGACGCTCGTTACTTTAGTCGTGCTCTCAGTCCTCAAGTTCGTCCTGGTGGTAATGTTTTTCATGCACTTAAAGGACGACGACAATATTCTCACAGGTTTTTTCAGTTCCGGCATGGTCATCGCGGTGGGGACGCTCGTGGCGCTCTCCTTGCTCTTTACCGTGCGGAGCCTCTCGTACGCGCAGACGCCGCAAGAGGAGCAAGCCGAACTCGTGCAAGCGATTGGCGACGGCGAGCACGTCTATCAAGAGAACTGCATTAGCTGTCACCAAGCGAACGGGCACGGCGTCGTAGGCGCAGTTCCGCCGCACATCGGTCACACGCCCTATCTTGCGCAAGCGACAGGCGAAGGTGTTGGTGGGCGCGAGTACATGATCAACGTCGTGTTGCACGGCTTAGAAGGTCAGATCGTCGCGCGGGGAGAACAGTACGACGGCATCATGCCGCCCTACGACCACCTAAGCGACGAAGAAATTTCAGAAGTTTTGAACTACAGCGTCAACGCTTGGGGCAATCAGACGATCTTGCCGGAGAACTTCCAGTTCTTCACTCCCGAAGAGGTCGCTGAGGTGCGCAGTGCGAACAGCGAACTCAGCTCTTTTGACGTCTACAAACTGCGTAGCGCGCTCGACATTCCCGAAGGACCGGAGCCGTTGACCAGAGCAAGAGACCTCGCCACCTACTTCAACACGCCACCGCCCAAAACGCTCGACGTGCGCCAAATTAACATCGATCCTGGCAGCTATATTGATTACACACGCGAAAGCGAGCCAGAGATGGCGGATGAGGACAGTAGCGGCGAAGGTCCAGATGACGTGATGGGCGAAATAGGCGACGATGTGGGTAGCCCCGAGGCGGACACGGTCCAGGGTATCCGCGACGAAGACCAGGACCCGCTCTACGAGGGCGAAACTGGTACGGGCGAGGTCGTGGACGGCGCGGCGCTTAATAATCCGCCAGAGCTGCCCGCCGAAACCGTTGCGCCTAACATCTTATTGGAGCCCGCCCAAAACAATACCAACATCAACTTGGAGAGCCCCTTCGCCGCTGACGGTAGTCTCAGACAAGGGGGCGAGCAGCAACAAAACCAGCAGGATCAACAGCAAAACCAGCAACAGGACCAGCCGCAAGGAGGTCAAGACCCGCAGCAAGCGCAAGGTGGTGGACAGGAGACGCAAGCTGCGCAAACCTCATTCGATTGGCAACAACTCGGTGAGCAAGCCTACTCGAACTGCACGAGTTGTCACCAAGCCGACGGTCAGGGTATCGTGGGTGCGTTCCCGCCGCTTGCAGGGCATTTGCCCTCGGTCTACAACGTCGACGGCGGCCGCGAGTACATCATCAACGTGCTCCTCTACGGTTTGCAGGGCGAAATTCAGATTGACGGGCAGAGCTATAACGGTGTTATGACCGCCTGGGGGCAGCTCAGCAACGAGGAGATCGCCGCTGTGATCAACCACGAGTTGACCACGTGGGGCAACGAGTCGGCGCTGCAAAACTTTCAGCCGATTCAGCCGGACGAAGTCGAGGCGCTACGCGGACAGGGCCTAAGCGCAACTGACGTTTACAACATTCGCCAAGGGCTGAACCTCCAGTAACTATGCCCTGGCTGCTCGACCCGGCGCTACTCGGCACGCTCCTAACCGCAGGGCTTTTGTACGGTCTTGCGGTGGGTCCTTTACGTTACCGTTTAGCGCCCGGAGCGGCTTTTCCGGGGCGACAAGCGGCGCTTTTTTACGGCGCGCTCGTCTTAACCTACCTCGCGGAGGGTTCGCCGCTCCACACGCTCGCGGAGTCCTACCTCTTTAGCGCGCACATGTTTCAACATCTCCTCTTGAGCTATCTCATCCCGCCGCTCCTCATCTGGGGTACGCCCGACTGGTTGCTCAGGCACCTCTTGCTGAACCACTGGGTCAGACCCGCCGCTGAGTTTTTCACCCAGCCCATCGTCGCCTTTGTGACGTTCAGCCTCTTCTTCTCACTCTGGCACCTGCCGCCTTTTTACGAAGGGGCGCTACAAAACGCAGGGTTGCACCATCTCGAGCACGTCCTCTTCCTGCTCTCTTCTATCCTCTTGTGGTGGCCCCTCATGAGCCCACTCAAGGAACTCCCGCGCCTTCCCTACGGCGGACAGCTCGTCTACCTCTTCGTCTTACCGATTGCGCAGGTTTTAGCGTTCGGCGCGATCACCTTTGCCGACTCAGTGCTCTATCCAACCTACGCCGCCGCGCCAAGGATTTGGCTCGACCCGCTCGCGGACCAAGCCCTGGGCGGCGCGGTCATGAAGGTCAGCAGCTTGTTCGCCTTCGGCATCCCCTTCGTCGTGATCTTCTTCCGCTGGTACCAAGAGGAGAATCCTTCGGCGCGTCGCAGGGAGCCGCGTAAAGTTTCCTAGTTCAGTAGTGGCTCTGTCTGGAATGACGTTGATGTCGTAGCAAGGGGTTGAAACCCCTTGCTTTATCACACAGCGACATTCGACTTAAAACCACTACCCTTAGTTCTTCTCGTTTCGGCTGCGCCTTACGGTTCACATGGTCTCACTCTGTGCGTTATCCTCTCCTTATGTCAACTAACATCACCGCCATCGCCTTTGACTGGGGCGGTATCTTTACCCAAGGCACCTTCGACAGCAGCGCCGTCGCGAACCTCGCTAAAGTTACCGGAACTTCCGAGGAGAGAATCGCTGAGACCTACTACCCTTTAATGGAGCACTTCGAAGTGGGCGCGTTCGACTTTCCGGAGTTTCATAGACGCTTCGCCGAAGGGACGAGCTTAGCGCTCAATGAAAATACCTTCCGCAAAACGTTCTTGGGCTCGGTGCGTGAACGCTCCACAATGTTCGACGTATTGAATGCGGTTCCACGGGACTACACCGTCGGGATGCTCTCCAACAACGTCCCTGTTCTTTGCGACACGGTGCGAGACGACCCGCGCATGGACCGCTTCAAGCACTTCGTCTTCTCCAACGAAATCGGTGTGAGGAAGCCCGACGCGGCGGCGTTCGCTAAGCTGAGCGAGGCGCTGGGTCATCCGCCCGAGCAAACCGTCTTCATCGACGACAACGAGGCGAACATCGCCGCGTGTAACGAGTTGGGCTATCAGGGCATCTTGCTCGACAGCTTTGAGAATTTCGCGGCGCGTTTTCAGGAGCGTTTACCCGACATTTCTCTACCTGACTCCGTCAAGTGAGCGAAGAGGAGCGCGCCAAAGAATACTCTGAAGCGCGCGCCGTCAAGCTCTTGCAGGGCTACATTTGGTATCCCCGAGGGGAAGAGGTCGAGCTGAGCGACTATCTCCCTGAGCGCTTAGGCGACGTGCACCTCTTGTGGGACGAGGTGCGCCCGCCCTTCACGTTTTTTGACGACGGCACGCTCGCCGCAACGCAGCACATCGTTCAGTTCACGGTGTTCAAAGAGGTGGAGAGCGGCGAAGACCCGCAGCGGCTGGTGCCCTGGCTCGCGGAGACGTTGCAGGAGAGACTCAACGCGACGCCGCCTTCGGTGGGGTGGCAGGTGTTCGAGGATTTGCGAGAGGTGTAGCAGGCGTCCCCTGCTGGTGATAACCTCTTCGGGCGACGCGGATCAGACGCTACGTCTTCACCCGGCTCGCGCGGCGCGCTTCACGCTCGAGTCCCATCTCGGCGTACGCCCGGTAGAGGTTCCGCGTTCTGAGAAGACCGTAAGCCCACTGCGCAACGTAGAGAAGCCAAAAACCGACGCTCGTGTAGCGCCGAAACTGCTCGGTGTGGACGGCTTCATGTGCCAAGAGTTGTGGGCTTCGATACCCCTTCACAATCAAGATCGTTTCGCCCCAGGTCTGCGCAACGGCTTTGAAGCCAAACGCGGGGAGCGCGTCCACCTCATAGATGCGTTCATCTGGTTGGGCTCGCAAGAGGTAAGCGAAGGCGCGCCCGGTGAGCGTCGCCAGAAAGGGGCGTGAGGCAAGCTTCTCGAGCCCGCCCGCGAGTCCGAAGAGGAAAAGTGTCCAGAGCATGATGAGGAAAGTTTAGCCCAAAGGCTCGGGTTCGATATGGTTTCCACTTGACGCTGAACCCGTATATAGCAGGTATCAAAATCTGTCTCGCAAAGCTCGGAGCTGGTTTGAGCCAATCTCACACGATAGAACAACGACTAGCACGCACATTATCGGATAATATCTGCGCTATTTCAGTCCAATACTTCTGATAACCGCTATAGTACCTCTATGGCAAAACGCATCTTAGTTATCGGCAGCCTCAACATGGACCTGGTACTCAACGTAGCGCACCACCCGGAGCCGGGCGACACGGTTTTAGGGGGCGACTTGCAGACCTTTCCGGGCGGCAAGGGGGCAAATCAGGCGGTTGCCGCTGCCAGGGCGGGCGGCGACACAGGCGGAAACGTCGCGATGTTGGGGTTCGTCGGGACGGACAGCTACGGGAGCACGCTTCTAGAGAGCCTAGCTAAAGCTGGCGTAGACGCTAAAGCAATCCAGCAAATTTCAGGACCGAGTGGTGTGGCGCTCATCGCTATTGACGGAGCGGGCGAGAACACCATCATTGTGAGCCCCGGCGCGAATGGCAAGCTGACACCTGACCCTATCTCCGAGGACCTCTTTGACGGGGCGGCGCTCGTGCTGATGCAGCTCGAGATTCCCTTAGAGACTGTTCGAGAGGTCGCGGCGCAGGCGCAGACGAGAGGTGTCGCGGTTATGTTCAACGCCGCGCCCGTCCAAGACTTGCCCGCCGACCTCTTATCCAACCTCACCTACCTCGTGCTCAACGAGGGCGAGGCGGCGTTCCTGAGCGGTCAAGGCGTAACGGACGAGGCGTCGGCGCGAGAAGCAGCCAAGAAGTTGCGCTCGGACGGCGTGAACGCGGTCGTCATCACATTAGGCGCGCAGGGCGTCGTCTGGTCAGCGGCTGAGAGCGAGGGGCACCTGCCAGCGCACGACGTCGAAGTGATCGATACGACCGCATCGGGCGACGCCTTTTGCGGCGCGCTCGCCGTGCGTTTAGCGGCTGATTACAGCTTAGAGGACGCGCTGCGCTTTGCGAACGCGGCGGGCGCGCTCGCGGCCACGAAGAAGGGCGCGCAGCCGAGCTTGCCGAGCGCGAGTGAGATAGAGAGGTTGATGAAATAGTGAATAGGAAGAGCCGGAGAGGAGCTTATCTTTAGAGGATCGACTCACCGCCGGGAGTGCGTTTCGGCTGGGGCGCAGGGTCACTCACCTTCTACGTCTTGAAGATGTTATACGGATTCTAGTTAATTACTGCATAAACTCCGACACTGCGTGCTTCGCTATCGGCGGAGTTGGTTCCGCAATCACCGGAACCCGTAGTTTTTTCAACTCGCTGAAGAGTCCTCAACTGCCAGCGGGAGCGAACTAGCCCCAAAGGCTAGCGATAGTACGGGCAAAGCCCGCCCCGTTGGGGCTAGTACGGAGCGGTCCACGCGACGCGGGCTTTGCCCGTTCTAGGGTCCACGTGACTGCGTATCACGCCGTTATAAAAGCTCGTTGCTTCCATCTGAAGATGCAACGGCAGGGCGACCTGCCCGTAACGCTACCTCCAGTTGAGGACTCCTTGCTCGAGTTGATTCTTTTAGGAAGTGACTGGAAACGGTATCAATCATAAGCGCCAACCCACACCTCAGCAAAGGCGATCGGCTCATAGCTACAAAAGAGATTGCGACCCAAACTCAGTTATTTAGTTGCGCCCGCTAGTCCTAGGAGAAATGCAAAGCGCGGCTAATATATCTTTGGTGAAGGTGTCCGAATAACAGCGTAGATGCTCAACGGTGCTGCAGCGCTATCTGCGAGGTCGGTCCACCTTACGCGACTTCACAAAGCCCCCTTAGCAAGGGACCAAGTCGCGCGCCAGTTCAACTTGTTGTACCGACCCACCTCGCAGTGTTCACGTCCCACTGCGCATTTTGATGCGGCGCGTTATAGAGATGAGGGTTTGTGCACAGAGCTATACTCGAGTCCGTGAATCTTCCCCTTTTGAGCCCTCAGTGAAGGAGCGAAATCGCATGTATTTCTCATACCGTAGGTTTATCCCTCTTTTAATATCTTTAGCGGCCTGTAGCGCGCCAGCTCCAACTGCCATCGACCCTGTCTCCGAGAGTAAGAGACCGCCGGCTGCAGCGTACTACGAGATTACGCAAGGAGCGCGCGGCGCAGTTACGCTCGACCTACCCGCGCCGACAGGAAAGGCTCGGGGCGCACACGGCAACCGCTTCGGCTGCGCAGTGTCGCATTTCTCCTACGATGACCCGATTATCTTCCCGGGCCAGCCAGGCAAGGCTCACTTACATCAGTTCACGGGCAACACGACGGCAGATGCGTTTTCAACGGCTGAAAGCCTGGACTCAGCGACGCGGTCCTCATGCCAAAGCGGGATCAACAACCGCTCCTCCTACTGGTCCCCTGCTTTCTTCAACGAAGAGGGTGAAGCCGTGCTACCAGAACTCAACGTTTTCTACTACAAAACGTTCTTACACGGAAAGACACCCAAGATCATCCAACCCGGTTTGATTCGCCCTATTCCCAATGGTTTTCGGATGCTAGCGCGCACCGACACAAAAAACGCTACGCCTAACGCCTTTTCCGTCTTCGAAAAAAAGGACTGGTCGGCTGAAGGGAAGAGCGTCACCGGCGCTAAGATTTCTTTTCCGCCATGTATTGCGCTCGGTGAGCAGGGCGAGCCTGTGCTGGACTACCGTGATATGCCCGCCGCGCTCGGCGAGCAGGTCAACAGTCACGTCGCGTACCCTGACGGTTCAGCGCCAGACGCGCAAGCGAATGGCTGTCCAGCGAGCCATCCCTACCGCATTCCGACGCTTGTGCTGCTAATGTACTACGACATCCCCTTTGATAGCGGGTGGTACTTAGCCTCAGATGACAAGGCCCGCGTACAGTTGCCCAAATCCGACCCGAACCATCTGCCCAGCGGACATTCCCTCCACGCAGATTACTTCGCGATGTGGGACGAGACAACGATGGACCGCATCGTGGAGTGCAACCGCATCGGCGAAAGCTGCCGTTTTGAGGGCTATCCTGAAGAGATGCTCTATAACAGTGAAGGGGTCAAAGTTTATAGTCATCCGAATACGCTCCTACCCGAGACTGACCGCACGCCTTTCGGTGACACGCTGCCGCAGACTCGCGGTGGGATGCACATGACAGACCACAGTGGCGCGCAACATGGGGTGAGTCATGACAAGATGGGGCACGCCAGGAGCAGCCCCGGTGAATAGACCCAAGTAAAGGTCTGGGAAAGAACCTCAGGTGGAAGGGGCAGCGCCCGGCACAGTGTGTGCCGCTGCCGCCCAAGTTTTCTCGCTGTTTGTCGCAAGCAGCGGAGAATTATACCAAAGTAACTTAAGGGTGTCACAGTGTGATACCCTTAAACGCTCTGTGAGCGTAACTTCGAACGCCCACACATTATGACACCCCCTTTTCAGTCCGGTATTAGACCCTAAGAGATTGAACCGAAGTGTCAATTCCTCGTAGGAAAGCTAAAGACCGACGCCGCACCACGTGATACTACGGCTCCCGGATGCTCCGGCACGCTGTAGCCCGCTTTATCTTGCGCCCTTGAGCCTTTTAATTCGGTTTTAATTTGACGTGGAATGAACAGATTGTAAAGCGGCGCAAGTTCATCCATATAACCTAAAAAGTCGATACAGATGCACACCGATGTATCAAGAATCAGCTCTTTTTGCGTCTCTGGCATGAGATTAACTACACGCAAGCTGCTCCTCCGATAGATTCAAGTAAGGCACGCCGCGCTCCCCCGACCACTGCACTGTTTCGAGGCGCAACAGTCCCAGTATTTCTTGCACGTCGCTCGTCCACAACTTGCCGGACTTAGCTAATTTGACAACGTAAGGCTCGAGCAGCTCCTGCTCAGGGTCGTCGCCTAGATGCTCTGCAATTCTATCAGGAATAGTGATCTGTAAGCTCATTGTTTCCTCCAAAACTGCCACCACCGTCCGGGTGAGCGGGCGGGGGTTAGCGCTTCAATTTGTTCGTGTAGCACGTCGTTTTTCTCTTCCATTTGGGTGAGAGCGCCCACCTGAGCGAGCACCTGGGCGCTCACGCGCTCGGCACCTCGGGTGACGGCGTTAAGCGCCACCTCTAAAGACGCTGCGCCCTGCTCTCTGAGAAGCTTCGCGGTCTCGAGGCGCTCGAGCACTTCTTTAGTGGGTAGTGGTTCAATCTCGAATGCTTTCCAGATTGTAACGGACGAGGAAACGGTGTAAGCAGGTGAGGTGCATGTGCTCAGGCTTGGAGAAAGCTAACGTCTTGCGCACGAAGCAAGCAAGACGTTGCCTGAGTGTGTTGTTGAAGTGCTCAACGTGGGAAGTGAGACCTGTAGCTTTACTGACAGCTTGGTGGTGTCCGTCTGGTACTACAGCTCTGATAGGCTTTTCCTACGGAAAACTGCGTAACCCAGAAGCGCTATAGCAGAGCCCTTGCTTGTAGTGTTCAGGAATTCCTTACAGAGCTGTTTACAGGTGGCTGCGCTGCGCCCACCTATGACGCAAGCAACCACTTGGCGAGTCTGCTTGCATAAAGCGATCCATAGATTAAGCGCATAGCGCGTTGCATCTGCGATGCTCACCTATACCCAGCGTTTCTTCGTTTTCTTCTGCACAAACGAGTGCAACTCATCAAGCTCTAGCTCCACGCGCTGAGGAACATCGAACCGGACGAGGGTGTCTTTCAGTGCGGGGGCTAGGTTAGAGCAAAGCTCAAAGGCTCTTAGCCTTCACCTGTGTTTTCTTTGTTTTTTTGAGCTAGCGACTCACCGTGCTACGCGCCACCCCGAAGGTGCGCTCCAATCCTCTGAGGCTTGAACGCTCCTCATAGGCGCTTAAAGTCTCCTCTTTACGCGGCTCAGTATACCCATTCAGACTCGGCTCCTCGTCGTTCATCCCCGCTGACTCTGCTTCTCGTAATCTTTACAGCGTTCTGCTTGCCATTCGGCGCTACGTCGTTCTTGTTGCGCAGCCCTCCGCAGGAGACGATGCTCTCGCTGCTACAGTGGTAAGAAGTGTGGACTTGAGTAGGGCCTAACGGACAAACAAGGTAGAGATAGCAGGTATCATCTGGTTTGAAACACTCTCACTTCTGAGAACATCATGCAGCACGCACATTTTGAAATGAGGTTCCGTTACAGAAGCTGTGAAATCTTTGGCGTTGCCAAAACTTCCGTCTGCTTGCAGCAGCTTTCTGAAAGCGGCACTTTGTCTCAGTATCTTGTGGAACTGCTAGGAGTAACGAGTTCTGAAGGGAGTTGCTCGTATAATGAGGTCACGCTAAATGTCTGGCTGAAGCGCTACGAAGAGGGTGGCGTTGAAGGGCTCAAGCTGCTTTCAGGGCGAGGGCGTAAGCCGATACTTGAGGAAGAGAGAAAGTGCGAGTAGTCATACGAGGTTGCACGGCTTAGTTTGCAAACTTAAGCCGTGCCTGTCACGGATGGGACGTAAACTCGGCCTAGACCTGCTAGCCAAAACTGAGTCGTTGAAAAGCTCTATGCACGAAGTAAAGTCGCTCTGCTCCCGCTGGGCGAAGCAACGCACTCAGTTAGGTTAAATAAACTGTGCAATTTCGTACAATCAATCGGAAACCGTACTATACGGTTTCCGATTGATTCTCTGTCGTAGGAATTGCGCTGCTCCGCCTAGCGGTAGCGCACCACATGATGATAACTTCGTACACCCTTTCTATTCGCATCCGCTCAGGTTCATTCGCTTATGCGAGCGACTTAACCTGAAACCGCCTTAGAAGGTCTCCTCGGCGAATTCGAATTCGTCCTCGAGGGTCAGCCCGCGCCCTGCCATCGTAGTGACGAGCGCTACGCCGACGATGACGAAGGTTACCGCGCTGACGATGACCGCGAGCAGCATGGGGTCCATACCTTGCGCCGCCATCATCATGTTGCCCGTGGGCGTATACTGCGCGGCAAACATCCCCGTGTAGTGCATTCCGCAGACCGCAACGCCCATCACGAGCGCGGCGGCCCCTTTGGCGAGGTCAACCGTTCCGCGTCCGAAGCGCGCCTCGGTCTCCTCCAAGTTGAGGTAGTAAAAGAGCATCATCGCGGCGATAGAAGCAACTACAGCGATCACGATAGAGACGGCGAAGAGCGTCATGTCGTAAGAAATGTCGGCGGGCATACGCATGGCGGCCATACCCGTGTAGTGCATCGCCGCGACGCCCGCGCCCATGATGACGCCCGCACCTAAAAGGCGAACGACGCCCAAGCTTTCACCGCTGATCGTGTAAAACGCGATGCCCGAGGCGATGAACGCGGCAACGACAGAGAGCGCTGTAAGCGTGAGGT
This sequence comes from Trueperaceae bacterium, assembly GCA_965215565.1. Taxonomy (GTDB): domain Bacteria; phylum Deinococcota; class Deinococci; order Deinococcales; family Trueperaceae; genus CBDBZX01. Next base: position 3,039,998 of record CBDCDZ010000004.1, read on the forward strand.
CATACGACATCGGCATGTCCATCCTCAACGCCAACATGCCAACGAAGTGCATACTCCAGATGCCGATGCCCATCGTGAACGCGCTACCACCCAGCCACATCCAGAGACCTTGACCCTCGGCGTCTTTGACTTTACCCGCGAGCGTCAGCGCCGCAAACGACGCCACCGACGCCACCACGTACGAGAGCGCCACGAGGCGAAAGTCCCAGGTGTAGCTCATCATTTCCGTCATATCCATGTGTTACCTCTTTCCGCCCTACCGAGGGCATGTCGGGGTTTACCCTGTAACACTGAGTCTGACAGGATTCTTACAAAAGAGGATGATGATTTTCACGAGAAGCGTGTGTAGGACGTTACTTTTAGAGAGGCGAAGTGCGTGAGAAAATCGGCTTTTTGGGTCTCAAAGGATGCTGTGGTAGAGCGCGGAGGCTCGAGCCACTACGCGCAGCTTACGGGTAACTCAAAAAATCCCTTTCGTCGCGCCCCCGTCTACCAGCAGCGTCTGTCCGGTGATGTACGCCGCCTGCTGCGACGCTAAGAACACGGCGGCGGCGGCGACCTCTTCGGGCGCGGCAAAGCGCCCTGCGGGGATGCTCCGCTCGAGCCTCGCCCTGTCCTCTTCGCCCTCAAAAATTTCATTCAGCCGCTCCGTCGCCGTATAACCGGGTGCAACGTTATTCACCGTGATGCCTTGCCCCGCCACCTCCGTGGAGAGGGTTTTGGCGAAGCCTGTCACGGCGGCGCGAAAGGCGTTCGAGAGCGTCAAGGCGTCAATCGGCTCCTTGACGGAGAGGCTCGTCATGTTGATGATGCGCCCCCAGCCCCTCTCCTGCATGGCGGGCAGCGCCTTGTACGCTAAACGCACGGCGGACATGAGCGTAAGGTCGTAACCTTGCGCCCACGCCTCTTGCGAGAGCGTCGTCGGCTTTCCGGCGGGGGGTCCGCCCGCGTTTACAACGAGGATGTCGGGCGCGGTGATCTTCTCGGCCTCTCCAAAAAGCACGTCGATTCCCTGCGAATCGCTCACGTCAGCGACTAAGGCAGTGGCGTCTCCTCCGCTAGCGCGGATGTGCTCGGCGGCTTTGTAGAGGTCGGTCTGACCCCTCGAGCTTAGGATCACGCGGACGCCCTCGGCGGCGAGCCCCTGCGCGACAGCGAAGCCGATGCCTTTAGACGCGCCCGTGACGAGCGCCGTTTTGTTCTCGAGGTGTAAATTCATAGCGCACTATACCCGCTCGAGCTTCACCTCTTTGAGCGCGGCGATGTCCCTAACACCCGCGCAGTGCATCGCGACGCGCAGTTCCCAGATGAAGTGCCTGAGCCACGCTACCACCTTTTCAGGTGAGACCGTCGAAGGCTCCAGAAGAGGCCGCGCCACCGCCACGACCTCCGCACCTAACGCAAGGGCTTTCGCTGCGTCCACCCCCGAGCGAATCCCGCCCGAAGCGATTAAAGGCATCTGCGGCAGCGTCTTGTGAACCTCTCGGAGCGCGGTTGCAGTCGGAATGCCCCACTCAGCGAGGTGCGGGTGGCGCACCTCGCCGTAGAGGACGTATTCCTCGACTTTCGCCCAGGAGGTGCCGCCCGCCCCCGCCACGTCGAGCGCGGCGAAACCTACGTCCTTGACGCGCTTCGCTACCGCCCCGCTGAGCCCGTGCCCGACCTCTTTGAGTAGGACGGGGAGGGGCACTCGGGGGACGACTTCGCGCAGTTTCGGCAAAAGGTCCGCGAAGTTCGTGTCGCCTCCCTCTTGCAGCGCCTCTTGCAGCGGGTTGGTATGCAGGGCGAGCGCGTCCGCGCCGACAAGCTCCGCCGCGCGGCTAAGCTCCGCCGCACCGTAGCCCTTGTTGAGCTGGGCGACGCCCAGGTTGCCGATCAGCAAAATATCGGGGGCGACGGGGCGCACCTCGAAGGAGGCGCGGGTATGAGGATGCTCGAGCATCACCCGCTGCGAGCCGAGCATGAGCCCTACGCCCATCTCTTGCGCCGCTAACGCGAGATTGCGGTTGATAGCGGCGGAGCGCTCTGCGCCGCCCGTCATCGCGCCGATGAGAAGAGGTGCGGCGAGCGTCTTGCCTAAAAAGGTGGTGCGCGTACCTACGCTGGTCAAGTCGCTTTCGGGGAGGGCTGCGTAGGGGAGGTCAAAGTGTTCGAAACCCGTGGTGCGCGCTGCATACTCGACGGGGTACTCTAAACACACCTCGACGTGTTTGAGTTTGCGGGCGCGCAGGGGCTCGGCTAGGCTGTCTGCCATCCCTACAAGGATAACGCACGCGCGGCGCAAGTAGGGTGCGCTGGCTGCGTTAGGGCGCTACGGTGATTTCGCTCATCGCAGAATGAAAGAAACGGGGTAGACTGGGGCAATGTTACCCAAACTCACAAGCGCTCTCGTCGCCCTGGCCTTCCTGCTAAGCGCCTGCGGTCTCTTAGGCGGCGGCAGCGAACCCGGCGCGACCTGTTATCCAGAACCCGAGGAAACGCCAGCGGAAACACCTGCAGAGACGTTGATCGATCCTGAAAGGTCTAGCCCCGCTTACGTCCCCGGTCAACTGCTCGTGCGCTACCGAGAGAGCGCTAGCGCGTTGCAACCCTTAGGGGCGCGCGCGAGTGCAGTCGAGCGTGAATACGGCTTGAAAACCCTCGAGTCCAACCCTGAACACGCCGACCTCGTCGCGCTCCCGGCGGACCAGAGCGTAGAGGAGGCGCTGGGGGTCCTCAACGCCGACCCGCGCGTCGCCTACGCCGAGCCCAACTACTACCTATACACCCAAGCGACGCCGAACGACACCTTTTTAGAGGAGCAGTGGAACCTCCTGGACTTCGGGCTGCCGCAAGCGTGGGACGTCGAGACGGGTCAGAGCAACGTCACGATTGCGGTTCTCGACAGCGGCGTCGACCTCTCGCACGAAGACCTGCGCGGTAGGTTCGTGCAAGGCTGCGACTTTTACGATCAAGACAATGACCCTAACCCCGGTTCGCCGAAAACGACGGCAGCCCAGACGCACGGCACGCACGTCGCGGGCATCGTCGCCGCGACGGGCGACAACGGCGCGGGCGTTGCGGGGGTGGCGTATAAAGGCGTCAAGGTGCTGCCTGTCAAGGTCTTCGACGACGCGGGCAGGGTTGCGAAGACGGACGTCGTCGCCAAAGCGATCCGCTGGGCGGCCGGGCTAGACGTGGGCGGCGTGCGGCGCAACCCGAACCCTGCCGACATCATCAACCTGAGTTTGGGAGGCAACATCCGAGACCCCGACACCGACGAGCCGATCAATATCCCCACCCTCGACGAAGCCATCCGTGACGCGCGGCGAGCGGGCGTCTTGACGATCGTCGCGGCGGGCAACGACAACGAGGGCGCGAAGGGGGACGGCATCTTCGCGCCTGCAAACGCGCCGGACGCGCTCGCGGTAGGCTCGGTGGACGCGAGCTACGAACGCTCCTCGTTCTCGGTCTACAGCACCTCGGGGCGCACGGTCAACCTGATGGCTCCAGGCGGTCTCGGACCGAGTAGCTGCGGCTTAGTCGTTAGCACCGTCGCGGCAGAGAGCGGCAGCGGCGACTACGGCTGCCAAGCGGGAACCTCGATGGCGGCACCCTTCGTCACGGGCGTCGCGGCGCTCCTCTGGAGTCAGTACCCGGATTGGAGCGCCGACAGAGTTGAGCAGCAGCTTCTCGCCGCCACGCTCTTTGACCCTAGCTTCATGCGCCAAAGCGAGTACGGCGCAGGCGTGCTGTGCGCAGACTGGGCGCTGGACGCGGCGACGCTCTGCGGCAACTAAGCGTCGCACGCGGCTCACGCAAAAGGCGTTCCGTTTTGTATAGACGGACGCGGCAGTCGCCTTACGCAATATTACGCATAAGCTTTGCGGAAACTCCATGTGATGAACAAGGGGTTTCAACCCCTTGTTTTGACATCCTTAGCGTTACAGATAGAGCCACTAAAGGTCTACCTGAACTAGCTTTCCGGTTTCGTAGGGTGCTGACATTCGTTTTACTTTTCGGCAGAACCTCTTTCGGATTAGCTCGAGCAGCCTGCAGCGAGCGAATTAACCGACGATGAACGGCTTGCAGGGCGCTGTTCATCAAGCCTAAGCAGAACACAGTATAAAGGGTGTATGAGATCATCGTTCTTTCTTCTCCTGCTCATGCTCGTCGCCTGTTCGGTGCAGGTTCAGCCGCCCCCCACGTCTCCTGAGCAGCCTGACGGACCCTCGGTACAGAGCGGTTTCACGCTCTCGACGGACAGCACCGGCAACAGTCTAGACCCCGGCGGTGAGGTGAGCGGCATCCCGATTCGTATAGAGCGCATGAGCACGTTTGAGGACGCAGTCACCTTCGAGCTTTTCGGTGCGCCCGAGGGCGTCACGGGGCGCTTTAACCCGCCTAGCACCACAGGCGATTTGAGCGAGCTGACCCTCCAGGTGAGCAAGAGCACCCCGTCAGGCGAGTACGACTTGACCGTCCGAGGAGCGAGCGGCAGCGCAGGGAGTAGCTCGAGCAGCGCCGTGCAGATTCCGCTCTTCGTCACCGAGGCGGCGAGCAACAGCCAGCCGGGGTTTAGCGTGGCGCTCTTACCCTCGAGCCTCAACCTCGCGCCCGGCGAGAGCGAGAGCGTCCGCGTGACGTTCAATAGGAGCGGCGGCGCGAATGGCGCGATTGGGCTCAACATCTCAGGCGAGCCAGCGGGCGTCACCGTCTCTGTAGATACCACCTCACAGACCCCTACCTTGCGCGTCACGGCAAGTGGCGACGCCGCGCCCGGCAACTACGCGCTGAGCGTTCGCGGCGCAAGCGGCGACCTCAGCAGCAGCACGCAGCTCGGTCTGAGCATCTCGAGCGGAGACGGCGGAAATGGCGGCGCAGCGGGCAGCGCCCGCATTCGGGGGAGCGTACGCACAGCGAACGCAGCTATCTCTCTAGGATCAGTTGAGGTAACAGCGCAAGGCGCTGTTCCTCCAGAGGAAAGCATCTTTAGCACGCCCTCGGCGGAAGAGAGACCTACTTACGTGCCAGGTCAGGTGCTCGTGCAGTACCGCGAGTCAGGCATAGCGCTGAGCGCGCAATCGCTGCAGCGAGCCGCGCAGCTTAGAGCGGAGGTTCGTAAGCGCTACGACCTCAATCTGCTGGAGACCGGCGCGCCCAACCAGCCCGACCTCTTAGCCGTTCCTCAAGACCGAGCGGTTGAGGAGGTGGCGGCAACCTTGCGGCGTGACCCGAACGTCCGCTACGCCGAGCCCAACTACTACCTCTACCCGGCAGACCTTCCGAATGACCCCAACGTAGGCGAGCAGTGGGCGCTTTCAGCGGCGGGTTTGCCCGTCGCTTGGGGCGCGGAAATTGGCGAGCGCGAGGTCGTCATCGCGGTTTTAGATTCCGGCTTCGACCTCTCGCACGAAGACTTGGCGAGCCGCTTTGTGCCCGGTTACGATTTCTGCGCTCTCGCGCGCGGCGACTGTACGGGCGCACCGCGCGACGCGGACCCTTCCTACGGCAACGCCGAGAACGCTCACGGCACCCTCGTCGCGGGTATCGCGGGCGCGGCGGGCGACAACGGGCGCGGTGTGGCGGGCGCGGCGTATGGCAGCGGCGTGAAGCTCTTGCCCGTCAAACTCTTTAACGACGCGGGCACGGGCGCAACCGCGCAGAGCTTCGTCCAGGGTATCCGCTGGGCGGTGGGTCTCGAGGTGGATGGCGTACCCGTCAACCGCAACCCTGCCCAGGTCATCAACGTCAGCTTGGGTGGCGACTTCAGCAGCAGCATCATGCAGAGCGCGATCGACGAGGCGAGAGCGAGAGGCGCGCTCATCGTCGCGGCGGCGGGTAACGGTGGGCGGAGCAACGTCGAGGGCGGTATTCTGTCGCCCGCCGCTGCGGAGGGCGTCATCGGCGTCGGGTCTATCAACCGCGACTTTAGGCGCTCGTGCTTCTCGAACTACGGCGTCAGTGAGCGCAACGGACCGGGCGGCGTGGACATCGTCGCGCCAGGGGGCGAGGCAGCCTCGGGGAGCTGCGCCCAGGGCTCCTACGGGCTGCTCAGCACCGCGCCGGGTAACCGCTACAAAACCGCTATCGGCACGTCGTTCGCTACTCCGATGGTCGCGGGCGCAGCGGCGCTCGTCATGAGTCAGGAGCCTAACCTCAGCGTCTCACAGGTTGAAGCGCGGCTCCTTTCGGGCGCATACTTCGGACGTACGATGAATAGGGACGAATATGGGCGCGGCGCGCTGCGCGTAGAGCGCTCACTCGGGCTAGCCGGACCCGGCGACAGGGTCAGCGTCAGCGCGGTCGGCGAAAACGTCAGCGACTCCTCCCTGGCGACGGTCACGCTCGATCTCTACGGCGGCTCGTCACCCTACAGCCTAGAGGACCTAGCCGCCGGGCGCTACCGCGTCGAAGCGGCAGCAGACGGTTTGAAAGGCGAAGAGACGCTCACCTTGCGAGACGGTGAGCGCCGCGAAAACGTCTCGTTGGATTTGCGCTAAATGCCCTTACCCCGGTGTATGCTGTTGCACGGTGGCCGATAAGTGGGGGCTCATCGACCCCGAGCATGAACAAGCGGAGTTTTACCTCTTGGATGAGCGAGGAATTTATCAGGCTGTACCTTTGAGTGAAGGTGTCTTTCGCAGTGAGGTGTTGGCGGGGCTCGAGCTTGACACCGCGTGGTTATGGAGAGAACCGCTGCCCCCTTTGATGCACGTGCTGAAAATGTGGGGTTTAGTCTAACGTCACTTCACCTTTGACAAGAGCATGTGCGTCGTCGTCTGCCCAAAGCGCATACACGCGCTCAGTAGCGTCTCCAGCGCCTCCATACTTCCCAACCTCACCTGCACAATAAACGCGCTGTCTCCTACGAGATGATGACAACTCCCAATCGCCTCGGTCTGGTTCACAAAGCGCACGAAGGCCTTTTCTTGACTGTAAGGGACCGCCACTAGAATAAACGCGCCGATGGGCTTGCCGAGCCGTTGTTGATTCACCTCTACGCGGTAGCCCGTGATGACGCCTGCGTCCTCGAGCCGCCGCATCCGCTCCTTGACCGCAGGCGCACTCAGCCCGACTTCTTGCGCGATGGCGCTGTAACTCGCTCGAGCGTTTGCCGTGAGGATGAAGAGTATCTTCTCGTTGGTCGCGTCTAGCAGTTTATTTTCCATAGTCAGAAGCTTAATCAACAACAATTTCCAAAGTAAGCACGGTCTATTGTAACGGTTTTTGCCTTCCACTTGCGCAGGTTTCGCTCAATAATAGAGGGATGAACACGCGAGACTACATCAACCTAGACGAACACTACGGCGCACGCATCTACAAGCCGCTCGACATCGTTGTGAAAAAAGCGGAGGGCGTGTGGCTCCACGACGTGGAGGGCAGACGCTACTTGGACGGGCTGAGCGCGTACTCGGCGGTCAACCAGGGGCACGGACACCCGCGTTTGCAGCGGGCGATGATTGAGCAGATGGGGCAGGTGACGTTGACCTCTCGCGCCTTTCGCAACGACCAGATGGGCTTATTCCTCCGAGACCTCTGCGAGCTGATGGGCTACGAAATGGCGCTTCCGATGAACACAGGCGCGGAAGCCGTCGAGACCGCTATCAAAGCCGCGCGTAAGTGGGGCTATCAGACTAAAAATATCCCCGACGGACGAGCCGAAATCATCGTCTTTGACGGCAACTTTCACGGGCGCACCACCACCGTCGTCGGCTTCAGCAGCGAGGCGCAGTACAAGCAGGACTTCGGACCCTTCACGCCTGGGTTTCAGAGCGTTCCTTACGGCGACCTAGACGCGGTCAAAGAGGTGATGAACAGCAACACGGTAGCAGTCCTCATCGAGCCGATTCAGGGCGAAGCGGGCGTGGTGATGCCGCCAGCGGGCTTTTTGAAGGGGTTGGAGGAGCTTTGCCGCGATAACAACGTCCTTTTTATCGCGGACGAAATTCAGGCAGGCTTGGGGCGTGCTGGAGGCTTGACGGCGTCGGGGCTCGAGGATGTCAGAGCCGACATGGTCATCTTAGGCAAAGCCCTGAGTGGCGGCTTTTATCCCGTCTCCGCAGTCCTTGCGAGCCGCGAGATTTCAGGGCGATTCCAGGCAGGCGACCACGGCAGCACCTTTGCGGGCAATCCGTTAGGAGCCGCCGTCGCACGTGAGGCGTTAGCGATTTTGGTGGATGAGGGCTTAGTCGAGAGGTCAAGGGAGCTAGGGCGCTACGCTTTGGAGCAGCTTCAGAGCATCGACCATCCCAAGATTAGAGAGGTGCGCGGAAGAGGTCTTTTTATCGCGATAGAGCTTTCAGAAGACGCCAGGAAGTACTGCGAAGCTCTAGCCGAGCGCGGCTTGCTCTGCAAAGAGACGCGCAAAAATGTGATTCGCTTTGCGCCGCCGTTGGTCATCGAAAAGTCTGAGTTGGATTGGGCGATTGCGCAGTTTAGAGAGGTGTTTGCGAGTATGGAGCGCGCAGAGCCTACGCTTGTAAAAGGCTAGGTAAACGCACGACATTTCCTTTCCGCGTTTCGAGGAAAGCGACTGTATTCAACTGTGTCTGCGAATAAACCGCTCGAGCTTTTCAGTGAAGACTCTTGGCGCATCAAGATTGGCGACGTGCCCTGCACCCGCGATGAGGTCAAAGGTAGCCCGGGGCAAATGCTCAGCGAGTGTTTTAGAAAGCTCCAAATTATGCTTATCCTCACCGCCACAAAGCACTAGCGCAGGCTTGTCAACCTCTGCAATCCAACCACTCGCGTCGAAGTCGAGTTCAAAGAGGTCGGCTAAAGTCGTAGGACTCAGCGAGGCAATTTCCTGTAGAGCTTGCGACTTAAACGCAGAGGGCACGTCTCGAGTCAGTTGAGAAAGTACCTTTTCGGCAAAGGCTTGGGAATCAAAGCTCCTCACGTAATGTGCTGACTGACGCTGCTGTTCACGCGCCTCATCCGTAAGTTTGACGAAGCCTGCACTGAGCGTGATTGTACGTATCTGCTCTGGATAAACGTTTACGAAGTCGAGCGCGACCAAAGCGCCGAGCGACAAACCGCAGAGATGAACTGGAGCATTGACTTTTCGCTCAATCAGCCTGCTTATCTGTTCTCGTACTGTTTCAAAAGAAAAAGCACCAGCTTCTTCGCCGTAACCCGGTAGAAATGGGGCCAACACATAATAGCGCTGGCTGAGGTCGTCGAGTTGAGGCTGCCAAGCGCTAGGACCTGTTCCCATGCCGTGGAGAAAGATGATGGGGGTGTTCTCTGAGTTGCCCGCCTCGAGGCATTGCATCCTTTCATCTTATCAAAAGTTACTGCGCTGTCTTACTAAAGTCCCAAGAGGTCTGTAGCTACTAAGCGACCTCGTCAAATTCATACACAGGCGTTTTGATCGTTCGGCTTGGCTTCTGCTCACCTAAAATCACCCGCTGCAAGCGCTCTACTACCGCAGGAGCGAAAAACTGCTCGCCCGTTTCCTCATTCACACGTGCAGGGACGTTTCCTATGACGTGAAACTGTCCGTTGCGTTCTAAGGTGTAGGTTACTCGTTGCCCAATTAACTTTCCATCTCTTTCGTTCACGATTTTTTCCTTCCTTGAATGTTGTCCCCGATTTAGCACTTTTATTCGCCTCTAAGCTTGCTGTAGACGATGAGGTCACGCCAGTCACCCGCACGCCACTGAGCTTTACGTGCTGTACCTTCGCGCGTAAACCCAGCCTTTATCAAGGCCCGCTGCTCTGCTACGTTCGTCACGTCAGTTGACGCCTCTACATGCGTCACGGTGTAGGTTGAGAATAGGTAATCTGTGAAGAGTCGCTGCGCCTCGGTGCCGTAACCCTTTCCGCGAAATTTGGGACTCAAGGTTATGCCGATATTGTAAGCTTGGCTCCCTTCGTTCGGACCGTACATGACGCGGTGGTAACTGACGCTGCCGACTACATTTTCAGTGTCACTTTCTACAACAACTAAAGTGCCGCCGCGAGAGTCAAGCAGTCCGTTTTTGTTGAATTGTTCCTCGAGCCGTCCCGCTGGCTGAAACCCGAACATGTTGTACTCGGAGTTGTGCGTTAGGTCATTGCGCCATTTAGCCAATAAGGGCAAGTCTGAATATTCGACGGGTCTCAGGCGCACCTTTTCTGTAGTCACCGAGATTCAACCTTTCGCTTCACTGCTGAATGTTGCGATAAACGCACGTAGCTTTTTCAAACCACTAAAAGAGATTAAGGTGACAACCGCTCAATCCTCCACCTTTCGCTCTCTAACGAATACAAAAACCTATCGTGCAAGCGGCTCGGCCTCCCCTGCCAAAACTCGATGGCAACGGGTCTCACCACGTAGCCACCCCAGAACTCGGGCAGCGGCACGTCACCCTCGCCGTACGTCTTCTTGAAGCTCCGCCAACCTCTCCTCTAGCACCTCGCGCCCCTCAATCACGCGGCTCTGATGCGACGCCCACGCGCCGAGTTGCGAGGCGTGCGGACGGCTTTTGAAGTAGGTGAGCGATTCTTCGCGCGAAACCTTACCCACCTCTCCGCGAATTCGCACTTGCCGCTCGAGCCCTAACCAGTTAAAGACCAGCGCCACGTTCGGATTCTCAGCCATATCTTGCGCTTTATTGCTTTCGTAATTGCTGTAAAAGACGAAGCCCCGTTCGTCTAAGCCTTTGAGCAAAACAACTCGAGCCGACGGTTGACCTCTTCCGTTCACGGTGGCTAGGGTCATGGCGTTGGGCTCGAGCAGCTCCGCCTCGATAGCCTCGTCCAGCCAAGTTCTAAATTGCTCTATAGGGTCAGGATTGAGGTCACTAGGCTCGAGGCTTTTCATCGTGTAGTTCTGACGCAAATCGGCAATAGATGCTTTCGTGGACATAGGAGTATTGTAAGCTCGAGGTGTTCCCATTCAGCCTCTCAACATATCAAGTAGGACGCAAGTGTCCCAGTTTGCGCCTCTATGCTACGTCAGCGTGTAGCGAACTATCTCTTCTGAAGACGAATGCGCAAACTGTGGTACACCGAAAAAGAAGAAGTAATTCGGGGCGCGATACAGATGCGTATAGAGTGATTGCGTAAACTTCTATTCACAGGAGGACCATCATGGACGACAGCAACAAAGAGCAGATGAGGTACAACACCGACGACGAGGCGCGTGAGCGCGACGGTAACGCCAGCGACGTGCCGCACATGTTAGACGAAGAGGCGAATACGAGGCCGCTAAGCGCAACGCCTCTAGCGCGGCAGATGGAAGACCTCATCGCAGACACGCAGGACTGGATGGAGATGAGCCAGAGCGAAGAGGCGAGAGACATCTACAACACGCTCGTACCGATATTTACGAGCGGCTCGACAACCCGCCTGAAGACACCGACGACGAAGCGCGGATGGGCGAAGAAGCATTGTAGCAGACTCACATTTCTCTCAGATCAACGCCTTTTGCGCTTAGAGCGTGAGAATTCATAAAGAGCTTGTGAATGTAAAGAGTGCATGAAGTCAAAAGCGCAGATTTGTAAGCAACCGGCGGGAGGGTAACAGGTAAACTCGCTCAGCACTGAAGCTTTCTTGCTTCATGAATAACACTGTGTAACGTTCTCTTCTCAGTGTTTCGCCCTAGCGTGCCTCGGCTTACTCACTTCCGATGTCCCTACACGCTAGGGTTTCCTTATGTCGAAGCGTACGCCTAACCGTTCAGCCCCAAACCGTTTAGCTCAAGGAGACGAGCCCCTACCTCTTACAGCACGCTAATAACCCCGTGGACTGGTTTCCGTGGGGAGAGGAGGCGTTTGCTAAGGCTCGAAGCGGAAGACAAACCCATCCTCCTCTCGGTAGGCTACTCGGCGTGCCACTGGTGCCACGTGATGGCGCACGAATCGTTCGAGGACGAGGCGACGGCAGAACTCATGAACCGTGACTTCGTGAGCGTCAAAGTGGACCGCGAAGAGCGCCCCGACGTGGACGCGATTTACATGAACGCGGTGCAGGCGATGACAGGCGCGGGTGGCTGGCCCATGACCGTGGCGATGACCCCGGACGGCAAACCGTTTTTCGGCGGCACGTACTACCCGCCCGAAGACCGCTACGGACACCCAAGTTTTAAGCGCGTATTGACGAGCCTAGCGGACGCCTGGCGGACGCGGCGCGAAGAGGTCGTGAAGTCGGCGGAGGGGATGACGCAGTATTTGGGGCAGCTCTCGAGTCTCCCTACCCAACCCGGCGACTTGAGCGCTGATATTTTAGAGGACGCTCTAAAAAGTTTGCAGACCTCTTTCGATAGAGTGTCAGGCGGTTTCGGCGGCGCACCCAAATTTCCACCTCATAGCACTTTGGATTTTCTGCTCAACCGCTCTGAACCTGTAGCAAGAGAGATGGCAGACCTCACGCTCACAAAGATGGCTAGGGGCGGCATCTACGACCAACTAGGCGGCGGCTTTGCTCGCTACAGCGTGGACGCCGTGTGGCTCGTGCCGCACTTCGAAAAGATGCTCTACGACAACGCGCAACTTGTGAGGCGTTACCTGAGAGCGTATCAGCAGACGGGTCAACCTCTTTACAAGGAGACGGCGGAAGGTACGCTCGAGTGGGTTAAGCGAGAGATGACCGATCCTTCGGGCGGCTTTTACAGCGCTCTGGACGCCGATTCTGAGGGCGTCGAGGGCAAGTTCTATGTTTGGGACGAAGACGAGGTAGAGGACCTCTTGGGTGAGGACGCACCTCTTGCAAAGGCGTATTACGGCGTTTCAAGTGCGGGCAACTTCGAAGGTAAGAATATCCTCAACGTCACGCGCTCAAAAGAAGAGGTTGCGGAGCAACTCAATCTCAGTTCAGAGGATTTCGAGAAGAGGTTGGCGCGTGTCAACGAGGTGCTTTTTGAGGCGAGAGAAAAGCGCGTCCGCCCCGGCTTAGACGATAAAATTCTCCTCTCTTGGAACGGACTCATGCTCGCCGCGTTTGCCGACGCCGGGCGTATTTTAGAGCGGCAAGATTATCTCGATATTGCGGTAAAAAACGCCGAATTTATCCGCCTCGAGATGCTGCGAGACGGGCGCTTGCTCCACTCCTATAAAAGTGGCGAAGCGAAGATTGCCGGGCTTCTAGAAGATTACGCCTACTTCGGACTCGGTTTAGTCGCGCTCTATCAAGCGACGTTCGACAGTCAGTGGCTACTCCTCGCCTTAGAACTCGCGGACACCATCACGAAACACTTTCACGACGCCGAGAACGGCGGCTTTTTTAGCACCGCCGACGACGCAGAAAAACTCATCGTGCGCCCCAAAGACTTCTTCGACGCGGCGGTTCCTTCGGACAATGGGGCGGCGGCGGAACTGCTTGTAACCTTAGCGCGGTATACGGACAACCGCGCGTGGGAAGACTTGGCGGCCGGGGCGATCAAGCCGATGACAGAGGCGATGAAACGGCAGCCTAGCGGCTTCGGGACGCTGCTCGGTGCGTTAGAGAGGTTATTGAGTGAGCCTCGAGAAATCGCCATCTTCGGAAACAAAGAGGATGAAGAGGTGCAGAGGCTTCTCCAAAGCGTTCGCGAACACACCTCACCCTTTACCGCGTTCGCTGTCGTCGAACAAGATGATCCGCTCATCCCTCATCTACCTTTTTTACAAGAGAGAGGTCAGATAGAGGGCAAACCAACCGTCTACGTCTGCGAAGGTGGCGCGTGCAGATTACCCGTGACAACGGTTGAAGAGGTGCGCTCACAACTTAGGCGCTAAAATAGATTTATGCCGTTAGCACTACCCGAAGACTTGCGTCAGTTACTAGGGCAACTCGGCGAGCGTTTAGGGGAGTTTTACGCTGGGCTCATCCTCTTCGGTTCGTATGCGAGGGGGGATTGGACGGAGCACAGCGATGTGGATTTGCTTTTGTTGCTCGAGGGGGAGGTCGGCTCGAGTAGGGAAATTATGCGAGCCGAAGATGTTGCTTATCCCTTTGCGCTAGAATCTGGTCATCTTTTGACCCTGGTTCCTGTCAGTATTGATACGGCTTTTGCGACGACTCAGTATTGGTGAACCTCTCCTGATCAGCGTACGCGAGGAAGGAATCAGCATATCAGCGAGATAGAACACATAAAGAAGCAAGCTGCCCTCTTAGAAAAAGCGGAGCGCTCTTTGCGTGTCGCCGAAGAGATTTACAAGGGCGGCAGCTTCGACTTTGCCGCGTTACGCGCTTATTACACTTATTTCTACACAGTTGAAGCGCTTTGACTCTCGCAAGGGGTAACGGTCTCGAGTTACAGAGAAGCAATATCTCAGTACGGTTTACATTTCGCGAAGACTAAGCGCCTTGACCCCGCCTTTCATAGGATGATGCGCAGAGCTTTTGGACTACGTTAAATCGGCGACTACATGATTGAGAAACCCGTCGCGCCTCAAGACGCTGAAGAGGTCATCCGCGAAGGATGGATGTTCTTAAAGGCGGCTAAGGCTTATACGGAATTGCACGGTTTACTTACTCTTGCCAAGGGCGTTAGAGCTTACCATCACAGATGGGTACGGCATAGTTTTGCAAACTAAGTAGGTGTGTCGAAATAACCTAAACTAGAGAATGTCAACGAAGTTCGTTCTGAGCGCAAAAACTTCCTCGAGATAGTTTAGGGTATTGAAGTCGAAGTACTTATGCCGTGCAACCTCGTATTACCTCGCCTCGCTCTAGCCTTACGCATTGTCCGTGAAATAGCAAGCAACTTCCGAACTCTGCTTTAGAATAAGCACATGGCAAATATAGAAACCGCAACCCTCGGCGCAGGCTGCTTCTGGTGCGTCGAAGCTGTCTTCCAAGACTTAAAAGGCGTCCAGCGCGTCATCTCCGGCTACACGGGCGGCGAGACGCGAAGCCCCACCTACCGCGAAATCTGCGGCGGCGACACGGGTCATGCCGAAGTCATCCAAATCACCTTTGACCCAGAAGTTATCTCTTTTGAAGACCTCTTATATGTCTTCTGGCGCACGCACGACCCGACGACCTTAAACCGTCAAGGCGCGGACACCGGTACGCAGTACCGCTCAGCGATTTTTTACCACAGCGAAGCGCAAAAAGAGATTGCCGAAAGGTCCAAAGCCGAAGCCGACGCTGCCGCCCTCTACCGCAATCCCATCGTCACCGAAATCACGTCCGCTTCTGAGTTTTACGAAGCGGAGACGTATCACCAGAACTTCTACCGCCAAAATCCGAGTCAGGGCTACTGCCGCGTGGTGATCGACCCCAAGGTGAAGAAGTTGAGGAAAGAGTTTGGGGATAAGTTGAAGGGTGCGCAGGCTGCCTAAGTAGTGGCGTCACGCTAGCGGACTGCAGAAGGTTGAATGGACATATTCCGCTCAACCTTCTTTTGATGTCCAAGCTTGAATTTAGTGCCCCGAGATAGCTGTAACTTACGTAGGATATTGAGGACTACAATAAATTGTCGAGCGTGGGTTCTAGCGCTCCTAATGTAGTGAGGAAGTTAAAAAGGACAACGACAATTAGCACAATGACTAAGCTGAGCGTCCAGATACTCCTCTGCTCAGTATTTTCACCTGAACGCATGTCAGCTTTAGGTAGCTTTAACCACCAAAAGCCCAACCAAAATGCGGTAGCAGCTACCACCAAGCCTACGATGCCAGCGGTAGGCATACTCGGTGACATTTCTATATCAAAGTGCAAAAGTAGGGTAGCAATGAAATTGCCCAGTCCATGCACTACAATAGCTGTCCATAGTTGACCCGTTTTAATCACCATCAGCGCGACGAGGACAAACGGGGGAAAGAAGACTAAGGCGTCTACAAGCGTACCGTGTATAAAGCCAAACAAGGCACTCGTAAACAGTACGGCGAATAGAGTGGAGCGAGCATCACGGTAGGCTTTAAGCGCGAGTCCTCTAAATATGAGTTCTTCGTAAAAGGGCACGAGAATGGCGACGCCAAGAATAGTAAGTGATAGCTCCAAAGCAGAATTTGCATTGGATTCAAAAGGCGTAATATCAGCATTGTATAAATTCGGCATAAACGCGCTCGCGAAATTCAGTAAGCCTGCCTCTATCACAAAAACCAGGACGGTTAGACCTATAGCGTTGAGTAAGCTAATATCTTGGTGGCGTCTAAGTACCTCGAGAGGACTGTCCGCCGTTCCTCTAAGAAGGTATTGTAAAATCCCCACTATAGCAGGTATCATCTGGTTTGAGCCAATCTCACATAATAGGACAACGACTAGCACGTACATTGTAGGATGATATCTGCGCTATTTCAATCCAATACTTCTGATAACCGCTATATAAGTAGCGCGTTCAGACAGAAAGCAGCTCCCTCACTTACACCTAAAAACACGAAGAGAGGACTGACTGAGCCAGCGAGAAGAATAAGGAGAAGGAGACTACGATTAGCAAGTTGCACAGCATTGGGATGAACAGCTGTCGCTTCGTCCACTTGTTTCATTTCGCGCTCAGCCAATCGCAGGCAACGCCTCAAAATCCACCACCGGCTTATTCGCCAACACCGCTGCCGCGTCGGGCGTATGGACGATGTTGTACAAACTGTCGCGCTGCCGCGGAATATAGCCCGCCTCGGTCACTTGGCGGATAATCTCGCGCTCAGGCGCGTTGTCGTTTTTCGCACCTGCTTGCGAGACGACGTTCTCTTCCAACATCGTCGAGCCAAAGTCGTTCGCCCCGAAGTGCAGCGCGGTCTGCGCGACCTTGAAGCCCATCGTGGGCCACGAGGCTTGGAAGTTGTGGATGTTATCCAAGAAGAGGCGACTCACCGCAAGGTTCTGCAAGTATTCGTGCGCCCCTGCGCCGGGTGCTTTGCCCTCCACGCGGACGCCTTCGGTTTGGAGCGTCCAGGAGATAAAGGCGGAGAAGCCGTTGCCGTACTTCGCCAATGACTTATCTTGCTGGTCGCGGACGCGCTTCATACTCTCCACGCGCTGCGCGGGCGTTTCCCCGAAGCCGATGACCATCGTCGCGGTTGTGTAGAGCCCGAGCGACTGCGCCTCTTCCATCACACGGAGCCAGTCGTCCGTGCTGATGCGAGCGGGTGAGATGTGCTTAGCGTGGCGCACCTCGTCCACGAGCATCTCGCCGCCGCCGCCGGGGAGGCCGTCCAGTCCTGCGGCTTGCAGTTCGCGCAAGACCTCTAAGCTCGTCATTCCTGTAAGCTTGCTCATCCCCTTAATCTCTTCGGGTGAGAAGGCTTCGACGCGGATACTTGGGTGGTGCGTTTTAAGGTGCTTCATGAGGTCTAAGTACCAGGTGAACTCTAAATACGGATTCACCCCGCCCTGCATCAAGATGCGCGTGCCGCCTAAATCCTCTAGCTCGCGTACCTTCTGGCTGATCTCTTCAAACGACAAGGTGTAG
The DNA here is from genome assembly GCA_965215565.1 of Trueperaceae bacterium. GTDB lineage: Bacteria > Deinococcota > Deinococci > Deinococcales > Trueperaceae > CBDBZX01. The sequence goes on from CBDCDZ010000004.1 coordinate 3,057,297, forward strand.
GCGTCGTCTTGCCGCTTCGTGCGGTAAAAACCGCAAAAGGCGCAGCCGACGTTGCACACATTCGAGTAGTTGATGTTGCGGTCGATGAGGTAGGTGACGGTTTTGGGGTCGGTGCGTCTTTGGCGTACGGCGTTGGCGGCGGCGGCGAGGTTGAAAAGAGGTAAGTCGTAGAGTTTGACGCCCTCGTCTAAACTAAGTCTCTCGCCGGAGGCGGCTTTGTGAAGCAGTTCCATAGTTCTTTCAGTCTAGCACCGCGAGGTAATTTCAGACGTTGCTCGGTGAGAGGGTTCGCGGTTGGGACACGAAATGTCACCTGAGCACACGAACCCTCACCGAACTGAGAGAAATTGGCTCGAGCTTGCCTCAACTTCTCCTACGACCTCTTGCAAAACGCTCTAAAATCTCCGTAATTTGCTAAAAGTCGACCCGGCACGCTTTTTCGGTGTCGCCCGACTTTGTACTTGTTTACCCCCTGTGTATACAATGGGACCATGTCAGCCGATACCCTCACCAAGCCTACCCCGGAAACAAATCCTTGGCGGCGCATCTTCGAGGATGTGCGGGAGGGGATTGGCAACAAGCGGGATGAGGCGGGCGTCGTCGGCAGCATCAACTGGTTGCGCAAGCAGATGGAGCAGCGCGGCGCGAACCCGAATGTGGTGCGCAACATCATCTACCGCGACAAGGGCAAACTGAGCGACAAGCGCGTCCTCTTTGAAATCTTGAGCGAGCTGTGGGTAAATGCGGGCAAACCGCCCTTACAAGTTCCTGAACTAGAGGTCTTGCTCGCGGCGAGCACGAACGACGACCAGGAGGTCATGCAGCTTTTGGGGCGCGAGAAGCGGCGGGCGTATCAGAGCTTCGTGAGCGGGGTGCGCTCGGAGCTGCACCCGAAACTGCTCGTGACCGGCAAGCCGGGCTCGGGCAAAACGCTCCTGACGGACTATATTCAGCAAGCTTTAGAGCTGCCGCCTAGAGCCGCCGAGACGATTTTGCGCCAGGAGTTCGGCGGCGACTTGGCGGCGGCGCTGAGCCGTTTGGCGACCTCTTTAGGCGTGAGCGCGGGCGCGTTCGAGTCGCGGCTCATCAAGATTGGGGTCTCGAGCGCCTACGCTGTACAAGCCGACGCGCAAGCGGACGTGGCGCGGGTCATTCTAGACGGCGTCCGCTCGCACGCGGGACCGCTCGTGCTTCTTTTTCACCTCTCGCAGTCGACGGTAGGGCAAGATCACTTGGGCGCGGCTCCACTTAGGCTAAGCACCGCCGACGTGCCGCGCGTCAACGTGGCGGAGTGGCTGTGGCTTTCTCTCCTAGAGCCGCTCAGCCACATGGCGCACGTGAGCCTTTTGGTCAGCACGACGAGTGTGCCTGCGAGGGTTCTGGGACATTTGGGCGCGTTCGAGGGTCCGGTCAAGCTCAACCCGCCCACCGTGAGTGAGGCGCGGCGCTTCGTCAAGGCGAGGGTGCCGCATCTGCCGCAGGGCGAGCAGGAGGCGCTAGTCGGACGGGCGAAGCGTTCCTTCGAGGACCTGCGCACCTTGACGCTCTTAGCCGAAATCCGCGAGCCGCTGCCCGAAGGGGCGGCGAGCGACAAACACGTCGAGCAGCTCAGCCAACTCGCGCTGACCTCTTCCGAGCCGCGCCTCAGAGACTTTTTGGGCGCAGTGGCGGTCTTGTCGCTGCCGGAGCCGAGCTTTTCACACGCCGCTCTAACGGCGATTTTTCCTCACGATGAGCCCTTGAGTAGCCTCGAGAGTGCCTTTTTGGACGCTGTACCTAGCACCTCTCCCGACGCGCTCTCCGCAGATGAGACCTATTGGCGTTGCTTCTCGCGGCAACTCGTTCGCGCCCTACAAAAGCAACTCGTCGAGGCCGACCTCTCCCGGTACCGCGCCCTCAACGAGGCGGCGAGCCGTCACTATGAAAAAGGCGCGCACGCTGCGCCCAAAGGCGCGGCGACGACGCGCTATCTGTGTCACCTTTTAGAAGCGAGGAATTGGTCTACGTTGCAGACGTGGCTAAGCCGCTACGGGGCGTCGCAGTCGCTCTTGCAGAGCGCGTGGCAGGCTGCCACTGAGGAGTTGCAGGACGTCTCGCAAAATGAACCGGAGAGCGCCGAGTTCGAAGCTATCGCCCTTCACGTCGCCGCGCACTACGTCAAACTAGGCAGCTTCGAGCACCCTGATGTGGTGCAAGCGCTCCAAGTTTTAGCCGACTCGGACAACCCCCGCTTGCGCGCCTGGACCACCCTCAAGCGCGCCGAAGGCGAGGTGCTTAAGGGGCATTTCGGCGCAGCCGAAGCGCTTATAGGGCGCTGGCCCGACGTGGACGACGCCGTTCTCAACACCGAGGTGAGCCTGATCCGCGCGAGCATCGCGCGGTGGCGCTCTCAGCTGGGTGAGGCGGCGGCGCTCGTCGAGACGCAGGCGCGCGTCTTTTTGGAGCGCGTGCCGCCCCACAGCCAAGAGAGTAAACTTTTAGGGGCGAAGGTGGCGGCCTGGGCGGGTCTCATCGCCAAAGACAGGGGCGACTTGCAAGCGGCGCTGAAACACTTCGCTAGCATCGAAACCGACGACGATTTGGTGCGCGCGCGCCTCGCCTTTCAGCGCGGCGACATCAGAATGGCGCTCGGACATTTCGGCGCGGCTCTAGCCGAGTTCGACGACGCCGTGACCCGCTCCTTTGAGGCGGAAGCGCCGAGCCACGAGCGGGCGCGCTACTTGGCGCGGCGGGCGAATTTGCAGCGGCTGCGCGGGCATTTTCGCAGCGCCGAACGCGGCTTCGAAAGGGCGGCAAACGCTTTGGGAAACGACGCCTACCCGACGAGCCGCCACGAGCTGGAGTGGGCGAAGGTCAAAGATGAGCACGCGCTCAACCTTCTCGCGCAAGGGCGGCATGAAGCGGCTATCTTTACCCTGCAGCGCAACCTCGCCACCTTCGGGCGCTACGCTCAAGAGCAAGAGGTGGACGCGAGCTTTCGCATTTTGCGGAGCACCTTGCGCCTCAGCCTCGCGTATTGGTGCCGCGCTCTGACGCAGCCGCTCGCGCTGCCCTTTTTGCGCGCCGCCGAAGACGCGCCCGCGCACCCCGACTTGGCGCACGCACGCACGCTTATTGCCCGCGTCAAGGAGGCTCTAGGTGAGAAGCGCTACGGTCCGCTCCACCGTCAGGTGCACCTCGCCGCCAGCCTCATCCTAGAACCCGAAAGTGCAGCCATACACGCCCGGCACACGCTCACGTACATGCTAGAACACGCCTTAGAGGGCGCGCACTACCCCTACCGCGAGGCGGTGAGCCGCGCCTATCTGGGCGCTGCGCTGCTGCGCTCCGGCGAAGTGGACGCGGCGTTAGCAGAGGTTGACAGAGCGCGGGAGGTCCTGCTGACCCTCGCCGACGAACACGGCGAAGGCACCGACAGCGGTCTGCTCGCGTGGCTCGCCGCCTTGCACCTCCAGGCGCACGCCCGCTTAGGGCAGAGTGAAGCGGTCCAAGCGAAGCTCACGGAGGCGCTAGATACGCCCGCGCTTCACCCCTACGCCGAGGTGCTCCTACGGCTCTACGGCGAACTCGCTGAAGCGTCCCCAGACTCAGCGTGGTTTCAGCACGAAGGGTTGCGGCGTCACATTGCTCTGCACGGTGATTTGGAAAACCAGGCGCAGCGGAGTGTGCGCCTGCCTGATGCGCTTGTAGCGTACTGGCAGAGCTTGGACATCTAAAGAACTTCGGGCTTTTAGCGCTTAGCCGTTAGCAGAGGTTTTTAAGCTAACAGCTTTGAATAAATGCCTTCACAGCGGGCCCAAGTGTTTTTGCAAGTAGGTTGAATGAAGTTTTGTGCGGGCTCGGACTGAGAGGCTCGAGCCCCACCTCTCCCACGTTCAACCTCTTCTCATAGCAGTTCCAGAACTTATTGAGACGACTGAGGGCGTTCGTTTCGACTCGCAGAGAAGCTTTTAGCCTGCTAGCGGGCGCGTTCCACGCGACTGCGTAACATGCCGTTATCTACGCGCGATGTTTCAAAGATGCTACCTCTGGCTAAAGGCTCTTCTCCGCTCGCATGAGTCATTGAGACTTCAATGACTCATGGAAATGCTATCAACCTGCCGACTTCATCTCCGTACAAGCCTGGAGCGTAGGTACCAAATGCGTTACCATAGGCGCATCAAACAGCGTTTTTAGCGGGGAGGTCACCTTACGTGGCAATGTATATAGACAAATGGGAGGCAAGATGCTCATCCAGGAAATCATGACCAAAGAAGTCGTCGCTATCGGACCGGAGATGCCCATCGGCGACGTTCACGTGTTGATGGAGCAGCGTAATATTCGCCACTTTCCGGTGTTGGAAGCGACGCCGGGTGCCGCCCAAGCGGATTTAGAGTCGCTCATGATGCAACCGGCGGAGCAGGGCGACGCCAAGCTCGTCGGCATCGTTTCAGACCGCGACATCCGCGCGGTGGGTTCAGAACTGCCGAATGTGGAGCAGGGCGTGACGCTCAAAGACCCGGTGCGGCGCATCATGGTCTACCCGGTATTAAGTGCGCATCCCTTGGACCCTATCGAGGAGTCCGCGAGCGTCTTGCGGCAGCACAAGATCGGCGCGATGCCCGTCATGGACGGCGAAGACCTCGTCGGCATCGTGACGAGCACGGACTTTTTGGAGTCGCTTATCAAGATGACGGGCGTGCGGGGCGCGGCGTCTCGCTTAGAAGTCGAGATAGAGAACCGCCCTGGCGCACTTGCGCGGCTGACCGAAGCGGTGGCGGAGCGCGGGGTCAATATCTCGAGCGTCCTCACCCACGGTAGCGACGACGAGATGATCAGCTTCGTGTTGCGGGCGGACACGATCGACGGGCGCGGCTTGGCAAACGCCCTAAAAGAACGCGGCTTTCACGTGCTATGGCCTCCGGAGAAAGGGCAACACCCATGAACGAAACCGCCTTCGTCTACAGCCCCCACCTGAGCGACTATCAACTCTCGGAGAGTCACCCCTTTAAGCCGATTCGCCTAGAACTCACCCGCAGCCTCCTCCATCACGCCGGGCTTCTGAGTGAAGCGCAAGAGGTCCACCCGGAGCCCTTCAGCGAGTCACAACTCCACACGCTGCACGACCCGCACTACGTCGAGGTGGTCAAAGCGGTCTCTAAAGGGCGAGACGTCACCGACGCCTACGCGCACGGCTTGGGCACCTCGGATAACCCCATCTTCCCCGGTATGCACGACGCGATTTTGGGCATCTGCGCCGCGACTGCTACCGCCGTCGACCTCGTCGCCTCGGGTAAGGCGCAGCGGGCCACGAACATCTCGGGCGGTCTGCACCACGCGATGAGGGGTAAGATGTCAGGCTTTTGCACCTACAACGACCTCGCTCTAGGCATCGAGCAGGCGATTGGGCGTCACGGCGTGCGCGTCGCGTACATCGACCTTGACGCGCACCACGGTGACGGCGTGCAGTGGATGTTCTACGAACGCGCCGAAGTCATGACGATTTCCATGCACGAGTCGGGGCGTTACCTCTTTCCGGGGACGGGTCACACCTATGAGATCGGCAAGGATGCGGGGCGAGGCTCGAGCGTCAACATGCCCTTAGAGCCTTTCACCGAAGACGACTCTTACTTAGAGTGCTTCGAAGCAGTGGTGCCCCGCGCCCTAAAAGCCTTTGGACCCGACCTCATCGTGTTGCAAGCGGGCGCGGATATGCACTACAACGACCCGCTCGCAGACTTAGCCCTCTCCACTAAGGGCATCGGCGAGAGCTACCGCCGCGTGAGCGGGTTAGCCGACGAGTTCTGCGAGGGGCGCTTAGTGGCGACGGGCGGCGGCGGCTACGACCCCTACCGCACCGTGCCGCGCGTCTGGTCCCTGCTGTGGGGCGCGGTGAGCCGCCAAGAGGTACCCGAAGACGTGCCGCAAGCCTGGTTGGACCAGTGGCAGAAGCGCAGTTCGAACCCGCTGACTAAGACCTTTCATGACGACCTCTCCCAGTGGGACGAGATGCCGCGCCGCGAGCAGATCACCTCGCACAACCAAGTGGTGGCGAAGCGGCTACTGAATACGGTGGAGCCGATTTGGGAGGGGGAGGTCTAACAGCAGGTATTGTCTAGTCACGTACGCTCTCACTGTAGAGAACATCTGCGAGCACACACGTTCTAAGATAATATCTGCGTCCATCTATTTTAGTGTAGAAGCTGCTAAGGTAGTCCAAAGCAATGAGCAATGAGTAGAAGCCTTTTACACTCATTGCTCATTGCTTTGGACTCATTGCTACTCTCAAACGTTAGTTTGGCATTCAGGAGGTTTTATAGTGAAAGTTGCTTTTATCGGCCTGGGCACGATGGGCGCACCGATGGCGAAGCGCTTAGTCGAGGCGGGCTACAACGTGACGGTGCACAACCGAACACGCGAACGTGAAGAACCTGTAGCGGAAGCGGGAGCGAAACGCGCCAGCAGCCCCCGAGAAGCCGCCGAAGGTGCAGACCTCATCATTACAATGGTCAGCGACACACCCGATGTAGAAGCCGTCATTCTAGGCGACGAAGGCGTCATCCACAGCGTTAAAGCAGGCAGTATCGTCGTGGACATGAGCACCATCAGCCCGAGCGTGACGAGAGACATCGCCGAAAAGCTCGCCGCGAAGGAGGTCCAAATGCTCGACGCGCCCGTTTCCGGCGGCAGCGAAGGGGCGAAAGAGGGCACGCTCTCGATCATGGTGGGCGGCAGAGAAGAGGTCTTGGCGCGCGTCCGCGAAGTTTTAGAACATCTTGGCAAGACTATCACGCTCGTCGGTCCAGTCGGCAGCGGTCAGGTGACGAAAGCGATTAACCAGGTCATCATCGCGGGAACGTACGCCGCTGTCGCTGAGGGGATGGCGATTGGTTTGGCGGCAGGGCTCGACATCGAAGCGGCGCATCAGGCGGTCTCAGGGGGTGCGGCCGGCTCTTGGGTTTTGACGAACCGCGCGAAGAACATGATCGAAAACGAGTACCCGCTCGGCTTTCGCACGCGGCTCCACCGGAAGGATCTGGGAATTGCTTTAGAAACGGCGGAGGAATTAGGCGTGGCGATTCCGACGGCGGCGTACGTGGCGCAGCTCGAGACGAGCCTCATGAAGCGCGGGCTCGGCGATGAGGACGTTTCGAACATCGCGCGAATCGTGCGGGAGCAGGCGGGGTTGGATGGATGAGCTTGGGGCGCATTATCTTCAGGATATCCAGCGCCGTTTCCGAAGCCTCAAAACTCTCGCTGACGACGCCATCGCCCAAGCAGAAAGTGACTTCTTCACGGTTTTAGGGAGCGAAGACAACAGTGTCGCCGTTATCGTCAAACATGTGAGCGGCAACATGAGGTCTCGGTGGCGCAACTTCTTGACGAGCGACGGTGAAAAGGCGGAGCGTGATAGAGACCTCGAGTTTGTCATTCAGGAGTCCAAAGAGGTGTTGTTAGAAGCGTGGGAGAGGGGCTGGGCAACACTTTTCGGGGCGCTGGAAGGCTTGGAACCTCATCACCTCTTGCAGCATGTCACCATTCGCGGCGAAGCGCACACCGTGTTAGAGGCCGTCAACCGCCAGCTCAGCCACTACGCCTACCACGTGGGGCAAATCGTCTTTTTAGCAAAGCATCTTTGCGGCGCGGCGTGGCGCTCCTTGAGCATTCCGAAAGGGGAATCAGCGGCGTTCAACCAGACGTTTGCGAAGGGTCAACCTTAGCCGCGTTGCGCCTCTAAATACCCCATAAACGCCAGCACAGCCCGCCACTCTTCCTCACTCAACCGCTTATCTGCGAGTTCTTTGGGAATATGCGGATAGGGCGACGGTTCCGGCATAAGGTAATCCGCTAGCTCCATCAAACGCGAATAAGAGACGCCGAGCACCTCCGCCAACCTCTTTAGCACGCGCGGCGAAGGACTATTGACGCCACCACGCTCGAGCTTCTGCAGATACGTCAGTGAAATCTTGGCGGGCTCCGCCACCTCTTGGAGCGTCAGCTCTTTTTGCTTTCTCGCAGCGCGGAGTTCATGACCGAGTTCTTGGAGCATTTGACAAAACCACCTCTTCACTCTACTATAACTATAGTTTAACAAATTTACTATAGTTTAGAAAGGGGTCCGAGATGGTGAGGTTTGAAAATCTTCCGCGAGACGCTAGGGTAGACGCACCTCTTTGGGGTCAACTTGTCGGCTTGCCGCCTGGCTCTACCGTTCGGGTTGAGGCGGCGATGCAAGACGATGTCGGGCAATCGTGGCGGAGTCACGCACTTTACGAAGCGTCCTCGGCAGGAACCGTAGACCTCGCTGCCGCGCAGCCTCTCCGAGCAGCTTGGTCAGGCTCCGATGCCTACGGTTTGTACTGGTCGATGAAGCCCCAAGACGAACCCACGTCGCCCTTCTCAGCCTATTCGGGGAGCGTATTTCAGGAGGAGCTTGAGGTCACACTCACCGCCAGTTTAGAGGGTCAAGAGGTCGCTAAGGAACGTATCAAGCGCCACTTCCTCTTTCGCTGTACGCGAGAGATGTGGCGGGGTGACGTCACCGCCAACCTCTTCTTGCCCATTTACCCTGATGTTACCCAAGGCGTGCTCGTCATTGGCGGCTCGGTGGGTGGCTTCGCGTGGTCGAATCAGGTGGCGTCCCTCATCGCCGCGTCAGGGCGAGCGGCTCTGGCGGTGGCTTACTTCGACTGGCGAGGTGAGTTCGGCTTGCCGACGAGCTTGACGGAGATTCCCTTGGAGGTGTTCGCGAGCGCGCTAGATAAGTTGAAGGCGCATCCCCAAGTCCTTACCGATGACCCCGCCGTCGTCGGCTTTTCCAAGGGCGCAGAAGCCGCACTTCTCCTCGCCACCAAACGAGACGACATCCGCAAAGTGGTGGCTTATGCGCCGAGCGCTTACGTCTGGGAGGCGGCGCGAATGAGCCAGGATGAGAAGGCGAAGTCATCGTGGACGTGGCAGGGTGAGCCACTACCCTTCGCGCGGTTTGACGCGGACGAAGACTTCTACAGGACGTTCGATAAGACGAAACTCAGGGCGTTTCATGAACGCGCTTTAGAGGATGAAGAGGTCAGGCGGCGAGCGCGTGTTCCTGTCGAGCAAACCAACGCGCAGATTCTACTGCTCTCAGGGGCGGAGGACGGAACGTGGCACGCAGACGCTATGTCTGACGCCATTGCTAAAAGGTTCGAAGAGGTCGGCAGAGCCTCACAGGTCCGACACCTCTTCTTTGAAAACGTAGGACATTCATTTTTCATACCGGGGCTTCCCGCTGACCACGTGGATGGTCTACGGGAAGCCAATGCGCAAGCCGACAGAAAGGCGTGGGGCGCGTTGCGCAAACAGGTTACGTGAAGATTCTTCCTCGAGCCGTTCTATGCTCTCTGCCAAGAGTGCACTTGCACTGCTAAAAATGCAACGTCTGCGCCGCTTCGTCTTGGAGGTGGACCGCCGCGAACTCGCCCGCCGCTAACGCGCAGAGTAGCGTGCCTCCCGGTACCTCGAAGAGTGCGTAGTCGCTGAGCGCACCGAGGGGCGCGCCCGGCATCATCACCACGGCGCTCTCCGGCGCACCCGACGGGCGATCGTGATAGCGGCGCACGCTGAGCGGCTGCCCCGCAACGCGGAGGTTGAGCGGTTCATCCAGAAGTTGGCGGCGCGTCCCTTTCAGCGACTCGATCAGGTCGTCGTCGGGGGAGGTGACGGCGAGGTGCAGGTGCTGGAGGAAAATCTCTCGCGCCGAGCCTGCGAAAGGAGTACCGCTCGCTTTGGCGGCGCTCGCACAGAGCCCTTCCAACGCTCGGCGCTTGTCCGGCGCTTGCGCGACCAACCGTCCGAGCCGTGTCAAGGCGCGCTTGGCGGTTTCTTGAGGCTCACCTGCTTGACTGCCCACCGCCGTTTTCAAGAGGTCTAAAAACCCTAGGCGCAGCGTCGTATGAACGGCTAAAGCCTCGGCAATAAGTGCGGACAAGGAGCGCACGTCGTCGCGCACGTCTAAATAGAGGTAGTCCTCCTCTAAAAATGCCGCGACGCGCTTGCCTTTTTCGCGTAGCTGAACGGCGTCAGCAAAAGACCTCTCTTCGCCTTCCAAGACGAGCGTCCACGCTTGAGGTGAGCCAATGATCGCAACGTCCACCCCCGCGAGCGAGAAGCGCATCGGTCCTTTGAGCCGCAGCGTTAGCGCGGTTGCGCTACGCGGAATCGCCGTCAAGTTGAGCGCTGAATTCTCCGCGAATAGCACGCCGCCTGGCAGCCTCGGCTCAGGTGCCGCGCCGCCGATACGTTTGGGCAAAAGCTGCTCTAGCTGCGCGAAGAACATCTCGGCGGACCGGGCGAACGCCTCGGTGTCGCGTTCGAACATGGAACGCTGCGAACGTTCACGCTCCCACGCGGCTTGCAAGCGGGCTTCTAGGGCGCTACGCTGCGCCGAGCGCTCGGCGTCGGAGAGCGGTTCGCGGCTCAAGGCTTGAATCATCTGCCGGAGTTGCTGCGCGTCTACATCGTGGCTCGGCAGCGAGCTTAGCCGCCCCGCATAAGGATTGCGGGCGACGGCTAAGGTGAAGCGGCGCAAGTAGGCGAGCGTTTGCGCTTCGTCAAGCTCGAGCTTCCGGTAGGGGCTTTTAGGCGCTTTGAAGCTCAGCGCGGTCTCGGCGAATTCGCGCAAAAGCTCCGTCACGCTTCCCACATCGTTGAATGAATACAGAGGGTCAGAGCGCTCTAAGACCGCCTCTTGGACCTCGAAGTGAACGAGCGTAGGATCGTGGGCGAACGTCTTGGTCTGCGCGTAGCGCGTGAGGTTGCGAAGTGCCCCGTAGAGGAGGCGCACCGTGTAGCGCTCACGCTCGGCGCGGTACGTCGCCGCGAGACGCCCCAACGTCCGCTCTACCCCCGCCCACCAAACGCGCTGCGCTAAACGTTTCAAAACGCGCTGCTCTTCGCGTTCAGCCGGGCTCAGCAGGATGTCCGCTTCACTCGCGAGCACCTGCTTAGCCGCCTCTTCTGCGATGGAGGTGCCCAGCTCCAACTGATCGAAAGAGAGGTCGAAGGTGACGTCGTCCGCTTCGTCAGAAGTAATCTCCAGCGCCGCTTCAATTACGCCGAGCCGCGCCAATTCCTGGCTCGCCGTTGCGAACCGCTCTCGCGCCTCGGCGCTCAGCTCCCCCCGAAACTGCGTCAGGTGGCTGTGGAGCGGGGCGACGCTCTGCGCCCCGCCCGTCGGCTCGTAACCGGCGACGAGGTCACCTATTTTATATTCGAGAAGCTCGAGCGCCACCATCTCAGGTCTAAGCATAACTTCGAGTATAGAGACTCCGTTCCTCTATGAGAGTGACCTCTCTAATATGCACTCCACCTCTTCTGCGCGGAGTAAGAAAACTCATTCAGAACGGGTCAGACAAGGTTGTCTAGTGCCCCTTTGAGCACCTTGATCGCCCGCTCGTATTCCCATAGCGAAAGATATTCACGCGGCGTGTGGTCGAGCGCCGAGTCGCCCGGACCGTACGCCAACATCGGCACGTTCCAGCGCGGCGCGACCACGTTCATGTCCGACGTGCCCGTTTTAAGCTTGAGGCGCGGCTTGCCCTCTCGGGAGCGTATCGCCGTGCGAAACGCTCTCGTAAGCGGTGTATCTTTTGGGCTGCGGTAAGGGACTTCAGAACCGAGAAAGGCCAGGTCCGCGCGGCTCTCAGCCAAAAGGTCCTCCAAGCTCTCCTTAGCCTCTTGTGGCGGTAACGCAGGCGGCAACCGCAACCCGATGACCCCTTGCGAACGCTGCTCGAGCCCGTCACTCTCACTGCTGATACTTTGCAGCGCCACCTGAACCTGATCGAAAATACCTTTGGTATCAGCGTTATATCCGTCCGCCCAAGTCTTGACCTGCTGCCAGCACACGACTAAATCCTCAGCCGCCGTGGTGCCCTCACCCGCGCTATGAAAGTTCTCTTTTTCCACCTTGAGTTTGAGGACAAGCCGCCCCTTATACCCGAGCGTCACTGCGTCCCAGCCGCTTGGCTCACCGATGATGATGAGGTCAGGTTTGGGGTAGTTTTGCAGCGCAAACCGCGCCCCCTTGCTGGACGCGACCTCTTCTTCTACCGCGCCGATGAGCGTGAAGGTCAGTTTCTCCAGGACCTCTTCACTGAGTAGAGAGGCTGCGGCGACTGCTGTACAAAAGGGTCCTTTCGCGTCCACCGAGCCCCGCCCGTAGAGCTTGCCCTCTTTCGTTTCGACGGGAATCTCACCCGGTACAGTGTCGATATGCCCTAAAAACGTGACGCTGAGGGGTCCGTGTCCGACTCGAGCAACTGCATTACCTGCCTCATCCACAAACGCCTCTCTTGCGAAGGTGCGCATCTGCGAGACGAGATACGCGGCAACCTCTCCCTCAGAGCCTGAGACGCTGGGGATGGCGATAGTTTGTCTGAGGAGCCTAGTCGGGTTGAGCATGAAGCGATGCTAACCCATTAGATTGTAAAGAAGCTCGAGCTACTGCGTGACATGCGTTGCAACACCAGCTTTCGCATTACGCACCGTTTGGTTGACTTTCGGCATTATTTTAGAAACGACCACAAAGGCGTTGCTGTAAGCACGAATGACGACAACTGCTAAATCCAAAACGCCGAGGTTTTGCTGATGCTCTAAATTTCTGTCCATCGTCACAAAGACATCAAACTCTCTCGCGGCTGAACGAAGGAGTTCACCATTTTGTTTACCCTTCCATCCTCTCTCGGCAACCGTGATAACTTCAAAGTCGTCGTCAAAGAGGGCTTTAAGCGCTTGGTCTATATTTTCGTCAAGCAGCAGCTTCATGCTGCGACTTTATAGACTCTAACGCTTCTTGCAAAAAGGCTTCTGCTTGTTCGCGTGTTACGGTTGGGAAACCCTCTAAAAACCGTTCTAACGTCTCGCCTGCTTTGAGGTAATCAATGAGGATGTCTACTGGTACCCTCGTGCCTGCAAAGACGAGTGCACCGCTCATGATGTTTGGGTTTTGAGACGTGGTTTGCATAATCTCCACCTCGTTTAGCCAGTCTACTTTAATACGTGAAATATCGTCTACAGTTATGTATCGTCTGCGCGCCGCTGGACAGTCACATTTTCTCTAAACTGCCTCCCGAGTTTTGAACGAAGTGCTGGAACTTCATTTTTCATCGTCTGATGAGCTTCGCTCCAAAGCTCGAGTCCACGACTTTGATCAGGATGCTTAATGCTCAATTTGTACTTCTTGACAACATCTTCCATAATCTCAAGTGTAGACTCTATGCTTTTGCACAAGTCGCTGGAAAAATAAATTTTATGCTTCCAATAGTATCCAGAGAGCTGATTGAAAGTATCCTTCGCTTGCTTTTGCCTTTCAACCTCTTCTTCATTTCCACCCCTTTGAAGAGGATCAACCATATGACCAATGTATTCATATGGGTCATGCAACAACTCAAAAGTACGACCTACAACTTCAAATCTCTTTTGATGAAATGAAGAATAACGAGTTTGGTGCTCAAAAAGCTCTGTTTTGACACCTTCTATTCTGCGCGTAATTTCTTCAATATCTTCTTTAGTGGCGAGATTTTTGCCTTTTTCACTTACATATGAACGGAAGAATGTTTCTACTCCAAGCCAGAGCAGAATCAGAACGTCAAGAATTAAATCAGCAATTTCCAAGTCAACCTCTCAGAAAATAGCATTTAGTCAAATCAACTGAGAAGTTTATTTACGTGCTAACTCTCATTTTATCTCTTCCAACACCCTCTTAAACCGCCTCACCACCTCATCCACCTCTTCCTCCGAAATAATCAAAGGCGGCACAAACCGAATCACCATCGCCCCGGCGTTGATCACAATCACACCTGCATCACGCAAAGCAGAAATGTAAGGCGCAACCTTCTCTTTAAGCTCCACCCCGAGCATCAAGCCGACCCCACGCACCTCGCGAATTTTGTCGGACTCAATCGCCATCAGCGCCTTGCGAAAGTGATTGCCGACGTGCTTGACGTGCTCCAAGAGGTCGCGCTCTTCAAATTCTTGCAGTACAGCCAGCCCAGCCGCCGACGCCAGCGGATTACCGCCAAACGTCGTGCCGTGACCACCTTTAGGCATCCCGGCGGCAACTTCATCGGTCATGAGGAGTGCGCCGATCGGCACACCGCCGCCCAAACCTTTGGCGAGCGTGACCATGTCGGGCTCTAAGAGGTAGTGCTCAGAGGCTAAGAATGCGCCTGTGCGCCCCACCCCGGACTGAATCTCGTCCATGATGAGCATCGCGCCGTGATCTTCGGTCAAATCGCGGGCGGCTTGTAAGAATTTGCGCGTCGCGGGGCGAATGCCGCCCTCGCCTTGGATGGGTTCTAAAAAGACCGCCGCCGTCTCGTCCGTCACCGCTTCCTCTAACTTCTCCACGTTGTTGTAGGGGATGAAGTCCACCTCTTCGATGAGCTTGCCGAAAGGCTGACGGTACTTCTTCTCCCAAGTGAGTGAGACCGCGCCCATCGTCCGCCCGGAGAAGCCGCGCATCGCCGCGACGAAGCGGGTTTTGCCCGTGACGGCGCGTGCCCACTTGAGCGCCGCCTCGTTTACCTCAGAGCCGGAGTTAGCCAAGAAAACGCGGTTTAAGGGTGCAGGCACAAAGGTGAAGAGCTTGTCCAAGAAGTCCGCTCTGGTGCCGTTCCCGACGTTTTGCGCGAAAGCGATGAGCTTGCTCGCTTGCTCGGAGATGGCCTGTTGCAGCCTCGGATTGGCGTGACCCACACTCGCCACCGCGATGCCCGCCATGCAGTCGAGATACTCCTTGCCCTCCGCGTCCCAGAGCTTGACACCCTCGCCGCGCACGAAGACGATGTCGGGCTGCCACAGACCTGAATAGTGCTGCGCTTCGCGTTCTAAAATCTCTTGGGTACGGCTTCTCACCTGCGTCATCTTGGCTCCTCGTTTAACGTAACCTCATGCGCTTGAACCTAAAAATATACACTACGATACTACCGTACCCGCGCCCTCTAGCGCCCGCCGCACCGAACCTTCACCTCTCGCATCACCAAACACCACACGCTTTACGCCCCCTTGCACCGCTTCGGCTGCGCCTAAAACTTTCTTCTTCATGCGGTCTTGGGCATACTCAAGATAGTCCTCCACCTCCCCCGCTGGAATCTCACGAATCAAACTCGCCTCGTCGGGAAAGTCACGCAGCAGGCCGGGTACGTTGGAAAGGAGTAGAAGCGCGTCCGCTTGTAAAGAGGTGGCGACAGCGGCGGCGGCGCGGTCGCCGTCTACGTTCACGGCGACGCCATCAAAGCTCGAGCCTGGCGGCGTTAAGACAGGCAAGTAGCCATTCTCGAGCAAGAGGTTCAATAAATTCGTATTGACCCGCTCTACCGTCCCCGTATGGTCCCCGCGCAGCACTTTCGTCTTACCGTTCTCGACGCTCCGCACCTTATCTTTGTGTTTCCCCTCAAAGATGCGCCCGTCCAGACCCGACAAGCCCACCGCGTTCACGTCCAACTTCTGCAACCGCTCCACGACGCCCTTATTCACCTTACCGCAGTAGACCATCTCGAAAATCTCCAAGGTCTCGCGGTCAGTGAAGCGGCTGGTGTAGCCGCTCGGTGAGGTGACGAACTTGGGCGGATGACCCAACGCTTCTGCGATACGGTTCGTTTCAGCGCTGCCGCCGTGCACCAAAATAAGTTTTTGCCCCTCTTTCCAGAGCGCGGCGACGTCTTCACATAAAGCGTCATAGTCGATACCTAAAGAGCCGCCGACTTTAACGACAATCATGGGAGTCATGGGAGGAGTTCCAGATAGCCGAGCGTCGGCGCTTGGACGAAGCTGAAGTGTTTGCGGTCTAGGGTCAAGACTCTTCTTATCTTGTGACGCTCAGCGAGCGCTACGATACTCGCATCTACAAAACCGATATCGGCGTCGGCGTAGCGCTCCATCAACGCATAAGTAAGCTGAACATCTTGCAAGTCAGCGTTGAGAAACGGTATCTTTTCTTCCGCAACACCCGCTAAAAACCTCTTAGCAATCCGTGAACCGAACCGTATGCTCGCCAGATAATCCACTTCGCAGAGGATGGCACTAGGAACAAGTAAGTCGGGCAAGTAGCGCTTCGTCTCCTCGTGGAGCACGTGGCGCGTGTCTAAAAGTGCCATAACACCACTTGTATCAGCGAGAATCAGCGGAATCATCCTGTTCGTGAGCGTTCCACTCCTTCATAACCCGCTCGTAGTCTTCCTCGATGAGCCTCCCCAACAAAGCCTCATCCTCTTCTGCTGTGTAGGCACCCTCGCTACTCGCTATACCTACCCAATCGGGCACTTCGAAAGGCTTTTTCTCAGCCTCTTCGACATGCTCACCAAGAACCTCACGGATGAGTTCAGCTTTCGAGCGCCCCTGCTGCTTTGCTAGGCGCGTAAGTTTTAAGTCTGTCGGCTCTTCTAAATACACCGTCGTTCGTTTCATGCCATATATGTTAGCACACTTAAAGCGGCTCCCTCGCAACAGAAACCCGCTTCATCACCCGGTCACTCGTCGGTTTCTCAAAGCCAAACTGCGCATAGAGCGCGTGCGCGTCCTTCGTGCCGAGTTCCCAGCGACATGTGGAGAGGTCGGGGTGAGCGAGCACTGTTTTGACGAGCCACTTGCCAAGACCTCTTCCCTGATAGGACTCTAAGACAAATACATCCGCTAAGTATGCAAACGTCGCGTAGTCGGTAATGACCCTGGCAAAACCGATTTGCTTCTCTCCGTCATAGAGTCCAAAACATTCGGAATGCTGCAAAGAGGTTTCGATGACCTTTTTGGAGCGTCCCTTCGCCCAATAAGAACGCTCGAGATAATCAGCAATGACGGCGGGCTTGAGCCTCTCCTTATCCGTGCTGACAGTGAACTGACCTTGCTGGACAAACACTAAAAACGGATGTCCTCGTAAATCTCTTCAACGCTGAGGGTCATGTCGGGGCACTCGAGCACAATCTGCTCTCCTTCAGAGACCTGCGCGTGTTGCCAGCGCCCTTCAGCGTCTAGCCAGTGGCGCTCGACGAGTTTTCTCTCCTGATGAATCAAGAGGTACGTTTGCAGGCTTTTCACGTGTTGATACGCAACGAGCTTCTCTCGCTTGTCGATATGCGCGGTGCTGTCCGATAAAACCTCAATGAGTAAGCAGGGCGCTGTTTCAAAAAGCGGGTCGCCTTCCTCTTCGTGACACGCCACCATGACATCGGGGTAGTAGAAGAGGTTATCAGCGGGTCGCATCTTGACATCTTCGGCGTAAACGCGGCAGGGCGTTCCTCTCGCGGCAAGCCACAAATATCCGCTTACATTTCTTACGATGAGGTTGTGCCTTTTCGTTGCACCCGCAAGCGTGTAGAGCGTTCCGGCAATATAATCGTGGCGCACCGAGGCTTTCTGTTCGAACTCGAGATACTCCTCCACGCTCAAGAAGTGGTCAGGCAGTGCGTAAGCCATAACGCCAGTATAGATTATTCTTTGGCTCCCCGGCGCTAAGCTCGAGCCTCCTGTCCGTGCTGACAGTGAACTGACCTCTTTCAACGAGTACTAAAAGGTAAGACCCTCGTAGACCTCTTCAACGCTGAGCGTTACTTTAGGGCAATCTAAGGGAATTTGTCCACCCTCGGAAACCTGTGCATGTTGCCAACGCCCTTTGTCGTCAGTCCAATACCGCTCAACGAGCCTATTATCCTGATGCACGATGACATACGCTTTTAAGGTTTTGATCTGCTTGTAGGCTGCAAACTTTTCGCGTTTATCAATATGCGACGTGCTCTTCGACAACACTTCGATAAGCAAGCAAGGCTCCGTTTCATAGGTCGCTGTAAGGAGTGGGTCATCCCCCTCACCGTGGCACGTCACCATCACGTCGGGATAGTAGAAGAGGTCGTGGGTGGGGCGCACTTTGACCTCTTCGGAGTAGACGCGGCAAGGACCACCTCTCGAGGCTGCCATAAGCGCAAACATCAGATTGTTGATGATGAGGTTGTGACGCTTCGTCCCACCAGCAAGGGCGTAGAGCGTTCCAGCGACATATTCATGGCGCATAGACGCTTCTTCTTCAAACTCGAGGTACTCCTCTACACTCAAGAGGTAATTCAGCGGTGCGTAAGCCATAGCACCAGTATAGATTATCCTTTTGCTCCAGCTTGCCACGCCGCTCTGGTCGCCTTATCTAAACCTCTCGGCAACTTGACCTTGTCCGCACCTAAATACCGCTTAAACCTCTTTACAGCGTCATCTAAAGAGGTCAATATCTCTGCATCAAGCTCTACACCCTCTTCCCACCACCAGCGGTAGAGATGCCAAGTGTCGTCCGTCAGCCTCGAGTCAAACCGCGCCACGAACCTGTCCCCGTAGAAGACGGGTAAGACGTAATACCCCCACTTCCGCTCCCGTTCAGGCTTGTAGACTTCCCAGACATAGTCGAAGTCGAAGAGGTGCGCCACCGCTTTTCGGTCCCATAGCAAACTGTCGAGCGGGGCGAGAAAGGTCATGCGGGGCTCGCCCCCAGGGTACTCGAGTGAATTCAGAACGTGAGGCAAAGCGTGATAGGTTTGGGTGTCTATCTCGAGTCTAACCAACTCACCCTCTTGAACCAGAGTGTCAACAAGAGGTTTACGCGCCGTACTTCTAATCGGCGTCCACAGCGCCGCGTCTGCGTTGGGTCGCAATAGTCCGGTATTCTGATGGCGGCGCAAAACGATGTGACGGAGGCTTTCGTCTGCGCTGACCTCTCGCGCTAAATACCTCTCGGGGATGACCGCTTCAGGCAAACTGTAGACGTGCCGCCCTTTGTCGCGGTGATGGGTGACGATCTGCCCGGTGTACCAGAGCGCCCGCAAGATATTCTTGACGAGCTTAGGACCGTGCCACGAGCCGCGCCAATCCTTGATATGCGCTTGGTCGGTGAACTCTAAGGATGAAAGGGGACCTCTCTCTTCCAATTCGGTAAGCGTCACCTTCACTGCTTCTCGGTGCGGCTCTAACACCCGCTCAGACCAACGCGGTAAAAAGTGTGCGTGATAGAGCCTCCGGTACGCCCAATCTGACACGGGCACCAAACAGGCTTGCTTGTCCCAGGCGTCGTAAATCGAGCGCTCTCCAACCCGGTAAGCCACCTCTTCCCAAGCGCCCACTTCATAGTCTGGCACTCTCGCCTGCAAGACTAAATCGTGGTTTCGCCCAACCGGATTTAGGGGATCGTATTGAACACTGCCTAAACGTTCAAAAACACCTTTAATATCCGTTCGTGTGAAGTGATAGTTCGCCGTGAGGCGGCGGGCATCCGCTTTGGAGAGCGTTAAGACGTTCGGCACGCCTCTATTTTACGTGCTTTTCCAAAGAGGTCAGGCTCTTGCGTCGGCGTACATGCGTCTATCAGCTTCGTGAAGAACGTGGTCTAAGGTCGTGTCAGCGTTGGCTTGCAGGGTGCCGATGCGGGCATCTACCCTGAGGGGGCCGATGCTCGAGACCACCAGCTCACAAAAGACCTCTCGCAAGCGCCTATCCAGATGACCCGAATCGCTCGCCACGATGAACTCGTCGCCGCCGTAGCGAAAGATGACGTCGCGGCTCCGCACCGTTCGTTTTAAGCGCTCAGCGATCACCGCGAGCACCTCATCCCCTACGCTGTGACCGTGACTATCGTTAATCTGCTTGAAACCGCGCAGGTCGATAAAGGCTACACTGCACCCTGAGCAACGCGCCATAAACGCATAGAGTTCACGCACCCCGGCGCGGCGGGCGAGCACCCCTGTGAGTTCGTCGGTGCGGTGTTGGCGCTGTTCCCGCACCAGACCAAAGGCGATTACGCTCGCTAAGCTGATGCTCAAGGTCTGCGTGAAGAGGTAGGTCAGCGGCATCGTCGTACTGGGTGCGTGAGAAACGAGGACGAGCCACGCGCCTACACTGTGGACGAGAAGTAAGAGCGGCGTCTCTTTGCGCAAATTCATCACCATGACCCCAATGAGCCACGCCGGGATGAGCGCCTCGAAACCGAGTTCGTGCGAAGGAAGATGCACCACCGCGACGAGCGCAGGTAAGTCACCGAGCGTAAGGAGCAGATCAGCGGCGTCATGATTGCGGCGGTAAAGAACGACTGCCAGCGTATAGATAAACGCGCTACTCGCCACAGCAGCGAGCGCGTACGCCATGAAGTTCTTAGACAAGAAGAGGACGATAGTCGAGACGATAATCAGACGTAGACCGAGCCGGAGCGCAAAGGTGCGCGTTCGGCGCTTTTGCAACCCGAGGCTGATGTTCGGCAAATCGCTCATCGTGTCTAAGTTTACCCCGAAGTATTGAAATACTTCATACAATGTTACATTTATCACTTCTGCCATACGCATTTGTCACTTCAGCCTCAAAAGGTTGACATAATGGCTAAATCTTTGCTGAGCCCTGAGGCTAAGGATGGAGCCCGGTAAACGCCAAACCCAACCCCTCATCCCACCCCATACTGATATTCAAGGCTTGCAGCGCGTGTCCCGCTGTTCCTTTGACGAGGTTATCTAAAGCGCTCATCACCACGACGCGCCCCGTATCGTTATCCACCTCGAAGCCGATATCGCAGAAGTTCGTCCCGTCCAAAATCTTGGGGTCAGGCACGCGGTGGATGCCCTTTCGCGCCGTCACCAATCGGATGAAGGGCTCCTCGCTGTACGCCTCGCGGTACGCGCCCATCACATCTTTGTCCGAGTAGCCGTCAGGCAGAAAGACGTGCGCCGTCACTAAAATACCGCGCACCCGCTCCACCGCCGTCGCGGTGAGATGGATGGGGAATTCGCCTGGAAGTTCCTGCTGAATCTCGGCGGTGTGGCGATGACCCGTCGGCGCATAGGTGCGCACCACGCCCATGCGCTCCGGGTGATGCCCCGCCTCCGTCGGACGGTTGCCCGCCGCCGAGGAGCCGATTTTCGCCTCCACGATGATGTCACCGCGCGCAGGCACGGCGTACTTGAGAAGCGGATAGAGCCCTAAAATCGTCGTCGTCGCGATGCAGCCCGCGCCCGAGATGTGCGTGGCGTCTCGCAGTTCTTCGCGGTGCAACTCCGGGTTGCCGTAGACGAACTTGCCGAGAAGGTCCTCCCTGGGGTGCTTCTCGCCGTAGTATTTCTCATAAACGAGGGCGCTGTCCAGCCGAAAGTCCGCCGCTAAGTCCACGATGCGCGGCGCGAATTTAGAGAGGTTATCGAAGCGTTTGGCGGATTCTTTGTGCGGCAAGGCGGAGACCAAGAGGTCAGCCTCTTGCAAATCGTCAATGGACGAGAAGCGCAGCTTAGATGCGCCGCGCAAATTCGGATGAACCATGTGGACGGGTTGCTTGGCGAAGCGCTCACTTGTAACTTGCGTGACCTCTAAGTGAGGATGACCGAGGGCTAGGCGCAAGAACTCGCCGCCCGCGTAGCCGGACGCGCCGACGATGGCGACTTTAAGGGAAGTGGAGGGAGATTCAGACATACGCTAGTGTATCGGAGGCTCGAGTCAACGTTTGCAGCATGTCAAGGTTCTTTTGAGTTTCTATTCGCTATAGCGTGACTAAGCTCGGTAGTTATCGTATTCCCAGTGCAACCACTTGTTAAGTTCTCTCGCGATTTGCTCCCACGATACGCCGCTCATATCGGCGCATAGCTCTTCAACAATCTCTTCAACTTGAGACCAAGAGAAATACTCGAGAAGGAGCCAGCCGCGTCCCCACTGATAGCCCGTGTAGTTCAGTAAAGCTTTCGGCGTAGTGACGATGAAAGAGAATACATCCGCGCCCTCTCCACCTTTTACACCGATGTCAACTTCGACGCGTAAGGAGCAGTTGTCGGGCTCGTCAGGCTCGCGCCCGTACTCGAGGTCTGGACTGAAAAAACCTTTGACTTCAAGAGTGAGTAGCATAACGAAAGCGCTTCTACGAATTTGACAGCGCGTCAATCACCGCGTCCGTAAACTCTTCTGTATTCGCCTTGCCTCCCAAATCAGCCGTGAGCGGACCTTCTGCTAAAACCGTATCCACCGCCTTATCGAGCTTCTGCGCCGTCTCTTGTTCACCCAGATGCTCCAACATCAGCGCCGCCGTTAGGATCGTTGCGGCGGGGTTGGCAATCCCACGACCCATGATGTCGGGGGCGCTGCCGTGGACGGGTTCGAAGATGGCGTTCTCGAGCCCGATATTTGCGCTCGGCGCGAGTCCTAAACCGCCCACGAGCCCCGCCATCAAATCCGAGAGAATATCCCCAAAGAGGTTCGTCGTCACGAGCACGTCGAAGTTCTGCGGCTCGCGCACGAGCTTCATAGCGGCGGCGTCTACAATCACGTCGTAGGTTTCCACGTCGATATAGTCTTTCGCCACGTTGACTGCCGACTCCAAAAAGAGCCCCGTCGTCAGCGGCAAGACGTTCGCCTTGTGGATGACCGCGAGCTTCTTGCGGCGTCTACGCGCCTCTTCTAAGGCGACTTTCGCGATGCGCTCCGAGGCGCTTTTGGTAATCACCGTATCCGCAATCGCCACGTCTTCGTAGCGCCGCTCCTGCTCTACATAGAGCCCCTGCGTGTTCTCGCGCACCATGAGCATGTCCACGCCCTGAAGCGAGTCGGGGATCGGGCGCGACTTGGCGGGGCGCAAGTTGGCGAAGAGGTCCAAGTTACGCCGCATGTAGCGAATTGCGCCCTGAAAGCCGGGGACTTTCTTGCTCGGGCTGGTGAAGGCTCCGGCTAGGGTAGCGTCGGTGGCTTTAATCTTCTCCAACGTGATGTCAGGAACGCTGTTGCCTGTTTTCTGGAAAGTGTCCCAACCCGCTTCGGCGTGACCGAACTCCAAGTCCAACCCCGTCGCCTCCAAGACCCGCTGCGTCGCCGGAACGACCTCTAAGCCGATGCCGTCGCCTGGAATAAGTAGAATTTTGTGCATAAGTCACCTCAAAAAATGAGGGGATAACGTGTCCCCGTCTAAATAGTTTAGTCCGCGCCCTAAGCGCAGACCTTTTCTTCTTACGCTACCACGCTAGGAGAATGCGAATGTGCGCTTTTTCATGGTGAGGGGTCTCGAGTCTTGCTCTATACGGTTAAAAAAGATCGCGAGAACGTGTTCGTTATTCAGGACGAGAGGGGAACTAACGCTAACTGCAGTAGATAAGGACGACGCGACGGTGCTTTCTCGAACTTACTGTCCAGCCGCAACCTATAGAGGTGGCTGAGTAACGCTTTCGCTTCTTCGTCAGTGAGGTGCAGCGTGTCGGAGAAAAGCTCGGTGGGCGCACCTTCGGCAACGTCACCACTATAGGGTAGCTGAGGCAGGAGGTCATAGTTGAGCGTGTGGGTGTCACTCTTAGCAGTATGTGCGCTCACTTCGCCGTCTTTGCCGCGAAAGATGCGCCGCCCGCGTCGGTTCAGCGCGTGTACGAAACGTGCCAACTCCCTAGCAATCACGTCTTCATGCGCGCGGAGCGTACTCCGCGCCTCCTCTTCAAAATCGGCGAAAGGCGTAGCGCTGAAAGGAATGAAGTAGGTGTCGTGCACGGAGCGGTAATACTTGACGGACCTGCCCGCGCGCTTCTCGGCGCGAACGACGTGGAGCAGCCCGGCTTTCAAAAAGGTTCTGACGCGGTAGAACATCGTGTCTACCTTGCAACCAACCTCTTTGGCGGCGCAGCTCACCGTGCAGTCTCGCGCCAGAAAGGGTGCGAAGTACCGAAAGCTGGCGTGCTCGCTGAGGAGTTTCGCTTGTTTCTCATCGTGCACCGTATAGGCTGGCTCACCGCTGTAATTGACCTCTTCCATTTCAAGTAGCGTAGCATTCAGGCTGAGGGGTGTGAACGCTCCTCTCACACTCACACAACTTAGACGGCGCTATTTCATCATCACGTCACTGTTTTGGTTCGCCACCGTGCTGCCTACCGCCATTCTCGTGCTCTTCGCGCAAGCGAGAGGGTTGGACCTCTTGCAAGTGGGGTTCGTTTTCGGGGCGTATACGCTGACGATTGTGCTGCTCGAGGTCCCCACGGGTGGCTTGGCTGATACGGTCGGGCGCAGGCGTGTGACGCTCATCGCCATCGGCGTCACCGTCGCAGCGCAACTCGTGCTCGTTAGCGCGTTTTCATTCCCGCAGTTTCTAGCGTTCGCCGTTCTCGGCGGCGCGGGGCGGGCGCTCATCTCAGGTGCGCCCGAGGCGTGGTTTGTCGACGGGCTCAAAGCTGTGGATGACGACATCGATATCCAGCCACATTTAGCTCAAGCTGAAGTCTTCTCGACGGTATCATTAGCTTTAGCGACGCTTTTAGGCGGCTTTCTGCCCGACTGGTTCGCGTTTTTGCCCCCCGCCGAAACCACGCTTCTGCCGCCCCTCGGCGTGCCTATCTTAGCCTCAGCACTGTATTTCTGCGTACTCGGCGGCGTTGTAATAGCGTTGATGCGTGAGGTGCGCTCCAAAGGCGACTCGAATAGCGCGGGTGCAACGGGCTTATTTAACCTCCTGCAAGAAGCGTTCGCGCTCAGCGTGAAGTCCCGGACGATTCTGCTGATTCTGCTCGCCAGCGTCTTCGGCGGTTTCGTCACGAGCGGGCTCGAGACCTTTTGGCAGCCCTTTTTCAAATCGCTCTTAGGCGAACGCGAGGGCAGCACGTACCTCTTCGGCGTCATCCTGGCAGGTAGCTTCGCCTTGGCGTCGCTCGGGAGTCTCGCGTCTATTTGGCTGAGCCGTGTGTTTAAGCAGCGCTACGCTCTAGTCGCTGCGGTTGCAGAGGTCGGACAACTCGGCTTTGTGCTCCTACTCGCTGTGCAGACCAACGCGCTGGTTGCTGCGCCTCTCTTTTGGCTGGTTTACTTTAGTCGCGGCGCTTTAGCGTCGCCGCAAGCGACGCTACTCAACAATGAAGTCAGTGACGAGAAACGCTCCTCGATCCTCTCCATTCGGTCACTCGTTTTTTCCTTGGGTTTTTTCTTGGGCAGCGTGAGCTTGGGATATTTGGCGGACACCTTTTCTATCCGCGTGGCTTGGTCTGTTGCCGGAGCTTCTCTTCTCATCGCGGTCGGTTGCTACTGCGCTATTTTCGTACAGAATAAAGAAGATTAGAGTGTTTTCTCTCGAGCCTCATCTCCCAGGGACCGAGCACGGCGTCTATCCACCAAGAGGTAGAGCGGCAGCGAAAGGGCGAGCAGCCCAGCCGCGATCATCCAAGCGGTGCTGATGGAGAAGCCCTCCGAGACATAGCCGAGCGCAATGCTCCCCAAGCCGCCGCCGACGTAGTTCGCCAGCGACTGCACCGAGAGCATGGACGAGCGTTTAGCAGCGGGAACCTCACTGTTGAAGAGTGTTGCGTGGGGTGAATTCATGGTGCCCCTCGAGAAATACACGAGCCAGAAGAACGCTGTCGCGAGACCCGCCGTAGACTGCAACGCGAGCAGGAGGAGCATCCCGCCCTGAATCCCGCCGAAAAGCGCCGCGACTAGTGCGTAACGTTTTTTGAAGAGCTTACTGAGCGGCGTCGAGAGGAGGTTGCCCACCATGCCGAGACCGAAGCTGCCCGCTAAGAGAAAGCCGAACAAAACGCTGTTGCCTTCGCTGCCGCCGAGTAAATTGGCGAAATAGGGTTGCCAGAAGGTTTCCACGCCGCTGAGCGCAAAGCCGCCTACGGACGCCGCGCCTAAAAGCAAGAGAATCGTAGGGTTGCGCCGACTCAAACCGACCGCTTCTCGAATGAGGTTCGGGATGGTGCCGAAGCCGCTCACTTCGGCGTCTCCCAGCCTCGAGCGGTCCTCTTTCACCAACAGCACTACCGCTAGAAAAGTCACAACGAACATGGCTATGGAGAAGACGATCGTCATAGAGAAGGGCGTGAAAATTGCAGTCCCTTCTTCGGGCAGACCGCCGAAAAACGTCGGGATGACGCCGCTCAGGAGCGTGCCAACGCCGAGCGCGAAGAGTTCGAACGTCCCTGCAACCGCGAGCGCGGGTTGAAGCTCCGCGTCGGGGTCAACCTCTTGCAAACTGTCGATAAACCACGCCTCCAACGCGCCCGACGACAGCGCCCGCCCCGCCCCGGAGAGGATGGCGAAGGCGAGCAGCGTGACGAACGAGAAGGCGACGAGGAGGACGGCGAGAGAAGCCAAGATAAAGCCGAGCGCTAGAAGCGTTACCCGCTTACGCCCGATGGCGTCGGCTAAGCCGCCCGTGGGTAGCTCGAGCAACACAACCGCAAATCCGTAGATACCCAGCACAACGCCGATTTGCGAGAGGTCAAAACCCCTAGCTTGGATGAGGAGAACTTGCACAGCGGCAGGTAGAACGGTGGCAAACCAGAAGAGGGTGACATAGAGGTAGTAGGTGAGTTTGACGCGGCGGAGCGACTGTGAAGGTGCGTTTGGAAACATGCGTCTATGCTGCGTGCTACGCTACGTAAAATGGAAGATGCATATTTACGTAGAGGGTTGCCCGAGACGTTTTTCACCGTGCAGGATGCTGAGCAGGCTCGCCTGCTAAGCGACGTGAAAACCAGAGCGTACTTCGAACCCTTTCTGGCGCGAGAGATGAGCGTATCAGCGGCGGCTCGAGAGGTCGGCTGTTCGCTCCACGCGATGCTCTACCGCGTGCGCGTCTTTGTGGGGGCTGGTTTGCTGCGCGTCACGAGAGAAGAGGCGCGGGCAGGGCGCTCTATCAAGCATTACCGCTCCGCGCACGATGCTTACTACATCCCCCTAGAGATAACGCCTTACGCTGAGCTAGAGGAGCGGCTGAGGGCTCAATTTATGCCTAGCGCCGAGTTGCTCATCCGAGCCTGGTCACACCTCTTGCGGGAGGTAGGGCAGCGCGGACGGCGGCTCTACCGCGACTCGGCGGGCTTTATCTGCTCGAATTCCGGTGACGAGAAACAGCACTTCCTCGACTACGCCAACCCTGACTTTCCCGCTGTTTTCGACTTTTTCTTAGAGCTGCATCTACCCCAAGACGAGGCGAAGCAGTTGCAGCTCGAGCTTTTGGCGCTTTACCAGCGTTATCTGCCGTACCAGGAAAAGAGCGGTAACAAGGCGTACCTCTTCCAAGCCGCGCTCGTCCCAAAAGCGCCCGACTAGCGCTGAGGTTTGGTGAGAAAGTGCGTCAGCAGCTCAATCGCCGCGTTCACATCCGACTTGGCGACCATCTCGGTGACGGTGTGCACGTAGCGCGAGGGCGTCGAGACCGTGAGCGTCGCCACGCCCGAACGACTCTTCTGGATCGCGCCCGCGTCGGTGCCGCCTAGCGGAAGGATTTCGAACTGGTAAGGAACGCTGTTGTGCTCGGCTATCTCCACAAACTCGTCTAAAAGCCAGCGGGTGCTTATGGAGGCGGAGTCCATCACTTTAAGCGCCGTGCCCGCGCCCAGCTTCGTCACGCGCTGGTCGTCGCTCGTGCCGGGCGTATCCACCGCAAGCGTCGTGTCTAAAGCGACGCCGATGTCCGGCTCCACGCCGAACGCACCCGTCGTCGCGCCGCGCAAGCCCACCTCTTCTTGGACGCTGAAGACGGCGTAGATGTCGTAAGAAGGGCGCTCCAACCTCTTGAGCACTTCGACGAGAATCCAGCAGCTCACCCTGTCGTCGAGCGCTTTGCCCGTAACTACTTCGCCTAGGTCGCGAAATTCCTGGATGAGCGTGACCGGATCGCCGACGCGCACTCGTTCTTTGACCGCGTCCGCGTCCATCCCCAAGTCAACCGCGAACTCGTTCATCTGCGGAATTTTCTTACGCTCTTCGGCGGTGGAAATGTGGATAGGCTTCGTCGCGGGGTTCATGACGCCCACCAAGTCGCCGCTCCGGGTCTGCACCGTGACGGGGCGCGCGAAGAGGTTGCGCGTATCGAAGCCGCCGACGTTTTGTACGCGCACAAAGCCTTTGTCGTCCACGAATTTGACGTAGAAGCCGATTTCGTCCATGTGAGCCGAAAGCATCACGCGCTTGCCCTCGCCCTTTTTGTGCGCGATAAGGTTGCCCATTGCGTCCGTTTGGAGAGAGTCCACTACGCCCTCTAATTCGCTCTTGAGCAGCTCGCGGACGCGCTCCTCGCGTCCCGGCACGCCGCCGACTTCGGAGAGTTTCTTGAGGAGTTCCATGCCCATAATTTAACACCTCTTCAAGACGCTGCTAAGCTGTATCTATGACACTTTCCGCTCGAGTAGTAACAACCTCGTATTACTCGAGCCTCGCTACCTCTTGCCCTTCTTGCCCCAACTCGGTCTGACTAAGCCAACTCGACACCGCCTCCACAAACGCCTCTGGACACTCCTCTTGCGGCAGGTGCCCACAGTTTTCTAAAGATACAAACTCGGCGTCCGGCAGCGTCTCGGCGAGTTGCTCGCTCTGCTCGGGTAGAACGAGCGCGTCCTCTTGTCCGGTCATCACGAGCGTGGGCATCTGAACGCGGCTCAGTTGCGACGTTAGGTCCGCGGTGCGGCTCGCCTTGATAACTTCCCACAAGGCCGCGTCCCAGTTGTCAGCGCGGAGCCAGCGCTGATGACCTGCTAAGTCCGCTTCGGTGAGCTTGTTAGGGTCAGCGTAAGAGGTGCGCAAAAAGTCAAGACCGGGCTCGCCGCTGAATTGCCGCGCAATCAAGGGGCCCAAGCGGTTCACTTGGGGCGTGCTGAGAAGGGGTCTAATCCAGTTGGGTGCGCCGCCGCCTTCGTAAACGGCGGCGTCTGCTAAGACGAGACCGGAGACGCGCTCAGGATAGGTTGCGGCGACTCTAAGTGCTAAAGTGCCGCCCGCCGAGTTGCCGACGAGAACCGCCTGGTCGATGCCTAGTTCATTTAACAGCGCCACCACGAGATCAACTTGCGCCGCCGGGCTATACGGATTACCACCTTGCCACGCGCCGCGCAAAGGGCGCTCGGTCAAGCCGAAGCCAGGGCGGTCAAAGGCGACGGCGCTGCCCGGCAATTCACCCAGAACCTCGCGCCAACTAAAGGTGCTGCCGCCGAAACCGTGCAAAAGGATGAGGTGCGGCTCGCCTGCGCCCGCCCGCGCGTAGTGCACGCTGAGGTTGCTTACGCCGGTTGCGTCGACCTCTACGAATTGACTGTCCGGCTCGGCGAGGCTAGAGGCGGGCACGGTCTCCAAAGCGGGCACGGGTACGAGAAAGGGACCGACGAGCGCGAGCAGCGCGACCAGAGCGAGGACGATGAGAGTGGCTTTGAGGCGGATAGGCATCCCTGATTTAATCATCCTAACGACCGCTTAGGCTACGCTTTGGCTGACAGCGGACCCCTGGGCAGGTCTGCCGCCAGTACACGGCGCACCGGGTGTTGAACGCCCGAGCAGCGTTCAAGCCGCTCGCGAGACGCGCCTAAAGTGTGCAGCAGCGCATCTGGATGAAGGTTCGTTAAGGTCGCGATGAATTGACAGTGGTAGGATAGGCGCGTTACCTTTGTGCTGGGTATATAACGCACGCGAGTGAACGCTGAGTCGGAGCTTTCTCTAGACGTTCAAGCGCGTCGTTGACTCTAAATTCGCCTTATCTCTTGCGTTGAAATGCACTGTAGTCAATGCACTGTAGGTGGTGGCTGGGAAGGATACCGACGTGCCGATGATAGCCCGATGTTTGCTATTTTTGTTCGCCCTCTTTGGCACGCCGAGCTACGCGGGCGACCTCGTCGTCATCGGCGGTGAACTCAGGGTGCTCAACGAGGCGATCTACGGTGCCATCGTCGAGCGTTTAGACAACCGTTCGATATGTGTCTTCGCGACGGCGAGCGCGAACCCGGAATTGGCGGCGCGGCCCTACACGGGCGCGTTTGCGCGCTACGGCGTGGAGTCTATACTCGTTGATATTTCGGTGGATAATGCGGCGCAGAGCACGTCAGACGGGGCCGTCTTAGATCAGATCGCCGCTTGCGGCGGCTACTTCTTTACAGGGGGCGATCAAAGGCGCATCACGGATGCGTTCTTGGTGGAAGGAGCGGACACCCCGGCGCTCACCACCTTGCGTGCTCGCTTTGAGGCGGGCGCGGTCATCGCGGGCACAAGTGCGGGCGCGGCGGTGTTGAGCGAAACGATGATAGGGGGAGGCTCGAGCGTCGACACGCTGCTCGTCGGTGAAAACGCGGTGAGTTTGGAGCCGGGGCTCGGGTTTGTTGGCGGCGTCATTTTTGACCAACACTTCATCGAGCGCGGGCGTTTAGGGCGGCTGCTCGGCGCGTTGGTCGAAACGAACTTGCCGCTCGGCGCGGGCATAGGTGAAAACACCGCGCTCGTCTTGCCCGAAGAGGGACCCTGGCAAGTCTTGGGCGGCGGGCACGTGGCGCTCATCGAAATGCCTGCGAACGCGACGTTGGCGGCGCTCGAGGGCGTCCTTATCAGCCTCCTTGCGGGCGGCGACAGCTTCGATCTCATGACGGATACCTTCTCGGTGCGGCTCGAGCGCATCAACACGCAAGAAGTAGGCTACTACTACGAAGCCGGCGACATCTTCGCCGTGGACGCCTTTGGTCCGGGCGTCCTGACCGACCTCTTAACCCGGCTTGTCGACAGCCCCGAAAGCGGCGCGAGCGGGCTCGGCTTCGTCGGCAACTCGGCGGCGAGTTTCAGCGCCGACGGCGTACGGGTGACGCTCAGAAAAACGCCTCAGAGCATGGGCTACTGGGGGCGTATCAGCGACGCCGACAACTACAGCGTCATCCGCGTCGGGCTGAGCATCAAGCCCGTGACCGTGAGTGTCGGACCTAAAGATGGCAGCGCCGAAGATGGCGGCGTCGCCGAGGGCGAGCGTTCGCCCTAACTGCCGGCCGCTGCTACCGTCCGCAGGCCGCTCATGCTAGGCTCAGGGTATGACGCACTCCCCCTCCAACCTTGTCGCCACCTTTTCCGTCGTCGGCAGAGACCCCGCTACAGGCGACTTAGGCGTCGCCACCGCCTCTAAATTTCTGGCGGTGGGCGCAGTTGTTCCTTACGCCGAAGCGGGGCGCGGCGCGGTAGCGACGCAGTCGTACGCCAACACCACCTTTGGGCCGCGCACCATGATGGCGATTCGCGGCGGCATCTCCTTAGACCTCATCCACCAAGCTTTCGCAGAATCCGACACGCAGCACGCGCAGCGGCAGTATGGTCTGGTAGATGCAAACGGCAACAGCCTCACCTTTACGGGCGACGAGTGTCACCCCTGGGCGGGCGGCAAGCACGGTGAGAACTACGCGGTGCAGGGTAACTTGTTGGCGGGTCCCGAAGTGGTGGAGGGACTCGAGCAGACCTTTTTAGAAACAGAGGGCGCACTTCCCGAACGCCTCTTAGCTGCGCTAGCTGCAGGCGACGCCGCTGGTGGTGATAAACGCGGGAGGCAGTCCGCCGCCCTTTTGGTCGTGCGCGAAGCGGGCGGCTACGGCGGCTTCAACGACCGCTACATCGATCTGCGCGTGGACGACCATCCGCAGCCCGTCAGCGAGTTGGCGCGCCTTCTAAACTTGCAGCGCCTCTTTTTCGAGCGTCCGCAAGAGGATGAAATTTTAGAAATCGACACCGAACTAGCGGAACGGTTACAAGAGGTGCTCGTTCAGTCGGGTCACCTCACCGACGTGCGCGGAAGCTGGGACGACGCCTCGGAAAACGCGCTCCGTGACCTCATCGGCACGGAGAATTTAGAGGAGCGCACCGTAGACGCAGGCTACGTGGACCAAGCCGTCGTGCGCTACTTAGAAGAGAAATACACGCCTTAGCTTACTTTCAAGTTCAGGTCTTTTGTGCCACTCTTGACGTAATTCGCGAGCGGCGCTATCTGGCGTTGCTGAATGGTTCACATGAATTCAAGGAGGTACGATGAGCGACACAACCGTCAAAAAAGTCAACGCAAAAACCTCACCAAAAGGTGATATGGGGCAGACCTATCTCGTTTCGGGGACTAGCATGGCGATGCGCATGTGGGACGCCGAGGGGTCAGGCGAGCCCAAACCCGAACAGAAGCGCGACTACGAAACCGTCGGTTACGTCATTAGCGGCAAAGCGGAGCTTCACCTAGAGGGGCAAAAGGTCTTGCTAGAAGAGGGCGACTCGTGGCTTGTGCCGCAAGGTGCGTCGCATACGTATAATATTTTAGAGGCGTTTACGGCGGTTGAGGCGACGCATCCGCCAGCGCGGGTGGATGATAGGGACGAGCCGTAAGAGGTTGAATTCGGTTAGATGAAGGAGGCTCGAGATTCTCGAGCCTCCTTTTTGCTTACTTCTGTGACAAACTCGGCTGAAAAGAAACGTCTCTCGCTACAACGGTTTCCGGTGTGAAGTGGATAAGGAGCGTGTCGAAACTTTCCAAAGCGTATCTAAACCGCTCGTCCCATACCTCTTCGTCCTTTCCTACAATAGCGACGAAGCAGTCTGCGAGCGCGGTCTATGTCGAAGGGAGCAATTGCCGCACGTCCGCGCATTCCTACATGTTCTACTCGTCCAGTGAGAACGTCGAAATCGACAATACCCACTGCACAGCGCGGCTCGACTTGGATGCGTTTCGGAAAAGTATCGGTTTGCTTGTCCCCAATGATCCACAGCGCCTCGTCTTCCCACAAAAACCATACAGGGGAATCCCTCGGTCCATCTTCAACCGCTGTTGCTAAGTGCGCAAAAAGAGGTCTAGTGAGAAACGCACCGAGGTCTACGGTGCGTTTTTTGTCGCGAATGACTTTCATCTTGTCATTCTATGGGGTTTTTAACCCCAATGCTTTCGTAGGACGCGGAAGCTGCCTCCTCGTCTTCAACCAAAACATCGTTGGTGAAATCGTGCGTCTGCCAAAACTCATCCTCTTCTTCCCAAGTCATCTGGGAGAAATCGGGTAGCTGCTCCGGGCACGTTAGAAGATCACGTTCATTAGTTGCCAAGTGTTATTTCCCCTTAAACTCCGCCGCCCGCTTTTCCAAAAAGGCCGTTGTCCCTTCGGTTGCGTCCTCGGTGGAAACCGCCATGCCGAAGAGGTCCGCTTCAATTTCCAAAGCCTGATTGAGCGTCACGTCTTGGCCTCTCACGATAGCTTCTTTCGCTAAGCCTAAAGAGATGGGCGCGTTTTTAATGGTGAGGGCGGCAAGCTCCAAGGCCCCCTCGAGCGCGTCCTCCACCACCCGGTTCACGAGCCCGAGCTGCAACGCCTCCTCCGCTTGAACGTGCCGCCCTGTAAAGATAAGGTCCATTGCTCTACCTTGTCCGATAAGACGCGGTAAACGCTGCGTACCGCCGTAGCCCGGCAAGATGCCCAAGCCCACTTCGGGCAGCCCTAAGCGAGCCTTCGTACCTGCCACGCGCATGTCGCAAGCGAGCGCGAGTTCGAGTCCGCCGCCGAGCGCGAAGCCGTTCACAGCGGCGATGGTCGGGATGGGCAGCGCCGCGAGCGTGTTCATCACGTCTTGTCCCGCTAAAGAGGTCTCGCGTCCGCTAAAGGGGTCGGAGAGTTTTTGCAAGCTGGGGATATCCGCGCCCGCAACGAAGGCGCGACCTTTACCCGTGATGACTAAAGCGCGAACCTCTAAGTCCGCCTCGGCAAGTTCAAACGCGACGCCGAGTTCGAAAAGCAAATCCGCGTTGAGCGCGTTGAGCGCCTCTTCGCGCTCGATGGTGACGATTGCGACGTTATCCCTGACCTCATACGAGAGGTTCTTTAAGTCAGAGGTGATTTCGCTGATGTCGATTTGGGGTTGGTCGGACATGGTAGCTCCTTATTGAATATGGGTTAGTCTCGAGGTTAGTAATTAAGATAGCAATGAGCAATGAGCAATGAGTTGAAAGTGAAAGTCAAAAGCCTTTACTCATTGCTCATTGCTTTCAACTCATTGCTTCTTTTCTCTTCACTACCTGGCCCTCACTGGTCATACTTATAGAATCCCTCCCCCGTCTTCCGCCCCAACTTCCCCGCCCGCACCATCTGGCGCATGAGGGGGTGGATGCGGAACTTGGGGTCTTGGAACTCGGTGTAGAGCGATTCGGCGGCGGCTAAAGCGACGTCTAAACCGACGAGGTCAATGAGCGCAAGCGGTCCAATCGGCATGTTCGCGCCGAGTTTCATCGCGGCGTCGATATCTTCGGCGCTCGCAACGCCCTCATTCAGCGCGTGAACGGCGTCGTTGAGGTAAGGAATCAACAGGCGGTTGACGATAAAGCCGGGTTTGTCCTCGCATAAAATCGGCGTTTTGCCGATGCCCTCCGTGAAACTCTTGGCGCGTTGCATGGTTTCGTCACTCGTTTGCAGCGCGTTGACGACTTCGACGAGTGGGAGCACGGCGACGGGGTTGAAGAAGTGCATTCCGCAGAAGCGTTCGGGCTTGTCCACAAACGAGGCAATTTCGGTAATCGAGAGGCTCGAGGTGTTCGTTGCTAAGAGCGCGTCATCGTTCGCAACTTCGCTCAAGTTCGTCCAGACCTCTTGCTTGACCTTGATGTTCTCAAAAACTGCCTCGACGATGACTTCGGCACTCTTCAGCTTGTCAACCTCGCCGACTAGGGTGATGCGCTCTAGTGTATCCGCCTTGTCCTGCTCGGAGAGCTTCTCTTTTTTGACTAAACGCGAGAGGCTCTTGTCAATCGACTTGAGCCCGCGCTCGCGCGCCGATTCGTTCAAATCTTGCAGCGAAACGTCGTGACCTGCGCCCGCGCACGCTTGCGCGATGCCTGCGCCCATCGTTCCTGCTCCGACTATGGCTACCTTCATAAAACTCCTTTATTTGAGTGAATGTATTTGAGCGATTTTCTTGAAATCACCGTGCCGAGATGTTCTGCTAAGTTTTAGGCTGAGAAAACGCTTTCTTCTCTCCTGAATTCTGTATTCTGCCTTCTGAACTCTCAAAACACCTCACTGCAACTGATCTTAGTCTCGAGGCTCAACTTCCATAGAGCGTGAGACCCGCCTCCAGCGCCACTTCCACCATCTCGCTCACGCTACGTTTTAACACGTCCGGCTCGACGAACTGCGGGTCGCCGATGTAGTTTGAGGCGACTAAGGCGCAGCCCGTTTCGACTTTGCGCAGTTTGCCGAGCAAGAAGAGCGCCGACGCTTCCATCTCCACGCCCAAGATGCCCCGCGCCGCCAACCTCTCGACATCATCCGGCGTCGTGCCGTAAAAAGCGTCCTCGGTTTGAATCAGCCCGACATGGAGGTTTCTGTCCGCGAGGTTTTTACCCTCTCCAGCTTGGGCTAAAGCCCGCGTTACGCTGAAAGACGCAGCGGGCGCGTAGGGGTCGCCACCTAAGTACATCCGTGTCGTGCCGTCTTGCGGCACGGACGCGGTTGCGACGATGAGGTCGCCGGGCTCGACCTCTTGGCTAATGATGCCCGAGGTGCCCACCCGTACGAGCGTTTTCGCCCCGAGCCTGACCAACTCTTCAACGACGATAGCTAGGCTCGGACAGCCCATCCCTGTTGTCTGTACGGAGACGGGCATCCCTTTATACGTACCCGTGTAACCCAGAAGCTGGCGGTAGTCGTTGTAGCGTTTAGGCGCATCAAAGAACGTTTCGGCGATGAAAGTCGCTCGGTCAGGGTCGCCCGGTAAGAGGACGAAGGGGGCGACGTCGCCGGGCTCGGCTTGAATGTGAAGCTGACTCATCGGGGGAGAGCATAACACCTGACAGTCATCCGAACGTGCGCTGCCAAACTGAGTTTGCCGTTTTCTATAACCTGATAAAGGAGAGGTTGAGATGTGTTAGGTGGGAACAAGTAGTCAGATATCAGAATTCAGTAGGTTTTCATGCTGACTACTGTCTACTGACTACTCGTTCCCTCAAGCAGCGAACCTAACATCCTCCTTCCGAAAGGACCTTTCAAGACATGCTGCGACACTGCAGGCATCATCTTGTAACGTGCGTGCCAAACTCTTCACTTCATCCACTACGGGCGTCCGTTGCTAGATGATACCTACCGCAAAGATGAATAATCCACGTCCACGCCGAAACCCCTCTGTTACACTTTCTGAGTGCAAGACCTCGACCAAATCCTCGCTTACCTCGTCAACCACGTAGACGGTGCACTCTCGGCTGCCGTCGGCGGGATGGATGGTCTCATCATCGAGCAGTACGCCGCCGATGAACGTGACCTTACCGCTGTCGCCGCCGAGCAAACGAGCCTGCTCTCGTTTAGCCAGAGCGCGTATTCAAAGGCGTTGGAGGGGGGCAGTCTCAGAGAGGTCATCGTTTCGGCGGACGAAGTCGTGGGCTACACGCGCCTCTTGGGAGATGACCTTTTCTGTTTGGTCGTGCTGAGCGCCTCGGGCAACTTAGGCAAGGCGCGGCTCTACAGCGAGCAAGTGAGCGGCGCGATTCGTGAGGTGCTCTTATGACCCTGAAAGAAGCGCTCAACCCGCTTTTAATGTTAGACGGTCTCGTCACGCTGGCAGTGCTGGCGGACGACGGGCTGCCCGTCGAGGTCATCGGTTACGACAACTCGGACGCTTTTGCTGCCGAGCTTGCGACGGTGGCGAAGGTAGCGCGGCAGGGGTTTAAGTCGCTCGAGCTAGGTTCCGCCAGCCGCGTGTGTGTGTCCCTTGAAGACTTAGAAGCGTTCGTTGTGCCGCTAGAAAGCCACGTGCTTGTGGCAGTCTTTGAGCAGAAGGACAGCGCGGCGGCGGCGCAGCTTATCGGCAAGACCAAAGCGCAGCTAGAGAGCGCTTTAGGAGCAACCTATGAACTTAGCTGAGCTACTCAATGAAGCGCTCACCATCAAGGGTGTAACGAGCGCGGCCGTCGTCGCGCAGGACGGCAAACTCGTTGAGGGAGCCTCCAACAGCGGGCAAGACCTGAGCTTTGTAGGCGGGCTCATCACGAGCGGGATGGCGTCCAGCCGCGTCTTAGCCGAACTCTTGGGCGAAGGTGAAATCACCCAGACGATGATCGAATTTGACGAAGGACCAGTGCTCATTACACCTCTAGGTAATTCAGCGGGCGAAGGCTACGTTGCAGTCGTTACGATGGGCTCGGCGAGCGATATGGGGCGGGCGCGTTTTGGCTTGCGCAAGCTGTTGCCGCAGTTGGCGGAGGCAGTGGCGGCTTAGGTACGCGGCTTTTGAAGTTTGAGAGGTGAGGACACATCCTCACCTCGTTTTTTGTTTGGGGTCGTACCACATTTTGCCTGTGAAATTACGCAGAGCCCATAATAAAGACGATTGACTCTTCACGACTACGCCAAACGGGACACTTTATATAGCTCAATCTCTTTTTTGAACGTCGCACCATCATCTCTTCTAGTGAGTGAGCGTACGGCGTAGGAGTGGGGTTCAAACCCACCCCTACAACATTTGCCTCTGTGCGTGACTTTTCTGGCGTGATCTATCAATTTCCTTTGATGATTTTGTAGTGGTTAAGGGATTCTCGAGCCGCTCGAGCCCCATTTCTAATCTAATCCGCCCCCGCTGACGCCTCCATCAAGTTGTCACTAAGAGCTTTGCCCGTCGGATTCTGATTCATGAGGAGCGCCGCGACGCCCGCCACCGCCAAACTCACCGCGTATACGCTGAGCGCGAGAGGTAATGAGAGCGTGAGCAGATAGCCGCCTAAAGGCGCGGCGAAGATACCCGCCGCTCGAGCCATCGCTCCAGCCCAACCCATACCCGTCGCCCGGACTTCGGTTGGATAGGTTTCGGGCGTATAGGCGTAGAGTGCGCCCCACGCGCCGAGCAGCGAAAAGCTCAAGAGCATACTGCCGCCCACGATGAGCACCGAAGAGGTGGCGAGCGCGAACATCATACTGGCGGCGGCGCTGCCGAAGAGGAAGACGGCTAAAGTATTGCGCCTACCGATGCGCTCCAAGAGGTAGGCCGAAAGCGCGTAACCTGGTAGCTGCGCGAGCGCTAAGAGGACGAGATAGCCGTAACCTCTGACGAACTCAAAACCTTCTTCCACGAAGATGCGCGGCAACCAAGTAAAAATACCGTAGTAGCCGAGCGAAAGCCCAAACCACATGATTGAAAAGAGCAGCGTGCGCCGCCGCAAGACGCCGCTAAAAAGCGCGGCTGTCGTTGAGGTGACGGTGCGCTTTTGGACGTGCAAGTCCCCTATCTCGACCTCGACGCGGTTGATATCAGCGACCTTTTGCAGGACCTCTTTCGCCTCTTCCTTGCGCCCCGTCAGCAAGAGGTAGCGCGGCGACTCGGGGACCCAGAGTCGCAAGAAGAAGCCGAGCAAGCCCGGTAACGCCGAAATCGCAAAGAGCCAACGCCACCCCGTGTCGGGCAGCGCAGGCACAATGCCCCACGCGATGAGCGCAATCAGGAGCGTGCCGAGCGCCCAGAACGCCTCCAAATACACCAAAAACCGCCCCCGCACCTTGCTCGGCAGATACTCCGCCATCACCGCGTAATCTACGGGCAGCGTGCCACCTACGGCTGCGCCTGTAAGGAAGCGGAACACGAGCAAGAACAAGAGGTTGGGCGAGAACGCCGAGAGTAGCCCGAACACCGCGTCGAGCAAAACGGTCAGCAGAAAGATGCGTCTGCGCCCGAACCTATCTGCTAACACACCAAAGCCCCACGCTCCGACGAGCATCCCGCCGAAGAATGCCGAGCCGACAAAGCCCGCTTGCGTCCCTGAAATGCCTAGTCCTACAATCAGCGAAGGAATCGCGAAGCCCAGAATCAAGACTTCCATCGCGTCCGTCGCCCAGACCAGACCGTTGATGCCTAAAAGCCGCCACTGAAAGCGCCCTAAGCCGATGCGCTCGATGGCGTCGTCTACAGTTGTAGCAGGTCTAGCGGGAGCGGGACCACGCGACTTCATCTGGTCAAAGCCAATCTCACGTTAGAAAACAGTACCGAGCACTCACTTTCAGTGATGATACCTGCGTGGCTCGAGCTTACTTGAGTTAAAAAACCTTGTAGCGCTTTTGTTGTCATCTTTTTCCCTCATAGGAGAATGTGCCGCCTACCCAAACATTCCAAAGAATGTCAGACGGCGGGGTGAAGGTCTCAAAAAAGCAATTAGAGACCAAGAGGTAAGCCTACCTGGAAAAGATGACCGCTAAGTTTTCGTGAACATGTTGGGCTCCCATTGTTTTGACATTCCACTGCTGGTGGCCGATTGGGTAACGCCTTTGGACTTGCGTTCAAGTCCTTGCTCAGCAGAGGGCGCGGTGAAGCGCAAAATCATTATACGTTGTTTGAAGAGGTGGGGGTGTCGCTCGAGCTTAGAAGTTCATTTTCTCTAAACCTCGAGCCAAAACCATGTCACAATACGCTCTACGAAACTCGCCGAAGCTCTCATCCTCCGCGCCGACTATCAAAAACGTGCTGAGCAACTCAGGGGCAGAATTGTTAGCAATGCGAAGGTACAAGAAGGTGATACGCCCTCGGAAGACCCGAATAGGCTCTTGCAGGAGCTTGATGACCTCTCGAGCGGTCTTACTGACCTTATTCAGCGCATCAACAAGACGAACTCTGAAACGAGCTACGAGGGGGGTAAAACGCTGACGGACGCGCTAGCTGAACGCGACGTGTTATCTCTCAAGCGTAAAATCTACAGCGAACTTGCGAAAGCGGCGTCGGTCACGCAAACACGCTACAGCAAATCAGAGGTCAAATTCAGAAGTACGGTGGAGGTCTCGAGTATCCAAAAGCAAGTGGATGACATGTCGAAGGCGTACCGCGAGATGGACGCACAGATTCAGGCGCTCAACTGGGCGACTGACTTGTTAGAATAACGAAAAGCGCGTTGGTAACGAGCCAAGTTAAAGCGAGCACAGACCCGCCAACTGGGTAAGTTGGACTCCTGGGTTAGCGCAAGAGGCTGCGCTAGCAGGTTCAAATCCTGCTCCTTATAGTTTTGCCTAGCAAAGTCACAAGGGCACAGGGCAACGTAACTGTGACAACCGTGTGCTGATTAACTCGAGCTGGTGAGGGTGGGTAAGGGGATGCGTTTTTCCGTTCGATAGTTTATCTAGCTTATTCTAATTTAACTCGCCGTCCACCCCAAATCCATCGTCTGCGCCGTCCCCGTAATCCCCCACGCCCCTTCTGAGCAGAGGTACGAGACGTACCCACCGACGTCTTCGGGCTCTAAGAGCTTTTTAATCGCGGTGTGCTCCAAAAGCACCTTCTCCTCGACCTCTTCGGGTCTGATACCTCTTGTCTTCGCTTGGTCTTCAATCTGCTTTTCAACCAAAGGCGTTCGCACGTAGGCGGGACAGACCGTATTACACGTCACGCCGTGCTCGCCGCCCTCTAAAGCCGCCACCTTCGTAAAGCCCATCAGCCCGTGCTTCGCCGTGATATAGGCAACCTTATAAGGGCTCGCCACCAGCGAATGCGCACTGCCGATATTGACGATGCGCCCGTGCCCCGACTTGATGAGGTACTCCCAAGCGTATTTGCTGAGCAAGAAGGGCGCGGTAAGCATGAGCGACAGCATGTCGTCCCAAGTGTCTTCAGGAAAGTCGGGGATGGGGTCAATATTTTGAAAGCCCGCGTTGTTGACCAAGATGTCGAGACCCTCATAATGTTCAACGGTTTTGTCCACCGCCTCTTTGCACCCCTCGCGGCTCGTGAGGTCTGAACTGATGAAAATGCCGTCGAGTTCATTCGCGACCTCTTGCCCTTTTTCTTCGTCGATGTCGGCGATAGCTATCTTGATGCCGTCTTTACTAAGCGCTTCGGCGCAGGCTTTACCGATGCCGCTCGAGCCCCCCGTAATCAGTGCAATGCGTGTCATTTTGCCTCCCAAGTAGAGTAACGAACGTCACTAGGTTTTACCATGAGGAGCCAGTCAGCTTGTCAGCACTTCAGCTAGTTTCGTTCCGAAAACTTTGTAACAGGAAAACCTTTGAACCTGAAATGCTGAGACGCTTCTCTCCGTGTTCCAAATTCCAGCCCCATTACGTTCGCCGCGCTATTCTACCTCTTTGGGAGTTGAGCGCCTTGACCATCACCGATGACGAAACAACCGAATTCCCTGCTTTGCAAGGTTTCGCCATGCCCGCTGAGTGGACCTCTCACGCGGCGACTTGGACGAGTTGGCCCTTTGACGATGACTTGTGGGAAGGGCATTTAGAGGGCGTGCGCGAGGAGTTCGCGCAACTTGTAGCGACGATGGCGCGGTTTGAGAGCGTTGTGCTCAACGTGCGAGACGAAGAGGTTGAAAGGGATGCGCGTCGGCGTTTGGAACAGACTGAAAACAGTTTACATAACATCACCTTTCACCGCGTCCCCCTCAACGACGTGTGGTTTCGCGATAACGGGCCGTTATTCGTCAAAAACGCTGAGGGTAAAGTGGCGCTAACCGATTGGACCTTCAACGCTTGGGGCGAGAAGTATGCGCCTTGGGATGACGATAACCGTGCGCCGCAAAAAGTAGCTGAGACGCTCGAGATGAAGAGGTTCGTGTTACCGCAAGTGATGGAAGG
This sequence comes from Trueperaceae bacterium, assembly GCA_965215565.1. Classification (GTDB taxonomy): domain Bacteria; phylum Deinococcota; class Deinococci; order Deinococcales; family Trueperaceae; genus CBDBZX01. The sequence continues at coordinate 3,098,576 of CBDCDZ010000004.1, forward strand.
GGGCGCGTTAGAACTCAATGCTCAAGGCGTCTGCCTCACCACGCGCTCGTGCTTACTTTCGCAACACCGCAACCCGAATATGACGCAGAGCGAGATTGAGCGGGTGCTACGTGACGCGCTCGGTATTTCGCATCTGATTTGGTTAGAAGCAGGCTTAGAAGGCGACCACACCGACGGTCACATCGACACGATCGTGCGCTTTACCAACGACCGAATGATTATCTGCTCCGTGGAAGAGGACGAAGACGACCCAAATTTTATGACAATGCAGCACAACCTCTCGCTGCTGCAAACATTACGAGATAGTGCAGGAGATTCTTATAAAATTGTTCAACTACCTCTTCCCAAAAAGCGCATGGAGCTTAACGGCGTGCGCTTGCCTCTAACGTACGCCAACTTCTATATCGGCAACGGCTTCGTGGTTGTCCCCGTTTACGACGACGCGAACGACGAGGGAGCACTCGACATTTTGCGACCTCTCTTCCCCGACCGAGAGGTCATCGGCCTAAAGGCGACGAGCCTCATCACGGGCGGCGGCGCGTTTCACTGCGTGACGCAGCAGCAGCCGGAGGGAGAAATTTGTGGCGGCTAATAAAAGCGTGAGGTTGGCCGTCGTTCAGATGGCGTGCTCGGATGACTTGGCGGCGAACCTCTCGAAAGCTGAAGGCATGGTGCGCGAGGCGGCGGGTAACGGCGCGAACATCGTTTTGCTGCAAGAACTCTTCGAGAGTTTGTACTTTCCGCAGTTGGAGCGCGAAGACCTCTTCGCCTTAGCGCATCCGGTTGAAGGACATCCTTTCTTAGAGAGATTTGGCACACTCGCGGGTGAGTTGGGCGTCGTTCTCCCCGTCTCCTTTTTCGAGAAAGCCAATCAGACTTATTTCAACTCGCTGATGATGTTCGACGCGGACGGGTCGAACCTGGGCGTCTACCGCAAGAGCCACATCCCCGACGGTCCTGGCTACGAGGAGAAGTACTACTTCAACGTGGGTGACACGGGCTTCAAGGCGTGGCGCACCTGGTTTGGGACGATTGGCGTGGCGATCTGTTGGGACCAGTGGTTTCCCGAGGCGGCGCGCGCGATGGCGCTGCAAGGGGCGGACCTCTTGCTCTACCCGACGGCGATAGGCTCGGAGCCGCAAGAAGCAGGGGGGCTAGAAACGCCGCCCCTCGAGACCAAGGCGATGTGGCAGCGGGCGATGGTGGGGCACGCCGTGTCGAACTCGTGCTACGTCGCGGCGGCGAACCGGGTGGGAACAGAAGGGGACGCGACTTTTTACGGCGGCTCGTTCGTGAGCGATTACATGGGTGAAATGCTCGCCGAAGCGGACGAGGCGTCTGAGACGATCATCTACGCTGACCTCAATTTTGCCAAGGCGCAGACCTTTCGGGCGGGCTTCGGGTTTTTTAGAGACCGGAGACCGGAGCTTTATCGGCGCTTGCTGAGCTTAGACGGCGAACTCAAATAGTTCCGTAAGCCCCCAGCCTGAAGCGACGCTCGAGCACTCGCAACACAGTTGTCTATAAAATTTTCGTCTTTTCTAGGTGAGAAAAAAATGTAGGAAACTTCACTTCTCATCATTTATTTGTTACACTGCTCACGATGTTAGCGTTTCGTCTTGCCCCTACACTCGGACTCATTCTATTTTTTCTCGTCTCTCACGCACAAGAAGTCATTGTCCAGCAAGGCGATACCTTAACCGGTCTCGCGCAACGTTACGGGACGACACCCGAAGCTATCTTAGAAACGAACGGTCTGACAGGGACCGATCTGATGTCTGGCGCACGCTTAAAGATGCCCAGCCTAGAGACAACCTACGTCGTTCAGCCCGGCGACACGCTGAGCGCTATCGCCACCTCAGCGGGGACGACGGTGAACGCGCTCGTTGCGCTCAACGCGCTGCAGAGCACCGACCTTGCCGTCGGGCAGAGGCTCAAGCTGAGCGGGACGGCTGAGCCTCTAGTCATTACGGTCGAGCCGGGCGAGTCGCTCTGGGTCATCGCGGGGCGTTTCGGCGTGGACGTGGGGGCGCTGAGCGCCGCCAATGGGCTCTCTGACCAAGCCTCCCTGAACGCTGGCGACACGCTCACTATTCCCGGTCACTACGCCAACGAAGCGGACCAGGGGGGCGGCGCTGCGCCTACTGTGATGGTAGCGGCGGGCGAGTCGCTCGCGGCGATTGCGGCGCGTAACGGCACGACTGTGGAGGCGCTTATGCGCGAGAATGACCTCCCCAGCGACGTTCTCAACCCCGGTCAGCGGCTCTCCATCCCTACAGATACAGCGACCACCTTTCCCGGTGCGACGTCGGGCATGGTCTGGCCCATCGTCGGACCGATCACCTCGCGCTTCGGTCCGCGCTACCTCTTCGGACAGACGTATCACTACGGGCTGGATGTGGACGGTAAAACGGGCGATCCTATCGTCGCGGCGATGCCGGGTACCGTCACCTATAGCGGCTGGCGCACGGGCTACGGCTACACTGTCATCGTCACATCGGGCAGCGTCGAGTACTACTACGCGCACGCTTCAGAGCTGCTCGTGAGCGTCGGCACACCCGTTCGCGCAGGTCAGCTCATCGCTAAAATCGGCGCGACAGGAACGGCGACGGGCTCGCACCTGCACTTCGAGGTGCGTATCGACGGCAAAGCTGTGGACCCCTTGCCTTTTCTGGAGCGCACCGCGCAACTTCCCTAGACTCACCAAACCCAGATGCGTACGCCGCCACACCTCGCTGCTTAACGCGCTGCTACACTGACGCTGATGAACGATGCTCTAGAGACGGCTGAGGCACTTTTGCGCCGCTATTTTGGGTTTTCCTCCTTTCGCCCTGGTCAGGAAGAGGTCATAGCCGCCGCTCTGACCGGGCGCGACGTTCTCGCGGTGATGCCTACGGGCGCAGGCAAGTCGCTGACGTATCAGCTCCCCGCGCTCGCCGCGCCCGGCTTGACGCTCGTCGTGAGCCCGCTCATCGCACTCATGAAAGACCAAGTGGACGCGCTCCGCGCGAGAGGGATTGCGGCAGCGGCGCTCAACAGCGCGCTCTCCGCGAGCGAGCAGCGCGCCGTGCTGCGTAACTTGAGTGAGCTTTCACTGCTCTACCTCGCGCCAGAGCGACTGGCAAATCCTGACTTTGTAGGGACGCTAAAATGTTTGAACGTCGTTCGGCTCGTCGTGGACGAAGCGCACTGCATCTCGGAGTGGGGGCACGACTTCCGCCCGGACTACCGTGAGTTGGGCGCGCTCCGCGAGGCGCTAGACTGCCCGAGCGTGACCGCGCTGACGGCGACCGCGACGGCAAGGGTGCAAGAGGACATCGCCGACGTTCTTGGCTTGCGGCAGCCGGTGCGTATCGCCACGGGCTTCGACCGTCCCAACCTCACCTACCGGGTGTGGGTTGCGCCCTGTCAAGCGGCGAAGCGGGCGCTGCTGAGCGCCTTTTTGGAGCGCCGAGAGGGTCCGGGCATCATCTACGCGGGTACGCGCAAAGAGACCGAAGCGCTGAGCCAAGAGGTGACGCGGTGGGGCTGGCAGAGCGCGAGCTATCACGGTGGGCATGACGCGCGCCTCAGGGCTGACACGCAAGACGCCTTTTTAGGCGGGAAACTGGACCTTATGGTGGCGACGAACGCTTTCGGCATGGGCGTAGACAAATCGGACGTGCGCTTCGTGCTGCACTACCAGATGCCGGGAACCTTAGAGTCTTACTACCAAGAAGCCGGGCGCGCCGGGCGAGACGGCGCGGCGGCGGCGTGCACGCTCCTCTACACGCCCCAAGACGCCGCGCTGCAGATGAGTCTTATCGAGTCGGGCAGCGTGAGCGCCTTGGACCTCAAGCGGATGTATCTGTATCTGCGCAACCACGCTCATGTATCGGCGCAGACGGCGGTGGCGGCGACCCGGCTACCCAGAGGCAAGTTCACGACCGGCTTAAAAATGCTTGCCGAGCAAAGGATAGTGCACTTGGAGCGTCGCCGCGAAGGGCTAGGCGTCACGCTTGCGCCACCCTTTGACGCGCAACTCCCCGACTTTAGCGTTCTGGGCGCGCTTCTCGGAGCGCGTTTACGCGCCCGCTACGCACTCCTTAGGGAGATGACGCACTACGCTGAGCGTGCAGCGTGCCGCCGCCGCGCGGTTCTTGCTTATTTCGGTGACGCTTCGGTGCCTGCTGCGTGCGCCTGTGACCGCTGCGATCCTTCGACAAGTGCGCCGCTCACGGCGGACGCCCACACAGTCTTCGGCGTCGTTTCGTCGGGTATCTCACAACGTAAGCTCATGACCACGCTGGCGCGTCACCCTCAATTCGCACGCTGGGAAGCCGAAGAGGTGCACATGTTCTGCGCGTGGCTTGTGGAAGAGGGCTGGCTACGGGTACGCTGGGGCACTGTGCGTCTCACCCAACCCACCCACCAGATGCTGCGCCGCGCACGTCAACCTCACCACCAGGCAGGGAAGTTATGCACCTAGTCGTCATCGGAGACATCCACACGCAAGCCGCCAAGCTCTGGAACATGCTGCAACGCGCGGGACTCGCCGACGCCGAGCGCCGCCCCACCGAGAGAATGCGCGACCCGGACGTTACGCTCGTCTTGCTGGGCGACCTCGTCCACGCCAAGAGTCGCGAGCAGTATAGCGCCCTGGCGGGCGTGCGCACCTACGACGAGCACAACCCGCAGCACCTCGCCAAGGCTGAAAAGGCGCAGGTGGATTTTTTGCGCGAGGTCAAGGCGTTTCAGGACGCGGTAGGCGAGCGGATGGTCATCCTCATGGGCAACCACGACTTCAACGCGGTGAGTGACGAGCAGGGTCCACTGCGCACGGACGACGTTTCGCACTTTGAATGGACTAGGGGTTACGGGAGCGAACTTGGGGGCGAACTGCGCACCTGGATCGCCAACTGGCCCTTCCAGACCGTCATCGACGACATCCACTTCGCCCACGTCGGTCCGCGCCCCGAGCACAACCGCTACGACAGCGGCTTCTACCTGGAGAACCGCCGCCGCTGGATTTACGAGAACCGCGACTTTTTAGCCGAGACGCCCTACCGCTTAGGCGTGTACGGTCATACCCCCGTGCGCGGCGGCGTGAACGTCGCGTCGCAAGGGCGCGCCATCTTGCTCGACACGAACGGGCACGGGGAGGAGTTTTGCTACCTCACCATCGACACCTCTTCGCAGAACTACCGGCTGCGGATGCGCGGGCTCTTCTTCGATGAGATGATGAAGCGGTGACCGAACTCTGCAGCTACCGCCTCAACCTCTACGGCAAGGTGGTAGGCACGCACACGCTCCGCACGCAGCAGGGAAAGAGGGGCGTGGTGCTCGAGGCGAGGATGGCGCTGCAAGGCGCGCTAGGTCAGAAGACCATCACCCAGACGAGCCAGCTCAACCCCGCTCTGGAAAGTCTTCGCTTCACCGAAGAGACCCAAGAGCGTTCAGAAACGCGCCTCTTCGAAGTGACGTTCGACAGAGAGCGCGGCGTGGTGCGGCTCACGCAGAGCAAGGGTAACAGCAAAGACACCGCTGAAGAGCCCTACATGTTGCCCTACCGCGACCCGCTCGGGCTCCTGCACGCACTCCGCGAACGCCCTGAGCGCTTGCGCGTGCCGCTGCTCGGCAAAGAGGTTCTCGCGGAACGTTTGGCGGAGGTGCCCTTAGAGACCGCCTTGGGCGAGCGGCGAGCGCATCCTTATGTGCTGCAACCGGGTCCCTGCTACGTCTATATCGACGCCGCCCCGCCGCACCTCATCTTGCGCCTGACGCAGCGCTTCGAAGGCGGACTACTCGACGCTTTTTTGGTCAAAGTCGCCCAGGAAGACACTTCGGTTCAAGAGGAGCCGCGCCCACCTAAACGCAGCCGCCGCCGTCGCCGCCGCAGAGGGCGACGCGGCGGCGATAAGAACTGAGCCGGAGCGCTTAAACCAAATAGTCCTGCGCCAGCATCGCGAAGCCTAAAAATGACGCGAAGCCCACGATGTCCGTGACCGTCGTCAGGATGATGTTGGAAGACTGCGCTGGGTCTTGCCCGAAACGCTCCATCATAAGAGGAATGCCCGCCCCTGCGACACCCGCAATCACTAGATTAACCGTCATCGCTACGGCGATCACAACGCCAAGCGCAATGTTCTGTGTCACAATCGCGGCAAAAAGACCCGCTACGATGCCGGTGGTAAGCCCGTTGACCAAGCCTACCGTCGCCTCTTTGAGGAGCACCTTGCGCGAGCGCCCGATATCGACCTCTTCTAATGCGAGCGAGCGGAGCATGACCGCCAACGCCTGCGCCCCCGCGTTGCCGCCTTGCCCCGCGACGACGGGTAAAAACGCCGCCAAAATCGTGATCTGCGCGATGATGCCGTCGAACGCGCCTACCACCGCCGCTGCCAAAAACGCCGTGCCGAGGTTGACTTGCAACCAGGGAAGGCGCTTGCGGATGCTGAAAAGAGGTGCTGAGTTCGCCTGCTCGTCCGCCCCGGCTCCGAACATCTTCTGCGCGTCCTCGAAGCCCTCCTCTTGCAACTCGCTCACGAGTTGGTTGGAGGAGACGACCCCTTTAAGTCTGTCGGCGTCGTCCACGACGGGTACGGCGTGCAGGTTGCGCTCGCGCAAGAGGTCCGCGACGTCGTCGATGTGGTTGGTGTCGTAGACCTTGACGAGGTTGCGAATCATGACGTTTTCTAGCGGGGTGAGCGGCAGATTGAGGACGAGGTCACGCAGCATCAGCACGCCGACGAGTACGTCGTTTTCGCCCGTCACATAGACGTAGTTGACGTGCCGCCCTACGAGCGCCAAGCGCCTGAGCCGCGTCAAGGCGTCACCCACCGTCGCCTTGCGGCGCAGCGCGACGAATTCGGGCGACATGATGCTTCCGGCGGTGTCCTCGGGGTACTCGCCTAAAGACTCAATTTCGCGGGCGTGCAGGGCGGGTAGCGCTGCCAAAATCGCCGCCTCGACCTCGTCGGGCACGTACTCTAAAATATCCACCGTCACCTCAGAAGGCAACTCGCGCACCAGGCTAAAGGTGTCTTGCATACTTGCCTCGAGCAGAAGCCGCGCCGCGAACTGCGGCGAAAACCCCTCCATCACGGGCGGGCGAAACTCCTCGTCCAATTTGCTCAGTTCCGCCCACGCCTCGCGCGGCTCGAGCCGCTCCAAGACGCGGGCGCTGTCCATCGGGTGGTGCTGAATGAGGAAGCGAGCGAAATCTTCGCTGTAAGCCAGAGTCTCCATAGGGTCTATTGTGACCTATTTCTGCGAAAGAGGTGTAGGGGATGTGAAAAGAATGCGTGGGGTAGGGAAACACTCGAGTTGGTCTGGGGTTGACCCGAGCTAAAGACCTCTTCTAAAGTCGGTGACGAAGACAAACGTAACAGCGTCAAGGTGAGCGAGTTTCTATAGCAGGTATCCGTATATTAAGAGAAGCGAGGTGATGCCCAGCAAGTATCAGCTTTAGGGCTAACAGATGAACTGCACACCTCGCTCACTAAGCTACACGGAGCTTGCCTGATACTAAGACGCTTAGTAGCCTCATAGACGGATAAGCAGCTACCGTGAGCAGCAACCTAAGGAGGTTGTATGGTCATTATAGGGGTTGATCCACATCCGCAGAGCCATACCGCAGCAGCGTTAGATAAACAGGGCAAGGTATTAGGTCACTGCACCGTTACGAATACGGCTGAGGGCTTGGCAACTTTGGAGCACTGGATAAAGCGCTATGACGTTCAGCGGTGCGCTATTGAAGGGGCGAATAACCCCTTTGCTCGGAGGTTGAGTCAAGCGTTGCTCGGGCAGGACCATAAGGTTGTGGACATTAGTCCGAGTCTGACGAGTCAGTACCGCAGCAAAAGAGGACGCAAGAAGAGTGATGAGGTAGACGCTGAAAACGTAGCTCGGGCTGCTTTGGCTAATCCTGAGCTGACTACGTTTGCACCTCGGCAAGCGGTTGAAGACCTCAAACATCTGACCCGCACCCGAGAAGCGCTAGCTAAACAGCTTACAGCGCACAAGCTGAGCTTAGCGAGCCTTGAGCTAGAGGTGGCTCGCCAAGCCGTCGAAGCCGTTATTGCAGTGCTTAAAGAACAACTCAAGACGCTCGAGCAGGCGATGAAAGCCCTCGTTGACGAACTGATGCCTGAACTCTTAGAGGTCTTTGGCGTCGGCGTCGTTCACGCCGCCACGCTACTTGCTGAAGCAGGTGACATCCGACGCTTTCGTTCACAACACGCCTTTGCCATGTATTCAGGTTGTGCGCCTGTCGAGCGCTCTTCTGGTGGTCAGAAGAGAAGGCAACTCAACATCGGCGGCAACCGTCGGCTCAACCGCACCTTTCACATGATTGCCCAAGTCAGACTGCGCCACAGCGAACCGACAAGAGCCTATCTCGACAAGAAACAGCAGCAAGGCAAGACCCGCCGGGCTGCTCTAAGAAGTCTCAAAACCTATCTCGCAAGAGAACTCTTTCGTTTCATGCTGCAAGTCACTCAGCAGCACCCACAGAGGTGGAAAGGGGCTTGACAACTCTATACTAAGTTCATCTGGTTTGAGCCAGTCTCACTATGCAAAGCGGTGTCTAGCACGCACGTTCTGAGACGATATCTGCGCTCACCCGTCTCAGTATGTTTTGGAACTGCTACTACATGCGTAGTCCTAGCTTTGGACCTCTGCAAACAGCCAGCGCGCGCAGCGTTCGTTAAGATAGCCCTATGATAGATTTACAGACCCAAGCCACGGACTACGCCGACCTCTTAAACACCTTTCTCGCCGACCTACCCGAGCTTGCGCTGGCGGAACTGGAGCCTGACCAGACCGCCCTCGCTAGCGTAGACGTCATCGAAGGCTTTCACCGCAAAGGCGCACTCGCGAGCCCGCGCGTCGAGGCGATCATCCCCAGCGTGGTGGAGTTAGTAAGGCGCTTGAGCAATCACAGTGTTCCGCACGGCAATGTCGCGTTTATCCAGGACGCGCATCCGCAAGACGCGCAGGAATTTAGCGCCTACCCCGAGCACTGCGTCAAGGGCACCGAAGAAGCCGAAGCGGTAGCCGAGCTTAAAGAACTCCCGCACTGGGGCGACTACCAGCACTTCGAGAAGAACAGCATCGCGAGCCACACGAGCGAGGGGTTCGACACCTGGTTGGGTTCGTTGCAAGTCGAGAACATCATCGCGGTAGGCGACGTGACTGACCTCTGTTTGTACACGCTCGCGCTGCACATGCAGGTGCGCAACTTAGCAAACGGGCTAAAGCAGCGCATCATTGTCCCGGAAAGTTGCGTGCAGACCTGGGACGCGCCCGACCACCCCGGCGACCTCTACCACGCGCTGTTTCTGCATCAGTTGGCGCGAAACGGGGTAGAAGTCGTTAAGGTCATCGCCTGAACTTCTCTGTTGAAGAGCGAAGCGTATGAACCCGTACATTGTTCGGGTGAAGCGGGTGGCTATCTTATGGGAAGCTTAGGACTAGTTTAAGACCAGGGGGCTCGAACAGTGCAAAAAATCAGGCAAGCTAACTATCTATCACCGCGTCAGAGCGAGGACAAGCGCCCACTACAACACGTCACCTCGGACATCACCTACTTACGCACGCTCATCGTGAACGTCTACTTCGTCGGCACGGCGGACAGTTGGGTGCTCGTGGACACGGGCTTGCCGAACACGGCGAAGCGCATTTTAGACGCCGCCAGAGCGCGCTTTGGCGGTGCGTTCCCTAAAGCCATCATCCTTACGCACGCGCACTTCGACCATGTCGGCGCAGCGGCTGCGCTCGCCGAGCACTGGGGCGTGCCTATCTACGTCCATCCTTTGGAGATGCCCTACGTGACGGGCTCCGACTACCCGCCGCCCGATCCGACGGTGGGAGGCGGTCTCATGGCGCTGTCCGCGCCGCTCTTTCCGCACTCGGGTACGCATCTGGAAAAGTACGTGCGCCCCTTGGCTGATGACGGGAGCGTCCCCTTTCTGCCGGAGTGGAGGATGATTCATACGCCGGGTCACACGGCGGGTCACGTGTCGCTCTTCCGCGAGCGAGACCGCGTGCTTATCGCAGGCGACGCCTTCGTCACGACGAAGCAGGAGTCTCTACGCGCTGTGCTGCAGCAGCGCAAAGAGGTCTGCAACCCGCCCGCATACTTCACCCCCGACTGGCAGCGCGCAAAGGACTCGGTGCGGCGGCTCGCGGCGTTAGAGCCGTCGGTGGCGCTGACCGGGCACGGTTTGCCGATGCGCGGCGAGGAACTGTCCTTGGGCTTAAACGCGCTCGCCCAAAACTTCGATGAGGTCATACGCGGACGCTACGCCGGGCGCGCTGCCGTGATGGACGAGCGCGGCGTGGTGGACGTGCCGCCGTCCCTCACGCCCTATCTTCTCGCTGGGCTGGGTTTGGCTGCGGCTGTCGGCGTGGGTGTCACCCTCTTTAGAAGTAGACGCTGACCACACCGTTCGTCAAGCTGATGCGTTCTTCCAAGCTCAGCGTCGCACCACCCGCTAGAGCTGCGCCCAGCCAATAGGTGTCCTGGCGGATGAGGTTGGCGAGTTCGCCGCCGTATGTCGGGCCGCCAATTTCAATGGACTTCGTGTCGTTCGGGCTGAGCGCCAGCGGCTCGGAGAGCGCTACGTCCACGCCCGACGCGGCGACGCAGGTGCTCGCAGGCTCACTCTCCCGCCCGTACACCCGAATCTCCACGTCGCCCCCGCCGAGCGGCGCGTTGGAGGTGTAAGTGGCGTCGGCGCTGTAGGTGGCGTTGCTGAAACTCACCCTCGAGCCCTCCGTGACCCTTACATAGCAGATTTGCCCCTGGCTGCTGTTGCCGGGCAGGGCGATGTCTTGGACGCCGATGCGAATAGGCGCAAAGGAGCAGCTTGCTAACGCGGTGACGAAAAGGATTGCGTATCTAGTCATAAAAACCTCTCAGTCTGGTATACCTGGAGGCCTCGAAGAAGGGTGTGAAAAGGCTTAAATGTGAGGCTACCCCTTCATCTGAAGCAGCTTTGGCAACGGAGGACAACCTCTTGTTGGTACGAACTGAAAAGAGGTCTAGATAGTGGTTCTAAGTCGAATGCCGCCGCGTGCTTCTTCTACTGTCTCCACGCGATAAGCAAGGGGTTGAAACCCCTTGCCTTGACATCATTACCATTCCAGATAGAGCCACTACCAAGTGTGCAATTCCGTATCGCGTCCCAACCATAGAGAAAGAGGTTCCACAAAGGAACCTCTTTCTACTTGACAGCTTTTAACTTAAACTTGCGCCGAAGGCGACGTTCCCGTCTCGTCCGCCACAGGCGGCACGAAGTCCGCCTCTTTCTCTAAGAGCATGATGTCTAAGACCTGCTCGAAGTCACGCACGGTGGTGACTTGAAGTTCGTCCAAAATCGCGTCGGGCACGTCCTCTAAGTTCGCCTCGTTCGCCTCGGGGATGATGACGTGCGAGATGCCCGCCTGGTGCGCCGCTAAGAGCTTCTCCTTGACGCCGCCGATGGGCAGCACGCGCCCACGCAGGGTGATTTCGCCCGTCATGGCGATGTCGCCGCGTGCAGGGCGTCCAGTAAGCGCACTCACCACGGCCGTCGCCATCGCGATGCCCGCTGAGGGTCCGTCTTTGGGCGTCGCGCCTTCTAAGACGTGGACGTGTAAGTCACGGTTCTCGTAGAAGTCTTCGGAGATGCTGAAGTCTTGCGAGCGGCGGCGCAAGTAGGCAATCGCGGCTTGCGCCGACTCCTTCATCACGTCGCCGAGTTGCCCCGTGAGCGTGACTTTGCCCTTGCCAGGGACGCTGACCGCTTCGATGTCCAAGGTGACGCCGCCGACGGAGGTCCAGGCGAGACCGTGCGAAAGACCGACTTGCGGCTCCTTCTCCGCTTTGTCGTCGCGGAAAGGGGGCACGCCTAAGAGGGTGCGGACGCCGTCTTCGTCTAAAGTGCGGACGCCTTCCCAGGCGTTGTCCAGGTATTCCTTCGCCGACTTGCGGGCGAGCTTGGCGAGGTTGCGGTCCAGGTTGCGAACGCCCGCCTCGCGGGTGTACTCGGTGATGACGCGGCGAATCGCGGCGTCGGTCAGCTCGAGCTTGTCACTGAGCCCGTGGTCTTTGAGCTGGCGCGGTACGCGGTAGCGCTTGGCGATCTCCAACTTTTCGTCCAGCGTGTAGCCCGCAATCTGGATGACCTCCATGCGGTCTAAAAGCGGACGAGGAATCGTCGAGAGCGTGTTCGCAGTGGTGATAAACATGACTTTCGAGAGGTCGTAAGGAATCTCCAAGTAGTGGTCCGCGAAGGTGTTGTTCTGCTCGGGGTCCAAGACTTCTAAGAGTGCAGAGGAGGGATCGCCGCGAAAGTCGGCGGTCATCTTGTCGATCTCGTCTAAGAGAAACACCGGGTTGATCTTGCCCGCCGTTTTCATTCCCTGGATGATGCGCCCCGGCAAGCTCCCGATGTAGGTGCGGCGGTGACCGCGAATCTCGGCTTCGTCGCGCACGCCGCCTAAGCTCATCCGCACGAACTCGCGGTTTAAGCTACGCGCGATGGACTTGCCTAAGCTCGTTTTGCCGACGCCGGGCGGACCGACGAGGCATAAAATTGGCGCTTTGTAGTCCGCGTTTTCGATGTCTTTGGTGAGTTGACGCACCGCCAGGAACTCCAGAATGCGATCTTTGGGCTCCTCTAAAGCGTAGTGGTCTTCATTAAGGATGTCTTCGGTATGGGAGATATCCAAGTGCTCATCGTCCATGTCCGCTTCGGACCAGGGAAGGTCCAAGAAAACATCCAAGTAGGTGCGCACGACGGTGGCTTCGGGGGAGCCACCAGGCATCTTCTCGAGCCTATCCAACTCCTTGAAGGCCCGCTTCTCCGCCTCTTCGGGCATCCCCTTTTCAGAGATGCGCGTGCGCAGCTCTTCGGTTTCGCTGACCGCGTCGTCGCCGCCGCCGAGTTCCTTTTGGATGGCCTTCATCTGCTCGCGCAAGTAGTACTCGCGCTGGTTCGAGTCCATCTGCTGCTTGACCCGCGCCGAGACCTGCTTCTCGGTGTCGAAGCGCTCTAAGTCGCGGGATAAAAAGCCATAAACGAGTTCTAAACGCTTGCTCGCGTCGGTCTCCTCCAAGACGGCTTGCTTGTCCGCGACGTCCCAAGTGCTGTACTTGGTGACCACGTCGGCGAGTGCACCCGCGTCTTTGAGGCTGCGCAGGTTCTCCAAGTGAAAGCCGTCCAAACGCAGGTTTTTATTCTGCTGCGAGTAGCCTTCAAAGGCGGACTTGACTTCGGGGATCAAGGCTTGCGCTCTCGACTGATCGCCGCTCGTCTCAGAGAGGGTGTTCACGCGGGCGCGGAGCGAGACGCCGGGCAAGTAGCCCTCGACGCGGGCGCGTTCTTTGCCCTCGACTAAAACCTGTAGGGTGTCGTCGGGTAAGCGGATGACCTGTTTGATGATACCTAAGGTGCCAATATCGTAGAGGTCTTCACCTGTCGGGTCGTCCACGCGGGGTTCGCGCTGGGTGAGTAGGAGCACGCGGTTGTCGGCGGCTTGCGCCTCTTCGAGTGCACGTTTCGACTTGGGGCGTCCCACGTCTACGTTTTCAAGCGTGCGTGGCAACACCGACTGCGTACGTAAAGCGATTACTGGTAGTTCCCATTCCATGAAAGTATTAGACCGCGCGCAAAGCGTTTTTACCGTAAGGTGGCTAACGCCGAGGTGAGGGGAAATTTAACAGTGAAGTGTGAGGAGCCTGCCGAGGGTCTCCGCCTCGCGCCACCCTTCCGAGTCACGTAGGGTGCTCGAGCTGCCAAACACGCTGATGACCTTCACGCCTCGAGCCTCTGTAAGCCCTGCAACCGTTTGACCTCTTCGCGCATTCCTACGCCCCCAACCTCTCGGATGACCTCTCTGACCTCTTCTAAATTCGGAACGAGTTCTAAGCGCGCCACCTTTGCCCTCAGTTCTAAAGGACGGTGCGGCGCGTTTTTCGCTTCGCGCTCGCTCTGCTGGAGCAATGTCACCTCTTCCTTTGCCAGTCCTAAAGAGAGCAGCGCCCGCGCCTTGCCCACCAAGTCGTCCGCTGCTACCGCCCGCCTGAGCGCCTTCTCGCCTACTTCGGCTGCCTTTTTCGGATAGTCCCACGTGGCGTGCGCTTGCGCGAGCCCAGCTAAGGGGGCAATAGAAAGAGGCTCAAAGCTCGAGAGTTCGGTGAGCCCTAGCCCCTTGCCAAAAAGCTCGATGGCTGCTTGCGCTTCGCCCTCGTCCAGCGCGAGTTCGCCTTGGGCGCAGAGTGCGGCAATCGCCAGCGCCCCGTCGCGCGCCGACTTCGCCTTGTGAAACGCCCGCGTGAAGTGCCCCGCCGCCTCTTCGAATTCGCCCTGGTAGCGCAGCGCGTTGCCGAGTTGTAGCGCGGTGTAACCGTTGTCAGCAAGCTCTAAAGCGTCATAGAGAATGTTGACTGCTTTTTGCAGATTCCCCAGACGGATGTGCGCCGCGCCTATGCGGGTGAGGAGCATAGGGATTTTATCTGCGCTGGAGGACTCGAGCCTCGCTACCGCACCCTCTAAGAGGTTAATTGCCTCCTGCAACCAGCCGACTCGCCATAGACGCAACGCGACCTCGGGCGCGCGCTCAACCTCTTCTCTGGCGAGAGTTAGGGCACCCTCGAGCTTCGCGTTCGCCTCGTCCGGGCGGTCCTGTGCGCGCAACGTCTCAGCGTCCGTGAGGAGGGTTTTGAGCGCGTCGTTCACGCTGTGAATTATACCGCAAGTGTGGCGTGCACCGAGCTGCCCTCTGGTAACTTGAACGCATCTATAAAACGCTCGAGCCCCGAGGTGCGCTAGACTGACCTATGGCAATTTTAGGGCGCAAAACAGTGCAGACGTCCGACGAGTCAGGGCTGCGAAAATTCACCTACCGCGACCTCTTGGAGATGGAGAAAAGGGGCATCATCGGTGAGGATGAACATATTGAATTGCTCGGAGGGCATATCTTCAAGATGACCGTTAATCCGCCCCACGCTTTTGTGACTACTGAACTTGTGGAAGCATTCTTCTCGGCATTTGTGGAGAACGCGAAGATAGCGTCTCAAACGCCGTTGAGACTTTCGGACGACCTCGATTCCACCGAGTTACCTGAACCTGACGTGATGTTGCTCGAGCGTCAATACTACCTGGAACATCCGAAGCCGGAGCACGTTTTTTTGCTCGTCGAGGTCTCAGACACCACCCTACACAAAGATAAAACGCTCAAACTACCTCTTTACGCCCGTTCAGACATCTCCGAAGTGTGGCTCGTCAACCTCATCCAACGCCGCATCGAGGTCTATACCGAGCCCAAAGACGGCGAGTACGCCCGCCGCGTAAACGTCGACTTGACGGCAACTTTAGCGCCCACCGCCTTTCCCGATACGGCGCAGCAGTGGTTACCGGCTGAGGTGTTGGAGCTTTTAGATAAGCACGACCTCTAATTATGTGTGTGAACTTCTTTAGATAGCCCTTTGCCACGATTCTTTAAGCTTTCAGGGGACAAATGCAGTCCATCAACCTCATACACGACAATTTAGAGAAGAGTGCGAGCCGCGTTCTAGCTCGAGTCGAAGAGATGCGGGCACACTGCACCGTATCCCCGACACCGAAAGGTGGTTGTCACACGTTGTGGGTACTCGGACACTTAGCCTACATCGAAGCGCTCGTCGTTCGAGGCTTCATGCTCACTGAGCCAAACCCGTTAGGCGAATGGAAAGAGCTTTTTGACGGAGACGAAATAGAGGATGACCCCAGCCGCTACCCTCCATTCGAGCAGGTTCTCTCTACCTGCCGCGAGATACGGCGGGCGACGATAGAACTGCTCGGTTCGCTCAGCGAAGATGACCTTGATAAGCTGAGTCCGAACGCGCCCAAAGGTCATGAAGACACCTTCGGTAGCTACCGCCTCTGTCTACAATTCGTTTCCGACCACTGGTACATGCACCGCGGCCAGCTAGCTGACGCACGCCGCGCTGCGGGGTTAGCGCGAATGGGACTGTGAATTGGGCGCGCATCCGTGTGACGTCCACGAAAATCACGCGGTTCAAACTACTGGGCGGTGAGTTGGTATAACGAGTACCGATGCAAAACGCCCTCCACTTCACACCCGACGCGAAAAGACACTTCGACGACCTTCTTCCGAAGTTAGACGGCGCACTTCAGGGTCTTTCTGAACGTGACCAGCAGATTTTCAAGCTGAGGCTCGAGCGCTACTTCCAAAACCTCTTCGACGGCTTGGAGCCGCTCTACGCTAGGCGCGGCGACTTCACCGAGGTGGTGGAGCGCTTGGTGCTGCACCTGGCGAAACACTACGCCCTTCGCCCTGAAGACTTGAAGGTGTTAGACCTGGAGCGTGACCTCACTCCCGACTGGTTTCAGCGTGAAGGGGTGGTGGGCTACGTCTTCTATGTGGAGCGCTTTGCAGGAACGCTAGGAGGGGTGGGGGAGCACCTGGACTACCTAGAGGACGTCGGGGCGAACTACCTCCACCTGATGAAGGTCATCAAGGCGCGCTCGGGCGAAAACGACGGCGGCTACGCCGTAGAAGACTACCGCAAAGTCGAGCCAGAACTCGGCACGGTGGACGATTTGGAGAACCTGTGCCGGACCTTGCGTGGTAGAGGCATGAGCGTCTGCTTGGATTTGGTCTTGAACCACTGCGCCAAAGAGCACGAGTGGGCGCAGCGGGCCCGCGCAGGCGAGCAGAAGTACCGAGACTACTTCTATATCTATAGTGACCGCACCATGCCCGACGAGTATGAGAAGACGCTGCCCGAAGTTTTCCCGGACTTCGCGCCCGGCAACTTCTCGTTTTATCCCAAGGTGGGTTGGGTCTGGACGACGTTCAACGAGTATCAGTGGGACCTGAACTGGAGCAACCCCGACGTGTTCGTTGAAATCGTAGATATCCTCCTTTTCTGGGCGAACAAAGGGGTTGAAATTTTTCGCCTGGACGCCGTCGCCTTTATGTGGAAGCGGCTCGGCACGAACGCTCAGAATCAGAGCGAGGTGCACGACATCTTGCAGGCTTTAAGGGCGTGCTCACGCATCGCCGCGCCCGCTGTAGCCCACAAAGCTGAAGCTATCGTCTCGCCGGACGACCTTATTCACTACTTCGGCACGGGCAAGCGCTACGGCAAGGTGTCGAACATCGCCTACCACAACTCGCTCATGGTGCAGTTTTGGTCCGCGCTAGCGAGCCGCGATACGCGCCTGATGACGCACACCTTGGGGCGCTTTCCGCGCCCGTCCGCCAGGGTTGCTTGGGGAACTTACGTCAGGTGCCACGACGACATCGGCTGGGCGGTGACCGAAGAGGACGCGGCGGCGGTAGGCTTAGACGGCGCGCTGCACCGCTCCTTTTTGTCCGACTACTATGCGGGGCACTTCGGGGGCTCGCACGCGAGGGGCGAAGTCTTTCAGTTCAACCCTGAGACGAACGACCGGCGCATCTCGGGTACTTTTGCGAGCCTGGCGGGTTTGGAGCTTGCTTTAGAACAGCGCGACGAGCACCTCATCGCCCTCTCTACCGAGCGCATCTTACTGGGTCACGCGCTCATCGCGGGATTTGGCGGCATCCCCCTCCTCTACATGGGCGACGAACTTGGGCTGCTCAACGACTACGACTACGTGAGGGAGCACCCGGAGGACAACCGCTGGCTGCACCGCCCTTACATGGACTGGGCGCAAGCGGCGCGGCGTCATGAGCCTGGGAGCGTGGAAGCCCGAATCTTCAGCGGCACTCAAAAAATCATCCGCACTAGAAAGCGCTCGCCGCATTTTCACGCCTCGTACGCCGCCGATATTTTGGACAGCGGCAATCCGCACCTCTTGACTTACAGTCGTTCACATCCTTTAGGTCCCTTGGTGGCGGTCTACAACTTCTCGGAGCAGCGGCAGCACCTGCCCAGAGGGTGGCTCGCCGAGCGAGGCTTAGACGGAGCGTTCGACCTTTTAGAGCAGGCGTTCGTGATTTTTTCGGGCGACGTGCTAGATGTCGCGCCCTACGCGCGGCTCTGGCTGATTTGAGGCTGGCGGCGAACCTGCTATAGTGACCGCTATGGCGGAGCGCGATATCGAGGCGTTGGAGAGCTATCAACTTATTCCCAAACTCCTTCACGACGTGGTGAACGTGGACGCCTCATGTCAACTGCTAGGACACACCTATGACGCGCCTATCGTGCCCCTCTTGGAGCGTGCGCTAGGACGCGCCCCCACCGACATCCGCACGCTCAGCCTCGTCGATGCCGAGCTTCTTTTAGAGCACCCCGAGGTTCATTTTAACCTCAGCTTGCCACTCCTAAAGCCCGACAAGATGGGCGACTTGATGCCCAAGGTGCGTAAGCTCGCTGCGGCGGGCGTGCCCGCCTTTGCGCTCGACCTCTCCGTGTTAGCGGACACGCCCCCTTACGGCTCACACGCCTGGCGTCCGCGCACCCGCGAAGACCTAGCCGAACTCCGCGCCGCGGCGGGCGTCCCGCTCTGGCTCTACGGCGTATGCAGCGTCTCGGACGCGGACGTCGCCACCGAAGCGGGCTTAGAAGGTATCGTCGTCACCTCGGGTGCCGGGCACTTCATCAGCGGTCCCGCCGCCGCTGAAATCTTCCCCGACATCTTCGACGCGGTGGCCGGCACGATTTCGGTCTACGCAGGGGGACCGGTGCGCAGCGGCGTCGACGTGTTTCGCTACCTCGCTATCGGCGCGGAGGCGGTGGTCGTAGACAGCGATAGGTCACTCGAGAACTTAACGGCAGAACTCCACTACGCCATGCGCGTAACGGGCTGCCGGACGCTCGCCGACATCGGTTATGAGGCGATCTTTGCACCGCTTTTTGGGGAGGTTTAGGTGGAGGAGGAAGTCTCGCTAAGGATGTCTGGGTCTCGGTTGATGATGGGGCGTGTCATCGCAATGTCCTCCATCTGGATTTTACGGCTCGAGGCTGTACCACATTCAGCACACGACGTTGCTTAACGAATTAAGCTTAGGGATGTGGGCTTGAGAGCTTGACCTCAACAAAGCTTACTCCAAGTTGCGCAAGCATAGGTAGTATCCCCGCAACGCTTAGTTATGCGTACGAACTAAAATATGAGCGAGAACAAGGTTAGAATTCCTCTTCAGTTTGCAAGTCCATGAGTTGGATAAAATCCTGTGGCGCTTCTGTCATTCGTAGTGTGGAATACGCCCCTTTGGGCATTATATTTTCCAAATAGGGTAAAGCGATATCCAAATCATTCGTACGCTGACCAATTTTTGGATTGGTGATGAATTGAAAGCCAAAATCTGTATAAAGCTTGATAGCACGAAAACTAGCAGGGTGGGTGTGGAGATAAATCGGAAAATCATTTGAAGAAAGCTCACCCATGATGTTTGATAAAAGCGCACGACCGATACCTTTGCCTTCAACACTCTTTATCACTTTGAACCAGTGAATTGAGTTGAAGGAATTGTAAGCCTTCCAAATAAAAGCAGTACCAACAGGTACATCAATCTGATTACAAACAAATGAACATTTTTCGAAAAATAAGTTATCTTTTGGAGCATAAACCCTTGAAAAATACTCTGTTATAAAATCAAAATGTCGATTAGCATCATCTGGATCATCGAAATGAATTTTTTCCAGATATCCAACTCATCCTTACGACAGTTTCTAAATTTGTACTCAAGTGGTAACGCACTCAGAGCGGACTGATTTAATTTGAAGCACACCATGAAGAGGTCTTTATTTTCTATGGCTTGAAAATTCTCGAGGGAGACATTCTGATTACTCATAAGTTAAAACAATTATGTAACTACGATTGTCGGACATTTGTCTGGTGAGGCTCCTGTGAGGGGTGTTATGCGACACTGAGGATTTTACTACATGCCGAAACTTCACCCCCGCACCACTTCCCCATCCCCATACTCCACCAGCGTCAACCCCGCCCGCTTCGAAGAGGTCAGCTTACCCATATAGGGCGCAGAAAACGAGCCGGACGTAGGCGCAACGTCGCGGTAGTCGCGTCCGACGGCGACGGTGATGTAGCTCATGTTCGGGCGGCGGCGGTTGGTGGGGTCGAAGGCGTACGCTCGCAACTGGTCGCCTTCGGGAATCAAGACCTCTACCCAGGCGTGTGAGCCGCCCTCACCCAGCATGTGACCTGAGACGTAGCGAGCCGCCACGCCCGCCTCGCGGCACAGCGCGATCATGATGTGGGCGTAGTCTTGGCACAACCCTTTGCCGATGGTGAGCGCTTCGGCGGCGGCGGTGCTCGTGTCGGTCGCGCCGAAGCCGTAGGTCATGGCTTTGCTGACCCAGTCGCTGGCGGCGTGAGCGAAGGCGAGGTCGTTTTGAGCGGTCACTTCTAAGACGTGCGCGATGCCCGAGAGGTGCTCGTCGGCGAAGGTCAGGCGGGTAGGGGAGAGGAAGTGGTCGGCTTCGTCTTCGGAAACGTAGACGGGCACGTCCTCCGCGGTGCGCGTGACGGCGCTGCTCATCTCGAAGACTAAGGGGGACTCGAGCCTCCGCGCTTTCACACTTAAAACCTCGTTGCCGAAGAGGTCAACCTTGCGCTTGACGTTAAGGTCAGGTGTGACGTCTAAACGAAAGTCACAGCGCCGCTGATCGCCGTACTCGGTGCGCGGCGCGATCATCAGGCGGTGCGTGAGGTCTTCAATGGGACCGGGGTAGGCGTAGTGAAACCGCTGGACGAGGCTGTGTTGCACGCGCTTCACGTCAGCCCAGCGCACTTCGGAACGGTCGATGAAAGGGTTTAGGGAAGGGGAAGTCACAGAGGTCTCCAGGAGAGGCGATGCGCTTCCCCATCAGTCTTTTTTATCTAACCATCAAGAGCTAGGAGAAATTTAACTTGCCACCACGTTTGAGGGCTCGGGCAGGGTGAAATCTTCGCCCACCTCGTCCGCCCATACTTTCATGGTGGTGAGCCTGAGGTTGCCGTAAGAGGTCGAAAACGCGGTGTCCACGGCGTCGCGTCCGTAGGCGAGGAGCACATGCCCGGTGCGCGGGATGTTGTGCCGCGCGTCGAAGGTGCGCCACGCGCCGTCGATGTACGCCTCGAACCAGGCGTGAAAGTCCATCGGGTTGGGGTCGGGCGGCACGTTGATGTCGGGCAAGAAGCCGGAGACGTAGCGCGCAGGGATGTTCAGCGAGCGGCAGAAGACGATGCCCAAGTGCGCGAAGTCGCGGCAGACGCCGACGCGCTCCTGGTAAGCCTCATAGCTCGAGGTTGCAGGCGTGCTCCCGGCGGTGTAGGTGACGTTCTCGTGAAGCCAGTCGCAGACCGCTTGCACCTGGGCTGAGCCTCCTTGTATATGTCCGAACATGTCCCAAGCGTCCGAAATAAAGTGCTCGATTTGGCAGTAGCGGCTCGGCAGCGTGTAGACCATGACCTCGTCGGGTAACTCCGCTACAGGCGTTTTCGGTAGGTCGTCCGGGACGGTGTTGGGGTGGGGTGGCACCTCGGCGATGGCGTCGTGAAACAGCGTGAGCTTGCCGCTGGGCGCGTCGATGCGCCACACGTGGTTGCCGAAACCGTCTCTATAGTCGTGCATGACGCCTTGCGGCTCGATGTGCTTCTGCGAGTTGACGAGGGTGTGGTACCGGCTCTCGCCGCGCGGCTCAACCGTTGCCATCATGTGTGCGCCCTGCGGCGATTCGTAGACGAGTTCGCAGCCGACTCTTACGCGAACCCCCCGTGTTTCATTGGTATTGCGGTTGTCTGCTGGCTGATGGGTCATTCAGATGTCCCCCCTTGAAAAGAGCTGTTCTTGCCGTTTGTCTTGCTCGTCTTGTTCTCGTTTGTCTTGTTTCTGTCCCTCTTGCGACTGGCTCTGGCTTTGACTGCCGTTTCCGCTCTGAGATTGGTTCTGGCTCTGCGAACCGTTCCCGCTCTGGCTCTGCGATTGGCTCTGATTCTGACTACCCTGAGACTGGCTCTGCGCTTGCTGCTGCGCGCTGGCGTAGTCGAAGTAGGCGCTCGAGACCGCATCCGAAAGCGCGGCTAGACCTCTTAACAGCGACTCTAAACTCGGGTCTTCCTCTTCGGTGACCTTGTTGGCGCTGGGCATGTACTCGAGCTGCGCTGCGAGCCAGCCCGCTTGACGGCTCGGCTCGGCGGAAACGTCGGGGTTGCGCGCCTCAATCTCTTTAAGCACGTCGTAAACAACGTTCGCGCTAAAGCGCACGCTGCGCGGAAAGAAGGGGTCAAGCAGTAAAAACTCGGCGATGTGGCTCGAGTCTAGGGCGCTGTGGTAGCGCTTGCGAAAGGCTTCAAAGGCGCTGATGGACTTTAGCAGCGCTATGCCTCTATGCGTCTCGACGCCGCGCGCTACCACCTCTTGCCCCTTGTACTGCCTATAGCGCACCATGAGGATGCGCAGCACGTTGTCGGTGCGCTCCAGATATTGCCCCGCTTTGAGGAAGTACCAGCCCAAGTCACGGGGCAGCGTCGCGTCGGCGGTGCCGAAAAAGAGGTAGCTCGACTCGCGCGCGGTGGCGCAGTAGTCGTGCAGGGTTTCCTGGGCGATGTCCTCGCGCGTGCCGTCGCACAGTTCTAAGTAGGCGCGGTTCAAGGTTTCCCACATCTCGGTGGAGATGCGGTCGCGCAGGGTGCGCGCGTTCTCGCGGGCGTGGGTGAGGCTCATTCTGATACTGCTCGGGTTGTCGGCGCTGACCGCTAACCACTCGGGAACCGTACTTCTATCCGCCCGTTCGAAGTGCTCGCGAAAACGCGCTTCGTCGTCTAGGATGTGGAGCAGAGGAGCCCACTGCTCGGTTACGATTCCCTTCGTACCGGGTTGCAGCGGCACCTCCACGATGGCGTGGTAGTTCACGTCCAAAAGCCGCGCGGTGTTCTCGGCGCGTTCGACGTAGCGTCCCATCCAGTAGAGGTTTTCGGCGATGCGGCTCAGCATAGGCGTTCCGTTCGAGGTGAGTGCGGTTGTAGAGACGGCGCCGCGGTGGTCGGTAGTCCGTAACTAGTGGTCAGCATAAAAACCCCTCTGACTACTGATTTCTGACTACTGACACCTTTTATGGCCGCTGTTCTCATCCTTCTGACCCACCTTCATCCGCCAGCACCCAGGTGTCCTTCGAGCCGCCGCCCTGTGACGAGTTGACGACTAGGGAGCCGCGCTTGAGGGCGACGCGGGTCAACCCTCCCGGCACGACGGTGATCTCTTCGCCTACCAGAATATAAGGACGCAAGTCCACATGGCAGGGCTCGAAGGCGTGGTTGTCGGCGTAGTAGGTGGGGTGGCGCGAGAGCTTCAGGACGGGCTGCGCGATGTAGTTACTCGGCGTTTCGCGCACGCGCCTGACGAACTTCTCGCAGGTCTCCTCGTCCGCCTCGGGACCGATGAGCATCCCGTAGCCCCCCGCGCCGCCCACCTCTTTGATGACGAGGTCTTGGGCGTTGTTGCAGATGTACTCGAGCTTCTCGGGGTCACTCCCCAAATAGGTCTCGACGTTGGGCAAAATCGGTTCCTCGTTCAGGTAGTAGTCGATAATCTTAGGCACATAAGCGTACATCGCTTTGTCGTCCGCAATGCCCGTGCCAATGGCGTTGGCGAGCGCCACGCGCCCTGCGCGGTATACGTCCACGAGCCCCGGCACGCCCAGCATCGACTCCTTGCGAAAGGCTACAGGGTCCAAAAAGTCATCGTCGATGCGGCGGTAGATGACGTCTACTTGCTCCTTGCCCCGCGTCGTGCGCATCCAGACGCGCCCGTCTTCGGCGAAGAGGTCGCGCCCCTCCACAAGCTCGACGCCCATCTGCTGCGCTAAAAAGGCGTGCTCGTAGTAGGCGCTGTTGTATTGCCCTGGCGTCAACACGACGATAGTCGGCGTCGCCACGTCCCTCGGCGAGAGGCTGCTCAGGCACTCGAAGAGCGCTGAGGTGTAGTGCGAAATCGGGCGCACGCCCCGCCCCGCCATCAGTTTGGGGAAGGAACGCGCCATCACGTTGCGGTTGACGAGCATGTACGAGACGCCGCTCGGGTTGCGCAGGTTGTCCTCTAAAACGCGGTAGGTCCCCTCCTCGTCGCGGATGAGGTCGCAACCGACGATGTGGGTGTAGGCGCGGTGCGGTACGTCGATGCCCTGCGCTTGTGGGCGGAAGTTGTTGTTGCCCAAAACGAGGTGACGTGGGATAACTTCGTCTTTGAGGATTTCTTGATTGTGATAGACGTCATCTAAAAAGAGGTTGAGCGCGCGGACGCGCTGAATAAGACCTCTTTCTAGGTGCGCCCACTCGCCTGCAGGAATCACGCGCGGAAAGGGGTCGAAGGGAAAGGTGCGTTCGGTCCCCGCCTCATCGCCGTAGACCGTAAAGGTGATGCCCTGGTTGCGGAGCGTGAGGTCGATGAGCGCGCGCCGCCGCCCGAACTCGCCTGCGCCGTAAGCGCCAAAACCCGAGACAATGTTGCTGTAGTGCTCCCTTGGGTCGTCACTCGTGCGGAACGCCTCGTCGAAGAAGCCGCCAGGTCTGTAGTCGTCAAACATGCGGGTGAACTGAGTTGAGAGGTGAAAGAGCCTGAACAAGCATTTGCAAAGAATATCATACCACTATGCGTGAAGAGCAAGGCGTCGGCGTTCCGGGCAACGTCCTAAGTAACACCGCAACCTCTTTCCTCAAGTTCCCCCGAGGATTTAGCGAATTGAACATAGCAGCCTAAGCAGATGTATGCTTTATCAAAAAAGTCAATAAATTCACGTAAAGGGCCCGTTGATTGCGTTATCTTTCCCGCAGCTTTGGGCACGAAGAGGAGGTTTCGACTAGGGCCGACGCTACCTCGAGGCAAAACGTTGTAACATGGATATGAGTTGTCTCTGGGTGCGCAACGTGCGAACGCGCTGAGGGGCAGCGAATGAGAGGCGAATCTAAATCAACATACTAAGCTAAGGTAGCGCTAGCCCGCTCAAAGCTAAAGGGGGGCTGAGAGGGTGGCGGCTACCCCACGAGGAGTAGAATGCAACATCCCAAAGGCGTGCTTATCGAGCACTGCAAGCAGTCCGGGCTCGCCAAGCCCAAATTCGACACTAAAAATACTGGACCCGAACACGAGCCTACCTTCGTGAGCGACGTGCTTATCCAAGGCGAGGTCTACGGCAAGGGTGAGGGCAACAACAAGCGCGAAGCTGAGCGAAAAGCGAGCGAAGCGGCACTCTCGAAGCTGAGAGGGTCTATCAGCGCGAACGGGTCTGCGCCTAATCGCGCTGCGCCCGAGCGAGAGCAGCCCGCGCAGACCACGGACGGCAGCCCGAGCCCACAACTCGCAGACGGACCTTTCGAGGGACCGTGGCCCATCTTTCCCGAGGTGTTAGCTTCGAGCCTTGCGGTTGCTAACAGCCGCGTAGACAGCGCCCTGCGTAACGACGAAGCGATCAGCGCAGTGCAAGACTTGGCGCTGCACCTCTACAAATCCAGTTTAGAAAACTTGGGCGAAATCATCGAAGTCGAGGAGTAGCTCAGGCGTTCGCCTTCGCCCACCTCTCGATGCGGGCGAGGTCTTCGGTGGCTTTCTCCTCTTTCATCATCGCCAAAAGCTTGGGGCTCGCGTCTACATTGGGCGTGCCGACACCCTCGATGATATCCACCATCTTCGCGCTAAAGGCGCGGAGCGGCACCTCCACGCTGATGTCTTGCGTGTTGTCCGGTGTGGGCTTATGAAAGAGGAGCAAATCTTTCTCTAGGGCGTTGTTGCACGTGGGGTTGACCTCCACGAGCACGTCGCCGTGATCAGTTTTGACGAGATAGGCGTTCACACGTTAGCTTAGCACGCACGTGGCGGGTTCACTAACAAATGACGCGCCTCGCATTTACCTTTGAACCGACATCTCACGAGGAGAAATCACGTATAGTTAGCGGGTAGTGGCGACACAAAACCTCGCTCGCCAGGCGCGCGGTCCTCGGTCTCGAGTCCGCCTCAAAGGGTACTCGGAGGGCTGTTTCCGGCAACACGCTGACCTCTTCGCGCACGCTATTTGATTACGACTTGAGGAGCGGCCAGCGCCTCCAAACACACCACTTCCGTGAGAGGAAATCATGAAAAAAGCGACACAGGTATCTTTGTCGTGCCTGACCCGGTGTCCGGCTCGATATTCGGCTCAGTCTTTATCTTCTGATGCCGCCCTTTTAGTGAGACCACCTACATGCACGAGATATTTCATCTAAACCCCGGCTTCTTCATCGCGCTGACCATCGCTTTGGGCGCGGTGGCGCAGTGGCTCGCGTGGCGCGTGAATCTGCCCGCGATTCTGCCGCTCTTAATCATCGGCTTTCTGATCGGTCCGGTCTTCGGCGTCGTCGCGCCCTCGGAGTTTATCGGGGAGGACCTGCTCTTTCCCGCTATCGGTTTGGCGGTAGGGCTCATCCTCTTCGAAGGCGGGCTGACGCTGCGCCTGCCCGAAGTGCGCGAAGTGCGGCGCGTGGTGCTCAACCTGGTCATCGTTGGCTCGCTCATCACCTGGCTCGGCGCGACGGCGGCGGCGTATTACATCGTCGGGCTCAACCTCTCGCTCGCGTCGCTCTTCGGAGCGCTCGTCATCGTCACCGGACCTACCGTCATCGGCCCGCTCATACGCAACGTCAGACCGACGGCGCGCATCGCCAACGTGCTCAAGTGGGAGGGCATTCTCATTGACCCCGTTGGAGCGCTCGTGGCGGTGCTGGTTTTCGAGTACATCTTGCTCGGCAACCGCAGCGAGGCGCTCGGGCAAACGATTTTGCTCTTTTTGCGCTTTCTCACCGTGGGCACAGTCGTTGGGGTGATCGGCGGGCTCTCCTTAGCCTTTTTGTTGCGCCGCCGCTTCATCCCGGATTACCTCATCAACTTCGTGTCGCTGGCGCTCGTCTTTACCGTGTTCGCCCTTTCGAACGGCTTCGCCGAGGAGTCGGGGCTTTTGGCGACGACGGTCATGGGCATCATTATGGCGAACCGGCACGTGCCGAATATCGAGGGGATTTTGAGCTTCAAGGAGGACTTGACCATCCTCTTCATCTCGCTTCTTTTCCTCGTGTTGGCGGCGAATATCGAGTTGACATCCTTTATGGAGGCGCTCTCCTGGCAAAGCTTAGCGCTCGTCGCCGTGATCATGCTCGTGATACGCCCCTTGAACGTCTTCGCGAGCACCGTGCGCTCCCCTCTCTCGCTGCGCGAGAAGCTCTTCTTATCGTGGATCGCGCCGCGCGGCATCGTCGCGGCGGCGGTGACCTCGCTCTTTACGGCGCGGCTCGTCGCGGCTGGGTTCGAAGGGGCGGGTATCCTCACCTCCTTAGTCTTTATCGTCATCGTCGGTACGGTAGCGCTGAACAGCCTCACCGCGAAGCCGATCGCGCAGTTTTTGGGCGTGGCGGAACCTGACCCGCAAGGGCTTTTCATCATGGGCGCGCACAGCGTGGCGCGGCGCATCGCGGCGTTCTTGAAGGGCGAGGGCTTTAGCGTCGTCGTGTCGGACACGAACTGGTCGAACGTGGCAACGGCGCGCATCGAAGGACTCGAGGCGTACTACGGTAGTCCGCTCTCTGAGCGCAGCGACGACGACTTGCGGCTCTCGGGCATCGGCAACCTCTTGGCGCTCACCTCGAACGACGAGGCGAACGCATTGGCGGCGCTTAAATTTGCCCGCGAGTTCGGCTCGGGTCACGTCTTCCAGTTGGAACCGGGGCGCAGCAGCCGCGCCCGCGAGAACCTGAGCCAAGAGCAGCGCGGGCGGCTCGTCTTCTATGGCGGCACCACCTACGCGCAGCTCAACAACCTCTTCAACCGGGGCGGTGAACTGAAGAAAACATCCATCACCGCCGAGTTCAACCTTGCGGACTTCGAAGCGGTTCATGGCACCGATTACCTGCCGATGTTCGTTATCCGGGGTAAAAGGATTACCGTGGTGACGGACGAAAGCCTCGAGCTGGAGCCGGGCGCGGTGCTCGTGTCGCTTATATTGACGCCAAAAGATACTGCCCAGCGCACGCTCACAAGCGCATCTTGATACTGTTTCCGGTTAGTTCCCTTTGGAATTAATTGGAAACAGTACTAAAGCAGTTCACAGAAGTACTGCATTGGAAGAGCGCTTACGAAGTTTTGCCCCCGGCAAAAGCCTCAGTTCGAAGAACCATCCCGCTCTCAGGCAAAGCCTAGCGGGACGGCTTCGCCTGAGAGCGGGATTTCATTTAAGAATGTGCGTGTTCACCCAAGTTCTCTAACGTGAGACTGGCTCAAACCAAATGATATAGCAGTTCCAAAACATACTGAGACGGATGAGCACAGATCTCTGTCCGCAAGGACTAGCGGGATTTCATCTCAGAATGTGCGTGCTAAGTAGGTGCGTGGAAATAACCTAAACTAAAGAGGTTGACGAAACGCATCTTACAGGGAGAAATCTTTCCAAAATAGTTTAGATTATTTAGGCTGGAGTACTTAAATGGTGTTCTTTACAGTAAGAGTGTTTCAAACCAGCTCCGAGCTTTGCGAGACAGACTTTGATACCTGCTATTTATTCCTCCTTCTTGATTCTATTCCTTGTCAGGCGCTTAGTACCCCTACCGCGATGTAGCCGATATAAACCGCGTAGATCACCAGAACGATCAATCCCTCAACCCGCGTGAACTTCAGGCGTAGCGTCAGGAAAACAGCCACGATCACGCTGACGCCGATCATCGTCCAGAAGTCCGGGCTGTAGAATTCGGGCGGCACGTTGAGGGGTACTATCATCGACGTGATCCCAATAATCGAGAGGACGTTAAAGATATTCGAACCCACCAAGTTGCCGAGAATAATATCGCCCTCTTTTTTGAGCGCCGCCGCGACGCTCGCCGCGAGTTCGGGCAGGCTCGTACCCACTGCAACGAGCGTAATGCCGATAACACGTTCGGGAACACCTGCCGCTTCAGCTAGGCTCACCGCCCCCGCCACCAAAAGCTGTGCGCCCGCAACGAGTAGCGCCGCGCCGACGGCTGTGAAGATGAGCGGTTTGGTAATACCTTCGTCTTCAACCTCTTCAAGCTCACTCGCCATCTCTTCGATTTCGCTCTGCTCGTCGCTGCGCAAGAGGACGACGACGTAGCCAACCAGCAAACCGAACAAGAGGAGACCCTCGAGCCGGTTGATCCGCGCCAGCCCATCCTCGCCTGCGCCAAAGGTCAACACGAGTAGTAGCAAACTCGTCCCAATCATAAAAGGAACTTCGCGCCGCACGAAGCTCTTCGTCGTCGCCAGCGGATAGATAAGCGCCGCCACGCCCATCACGAGCGCAAGGTTGGCAATATTTGAGCCGATGATGTTGCCCATCACCAGGTCGTCCGCGCCCTGAAAGGCAGCGGTCAGGGCGGCGGCGAGTTCGGGCGCACTCGTGCCGAACGCCACCACAGTTAGCCCGATAAAGAGCGTGCTGACGCCGAAGTGCCGCGCCAGCTTCGCCGCATTGTCGATGAGGTAGTCACCGCCGAAATATAAACAGACGATGCCCGCAATAATCAGTGCGAAGTCGATTAAAATATCCACGTAAGGTCCTTTGTCGAAAAGAGTTTTTTCATGATGATTTAGATTGATACGGACAACTTCGCATTGGAAGATGAAGCTGCGCCTAACTATACTGTGAAAAGGTCTCGCAGATGTTTAGCCGCGCTGCTCATTCACTTGACAGAGAAAACAAGGGGTCATACGGATTCCGATTGATTACTACATAAACTCTTGCAGAGTTTCTTCCGCTATCATCGGAATCCGTATTCTTTTCAACTCGTTACACTCGGGGTAATTCCTATGGGAATTAACCGGAAACGGTATCACAACCCCTTGTTCGTGTGAGTCAGGCTCGAGTCTACCTCTAATGCACAGAAGCTCAACTAAAGATGCGGTGTAATCGACGGCATCAAATTATCGAATGTCCGCCCCGAGGCGTTCTGCCCGATGGCTTGGAACTGCCAGCCGCTCCCCTCGCGGTAGACTTTCGTCATGATCTGCGCGGTGTGGTTGCCTTGCGCCGAGAGGTCGAAGCGGGCGATTTCGTCGCCCGTGCTCTTATCCACCAAACGGCAAAACGCATTCTCAATCTGCGAGAAGTTCTCGCCCGTGAAGCTGTTGACGACAAAAACAATCGTCGAGACCTCGCCCGGCACGCCGCTCAAGTCCACGATAATTTGCTCGTCATCGCCTTCGCCCGCGCCCGTGCGGTTGTCGCCCGTATGAATGATGCTCCCGTCACGGCTGCGAAGTTGGCGAAACCAGACCTCATCCACCTTCTGCTTCTGCGCGTTGAATAAGACCGCGCTCGCGTCCAAGTCGATGTCTTGCTCCCTCGAGCCGAAGCCGAAAAAGCCACCCGACTTCTTCGCGTCCCAGCCGAGCCCCATCACGACCTCTTTCAGACCGCTGCCGCCTTTTTCCAAACTGATTTTTTGACCTTTACTTAAACTTACGCTCATAGAGTTCCTTTCGCTGGTTATAGTGAGGGTTCATCTGTTGAGTAGATAAACCGCTTAGATAAAAGAGAAAAGGACTGAGGGAAAAGAGGTTTTACTCAGTCCTTTAACCTTTCCTCTTTTCTCTTACTTCCTTCCTGCTCTCCAATTAAACCCAAACCCGTAATGCTCATCCGCCTCGCGGTGTCCCGCAAAGTAACGCTCCTCTTTGGTGATGAGCACGTCGCCCTGTCTGTTCTCAATCGTGCAGATGGCGCAGAAGGTACGCTTGGGGTCGGGGTTGTCCAGATTGATGACGATTTCGCGCCCGTTCGGGTCGGTGAGGCTGAGGCGCGCGTTGACCTCGCCGAAGCCGCGTGCCCCCTCGTAGATAAAGGTGAAGACCATGACCTTGTCGATGAGGTCAGGGCGAAATATCGTCAAGTTCTCGCCGTCTTGCGCCGCGCCGCTGCGGTCGTCTTTGTCTAGGAGGATGTAGGGCGACTCGCCCCGTGCGCCGAAGTAGCCGCCGACGGGCTGAATCACGTGCGAGTCGCCGTCTTGCATCATGAACATGCAGCCCAGGTCGAGGTCGGGCGCTTTTTGGGCAAACCTGCGCTTTTCTGGACTCTGCCAGTTGAGGTTGACGTGCACCTGGTTCGCGCCGCGCTTGCTGAGGTTGACGCGCTGCTGGTCGCCGCGTTTCTCTAGGGTGACTTTACTTAGATTGACAGTAGGAGGAGGTGGCGGCGCGGGCTCTGGTTCAGGCGTTGCAGATTGAATCTCTTCCCCGCCGAAGTGCGCGAGAAGGGCACTTAGACCGCCGTTAAAGCCTTGTCCAACCGCTGAAACGCGCCACTCCCCTTTACAGTAAATCTCTGCGAGGATAATGGCTTTTTCGCTCGAGAAATCCGTCCCCGAAAACTCAAAGCGCATCACCTCTTGGTCCGACGCGCTGAGGCGAACGTAGCCGCTGTTCAAACCATTCATACTGCCTGTACCGTCAAGCGACACGGTGAGAACGAGCCGTTCAATCGTGTTGGGGAGCTTATCTAAGTCAATGCGGAACTGCTCGCGCTCGAGCATGTTCCCGCCCAACGACTCCAGCGCCCCCTCGGGGCTGCGCTTCTGGTTGTAGAAGATGAAGTAGCGGTCATCAGAGAGTTTACCGTTGGCGTCCACTCCGAAGAGGCTCACGTCCATATCGCCAGGGACTTGGCTGGATAAACCGACGCCTAGCTCGAGCCTCTTCTGTGGGGTCAACGCACTTAACTTGCTCTTCTGACCGCGAACGAAAGTTTGAGACACCCCTTACCTACCCCCGCTGATGATGTCGCCTAAGAGCCCCGATCCACCTGCGCCGCGCTGCTCGCCCGTTTGCCGCCGGAGTGCAGACTTGAGCCGGTCAGCGAGTCTCGAGAGGGGTAAGCTCTGCAAGTAGATACGCCCCGGACCCTTCAGGGTTGCCATGAAAAGACCCTCGCCGCCGAAGAGCGCGTTCTTGAAGCCGCCGATGAATTCGATGTTGTAGTCCACCGTGGGAGCCATGCCGACTAAGCAGCCCGTGTCCACGCGCAAGGTCTCCCCTGATTTAAGGTCGCGCTGAACGATGGCACCGCCCGCGTGAATAAAGGCGCGTCCGTCCCCTTTGAGCCGCTGGAGGATGAAGCCCTCACCGCCGAAAAAGCCCGCGCCGATGCGCTTGGTAAAGGCGACGCTGATGTCCACACCCTTCGCCGCGCACAAAAAAGCGTCCTTCTGACAGAAGAACTCGTTGCCGAACTCACTGAGGTCTAAAGGCACGATGCGCCCCGGATAGGGCGCGGCAAAGGCGACGTGCCCTTTGCCCTGACCTTGAAACACGAACGAGGTGATGAAGAAGCTCTCGCCACTGATGGCTCTTCGCAGCCCGCCCAAGAGCCCCTGCATGATGCCGCCACCGTCGCCGCCCATGCCCGTATTCATTTTGATACCGTCGCCCATGTACATCATCGCGCCGACTTCGGCTTGGACGGATTCGCCGTGGTCGAGTTCGACTTCGACGAGCTGCATGTCGTCACCGAAGATGTGATAGTCGATGACGTCCGCGCTACCGCCCTGATTCATGGTCTGTCCACTGCTCCTCCGAATGCTCTCCGCCCCCTGCATCCCTGAGCCCGACATGGCGGCTCTTTGCTGCTGCGTGGATTGTTGTTGAAAGCTTGAGCTTCCCGACGAGGAGACGTTGCTCGCACCCGGCGGCATATTCGGCTTCGAGGTCTGCACGCTCGGCATGGGCGGCGTGGTCTGTCCGGTAAACTGCCCGTACTGCGTGTTGGTCTGAGGGGGCGGCTGGTAATTGGGGTGCGCTTGCGGCGGCTGAGGTGGAGGAGGTGAGGCGGACTGACCGCCGAAGTGCTCCAATAAAGCCTCCAACCCTCCCTGAAATCCTTGCCCCACCGCCGCGAGCCGCCACTCATCTTTAAGGTAAAGCTCCGCGAGAATGAGCGCTTTTTCGCCGCTGAGTTCAGCGGCGGCGGTGCTATACGTCGCGTAGCCGCCATCTGAACCCGTCAGCGTGAACTGCGTGTTGCCCGGCCCAGCTTGCTCACCCGTCACTGTAAAGACAAGCCGCTGGACCTGCGGCGGTAGCTTAGCAAGGTCAACGTTGACGTTGACCCTACCGTTACTCGCCGGACTCGCGACGATGGCTCCTTCGGGTGAGCTTAGCTGGTTGTAAAAGATGAAGTAACGCTCATCCGTGAGCTTGCCGCTCGAGTCCACCCCGAACACACTGATATCGGCGTCGCTACGGTCGCTGCTCATCGCTACCTGAAGGTTTGTGCTGCGCGTAATCTCCCCCAGCTTCGTCTTCTGTCCGCGAACGAGGGTGCTCATCCGCTACCCGACGTTCACGCCGAAGTTTTTCGCTAGCGGTCCGAGACCACCGTTATAACCCTGCCCGACGGCTCTAAACTTCCACTCGTTGTTGTGACGGTAGAGTTCGCCAAAAATCATCGCCGTCTCGGTGCTCGCGTCCTCCGAGAGGTCGTAACGGGTGATTTCGTTGTTACTTTCAGCGTTGACGACACGGATAAAGGCGTTTTGGACCATGCCGAAGTTCTGCTTGCGCGAGTCGGCATCGTGAATGGTGACTGCTACGACGAGCTTCTGCACGTCATTGGGCACGCTTGGGAGCTGCACCTTAATGGCTTCGTCGTCCCCTTCGCCCTCGCCCGTGCGGTTATCACCCGTGTGCTCGACGGAGCCGTCCGAGCTTTTGAGGTTGTTATAGAAGATGAAATCCTGATCGCTGCGAATCTTGCCCGATTCGTTTAGCAAAAAGACGCTCGCGTCTAAGTCGAAGTCCGAGCCGTCCGTACTGCGCACGTCCCAACCCAAGCCAACCATCGCGTTCTTTAAGTTCGGGTCTTCCTTGCTGAGACTGACGTTGCCACCTTTTTGTAGACTGACTGCCATGTTGTGCTCCTCTCGAGTTCTATAGATTTTAATAACTTCATTATGCCAAATGTAGGTTAAGAATGCGTCAAGCTAAAACAGTAACGAGTTCCGAGCAATGAGTGAAAAGCCTTTAGCTTTAACTTTCAACTCATTGCTCGTTGCTCATTGCTCTCTACGCCTAGGTATTCACCCCATAAGACGACGCCAGCGGTCCCAACCCACCATTAAACCCTTGGCCGACAGCGCGAAACTTCCACTCATCGTTATGGCGGTAAACCTCTCCAAACACCATCGCCGCTTCGGTGCTCGCGTCTTCCGAGAGGTCATAGCGGGCGATTTCGTTATTGTTTTCAGCGTTCACCACGCGGATAAACGCGCTCTGCACCATGCCGAAGTTCTGGCGGCGGCTCTCGGCGTCGTGAATGGTCACGGCGACGACGACTTTTTGCACGTCACTCAGGAACGCCCTCTAAATTTACAGAGACAACCTCATCATCGCCTTCGCCTTCGCCCGTACGGTTGTCGCCCAAGTGCTCCACCGCGCCGTCGCTGCTTTTGGCGTTGTTGTAGAAGATGAAATCTTGGTCGCCGCGCACCTTGCCCGACTCGTTGAGTAAAAACGCGCTCGCGTCGAGGTCGAAGTCTGCGCCGTCCGTCGCCCGCAAATCCCAGCCTAAGCCCACGTTGATTTTCTTGAGCCCCGGCTCGGATTTGGTCAGCGAGACGTTGCCACCTTTTTGCAAGTTGACTGCCATATGTGCCTCCTTTGCTGCTTCTATTTACGTTAGCATCAGTTTAGTATAGTTACGCCGTTGAAAATGTTACAAACATTGGTCGCTAAAGCTCAGCACGCTTCCTGCTGTTCATTTAAGGCGCACTTTGCGGCGGCTCAGGGACGAAATGACCGATGAGCCTATCCCACACGCCAGCGAGACCTGTTCTGAATTCAGGAATGATTTGCATTTTCCTCCTCGAGCTGCCCCGGTAACGTTTTAACTCGCACTCCTAAATCTAGGTCCTTCCTCAAACCGCATTCACCGGAATGAACTCACGGTGCGGCTCCTCTGTACCTAAGTGGCGTTACGCTCAAACCGTAATGCGCCGCCCTTTGCACAATCTGTTCCGCCCACCGTCTGTGCGTACTCGGCTCGCAGAGTCGCCCATTGCGCAAGAAAACGGCGGGCGCGTCCGCTTCTAAAATGGCTTGCGCGCTCTCCCACTCCTGCGGGCTAACTTTATAGCACGCTTCGATAACGGGGATTTGCTGAGGGTGAATCGCTGTTTTACCGAAAAGTCCGTGTTGCAAGTCGAGGTGGACCTCTCGGGTCAACGTTGCGGGGTCATTCACCGCGTCGTAAACAGGGGCGCTCAGGTTGAAACCGAAGGGTTTGAAGAGGGTGACGAGGCGATTTATGACGTGTGAAAGCGGTGTGTCGTAGAGGAGCACGCCGCGCTCGCGGCGCAAGGAAAGCAGGTTCAAGAGGTCGTTGCCGCCGATGCGCAGGGATAAGATACGGCTTTTGATACGAGGCTCGAGCAACCTATCCCGCAGCCGTGTCATCAAGAGGTCGCTGAATACCTCTTGCGTTTCCAAGGTGAGCATCAGGGAAAGGTGACTCTGGGGCGGCAAGAGGTCGAGATAGTCCTCTAGGTTCTCCGCTGCGACTTTAGGTAAAACTAAACCGTGCAAGGAAGCGGTATTCATCGCGAGCACGTGGCGTAATACCTCCACATTTCGGACGCGCACGAAGCGCATAGGCGCGGCGGCGTCATCCAAGCTGAGGGTGTTTAGAGCCGTTGCCAAATTATGCAGCGCATAAGGCAGTTCGGACAGCCCCACCGCATCCTCCGTGCAGTAAATCAGCGAGCGGAGCGGGAACTTCTGACCTCTTCCAATCGCGACAAGGTCGGGATGCGTCGCCGGAACGTATAGACTCGCGCCGAGGGCGAGGGCGTCGTTGACATCCATAGTCGAGGTCATACGAGCCGCCGAATTAAGGAGACGGCCTCAAAGGGCATGGTGCTATCCTCTTCTACGGGAACACCTTTTTCCTCTGCTAAAACACGCAGGTGTTCAGTATCGGGGTCGTTCGCGTCGTGCAGGATGACCAGTGCAGGCGTGCGCCGCAAAAGCACGCGGGTCGCCTCACCGATGCCAGGTTTAACAAGGTTTTCGTCCTCTACGCCGTGCTCGCTTTTGAGGTCGTCTAAATATTGACGGCGGCGTTTGAAGAGGTCGGGGGTGGGCTCGAGCTTCCTTACACTTGGTGCGAGTGTGCTCGAGACCTCTTCAATCTGCTCAATGAACCAGCGGCTCCGGTCGAAGGGCGAGAGGTCATCTAAGAGCACGCAGCCGTGAAAGTCATCCGCCCCGATCTGCTCGTTCAAAATCGAACGGCTGACGAGCCCACTCACCACGCCGCCCAAAATTGCACTCGGGATGAGGTAGTCTTGGGGCGTCGCGCTGTGCGCCGCGCTGCCGCAGAGGTCACTCACGGCGAGGAGTTGGGTGGGCAGGTCCGCGCTATGCTCAACGTTGAAATCCGTGACGCTTTTCTGCAACTCCCTAGCGATGACGCCTTTACCCGTCCAGCCGTCCAAGAAGTGAATGTGCGCTTCCGAATGCTGACTGAGAACATATCTGAGCGCGTTTTCATCAATTCCCCGGTCACGGATGATGCTTACCGAGTAGTGATGAACCTCTCGGTTAAAACGGCTGCGCAAGAGGCGCGTCAAGGCGACGCCGACAGGTGTGCCCGCTCTTGCTAGCGAAACCAGGACGATTTTACCGCTCGGGGTGACTTCGTTCAGATAAGCCGCTAAGTCTAAGAGGTGCTGAGCAAACCGTGTTAAGTTCCGCGCCATTGCCTCGTCAAAGACGCGCCAGTACGGCGCGCTCGGGGCGCTCTCGCGGCTGATCATCTCGCTGTAGTGCTTAGTGCCGCTCTGGATGTAGCGCTCTTTTTCGGCTACGGGCGTGGGCTCGAGCCTCAACACTTTCAGCAAAAACGTCACGTCATTCGGCGCGTAAGACCCGCTCAGTCCCCTCTTTGTGCCACTAAAGCCATCAATCACCTGAGACATAAAGCTCTAACCCCTCCTCTCTAATTTGCGAGCGGCTGGGCAGAACCGCGTAATCGCACCCTAGCATATAGCCCAAATCGCTCAAACTGTCGCCTAAACCCAGCGTCATGACCTCTTCACGCTGCCCGAAGCGTTCCTTTACGTAGGTGACGGCGTTCGCCTTGCTTATTGCACGAGGTAGCACAGCGACGTTGTTCCCGTTCGCGATGACTCGTAACTCGGGCTCATTCTCGAGCAACTCCTGACAGAGACGGTGCGCCTTCGCCACCGCTTCCAAATCCGCCTGAGGATGCTTAATAACCAGATAGACCTCTTGCCCGAAGTCCCCGATGAGCCGAACGCGCAAGCCCAGTGACTCAGTTTGGTTGAGGTGCTCGAGTTCTCTCACTACACCTCTCAAGACTTGCGTCTGTGCCAAAACCTCTCCGACATGTGCCAGCCAACCCTCATCAGGTGTGCCGTCAGCCTGCAAAATCGTGCCGCCGTGGTTGACGATCGCGCCGTGGGCGAAGCGGCACCCTGAAGGAAGCTGCACGCGCGAGAGCGCCGCCGCGTCTCGCCCCGTTGTCGGGATGACTGTCGTGGTGCTGAGGAGCCACTCGAGTAAGGTCCTCTGCGCAGGTGTCATAAAGGAGAGCGGTTCGCCTGTTTTGCTGACTGCGCCCACCTCTAAAGGCATGTCCGGCGGACACTTGCGCCGGGTCTGAAAAATCGTGTCGTCCAAGTCCAAAAAGGTCAGAATGCGCATAGGGTCTCCTGCATCTCTAAGGTGATGGGAATTCCACCCAGTTGTTCAGGTAGGTCGTGCTCCGAGTGAACATGTGGCGTGTCGTAGCAGATGAGCACCGCGCCGTATTGACCTTTTACGACGTTGTAGAGGTAATTCGGCGTTGTCCCGTCCACGGGGTCTACAAAATATAAGATGCTGCCGATACTCTCCCCTCCTAAAATAGGCGAGCGCGTCGTGCTCTGAAAGTAGACAGTATAGCCGCGCTGCTCTAAATCCAAAGCGAGGCGATAAGGCAAATGTAAATGTTCGCCTGTGCCTAGAACGAGGATGCTTTTTCCCAAAGAGAGGTCTAAGGACCCCAGCACCTCATCCAAATCTACTTTCAAAGCCGTGCGCTTACCCAAACGCCCATACTCACGGCTCACCTCTACGGTTTGACCTCTTGATTCATAGCTCAAATCGGGTGGACGAAACGAGGGGTTCGGCTCAAAGGTGTAGCGACCTTGAGAGAGGTTGATGCGGGTCAGCGGCGCGGGCATGTTGCGCTCAATTTTATGCGGCTCGCTCAGCCAATCGGTGAGGCTAACGAGGGCGATATGTTCGACGTTCGGATTGAGAGTGGCGTAGCTCCGCGCGAGATTTGTCAGCGTCGTTCCGGTGCTGATTTCGTCGTCAATGAGCACGAGACTTCTCGCATTTGCAAAGATTCGCTGGCCCTCTGTATTATCTGGCTGATAGATGAGGTGCCCCGTCGCGTGCGAGTGAGGTTCGCTAAAGCTGAGAGCGACGTTCGCGTCCTCTAGCTGCGCTCTCGTCGTGTGAATGAAAAGAGACTCACCTATACCTCGTTCTAAACTCGCTTCAAAAACCCCTTGTCCTAACCCCGTCGCCGTTTCCGCCATCGCAACGAAGAGGATAGGCTCGGGAAGCTGTAATGCCGCCACCTTTTCTGCGAGTTTCTGATGAGTCGCCTTCATGGTGCTTGGCGGTACGCTCAAGTGCTTGCCTAGCACCTTACTGACGAAGAGAAACCCGCGTTTCGGGTTCGCCCGGACTGCGAAGCCGCAGAGGTCATCCAAAACCCAATCTTGATGAGAAAGCTCGAGCCTCAAGACCCCACTCGGCAATGCAATCGTTCGCACCTCACTTAATGCAGCACTACTCATGTAAGACCTCTTCTCTGACTTCTCCTAAATTAAGCGCCACGCTCCCCATCGTCACGCGCAAGCCCGTACGCGGCTGCGGCACGTCGCCCAGTTCACACCTACCCGTAAGCAGTTGCAGCGCCCAGTGATAGAAGTCGAGCCCGCTCAGCATCGCCATCGGTAAGCCGCCGGACGCCCTGGGGTTAATCTCCAAGAGGTAAGGCGTTCCCCGCTCATCATCTTTGAACTGAACGTTGTACACCCCCGTGAGCTTCAGTGCCTTTGTCAGCGCCGCTGCCATCTCAACGATTGCAGGATTGTCCTCCAGCACCTGCGCCGAGCCTTCCCCTTTGCGCCGCACCACGCACCGGACGAGTTCGCCCTCGTGCGCTAAGCAGTCCACGCTGCGCTCGTCGCCAGCTAAATATTGCATCACTAGGAACGCGACAGGGTTGTCGGTCTCGGTTTCTGCCATGAGGGCGCGCAGGTGCGCAGGCGAAATGATGAGCGCGTTGCGCAAGAGGTGTTCTAAGCGCACCTCGCCCAACACGCGAAAGCCACTTGCGAAGATGCCTTCGGTGGGTTTAATGCAAATTCTATAGTTTAAATTATTTGGCGAATATTTGAGTTCTTCCAGCGCCTCATCAAGCTCCGTTGCCGTTCTAATGACGCGGTGAGGTGGAATGGGGACCAGATCGGCAGGTAGAGAGGCGTAGAGCGCAGCTTTATCCTCAACAAGTTCTAAAATATTTGGCTCCGCCGCGACGAGTAGGCGCGTGCCCACCTCTTCGAACCTCGCTCGGTTTCGGGCAAGTTCACCCTTGTACCGCTCGGGAATCAGCACATCTATTTGGTGACTTTGGCACAGATTCAACGCCCATTCGAGGTAATACTCAACCTCTTGCTCGCTTATATCGGGCTCGAGCACCCTCTTGTCCGCCGCCGTAAGCATCACTGCGTCGGCGCGTTTATGGCTTGCCGTGATGGTGTAGCCGCCTATAGCTTTCAGGCTCTGGATAAGCTGCGCGGTGCTCGAGAAGTTGTGGTTAAACCAAATATTCACGTTGTCAGCCTCTAAACGAATGACGAGAATAGGACGCTCTATTGTGAGCCCTTTAACATTCCCACCACTATAGCAAGTATCATTTGGTTTGAGCCAGTCTCACGCTGGAGAACATCGACGAGCACGCGCATTCTTAAATGAGATCCCGCTAGTTCTTCGAACTGAGACTTTTGCCGGGGGCAAAACTTCGTAAGCGCTCTTCCAATTCAGTACTTCTGTGAACTGCTTTATAACGCTTTTATTCCTGTGAGGTTTTCGGCTTTGAGCGAGTCCCTAAATTGGACGCTGCGATGGGGCTCACGCCCGCCTTGGCTCACGCCGCGCTGTTTGAGGAGCGCTACCAGACGCAAGGTGTCCGCGACGAAGTCCCGGTAAGACCGCCCACTCCTCTCATCTTTTGGAAGGTGAGAGGAGTGGCTCTAAGTCGAATGCCGCCTTGTGCTTCCGTGTGCTCCTTACTACCCATGTGATAAGCAAGGGGTTTCAACCCCTTGCTTTGACACCCCTTGCTTTAATCTCACTGTCATTCCAGATAGAGCCACTACCAAGATGAGGTAAGGTGCGTCGCTGCGACGCGCCACAGTGCCCCCGAAAAGAAGCCCACCTGCTTCACGAAACCAGCCGGATCGTCAGCGGATACTCGTACGGCTCGCCCTCGCTCGCCTTGACCGTCGCGACGATTGTCAAAACGATGTGTAGCACGAAGAGGACGGGGATGAGCAAAAAGCCGATGAAAACGAAGGCTAAAAGCCCGGCAGCGACACCGTAAAGCGTCAGCGAAATCTGGAAGTTGAGCGCCTCTTTCGCTTGCTGCTCGGCGTAGGGCGACTCACCCTGTTTGATGAGCCAGATAACGAGCGGTCCCAAGATGTTGCCGAAAGGAACGCCTAGATAGAGCGATAAGCCCGAGAGGTGCGCCGCCACCGCCCAGTTGCGAGCAGCCTTGTCCGCATCTGCTGCTGACGCGGTGGTTGCACCGAGAGCGCGCCCACTCTCCGAAGCTTGCGCCGCGCCTTGAGCACCCTGCGCGTTGACCTCTTTCGAAAGCGTTACACCGTTACTCGCCAAGCCGTCACTCGTCACGCTTTCATTCGCCGTACTTTGCGTATTAGACTCGTTCATGGCTTTAAGGTAGCAGGTTTGCTAAAGCGCGACATCAGACAAAAGTATGAAGGCGACGTGATACAAATGACCCTTTATGGGGGAAGTCAAGGCGTTATGATACGTCTATGGGGCAGTGGGTTGAAATGTGGAAAAATTCATACGTTCGTGTGCTCCTTGTCGTCGCCGTGGCGGTGCTTCTGTACTTCTTCCTCGCCGCTACAGGCGTCGTCTGGGTAAGCTTTCTCATCGCGTACACGCTCGCTTATATCGCTAATCCGATCGTGAGCAAACTGGAGCGTCTACGTGTGCCGCGTTGGGTAGGTGTGGCGCTCGGGATGCTCTTGCTCACCGCCTTGCTGAGCATGGCGTCGTTCGTTTTAGGGCGTATCGGCTTGGAGTTGTCGGGCTTTGTCGAAACGCTGCCAGCGACCGCCGCGACCGTCGAGGAGCTACCCGAGCGTATCGAGCGCAATTTATCGAGCGAGTGGCAGCCTTTCTTCCGGCAGAGCTTTAACACGCTGGAGACCTGGCTGGGTGGGCAAGCGGACCGGGCGGCGGGATGGCTTCAGACCCACAGCCGCGATCTCATCGCAGGTTTCGCCAGCTTAGTCGGCGGCATTTTTCAGTTCTTTATCACGTTAGTGCTCACGACCTACTTACTCTACAGCTTCCCCGACTTTAGTCACAGTTTCTTCAGGCTTTTTCCCCCGAGGCACCGAGGGGGTATCAGAGAGGTTGCCACCAAACTTGACAACGTTGTCGGAAGCTATGTGAGAGCGCAGCTTCTCGTCGCCACGCTCGTCGGGCTCTGCGTCTGGCTCGGTTTGCTGATACTAGGAATTCCGCTTCCGCTCGCTATCGGTTTTTTAGCGGGCGTCGGCAACCTCGTACCCTTTTTAGGACCGGTCTTAGCCAGTATCCCCGCGCTGCTCCTCGCCGTAGGTGAGGGCTGGGGGCAAGCTCTCGGCACGCTCGCGCTCTTCCTCGTCGTCAACCAGGTGGACACCCACGTTTTTAGCCCGCTCATCTTATCGAAGAGCAACCATATTCACCCCGTCACGGTGATTTTAGCGGTGCTTTTGGGGCTCAGCGTGTGGGGCATTTTGGGCGCGCTCGTCGCGGTACCCGTCGCCGCTGTGATCAAACTCTTATACGAAGATTATTATTTAGAGAGCCGCTGGTACCGAAAGTCCAAAGCGTGATACGGTTTCCGGTTGAATACGAAACGTTCTGTATAGCAGTTCACAGAAGTACTGAATTGGAAGAGCGCTTACGAAGTTTTGCCCCCGGCAAAAGCCTCAGTTCGAAGAACCATCCCGCTCTCAGGCAAAGCCTAGCGGGACGGCTCCGCCTGAGACTTGCTATGGAAGAACCATCCCGCTCTCAGGCAAAGCCTAGCGGGACGGCTCCGCCTGAGACTTGCTATATTTGACCCAAGTGGAAGAGCCGTCAGCAAGAGGTATCATTTGCAAATAAAAGCTACGGGTGGCTGTAAGGGCACCGTACGCAGTCGCGTGGTTCAAGTCCGAAGGAGACCGCGTTTCGCAAAAGCGAAAATTTCATAACACTGCGTTCCCGCTAGCCGCTGAGGACGCTGTTGCGAGCCGAAAAGGATTCTAACGAACAAAGGGCTCTTGTGTACACAAGAGCCCTTGTCAAGGTTGACTAGATAAGTTAAATTAAGCTCAGTAGCCGTCGTATTCGCAGACCGAGCGCTGCCAAATCTTCTTGGAAACTCTGCGTAAGAGTTGGTGCTGCTTCTGCATTCCGAGCTGCTGGTTGCCCTGGATATCCTTAGCGAGTTCGATAAGCTGTTTGAGAGTTAGATCGCTGCCATCTAGGTTGTCTAATGTTTTTTCCGTTTGACCGATAACCATTATTCTCCCCTATTCCCCACGAAGATACACAAACCTACACACGTCAAAGACAAATCGTCCAACGCGCCTCCTCTCACAGCTTTTAAGGTGGTGCAAAGCGTTGTGCTGTAAGAGACAGTTTACATCACCATCTGTGAGTTTTACCAGTGTACTTTCTCACATTGTGCAAGGATTCATACCGTTTTCGGTTAAATACGCTACAAAGTAGCGTATTTAACCCCGAGCGGATGCGAGAATAAAGAACTACGGATTCCGCAATTATCGGAATCCGTATCACGTCCTCTTGAAGCGGTATTCGAAGCTCTCGAGCCTTAGTGATAGGATATGAAGCTCGAGCGTCCTCAATAGCTAGTCCTTGAATGCCAAAAAGACCCTTTTTCACTGATTCGACTCGCTGCCTACCCGCTCGG
The DNA here is from genome assembly GCA_965215565.1 of Trueperaceae bacterium. GTDB lineage: Bacteria > Deinococcota > Deinococci > Deinococcales > Trueperaceae > CBDBZX01. The sequence continues at coordinate 3,141,804 of CBDCDZ010000004.1, forward strand.
TTAGCGCCTCTGATTTCATCCCCTATATTCACCCCACTCTCGCCGCAACGCGCCGCAGATTTCACCTAGCGTCGCGCCGGCGCGAAAGGCGTCTAAAACAGGGGGAAACATATTGCCCTCACCCCGCGCCGTCTCGCATACCTTAAAGAGTGCTCTATCCATTTCCTCTTGGTCGCGTTTCTCGCGGTACGCTTTCACCTCGCGCTCGCGCTTTGTCTGCGTTTCGGCGGAGAGTTCTTGGATCGGCACGCCCTCTTCGGCGTCCAAGCGAAAGCGGTTGACGCCCACGACGACGCGCTCCTCTTTTTCTATCTCGCGTTGAAAACGGAACGCCGCCTCTTCGATCTCCTCTTGAATAAAGCCCGCTTCAATCGCTTTGACCGAGCCGCCCAGGTCTTCAATTTGCCTCATGAGGTCCTGCGCTTGCGCCTCTACCTCATCCGTAAGACGCTCGACGTAATAACTTCCCGCCAGAGGGTCCACCGCGTCCGTCACGCCCGACTCGTGCGCGAGGACTTGCTGCGTGCGCAAGGCGGTTCGTGCTGACTTGTCCGTAGGAAGTCCCAACGCCTCGTCCATCCCGTTCGTGTGTAAGGACTGCGTCCCGCCCAAAACCGCCGCCAACGCCTGATACGCCGTTCTGACGACGTTGTTCTCCGGCTGCTGCGCCGTGAGCGTGCTACCGCCCGTCTGCGTATGAAAGCGGAGCATCTGCGATTTGGACTCTTTCGCGCCGAACTCGTCGCGCATAATACGCGCCCACATCCGCCGCGCCGCTCGAAACTTAGCGACCTCTTCCAAAATATTATTGTGGCAGGCGAAGAAAAAGGAGAGACGCGGCGCGAACGTGTCCACCTCTAAGCCCGCACGGAGCGCCGCACGCACGTAAGCCCTCGCGTTCGACAAGGTAAAGGCTACCTCTTGCGCCGCCGTCGCGCCCGCCTCGCGGATGTGGTAGCCGGAAATAGAAATCGTATTCCAGTTGGGAACGTGCTCGGCGCAGTAGGCGAACATGTCGGTGATGAGTCGCATCGAGGGCTCTGTCGGGTAGATATAGGTGCCGCGCGCGATGTACTCCTTCAAAATATCGTTTTGCACTGTGCCGCCGAGCTTTTCCGAGGACACGCCCTGCTCCTCCGCGACTAAGATGTAGAGCGCTAAAAGCATCATCGCAGGGGCGTTGATAGTCATCGAGGTAGTGACTTTATCTAAGGGAATGTCCTTGAAAAGCGTGCGCATGTCGTCCAGCGTGGCGATAGAGACGCCGACCTTGCCGACCTCGCCCCTAGCAAAAGGGTCGTCAGGGTCCATGCCTAACTGCGTCGGCAAATCAAAGGCGACGGAGAGCCCCGCCCCGCCCTGCGCTAAGAGGTAGCGGTAGCGCTCGTTGGACTCTTCCGCGGAGCCGAAGCCCGCGTATTGGCGCATGGTCCAGAAGCGCCCGGTCGAATACATCTGCGGATAGACGCCTCGAGTGTAAGGGTACTCGCCCGGCGTACCGAGTCGCGCCTCGAGCCCTTCGGGTACCTTGTCGTAAAGGGGTTTCATCATTCAATTATATGTGGAGATGTCGGGTTTTACGCGCTGCAAAAGCATCTTTAGAACAAAATGGACAAGGAACTTCTTCAAGGACAAGCCTCTTCGCTGGAGACCCCTCGAGCTTCCTGCCCTTTCATATGCTACGCTAAACGCCATGTCAGAACAAATCGGCTACTTCATCTTGCCCCCGCCCGTTTACGCCTTCCTCTAGGGAGTGAAACGGAATTAACTGCGTCAAATCGGCGCAGCGCCTTTGCGCTTTGCCTTCCCTATCTCTACACGACACCTCTTTACGGGAAGGACACAAGATGGAAACACCGAATCCTGGGCTCTGGTTCATCGTGCTCACCGCATTTCTTTGGGGCACAATTGGGCTCACCGCTCAGTCGCTCTACAACGTTGCTGACCTAGGGGCGCTAGGGATTATCTTCTACCGCCTCGTCATCGCCATACCTGTTCTCGGACTCGCGCTCGTGAGCCTATTAGGACGCCGCGCCCTGACCTTTCGCAAGGCTGATCTCGGCGTAGTTTTCCTCATGGGTGTCGCGTTCGCCCTATTCCAACTCGGCTACTTCGCCGCGGTCGCCCGCACTGGGGTCGCCGCTGCGACGCTCATCACGATTTGCACTGCGCCCGTGCTCGTGGCGCTTCTCTCCGCCGCGTTTTTACGCGAACGCCTTGGTACCCGCGTGCTCAGTTCGCTCGCGCTCGCCGTCGTCGGCACAGCACTTTTAGTCGACGTTCAGCCGCCGGCGCTCGCCGTGGAGGGGCAGTGGGCGCTCGGCTATCTCTCAGCGCTAGGCGCGGCGCTCTCGTACGCGCTGATGGTGCTCTCGAGCCGCCGCCTAGCCGCGCACTATCACCCGCTGCAAGCCACCGCCCTCGCCTTCACAGTGGCAGTGCTGGTCCTTTTACCCTTCTCGCTTCAAGCGATCACCGTGCAGCTTTCGCCCGCGGCGTGGGGGCTGCTGCTTTACTTAGGGCTCGTTCCAACGGCGCTAGGTTACGTGCTCTTCGTCGTCGGGATGCGAACGACGGAGGCAACCGTGGCGAGCATCGTCACGCTCTTAGAACCGCTTACCGCGACGCTGCTGGCGTGGCTGCTGTTAGGCGAACAACTCGGGATTTGGGGGGCGCTAGGCGGAATACTTTTACTTACGGCTATTGTGCGGTTATCGGTTAGAAGGTGAAATACGGGCTTCCAATTGCGTTATTCTCTTTCTATGAAACCTGATGCCGCCCTATTGAAAGAGATTTTAGACCGTGTTGCAAGCGTTGGTTACAGCCGCAGCTCAGTGGACGTAGATGCTTTGCGGATTAGCGACGTGCCTAAAGATAAGCTCCAATATCACGTTGAGCATCTGATAAAAGAGGGCTATTTAGACGGCTTGGTCGAAAGGTCTTATGGAGTCAACGAAACTGATATTCTCATTCAACGCATGACAGACAAGGGAGCCCTACTTCTCGAGACAACTGAGAACCCAGAGTTTTTGGAATGGGTCAAAAGTGAAACAGGTAAAGCTTTCGGGGATTTGATGGCAAGAGGTGTTCAGAGTAGTGCAGCTATCGGCTGGGCACTCGCAAAGCAGTGGTTGGCTGATAAGGGAATTACTCTTTAGCTTATAAATCTGAGCTTTGACCTCTCAGAGAAAGAGAAGGGGCTGCGTCATGTCAGCCCCCTTCTTACACCGTCCGAGTTCTACAGCCTCGAGACCAAATCCACCCCATCCCGGACCTCTTGCACGGAGGGCGTTTTGCGCTGCCGCATGAGGTGATGGAACGCGGTCATCTCCTTGTCGCGCCCTGCCCCGGCTGCCGCTCTTATCTCACCGCCTTCGGCGTAGTAGGCGATGAATTCAGCGTTATCTACGTCGCCGTCTATAATGACCTCGTCCCAACTCTCCGCGTGACCGACGTAGCGCAGCTTGAGGTCAACCTGACCCGTCCAGAAGTAGGGGACGCTGCCGTAAGGCTCGTCCTGACCCAACATGTTCTTCGCCGCGACGCGCCCATGCTGCGCAGCCAACCGCCAGTGCTCGATGCGTACGCGCTTACCCGAAACTGGGTCAGGATACGAGGCGATGTCGCCTGCGACGTAGAGTCCGTCCGCCACTCTAAGGTGCGCGTCCGCCAAGACGCCGCCGTCGTCCGCTAGCGGAACGCCTTCGAAGATGTCCGTCGCAGGCGACACGCCGATGCCTAACACGACGAAGTCCGCCTCCAACGTTTCCCCACTATCCAGCGTCACACCCGACACCGTCCCGTTGCCCTCGAAGCTCGACAACTTCGATTCGAGCTTGAAGTGCGTCCCCTTCTCGTCGTGTAAGCGCCGGAAGAGGTTGCCGACCTCGGGTCCGAGAATTTTGGCGAAGGGAATCTCTTCAGGGGCGACGACCGTCACATCAACCTCTTGGTCCTGGAGGCTCGAGGCGAGTTCTAAGCCGATGTAGCTCGAGCCAACGATGACCGCCTTTTGCCCCTTTTGCGCGGCTGAGAGGATCGCCCTTGCGTCATCTAGCGAGCGCAGCTTGTAGACGTTCTCAGCGTCCTCGCCCTTGAGCCCCAGGCTGTTCGGCATGCCGCCCGTCGCCACCAAAAGCGCGTCGTATTCCATCGTTTCGCCGTTCTTAAAAGTCAACGTCTTCGCGTCCGCGTCAACCTTTGTGACCTCCGCCTCTAAACGCTCGATATCTCGCTCGTCGTAGAAGCTTTTGCTGCGCAGTTCCAGACTGGAGGGGTCCTCCGCCGCGCTCGGTCCTTTGCTGAGTTTGGTGCGGTCATAAGGTAGGTAGGACTCTTTCGAGATCATCACCAAGCGCCCGCTGTAACCCTCTTGGCGCAAAGTCTCTACCGCATTTGCGCCTGCGATACCGCCGCCTAAGATGACAAAGGTGCGCTCGTCGCTTTCGGTTAAATCAGGGGCGACCAAGGTCCGGCTGTCTTCCGCGTCACTGGGAACCTCTACGTAGATATCGTCGCCGTCTACACGCACCTCGAAGGTGGGAAGGGAATCCAAACCGGGCGGCTCTAACTGCACACCCTCTTTGACCTCGAAGCAAGCGTGGTGCCAGGGACAAATCACTCTACCCTCGGAAATCGTTCCTTGCACGAGCGGCGCACCGTAGTGGGTGCACTTCGCGCCGACGGCGTAGAAGTCGCCGTCTACGTTAGCGAGGAGCACGTCCGTTTCCCCTACTGAAACTTGTTTCATCTCCCCGTTTTGCAAATCGTTCGTTTGGGCTACCTTTTGCTCAGCCATACCTCACCTCTTCTCTCAAATTTTGCATGGCTTTAGCTTACTCAACCTGACCCTCACAAACGCCGTACCACACCCCATTTCAGACCCGCGTCTTAAACTGGGCTCGAGCTTCCACCACAAAAAAAGAGGTCAGGATAGGTCCTGACCTCTTCAGACATCCAAGAGGGAACGCGCTAGAGTTCTTCCTCCGCGGGCATGACCATCGCTGAAACGACGCGGTCCCTGTCGCCTAAACGCATGATCGTTACCCCTTGTGACGAGCGTCCATAAGAGCTTATCTCGCTGACGCGCGTGCGAATCAACACGCCCCCTTCGGACAAGACGAGCAGCTCTTCTATTCCCGTCACAAAGCCCAAGTTGACGAGCGCCCCCGTCTTCTGCGTGACTTTCAGGGTGATGACCCCTTGCCCGCCGCGCCCTTGCACCGGGTACTCGCTCAGCGGCGTGCGCTTGCCAAAACCGCACTCAGTGACCGCCAAAAGCTCGGCAGCGTCTTGCTGCTCAGCGGCGATAACGGAGAGAGACACCACGATGTCGTCTTTTTTGAGCTTAATACCGCGAACCCCTTGCGTGGCGCGTCCGGTCTCGCGGGCGTCATCCTCGGCGAAGCGAATGGACTGCCCGTCCCTGGTAGCCAGGATGATGTGCGCTCCCTCCCAAGCGTTGCGCACCGCCACGAGTTCGTCACCGTCTACGAGGTTCAACGCAATGAGCCCCGCCGCGTTGAGGTTGCCGTACTCGCGAATCGCGGTCTTCTTGATGATGCCCTGCCGCGTCGCGAAGACGAAGTAGCCGTCAACATCGAAGTCTTTAACCGACAGGACCGTAGCAACTTGCTCGTCTTCGGCTAAGGGCAAAATATTGCGGAGGTGATTACCTCTTGCGGCGCGTTCCGCCTCGGGCAAGTCGTAAATTTTTTCGCGGTAGACGCGCCCTCTATCCGTAAAGAAGAGCAGGTAGTCGTGCGTGTTGCCCACAATCAGCATCGAGTTGATGTCGTCCTCTTTGCGCTTTTGGGCGGTCGCGCCGCGTCCACCTCTTGCTTGGGCGCGGTAGGCGGTCAGCGCGGTGCGCTTGATGTAGCCGCCCCTCGTGAGCGTCACCACCATGTCCTCTTCAGCGATGAGGTCCTCTTTGGAGATGTTGCCCTCGTCGTCGCTGATGACGGTGCGGCGCTCGTCGCCGAAGCTCTTTTTGACGTCGCGGAGTTCTTTTTTGATGACCTTGCGGAGTTCGGTCTCGTCGCCCAAGATAGTCTCGAGCCGCGCAATCTCCTCTTGCAGTTCGCGGTACTCGCCCTGGAGCTTCTCGCGCTCTAAGCCCGTGAGCCGTTGGAGGCGCATGTCCAAAACAGCTTGCGCCTGCGCTTCGGTCAAGCCAAAGGTCTCGACTAAGCCCACGCGGGCGGTAGGCCCATCCTGCGACGCCCGAATAAGCTCGATGACCTCGTCCATCCGGTCGAGCGCGATGAGGTAGCCCTCCAAGATGTGCGCCCGCTCCTGCGCCTTGCGCAGTTCATACGTCGTGCGGCGGCGCACCACGTCGCCGCGGTGATTCAGAAAGAGCCCGAGCGTGTCTTTGAGCGACAAGACCTGCGGCGAACGGTTTACGATGGCTAGGTTGTTGACGCTAAAGGTGGACTGAAGCTGCGTGTACTTGTAGAGTTGATTGAGGACTAACTCCGGGTGCGCCCCGCGCTTGAGTTCGAAGACGATGCGCATACCCTGTCTATCGGACTCGTCGCGGATATTCGAGATATCCTCGATGCGCTTGTTGCGCACGAGCCCTGCTGCCGTCTGAATCAAAGAGGTCTTGTTGACCTGATACGGGATTTCTGTGACGACAATCGACTGACGGTTGCCCCGCTCCTCGAAGCGCACCTTCGCGCGGATGCGGATGCTGCCGCGCCCCGTCTCAAAGGCGTCACGAATCCCTGAGCGGCTCATCAGCCCGCCCGTCGGGAAGTCCGGTCCTTTAATGTGCTTCATCAGTTCGTCCAGGGTGATATCCGGGTTGTCGATCATCTCGGTAAGCCCGTCCACCACTTCAGAGAGGTTGTGCGGCGCGATGTTCGTCGCCATGCCCACCGCGATGCCGGACGCCCCGTTGATGAGCATGTTCGGCACTGCCGAGGGGAGCACTTCGGGCTCCTCGGTGGTGCCGTCGAAGTTCTCCTTGAAGTCCACCGTTTCTTTGTCAATGTCGGCGAGGATGGACTCCGCGGCGAGCGCCATGCGCGCTTCGGTGTAGCGGTACGCCGCCGCCGGGTCGCCGTCGATGGAGCCGAAGTTGCCCTGACCGTCCACGAGTGGATAGCGCAAGTTCCACCCCTGCGCCATGCGCACCATCGCGTCGTAAATCGCGGTGTCGCCGTGCGGGTGGTACTTCTTGATGACCTCGCCGACGACGCCCGCCGACTTCGAGTAGCGGCGGTTGCTGAATAAACCCTCTTGCTGCATCGCGTAGAGGATGCGGCGCTGCACGGGCTTTAAGCCGTCGCGCACGTCGGGCAGGGCGCGGTCCACGATGACCGACATGGCGTAGTTAATAAAACTCGTCTTGATTTCGTCCGTGATTTGGACGGGGACGATTTGACCTTCGTTCAAGGGGAACCTCCGAAGCAGGTATCATCTGGTCAGAAACGCGCTCAGCAAAAGAGCAACTCAAATCCTCAGAGCGTAAGGATGATACCTGCGTTTCGTCACTCTGATTCGGTACAACAGGGCGCATTTCCAGACCTCCTCGAGAGCCGAAAACCGCCCTTCAGAACGTTTTATTCTAACATTTTGAAATAGTCTTGCAGAACTAGTACACGACACCATTATGAGCGCGCGCAAGTGTGAGGTTTTTACGTGTTGTCCGGTTTAAGCGCTACTTGGCGGAAGCTAGCCGGAGAGCAGGCTCGAGCCCGACAAGTAGCAGTCACCTACTCAATGTGCGCCTGAGCGCCGCGAACGTTGTGAGTTCGACGCCCTCCGCTGTTACCTTCTGCGCCACTCGAGCGTCCGTAAGAGCGGCGAGTTCTACCTCGCGCCCCTTATACCCGTCGGCCGCCTCATCCAAATACCCAGGATGGCAGACCAGTTCGGTGACGCCTGCGGGGAGTTCTCCCAAGATGCGCAGCAGCGTCTCCACCGTCGCGGTGCTGTCAAAAAAGCCGATTTCGAAGTGGTCGGGCTCCAAGGCGACGCGGTCGTAGATATGGTTATAGCGTTGCCAAGGAAGGGTCCCTAAGAGGGGCGGCATCCAGGGCTGTGTCAAGTAGAGGCGACGCGCCGCCTCTCTCTCCAGAAGCCGAAACGCTTCACGCCCCCCTCGGCGCATGGGCAGCGCGTGCGTCTCCGCCAGGTCGAGCATGACCTCGCGGCACACCGCGCTTAGCGAGCCCACCATCTGGTGCGAGTCGAGGTGGTCAGGTAGCGTTTCTGTAAGCGCCACGAAGCGCTCCAACTGGGCGCTAAATTCAAGCTTGACCTCGCCGGGTTGCCAGCGGCGCGACGAGGCGATGCCGCGAGAGACGCTCACGAACTGCCCGTCACCACGCACTAGGCTCGGCACCTCTGCTGGGTCCGAAAGAGGTCTTCCGTAACTCAAGTTGAGGTGCAGCCCCACGCCTAAATGTGGCGCGTTCTGGCGGATAAGCTCGAGCCCCGCTTGTACAAACGGCATATTCGTCATCGCTGTTGTCGAGGTGACGACGCCGCACACCGCGCTCTCCAAAATACCCCGGTTGACGCCTGGCGAGAGCCCCAAATCATCCGCGTTGACGATGAGGCGTCTCGCCGCGCTATCCGCCGTTACAGGAGACGAACCGTCAGATGAAGAGGTTGTTGGTGCGCTCGAGCCCTCTAATCTAGTACTACCCATCGCATTTATCTTATCAAGAGGTTGGTTTTAGAGGAGCGGAGTTGACCTCTTTGAAGCTCGATTGAGTCATACCTGCTATAGTAGAACTGTTGGACAGTCATACTTTTAGATAGCTATGCTTTGGAGGTTGTCATGCCGCTCGTCCGCGTGAAACGCAAACACCAAGTGACAATTCCCGTGAAAGTACGTGAGGCGCTCGAGTTGGATGAGGGCGATTTGCTCAATGTCGAAGTGGAAGGCAACCGCATTGTGCTTACACCGCAAATCGTCACGGAGCGTGACGATATAAAAGCGGCAGTTGCTGAGGCTTTGGAGGATGTGAAAGCGGGAAGGGTTTCGCCTGCTTTTAGTTCGTCGGAAGAGTTGCAAGTTTGGCTTGACGAAGAGTAGGCGCTTGTAGAGATCGCACTAAACAGAGCTAAGTCAGCTTTTAGTTAATCGCGTTCAACGTAAGCGAAAACTTCAACCTCAGCGTCTTCGTTTCCAATACCGACAATGAACTTTCTATCAGGAAAGAGGTTGGTCAACTTCCATCGCCACATCTTCTCAACTTCTCTCGCGATAGAGATGATGACTTCTTTTGAAGTGTCATAGTAGTCGGAGTCGTTCAAGCAAAAATCATTCAAATGAACATGATTGTACAGGTACTCAATGCCTGAAAGAGACCGACCCTCCCGTTCACATTGCGCTATATCGTCCTCGAGGTTATCCGGGATACTTCCTTCGCGTAAGATGAGCCCCTTTACCTCTACAAACTCAGGACTAAAAAGCTCGAGGAATAAGACCATCTGATCAAAGGTTGCGTAACTACTTCGGTACACTTTGATACGCTCTTCGATAGATTCGGTAGGGGAGCCGCTATTGACAACGTACCAGCGTTGAAAAGCAGGAAGTTCCTCGAGGAGTTTGAGTTTTCTATCTATCATTGAGCTAGAGAATTAGAGCGCCCCTTGCGCGTGCAGATACTCGCCAATCTGCACCGCGTTCAAAGCCGCCCCCTTGCGAATCTGATCGCCTGCGACAAAGAGCGCAATCCCGCCGGGGTTGCTCACATCTTCGCGGATGCGCCCGACTAAAACCTCGTCGCGCTCGCTCGCCTCTAAAGGCATCGGGAAGTGGTTGTTCGCGCGGTCATCCACGACTTTGAGCCCGGCGGCGCGGCACAAGGTCTCTCGCGCCTCCGCTTCGCTCACCGGGCGCGAAAACTCCGCGTGAATCGCCTCGCTGTGAGCGCGAAAGACGGGCACGCGCACACAGGTGGCGCTGATACGCAAATCACTGTTGGAGAGGATTTTTTGGGACTCGAGCGTCAGTTTACGCTCCTCGACGTTGTAGCCGTCCTCGCCTATATCGCTGTCATGCGAGAAGAGGTTGAAGGCGATGGGATGCTGGAACTTCTTGGGTTCCACGCTCTCACCCGCTAGCGCGCCTCTTGTCTGCGATTCAAGCTCGTCAAACCCTGCTGCTCCCGCGCCCGACACGGCTTGATAGGTGGCAACCGTCGCCCGTTTCAAACCGAACGCGCGGTGCAGCGGCGCAAGCGCCATCAGCGCGATAATCGTCGAGCAGTTCGGGTTGGCAATCACACCTCGGTGCTTTAAAGCGGCGTCCCCGTTGATTTCCGGGATGACCAAAGGTGCACGCTCGTCCATGCGCCACGCGCTGGTGTTGTCGATGACAACTGCGCCGTGCTCCGCCCAGTTCCAAGCGTGCGCTTTGGAGATGCTGCCGCCCGCCGAAGAGAAGACTACGTCCGCGTCCAAGTTGCCATCTTCCGGGAGCGCCTGCACTGTCACCTCTCGCCCCGCGAACGTCACCGTTTTCCCTGCCGAACGCGGCGAAGCGTAAAGCCCCAGTTCCGTGATCGGAAAGCTCCGCTCGGCTAAAAGGTTCAAAAACTCCTGTCCAACGGCTCCGGTGGCTCCGGCAATGGCTACGCGCATGGTGCACTCCTCCAAATCGGTGAGCGGAACAAGGTCCGCAAGTTCAGCATAAACTATCATGGGGTCAGGTGTTTGCACTGAGGTATCCTTCATGCTGTATGGAAAGAGCAATGAGTTGAAAACAATCCAGTCGAGCTGGTGGCTTTAGCTTCCGCAGGAACGAACGGTGAGCAATGAGTCTAAGGGATTTCACTCATTGCTCATTGCTTCTCAGTAGAGACTACCTTCCGCTAGCAATCCGCTTATTTTGAAAGGACCATCATGAAACGCATCGCTATCGACATGGACGAAGTCACCGCTGACACCTTTGGTGGACGCATCAAGCGCTACAACGAGGTGTTCGAGACCACGCTCGAGCCGAGCGATTTCACGGGTAAGCGCGTCTTCGACGTCATCCCCGAAGAGCGCCGTGACCTCATGAAACTGCACATGCGCGAGCCTGGTTTTTTCACCTCTTTGGCGGTGATGGAGGGGGCGCAAGAGGTCATCCGTGAGCTTGCTGAACACTACGAGGTCTTTTTTGTCACGGCGGCGATGGAGGTGCCTACCTCTTTAAGTGAAAAGTTCATCTGGCTGCGCACCCACTTCCCCTTTATCGACCCGATGAACTACGTGTTTTGCGGTCACAAGTTCGTCATCGCGGCGGACTACCTCATCGACGACCACGCGCGGCACTTCGAAACCTTTCCGGGCGAGGGCATCCTCTTTAGCGCGCCGCACAATGCGGATCAGCGGGCGAACGAAGAGGGGCATCAGCGCGTCCGCTCGTGGGTAGAGGTGCGCGAGCTATTTATGAATGAGCTAAAAGCGAGTTAGAGTAGCGTATGACTGACTGGATTGATTGGGGAAAGCTCGAGCAAACTATCCCCCTGGACTCCCTCCCCCGCTTCCACCGCGACTTCTTGAAACTCACCCGCCCCGAAGGGGATTGGGAGGCGGCTCCCCTGCGGCAGATTCAGGGGAAGGTGCAAGCGAGCTTGAAGAGGTTGGAGCGCGAGGGCAGGGCGAAGACGGAAGGAGATACGCTCTTTGTGGTGAAAGAGGTCATTCCCAAGGATTTTCAGCACTACGTTGACGCGCTTTGATACGGAATACTTCTCTCGATATTCAAAAGGCTAAAAAATATTGTGGTAAATATTAACCTTTCGTTACCAGAGATTGTCTGTATTCAAATTCCGTTTGGGAATCACCGAAACATAGCTAAAGTTTTGAGTCATGTTTCTGAAAATGAGTCTGCTACTATAAAAACTAATCTTGGTCAGATAGTCGTTGAACTGAGTCAAAACGAATTCTTAGTTGACTCGAATAACGCGGCAGAACTTGTTCTTAAACTTCCAGACAAAGAACTGAAGTACCTCATTCAACTTCTATATGAGCTTGTTCGTGAAGCTTCAACTATTTACCTTGATTACAGCTTTGAAAGCACCGGCGCTGATATAACGCCGCCCGAAATAAGAGACGTTGTTATAGAAACAACTGAACTAACTTCCACACGACCTCTTTTCATCGTTAACGTCGAAGGGGCAATCGTGCGCGGCGGGCGCTACCTCATGATTTTAAGAGGTCAAGGTGAAAGCCACGCGCCGGGGACGCTGTCTATGCCTGGGGGCAAGGTTGAATTAGATGAAATCGGGGGCAATGTGCTCGAGACCGCTCTAAAACGTGAGATTCGAGAAGAGGTGGGGCTCGAGCTTGCCTCTATTCACTACCTCGAGAGCAAATCCTTCGTCGCAGATGACGGCGAGCCGGTGGTGGATATCGTCTTTCTTTGCGCTTGCGAAGAGGGTGAGCCTATTATCGGAGACCCCGAAGAGGTCGCGACACTCTACTGGCTCACGGCGCAAGAGGTCTACGCGCATCCCAAAACACCCCCTTGGATTCGGCAAAGCATTCAAAGAGCTGAAGAGGTGCGGGTGTCGGGGCGATGAAAGGGTGGAAGAGGATTGTGGTGAAGGTGGGCTCGAGTTCCATCACGGACGACTCGGGGCGCATCCACCCGCCGTCGATGTGGGCGATTGCGCGGGGGATGCAGGTGGTCCAGGAGGCGTTTTCGTGCAGGGGCATCCTCGTCTCGTCGGGCGCGGGCGCGGCGGGGCGCGAGCAGCTCGGGCTGTCGCTGCCGCTCACCTTGCCGGATAAGCAAGCGGCGGCGGCGGTGGGGCAGACGCTGCTGATGCTCGACTGGGCGCGGGCGTTAGCGCCGCTACCTGTCGCCCAACTCCTCCTCACCGCGTCGGACGTGCAGGACAGGGAGCGCTACGTGAACGCGAAGAATGCGCTAGAAGCCTCCCTCAAGCTCGGCGCGGTGCCGATTATCAACGAGAACGACTCGGTGGCAACCTCAGAAATCAAGCTGGGCGACAACGACACCCTTTCCGCTTGGGCGGCGTATTTAGTCGGCGCGGACGCGCTGATTATCCTCACGGATGTCGAAGGTCTCTTTGATTCTGATCCGCGCACGAATTTAGCGGCGAAGCGTTTAGAGATCGTCGAGGACGTGAAAGAGGTGAGTCACTTAGCGGGCAAAGCGGGCTCGAGCCGAGGCACGGGCGGCATGGTCACGAAGCTGCGCGCGGCGAGGATTGCAACTGAGGCGGGTATCGAAACGCTCATTATCGGCGGGGGCGGCGCGGCGCTAGAGGCGCTAGCGAGAGGTGAGGTGCGCGGCACGCGCTTTCTCGCGCAGGCGCATCCGCCCGCGCGCAAAGCGTGGTTGGCGCAGCAGCCCACGAAAGGGCGCATCACCGTGGACGCGGGCGCGGCGCGTGCGCTCAAGGCGGGGCGAAGTCTGTTGCCGAGCGGAATCACCGAAGTGTCGGGAGCGTTTAGTTTCGGTGACGCCGTCTCAGTCGAGCACGAGGGACAACCTCTTGCGAGGGGGTTGGCGAACTACTCAGGGTCCTCGTTGCAAAAAATCAAAGGAAGACAGACGCGCGACATCGCGTCGGTTTTGGGCTACAAGGATTACGACGAGGTCATCCACCGCGACAACTTAGTGCTCACCAGCTAAGGGCATATCTTTGACCCCGCCTCCCGGTGGAGCTTCGTAAGGCTAGATAGCGTACACACAGTAGCGCCGTGAGCTTCCCCTACTTGCTTCTTACTTTTTGCTTCTTGCTTCTCACTTCCCCATCCAGCCCCATGAATCTCAGCTTCGAAGAACACGAAACATCGACAGAATTTATGATTCCGCTTGCAGCTTAAAGCTGAAGACCGTCCCCTGACCCAGCGTGCTGCGCACCTCGAAGTGGCTGCCGTGCAGCTCGAGGATGCGTTTCGCAATCGCTAAGCCCAAGCCCGCCCCGGAGCCCTCGGAGCGCCCCGCGTGTCCTTTAGGCGGGCGGTAGTAGCGCTCGAAGATGCGCGGCAGGTCCTCCGCCGCGATGCCTTCGCCCGTGTCAGTGACACAGGTTTGGACGAAATCGCCCACGGCGCTCTCGACTGACTCGAGGCTCAGCGCCACCGCGCCGCCAGCGGGCGTATGCCGGACCGCGTTATCGAGCAGGTTGGCGAGCACGCGCTCCAAGAGCGCCACGTCGCCCCGGACGAGCACGTCGCGTTCGGGCTCGAACTCGAGCCGCACCCCCTTAGCTTCGGCTTGGAGTCTGAACTCCGCGAGCACGTCCTGGGCGAGTTCGGCCAACGAGAAGGGCTCGGGTTGCGGCGTGACTTGCCCCGCGTCCAGCTTGGCGAGTTCGAACAGTTCGTGGATGAGCACGCCTAAGCGCTCGCTCTGCCGCAAGGCTATCCCTAAGAAGTGCTCCTGCTCGGCGAGGGTGAGCGTGCCGTTTTTGAGTTGCAGCGTTTCCAGATATCCCCTTAAAGAGGTCAGCGGTGTTCTCAGGTCATGCGAGACGTTGGTGATGAGTTCGCGGCGCTGCGCGTCCACCTCCCTGAGTTCGCGCAGTTGCGCCTCGATGGTGCGGGTCATCTGGTGAAACACGTTGCCGAGCCGGTCCACCTCGTCGCTCATGAGGCCGGGGGGCGCAGCCGCTATGCTCAAGGCGTCGCCGGGGCGGTAGCGCTCCACTGCCTGTGTAAGCCGCCGCAAGCGCCGCGTCAAGAAGAAAAAGAGAGCGATGCCGAGCAGAAAGGTGACGGCGCAGACTAGCGCGGTGCTCCAGAGGGCGAGGCGGGCGGCGAGACTGCCCTGCGATATCTGCCCTACCACTTCCAACGGGGTGACGCTCGCGTCACGCTGCAGCGCAAGGTAGAGGTAGGCGCTCGGTGTGGGTGTGTCGGGCAGGGGCGCGGCGGAGAAGACGATGCGTCCGTCCGTCCTTTTGGGGTCATCGCCGTAAATGGGCAGCGGCGCGCCGCTCAGAAAAGCGTGAATGGGCTCCAACCCGAGCCTCGAGCGTGCTAAGTCGCTGCTCGAGGAGGTGATGATGTCCCCGTCCGGGCTCACTAAGTACGCCTCGATGTCGGGGTTTAGGCGCACCAACTCCTTGAAGCATTCCATGAGCGCCTCGTCGCTCGTTTTGCCGTCTAACATGAGGAGCGCGGAGCGCGCGACGTTGTCGGCGAGCGCGGCGTTCGCCTGCTGGCGCACCTCTAGATCGTGGGCGCGCAAGAGCCACGTCGTCAAGCCGATAAAGAGCACCGCGAGCACGAGCAGCAGCGCGAAGAGCGCCAGCGCGAGCTTGCCGTGCAGGTTAAGCATGGCGCTCTAGGGTCTCAGCCAGGGCGTCGCTGAACTTATAGCCGACGCCCCACACAGTTAGGATATATTCGGGCTGGGCCGGGTCCGCCTCGAGCTTTGTGCGCAGCCGGTTGATGTGTGAGTTGACGGTGTGCTCGAACCCATCGAAGCCCGCGCCCCACACGCCGTCTAGGAGCGCCTTGCGGCTGTAGACGCGCCCCGGCGCGCGCATGAAGTAGTGAAGCAATTCGAACTCACGGGCGGTCAACTCGAGCGCGCGCCCCGCTAAGGTGACGCGGCGGGCATCTGGCTCGAGCCGCAGCGCCCCAACCTCTAAAGGACGCCCCTGGACCGCCTCCTCAGCCGCCTCGAAGCGGCGCAGGAGCGCCTTGACCCGCGCCAAGACCTCTCTGGGGCTAAAGGGTTTCTCGACGTAGTCGTCCGCGCCACTCTCCAGCCCGAGCACCCGCTCCGGCTCGCCCGCTTTGGCGCTCAAGATAAGGATCGGCGTGTAGTGAGGCTGTGAGCGCACCACTTTGCAGAGGCTCAGCCCGTCCACGCCCGGTAGCATCAGGTCTAGGAGGACGAGATCGAAGCGCGCATCCGTGAGGCGCTCTAGCGCCTCGAGCCCGCTGTGCACTAAAAGAGGTGCGAAGCCCGCGTCGCGTAGGTGCAACTCTAGCAGCGCCGCAATGTCGCGGTCGTCCTCGACGACGAGCACACGCTTAGCGGGCGGCGTGTTCGCGAGGGGCGTAGCGGATATATCCATTTCTCTATAGTAACGCGAACCTATCACGAAGCCATCACGAGCCTGTGATGACCTCGTGACGACTCTCTGTCACGCTTAATACCATGATACAAAGTGCTTTCACCCCGCCCGCCGTTCACCCACCGCTGCGCCCATCCGTTCAGCCACCCCAGCGCTTCGCCCCGGCAGGCACCACGCTCTACCGGACCGGGGACCCCGCTCGCGCCCTCTTCACCCTCCGTCAGGGCGTCGTCAAGCTCGCCGCCATGACGCCCTCGGGCAACGAGCACATCCTGATGCTGTGTGGTACCGGCGACGTGCTGGGCGGGGCGGCGCTCACGCAGCCTCACCGTCACGACGAGGACGCCGTCGCGCTCA
Source organism: Trueperaceae bacterium (assembly GCA_965215565.1). GTDB lineage: Bacteria > Deinococcota > Deinococci > Deinococcales > Trueperaceae > CBDBZX01. Next base: position 3,158,180 of record CBDCDZ010000004.1, read on the forward strand.
CAGACATTTTTTATAGCGTTGTGCCGTCCAAACAAGCGGAAGCGCGTTCAGACTTCGCGGCGCGTTTCGCGGCGCAGTGGCGGCGTTCACAGGCGAACCTAGCGCTCGCTTACGCGCCCGTCACTATCCGGCTCGCCGCTACGCTCGTCGAACTGAGCGAACGCTTCGGCGAACCTCATAGCGCCACCTTGGACCACCTGACCCTCCCGCTCCGCCACGAGGACTACGCTGCCGCCGTCCACGCCACCCGCGTCGCCGTCAGCATGGCGTTCGCCGCCCTGCGGGAAGCGGGTGCGGTGCAGGGGCAGCGCGGCGACTACCTCTTAGAGACCGCCACGCTGCGCAGCGTGGCCCAGAGCTGGGAGGTGTGAGGCGTTAGGGCGGATGTTGTCTCAAGGTGGTAAGGACCTTCACGCTTGACGCTCTGGACAAACGCCTAGGGGTGGTGAGATTAAAAACGAGATGTAAGGGCTCCGCAAGTCTCGAGCCCTACCTCACTGCGCCACTTTCTCAAGCCCACGCCATCTAATTGGTTTCACCTGCTAAACTGTCTTCATTATGGCAGCGAATACGGCGAATACAAAAGACGACGCAAACGAAAAAGGCATCTTCCAGAAGATCATCGACGGCGACATTCCTTCGGAGCGCGTCTACGAAGACGAGCACTTCTTAGCCTTTAGAGACATCGAACCCAAAGCGCCCGTGCACTTTCTCGTCGTGCCTAAAGAGCACAGCCCGCGTTTGGACGAGATGCTGGACGCGCAGGGCAAAGAGGGAGTCGGGGCGCTCTTCGAAGCGGCGGTCAGGGCGGCGCGGGCGAATGACGTCGAAGATTATCGCCTCGTCGTCAACGTCGGTGCGGGCGCAGGGCAAGAGGTCTTTCACACGCACGTGCACGTCCTGGGCTACGAGGGAAAGGCTAGGGAAGTCGGATGAGGGGGATGAGCAAGCGCACGCAACTCGCCTACGTGTCGGCGCTCTTCACCTTGGCGGTTGGCATCTTGGGTCTCGTCAACCCCTTCTTTATGTCGGAGTTCGTAGGGCTGGTTATCGAGGGTCCACGCGGCTTGAGCACCATGAGAAGCGTTTTCGGCGTGTTCTTCATCGGAGTGGCGGCGGCGATGGTCTGGGGACTCGCGTCGCGCCCACGGGGGCGTCCTTGGGTGCTCGCAGCGAGCTTCGTCTGGCTCACCATCGGCTTCGGACGCTTTTTGAGCATCTTGCCCATCGACTTCGCGGTGACGCCACTCAATCTCATCATCTTGGGCATCGAGTTCGCAGCGGGGCTCGCGGCGCTCTTCGCAGGTCTGGAGGGACGCAGAACTCAGCCTTTTGACGACGAAGAGGAGGAGTACGTCTCGAGGACGCAGTAAAAATGAGGTAGTGGCTCTATCTGGAACGACAATGATGTCAACAAGGGGTTGAAGCCCCTTGTTCATCGCATTTATTTGTCACATAGAGACGGTAGAAGAAGCACGCGGCGGCATTCGACTCAGAACCATTACCCAGGGTAGAGGCGGTTTATGAACCGCCTGAGATGCCGTGTTTGGATAGGTACAGGGAATACCGTAGACCCATCCCCAAACGTTGGTGTAACCTCTTGAAGCTGTCCTAAGCTGTCGTCGCCATGCCCTCTAACGCCTCGAGCCTCCCCAGCGGTCTCAGCGCGTCACGTACCTCGCTCAGCAGCGTCAGGCGGTTGCGGCGCAGCGCGGCGTCGTCCACGTTGACGTAGACGTTGTCCAAGAACTCGTCTAAAGGTGTCTTGAGGGCGATGACCTCAGCGACTTGCGCGTCTAAGTCGGGCAGTTCCCGCTCGGGTCCGCCGCCTAAGTCCCAAGGTGTCAAGACCTCTTCCACCGTCGCCATGAGGTCACTCACCGCGTCTCTAGCGGGTATCAGGGCGTCGTAGAGAGGCTGCTCGTACTCGCTCTCGAAGCGCGAGGTGTTGATGTCGGTGGTCTCGTCCAGTTCCCTCGCCAAGTTCGCGGCGCGTTTGTAGAGCGTGAGGAGCGTCTCGAACTCCTCCTCCCGGCTCAAGGTGCGGAGCAAGTGGCAGCGTCTCGCCGCTGTGATGACGGGCGGATTGTCGGCGGCGGCGGCGCGGATGAACTGCGTGCGGATGCCCTCTTCAGCCAGGAGCCCGGCGACGCGGTCCCAGAGGAAGTCGATGACTTCAGCTTGCACGTCCTCGCTCACCTTGCGTCCGGGCGCGTAGCCCTGCGTGGCTGCTTCGGTGAAGCTGTTGGGCGGCAGGGTCCAGCCCTGCGCGTTCAAGATGCGCGCGGCGGCGACCGCGTCGCGGCGCAGCCCGAAGGGGTCAGCGGAGCCCGAGGGACGCCGCTCGACGCTAAAAAACCCAGTGAGCGTGTCGAAGCGGTCGGCGGCGGCGAGAAGTGCGCCCACCTGCGTTTCGGGCAGCGGACCGCCCGCCGTGGTGGGGCGCGCGCCGTCCTCCAGAGCGGTGGCCACCTCTAAGCCGTAGCCGTCGGCGGTGGCGTAGGCGCGCGCCATCACCCCCTCTAGCTCGGGCAACTCCGCTACCATCTGCGTGGCGAGGTCCGCGCGGAAGATGGGGACAGCCTCGTCCAATACGGCGCGCTCGTGTTTGGACAGCTCGAGGCGCTCCGCTAAGACTTCCGCGCTCACGCCGACGCGCGTCACCTTGTCCGCCACCGTGCCGAGTTGCCGGTGGATGCCGATGCCCGAAAGCCCCCAAGCGTGCTGCGAGAGCGATTTCTCCCTGTCCGCGTTCCAGAAGAAGCGCGCGTCGCCCAAGCGTCCAGCCAACACCTGCTCGTACCCTCTTCGCACCACGCCCGCGTCCGGCACGCGGTTGTTCGACACGCCGACGAAAAGGGGCGCGAGCGCGCCGTTCTCCCTGCGCGTCGGGAAGAAGCTCTGGTGGTGAGTCATGGTGGTGGTCAAGACCTCTTCGGGCAGCTCTAGGTAGCCCTCGCTGAAGGTGCCCAAAATAGGCGTCGGATACTCGACCAAGTTGCTGACCTCTTCCAAGAGGTCCGCGTTGTAGAGGAGCGTGAGGTCCTCTCGCGCGGCCACCTCTCGCGCCGCGTCCAACGTCCGCTGCTGCCGCGCGCTCACGTCCGCGATGACGAAGGCGTTTTGGAGTTTCTCCAGATAGGCGCCGGCGTGCGCCAGTTCCACCTCGTCAGGCGCTAAAAAGCGGTGCCCGCGAGAGGTCCGCCCCGCCTTTAGTCCTGCCACCGAGAGGTCTAATACCGCGCTGTCCAGAAGCGCCACGAGCCACGCCACCGGGCGCAAAAAAGGCGTTTCCACGTCGCCCCAGTGCATCTTGCGCGGCGCAGGGAAGTCCTTGACGATAGTCTCTAAAAGAGGGGGCAAAAGCGCCGCCGCGTCCTCGCCGCCGAGCCGCCGCTCCGCGAAGATGTAGCGCCCCTTATTCGTCTCTTTTGTAATCAGTTCGGACGGATCGACGCCGTTAGACTTGGCGAAGCCTTGCGCGGCGCGACTCGGGTTGCCCTCGTCGTCAAACGCGACATCAGCGGCAGGACCGCGCCGCAGCTCGGTGCGCACCTCACTCTTATCCGCTACTTTCACGAGCGCAGCGATGCGGCGCGGCGTGGCGTAGGCGCGGACCTCACCGTGCTCTAGCCCCGCTCGGGTGAGCCGCTCCTCCAGCAGCCGCTGCATACTCGCTCGCGCTCGCGGCACGTACCAACTCGGCAACTCTTCCGTGCCGATCTCAAAAAGCAAGCTCGCCACTAGGCTGCCTCCTCTCGAGGTTGCGGTTCGTTGAGCCTCACATATAGTTTCGCCGCGCCCTCCGCTAGACGCCGCACGCGCTGCACGTAGTTCTGCCGCTCGATGTGCGACAGCACACCCCGCGCGTCCAAGAGGTTTAGAGCATGACTCGCTTTCATGGTGAACTCGTAAGCGGGGTAGAGCAGGTCCTCTTCTAAAAGCCGCCTCGCCTCCTCCTCGAACGCATCGAAGAGCGTGCGCTGGAGCTTTGCGTTGACAAAGTTGAAGTTGTAGTTGCTGTGCTGATATTCGAAGTCGCGGCGGATGTCACCCAAGGTCACGTCGGGCGCGTAGGTCAGTTCATAAGCGTGCGAGACGCCCTGCAGGTACATCGCGATGCGCTCCAAGCCGTAGGTCAGCTCGACTGACACGGGCTTTAGGCTCACCCCGCCGACTTGCTGAAAGTAGGTGAACTGGCTTATTTCCATGCCGTCCATCTGCACCTCCCAGCCCAGGCCCCACGCGCCCAAAGAGGGCTGCTCCCAGTTGTCCTCGACGAAGCGGATGTCGTGGGCGTGCGGGTCAATGCCCAACGTATACAAGGAGCCCAGGTAGAGGTCCTGCACGTCCATCGGGGAGGGTTTTAAGAGGACCTGGTACTGAAAGTAGTACTGGAAGCGGTAGGGGTTCTCGCCGTAGCGTCCGTCGGTGGGGCGTCTGGACGGTGCCACGTACGCCGTGCGCCAGGGCTCGCTTCCTAGCGCTTTTAGAAATGTCGAAGGGTAGAAGGTGCCCGCGCCCACCTCGGTGTCGTAGGGCTGTGTAATGACGCAGCCCCGCGCTGACCAGTAAGACTCGAGATTCAGTATAATATCTTGGAAGTGCATGGTTGTTCCTCAATCCTAGCTCGTCCCCGAATCCTTGCGGGGAGCGCGCGCGGTATCCAAAGCTGTGACCCCTTACGTCTCACCAGGCACCTTCAGAATGAATCCGCGGAATGCCCATATGAACCGTCCACGTGAAGCGCACATGTGAAAAAAATAATAGGAGCGTGATGAGTCGCTATAGGCATGAAAGTAACGAAAGACCTTTCAGGTCGCCCGCTGAGCGCGTAGTATAACACTATGAGGACTTCTACACTCCCGCCGTATTCTTTCTGCCCACGGGTCCGCGCGAGCGCCCCCGTCCGGGCTGTGTAAAGGAGAGGGACTTGAACCGATACGACGACCGCGCGAGGTTGGTATTCCACTTCGCTAGAGAAGAAGGCTCCAAACTAGGTCACGCCATGATCGGCCCTGAGCATCTGCTTTTGGGGCTCATGCGCGAGGGTGGCACGGCGAGCCGCGTGTTAGGCGAGTTCGGCGCAACTTTAGAGGGGCTGCGCCGCCAAGTCGAAGAGATGGTGGGGCGCGGCGACGGCTTGCCGCGCAACGAGACCGCCGCCATCACCCCGCGCGCGCGCCGCGTGATGGAACTCGCGGGCTCCGAAGCCCGCTCGCTAGGCTCGAACGTCATCGCCACCGAGCACATCCTCTTAGGCATCATCCGCGAGGGTGACGGCGTGGCGTACCGCATCTTGCAGCAGCTTACCCGCGACGTGGACACGGTGCGCTGGCGCATCTTAGCCGCCGCCGACCCCAAAGGGCAAGCTGAGAGCGTCAACACGCCCTTTCTGGACGAGTACGCCCGCGACCTCACCAAAGAGGCGCGCGAGAGCAAGCTCGACCCCGTCATTGGGCGCACCGAAGAGATTCGCCGCGTCATACAAATTTTGAGCCGCCGCAACAAGAATAACCCCGTCTTAATCGGCGAGCCGGGCGTCGGCAAAACGGCCATCGTCGAGGGATTGGCGCAGTCCGTCATCGAAGGCCGCGTGCCGCCCAACTTACGCAACATGCGCGTCTTATCCATCGACCTCTCGAACGTCGTTGCCGGGACGAAGTACCGGGGCGAGTTCGAGGAGCGCTTGCGCCAGATCATCGAGGAGTTGCGCAGCGCGCGCGTCGTCGCCTTTATCGACGAGCTTCACACCTTGGTAGGTGCGGGGGGCGCAGAGGGCACGCTAGACGCTGCGAACATCCTCAAGCCGCCGCTCTCGAGGGGCGAAGTGCAGGTCATCGGCGCGACCACCACGGGCGAGTACCACCGCTACATCGAAAAGGACGCCGCCTTAGAGCGCCGCTTCCAGCCTGTGATTGTGCTCGAGCCTTCCCCCGAAGAAACTTTGGAAATCATGCACGGGCTCCGCGAACGCTACGAAGCGCACCACGGCGTCGTCATCCCCGAGCAGATTCTAGAGATATCGGTGCGTTACGGCGAGAGGAGCCTGCCGGGGCGCAACTTCCCCGACAAAGCCATCGACCTCATCGACGAGGCGGCGGCGCGTACCCGCCTGAATAAGTCGTTGGGCTTCCCTATTCTCGAGGAAGAGGACGGCACGCCCATCGTCAGCCGCGACGACGTGGAAGCCGTTGTGAATTCCTGGGGCGGCATCTACGTGGACGAGCAGGACGACGAGAAGCTCGCCAACATCGAGAACGAACTTAAAAACCACGTCGTCGGGCAAGACCGCGCAATCGCGGCTCTAGGCGCAGCGTTGCGCCGCGCCCGCGTCGGCTTAGGCGGACGCACGCGCGTCTCGGCGTCGTTCTTGTTCGTCGGACCCTCGGGCGTCGGCAAGACCTTTTTAGCCAAGCAGCTCGCTCTGCAGCTCTTCGGCAGCGAGCGTGCGCTCGTCCGCTTGGACATGTCCGAGTACCAAGAGGCGCACTCCACCTCGAAACTCATCGGCGCACCGCCAGGATACGTGGGTCACGAGCAGGGCGGGCGCTTGACCGAAGCGGTGCGGCGTCAGCCGTTCTCGGTGGTGCTCTTAGACGAGATCGAGAAGGCGCACCCCGACATCTACAACACCTTCTTACAGGTCTTGGACGACGGACGCTTGACGGACGGCTTGGGGCGCACCGTGGACTTCCGCCGCGTTATCCTCATCATGACCTCAAACACAGGCTTCAACGTCGGTCAGTCCATTGGCTTCCAGGAGGTCTCGAGAGACGTCCAAGGACCCCTAAAGCGCATCTTCAGCCCCGAGTTCTTAGACCGCTTAGACGAAGTCATCTCCTTTGAGACCTTTGACGAGCAGGGCGTCCTCCACATCACCAACCAGATGCTCGACGAGATTCGCGAGGACTTGGCGGGGCGCGACATCCAGGTCACGTTCGGCGCAGAAGTCGCCTCGTTCCTCGTCTCCAAGCTGCCCAAGGGCGAGAGCGCCCGCCCGCTACGCGCCGTGATGCGCGAGTACATCGAGGACCCGCTGTCCTTGGAGATTTTGTCGCACGGCACGCAAGAGGGCATCATCGTGACGGTCGAAGATGACGCAATCATCTTCGCGAAGCCCGTGCCGATGGTCTAAAACGCTCTTCAACCTCGAGTTCGAACACCTGCACTGCCAAGCAGTGCAGGTGTTTTCTTGATGGCTCTGTATTTTGGGGGCTGACGAAAACAGCGTTAAGAAAAGCCGTATGATATTGGTAGACCACGCTGAAAAAGTCAGAGAAAGAGGCAAATGTAGGGGCACATAGTTCATTACCGTATGAATCACCCCCGCCTGTTTCGTTCACGTCGCATACTCCCTCGCCTAAGAAGGATAAGTGTGTGTTGAAGAGGCTGAGTAGTATGACATGAACGTTTCCCCGGGGCTTTTCTCAGTGATAGAGAAGGTAAAGGAATCCGTATACTCCGGAGACAGTATCGGCTATGCGAGCCCCAAACGAGCGGCGTGAAACTATAGAAAGAGGCGGAGGTCTCTATGACCTCCGCCTACTTGCTGTTGTGGCTGGCTTTACTTGCTAAGCTCGAGCACCGTCACGCTGTCGCCAACTCTGAGGTTGACCGCGCCGTCTTGCAAGGACACCGCTCGTTCGGATACGCGCCCCGAGCCGTCGAAGGCGTGCAGGGTGGCGTTCTTGACGCCGCCGAGCGTCACCGTGACGTCTTGTGCGTTCACGCGGACGTCTCTTCTCTCGTCGCGGTCCCAGCTCTCTTTACCCAACCAGAGGGCTAAGTAAAAGGTGCCGTCGCGCTTCTGCAGGAGCGTCTGGTGGACATCATTCGTGTCACCGCTCAGCGCGTAGTTGAGCGTGCCGGGGGTGAAGGAGCCGGAGTCGCTGAGTAGGCTCATGAGGTTCTCAACTGCTTTGAACGCAGGCTTCTCGGAGCCGTCGGCGCGCAGGAGACCGAAGGAGGCTTCGGGGTCCGTGCTTCTGCCTTTGGGCTTGCTGTCGATGAGTTCGTAAAGATAGGTGCGCGGGATGTTCATGCTGAAGTGCGCGAGGAGCATCCGGGGCAGGTACTTGGCGGTGGCGGCTTCAGAGGTGGGCGCGTGACCATTGTCGGTCTGGAGAGCGTTGTGGTAACCCGTTTCGGTGAGCATGACGGGCTTGCTGCCGCTGTTCTTGGCTGCGTTCGCAACGTTCGACTTCGTGCTCTGACCGTACTCACTGCCCGTGGGCATCTTACCGCCGGGGTAGGGGTGGCTGTTGCCGTAGTCCATGTAGCCGCTCAAGTCGCCCAAGTCTTTCGCCTTCCAGATGGGTGACGGACCCAGAACCTTGACGTCCTTGAGTGCCGGGTTGCCTCTCACGGCGCTGTAGAGCTTCTTCTGCGCGTCTCTGGTGAGGTTCACCCAGCCGCTGATGCCTTGGAGGTCCGGCTCGTTGATACCTTCGAAGGAGACCACTGCGCCGTCCGTCCAGGAGACGACGTCGTCTAACTTGCTGTAGTCCGTGGCGTCGTTGTAAGGGGTTTCTAACGAGGTGAGCAGGTTGAAGTCGATGCCCGCTGCGCCCAACTCGCGCAGGCGCTTGTAGAAGAAGGTGTTGCGGCTCGCGCCCTCGTAGGTGTACGCGCCGTCGCGGACGTGACGGACGCCCAGCTCTAGGAGCTTCGGCTTGATGAGGTCCTCGTAGCGCTTGTCGTAGACGGTGCCCTGGTAGTGTAGGTGCGTGTTCACGCCAACCGTGTCGATGAAGTCGGCGGCGCGCTGCGCCTTGACGCCCGGCAAGTTCGTGGACGCGCTGCTCGAGCCGCCGGTGGGGGTGCCCGGCAGGAGCGTCGGGCCGCTCGCGGTGGTGTCGCCAGTGGTGTCGCTGCTGTTTGCGCCCGGCTTGTAGCTCTTGTCCATCGTCAGAACGAGTTGATCGAAGGCGAAGCCGTCCTCGCGCATCCAGATGTTGAGGGTGTGCGTGCCCGCGCTGCCTACGTTGATCTTCGCTACGGAACCGTCCATCGTCTTGTTCGTCCAGCCCACGCTGGTGCCGAAGCCGTTGATCCTGTCGCTGCTGCTCACCGCTCTACCGTTTAAGCCGACGTGCACGGAATCGCTCGAGTTACGCGCGCTGCCCGCCGCCTTGCCACGTACCCAGACGTGGTAGGTGCCTGCTTGCGGGAGGTTGACGCGGTAGTCCAGGCGTGGGCTCTTCGTCACATAGCCCGTGTTCTGGTTCGTGTCGCGGTCAGGCAGGGCGTGCATCAGCTCGCCTTGGCGCTGCCAGGTGTGGCGTCCGGGTGTCTGAAGAGCGTGGAACGCCTCCGCTTGGATGTCGATAATCCCGTTCGAGGGTCCAAAGGCTTTCGGGGCGAGGTCCGCGAGCACCGCTTCGGGCTTCGCGTCCGCGTCGCGGGTCAAGATGAGCTTGTCGAAGGCGAAGCCGTCCTCGCGCATCCAGACGTTGAGGGTGTGCGTGCCCGCCGCGAGCCTGAGCTTAGCGGCGGAGCGGTCCATCGTGTTCCGGCTCCAGCCGAAGCTGCTGCCGAAGCTGCTGATTCGGTCCGCGCTGCTCACCGCTCTACCGTTTAAGCCGACGTGGACGGAGTCGCTCGAGTTACGCGCGCTGCCCGCCGCCTTGCCGCGCACCCAGACGTAGTAGGTGCCTGCTTGCGCGACGTCGAGGCGGTAGTCCAGACGCGGGCTCTTCGTCACAAAATTCGTGTTGTTCAGCACGCCGGTGTCAGGGAGCGCGTGCAGCGCGTCGCCCTGCCGCTTCCAGGCGTGACGTCCTAGAGGCTCGTTAGCGTGAAACGCCTCGGCTTCTAAAACGAGCCCGCGCTCGCTCACGTTGAGCGGTGACGCCAGTGTCTCCAGGGGGGCGTTCGCGACGCCGCCGCACGCCGTGAAGAGTAAAAGGAGAAGGAAGCCCACGCTGCACCCAGCATACTGAGTTAGCTTCCGCCTCACAACCCGTCTCGTAACGTGCTCTTTTAAGCTGCCGTTTCTTTGCATCTCTCTTCCTCCTGTTACCCCGGAAAATTGGGTGAGATCGACGTGACCTCAGACAACGCGGTGCAGGCACAGGTGAAGAAGGTGCAGAACTGAAAACGTGTAGTGACAACGTTACGTTCGCAACTTTCAGACAATATTGTGCCCCCGGCCGGTTGCGCTACTCGCTCCACCTGTTTCAAGCGCCCAGAAGAGTCTTTAGCTGCAGGTAGCATCTGGTTACAGACGCTGTGCGTTAAATGCGCACGTCCCACCTGCTAAAGCTCATTGCGAAACAGGTTTCATCGCTTCCGAGGGCGGGGTGTCCCTCAGTGATGACTCAATCTTAGAATAGATACTCGGTTTTGTATATGAAATATTAGCGTGACGAGTGCGCTTGACAAGCGTTGCTGACGGAATTTACGCCGAGCCGCGTGCCGGTGGACGGCCCAAAGACTACGGAAGAAAGGCTCCCTCTCCTCCACGCCCTATTTTTCGGCGCACGCAACCCTTCGCACGGTCCCACTGACGAGAGTTGCATTTGGGGTGTGGAAGACTTAACGTAGTGGGGACTGAGCGCGGCTCTATGCTCTTAGATAGACGGTTTCGGGCATTATGAGCGGACGCTCGATGCTTGATATGTACATTCAAACCACGAAACGTCGCCCCGACCTTATATATTAGGTTGAATGTACGGACTGAGTCCGCATGAATAACTTGAGTACAGTGTAGGTAACAGTGTAGAGATAGGTACAGCGCAAACAGAGGCGCAGCGTAAATAGAGGAAAAAGGACCAAAATCTCCTCAGAGGAGCAAGGGTGAGCACGATGTCAGATAAGACCATAGACCAACCACAAAACGAAGCGCAGGCGCAACCTCGCCAGCTCGAGCCGAGCCACGCCTCAGGGTACGCCAGCGACACGGTGTACGCCGTGGGGATGTCGCGGCTCGAGGGCACCGTACACATCAGCGGCGCGAAAAACAGCGTGCTCAGGCTGCTCGCCGCCTCGCTCCTCACCGAGGAAAAGGTAACGCTGCGCAACTACCCGGCGGGTCTTTTAGACGCCCAGGTGCACGTGGCGATGCTCGAGGTGCTCGGCAAAAAGTGCGCCGTTGACGCCGACACGCTCACCATTGTCGAAGCCGAAAAGCCCACCTCGACGCTCGACTGGGGCGGGCGCTCGATTCGCAACACGCTGCTCATCTTAGGGGCGCTCACCGCGCGCTTAGGCGCAGGCAAGGTGCCGCTGCCCGGCGGCTGTAAGCTGGGCGAGCGCAAGTTTGACCTGCACGAGATGGTGCTGCGCCGCCTCGGGGCGGAGGTCTGGACCGAAGGCGACAACCTCTGCGCGAGCGTGCAAGGACGCTTGCAGGGCAACGACATCTACTTGCCGATTCGTTCGACGGGCGCGACGGAAAACGCCATCATCTGCGGCAGCTTAGCCGAGGGCATCACGCGCGTCTGGAACCCGCACATCCGCCCGGAAATTTTGGACCTCATCAAGTTTTTGCGCAGCATGGGCGCGCGCATCAAGGTATTCGGGCAAGAGCACATCGAGATCATCGGCTCGGAGTCACTCTCCAGCACGCAGTACGAGGTCATCGCTGACAACATGGAGGCGATCACCTGGCTCATCGGCTCCGTCATCACGCGCGGCAGCGTCGAGATCGTCAACTTCCCCATGAAAGACCTGGAGGTGCCGCTCATCCACCTGCGCGAGAGCGGCGCGAAGTTCTACCGGGGCGAGAACAGCCTCATCGTCCAAGGCGGGCGCTGCTTCCCCGTGGAGATCAGCACGGGCCCCTATCCGGGCATCAACTCGGACATGCAGCCCCTCTTTGCCCTCTACGGCGCACGCGCGCGCGGCGAGTCGCGCATCGTTGACCTGCGCTTTCCGGGGCGCTACGGCTACGCCGAAGAACTCGCCAAGATGGGCGCGCGCTTCGAGGTGGACGGCAACCTGCTCAAGATTTCGGGCGGTACGCCGCTGCGCGGGGCGGAGGTCAGGGCGCTCGACTTGCGCGCGGGCATTTCGCTCACTTTGGCAGGGCTCACCGCCGACGGCACCACCTACGTTCAAGACGCCTGGCAAGTCGAGCGCGGTTACAACGCTTTTGTGCAGAAGCTCCGCAGCTTAGGTGGCGATATTAACTACGTCTGAGCGGTTAGGGCGTCGCTGAGCGCCTGGCGCTGCTTGGCACCCTCTCAACCTTTTGCTAAAAGAAACCTCTTTCGCTCCCTCGCTGCCCAACCCTTGTGGGATACTGGCGGCGAGGGAGGCGTGTTTTTGGGGCTCGAGGGTACTGTCGTGTTCATCGCCGCCCATATTTATGAGGGATACAGGCTTCCCTTCGCTATATTGGGGTACAAAGTAAGAATCGTCCCGGCAGTTGAGGGTTAAGCAACCGCCTCGGCAGTCCTTGCCTCTACCTTTTGTTTTCCGAGCACCGCTATGACTTCAGTCCACATCGCTTCCGAAAGCGCTTTCTGCGTCTGTGCCCGTGCTGCTGTGCGCTCTGCCAGAGCCTGCCGCTTCGTCTTATCAGTGAGAACCTCGAGTTGCCGCAAAGCTACGTCGTCACTTTCCAAGCCGATGAGATTTTCAGGGCAGCCATAGTCCTCGAAGAGCATCTGGTACTTGTGGCTCCAACCTGTGCCGAGCGAAGGCACGCCCTGCGAGAGCCCGCTCACGAGACCGTGAAAGCGCGAGCTAATGAGTCCCGTACACTGTCCGATGATGCCTTTAACTGCGACAGGGTCATCTTCTTGCCACAGCGGAACGTCGTAACCTGTAGCTCTCACGTTTCCCTGCACTTCTCGGGCAAGTTTGAGGTCTTTCTCGCCCTCATGAACGAGCAAGAAGGGAGCGAGCCTCTGTTCCGCAAGGTGCTGGGTGAGCGTTGTCATCAACGGCACGTAGCGCTCGCCTTCTGCGCCGGTCATCTCGAGCATCTTGCTGTTCACGATAACGCATGTCTTGAGCCCACTAAGCTCATCATTACGCGGCATTACCCCTTTAACGAGGTTGGTGAAGTCTGGAGCTTGCCGCAAAGCACGTGCGCCCGGCTGCAAAGCGTTCAAATAGTCGTAAGACTGCGCCTCACGAGCGTAGACGAGGTCGGCGTGAGTCAGAACGGTTCGCATCGTATCCTGAATTTGCTCGGACGTAAAAGGACCGAATGCTTGAGGTAGTAAAATGACCTTCTTGCCCTCTTTTTTCCAGCGCTCAATGTGCTGGGCAGAGCGGTCTTCAGCCTTTCGTGCGCCCCACTGGTCGCCGTAAGCAAAACCCGATGCATCTAAAATCACGTCTATTTCTCGCTCGGTGACGAGGCCGTAGTTCTTCCGCACCGTGTTAGGGATGAGGTTGCCTAAGCGGTCAAAGGTCACACCGAATTTTGAATAGCGAAACTTCTGCAACAGACCGTAGGGAGCACGGTAGCTGTAGGCTTGGCGCGGGTCAAGGACGAAGGAGACGTTCTCTCTGCCCAAGGTCGCGCTGAGCTTCTGCATGATGGCGACGAGCATGAGTTCTGCACCTTTGTTGGGAAAGTGAATGCCTCTAATTTCGATCTTCATAGTGTGACCTTCACAGAACGTTGTAGCTGCGAATCTTTTCCAAGGGCTTCTTCTGCGAATACGCTACCATCCCCTCGGGGTCAGGATAGCCTACCGAAATAAGCATGATGACGCGCTCGTCGGGCTCTAAGTTTAAGAGTTTTTGCATTCGGCTTTCGTGCGGCTCCTGGTCGGGCCAGTTGATCGGACAAGAACTGAGCCCCAACGTCTCTAAAGCGTACATAAACGACATCGACGCGAGTGAGCCGTCAATGTAGATGACGTGTCTGTCGCGCTCGTTAAAGTAGGCGCGGAGCTTGCCAACTACAACGACGACAGCGGGGAAGTTGTGGCTGAAGCCGCGCGTGCCCATCGGTATGGACGAGACGCGCTTCACCAGCTCTGGCTCGTCGAAGATGCGAAACTCGAAGGGCTGCCGGTTACAGGCGCTCGGCGACATAGCGGCGGCGGTGACAGCTTGGTCTATGAGGTCGCGCGGAACAGGCGTAGGCAAATACCAGCGCACCGAGCGGCGGTGCTGCGAAAGTGCTAAAAACTGTTCGTAATCCACGGGCGGTGTGTCGCTCACCTTGCGCTTGTAAGGGATCATCTCCCGCACGAAGTTGTTCCGAACCAGTTTGATGAAGATGCACCGCGCCTTCTCTACGTCAGAGCCTTCTTCCTGCTGCGGTACGACGGAGAAATATTCGTCTAAGACGTCGTAAGACCATTTTAGCTCGGGGTCGCCTAGCGGGTCCGCTCCGGCTTGGATGATGCCCTGGTAAGCTTCGGCAGTCTCGAGAATAAAGAATGTGGCGAACACGTCGCGCCTAGGGCGCATCAGAAGACCCTTCTCGAGCCGGTGCGTGTTGCGCCGTAAGAGGTAGCGGTTCGCTTTTTGTCCCGCTAACTGCTCGTTATAGACGCGCTTGCCGTAGGTCACGCCTACGTGCTCGCGGCGGAACGCCTTGGAGCGGAGGGCGTAGTGCCAGGTGCTCAAAGCGGCTGAACTCGAGATGCGGCGCAGATATGCTATTTTGAGACTCGCTTTGACGAGCTTGAGCCTGTCCCATAGGGACGGCGGCACGACCCGCTTAATTGCTTGTTTGCTCGCTATCATAGAAGCTCCTGACCGAAACGACATGTTTGGTTTGTTTCCTCTGCTGTCATAAATTGATGTTTTAGATGTGGTTGGGGAAGGGCGAGATCATCTGCAAGTTGCGCGTGAAAACGACTTCAACATAGCGAGTAAGATACCTCTTTGCGGCGGGCTTGGCAACTCGAGTGCTAACCTTCGTCGGTGCGCCGTTAGGAGCCTTCACATTCAGCCTTCTAACGGGGTGGGCCAATAGTTGGGGTTTATGGTGTAAGATTAGCGTCGCCCCAAGGGGTAGCGACTTTGCCTCTCTCCTCGATTGGTAACTCTGTAGTGACCATAGGGCGATAATGGCTAGCGGCGCAGTGACAATCTTATTCAAAATTTCTTCAGACGCTAAGCCTGTAACTGTGCACGCTGGTGGTTTACAAAACTTCACCGTGAGATGAGACGATGAGTTTACGAGAGAAAACAATTGCAGGCGTGGTCTGGTCGGGCGTTCAGAAGTGGGGCGCACGGGTTTTGGGCTCGGTGGTCTTCTTCTTGCTAGTCCGACTTCTCAATCCCGAGGATTTCGGCCTTATCGCCTTGGCGGGCGTGTTCATCGCCTTTGCTGATGTAATCGTCAATCAGGGGTTTACCCAAGCTATCGTGCAGCGCGAAGACCTAGAGCCCGAGCATTCGGATTCGGCTTTCTGGACGAGCTTGGGGCTGGGTGTCGCCTTGACTATACTGAGTATTCTCATTGCGCCGCTGCTCTCACGCGCGTTCGCTGAGCCTGCGCTCACGTCTATCGTCCGCTGGCTCTCACTAAGCTTCGTGCTGAGTTCGCTGAGCGGCGTACAAGACGCGCTCTTGCGCCGCGCTTTCGAGTACAAGTCTCTCGCCTTTCGTCAACTGCTAGGGCTCGTTGTGGGGGGCGTAGTTGGCGTCGGCATGGCGCTTTCGGGCTACGGCGTCTGGAGCTTGGTCGCGCAGCAACTCGTGACCGCGCTCGTCTCAACGGTAACGCTTTGGTGGCTGAGCGACTACCGCCCCGCCTTCCGCTTCAGCAAGCGCCACTTTGACGACCTCTTCGCCTTTGAAATCAACGAGCTAGGTAGCCGCGTGCTCAACTTCTTCAGCCGCCGCTCGGACGACCTGCTCATCGGACTCTTTTTGGGTCCGGTAGCCCTCGGGTTTTATAGCATTGCCTACCGCACTATGTACATCATGACCGACCTCTTCGCCTCCTCACTCTCGACAGTGGCTTTTTCGCTCTTCTCGCGCCTCCAAGCTGATCCTGCTAGTATGCGCCGTAACTTCCTTAATGCCACGCGCCTCAGCAGTCTGTTCGCCTTTCCTGCTTTTACCGGACTAATCGTGCTCGCACCTGAGTTCGTGCGGGGCGTGTTGGGTGAGCAGTGGGTGGCGAGCACCCCCGTGCTCCAAGTTCTGCTGGTTGTTGGAGCGCTGCAGTCCGTGTCGCTTTTCAACAACGTTGTCCTTAAAGCGATGGGCAAGCCCTCGTGGGCGTTGGGCTTTACCGCTTTAGCAACTGTCGGCAACCTTATCGGCTTTCTCATAGTTGTGCGCTACGGCATCTTAGCGGTGGCGGCGGCATATGTGGTTCGCGCTTACCTGACAGCTCCCCTCGCGGTCTACTTGGTGGGTAAGCTTATCCACCTCGACTACGGCGCGTACCTCCGCCAATACGTGAGCCCGCTCGTAAGTTCGGCGGTGATGATCACAGCAATTGTGTTAGCACAGAGCCTATTACCAGAAACTTCGGCGTTGTTGGGGTTATTCCTCTACACAGCGCTAGGCGCGTCGGTCTACATCCTCTCAGTTCGTCTTTTAGCGCCAGAGCTTTTCGCCTACGCTTTCAGTTTATTTAGTCAAGTGTTGCGACCTTTCAAGAGAGTTAGCGCTTAGTTTATGAGTGATATGCGCGTTCTCGCCTGGCCCGCCACGTCCGATAAAAACACTCACATGTCTTTGCTCTACAGCAGCATAGAGCCTTTCGGTGTCGAGGTAGACAACTTCTCGGCGCAGGCGATGTTGGAGGGACGCTGTGCTTTAGACACCTACGATCTCTGGCACATCCACTGGCCCGACCACCACTTCAACACCCGCAACCCCTTCAAGGCGGCGAGCGCTAACGCTACGGTATTAGGATGGTTCAAAGAAGCCAAAGCTAAAGGCGTCAAGCTCGTGTGGACGGTGCACAACCTCCGCCCGCATGAGAAGTATCACCCCTACTTGGAGCCTTTTTTCTACGGTCCTTATACGAGGATGCTAGACGGTTGGATTGCGCTCAGTCAGATAGCGGAGCGCGAAGCCAAGGAGAAGTTTGCGCCACTCAAAGAAACGCCTTCGTTTGTGATTCCGAGGGGGCACTACCGCGACGCGCACGCAGGAAATATTGCTAAGGATGTGGCGCGTGAACGTCTAGGGCTACCGAGCGACGCCAAGGTGCTGCTTAACTTTGGTCTGATTCGCGATTATAAGAACATTCCGCACCTCATCAAGACGTTTCGTGAACTTGAACGTAACGACGCCATTCTGCTTATCGCGGGAGCGCCGCGCTCGGGTAAGCTCGAACAAGAAGTCCGTGAGGCAGTGCAGGGTGACCCGCGCGTCAGGCTCGAGCTGAGTTTCATTCCTGACGACGCCTTGCCAACCTACTTTGCTGCAAGCGACCTCGTGACCTTGCCTTACAAAGCGATTATGCATTCAGGCAGCGCGATGATGGCTCTTTCCTTTAACCGTCCGGTGTTGCTGCCCGATATAGGCGCGTTACGAGAGCTGCAAGCTCATGTAGGCGACGATTGGGTAAGGATGTTTATAGGCGACTTGAGCGTGAGTGAACTCGAACGTTCAATCGTTTGGGCGGCGCAGGTGGCGGGTAAAACTGCTGACTTAGCAGCGCTGAGTTGGGACCACATCGGCAAGCGGACATGGCAAGCATTTCGCGACGTTCTTTCAGGAGGTTAGCACGTGCAGGCAATTCAAAACAGCTCAGCGAGTAGCGAAGAGGCGCAACTTTTCGTCTCTGTAATTATCCCCGTCTATAATGACGCAGCCCGTCTAAAGCTTTGCTTAGAGGCGCTGACTGCGCAGCACTACTCGAACTTCGAGGTTATCGTCGTGGACAACGGCTCCACCGATCAAGAGGTCGAGCGTGTCTGTAGAGGGTTCGACGTAACTTTCGTTACCGAGCACAAGGTCGGCTCGTACGCCGCTCGCAACCGGGGCGTTGCGCTCGCTAAAGGTGGCGTGCTCGCCTTTACCGACGCGGATTGTATTCCCGAGCCGCAGTGGTTGACGCAGGGCGTCAAGAGGTTACGAGAGCCCGACTGCGGCTTAGTTGCAGGGCGCATCCGCGTGTTTGCGCAAGACCCAAAACGCCCGACTACTGTGGAGCTATATGAGGTCGCGCTCGCTTTTCCGCAGCAGACCCACGTCGAGAACAGCCACTACGGAGCAACCGCTAATGTATTCACCACTAAAGCCGTGTTCGCCGACGTTGGCCTTTTCAATGAACGTCTCAAGTCAGGAGGCGATAAGGAGTGGGGGCAGCGCGTAGCGGCAGCCGGATATAGCGTAGTCTACGCGCATGAAGCGTGCATCCACCACCCGGCGCGGCGCACCTTTGCTGAGCTTCACAAAAAGGCGCGGCGTACGGTGGGCGGACTACGCGATACCGACGCGGGCTGGGCTACAGCGGCGATGCTCCTCAAGGAATACCTCAAGCCGCCGGTGAAGCTCTCACTCAAGGTACTCCGCGACGATCAGCATGGACTCTCGCTTGCTCAAAAGGTGCGGGTGTGTGCGGTCGCTAGCGCGTCGCGGCTCATGAACGCCGCTGAAACGGTTAAGCTGTGGGCGCGGCGCACGCCTTCCTCGAGGGCTTGAGCCCGCCTGAATTTCATAAAGTTCTAAGCTGCACGGGTTAGCTTGCCTCGTAAGGTGACGTTTCACCGTGTGTGAGATTTTCCACACGTTTACCTTGAAACAGCTCAACCCGTACAAAAGCTTTTTCCTGAAGGTTAAGCTTCACATGATGCTCGTAAACATCAAACCCGACTCCACACGACGTGAACCGCGCTGAGAACGATAAAGGACGTCTTATGGATCAGCCTCGGAAATCCTCCCCTCTAACACCTTCCCCGAAAGTCTCTGTCGTCATCCCCGCATATAACGCCATGCGCTTTTTGCCTCAAACGATTGAAAGCGTGCTGCGGCAGACGCACGGAGACTTCGAGGTGCTCGTCGTGGACGACGGCAGCAAGGACGACACGGCGCAGTGGGTGGCGGCGCAGCCTGACCCGAGGGTCAAGCTCTTGTCTCGCGCGAACGGGGGCGCGGCGGCGGCGCGCAACACGGGCGTGGCGGCGGCTAAGGGCGAGTACGTCGCCTTTTTGGACGCGGACGACGTGTGGCAGCCCACCAAGTTGGCGAAACAGGTGGCGCTAGCTGAGGCGGACCCGAGGGTGGGCTTGGTGGACACCTGGATTTCCTACATCGACGCGGCAGGGAAGCCGCTCGGCAAGGTGATGACGCAGCACGCCGAGGGGGAGGTGTGGGCGCAGATGCTCGAGTACAACCTCGTGCGTTGCGGCAGCACGCCGCTCGTGCGCCGCCGCTTGTTCGAAGAGGTGGGCTCCTTCGACGAGAGTTTTCGCTACGCCGAGGACTGGGAGATGTGGATTCGTATCACGGAGCGTGCCCAATTCGCCGTGGTCAAAGAGCCGCTGGTGGCGTACCGTCAACACGCGAATAACAAGCATAGAAACCACCAGGCGATGCTGCCTACGTTGTGCCAGATCATTGAGAAGTCGTTTTGTGGGGTGCCCGCTGCCCAGCAGCACCTCAAAGGGCGGGCGCTGGGGCGCGCGCACCTGCACGCGGCGTGGCGGGCGCTGTATGCGGGCGATCACGAGTTAGCGGCGCAACTCCGCGAGAAGGCGGTGAGCTACTACCCTAAGCTGCGCTACGTCAAGAACAGCGTCCGCCTTAACCTGAGTATCGCGAAGGTGCGCTGGTTGGGGCGTTTGGGGTACGCTAAAGCACGAAGTTAGGGGGCTTCCGTTATGACCTCATCCTCTTTGCCGCACGCTTCAGAGGCACCATCACGCTCTACCACACCTCTTTCCGCCACACCTCTCTCTGTCGTCATCATGACCAAAAACGAAGCCGACGTGATCGCGCGCTGCGTCCGCAGCGTCGCTTGGGCGGACGAGGTGCTCATCATCGACTCGGGCAGCGCGGACGAGACAAAAGAGATCGCCGCGTCTCTGGGCGCGAATGTCTACGAGCAGCCCTGGCTTGGCTTTTCGAAGCAGCGCAACCGGGGCGCGGCGCTAGCGCAGCACGACTGGGTCCTCTTCCTGGACGCGGACGAGGTGGCGACGCCCGAACTCTCGGCGGCGCTGCAAGAGGTGATGCGCGGCCCGCTAGACCCTAAAGACGCCTACGCCTTAGACCGCCGGGGCGACTTTTTAGGGGTGCTGCTGCCCAACGAGTCGCGCCCGAGCAAGCGGCGCGGCTTCATCCGGCTCTACAACCGCAACGAGAGCGCCTACGACGAAGGCATGAACGTCCACGAAGAGGTGCGCTTCTCCGGGCGCTCGGTTCCTGTGAGGGGCGTGCTGCTGCACTGGAACGGGCACACCCTGGACGAACTCGTCTCGCTCTTCAACCGCTACGCCACCTTGGAGGCTGAGGAGTTGGACCGGCAGGGCGTGCGGGCGCGCGCCCTCGACATCGCCCTCAGACCCGTGCTGCGCTTTTTGTGGAGCTACGTGGCGCGCGGCGGCTTTCGCCTCGGCACGCGCGGGCTCATCCATTCGCTCCTCAAAGGGGTAAGCGACTACGTGCGCTACGCGAAGCTGTGGGAGCGGCAGAACGCGGTGCCGACGCCCCATCCACCTGCGTCGCTCTATGAGGGTGAGGCGATGAAAACGTCGGCGGAGCCGCCACGCGCACCTCATCAAACGTCTCAAACGTCCGCGAGGAAGGGCTGATGGCGCTGCAAGCGCGCGCTCGCTCGAGGGGGGACTCGAGGGGAACCTACCTGAGCGTTTTGCCCTTGGCGTCTCTCATCGGGTTCGTCGGCGTCACGGCGCTCGCCCTCGTCGGGGGCGGCGCGAACGTGTTGCAACTCGCCTACCCGGTCATGGCGGTGGGCGTCGGGGCGCTCTGGCTCTGGCAGCGTCCGGTGGGCTACCTGGGCTACGCTTGGTGGCTCTGGTTTCTCACGCCCGCCGTGCGCCGCCTAGTCGACAACGAGACGGGCTACACCGAGGTGAGCCTCCTCATGGTCGCGCCTTTTCTGGTGTCGTGTCTGGCGTTCGCCCCCATCATGCTCAACTTGCACCGCTTGGCGCACCGCTACCGCTTGCCGTTCGCGCTCATTGTTTTGGGGCTCGGCTACAGCTACGGCGTCGGCGTGTTTTTGGGGAGCGCCTTTGGCGCTACCTTTGACCTGCTCAACTGGCTCGCGCCCATCCTCTTGGGCGCGTACCTGCTCGTGAGCACGCACCGCTTAGCGGAGCAGCGGCGCGTCGTCGAGCGCACCTTCATGTGGGGGCTCCTCTTCATGGGGGTGTATGGTCTCTATCAATTTCTGGTGCTGCCCGTTTGGGACGGCTACTGGATGGAGAACGCCGCGATGAGTTCCATCGGCACGCCTTACCCCTTCGAGGTGCGCGTCTTCAGCACGCTCAACTCGCCGGGTCCCTTTGCGACGGTCGTCATGGCGGGGCTGCTGCTGTGTTTGCGGATGCCCGGCACGCTCCGCTGGGGCGCGGCGGCGGTGGGCTTCGCGGGCTTTCTGCTCTCGCTGGTGCGCTCCGCTTGGGGCGGGCTCGTCGTGGGGCTTATCGTGCTCGCCGCGCAGCTCCCTACCTTGGAGCGCACGCGCCTCGTGCTGGCGCTCGCGGTGGTAGGTGTCGTGGCGCTGCCGCTCCTCACCATCGGTCCCGTCGCCGAGTCCGTCGGCACCCGCTTCGAGTCGTTGGAGGATTTGGAGGAGGACACGAGCCTCAACGCCCGCCTGCGGCTCTACACGGACATGGCGACGTTCTTGGCGCGCAACCCGCTCGGGCTGGGCTTAGGCACCACGGGTGTCGCCTCGAACCTAAGCGCGTCGGAGGGATTGCCCGACTTAGACAGCGGCGTCATCGCGGTGTTTTACTCCTTTGGTGTATTGGGCACGCTCTACTACGCGGGCGGCGTCTTGTGGCTTTTCATCCTCGCGCTCGTCCAGCTTAGGAAGTCGGGCGCGTTTGGGCTCACCTGTTTCAGCGTCGCGATGGCGGGGCTCAGCCAGGTGGTGTTCGGCAACGCCTGGGTGGGGGTGGCGGGCGCTGTGTTGTGGTTTTTCCTCTGCATGACGCTCGCGTCGTACGAGTACGAGCGGGCGCAACCTAAAGGAACGCCCAAAGAAATGTCCAAAGGAATACGGGGCAAAGGGGCGCGCGCGTGAAGGTGCTCTTTATGGACCATGCGGGCGTCTTAGGCGGCGCGGAACTCTACTTGCTTGACTTGGTCAAACGCTACTCGGAGACGCATGAGGTCACAAACAAGGTCCTGCTCTTCAGCGACGGACCCTTTCGCGAGCGGCTCGTTGCGGCAGGGGTGGACGCGGAGGTCATGCAGGCGTCCGCGGCGGTGACGGGGGTCTCGAGGGAGGACCGGGGCGGCGGCGGGCTGCGCGCTATCCCCGGTCTGCTAGGCTTGGTGCGCCGCGTTGCGAAGACCGCGAAAGACTACGACGTTATCTTCGCCAACTCGCAAAAAGCCTTTGTGGTGGGGGCGTTAGCGGGGCGGCTCGCGCGGCGTCCCGTCGTGTGGTGTCTGCACGACATCCTGACCGCCGAGCACTTCAGCCGCACGAACCGTCGCCTCGTCGTGACACTCGCCAACTACCTGTGCGCCCAAGTCATCGCCAACTCGCAAGCGACGGCAGACGCCTTTCGCGCGGCGGGCGGGCGGGCGCCGGTGCGCGTGGTGCACAACGGCATCGACGCTGCACCGTTCGCGGCGTCAGTCACAGAGGATGCTTCGGATGCTTCTCTGCGCGAAGAACTAGGTCTGGGCGACGCGCCCGTCGTCAGCATCTTCAGCCGCTTGTCCCCCTGGAAGGGTCAGCACGTGCTCTTGGAAGCGCTGCCGCACCTGCCCGGTGTGCACGCGCTCCTCGTCGGCGAGGCGCTCTTCGGTGAAGCGGCTTACGCGCAGAAGCTCAGAGAGCGCGCCTCGGCGCTCGGTCTCACCGAGCGCGTTCGCTTCTTGGGGTTTCGGAGCGATATCCCCGCCCTGATGAAGCTCTCGGACGTGGTGCTGCACACTTCGGTTGCGCCCGAGCCCTTCGGCAGGGTGATCGTCGAGGGGATGATGGCGGGGCGTCCCGTCGTGGCGGCGAACGCGGGCGGCGCGGTGGAGATCGTCGGCGACGACGGGGGCATCTTGGTGGAGCCTGACGACGCGCAGGCGCTCCACAGGGCGCTGGAGTCCCTCCTCACCCAGCCGGACGTAGCGGCGGCGCTCGCGGCTGGGGGGCGCGAACGCGCCATGACGCACTTTTCGCTGCAAGGGATGGTAGACTCTGTGGCGGCGTGCTTGGCTGAGGTTGCAAATAGGGGCGGGCGTGACGGCGGGCAGAGGGAACATGGTAGCGAGCCTCAAACAAGCCCGTTAAAAACCTCGCCGAGCCGTTCAGCGGAGAGACGCTAACCTGCAAACTGTGTATCTAGACTATGTACTCAAAACTATGCACTCAAAACCGCACATTCAAAACTTTGTACTAAAATCTCTGTATCAAGTGACTTTCCCGAGCCATCCCGCCGATTGTCAAGCTGGACCACCACGCCGAACGGTTCTGCTGATAGACGAAATGACGTACTTTTAATGTCAACAGACTCCTGATGTCAAGAGACTCCGTCAACGCACCCCTACGCCAACCTCAGACCCTACACCACGCATAGAAAAGAGCTTCGATGAACCAAGAATCCCAAGCGAGTATCGGTGAGCTATTCAACTTCATCTTTCGCGGGCTGCTCGTCGCCCTGCCCATCGCGCTGCTCGCGGCGGCGGCGGCGTTTCTGCTCTCGCAGCAGCTCGACCCTGTTTACGAAGCGACCACCACGCTCCTAGCCGCCGAGCCCAACACCTCGGGCTCGAACGCCATCCTGACGCCGCCGCCCATCGAGGCGAGCGCCTACGCGACGGTAGTGATAAGTAACCCGGTCTTGACCGACGCCTTCGCGCAGCTCGGTCAGACGAGCCCGAGCGGGCGTGACCTCACGGCGCTGCGTAAAAACCTTTCGGTGAGCATCGACGGGGGGCGCAACGACGTCTCGAGCCTCATCTACCTCACCGCCGCCGCGCCCTCCGCCGAAAACGCCGCCGCCTACTCCGACGCGGTGTCGCGGGCGCTCGTCCAGTGGGACCGGGCGCGCGCGAGCGCCAACATCGACCAGCACATCAACACGTTAGAGGGGCAGATCGAGGCGCTAGACGAGTCCATCGAGTCGCTGCGGCTCATGGGCGACGTCGGCAACCAGAACGAGATCGAGAGCCGCACGAGCCTGCGCGCGCAGCAGCAAGAGGAGCTTTTCTACGCGCGCGCCCTCCGCAACTCTACTGCCGGGCTGCTCAGCGTCGTCGAGCCCGCCGTCGTCCCGCCCAGCCCGGCTGCGCCGCAGCCGGTGCGCAACGCCGCGCTCGCCGCCGTGCTGAGCATCTTTTTGGTCTACGGCGTGCTGCTTTTGCGCAACGCGCTCGACAGCCGCCTGCGCCGTGTCGAAGACGTCGCGGCGGTGGGGCTGCCCATCTTAGCGGAAGTGCCCAAAGTGTCCAAGAGCCGCCGCTTGTCGCCCGAAGCGATGAGCTTCTTGCGGACGAACCTGCTCTTTGCGGCGCAGGAGGGACCTCGGGTGTTTCTGGTCTCGAGCGCCCAACAGGCCGAGGGCAAGTCGAGCGTCGCCTTGAACCTAGCCGAGAGCTTCGCCCGCAACGACTACCGCACGCTCCTCGTGGACGCCGACATGCGCAAGCCCGTCGTCGCTGACGAATACCACATCGCCTCGAGCGGGCGCAAACAGCTCCAGGATTTCTTGAGAAATCCCACTCTAGATATCGAAGACGAAACCACGCAAATAGCCATCAGCCAGACGCAAAACTTAGACGTCGTCCCCACCTTTGAGGCGACGTCCGCCGCGCCCGAACTCCTCAGCAGCGGGATGCGCGCCTGCTTGGAAAGGTGGCGCGAGCGCTACGACGTCATCGTTATCGACTCCGCGCCGCTCTTGCCCGTCGCCGACTCGCTGACCATCGCACCCTTCTGTACGGGCACGGTGCTCGTCGCGAGCTTGTCAGGAACGGACCGCCGCAGTTTGCAAGTGGCAGCCGAGCGCCTGCAGAACATCGGCGTGCGCGTGCTGGGCGCAGTCGTCACCCAAGTCGGGCGCGCTTCCGTGCAGAGCTACGCCTACGGTTACGGCGAAACTCAGCAACCCCGCCACAAGCCCGGCATCTCGCTCGGTCCGACGCGCAAACAGGACGTGCGCTGAGCCGGGCGGCTTGGGTTCATCTCGCAGATAGTCGAACAAGAGGTTGCGACGCCCCGTTCGCAACCTCTTATTGGTGGTGGCTCTGGAGTGATACTGATGTCAAAGCAAGGGGTTGAAACTCCTTGTTCTCAGTGCTTGTTGTCGGATTTGCGGGTTTACGGCGCTAAGTCGTAGCGGAGAATTGGACCATTGAGCCCCCCTAGCCGCTCCGGTAGCGATTCGGGAGAGATAACCTCGAGCGTAGCCGCGTCGAACGTCGTTAGGCGAATCTCCACATCCGTCCCTAAGTCGATGTCCAACAGCGTCACCGCGCTTCTAGGCTCCGCCTCGCTTCCTAATAGACGCCGCGCCCCGATGCCACCCGAGTGAAGCAGCGTCACCCCTCCGACTTTGGCGGGATAGTACGCCGCGTGATGACCGCTGATGTAGAGGTCAAGTCCTCGCTGCTCGAGCCACCTTCTCAACTCGTCTCCGTTCTCCAAAACCTCACCCGGCTTAGTTTTTTCCTCGCTCACGCCGTAAAAGGGAAGATGCCCTAAGAGCACGCGGAGCTTCGCGTTCCTCGCCGCCGACCTCGAGAGTTCTCGTGCCGCCCAACCTCTTTGTTCCTCCGTAATGCGAGCGCTTGAGGCGTCCCACACGACGATGAAAAGCTCTCCGAAGGTGAAGCTGTAGTTGAAGGGAAAACCCTCACGGCTCTGGTAAGGCAAGTTCGTCTCGTAAAGAGGCCTACGCCAGTAACCTTGGGCGGCGTCTCGTTCTCGCTGGAAGGTGAATTCGTTGCCGGTAGTAACATCATTGCGGAGGCTCGAGCCATCGTGGTTGCCTGTCGCAAAGGCGTAAGGGATACCTGCCTCGCGAAGAGGGCGCGCGACTTGCGCGTCGAACGCTCCCCACATCTCTGCGAAACGCTCAGCCGGCAAAGAGGTGTTTTGTCCGCCGATCACGTCGCCTGCCGAGAGCAAGAGGTCGGGCTGCCACGTGTTGATGGTGATATCTAAAACTCGCCCAACGTGCGGACTGTAAGTCAGCGAACCGTAAGCACCGTTGAAGTCGCTTAACACCACGATACGCACGTCGCCGCGTTCGGGGCTTTGCGCGTGGGTAGGGGAGACCGGAGCGAGTGCGCACAGTGCGCATAGTGTGAGCAGCTCTACAGGCTCGTCCACAGGTTGCGCCGCGCCTTGCGCTAGCGCAAAAAGGAGCAGCCAAACGAGCGTGGACCTCATAGCGCTACCTTATACCAGATGGCGCGGCGTAGGGAAGATTCATGAATCTTCCCTACTGCTCGAGCCCGCACCCCGCATCACTAGCGGCACGCTGAGGACCGTACAGAGCAGCGTCGTCACGACTACGAGCACGACTGCCAACATCACCTGCGACACGCTGACCAAATACGACGAGGCGAAGACGCCGAACACCGCCGCGCTCGTGAGCGCCGAGTAAAGCACCGCTTTACCTACGGTTGCGTAGACTTCCGCTCGCCCTGTCCGCTCCCTGTCTCGGACCTCTAGGCCCCATACCAAATGCACCGCGTAATCCGAACCCGCGCTCACCATAAAGACAAGCGGGAAAATCAGGAAGATCGAGATATAGATGTCGAATACGGATAGGAGCGCCAGCCACCACACCCCGGACACCGTCATAACGAGGCTCACGGTCAAGGTCGCCCGCCAACTCCTCGTGAAGAGCCACACGAGGAGAACGGCGGCGGCGAGCGCGACGAAGAAGAGCACGCGCATCCAGAAGAGGCTCGTTTGGATAAAGAGGGCGGTGAGGGTGCGGTAGCCTAAGATGTTCGTTGTGACGTTCGGCGGTCTTTGCGCAGCAGTGGCGGCGACTGCGTTCTCGAGCCCCCTCCTAAGCTCTTGTACCTCTTCAAAAGAGGTCGCCGCGCTCGGCACGACGACGAGAACGCCGGTATCGAGGGTGGGGCTCGAGACCAGTTGAATCAGCGGAGCCCAGGCGGGGCTCTCGTGCATCTCCTCGTACGCTGTTTGAACGGCTTCGGCGTCCGTGGGCGCGGCTTCCTCTAACGAACCGCCGTTTGCCAAGTAACGCCGCAACGCGGGCGCAACGCCATCTTTGAGCACCTCATAACTTCCGAGTAAACGACTCGGTCCCACCACCGTCGTGCCTGCACCGAGTCCCGTTTCGGAGCTTCGCAACGCCGTTTCTAATGCGCGCGTATACGCTAAAAACTCAGATGTCGTGAGGTCGCCCTGGAAGATGACGAACTCGGGAAACGCGCCGCCCGTTCCCGAAGCGATCTGCTCCGTGGCGCGGACGAAGGGGTCGTCCGCGGGGTAGTTCCCCTGAATAGCGTCGGTCTGATAGGTCGTGTCGCCGAGTCCTAAGAGGGCGAGGAGGGTCAAACCCACGAGGATGGACGCGGAAAGCTGCCACCTCTTGCCGAGAAAGGTCATGAGGTTGGCGAGGGCAGTGTTTTGGGAGGGGACGGGGGCGGGTCCCGAAGGAAGTCGTGCCTTCAGTGCAGGTAAGAGCGTAAGCGCCAACGTTAGCAGAAACACCATGCTGAGCGCCGCGAAGATGCTAAGCTCCACCATCCCTGGCACGCCCGAGAGCGTCAGTGCGCAGAGCCCCGCCACCGTAATGAGCGTCGCCATCAAGAGTGCGACACCTGTGCGAGACGCAACCTCTTTGGCGACCTCTTGTTCGGCATCGGCTTGACCCCTTACATCTTTGTAGGCGTTCAGCACATGAACCGCGTAGTCGATGCCGACGCCCAGCACGAGCGGAAAGAGCGTCACGTTGACGATGTTGAGCGGGACGCCCAGCCAGCCCACCGCGCCGAACGTCCAGATGAGTGCGGTAAGGAGGAGCGCGAGCGCCGCCAATGTGTCGTTCACGCGGCGAAAGGCGAGTCCTAAAAAGGCGACGAGTAAGAGGGACGCGAGCGGCGCGAGTAAGAGTAAGTCACGGCGCAAAATCGTGTCGATGCTGCCGATACCCGAGGCGAGACCGACAGGGGTGAGGTTGTCCGTCTCTAGCACGTCGAACCTTTTGCCCTCCCAATTCGCATAGTCCTCCAACGCCTCAGCGAATTGACTGCCGACTTGCCTCGAGCCCGCCGCTAACGGGTCGCCTTCAATGACGAAGTTGAGGAGCGCTGTTTGCTCATCTTCGGATACGGTGATTTGCAGCAGTTCCTCTTGCGTCGCCGCGATACCGCGCCAGTACAGCGCGAACTCCGCTGAACTTTCCGGTAAAACAAAAGTGTCAGGCTCCGCTCCCGAAGAGGTGTAGTTCGCCAGCTTGACCCAGAGCGGCAGCCCGATGACATGACTGATTTCCGGCACGCGCTCCTGCACGAAGCTCGCCAACTCCTCCTGAGCGCGAATCGCTACTTCGTCAGTAATAGAAGAGACGCCCGCTTGCGCGGCTTTATCAGGGTCTAGCTCGAGCCTCAACAACTCCTGATTCGTAACGCTGTCCACCTCTTCGACCACGCGGTCAAAGGCTTGTACGTCTGGGTTCGAGGCGGGGAGCCAGTCGAGCAGACCTGTCTCGAAGCGGAGGTTGAACAGTCCTGCGCCCAAGAGGAGGGTGATGAGAGAGAGTAGGAGGAGGGTACGGCGGGGGTGAGCGCTTGACCTCGAGAGTAAAGAGGTGAGGAGGGGCTCGAGGGGGTGAGAGTTCACCGTTGACCTCTTGGAAAGTGTTGCATCACTCTCAAGTGTATAGCTGTCTTCTGTTTAGAAAGTATGTACTGCTCGTAAAGAGGCGAGAGCTTTACCTGCGCCCTACCAACTTCAGTAGACCGTAGAGCGATACGGGTAACACACCGTGCTCAGCTAAAAACGCTTTCATCTCCGGTGTGTGAAAGGTTTCGAAGTCGTTCGATAAAAGGAGCATCGCACCGTAACGCTCGGCGCTTTGCACCGCTGCTGCGAGGATAGGCGCGTCATCTGGGTCAACGCAGACAATCTGAGCTTGCTCGAGTAAGCTGCGTTCAGGTTCAGGAAGAATCGTGACGCCGTAGCCCTCTAAAAAGAGCTCGAGTCCTGGTAAAGCATCTGGAAAGCTACGCGCTACGACGCGGCGAACTTCGTTCGCGACAACGTCGCAAATCAAAAGCGTGAGATCGCCTGCTCTTTCCGCTTCGACAACCTCGAACGCAAGAGTTTTTTGTCCTTTAGGTAGTTTGAAACAGTGTATAGCGATAAGTGCATTTGTATCAGCGAAGATGAGGTTCAAGCGCCTCTAAGACCTCTCGCGTTTTTGAGCTGCCAAGTGTTTACGCGCCTCTCTAGCGAGCCGCACCACGTCCTCTTCAGTTGTGCCCTGCTTTTCCAGCTCGGCAGATATGATTTCGCTGAACTGCCTCAATGCTTCGGCGCGGCGCTCGCGAACCTCTAAGGGGTCAGGTAAACTGCGCAGGCTCTGCCGAAAGAGCATCCGCAGATATACATCGACGCTCACGCCAAGCACTTCGGCGTCTTGGCGGGCACGCTCGAGGTCGTCTTCGGGTAAGCGGACGGTGATAGGTTTGAGGGACATGGTTAGGTGAGTATAGCAGCTTTTAGAGGCTGCTTAGCGATCACCCTCTAACCTCTTCTAATCTTCATTCGGAGCTACCGTCTTGCATACGCCACATGTACGGATCAGTTGCTCGCTTAAAGCCAAACCGCTCGTAGAACGCCGCATTCGCTTCTGTACAGGCCAAGGAAACTTCTTCGACTCCACTAAGGTGCTCTCGCAGCAGCAACTCGATTAACGCCGCACCTACACCGCGTCCTCGGTACGCCTCATCTACGATGACATCTTCGACGAGCGCACGGTACGTTTCATCGCTGAGCGCCCTTGCAAAGCCGATCAGCCGACCTTTGGAGCGTGCGCTGACAAGGCAAGGGGTATGACGGAGCATACGTTCAAGTGTGTCAGGTGAGCGGTTGGTAGCCCAGTCGGACTGTTTAAGGAGGTATGCCAACTCTTCGGCAATGATCGGAGAGGTGGACGAGTACTCAATTGGGGACACAGTAAAACCTTTCTAGTACAGATAGCAGGTATCATCTGGTCAGCTACACTCTCACTAAGAAGAACATCGTTTCCTTCGGAAAACTTCGTAATTAGCACGCACTTCAAGTGACGATATTTGCGGAAAAGTGTAGCAACGATAAGTGGAAATGCTAAGATTAGACTCTTGCTTCGCTGTGCAAAACGTCAACGCTAGGTTCACCCATTTTCCTCAAACCACGCCTTCGCCGCCTCTTCCGCCTCAGCAAGCGCCGCGTCCACCGTCGGGTACTCGGCTTTGCCCTGCCAAATCATGCCGCCGTGATCAATCAAACGGATAAATGCCCCCGAGCCATAATCGAAGCCAAGCTCGAGCCATCCGTCCGCCACCCAATCCGCGAGGTTTGGGTAGTGCTCTTCAAAAAGAGGTGGGATAACGCTCAATCTGTCACCGCCCCCTCCGACGCACTCCCCACCAACTTCGCATACTTCGCCAACACCCCACTCTTATACTTGATCGGCGGCGCTACCCAATTCTTACGGCGCTCCTCTAACTCGCTATCTTCAACATTGATCTGAATAAGGTTCTGCGCCGCGTCAATCATAATGCTGTCGCCCTCGTGAATGAGCGCAATCGGCCCGCCCACCTGCGCCTCGGGCGCGACGTGGCCGACGACGAGACCGTACGTCCCACCCGAAAAGCGTCCATCGGTGATGAGCCCGACCGAGTCGCCCAAGCCTTTACCGATAATCGCGGACGTGGGCGAGAGCATCTCGCGCATCCCCGGACCGCCTTGCGGACCTTCATAGCGGATAATGAGCACGTCGCCCGCTTTAATGTCGTCACTCGTAATCGCGTCCATCGCGTCCTCTTCGGACTCGAAGACTCGAGCCGGCCCTGTAATCTTCGTAGACTTGAGCCCGCTAATTTTTGCCACGCACCCCTCCGGTGCGAGGTTGCCGCGTAAGATAGCGAGGTGTCCTTGAGCGTATTTGGGTTGGTCAAAGGGGAGGATGACATCTTGGTCTGCGGAGGGTTGGTTGGGGACCTCTTCCAAATTCTCCGCTACCGTCTTGCCCGTCACCGTCATGCAGTCGCCGTGCAATAAACCTGCCTCTAAGAGCATCTTCATGACCAAAGGAATCCCGCCGACGCGGTGCAAATCCGTCGCGACGTACTTGCCTGAAGGCTTGAGGTCGGCGAAGTGCGGCACGCGCTCGCGGATGCGCTCGAAGTCGTCTAGTGAGAGTTCGACGCCCGCCGTATGTGCAATCGCTAAGAGGTGCAAGACGGCGTTGGTGGAGCCGCCGACTGCCATGATGACGCTGATGCCGTTTTCAAAGGCTTCTTTGGTGAGGATGTCGCGTGGTTTGAGGTCGTTCGCGATGAGGTCTAAGAGGACTTCGCCACTCTTCGCAGCACTGTCCGCTTTCTCTGCGTCCTCCGCCGCCATCGTCGAGGAGTAGGGAAGGCTCATCCCCATCGCTTCGAAGGCGCTCGACATGGTGTTGGCGGTGTACATGCCGCCGCACGAGCCCTTGCCGGGGCAGGCCGCACGCTCCACCGCGCAGAAGTCGCCGTACGAGATGCGCCCCGCGTTGTATTCACCCACCGCTTCAAAGGCGCTTACGATAGTGAGGTCTTGTCCTTTGTAGTGACCGGGCTTGATGGTGCCGCCGTAGACGAAAATTGCAGGAATATTGAGCCGCGCCATCGCGATCATCGCGCCGGGCATGTTCTTGTCGCAGCCGCCCACGGAGATGAGGCCGTCCATGCTCTGACCTCTACAGACTGTTTCGATGGAGTCGGCAATGACCTCTCTCGAGACCAACGAGCACTTCATCCCCTCCGTCCCCATCGAGATGCCGTCACTGATGGTGATGGTCCCGAACATCTCCGGCATCCCGCCCGCCGCGCGAATCGCCGCCATCGCCGCCTCGGAGAGTTCGCCTAACCCAGCGTTACAAGGCGTGATGTTGCTCTGACCGTTCGCGACGGCGACTATTGGCTTGTCGAAGTCCTCGTCCGTAAAGCCCACCGCCCGCATCATGGCGCGGTTCGGCGAGCGGTTCGTGCCTTCGGTGATAGCGCGGCTGCGCCGGTTGAGTCTGGTTTTCGTCGTCATGCGTAAACCTCCGAGTAAGGGGTATTGTACCGTGCGAGAAAGAGCAAGTCAGCGTTTCAGCGAGTCAGGTGGTCAGGAAAAACCTGAAATGCTGACAAGCTGAAGCGCTGACATAGGTTAGAGCAAAGCTCAAAGCTTACGAAGTTTCCCTCCGGGAACTATGTGCTTCACCTACGCTGAAATGCTTTATCCTGAGACTATGCGTTCAGAAGCTTATTTGCAGAGTTGTTCACGGCGTTATCCACAAGGTTATCCACAGGACTGCTCACAGTGAAGCAAACACAATCCAACCGCATCGCTGCCGGGCTTTTCTTGCTTGTCGGCGTCGTTTACGCGCTCCTCAACAGCGTCGCTGTCGGCGCAATTTTCATCGTTATCGGCGGGGTGCTTTTCGCGCTCAGCTTTCGCTCTTAACCTAAGTGGGGAGTTATAAACCTGCTACTACGCTTCACCTAGCAACCTC
This sequence comes from Trueperaceae bacterium, assembly GCA_965215565.1. Lineage (GTDB taxonomy): Bacteria > Deinococcota > Deinococci > Deinococcales > Trueperaceae > CBDBZX01. Next base: position 3,190,942 of record CBDCDZ010000004.1, read on the forward strand.
TTGTAGAGCAATTATTACAACTACTGAGCTTGGATCACGCAGATATCATCACCGAATGTGCGTGCTGAACGATGTTCTACCTTGTGAGATTGGCTCAAACTAGATGATACCTGCTATAGAGCATGTAAAGACCGATTTGTAAAGCGACGCTTAGAACGAACCACAACTGAAACGCTGACTTGCGAGTTTTGTGCCTGAGAAGGTACTGACCCACGAAGGCGGCGGGCGTGCCCCCGAGCAAGCCGAGCAGGTGTAAAACCTTTTCCGGCACACGCAACTGCGCGCGACTCGAGGCGCTCTTGTCGTACACATAGAGTACGAATGTGCCCGCGTTGACGCCGAGCAGATAAGCCCAGGGCAGCGACAATCCTAAGCCTAACGAAGCGCCTAACCCTACGAGCAAAGCGGTCAGCGCAGCCGTCCGTAAAAATCTCACCGTTGGCAGCCTCTTAGCACGGCTCAGCCGAACTTTCACAGCGCGGTCTCCTTTGGGCGTTGTTCGGAGCGTGAAATCGACGGATTGACCTACACGCAACACGTGTTGACCCTTCACATCGCCTATGTGGACGAATACGTCCGCTCGGCCTTTGGGACGAACGAAGCCGAAGCCGCGTTCCGCATCGAATTTTACGACGACACCTTTCATATAGCAGATATCATCTGGTTTAGGACATCCCCACCGTTCGAAGCGCCGTCTAACACGCACGTTCGACGATGATGCCTGCACTCATCTGTCTCAATATGTTCTGGAACTGCTAATACCTGAAACCTCATACCTAAAGTCACTGTAACGCGCTGCGCTTTGCCGCGAGAGCTTAACGGAAATGAGGTGTCAGAATTTTGTAAGAGGGTGAGGGCTATATTGAGTCTCGAGCAGCGCCGAGCATCGCGCATCACAACGTCTTACTGGCGCTGCTCACTCCTCTCTCCCACCCTCGCCTTATCAGCGAGGGTTAATTTTTGGCGTTGCAAACGGTCTGTTGTATGCTTGGAATCTTGATGACCGACTACGTGGCAGCGTTTGACGATTCTGGTGGAATTGAACCTCTTGTCAAGTGGGGTGGCGAGTTTGTTCCGGGCGATCATCCTATTACCGTTTTGGCTTTTGCACTCGTCAGGTCAGACCTCTTACCCGCTTTCGATGAGGATTGGCTCGAGCTTAGACATGACATTAAGATGGCTTTAGGTTCTGAGCAGCTTCCGCCTATTCACCTTAGACTGATGTATGGGCGAACTTTGCCTAAAAAATATCGTGGTCAGCGCAATCCTTATTTGGATGCAGACTTTCAGCAGGTGCAGGAGTGGCTCGAGCGGGCTTTGAAAATCGCTCGCAAGGTAAGTTTTGAAAGGCGAGGTCTCGCGCATTACTCAGGCTTTAGAAGCCGTGAAGACTACAAACCAAGTATTAACAGCTATTTTGCCGATCCATACCTTATAGCTGAAATGAAATTTCTCAAGGAGAACAGCTACGGAGCACGAAAAAACATGGCGCTACGCTACCTTAAAAAGGCGTGGAGGCCGCTTCTCCATCTCTTGGTAGATTATTTACCGTTGTTGAACGAAATGATGAGCTACATAGGAAATAAAACAGTTTCGCTCAAGATTGATCCCTTTCCCGACGCTCAAGGCGTAGACGAATTAGAAGTGTTCGACGCGATTAACCGTGTTAGTCAACTCACCCAGATAACAGAAATTGAGCGTGTCGAGGATGGAGACAACGTGCAGATTGCGCAGCTAGCGGACCTCTTCGCTTTCATAAGATTTAGAGCCGAGATGGGTAAAAGAGGCGCTATCCAGCCTGATTTGGTTCTCAAAAAAATGTCTGAGCGTAGTAGACCTAAAGATTTCATTACTGCTGACCCTCTGCACCTTGTTAGGAGAAGAGTCGGAGACTTTAGGACACTGACTGTTCCCGTTCATTATGCCGTCGCCCGACGTGTCATTGAAGAAGCCGACTCTGAATTCGCTGATACATATCTCGTTACTGTAGATGAATTCAAAAAGAGAGTTAAAAGTGCCTTAGAGACCTCTCCTACAGGTCTTTCTATTCTGAAAGACCCAAGCCTATGCAAGCATTTGATTGAAGTGGAAGGCTCCTAAATGGCGAAGACCCCGGATGAACCGGGGCCCCGTTATGAATTTAGATTAAGCCACTATACTCAAATTGTCAAGCAAAACTAAACAGATGAAGTGCTCAGCTAGTTCTCTCAAAAATTTGCTCCTCACGCTAGGTATGGTATCCTTTCTCACAAGCCTAAAGCGTGGTCACTGCGTTTCGGGTGGTGCATGACGAGGATGTACCAAACGTGACGCCTCTATATCTTCACAAGAGTGACTAAGAGTAGCTAGGTCATGTGAAAGGATAGGCGATTGATAAGAGTCGAGAATCTTTACAAGGTCTTCGGGGAAGACCCCAAGAGCGTCATCTCGATGCTCGAGCAAGGTCACTCCAAAGATGACATCCGCGCCGAAACCGGGCATACGGTGGGCGTCAACGATGTGAGCTTCAGGCTCGAGCCGGGCGAGTTCTTCGTCATTATGGGCTTGTCGGGCAGTGGCAAGTCCACGCTGCTGCGCTGCATCAACCGACTCATCGAGCCGACTGCGGGCAAAGTTTTCGTGGAGACTGACGAGGGCGAGACGGACGTGACCTCTTTGGGCGAGAAGGGGCTGCGGCAGTTCCGCAAGGAGCAAGTGAGCATGGTCTTTCAGCGCTTCGGGCTCTTCCCGCACCGCACCGTGCGCGAGAATGCGGCGTACGGCTTGGAGGTGCAGGGGCGTCCTAAGAACAAGCGGTTGGAGGCGGCGCAAGAGACTTTGGAGATGGTCGGGCTGGGGCAGTGGGGCGACTCGTACCCGGATGAGCTTTCCGGTGGGATGCAGCAGCGCGTGGGTTTAGCGCGGGCTCTAGCGACGGACGCGCCCGTCCTCCTCATGGACGAGCCCTTCAGCGCGTTGGATCCCCTTATCAAGGTCAATATGCAGCAAGAACTCATCAGCATCGAGAAGAAGCTGCACCGCACCGTTCTTTTCATCACGCACGACTTGGACGAGGCCCTCAAGCTGGGTCACCGCATCGCCATCATGGAGGGCGGGCGCGTGGTGCAAGTCGGCACGCCCGAAGAGATCATCGTCAACCCGAAAACGGAGTACGTCGCGGACTTCGTCGAGCACGCGGACCCGACGGGCGTCATCACAGCGGGGACGGTGGCGGTGCCGCTCGCGAGCAAGAAGCTCAGCAAGCAAGAGGACGGCGACGTGGACTTCTACGCGCATGAAGGCGTCTCGGACGTGCTCTACGGAATAGACCGCGACAACCGCTTGGAGCGCGTGAGGGTGAACGGGCAGAGCGTCCAGACGAGGCGTTTAGAAGAGGTCTTGGACGAGGAGCCGCCGAGCGTGCGCAGCCACGAACTAGCGCTCGTGTGCCCGCACGACGCGACGCTCCGCCATATCTTGCAGGGGCGCAACCACTCGAGCCTCCCCACCGTCGTTTTAGCCGATAACGGCGAAGTCATCGGGCTCGTGAGCGAGCGCGAGCTGATTCAGGGGATTTTGGATAAAAGAGGTCATCAGGACCCCGAAGAGGTTCACGCCGCTATAGGTGAGCACGCCGATGCCCACAAAGTCGATGCTCGTAAAGTCTATGTCCACAAAGAGGTGGCGCGGTAATGGAGATACTCTCGGCTGAGCAGCTATTCAGGTACACCATCCCTTTAGAGGACTGGATCGATACGTTCGTCAACTGGCTCCAGGGCTACCGTGACTTCTTCTTAGCGCTGCGCACGCCCGTCGACTTAATGCTGAACGGCATCAACGGCGCGCTGCAGTGGCTCTCCCCGCTGATCGTTATCATTTTGATTGCGGCGCTCGCCTGGTACGTCGCGACGTGGCGGCTGGGGCTATTTAGCGCCCTCGCGCTCGTTTTTATCGGCTTCATGGGCTTATGGTCCGAAGCGATGACGACGCTCGCGATGGTGGTGAGTTCGGTGCTGTTCTGCGTGATCATCGGATTGCCGCTAGGGATTTTGGCGTCCCGGAGTGAACGCTTCGCCGCACTCTTGCGCCCTGTGCTGGACGTCGCGCAGACGACGCCTTCGTTCGTCTACCTCATCCCCGTGGTGATGCTCTTCTCCATCGGCACGGTGCCTGGCATCATCGCTACGGTCATCTTCGCCGTGCCCCCGATGATTCGCCTCACGAACTTAGGCATCCGCCAGGTGCAAGAGGACGCCCTCGAAGCGGCGGAGGCGTTCGGCTCGACGCCGAGTCAGATTCTCTGGAAGGTGCAAGTTCCCTTAGCCATGCCGACGATCATGGCGGGCTTAAACCAAACCATCATGCTCTCGCTCTCGATGGTCGTGATCGCCGCCTTTATCGGCGCGGGCGGCTTAGGTCAGCCTGTGTTCGAGGGGCTTAACGCGCTCCGCGTCGGTTTAGCAGGCATCGGCGGCATCGGCATCGTCCTCTTAGCGATGGTCCTAGACCGCATCACGCAGGCGCTCGGTGAGCCGACGCGCCAGAAAGTCAACTGACTTTAATTAAGGTCTGTTCGTAGGGGAGGGAACGTTTGGAAGAGGTCAGGCTCGTTATCCTCGAGGGGTAATACCTCATTATTAAGTTGTTCTGTAAGTTTTTAGACCACAAGGAGGTCTTCATGAAGAAGTTACTTACGATTTTGCTGTCTTGTGTTCTCTTTGCGGGCATCTACGCCCAAGCGCAAGACACCGCTATGCCCGGCGAAGGTACGACGGTCACTCCGGCGGTTGCCAACTGGGAGTCTGCCCGCCCCATTGCCCAACTGTTCATCACGCTTTTAGAAGATTTGGGCTACGATGTGGAAGACCCAGCCACGCTCGCCAACCCGATTTTCTACCAGTCCTTAGTTAATGGTGATGTGGACTACTGGGCACACTCTTGGATGCCCAACCAGTCGAACCAGCTCCCTGCGAACTTCGAGGAGCGAGCGGCGTTCGCGGGCACCGTCGTGGAGCGCGGCGCGCTTCAAGGCTACTTAGTGGATAAAGCCTCAGCGGAGGAGTACGGGATCACCTCTTTAGCGGACTTTTCGCGCGACGAGGTCAAGCAAGCTTTTGACTCGAATGGTGACGGCAAAGCTGACTTAGTCGGCGCGGAGTCGGGCTGGGCGATTGCGGAGGCGATTGACTACCAGTTGGAGCAGTACGGCTTGCAAGACCACATCAACGTCCTGGACTCGAGCTACAACGCGATGTTCGCGGACGTTTTGGCGCGCTACAACAACGGTCAGCCGGTGCTCTACTACACCTGGACGCCGAACTTCACGGTGTTCGAACTCGAGCCCGGCAACGACGTTCAGTGGATCAACGTCCCCGAGATCGCCCCGACGCCCGAGCAAGAAGACCTCGTCGATTCGATGACGGTCAGCAACGTCGAGGGTGCGGTCTCTGACCCCTTAAAGATGGGTTTCCCCGCCAACGACATCCGCGTCGCGGCGAATCAGACCTTTTTAGACGAGAACCCGGCGGCGGCGGCGCTCTTTAGCCAGGTCAAGATGCCTTTAGAGGACGTCTCTGAAATGACCGCCCGCATCAACGAAGGCGAAGACAGCACCGAAGAAGTAGTGGCGATGGTGGACGAGTGGATCAGCAACCATCAAGGAGAAGTGGATGGGTGGTTGGAGCAAGCGAGAACGGCGGCGCAGCAATAGGGGCTCGTACTAGGGGCTCGTACCGCACTCTATCTCGCTCTATTCGAAGAGAAGTAACTGAGGAGAAAGAGAAAAGGTAAAAGGTGAAAGAACTGTTACGTAGCTTTCGCATAGCAGAAGGACTGAGAGGTTTTACTTTTTTCTCAGTCCTTTTTTTCACCTCTTTAAGTCCGTCAGAGAAGCAACATCGCATATGTAGACCGGGTGTATGCTCGAGGATGTGACCTGGCAGCGCACCCTCTATGTGATGTTCGTCGCCCAACTGCTTTCCGCAGTTGGGTTTTCAATGTTTTTCCCTTTTTTACCCACCTATATCGAAGAACTCGGCGTGGCAAGTGGCGTAGGGAGTTTGGAGCTGTGGGTGGGGCTAGTCTTTAGCGCTCAGGCGATTACGATGATGATCGCCTCGCCCATCTGGGGCGCGATATCGGACCGCGTCGGGCGCAAGCTGATGGTCGAGCGGGCGCTCTTTGGCGGCGCGGTTATCGTCGGGGCGATGGCGTTCGTCGGCAACGCGGAGCAGCTCGTCTTATTGCGAGCGGTTCAGGGGCTCGTCACGGGCGTCGTCTCGGCGGCGAACGCGCTCGTGGCGTCGGTTGCGCCGCGTGAGCGCATCGGCTACGCGATGGGCGTGTTGCAAGTTGGCTTGTGGTGCGGGTTATCCATCGGTCCGGTCATCGGCGGGCTGCTAGCGTTCGCGTACGGCCCGAGGGCAGCGTTTCTCGTGACGGCGGCACTTCTCCTCTTAGGTGGACTACTCGTACTGTTCGGCGTCAAAGAAGATTTTGTACCGATTTTGAAAGGGCGGCGTCTCACCCTTTTAGCGGACTGGAAGCACGTCACAGATGCACCGGGGGTCAACTTCACCTTTCTGGTGCGTTTCAGCGTCTGGTTGGGGCGTACAATGATCATTCCCTTTTTGGCGCTTTTCGTAGCGTCGCTTCTAGCGGACCAAGCAAGCGCGAGTATCTATACAGGGCTCGCTATCGGCGTCGCTTCGGCAACGGGAACCGCGAGCGCGATCTACCTCGGGCGGCTGGGAGACCGCATCGGTCACAAGCCTATTTTGGTAGCGAGCGCGGTTGTAGCGGCGCTCTTCTACCTGCCGATGAGCTTGGTTACATCCGCGTGGCAACTGCTGGTGCTCTACGCGCTGACGGGCGCAGCGATCGGCGGGGTGATGCCCGCTTTGGGTGCGCTTTTGGCGCAGTACACGGAGCCCGGTGAAGAGGGCTCGGTCTACGGGTTGGACAATGCAATTGTGGCGGCGGCGCGGGCCGCGTCACCTCTTTTAGGCGCGGCGGTGGTGTTTTGGAGCGGCTACCGGGGGACGTTCGTGGCGACGGGTCTTCTGTTCCTCTTGACGGCGCTCTTAGCGGCGTGGAAGCTGCCGAGGACGAACCAGACTATCTCTGCACTGGGCGACTGATAGTCGCGAGCCTCAGTAAAAGGTGTAGTTGTTTTTCTCCCTGTTCTTCACTCTGTACATTGCGTCGTCCGCCCGTTTAAGAAGCGTGTCGATGTCGCGCCCATCGGCAGGGTACAGACTGACGCCGATGCTCGCGCCGATATGCGCGGTGCTCTCCCCTACCGAAAAGGGCGCTATGAGCGTCCCTAAGAGCTTCCGCGCGACCTGTTCAACTTGCTTGGTGGGCATGTCGGGGAAGGCGAGCACGAATTCGTCACCCGCTAAACGTGCGACGAGGTCTTCTTGGCGCACGCTTCCGCGCAAACGTCCCGCGACGGCTCGTAAGAGCGCGTCGCCAGCGGCGTGACCTAGCGTGTCGTTCACGCGCTTAAAGCCGTCGAGGTCGACGAACAGGACCGCCACAGACGTATGAGAACCGAGGTACTGCGCTAGGCTAGTTTCGAACGCGGCGCGGTTGGGGAGTTCAGTCAGCGCGTCGTGGCTGGAAAAGTGGAGAAGCTGCTGATGCTGCGCGTGCAATTTGAGGCGCAAATCGCGCAAATATCCTACTGTTGTGCCTATGATGGTTGCTACTACGGTGGGTGGTCCGCCGTCTCTTAAAATCGTAAACAGAAATCCGCTAGGCTCGGGCGCTAAAAGGTAGAGCGGGTAAGCTGTAACGGCAAATCCGCATAAACCCGCCCAGAAGCCTGCCCAGAGTCCCCAGACTGCGCCTGTGACAATGACAGGCAAAAACATCAGCGCCCCCGCCGCCGGTCCCGCTACGGCGCTAAGCAGCCAGAAGCCCACCGCGCAGCCCAGCCAAGCGAGCAGCGTGAGCGCGGCGCGGAAGGGGCGACTGCCGATGCTGGGAAGGTTTGACGTCTTCAAGAAGGAGCGCATGGTCTACTGTAACGCTTACAGTCTTACAAAATTCTCAAGGTGCGCCGCACAGTTACGCCGAGGAACTGTGAATCGCTCACTCTGAGTTACGCCGAGGTAGCTCTAACCTATAGAGCCCCCCCGCCACCGTCATCTCTACGCGAAAACCCAAACTCTGCAGCCGCGCCGCGTCACCGCACAGATAGCAGTAAACCTGTAAACCCGGCGGCGGATTTTTGGTGTTCGCTAAATCATAAGGCGTGCCCTCGCGCAAATATGCCTTCGTCGTGTCGATGTTGCCGCCGAAAAACGCGACGTACACGTCCCTCTCTTCCCACCTTTCAGCCAATAGATAGTAGAGAAAATACTCATAAGTATTGTAGCTGGGCGTGAGGATGACCGCGCGTTCTTGCACCGTAGAGAGCACCGCCTCGACCCCCCTTTGGTCCGCCGTTTGCTGACTCATATCGACGCTCCGGTAGTTCAGTAAGAGGAACACTAAAGGGATGAGGAGGGGCGCAGCCGCGACGCTCCGCCGCTCTTCCCACGATACTTGCAAAGCGAGCAGCGCGATACCACCTAACAGCGCGAGCGCCAGCGTGCTCGGGATGAAGTAGACCGCGATGTCGGGAATGTCGTAGTTCATCGCGTAGAAGGTGTGCGAAAAAAGGTAGATGAGCACGCCCAAAGTAACGTGCTTGTGGCGCTTCAGCCCGACAACTGCGCCAACCGCCGCGAGCCCCCAGAGCGGCAGACTGCGGCTGAGCAGCGTCAGCACGAAGGGAAGACGTTCGGTGAGGAGTTGCTGCCAAGTGTACGTAAACATGACGTTCTTGAAGTCGCCGCCTGTCACGTAGGTGATCAGGTTTGTCCCGTCAAAGACTTCCGCGTAGTAAACGTCGGGGTTGAAGTAGCGCCAGAAGAGGTAGCTGTACTGGAGTGCGCCGAGAACGACTACACCGACGACCCACAAAACTTTACGCGGTTGGATAAAGACTTTCGGGTTCGTCGCAAGTGTCATGTACACAAAAGCGGGCAAAAGGGTAATCGAGGTGAGGTGATTGCCGAAGGAGAGCGCGTAGAGCCCGGTGGCGACGTAGAACGCCCGTTCTTCACCGCTATGCCAGCGGATGAGCGCATAGATGACGCTCGTCATCAGTAAGAGGTGAAGCGTGTAGACTTCCGCGACGACGGCTTGTGACCACAAAATACGGCTCAGACCGAGGGAGAGCGCAACCGGAAGGGCGAAGAGAGGTTTGAGCCCCAAGTACTCCAAGAGCTTGAAGAGGACGATGCAACCGCCGATAGCGAATACTGCCGAGAGCAAGTTGGCTTTATAGGCAACGCTGCCGAACGGGAACACGTTGACGAAGAGGTTATTTAAGACCAAGTAAAGCGGGTAGCCCGTTGGATGTGGGATGCCCAAAATCTTGCCTAAAAATTGAAACTTGGCGGTGTCGCCTGAAAAGCCGACGCCCGGCAGAAGCGTCGAGGTATAGACCCAGCCAAGTATCACGGTAAGGGAGAGGATGGCGAGACTCGAGCTGTTCGCCCGCACCCACATACTTACATCAGTCTTTTTAGCCTCAACTTTGCTCACGACACCCCCGCTTGCTTCTCCGCATTGATTGGCTTACTCGGTTAGCTCGAGCCTGTAGAGCCCTGCCACGCTCGTCATTTGCATATCGAAGCCGTGCTTTTGTAGCGCTTGCGGGTTCGCACATTGCCAACAGAAAACGCGCAGACCCGGCGGCGGATTTTTGCCCTCTTGCGCTAACAAGAGGGGCGGCTCACCGATTTGAGGCGGCGCTTCACCTTGCATGTAGGATTTCAAAAACGCCCCGTTTCTCCCGTAGTTCGTCACGAAGAGGTTGTCGCGCTGCTTTTTGAGCCCGAGCGTGTGATAGAGCAGTCCCTGCATCGGGTTGTAGCCACTCACTGAGATAACCGCGTCCTCTTGCACCGCGCTGATAACCGCCGCCGCCTCACCTTGCGGCGCAGTGATGTGACTTAAATCGACCTCGCGGTAGTTCATAAACAAGAGCCCGAGCGGTACGGCTAGAAGGAGCGCCGTGCGCGGCGCACTGGTGCCTTGCAAAAGCTCACCGAGCCCTAACCCCGCCAAAACCGCTAACGCCATAACGCTCGGGATGAAGTAAACCTCGATGTCGGGGATGTTGTAATTCACGGTGTAGTAGGTGTGCGACAAGAAGTAAATCAGCACGAAGTTGACGACGTGTAAGCGTTTGGTCTGAGTTGTAGCGCCCAGTGCGGCGAGCCCGATCAGGGGAAAGCTGCGCGTTAAGATCGTGAGCGCGAGGGGCAAACGTTCGCTCCAAAGCTGTGCACCCGTGTAGGCGAACATCAACTCCTTAAAGTTACCGCCCGTAAGGTAATCGCGCAGATTGTCGAAACTCCTGCCCGTAAAGAGTTCCGCGTAGAAGAACTCGTTACCCAGCCGCCAGAAGAGGTAGCTGTACTGGAGTGCGCCGAGGCTGACCACGCCCACTACCCATAAAACTTTGCGCGGTTGGATGAAGACTTTAGGGTTCGTTGCAAGCGTGATGTAGACAAAAGCAGGTAGCAGCGTGATCGAGGTGAGGTGATTGCCGAAGGAGAGCGCGTAGAGCCCGGTAGCGACGTAGAACGCCCGTTCTTCACCGCTGTGCCAGCGGATGAGCGCGTACACGACGCTCGTCATCAGCAAGAGGTGGAGCGTGTAGACTTCCGCGACGATAGCTTGTGACCAGAGGACGTAACTTAGTCCGAGCGAGAGCGAAAGCGCTAACGCGCCCATGCGCCCGAGCTTTAGATAGAGGAGCAGTCTGAAAAAGACGATGCACGCAGCAATTGAGAAGACCGACGAGAGCAAGTTCGCTTTGTACGCCAGCGTGCCGAACGGGAACACGTTGACGAAGAGGTTGTTCAAGACCAAGTAGAGTGGGTAGCCCGTCGGGTGAGGTATCCCTAAAATCTCGCCTAAGTACTGAAACTTAATCGTGTCGCCCATGTAGCCGATACCGGGCAAGAGCGTCGCGGTGTACGCCCAACTGAGGATGAGGACGAGTGAGGTGATGTAGAGGCTCGAGCCGCTCACCATACGCGAGAGGTCGAAGTCTCTCTCTCTCAATGATCTGAGCATAGGGTCCCCTGAGATGATGCGTTGCAGCGGCGTTGCGGCGTTATAAGCGAATAGGTTATAAGTAAATAGGTTGTGAGCGAATAGGTAGTCAGCATGGAAACCTCAGATGCGGGCACGCGGGTCCTTCCTGTGAAGTTCTTCGCGCCCCGCTAACCCGAGCAGTTTACCGCAAAATAATGTGCGACGAAACAGACGTAAACGGACAGTGGCGTGCTGAGCCCCAGCGCGCGCCTCCTCGCCCCTTCATCCATGTTTTGTACCCCGACGCGCCCCCTGAAATCTCAACGTCGCCGCGCTGCATGCTATGTTGAAAGGGTCACCAGGGGTGTTTGGCTCGAGCATCTACGCTCGCGTCAGGCTGAGAACAAACCCTACGAACCTGACCTGGCTAAGACCAGCGGAGGAAGTGTGACGGCGAGGCCGCCCTAACGTTAGGGCAGCTTAGCCGCGCTCCTTTCTGGTGACGGAAAGGATTTTTTATGCTGAGGCTTTTCGTTTTATCACTCCTTTTGCTGAGCACCGCCAACGCGCAAACGCTCACCGTCTTAACGCACGGCTCGTTCTCCTTGTCCGAAGAGGTTATCGCCGCATTCACCGAAGAGACGGGCGTCGAAGTCGAATTTGTCGAGGGCGGCGACGCGGGGGAGACCGTCAACCGCGCCATTTTGACGAAGAACAACCCGCTCGCTGACGTACTTTACGGGGTGGATAACAACCTGATCGCGCGGGCGGCGGACGAGGGCATTTTCGAGCCTTATAGAAGTCCCGCGCTGGAGGGCGTACCCGACGAATACCTCTTCGCGGACGACCTCGTCACGCCGATTGACGTGGGCTACGTGAACTTCAACTACGACAAGTCGTACTTTGCCGAGAACGAGGTGGCGGTGCCAGAGACCTTGGAGCAGCTCACTGAAGAGGCGTATCGCGGGCTCACGGTGGTGCAAAACCCCGCGAGCAGTTCACCCGGTCTCGCCTTCATGCTCGCGACGATTGCCAAGTTCGGGGAGGGGTGGTTGGACTATTGGGCTGACTTGCGCGACAACGACGTGCAGGTAACGGACGGTTGGGAAGGCGCGTACTACACGAGCTTCACCCAGTACGGCGGCGACAGGCCTATTGTCCTCTCCTACGCCACCTCGCCCGCTGCCGAAGTCGTCTTCGCAGAAGAGGACTTGGACGACGCGCCGACGGGCAACCTCTTCTGCGAAGCGTGCGTATACCGGCAGATTGAGGCGGCGGGTATCTTAGCGGGAACGGATAATATGGAGGCGGCGCAGAGGTTCATCGACTTCATGCTAAGCGCGCGCGTGCAAGAGGACATCCCCTTGAATATGTACGTTTATCCTGCCAGTGACAGCGCAGCTTTACCTGCCGTCTTCGAGCAGTACGCGCGAACGCCAAGCCCTGAGCAGATTGCGGCGCTTCCCTCCGAAGAGATAGAGGCGAACCTCTCGGAGTGGTTGGACGCCTGGACCCAGGTAGTGCAGCAGGGGCGGGACCCCGAAGAGGTGCGCTAAGCGTCTCTGGCGGATTGCCACGGTGTGATGAACAATGTAGGATAGCTCGCGTTTCACTCCCCGCTTGTTTGCTTTATGATGATGGAGACTCTTGGGGAAGGGGTCAAGTGTCATAGGGGGGCTAGCAGTGGAACTCAAGATAACCAGAGCGTGGACATACGAACAGGCGGGATTGCTGGGAGGCAGTCCCGCCTGCTGAGCATCATGGAAGCGAATAAGACGAATCTCGGAGGGGGAAAGTTTGGCGGGGTGGAGAAGAAGTTCCGCTCGGTGGGCTATGGCTGGGCGCTCATCGGCGGTCTTGTGACCGTCAGCATATCCCTGCTCCTGCGCCTTTTCGTCGGTCAAGTCTACGGCGGCGGGGAGGCGATCGAACTCATCGAGTCGCTTTCGTCCTCGTCGTTGCGCTTAGCAGCGGTTATCGCCACCTCCTCAGCGACGATTCTCGCGCTGATGCTCACGATTCTGGGTTTGGCTAGGGAGGCGGCGAACGACTTCAACATGAAGCTCTACCACCGCATCGACGTCATCGGACTGCTCAGCACAATCTCGCTGTGCGGCGCGATTTTGCTTCTGCTCTTACTGAGCCTGCCCGTGGGTCAGTTCGACAACGTCCCGTCCTCTTGGTTCACCGTGTTGTATTACATCCTCATCGGGCTCATCGCGGGTCTGTCCGGGCTGCTCATCAGCATTATTCTGATGCTCTTTAGCACCATTCGCAGCGTGATCACCTCGCTGACCTCCAATGACTAATACGAGGTTGCATGACTTCGTTTGCAAACGAAGTCATGCCCGTCCGTGACGGTAAGCTCTAACGCCCTCATTTGGAATAAGTGAGTTGTGCTATTCCGTATAAAGTGGCGGGCTCGAGTCGTGAAACGCTCATCTCTTAACATTCCTTTTGTCAGGGTACACCCTACGCTTTGATGCCGCGTCTCCCTCTCCTCGCAGGGCTCTTCGCGTCCGCGTTCTTGACGCTCTTCCTCCTTTACCCGCTCGGGGTGATTTTGCTGCGGAGTGCCTCGAGCTTCAGCACCATAAACGACGTTTTAAGCAATCCCTATTATTTAGGGCGCTTAGCCTTTACCACCTACCAAGCGCTGCTTTCCACCCTCTTAACCGTCCTTCTCGCCCTCCCCAGCGCCCTGCTCTTCGCCCGCTTCGACTTTCGCGGCAAGCGCCTCCTGCGGAGCGCCTTTACGGTTCCTTTTGTGATGCCTACTGTCGTCGCGGCGATAGGTTTCTTGACGCTTCTGGGACCGCGCGGCTTGCTAAACGTCGATTTGAGGGACACGCTCGCCGTCATCTTGCTCGCGCACGTGTTCTATAACTATGCGGTGGTGGTGCGCATCGTCGGGGCGTATTTGGAGGCGGTGGGACCGGGTCTGCGCCAAGCGTCTGCGATGCTCGGCGCGTCACCTCTGCGCACGCTTTGGCGCGTGACGCTGCCGCTCGCGCTGCCTGCGATTATCGCCGCCGCGACGCTCGTCTTTATCTTCTGCTTCACCTCGTTCGGCGTCATCCTCATCCTCGCGCCGGAGCCGCGCTTTGGCACCTTAGAGGTCGAGGTCTACCGTCTCACGGCGCGGCTATTGCAGTTAGAGAGCGCTGCCGTCCTCGTTCTTGCGCAACTGCTCGTGATCAGCGCGTTCACCTGGGTCTACACGCGGATGCAGGCACGCTTGGCGGTGTCTTTAGGTGGAGGTTCCGTCCTCTCCAAACCCACCGGACTCTGGCGCTGGCTGCTCGCGCTCAATATGTTCATCGCCGCCGCGCTCATCCTCTCGCCCCTGTTGGCGCTGACGTTCAGCGCTTTTTGGACAGAAGACGGATTGAGTTTGCGGAACTTCACTGCGCTCACGGAGGTGACGCGCTCGGTGGGGTTTGTCGGGGCGGGACAGGCGATCTTCAACTCGCTTCGGTTCGCCTGCCTAAGCACGTTGCTTTCCCTCATCGTCGGCTTCGCGTTTGCCTACGCCATCGTGAGAGGAGGCTGGCGCACTCTGGATACATTGAGCCTCCTACCTCTTGCCACGAGCGCCGTGACGCTCGGCTTCGGCTACCTCTTAGCGTTTCCGGGGCTCAGCTCGAGCCTCTACGGAATCATCCTAGCTCACACCCTCATCGCCTTTCCTTTCGTCGTGCGGAGCGTGCTGCCTGCGTTGCGGGCGCTACCGCCCAACCTCTTGCACGCGGCGCGGATGCTGGGCTCGAGCCCCCTAACCATCCTTCGCCGCGTCGAGTTGCCGCTGCTCGTCCCCTCGCTCATCGCCGCCGCCAGCTTCGCCTTCGCCGTCTCGATGGGCGAGTTCGGCGCGACACTCGTCTTGCAGCGTCCCGAATTCGCGACGATTCCGGTGGCGATTTTTGACCGTCTGGGCAGACCCGGCGCGGCGAACTACGGGGCGGCGTTGGCGCTTTCGGTTTTGCTGATGGTAATTACCGGGGCGGTGATGGTGCTTTTGGAGCGGTTTGGGCAGAGTGAATTTTAGAAGCACCACACTCACCATCTGGTGTAATATGATGCTATGAAGCGCGCAACGATTACCTTTCCCGATGACTTAGAACGCAAGCTCGAGTCCTATTACGCGCAGCAGCCCGCGCCACCTAGCCTGAGTAAACTCGTACAAGTCGCTTTAGATGAGTATCTGGAGAATCTGATGTGGCAAGAGCGCGGTCTCAGGGCGCGGCGTGGTTCTCTCAGCGTTACACCGGCGGAGAAGGGCAGCGGAAAAAATGACGTGAGCGAGCGCCATGACCACTATCTAGCCGAGCAGGAGTGAGGGTTGTTCTAGCCGATACAGGACCGCTCTACGCCTTAGTCGATGCGGATGACCAGTACCACGTAAGGGCTCAGCGGGAGGCGGCGCACTTGGAAGGGGCGGGCTACCGCGTCGCGGTTTCTTACCCGACGCTGACCGAGAGCTACACGCTCGTGCTCCACCGCCTCGGTACAAGGGCGGCGCTTCGTTGGCTGGATGAGGTGAGCGCTGGCGCTGACCTCTTCAACGCGCTTCCTCGAGACTACGATGAGGTCATCGCACGCGCCCAACGTTTTGATGATCAAATTCTGACGCTTACTGACCTCATCCTCGGCGTTTTATCCGAGCGGCTCAACGCGCCTGTTTGGACCTTTGACGCGGACTTTGATGTGATGGGCGTTTCCGTGTGGCGGTAGTTCAATCTATCTCATGGTGCTCGAGAGCATCTCCACCGCCCGCTCCAGCACCACGTCCTCGCCGCCCTGCAAGAAGAAGCTCGGGCTAGGCTGCACTTCTACGTCAGGTTTGATACCTCTTCCGTCATAAAGCCTACCGTCGGGGCGGAAGGACGCCATCGACGCGAGGCTGACCTCCAAGCCTGTATTCGGCAATTCCATCCTCCGAGACCGCGCACTGCCGCCGCTGCTCGCTTCGCCCAGCAGCGTGACGTTCGGCAGCGCCGCCAGTGCGCCGAGAAAGATGTCCGTGGCGCTAAAGCCGCCCGCGTCTAGCAGGACCACGACGGGCGCGGTGTAGGGCTCGGCGTTACCTCTGCTGATGAGGAGGTAGTGCCACGCGCTGAAATCCTCTTCAGGCGGGCTCCACTCGGGCTCGAACGACGCTGCGAACGCCCTAACGACGCGCCGCTCCGCGTCCGTCCAGCCGGGATGAGTGGCGCGGTACATCTCACGCGCTTCCAAATGATCCTCGTCAAACTCGGGCGCGAGGCGATACTTGGCGACGTTGACGACGGCGCTCTCCGCCCGCATGAGGTGAGGAAAGAGGTTGATGAGCGCGTCGCGGCTGCCGCCCCCGTTGCCCCGCACGTCCACGATCAGCCCTCTCGTGTCCGCAAAGCGCGGCATCCAGCTATGAATCTCCTTGACTGCGTCGTCGTCCATACTCTCTAAGCGCAAGTAGCCGATGTCACCCTCTACAATCCTAGATTGACTCCGAAAGGCGTCCGGCGTATAGGGCAAGTCGTCTAAAACCTCCACTTGCTGCTCGGTAGTTTTGCCCGCGTCGTCCTCGAGAGTCAAGTTCAGTGTCGGCTCGAGCGGTAGCCTAAGTTCATGACGGAAGAACTGGATGTCGCGTAAACGCTGCAACGCTTGACGGCGTACATACTGCGGCGAGCCATTCGCTACATAGCGTGACGCCGCTCCCAACCACCTTTCCAGAGGAACGCCGTCTATCGCCATTAGGTAAGGGTGCGAGGCGTCTAAAAAGTCGGTGCGGTTGAGCTTCACAGCGACGGCGCGTTCGCCCGCCCAGTTCAGGTGGAAGGGTGCGTAGCCTTTTAGGTCTTCGGGTAACCCCTGCCCCCGCACCCCCGCATGACCGTCAATGAAGCCGGCGATGACACGCTCCAAGCCGAGCCCGAACTCTTCTACGCTTATGCCTGCCCGGACCTCTTCGCGGAGCGCATCTAAGTTGCTTCCATAGTCGTAATCATTCGTGTGGAGATAAGCGAACTGCGTCTCTAGCGCCTCTTGAAAGAGGTCTAGGTCTTCTAACATTCCTTCGGGTGATGTATCTCGAGGCATATCTTCGCGGGACGTATCTCGAGCCAGCGCCTCGGGGTGACGCATCAACCAAACGGCTCGTCGGTTCGCTTCGGTCATCGCTACATCGCTGAGTTCTCTAACTTCGTCTTCACCCGGCACGCGGACGAGCAGCGTCACCGTGTCTCTTGGCGGCGCGTCCATCTCGCTTAATACTTGGACTAAATCCTCGGCGATGCGCTTGTCCCAATCGTCGCCGTATGCACCTCGTGAAAATGCAACGATGTTTTCTACTGATAGAGTGTCGATCTCGAGGAGTTCATACGTCTCTCCGTCAAGCGTAACCGTCGGAGGCTGCTCAGCGCCTCCCAACCACTCAATCGCTTGAAAAGGCGCGAGCTTCGGGTAATCCTGCGCCGCTGCGAAGGAAAGAACGCCCGACAAAATAGAAGCGAAAACTAGGATAGAGAAGTACCGCAACCTCACCGTAAATCCCGCCACGAATCCTACTGCAAACCTCATTGTGATCTCCCAGCTAAGAGGTTAGCAGAAAGAGATTACGAGGAGGTTATAGCGACCTCCGTAAACACGGAGCCGAAGTGCCGCAGGTACTATCTTCTAACGTATGTGTTCGTCTATGCGTTCAAAACCGAGTGCGTTTGTGACCAGATAATACCTGCTATCTATCCACTAAAAAGGGATACGGATTCACTGCGTCCCAATCGCACGACTCGTACGAGCCGCCGTACATCCCCAGGTGCAAGTGAGGTGGCGTCGTAACGGCGTTGCCCGTGTTGCCGACGTAGCCTAAAAGCGTCTCCGCCGTCACGTACTGCCCCTCTTGCAAATCTGGCGCGAAGCTGTCCAAATGCGCGTAGTAGTAGCGAATCCCGCCCCCGCCGATGACGACGACGACATTGCCCCCGAGCGGGTTCTCACCGATGCGGTAGACGTAGCCCTGCGTCGCGGAGTAGATGGGCGTGCCGCGCGGCGCAAAGATGTCTTGCCCTTCGTGGGTGCGCCCTTCGCTCCTCGCTGCGCCCCAGGTGTCGGTGACTTGACCTACGGTGACGCCTGCGACGGGCATCAAGAGGGCGTCATCACTCTGCAAGGGGACGCTCGAGAAGTAGAGCGGCAGCAACTCCTGGTAGCGGCGGCGCGTCTCCAACTCCTGCTCCCAGTCGCCCCCCCGTTCGCGTATCCGCGCCTCGCGCTCCTCATCCACCGGGCAGGTGATGGCGGCGATCTCTTCAGCCCTCGGATTGTCGAAACCGTTGCTCACCCTTTCGGGCGCAGCTTGGGACGAAGCGAAAGGGACAAGGAGAAAGGTAGAAAGTAAAAGGATGTGAGTGAGGCACAGCGTTTTGTAGTGCATAGCTGATTTTACGGTGGAGACGTTGAAGAGGTTGGCAAGTTCGGTTACTTCATTAAACAGCAGGTCTCAGCTCGAGCGCCCACGAAACGATATGCTGATACTTCATGACGCGCCCCATGCTCACCTTTTTAGGCTCCTCCGACTCGCAGGGCGTCCCCCGCTGGTGGTGCGACTGCTCGGTCTGCGTAGAGGCGAAGACGACGGGAAAGAACGCCCGAACGCGCCCCTCCGTCGTCATCAGGGGGAGCGAGACCATTCTGATTGACGCCGCGCCCGAGTTGAGACTTCAATGCGCCAGAGAGAACCTCACCGCGTTTAACGCCGCGCTCATCACCCACGCGCACAATGACCATATCTTAGGTCTCGGTGACTTGGGCGATTGGGGACGCTGGACGAAAAAGCGGTGTCCAGTTTACGCGCCGGAAGAGGTGTTGCCGCGTTTGAAGGCGAGATTCGACTACATGACAAGAGGTGCTTACTTAGAACATACGCCCTTCTTGGCGTTAGAAGTGGAAACGGAACGGACGTTTGCAGGGTACGAGGTCAGCGCTTTTAGGGTGCCGCACGGTTACAACGGGTTTTCCTACGCTTTTCGTTTCTCAAAGGGGCAAGCCCGCTGGGGCTACCTGCCCGACTGCTTGGGCTTACAAGATTTGGAGCCCTGGCGCAACTTAGACCTCTTGATTTTAGGGACGAGCTTCTACGAAGAGAACGCCCCGCTCGAGACGCGCAGCGTTTACGACGTGCGAGAGGCGCTAGACCTTATCGGTGAGTTGAGTCCTAAACAGACCATCTTCACGCACTTAGGTCACGGTATCGATGTCAGGAAGCCCGCGCCGGAGGGCGCGCGCTACGCCTTCGACGGTCTGAGCGTTGCGCTTCCGTGAACTTACGCCTGGAAGGTCTCTCGAAGAGGTACGGTGATATCCAGGCGGTTGACGGGGTCTCTTTAGAGCTTCGTCCGGGCGAGACGTTGGCGCTTTTAGGTCCGTCGGGGTGCGGCAAAAGTACGCTGCTCAGGCTCATTGCTGGCTTAGAAGAGGTGGACGCGGGGCGCATCTTCTTGGGCGGCGAAGAGGTCACAGAGCGTTCACCGCAAAAACGCGGCTTCGGGATGGTCTTTCAAGATTACGCGCTCTTTCCGCACCTCAACGTGGAGAACAACATCGCGTACGGCTTGGTTGAGAAGGGTTGGCCTCAAGAGGAGAGGCGAGAACGTGTGGACAACCTCTTGCACCTCGTCGGCTTAGGCGGGCTGAACCGCCGCCGTGTAGAGGCGCTTTCGGGCGGACAACAGCAGCGCGTGGCGCTTGCGCGGGCGTTGGCACCTAAGCCTTCACTCCTCCTGCTGGACGAACCGCTTTCCAACCTCGACTTGGCGCTGCGCGAAGACCTCAAGGGGCAGCTCAAAGACCTCTTGAGTAACTTAGAATTGAGCGCCATCTACGTCACCCACGATCAAGACGAGGCGTTTACCTTAGCGGAGCGCGTCGCGGTGATGAGAGCGGGACGAATCTTACAGCTTGACGACGCGAAAACGCTCTACGCGCAGCCTCGTACGGCGTGGACCGCGCAGTTTTTGGGGCATACGAACGTCTACGAATCGCTCGTCCACGAAGGGCTGAGGACGCTAGCGAATACCTCCCAGCCCTACATCCTCATCCGCAGTGATTTGGTCTGCCTGGGCTCCGGCGAGATGAGCGCAGACCTCCTCAGCTACGCGCAAGTCGGCGCACTCCACCGCCTCGAGCTAGAGCTGCACCCCTTCGGCTTGCGCTTTTTTTGGACCGGGTTCTCGAGAGAAGTCCCGGACGGGCTCGAGGTTGGAGGAACGCTCCAGCTCCACATCCCCGAACACGCCGTCGTCGGCTTAGACGGAGACAAGCAGTGAAAGCGGTTGTTTTAGCGGGCGGCGACATCACCGTGACGGACGCGCTCAGAGACCTCTGCCGAGGTGCTGAACTCGTCGTCGCGGCAGATTCGGGCTTGCGGCACGCGGCGGCTTTAGGTGTCTCGCCGGACGTCGTTGTAGGTGACTTCGATTCGGTCACGGAAGAGGTGTTGGCTCAGTACCCCGACCTGCCGAGGGTGGCGCACCCCCCCGAAAAAGACCTGCTCGACTTGGAGCTTGCGCTCAGTCACGCGCGGGAGAGAGGCGCAACGCGCTACCTCATCGTGGGCGGGCTCGGCGACCGCTTCGACCAGTCGCTCTCGGCTGTGCTGATCGCGGCAAGGTGGAAGCGTGAGGGTTATAACGTGTCGCTCCAATCGGGAGACCGCGCCGTTTACCTCTTGGCGGGGGCGGACGAGGTGAGGCTCGAGCTTCCCCCTAAGCAACGCTTCAGCCTGCTCAGCTTGAGCGAACAGTCAACGGTGAGTCTGGAGAATGCGGCGTATCTGCTCGAGAGGTATCCCCTCCCTTTCGGCGTCGGGCGGGGCGTGTCAAATGAGGTGGCGGAGACTCCTTTGAAAGTTGAACTGCATAACGGATTGGCGCTGCTCATAGTGGAGAAGTTGAAAGCAACGAGCAATCCAGTCGAGCTGGTTATGTAATCTTGCGAAGCAAACGAACGGTGAGCAATGAGCCTAAAGGTTTTCACTCGTTGCTTATTGCTCGGTACTCATCGCTGCTTTACCACCTCTGATGCACCTGCTCGTAAGCATGTCGCTCGTAGACCTCTCTCGAGCGCGCCATCACCGCATCTGAAAGCGGGGCTAGCTCGGACGCCCTTGCGTTATCCTCGACCTGTTCGGGCTTTTTCGCGCCGGGAATCGCGCAGCTTACGGCGTCGTGCATCAAAATCCAGCGGAGGGCGAACTGAGGCATGGTGGCGTTTTCGGGCGCGAGGTCTTGGAGAGCGTTCACCGCCTGGAGTCCCGTCTCGAAATCCAGCCCCGCGAAGGTCTCGCCTCTGTCAAACGCTGACCCGTCGCGGTTGAAGTTGCGGTGGTCATCCTCTTCGAAGTTCGTTTTTTCGCTCATCTTGCCTGTTAAAAGCCCGCTCGCAAGGGGGACGCGCACTAAAATCCCGACGTTTTTCTCCTGCGCTTCTCTAAAAAACAGTTCAGCCGGGCGCTGCCGAAAGAGGTTGAAGATGATCTGCACGGTGGATAAGCCGGTGTACTCGAGTGCCTTCAAGCCCTCCTCCACCTTCTCCACCGACACGCCGTAATGCTTAATTTTTCCCTCGCGCTTCATGTCCTCTAAAACTCCGAAGACCTCGGGTTGGTAGAAGACTTTTGTCGGCGGACAATGGAGCTGGACGACGTCTAAAGCGTCCGTATCCAGATTCTTCAAGCTCCTATCTACGAAAGCGTTCAAATTCTCGCGGTTATAGCCCTCGGCGGTGTGGGGGTCTAAGCGCCTGCCCGCTTTGGTGGGGATGTAGAGCGTCTCGTCGCGCTCACGCCTGAGCTTGGCGAGGAGCCGTTCGCTGCGCCCGTCGCCGTAGACATCCGCCGTGTCGAAGAGGTTGATGCCCTCGTCTACGGCTTTATGCAAAGCGCGCATAGAATCCTCGTCGCTCACCTTGCCCCAGGAGCCGCCTATCGCCCACGCGCCGAAACTCACCTCGGAGACCCTCCAGCCCGTCTTACCTAATGTCCGGTAATTCACGTTGCCCTCCCTCACTTCTCTTTAACGCGCAGCTTACCGCGCCTTTGAGGGTCTCTTTTGTGAGACGGCCCTAAGTTACGGTGAGCCTCGAAGGCCGCTTTGCGAGATTTTTGACAGTGGTGAGTCACAAGAGAAGAGGGCGCGGCTATCTGACATAGCGAAGCGGCGAGGGTGGCGTACACTTGGGAATGTTACTATCCAGCGTTATGAAGCGATTTTTCTCGAGGGGTGGCGCGTTAAAAACGTGAACAGTTTAGGCAATCTCACCGTGACCGGACAGGGTCTCTTTCCGTATCCCCCTGCGCCTCCTCTATTCATCAGGCGTCTCCGATGACGTCCTCCGTCGTCATTCGCGGCACGGGCGCGTACGTTCCCGAGAAGCGCCTCACCAACGCCGACCTAGAGCGCATGGTGGACACCTCCGACGAGTGGATTACGACGCGCACGGGCATCTCCGAGCGGCGCATCGCCGCGCCGGAGGAGGCCACTTCGGACATGGCGCAGCGCGCGGCGTGCGCCGCGCTGCAAGACGCGGGCATAAACGCCGCCGACATCGACCTCATCGTCGTCGGCACCTCTACGCCCGACCACCACTTCCCCTCGGTAGCGTGCAAGCTCCAAGCGAGCATCGGCTGCACCAAAGCGGCTGCCTTCGACGTGAACGCGGCGTGCGCGGGTTTCATCTCGGCCTTGCAGGTAGCCGAGCAGTTCATCCGGGCAGGCAGCGCCGAACACGTGTTGGTAGTCGGCGCGGACACCATGTCGCGCATTTTGGACTACACGGACCGCGCCACGAGCATCCTCTTCGGCGACGGTGCGGGTGCGTTCGTGCTCTCTAAGGGCGAGAGGGGCGAGGGCGGCATCCTCAGTTCGGCTACCTACGCCGACGGCACCTACTACGACAAGCTGTACGTCTGTGGCGGCGGCTGCACATCGGACGGGCAAGAGGCTAGAGCAAAGATCACTATGAACGGCAGGGCCATCTTTCAACTCGCGGTGCGGGCGATGGTGAGCGCCACCGAAGAGGTGCTCGCCAAGGCGGGCGTGTCCGTCGGCGAGGTGGACTGGATAGTGCCGCATCAGGCGAACCAGCGCATCACGGACGCGGTGGCGAAGGGGCTCTGTGTCTCTTTAGAAAAGGTCATCAGCACCATCAAAGACTTTGGCAACAACTCCGCCGCCACCGTCCCTTTGGCGATGGACATTGCCATCAAAGACGGACGCATCCAGCGCGGCGACAAGGTTATTTTGACGGCGTTTGGTGGCGGGTTGTCGTGGGGGTCGGTGCTGCTCAGTTACTAAGAAGCCATGAGAAACGAGCAATCCAGTCGAGCTGGACGAACGGTGAGTGAAAGACTTTGGACTCAGGTAGTGGCTCTATCTGGAATAGTACGGGTGTCCAAGCAAGGGGTTTCAACCCCTTGCTACGCCACACGGAGACGGCAGAAGGAGCGCGCGGCAGCATTCGACTTAGAACCACTACCGACTTCAGACTCATTGCTCATTGCTTCTTTTAGCAGGTATCATCTGGTCAGAAACACTATCACTTTTTAGAACATCGTTTCCTTCGGAAAACTGCGTAAGCAGCACGCACATTCTGAGATGAAATCCCGCAACGGCAGGGCGGCCTGCCCGTAACGCTAGTCCTTACGGACAGAGATCTGCGCTCATCCGTCTCAGTGTGGTTTGGAACTGCTATTTATAAAACTGCCTGCAACGTCCACAGCGCCACCATGCCCGCCACAATGGTCCAGATAATGCTCTTGCTGTAAAACGCCACGACGCCCGCGAAAAGTCCCGCTAACAGCTTCTCGTTGGTGAGGGTGAGCACTAAGTCTCCCTCACGGAAGACGAGCGCGGGCACGACGATAGCGGAGAGCACGGCTGCGGGTACGAAGCGGAGCGCCCGCTGAACGAGGGGCGGCATCGCCAAGCGCCCCGCTAGCGCGATGAACGACGCGCGGAGCGCGAAAGTGATGAGCCCCATCAGAAGAATCGTCAGCCAGAGCGTTGGGGTGCTCATGGGCGCGCCTCTTCGGTCTCTGCCGCTTTCACCGTCTCGACTAGCACGCCGACTCCGATGCCGACGAGCGCCGCGACGATGAGCGCCAGGTTGAAGGGCAAAGGGTCCGCGACGACGACGGTGACGCCCGCTGCGAGTGCCGCCGCCGCCGAAGCGCGGTCTGTTACAGCAGGAATGATGAGCACCATAAAGATGAGGGGGATGGCGAACTCCAAAGACCACCCCTCGGGCACCTGCGCGCCGACGAACACGCCGATGATCGTGGAGATCATCCAGACGGCCCAGATAGGCGCAGCGACGCCCAGGTAAAAGAGGTTTTTGTAGGGCATGTCGGGCTCATCGGTGAAGCGGTTGACGCCAAAGGCGTACGCCTGATCCGTCATGAGGTACGCCATCAAGCCCTTCCAGGGTGCCGAAAAGCGCTCGAGAAAGGGCGCAATTGAGGCGCTGTACATCACGAAGCGCAGGTTGATAAACAAGGTAGTCATCAAAATAACAAAGACGGGCGAGCCCGACGCGATGAGTTGCAAGCCCGCGAGCTGCGACGCGCCCGCGAAAACGATGGCGGAGAGCATCACGGCGGGCAGCTCGCTCAGCCCGACGCTCACCGCGCTCACCCCCGCGACGAGCCCAAAGGGAACGACGCCCAACATGACGGGTAAGCCTGTCTGAACGCCGGAGAGAAAGGTAGCTCTGGGGGTCACGCCCTACCTTACGTCACCTCAACCGTTTCTGAGTTCGTTTGGAATGCAAAACAGATTAACTCGTAGAGGCGGGTTTCAAACCCGCCCCCGCCATGTCGAGAAATTTCTTGTATCAGTGCGCCTGTGTAGGGGTGATTCATGAATCTTCCCTACTTCTTCAGAATGTGGCGAAAAGTGGCGTCAGGCTTGCTCGGTGGGCAGAATTAGAATCTCGTTGACATTGACGCGGCTCGGGCTCGCTACCGCGTAGAGGATGGATTGGGCGATGTCTTCGGACTCGAGCATCGTCATGTTCATCATCCCCTTCATGCCCTCCAAGGCGTCCTCATCGGTGATGTGCTCCGTCAGCTCGGTCTCGACTGCGCCCGGCTCGATGCTCGTCACGCGGATGTGCTTGTTCGGCGCAAGCTCCTGGCGCAACCCTTCTGAAAAGGCGGTCACGGCAAACTTCGTCGCGCAGTAGACCGCGCCCGACTGCATCACTTTGCGGCCCGCCACGGACGAGATATTGACGATATGTCCGCCCTCTTGCTCCATCATGGTGGGCAGCGCCGCCGCTGTCGCAAACATGAGCCCTTTGACGTTCACGTCCACCATCTGCTCCCACTCGTCGAGCTTGAGCTTCTCGACGAAGGAGAGCAGCATGACGCCCGCGTTGTTGACTAAGATGTCCACACTGCCAAAGGCGTCTTTGGCTTGTTGAATGAGGTTTTGCGTGTCCTCGCGCTTGGTGACGTCGGTCTCAACGACGAGCGCTTTGCCGCCGTTACCTTCGAGCTCGCTCTTGAGGTCTTCTAGGCGCTCCTTGCGCCGCGCTGCGAGCACGACGGCTGCGCCTTCGTTCGCCAACACCCTCGCCGTCGCCTCGCCGATGCCGCTCGAGGCTCCCGTAATCACCGCAACTTTGTTGTCTAAGCTTCCCATGTTTGCTCCTCGCCCATATTCGTGAGTGTCGTTGCGCCGCCTCGTTCGTAAGGCGAAGCGGCGCACATTCGTGGTGGTAAGGTTGAACGCCTGTCAGGATAAATCTTGCGAATCCTGCGCAAGCGTCCTGCTCTCGGTGCGCTCTTCGTCGTCCGAATGACAATAAAGCGCCACGAGTACCTCCGCTGAGCCTAGCAAGAGAGTCG
The DNA here is from genome assembly GCA_965215565.1 of Trueperaceae bacterium. Lineage (GTDB taxonomy): Bacteria > Deinococcota > Deinococci > Deinococcales > Trueperaceae > CBDBZX01. The sequence goes on from CBDCDZ010000004.1 coordinate 3,216,914, forward strand.
AAAAGGAACGTTGTGCTGTCTTCCAAACCATAGGGCGAGCCAAGAGGTCGACGTGAGCGTGGCAACCTCTTGGCTCGTCCTTGCTGTGCCAGTCTAAAGTATGTCGATCTGAACGGTGTCAGTTTGAGGTGTTAGGAGAAACCTCTTCCGTATCCACAGCGGGTGTAGGCGTTTCCGAAACTGTCACGTAGCGCGCCTCGTCCGCGTAGATAAAGCCCTGCAAGCGGGCGAGTTGCTCGCGGTAGGCGGGGTCGTTCTTGTGGGCGATGACGTTCTCTAGGTTCGTAGACTCACGTTCTAGCGCCGCGATATCGCGCTCCAAGCGGGCGACTTCGCGCTCTGTGTAAACGCTCCGGCTTATCTCCAAGGTGAGCATCGCGAGCGCGTGAATGCAGCCGACGACGGCGATGACTAGAAATAGGCTCGAGCCCTTGTCGGGTACCCTTTTGCCCTCTTTAGACTCTTTACGCTTGCGCCCTAAAGACCGAATCATAGTTTCCCCCCGCCCCTATACAGTCTACACATGAATGGTTCCTTGCAGCGCGAGGGCTTCTTTGAGAAAGCGGGCGGCGTCTTCGGGCGGCGTCGGGTTGATATAAAACCCGCTGCCCCAGTCGAAGCCTGCTTGCGCGGTGAGGCGCGGCAAGATTTCGATGTGCCAGTGGTAGCTCTCAGACTGCACGGGCAGCGCGTGCAAAATCATGTTATAGGGCGGAAAGTTGAGTGCCGTATTCATAGCGCTTAGCACCGATTGTAACAGGTCTGCCAAAAGAGGCAACGTATTGCTCGGCAACGTTGCAAAAGACGCGCTGTGGGCGCGGGGCAAGAGCCACACCTCGAAGGGCGTCTTCGAGGCGTAGGGCGCGAGTGCGACGAAGTGCGGGTTTGAGCTGATGAGGCGGCTCCGCTCGGTGCACTCCGCCCCGATCACGTCGCAAAAGAGGCAGCGCCCGTGCGCCCCGAAGTGGCGCGACGCGGCGGCGCATTCTTCGTCCACCCAGCGGTTGGTGACGGGCAGCGCCAGGAGCTGCGCGTGCGGGTGGTCGTACGCCGCGCCCGCCGAGCGCCCCACGTTGCGCGAGAGCTGCACGTGCTTGATACCGGGCTTCTGCGAGAGGAGCCCTATCCTGTCCCTGTAGAGTTTCAAGAGGTCGACGAGGTGCGCTTGCGACATGCCTTCTAAACGCATGTCGTGTTGCGGATGCTCGGTGATGAGTTCTTGGTAGCCCACGCCCGAGGCGTAAGCGAAAAGGTCGTTCCCGCCCGTCCGAAATGCTCCTGGCGAGAGGAGCGCGGCGGGGTTTTCGGACACCCTCGCCTGCCAGGACGCACCGGCGCTCACTAGCGAGGGACTTAGCGTCCTTATCTCCTTCCCTCTTTCGTGACCGGGACAGAGCGCGCAGGGCGCGGGGGAATGCTTAGCGCTGCCGAAGTCCGAGGGCAAGAGCCCGCGCTCCGGGGAGATGATAACCCAGGCGGAGCCGAAGGGGTCTTTGCGAAACTGCGGCATAGCGTGAGTGTAGCAACCTCGCTGCGCGAGAGGCGTGAGGTTTCCGCTACGTTATATCGGCGTGTGAAACTCGCTGAGGATTGGTGACGAGGTGAACGTGCCGAAAGGAGAATATAGTCAAGTCTCAGGCGGAGCCTAGCGGAACTTCATTTGGTTTGAAACGCAACCACTTTATTAAGCAGTGTTGCTAGGCAGCAAACTTGCGTAACTGGCAAGCGCATTCGAGAATGAAATCCCGCTAGTTCTTCGAACTGAGGCTTGCGCCATTCCGATCAGTATAGCAGGTATCATCTGGTTTGAGACACGCCCACTAGATAAAACGACGTCTAGCGCGCACATTCGATGATAATACCTGCGCTCATCCGTCTCAGTCTCAGTATGTCTTGGAACTGCTAAGTACTTATGTCAACTGCTGCATGGAAGGGAGAATTCTGCCTTCTGTATTCTCTTCTTATTCCGAGATTTGAACGGCGTTGCGGCGCGCTCAATTCGCCTGCGCCCTCTTGAATGACTCCATATGTCCACGCCCTCTAAAACGACATGGACATATTCGCCCCTATGGTTAGATTGATGGATGGTAAAGCTCGGCGCACACGTTTCCGCTGCGGGCGGCGTCTCGAACGCGGTACGTAACGCGGCGGCGCTAGGTTGCGACGCGCTGCAGCTCTTCGTCAAGAACGCGAGCCGCTGGGACGCCAAACCTTTGGACCCCGGCGAGGTCGCGCGCTTCAAGGAGATGCGCGCCGCGCAAGGCTCCTTACCTACCGTCGCGCACGCCTCATACCTCATCAACCTCGCTGCGACGAACGCCGAGACGCTGCGGCGGTCTCGAGCCGCCCTGAGCGGCGAGCTAGCACGCTGCCACGCGCTCGGCATCGGCGGGTTGGTCTTGCACCCCGGCGCGCACATGGGACGCGGCAAAGAGGCGGGGTTAGAAGCCGTCGTCACCTCTTTGAACGCGGTGCTGGGCGCGAACCCAGAGATTAAAACAAAGGTGCTGCTCGAGAACACCGCCGGGCAAGGCACTGTTTTGGGCAGCCGCTTGGAGCACCTCGCGTGGATCAGGGCGAACGCAGAGAGGGGCGAACGTCTAGGGGTTTGCTTCGACACCTGCCACGCCTTCGCCGCTGGCTACGACCTCAAAGGGAGATATGAAGAGGTGATGAATGAGTTCGGCGAAACCGTCGGCTGGGAGGCGCTAGGCTGCGTCCACCTCAACGACTCGCAGCACGCGCTCGGTTCGCGCAGAGACCGCCACGCGAACTTGGGCGCGGGTCATATTGGCATGGAGGTGTTCGTCAAGCTCGTGAGCGACGTGCGTTTAGAGGGCGTGCCGCTGGTGCTCGAGACCCCTTTGGGCAAGGACAAGCTAGGTCATAAGCGCGATTTGGCTAGACTCCGCGGTCTCTTATAGGCGTAGGTGTAGAGGTCTTGAGAGTGAATAACGTGAGACTCGCTTGGGCCGTCAGTATAGGCGTCGCCACCCTGATCGGCACGCAGAGTATCTTTTGGGGGCTGCTAGCTGGGCTCGCGCTGTTCGTGCTCGTGCGCTGGTGGCAGCCTCGCGCCTTCGCCGTACCCCCCGACGTGAGCGCGTCAGGACCGCGCCCCACCGAAAGAGCAACCTCCATAGAAGTCGTCTGCAAGACGGTCACCCCGGTGCGGCAGGAGTGGGTCTCGCTCAAGACGGGACGGCTCTACGACGTGCTGAGCGCCAACGGGCTCGCGGGCGCGCGTCCGGGCGACAGGGGTAGGGTGACGCTCACCGGGGCGACGTGGCGAATCGACCTGCCCGCACCCAACTCCAACCGCGAAGAGGTGGACGCGCCCTAGAGACCGTGCCGAACGAAAGCTTTATTAGCAGTTCCACGACATACTGGGACAGTTGAGCGCAGATCTCTGTCCGTAAGGACTAGCGTTACGGGCAGGCCGCCCTGCCGTTGCGGGATTTCATCTCTTAAAGTGCGTGCTAGTTACGTAGTTTTCACGCAGTGAAACATCGTTTTACAAAGTGAGAGTGTCTCCGACCAGATGATACCTGCTATATGTACCTCTCCACCACTTTTGGTATACCTGTTTTTGTGTACGACGTGTCTTCGCACTACGGTTTAGATTCGCCCGCCTACGGACTGCACCTAAAGGCCCTGTGAAGCGCCAAAGGTGCAGATGAGCGTGAGGTTTCTCACATTGGCTGCTACAGTGAGGACGGAGACTCATCATGTATCCATCTTCCTCTGACACCCCTGCGCCTCACGGAAGGGACCTCGTGCTCTCTGACGCTATAGCGTCGGACACGCAGACGCTCAACCGGTTGCGCTGGCGCGTGTCGCAGCTCGCTCTGGTCATCGCCTCGCTCGCGATGGTGCTGCAGTGGCTTCTCCTGACCCTCGAGCCCATCACGTACGGCGCTGTATCTCTGCTGATAGCGAGCCTTTGGTTTGCGCTTTTGGCTGTTTATCAGGGCGCTGTGCGCCGCGTCTCCGTGCTGGCGGAGCGCTTGGGACATCTGGGCTCGCTCGCGCTCTTTTTAGAGTTTTATACGCGCACAGTGGCGAACGTGTTGACGCTCGAGCGTCCGCCGGGCGAACTGGCGGAGATTTTCCCCTGGTTCGCGCCTATTTACATCACCGCGTTTATCGTCTATAGCGGCAGAACCGCGCTCGCGCTCTGCGGCGGTGTCGCCCTTTACACCTCGAGCGTCAGCGCCTTTTTCATCTCGCGTTCGGCGCTTAACGGCGCAGAGATGGTGGGGCTCGAGGCGTCTTTGGACCTCTTCGCTGCGAACGTCATCTCGCTGCTCATGCTCTTCATGCTGAGGCGCACCACCGAAGCCTGGACCAAAACGCGGGCCAGAGCCGAGGCGCTCGCGCAACTCGCCAACAGAGACGCGCTTACAGGGCTCTACAACCGGCGCTATTTGGACCAGACGGTCGCAGAGGAGGTGCGCCGCGCGCGGCGCTATGAGCACCCCCTCAGCGTCGCGCTCTGCGACATAGACAACTTTAAGCACGTCAACGACCGCTTCTCGCACGGCGTCGGCGACAGCGTGTTGGGAGAGGTAGCGCGTCTTTTAGAAAGCAGTGTTCGCCGCATTGACACCGTCGCCCGTTACGGCGGAGAGGAGTTCGTCCTCATCTTCCCTGAAACCGAGGCGGCGCAGGCGCACGTCGTCTGCGAAAAGGTTCGCCGCAAGATAGAGCGCCACCCCTGGTTCCGCTTCCATCCCGAGCTTAGCGTAACGGTGAGCATCGGCGTCGCGAGCGCGCGGCGTGGAGCGCGCTACCAGAACTCGAAACAGCTCCTGAGCGCCGCCGATCTAAAGCTCTATGAGGCGAAGCGGGCAGGGCGTAACCAGGTGCAGCGCTGAGCACGCTGCCGCGTCGTTGGCAAAACGACGTTTCGTCCGTCACGAATGGGACGCAAACGCGGTCCGCGCTCAAGCGCAGCCAAAAAGCTCGAACGTTCTCAGTGAAAGAGATGCACTTTCGGAGTAGTGACAGCAAAGAGGCTCGAGGATATGTCCTCGAGCCTCTTCTTGAGCAAGCTATTCAGTCTATGGGTGAGCGTCGCTGGCAGCCACGCTCGGGTTAGCGCGCCGAGGATGCGCGAGCACGCTCGCTTTAGCGCGACTCCTTACGCCGTCACGCACGGCTTGCCAAGCGGCTTCGGCGATGGCTAACTCGCGCCGCGCCGCCTCTAAGCCGTACCCTCGGCGCTCCGCTTGCGCGACTCGAAAACGTGCGGCGATGAGGGTGTCGGCGGTTCTATCTAGTGAAGATGTAAAGAAAAGCATCGCTGCCTCCAAATAGCGTGAGAGAAAGATGAGCAACTTCACTTATAGTAGCAGATGTTTAGGTCCGAGCCGCCTTAAATAAAAGAACGATGAAGTAGGACAACAACAGGTGTGAGCGGATGCGAACAAAGCAGTTCACAGAAATGTTGAATTGGAAGAGCGCAAGCCTCAGTTCGAAGAACCATCTCGCTCTCAGGCGAAGCCTAGCGGGACGGCTTCGCCTGAGAGCGGGATTTCATTTAAGAATGTGCGTGTTCGCCGGTGTTCTCTAACGTGGGACTGGCTCAAACCAAATGAAGTTCAGCTAGGCTCCGCCTGAGACTTGCTATAGAAACAAAGGTAACAGGATGTGTAGTAGTGGCTCATGGCACTGCTATAAGGTTGGTGGTGTACCACGTTTTGTGTATGCAGCGGCGCAACGTCGCTTTCGCATAAAACGGGACACCTCTTTTAAGCTTCAGGCTTTAAGAGCGGGAAGAGGATCACGTCGCGGATGCTCGGCACGTCCGCCAGAAGGATCGCTAAGCGGTCGAGCCCTAGACCCAAACCCCCTGTGGGCGGCATCCCGTACTCGAGCGCCGTTAAAAAGTCCTCGTCCAAGGGTTGCGCCTCGTCGTCGCCTGCGTCGCGGAGGGCTTGCTGCGCCTCGAAGCGTCTCCGCTGGTCTACAGGGTCATTGAGTTCCGAAAATGCGTTGCCGAGTTCCATGCCTACACAGACCGGCTCGAAGCGCTCAACTAAGCCAGGTCTCTTTCGGTGCTTCTTCGCCAAGGGGCTGATCGCGAGCGGGTGGTCCATCACGAACGTAGGCTGCTCCAGATGCGGCTCCACGTAGATGTCGTAGAGCTTGTTGTACACCTGACCGATGGGCTGGTCCGCCAACGCCTCCCCATTTGCCCCGCTATGCGGCGCGTGATGCTCGCGCACCCACGCGCGCAGCGCCTCTTCGTCCAAGGGATCAGCGTCCATCTTCGCCCTCGCTCTAAGCTCGCCCGTGTAGTCGACTCGGGCCCAGGGCGCGCTGAAGTCCAGTTCTTTCCCCTGATAGATGAGCGTGGTGGAGCCCGTCAACGCTTGCACGAGCGAGCTGTACATCGTCTCGACAAGCTCTAAGATATCCAGGTAATCCCTGCCCGCCCAGTAAAGTTCCAACATCGTGTATTCCGGGTTGTGCTTGGGGCTCATCCCCTCGTTGCGGAAGTTGCGTCCGATTTCGTAGACCGCCTCGAAGCCGCCGACGATGAGGCGCTTGAGGTACAGCTCTAAGGAAATACGCAGGTGAAAGTCGTAGCCCAGCGTGTTGTGATGCGTGATGAAAGGGCGCGCCTCCGCGCCGCCGGGAACGCTCTGCAACACGGGCGTCTCAACCTCCAAAAACCCCAACTCGTCCAAGTAGCGGCGGATGTAGCTGGTGGCGCGCGAGCGCAGCACGAACGCCCGCCTGACCTCCGGGTTGACCATGAGGTCCAAGTGGCGCTGACGGTAGCGCTGCTCTTTATCGGCTAAGCCGTGGTACTTGTCGGGCAGCGGACGTAGCGACTTGACGAGCGGGCGAAAGTCGGTAGCTTTGACAGTCAGCTCGCCTGTTTTGGTCACGAAGAGGGGACCTGTGACCTCGAGCCAGTCGCCCAAGTCGATCTTTTTAAGCGCGTTGTAGCGCTCTAGGGCGTCCTTCTGAAAGTACGCCTGAATCTGTCCCGAAGCGTCTTGTAGGGTCACGAACGACGCCTTGCCCATCATCCGCACCGTCATCGCCCGCCCTGCAACGGTCACGGTCTCTTCAAAAGCGTCGCCCGGCCCCGCGGTTCCATGCGCCGCTTGCAAATCCGCCGCGCGGTGCGTCGCGCGAAAGCTGTAAGGGTACGGCTCGAAGCCGCGCTCCTCCAAGGAGTCCAAATTTTTAAGGCGCTGCTCGCGCTGTTCGTTGAGTGATTTTTGAGTCATAAAGCGTCCTAAACTAAAGTGAGCGTAAGGAGGTCAAAACCTTGTCTAGTTTAGATTACCTCTTGCTAGGTGGTGTGACCGTATAGTCAAGTTGCTTATACTGGGAGACCTCGCTGAAAAAGTCACAGGAGAAGGCAAATTTAGGGCGATTCATAAATCGCCCCGCCCGTTTCGTTTATGTCGCGCATACCCTCGCTAAGAAAAATGATCGTGACTTTTCTAAGGTGTGGGGGCAATATCATTCAGGTATCAGTAGAATCACGTAATTACTTTCGCGCCGGCTATTGAATTCTGGCGGCTCAGCCTCTCTGACGCTGAGCCAACATCTTCGCTAGCATACCGCCTTATAATTGACCTCGCGAAGTTTTAAGTATCCCCCTCAAAAGGAGACACGCTATCATGAGCAAAAAACCCATCTACTTAACCCCGCAAGGTCATCAGAAGATCAAGGACGAACTCAAGTACCTAGTCGAGGTGCGCCGCCAGCAGATTTCTGAGAACATGGGGCAAGCGATTGCCGACGGCGACCTCCGTGAGAGCGCCGCCTACGACGAAGCGCGTATGGAGCAGAGCGCGAACGAAGCCCGCATCGCCGACCTAGAGGAGATCATCCACCGCGCCGTCGTCGTCGAGCACCAAGAGGGCGACGTCGCCGTGGCGCGACTCGGCGCGAGCCTGACGCTCGAGGACACCTCGGGCGAGCAGAACACCTTTCACTTAGTTGGCACGCACGAGGCGGACATCTTGGACAACCGCATCTCGGACGAGTCGCCTCTAGGCTCGAAGCTGATGGGCAAGCAAGCGGGCGACAAGGTCAAGGTGCCTTTAGGCAACCGCACGACGGAATATACCGTCGTGGACGTACGCTTCGAGTAAGCACACGTCCAACCCCTTTGGACCAGTTCCCTTTAGAGTAGAAGTGCAGAAGTCAGCCGCCGCCCAGAAGTCTAGGATCTCTGAGCGGCGTTCTCTTGCCCCGAGTACCCTGTGTACACTTACCCCGTGTACGCCTATAGCGTGCTCAGCCGAAACGTCTGAGTCTACAGCAAACTCAAAATTAGACTTTATCCGAGGGTGTGGTATAACCTTGTGTAGGTCACTCGCCGCTTTGGTGTTACACACCTTCGCCTGCTCCTGATTAGCCCCTTTTCGTAAAACTGGTGAAGCGTGACGGCAACCTTTTTGCACAAACCGTGCTCTGGGTTTAAGTAACGGGACTTGTAGGGCTTTCTGATTTCATTGAGCTTGTATCACGCAGGTATCATTACCGAACGTGCATACTCGATGACGCTCCATCTAGTGGGATTGGTTCAAACTAGATGATACCTACTAACCCGCGCCGTTCATCAAACCTAGGTTTTCCCTCAACCTGCGTGCTGTACATGAGCTGTACACGTAGCGCGAAGTGGTGAGTTTACTCAACGTCCAGGGGGACGAAATAAGGGGTAGAAATGGCAGACAACCGTAAAAGTCGTGAGGATGTAGACAGTAGGATTGGCGAGAGGAACATCCAGCGCTGGGGCCTGGACATGCACAACCCGGTGTTTTTCACCTCGAGCGGGTTTATCATCGTCCTGCTCGTCCTGACGCTTCTCTACCAAGAACAAGCCGCGAGCGCCTTTAGCGCGGTGCAAACCTACGTCTCGAACCAGTTCGGCTGGTTTCTCATCTTGACCGTCAACATCTTGCTCGTCTACTCGCTCTTTCTGGCGTTCGGGCGCTTCGGCAAGATTCGCATCGGTGGTCAGGACGCCCGCCCGGAATTCTCGCGGCTCTCGTGGTTCGCGATGCTCTTTAGCGCCGGGATGGGCATCGGCGTCATCTACTGGAGCGTAGCGGAGCCCATCACGCACTATTCGACGACGCCCTTCTTAGCCCAGTCGGGCACGGAGAGCGCCGCGCAGGTAGGCATGGTGACCACTTTCTTGCACTGGGGGCTGCACGCCTGGGCGGTCTACGCGGTGGTGGGTTTAGCCCTCGCCTTCTTCGCCTACAACTGGGGCTTGCCCTTGACGGTCCGCTCGCTCTTTTACCCGCTTTTAGGCGAGCGCATCTACGGCTGGATCGGCGACGTGGTGGACACCACTGCGGTACTCGCGACGATGTTCGGCATCACCACCGTGCTAGGGCTCGGGGCGGGGCAGATCAGCGCGGGCATGAATTACCTCTTCGACACGCCGGACACCATCGTCGTCGAGGTCGGCGTAATTGCCTTTATCACCGCCATCGCCACGATGTCGGTGGTGGCGGGCTTGGACGGCGGCGTGAAGCGGCTCAGCGACCTCAACATCGGCATCGCGACTCTTCTTCTCGCGTTCATCCTCGTCGTCGGTCCAACGGTTTTTATCCTCAACGGCTTCATCCAAAACGTCGGCTACTACCTGCAGAATTTCATGTTTTTAGGGACGTGGAGTGAGGTGTACGAGGGCGGCACCTGGCAAAACACCTGGACGGTCTTCTACTGGGCATGGTGGGTCTCCTGGGCTCCATTCGTGGGCATCTTCATCGCCCGCATCTCGAAGGGGCGCACGGTCAGGGAGTTCATGTTGGGCGTGGTTCTCGTGCCGAGCATCGTGTGCTTCTTCTGGTTCTCAGCTTTCGGCGGAACCGCGCTCCACCAGGCGCTTAACGGCACCAACGACATCGTCGGCGCGGTGAACGAAAACTTCGCGACGGCGTTTTTCGCGATGGTTTCGCCGCTCCCTCTAGGCGGGGTCATCTCGTTCATCGCCGTGGTGCTGATTTTCACCTTTTTCGTGACCTCGTCGGACTCGGGCTCGCTGGTCATCGACTCCATCACGGCGGGCGGCAAGGATGACGCGCCCGTCGCGCAGCGCATCTTTTGGGCGGTGACTGAAGGCGCTGTCGCTGCGGTGCTCCTCATCGGGGGCGGTCTCACCGCGCTCCAAACCGCCGTTCTCGTGCTCGGGCTGCCCTTCGCCGTCGTGATTCTCTTCGTGTGCTACAGCCTCTATAAGGGCTTGCAAACGGAATTCTTGGATGAGGTTGCGGCAGAAGAAGCTCGAGCCGACCGCGAAGAGGTAGATGTGAGTGCGGGACCCGCCGCCGCGCCTACAGATTGAGTATTGCAGCAGTTCCACGACACACTGAGACAGTTGAACGCAGGTCTCATCTCTTAAAGTGCGTGCTAGACACCGCTTTCCAAAATGAGATTGTTTCAAACCAGATGATATTTGCTATCGGTACTGGTAGACAGAGATGGAAAAGCCACGGAAAGAGACAAATGCAGTAAGGGTGGGTTTCAAACCCACCCCTCTCTCTATCTCTTTGCTTCCTACTTCTTTAAGGTCTGCGCGTGCAAGCGTGTAAGACCTCCAACACAAATCTCACATCCCCCAACGCTCGGTGGCTCTGGTGCATCTCTAAGAGGTGCGCCAAGCCCTCTTGTCCTACCGCTTTGTGCAGCCCGGTGCGCTTCGTCCCCTTGAGCCGCGCGTACATCTGCATGGCGCAGGCGAACAGAATCTTCGGATGCGTCACGTTCCAAGCGGCGCTCGTCTGCTCCAACATGCGAGCGTCGAAGGGCGCGTTCCAAGCTAAAACGGTAGCTTGGTCCGTCAAGTCAACGAGTTCAGGGAGTATCTCGGGCCAAGTGGGTTGTTCCTCCAACGCTGCCAAAGAAATCCCGTGAACGCGCTGCGCGTGCGGGTTCATGTAAGCGGTGCGCGGACGCACGAGCGTATCGAGCAGCACCTCCCCCTTCGTATTGATGACGCTCACTTCGATGACCTCAGCGTTTTTAAGTCCGGTGGTCTCAGTATCTAAAATGAGCACGTCGTCTCGCTCTAAGAGGTTGGCGACTTTGGAATGAAGGGGCGTGGCTGACGCGGTTCGGGTCACAGGGAAGTATAGCAAGAGAGCAATGAGTAGCGAGTTCCGAGCAATGAGTGAAAACCAAAGTCTTTCCACTTTTAACTCATTGCTCGAGTAATCCCTCAATCCGCTCCGCCAAATAAAGTTTCGCCAGCGTCTGCGGCTCCGAGAGAGGCAAGCCGATGAGCGCTTCGATTCGTCCAAGTCGGTAGCGCAACGTGTTCACGTGGATGTGAAGCTCTCCCGCAAGCCTCGTCATGTCACGAGGTGAACGCAAATAGGCGTGCAGGGTGCGCCTGAGTTTGCCGTTGGCATCCGCCTCTTTAAGAGGTCCGATGAGGTCAGTGTGGAACGTCCTCAAACTCTCTTCGGGTTGCTGCTGCAAGAGCCAGGTGACGGGCTCGAGCTTCGCAAAACTCCGACCCCCTTGCACCTCTCGTACGCCCTGCGCCGCCAACCGCGCCTGTTGGAATGCTGCTTTAACCTCATTCTGGTTCGTCGCTGCGCTGATGCCAAGCTGAAAAGGTTCATCGGTTGCAGTTTGCAGCGCTTCAAGAAGCGGTTGAAGCTGCGTGTCAGGGTCCGCGCCGCTAAAAGCCCACACGACCTCTTCACCTCTTTGGTTTGACAAGCTGGGCAGCGCGAGCGTTTCAAAAAACTCGTCGCCTGCGCGTTTTGACCTCTCTAAAAAAGTATGGCGTTTCTTATTCCGCTTAGAAGAAGTTCCTAAAACGGCGACGAGGTAGGACCCCTCGAGCCCCACCTCTTTCAACCTTTCTGCTAAACCCGTGCTGACGCCGCTGCTCAACCATTCGCTCAACAGAAGGCTTTTGTCGAAGCCGAAGCGCTGCGCTTCGACCTCTCGCCCCGCCGCTGCCAAGCGCAGCACACCTCTGGCGAGTTCCAACAGGGGCAGCCAAGCTCGTTCGACCTCTTGCGCTATTAATACCGAGCGCAGCCGCTCGTTTTGTTCGACACGTAAGACAAGATAATCCCCATCACCTCTTCGCACATGACCTTCGGGAAGCGCCTCTAAAGACCCCTGCGCTCGCCGCCACCCTCCAGGGCCCGAGCGAGCCAGAAGCGAGCCCCAAGGGGTAAGAAGGGCGAAGGAGCCACCGCTCAAAGTGGCGAGGCGTTCTAACGCCTCGCGTTCGGGTTTGGGACTTTCTAAGGCGTCTAAGAGATAGCTCTGAAGGCTCGAGCCCGTCTCTAAACTCGCTAAGTTTTCCTGCGCAAGGAGGCTAAGCGCCGCCTCTTCAACCCTCGCCAAGTTGACGTGCGGCGGCGCGGTGAAGAGGGCAATATTCAATGCTGTTGCTTTCTCCAAGATTTCAGAAGGCAAATGACGATGATTCGGTGTAAGTGCGTAACCGATGATGCTCGGTGTGGGTTCGAAGAGGTGAAGTTGCGTGAGAGGTGCTTCGCCTAAACGCAAATCAGTTTCGCTCAGCCACGCGCGGTGACGCGCCTGTCCGACACTGCGCACGGTTTCAAAGATTACGTCGGAACTGCCGCTATGAAGCGTTAAGTTTAGAGAGGGAAGCTCGAGCAGCCATTTAAGCACCATAAAAACCTTTAGAGATTTCAATAACTATAGCAGAAATATCTGTGCAAACAGACAATTGTGCCAAACGTCAGCTTCGTCTATTGTCAGAAAAAGCTAAAAAGAACTATCATCGTTGTGTGAATAGCAGGTAGCATCTGGTCATTAGCGCTCTCACTTGAGAAAACATTGTTTAGCGCTCACTTCAGGAGATGAAATTCCGCTATTGCTACGCAATGAGATCTGCGTGATACAAACTCAGTGATTTTGAAAAGCGCTGAATGTAGGAGGCACAATGTCAGTTAAATCAGCCGAATCCGGTATTAACCCGCTCGAGTTTCGCAACACCTTGGGGCGCTTCGGCACGGGCGTCACCGTCGTCACCGTGCAACAAGGTGAAGAGGTCAGAGGTATCACCGTCAATGCGTTTATGTCGGTGTCGCTCGCGCCGCCCCTCGTTCTGGTCTCTATCGACAAAAGCGCCAACTCTCACGCGCTCTTAGCCTCGAGCGAGCGCTACGGCGTGAGCATTCTGAGCGAAGCGCAAGAGGCGATGAGCAACCTCTTTGCGGGGCGTCCTGACGAGAGCATCGAAGTGCACTACGAGTACAAAGACGGTTTCCCGCTCATTCGCGGCGCGTTAGCGCACTTGGTTTGTAGAACAGTAGAGGCACATGAGGCAGGCGACCACACGCTCTATATTGGCGAGGTGGAACATTTGAGTTATCAGGACGGTAAGCCGCTGCTCTATTTCGGGGGGCGTTATGGACGGTTGGAGGTTCCTGCAAGGGAGCCCATTCTCGACGGTTAGAAAAGTCAAAAAAGTTAGGAGAGGTTATGCAACCCCTGAAAGGTTCGATTGTCCCCTTACCAACACCCTTCACAGGCAGCGACGCCAAGGTTGACGAGGCAGCCTTAAAAGAGATTATCGAATTCCAACTCCGCGAAGGCTCACACGGTTTAGGTGTCACGGGCACGACGGGTGAACCCTCTTCGCTGAGTTTAGACGAGCGCAAGCACGTCGCGGAGTTCGTTTATCGAGAGGTCAATGGGCGCGTTCCAGTCATGCCGGGGACGGGCACGAATAATCTGGACGAGACCTTAGAACTTACCAAACACGCCGAATCTATCGGCGCGGACGCTGTCTTAATCATCAGCCCCTACTACATCAAGCCGAATCAAAACAGCCTCTTCGAATATTTTAGACGCATTGCTGACAGCGTACCCAACACGCCCGTCGTCCTCTACAACATTCCCGGACGCACGGCGGTCAACATCGAACCGAAAACGATTGGACGACTCCGCGAAGCCTGCAAAAATATCGTCGGCGTGAAGCACGCAACGAAGAACTTGGACAACGTGTCTTACACCTTTGTTCATGCTGGAAGTGATTTCGGCGTCTACTGCGGCATGGAAACGCTCACATATCCGATGCTCGCTTTGGGCGGCTCCGGTCACGTGAGCGCGACGGGGGTGGTTGCGCCCAGGGAGATTGCCGAGCTGTACAACCGGGCAGCGGCGGGGGATTGGGATGGTGCGCGGGAGTTGCACTACAAGATGCTCGAGCTAAACGACATGCTGTTCATCGAGGTGAACCCTGTACCGCTTAAAACCGCCCTTTCCATGATGGGCTTGTGCGAGAAGAGGTGGCGCTTACCGCTTGGGCCGATGATGCCCGAGAATGAGGTTAAACTCAAGGAGACGTTGAAAAAATACGGAATTTTTGAGCGCGCCGGGGTAAGTGCGTAAAGAGGTGCGTGCAGTTGTCAGTGAACCTCAATATTAAGGAAGTTAGGAGGTTGTTATCCCAACCCTCATTCATCAACGAGTACGTGCTGCCCACCGAGGTGACAATCCTACAGTCATTTGCCGCGTTCCCTCGGGTTGGGTTGTGCTAGGCGACCAGCAACATCTCTACGGGTACTGTTTGCTTCTGCCTGACCCGGTGGTTTACGACCTCAACGCTCTGACTACGCAGGTACGTGTCCAGTATCTGAGCGACATGGCGGTTGTCGGCGACGCGCTTCTAGAGGTCACGGACGCCTACCGAATCAACTATTCCGTGCTAGGCAATACCGACCCCGCCTTGCACGCGCATATCAGACCGAGGTACATGTCTGAGCCTGAAGAGAAGCGCAAAGGTCCGGTCTACCTGAGTTACAACGCCGAAGAGAGACACTCACGTCCTTTCGATGTAGAGAGAGATCAACCTCTTATGGACGAATTAGCAGCGTTTATAGAACGAAAGGTACAGCGTCTATGAAACACGCCAGAGTCATCGTCAACGGACACTACGAAGAGGTGTTGATCGAAGACAACCAAGTCGTCACCGCGTCTGGGCAGCGTTACAAACAAAATGAGGTGACGTGGCTGCCGCCTGTCGAGCCAGGCACCATCCTCGCGCTCGCTTTGAACTACGGCGATCACGCCACCGAACTCGACTTAGAACGCCCCGACGTTCCCGCGCTCTTTCCGAAACTGCGCAACGCTTTAACGGGTCACTTGGGCAACATCGTCAAACCGCACGGCGTCGAGTATATGCACTACGAAAACGAACTCGCGCTCATCATCGGTAGACCGGCGCGGCGCGTTAGAGCTGAGAACGCTCTGAATTACGTTAAAGGCTATACGGTTGCGAATGATTTAGTCGTCCGCGACTTCGTCATCAACCACTTCCGCCCGCCGATTAAGCCCAAAAACTTTGACACCTTTTTACCGCTCGGTCCCTGGTGGGTAGACGCCGCCGACATCCCCGACCCGCATAACTTGAAGCTCACCACGCACGTCAACGGCGCGTTGCGGCAAGAGGGCACGACCCGCGACATGCTCTACAACATCCCTGAAATCATCGAATACGTCTCCGAATTCATGACCTTGCAAGAGAACGACATTATCCTTACAGGAACGCCGAAAGGGATTTCGCACGTGCATCCAGGAGATGAGATTCGCTGTGAGATTGAAAGCGTAGGGGTCTTAGAGAATAAGGTGGTAGAGGAGAGGCTCGAGTCCGCTACTCCTCAGAAAAAAGAGGTGAACGCATGAGCGGCGCAGTTCCAGTCTTTAGCGAAAGTGCTGTCCATCAAGAGAAGGTCAAGCCGTTTCGTGAAAAGGTAGCTGAAAGAGGTATCAAGCACCTCATTAACGGCGAATGGGTTGCGTCCGCGTCGGGCGAGACCTTCGAAACGCTAAGCCCGGTTGACAACAGCGTCATCGCTGAGGTTGCGTCAGGAAATGAAGAGGATATTGACAAAGCTGCGAAAGCTGCTACCGAAGCCTTCAAAACGTGGCGCAACGTCTCCCCAAAAGAGCGCAAACGCCTGCTGCACCATGTGGCTGATTTGATTGAGGAAAGAGCCGAAGAAATCGCGCTCTTAGAAGTTCTCGACACGGGGCAGACGATTCGCTTCATGAGCAAAGCGGCGACTCGCGCCGCGCAGAACTTCCGCTTCTTCGCGGACAGGTGCGAGAGCGCGAGAGATGGCTCGAGCCTCCCTACAGACGAGCACCTCAACTACACCATCCGCCAACCTATCGGTCCGGTGGGCATCATCACCCCTTGGAACACACCTTTTATGCTCTCGACTTGGAAGATGGCTCCGGCACTCGCCGCAGGTTGCACTGTCGTCCATAAACCCGCTGAGTGGAGCCCGGTTACAGCGTCCTTGTTATCCGAGATTGTGCTCGAGGCGGGCATCCCCGCAGGCGTCGTCAACCTCGTCAACGGTTACGGCGAAACCGCAGGCAAGGCGCTCACCGAGCACCCCGACATCAAAGCGGTGGCGTTCGTGGGCGAGTCGGTCACGGGGTCTCACATCATGGCGCAGGGCGCGGCGACCTTGAAGCGGGTGCATTTTGAGTTGGGTGGGAAGAATCCTGTTGTGGTCTTTGACGATGCGGACTTAGAACGCGCTCTTGACGCGGCGATGTTCATGATTTACAGCCTGAATGGGGAGCGGTGTACCTCTTCTAGCCGCCTCTTGGTCCAAGAATCCGTGTACCACGACTTCACCGCCAAACTCGCCCAACGCGCCAAGAATATCACCGTCGGCGACCCCTTCGACCCTGCTACGGACATCGGTCCTTTAATTCATCCTAAGCATTTAGAAAAGGTTATGAGTTATATGGCTTTGGCAAGGGACGAAGGCGCAACCGTCGCCGCTGGCGGTGAGAACGTTTCAGGGAATTTGATTAACGCCACCCTTTTTACGGGTGCAAAGAACGACATGCGCATCGCCCAAGAGGAGATTTTCGGTCCCGTCCTCACGGCGATACCTTTCAAAGATGAAGCCGAAGCCTTAGAGCTTGCCAACGGTGTCCGCTACGGGCTCGCGGCTTACCTCTGGACGAAGGACGTGACCCGCGCCCACCGCTTCGCGCAAAACTTAGACGCGGGCATGGTCTGGGTCAACTCGCAGAACGTCCGCCATTTGCCCACGCCTTTTGGCGGGATGAAGGCGTCGGGTGTCGGGCGTGACGGGGGCGATTACTCGTTTGACTTTTATATGGAGACGAAGAACATCGCGGTGGCGTTGGGGGAGCATAGAATTCCGAAGTTAGGCGTGTGAGGAGGTGGATGATGGGAAGAGTGATTGAGCTAGAACTCGAGACTGACGAAAACGGTGAACTTCATCTGACGAAAGAGCAGCTTGGTGAGGTTGCGCCAAACGTGCGCTTTAAGGTTAGCGCGGAGCCGCTAGAGGAGACGCCGCGTTTTGGTCCTGAGTGGGCGAACTTAACGCCCGAGGAGCGTGTAAAAGATTTGCGTGAACTCGTCAAAACGTTTGGAGAAGGTCCCGGACTCTCTGATTGGGCGGTGAGCCGTGACTCCATTTACGACTGATGCCGCGCTACCTGATGGATACGAACATCTTGCTCCGCTACGCGGACACGGGTGCTGAGCAACATCCGCTCATTATGGAGGCACTAGAAACGCTCGCGCTACGTCAGGATGAGGTTGTGATGGTTCCACAAACCATCTATGAGTTTTGGAGTGTGGTGACGCGCCCAGCGGATAAAAACGGTTTGGGTTGGGCGACGGCGAAAGTAAGCACAGTGGTAGACCGAGTGAGTAAGAGGTTTCCGCTCCTTCCAGATATGCAGGGCGTATTTGTGAACTGGCTCGAGCTTGTCACCCGACACGATGTGAAAGGCAAACAAGTCCACGACGCCCGTTTAGTCGCCGCGATGCAAACGCACGATGTAAAGAATCTTTTAACGCTGAATATCAAAGATTTCGAGAGATATTCGGAGCTTGAAGCGGTTCATCCAAGCTCTATAGAGGAGCAACGCTAAGTATGGCGCGACTTCAGCACATCGCCCTTCAAACGAACGATTTGGAGCAAACACGAGCGTTCTACAAAGTGCTGGGTTTAGAGGAAGCTAATTACGACGCTAACATCGGGCGGTTATGGCTGAATTTGGAAGACGGGTTCACCCTCATCTTTGACCGCTCAGAGGAAACGCTTTCTGCTTCGACGGTTAAGTATCTGGGTCTCGAGTTACCCGACTTCAAAGCGGTTGACCGGATGTACGAAAAGTTAGCACCGCAAGCTGAGATGGGACGCGATATGAGAGAGCTTTACAGCCATAAGCAAGGACCCTACGGCTTTTTCATCCAAGACCCGAACGGTTACACCATCAAAGTTTTCAAATACAACTACATCAAGTAAGAGGTTTAACTTTCCACTCAGCACTCGTCACTTTCAACTTCCTAAGCTAATACCTAACCGCTAAAAGCTAATCGCCTCTCCTGAAAGGAGCCAAAATGCCCGCACGCACCGGCCAACAATTCCTAGAAGGTCTCAAACGAAACCCGCCGAATATCTATATAGACGGCGAGAAAATCGAAGACCCCACCATCCACATCTACACCAAAAACGCCGCCGCCAGCATCGCCAAGCTCTATGATTTGCAGCACGAGCCTGAGTTACGCGACACGATGACCTACGAAAGCCCAACGACGGGCGATAGAGTAGGACTGAGCTTTTTAGAGCCTAAGTCGAGGGAGGACTTAGAGCGACGCGCACAGATGCACAAAGTCTGGGCGGACGCCTCTTTGGGCTTTATCGGACGCGCCCCCGACTACATGAACGTGAACCTGATGGCGGCGGCGAAGGCGGCGCAGTACTTCGACCAGGGCGACCCGCGCTTTGGCGAGAATATGAAGTCGTACTACGAGTACGTCCGTGAAAACGACCTTTGTCTGACCCATGCCTTGACGAATCCGCAGGTGAACCGGGAGGCAAGGGCAGACCAACTCGACGATCCGTACATCGCGTTAGGACTCGTAAAAGAGACGGATGAGGGCATCGTCGTGCGCGGGGCGCGGATGATGGCAACGTTGCCCATCGCTGACGAAATCCTCATCTTCCCCTCGACGGTTCTCAAAGAGCAAGAGGAGTTGACGCGCTACGCTTTAGCCTTCGCTATGCCGACGAACACGCCGGGCTTATCGTTCCAGTGCCGCGAACCGCTCGACATCGGGCGGAGCCACGAGGACCATCCTTTGGGCTCCCGCTTCGACGAACTCGACGCGATGGTTATCTTTGACGACGTGCTCGTCCCCTGGGATAGAGTCTTTATTATCAACGACGTGAAGCTCGCTAACCGCGCCTACGGCACGACGGGCGCGGTCTACCACATGGCGCATCAAGTCGTGAACGTCAAAATCGCTAAAACCGAGGCGTTTTTGGGCGTGGCGCAGTCCATCGTGGAGATGATCGGTTCGGCGCGGTTTCAGCACGTGCAGCAGAAGGTGGCGGAAATCATCATTAACTTAGAGGTGATGAAAGCGCTCAAAGTCGCCAGTGAGCAGGGCGCGATGCTGGACGAATACGGCACCATGACGCCCGCCAAAGGCCCTTTGAACGCCGCTCGCAACCTCTACCCACAGCTCTATCCGCGCATGGCAGAGGTCATCCAACTCTTGAGCGCCTCGGGCATCATCATGATTCCTACCGAGAAGGATCGCAAGGGACCGATGGGCGACAATATTTCTAAGTTCTTGCAGGCGAGAGGTGCCAACAGTGACGAGCGCATCAAACTCTACCGCTTAGCGTGGGACATGACCATTTCATCCTTCGGCGCTCGCCAAAACTTGTATGAGAAGTTCTTCTTCGGCGACCCGGTGCGGACGCAGTGTGCACTGTACGAGAACTACGACAAGGAGCCTTATGTGGAGAGGATTAAGGCGTTTTTGGAGCGGAGTGATGAGACAGTTAATGAAGCTGTATCGGCGGTTTCAGCGGATTAGAGCGATCATGCCTATCAAACAAGCCAACACCAACCCACCTTTCAACATCATCCGCCTCAGCCACTTGGAACTCGGCGTGACGGATTTGGAACGCTCCAAGGCTTTTTACGTGGACGCTCTAGGATTAGTCGAAACCGAACGCTCAGGAGACTCTCTTTACTTGCGGGGGCTCGAGGAGCGCAACCACCACTCCATCATCCTGAGCCAGACCGACACGCCCATATGCCGCCGCCTCGCTTACAAAGTCGGTAGTGAGGAGGATTTGGATAGAGCCAAAGCGTTCTTTCGGGAGAGAGATTTAGAGCCGCAGTGGGTAGAGCGCCACGCGCAGGGGCGTACTTTAGAGGTCCGTGATCCGTTCGGGGTTCCTTTGGAGTTTTACTACCAGATGGACCAAGTTGAACGCCGACTCCAGCATTACGGTGAATACCAGGGCGCACAAATTATGAGGATTGACCACTTCAACCTCTTCGCCTCGGATTTGCAAGGTACACACGACTTCTACGCGGGCGAGCTGGGTTTTCGCACGACGGAATACACCGAAACTGAAGGCGATAACCCTAAGCTGTGGGCGGTCTGGATGCACCGTAAAGGCAATGTCCATGATTTAGCTTTGACAAATGGGCGTGGACCCCGCTTGCATCACCTCGGCGTGTGGGTTCCGACTGCCATGAATATCATCCACTGCTGCGACGTGCTAGCGACAACGGGGTATGTGGACGCCTTAGAGCGCGGTCCCGGACGACACGGCATCTCGAACGCCTTCTTTCTCTACATCCGCGACCCCGACGGACACCGCACCGAACTCTTCACCAGCGACTACCTCACCGTAGACCCCGACTTCGAGCCGATTCGCTGGACTTTGAACGACCCGCAGCGCCAGACCTTGTGGGGTGCGCCTGCGCCGAAAACGTGGTTTGAGGAGGGGACGCCGTTTGAAGAGGTAGAGGTGAAAGAGCCTCTTATGGCGGCGCGTCCGGTGGTGGCGGTCTAACGAGCGGTTTGAGGGGAGTGGAGGCTCGAGCCTCTTTTCCTTTCTCGCTGAAACGAATTGTCGCAGGTATCATCCTTAACGTGCATGTCGAGCAGCACTACATTTGCTGAGCGCGTTTGTGACTAGATAATACCATTTCCGGTTGATTCTTTTAGAAATCAACCCGAGCGTAGCGAGATGAAAAAATACGGATTCCGGTTAGGAACGGAAGAAACTCGCTAGAGTTTATGCAGTGTTTAACCGGAATCCGTGTGATACCTGCTTCCTCTTGCGAACGAACGTTAGGTTGGGTATGCTTACAGGGTATAGAAAAATGTGGAAGGCTGCGCTCCAAACGCTTTATGTCGTAATTCCAGCGTAGTCAAAGGAGGAAGAGGTATGAACGCCCTTAGAGTTTCTCTCACGCTCATTCTCACGATCTGTTTGATGTCGGGCGCAGCCTTCGCCCAAACCATCCGCATCGGCGCAGTCGCCTCGGCGACGGGTCCCGCCTCAGCACTCGGCGAGCCCGAAGCGAACACCTTTCGGCTTCTGCAGCAGCAATTCGATGAGGCGGGGGGCATCGCCGGAATTCCGGTTGAGATTATCTTTTTAGACGACGCAACCGAGACCTCTCAAGCTGTGACCAACGTGCGCCGCCTCATTAGTGAGGAAGAGGTGCACGCGGTGATTTGTTGCACCATCACGGCGAACTCTTTAGCCATCATCGATACGGTGCAAGAGGCCGAGGTTCCAACCGTCTCGATGGCGGCGTCCGCGTCGATTATCGAGCCTGTAGACGAGCGCTATTGGGTTTTTAAGACGCCACAGACTGACCGTTTGATGATTGAGGGCATCGCCCAAGATATTCAGGCACAGGGGTTTGAGAGCGTTGCCTTTATGGGTTTGGATGACGCTTATGGCGAGGGCGGCTTGACGGAGTTTCAGGCACTTGCGAGTGAGGCGGGTATCGAGATTCCTACCGTCGAGCGGCACGGACGCAACGATACGAACGTGACGCCGCAAGCGTTGCGTGTCGTCTCGCGTCAGCCTGATGCGGTGCTCGTATGGGGTGTCGTGCGTGATTCTGCTCTAGTCGTGAATGCGCTCCGTGATAGAGGGTATGAAGGACAGATTTATGTGAGTCACGGGACGGGCAACCCAGAGTTCTTGCAGCTCGGCGGTGACGCGATTGAGGGAACCCTTCTTCCCATCGGTCCGATGATTGTAGCGGAGCAGCTCCCCGATGACAGTGAGATTAAGCCGGTGGCGCTCGAGTACATCGCCGCTTACGAAGCCGAATACGGCGACGGCACGGCGAGCACCTTTGGCGGTCACGCCCAAGACGCCGTGAAGCTCTTAGAACTCGCCATCACCCAAGTTGTCGAAGAGGGCGCAGACTTGAGCGACTTAGACGCCGCCCGCACCGCGATTCGCGACGCTTTAGAAGCGGCTGAACCTTATACCGGAATAGGCGGCGTGTTCGACTACACCGCTGAAGACCACTTAGGTCTCGATGAGCGCGCCTTAGTTCTTGTCGAGATTCGAGATAATACTTGGACGCTCGCCGAACAAGAGTGAGTCATAGGGTAGCTACGGCTACCCTTTCTTTCTTGTTGGGAATCAGAAGAGGTCTACTTTGTTCGAACCCTCGATTATTTTAACGCTTCTCTTCGATGGACTTACCAACGGCGCAATTTACGCTTTCATGGCGCTGGGTATCGTCGTGCTCTACTCCGTGACGAGCGTGATTAACGTTGCACAAGGAGAATTTGTGATGCTCTCAGCGCTGACCGTCGCAAGTTTCCAAGCGGCGCAGGTGCCGGGGACGCTCTATCTCGTTGTGGCGGCGCTCGTAGCGTGGGCGCTCTTTGAGGCGGTTGGTGCACTTTTGGAGCGGCGCTATTTGCAGGCGCTGGTTCGCGCCGTTGTCCCCTTACTCGCTGCAGCGGGTATCTATTTCGTCATCACGCTGGCGGTTTCGGCAGGGCTCAACTACTGGCTACAAATCCTGCTTGCAGTGGCGCTCACGACACTTCTCGGACCGCTTTGCTACCGGCTTATCGTGCAACCTCTTCCCAGAGCGTCTGTCCTCGTTTTCCTCATCCTCACGATTGGCTTACACCTCGCGCTGACAGGTTTAGGACTGGCTTTTTGGGGACCCAACGCCTACGATATCCCCCCCTTTCAAGAGGGCGGCACGCTTTTAGGTCCTGTCTTCGTGAGCTATCAGAGCTTATGGGTGCTCGCGGTGGCTGCTTTAATGATGAGTGCTTTATACCTCTTTTTCAGCCGCAGCATCTACGGCAAAGCGCTTCGGGCGGCGGCGGTAAACCGCTTGGGGGCGCGGCTCGTCGGGGTGAGCGCGGTGCAAGCTGGCAGCTTGAGCTTTACAATTTCCGTATTTCTCAGTGCAGTCGCGGGCGTACTGATTACGCCGATCACGAAGATGGTCTATGACTTCGGGTTTCTTTTGGGGCTCAAAGGATTTGTTGGCGCGGTCATCGGTGGGCTAGTGAATCCGGCGGTGGCGGCGTTGGGGGCGCTTTTTATCGGCGTGGCGGAGCAGTTTAGCGCGTTTTATATCTCATCAGCGTACAAGGACGTGCTTGTCTTTCTGCTGATTATTCCCGTATTACTCGTGCGCTCATTGCAACACCAAGACTTCGAGGAGCACGTGGACTGATGGCAAGGGAAGAGGTCAGGGCAGGGCGTGTGCCCGAAACGGAGAGGTTAGACCCTAAGCGCACAACCTCTGTGCAGCGTCTCGCCATTCCCTGGCGGCTCGGCTTGCTTGCGGCGTTCCTCATCTTTCTAGCGGTTGCGCCCTGGGTGCTCTCGCCCTTCTACGTCACGCTCCTGAATTTCATCGGCATGTACAGCATGGTGGTGATGGGGCTCGTTTTGCTCACAGGGTACGCAGGTCTAGCCTCTCTGGGACAGGCGGCGTTTATGGGCGTGGGGGCATACGCGGCGGCGATTCTCTCGAGTCGTTACGGCTTAAACCCCTGGCTCGGCATCCTGAGCGGCGTCGCCCTGTCTTCACTCGTCGCGTGGTTTATCGGGCTCATTACCTTGCGGCTCAAAGGTCACTTTTTGGCGCTCGCCACGCTCGCCTGGGGCATCGTCATCACCGGAATTTTGCGCAACTGGATAGAGGTCACAGGCGGCAACACGGGCTACGGCATCGGCGCGGCGCAGCGAATTCCCGCTTTAAGTATCTTCGGCTTCTCGCTGCGTGACGAGCGCTTTTACTACTATCTTGTCTGGGGTTGTGCGCTCCTCGTGCTTGTCTTGTCGCTGAATCTGATGCGTTCACGCACCGGACGCGCGATTAAATCGCTTCGCACAGGTGCGGTGGCGGCGGCGTCTTTTGGCGTGGACGTGGCAAGTCTCAAGATGCTCTCGTTCGTGCTCGCGGCGGCGTTTGCAGCGCTCGCGGGCGGGCTCTTTGCGCACCTCTTCCGCTTCGTCAGCCCAAACCCGTTTGACCTCAATCAGTCGATTGACTTCTTGATTATGGCCGTCGTGGGCGGGCTCAGCAGTTTGTGGGGGGCGATTTTCGGGGCGGGGCTCTTCGTTGTGTTTGAAGAGGTGTTGCAAGAGACGCTGCCGCAACTCATCGGGCGGAGTGGAAACTACGAGATTATCGCGTTTGGCTTCGTGCTGATCTTGGTGCTGCACCGGGCGCGGCGCGGGCTGTTGCCTCTTCTGAACGGCTTTTTGCCGACGCCGCCACCCGAAAGCGTTCGTGAGGCGGAGCCGTTGCCGCCGCGTAGGAAAACCTCGAGCCAAAAGCGTCAGCAAGGGGTACGAGAGCCGCTTTTAGACCTCTCCAACGTCTCTAAAGTCTTCGGGGGTCTGAGGGCGGTAGACACCCTCTCGTTTAAGCTGGAACAAGGCGCAATCTTAGGGCTCATCGGTCCGAACGGCGCGGGGAAGACGACGGTGTTCAACCTCATTACGGGTGTCTTGCAACCAACTGAAGGCGAGATTCGCTTTGACGCTCAGAAGATAAGCCACTTGCCCCCCCACAAAATCGCGCGGCGCGGGCTCGCTCGAACCTTCCAACATCTCAATTTAATCAGCAATATGAGTCTTTTGGAGAACGTCGCACTTGGAGGTTACACGCGCACCTCTTCGAACTTCGTGCAGGGGATGTTGGGGTTGGAGCGCCGCGAGAACGCCCGGACGAGAGCCGAGGCGCTCAGGCAGTTAGAGCGCGTCGGCCTAGCAGAGAACGCCTTCGATACTGCCGACAGCCTACCTCTCGGCAAACAGCGACTCTTAGAAGTTGCCCGTGCGCTCATGGCCGACCCCGAACTTCTCCTCTTGGACGAACCCGCCGCCGGGCTGCGCAAACACGAAAAGACCGAGTTAATGACGCTCATTCGCAAGCTGCAAGGCGAGGGTATCACCGTGCTCATCGTCGAGCACGACATGGATTTGGTGATGGCGTTAGCCGAGCGCATCGTCGTGATGAACTACGGAACGAAGCTCGCCGAAGGAACGCCCGCTGAAGTGAGAGGGAATCCGCAAGTGTTAGAGGCGTATTTGGGTGCGGACGAATGAGTGAACAGGTCAGTAAAGAGGCAAGGGAGCCACGAGGGAGTACGGTTTTAGAGGTTCATAACCTGAGCGTCCGCTACGGCGGCGTGCAAGCCCTTTCTGAAGTTTCACTGAGCGTGCGCAAAGGTGAACTCGTGACGGTCATCGGAGCGAACGGAGCAGGGAAAACGAGCCTCTTGAACGCGGTGATGGGTATTATTCCCAAGCATGAAGGGTCCGTAGTCTACGCGGATGAAGATATCAGCCGCGCTGTGCCCGAAGGCCTAGTCGAGAAAGGCATCACCCTCGTTCCCGAACGGCGCGAACTCTTTGCAGCGTTATCTGTCGAAGATAACTTACGTCTCGGTGCGTTTCACCGTTTTCGCAAGCGGGATAAAAATATCAAAAAGGATTTAGCGCAAGTCTACGACACCTTCCCGCGCCTCGCGGAGCGCAAAAAACAGCTCGCCGGGACGATGTCGGGGGGTGAACAGCAGATGCTCGCCGTCGGACGGGCAGTAATGAGCCGTCCGCAGCTTCTTCTATTGGACGAGCCCAGCTTGGGACTCGCGCCGCTCATTGTCAAAGAGATTTTTCGGGTGGTGGAAGGACTCAAGGCGCAGGGGGTCACGGTTTTACTCATCGAGCAAAACGCGAAGGTGGCGCTGAGGTTAGCGGATTACGGGTACTTGCTCGAGACCGGCGAAGTCGTCCTCGGTGCGCCCGCGAGCGAACTTGCCAACCACGAGCGGGTAGCGGAGGCTTATCTGGGGTTATCCGCCACCTCATGATTTAGCGCTGTTCGCCTCACATTCGCTCAAGCGCCCTTCGCTTATCATCTAAAGATGTCCGCTGAAATAATCTTATGGCTTGTAGGTTGCGGCGTGTTCCTGCTCGTACTCCTTTTCGTCGTGCGCTCCTACGTGCTCCAACATCATGATGAAGATGACGACGAGGCAGAGACTCGTGACGAATCCGAGGCTGAGCGCAAGGTTGACGCGCCGTCCTGACGCCCTAACGTCGGCGCTACCTCACGAGCAGCTTCGCTACTGCCAAATCCTCTAGCGCTACGCCGACTGACTTGAAGAGCGTCGTGACCTCTTCACTGCTTCGCTTGGTCTGCTCCGAGACGAGGCTGGCGAGGTCTCCTCTTACCGCTTCAAAGGACCAACCTTCCTGCGCCGCTTGGATGAGGTCGCCCGCTTCGGCTTTTGCGGCCTCTACGTCATCCACAAACACCTCTGACCTCTTAAACGTCTCACTATCCGACTCGCGCATTTCGGGCGTGAATGCGCCGACTAAATCGATATGCTGAGCACTACCCCTCAGGTATTCGGCGCGGACGAGGGGTTGGTTTGAGGTCGTTGCCGCGCTTATCGTGTCTGCCTGACTCAGCACCTCTTCTAAGTTAAACGCCACACTGACCTCTACGTCTGCACTCTCTTTTCGCACCTCTTTCACCGTCTGCGCCGCTCTGCTTTCGCCTCGTCCCCACACGAAAATCCGTTCGTACTCCCTCACGTGTGCGTGCGCCCGTGCCATGAACGGCGCGAGCGCGCCCGTGCCGATGACGAGGAGCGTCTTCGCGTTTTCGGGTGCGAGGTATTTCGCCGCTAGCGCCGACGCGCCCGCCGTGCGGATGCGGGTCAAGGCGGTTGCGGCGGTAGAGAGTACGGGCGTTCCGGTGGGATTCATCAGGGTATAGTGCGCTTGGACGGTGGGGAGGTTTCGGTCCGCGTTCGTCGGGATCACGCCGACTTGCTTTACACCGAACCAGCCCTCGGCGTCGGCGCAGGGCATGGTGAGATACGTACCCGCTGCGGGCGCGGGGATGACCACGCGCTCGGGGGAGAAGTAGCGAGCGGGGTTTTGAAAAGCGGTCTCCAGGCTGGTCAAAACCGCGTCCCAAGAGAGCGCGGCCTGCACGTCGGCGTCGTTGAGAAAGTTCATGGCAACAGCTTAACGGATGGAGAGGATAGAAGCGTCCTCGAGTGCTTAGCTTTCGGGTTGGCGAGTTGAGAAAACCTGAAAGGCTCGTTAGGTTCCGCTGATATTTCGTACTTTTTGAACCTGAGATGTACCATACTGAGTGAAGAAATAAGAAGCTGGAAGGAGGGGGCAAAGAAGAGGGATAGCAAACTGCAGACTTCGTATCGTGTAAGCATTTTTGGCGTGCCTCTCGAAATCAGATGTCAACACAGCCTAGCTGAGACGCTGCAGTATTCCAAAAGGTAAAGTGTCCCATGTTTCCAAAACCTGAGAACCTAGATGAAGCGCGGCGTCTGCAGGGCGAGCTTGCGGCGCAGGTGAGGTTGGAGGGGCGTCTCGGGGGCGTCCGCACCTTGGCTGCTCTGGACGCCTCGATGATACAAAACGGACCTATCGTTGCAGCGGCGGTTCTGTGGGATGTGGCGGCGCAAGAGGTCAGAGAGATAGGGCTCGCGGCGGTGGACCAGGAAGAGGTTTTTCCCTATGTGTCCGGCTTCCTCTCCTTCCGCGAAGCGCCCGCTTATTTGGGCGCGTTAGCCGAACTCTCTACGCCGCCCGACCTCTTACTCGTGGACGGTCAAGGAATCGCTCATCCGAGGGGTCTAGGAATCGCGTCGCACTTAGGTGTGCATCTGGACACGCCGAGCATCGGGGTGGCGAAAAGTCGGCTTTACGGAGAAGCAGTAGGGGAGTTGGACAAAGAGGTTGGGCGCGCGGTGCCACTCGAGGCCAAACAAGAGCAAATCGGCTGGGTGTACCGCTCGAGGACGGGCGTCAAACCTCTCTACCTCTCGCCGGGCCATAAGGTTGAAATGCTCGAGGTCTTGAATTTCGTCCGCAGCTTGCCGGGAAAAACCAAGCTGCCCGAGCCGCTGAGACAGGCGCATAACTGGGCGGGCAAGGCGCGCAAGGAAGGGTTAAGAGGTCGGCGCGTCCCGTAAGAGTTGCCTCACGCGCCTACAGCGCCGCGCGGTAAACTCGCCTTTATGCGCGGTCTTTTCACCCTTATTTTGTTCGTCGCTGTAGTCGGCGTGTATCCTCTTTAAGTCGTCCGCCCCTTCGCCCGGACCACATCCGGCGTCCCGAAGACCTACAACCCCTCTTCCCCCTGCGCACTGACCAAAGGACGCTGCGCCGTAGAGGTCACGAAGCCGTGGAGCGGCGCAAGGGAGTCCAACCTGAGCCAGTCCCCCGCCGCCACGTCACCGGGTAGGCCCGCGAAAACGCTCACGATTAGAGGAATGCCCGCATCTATGACGACGGTGCGCTGCTGCCGCAAGAGCACCGGGCCCTGCGCGTGAACCCGGCTGAGCCCCGTGACCTCCAGACGCTTGCGCCTCTCGGCGGCTTTCTCGACGGTTTCGGTCATCGCGTTGACGATGATCTGTGCGCTGCCCGGCACGACGCCGTACGGACCCGTGCGCTCCAACACATGAAAGATTTTCCCTGCCGCGCTGCATTCCAAGAGCGGATTACCCTCCGTGCGCGAAAAGAGCTGCACGCTCGCGGCGTAGGGTCTCCACTGAGAGATGAAATTTTCGATCGAGTCTTCGAAGGCAGTCTCGGGCATGGAGGACAGTCTAACCTACCGGTTACGCGGTACGAGGGCGCGTAGCGGCGGTTGGCGAAAGAGAATACAGGACCTCTTGCGAAGTGGTAAGCTAAAGTATGTCGTTTCAGACGCCCCCGCCGCCCTCATAGCCCACCCCGCCGTGATGCACACTGGCGGGCGTTTTTTTTGCGCGATTGGACGGGGCCCTGCAGGGTGGTAGGGTGGCTCTGAGGCTCAGTGTAGCGGCAAGCATACTGAGAGACGCAGATATTATCGTAAACATGTGCCACACGGCGTGACGTGAGCGCGTTTCTGACCGGATGATACCTGCTATCAGGAGGACCCATGCTCGACAAACTCAGCCAAGTACAACTGCGTGACTTAGACCTCGATACCTTACAAGAGGAGAAGGGGCGCACCCCCAAAGACCTCGTCGCGGCGAGGGAGCGCAAAGAGGCGTTAGAGGCGCGCCTAGCGCAGACCGAGGCGCGTTTCAGTGAGGTGCGCCAGGAGGTAAACCGCAACGAGCTGGAGATTAAAACCTTGAACGAGCGCCGTGAGAGCGCCGCGAACGCCGCCATCGCAGCGGGCCCGACGCGCGAAGCGGCGCAGTACCAGAATCAGGAGTTGCAGTTCGCGACGCGCGTGCAGGAGCTAGAGGACGACACGCTGCCGCTCATGGAGCGCATGGAGGGGTTAGAGGGAGAAGTCGCCGAGCTTAAAGCCGCGCTCGCCGAGCTAAAACCTCAACTGAGCGAACTGGCCCAAACGGAAGAGGCGCGTGTCGCAGGGGTCGAGGAGAAAATCAGCACTTTGACGGACGAGCGCAACGCCGCCGCCGAAGGCATCGACGCCCCGCTCCTCAAGCAGTACGAACAGGTGCGCCGCGCCAAGCGCGGCGTCGGCGTCGTGCCGATCGTGGACAACCAGCGCTGCGGCGGGTGCAGTATGCGCCTGCCCATCCACGTGATCCAAAAGACTAAAACGGGTAAAAAGATCACCCGCTGCCCGAGCTGCGGGCGGATTTTGTGGGCGAAGGACTAAAAGCAGCAATGAGTTGAAAATAGCGAGCAATGAGCATTGAAGTTCCACTTTTTGCTCGTTGCTCATTGCTGTTTTCCTCCTTGGAGCAGTTCCATTTATCATTGCTGCACTTCTCCGCAAATCTCAGCCTGTCAAGGTTAGCGGAACTTCATCCCTGAAAGTGCGTGCTAGGCGATGTTCTCTTTAGTAAGAGCGTTGCTTCGCTTACGAAGTTTCCCTCCGGGAATGGCTTCGCCCAAGCTGACCAGATGATTGAGCGAAGCTATACGAAGTAACCTGCTATTACATTCTTCACGCCGGGTGTCCGCGCTATACTGGCGGACACATGAAAGAGGTGAAGTGGTGAGTACAGTTCCAAGTATCACGTTAAATAGCGGCAAGACGATTCCGCAGCTCGGCTTCGGCACGTATCAGATCAAACCCGAGAACGCGGTGGAGGCGGTCAGCAAGGCGCTCGAGGTGGGCTACCGCCATATCGACACCGCGCAGATGTACGGCAACGAGAAAGAGGTCGGCGAGGCGATTCACGCTTTTAGCGCGGACCGGAGCGAGGTTTTCGTCACGAGCAAGCTCAACAACGGCTTTCACGAACCGGACGACGCGCGCCGGTCATTCGACGAGACGCTCTCCAAGCTCGGCGTTGAGTACGTAGACCTCTTTCTCATCCACTGGCCCCTGCCGACACGCTACGGCGGCGACTACGTCTCGACGTGGCAGACCTTAGAGGAGTTCTACCGTGACGGACGCGCGCGCTCGGTCGGCGTGTCGAACTTTCAGGTCGCGCACCTAGAGCGGCTCGCCGCCGAGAGCGAGACCGTGCCCGCCGTGAACCAGATCGAGGCGCACCCTTACTTTCTCAACGGTGAGGTGCGCGCTTACGGTCAAGAACACGACATCGAGACCGAGGCGTGGTCGCCCATCGCACAAGGGGAAGTCCTAGACGACGCCACGATCACGAGCATCGCAGAAGAGGTCGGTAAGACGCCCGCGCAGGTGGTGTTGCGCTGGCACATCCAACGCGGCGACATTGTGTTTCCCAAGTCGGTAACGCCCTCGCGCATCGAGGAGAACTTCGCGATCTTCGACTTCGAGTTGGATTCCGGCGCTATGGATAAGATCAGCGCCTTGGGCAAGGGCGAGGCGGGACGCACCGGACCGAACCCGGACGAGTTCGACTACATCCCGGACTAAGAGGGATCAGGTTAAGAGGAGAGCTTACCGCTTCTGCCGAAAGTTCCGAATCTTCGCCGTGATGATGAAGTCGCCCTCAAAGAGGTAAAACTCCTGCAACTCGAGACCCTCCACCTGCTGGTTCATGAGCGACTGAATATCTAGGAGCAGCTTGGGCTCACGCTCGCCGCGCTGAATGCGAATGCCCTCGGGTAAGGGGATGCGCTCGGTGATGAGGTTGAGGAGGCGGTGCAGCGGGATAATGTAAACGTTGGTGGCGAGGTCAAAGGTGGCGACGCCCGCCGCAAAAGAGCGAAAGGTCAGCTCGAGCCTGATTTTCGGCGCGATTCGGTGTAGCGCCTGGGGCAGCGAGGTCTTGGGGTCGATCGTGACATGGACGGTGTTACCTTGCGCGATGATGCGCTCGATTTGCGGCGGGAGCGGCTTGTCACTCGTGGCGAGGTCTATCGCTTCGGGAAAGGGCAAGACGAGCTGCATCTAGTGCCACCGCCCCAACGCTCTGGCGACTCTCGCGTCGAGCCGGTCAAAGTCAGCCTCTGAAATCTCGCTCAAGGGTTTCTCCAAGAGGTGCGCCAAGTAGCAGCGGGCGGCGCTCTCTAGGTGCGGCCTATAGGTGGGGTCCGCGAGCACGTGCGGGAGGAGTTCTTGCAGCTTCTCTTTGAGGTACGCTCTCGCGAGATAGGCCGCCACGTGCCGCTCGTCGTCGCTCAGCATGGGCGTCGCTTGGGCGGGGTCAAGCGCGAGTTGATGGCTCGCACGTTGGATGAGGCGTGAGCCGCTGTAGCGCGTGCACACCGTGCAGAGTGCGCCACTTCCAATTAGCGTTTCGCAGACCGTACAAGGGGTCCAACCTTCGGACAAGCGCCTCGAGCGGTACGCGAGCATCGCTTTGGCGGCTTGCATAGTGGGTCTGGAGAGGTCGTCGGGCAAATCCAACTGACCGAGTTGACGCGCGAGCGTCGCCAAGGCCTTAGGGTCAACGGGCGCTTCGGGGGGCTTCTCTTTAGGCGCATCCGGCGGAGCCTGCCGCCCCACCCGGAAGCGCACCTCTTTGATGTCCTTCACGCCGAACTTCGCCCGGTAGACGTTCAAGAATTTCTGCCGCTGAAAGCTCAGGTGCATCGCCGTCTCCGAGTCGGGCACCTCGACGAAGAGCGTGCCGTCCTGGACGCTCCGCGCGGTGGTGAACCTGGCGACGTTTGCGCCGACGACTTGGGGCCATAAGAGCACCGCTTCGGCGCGTCTGACGCCGCGCCGCATCCCGCCGCGCTTAAAGACTTCGGCGAGCACGTCGGCGACGTTGCTCGGTTTATTCGTCATGATCTATCCACATTGACCTGACCCCCTGATACAAAAAAATGTTTCGCTGCGTGCGGCGGCGCTTCGGTGCCACTTACCAGTGCCTGCGGCGTATTCGCGGCGAGCGAGAGGAGAAACTCGCGTCGCCCCGCGTCGAGTTCGGCGGTGAAGTCGTCCAGGAGGAGCACGGGCGCTTCGCGGTGTTTTTCGTTCAAGAGCCTGTACTCGGCGACGCGCAGGGCCAACGCGGCGGTGCGTGCTTCGCCGCGAGAGCCGTACGCCTGCACGCTGTAGCCGTTTAGCGTCAACACGAGATCATCGCGGTGGGGTCCCACGACGGTGACGCCGCGAGCGCGCTCTTCGTCTTCACTCGCGAGGAGCGCCGTTTCTAAAGCCGGTCCCTCTGCGCTCGCTAAACTCACGCCGAGTTCTTTATCCTGCCCCGATATCTCCGCGTAGCTCGCTCTGGCGATGTCGCAAATGCGCCCCACCGCCCGCTCCCTGAGCGCCATGATTTCACCGCCCAGTTCCACAAAGCGCTCCGTCCACACGCTCAGCGTCGGGTCAACCCTCTTCAAGCTCGCGTTGCGCTGTTCCACCACCCGATTATACTCGCGGCTGAGGAGCGCGTAGCGGTACGAGAGGCGACTCAGCAGCGAGTCGAGGTAGTGCCGCCGCGCCGAGGGCGAGCCGTGGACCATGTCGGCGTCCTCAGGCGTGACGAGCACCGCCGCCGCGACTTTGGCAAGCTCAAAGGTCCGCACGTTCTGCCCGTCTAAGCGGATCACCTTGCGCCCCGGCGCGAGCCCGATCTGCGTCGTGCTGACGCCATCATCCCGCTCGATTTGGGCACTCACGAAGCCCTCCTCCTCACCGATGCGCACCGTCTCGGCGATTTTACCGCCCGGCAGTTCGCCCGTGCAGCCCAGATACACCGCCTCTAACACGTTCGACTTGCCCGCCGCGTTGCGCCCGACGATGGCGTTGACACCGGGGGAGAACTCGAGCCTCGGCGTCCGCAAATTGCGGTAGTTGAGTTGCGACAGCGACAGCAGGAGCACGGCGTAGTGTAACCGAGAAGTAGGGAGGAGGAAAAGTAAGAGACGTGCAGGCTTCGCACCTCTTGTTCCTTAATTTCTACTTCTTACTCTACCTTTAGCACTTTCAAAACATACTGAGACGGATGAGTACAGGTTTCGGCTCGCAGACCGATTCCGCTAGGCTTTGCCTGAGAGCGGGATTTCATCACCAAATGTATGTGCCAATTACGAAGTTTTCGCAAAGCGAAACAGTATCTCTTACAGTGAAAGTATTTCTAACCAGACGATTGCGTGAAGCTTCCGAAGGAACCTGCTACTTAATGAACCTTTTCTAAAGCCCTGCGAAGTCTCAAGCTCTGCTAAACTCTGTAAGAAGTATCACTTTACAAAATGTCTGCTCGCACCGCGTCAAGTCGCCTCTCCATTTCCACTCAACTATGCTCTGGAGGATTTTATGCGCTATCCAAACAAACTCAGCACCCTCGCCCTATTCCCCTTTCTCGTCCTTTTGCTCGGAGGGTGCGGCGGCATCTTTTGCGGCACGGAGACCTACACCTATACCGAAACGGTCCCGGTCTACGTGCAGAAGAGCGAGATGGACAAGGTGGAGAGCCGCGCTCCGCGTGACATCAAAGAGCCCGGCAAAATCTATCTGCACGGCACCCTTATCTTGATCAACGAGGTAAATGAGGGCGTCCATATTTTAGACAACAGCGACCCTAAAAACCCTGTTCCCCTCTCGTTCATCGCCATCCCCGGCAACCACGACCTCTTGGTGCGCGAGGACGAGACGGGCAGGGTTCTCTACGCGGACAACTACACCGACCTCGTCGCCATCGACCTCAGCGATCCGCAAGAGGTCAGCGTGATGAAGCGGGTGGAGGATGTGTTCGTCGATTTCTACCCTCAGCCTGTGGACGAAGAAATCAGTCCTGAGCAGTTCTTAACAGGGTACGAAGAGGGCAGGGAGATTACAGAGACCTATAGGGATTGTGGCGGCTTCGTCGAGGACTCACCTGTTGCTGCTCCCGCGCCTTCTCCCGGCAATGGTGGCGGTGAGGGTGCGTCGCAGGGTGGCTCGCTGGCGCGGTTCGCGGCACTCGAGAATTTCCTCTACGCCGTCAACGGCGACGAGATTCAGAGCTTCCGCTTGGAGTCGCTGGACAACCCCGTCGTCTTCAACAGCACCTTCGTGGACTTCGGCATCGAAACGCTCTTTGTGTATGGGCGCGAGTCGGGCGATCAGCTCTACGTCGGCGGCAACCAGGGCATGTACATCATGGACGCGAGCGACCCGGAGAACCTGCGCAAAGAGGGCGAAATCACCCACGTGCAGAGCTGCGACCCCGTCGTCGTGCAGGGCAATCTCGCCTACGTGACCCTGCGCGGGAGCTGCTTCGGGCAGAGCAACCGCTTAGAAATCATCGACGTGTCCGACGCGCGTTCGCCCGAGCTTATCGTGGACTACGCGCTGCAAGAGCCTTACGGCTTAGGGGTGGACGGTGACTACCTCTTCGTCTGTGACGGGGCGGCGGGGCTCAAAGTGTACGAGAACGCCAGAGACCCCAAAAACTTGGACCTCATTATGCAGTTAGACGAGGTGAAGGCGAGGGACATCATCCCCTTTAACGACATCGCCATCGTCATCGCGGAGAACGGCTTTTTCCAGTACGACTACAGCAACTTGGCGCAAGGGGAGATGACACTCTTGAGCAGCATTCTTGTGGCGGAGGAGTGAATTTTAACCTCTTCTAAGCCACTCGAGCAGTGATGCGACGTGTGCGAGAAGGCTCAAGTTGTACAGCGTTCGTCTCCAGCGCGGCGCTCCATCCGCCGACCGCGAGAGCCGCTGCCGCGCCGCCTCGCGCTCGTAATCTCTAGCTACCTCTTTCGCATATCTCAATAAGATGTCGTCTCTCATGCTTTCGGTCCTTTCGTAAGGAATTGGCGAGAACGAACTACAAAGGATGTTTAACCGCTACACGCTGCCTCAACCTTGCAGATTGAGGCAGGGCCTCTTTAGTGTGATAGGCTTCTACTTGAAATGGCAGAGCTAAATTCCGGTAGACCGCCCGCCGCCGCGTTTTGCGTCATTCGCGACGCTGAACAAGCGAAGCTCCTCTGTGACCCCTCGAGCTTCCGCTACTTTGACCCTTTCATCGCCCAAACGAAGACGGCTACGGCGGCGGCGGAAGAGGTGGGCTGCAAGCTGGACACGATGCTCTACCGCGTGAAGACCTTCGTGAGGGTAGGGCTTCTAAAGGTTGAGCGTGAAGAGAAGCGAGCTGGACGCCCTGTGAAGCACTACCGCTCGAGCTTCGACGCCTACTTCGTTCCCTTCGAGGTGACGCCTTATGCGGGGCTCGAGGAGCGCATCCGCGAGATGCGCGCTGCTAACGGTGAGAGCATCATCCCTGCGGTGGCGCGACTGCTGCGCGAGTTCGGTTGGGAGGGGCAGCGCATCTACCGCCATCCTGACGGCGAGGTGTGGCGTGAATCTGCGCTCGATGCGGAGGTGAATTTGCCTGACTTTAACGATCCGCGTTTACCTATTGGCAGGCAGTTTTTTAGCGAACTTTACCTCTTGGACGAAGACGCGCGGGCGCTGCAAGGGGAGCTTCGCGACGTTTGGGCGCGCTACGCGGATAAGGTCAAGCGAGATTCGATGCACAAAAAGTACGCCTTGGAGGTTGCGTTTTTAAGGCTCGAGCCCTGAACCTCTCGGCTCAGCGTTTTCGAGTAAGCTTAACCCTATGGAACCTCGTATCAGCATCGTTACCCTCGGCGTTCAAGACTTGGAGCGTTCTCTTTCGTTTTACCGAGATGGACTCGGTCTAACTCCGAGCGAGCATAACGGCAGTATCGTTTTCATTCCGCTTAGAGGTCTAACGCTCGCGCTTTTCCCAAGAGACGCACTAGCCGAAGACGCTCAAGTACCAGTCGGAGAAGCCGGTTTTTCAGGTATCACGCTCGCGCACAATGTCGAGACCGAAAGAGAGGTTGATGGGCTTCTAAAGCAAGCAGAGAGCGCGGGCGGACGCATCGTAAAGTATGCGCAAAAAGCTTCTTGGGGTGGATATTCGGGTTATTTCGCTGACCCAGATGGTCACCTTTGGGAAGTCGCCGACAATTCGGGAATGATGTAGGGGACCCAGATGGCGTTAGAGAACCTATACAAAGAGGTCATCTTGGAGCACTACAAGCGCCCGCGCAACCGGGGCGAACTCGAACACGCCACCGTGCGCGAAGAGGGGCTCAACCCCTCGTGCGGCGACGAGTTGGCGCTTTTTTTAATTGTCGAGAACGGTGCCGTCGCCGATATAAAGTTCATGTAGGCGAGGGCTGCGCCATCAGCCAGAGTTCCGCCTCGATGATGAGCGAAGTGGTGAAGGGTAAGACGTTGGAAGAGGTCTTGGGGATGAGCGAGAAGTTCAAGGCGATGCTCCGCGGCGAGCCGCCCAGCGCCGAGCTTGGCGATTTGGGGACGCTGCAAGGGGTCTCGAAGCTGCACGCCCGC
Source organism: Trueperaceae bacterium (assembly GCA_965215565.1). Lineage (GTDB taxonomy): Bacteria > Deinococcota > Deinococci > Deinococcales > Trueperaceae > CBDBZX01. The sequence goes on from CBDCDZ010000004.1 coordinate 3,253,946, forward strand.
GTGAAGTGCGCGGCGCTGCCGTGGGTGACGCTCGAGCGTGCCTTGGAGCGCGCATCATGACGCACCTCATAACGCGTGGCACGAAACGACTTGCCATCCTCTTCGTGCTCCTCCTCAGCGCGTGCTTGCCCTCGTTGGAGATCGAACAAGAGCCCGCCATCATTCCGGGCGCACAGGCGCAGACCGTCACATTGGGCGAATACGAAACCTATTACGAGGTCATCGGCGAGGGACCCGCCGTGGTGATGGTGCACGGGATTGGCGGGGGCTCCTCCGGCTTTCAGTACCGCAAGAACGCGCCCGCCTTAGCCGCCGCAGGCTACCGGGTCTACGTGATCGACCTCTTGGGCTTCGGGCGGAGCGCGCACCCCGAAAGGCGCTACACACAAGACCTGTACGCCGAACAACTGACCGCTTTTTTAGAAGAGGTTTCGGGCGAGGCGTCGCTTGTGGCGAACGGTCTCAGCGCGGCTTACGCGATTCGCCTTGCGGCTGAGCAACCTGAACTCGCAGAAAGCCTCGTGCTGATTAGCCCGACGGGGTATGAGCGCCTGGCGCGTCCTCAAAACGAAGAGCGCGTAGAGGCGTTCGAAGGCTTCTCCGGCTTTGCAGGAAATCTCCTCTACGCCGCGCTCTTAGACGAGGGGACGCAGCGCTTTTTCCTCATCGACGCTTACGCCGGGCGCGAAAGCTTGACGCCCGAAGTCTTGGCGACTTACGACCGCAATCTCAAGGTGGAGAACGCGAAGTGGGCGGTGCTCTCCTTTATTTCAGGCAACTTAGACCAAGATGTCTCGTCTTTGTGGCCTGATGTAAAGCAGCCGACACTCATCGTGTGGGGGACGGAAGCCGACACCACACCCATTGGCGACGCGGCGGACTTTTTGCGCGCCAGACCGGAAACCGAATTCATCCCCTTCACTGAGGCGAAGCTGCTGCCAAATGAGGACCGGGCGCAGACGTTCAATGAGGTGGTGCTCGAGTTTTTGAGGCGCGGCGAGTAGGTTAGCGCTGCTCCAGCACCACCACCGCCGCCGCGTGCGCCTTTGAATGGGTCAAACTCAGATGCGCGCTCCAACCCTCGCGCTTCATAACCGCTTCGATCTCCTCGCTGCAACGCAGCACAGGCTTCATCCCATCGCGCATGACCCACACGTCGCGCCAGCCGTGTGACTCGGGCCAGCACTTTTGGAAGGCTTCTTTGGCAGCGAAGCGAGCAGCCAAGCTCGGCAGCGAGTTCTTCTGTTTAAGGCAGTACTCGAGTTCGTCCGGGTGAAAGTGCCGCTCCAAAAAGCGGTTGCGGTGGCGGTTCCAGACGCCCTGAATGCGCTCCAATTCGATCACGTCGAGTCCGATAGCGACGATCATACGCTGACCTTCATTCGCGCATCATAGCGTGAGTTCGGCGACCTCTTCTGACGTCGCGACAAAGGCGCGTTCGGCGAGCCCTAAAAAGAGACCGTGCTCTAAAACACCGGGGATGACGCTTATGCGCACGGCGACCTCTTGCGCGTCAAACGGTTCGGTAAAGTGACAGTCGAGCAGCAGGTTGCCGTTGTCGCTCTTCACGGTCTCGCCCTCTTTCTCCCTCAGCACCACCTCACAGCCGAGCGCGGTGAGGTCCTCACGCGCCGCTTGCCAGCCGAAGGGGAGCACCTCGACGGGGACGGGCGCTTTCTCGCCCAGGTAGCTCACGCGCTTGGTGTCGTCGCCGATGAGGATGAAGCGCTTCGCCCGCGCCGCCACGACCTTTTCTCGCGCCAGCGCGCCGCCCAACCCCTTGATGGCGTCTAGCGTGTCCGTCACCTCGTCCATGCCGTCAACCGCGACGTCCACACCCGAAGCGCCTAAGTCTTGTAGGGAGATGCCCAGGTCCCTTGCCATTCTCGCCGTCGCCTCCGAGGTGGGCACGGCGACGATGTCGCGCAGCGCGCCCTCGCTGAGCTTCTGCCCCAACGCCTGGATGAGATACTTCGCCGTGCTACCCGTGCCGAGCCCGACGCGCATACCGCTCTCGATATGCTCCAGCGCTTTTAAGGCGGCTTGTTTTTTTTGCGCCTCGAGGTCAGGCACGTTCGTGGTTTAGGTAGAGAGAGGATTGGGTCATGAGGTCTACTTTAGCAGAAGGAGCAGGTCAGCTAGGCCAGTGGGTCAGGGAAAACCTGAAAGGCTAGTTATCTGAGACACCACACTGTTTGCTCCCTCTTCGTATGTCAAGCTATCTTCATGAGCATGAAACTTAAAGCGGGCGACAGAGCCCCCGACTTCAGCCTGCCCTCTAACAGAGGCGTCAAAACGCTCGCGGAGCACTCGGGCGAGTGGGTGCTCCTTTATTACTACCCCAAAGACGCCACGCCGGGCTGCACCCGAGAGGCGTGTGACTTTCGCGACCTCTCGGCGTCAGCGAAGTTAAACGCGCAAGTGTTGGGCATCTCGGGCGATGACCTCTCCTCTCACGAGAGCTTTGCCGAGGAGAACAGCTTGCCCTTTCCGCTCCTCAGCGACTTGGAGCACGAGGTGGCGAGGCGCTACGGTGCGTACGGCGAGAAGAAGAACTATGGTAGGGCGTATGAGAGCATCATCCGCTCGACCTTCATCATCAGTCCGCAAGGGCTGATCGCCGAGGCGATGTATAACGTCAAGGCGACAGGGCACGCGGAGCGCGTAGCGAAGAAGTTAGAAACTTTACAAGGCGGGGTGTAAGCGCGCCTAAAGGTGCATCCGTCACAGACAAGAGGTCAACAGGAGCGAGGACTGAGAAACATCTCGCGTCCTCGCCTTCGCGCTGCTGATATAAGGAAGCATGGCGAGTGACGAATTCTTCTTAGACGATTTGGACAGTGATTGGGAGAGTGGCAGCTCGGCTGGCAACGACTTAGACGTTGCCGCCGCCGTCCACGTAACCCAGAAATCCATCGAGGTGCAAAACCTCAATAAAGTGCGCGGCAAGCGCCCCGTCGTGCGCGACCTCAGCTTTCACGTCAACCCCGGTGAGGTCTACGCGCTCGTCGGACCGAACGGCGCGGGCAAAACTACCGTGATTCGGCTCCTGACGGGGCTCATCTTTCCCACCTCGGGCACGGTCAAGCTGCTCGGCGAGGACCCCCTGAGCGCACCTGAAGTGCGCCGCAAACTGGGCGCGGTGGTGGAAGCGCCAGCGGCGTTTTATCCCTACTTGACAGGACGCGCCAACTTACACCTGCACGCGCAGCTCGCGGGCGGCGTCGAAGCGGAGCGTATCGGCGAGGTTTTGGACACCGTCGAACTCGGCAACGCGGCGGAGCGCAAAGTCGGCGCGTATAGCCTTGGAATGCGGCAGCGTCTGGGCGTAGCGGCGGCGATCTTAACGCGCCCCGAGGTGCTCATCTTAGACGAGCCCGCGAGCGGGATGGACCCCTTGAGCCTCCACCTCGTGCACCGCGTCTTGCGGCAAGCGGCGGAGGGGGGCGCGGCGGTGCTCCTCTCGACGCACCACCTGGATGAAGTGGTGGCGTACTGCTCGCGCGTCGCCATCCTAGAAGAGGGCGCGTTGGTCGAAGAGGTGGATTTGCAGGAGCGCCGCCAGCGCTACAAGGCTCGAGTCTCCAACGCTGCGGGGGCCAAAGTCGCGCTGCAAACGCAACCCTTTATCAGCGAGGTCAGCGGCGGCGAGGGCGAAGTGACCTTCTCGCTCGCGGACGTGAACGCTCTGGGGCGCGTCCCTAGCACCCTCGTCAACGCGGGCGTCGAGGTGCTGGAGTTAGCTGAGGACACCTTCAACCTCCAGGCCTACTACGCCGAGCGCGTGGCGCGGAAGCAAGCCGCCGCGAAAGAGGTCAGGCAAGCCGCATGAAAACGCTCCTCAAGTTAGAGTTCGGCAAGCTCTTTCACCTCTCGAGCCTCCGCTTCAGCTTAGGGCTCCTGGCGCTCTTTCCCGTCGTCTGGGCGTACGCGCCGGGCGTGCACGACATCTACGGCTTTTTCATCGTTTCGGGCTACCAGGTGCCGGGTCTGACGCTCCTCTCGAGCATGGAGTTTTTGCTCCCCCTGCTCGTTGCCATCGCCAGCGCCGAACTCGTCGGTTTAGAGCGCACCTACGGCACACTGCCCACCGTGCTCCTGCGCCCCGTCACCCGCTCGCAGTGGCTCCTCACGAAGCTTTTAGTCGCGTTCGCCTATCCCTTTTTGCTGCTCGCCTTTCTTTTCATCGTCTCGCTCCTTTCGGGCGTGTTCTTCGGCTACGGCGCGTTCGTCGGCGGCACGGGCGTGGGGGACGCGGGGCTCTTGGGTCAGGGCGCAACGACGCCGGGCACGGCCTTAGGCGAACTCTTGCGCGCTTACTTCGTCGCCGCCTTTAGCCTCGTCCCCATCGGTCTCTTAGCGGTGCTCTTCACCGTCATTTTCATGAACGCCGCCGGGGGCGCACTGGCGACGCTCTCAATCCTCATCTTTATGAAACTCCTCGTCGTCTTTCCGGGCTTGGGGCGCTTTCTCTTGACGGAGCACCTAGACGCCTACGCCGCGCCGGGCGGCACGCTGCCCTGGGCAATGATGCTCCTCGCGGTCTACGCCGCCGCCTTCGCCGCGCTCTCCGTGACGCTTTTCGAGCGGAAGGACTTCTAGGGGAGCCGGCGCGCAACTCAACCGGTGCACTGCACACCTCTTCACCCCCGAGCTTCTCCTACGGAGTCTGAGGGTGGTACGCTTGAGGGGTGCGCGTCCGGTTCTTCTCACGACTACTCATCCTCACCCTTTGCCTTGCTCCTGGTCTCACCCTTCAGAGTGCGTCGGCTATTTCTTACACCGTCCAGGTGGCGGCGCTCTCCGACGAAGATGCGGCGTTAGCGCTCCAACAGAGCTTGCGCCAGGAGGGGTTTCCAGCCTACTTGGTGAGCGTGCCGAGCGAGAGCGGCACGATATTCAGGCTGCGCGTGGGCGCGTTCGCGGACCGCGCCGCCGCGCAGACCTACGCCGAGACGATGCGCGGCGTCGGCGGCACCGCGCCTGTGCCCGCGCTAGCGGAAGGCATCCCGGCGGAGCTTTTTCCTTTGGAGCCGACGCTTCTGAGCCGCTACGACGCCGCGCCCGAGATGGTGAGCGTCCAGGTCACGCCCTGGGGCGAGGGGGCGGCGCTGCGTACGCAAGGGCGCTTCGAAGACCAGCCTTTTATCGCGGAGTACCGCGTGCTGCGCGGGGGCGCGGACGCGCGTCCTTTCGCAGCGTGGCGAGCTGAGCCAGGCGTTAGGGAGACGGTCCTGCGCGTTCACAACAGGCTGCTTTGGTCAGAAGAAGAGATGAGCGAGGCCGAGCGCGAAGCGTACGCCGAGGCGCAGCTTAACGAGGTGGCGCAGCGGCTAAACTTGACGCCCGAGCAGGTGCGCCCTTACCTCTTCTTCGAGCCCGGACGCGGCGCGCCCTTTCTCGTGCTCGCCGAGCAGTTTGTCCTAACGGGTAACGCTCAGCAAGTCTCGAGTACGCCGGCTAGTCCAGCAGCCGATGGTCCAGCAGCCGATGATCCGGTATCAGGCGGCGCGACTTCCGGTAGTTCGCCTTCAGATGCCATAAGTTCGGATGCTGTGGGTTCAAATGCCTTGGGTGAGCGCCTGCGCGCCCTCGGCAACCCAGCCGAGCGGACGCCGCCCGGCGGTCCGAGCCTCACCTGGTTCGACCGCGCCCCGCCTGAGGGCTTTCCTACCGACTTGCCCGCCCCGCTCTTCGACTTACAGACGCTCTTTGACGATGGGGAACTCGAGCGCGATCCCTCACGCACCCTCACTGGTGACGGCTGGCAGGCGTCACCCCAAGGCGAGTACACAGAGCTGAGCGTAGGGGAGAGAACCTGGCGGGCGGTAGTAGGCTACCCGCTCTGGGCAGGGGGAGACTACCTCTTGGTCTACACAGACGCGCCCGTGCTCTACAAGTTGGTGCGTCCGGGGCAGGCGGCGGAAGATAGCGATGAGCAATGAGTCCAGAGGGCTCCACTCATCGCTCGTTCAACGAGCAGAGACTAACACCCGCTCCGCCAACACCTCGGCGAACCGCTCCGGCTCCTCCAGATGCGGGCAGTGCGCCGAGCGCTCGAACCAGACGAGTTCTTTTTCAGGCGCATCTACCTCATAGAAGTAGGCTTGCGCCAAGTCGGTAGGCGTCACGACGTCGTGACGCCCCGCGAAGAGGTAGAGGGGCACCTGCAGCGACGCGGCGCTCTCGAAGAGATTGACGCGCAGCTTCGTGGACCAGAGGGATTCTAAAGAGAAGAAGAGCGCCTGAAAGTAGCGCGGCACCTCTTTAGGCGTGTAGAAGCGCACCCCTGTCCAGAGAGCGCGAAAGAGGTCCCCGGAGCGGTAGAAGAGGTTGCCCATCCGGTAGAGCCACCACCAGCGCATCAGAAAACTGTTCGCCGCAGCGTCCGGCTCACCTAAGAGGTGCAGGCGGCGCAGCGTCGCCATGCGCCTGAGCTGCTGCGCCCTAGCGAGCACATGGTTGTAGAAGCGCGTCTCGTTCTCCTGACCGTGCACGAGCGGTCCCACGCCCACGAGCGCGTGAAACAGCTCCGGGTGGCGTTGCGCGGTGAGCGCGCCCAACGCGCCCCCCCACGAATGACCAACCAGCAGGAGTTTCTCCCTCTGAAAGCGCCCCTGTAAGAGTCTGGTGAGGTCCCTGGTGTCCGCGATGAGGTGGTCTAAGGTCATGACCTCGCGTGACATCCCAGGTACGAAGCTCCGCCCTGCGCCGCGCTGGTCCCAGTGCACCACCAAGAAGTGCCGCTCCAAAGCGCGCATGTAGGGCGACAGGCTCATCTCAGAAACGCCGGGTCCGCCGTGCAAAAAGAGCAGCACGGGGTTGCGCGGTGAGCCGCGCAGGAGGAGGGTCTGCTCCAAGCGCCCTAGCGTCACCCGCTCCAAGCTGTTAAGCGTATCTAATGTGGAGACCAACTCGGGTCCCCCGTATTCACCCCTGTACTCACTACGTCCACTTGCCCCCCCATTCACTCATCGCGTCGAAAATCGGTCTTAGCGCCCGCCCCCTCTCGGTCAGCGAATATTCGACTCTGGGCGGCACCTCGGCGTAGACTTCCCTCTCTACAATACCGTGCGCCTCGAGTTCGCGCAGTCTGTCGGTCAAAGTTTTAGGGCTCACGCCCACCAAAGAGGCGCGTATCTCGCCGAAGCGCTTCGTACCACCCAACAGCTCGCGCACGATGAGCGTGGTCCACTTGCCGCCGATGATGTTGACGGTGCGCTCGACGGTGCACTGAGGCGTACGGGCTACTTTCTCTTCATAATTCATTACCTAAAATTATGTTACAGCGCGTAAGCTTCGTCAAGCTAATTCCGTTTGTGGGTTGCGAGGAGGAGCACCGGAGCAGGTTCCTAGGTCAAGAGGATGCAGAAGGCAGAAGGTCTAATTTCTCCTGTCGCCCAACTAGCCTCGAGCCTAATTCATATCTGACACCCGAATCCTCTATAGTTACTTTTTAGATACTACTTCACAAATAGAACTTTTGGTGCTAGACTCGTTTTATGCCTTTTATGTTGGGCGAGCAAAGGAGCGATATGACGAACCGGAACGTACTGGTCTACGGTGCGACAGGCTCACAAGCCAAGCCCGTAGCGAGAAAACTTTTAGATGCGGGACACACCGTGCGTGTGATGACGAGGGACCCCGGCAAAGCTGAAGACTTGGCTAATGCGGGCGCAGAGGTCTTCCAGGGTGACATGGGCGACTTGGAGAGCTTAAAGCGTGCGAGTGGCGGGATGGACGCGGTCTTTTTGCTCGTCCCCTTCTTCACTCAAAACCCTACCGACGGGGTGACTTATGGCAAAAACGCCGTTGACGCGGCGGTAGAGGCGGGCGTCAACCTCTTGGTCTGGAATACGAGCGGTGAAATTCCACCCCAGCGCAGCGGCAACCCCGGCTTCGACGTGCGTTTGGACGTGTTGGAGCATCTGGAGGCGAGCGGTCTCCCTCACGTGGTCTTGCAACCGACGGCGTACATGGAGAACTTCTTGGGTCCGTGGACGCGCGCCGAAGTGGCTGAAGAGGACGTCTTCGCCTACCCCACACCCGACACGGTGCAGATGCAGTGGGTGGCGACGGACGACGTGGCGTCCTTCGCGGTCTACGCTCTGGAGCATCCCGAACTCGCCGACCTCAACATCAAGGTGTGCGGCCCCGAAAAACTCAACGGTACGGAGGTGGCGAAGCGTTTCAGCCGAGGCTTAGAGCGAGACGTCACCTTCCGAGCGATGCCCGCCCGAGAATTCGGAGAGAAGATCGACGCGGTTTTCCCCGGCATGGGCGAGAGCGCGGCGCAGGGGTACGCAATGGCGTACGAGCACCCGGAGGTGTTCTCCTCCAACGTCGATTTAGATGCGGCGCTCGAGAAGATGCCTGTCGAGCTGACCTCTTTAGAGGTGTGGGTGCGCCAGCACGCAGAGGCGTTCTCCGCTCAGACGGTAAAATAACGCATGAAACTCGCGATTTTTGGTGCAACAGGGAAGACAGGCAAGCCGCTCGTCGAACAGGCGTTGGCGCAAGGTCACGAAGTGACGGCGCTCGTGCGCACGCCGTCCAAGCTCCCCATCCAGAGCAGTGACCTCACGCTCGTGCAGGGCGACGCGACGGACGCTATGGACGTGGACCGCATCGTTATTGGCGCGGACGCGGTGCTGAGCGCCCTCGGTCACGTCAAAGGCTCGCCCGACGACGTGCAGACCGTCGCGACGGAGCACATCATCAAGGCGATGAAGCGGCGCGGTGTGAAGCGCTTCGTCAGCTTGACGGGCGCGGGCGTCGAAGACCCGAACGACGAACCTAAGTTCGCCGACAAGGTCATCCGCTTCTTGCTCAAGACCTTTGCGGGCAAAGTCTTAGAAGACGCTAAGAACCACGCCGAGGTGCTGCGCCGAAATAGAGACATCGACTGGGTGATGGTGCGCGGACCAAGGCTCACGAACGGCGCGCATACGGGGGAATACCGCGTAGGTTATGTGGGAAAGAACTCGAGCACCCAAATCTCCCACGCCGACACCGCTGACTTTATGTTGAAACAAGTGACCGACGATACTTACATTCATGAAGCGCCGGTGGTGAGTTACTAGAAAGCAACGAGCAATGAGTCTAAAGTTTTTTACTCATTGCTCGTTGCTTGTTACTCATTGCTACAGTACTGACTTCGCATCCTCGACTGGAGGTTTTATCTTGCTTCACATTGATGTTTACGCCGACCTCGTCTGCCCCTGGTGCGCTATCGGGGAGGCGCGCTTGGAGAAGGCGCTCGCCGCGCGCCCGGACCTCGGCGTCACGCGCCGCTGGCGTCCCTTTCAACTCCGCCCCGAGATGCCCGAAAGTGGGCTGCCCTGGCGCGACTTCGCCAAGGAGAAGTTCGGTGGGATGAAAAACGCCGAAGCCGCCTTCGCGCAGGTGACGCAGCTCGCCGAAGCGGAGGGCTTGACCTTTGACTTCGGGCGCGTAGCGAGCGCGCCCAACACGGTGGACGCGCACCGGCTCGTGCTGCTGGCGTCTCGACAGGATAAAACGTGGGAGACAGCGCACGCGCTCTTCCGAGGCTACTTCGCGGAGGGGCGGAACTTGAACGCCTCGGATGACCTCTTGGCGGTGGCGCAAGAGGTTGGACTGGAGGGTGCAACCACCTTGGAGAGCGACGCCTACACACAAGAGGTCTGGGAGAGCCAACAAGAGGCGCAGCGCTTGGGCGTTTCAGGTGTACCGTTTTATGTTTTCAACGGGACGCACGGGCTTTCGGGTGCGCAACCCGTCGGGACATTTTTACAAGTTTTGGACGCGCTCGCCCAGCCAGAAGCCAGCGCATCTGCGTAAGGGCGGGTTTCAAACCCCTACCACGCTGCTGCATTCCCTGTGTTTGTCGGCAGCGCTAAAATTCGTTCAAAAATGTACACGCGCCTTTACGCTGCGCACTCTGTATGGTGTGACGATGACCTACGAAGAACTCCACACCCTCACCGCACGCTGGATGAACGAGGTCTGGCAGAAGCGTGATTTAGCCGCACTGGACGAACTTCATGCCCCGAACTTCCGCGACCGCAGCCCAGCAGGGCGGAGCGCGGATTTGGCGAGCTACCGCGAGGGCGTCGCGGAACTGTTCAAAGCCTTTCCCGACTTCGCCACCGTGACCGAAGATATTTTAGTTGATGTACAAACATGTAAAACAGCCATTCGTTGGCGTGCAAGCGGCACGCATGAAGGTACGTTCATGGGTGCAGAGCCAACGCAAAAACGTATCACCTTTTCAGGTATCGAGATTTTACAGTTTGAAGCGGAGTGCATTGTGGCGCGCTGGGGTGAGTGGGATGGGCTCGAGATTTTAGCCCAACTGAAAGGATAAAAATGAAAGCGATGGTTCTAACCGAGTTCGGCAGCACCGAAAACTTCGAACTGCAGGAGAGGGATAAGCCCACGCCGGGTGCACAGCAAGTCGTCGTCAAAGTTCACGCGACGTCGGTCAACTTAGCTGACACGGGCGTGCGCTCTGGCGCGTTTGGACCTATGATAAAGACGCCGACGCTGCTGGGCTACGACGTGTCGGGCGTCATCGAAGCGGTGGGCGAGGGTGTCGAAAACTGGCAGGTGGGCGATGAGGTCTACTACGCGGTAGAACTCATGGGCGGCGTGGGCGCGAACGCCGAGTACAACCTCACGCACATCTCTAAGCTCGCCCAGAAACCTAAAAATCTCTCGCACGCTGAAGCGGCGGCGGTGCCCGTGGCGGGCGGCACGGCGTACGCGGCGCTCGTCACGAGCGCGGACCTGCGCCTCGGACAGAGCGTCCTCATCCACGGCGCGGCGGGCGGCGTCGGGCACTTCGCGGTGCAACTTGCGAAGGCAGCGGGCGCGTACGTCTTCGCAAGTTGCGGCGCTTACGACGCTGACTTTGTCCGCTCACTCGGCGCAGATAGGGTCATAGACTACCGCGAAGAGGATTTCGTGAAGACTGTGAACGCCGAAACGGACGGCGCGGGCGTGGGCGTGGTGCTGGACGCGGCGGGCGGACAAGTCGCTAAGAGTATCGGGGCGACGGCGCTGAACGGACAGATCGTCACGGTGACGGGCGCACAAGGCGATCTCAACCCGGCGATGCGCAAAAACGTCACGGTGCGTTTCGTCCATTTGGAGGACGCGGCAGAGAAACTAGCGGCGATGCGTGTACTTTTCGAGCGCGGACAGCTCAGAGCCGAAGTCGGCGCGACGTTTCCTCTGGAGGAACTCGCCGGAGTGCACGACCTCTTAGAGCGCGGCGGCGACGCGGTGCGCGGCAAGGTTGTCGTCGAGGTTACGTAAACGCGCTCCAAAACGCTGCACAGTTGACTACAAGGAGAATCATCATGGCATCATCCGCTTCAACCCAGACCAGTGGCGTCCGTTACCGCCACCTCGCTCGGCTCGCACTCCTAGCAGCCGTCGCCGCGGCGATAACCAACGCAGTTCTCTTCTACATCTTTAGACCGCTCGGCGCGTGGCCCCAAGATATTTTAGTGGCGGGGAACAACCCGATGACGGTGGTACCTATCATCCTCTTCTCGTGCGTGGGCGTCCTTGGCGCGGCGGTGGCGCTCGGGCTGCTCGCGCGGTTTACCGAACACTCTGAACGCAACTTCTACATCGTTGCGGCGCTCGTCTTCATCGGTTTTTTCTTCACGCCTTTCACCATTCCCAACGCGCCCACCATCATGGTTATCGCGCTAGAGATCGTTCACGTGCCGCCCGCCCTCGCCTCCATTATCGTCTTGCCCAAAGCGCTGGAAGGAAACGCATGAGCCGCATCACGGTTGCGCCGTCCGACAAAGAGATCGAGGTCCGCTTCGCGGGTGAGGTCATCGCGTCTTCGGCGAACGCATTGGCGCTTAAAGAGGGTGACTACCCCGCCGTTTACTACCTGCCACCTCATGATGTCAACGGGGCGTATCTGAGCCAAACGGACCACCAAACGCACTGCCCTTGGAAGGGCGACGCGGCGTACTGGAGCGTCGAAGTGAACGGCGATAGGGCGGAGAACGCTGTGTGGGCGTACCCTGAGCCGAAAGAGGACGTCAAAGAGATCGAGGGGTACATGGCGTTTTATCCGAGCAAGCTCGAGGTGAAAGTGGACGGCAAAATCCTTTAACGGTAGTGGCTCTATCTGGTAAGGACAGGGGTGTCAAGGCAAGGGGTTGAAACCCCTTGTTCATCGTGTGGAGACGGTAGAAGAAGCGCGCGGCGGCATTCGACTCGTTATAGCAAGTATCATTTGGTTTGAGCCAATCTGAGAAGAGAAAACACGCTTTCCTTCGGAAAACTTCGTAACTAGCACGCACATTCGAGAATGAAATCCCGCTAGTTCTTCGAACTGAGACTTGTGTGATTAAGCTCAGTGTTTGGGTGAATTGCTGTACCTTTTGAATCTTTTCTGCTCTCACGCAACCCCGTATGAGACGCTGACAAGCCAAAACCACCTCAACGCCCGCCTGTCTATACGGCATACGGGTCTACGCAGCACATAAGCAGCACTGTTAAATATCTCCCTTTTCGCATTTTCTTACCGTTACGCCTTCTAAAGAGGTTTAGACTGAAGGATGAACGGATTTATATTTCCAATACTGCAACCTTTCTATACTGAGACGAATGACCGCAGTGACCATCCCACAACATATGAGCTAAGCAATGTTCTACAAAGAGTGAGCGCTGCTTCGCCTAGCGACAGCGTGCCACGCGACAGTAACTTCGTTCACCGTAACCAGATAATATCTGCTTTTCCATGTAAGCCACCTTCCAGCTTATGTCGCCGAGCGTAGTAAACTTGATACATGCACGCTCATATTTCCGTAGCAACCTCAGAAGTTAAACCTCTCGCTCAGAGGAGAATGATATGGCAGAGATAACCAACGACGAACTCTTCGACGCGGCGATTCCCGTTTGCCCGGTGCGCGGCTCGGTCCTTTACCCCACGATGGTCATGCCGATCGACGCGGGGCGCGGTGTCTCGATTCGGGCGATTAACGCGGCCTTAGACCGCAACCGCACTATCTTGATTGTGAGCCAGAAGGACCGCGAAGTGGAGGAGCCCACGGGTGACGACCTCTTCGAAGTCGGCACGGTGTGTAACATCTTGCGGATGAAGAAGAACCCGAACGGCAGCATCCAGATGCTCGTGCAGGCGTTTGCGCGGGTGCACATCGACGCCTATCACTCGGGCGAAATCATCGAAGCAGACGTGTCGCCTTTTGAAGTGCCGACGGGCAATGAGGTCACGCTCGAGGCTGCCTTCCGCGAACTCAAAGAGAAGTTCTCGGACGTCATCGAGTCCGGGCGCAACATCCAACCCGAAGTCGCGCAGTTCGTGATGAACTTGGACGACGCGGGGCAGTTCGCGGATTACGTGGCGTATCATCTAGACTTTCGCTTGGAGGACAAGCAAGAGGTCTTGGAGTCCGACTCCGTCGAGGAGCGCGTCCGCAAGGTCTTGGTCTTGATTGACACCGAAATCGAACTCGCCGAAACCCAGCGCCGCGTTCAGCGTGAGGTCAAGGACGAGATCGACCGCAACCAACGCGAGTACTTCTTGCGCGAGCAGATTAAAGCCTTGCAGCGCGAGCTGTCCGGCTCCGAAGAGGGCGACGACGAAGTTGAGAACTTCCGCGTCAAGTTAGACGAGCTGAACTTGGACGAAGAGGTCATGAAAGAGGCCGAGCGCGAACTGAACCGTTTGGCCCGGATGCACCCCGACTCGGCGGAAGCCTCGGTCATTCGCACCTACCTCACAACGATTACCGAACTCCCCTGGAACGAGCGTAGCGAAGACCGCCTCAAGTTGGATAAAGCGATCGACATCCTAGACGAAGACCACTACGGCTTGGAGAAGATCAAAGACCGCGTCATCGAATACCTCGCCGTGCGCAAGCTCAAAGCGGACCGCGCCGCGAAAGGGGAACTCGAAGAGGGCGAAGTCAACCGTGGGCCCATTCTCCTGTTCGTCGGACCGCCTGGCGTCGGTAAAACCTCGATTGCCAAGTCCATCGCCAAAGCGTTAGGGCGCGAATACGTGCGCATCTCACTGGGCGGCGCACGCGACGAGTCCGACATCCGCGGACACCGCCGCACCTATATCGGCTCCATGCCGGGGCGCATTATTCAGGGCATCCGTCAAGCCGGGACGAAAAACCCCGTCTTTCTCTTGGACGAAATCGACAAGCTCGGAATGAGCTATCAGGGGGACCCGTCCTCCGCACTCTTGGAGGTCCTAGACCCCGCTCAAAACAGCACCTTTGTGGACCACTACTTAGGCGTCCCTTTTGACCTCTCCGAAGTCTTGTTCATCGCCACCGCAAACTATGGGCAGCAGATTCCCGAAGCGTTGATGGATCGGATGGAAACATTAGAGTTCTCCTCCTACATCGAGCCGGAAAAGGTCGAAATCGCCAAGCGCTACCTCTTGCCGCGCCAGGTCAGGGAGAACGGGCTCAAAGAGAAGCAGCTCATCATCTCGGACGGCGCACTCACCAAGCTCGTGACCTCTTATACGCGCGAGGCGGGCGTCCGCAACTTGGAGCGCACTATCGGCACCTTGGCTCGCAAGTCGGCGCGGCGCATCGCCGAGGGCGACAAGAAGCGCATACGCATCGGTGAGCGTTCCTTGGAGCAGTTCTTGGGACCGGAGCGTTTCACACCCGAGAGCGAAGCCGAAGACAACCTCGTTGGTGTGGCGACAGGCATGTACTACACGCCCGTCGGCGGCGACATCCTCTTCGTCGAAACGTCAGTCACGCCCGGCAAAGGCGGCTTAGTCTTGACGGGGCAGCTCGGCGACGTGATGAAGGAGTCGGCGCGCGCGGCTTTAACCTACGCGAAGAACAATGCGGAGCGCTTCGGCATCGCTCAAGACGTGCTCGACAACCACGAACTGCACATCCACGTGCCCGCAGGCGCGACGCCTAAAGAGGGGCCGAGTGCCGGGGTTGCCATCGCTACCTCGCTCATTAGCGCCTTGACGGGCGTGCCGGTGCGCAAAGACGTCGCCTCGACGGGTGAGATTACTCTACGCGGACGGGTGCTCCCTATCGGCGGGCTCAAGGAGAAAATCTTGGGGGCTAAGCGTGCGGGCATCAAGCACATTGTCTTCCCTGAGAAGAACCTCTCGGACTTAAACGACATCCCGAGCCACCTGCGCCGCAGCTTGGAGTTCCACGAGGTGGACGACTTAGACAAAGCGTTAGAGGTCTTTATGGTCGGTGGGTTGGAGGCGCTCGAGTCTCGCAAGAAGCCCAAGAAGAGCCGCAAGCGTAAGGACCCGGAAGCGCCAGCGGCGCAAGCGTAACTGAAATAGATAAACCGTAGAGAGGGCTGAGTTTCGACTCAGCTCTCTTCTTTTGTTTTGCTGCGATTGGCATATACTGACGCTATGAAGCACATAACGATTGACTTAGACCCCGAGTTAGAGATTATGCTCAAGCTCGAGGCGATGCGACAGCAAAAGCCGGTGACTGAAGTCATTCGTGAGACACTTAAAGAGAAATTTGTGAATAAGCCTCGTCCGCAATCTAAATACATCGGTGCATTCGACAGTGGACGCTCAGATACCGCTGAAAGGCATGAAGAACTCTTAGGGGAATGGGGCTTTGGTGAGGACGGTTGATTCATCATAAACCGGAAACATTTTAGCGCGGTGGCGCAAGAGGTGAGGCTCGAGCTGCTTCCCTAAGCGTAACCTCTTTTCAGAGCGGAATAACGCGCCGTCACGGTTTTACCGAGCGCGTCGCTATACTTAGAGGTGTTCTTACGCTACCCCAAAGCAGCGCAAGCACACCCGCCACAGTGAAAACATAGCCGACATCGGGCGTGCTGAGGCGTATAGAAGACATTGGCGCGTCAAATACTCGAGGAAGGCCGAAGAGAAACCCTGCGCCAAGCGCGATAAAAGCTGCGCTCAGAAAGGCGCTCCGAAGAGGTCTGAAGCGCTCCTTATGTCTCGCACGGCTCACGAGGAAGCTCAGCAGATCAGCGAGAACGATGAGCGAGCAGAGGATGACGCCCCAAAACGCCGCGAGGGACGCTGAGAAGCCTGTCGGCTGAACCTCTTGCGCCAGGAGCATCCGAAAGGCGTTCTTGGCAATCTCCCAGCGCCGCTCATTCGCGAGATAGCTTTCAGCGTTCGTGAGCATGACTAAACCCAAATCACGTTCGGGCGCAATCATCATATTGGCGTGGTAGCCCGTAAAAGAACCGTAGTGGTTGAGTACCCGCTCGCCTTCCCAACGTTCATCAAACCAACCCATCGCGTAAAAGTCATCGTAGGGCGTCGGCGCTGTGCCTCGGTGAAGCGTCGCTACACCCGCTTCGCTCAGAACGCGCTGACCGTCATAAACACCGCCATTTACATGAGCGATAAGGTAGCGTCCCATATCTTCGATACTCGAGCTGAGCAAATAAGAGGGTAAATCGCTCCGCCCAAAAGGAAGGTTAGGACTTGCCACCGCGCGACCAAAGATGTAGCGGTGACCTACCGCGAGTCCGTTTTTCCTAGCCTCACCTATGGAGGCGTAACTATCATTCATCTGAAGAGGTTCGAAGATGCTGCGCGTAATGTAGCTTTCGTAGGATTGGCCTGTGACGGCCTCGATAACCGCACCCGCGATGACATAGTTGACGTTTGAATACGCGAACTGCTCACCGGGAGGTGAGGACAAGCTGACGGAGAGAGCTTCGACGCGCTTACGGACAGCGTCAGATGAGCGGTCTTGGCTACCCTCATAACCCAAACCGTCCCACCACGTAATGCCTGTGGTGTGGTTAAGCGTATGTCGAACGGTGATGTCGTCTGCTCGAGGATCGTCAAGCGTGAAGTAAGGAAGATAGGTTTTAACAGGGGTGTCTAAGTTCACCTCACCACGTTCCACAAGCTGCATCACGGCGAGCGCGGTGAACGATTTCGTAAGTGATCCTATAACGAAAGGCGTGTCTGGCGTTACGGCGTTCCCTCGAGCGTCTGCCACGCCGTACGTCTCTAAGAGCGCAACGTCGTCGCCTCGAACTACGACAAGGGCAGCACCGGGCATGCCTGTAGCAGCAAGTTCGTCTTCGACGTACTGACTCACCTCTTGCAAACTGTTAGCTTGAGCCAAGCTGTAGAGAAGAGCGAGCGCAAGGATAAAGAGCAGGTTGAAAAATCTAATTCGTTTATGCGTTTGTTGGCTGAAGCTGCGTGGCTGACTCATGAAAACTCACCTCAGACTCCAAAATACTCAGAGAAAGGAGGCGGATACATCCACAAAAAGGTGGAGACGCTACGACTTATTCTTCAGCGTTAAATTCTTCACTCACCTCGAGCACCCGCTTCACCACATCCCCCGGATACCCCCGCCGCGCCAGGTACGCATACGCCTTGCTACGCCGCTCAAATGGCTCCCCCTTCCAGCGCCACGCCTGCTTCTCCACCAATGTCAGCGCCGCTTGCACCTGCTCCTCTTCGCCTAGTTCTTCGATAGCGGGCGCGATGAGCTTACCTGGTACACCCTTCTGATATAGCTCCTGCTTGAGCGCCAACGGCCCCTTTTTGCGTTTGCGGGCGCGGATGTAGTTCTCAGCGTACAAAGCGTCATCGACGAAGTAGAGGCGCTCGAGCTTCTCCAGCACCCGCTCAATGGTTTCGGGGCTAGCCTCTTTGCGCTCCAACTTCTTGGCGAGTTGCGCCTTAGTATACGACTGCCGCCCTAAGAGCCACAGCACATAGTTCCAAGCGCGTTCATACGTATAAGGTCCGCTTTTCGTCCGTCCTGCCATCAGCCAAAGAGCCGCCCGGCGATGCTAAAGCCTGCGAGGTACGTGCCCGCCGCCGAGCCGAGCGTCGCGAGGAAGAAGACGAGGAGCGTCCGCGCGACGCGGTTGCGCCACCAGCCGCGCCACTCGGTCACGTCTTGGCGGAGCGTATTGAAGTCGCCCATCTTGGGTTTACGTGCCCACAGTTCGATGCCCGCCGCCACAAAGCCCGCGCCGATGAGCGGGTTGAGCGAGGTCAAGGGTGCAGCGAAGAACGCACCGATAATGGTCAGCGGGTGCGCTGTCGCGATAATCGCGCCGAGCGCCGTGAGGCTGCCGTTGATGAGCACCCAATCCGTGACGAGTTGGAGACCAAGCTCGGGGCTGCGCGAGAAGCCGATGATAAACCCCGTAATGATAAGTGCAACGATGAGCCAGGGAAAGATGCGGAGCCAGGGCGTACCTTTGGGGAGGGTCTCGAGCTTGCGCCTCACCTCTTCTGGCGACGCGCCACTCGGCGCTTCCAGGTTCTGCGCCAACCCCTTGAGATGTCCTGCGCCGATGACGACGAGCACCTCTTTGTAAGGCTTAGCGTTCGTCTCTTCACGCAGCCGCACGGCCATGTACTCGTCACGCTCAGCGATGAGCGGTACGTAGAGTTCTTGCGAGGACTCCGCAAACTCGTTAAACGTCGCCTCTAACATATCCCCCTCTTTAAGCTTCTCGATCTCCTCTTCGGTGACCTCTTCACGGCTCACCACGCTCGCCAAAAGTCCGCCGATGAGCGTCATGCGCTGCCACCAGGGGACGTTGCTGTAGACGCGGCGCAAGGTGATACCGATGTCGCGGTCAATTAAGAGAACGGGCAACTCGGCGTCTTTCGCAACACGAATGGCGCGGCGCATCTCCTCGCCGGGTTGGATGCCCGACTGCTCCGCGATGCGCTGCTGAAAGGCTCCTAGTGCCAGCGACGCCGCCATCATGCTCGCTTTGCCCTGGCGGAAGACTTCGAAGAGGTCCGTTTTCGCCCAGCGGTCTGGGTCGGTCAAGTTGGCATGGCGGTTCGGGTCGAGTTCGATGGCGACGGCGTCAAAGTCGCCTGTGTTGATTAAGCGTTCCACCTCGTCGGCACTGGTTTTAGAGACGTGGGCGGTGCCCAAAATCGTGTAGCGGGTGTCGCCCTGTTGGGTGGTGCGAAGAGGTTGCTCGGGGACGCCTTTGGCACGTGCCTCTTGCGAAGAGTCTTGCTTGGTTAGCTCAGGCTGAGCTTGGGTGTCGGTCATCTTTAGAGTGTACCTAAAGTCGGTGAGGTCTCGAGTTAAGTAGCTTGAAGACGCCAAATTTCTATTTTCTCTTCGTGGTTTAGAACCGCAAGTACGGCGTTGTCTTCTCTTACAAAAACGACATCATCCTGAGCGGGATACCAGAGGCTGTCCAAATCTTTGATGAAACTTCTCAGCTTAGCTTTTATTCCGAATTTACTGGAAGCCCAGAGCATATTAAACCTTTACCCACCGCCGAGGTTTAGCTCGAGAAAAACACTCTTCGTTTCATCCATGCTTTTATCTGAAACATCGGCCTCTTCATACTGGATAGTCGAATCAATACTGACATAGTGAAACTTTTCCATGATTTCTTCAAATTCTTGTCGGCTCATGACATCGTATTGACGACGTGTCCAACCTAATTCATCAAGACGTTTTTGAATCGCATTAGCCACCTAGTACCCTCTTTCACCTCTTAGACAGTGACGACAACTCGAGCGCCAAGCGCTCCAACGCCCAGCCTTCATCCCCGCCAGACTTCATGGCGACATCTGCCTCGAGAATCGCCGAGAGCACCTCTTTAAGTTTTGGTTCGTCCAAGTCCTTCGCCAGCCCTAACGCCTTTTTCGCCACGAACGGCTTGACCTTCAAGGTTTGCATCACAAGCCCGTCATTCACCGCTGCCCGATCCTCCTTGAGCCCGACGCACCGCGCCACCAAATTGTACTGCCAAGTGAGCGCCCCCAATACGCGCGGCGGCGCTTCGCCCTGCGCCATAAGGCTCTGGCAGATAGCGAGCGCTTTGGCGGCTTCGCCCGCCGACGCCGCTTCGACGAGGTCGAAGGCGTCTCTCGCGGCGGGGCGGTTGACGATTTCTCGCACCCGTTCGCTATTCAAGGTTTCGTCCAAGACTTCCAACTTCTGAATCTCGGCGGCGATGCTCGGCAAGTCTTCCCCAAAGAGGTCGGCTAGGGTCTGCGGCACATCTTTGTCGAACTGCACATTTTCAGCGGTGAGTTCTTGGCGAACCCAGTGTGTCAGCGCGTTGAAGCGCGGCGTGGGGAGGTGCTCGTGCTGACCGAGGGCGTTGTAGGTTTTTTGCCGGGACGCACTCGCGTTGAGGTCGATCACGACGATGAGGCTGTCTTCGGGGACGTTCTCGAGTGCTTTCAAGACCTCATTGCGCGGCTTGACGCCTGCTTGTCCCTTGAAGGCGGCGTCGAAGTCTAAAAGGAGCGCAACTTGACCGAACAAACCCGACTGCGCGGCGAGTTGGGCGACTTGGGGCGCGTCCATCCCTTCGCCGAGTTCGGTCACTTCGTCCAGTTTGAAGCCTCTTGATTGGAGGGCGCGGCGGGCGGCCCTGGTAGCTAAAAATTCGTCACCGCTAAAGGAGAGAATCACATCCTTAGTTTACCTCTTGGGTTTTAGAGCTGAGTAGCTGACAGTCTGAAGTGCTGATATGCTTTCTTTGTGAATAGACTTTTTTCCAACCCATCGTCTGAACGAAAGAGCGTTTAATCTATGATTGAGTGCGTCCATAACCAGATGCTACCTGCAGCATATAACCAGATGTTACCTGCAACATGCTAGCCAAACGCATTATCCCCTGCTTAGACGTTCATAACGGCAGAACGACAAGAGGTCAGCAGTTCGGGCAAGTCGAAAAGGGCGAACTCACGGACGTAGGCGACCCCGTCGAGTTAGCCCTGCGCTACAACGAACAGGGCGCGGACGAATTGGTCTTCTACGACATCACCGCGACGAGCGAAGGGCGAGCGCTCATCACGGATGTGATCACAAAGGTGGCGGAGAGGTGCTTTATGCCTTTAACCGTTGGCGGCGGCGTGCGCACTTTGCAAGACTTTCGCACGCTCTTTCTGGCGGGTGCAGATAAGGTCTCCATCAATTCGGGCGCGGTGGCAAACCCTGACGTGGTGCGCGAAGCGGCGGAGCACTACGGCTCGCAGGCGGTAGTCTTCTCGGTTGACGCGAAACGGCGCGAAGATGGAAAGGGCTGGGAGGTCTACGTGGCGGGCGGACGTAAGAAAACGGGGTTGGATTTGCTCGAGTGGGCAGTTCGCGGTCAAGCACTCGGCGCGGGCGAAATCGTCTTGAATAGCATTGACGCCGACGGGATGAAGACAGGGTATGACTTAGAGGCGACAAAGCTGGTGGCGCAGGCCGTAGATATTCCTGTGATCGCCTCGGGCGGGGCGAATAACGCTCAGCATATGCGAGAGGTTTTGCAAGAGAGCGGGGCGGACGCGGCGCTAGCGGCAGGGATGTTTCACCGTGGCGAGACGACCGTCGGCGAGGTCAAGCGGCTCTTAGCAGAAGAGGGCGTACACGTGAGGCTGGTTTGATGGATATTGCTGTTAGAAAGATTGAACTCGGCGATGCTCGAGGCTTCTGGTCTGCCCTCTCAAGTGTCGCGCAAGAACGCAAGTACATCTTGACGATTGACCCCCCGCCTCTTGAGCGCTCCAAAGCGTTCGTACGCGAGAACGTCGAGAAGGACTACGCGCAGTACGTCGCGCTTCATGGCGAAGAAGTCGTAGGTTGGGCAGACATCATCCCCTCGAGCCATCCTAAGATGAATCATGTTGGCGCATTAGGCATGGGCATCTTAGCGGGCTACCGCGGAAGAGGTATTGGAAGTCAGCTCTTAGAAAAAACGGTTGAACACGCTTGGGCTAGCGGCTTAAAGAGGTTGGAGTTGGAGGTCTTCGCCGACAACGAACCCGCTATCAGGCTCTATAAAAAGTACGGCTACGCTCAAGAAGGTCTCAAGCGCTACGCTCGTTTCATAGACGGACAGTATCAGGATATCGTGGTGATGGCGCAGGTCCGCGTTTAATTCGGCATCTCTCAAAGAAATAACGTGACTGAGGCGCAAGGCTCGTATAGAGGTGCTAAGCTGTAAAGATGAAAGCTTACGAACTCCCCGTCAAACTGGACCGCGGCGGTAAGGTTGAACTGCCCGCAGATTTGGCGAAGGTGCTTACGGAGGCGTCCGAAGCGCGGATGATTCTGCTCGTAGAGAGCCCCGACGATCAAGGGTGGGCGCAGCTAAGCCGTGAGCAGTTTTCGGCAGGTTATAGCGACGCCGACAGCGTATACGACATCTTGAGCTAACGCCTCTTATCAGTAAAGCCGCAGCAAAATTTTGAATACTAAGACCTTTCCATGATTGACTCATTCATCATCAAATCCGTTAAAACGGATGCGGTGCTCGAGTTCAGTCATCTGAGACGGTACTACGTCAAAGTCGCATTGCTCAGTGAGGATCGTAGGGCTGTAACAGATATTTATTTAGACGATGACGATGCTCTGAAACTCGTTGAGTTATTTCAAAAGATGGCTGAGCAGTGGCGCGGCTGGGAAGGTAAATTTAGTTGGGCACCGCTCGAGATGGAATTTACACTTAGCACATCCTCAGATAGTTTAGGGCACGTAGAACTCGAGGTGGAATTTAGCAGATATGGCGTAGCTGAACCCTGGTATTTCAAAGGTTCACTTTTTACAGAAGCAGGGCAACTCGACACTTTAGCGCGTGAAGCGAAGAAGTTCTTTGTTGACGGCGCGGTGCGGACGGGGATGAAATGACCAAAAAATACAACCTCGAGACCTTAGCTGTCCACGCGGGTTTGAAAACAGACTCGGCCACGGGCGCAGTCACCCCGCCGATTCACCTCTCGACGACGTTCGAGCGGGAGAAAGACGGGTCTTACCCGCACGGGCACGTCTACACGAGGACGAGCAATCCGAACCGCGCAGCGTTGGAGGAGGCGTTGGCGCGGCTCGAGGGAGGCTCCTCGGCAGCCGCCTTCTCCTCGGGCTCCGCCGCAGCAGGCGCAGTCTTCCGCGCGCTTAGACCGGGCGACCACGCCATCGTCCCCGACGACATGTATCACGGGATTGCCAAGCTCTTAAAAGAGGTTTTCATCCCTTGGGGACTCAAAGTTGACTTTGTTGACCTCACGGATTTGGACGCTTTGAGAAATTCTCTACGTGAAGAGACGAAACTGGTGTGGCTCGAGACGCCCTCCAACCCGCTCTTAAAAATTACCGACATCGCCGCTGTCGCCGAAATCGCACACGGAGCGGGAGCCGTCGTCGCTTCGGACAGCACCTGGACGCCGCCCCCTCTGCAACCTGCTTTTGACCTTGGCGTAGACCTCATCGTGCACTCCACGACGAAGTACCTCTCCGGTCACAGTGACGTGCTGGGCGGCGCAGTTGTAGCGAGAGAGGATGACCTCTTGGAGCGCGTCCGCATGGTGCAACGGATGGAGGGCGCGGTTCCCTCACCCTTCGACTGCTGGCTCGTCTTACGAGGAATGCGCACGCTGCCCTACCGAATGCGGGCGCACTGCGAGAACGCGCAGAAGGTGGCGGAGTTCTTAAACGAACATGAGCAGGTTGAAGCGGTGCACTATCCGAGCTTGACAACGCATCCCGGTCATGAGGTTGCTAAAAAGCAGATGAACGCTTGGGGCGGAATGCTCTCGTTCCGGGTAAGAGGTGCGGCGGAAGACGCGATGAAGGTGGCGGCGAACGTCGAGCTTTTCACTAGAGCGACGAGCTTAGGCGGAGTAGAGAGTCTGATCGAACACCGCGCCTCTACCGAGGGACCGCAGTCGCAGACGCCGCAGAATTTACTGAGGGTGTCGGTGGGGCTCGAGCACCCCGATGACCTTATTGGAGACCTAGAACAAGCTTTAGCTGTCGAATAGGGAGTAAGATTAAGTGTTCAAAGCTTTGTCTTACCTCTAAAGGAAGGATTCATTATGGAATCTTTACAAGAAAGCGTAATACAAGAAAGCATATTTGAAAGCGGAGTTTTAGACGAAACTGTAGAAAGTGAAGAAGTTGCAAAGGTTGAATATGACATTACGAGTTACGGTGCTGATTATGACGTTGAGGGACTTGTTCGTCGTTTAGATCGATCAAACATAGTTGTGCCAGATTTCCAGCGTGATTATGTCTGGACAATAGCTGAAGCTTCTCGTTTTGTTGAATCTCTCTTGCTAGGTTTACCTGTTCCTGGTATCTTTCTGGCTCGAGAACCCGAAACAGAGCGCTTACTCGTCATCGATGGTCAGCAAAGGCTAAAAACCTTACAATTCTTTTATAAAGGTGTTTTCAACACTGAGGGTGAAGATAACACACGAAGGGTTTTTCAGCTGAATAAAGTTCAACCATATTTTGAAGGAAAAACTTTCGAAGATATGGAAGTGCGAGACCAAGAAAGGCTGAATAATTCGATACTTCACGCGACAATTGTCAAGCAGGAACGCCCAAGTAATGATAATACTAGTATCTATCATATATTCGAAAGGCTCAACACAGGAGGACGTAAGCTAACACCCCAGCAGATTAGAGCGGTGGTTTATCATGGACCCCTTATCGATCTTCTCAAGCACTTAAATGAAAATGTTGCTTGGCGAGCTATTTTTGGTAGAAAGAACAAATTATTAAAGGATCAAGAGCTGATTCTTCGCTTCTTGGCACTTTTCTTCGATAGTAGTGATTACAAAAGCCCTATGAAAGAGTTCCTGAACGTTTTCGCTGGAAACAACCGCAGTGCAAATAGCGATACTCTCGTGGAGTTTGAAAACCTTTTCAGTAAGACAATTACTAAGGTCTATGAAGCATTTGGGAAACGCGCATTCCGATTAGAAAAAGTTCTCAATGCCGCTGTTTTCGACTCTGTGATGGTAGGAGTGGCTCGCCGTATAACTAGTGAGCCGCACGTAGACACGGAGTCATTGAAGCAGGTATATGAAAGTTTGTTACAAAAATCGGATTATCTCCAAGCAGTTACACAAGGCACAGCAAACGAGAGGTCCGTGGAGAATAGATTGAATATTGCGACGGACGTTTTCGCAGGAGCTTAGTGCAGAATCAGGAAGTAAGTAGACAGCTTCAGAGACTCAGAAGCCAATGGAATCTAGTTTCCGAAAAGTGCGGTGGAGACTTAGAGTTGGAGGCACAGTGGGCGCGATACATGTGTATCCGGTGTGCAGGCTTCTTCGAAATTGCGTTGAGAGAAATTTTAAGCGATTACTTAGACAAGACCAGTTCACCAGCGTCAGCCAAGTATGGTAAGCAAGCATTAAAAAGAAATCAAAACCCTAATGGTGAACAAATAATGCAGACACTCAGTTCTTTTGACCCTACTTGGCGCAACAAGCTAGAGGTGCACCAATACTGGCTCGATGGAGGCAGAGATGCCTTCGATTCGGTTATGAACGTCCGGCACACCATAGCGCATGGCGGCGACGCAGGTATTACCCTAGGAACTTTATCTTCATACCTTGAAAGAGCACTAAAAGTTTTAGAATACATTGAAAAGTTGTGCCGTAACGAAATCTAAAAGTAAGAATTTTGAAATATTTGTTTGCTTTCAAAAGGGACTGAAGTAAGCTCACACTACTTTAGGATGGATGTATGAACGCTTTATCTACTATCAATTTCGACGAACGCGGTCTCGTCCCCGTTGTCACCCAAGACGCTTTGAGCGGCGAAGTCTTGATGCTCGCCTACGCGAACCGCGAAGCTTACGAGAAGACGCTCGAGACCCGCCAAGCCCACTACTACAGCCGCTCCCGTGACGAACTCTGGCGCAAAGGTGCCACGAGCGGCAACACGCAAGAGGTCCTTGAGGTGCGCGTAGACTGCGACGAGGACGCGCTTCTCTACCGCGTGAAGCAGTTGGGTTCAGCCTGTCACACGGGCGAGAGGTCGTGCTTTTACCGCTCGTCGGACCACGAGCGGACCTCTTTGGGTGAGACGATGGCGCTTTTAGAGCGGGTGGTGAATGAGAGGTTAGGGACACTTCCCGAAGACTCGTACGTCACCAAGATGCACAAAAGAGGTAAGGGCTACGTCGCGCAAAAAGTCGTCGAAGAGGCGGGGGAGAGCATCGTCGCGGCGTTAGAGAACAAACCGGACGAACTTGTCGGCGAGGCGGCGGACCTCTTGTTTCACCTCACGGTCCTCCTGCGGGAGAGCGGCGTGAGCTTGCAAAACGTGTCGGATGAACTCGTAGAGCGTCATCAAGCCAAAAGGTAGTTGAAAGCAACGAGAAAAAGTAGTTGAAAGCAATGAGCAACGAGCAATCCAGTCAAGCTGGTTACGCAGTCTCTTGAAGGGAACGAACGGCGAGCCTAAAGGGTTTCACTCATTGCTCGGAACTCATTGCTCATTGCTGCTTCCTGTTTACCTACGGGAGAGATACACCACCTCTCGCCGCCGTGAGCCGTGTCACCATGCGGTATGACCACAAAAGCACCTGAATCGCCTAAATCTGATAAGCCTGATAAGCCGAAAAAACGCCCGCGCAAGCAGGGCAAGACGGTGGATATGGAACGCGCGCTGGTCCTCGACACCGTGCGCATCACCGAGCAAGCCGCCATCGCTGCGAGCCGCGTGGCGGGCAAGGGCGACTCCGATCTGGTGGATCAAGCGGGCACGGACGCCATGCGCCGCGTTTTGAACGAACTCGATATCGACGGTGAGATCGTCATCGGCGAGGGCGAGCGCGACGAAGCGCCGATGCTCTACATCGGCGAGAAGCTGGGGCTGGGCGGCGAGGGCGCGTGGGCGGTGGACATCGCGGTGGACCCCGTTGAGGGCACGGGCATCACGGCGCGGATGGTGAATAACTCGGTGGCGGTCATCGCCATTGCCGAAAAGGGCGGGCTCTTCCAAGCGCCCGACACCTACATGGACAAGCTCATCGTCGGACCGCCCGCCGCGGGCAAGGTGGACATCACCTGGCCTGTCAACGCGAACTTGAGCGCCGTTGCGCAGAGTTTGGACCGCTCCGTGGAGGACTTGACGGTGGTGATTTTGGACCGTCCGCGTCACGCTGACCTCTTGAAGCAGGTGAGGGGGGCGGGCGCGCGGGTCAAGCTCATCGGGGACGGCGACGTGATCGCAGCGCTCTCGGCGGCGGTGCGCGGAACGAACGTCCACGCGGTCATGGGTATCGGCGGCGCACCCGAAGGGGTGTTGGCGGCGGCGGCTTTGAAGTGTTTGGGCGGCGAGATACAGGGGCGCTTTAAGCCGCGCAATGAGGGTGAGCAGAAGCGGCTCGAGGCGATGGGCGCGTCCACCAGTCAGGTCTATAAAACCGAAGACCTAGCTCCGGGTCAAAACATCGTCTTTAGCGCGACGGGCATCACCGACGGCGACCTCTTGCGCGGCGTGCGCTTTTTCAAAAATGGCGCGCGCACGCACTCGATTTCGATGGGCTATCAGTCGCGGGTCTTGCGACTCGCAGACGCCGTTCACCTCTTGGGCGACGGGGCGCGGGTGACGATTCAGGTTTAGGTTTCGTCCTTTTGCCTTAAAGCCGACAGCTTGAACGCCTCGGTAGCGTCTCGTTGCACCTTTACTTTTTCTTCGTGAGAGCGAACAAAGCGCTCCACCGCCCGAACTAAGCGTGTAGCGAGAATAAGTTAATTGCTTACTAGGCTATCTTAAACCTCAGAACTCCGCCTCCATGAGCGCCTCGAAACGCTCGCGCGTGGCGGCGGCTTTCGCGCTCTGACCGCGCAGCTCCCAGATGTTGGCGAGCCCTTCCCAGGCGCTCTCGCTATAGGGATCGTGCTCGGTCATGGCGCTATAGAAGCGGGTGGCGTTGTCGTAGTCCTCACTCGTCTCCGCTAGCTCAGCCGCCGTCAAGAGGTTGGTGAGGTGGTCAGCGTGCAGCTCCGCGCGCGCCACCTCCGCCCACTCCGAGTCGACGCCCGTCAAGAAGTTGCCCCGGTAAAGCTCCACGAGCTGCGCGTAGTCCTCTAAACCGCCGCTCGGCTCCTCTAAACGCACTGCGCGGCTCTTTGCGCGGTAGCGCTCAGCGTCGTAGCTCATCTCCAAGTTGCGCTGCAGGTAGTAGCGGCGGTTCGCCGACTCGACGATCTCGCCGCCCATCACCTTGCGCAGGCGGTACAAGGTGGTGTGAAACGAGCTGCTCGCTTTAGACTCGGTTTTGCCGGGCCAGAGGGCCTCCGCCACCTCAAAGGTGCTGACGCCGTCGGGGTGCTCCAAGAGGTAGAAAAATAGCTCCAAGGCCTTGAGCGAATCCCAGTCGAGCCGCTCGCCGCCCTTCTCAACTAAAGGTGCGCCCAGCGCGGACGCCCTGACGACGCCTTCGACGGGCTTGCGAATCTCCGCGAAGCGCTCGATGCGCGTCTCGACGGCGTGGATGACCTCGGAGCGCTCGAAGGGCTTGGTGAGGTAGTCATCCGCGCCCAGCGACATGCCGTGCCGCACGTACTCGCGCTCGCCCATCGCCGTCAAAAAGATGAAGGGGACGCCGCGTAACTCGGCGACGTCTCTCGCCTTGGCGCAGAACTCGAAGCCGTCCATGACAGGCATCGTCACGTCCGAGATGATTACGTCGGGGCGCAAGCCGCCTCTAAGTTCCTCTAGAGCGTCTTTCGCTCGGTCAAAGGTAATGACGGCGAAGCCCGCCGAGACGAGGCTGACCTCGATGAGCTTGCGGATGGCGTTGTCGTCGTCGACGGTCAGCACGAGCCGGTTGGTGTTCGACTTCTTGACGGGTTGGCTGACTAAATTGATCCTAGTTTTAGCTTCGCTTTTCTCTACACTTTTCGTTATAGTCTTTGCAGTTGCCACGCCTAATCCGCCCAGCTTTCGGTCTGCTGGTAATAGACGAGCGCGCTGTATTCTACGCTCTGCCCCGCGACGGCGCTCGAGAACTTGATGTCGACGATGATGTCGTCCGTTCCCAAAGAGGTCGTGAAGCGCTCCAGCCGCTCTTCAAAGGTATCGGCGCTGCTCGAGGTGATCAGTTTGAATTTAGGTTCCATCGTTCTCCTCCGCACCCTTAGTCTGTCCGAACGTCTCCCGAACGCTTTGCGGTTTAGCCTCTACCCAAGTGATTTGCAGGAACGAACCGTATGGTTCGTGGTTCTTGACCGCTATACGCTGTCCTTCGGACAGGAGGTACTTAACACCCCATCTTTCAACGCTTCAGGGTCATCCGCCATGAGACCGTTCACACCCAGACGTGTAAGCTCTTTCACACGCCGCGCTTCGTTGACCGTCCAGGCGTTGACGCTCAGCTTGCGCCGCGCCGCCCAGCGCAGCAGCGTCTCGTTAACTTGGCTGTGGTGCGCGTGGAGCGCGTCCACGTGGAGCCACCTGGCGAGGTGCCCGCTGCGGAGCCAGAAGGGTAAGTCGGGCGCGTAGAGGAGCGCCGTGCGGAGTTCCGGTGCGAGGAGGCGCACGCGGACGAGCGAAATGGGGTTAAAGCTCGAGACCAGCACCCGCCCCGCCAAGCCAGAGTTGCGTACGGCGCGCACAACCTCGCGCTCTAACCCGTCCGAGCGCGTGCGCTGAGACTTGATCTCCAAGTTGAGCAGTTTGCCTGGATACCGACTCGCTAGCGTGAAGAGGTCATCCAGCGCAGGAATATTTTTATCGAACGCCTGCAATTCGCGCACTGTGAGCGAATGCGTCAGGCGTCCGTCCGGGAGGGTGAAGTCGTGGTAGATGAACAGCCTACCGTCGCGGCTCCTCTGCACGTCGAATTCGACGCCGCTCAGCCCCGCCTCAAACGCAGCACTAAACGCCTCGAGGCTGTTCTCGGGCAAGCGCCCGCGCAGCCCGCGATGTCCGATGAGGAGGGGCGGCGCGGTGTTCACGTCAGGAAGAGGTCGGGGGAACCAGAGCAGCGCCCAGAGCGCGAGAAGGGCTATCAGACTCAGTATCCAGAGAAAAACCACGATGACGCAGTATACTCACCCTTGTGAACCGGACTCTCAACCTCTTGCGCAGTTTTGAATGTGACGATGCCTGAGCGACCCCTCGCCACCGTCGGCGCGCTCGTCGTCGGTCCTTCAGCGCGCGTGCTCATCATCCAAACGCACAAGTGGCGCGGCAAGTGGGGCGTGCCCGGTGGCAAGATCGAGTACGGGGAGAGGGTGAGTGGTGCCCTAAAACGCGAATTTTTGGAGGAGACAGGGCTTACGCTTACCGACATCTACTGGGGACCCGTGCAAGAAGCCGTCGAAAGCCCGGAGTTTCATAGGAGCGCTCACTTCATCTTGCTCAACTTCGTCGCGCGTACAGAGAGCGAAGAGGTCACGCTGAATGAGGAGGCGCAGGCGTACACGTGGGTCTCGCCCGAAAAGGCGCTGCGCTATGACCTCAACGCGCCGACGCGCCAACTCGTCACGTTTTATCTGGAACACCAGCCGCTCGAGAAGCGCTTGACGTGCCTGCCGCACTAGTCACCGGCTCCGCCAAAGGCATTGGCAAGGCGTTGGCGCTGATGCTGGCGGATGAGGGTTACGACGTCGCGGTGCACTACCGGACGAGCCAGCGTGAGGCTGAGGAGGTCGCGCAAGAGGTCGAGGCAAAAGGTGTGGGCGCGGTCCTCTTGCAAGCAGATGTGACCGACGCCCAGCAAGCGGCGGGTCTGGTCAATGAGGCGCACGCGCAACTCGGGCGACTGGACGTGCTCATCAACAACGTCGGTGACTACTTCTTTACACCGCTAGGCAAATTGGAAATAGCCGACTGGCACGCCATGTTCGACTCGAACTTGCACAGCACCTTCTACACGTGCCGCGCCGCCCTTCCGCTCATGCGAGAAAGAGGTGGGCGCATCATCAATATAGGTTACGCAGGCGCAGAACTCGTGGAGGCGAGACCGAGCATCGCGGCGTACAGCATCGCGAAAACGGGCGTGATTCTCCTCAGCAAAGCGCTCGCCAAGGTGGAGGCGAAACATGGGGTTACGGTGAATGTCATCTCGCCAGGTATCGTAGAAAACAGCGTATCTATACCTAAGAATCTGCCGATGGGACGCGCGGGCACATTCAGTGAACTCACTCACGCGGCGAGGTACCTCATCTCACCCGAGGCGCGCTACGTGACGGGAGTGACGCTCGAGGTGGCGGGCGGTTGGAATGTTTAATATTTAATAGCGATGGAGAGACTTGAACTCTCGACCTCACGATTATGAGTCGTGCGCTCTAACCAGCTGAGCTACATCGCCGTGCTTTGGTGCCGTACACCACGCGCTTCTCTTACTCTGTGTAGCCCCTTGTCCTCACGACTAGCGGGCTCACGGTTGTCGAGTATAGCCTATAGCGTTAGTAGTAGACAAGTAGTTCTGCACCACCAAACTGGTTAGCAAGTTGGGTGCTTTGATTATTTTTTGGCTTTCTACCGGTCCGCTCGAGCATCACCGCGCCCCGAAAAGAGAGCCCGCTAGGTGAAGCGGACTCTTATCTTTCTCCACATGGCGCTGCCAACCCCGGTGAATAGGCCCATTGTAATGCAGCGTCCTCGCCTCAACTAGACCCGTTTGTACCTCTTTGGGTAGTGTTTGAGTACATACTTTTCTTAGAATAGCAGTTCCACGCTTCGCTGCACCAACTGCCCTGCGTTTATTTCAAGGCTTGCGCGTCACTTCGCTCCCACTGGCGACTTCGTGAACGCATCCGACAAGCACGTTTCATTGCTACAGCAATGAAACGTGGAAACGCTAGAACCTAGAACAATGAAAATTTTGGGGCAATAAAAAAGCTCGGGGACCTCCACCGGGGGGGCAGCGGGTGTGGAGGTTCTACCCTGAGCTGTAGAAAGTATACTACTTGGTAATGCGGAGCGCAAGTCTAGTGGGCAACACAAAGGAGAGGTGGTTTGAGCGCTCACGCCAACTTGCTCTGGGGTACGGGTCTGAACCGACAAGCGAGCAGTCCGCCAGCCGACGCCGCGCCCTCGTCCTGCGGCTCCGAAGAGGTCAGAATGAGGTAGTCTCGAGCCCTCGTCAACGCGACGTAGAGGAGGCGCTTCTCTTCCGCCAACTCTCGTTTGTGCTTAGCGCCCTGTAACGCCTCGTAAACCACAGGATTGCGCTTGCTAGGGGTTTTTTTATCCAGCTTTAAGCCTAGACCCACGTCCCCGAAGAGCAGCGGGTCTGTACGTTTGCGAGAGGGGTTGCTCAGGTCGGCGACGATGACGACGGGCCACTCCAGACCTTTCGCCTTGTGGATGTTCAGAAGCGTCACCGCGTCCGCTGCTGCTAAGGGCGCCCTCGCCAGGCTCACCTCGCGCTCGAGCAATTTCAACTCGCGCCAGACGCTAAAGGCGCTGTGCGTGTCCGCCTCGGAGCGCCTGACGAGGGCGACGAACGCGGCGTAGTCGGCGAGCCGCCTGTCGCCCCCCGCGAGGTTGGCGATGACCGCGCGGTAGCCCGTGCGCTTCTCAGCGAGGTCGAAAAGTTCGGTAGGAAGGCGCTTGCGCCGCTCGGTCAGCTCGAGGAGGATGGCTTTGGCATCTTCCAGGCAGGGCAATTCGCTCGCCTGGACCAGCGCCCACCAGCTTTGCGCGTCGGCCCTGTCTGCGGCTATCGTCTGCAAATCTCTGTCGCTGAGGGCGAAAAAGGGGCTTCTCAGCAGGGTGAGCAGGGCGAGGTCGTCGTTGGGATCAGCTAGAAAGCGTAAAAGCGCCACGCCGTCTTGCGCCTCTCGCGTCGCCAGCAGGTCGTCGGTACCGCCTTGCAAGAAGGGAACACCTGCTTCGGCGAGCGCCTCGGCGTACACGCCGAGGGGCGCTTTATGTCTGGCGAGCACAGCGATGTCTTTAGGCTCTACGGGGCGTTCGGACTCACCGTCGTGGACCAGTACCTTCTTGTCCAGCAGCGCCCGCACGCGCAGGGCGATGAGCCGCGCCTCCTGCTCCAGGCGCTCGGAACGCAACCGGGACGGCTCCTCTAAGGTGTACACCTCGAGATAGGGGCCGCAACCGGGCGCGCACTGCCTGGAGGCGCTGAGCGGTTCGTGGAGAGTGCCTAAGAACATGGTCAGGTCATTGAGCGGGGTGAGCAGGGCGTCGTGAGTTCTAAACGAGGTGTCTAGCGCGACTACGTCACCGCCGTTCTCCTGAATATGCTCACGGAAGCGGAAAAAAACCTCGACGTCCGCCCGGCGGAAGCCGTAGATGCTCTGTTTGGGGTCGCCGACGACGGTGAGGAGGCTGTTTTCAGCTAAGAGGTCAAGAAAGCGCTCCTGCACCGGGTTGGTGTCTTGCAACTCGTCAATGAGAAACGCCTTCCAGCGGGCCCGGTAGTGCGCTCTAACGTGCGCGTGCCCTAAGGCGTTAAGGGCGTGAACCTCGAGGTTCGCGAAGTCCACACAGCGCACCTCTTTGCGCCGTTCACTCATGAACTGCTTGACGTGTTCAAAGGCGGTTCGGAGCGCCGGTAAGCGTGAGGCGAGTTGAGTGTCAGCGTCGCTCAAGTCTAGCGTGAGCTGCTTGTGGTTTCGCTTGACGCCCTCTCTGAGCGCTGAAATCGCGACGCCTGCCCCCGTAAAGGCGTCCTCGCCCCACTTCTTGCGGCTGCCGCCTCGCAAGTTGATCGTTAGCGCCTCTTCGTACGCGCTTTGACACGCCTCTGAACCGCCCGACTCGATGGTCTCCAAGCACTTCAGCGCGAGCCTTCTGGCGTCTTCGCGGGCGTCGCCCTCGGGTCCTGGTATGCAGAGTGTAGCCTTGTGGGGCGCTAAAGCGGCGAGGAGGTCGTGGTGGGCGCTCCCACGAGTTGCCTCGGCAAGCGTGGCCCAATCCTCTTGTCCCTTGCTCAGCGCAAGGTCCGCCGTGAGCGGGTCGAAGAGCAGTTCTTCTACGAACGCTCTAAGCTCGGTATAGGGAATTTGCTCGAAGCACCAGGGCGGCACGCTCGCCATCGCTTCGCCAAATACCCCTAGCCGGAAGAGCTTCTCCTCGTTCTCGTCCATGACCCTGAAGTCGGCGGGAAGACCCCCTTCCAAAGGAAAATCGCGGCAGACGCGCGCAGCTAAAGCGTCAATCGTGCTGATCTGAGCCGCCTCGAGTTCGGCGAGGTGCTCCGGGCTGACGTGCCCTTGACTGCTCAGGCGCGTGCGGATGCGGCTTCTAAGCTCCGCCGCCGCCTTGCGCGTAAAGGTCGTGGCGACGACTTCTAAGGGCGACAGACCGCGTCCTACCAAGAAGAGGTAGCGCTCGGTCAGTAGAAAGGTCTTGCCGCTCCCCGCCCCGGCAGTGACGGCGACGCTGCCTTCGGCGTGGGCAGCCCGCCGCTGTTCAGGGGTCAGCACGGGGCTCTCTTTCCGGGTGCGCTCCCTGTATGTATTTACCCTTGAGGCGCGGTCCCTTGCGGCAGAGGAGTGAGAAGTCGCAGTACGCGCAGTTGTCGTCACTCGAGACGGGCGGGAAGGTGCCCGACGCTAGCGCTTCCTTCGCCGCTGCTAAACGTTCTTCTAGGTCATCGGGGGCGCGGCTCGAGATAACTTCTGCGTGCTTTAAGGAGAAGTAGCGGGCGCGGACGGGCGCGTCCGGGTAGCGCTCCCTAACGGCAGTTTCGTAGATGCTGAGCTGCACGTCGGGCTTAGAAATATAGCGCGAGGTCTTGTAGTCGGTGATCTCATATCCATCCGGGGTGCGGTCCAGCCGGTCGAGGCGTCCTCTGACCTTGAAGCCCTGCCAGGTTGACACGAAGTGCTGTTCGGTCTCGGTAATAAGGGCGTCCTCGGCGATGAAGCCCGGCGAGGCGATGGCGGAGCGCAACGTCGCGATGAGTTCTAGTCGCTTGCTGGACCAAGCCGCGACGCCAGTCACGCCCTCCGACGCTTCGGCGTCCGCGAACGCCGCCTCGACGCCCGCCAGCATTGCCTCTCTAAGGTCAGCCGCGCCCTGCGTGCGCTCGGCGAGTCGCTCGAGCGTTTTGTGATAGAGGTTCCCCGTAAGGAGCGCGTCCTCTTCGAACTCGGCGGGCGGCCCTGCCTCCAGTACATACGCGGCAAACCACTTGAAGGGGCAGCTCAGCAAATGCGTCAGTTGTGTCGCGCTAAAGACGTGATTGGAGACGTCCACCGCGACGCTGGTCACACCGTCGAACTCATTGAACGTCCCTGCCGCTTCGCGTGAGCGCTCCACCTTTAATGCCTGCGCGCCCACCCCTCCTTTTGCACCCCCTTCGTCCCGCAAGCTAGCCCGCTGCCGCTCCTGCTCGCTCACGAGGTAGACCTCACGGCTCACCTCGGGCGTCAGCCCTAAAACGCGGAAGTAGTGACTGGCTTCGGCAGGTTGCCCGTCCAACTGCTGCGGGTAAGAAAGCGTTAGGCTCGCCTTAGCGTGCGCCACGAGCGAGTGGAAGCTGAGCTGTTCGCGCCACGCGGCGTAGGGTGCGGTCTCGACGTTTACCCCGGCAGAGCGCAAGGTTTTACGCTCGAAGAAGTCCAGCGCGGCGTCGTCTCTGAGGGGTGCAGGAAAGGTCCCTTCGGCGAGGCCCAGCACGAACACGTGGGGCAACTCTGCGCCCAACACCGCCAGCGGCGTATGTACCGAGATGCCCCGCCCCGGTTTGACGGGTACGCTCAGAGAGTGCAGCGTGTCGTCTAATTCTGTAAGGAAGGCGTCGCGGGACAGCGTGGTTTCGCCGTCCAAGGACTCGAGCGCAGACCTTAGTGTCTTGAGGGCAGCCTGCTCGCGCGGCAGACGCAACTCGAAAGCGTTCCCGAATTCAGCGAGCACGGCACTGAACGAGGTGCGCGTGGCGAAAGAGGGTAGGGTGGGGAGGTCTATCCCTAACGTGCCCCAATCCGAGAGGCGCTGAGGATGCGCCCCACGTATCCGCGCCCAGAGCGCCGAGTCGAGCCTGTCGGTCAGCGGGTGCGCTAAGAACCTCGCTGTCGCCTCGTAAGCGTACGCACCCCTCATCATGGCGATGAACGCTCCCACAAAGCTGCCCACGCGGGTGTTTTTGAGCGGCACGGCGTAGTAAGCGGCGATCTCCAAACCGTATTCACGCGCGACCGCGAGAATCAGCGGACCGTAAAGCGCTTCGTCACGCACGACGAGCGCGATGTCGCTTGGGTGCACCCCTTCGTTCAGATGCGCGTTGACCCGCCCCAGCACGCCGCGCACCTCGGCTTCTTGGTTGGCGAAGGCGAGAGCGTGAGTAGGAACGCGCGTCGTCCAGGTCTGCGCCGCCGGTTCGCGCACGGTAGACCAACCCCGCGCCTCTAAAAAAGCCGCCGCGCCCTCGTTCTCGGTGAAGAGCGCGTCCTCGGCGAAGGGCAGGGCGAGCTGCGAGCCGTCTCCTGCCAGCGCGTCTAAAAAGGTCAGCTCGCCCAAGCCCAGCCGCGGGTAGCCCGTGAGCGTGACCTGCACCGGCTGAACGGTTCGCGCCGCCTCGAAAAAGACCTGAGAGGCGTCGATAAGTCCTTTTTCAGCGAGCAGGCGCTTGAACGCTTTCGTCACCTCAGCGAGCTTGACCAGGCGACCGCCGCAGGAGGCGACGACGTCAAGGTCAGCGTCCAGTCGGAGCAACTCTCGCACCGCCGGGGCGAAGAAGCGGGCGAAGCCGAGCGCGTCGCACTCGCCCAATATCTCTCGCACAGCGCTCATGAGAAGCTGCCGGGACCGAACTGAAGAGGCAACTTCTGCCGTGACAGCTCCGCGGGCGAGGGACTCGAGCGTCACCCCAGCGACGCTCAGTGAGCTAGCGGCGGACCGGTTCGGCGTGATGACTGAGCCGCGAAGGTCCGGCCGTGACCCCAGATAGACAGTGCGGCTCAACGCGACCTCAACGTGTTAAAGTGCGCGTTGCGCGGATGAGCGCAGAAGCTACCTGTGGATAAAGACTGCCGAATCAAATTGGCACACACAATCTGTATCTTACCGTCTCACGCGCATCAGTTTAAGTTGCCACTTCGCTGAAACTCAGGCAGGGTCATCGATCCGTTGTCGATTTGATCAAGAATAGTGCTGATATTCACGAACTGCTCCTTGTGATCACACCCTATCTTTTAGAGGGTACTGCGCGACGTGCAACGGTTCACTTTGCACTACGGTTCACTTTTTATTGAGCATCGTTCGCTGGCTCTAGCAAAACTTCAAGCGGTATCCAGCAACCTGCGCAGAGTTTGACACGTAGACCTTCGCGGCGTTTAGCCTATCCATCGGGCTCGAATTTGTCGTAACCGCCGAGGAGAGCCTGCACGAGCGGCTCTTCGAGCTATAAGGTCCTCACCCTCACTTGTGAGATACTCTCAAAAGTTGCATGAGTTAGGAAGAGGCGTGAAGACATAGACGCATAGGGAAGACGGCTGCGAATAGGCCGCCCTAACAGCTACGTCCAGCGCGGCTCACGCTTCTCCAGAAACGCCGCCACGCCCTCTTTCAAATCATCTGTGGTGCGCGCTAAAGCGTTGACTTCGGTTGCGTAGCGGAGCCCCTCCTCTAACCCCATGCTCGGCACCGCCGCGAGAAGCTGCTTGGTCATAGCTAAAGAGGTGGGCGCGTTCTTCGCGAGGTCAGCCGCTCGCGCCAGCGCTCGCGCCACAACCTCTTCTGGGGCGCACACCTCGTTGACGAGCCCTACCTCTTTCGCCTCACCCGCTCGAATGAGCCGGGCGGAGAGGAGGAGGTCTCTCGCTGCCTTCTCACCAACCTGCCGTACCAGAAACACCCCAACCAGAGCCGCCACAAAGCCGATGCGCGCTTCCGTATATCCGAGCGTCGCCGCTTCGCTCATCACGACTAAGTCGCAGACCGAGGCGAGCCCCGCCCCGCCCGCGACAGCGTGAGCGTTGAGCGCGGCGATAACCGGTTTGGGAAAGGTGTAGATGCGCCTTAGGAGCGCCGCCAAGTGCGCCGAGTCGCGGCGGTTTTCCTCGGTAGAACGTGTGCTGATCGCCCCCAAGTCAGCGAGATCGAGCCCGGCGCAGAACGCCTTGCCGCTGCCGGTTAGGACGAGCGCACGAACTTGCGCCCTTTCAGCTTCATCTAAAGCCTCCAACAGCCGACTGATGAGTTCGCTGTTAAGGGCGTTGCGCACCTCGGGGCGGTTGAGGGTGAGAATGCGAACGGCGTCTCGGTCTTCGATTAAGAGGATGGACATGCTCGACTATATCGCTTGCTCGAGAGGGTCATTCCGATTGTAGATTCTTAGAAGTGGGGAAAAAAGAAGAGGGCGTATCTCGAGACACGCCCCGCAAAGCCGATGGTCGGAATTGAACCGACGACCTGCCGATTACGAATCGGCTGCTCTACCGCTGAGCTACATCGGCAAGAGAGGCATCATCTGTCAAAACGGGTTGTAAGGACGGATGATACCTCTTGACTGCGTTGGTGGCCAGAGGCGGGATTGAACCGCCGACACTACGATTTTCAGTCGTATGCTCTACCAACTGAGCTATCTGGCCGAGGTGGGTATCATCTATCAAACATTTTTTATAAAAACCAAGAATCCACCAAAAGGAGCATTATTTCTGGCTTTTAAGTATCATGTCCGATATGAGATGATACCTCTATGGTGACGGAGCCGACGGGATTTGAACCCGCGACCTTCTGCGTGACAGGCAGATATGCTAACCGCTACACTACGGCTCCACGCGGCTCACTCGAGTGAGCGAAGTGCATAATACCCGAGTTTTTAAGGGCTTGTCAACGCCGGTTTTTACACCTCTTCACTCAGAAAACAAGGTCTGCGACAATCGCCAGGAGCATCACGGCGCTGACATAGAGGTTAGCGTTAAAAGAGCGCAGCACATCCCCGACGCTTCTCTTGCGGACCAAGAGGTGTTGCGCGACAAGAATCGCCGCGACGACGCCCAAGCCGAGCGCGTAGAACCAGCCCGCGCTAGTGAACGGCAAAACGAGTGCCAGCGAGAGCCAAGCGAGCGCGTGCGTCGAAGCGGAGAGGGTGAGCGCTCTGTCTACACCGAAAACAGCCGGAACGCTGTACACGCCGTGCGCCACGTCGAAGTCGTAGTCGAGCACCGCGTAAATGATGTCGAACCCCGCGATCCACAGCCCGACGCCTGCCCAAAGTGCTGCTGTACCGGGCGCGAATGCGCCTGTCACCGCAATCCAGCCGCCCGCCGCCGCCGCGCCGATGGTGAGACCCAGCCAGTAGTGACAGAGCCAGGTGAAGCGCTTCGTGTAGGGGTAGAGCGCCAAGAAGAACACGGCGACGGGTAGGAGCGCCAAAGTGAGCGCGTTGAGCGCCCAACCCGAGACGATGAGGAGCGCGAACCCTACTACCGCCAGCCCCACGCCCTCGCGTTTGCGCAGCACGCCGCTAGGAATCTCGCGTGTCTGCGTGCGCGGGTTGCGCGCGTCGATTTCCGCGTCGATGACGCGGTTGAGCGCCATGCTCGCGGTGCGCGCCCCTACCATCGCCAGCGTGATCCAGAAGAACGTGACGAAGCCGGGCCAGCCGTCCGCCGCTAAGAGCATTCCGCCATACGCGAAAGGGAGCGCAAAGAGGGTGTGCTCGAACTTGACGAAGGAGAGGTAGGTTTTGAGGCCCTTGGGGCGGGGTTGGGAGGGAGCGGCGCTCATAGCTCAACCTATCATGTGACGCCACGAAAGGATTTTGAGGGTCTTACAAAGTAGCTCAAAATGAGATTTAGATGAGTTCCTAAGAGTAGAATTAGAAAGCAGGACCTGTTGCAATAATGACGCTTTAACAAAACCTCTTGCAACGCAACTAATGTATTACGGACGGAAGGTATTTTCTATGACTAGCAATAATGCTGACTACAGCGTTTCATCAGACTTATACACTGACTGGATTAACGAGCTACGGAAAAGCCTTGAATCTGAAGGGAATACAATTCCTCCAAATGCGAGTAAATTAGATATTTGCTCGATGTATTTCAATCTCCAAAAACGAAAGATTACTGAAAAGCCACGACAAGTATTTATAGCTAAAAGCTTTACGTGCCCTCCTGAACATCAGAATGGTCTACGAGCGCTACGTTCTAAAATGGAAGCAGGAGAAGATTTGACTCCTCACCTCAGTGAAAAGCTAAGGAAGCTTAAATACAACGACATGATGCTCAATGATTGGGGTATTTACCATTTCCATCTTGGAACTGAATTGAGGAATAACGGCTACGTCAAACGAACAGGCCCGGTCCTTTACGCACGTGTAACCCAAGATTCCATCTTCTTTATTAACGTCGAGAATCACGGCTCTTGGACGAACCAACAACTCATGGAAGTTGTTCATCGAAACTGGCCTACCTCTTTAGAGAATTACAAGCTTGATTTTAGTATAAACTATGAAATTACGGGTAATACTAGAGAAGAAATATGGGAATGTAGAAAAAAGTTTCGCGAGTTAGGAGTGTCAGCGCCGCTAGAAATGGCCGATGGTACGGTTTACATGTCTCCTGGGGGTGGGTATATGATGAGCGGAGTAAGCACAGAGGTTGTTATGACACACGATCAAAATGCTTATCACATGAGGTGTTTTGAGAAAAGTTTGCACGATAATATTGCAAAACTGGCTAAAAAAATTCACGAGTTGACGGAATATCAGGACAATGACTTTATCTTCAAGCTAGAGCTTTCTGAGGGTATCCTTTTTGCAGTGGAGTCAAATTCCGGTTCAATGCTCGAGCTTTTTCCTATGAAAAATTTTGTCTCATAATTGTGGAAGATACAGCGTAAACACCGCCCCACCTTGAGGATGATTGCGCGCGTCCAACGTCCCCCCGTGCGCCTCCACCAGCGCCTTGGCAATAGAGAGCCCCAACCCCGAGCCGCCCCTCTCACCCTGGCGCGTCCTCGAGGCGTCCCCCCGGTAAAAGCGCTCAAAGGCTCGCCCTAACTTATCTGGTGAAAGCCCAGGTCCGTAGTCACGCACCCAAATTTTAACGTGCTCCTCTTCTGCTTCAGCTCCGAGTTCGACGCTGCCCGGCGCGGCGTAGCGAACCGCGTTATCTAAGAGGTTATTCAAGACTTGGGTGATGCGGTCAGGGTCTATAAAGGCGGTTAGGTCTTCTTCGGTTGGGTGAAGTTTTAAGGTCACGTTTGCCTGGGAAGCTCGAGCCCCAAACGCCTGCGCGCTCCGCTCCAAAAGAGGTCGAATCTGCGTCTCTTCGCGCCTTAGCGACAGCCCGCCCCCTTCGGCTAAGGTGAGTGTGCGCAAGTCGTCCACCAGGCGCGAGAGCATCATCACCTCACCGTGGAGGCGTCCTAGACCGGCGTCATCTAGTTCGACCACGCCGTCTTGCATCCCCTCCAACTCGCTGCGCATCACCGCTAGGGGCGTGCGCAAATCGTGGGCGATGTCGGCGACGAGATTGCGCTGCGAGACCTCTTGGCGCTCCAAGCTCATGACGAGATGGTTGAAGGCTTCGGTCAAGCCGCGCAGTTCGTCGCGGGCTCTAGGCAGCTCGAGCCTCAACCCCCGCTCCCCCGCCTCGAAGCGCATTGCGCCGTCGGTCAATGCCCTGAGCGGCTGGGTGAGAAAGCGCGTCGCGAAGGCGGCGACGCCCGAGGCGAGTAAAAACGACAAGAACGCCGCGAGAAAGGCGGTGCGCGTCACCTGCTGGAAGGCTTCGCGGATCGGGGCGTACGCGACGTTGTCCATGTCGGGTCTACTGCTCCCGAATGCGCCTCTCCCAAACATACCTTGCGCCTCGGTATCTTCGCCGCGATCCGACCAGTTCCACCAGGAATGCTCCGACGTGTCCGGGTAGGTTGGACCTGCCGCCTCGAACAGCGCGCGCTGCACCTCGAAGACCGCGCCCAATGTGAGCCACGCCGTGAGGCTGACCGCCGTGAGCGCGACGAAGGCGAACATGAAGGTGAGGCGGCGGCGCAGCCCCCAACGCGAGCGGCGCTTGCGACGCCAGCCCTTCTTGTACCGCCAGGAATGTGGACGCCAACCTCTCGCCATGCATCTATCCTAACCGCGTAACCTGTAGCCGACGCCGCGCACCGTCTCCAACTGCTCGCCGCAGCCGCGCAGCTTGCGCCGCAGGTTCTTCACGTGCGCGTCCACGGTGCGTTCGTCCGCGAAGCGCTCGGCGTCGCCCGAGGCGGCGAGGAGTTCGGCTCTCGAGCGCACCCGCCCCGGCTCCTTTGCGAGCGCCGCCAAAAGTCTCAGTTCGCTCGCCGTTAGGTCAACCTCCCTAGCCTTGCCCTTCTCGCGACACATAACTTCGAAGCGCCCCGCGTCCACCTCTAAACCTCCGACCTTGAAGACCTCTTGCGTGACGAGCTGCCCGCTCGAGCGCCGCAAGACCGCCTTGATGCGCGCCACGACTTCTCTCGGGCTATAGGGCTTCACCACGTAGTCGTCCGCGCCCAAGCCGAGCCCCAAAAGTTTGTCGACCTCTTCGTCTCTCGCGGTTAGCATGATGATCGGCACGCCCGACTCACTGCGGATGCGCCGCGCCACCTCGAAACCGTCCAGAACGGGCAGCATGAGGTCCAACAAGACGAAGTCGGGCTGCGCGGCTCGCCACAGCTCCAAAGCCCGCGCCCCGTCTTTAGCGCGTTCGGTGCGGAAGCCTTCGCGCTTTAGGTAGTCCTCGAGGATGTCCGCTAAGCGCGCCTCGTCCTCGACGATCAGGATGGTTTCTGCCATAGATACCTCAAAAAAGATGAAAAAAAAGATGGAAAGAAGAGGTGTAGGGGTTCTGAGTCGAACGCCGCCGTGTGCTCCTGCTGCCGTCTCCGCGTAATGAACAAGGGGTTTCAACCCCTTGCTACAACATCAGCGTCATTCCTAACAGAGCCACTGCCGAGGTGAAAACGTTCTTGCTTCTGTCTTCTATTTATTCTAAACACAACCGTGAGCGCGGAGTCAGGCTCCGCGCTCGGTGCACCCGTCGTCTAGTTCTCGAGCGTCCTCTTGACCGTCTCGAACTCCTCTTTACTGATTTCGCCTTTGGCAAACCTTGTGCGGGCGATGTCTAAGGCGCGTTCGCGTCCCCAACTGCTGCCCAAGCTCCCTAAATTGCTGAGGTCAGGGAAGCTCGGACCGTCCCGTTTGTCGCTCTCGCCGCCTAAACCACTGCGAATCGTCTCGAACTCCTCGGCGCTGATTTTGCCCTGGGCAAAACGCTC
Source organism: Trueperaceae bacterium (assembly GCA_965215565.1). GTDB lineage: Bacteria > Deinococcota > Deinococci > Deinococcales > Trueperaceae > CBDBZX01. Next base: position 3,296,860 of record CBDCDZ010000004.1, read on the forward strand.
TTTCGCCATCCTAAGGGCGCTGTCTTCGCCGCTACTATCACCGTCCCAGCGGCTCCAGCCGCGACCTCTTCCGAACGGGGGGCGGTAGCGTCCGCGCCGCCCTAAAACGAAGGTGCGAAGAAGCCAAACCACCGTGATGAAAAAGAGAATCGTGCCCAAGAAGTTGAGAAAGCCTAAGCCGAACCCGTAACCGTGTCCCACTGCGTGTGCGTACTCCATGATGTTTCCTTTCCTCGAGCCACTGCGAGTTTTCCCTTCTGCGAGGGTGTGGGCTCGAGCTGCTATGAGTGTAGGGCGCAGCCTGTGAAGCGCAGGTGGGCGCAATGTGGACACAGTGTGAATGAGGTTGTGAAGGCGAAAACGGCGTGTGGCACGCACTTTAACTTCATGCGCGACCTCTTGGCTTTGTGACTGTCTCACGAGGACAGTCCGTCAATAACCCCCAAGGTATGCTCGTCAGAATGATTCAGCATTTAGAAGCCGTCACACTAGGCGGCTTAGAGCAGTGGATTTACGTGAGCGGTGATCCTGAGAAGCCGCTCTTGCTCTTTTTGCACGGCGGCCCGGGCGTGGCGCAAATCGGCTTCGCGGAGCGCTTTCAGGGAGACCTCGAGAAGCACTTTCTAGTGGCGCACTGGGACCAGCGCGGCGGCGGCAAGTCGTTTCGCGCCCGCACGCCAGATATGACGTTAGGGCAATATGTCTTAGATGCAGAAGAATTGTCGCGCTACCTCTTGAAAACCTTTAACAAAGACAAGCTCTACCTCTTCGGGCACTCCTGGGGCGGCGCGTTCGGCGCAAAGGTGGCGCAGCGTGCGCCGGAGCTTTTCCACGCTTACATCGCTCAGGGGATGCTCGTGCACGGTGAGGAGAACAAACGGCTCTCTTACAAGCGTGTTCAGGAGCAGTTAGAGAGTTTGGAAGACCGCGCCACCTTAAAGCGGCTTAAAAGTATGAGCGAACCGCCGCGCACAAACCAAATACGCGCATTTTTAGTCCAACGCTGGGCAACGTTGCGTTCAGGTGGGCTTTTTCACGACGAGAAATGCTGGCGTATTTACGCCCGCGCGATGTTCAGGTCAAAGACCTACACCTATAGAGACGTGCTCAGCTATCCGCTCGGCGTGCTCTCGTCCATTAGCTCACTCTGGGATGAGGTGCTGGAGGTTGACCTCTTTCGAGATGTGCCGCGCTTAGAGGTTCCTTTTTACCTTCTGATGGGACGTTACGACACGGTGACGCCACCCGAAATTGCGGAGCGGTTTTTGGAGAGGCTAGGGGCTCCTCACAAAGAAAAGGTCTGGTTCGAACATTCTGCCCACTGTCCGCACTTAGAAGAACCGAAGCGCCTTGCGCAGGTGCTCTCCGAGCGTGTTTTATAGGCTCGTACCGCTTGCTACGGTTGTAGAGGACCTTATCCACTAGAGTTTAGTTATTGAAGCGTTCGCTCGCCGAGGGTTTTAGAAGCGATTTTGAGGCTGAGCGGTAGAGAAGGAGACCCTGTGAAAATAACCGGAGTGAAATCAACCGGAGTGAAAACAACCTGGCTAAACCCTGTGCGGATAAACCATGCCTGACGCCGCCATCGTCGTCGAAGATGTCCACAAGCGGTTCGGCGACGTCGAGGCCTTAGCAGGCGTCGAACTTCGCGCCGAAGCGGGCAAGGTCTTTGGACTTCTAGGACCGAACGGCGCGGGTAAGACGACATTGGTGCGCATCCTCACCACGCTCCTCCAGCCGGACAAGGGTGAGGTGCGCGTGCTCGGGCTCGACGTGACGCGCGAGGCGGAGGCGCTACGCGGGCTCGTCGGACTTGCCGGGCAGTACGCTGCTGTGGACGAAAACTTGACTGGGCGCGAGAATCTGGAGATGGTGGGGCAGCTCTACCACTTAGGGCGGCGCGAGGCGAAAAAGCGGGCGGGGGAGGTCTTGGCGCGGTTCTCGCTCGAGGACGCCGCCAACCGCCCCGTCAAAGGGTACTCGGGCGGGATGCGCCGCCGTTTGGACCTGGGCGCGAGTTTAGTCGGGCGTCCACAGGTGCTCTTTTTGGACGAGCCCACCACCGGGCTCGATCCGCGCAGCCGCTTGGAGATGTGGGACCTCATCAAAGAACTCGTGGCGGGTGGGACGACGCTCTTACTCACGACGCAGTATTTGGAGGAAGCCGACGAACTCGCTGAGCGCATCGCGGTCATCGACGACGGGCGCGTCATTGCGGAGGGCACGGCGGACGAACTCAAAGCGGAGTTGGCCTCGGACTTTTTGGAGCTTACGCTCGAGCACACTTCGGACGTGAGCCGCGCCGCCGACGTGCTCCGCGCGCTCGGCGCGGACGCGCCCCAAGTGAACGAGAGCGCCGGACGCCTCACCCTACCCGTCTCAGACGGACCGCAGAGCCTTATTCAAACGGTGCGGCGGCTCGACGAGGCGGACATCAGGCTCGCTGACCTGAGCCTGCGCCGACCCTCGCTCGACGACGTGTTTCTCTCGCTCACCGGCGAAAAGAAGCAGAGCAACAAGCAATCTAGTGCCGAATCCAGGAGCAATTCATGAGTTTAAGCGCCCAGAAAACCGAAGCCCGTCCAGCCGAACCCTCCGCCCCGACGTTGTGGCAGCGCGTCTCCTACAACGTCAACGACACGCTCGTCATGGCCTGGCGCAACCTCATCCGTTACACGCGGCTGCCACAACTCCTGGTCTTTTCCACCATCCAGCCCGTGATGTTCGTCCTGCTCTTCGCCTTCGTCTTCGGCGGCGCAATCGAGACGCCCGGCACGAGCTACATCAACTACCTCATCCCCGGCATCCTCATCCAGAGCGTGCTCTTCGGCGCGTCGCAAACGACCGTCGGTTTGGCCGAAGACCTCTCGAAAGGAATGGTGGACCGCTTCCGCTCGCTGCCGATGGCGCGGGGCGCAGTTTTGGCGGGGCGCACCTTAGCAGACAGCGCCCGTAACGTCTTCGTCGTGCTGCTCATGCTCGTGGTTAGCTCTATCATCGGCTTTCGCTTCGAGGGGAGCATCTTACAAGCGGTAGGGGCAGTTGCTCTAGTGGTCTTTTTCGGCTTCGCCTTCTCCTGGATTTCGGCGCTGATTGGTCTTTTGGTGCGAGACCCCGAGAGCGCGGACGCCGCCGGGTTCGTCTGGATTTTCCCGCTCGTCTTCGCGAGTTCGGCGTTCGTACCCGTCCAGACGATGCCGGGGTGGTTGCGCACCTTTGCGGAGGTGCAACCCATCTCGGTGACGGTGGACGCGGTGCGCTACCTCACCTCGGGGGGCGCGGCACCTGGCGCGGCGTCTGATGACGTGCTCTGGGCGTGTCTTTGGGCACTCGGGATTCTCGCGGTGTTTGTACCCTTAGCCGTGGCGCAGTATCGGCGGAGCACTTGAGCAACGTGCGAAAAGAGCCTTCAGATAGCAGAGGTAGAGCAGGATGAATCCTATTATGGTGACAGGCGCGACGGGCAACGTCGGCGCGGAGATAGTGCGTCTTCTTGTGGAGCAGGGCTACCCCGCGAGAGCCGCCATGCGGGACGTGCAAGGAGCAGAAGAGAGGTTCGGTGAGGGTACGGACCTCATCGACTACGTCTCCTTCAATTTTGGCAGACCGGAAACTTACGAGGCTGCTTTTAGAGGCGTCAAGGCGATGTTCCTTATGCGCCCGCCCGCCGTGGCAGACGCGAGCAAGCTCAACGCAGCCGTGGACGCGGCAAAAGTGGCGGGCGTTCAGCACGTCGTCTTTCTCTCGCTGCAAGGCGTCGAGAAAAATCCTGTCGTACCCCACGCTAAAACGGAGAAGTATCTCAAATCCTCCGGTCTCACCTATACCTTTTTGCGCGCCTCATTTTTCATGCAAAACTTAGATACCACGCACCGAAAAGACATTGCCGAGTACGGCGAAATCTTTGTGCCCGCGGGCAGAGGCAAAACGAGTTTCATCGACGTGCGCGATATTGCGGCGGTAGCGGTCAAAGCGCTCACCGAAGAAGGTCATGAAAACCGCGCGTACGAACTCACGGGCGCGGACGCGCTCGACTACTTCCAGGTAGCGGATATCTTCACTGACGTTCTGGGTAAAGAGGTCACCTATCCCAACCCGTCGCCCTGGCGCTTCTGGCGGCGGATGAGGAAGAGAGGGCTGGAGGTCCCCTTCATCCTCGTAATGATTGGGCTCTATACGGCTTGTCGGTTCGGGCTAGCGTCTAACGTGACGCGGAATACGGCGCAGCTTTTGGGGCGGAGACCGATCTCGGTGCGGCAGTATGTCGAGGACTACAAGGAGAGCTGGCTACTTTAAGAACAAGAAGCGGATAGCCCTCTCTCTACTGCGGCTCCTAAACTGTGTTCAGGAGGTTAAAATGATGGTCATGACCTTGACTGAAAGGGACGAAAGCGCCAAGTGGCAAGCCGTCCTAGCGCGTGACAGAACCGCCGACGGGACCTTTGTCTACGCTGTGCAAACCACCCGAATTTACTGCCGCCCGACGTGTCCCTCCAAACGCCCCAAACGCGAAAATGCGCTCTTCTTCGGGAGCGCAGGGGACGCGGAAAACGCAGGCTTCCGTCCCTGCTTGCGCTGCAAGCCGAATGAGGTGAGCCTCGAGCAAAAGGTAGTGGCGCAGCTTCAATCTCTGCTGGAAACGCGCTACCCCGCGCCCACACTGAGCGAACTCGCCGCCGAAGTAGACCTCAGCCCGAGCTACGTACAAAAACTCTTCAAAAAGGTGACGGGGCTGAGCCCTAAAAAGTATGCGAACGCGCTGCGCGCAGAGAAGTTAGCGGACGAACTCAGAATGCAGGGGACGGTGACGGCGGCGATGTACGGCGCGGGATACGGCTCGAGCCACGCCCTCTACCGCACCTCTTCACAGGATTTAGGGATGAACCCTAAGGCCTATCAAACAGGTGGCAGAGGAGAATGGGTGACGTACGCATTGGCAGATACCTCGTTAGGAAGAATGCTCATCGCGGCGACGGACAAGGGCGTGTGCGCCTTGCGCTTCGGTGAAGATGAGGTGCTTTTGGCGGAACTTAAAGAGGAGTTTCCGAACGCAGAATTGCATCAAGACACCGCCTCTCTAGCGCCTCTTACCGAAGAGGTCGAGTCTCATCTAGCGGGAACACTGCCGACGCTCAATCTACCTCTCGACGTGCACGCCACCGACTTTCAAAAGCGCGTGTGGCGCGCCTTACAGAGCGTTCCTTACGGCGAGACGCGCTCGTATGCGCAGCTTGCGGAGATGATCGGGCAGCCTAAAGCGGTGCGAGCGGTGGCGAGAGCGTGCGCTACCAATCCGGTCGCGCTCAGCATCCCTTGTCACCGAATTGTGCGTTCGGGTGGTGGGCTCAGCGGCTACCGCTGGGGCGTGGAACGTAAGAAGAGGTTGCTGAACCAAGAAGCTGCGCACGCCAGCGATCTGTTCAGGGGCGGTCTGTTTGCGGGCGCTGAGTAGATGCGAGATATAAACATCGGTTGTGCAAACATCGGTCGTGAATGAAAGGAGCGGGACTCGCTAGAGTTTGCGTGGTGTTCAACCAAAATCCGTGTGAGACTTGCTGTATTGGCGGCAGCCTCCAGATAGGTTAATGTCAACTATGTTCTCGCTCTACCTCATTGCGGTGATGTCTTTGCTCACGGTGCTTCTCGTAGTGCTCGTCCGGCAGCGCGGACTCTCCACGGACACCTCTTCGGTGCGCGACTGGCAGCCTGACTTCGCCGAGCAAGCGTACAGCGTTATAGAGGGAGACACCTTAACGCTCCACAATGTCCGCAATACGCGCTACCCGGACGTGGGTGAGCCCTACAAAGTGGTGTGGGAGACGCGCCAGTACGACCTCGGTAAAGTTCAACGCCTCTGGTTCCTCATCGCTTCGTTCAGCCGCTTTGAGGTTGTCGCGCACACCTTCTTGAGCTTCGAGTTTGAGGATGGGCAGTTTTTAGCTGTGTCGGTAGAAGCTCGTCCCGAGCGGGGTAGAGACTACAACCTCGTCGAGGGCGTGCTCCGCCACTTCGAGCTGAGCTACGTGTTTGGCGACGAGCGCGACCTCATCTTGCGGCGAACGCTCTATCAAGACACCGAGGTCTACCTCTATCCGCTCGTCACGCCACCAGAAGAGGTCCGCAGCTTGCTCGTTCGCATGGTGGAGCGAGCCAACGACATCCGCAAGAATGCCCGCTTCTATAACAGCATCACGGAAAACTGCACGAGCGTCCTGCGCGAGCACGCCAATGAGGTGCGCCCCGGCTCCTTCCCCTCATTCGTGCTCGCCCAGGTGATGCCAGGAATTTCAGACCGGGTGCTCTACCGCAAAGGTTGGATTGACACCAGTTTACCTTTCGAGAAGATTCGGGAGCATTTCGCGGTGCAGGAAAAGTCGCGGCGCTGTGAGGCGGATGAGGCGTTCTCCCACTGTATCCGACACCGTATCCGGGAGAATTTAGAGAGATGAGCGCCGTCGCGGACCTGTGGGGCGTCATCTGGAGCAGCCTCACACTGGATTCGAACCTGTGGCGTGACCTCACCGAGCCTGATGCGCTGCGTTTTCGGTTCGCCATTCTCATTGTGGTCATCGCGGGCTTGTCCGAAGCCGTGGCGCAGAGCGTGGTCTTATTCCTCAATCAGATCAGGGCGCACCGCTTCATGGCGAGCTTGCTCATCAACGCGCTGCTCTTCACTTTCGGTTACGTGTTTTATGTGCTGAGCATCAACGTCGTCGCCCGCGCCCTGTACGGCGCGCCGCGCACGAACGAGCTTATCTTGACTAGCGTCGCACTCACCTACGCGCCGCTCATCTTGAGTTTTACGACGCTCATCCCTTACTTCGGGCGCGGTATCAGAATTCTCTTATCGGTGTATCACGTGTTGGCGCTGCTCATCGCGGTGCGGGTGGTGTTTGCGTTGGAACCTCTTCAAGCCCTCGTCTGCGTTGCGGTGGGTTGGACGCTCTACACATTACTGAGCGGCACGCTCGGACGCCCGATCATCTCGCTGGCACGCTTTATACGCTACCGCTTTGCGGGCAAACAACTCTTAGAGGTGCAAGAGTTGCGCCGCCGCTACCGCGAACGGCTCGCGCTCCGCCAGGATGAGGCGCTGAGCGAACATCCGGGCGAGGAAAACCAGTGATCACCACCTTGCTGCTAAGCGGCTTAGCCGCGCTTTTACTGATGGGGCTCCTCGCGCCTTTTGAGACGTTCGGCTGGTGGGCGGGCTGGTACGGTGAGAAGCCGGGCGAGCGTGCGCTACCTGACCCCAGTGAGGTGCCGCAGAGTGACGCCGCGCAGTTCGTGGTGTATCTGACGGGCATCAACGGGCTCAATCCTGAGGAGTACACCGAAGCGGAACAGGTCTTTCTAGCCGAACTCAGGGCGCGACTCCCCGATATTGAATTAGTCGAGGACGCTTATCCGTACGCGGCAAGCAACGAGGCGCTTACGGGCGAGCGCGTCTTCGCCTGGTTTTGGCGGCGTTTGGGCGACATGAGGGGCAAGGGGGCGCTCAGCCTCATCACCTACCTCATTCACGTGCGCAACATCTGGCAAGTGCTGGTCTCTTCGGATAACCGCTTCGGTCCCCTCTATAACTACGCCACCGCGCAGCACGTGCTTATTAGGCTTTTGGAGCACGGCTATCCGCTGGGCAGGGGCACCCCCGTCACCCTGATTGGCTATAGCGGCGGCGGGCAGATTTCAGTGGGCGCGGCTCCCCTCTTAGAAGACGCAATCGGCGCGCCCGTCCACGTCATCTCACTAGGCGGCGTGATCAGCTCGAACCGCAACATCATGGCGTTAGACGGTCTAGTGCACCTCTACGGCTCCAAGGACGCGGTGCAGCGCCTAGGCTATATCTTCTTTCCGCAGCGCTGGCCCTTTTTACGCTGGACGGCTTGGAACAAGGCGCGGCGGGCGGGCATCATCACGCGCATCCTGGTGGGACCGATGGTCCACGTCGGCGCAGGGGATTACATGGACCCGAACGCAATGCTGGAGGGTGGGCAGAGCTACTTGGATAAGACGTTGGGGGTGGTGAGCGAGCTGCTCAAAACGTTTCAAACAAGCGAGCGGAGCCGGGTGGAAACAACCTAAGCTCACTATAGCAAGTATCATTTGATTTGAGCCAGTCTCACGCTGGAGAACATCGACGAGCACGCACATTCTTAAATGATACTTGCGCTATTTCAATTCAGCACTTCTGTGAATTGCTTTGTATGTTTCAAGGGTCTAGCAGAACCTCAAGGAGCGAAGGGACGCCCTCAAGGATACTTTTGTAAAGCTGTCGTTAAGGGCGCGGCGCAACGTCCGCCTCCTCTTGCTTTATACTTCTCGCATGGCTACACAGTTACAGAAGATCGCGGTGCGCCCCGTTAGCAGCGACAACTGGCGCGACGTGAGTACACTAGAAGTTACCCAAGCGCAACGTGACTTTGTCGCTGAGCCGAACTTTTATCTCGCGCTATGCTGCTACGACACCTGGAACCCGCTCGCTATCTTCCTCGGTGAAACCGTTATAGGTTTCATGATGTGGGGGCTCGAGGAGGGAAGCTGTTGGCTGGGTGGTATCCTCATAGACCGGCGGTACCAGGGAAGAGGCTACGGGCGGCGCGCGGTGCAAGAGGCGGTGGAGGTGCTTGCGGCGCAAACGGGCGTGTCGGACTTCGCGCTCTCCTATCAGCCGACGAACGCCTTGGCTAGGCACCTCTATACCTCGGAGGGGTTTGTAGAGACGGGCGAGAGGGAAGATGACGAGGTGGTGGCGAGGCTGAAGGTGAGGTGAAAGCTCGAGCCTCAGCTTCACTGCGCTTTCACTGCGTCTATCTCTCAACCGAGTTTCTCTAAGGTCAACGGTTTAGAGGTGTGAGTAGAAAGGCTGAGCGTCCTCGAGACCTTCAATTCTCGAAACCCGCAGTCCCCCTGCAGAGCCGCGCATGACATCCGAACGTCATTCCCTCTAAACAGAACGTGTAACACTACCTCCTATGAAGGTTCACCTCATCGCGGTGCAAGCGGCGATGCAGCTCAGCGACTACAGGAGCGCGCATCACTTCGGGGCAAAGGTGCAGGCGCTGACCCGCCGCGCCGTAGCGGGTTTAGACGGCGCGCCCAAGCTCGTCGCCTTTCCTGAGACCATTGGCTTTCCGCTCCTCGCGTTGGGTGAGTACGAGGCTGTTTCTGAAATGCGCCGCGTATCTGAAGTGATGCGCCACCTCTTGGGGCGCTACTGGCGCGAGGTGCTCCGTGCGGCGTGGCGCTGGCGCGTGGTTGGGCTCGGGGCGCTGCACCTCGGGCGGGCTCTGCCCGCTTATCTCGCCTACAAGGATGCGTTTAGCGAGGCGGCGCGAACGTGCGGCGTGACGATCGTCGCAGGCTCGCACTTCCTGCCGCATATCGAAGAGGAGGCGACGAGGGGGGTGCACGTCGCGGACAAGAGGGTCCAGAACGTCGCTTACAGCTTTTCCCCGACGGGGCGCATCCTCAACCGCTCGAGCAAACGCTACCTCAACCCTGGGGCGGAATCGCGGGTTGGGCTGTCGCCTTCGGGAGAGTCCGCTCGTCCCTTCGATACACCTGCTGGGCGCGTCGGCGTCGCAATCTGCCTAGACGGATTTTACAGTTCGCCAATCGAACATTTAGATGGGCTCAGCGCGCAAATCGTGGTGCAGCCGAGCGCGAACCACGCGCCGTGGGATAGAAGGTGGCCCGCTGACCCCTCTCTATCCGAAGGAGAAGCGTGGCTGCATAAGGGTCTGCGCGCGCAGCTCCAAGGGCGGCTCCACCTGCGCTACGGTGTCAACCCGATGATGGTGGGCGATGTATGGGACTTGTCACCTAGAGGACGCTCCGCGCTCCTCGCGAACACCTGTTTTGGAGAGGTCGAGACCGAAGGGTATAGAGGGGTGCTGGCGCTCGCGCGTACCCCCGACCAAGAAGAGGTCGTGCGAGCTGAGGTAACGCTCCCTTAGCTGCCGCGTAAGGAATCCTACATTCTCCTGTCATCCCGCTGTAAACGGTTTCGAAAGGCGCTTAAAGGCGTTAGAGTAGGAGGGTGACTGGAACGTTAGGACTCTTCTCCTTAGTCGACCTCTTTCAACTTTTAACGGCGTCCTCGAGGACGGGCCGCCTTTTAGTCGAACATCCCGAAGGCACCGCGCGCGTCTATTTCGATAGAGGCAAGGTTGTGCACGCTGAGTTCGGCGCGTCGCGCGGTGTAGAGGCGGTCTACAGTCTTTTTGGCGACGAGCGCGGCTCCTTCGAATTTGGGCTGGGCTTGCCCGCTCCCGATACGACGATCCAGACGAGCACCGACAACCTGCTCCTAGAGGCGATCCGCCGCGTGGACGAGTACCGCCGCGACAACCCCGAGCCGAGCCCGCCCCCCTACACGCCCGACGCCGTACCCGCGCCCGCCAAAGAGGACGCGGACGGGCTCGCGCTCGCCGACAAAGAGGCGGAGGTGCTACGCCTCGCGAACGGCGGACGTAACTTAGACGAGATCGCGCAGAGCGCGGGGCTAGGGCTTGACGAGGTCCGGGAGATCGTCTCGCGACTTTCGCAGGTGGGGGCGCTCGAGCTGCAGAACAAAAAGCCCCGCGTCGCGCGGCTCGTCACGCAGCTCGGCAAGCGTTTGCCGAGGGGCACTGTCGGCGTTGACGAGCAGATTCTGGCGAACTGGGCGCGGCTGCTCGGCGAGCCTACCGTGCGCGTCGCGTGTCGCCGCCCGGATGGAAAGGTGGACGTTTACGCCGCGCAAGGCGTGACAGGCGCGGGTCCCTACCTGCTCCTCTCGAAAGAGACGCTCTTCGCCGCGAACCTCTCGGTCAACACGGCGCTGCTCGTTAAACCCGCGAACGGGCTTAGTCAGTAGCGTGTCGAGGTTCGTCTAATTGAGTAGACCTCTTGCAAAAGTCATGAATCGAGGTTGGCGTTGATGAGCCCGGCGATGAGGTTGAAGCGTAAGGAGAAGCGCTTGCGCCTATTACGGTAAGTTTCTTTGAGGATACGCCAGATCTTGAGCGAACGAATCACATGTTCTACCGCGATGCGGAAGCGTCCTAGAGCGCGGTTGTGTTGTTTGGCTTCATCACTAAGCTCACCGCCCTTAGGCTTTTTGACGGGCAAGCAGGTCTGTGGATGACGCGTTGCTAAGCCTTGATAGCCGCTATCAGCGACGTACCAGACTTCAGGTTTACACCTAGGGGCTGTTTCTTTGAACAGCTTGTAGTCGTGCTTGGGACCTTTGGCGTGGGCTGTTGAAAGAATCCTCGTGTCACTTGCGTCTACCAGCACTTGACTCTTCAGCGTGTGGCGCTGCTTTTTTCCGCTAAAGTAACGTCGCTCCTTTTTTTGGGCTTCTCAATAGGCGTCTCGGTGACATCAATCAAGACGACAGTCCACTCAATCTCTTCCACCTCGCGCCTTTTAGGTAAGCTGAACTTGCCTGAAGCGATGAGTACGTCTTCAATCCGTGTGATGATCCGGTTCGCTGTGGACTCGTGCAGTCCGTAACTCGCCGCAATATGAAACTGCGTCCTGTATTCGCGCCAGTACGACAGCGCTAAGAGCAGTTTGTCCTCCAAGCTGAGTTTGCTTGTGCGTCCCGCCTTCTTCTTCTGCCGTTCAGCTTCTCCTAGAACGTCGAGCATCTGTTTGAACACACCAGGCTTGACGCCTGTCAAACGTCTGAACCCTTCTGGCGCTAGTCCTCTAATCTCTTCGTATCGCATAGCCTTACTTTGCAGCTATATGTCTACTTTTGCAAGAGGTCTAGTAAGTCAGCGTGGGCAAAACTGTCTGAGGAGACACCTCGCTTTACTCTTGAACGATAGTTGCGAAGCGTTATCTTGTACGCTTTCCGGTTAATTCCCGTAGGAATCAACCCAAGTGTAACGAGCAGAAGCACGTACAGATTCCGATGATAGCGGAATAAACTCTGCAAGAGTTTATATGGCAATCAATCGGAATCCATATTACGTAGCAGAACTGCTAAACTAGGGGATGCAAGTGCGCGACACCTCTCACCCTGTGACTGACGTGCCCCAAGCCTCCCTGCTCGGCGCGCCGCGTGGTGGTGCGCTGGTGCAGTGGCGGCGCTACCCTTTTCCGCTCGAGTGGACGCGCCATTTCGATATGCCCTCGGACGTTCCGGTGCATTTAGAGATTGGTTTTGGCGACGGGCGCTACACCGTGCGGCGCGCCGCCGACGCGGGTGGCGAAGCGTTCGTGGGCTTGGAGATTTCTGGCGCGAGCTTGCTACGCGGGCTCAAAAATATCGAGCGCCACAAGGTCACGAATGTGCGTCTCCTCAAAGCGAACGCGAACTTCGCGGTGCGGCACCTTTTCGCGCCGCGTTCGCTCGCGTCCATAACCGTGAATTTCCCTGACCCCTGGCCCAAAGAAAAACACGAAGAGAACCGCCTCTTGCGCGCGCCCTTTTTCGAGTTAGCGGCGAGCCGCCTCGTCTCCGGCGGCGAGATTCGCCTCGCGACGGACCACCCGGCCTATCTCGAGTTCGCCCGAGCGCAGGCGCGGCAGACGGAACGCTTCGACCTTCGCGAAGCGACGCCGCCCGCAGCGGTATTCGAGACTAAGTACGCGCTCAAGTGGACCGCGCAGGGAAAGCCGCTCTACTACCAGATTTTCACCTACCGGGGTGCGCCGGCTCCTGAATTCTCCAGCCTAGAAAGAGTTGATACGATGCCTCACGCGATCCTTACGGGCACACTGCCGGGTCACGCGCCTTTTGCTAAGCAAGTCGTCCCTTACGCTTCGGGTCACGTCATCTTGCACGAGGTGGCGCGCTCACTCAGCGGCTCGGATGCGGGTGAGCGCCTGCTCGTTCGCACGACGATCGAAGAGCGAGACTTGCGGCAACAAGTTTTAGTGACGGTGCGCCCACGCGGGTCAGGTGAGCTGATCGTAAGTCTAGAACCCTTCGGCGATCCCATCGTTACCGAGGCCACGCGCGGCGCAGTGCACGCCGTGACCGAGTGGCTGCTGAGCTTGCCCGCCGAAATTCGGGTGAAAGCTAGGTCTTACTGATGGCTCCTGGGTCCGAGGAAAGGGCGACTCATGAACCCACCCCGGCGGTAAGGCGCAAAGCTGAGGCTGCCGGGATAGACTTAGACACCCTTAGGCAGAGCGATCCGACTGCCTATGCGGTGCTCAACGCGCAGCGCACGGTGCAGCTTGACCCGGCACTTAAAGAGGTGGCGGGAAGGACCCTCTTCGCCGCCTTTCCCGAGCGCCAGCTTTTTGATATGCCGCAAGGTGCACCAGGCGGTAAGACGCTCAGCCTGCTCATCTTTCCGCCTCTGGATAGCGACGAGTTAGCGCGTTTAGATGCGGTGCTCGCTGAGTTAGCGACGCAAGTACCGTCTCAATACGCTTTTTACCGTGTTGTTACCGACGTAGCAGGCGAACGGCGCGAACTTGCGCTGCCCGTCGCGCCCGGCGATTGGCGCGGGCAAGCTGGCGTTATGGTGGGACCGTTCGAGAGCGAGTCGGCAGCCGGCGCGTGGGGTGAAACGCATGTAGACGCCTCGAGCGGTTTAGTCAGCGACGTTTTGCCCTACAACGGTGCGTGGTTCTGCGACCTCTTTCGGGGCAATTCTCTTTAGCTGCAGGGCTGCCTGCAAAGCCCCTTCACCGGACTTGCGCTAACTCAAGCCAGGTGTAGACGCTACCTGCTCGAGCCGCAACCGCGAACCGTCCTCCAAGGTCAAATCTCCGTCAGCGGTAACGCTGTCTACGATGATCGTGCCGGGGCGCACCTGTCCGCCCGTTAGAGTAGCGACTTTGTAAGCGATAAAGTTGTCGCGGTAGATGAGCAGTTCCGCGCCATCTGCGCTGTTTACGCAGGTGGCTAGCTCGAGGTTCTCCTGCTTTAGAGCCCGCTTGCGCTCGGGTGAGGTGATGACGACGTAACGTTTGTTGAGCATGATGCCCCCATTTCTGTCTAGGTTGTTTCTCGACTGTTCCTGTTTTAGCTGCCCTGTGTAAGGTTGTCGCAGCGCTGCGTTTTACAAACGCTTGTGACGAGAACTTACAATACTGTAAAAAAAGTAACGGGCGGGGTCATGTGTCACGGTGTTTCTACACACCTTGAGGTGATCTGAATTATGGGATGTTGCCTTTAGGACGAGTGGTCAAAATTTATCCCGAAGGTCAAATTCACCTCTTCACGCTTAGAACAAACTTACTCACTGAAAATGCTGATAGATATACACACTTTAGAATAAAATCCCGCCAACGCCTCGAGCTGAAGTCTGAGTGGCGTCTCGTTCGGTGCGCGAAAAAGCTGGAGTCGTGTGAGCGATACTTTGCTCCGTAGCAAGGCGCAGGTTTTGGTTCGTTGCGAAAGCTATATGGTATAACTTACACCACACTAAAAGTTAATTAAGCTACATTAGGCGCTCCGCAGTTCGAATTATCCTCCTAACGTGCAATACTAAGAGATATTTTGAGCTGCACGGCTAATGATTCGGGGGAGGGGGTGAAAAGAGAGATGAACGACGTGGACGAAGCTGCGCTGCCGCAAGGACTCTCCCTTCGTAAAAAAGGGGAGAGCTTAGAGACGGTCTCCTCGAAAGCCATCGAGGTGCAGCTTCTGGCGGCGGGGCAGGGCGTAGAGATTCTTGAAGGAAAATTGGGTAAGGGCAAGCGAATAACGCTCGTCCCTTCGGGTAAAGCGCTAGAGACATACTATATTTTGGAGGGACAGTTGCGTAGCGATAGCGATGCTGCCGCCAGGTCTATAGCTGTGGATGCGGGAGATTACCTCGTGACGGAGTCGCTAGCAGAATCTTACACCCTACTCGCGCAAACTGACGTTCGCTTTCTCTACTTCACCTCACAACCCACCTTTCACGAGATAAGCGAAGAGTTGGGCGATCTGATGCGGCTCGCCGTCGAAGTCGAAGTCAAGGACGGTTACACCGCCGAGCATTGCAGGCGGTTACAGGTGCTCTCCTACGCGGCGGGACAGGAACTCGGCTTGGCGCAAGACAGGCTCTACCTTTTGGATTACGGCGCATATTTACACGATGTAGGCAAAGTCAAAGTGCCCGCCAACATCCTGCGCAAGCCCTCCACGCTGACCCAAGCGGAATGGGCGCTGATGAAAAAGCACCCTACGTTCGGGCGCGAACTGCTCGAGAAAACCTACCTTAAAAGAGCCGGCGTCATCGTCGAACAGCATCACGAGCGTTTAGACGGAAGTGGCTACCCCCACGCACTCTCCGGGGAGGACGTCCTCATCGAGTCCTATATCGTCGCCGTCGCAGACGCCTACGACGCGATGACCACAGACCGCCCCTACCGCCGCGCCGCGCCGCCAGAGCAAGCGTTTATCGAACTTAGGAAATACGCCGGGATATACTACCCGAAAGAGGTCGTGCGCGCCTTTATTTCGGTTGTGATGAGAAAAGCGCTGTAATACCAAAGTGATTTAAGGGTGTCACAAAGTGACAGCCTTAAACGCTCTATGAGCGTAACTTCTAACGTCCTCACATTGTGACACCTCCTTTTCAGTCTGGTATAACACTAACAATCTGCGAACACTCAACCAAAACAAACTGGACGCTGTTACGGTTCTGCGTGACGCTTCTCCACCCTCTGAGCGCTCGGGCGGTACGCCGAAGCGTAGACTTTTTTGGTACTTGCGTACTCCCTCCTAACTATTGAAAGCGGTATTTCTATACGCTGACGCCGCACAGTTCAGCCGTAAAGTATGAGAACGCTTTTTACGTTAATAACTTCATAAGGCCCGCTCCAATCGGATAAGAAGAATCTCACGCACTATTAAAAAAGCTTCTATGAGTTCTCAGTGTGCTCGATGTCACTCGGTTTCATCTTTGTGAAAAGTCCGCCACGGAGTATTTCAGTACCCATGATACGTTGTGTTTCGAGGTTGATAAGCCTCATCGGAAGCGACGACTTCTGTCCCGCAAGGAGCTTTGCTAAAGGCTCTTCTGGGCGCTTGGGACAGAAGAAGCTAGTAGCGCAACCGGCCGGGACGCTCTTCCGGACAACTTGAAAAGCTTTGGAAAACCGGAGCACGCCATATCAGGGAGGATATGAAAATGAAAAAGTCACTCATCAAAGCGTTGGTTCTTGCTCTTACTCTTACTGCGTTTGGTACAGTTTCGACAGCGAGCGCTGCCGAAGGTTCGGACAAGGCTCCGTCAGTTCAAAAGTTTAGAGTCAACTGCTAAAGATTAAAAGTTCACCAACGAACTCCTCTACGAAGACGTAGAGGAGTTTTCTCTTACCTCTTTTTTGCTGTGAAGTTTTCCACATTGTGGTTGACGCCCTGCAGACGAAATTTAGGGGTAAAAGAGAGAGGGTACACATGAAGAAACTCACAAGCTTAACGCTCGTTTTGATGCTGGCTATCTGCGGTTTTTCTGTGGCGTCTGCGGGTGCTGCATCTTCAGACGGTGAGCCGTCAACTCAGAAGTACAGAGTCAACCGTTAAGGCTGTAAGCAACATACTCGGGCGTCTCCGCGCAGAAGCGGAGGCGCTTTTTTATGTTCTGTCTAATTCATACTCCAAGGCTAAAGGTCACGCGCCAAAAAGCGGATTGCCGCTTCGTAACCATGTACCCCTAGCCCTGCAATCGTACCCACACAGACCGCCGAGAGGTAGCTGTGATGCCTGAAGGCTTCCCTAGCGTAGACGTTGGAAATATGCACCTCGACGACGGGTACGTGAATACCGGAGACCGCGTCGCGTAGCGAGACGGAGGTGTGGGTTAGACCGCCGGGGTTGATGACGATACCTTTTGCGCCTTCATCCGCAGCCCCGTGAAGCCAGTCGATAAGCTGACCTTCGTAGTTGCTTTGGCGGCACTGCGCCTCTGTGCCCACCTCAACCGCCCAGCTTTCACACTGGGCTTCTAGGTCGCTAAGGGTTGCCTTGCCATATACGTCAGGCTCGCGTCTGCCCAAGAGGTTGAGGTTGGGACCGTTGAGGATCAAGATCATGGCTTACGCCGCCGCTTCTGAAGCAACCTCTTGCAGATAGCGCCAAGCACGCTCCAAGTGCTCATTCGAGACGTCGCTGACTAGGCGGGGATGGCTGGGGGACTCGAGCAACACCCAGCGCACCTTGTCCGCCTTTTTCTTATCGCGTTCAATGTAAGGAAGCAGTTCCTCCAAAGAGGTGGCGCTGAAAGGCGCAGGGGAGACCCAGCGCAAGAACGCGCGCGTCTCCTCCAAGCCGCCGTGCCAGCCGCGTAGCTCTGCGGTTTTAGCGGCGAAGAGGAGCCCATAAGAGACCGCGTCGCCGTGCGTGAGCCCGTGCTCAGAGTGCGCCTCTAAAGCGTGCGCTAAGGTGTGCCCCAGGTTGAGGTGCGCCCGCACGCCGCCCTCGCGCTCGTCTTGCGCCACGATATTCGCCTTGACCTGCACGGAGCGCCCGATGAGGTCCGCTAGAAAGTCGCTTGGTCCGTCCCTGTGAAAGGTATCTTTCGACATATCACCGAGGATGCTGGGGTCTGCTAGGAGTCCGTGCTTGAAAAGTTCGACTGCGCCCTGCTTAAATTCGCGTTCGGGCAGCGTTCGCAAGGTCTCCACATCTATGATGACCTCTTTCGGCTGCCAGAACGCGCCGACTAAGTTCTTGCCTTCCGGCAGATTGATGCCCGTCTTGCCACCTACGCTAGCGTCCACCATCGCCAAGAGGCTCGTCGGGCAGATGTAAAAGTCAATTCCGCGCATGAACGACGCGGCGACAAAACCCGCGAGGTCGCTTACGACGCCGCCGCCTAGCGCGAGGACGGCGCTCTGGCGAGTCAGACCGTCCCCTGCCATCTTGCTCAGAAGCTGTCCGAACGTAGTGATGGACTTGCTCGCCTCGCCTGGCGGCACGACGTAGCGCTTGACCCTCTTGCCGCAACCTTCTAAACTATGCGCTACCTCTTCAGCGTAGAGGGGTGCGACGTTGGCGTCGCTGATGAGGGCGACGCTTTGCGCCTTGACGGATTCGGCGGCTTGACTCAATCCCCTGCCGATAGTGACAGGGTAGGAGGGACGCACTTCAACGTTGACGGTGGCTGCGACGTTACTTGCCATAGCTACCACGTTGCGTGTGCGCCTCATGCGTCCAAAGCCTATTCACAATCTCCTCAATGACGTCTTCGGAGTGACGACCGTCGGTGGAGACTTGGAGCGAGCCCGCGTCGTCGTAGGCGGCTTGGCGGGCGCTCATCAGCTCGCGGATGCGCCCCTGAGGGTTGCCGATCTCCAGGAGGGGGCGTTTGTGGCGGCGCGTGCGCTTGTAGATGGTCTCGGGGCTCGCAGTGAGCACGATGACCGGACCCCGGCTTTTGAGCATCCGCCTGTTCTCAGCGCGCATGACGGTGCCGCCGCCCGTTGAGATGACGACGTCGTCTAAGCGCAAGCAGCGGCGCACGATTTCGGTCTCGTACTCGCGGAAGACTGCCTCGCCGTACAGCTCGAAGATGTCGGGAATGCGCATACAACTGACGCGCTCGATGACCCTGTCGGTGTCGATAAAGTTTAGGCTCAAGCGCCTCGAGAGCTCCCATCCGATGCGGCTCTTGCCCGTTCCCATAAAGCCTGCCAAGGCGATCCAGGTGGCGGGGCGCTCCAGCATATGAGGTCTTGACATAAGTGTTGCCGTCGACATCGCGACGTCAAAACGCTTTTACGTAGTCGCGGTGCGCACGGGTGCGCTCGGTAATTTCACTCACCGTATCCGCGCCGAATTTCTCCATGAGCGCGTCCGCGAGCACGAGGGCGCTCATCGCTAAGAGAACGATAGAGGCGGCGGGCACGGCGGTCGTGTCCGAGCGCTCTCTAGCGGCGTCGGCTTTCTCGTGCGTGACGACGTCTACAGTGGGCAAGGGCTTCATCAGCGTGGCGATGGGCTTCATCGCGGCGCGTACGATGAGGTCTTCGCCGTTCGTGATGCCCGCCTCCAAGCCGCCTGAGCGGTTCGTCTTGCGCTCATAGCCGCCCTCTTCGCGGTAGATGGCGTCGTGAACCTGGCTACCGGGCACCGTCGCGTTGCGCCAGCCGTCACCAATTTCGACACCCTTCATCGCCTGGATGCTCATGGCGGCTTGCGCCAAGCGCCCGTCCAGCTTGCGGTCCCACTGCGTGTGGCTGCCGAGCCCGACAGGAAGCCCCCTAAAACGCGCCTCGATAATGCCGCCTAACGTATCGCCATTTTTCTTGGCGTCGTCGATGCGGCGGATGACCTCTTCCTCCGCCGCTTTATCAAACGCGCGAATCGGGCTCTCATCGAGCGCGTCTAGGTTGTCCCAGTCCATGCCGCCGTCACAAGGAACACCCGCTAAGCTCACGACTCTCGCGCAGCCCTGTACGCCCGCTGTCTCCAGTAGGCGCAGCGCCACCGCGCCCGCCGCGACGCGGCTCGCCGTCTCGCGCGCAGAGGCGCGTTCTAAGACGTCGCGCAGGTCCTTATGACCGTACTTGATGCCACCTGCTAAGTCGGCGTGTCCAGGACGCGCCTCGGTGAGCGCCTTCTTGCGCGGCTCGTTGCCCGGCTCGGCGCTCATGATCTCCTGCCAGTTGCGCCAGTCGCGGTTCTCGATCTGGAGCGAAAGGGGTGCGCCCGTGGTGCGTCCCGCGCGTACGCCAGCGAGAATTTTAACGCAGTCGCTCTCGATGACCATGCGCCTGCCGCGTCCGTACCCGCCCTGACGGCGGCGCAACCAAGGGTCGATGTGTTCGCCTGCGACGAGTTCCAAGCCAGCCGGTACGCCGTCTAGGAGGATAGAGAGGGCAGGTCCGTGTGATTCGCCTGCGGATAAAAACCTAATCATTTATATAGCCTAGCACGTTGCGGGTAGAGCCAGAAGAAAGCTCACCACTTAGGACCGCAGCGTTGGCTGAGCACGACGCGATGTGTAGAGGTTCACGTGGTGTAAGCGGATAATAGAAAACCCCCTCCGGCGAGGAGGGGGCGAATGGAAATTATGGTTGGCTTACTCGAGCACGTCCGCCGTTACGATGAGGAGCAGCTCGCTGTTGGTCTCTTCCGTCGTGGTGGTGCTAAAGACGCTGCCGATGATAGGCAAGCTGCCGAGCAGCGGCACGCGCGAGACGGAGTCGCGCAACTCGTTTTGCAAAAGTCCGCCGAGCACGATAGTTTGACCGGGGTCGAGCGTCACCTGCGAATTGACGTTGCGCGTCGAGAGGTTGAGGAAGTTCGGGTTTTCCGACTCGGATACGACCGCCTCAACTTTGGCGTCTACGTTCAGAGTTACGCTGCCGTCGTTGGAAATCTGCGGACTCACTTCGATCTGTACGCCGTAAGGGATTTCGCGTTCGATGTTGGCGTCCACGCCGGGGATCGTAATGTAGATGGTGCCGCCCGACTGCAGCGTCGCCGTGCCGTTATTTTTCACGGTCAAGTTGCTGTCGTCCACGCGGCGGGCGAGCCCTTGTTGCTCCAGCGTGTCGAGCGTCGCGCCCAAGTTGAGACCCGTAATGGCTTTTTGCGCGTCGAACACGAAGCTGAGACCGGTGTCGAGTAGCGTGGTCGTGAATTTGCCGAGTTCGGCGCTCAAGTTGATGCCTAAGTCCTGCGCGGCGTTGCTGGTGATCTCTTGGATGCGTACCTGGACGTTGACCTGCTGCTGAGGCTGGTCGAGTTCGCTGATGATAGAGGCGATCTCACCTTGAACAGTCTCGGGTGCGGTGACGACGAGGCGGTTTGTACGGGTGTCTGCAGCGATGTTGATGTCGCTCGAACGAACAATCGTATTGGTCTGCGTGTCGGTGTTCTGGTTGCCTGCCGCGTCGAAGGAATTACCTTCCATCGTCACGGTCTCCTCTTCGTCGCCCACGACTGTCTCCTCGAGCACCTCTTTAAGCTCGTCGGCTTTGGCGTAGGAGAGCGCGTAGGCGCGCCTAACTGAGCGAGCCGCCTCAGGATCGAAGCGCCGTAATACATCCGCGACGACCTCTTGTTGCGCTTCGGTGGCGCGCACCGAGAGAAGTCCGGTCTCGTCAAAGGCGCTGACGCTCACCTCGTCGCGCGGGGTGAACTGGCTGTCCAAGACGTCTTTGAGCTGGCTGGGCGTGTTGGTCACCGGATAGATGCGAACGACGACGGGCGCAGACGTTTGAGCGGGGCGCAAGCTCGCGAGCGATTCAGGCGTGCCAACGACGACGATGTCGTTCTCCAAGAGCACGTAGTCGAGGTTGTTGAGCGTCAAAATGAGGCTCCACACCTGTCTAAAGGGCTTGGGCGTGCCGATGTCGTACGTGATGGTCTTGTCGGGTACGTCGTCCACGAGCGCGGTCAGCTCGACGGAGCGGGCAAGAGCGCTGATCATCATGCGCAGCGACTCGCCGCCGTTCGTCGTCTGAAATTCAACCGGCTGGTTGAACCGGCTGCTCTCCGGGAGAGGCGTCACCTGCGCGCTGGCTACCGAAAGCGCCAAGCCGAGGAGGAGGGTTAAGAGGATACGTTTCATGATCACCGCCTAAGAAGAATCAGGAGTAGAGAGTCGTCGTTTCGGGAGAGTTCGGCGCTCTGACCCGTGAGGTCAGTGAGCACGATGTCCGTATTGGGCAGCGTTTGCCCGAGGGGAACGAGAAAGGGGGCGGGCGCGTTCGCGGAGCGGAAGATGCCGACGCTGACCGGACCTAATACCGAGCCCGTGAAGGTGACTTGCTGGTCGCGCAAGTAAAGGCTGAGGTCGCTCGAGCCCGCTGCTAGAGGTAGGGAATTCGCTTCGTTCGCTTCGCCCTCGCTTTCAGCCACGAGTGGGTTCTGCGTCTTTTGTACGTTCGTCGGTGTGCTGATGGCGCTTCTTAACACATCGGGCGTGCTGGACAAGGTGCTCGTGGGCAATGAGCGCGGCAAACGTGTTTGACTTACCGCGCTCGTGCCAGGCGTACGCGCGCTAGGGATGGGCGCGCGGCGGCGTGGGGTGGGCGTCGGTGCAGTAGCTGTTTGAGGCTGCGGTTGCACGGGCACATCCGTGACTCTCTGCGTGTTTTGCTCGGGCGCAGGGTCTGCTTGCGCGACGACGAGCGGTGAGAAGGGGTTGACCGAGGCGCGTTGTCCGCTGCTCGCCTGTGTGAGGGGCATCTCGCTCTCTTCGACGTCTAACGTCGGCGCAGCTTCCGGTGCTGCCAGGGGCGCGGTCACGAGGAAGGGAAGCTCTGCCACCTGAAGTTCGCGGGCGATGCGCGGCTCGTTCGTCTCTTCCGCTTGCTCCTCCACTTGGCTCGCCTGCTGGTCCGCCTGCTCGGGTGCGAGAGGAGCGATTGCGCTCTCAGCCCTGTCGCGGTTGGGGACAGGTGTGCTGACCGCCGTCGGGGTGGACTCGCCCTGCTGCGTGGAAAAGTGCAGCACAGCGAAGCCGAGCCCTAACACGGCGAAGACGGCGACGAGGATGCGTGCTTCTTTAGATAAGGTCACCGTCTCACCTCCGCCCGGTCTAGCGAGCCACCTAGTTCGTCCACAGGTTCCACATCGTCACCTGTAAAGACGTAAACCGTGAAGTCGTACGTTGCGCTGAGCGGAGGATTCACCGAGTCTTGATCGTTGACCGAGAGACCGACTTGACGAATTTTCGTAAAGCGCTCGAGCGCCTCTAGCGTCTGCAAGAAGTCCACCGTTTCGACGTACGTGCCTTCCGTGCCCATGCTGAAGCCGAGCGGACGAACGCCCTGCACGTCTTCGCCGCGCGCGCCGTTACTCTGCAGCGTGTCGAAGGTAACGCCTGCGTCATTCGCCGCCGTTCTGAGTTGATCGAGCAGTTGCGCCACCTCATTTTCGCGGGGCAGTTGTGCTAAAAAGGCGCGTCTGTCCGCCTCTAACTGTGCTACGGCGGCGCGTAGTTGGGGTAGGTTGGCCCTAGCCGCTTCGCCGCGCTGAATCTGCGTTTCTAAGCGGCTGATCTCGCTCTCCAATTCGGTGATGCGCTCCTGCGTTGACGTGTAGGGGTAGAAGTACCAGAACGCGCCGATAAGTGCGGTGAGCACGACGACAGCGAGCGCGATGTCACGCTGGCGCAAGTTGCGCAGTTTGAAGTTTTTAAGGGCGTTCACCGGATCACCTCCGCGCTCGTGTCGCCGTTGTCCTCGTCGCTTGACCCCTCTGGATCGGCTGCGCCGACGGTGAGGCTGAACGAGTAGAGGCTACTCTCGCTCTCCCTTGCCGCGTCTCTGAAGGACACTCCAAAGCGCGGTGAAGACTGAAGCTGCCGAATGTAATCCGCAAGAATCTCCGCGCTGCCCGCTGTGCCCTGAATGTCCATCTCGGCGACGACGGAGACGCCTTCGTACGTGCTGTCGCCCGCGAAGCGGTCCTGCGCGCCCTGATCGAGCGCCCGCATGTCGAGCTGGTTAAACGCGATGCGCGCGTCTAGGCTCCCGCCCTGCGCAGGCAACGTCTCCAACATGCTGAAAAGCTGCTCTGACCAAACGATGCGCCCTTCTCTGACCGCTCTGGCGATACCGACGAGCTCGTCCAGTTCGCGCTGACGCGCCCGCAGTTCGTTCTGCTCTTCGACGTAGGGGTGCAGCAGCTCGAGCCTCACCTCGCGCTCCTCCTTCGTTTCGACGAGCTGCCGCTCGGTCTGCAAGGCGGAGAACTGAAGGATGCCAATCACGCCCAAAACGAGCACCGGGAACGCCACGGCGATGAGCCGCCAGTAGCCCGGCTCGCGCCGCCGCTGTAAATTCTTAGGTAAGAGGTTGACGTTAATCAAGACCCTCAACCCCTCTGAGCGCCAAGCCTATCGGTACGGCGAACTCGGGACCGACGCGGCGCAAGTAGTCCGCTTCGAACCGTCCGCCGCTCGTGTCCACCGTGAGCCAGGGGTCGCCTAACTCGACGCGGAAGCCGAGCGCATCGCTGATCGCTTCGGGTAGCCCGCGCAGCTTCGCGCCACCACCCGTGATGAGCATCCGGTGGATGTCCGCGTCGCCCGCTTGAACCCGGAAAAACTCCAAGCTGCGGCGAATCTCCGTGGTGAGTTCGACTAAGACGGGGCGGAGCGCTTCGTAGACACGCCCAGGGCTGTACTGCTCGCGTTTCGCGTCGAAGTTGAGGAGTTCCTCCTCGTCGTCGGTAGGAATCGTCGCGGTGCCGTAGTCCACTTTGATCTCTTCCGCCGAATCGAAGTCGAGCCCGAACGCCCGCTGCAGAGCGGCCGTGAAGTCGTCGCCCGAGACGCCGATGTTGCGGTTCATCAGGACGCGCTGACCTCGTACGAGCGTAATGGTAGTACTCGACGCCGCAATCTCCAACACGACGCCAATCTCTTCGGCTTCCGTGTAGAAGACGCCCGTGAGGTTCGTTTTATTGAGGTGCTCGCCCAAAAGTGCGCCTTTGAGTGAGCGCAGCAGCGAGAAGGGGCGCACGTCGACGATGATGGGCTCTAAACCCGCAAGCTTGAGGTACTCGACTTGCTGCGTGACCATGTCGAGCCGCGCCGCCGAGATAACCACCTCCAACTGCCCGTCGTCGTCGATGTCGGCGGGGTTGTCGAGCACGTAGTAGTCGAGCACAACCTCGTCGATGGGGTAGGGGATGTAGCGCTCCGCTTCCCACTTGATTGCCTCGTCCAACTCCTGCAAGGACATCTTGGGGACGTGGATATTGCGGGTGATCGCCAGCCGGTTGCTGACCGCCGCTACAACAAAACGTTTAGTGATGTTCGCCTCTTCGAATAGCGCCTTGATCTCGACGGCAAGACCTTCGGCGTCGAGCACCTGATCGTCTTGGATGAGACCGGGGGGCATCGGACGGATCGCCAGCGACTGGAGGACGGGAGGGGTACCGGCACGCAACTCAACAACCTTGAGAGCGCTGGTTCCAACCTCGAGCCCAACCGCTTCGATCCGTGGATTAAAGAGGCGCGAGACCGATTCGCGCAGTGAAGCCATAGTGTTCCCTCCTTGAGAACTTAGGGAACTTTAGCAACGGCTCTAGACTCCAAGGGTAAAGTTTTTCCCGCATAGAGGAGGAAGTGTTATTTCTTACTAGAAACGCGCATCACGGGGTGTCAGCAGACACAAGGGGTGTCTTACAGAATTCTTAGTTGAGGAAATTTCATCCTGCCGTTCAACGAGAAAGCCGCGCAACTTATGCGCGGCTTAACACTCAAATTTCAGAGAGAATTATCCCGGCTTAGGCATCATGCCAGGAGGTAACAGCGGTCCTTTCGAGGGCTTATCAGATTTAGGCGCGGGGGTGTGGGCGGGCGCGTCTTTTGCGAGCATGTCGCCGCTGTCCAAAGGCGGCAGCGTCTCGCCGCGCATGAGCATCGCGAACTCATCCGCGTGGAGCGTCTCGCGCTCTAGAAGTACCTCGACGATCGTCTCTAAGACCTCGCGCTGCTCCTCTAACATGTCGATGATACGGCTGTACTGCGCGTCGATGATCGACTTGACCTCGGTGTCGATAACTTTAGCGGTCTCTTCGCTGTAGGTGCGCGCGCCCTCCATCTCACCTAAATAGGAGTCGCTCGAGCTTGAGAGTGC
Source organism: Trueperaceae bacterium (assembly GCA_965215565.1). Classification (GTDB taxonomy): domain Bacteria; phylum Deinococcota; class Deinococci; order Deinococcales; family Trueperaceae; genus CBDBZX01. The sequence continues at coordinate 3,322,351 of CBDCDZ010000004.1, forward strand.
AATCTTACCGAGCACGTCGCTCATGCCCCAGCGCGTCACCATCCGCATGGCGATGTCCGTCGCTTGCTGAAAGTCGTTCTGCGCCCCTGTCGTAACATCTTGAAAGATGATCTCTTCGGTAGCGCGCCCTGCTAACGCCACGCCGATGCGGTCTAAAAGCGCTAAACGCGTGACCGATACGCGGTCCTCATCGGGAAACTGCATGACGTAACCGAGCGCACGTCCGCGCGGCACGATAGTGATCTTGTGAACCGGGTCGGCGCGTTCTAACATTTGCGCTGCCAATGCGTGCCCCGCCTCGTGGTACGCCGTGACCTTCTTCTCGCGGTCGCTGATGACGCGGCTGCGCCGCTCCGGTCCCATGACGACGCGGTCTGCTGCCTCGTCCAGGTCAGGGGACAAGATTTCTTTACGGCTCGCCCGCGCCGCAACCAAGGCGGCTTCGTTGATGAGGTTCTCCAAATCTGCGCCTACAAAGCCGGGCGTACGTCTGGCAACCGTTTTGAGGTCGACGTTCTTAGCAAGAGGTTTGCCCCGCGCGTGGATGCGCAAAATTGCCTCGCGTCCCTTGACGTCGGGCGCGTCCACAACGACTTGCCTGTCGAAGCGTCCGGGGCGCAAGAGCGCCGGGTCCAGTACGTCGGGGCGGTTCGTCGCCGCGATGATGATGATGTCGTGCTTCGATTCGAAACCGTCCATCTCGACAAGAAGTGCGTTTAGAGTTTGCTCGCGCTCGTCGTTACCACCGTTCACGTTCATGCCGCGCCGACGTCCCACCGCGTCGATCTCGTCGATAAACACGATGCAAGGCGCGTTCTTCTTCGCGTTTTCGAAGAGGTCGCGCACGCGCGCCGCACCGACGCCTACAAACATTTCTACAAAGTCCGAGCCGGAGATGCTGAAAAAGGGCACTTTCGCCTCGCCCGCCACGGCTTTCGCGAGGTGCGTCTTACCTGAGCCTGGCGGTCCAACCATCAGCACGCCGTGGGGAATGCGCGCGCCTAATGCGTGAAACTTGCTGGGATTCTTGAGAAATTCCACCACTTCGAAGAGGTCGTTTTTCGCCTCCTCGACACCCGCGACATCCTTGAAGAGCGTCTGCGAGTTCTCCTCGGTGATCATGCGGGCTTTGGATTTGCCGAACTGCATCGCGCCGTCGCCGCCGCCGCGCATCCCGCGCATCAAGTACCATAAAAAGCCGATCATGAGTAAAATTGGCAAGAGAGTGATCAGAATGCCGCCCCAGTTGTTGCCCGGAGGTGCGACATCGACTTGGATGCCTTGGTCGCTAAAGCGCTCTAACGCCTCCGTTGTCAGCGGCGCTGAGATATTGGTGACGTACTCTTCGTCACCGCGCGTGGTGACGACGATCTCGTTTTCCTTCACTAAAATTTCTCTAACCGCGTTATTGGTTACTTGGTCTCTAAAATAGCTATAAGGCTGGGTGTCACCGCTATTTCTGGCATTATTTTGCGAGGCGACAAAAATGACGAGTCCTAAGACAGCGGCGGCAATGAGCAAGCTGCGTACTGGAAATTTCCCCATAGTCTAGTTTACTCCTTTGAGCCCGTGAGGGTGTGTAAGCGGATGCTATCTAGGACACTCTTCACAATGAGATAGGCGTTACGCTAGCGCCGCAGATAGGGTTACGTCCATCCTAGTACGGCGCTAATGTGATGCGACGTACAGTTGAACATCGCACCGCTTTTGTGAAGCTGGCTGAACCCTCAAGGCGTCGCTTTAGCGAGGTCGTTAAAACGCACGTGCGCGTTGTGGAACTGAAGCTCGACTGTACCGACGGGTCCGTTGCGCTGCTTGCCGATGATGATTTCGGCGATGCCCTGCTTTTCGCTGTGCGGGTCGTAATATTCGTCGCGGTAGATGAACATGACCAAATCTGCGTCCTGCTCTATGGCTCCACTTTCGCGCAAATCCGAAAGCATAGGGCGTTTGTTCGGGCGGCTTTCGACCGCTCTGGAAAGCTGCGAGAGAACGATCACAGGAATATCGAGTTCTCGAGCTAAAAGTTTGAGCCCCCTCGAGATAGTAGAAATTTCTTGCTGCCGGTTCTCACCCAGCCCGCCGCGCCCGCTGCCGCTCATGAGCTGCAGGTAGTCGATGATGATGAGCCCCAAGTCGTGCTCCGCCATGAGTCTGCGGGCGCGGCTGCGCAGCTCCATCACGGTCATATCGGCGGCGTCGTCGATAAAGATATTCGCCTCGGAAATTTTGCCCGCCGTATCCGCGAGCCGCTGAAAATCTCGCTCGGAGAGTTGACCATTGCGCACGCGGCTCATGTCTACACGCGCTTCGCTGCAGAGCATCCTTGTGACGAGTTGGACGGCAGACATCTCGAGGTTGAAAATCCCCACCGTCTTGCCTTCGCGCAGGGCGACGTTTTGACCAATCGTTAAGGCGAAGGCCGTTTTTCCCATAGCTGGCCGCGCTGCCAACACATTGAGCGTGCTCGGCTGCAAGCCCGCCGTCAAAATATCGAGTTCCTTAAAGCCTGTGCGGAGGCCCGAAATCGGGTCGGGGTTGTTGAACAGCTCGTTGATGTAGTTGAAGGTATCCGTGACGAGTGTGCCCATGCCTTCAAAGGCGTGGGAGCGCTTGCTGCTGGATAACTCAAAGATACCCGCTTCAGCTTTGTCCAAAACTTGCTCGATGGGGAGTGCCTGGTCATAGGCGGTCTGCATAATCTTACCGCTCGCCGCGATGAGGTCGCGCAGCACCGCCTTTTCGGAGACGATTTTCGCGTAGCTCTCGGCGTAAGCGGCAGTCGGCACTTCGTCCGCTAAGCCGATGAGGTACGGCACGCTGCCCACCGCCTCTAGCTCACCCGTCTGCCTAAGCTCCTCGGTGAGTGTGACTAAGTCCATCGGCTCGCTGCGGCGAAAAAGGCGCTCGCAGGCGCGGTAAATCTTGCGGTGACTCTCCTTATAAAAGTGCTCGGGGGTGATGGAGCCCTCGAGCGCCCCAAATACCTCGTTGTCGATGAGAATACTTCCTAGGACGCTCTTCTCGGCTTCTAAATTATGGGGGGCAGTGCGCATCTCCACGATGAGGAATTGTAACCGGAAAGGGGTTTTGCATACGTGAGTATTCAGCTTGACTTGGAGGGGTGCGGTGTGGTGTCAGCCGCTGACCTCTTTGTGAAGATGCGTGTGTGACGGCGTTTCTAGCTTAGAGAGGTTATGTAACCTCTTGCGAATGGTTAAGGTTGGGGCTCGAGTTCAGGATTTTTGTAGAGCACCCGAAACCGCTCGCATTCCAAAAGCATCTCCTCGTGAAAAGGAACGCCATCCTCTTCAGCCCTGCGCGTAAAAAAGTCCCGGTGCGCCTCGCGCCAGTACGCCAAGCTCCGGTCTCCCTCCCCTTCATCGAAGGCGAACTGCGCGTCCACGTCGCAAAAGCGCCGCACGGTGATCTCGTGCGTTTCGCTGAGGCAAAGAGGTTGTCCGCTGCCATTAAGAACAATCCACAGGCCCGAATAGTCTAAGAGGTTTTCGCCGAGGTAGCGTCCGCACGTCGCCGTTTTAACGCCGTCAAAGACGAGCTTACCTAGTTCATCTGCCATCTCGGAACTGTCCCCGAACCCGCTAGCCTCGGGTAAGGGATGAAAATGGTGGATGTGACCCTTCGGAAGAGTCTCGAGATAAGACTGCCAAAACGCTTCTACTTTTGAGTCTGCCATAAGGTGAGTTTACTTGGTAGGTCCGAACTTCGAGCAGTACTCGCATATCTTTTCGGTGGAACAACGTCTTAGACTAAGGCGTGCGCTCACGCGACCAGCGCCAAATACCTCTTTCGTCACGAACCGCCTCGCCCCGGTTCTCTTCAGAGTATCTGTGGGCAGCGAGTGACGCCTCCGTTGGACGGGGTTCGCGCTCAGCGTGAACGCTACCTGGAAAGGTCATACGGACGCAGGTGCAGGGGTAGCCGCGTTCGTTGCCGGGAAAGAAGGCGACGGGTCGAAAGCCAACCTTCTGGTAGAAGTTGAAGCCGTACGCGTTCTCTTCCGCGCAGAGGACAAAACCATCTGGTTCTAAGGAATCTCGCACGTGCTCAACGAGAGCGCTCGCTATCCCCTTGCGGTGATGGTCGGGATGAACGTACAGCCATGTGAGTTCATCGCCCTGCACGGCGATGAAACCTAAAACCTCGCCGCGCTCATCCACCCCTACGAACACGTCACTTTCGAAGAAATTGCCGTCTATGTGGACGGCCTTTTCCATCGGTAGAGTGACGTCATCGGGCGTGAAGGTTTCTACCTCGAGTAGCCGCGCCGCATCATGTACGCGGCAAACGCCTTCCCAATCTCTATCCTGATAGGAACGAACCGAGAACTTCATAACGGAGTCTAACCGAACGTGTCTAACTTCGTTGCCGGTGAATTTCCAACGCTCGGTCCAAAATGACGTCAGCGAGGTCTCGTTTGCTCATGAGGGGGAGTTCTTCCGCGCTTTCATCCGCTGTCACAATCGTGACCTTATTCGTCTCGCCGCCGAACGCGGTGTTTTCTTGGGTGGGGTAGTTGAGGCAGATGAACTCGAGCTTTTTGCGCTTCGCCTTGTCCGCTGCACGTTCCACCCCTTGGTGCGTTTCCATCGCAAAGCCGATCATAATCTGCTGCGCTTTGCGTTTGGACAAGGTCTCTAAAATATCGGGTGTCCGCTTTAACGACAAGGTTTGCTCTTCACCTGACTTCGCTTGTTTCTCGGTGGCGATGTCCGCCGCTCGCCAATTGGCGACGGCGGCGCTCATAATGAGCATAGAAGCGTCGCCAAAGTGGTTGGAAAGTGCCTCCAACATCTCTTCGGCGCTTCCGACTTCTAGCCGCTTTACCCCGTGAGGTTTGGCGAGCGACGTGGGGCCGCTCACGAGCGTCACCTGTGCGCCGCGCTCCGCGGCTGCACGCGCTAGCGCGTAGCCCATGCGCCCACTGCTCGGGTTGGAGATGAAGCGCACGGGGTCTAAGTATTCCCTCGTTGGCCCGGCAGAGACGAGAACGTGGTGTCCCTCGAGGTCACGCCTAAAGAGGTTGCCGAGCCGCGCCACAATCTCTTCGGGCTCCACCATCCGCCCGACGCCTTCCCCTTCGCCTTTCGCCGCGAGCTTTCCCTCGCTAGGACCGATGAAGTGGTGTCCGAATGTTTTCAGCGTTTCTACATTGCGCTTAACGGCTGGGTGTAGCCACATCTCTGTGTTCATCGCGGGAGCCCAAATGACTTCGGGCACGCCCGCGAGGATGAGCGCGGAGATGACGTCGTCACCTCGCCCTGTCGCGGCGCTCGCGAGCGCGTCGGCGGTGGCGGGCGCAACTAACAGGGCGTCCGCCCAGCGCGCCCACTCGATATGCCTCGCTTGACCATCGGGTGCGAACCACGCCTCGCGGTCGAAGACCTCGCCGCCCGCCGCCACTGCGAGCGAGAGTTTGGTAACGAAGTAGAGTGCGTCGTCCGTCGTCGCCACGCGGACTTCATGCCCCGCTTCTTGCAAATGGCGCAAGAGCGACGGGGTCTTGAGGGCGGCGACGCCACCCGAAGCGGCAACGATGAGGTTCACGGGTTAAAGAGAAGCGTTACTCATCTTCGCCGTTGGCGCTCGAGACGCTGTACCCGCTCGTCTCCTCGCGCTGTTCACGCTCAACCACCTGCTTGAGTTCGCTCAAGCTCGGCAAGTCGTCGCCCCAACGGATGCCCGAGTGGGTTTCCAGCTCTTTCATTGCTACCGTGACGGTGTTGCGCGTCCGCGGGTATTCCTCAGGGTCCAGCGTCGAGGGGATACCCGCTTTAAGCTGCGCGGCGCGGCGCGCGGTGATCATCGAGAGTTTGTAGCGCGAATCGGTCAGCGCCATGAGGTCGTCAAAGCCTTCTTGTGCCATAGGTTTCTCCTTTATACATCATACACGGGTTTGGGATAGGGCTACTTTTAGGAGCAATGAGTTAAAAGCGTAGGTTGGAGCAAAGCTCAAAGGCTCTTAGCCTTTACCTGATGAGCAATGAGTCTAAAGTGTTTCAACTTTTAACTCATTGCTCGTTGCTCATTGCTAAATTTATAGCTCCCGCAAAAAGTTCGTGATGTCCTTCTGGGTCAGGTGCGCGGTGCGGGCGCGCTCAGCGTAGATGATACTGCAAAAGTCGCGAACGGCTGTCTCGAGCGTGTCATTCACCACCACGAAGTCGAACTCCTTGACGGCGCGAATCTCGTCGCGGGCGCGTGCTAAGCGCTTCTGGATGCGCTCTTCTGAGTCGGTGCCGCGTCCGCGCAGACGGCGTTCTAGCTCGCTCAGGCTGGGCGGCGCGATAAAAACCATGACGGCTTCGGGGAGTTTGCGCTTGACCTCCCTCGCGCCGACGAGTTCAAGCTCTAGGAGCGCATCCTGACCTCTTCCGAGCGCTTCCCTAACAGGCGCGGCGGGCGTGCCGTAGAAGTCGCCGACGTATTCGGCGTGCTCGAGCAACTCGTCCGCCTCGATCATCGTCCGAAACGCCTCCTTTTCGTAGAAGAAGTACTGCTTGCCGTGGACTTCGCCAGGGCGACGTGAGCGCGTGGTAGCGGAGATGGAGAAGTAGAGGTTGCTTAGGTCAGGCAGGGCGGCTTGACGAATCGTATCTTTGCCGACGCCCGACGCGCCGGTCATGACGAAGAGGGTGCCGGAGCGCTTCACGGAACGAAGGTGAGAAGAGTTGCGTTGCGAGGACAGGCGAAGAGATGCATGGCAGAAATGTAACATAACGGCGCGGCCGCGCGCACCGCTCAGGCTGCGATTCGGATTTTTCACACGCCTTAGCACCTCGCCCCCTTTATCCTAGACACCGATGTCCCCCGGTCCATGCCTGTAGGTTCGGAGGAAATGTTCAGAAAGTGATGACGTCATGAAGAGAGCGAGCTGCGTAGTGGATACCCTAACTCACACCTACATACCCGGTTATGCACCTAGCGGCGGGGTGACCGGTGGCTAACGAAGTGTACACCCAGGCGCTAGGCGCTATGCAGAGGCTCGTGTCGGCTAGAGCGGCCAGCCGCGCCTTAGATAGCGCCCTCAAAGCGAGAGGGGAGACCCCGGACACCGTCGACGCCGAGGTGATGAGCCGCGTTTTGCTCGGACCTATTCTGAGCGAATTCGAAACGATCTTGCCGCGCGAAGGGCTCAAGCGCCAACTGCGCAGCTTGGCGGCGAACCTGCGCAAGAACTTTCCCAAGCCCCTCCTCATTGAGCCGGAAAGCGCCAACTTGGACGCCGACGTCAACGCTGACGTGGACGCCGATACAGACGCCGACGCGGATATTTACTCAGAAGAGGAGATGCGCCAAGTCGTAGCCAATGAAGCGTCGACGCCGAGCGCGCACGAAACGGAGCCCGGTTTCGTTTATCAGACGAACGCGCTGAACGGCGTGCCCGAAAGCTTAGACCTTATATTTTCGGTGACGTCGTCGTCCGTCAGGACGCCCTCAGCGCCCCAAGGTGTCGCCGCCGCACCGCAACCCGCCGCACAACCCGCCGAGGAAGCGCGAAACGTTGTGAGCGCAGCGCTCGAGTCGGGAGACTTGCTCGAAATCCCCGAGGAACTGCTCGAGCTACCGGACTCGTTCGAGCCTGAACTTGAAACGCCCGGCACTTCCGCGCCTGAAACGCCTACCGAAACGCCCACACCGCCTCTCTCCGGGGCGCAGCTCGAGGCGGCGGTGCTGCGTTTCGCGCAGTTAGAGCAGGTCAAGTTCGTCGCGGCGCTCCGTCCGAACGGTGAGGTTGCCGCGCAGCGTGGCAGCGGCATCGACGTCGCGGCGCTCGCACAGCTTGGGCTCGTCGGGCTCAGGCTGCTGCGCCGCAGCGGTCCGCTGCGCACCTACTACCTCGCGCACACGCGCGGACAGCTCTTTTTGCTCCCTTTTGGGGAGGACACGCTCACACTCGTCGGCACGCCGGAACTCAACGTCGGCGCGATATTTAACACGTTTACGTCTCTCAAGGAGGAATTATGATTCGCCGTACCATGTTAGCTAGGGCGCTCGCCCTGACCCTCGTTTCCGCACCGCTCGCGCTCGCACAAACTGCGCAGGGAGGCGCGCAAGGGAGCGTTCAAACCCAGCAAGATGAGCTTTTGAGCACGTACGAAGAAGCGTTCGCGGCGCTCAACGCGAGCGTCAAGGCGCTGCCGCAAGACAGCGCGGTGAGCGCGGAGCAGCTCGAGCGAGCCCAGCTTGGACTCACCGCACTCGCCGAGGACGCGCCTACCGCTTTTGTTAGCGGCCTTAGTGACACTTTTGCCCGCGCCCGCGACGCGATTCGCAACCGCTCGCAGGTGGACTTAGCGGTGCAAGCGGCGGTCCTTAAAGGCGGCTTCCACCGCCTCGTCTACGAAGCGGCGCTACGAGACGCCGCTTCGGGTAACGCCCCGCGCGCGCAGCGCCGCCTCGCTCAACTCGCGTCGGACATGGGCCTACCCGCCGAAACGCGGCGCGCATTTCAAGAGGTAGAGACGCGCCGCGCGCTCCAAGCTGCGTTCGAAGCGGGCGTCGCTCAGACGATCAGCGCGCGTTTAGAGACGACGCAAAACGTCGCTCTGAGCGACGCGAACTTCGCCTATCAAGCGATCGCGCAAGCCTACGGTAAGTTCGTTCCCGTCCAGGACTCGCCCCGCTTGCCGCCCGAAACCGCCGAGACCTTTGTGAACGCCTTCAGCGCGCTCGTCGGCGCTGAGAACGAAGCGCTTACCGCCCAAGTCGCGCAGCTCGCAGCGCAGATGCAGACCTTCGGAGCGGCGGCTGCCGCCGTGCTCAACCCGGAGGCGGGCGCAACCTCGGCTGGTGCGTCTGAGAGCAGCGCGCAGGTCGCGCAACTCAGCGAGCAGGCGCAAGCCCTCGAGACCGCCGCCGCCAACCCGAGCGTCAACGAGAGCGCGAGCGCGGGCACGAGCGCGGGTACGAGAACGGGCGTAGCGGAGGGTGAGGTCAGCGTAGCGCAGCTACAAGGAGGACAAGCGTCCCTTTCAACCTCTGGGGAACAGGGAACTGCGCCGGGTGCGTCCGACGAAACAGAGCCCGTAGCGACTCAGCCTGACGCGCTTAGCCTCGAGTTGCAAACCTACACGCTCGCCGCGAGCCCCTCCGCGCGTCTCGAAGCGGCGTACCGCGCCGAAGGGTTTGAGAGCGTCCAAGATGCCCTCGACGCGCTCTACGCGAGAGGCGCTAAGGCGCTCGCCTCCGCGCAGCTCGGCGACGTCGGCGGCGCGCAAGTCTTGGTGGGTGAGTTCGGCGCGGACTACCGCACCTTCGTCGCGCCCCTCCTGAGCGACGAGAGCGTGCGCAGTACGACGAGCAGGCTCATCTCCGGTCTGCAGGACTCGCCTGCTCTGCGCCCACAAGACCTGAACGTTTTGCTCGCGCAAGTCGGCGTTGTAAGCGGGAGCTTGCGCGGCGCTGAGCCCTCGCTGATGAGCCGCCTTTCCGCGAGCACGGGGCTCTTCTGGATGGGACCGATTCGCCTCAGCATCATGATCATCCTCTGCTTCTTCGCGTTCGTGCCGCTCTACCTCTTAAACCTCGCTTTCGGCGGCGGCAACCGCAACTGGCAGTACATCGGCGTGGCGCTCTTTTTGCTCCTCTTGCCGGTCATCTTTGAAGGCTTGAGCTTCATGGGTTCTGCCATTGCCACCTTCGCAGGTGCCTCGGCGCTCGAGCCCGCCGCGACTTTGTCCATCTTCCAGACGCCGCTCGCTCGGGTGGCTTGGGCTGTAGTCAGCGCGGTCGCCATCTCCTTCGCGAGCGTCGGGCTCTACGGTATCTGCGTGCAGTTCGGGCTGCTCGGCAAGCAAGAAGAGCCGAGCGACGCTTCGGTTTCAGACACGCAGCTCTACCTCACGTCGGACGGTCCTGATACGATCGACTGGGACGAGGAGTTCTAAGGGTCTATGGCGAATTCGGTCTACCAAGCTACTATCGAGCAGCTCGAGGGCGTCCTCTCCCCTCGCGTCGCCTCACAATCCTTGCAAGAGGGACTTAAAAAACTTCAGAAAACCCCTGATACCGTCACGGCCGAAGACATAGAAACGATCCTCAAGGCGCAAGTGTACCGCCGCTTGCAGGTGACGCTGCCGCCTGAGAAGGCGAAAGAAGCGGTGGAAAATCTCCTGGAGGGGTTGCACAGCGCGCCTAAAAAGGCGGCAGCGAAAGTAGACCTGCAGGGGCAAGCGCAAGCTATCAAAAACTTAAAAGACGCGCTCAAACCCTTTAACCTCTACTTCGAATGGCCCGAGACGCAGAAGTTGCGGGCGCAGTTGCAGCTTTTAGAAATGGAGCAAGAGGCGGGGCGAGACGCGCACGAGCTTATGGACGAGGCGCGCGCGCAGCTAGGCGTCTTAGAGCAGAAGCTCGAGGGTCAGCTCGTCACGCAAGCGGCCGAGCTGAGCGAACTTGGAGATGCGTTCAAACAGGTCAAGTCTCTGGGCGGTTCCAAAGTGCGCCGTTTAGAGAACCTCATCGGGCAGATAGAGAGTGCCCAGGAGACGCGCCAGATCGCCTCAGGTGAGGTGGAGCGCGCGCGCAAACTCGCCACGGACCTGCGCAAGCTCGTCGCCTCGGCGGTGCTCGAGTCTTCCGACACCCAAACGGTAGTAGGCGACGCCAACCCCACCTCCGCGCAGACGAGTCGGGTCAGCGAGGAACTCAAGCGCCTCGACCTCGAGAACGACGCGCGCGAAGTTCAGCGTCTCGCGGGGGAGTTCGCCAACCTCTTTCTCTTCGAGCCCGCGCTGGCGGAGCGCCTAGGGGGCGCGAGGGAGGCGCTCGCGCAGGAAACGCCCCTGGGCGAGCGCTTAGCTGAGCTGCGCGCTACCTTGACGCAGGCGCAAGCGGACCTGCGCGCGTCGCTGCGCAGTGAATTCGGTGCAGTGGCGGCGGAACTCAAGACGTTGGAGGGCGTAGATGCGCACGAGCTAGAGGTGGCGCTGCCCGTGACGCTCAGCGTCTTGGAGACGACGCTGCCTGCACGCGCCGACGTGCAGCGTGTCCGCGACCTCTACAGCCTGCTCACGGCGGAAGGAACCGACGATCCCGAGCGGGCGGCGCAAATTGCCGAGCTGCACCAGTTGGAGAGCGAAGCGGCGGCGTATTTAGAACTGGACGACGACGCCGCGCTGCAACTCGCGCTGCTGCTCGACGCTTCGCGTACGCAACTCGAGGTAGGCCGCAAAGCGGACGAGTTAGCGCGAGCGTGGCCCATTCTCAAAGAGGTGCGCGAAGCTGTGGCGCAGCGCGCCGCCACTTTCGAGCCGCGCCTAGACGCCGCGCTCGCCGCCTTTAAGCCCATTGCGAGCCTCAACACCGACGAGACACTTCAAGTGAAGCGCACGCTTAGTCATTTAGACGCGCAGCGAGACGCCTTCAGCAGGGTCGCGCCCACAATGCAAGCGAAGCTCGTCATCGCCCTGCGCGACGCCGAAGTGACGCTCCAGGAGCTGCAAAACGTCTGGGAGGCGACGCGCGCGGTGGCGGGTCAACTCGTTAGCGACAACGCCTTCGACGATATCTTGGGCATTTTCGGCTCCGGCGACGAGGTGAGCGGAGGGGCTAAAAAAAAAGTAGCCTCGCCTGACGAAAGCCGAGTCGATGAGGTCCGAGTCGATGAGGTCGAAGTCAATGAGGTCCGGGTCAGAGGTGCCCAGGCAAATGAGGTGCAAGCCGACGACGCGGCCGAAACGCCCAAAGACATCGAGCCAGACGCGCAACTCAGCGCTTGGTTAGACGCCTATGCACACCTTCAAGGCGTGAGTGGCGTGGTCTTGTTTCTGCGGGAGGGGCGCGTGGCAGCGGGTGAGGCGAAGGCGTTCTCCGCACCCTTTCACCGAGCGGTGAGGGCGCTCTCGCGTGACCTCAGCAAGCTCGGTGAGGCGTTGCACGTCGGTGAGGCTCAGGTCTTCATCTTAGAGATGCCTAGCTACACCGTCGTGACTGCGTGGCCCAATACGCACGCTTACTTGGGGCTCATCGTCACCACGCCCGCCATGCTCAACCCCACGCTCAAGAAGCTGCGCGGCGAGTTGCCGGAGCTGCGCGATCTGCTACACTCGCTCCATGACGCAACCCGGCAGGGCGCAGCTCAACCTAGATAACGGCCCAGATAACAGCCTGAATTTGCCTACACTCGAGGCGACGGAACGCCTCGCCGCGTCTCTCCTCCGCCTCGCGCCCAGGGGCACTCTGCTCGTGCTTTCGGGTCCGCTCGGCGCGGGCAAGACGACGCTCGTACAGGCGCTCGGGCGCGAGCTAGGCAGCGACGCCCACATCAGCAGCCCCACCTACACTCTCATTCACGAATACCCGAGCCCGGCAGGGCTCCTCGTCCACATCGACGCCTACCGCCTGCCGAGCGCCGACGCCCTCTTGGACCTCGGTCTAGAGGACTACTTGGCGCGGGCGCGTTTGGTTGCCGCCGAGTGGGGCGAGGGACTACTCAAGGATTTCCCCGACGCCCTCGAGGTGAGGCTCGAGCTGAGCGCAGAAGGGCAACGCTACGCGAGCGTGTTGAAGGAGGGACGCGCTATAGAAGTTTCGTAAACGGATAGTTCATGCGTTTTCAGGTGTAGAATTTAGGTGTAGAACTGGGTGCAAATACACGCGTGGATATGCACGCAAGCTGGTGATGAAACGTACGTTGTACAGTAGTGGCGCTATTAGGAATGACGCAGAGGTTGAACAAGGGGTTGCAACCCTTTATTTTACACGGAACCCCTTGTTCATCACACGGAAACGCCGCAAGACGTACCTGTCGGCTTTCTATCTGAACCCACTACCGCCGTACTTAATCTTCTACTCGTATTTTGCACAGAAATTTCACGAACAAGACAGTAGGTATCATCTGGTCAGAGTGTACGAAGTTTTGCGAAGCAACACTCGCACTTTGTAAAACGATGTTTCCTTTTGCTGCGCAAAAACTACGTAACCGGAAAACTGCGTAACTAGCACGCACTTCAAGGGATGAAATCCCGCAACGGCAGGGCGGCCTGCCCGTAACGCTAGTCCTTACGGACAGAGATCTGCGCTCATCCGTCTCAGTATGTTGTGGAACTGCTAAAGAGGTTGCGACGCTTGAGTCGGTTGACCCGCTCGTGTCAGTTCGTCACGCAAAAAAGAGCGGCTAGAACCAGTAGACTGACCTATGCCTTATTCCCGCCCTGACAGTTCCCTAATCTACTTAGGCATCGACAGTTCGAGCGCCTATCTCGCCCTCGCGCTCTGGTCTCCTGCTGGGGTTTTAGGGCGCTTTTGCGAAGAGGTCGGGCGGGAGCACGCAACTCGCATCGGGGTTGAATTGGAGAGGATATTGGCGCGTGCGGGCGTGCGGCGGAGTGACCTCGCGGGCGTCGGGGTGGGCACGGGTCCGGGGTCTTACACGGGGCTCAGAGTGGGCGTGGCGACGGCGCAAGGGATCGCGCAAGGCTTGAACGTTCCTCTAGGCGGCGAGAGTAGCCTCGCGGCGATGGCGGCGGCTCATCTGACGTCTGACAAGCCGAAAGGTGTCGTCGCGCTGGACGCGCGGCGCGGGAACGTCTACGCGGGCGTGTTCGAACGAACAGGGTTTGAAGAGGGTCACGCAGAGATTCGCTATAGCGGTACCGAGAAGGTCTCGAGAGAGGCGCTCCGGGCGCGCTACCCTGCGCTCCCTTATTTCGAGAACGTCGCCCCGGACGCCGCCTATCTTGCCCGCCGCGCCGCTGCGGGTGCGGGGGACACGACACCGCTCTACCTTTAGTTTTTAGCGCTTTGGGAAAGAAGGATAGCTCGGCGGAGGCGGTATACTGCAATCACTGTGAATATCTCTACTAATCTCGTGTTCTACGCGGAAAACTACCATACACACCGCAAATCCGCTCTATATCAACCGAGTGCGTACGATGTTTAGCCGCCAGCAGCTCGGCGTGGACTTAGGTTCCTCGTGGGTCCGCATCTCGGCTAGAGGTAAAGGTATCGTCCTGCGTGAACCCTCAACCGTGGCGCTCGCTGAGGAAGCGCGAGTCGTAGCGGCGGGGAGCGAGGCGGTACGTAAGGTAGAGGACGCGCCCGAAGCCGTCACGGCCGTGCGCCCTCTGCGCGACGGTTTTGCGGCGGATTACGACCTTACGGCGGCGATGCTCCGCGCCTTTCTCAAACAAGGGGTAGGCGCGCTGGGGCGTTTTTCGAGCCCCGATGTTATCTTGAGCATCTCCTCCGGCGCGAGCGACGCTGAAAAAGAGGCTGCGCTGCGAGCGGCTCAGGAGGTGGCGCGTCACGTATCGCTCATTCCCGCGCCGTTCGCGGCTGCTCTGGGAGCGGACCTCGGTGTAAGGAGGGGGGCGAGCGCGATGATCGTCCATATTGGCGGCAGTGTGACGGACATTGCGGTTATCCGGGACGGGGAGACCGTCGCAGCGGAGCCCTTGCGCGCGGCAGGCTACGAATTCGACGAGGCAATCGTCCGTTTAGCGCGTTCTAAAGCCAAGCTCCTCATCGGTGAGCACACGGCTGAAGAGGTCAAGCTCGAGCTGGGCGCGGTTAGCTTGAGTACCTCTGAGCCCGCTACGGAGAAAACTATAAGGGTACGCGGACGCGACGTGGCGCTAGGGACGCCCAAAACTGCGCACCTAAACGCACGTGAGGTGGCGGACGCGCTGCGCGAGCCGCTGCGCAAAATCGCGGCGGGGGTGCGGCGCGTGCTCGAGACCGTCCCCCCCGACGTCGCCGCCGATGTGATCAGCGGCAGCGTCACGCTGACGGGCGGCGGCGCACGCCTACCTAACTCGGCTGAGTTTTTGCACCAGCAGACAGGTCTTCCGGTGAGGTTGGCCGGCAATCCTGCAGACTGCGCCGTGCTCGGCGCGAGCCGCGCTTTCGAACACCCTTCGCACGCGCTGTCCGAATCGCCATCGTCCTCCGACGAATACTGAGGGGACAAACGCTAAAGGGTCAAGCGCTAAGGGGTGGGCGCGCCCTCTAGCGCCCACTGCGCGTAAGCGTCCACGAAGCTCACGCTCAGCGCGTCGCTGCCTTGCTCACCCTGAGCGCTTCCCTGCCCTAACAAAAAGGTCAGAAAGTCGTGTACGTCTTGGGCGCTGCTCTGGTTGAAGAGCGCGTCGCCGCTCAGCCCCTCGAAGCGTCCCGTGGTGACTTCTGGCAGGGCGCTTTGGGCGGCTTCGGCGCTATTTCTAAGCTCGTTCAGGAGACGCTGCACCAGCACCTCATTCTCTAGCGACACGTTGCGCTCGTCGTAGAGCGCCCGGCTCGAGGCGAGCCCGCGCAAGGTGATACCTTGGCTGATGAGTTGCCGAACGAAGGAGGGCTCGCCTGTCACCTCCACCGGCAGCGCCGCGCTGGCGCGGCGCTCGCGTCTAGCGCTGAGCGTGATATCTAAAGTGTAGCGTCCAGG
Organism: Trueperaceae bacterium; assembly: GCA_965215565.1. Classification (GTDB taxonomy): domain Bacteria; phylum Deinococcota; class Deinococci; order Deinococcales; family Trueperaceae; genus CBDBZX01. Next base: position 3,337,757 of record CBDCDZ010000004.1, read on the forward strand.
CGCTAAATCCGCTGGCAAGGAGAAGCCGATGTCGTCAATCTGCAGCGCGACGGCGTTTCCGGGGATGGCGAAGGATTCCTCGTAGCTCGCCCTGTCAACGGGCGCGTCTTGCGTGTCTAAAAGCCTCAACGTGAGCGTGGCTTCTTGGGGTAGCTCGAGCCCTGGTGTGAAGAGTTCGAAGTCGGGGAAGAGGCGGTCTCCGGGGCGGAACGATTCGACGCTCAAGTTGTCCGGTCCCAAGCTGAGCCGCGCGTCGTCACCGATGTCTATAGGTGCAGGCGGGGTGCGGAGCACCTCGAGCCGCGTCTCTGCTCGCTGCTCAAAGCGCGGCGCATCCGGTCTTTCGCCTTCGGGTTGTTCCTCCAAGCGCGTCAAGTAGCGCTCGAACTGCGCGGTGGCGTCGTCCCCTCTATCCTCCGCCTCATAGAGCGTGCCTAGCGCGAAATGGATGTCGGTGACGTCGGGGTAAAGCTCCAGGGCGTTTTCTAAATCTTCGATAGCAGCGTCGTCCACCTCCGGGTCGCGGCTCAGCGCCTCATCGTAAGCCTCCATCGCCACGCCCAAACGTCCGGTGACGGCGCGCGTGAGCCCCAAGTTGTACCAGGCGATGAACTCGTCGGCGTCAAGCTCGAGCGCCCGCAGCGAGGCGTCTTCGCTCGCCTCCAAGCGCCCGAGCAGGTAGTAAGCCCAGCCCAGATTGGTCCAGTAGAGGGAGCTGTCCGGCTCGAGCTGCGTCGCGACGCTCAGCGCTTGGGCGGCCGCTAAGGGCTCGTCCGCGTCAAAGGCGAGCTGTGAGAGCCGCTCGAACGAGTAGGGAAGGCTCGGCGCGAGGCGGCTGAGCTGCGTCGCTAAGCGGGTTTCCAGCTCGGCCTCCTCTAAAAGCTGCGCGGCGAGCACCGCGCCGATGAGCGCGCCGCTCGAGTCGCTCTGCGCGGCAGCTTCGATGTCGGTCATGACATCGGCGCGGGGTCCGTCACTGAGCACCGTGTAAAGCGCGCGGGCGGCGCGTCCGAAGGGGTAGGACGCCGCTGCGTCAAACGCAGAAGCGGCGTCGCCCTCGTCCTCGCTCACTCGCAGGAGCCCTACCCACACGTCGTAAGCGGGAATCTCGCTCTGCTCCGCTAAGCGCTCGAAGATGCGGCGCGTCTGCGCGTTGCTAAAAGAGGGCGTGTTGAGGGCTATCGTCGCGGCGAGAGGTAGGGCGTCGATGCCCGCTAAGTCGCCCCCCGCAGCCGCCCGAGTCACCTCTAAAAGCGCCTCGTAGCGAGGGTCCACCTCTCGCTCGCTGCGCCGCACGGCTCTCTCCAGGGCGGTCTGCGCTTCCGAAACGAAACCGCCGCTCAGCAGCGCTACCCCTTCGATGTAGTCGCCGTAAGGCGCGTCGAGGTCGATCGCTTCGACGTCTAGCAGGTCTGCGCTGCGCTCCGTGCTGGATTCTGAACCGGGTTCTGTGTCGGATAGAGCGCTAAGTAGCTCCAAACGCTGCTCCAGAACGGCGAGCATCGTCTCGGCGAGCCGTTCAGAGTTCGCTTCGGGCGCGGTGGCGGAGAAGGTGTGTACGCCTCTAGGGGTGGCGAGGTGGAAGGTCAGCTCGAGTTGACCTCTTGCGAAGTCGATGCGCCCGCCCAGCGCCGCGTTCACGCCGAGGGCGTCGCGCAGGAGCGCCACCGCCGTGCGGCTGCCCGTCGTTTGCCCCGCACCCTGATCCTGCCCTGTGCTGAGGAGCTGTAACGGGTTCAAGAAACCGTTCTGTACCGGGTAGAGCGGCACGAGCGTGAGCGCCACGTCCGGTCCTAAAACCTCTACCGCGCCCTCTGCCCCGTCTTCCTCTAAGGCGTCTTCCTCCCCTGCGTCTTCCTCTACCGCTCGCGCTACCCGCTCGAGGGCTGACGCGACGCGCTCGGCGACGGCGACGCCTAAAAGCGCCTCCTGGCTCTCGAGTGGAAACACCGCGACTGTAGACGTTTGCGCGAGCGCGCCGCTGCAGACGAGCAGAAGAGAGGCGACGAGCGTTTGTAAGAGTTGGCGACGGTTCGGGAACGTCTTCACGGTATCAGACCTTTCGTCAGGTGGGCTCTAAAGAGTCTCGAGGTGGGAGGAGGGTGCTCCCCGACCTTCGGCAGAGCGGCTTGCGGTCACGCTTCAGTCGCGCCGCCCTCTAACCCAAATTATCACGCAGGGAGTGAGAAGGCGTAAACCTAGCGTCGCACGACGCTAGGTGTGAGCTGTTTCACGCGCCGTTAGAGCAGTGCTTCCGCTTACCGAGGATTGACGGTGGTGCGCTCGCCGTAGCGCAAGCCGTCGAGGGTCAGCTCGAACGTGACGGGACCTGGCGCAGAGGTCTGCCACGTGCCTTCGATGCGTTCGCCGCCGCGTACGCGCTGCGCGGCGATCAGCTCCGGCTCGCCCGAAAGCGTCGTGACGGTAACTTGCGCGACGCTTTCAGGAATGCCCTCTTGAAGGTCCCAACGGTACGCGGCGCGGCGCGGCTCACCCGGGCGGACCTCTGCGACGGCGTCGGGGGTAGGCACAGACCTGGGCGGCTCGTTGAGCGTTAGCGTCACGCGCTGCCCCGCTAGCGCCGTTCCCGGCGGCGGGTCTTGCGTGATGACGCCCATAGGCAAGCGCCCCGAGCTTATCTCTCTAGGCGCGACTACACGCAACCCCTCGCGCTGCGCTAAGCGGCGGGCGTCCTCTAACGTCATCCCTATGAAGTTGGGTACGCTCGCGCTATTCGCTGCGCCGCGCTGCGTTTCACCCGTCACGGTGAGCCGGAGCGCCGCTGCGTCCTGCGCGATGAGCTGGTTCGGTGCGACGTTCTGACCCAGCACGATGTTCGCTCGCTGCCCGGTGCCGTTCACCCGCTCGATTTCGGGCGCGGCTAAGCCCGCCGCGCGGATGAGCGCGGTGGCGTCTGCTAAATTCAGCCCCGTGAGGTCTGGCAAGAAGGTCAGCGCGCCTTGAGGTCCCTCGCTGACGAGCAAGTCGACGGAGCTGCCCGCAGGCGCTTGACCTTCCCAGGATTGCGCGATGACCGCGCCACTCGGTTCCTCGCTGTGGAGGCGTGAAAGGGTGCCCAGCTCGAGCCCCGCGCTCAGGAGCTGCTGCTCGGCTTCGCGCACCGAGAGGCCGCTAAGCTCGGGCACCTCAGTGGAGGCGAGCTGTCCCGGCGGCAGCGCGTAGCGCAGATGGACGGTGCGCCCCGGTCTGAGCTGCGCGCCCGCGCTCGGCTCACTGCTCAGGACCTGACCGATACTTTGCGCGGAGGAGACAGGGCTCGAGCTTGTGTCAAGCCCTGTCTCCTGCAAGACGCGCCGCGCCGCGCTGACCTCTTGACCGCGCACGTCGGGCACGACGACGAACTCGCGGCTGAGCGGATAGTAGACGCTCGAGGCGAGGAGCAGCGCGCCCACGAGAGCAAGCGCCGCGCCTGGCAGCCACGTTTGAAGTCCCGCTGCCCAGCCGCGCCCAACCCGCGAACGCTGTTCCTGCGGCGCAGCGACGACAGGCTGCATCTTGCGCGGGCTCTCGCCAGCAGACTGGTGCGCAGACTGGTGCAGCGTCTCGGAGCGCTCGAAGGCGAGGGCGTATACTCTATGTCCTTCTCCATCGGCGCAGATGTAGGCGTCACCCAGAGACCAACCGTGAGCGTGAAGAACCGCCGCAATCGCCGCCGCTTCATCCTCTGTCGGTGAAGCGTGCTCCACGGGCGGCACGTGCCACGCGACATAATGCGCGCCCGGTCTCGCTACGAGGTCGTAGATAGCTGCGAGACCTTCGCGCCTGAGCGCGCGCAGCAGTTTCCGGTAGCGCTCGAACGCCGCCTCCTCCGCCGCGCCCAAGCTGTACCAAGCGACGCGCACCGCCGCGCCATTAGGTGCTGTGGCGTCGAAGAGCGTGCCGCGCGGTCCTAAAGGGCGCTGTAAAATGATTTCGTACTTGCCGTCTAACATGATTGCAACATAGATGTAAGGGCTGCGCTACTCCTATTCTAGTAAAGGACGCGCGAAGCCTCAATATAGCAGGTATCCGTATATTAAGAGAAGCGAGGTGTTGCTAGGCAGCAAACTTGCGTCCCCGCGGGCTTTTAGACTGCTCGCTTCCGCGGAGCAGCTTTTAGAAACGTAGCACGCACGTTATGAGATGAGGTTCCGTTCTCAAGCGAAGCTATCCCGCTCTCAGGCAAAGCCGTCCCGCTAGGCTTTGCCTGAGAGCAGGACCGGTCTGCGAGCTGAAATCTGCGTTCATCTGTCTCAGTATGTTTTGGAACTGCTAAGGAACACACAAAGCGAGAAGCTTTGACGCTTTCTATGATAACGCGCCGACGCACCGTAACGTAAAAGAGCGCGGCAAAAACCGCGCTACAAAGTAACTCTGTGAAAAAGTTGGGATTAGCTGCTCGAGCCCTCTGCGCTCGGGCGCGGATCAATAGGCTGCTTTGTGCGTTCTTCGTTGCGGCGCTTTTGACGCTCCGCGGCTTCGGCTTGCTCGGCGGCGCGCCTCGAGGCTTCCTCGACGCTGCGCTCGGCGGCTTCTGCCTCGCTGACGATCATCGTCGTGATCTCCTCGGCTGACGCACCCTCTTGCGCCCGCTCATACGCCTTCGCGATGAGCACGCCGTCCACAGTCTCACGCTGGAGGAGCGCTTCAGCGACGCCCTGGACCACCGGCCAGTTCTCCTCGACGACCTTCTCCGTCGTTTCGTAGGCGGTGCTCAGAATCTCGTTGACTTGACCCTCTAGCTCGCGCGCCGTCTCTTCGCTGAAGTCTTTGCGGCGGCTGATCTCGCCGCCTAAAAAGACTGGACCTTGGTCCGAGCCCCACGCGACGAACTCCCTGCCGCCCATGCCGAGATCGAAGACCATCTGCTTCGCCATACCCGTAGCTTGTTTGAGGTCATTAGACGCGCCCGACGAGATGGTGCCGGTGAGCTTCTTCTCGGCGACGCGCCCGCCAAAGGCGACAACGAGTTGCTGATGGAAGCGTTCACGCGAGAAGAACATCTCTTCTTTGGACAAAGGAGCCATAAAGCCACCCGCCCCGCCGCGCGGCATGATCGTAACTTTGCGGATGTGACCCAAGTCAGGTTGTGTGACGAACGCTACCGCGTGCCCCGCTTCGTGAAAGGCGAGGATTTTGCGCTCGTCCTCACTCGGGACGAGCGAGCCGCGCCGCAATCCTAAAACGATGCGGTCGAGCGCCTCGTTGAAGTCCGCCCAGGAGATGATCTGCTTACCCGTACGCGCCGCAATCAGCGCTGCCTCGTTTGTGAGGTTCTCCAGGTCTGCGCCTGAGAACATCGGCGTGGCACCCGCCAAGCGCTCCAAGTTGACGTCTTCGGCGATGGGCTTATTGCGCACGTGAACGCGCAAAACCTGTTCACGCTCGCGCTGCGTCGGCAGCCCGATGGTTACCTGACGGTCGAAGCGCCCAGGGCGCAGAAGTGCCGGGTCTAAGATGTCGGGGCGGTTCGTCGCCGCGATGATGATGACCGAGGTGTCTTTCTCGAAACCGTCCATCTCGGAGAGAATTTGGTTCAGGGTCTGCTCGCGCTCGTCGTGACCGCCGCCGATGCCCGCACCGCGCCGCCGCCCAATGGAGTCAAGCTCGTCGATGAAGATAATTGCGGGGCTCGCCTTACGCGCCTCTTCGAAGAGGTTACGCACGCGGCTCGCGCCGACACCTACAAACATCTCCATAAATTCAGACGCTGAGACGGTCAAGAAGGGTACGCCCGCTTCACCTGCCACCGCGCGCGCCAGGAGGGTTTTACCCGTTCCTGGTGGACCCACTAGGAGCATCCCTTTTGGAATCTCCGCGCCGATGCGCAAATATTTCTGCGGCGACTGTAAGAAGTCTACGGTCTCTTTAAGCTCTTGTTTCGCCTCTTCATGCCCTGCGACATCATCGAACGTAGTTTTGACCTTGTTCTCACGCCCGTACGTCTTCGCCTTGGACTGACCGAACTGCATCACCTGGCTGGGGCCACCCTGCGCCCGCATGAAGATGAACCAGAAGAAGGCGATGAGGATGATGATGGGCAGGAGCGCAAACGCGATACCCGTCCAGGGCGACTGGTTGCGACCGTCATAGTTGACGTTTTGCTCGCGTAAGAGCGGGATGAGTTCGGGGTCGCCTGAAGGCGGCGGGGTCGTCTCGAAGCGCAGGATGCTTCTGACATTTTCGCCCTGCCCGACTTGCGTTTCCGATTTGAGTTCGCCGCTGATGTCGCCGTCGCGGATAAGCGCGGATTGGACCTTGCCCTCTTCGACGAGGTCGATAAAGGTCGAGTAGCCGATTTCGCTGCCCGAGGGGGTGGCGTTAAACTGGTTGAACACAAAGATGCCTAAGATAATGAGCATCACCAGGAGCCAGGGATTAAAAGATCGTTTCAAGGGTGCCTCCAGGCGGCGCGGACGCCGCGTAGCCTACCGTAGAGCCAACGCGCGCCTCATACCTGGGAAGCGGGTTGTGGTAGGGATAATGTTCCATAATCGTAGCACCTCTTCTCTCACGCTGGCTGTAAGCTATCGGACGAAATTAGGCGAAAATTCGGGTTGCACGTTAGATAATTCACTTGGCTCTGTAGCGAGAGCGTCACGTTTCAACCTTCTGTCTTGGGGCGGCTCACCAGCGAGTGATCAAGGAGTTTCAACCCCTTGTTTTGACACCACCGTCATTCCAGATAGAGCCACTACCCCCCCATATTTACCGGAGGAGTACACTGGCTTACGTGGCTGATTCTCAGGGGGGTAGCAAAAGCAGCACAGAACGAGCGAGCGGCCGCTGGCTGAATGACGCGCTCGCGGGTCTCTCGGTGGCGTTCGTGCTCATCCCGCAGTCGCTCGCTTACGCCGAACTCGCCGGGCTGAGCGCGTTTCACGGTCTTTACGCCGCCGCCTTGCCGCCGATCACAGCGGCATTTTTCGCCTCGAGCCCCTATCTCCAGACCGGACCTACTGCGCTCACCGCGATCCTCGCCTACGGCGTGCTCGCCGCGCATTTCACCGTCGCCTCGCCCGAATACGTCGGCGCAGCCGCGCTTTTGGCGCTTCTCGTCGGCGTGCTGCGCACGCTTTTAGGGCTTCTCAAGCTGGGCTCTTTGGCTTACTTCATGAGCCAGCCCGTGCTGCGCGGCTTCACCTCGGCCGCCGCCGTGCTCATCCTCTGCTCGCAGGTGCCAACGGCGCTCGGCGTCGAGGGAACGGAGGGGGGTATCTTCGCGCAGCTTTTTTACGCGGCGACGCACCCCGCGGCGTGGCACCTCAGCGCAGTAGCGTTCAGCCTCGTCACGCTCCTCTTGGTGCTCGGCGGCAGGCGGGTGTCGCCGCTCTTCCCCGGCGTGCTCGTGGCGGTATTCGTAGGTGTCGGCGTGTCATCCTGGCTGGGATACACCGCGCCCGTCGTCGGTGAGGTGGGCGCTCCGTTTCTTCAGCTCGAGCTAGCGTTGCCCTGGCACGCGCTCCGTGACCTCTTCGTCGGCGCGCTCGTCATCGCGGGCGTGGGCTTCGCGGAGCCCACCGCCATCGCTAGAGCTTACGCGAGAGAGGAGAACCGCCGCTGGGACCCGAACCGAGAATTGATAAGCCAAGGTGTAGCGAACATCGCCTCGGGACTCGTGCAGGGCTTTCCGGTGGGGGGGAGCTTCTCGCGCTCGAGCTTGGGCAAGCTGGCGGGCGCAACCAGCCGCTGGAGCGGTCTCGCTACCGGGCTCGTCGCGCTGGCGTTTCTCCCCTTCGCGTCCCTTATCAGCGCTCTGCCGCGCGCCGTTTTAGCTGCTGTGGTTATCGCCGCTGTGTTCAATTTGCTCGGCGTACGAGAGCTTGTGAGGCTCTGGCGCTACGCCCGCTTCCAGGCGCTCACCTCTTACGCTACCTTTGGGCTCACGCTGCTCTTAGCGCCGCGCATCGACTACGCGGTCTTGGCAGGCGTCGCGCTCGCGGTGGGGCTCCACCTGTGGCGCGAGACGCAACTCAGTGTTCGGAGTAGCCGCCAGGAGGACACTTTGGTCGTCGAGGTGACGGGTGTGCTCTTTTTCGGCTCGGTACATCAGCTCGAGAGCGCCCTGCGCTCGCTGCCTGACGTCGCCTCCTCCGATATTAAAGAGGTCGTCGTGGACGGCGCGGGTTTAGGACGCGTCGACCTAAACGGCGTGATAGCGCTTCATGCGTGGCAGCAAGAGGTTGAGGGGAAAGGGACGCCGCTCCGCTTTATTCACCTGCAACCGCACGTGCTGAGGATGATGCGACGTTTGTAGACGCCTATCACGGTGTTCCCCCCTCTACTGCGCCTCGCGGACGGCTTTCTCCAACTCGCCCTTGTCCATCTTGCTGCGCCCTGAAACGTCCAAATCTTGGGCGCGCCCGTAAAGCTCATCCTTGTTAAGCTCGGAGAGGTTTTCTGCGTCTTCGGCTCCATTTTCAGGTACGTCCGCGCCTCGAATCGCTTCGACCAGCTCGTTTTTTGTCATCGTACTTCGCCCAGAGATGCCTAGCTGCGCCGCCCACGTCTGCAACTCGTCCTTCGTCGGCTCGGGCACGTCCTCGCCCTCCGCGAAGCCGAGCGCCCACATCGCTTTTTTTACGGCGTCAGGCCAGTCGGCGTGCTGCTCGCCCTCCTTGGAGACCTCTTCCTTCGTCTTCTCAGCCTGTCTGGTTTGCGCGTCCGTGAGCATTGCCCAGGCTTTTTGCGGCAGATAGCGCTTCATAATGTCATCCTGCTGCGCGTCCGCGTCGCCCTCTTTGGTCTGCCAGTCTTGATTCGTCCACTCCTCTAAGGACTGCGCCGCGTCGTCCTTCTCGTCCTTTTTGTAGCCGCCGCCCTGTTTCTCGTACTCCTGCACCAAAAGCTGGCTCTTGCGCGCGGACCACTGCCCCGGCTCGCCCCCCTTGTCAGACGCTTTGATCTCCTCTTTGAGCTTGCGGCGCAGGTCGGGCTTCGTATACTTCTCGTCATAGTTGTCCGCCATCTAGCGCAACCCCTCCAAAACTCGCTGCGCCTCCTCTACGAAGTCATTGTCCACCATGACGTTGTAGCTCTCCGCTTGCATCCCGCCCACCGAGGTGAAGTCGCGCCTGCCGCCCGTCATCGCGTAGCCGACGACGCCCAGAATCGCGCCCGCGATTGCGCCCGCGATCAACCCGTAAAGGATCATTGTGAGAAACGCGCCGAACGCGAAGAGTCCGAAGATGAGTCCAATGAAGACGCCCGTCACCGCGCCGCTCGCCGCGCCGTTCAGGGTTGCCTTGCCGTAGTCCAGGCTGCCCGTCACCTGCTCGACGAACTTGAGCCCTTCCGCGACGATAGCGGTATGTTCAACCGGGAAGTCGTTGTCCGAAAGGTAGTCCACCGCTTTTTGCGCGTCGGCGTAGTCGGCGTAGGTTGCGATAGTTTGTCTGGGTCGTCTGGGCGTTGCTTGGGGGGTAGTTTGCATAGATCGGTCCACTGATTCCTCCTGTAAATCTAAGACTAGGAGGAAACGCGCCCGCGCTTATTGCACTGCGTTACAGAGCGGGCGCTACGGGTACCTCTTTAGCTCCGCTTTCCGTTTCAATAGCAGGTATCATCTGGTCAGAGACACCCTTAGTGAGAAATGAACAGTCTAGCACGCACTTCGAGGGATGATATCTGCGCTCAACTGTCTCAGTATGTCGTGGAACTGCTACAAAAAGAGGATGATTCGACTGCACTACCCCTCTACCTCTTCTTTCGTACGGTTGATTTTGCTGCGTCACCTATCTGTTTAGGTGTGGTTCTAAATCGAATGCCGCCGTGTGCTTCTTCTACCATCTCTGTGTAGATGAACAAGGGGTTTCAACCCCTTGTTTTGACACCACTGTCATTCTAAATAGAGCCACTACCTCACTTAAACGTCCGAGTCAGGCGTTAGCTCGAGGTTGCCAACACCTCTAAAGGCGTAATTTCCAAGCTCCGCCCTTTCGCGTGCTCTTGCAGGTGAGTGATGAACGCATCCGTCCCTACGCCGTTTTGGTTCGGTTCCTTGCGGCTGCGGAAGGAGAGGGCGTCGTTCTCTAACTCCTTATCGCCAACGATGACGATATAGGGCACCTTGTAAAGCTCCGCCTCGCGCACCTTGTACTGCATTCGCTCGCTGCTGGTATCCACCTCAGCGCGTAGTCCCGCCTCGAAGAGACGTTCTTTAAGCGCGTGCGCGTACTCGTTGTGACGGTCCGCGATCGGCACGATGCGTACCTGTTCAGGCGCGAGCCACAGCGGGAAGTCGCCCGCGAAGTGTTCCAACAGAAAGCCGATAAAGCGCTCGTGAGTCGAAAGAGGTGCGCGGTGCAAGCAGAGCGGCACCCTCTTCTCACCCGTTTCGTCGATGTAGAAAAGCCCGAGCCGCTCCGGTTGCGCGAAGTCTACTTGGTTGGTCGCTAGAGTGAACTCGCGCCCGATGGCACTCTTGATCTGTACGTCGATTTTGGGACCATAAAAGGCGGCCTCATCCTCGACTTCGACGAAGGGGACGCTGTTTTTCGTCATTGCGTTACGCACCATCTCTTCGGTTTTGAGCCAAAGAGGTTCGTTGTCTACGTACTTCTTGCCCAAACCGTCCTTGCTGTGTTTCGAAAGGCGCATCACATAATCTTGAATGTCGAAGAGGTTGAAGTAGTAGAGGTACATCTCGATGACGTTCAAAAACTCGCGTTCGAACTGTTCTTCGGTGCAGTAGATGTGCGCGTCGTTCATCTGCAAGCTGCGCACGCGCATGAGCCCCATCAGCGCGCCCGAGCCCTCGTAGCGGTAGCAGGTGCCGTACTCGGCTAGGCGGATGGGCAGGTCTCTATAGCTGCGCGGACGTGCGGCGAAGATTTTGTGGTGAAAGGGGCAGTTCATCGGCTTCATGAAGTAGCGGACGTTCTCCAACTCCATCGGTGGGTACATGTCCTCTTCGTAGTAGGCGAGGTGCCCGCTCTTGATGAAGAGCTGGTCTTTGGCGAGGTGCGGGCTCTTCACACGCTGGTAGCCCGCTCTCAGTTCGACCTCTTTAGCCAGCCCCTCGAGTTCCTCGATCATCACCCCGCCACGCGGCAGCCAGAGTGGTAAACCGGGACCGACATCCTCGTCTAGAGTGTAGATGTCCAACTCCGCGCCCAACTTGCGGTGGTCGCGCTTTTTGGCCTCCTCGAGCATCCACAGGTGCTGCTCTAACTCATCCTTAGTCTTGAACGCCGCGCCGTAAATCCGCTGGAGCATTGGGCGCGACTCGTCACCGCGCCAATACGCGCCCGCGACGCTCATCAGCTTGAAGTGTTGCGGGATGTCGCCCGTGCTCGGTACGTGCGGACCCCTACAGAGGTCGGTGAAACCCTCTTCTCCGCCTTGTTCGTAAAAGGTCAAAGCAACATCTTCGGGAAGGTCGCGTATAAGCTCGAGTTTATACGGGTCACCCACCTCTTCGTAGCGCGCCACCGCCTCTTCTCTCGGCAACGCATAGCGGCGCAGCGGCAACTTCGCCTTGACGATTTCGCGCATTCGCCTTTCGACGTCCTCTAAGTCTTCAGCGCTGAGCGTGTCCGGCACGTCGAAGTCGTAGTAAAAGCCGTTTTCGATAACGGGACCGATGCCCATCTTCACGTCGCTACGCCCGAACCCTCTCTCCGCAAAGAGGTCGACAACCGCTTGCGCCATCACGTGCGCCAAGGTGTGGCGCATGAGGCGCAGGACCTCATCGTCGCGCTTCGTCAGGATGGTGACGCCGGCTCCGTCTGGCACCTCGCTGAAGAGGTCGCTGAGCTGTCCGTTCACCGTGCCGCCTAGCGCCGCTTTCGCTAAACCAGGACCGATAGCTTCGGCGACATTTTGTAAGGTTGCATGTTCGGGCAAGTCGAGACGCTTGCCGTCGGGTAAAGTTACGTGCATAAAAGTACCTCGGGAAAAATCAGAGTTTTAGTTCGTTTAGGATAGTGTATACAGCATTAAAAGCGCCCAAAGCGGCGCGTTCGAGTCGTCGGATGAAGAGGGAGACTCGAGAGATAAGCAAATTCAGCGTGAGGTCTTATCCTCATGACTCCAAAGTACCATAAGTTGGGGTTTTTTAGAGCGTTACGCCTTAAAGCATTTCAGCATAGGTGAAGCACATAGTGCTTTAGGCTTTCAGCCTTAACCTGCGCTCTAACCTGTGTCAGCGAGTCAGCACTTCAGGTTTTAAGTCTTTCCTTGACGAGCTGAAACGCTGACTCGCTACTCTCCCACCTCTAAAGCAAGAACTTGCCAATCGGCACGAACCCTTACACACACCTCTCTAAATAGTATACACTGTATTATCATGAACTTGATTGCCTTGCTCTGCACGGACCCACAGCTCAGCCATACGCTCAGCCATTTCCGCAAGGCGTCTCTAGACCTCTATCTTCACCCCGTTACGCACGCCGACATAGGCGAGGTGTCGCGCTCGCTCGCGCCGATGGGCTTTGCGGGCGTGCTCGTGTTGGACGAAGCGCAACATGCACGGACATATAGCGCGGCGCAGCGCAGCTCGCTCGACGCGCATGAGGTCGGCGCAGCCGATACGCTGAGCGTCTCCATCGGTGGACTCTTAGCGGAATACAACCTCGGACGCGCCGTCGGCGCAGCCTTGCAAAACAGGGGGTGGGACGCGCGCGGGGCGAACGTCGTGCTTTTAGGGGAAGGCGCACTCGCAAGAGCGGCGTGCCGGGAACTCTCGAGCTTGGGAGCCGCTCACCTGACCGTCCTAGCCACGAACCGCCCCACTGCCGAGATGACGTCGCAGTACGCCTACGCCGCCAGCACCGAAATCACCGCCCGCGCCTACCGCGACCCCTTAGCACAGAGTTATTTGAGCCGCGCCGACCTCTTGGTCCGCATCGACGAACGCGCGAGCGTCCCCCCTAAGATTCTCGGACCTCACCTGAGTGTGGTGGACTTCTCGCGCCAAGCGATGAGCCCGCTTCGCCAACAAGCGGTCAGCTTAGGCGCGGTGGCTCTAAGCTACCGCGACGTGCAGGCGCACCAGATCGCTTTAGGGTTGGAGGCTATTTTGGGCACGCAGGTCAATCCGAATGACTTCTTGGCGGCGCTGCACTCACCTTAAACACTGTGTGAAAATTAACTCATAAACCCGTGTGACAGGCGTCATAGACTAGGATTTGTGAACGTCCGCCGCTTGACCTCTTTACTGCTACTCTGCTCGAGCCTCGCCTTCGCTCAGCAAGGGGCGCTTTACGAACTCCCTTACGCTTCGGTCCAGCGCTCGAACGAAACGCTGACGCTCCGTTACGACGGCAGGCAGGCGCGGTACGTGGAGGGTGTGGGGTGGCTCGAGCCTACCTTAAACGCCGCCCCGCGTATCGAAGGCGACGAGGTCTTCGTAGATAGTTCGGTCTTGGCGTATTTCGGCGTAGAGCTGCCCAAGCTGGCGGGTGTGCGCTTCAGCAAGCGGAGCGCGGGCTCGGAGGCGAGTATCACCACCTCGCGGTTCGAACAAGAGGAGGTGCAGAACGTCCGGCTCGTTTTGGATTTTAGTGAGTTTGAAAGTATAAGAGGTCTGGAGCGGTTAGAGGAAGAGGGCGAGGTGGCGAAGGATGAGGCGTTAGAGCTTATTCTGCCGAGGGTCTTGCTTCCGCTAGGCGTACCTGAAGAGGTAGAGGGGTTGGGGTTGGAGCTAAACACCACCTCCATCATGACGAAGCTCAACTTGGGCGGCGCGGGCGATTCGGATGAGGATAGCGCGGCGTTTCGCTACCGCGTCTTTCCCCTTGAAAATCCGACGCGGCTTGTGATTGACTTGGCAATTGAGCAGCCGCGAACCCCTACGTTCCAAGCTGAAACGCCGGATACACCCACGGAAGAACCATCCGCGCAGGTTGACACGCCGCTTGATTTTGACGCCGACGAACAAACAGATGCTGATGCGCCGGTAAGTCCTAGCGAGCAGCGCGAAGCGGAGTTTGACGCTCGAGATAACAACGCGGTTGAGGAGACTTGGACCGCGCCGCCGCTAGAGAAACCGCTCGTCCTCCATCCCGCTGTCACGCAGCGGCGCATGACGTACCCGACGCTCCTCGGCGAAAGCCGCGTTGATATCGTCGAAATCGTGCCCGGCTACGGCGAGTTTCGCGTGGTGGGTGAGTCGTTCGTGCCGCGGACGCTTTCCGAGTTGTCGGTAGGCTCTCTCGCGGCGATCAACGCGAGCTACTTCGACACGGCTGACCTGCGCACCATCGGGCTTTTGGAGATAGACAACACGCTCCTCTCGCTGCCGACTAGAAACCGCGCGGGCATCGGCTTCGGCTTTGGTAGCCCAGTGATCGGCCGGATTCAGGCGACGGTGGAATTGAATATTAGCGGACAGGTGAAGAGGTTCGAGACGCGCCGAGCCGACCTTCAAATCTACACGGCGGCGGGGCGAGAGGTGGGCAGTCCGAGGCAAGGGGCAATCGTGGTGCAGCGCGGGCGCGTCCTGATGAACAAAGTTGGACCGAGGCGCGTGCCACAGGGCGGCATGGTCATCGCGTATGAGCCGGATTTGCGCGAGTTGGCGCTCGTGGATGCCGGGGACCGCGTGAGCGTCGCGGCGGACCTCTTTCCGTCGGCGTTCAACTTCGTGGAGTACGCGGTGGAGGCGGGACCGCTCCTCGTGGCGGACGGCCGCGCGGCGTATGAGCCGGGGCTCGAGGCGTTCAGCCCCAACCCGCTCAGCAATGTGAACCGCCCCGCCAGCCGCGCCGCCATCGGGCTAAAAGAGGACGGCACTGTCATGTTCGTCACCGCGACGAACATGACAGCGAGAGACCTCGTCCCGCTCTTTCTGTCGCTCGGCGCGGACCGCGCCCTGCAGATGGACAGCGGCGGTAGCAGCACGATTGTAGCGGCCGGAAAGGTCATCAACCGCCCGCCGAGTTCGCAGCGCAAGATTGCCACAGCGGTCGTTTATGTGCCCTTCGATTTGGGCGAGGTGGAGGAGCCTTAGTCGCGTGGATAAGGCGAAGTTAGAAGCTTATATTCTCCTTCTGCTGAACAACCTCTTAGTTGTCCCCTCCGCCCGACTTCTGACCTCTCGGTTGTCCTTTTACTCTCGAGACCTCGCGCGCCGGGTACTCCTCAAAGCCGCCCTCATCGAGTTTCATCTCGACGCTCCCCTTTAGGGGATTGAGTTTCACCACGCGCCCGCACGCGCCGCTCGTTTCGTGGCACGCTTTGGAGCCCTTTTTCGGCAGCCCTTTGAGGAGTTCTTTATACATGTCGTGCTCGTACTGTAAGCAGCACATGAGGCGTCCGCAAGGGCCGCTGATTTTCTCAGGGTTTAAGGGAAGCTGCTGGTCTCGCGCCATACGAATCGAGACAGCGTTAAAGCTTTGCAACCAGGTGGATGAGCACGAGCCGCCGCCGCACGCGCCGAGCGTGCCTAGAATGCGGGCTTGGTCACGCGGCCCGACGTTGTCGAATTCGATGCGTGCGCCCGTGTAGCCCATGAGTGCTTGCGCCAGCGGACGCAGTGAAACGGAGCCCTCGGCGCTATAGGTGACGACCAAAAGCGATTCGTCCAATGTGAACTCCAAGCGAATCACCTTCATCTTCTCGCCGCGCTCTCTGGCGCGCGCTTTTAAGAGCCACTTGAGGTCGTCGGCTTTAGCTTCCAAGGCGTCGTGAGCCTCGAGGTCCTCAGGGTGCGCCACGCGCACGATCTGACCGCTCGGTTTCGCGTCTCCTCGCGGCGGTGTGCGCACGAGGGCAACTTCCAAACCGCGCCTCGTATTGACGACGCACTGCGAGCCCACCCCAGGCTGTTGAGGGGGCACCTCCGGCGGCACCTCCATGTAGTGTAATTTTGGTCCATTCTCAAAGCGGACACCGACGTATTCGGGCACTTTTTCCTCCCGTTACTCTTTATATAGCAAGTTACTTCGTATAGCTTCACTGAGACCTTTGGCGTTGCCAAAACTTCGTCCCTGCGGGCTTTCAGACTGCTTGCAGCAGCTTTCAGAAAGCGGCAATCTATCTCAGTATGTTTTGGAACTGCTAAGAAAAGCTGAACTCACGGCTCACCTCAGATTCATAGCGTACCAATTTTGTAGACCATTCGCAGAAAAGAATACTTCACATTGGCGCTGTTCAGGTGAAAAGCCCACCCTGCACGGTTCGCTGCGCGACGGGCTTAAAACTCTTCCGGTGGAGCGGGCAAGGACCGCGTTCAGACAGCGCCGCCAGGTGCTGCGCAGAGCCGTAGCCCTTGTGTTTGGCGAAACCGTAAGCCGGATAACGGGCGTGCGCGTGAACCATCAGGTGGTCTCTCGTCGTCTTCGCTAGGATGCTCGCCGCTGCAACTTGATAGCTCTGGGCGTCCCCCTTGACGGCGGCGACGACGGGACCAGGGAAGTCTAGCTTGAGAAAATCCGTGACGAGCGCGTCCGCGCCGAGGCGCAGCGCGTGAAGCGCGCGCTGCGCCGCCAAGTGCGTGGCGCGCAGGACGTTGAGTGCGTCCACCTCTTCGGCGCTCGCCTGACCTACCGCCCACGCTAAGGCGTTCGCTCTGACCTCTCGCGCAAAGGTCTCACGTTGCGCCGCGCTGAGCGTTTTGGAGTCGTCGAAAGCGTGCTCGGCGACGGGAAGAACGACGGCGGCAGCCACGACGGGTCCGGCGAGCGCGCCGCGCCCGGCTTCATCTATGCCGGCGGTGCAGGCGTGTCCGGCGCTCCAGAGAGGGGACTCGAGCCCCCACCCCGGCGTCAGCTTACCTTCAGTCTTGCGCGAGGACGACACCGTCAGTGAGAAGCTCCTTCGCCTCTACAGGCACGCTAAAGTAAAAGGTGCTGCCCCGTCCAACTTTGGATTCGACCCAAATTTCGCCGCCGTGCTTCTCGACGGCGAGTTTGCAGAAGGTTAGACCCATACCCGTGTCGAAGCGGTCGTGCACCGTGTGGCGCGACTGCTCGAAAGCGTTGAAGATGCGCTTATGGTCCGCTTCGGGGATGCCTTCGCCGTCGTCGCGTACGGACAAGACCACGTGTTCATCCTCTTTCCAGGCGCGAAAGTCTACATGACCGCCGCGCCGCGTGTGCTTGACCGCGTTCGCGAAGAGGTTGGCGAGCACGCGGCGCAAAAGACCCTTATCCGCGAAAATGCGCTCCGCCTCGGGGCGCACCAACACGCTGAAATGCCGCCCTTCGTGCGAACTTCTTGCGTCGCCTAGCGCGGTCTCGACTAGCCCGGTCAGATTTTCTATCCAAGTTGGATCGTAGGGCATGTGACCCTCTTTCATGCGACGCACGTCGAGGATATTGGCGGCCAAGTTGAGCAGGTGTTGCGACTCGCCCCGCGCCAGACTCAGCAGCTCGACGACGCCCTGTTCGTCGTCGGTGGTGTGCATGATGTCGATGGTGTGGTCTAAAAGTCCCATCACGCTGGCAATCGGACTCTTGAGGTCGTGGACGAGCATGTGCGTGAGGTCATCCTTGACGCGCTCAGCCTCTTTGAAAGCGTCCTCGAATCCGCGTAGCCGCGCCAGGGTCTCGCGTAGCCCCGCGTCCGCTTGCGCCTTTTCCAGGTAGCGTTTCAAATAAGCGCGCAGCAGCTCGGGCGACGCCTGCGAAAGGTAGAGGTCTGCGCCCGAACCGAGCGCGGCCAGGTGACGCGCCGCGTGGCGCGCTTCATCCGCTAACGTGTCGTCGCCCAAACAGACGAGCGGCACGTTAGCGAGCGGCTTTCTGCGCCGCAAGAGCGAGATGAGGTCGAGTTGCGGCACGCTCGCCACCAGCGCGTCGTCCAACACAATGGCGGCGGGGACCGCGCCGCGCGTGTGGTAGAGCAGCCCTTCGACATCGGCTAAGACGCGGCTTTGCAGGCCCAGGGTGCGGGCGACAGGTGAGAGCGCGTCGCCGCGCTCGGCGCTAGACATGGCGATAAAAAGCTCAGGGGTGGACGCGGACATCGGTGCTCACTATAGCAGGCAGAGACGCCGCGTCACGGTGAAATCTCATAAGGGGTTCACGCTAAAGGATGGATGAAACGGTGGGTCTCGAGCGCTCCGTGGGGGCGCACCGAGTCGCGCGAACTTCGCTTCGCCATGTTCGGAATCTCTTTATCATAGCAGGTTACTTCGTATAGCTTCGCTCAATCATCTGGTCTGAGTGCGCGAAGCGATGCGAAGCAACACTCCCACTTTTGAGAACATCGTTTCCTAGCGGAAGACTGCGTCTGCTCGCTCACGCGGAGCAGCTTTCAGAAATGTAGCACGCACATTATGAGATGAAATCCCGCTAGTCCTTGCGGACGGAGATCTGCGTCCCTTTGTCTCAGTATGTTTTGGAAGTGCTATCATATGTAAAATCCGTTTACTCCTACCTCAACCTTGTGGGTTGAGGTAGGAAACACTTAGAGCCACCGCTTCCGCCGAAAGTAGACGATCAGGCTGAGCGCCACCGCGAGCATAAGGAGCCACACCGCTGGATAACCCCAGCGCCACGAAAGCTCGGGCATGTAGATAAAGTTCATGCCGTACACGCCCGCGACAAAGGTTAAGGGGATGAAAATTGTGGCGATGATAGTCAGAACCTTCATGATCTCATTCATGCGGTTCGAGATGCTGGACAGGTAGATGTCGAGCATCCCCGTGAGGATGTCGCGAAAGGTCTCCACCGTGTCGATGACCTGGACCGTGTGCTCATACACGTCTCTCAAGTAGGTCAGCGTGTGGGCGCTGACGAGTGGGCTCTCCTCGCGCATCAAGAGGCTCAGCACTTCTCGGAGAGGCCACACCGCTTTGCGCAAAAAGAGCATCTCGCGCTTATAGGTGTTGATGGCTCTAAGGGTGTCGGGCGTAGCGTGATCGATGAGCGTCTCCTCTAAATCCTCGAGCCGCCCGCTCACCCCTTCTAAGATGAGAAAATACGAGTCTATCACGGCGTCTAGGAGCGCGTAAGCCAAGTAGTCGGGACCGGACTTACAGATTCGCCCCTTGTTGTTCTTGATGCGCCCGCGTATGCCTTCGAACACGTCGCCTTGCCGCTCTTGAAAGGAGAAGACGGCGTTTTGAGTCAGGACGACGCTCACCTGCTCGTCGCGGATGGTGCCCTCGTCGCTCAAGCTGAGCATCCGCAGCACGATGAAGATGTAGTGGTCAAAAAATTCTATCTTGGGGCGCTGTCCAGTGCTGACGATATCCTCCAACGTGAGCGGGTGAAGCGCGATGCGCTCGCCCACCGTGCGGATGACCTCGGGGCGGTGCAAGCCGCTGACGTTGAGCCAATTGACCTGCGCGCTGACCTGTGTGGCGCTCATGAGGTTCAACGCTTCCGCCGCGTCTATCTCCTCACGTCGCTGCGCCCCGGCAGCGTCATACGTGAAGAGTGAAACGCGCACAGTTTCGTCTTGCGCGTCTCCTGTATAGACCATCGTGCCGGGTGCCTGCCCGACTTTACGCGCCGAGCGGCGCACCATCTTGTGCATCGTGTCACCTCGTCAGCCAGTATAAGTTTTCGGCGCGAAGCCAGCGTAAAAAGTGCCGCATTTTAGCAGGTATCATCTGGTCAGCTACACCCTCACTAAAGAGAACATCGCCTAGCACGCACTTTCAGGGATGAAATTCCGCTATTGCTGCGCAATGAGATCTGCGGAGAAGTGTAGCAACGATAAGTGGAACTGCTATTTATCTTAAATTCGAGGGTGGCACGCCGTACCATCCGCGTGACCTCTTCATTCCGGTGGGGGCGTAAAAGAGGGTTCTGCTCGAGCACGCAGTTCGGGTAGTTTGAGCTAAGCAACCTACCCGCGCGTATCGCGCCGTCAATCCAAGGCGACGCTTCAGCACGAATCAGACGCTCGAGGCGACTTGGTCGTGCACGATTCTCACCACACGCCCCACGATCTCCTCGATCTGCTCGGGCGCGATGGCGGTGGGCGTGCCGTTTTGGTGCTCGGGGTTGGCGCTCGCCAGCTTGACAACGTGGCTGAAGCGGTCCTCTTTGAGCAGCTTGCAGACGTAGCCGTTGTCGATCAAACGGGCGACGACGGGGCTGTTGTTGTGTCCCTTGGCGTTCTTGTCCACCAAAACGGTGTCGCCGTCGTAGATAGGGTGCCTGCCTGCCGCCATTGAATCGCCGCGAATCTTGAAGCCTAAAAGCTCCCTGCCCCGCGCGAACTCCTCTTCCACCCAGAGCTGCTCATCTAAAATCTCCTCGGTCTGGTCTGGGCCCGCGCCTACCCAGCCCGCCATGCGCACCTCGATGCGTTTGAGAGGAGGCATCGGTTGGAGGTCCGTGATGAGGTCCGCGCCGCGTGCGCCGGGCTCGAGTTCGTACACCAACACGTGCAGCGGCACCTCCAGGGCGTCTGCGAGTTTGACGAGCGTGTCCACGCTCGGTTTGACAACGCTCCCTTTCGGGGAGACGCGCCCGTGGTAGAGACCGTAGACCGTCGTGCGCCCGAGGCCGAAGTGATCCGCGAACTCCTCTAGGCGCTTCATACCGCATTCAGCCATACGCGCAGAAATCCGTGCCTGAAAGGGCCCTATAGCGGGTTCCTTCGGCGTTTGGGGCGAGCGTGTGGCTCGAGCGCTTGACTTACTCACATATGTAATAATAAACTACTCGCATATGAGAGTAAAGAGGGTAGCTCGTATTCGAGAACTTTGTTGAAGCGCACGCCAGTCACCGCCGCTCTGAATTGCACCGTCTACACAAATCAAATCGAGGTTGTCTAAGCCGCGAGGGTGGTCTGAATATGAGACGCCCGAGCATTTGCCGAATTGCGCGAGACGAGGGGAGAAGTCATGCGTAAGTTGAAGTATGGTGCCAGGTTCCGAGCGTCTCGTGTCCGCAGTCTTCACGCGAAACCGTCCATTAGGGATACCGAGCTGGAGTTGCTGAGGCGCGTGGTGGTGAAGCTCGAGTCCCTCTCCGACGTGCTCTGTGAGTATGAGCGCGCAGAGATGCTCGAGATACACAAGCTCCTCTTGCTGCTCGAGGTGCGGCACTCGCAAGGCGTGAGGGAGCGTGAAGAGGGTGAAAGCGCGAGCCGCGTGGACTGGGCGCGGCTGCTGCCGCTCTTGCTCGCTGCGGGCGTGGTGCTAGGCGTCGTCGTCGCCCAGTTGCTCGGGCTCGACATGCGCCACGCCCTGTAGCCCACCTTGTAATATGCTCCTTAGCACGCGCATCCCTATGAGCGCTTTCGGAAAGCCCAAAAACATCGCCGCTTGCAGCACGGTCTCCCTGAGTTCAGCGACGCTCGCGCCGCAGTTCAGCGCGCCGCGCATATGCGTCTTTAGCTCGTTCTCGCTGCCGACGCTCAGGAGCGCGGTGACGGCGAGCAGCTCCCTCGTTTTCAGCTCGAGTCCAGGTCGCGCCAGCACGGTGTCATAAGCCACCTCGAAGACGAGCTTGGCAAGCTCAGGGTCGAGTTGCTCGAGGTTGCGCTCGATCGCCTCACGCTTATCGCCCCAGAGCGTATCCCGTATCGATGTCATAGGGGCGAGTCTACCGCATAGCTGGATGTTCAGATACTCACGGCGGTTTCGCAACGTGGTGGGTATCATCCTTCGATATGGAACTGGAGCAATTCATAAAGTTGAGGACATTTTTGACCAGATATAGCAACCAACATAAGTACTGATTAGAATAGCGCAAGTACCATTCTCAAATGTACGTGCTATACGGTGTTCTACATTGTGAGAGCGTCCCAAACTAAATGATACTTGCTATAACACTTGCTAGCGTAAGTATGAACGCTTCTTCACCATTCGGATAACTGCGTTCCGCGCGAAATTCGTGTAATACTTGTACGCTATTTAACCCTCTAGACGCCTTAGAATGCTTAGGAGTTGCTCATCGGGGGTGCCTATGGTGGAGCGAGCATGACGCGCGCCTCCCTAGATACAAGACTATAGGTGCAAGCGGATGAGGAGCGATACGCATCCAGAAACCGGTTCATAAACGTTGCCATTCACAAACGTTGCTACATCAGGAGGTCAGACCAGGATGAAAGAACAACATCGTGCAGGGCTACATGGGGCGCAAACCCCGTTCTTGGAGCCAAAGCCGCACACGCCGAGCGCTGCTTTGGCGAATGTAACTCGGGCCGCGCTGCTCCCGCTACTCATGCTGAGCTTAACCGCTTGCGACCTCTTCGGCGACACTGATCCGCCCCCGCCTCCTTCCGATCGACCTTCGGTCACGGCGGTGTCGCCCACGGATGGCGAGCAGGATGTCGCACTCAACGAAGCCGTCGTCGCCACGCTCAACCTACCCAACGGCGCGATTGACGAGAGCACTGTCGGCAACAGCACAGTGTCGCTGACGCAAACGGGCGAAGCGGTTGCCGTGTCCGCCACACCCGCTGTTTCGGACAGCATCATCACGCTCACGCCGGATGAGCCTCTCACCCCTGAGACGACGTATACCTTTTCTATCGACGTCTCCGTCGCCGATGAGAGCGGCGAGACGCTCGCCGAAGCGTTCTCGAGCAGCTTCACAACAGGAGACGGCGAAACAGATACAGAAGAGCCCGCGCTACCTGAAGCGAACTTAACGAGCGCCGAACAGCTCATCTTCGAGACGCAAAATACTCAGACAAGTGAGGCGCAGACCCTGACAATCAGCAACACGGGCGACGCCGCTTTTACGCTCAGTAGCCTCGAGCCTACCGACAGCCAGTTCGTTCTAACGACGCCAACGCTGCCCGCGACGATTGCGCCCGGACAGTCGGTAGACGTTGAGGTTGCTTTCAAGCCGACCTCATTGGGTCCACAAGATGCGACGCTGACGGTGAACGGCGACTCGTCGCTAGGTACTGACTTGCGCGGGCTCAGTGTGAAGGGGGACGGCGGCGACTTAGAGCCTTCTTTGCAGTGGATTTTTGAAACGTTCGGTCTAGATATCAGCACGGGCGATCCCGACCCTTCGACTACCTCTATCGTCAGCTTCGATGACTTCGGTGAAGATGAAGAGGCGCGCCGTGCAGAGCTTAACGGTACGCTCAGCGAAAACGAGCGCATCATCCAGAGATTCCAAAAGGCGGGCAGTGGCGATGTGACGGTTGAAGTGCTCGCGACTTACGGTTTAGATAGCGACCCCGTTACGGAGTTCGGTTGGTATCCGATTGGCGATACAGCGTCACGCGAAGAAGTGTTTAGGATCGAAACTGAAACAGGCAACGCGCAGACGCTGAACCCGGAAGCTGTCGGTCCCCTGAGCTTCGACCCAGGCGACTCGAGCTTCGGCTTCTACTCGATTTGGCCCGGTTTCAACGACCGCGAAATCTACACGCAAGACAGCCTCAACATATTCGGTGGTGCGATACCTCATCACGTCCGCACCTATCCGCTTCCGGGTGAAAGCAACGCCTACATCCTCGCTACAGAAGAGTTTACCCAAGGCTTCGACTATAACGATGTTGTCGTCGTCGTGCGTAATGTCAGACCTGCTGGACCGGAGGGTCTGTCCTGTAACCAGAGCGCGCCCATTATCTCGGACCGCGCGCTGAGCAAGTCCTACAACGGATTCGAACTGCAAAACCTCAGCGGTGCACCCTTCGCGGACCGCTTAGTGTTCAGCCGCATCGGTAACATCAGCGGCGACTTCAACGATAGAATCGAGCCTTTCACCGACCTCAAGTGCCACGACCTCAATGTTTTGCGCCTCGTGAACGAGAGCGCCAGTGCGCTCGATATAAGCAATGTGAGGATTACGGGTAGCTCGAGCGGCGCGTTCATGTTACCTAGCGGTGGACTGAGTAGCGTCGCTGCTGGTCAAACCAAAGATATCGTTGTGCAGTTCACCGAAGACTCTGGTGGCAGAGGCATACGCGAAGCCACCCTAGAGATGCAAGTTGGCGGCGAGACGGTCGAAGTCGAGCTAGCAGGTATCTATCAAGAAGCACCCGAGGGCGGACGCGAGGAGTACTTGGGCGGCGTTGTTAGAGCGTTTGGTTACAGCACTGACGTAGGCACAAACACTAGGGGCGAAATCGAGAGCGCGGAGCCGCCCGAAGACCCCAATTTCGAGCGTGCGGGTGATGAGGTCATCTCACGCTTCTGGCAACGCGCTGACGCCAGCGAGCCTGTCTACATCCGTCAACTCGCCGCGTTCCATAGCTGCTGCGGCTCTAGCTCAAATGATGATCTCAGAGTTGTGGAGAGAGACAGCGACAAACAACTAGGAAGATTCGAGCACGCCGAGGTCTACGGACAAGCTGTTCTGCCTCCATTGCAAGGTGCAGAAACCGAAGCCGCCGAAATGCGCGTTGAACCGAGCGAGCCCTTCGAGTTGATCGTTCGCAACGGCTACAGCACCGATTGGATAGGCGGAAGTAAAAATAACAACAACCTCGGCGTGCGCCTCTGGCCCGTGGAGAGAAACGGAAGCACGGCGGGATTCGAAAACACCTACATCGTCGCCCAAGACTTTGTTGATCAGGGATGCGGCACGACGGACACCGCCAACTGTGACTTTAACGACAACATGTACCTCATCACCAACGTAACACCCACTTCACCAGAGTAGTGCGTTAAACTGGAGCGTTTGGCTGTAGCCAATAACCTAGAACGGCAGCGGGCTGAGTGAGCCCGCTGCCAAGGAGTGCAGATGAAAAGAGCTATCCCTATAATCCTCTTACTCTTCGGTCTCGTGGCGTGTGACATCTTTGGTCCAGTCCTTCCTGACCCTGAGGAGCGTCCTACGGTCATTAGCTCGAGGCCTAGCGACGGTGACAACATCGTTTCCCCAGACGTCGAAATCGAGGCTCGCCTAGAGCTTCCTAACGGTGATATTGACGAGGATACCCTCGGTAACGGAACGGTCAGATTGACCGAAGTGGGCAGCGACGCGCTTCTATCTGGCGATATATTTTTTTCGGGTGACACGATTACCTTCGATCCTCGCAGCTCATTGGACGTCAACAAAAGCTACACCTTTGAGGTTACGGAGGGTGTCAAGGATGAGGACGGCATGTCCGTCGAGCCCTACGAGATCACCTTCCAGACGAGCGACCGTCCGAGAATCCAACGTTCGGAGCCCCGAAATGGCGACACGAACGTGAACCCCGAGGCTTCGGTGTCGCTTTATCCGGTTAGAACCGAAGGCGGTCTCGAGAGGTCGACGAGCAACGCTTCGACGGTCAACCTCATCGAAGTGGCAACGGGTGAGACGGTCGCCATCGAACGAGGCACCTCGGGCGGTTTCGACATCATCACGCTCGATCCTGAGGAACCGCTTAAAGAGAATACGGCGTACCGGGTTGTGCTGACGGACGGCGTTAAAGATCAGGGCGGCAATTCTTTTATACCTTTTGAAAGCACCTTCACGACGAGGGAAAAAGACCCGAATACGCCGGGTAATGTCAGATTCGATAGGCAGACTGTCACACCTAGCAGCGATAACGATTCATACACATCGCTCGATATCGGTCCCGACCGCAACCTTTACGCAACGACAGTGGACGGGCGCATCAAGCGCTTCCCCATCAACGCCGACGGTACACTGGGCAGCGCGCAAACTATTACCTCTTTACAAGGAGAAGAGGGTGGTCCGAGGTTGCTCATCGGTTTCGCCTTTGACCCCTCGTCATTTGAGCCTGGCGCTGAACTGGTTGCTTGGGTAAGTCATACTTTCGTCGATGACGATTTCGAACTCAAGAATATCGACGAGCCCTGGAGCGGTAAGATTAGCAGGCTGAGCGGTCCCGATTTGGGAACCGTTGAAACGTACGTCGAAGGCTTGCCTCGCTCCTCAAAAGATCACGTCACTAATAGCATCGCGTTTAATCCCGCTGAGCCCGGCGTGCTCTACTTCAACCAGGGCAGCAATACTGCGATGGGTGCGCCCGACAGCGCGTGGGATTTTCAGGAAGAGCGCCTCCTTTCCGCTGCTACGTTGCGCCTAGATATCAGCGCGGTCGAGGCGGGTACGCTACCTCTCGACGTGCAGACGGAGGATGGCGGTTCCTACGATCCCTTTGCGCCAAATGCGCCCCTCACCGTTTTTGGAAGCGGCATCCGCAACGCTTACGACCTCGTCTGGCACTCCAATGGCTCGTTGTACGTGCCGACGAACGGTTCCAATTTGGGCGGGATTGTGCCTCGCTACGATCCTATCGGTAACACGTGCAGCACGGCGCGCCCAGAAGGTCAATACACCGGTCCTAAGTTAGATGATCCAAGCGACGTTGACGGCAAGTATGTCGAGGACAGAACAGACGGGTGGCTCGTTGAAGATCAGGTTCAGAGTGACTTCCTCTTTAGAGTGGAACGGGGAGGATACTACGGTCATCCTAATCCTAAGCGCTGCGAGTGGATTCTAAATGGCGGTGGCAACTATGAAGATGAAGAAGCGCAGGTCAACATCTATAAGAGCGATACCGAGCCTGATCCCAACTACCGAGGTTTTGCCTATGACTTCGAAAGGAACAAGTCTCCGAACGGCGTGATCGAGTACAAAAGCAGCACCTTTGGCGGGGAACTTCAAGGTAAATTGCTAATCGCCCGTTACAGCAACGAAGACGACATTCTCGTGCTCACGCCAGGCGGTCCAGATGGCGACATCAGCCAGGCGGAGACGCCCGACGATTTGGATAACTTCAACGACCCCATCGACTTAGTCGAAGATACGACGAACGGCAACCTCTACGTCTCCGAATTCGACGAAAGCGAAAGTACAGACGATCAGGGCATCGTGCTGCTGACACCTTCTAACTAGATGTTTTCCAACTAAACGCCAGGGTTAACCTAAGCGGGCTTCTCAGAAGCCCGCTTTTTTTCGCCCTCAGCGCAAGATTACGAACGTCACAAAGTAATACGTAATCGGCACCGCAAAGAGCATCCCGTCGATACGGTCTAGCGCGCCGCCATGCCCCGGCAAGAAAAAGCCGGCGTCCTTGACGCCTGCCCAGCGCTTGATCAGCGACTCGAAGAGGTCGCCAAGTTGGGCGGCGCTCGCTACCAAGATGCTAAAAAGAATCGTGTCATAGATGTCTACCCGTAAGTTTGCAAAGGTTTCTAAACCGTAAGTTGTCACTGAAACGATGAAGACCGCGAAGCCGAGACCGCCGAAAGCCCCCTCGAGCGTCTTGTTTGGGCTCACCTGCGGCGCGAGCTTCTGCTTGCCGAAGAACTTGCCGATGACGTACGCCCCCGTATCACTTGCAAAGATGGCTAAGATAGGGAGCATCAGGTACCAGAGCCCGAGCGAACCGTCGGGCGTATAGCGCAGCGTGATGCCGTAGCCTAGAAGCCAAGGGATATAGAAATAGCCAAAAAGCGAGTAGATGACACTCTGCACCGAGCG
This sequence comes from Trueperaceae bacterium, assembly GCA_965215565.1. GTDB lineage: Bacteria > Deinococcota > Deinococci > Deinococcales > Trueperaceae > CBDBZX01. Next base: position 3,365,011 of record CBDCDZ010000004.1, read on the forward strand.
GTCGTTCGGGCGGATGACCTCCAAACCGATGAGGTAGAGCGCGAGCAGCCCTAAGAGTGCTTCGCGCCAGCTCATCCCGTCGAAGAGGGGCTGCATATTGAAAAGTCCCTCGTACGTGACTGGGAGCGAGGCGGGCAGCGTCAAAACAGTCGCTACCCACAAGCTGCGCCGCCGAATGGGAATGCCGCGCAAGTTCATCAGCACGGCGTATTCTTGCAGGGCGACAAGCGATAAGACGAGATAGGCGGGCGCTAGAAGGGGTAGCCCTACCCACATGATGAGGAGCGCGGCGATGAAGCCGAAAAAGCTCGAGGTCACGCGGGGATAGGGGAGATGAAGGTTGAAGCCGAACATAGGTAAGGAGAGCTTAACCCGAACCGGAACGAGGCGTAAGAAGCAAAGTTCGGATGCTTACCTCTTAGTACGAAATTGTACAGCTTACTTACCCTGACTGAGGGCGTTGCTTCGCCTAGCGGGAGCAGAGCGACTTTACTTCGTGCGTAGAGCTTTTCAGCGACTCAGCTTTAGCGATCCTGCTCTCAGGCGAAGCCTAGCGGGACGGCTTTGCCTGAGAGCGAGTTCGGGCTGAGTTTACGTCCCATCCGTAACGGGCACGGCTTAGTTCGCGAACTAAGCCGTGCAACCTCGTATTACGCTTCCCGACGTTCTGCGCTTTTTTTCCTACTTGCGCGCCTACACCGCCATGATGTCTTCTTCTTTGGATTTGACCCTCGCGTCGATTTTGCTGATGTAGTCGTTGGTAACTTTCTGCACTTCGTTTTCGCCCTGGCGCAAGTCGTCTTCGGTCAAGAGGTTCTCTTTGTTCATCTCTTTGAGTTCGTCGTTGGCGTCGCGGCGGATGTTGCGAACCGAGACGCGGGCTTCTTCCGCCATCGTCTTCGTCGTTTTAACCAGGGTGCGGCGGCGCTCGTCGTTGAGCTGCGGCACGCTGATAAAGATGCTGTCACCTTTGTTGCTCGGGTTGAAGCCTAAATCGCTGTCGCGGATCGCCTTTTCGATGTCGGTGACGGCGCTCTTGTCGTAAGGGGTAATGAGGAGCGTGCGCGGGTCAGGGCTGGAGATGCTCGCAAGCTGATTTAAGGGAGTCGAACTGCCATAATAGTTGACCTGCACGCGGTTCAAGATGGCAGGGTTGGCGCGTCCGGTGCGCACCATGCCGATATTTTGCTCGAACGCCTCTAGCGTTTTATCCATACGCTGCCGCGTCTCTTTAAGAACTGTCTGCATCGTTGCCTCCTTCTTTAGCTCGAGTCCTCAAATGTTTTGCATATGGCGTATGGAGTAAGAGGAGAACTCGAGCCGTCAATCTTCACCGATTATACCGCGTTACAGAAAGTTCCCGACACTGAGTTGAGCCAATATAGAGTCTCGACTATGAACTGATGCGCGTACCGACGTGCTCGCCGGCTAAAAGGCGCTCCAGGTTGCCCTCTTCGAAGATGTTGAACACCGTGATGGGCATTTCGCGCCCCATGCAGAGGCTGATCGCGGTGGCGTCCATGACCTTGAGCCCTTTGTTGAGCACTTCTAAGTAGGAGAGCGTGTCGTACTTCGTCGCGTTCGGGTTGCGGTTAGGGTCGTCGCTGTAGACACCGTCCACGTTGTTCTTCGCCATCAACACCATGTCCGCGTCGATCTCTAAAGCGCGCAGCACGGCGGCGGTGTCAGTGGTGAAAAAGGGGTTGCCCGTGCCGCCACCAAAGATGACGACGCGCCCTTTTTCCAGGTGGCGAAGTGCGCGCCTGCGAATATAGGGCTCAGCAACTTCTTGCATGTTGATGGCGGACTGAACGCGGGTGTCGATGCCCTGCTGTTCCAGCGCGTCTTGAAACGCCACAGCGTTCATCACGGTGGCAATCATACCGACGTAATCCGCTGTTGCGGGGTCCATGTTGCCGCCGTGCTGCGCGCCGCGCCAGAAGTTGCCCGCACCGACGACGACCGCCAATTGAACGCCGCGACCTGAGGTCGCGGCGATTTCTTTCGCTAATATTTGAGTGGCTTCAGGGGAAACCCCAAAGCCCTTATCTCCAGCGAGAAATTCACCGGAGAGTTTGAGTAGAACGCGCTGCACGCTTACTCGCCAATGGCGATGCGGTGAAATGCGCCGATCTGAATGTTCTCGCCAATCGTCGCGATAGACTCTTTAAGAAGCGCCTCGACGGACTTGTCCGGGTCCTTGATGTAGGGCTGTTCCATGAAGCAGATTTCGCCGTAGAACTTGTTTAGACGCCCTTCGACGATCTTCTCGACGACTTGCGGCGGCTTGCCTTCGCCTTCAGCTTGCTTAGCGAGCGCTTCCTTTTCCTCGCGCACCGCCTCTTCGGGCACGTTGTCGCGGCTGTGGTAGCTTGGGTTTGCCATCGCCACGTGAATCGCCAAGTTGCGGGCGAGTTCTTGGAACTTGTCGTTACGGGCGACGAAATCGGTCTCGCAGTTGAGTTCGACTAAGGTAGCGATCTTGCCGTTGTGGTGCAGGTAGCTACCTACGAAGCCTTCGCTCGCCTCGCGGTCCGCTTTCTTCGCTGCTTTTGCAATACCGCGTTCGCGCAGCAGGGCGGCGGCTTTGTCGACTTCGCCGCCGGTCTCCTCGAGCGCCTTTTTCACGTCCATCATGCCTGCACCCGTCATAGTGCGCAGTTGTTTAATACCTTCCATCGTGACTGCCACGTTATCTCCCCTTTCAATGTGGTTCTTGTAGTTTCTTTGACCCGTCGTCAGCGCTCAACCGAGACTCCCCCCAAGTCTCGGCGTCGCCCTGCAAGGTTGTGTACCGATCTGGCTTCAGATTTAAGCGGGTTGCGTATCTTCTTGCTCGGTGGCGGGCGCAGCTTGAGTCTCTTGCGCCGCTTCGCCGCTACCCTGACCACCGCGCTGAGCCGCTTCCGCGATGGTGCGCTCTGGCGAGGAGAGAGGCGTGGGCAGCGTCTCGCGCTGCTCGCCCTGGGCTTCTTCGCTCGGCGCTTCGCTCTCTGTCTGAGCGCCGCCGCGCACCTCGACGATCGAGTCGGCTAAGCGCGCCGTAACGAGTTGAATGGAGCGGATCGCGTCGTCGTTGCCGGGGACGATGTAGTCGAGCACATCAGGATCGGAGTCTGTGTCAGCGAGTGCGACAACAGGGATGCCGAGCTTGTTCGCCTCGCGCACCGCGATGGCTTCTTTTGTCGGGTCGACGATGAAGAGCACGTCGGGTAAACGGTTCATCTCTTTGATGCCGCCCAAGTAGCGCTGCAGACGCAGCAGCTCTTTGCCCAACTCGATCTGCTCTTTTTTACCGTAGCGCAAGATGCTCTCGTCTTCGAACTGCTTCTCCAACTCCTTGAGCCGCTCCACGCGGCTGCGAATCGTCTTGAAGTTCGTCAGGGTGCCGCCTAGCCAACGCTCATTGAGGTACGGCATCCCGCAGCGTTTCGCCTCCGCCGCTAAAATCTCTTGCGCTTGCTTTTTAGTGCCGACGAAGAGGATGGTGCCACCTCTCGCGGCGACTTCGCGTAGATAGTTGAACGCCTTGTCCGATTCGACGAGCGTCTTTTGCAAGTCGATGATGAAGATACCGTTGCGCTCCGCGAAGATATAGCGCTTGAACTTAGGGTTCCAGCGCTTCGTCTCGTGACCGAAGTGAACCCCGGCTTCTAAAAGTTGCTTCATACCTAAATACGACATACTGCCTCCAAAGCGGGACGTTGAGTGAGAAGTTTAGTTCAAAAATGATGGGTTGGCGCGGACATCCCGCTGCCGTGCCAACCGTTTAGTCAACTTAGAAAGTCAACGTTACAGAATAACGCTAAAGTTGGTTCAGCGCCTCTCTTGCCGATGCAAAGTCGGGATCGATTTCTAAAGCGCGTTCGTAGGCGTCTCTCGCTTTCGCTAGATCGTCTGCGCCGCCGCGTATCTCATAGGCTTGACCGAGCCAGTAGTAGGCTTCTGCGTTAGCGGGGGGCAAAAGTGCACCTTTCGTCGCTTCGGTCACGGCTTTGTCGAGCTGGCTCTGCTGAATATACGCCCTCGCTAGATACGTGTACGCGGGCGGCAACGAGACCGCGTCGATGTCGATGACCTTTTGGAAGTAAGGGACCGACGCGCTGACCTCGTCACAGTCGAAAAGCGTGCGGGCGAGGTTGAAGTTCGCCTCGAGCAGATTTTCATCTAGCTCAACCGCTTGGCGCAACTCGAACTCAGCGTCCTCGCAGCGGTCTAACTTGAAGTAAATATCCCCTAAATCGTTGCGAAAACTTGCGCTGTTAGGCTGCAAGACAACCGCGCGCTTAAACGCCGTGAGCGCCTCTTCCAACGCGCCGTTGCTACGGTAAACCGCACCTAAATTTGCCTGATAATTAGGGTTGTCACTCTCCAACTGGGTGGCGTTCTCGAGGGCTGTTCTCGCGCCTTCGGCGTCGCCCTGTTCGTAGAGCAACACGCCCCTCATGTTGGAGAGCGCCGCGCTACTCTCACCCGTCTCTTCAGCGCGCTCTAAAAGGGTTAGAGCGTCACTGAGTCTGTTCGCGTAACGCTCCGGGTCGCTTTGGTACTGCTCCCTGTAAGCGTCAGCAAGTTGCACGTACGCGCTCAACTCGTCGGGGTAGGTGTCGATGATGTTCTGGTACTCTTCGATGCCCAGCTCTAGCGCGCCCTGACAGACGAGCGCTTGCCCCTTACCGAGCATCGCGGCTGCGTTGTCCGGTTCTTTTTCCAACGCTCGCTGAAAGAGGTACTGCGACGTCAAGCAGTCCCCCGTGGCGTAGTAGAAATCCCCTTGTTGCAGCAACTCCTCAGTGGAGAGGTCACCCGTTCCCTGCGCGAACGAGGTCGCGAGAAGTAGGAGCGAGATTAAGCTTAAAGCGCGCATCATCACAGTTCTGTCCTCCAACAGCGTCGCTAGCGGATAGCAGACCCGCAAGCAAACCGTATTAGTCTAACAGCCAGACGCTTCTCAAGCAAGCGCAGTGCTTCCATCATGCAGTGCGTCCATCATGACGAGCCTGCGTGAGATGGGTGTGTGCCTCCCCTTTACCATTTGGTCACGTTACTCGGTATTGAGTGCGCCCTGAGTATACCCCTTCGCCAGTCTAGAGGTGAGCGCGCTTAGTGGAGGTAGTCGTCCAAACGAGCTTGACGGCGTCACCCCGTGCTGGGTGTTTGGCAAGCGCCGAGGTCGTCGGGGTGGGCGAGGACGGCGAGAAGGCGCAGGGCTAAACTCAGGCGCTGTTGGAGCCCATATCGAGTAGAAGCTGCAGGAACTGATGCTGAAAGAACATCACCGTGACGCCGAAGGCGATGTGGCTGATGATCTGCGAGATGACGAGGATGAAGCGCTCGCGAAACCTCTCCAAAGGATGGTGCTCAATGACAACGATGGTCACCAAAAAGCCTACCAAAATACCGTGACCCAGACCGAGCGCGAGACCGAGCACCGGATAGAAGAGGTTGAGTTCGACGGGAAAGCCCGGAAAGATAACAAGCTCTGGCACAGGAAAGCCCGAGGTCATGAGCGCCATGACGGTCCAACCGTAGAAGATAGAGAAGAGGATGCCGCCTGTAAAATAGATGATGCTACCCAAAAAGCGCGAACGCCCGTCGACTTGCCGTGTGATCGCTGAGCCCAGCGCGCCCAGCACATCATAGAAGTCTCCGTTCCAAGTGAGCGGTAAGTACAAAAAAAAGACCATGACCGAGGTGGCGATAAAGCCAGCGGCAACTGATGAGAGCAGCAGAGGTAAGAGCATAGTGCCTCCTAAAGAATGTTAGGCAGAGTATGACACAAAACGAATGCTCAAAAAGGGGACCGTGACCTGTGTCTCGGGCTGGACGCGGGTACGACGTAGGTGCGTGGAGGCGAACCCTGAAAACGTGCTCCCGCATCATGATAGCGGGCCGAGCACGTGGTACGCTTAACCCTAAGTAGGGCTCGAGCATGAGCCTACGTGAAACAGAGTTCCCAACACGCTAAAAGCCTCATCATAGACACGTCTTAACGGGCGCGGGAGGGGACAATTGTCCTAGAGGTGAGTGGCGTCTGAGTCCGTATACTAAGGTACAAAGGCGAGCGAGTATAGCTGAGTTATACCGGGAGTTAAGAGATGATAGTAAAGCAAATACAAAGTGAAGCGCGCGCGTGTTGAAGCGTTTGCGTGCAGGGGTCCCTATAGGTACGCTAGCGTTGACCGCACTCTTCGTCAACCTCGTCGTGATCTTGCAGGGCGCGGTGGTTCGCGCGACGGGCTCCGGGGCGGGTTGCGGCAGCCACTGGCCGCTCTGTAACGGCGAAGTCGTACCGCTCGCGCCCAGCACCGAGACGCTCATCGAGTTCTCCCACCGCCTGCTCTCGCTCGGCGCGCTCCTCGTCGGCGCGTGGCTCCTGCTCGCCGCGTGGCGTTTGCGTAAAGAGAGACCCGCGCTCTGGGGCGCGGCGCTCGCCTCGTTCGTCTTCCTCATCTTTGAGGCGCTCTTAGGCGCGGCGACGGTGCTGCTCGGCTTGACAGGCGACAATACGACGGTGGGGCGCGGGCTGATGGTCGCCGCGCACCTCGTCAACTCACTGCTTCTCGTCGGAGCACTCACCGCGACGGTCGTGTATGCGAGGGACAAAACGCTCGGTTCACCCAAGCTGCGCGGACAAGGGATGCTCGCTACCGTGCTCGGCGTCGGTTTAGTCGGGATGCTCGTGCTGAGTTTTTCGGGCGGCATCGCGGCGATGGGCAACACGATGTTTCCTTCCGAAAGTCTTGCGGAGGGGTTGGCGGCTGACTTCGATGCGTCCTCGCACCTCTTGATTCGCCTGCGCATTCTGCACCCGCTCATCGCGATCACCGTCGGCGTGTACCTCTTCTTGAGCCTAGGGCTGAGTTGGTGGCTCAAGCCCGTGCTCAAAGCGAAGCGACTCGCCCAGACGCTGCTCGGCGTCTATATCGTTCAGCTCGTCATCGGCAGCGCCAACCTCGCCTTTCTCGCGCCCACCGTCTTACAGCTCGCGCACCTCTTTACCGCCGTGCTCGCTTTTGGCTTGCTCGCGGCCCTGAGCGTCTACGCCTTGGGAAGCCCTGCTACTGTCATAAGCCCTTCGTTTAACTCTCGAGCCGAACCCCACGCTGAGTCACCCCATGCCAAGTCATACGCTAAGAAAGCGGTGAGATGAGCCAATCCACACGAACGCAATCCGCTCCAGTCGCGCCCGCGCCGACTGCTAAGGCAACGTGGCGTGACTACGTCACGCTGACGAAACCGAAAGTCATCAGCTTGCTTCTCTTTACGACGGTCGGCGCGATGTTCGTGGCGGCGCGAGGCTTCCCTGGGCTCGTCCCGCTGCTCGGCGTGCTCGTAGGGGGGTACATGTCGGCGGGGGCGGCGGGCGTCTTCAACATGGTGTACGACAGCGACATCGACGTGCGGATGCGCCGCACCGCGAAGCGCCCCACTGTTACGTCTGTGATCTCAAACTTGCACGCGCTTCTTTTTGCTGCGGTTCTCACGCTCGGCTCGTTCGCCATTATCGCGCTCACCTCCACGGTTTTAGCGGCGCTCCTCTCCTGGGCGGGCATCGCGTTTTACGTCATTATCTACACGATGTGGCTCAAGAGGAGCACCTGGCAAAATATCGTCATCGGCGGCGCGGCGGGCGCGATTCCGCCCCTCGTTGGCTGGGCGGCGGTCACCGGCGAGCTTAGCCTCTTGGCGTGGTTTTTGTTCGGACTCGTCTTTCTCTGGACGCCCGTCCACTTCTGGGCGTTGGCGCTCATGATCAAAGACGACTACGCAGCGGTGGGCGTGCCGATGGCTCCCGTCGTTATCGGTGAGCGGGCTACCGTGATGCAGATGGTTATGTACGCGGTACTCACTGTGGTACTCACCCTCATCCCCTTCGCGCTTCACGAGTTCAGCGTTGCGTACTTTCTTGCAGCCTTGTTACTGAATATCGTGTTACTTGTGCGTGTTGCGCGGCTCTTCGTGCTGGCGCGCAACGATGAGCCGATCGACCGCCCTACCGCCCTAAGCCTCTACAAATATTCGATGTCGTACTTAGCTCTAATCTTCTTGACGATGGCGCTAGACCGCGCCTTCACCTCACTGTAACGGGAGTGTTTGTGAAATATTTCAGAGTTTTACCCTTTTTATTCGCGCTGCCTTTCGCTTTCGCAGCGACGGACGAGGGACCTTACCGGTTGCCCGTCCCGAATATTCTCAACCCGGCGTCGCCGCAAGGCGAGGAGATCGCGGGGCTATTCTGGCTCGTCGTCGGTTTTAGCATCTTTGTGATGATCATCGTCACTGCCTTTATGATCGCGGGCATCGTCGGCGGGATGCGTGACCGCGACGTGCATTCCGACAAGGAACCCCCGCAGACGCACGGCAACTTGAAGCTCGAGGTAGCCTGGACCGTCATCCCGCTCATTATTTTAGCCGTGTTGCTCGTACCCACGCTAGCTTCTATCTACAACTTAGACGCGATCTCCGCCCCTGACGACGCAATCGAGGTGAACGTCGTCGGGCAGCAGTTCTGGTGGGAGATGGTGTATTTGGATGAAGAGGTCGTGACTGCCAATGAGTTGGTCGTCCCCGTAGGGCGCGCCGTCAAAGTCAATCTCGCCTCGGAAGACGTGATGCACTCCTTCTGGATTCCGCAGATGGCGGGCAAAGTCGACCTCATCCCCGGCAACAAGCGCACGCTCTACTTCACGGCTGAAAAAGAGGGCGTCTACTACGGTCAATGCGCCGAGCTATGTGGTGACTCGCACGCGAACATGAGGTTGCGCGTTGTGGCGATGCCCCAGGAGGAGTACAACGCTTGGGCAGTTGCAGCGAGGCAGCCCGCAGAGGTTGCGACGCAGGTCTCTGCGCAGAGTCCATTGGTGCAAGAGGGTAGCCAGCTCTTCATCTCGAAGGGTTGCGTCAACTGCCACGCGGTGCAGGGCGTCAACACGTATAACCGCGTCGGACCCGACCTCTCGCACATCGGCAGCCGCACGAGCATCGCAGCGGGAATGCTGGAGAACACGCCCGAGAACATGATCCGCTGGCTCCGCTACACGGACACGGTCAAGCCGGGCGTCGCCATGCCCAATTTAGGCTTGACGCAAGAGGAAGCGGAGGCGTTGACAGCGTATCTCGAGACGCTCACCTTGCCCGACGTTGACGAGCGCTCCATGATGGACCTAGAAGACGCTGCTGTACCCAACGGTGCTCCAAACAATGCACCGAACACCGCCACTATAGACGCTAATTCTCTGACCTCGAGGGGGGATCAATGAGCAGTATTTCCGCAGGGCAGAGCGCGCAGGAGAGCCGCTCTAAACCCGTCTGGCTAGACCTCTTAACCACCGTTGACCACAAGAAGATCGGGCTCATGTATCTCGTCACTTCTTTTGTCTTCTTCGGCATCGGCGGCATCGAAGCGCTCCTCATCCGCCTGCAGCTCTCGCGCCCGAACATGGACGTGTTGGTCGGCGAATTTTACAATCAGATTTTGACCGCGCACGGCACGACGATGCAGTTCTTGTTCATTATCCCTATCGCGGCGGCCTTCGGCAACTACTTCATCCCGCTGATGATCGGCGCGCGTGATATGGCGCTGCCACGCATGAACGCCTTCGGCTACTGGCTCTACCTCTTCGGCGGTTTGCTCATCTATTCCGCACCACTTTTTGGCGGCTTCTCCGAGGGTGGCTGGGTCTCGTACTTCCCGTTCTCGAGTTCGGATTATCAGGTCGGCGCAGGGATGGACACCTGGATTCTAGGCCTGCAGCTCGTCGGCTTCTCCTCTATATTCGCGGGCATCAACTTCATCGTCACGATTGTGAACCTCCGCACGCCGGGCATGGGCTGGCGGCAACTGCCGATGTTCGGCTGGACGATTCTCGCCACCTCGTTCTTGCAGGTCTTGGCGACGCCCGGCATCACCGCCGCAACGATGATGACCTTTTTAGACCGCACCATCGGTATCAGCTTGTTCAACCCTGCTATCGGCGGCGATCCCGTCTTATATCAGCACCTCTTCTGGTTCTACTCGCACCCGGCTGTCTACATCATGGTGCTGCCCTGGTTCGGCATCGTCTCAGAAATCTTGCCGACCTTCACGCGCAAGCCGATTTTCGGCTACACCGCGTTGGCGGGCGCGACGATGGGCATCGCTCTAGTTAGCTACCTCGTGTGGGCGCACCACATGTTCACCTCGATGGGCAGCCCCTTGATGAACTCGGTTTTCGCCTTTACCACGATGCTCGTGGCTGTTCCCACCGGCGTTAAAATCTTCAACTGGCTCGCCACGATTTGGAAGGGTAAGATCGTCTTCAACACCGCGATGCTCATGTCGCTGGGCTTCATCTTCCTCTTCACGGTGGGCGGCATCTCGGGTGTGGCGCTCGCCATCGTGCCCTTCACCTGGCAGATGCACGACTCCTACTTCGTCGTCGCGCACTTCCACAACATCTTGATCGGCGGCTCCATCTTCATCGTGATGGCGGCGGTTTTCTACTGGTTCCCTAAGATGACGGGTAAGTTTCTAGACGAGCGCATGGGCAAGTGGCTCTTCGGGCTCTGGTTCGTGGGTTTCATGGTGACCTACTTCCCGCAGTACATTCTGGGTCTTTTAGGGATGCCGCGCCGCATCTACACCTACGCGGAGGGCATCGGCTGGGAGATTTGGAACGGACTCTCGTCCTTGGGCTCGCTCATGTTAGCGGCTGGCTTCTTGCTCTTCATTTACAACGTCGTCGTGAGCTTGCGCGGACCTAAAACTGCTGGGCCTAACCCCTGGAAGTACGGCTACACGCTCGAGTGGGCTACTACCAGCCCCCCCGCCGAATACAACTTCGGCGTCGAACTCCCAACCGAATTTCGCAGTGAACGCCCCTTATACGACTGGCAGAAGATGGGCTTATGGCCTGTCGGTGAAGAGGCAACCTTACGCCCCTCGGACATCCACCTGCCGAACCCGAGCATTTGGCCCTTCATCACCTCAGTAGGTCTGACGGTCTTTTTAGCCGGCTTGGTCATGCAAGGACCGCTCTGGATTGCGGGTCTCGGCATGTCGCTCTTCGCAATGGTGCTGTGGGCGCGAGAGCAAGCCTTTGAGAGCGAAGAGGTCGAGCTAGAGGTCGAGCATCATAACCGCACCAAAATGGGCAACGGCATGATGGCGACGTACTGGTTTTTGGGCTCGGAAGCCGCGCTCTTCGCGATGGTCTTCTCCGCGTACTTCTACCTCTACTTCACGGGGCGCTTCGCCTTCCCCGAGGAGTTGCCCTCGGTGACGCTGGCGCTGCTGAACACGCTCTTCTTGGTCTCGAGTTCGATCACCGTCCACGTCGCGCACCACGACCTCATGCACGACAAGCGCAAGACTTTTTTGGGACTCCTGGGCGCGACGCTAGGTTTCGGTGCGATCTTCTTGGGCATCACGGGCATCGAGTGGGCTGAGATACTCTCCCACATCGATCCGCGCGAGAACCTCTATTACTCCACCTTTTTCGCCATCACGGGTTTGCACATGCTCCACGTCGTCATCGGGCTCTTCATGCTAGCTGTCGCCTTTGTAAGAGGAATGCGCGGCGCGTACTCGCCCAAAATTCACGCGGGCGTCTCTGCGCCCGTCGCGTATTGGCATATGGTCGATGTCGTTTGGATTTTCGTCCTTCTGTTCGTCTACGTCTTGCCGATCTTCTACAAAGGACCGAGCGAAGTCGTCAACGTGACCGACCCCTTCGCGGTTTACATGGAGGATTCCTTCGTACCCGATGAGCCGGGCGCAACTGAGATGGGTATTCCCGTCATTCCCGACTCCACGATAGAGGGTGCAGGCGGTCCCGGCAAGCCCGCGCAGACCTCGCCGGGACGCCCCGAAGTTGTCACGCCCGGACCCGAGGTCGAGTCGGTCGAGCCGACTAACGAATCCGCCCCTGCTGAAACCGCGCCGCCCGCCACTGGAGAAACGGCAGCACCGACCGTCGAGGAGCCCGTCCCCAACTCCGAGCAGAACATCCAAGAAGAACCGCAGGGCGCACCGGGCAACTAGTCGCTCGTCGTTAGAGTGACATTCACGAGAGGGCTGCACGGAACTAAATCCTGTGCAGCCCTCTCTTTTTAGGAGCTATGGAACGCTACAGACAACTCTTCACACCGCGCTGGCTAGCTGGGCATGTACTCGCCCTCACGCTCATCGCGCTTTTTGTTACTCTGGGCTTGTGGCAGCTTAGACGCTTGGACCAGCGTCAAACCTATAACGCCCTCTTGGAGTCTCGTTTAGAAGCTGCGCCGCAACCTTTTGACCGCTTGAAAGACGAGTATGACCTCACCGCACCCGAAGCGGCAGAAGACGCCGCTGCGTACCGCCGCACTGAGGTAACGGGGCGCTTCGACGCGGAGAACGAGGTGTTGCTGCGCTCGAGAGCCCTGGACGGACAGCCCGGCTACCACGTCCTCACGCCGCTCATCTTAGAGGACGACCGCGCCCTCTTAGTGGATAGAGGCTGGGTCCCCTTCGACCTCGACGAGCCGCCTATTGCTCAAGCTGCGCCGCCGCCCGGAGAGGTCAGCGTGTCGGGCGTTCTCTTCCCGGTGCAGAAGCAGCCGACGGGTTTCGGCCCGAAAGACCCCGCTGAGGGCGAACTCGACGCGGTTTTCTTCGTGAACACGGAGCGAATAGAGCAGCAGCTACCCTACAGCTTAGAGCCCATCTACTTAGAGCTGAACCAGCAGACGCCGCTACAATCCTCGCAGCTCCCCGTTCCCCCTACGCCCCCCGAACTCACCGAAGGCTCGCACTTAGGCTACGCCTTGCAGTGGTTCTCGTTCGCCGCCATCGGCGTTATCGGCTACGGCTTCCTGATGCGCAGCGTCCTCACGGACAAAGAGGACGACGAGGAGATCGTCTCCACGGCGCAAGCAAGCTGACGCTACGGTTTTAACGTGAGATTTTTCATATAAAGGGTGTTGGGGGAAGCGAGCCACCTTACAAAATAGCGAGACATAGATTCCTGAGCAGAAGTTGCTGAGTTAGGGGGAGTATGTCTGGATGAGGCTCGAGACCCGACACACATTCAACAGGGGGAAAGCATGAGCGACGACCAACACAAGTCACCACCCGCCCAAGACCAATCCTTACCCGGCAGCGAACAGGAGATGACGCCGCAGCCGCAGACGACGCAACCCGAGCGTCAGGGCAGTGGCAAGCTAGACGGCAAAGTCGCGCTGATTACAGGCGGCGACAGCGGTATCGGGCGCTCGGTAGCGGTACTTTTCGCGAGAGAGGGTGCGGACGTCGCCATCGTATACCTCTCGGAGGACGAGGACGCGAGTGACACCAAAGACCTCGTCGAAGCTGAAGGGAAGCGCTGCCTCACCATCAAGGGCGACATAGGCGACGAAAGTTTTGCGCAGCAAGCCGTTCAGCAAACCGTAGATGAGTACGGCGAGCTGAATATTTTGGTGAATAACGCCGGCGAGCAGCACATGCAAGAGAGCCTTACCGACATCAGCAAGGAGCAGTTGGAGCGCACCTTTCGCACGAACATCTTCGGGATGTTCTTCACCACCAAAGCTGCCTTGCAGCACCTCGGTGAAGGCGACGCCATCGTCAACTCCTGCTCGGTCACAGCCTTTCAGGGCAACCCGACACTCATCGACTACTCCTCGACGAAGGGAGCTATCGTCTCGTTCACCCGCGCTTTGTCGCAGAACCTCGCCTCGAAGAACATCCGCGTCAATTCTGTCGCGCCCGGTCCCGTCTGGACGCCTCTCATTCCCGCGACCTTTCCACCCGAACAGGTCGAAGGTTTTGGTACGCAAGTGCCGCTAGGACGCCCCGGTCAACCTGAAGAGATCGCGCCCTGCTACGTGTTCTTAGCCTCGAGCGACGCCTCGTTCATCACCGGGCAAACGCTGCACCCCAACGGCGGCACCGTCATAGGCGGCTAAAATGCCCTACGACAAGCGGAGCGAGCTGCCCGACTCTGTAACGGACAACTTGCCCAAACACGCTCAGGAAATTTACCAATCGGCGTACAACAGTGCCTGGGAGCAGTACGAGGACCCCGAGGACCGCCGGGACGACGCCTCGCGCGAAGAGGTGTCGCACAGGGTGGCGTGGTCGGCGGTGGAGCAGAAGTACGAGAAGAATAGTGAGGGGGAGTGGGTGGAGAAGTCGTAGCCTAGTCTACCTCTCGAGAAGGGCGCTTACGGGCGTCCTTTTCTTTTGAAGCCTTGTTTCTCAACCTGCCTGTAATGAATGTTAGCATGTGCTGTGGCAGAAAAAGACCCAAAAGATTTTGTATCTGATTCCTTGTCAGAGCTTGATGAACATGATCAAGAACCTGTTAAAGTGCAACTTTCTAACGAACTTGTTCATCTTCTTTCAGATCAACTTTATCAATCGCCTCTCAAAGCGATTGAGGAGTTGGTGGTCAATTCTTACGATGCAGATGCGAAAGAGTGCCGTGTTTACGTTCCAACTCCCGACAAAATGGAAGCGGAGCAAGCAGACCAAATCCTTGTTTTCGATGATGGCGTAGGTATGTCCTACGAAGGTTTAGTCAACCTTTGGCATATTGGGCGTAGTAGCAAGCGAGACGAGGAGATACAAAAGCGTAGAAACCGGAAGCAAATCGGTAAGTTTGGTATCGGCAAATTAGCAACAAGAACAATAGCTAAAAGGCTGACTTATATCAGTAAGGCTGAAAGTGAAATTTTAGCTGTCACTGTTAATTTCGAAGACTTTAGAGAATCTCCAACGGGGGCTGCGCAGGAGGTAGAGGTTCCAGTTCATGTCATCAACAGTTATTCGAAATTTTTCTCTGATGCGAATCTCAATGACCTTATCTCTCTCGCTGGAGTTGAAAGCCAAAAATTTGAAGAAGAGCATTGGACTCTTGCTATCCTCGAGGATTTAACTGATAAGGCAAGGGAAATAAAGCACGGTAGACTCTCGTGGGTCTTGAGAACGGCTATGCCTCTCAGAACCGAATTTCAGCTCTACCTCAACGGTGATCAGGTTGAAAGCTCGAAAGAGGATTACAAGGAGATAGTTTCCTTCAAACTTGCAGAGCTTCCTCAGAGTAGACTGGACGAACTACAAAAAGAGACTGGCGAGAAGTGGCGTGTAGAAAATGATGCGCTGAAATCTTCTTCTTTCGAGTCTGGTATCAGCGGTCAAGTAGTAGTAACTGAACAAAAACTGGTAGGTAAGAGTGACGATATTGGTAGAAGTCACGGCTTCTTCGTTAGGGCTGTAAATCGCCTTATCAATTATGACGATCCTCTCTTCGGCTTGACTGCACTTCAATTCGGAGTTTTCAATAGATTTCGTGCTGATATTTACGTTGATGACTTAAACAAAGTTCTAAAAGCTTCTAGGGAAACGATTGAAGAGTCCAAGCTTAAAGACCGGTTCCAGAAATTACTTAGAATTGTTTGGAGAGAGGCTGAACAGCGATACAACAAGTATCAGCGCGAGCAAGAGGGTGAGGGCTCACAGCGGGAGGGAAAAAAGAATTTTGTTCCTCAGCTTTTGGTTGAGCAACCTATTGCAGATGCTTTAACGACTCAAAGATATAAGCCGGGCGGTGCTGAAGCAGACGATAGTTGGTTTTACTTTGACAAACCACAAGAAGCTGAAGCGGCATTGCTCGCTCAAAAGTATTACACAGAAGAGCGAAAGCTCTACAAGCATGAGTACAGAAGTTTACACGATTACAGAAGTTTAGGTGAAACCGCCAGGCTTGTGAAATTCGAACCAAGCACTTCTACTTTTCTGCTCAACGAAAATCACGAACTGGTGCAAGAGTACCGAAGTGATGATCGAGCGAAGAGTTTACTGGAAGATGTTGCAACGGCCGAAGCGTTGTTAGAGGTGTATCTATATGAAGCGGAAGTACCTGATGAAACTATCGGGGAAGTTCTTGAACGCCGCGACAAGCTGCTTCGAAGTCTGGCAAAGGACCGTTCTTTTTCGTTAGAAACAATTAGTAGAACACTGCGAGATGCAACAGCAGATGAGCATGAACTCGAAACTTCCCTAGTCGTTGTTGCAAGAGCGTTAGGTTTCGTTGCGAATCAGATTTCTGGACCAAAGGAGCCTGATGGAATTGCAAAGTTTACCGATTATCCCGAAGGGACGAAAACTATTATTTTAGAGGCAAAGTCATCCACCAAAGTTCCTTCACTTGCCGCTATAGATTTTGCTGGTTTAGATGAGCATAGGAAACGGCATAATGCTGATGGTTGTTTACTGGTGGCTCCTTCTTATCCTAATCTCAGCAACGATGATAGCGCGGCCAGTTTCCGCGCTAACGAGGCTAGGATATCTTGTTGGACAGTTTCTCAGTTAGCGGATTTTGTTGAAGCTGCGGAATCTCGGCATTTCACAGCGCAACAGCTTTTGGATATTGTTCTCAACAAATTTAGACCTGCTGAAGTAGAAGAAGCGGTAAAGCAACTTCTTGAAGAACCAGTCTGGAGTCAACGTGATTTATACGTCGCCGTTCTCGATGCGCTTAGAAAGCTGGAAGGGCGTTTGCCTGACCGACCTCGGACTATTGAAATGGTAGCGACAATAGTAACTAGTGATCCCGTGTATGAAAATGTCAGAACGGCCGACGTATCACAGGCTCTTCGAAATTTATCTAGCGCTAGTCAAGGTGGCATGACCGTTACTGATAACGAAAGAATTGTGTTGCATTTAAGCTATGATGAGCTGGAGCGAAGAGTGAACGGTATCACAAAGCAATCAACAACTCCGCGCCGAATCAGCAGTTTTCGTGACAATGAAGAATCCTAAATACGACTTGCTCAACGATGTTACGACCGGTGACGTACTCGAGACTCTTGAAAAAATTGAAAAAGACACTGTGGATATCACAGTTACTTCACCCCCGTACAACAAACGTCCGCGCCCTCGCGGATGGCTTGTTCAAAACTCGGGTTATGCTCACCATAACGATCATATGCCTGAAGGTGAGTATCAAGAATGGCAAATAAAGGTTCTCAATGAGCTGCTCCGAGTGACTAAGCCGGGAGGATCGCTTTTTTACAATCACAAAATCCGCTGGGAAGATGGGAATCTGCTTCATCCTTTTAGTTGGATTATGAGATCAAAATGGTGTATTAGGCAGGAAATTATTTGGGACCGTACAACTGTAGCAAATATGCGAGGTTGGCGCTTTTGGCAAGTAGATGAGCGTATCTACTGGCTCTATAAACCTTTGAACGGTCATCTTGTAGGCAAAGAATTACAGTCCAAACACGCCAAGGCTACCTCGATATGGCGTATTAAGCCTGTTCCTAGAATGGACGAGCATCCGGCACCCTTCCCTTTGACTATACCTGCACGCGCAATAGCTTCAATGCCCACTGAGGGCAAGATAACTGTGCTTGATCCCTTTTGTGGCACAGGTACAACGCTTGTTGCTGCAAAATTGCTTGACCACAACTATATTGGTGTAGATAACTCTGCTTCCTACGTTGAATTTGCCAAAGATAGGCTCGAATGCGCCGAGAGTGAAAGAGCAGTTATCAAAGGAGAAATAAGAAAACATGTGATTAAAGAGTCTTTCAAAGAGCGTAAGAAGAATGGTAAAGAAAGTTGGCCTTATAAACGGAAAACAGAGGAAGCCTCTAACTAAATACTGAAGCTAGCATAGTGGCAGTCTCGAGCACGTTCAAGCAACATAAACACCTTCATGAAGAGCCAACCCTACCCCTCTTGAGCCAATCATGTTAATCTCACGTATGAAAAAGTTCATAGCTGGGTGCAGGTCTTATCGGTCTGTCGTAGTTTTTTCGTTTCTCATCGCCCTCGCCGGGTGCGGTCTAACACCTCAAAATGCTGTGGACGATCCCGTAGGGGGCGATACGGGGGACGCTACACAAGTATGGCGAGCCTCCGAAGTCCCCTTTCAACTCTGCGACATCGACACCTTCGTCGTGAGCGAACTGAGCTTCACGAGGAGCGGGGACGCACTTACAGGAACCCTCTCACTCGTCAGCGGTCAGACGGGCTTGATAGCGTCGGGACCGTTCGAGGGAACGGTGTCGGGTGAAGAGGTTACGGGCACAGCAACCTTATCGGGCGACGTCGAGGCGACGCTCGAGGCTGAGCTGACCCTCACGGACACCCTATCGGGCACGCTCACCGCGCAAGAGAGCGTCGAGTGCAACGTGAGCGAGTCGGGAACCTTGAGGCTCGAGCTAGAAGGCGTCCAGCCCGACTCCGCCAAGCCTCAGCGCATCGAAAACGTAGACTGGCGCGATGAGAACATCTACTTCGCTTTCACCGACCGCTTCAACAACGGCGACCCCAGCAACGACGACGGCGCAGCTAGAGAAGGTGCGTTCGACGAGGCTGACCTCTCCAACGAGCGCCTCTGGCACGGCGGCGACTGGGCGGGCATCACGCAGAAGATCGAAGAGGGGTACTTTGGCGAGCTTGGCTTTACCGCTATCTGGATTTCGCCTGTGTACTATCAAGTCCCGGCGATTCTCATGGAGAACTTCGAATCGTTCTCCGAAGAGGGACCCTTCGCGGGCTTCCACGGCTACTGGGCGGAAGACTTTTTGCGCACCGATCCGCACTTCGGCACGCTCGATGAGCTTAAAACGCTCGTGCGCACCGCCCACGAAAACGACATCAAAATCGTCCAGGACATGATCGTCAATCACACGGGCTACGGCTCGACGATGATGGAGACGCGCCCCGAGTGGCTGCGCGATGAGCCCATCTGCTATACGGACGCCGCCCCGGACGAGCAAGCCTGTCTGCTCGCTGAACTGCCCGACTTCATCCAAGCGAACGAAGAGGTGCCGCCCTTCTTGAACGAAACGGTGCGCTATTGGGTGGAGGAAATAGGCATCGACGGCATCCGCATGGATACGGTCAAGCACGTCCCTGACTTCTACTGGGAGGACTTCTTCGCGCCGGGCGGCGCGGGCGACCCCGAGCGCATCTGGACGGTGGGCGAAGTCTTTAGCGGCGACGTAGGGCTCATCGCCAAGTATCAAAACGACATCGGCATCCCCTCCTTGTTCGACTTCCCGCTGCACTACGCAATCAACGAACAGCTTTCAGGACCGGACGGAAACTTGGACGGCGTAGCGGACATCTTCGCGCAGGACGCCGCCTACGACGACCCTACGCGCCTCACGACTTTCGTGGACAACCACGACGTGGCGCGGTTCGTGACCGTTTCGCAAAACAAAGGCGTCTCTTATGAAGACGCGCAGGAGCGTCTGGATTTAGGGCTCTCGCTCATCTACACTTCGCGCGGTCATCCGATGGTCTACTACGGGACAGAAATCGCCTTACAGGGTGGCAACGATCCTGACAACCGTGCAGATATGGACTTCTCCCGCTTGGCGGACTCCTCCTTGGACGAGCGTTTGGCGGCGCTAGCGAACGCCAGGGCGAGTTATCCCGCCCTCACGCGCGGTTCGCATGAGGTCTTGGCGCAACCGAGCAACACGGGAACGGCTATTTTGGCGTATCGTCGCACCCTAGAAGGTGAACAGCCCGTCGTGGCGGTGCTCAATAACGGTGACGAAGCCGTCGACCTCTCGAGCTTACCCGCGGGTGGCGTTCCGCTCTTAGGAACCTTCGCGGACGGCGCGGCCCTCACGGAAGTCACGGGGCGCGACAACCCTCTCAGCTTGCAAAACGGTCTTCTTGTCGGCACGATTCCCGCCCGCACGCTGCTCGCGCTGAGCGCCGAAGCCGGACAGGGCGGCGGCAGCAATCCTGACCTGGCGAACGTCACTGACCTCTCCGCGCTATCCGGCAACGGCGCGGTCAAGCTTAGCTGGACGCCCGTGGAGGACGACGCGGCGGTAGGCTACCGCGTGCGCTACCGCGCGGAGGGCGAGGAAGGCTTCCAAGCGGGACAATTCACCAGCGTGACGGCGAGTGAGGCAGTGGTCTACACGCTCACGAACGGCACCCCCTACGAGTTCAACGTGGTGACGGTAGACAGTGGCGGGCGCGAGTCGGACGGCACATCGGTCACCGCCACGCCAGACCCCGACGCCACCGCCCAAGTGACCTTCGTCGTGGACGCCCGCTCGCAAGGGAGCAGCGCCGACATCGAAATTCGCCGCTTCGACACAGGCGAGCAGTTGGAGTACCCGATGACGCCCGTAGAGGGTCAGCGCGGCTTCTACGAAACGACTTTAGAGCTTCCTCTGCTCCGCGAAATCTCCTTTAAGTTCTCCAACGACGCGCCGAACGCGAAGAATGCGGGGTATGAGGACGGGCTTTCGGGTACGACGAACCGCCCCTTGCTCATCGACGAAGCCGAGCTGACCTTTGAAGGCGTCTACGACTTCATCGTCACACCCGTGCCCGACGCCGCCATCCAGGGCACCGTTACCTTGGACGGCTTGCCCCTCAGCGCGGTGCTCGTCGAAGCGGCGGACACACCGCAGACGTACTACGCTTTCACCTTCTCCGACGGGTCTTACTACCTACCCTTCCTGGCGGGGGAGAGCACGACGCTGACCGCCTCGAGAGAGCGTCTAAGCGACGCCACCCAAGACGCCACCGCGCCCGCCGAAAACGTGGACTTCACGCTGGAGGCTGAGCCAGTAGGCGTCACGAAGTACGACATTGACGCGGACCTCTCCGACTGGACGGAGCCCGCCGCCTCGCTGCAGAGCCCGAACGAAGGCGTGTTCGGACCCGACAACAACTTCAAAGCGCTGTTCGTAGACTTTGACGAGACCTACCTCTACCTCGGCTACACCTACCGCGCGGCGGGTAACTCCGTCATCCTCTACCTAGATACGGTGGAGGGCGGCAGCACCACGGCTGAGAACTTCGGCACCTTGCCGCGCCTCGTCACCTTTAATGAGCCCGTCGACCTCTTCATCTCGCAGTTCGAAGGGCAAGACGTTCAGCTCTACGACGTCGTGTCTGAGGAAGAAGTGACGCGCTCCACCATGCGTTACCCCGTCGCCACGGCGGGCAGCGCGCCGGCGTTCACGACAGAAGCTGCGATTCCTTGGACGGCGCTGGGGTTTGAGGGACAGCCGGACGCGGGTACAGTGGTAAACCTCTACGCAGGCATCTACGGCGGCGACAACTACGGCGCGGGCGACATTGCGCCAGACGCGACGTCGACGCCCGCCGCGCCTGAGAATACGATTGCGAGCTTTGATGACAACGCCGCAGCGACGTTCGAGACACCTTTCTCGGTCACGGTGGAGTAGGGTTTAGGTTACTCGAGTTATCCCGATAAGCTAGACACACAGCGTGTCTAGCTTATTTTTTCTTTCGCCCGCTCGAGCTGTCGCTGCACCTCCCCTCGGGCCGTACCGCCGTAGCTGTTTCTCGCGTTGACGACGGTCTCGAGCTTTAGCACCTCAAACACATCTTCGTCTATCTGCTCCGAAACAGCGCGCATCTCCTCCAGAGATAAGTCTTGCAAATCCTTATCTTCATTTAGCCCTAGTGCCACAAGTTTCCCCACCACCTCGTGCGCCTCGCGAAAGGGAAGACCCTTCTTGGCGAGGTAGTCCGCCAAATCCGTCGCATTGCTGTAGGCGCGTCCGGCCGCGTAATGGGTGCGCTCGGCGTTCACCTTCATCTTAGGAAGCAGGCTGAGCGTGAGTTTGAGGACGATTTGGAGTGTATCGGCGCTGTCAAAGACACCCTCTTTGTCCTCTTGCATGTCCTTGTTATAGGCAAGAGGTAGACCCTTCATGACCGTCAAGAGCGCCATGAGGTTGCCGTAGACGCGCCCCGTCTTGCCGCGTACGAGTTCTGACACGTCCGGGTTTTTCTTCTGCGGCATGATGGAGGAGCCCGTCGTGTGCGAGTCGGGCAGCGTCACGAAGCCGAACTCTTGCGAGGACCAGAGGATGAGTTCTTCGGAGAGCCTCGAGAGGTGCATCATCGCTGTGCTGCAGATGAATAAAAATTCCAACGCGAAATCTCTATCCGAAACCGCGTCCAGCGAGTTCGCCGCCGGGCTATCAAATCCCAAGAGGTCCGCCGTGCGCTCCCTGTCAATCGGAAAGCCTGTTCCCGCTAACGCGCCCGCGCCAAGAGGTGAGACGTTGAGGCGTTTGAGCGAATCCTCTAACCTCTCCTGGTCCCGGCTGAACATTTCGTAATAAGCCATAAGGTGATGCGAAAAGAGGATGGGTTGTGCGACTTGCAGGTGGGTATAGCCGGGCATGATGACGCCTAAATGTGCCTCTGCTACCTCTGCGAACGTGCGGCAAAGTTCTCCGAAGAGGTCAATAAGGCTGTGCGTCTCCTCGCGCAACCAGAGCCGAAAGTCCGTCGCCACTTGGTCATTGCGGCTCCGCGCGGTGTGGAGCTTGCCGCCGACAGCGCCGATGCGCTGCGTTAGGGCGTGCTCGAGGTTCATATGCACATCTTCTAACTCGACTGACCACGTAAACGTCCCCGCAAGGACCTCTTCGCGCAAACCTCTTAGTCCCTCAACAATTTGATTGACCTCATCCCCAGCTAAAATGCCCCGCTCACCGAGCATGGTGGCGTGGGCAATCGAGCCTTGAATGTCAACGAGGGCGAGACGCTGGTCTACATCAACCGAAGCGTTGAACCTCTCGACTAAGGTGTCCGTCGCCTCGGTGAAGCGCCCCCCCCACATGCTTTTCGTCTCTTTTTCGCGCTTGACCTCTTGACTGGGTTTCTTCGTTTGAATGTTCGGCTCTGAATTCTCGTCGCGCACCTTGCTCACCTCTCACACACCACCTGCGTGGATTGCGCCCATACCGGTTGCCCCCGCGCTTGTTGTCAACGGGTGGCTGCGTGGCTATCCATAGTAACAGGAGAAAGCCGCCGGGCAGGAGGGTCAAAATGGCTCCCTTGCCGGATTTGTTCATATCTTGTAAACGCTTCACGGTGATGAACGCCGTGCCGATGTAGACGAGCCCGAGTGCGGCGAGGTTGAGGAGCGCTAAAAAGGTGGTGAGCGTGTGGGTAAGCTCGAGCAACAAAACCCCCGGCGCAAGGATGGCGAGAAGTGGCGGCGCGAAGAGAACAGCGTAACTGAGCGTCACGAGCAGGGTAAAGGTGCGCCTGCGCATCCGTCCGTGCACCTTGCTGAGTAGGTTCTCTAAACCGCGCCTAAACACACCTCATGGTGCAGGAAAAGCGTGCTAAACGTGGTGCAGAAGCACATAGAACGTTCTGTTTTTCACGCTTTTAGAGTTCATAGAGCGTTCATTGAAAGAAATCCCAAAAAGGGCTACAATAAAGGCTACAAATAAGGAGGCAAAGGTGAAACGAGTCGGCATTCGCGAATTCAAAGACAAAGCCACGGCTTTAATCGCCGAAGAGAAGGGGCTCGTGATCGAGCGGCACGGCAAGCCTGTGGGGTTTTATATTCCGCTCGTCAAAAAGGATAAGGCACAGGCGAAAGAGGCGGTAGAGAAGCTGGAGCGCACCATTGAGGACGTACTGGAACGCACCGGTATGACTCGTGACGAGTTGGTTGCGTTTTTTACGGAGGATTGGGAGGAAGGCGTGCGCCATGCGCCTCGTGATTGACGCGAGTACGTTAGTTGGCGAGTTGCTCCGCGAACGCGGTAAGAAGCTCATCCTTGACCCTCGGCTCGAGCTTTACATCGCCGAGCCCACCTGGAGCGAGATGCGTCATGAACTCCTCCGGCGTCAGAAACTTTTGGTGCAGCGCGGTAGGCTCTCACCAGAGCTTGCAGCGACACTTCTCCAAGAGGGATTCGACGCCGCTGGAAGGGCACTTTCGGTAATGTCTAGCGCCTCTTTAGAGCCTTTTCGAGAGACCGCGCTCGGACGCATTCCGCAAGACGCGGATGACTGGCCTAGTGTCGCTCTAGCTCTGATGCTGGATGTGGGCATCTGGACCGAAGACCGCGATTTCTTCGGCTCCGGTCTCGCGACGTGGCAAACCTCAGTTTTGCGACACGTCTTAGAAACGGAAGCTGAGTGAGTATGTACAGACGAACGAGCGCGTACGAACGCTATTTTGGACTGACCGTGACCTCTCTGACTTTGTCTGATTTTACAAAACGCTACTTCGCTACCTCTTCGTCTGCCACGTCCCACCAACGCGCTTGCTGAGTAAGAGGCTGTCTTCCTCGAGCCCATATCCCATCCTTTTGTAGTAGGGAAGACGTGTTTCATCATCTAGTTGCATTTTAAGAACAGGGATATTGCGCTTGATGGCTAACGCCTCCAACTTCGTCAACACCCAGCGGTCTAGCTCTTGATTACGGTACGCTTCCAGAACGGCAGGTTGCTGGAGTGTCCAGCCCTCAAGGGTCTCGAGCCACATCAGCACGCATAAAAGTTCACCCGCATTGTCTTCTAGGAGGAGAGCGCCACCTTGCTCGAGGTTCTCAACCACCTCTTCAAGCGTTGTCAGTTCATCTCTGTTCTCATTCAAAAGTTGCGCAACCACTGAGGCGTCCCCTAAGCCTGCGAGCCTCACCTTAGCAGCGCTGTGCCCTTCCTTCTGACCTTTTTGTAAGCGTTCTTGTGATGCGAGTGCCACGCTGTCTCCTTTACCTCTCGAAGTGCAATACCAGCAGTAAAAATACGCTGAGAATAAGTAACGAGCAATGAGCAATGAGTCTAAAGGTTTTCACTCATTGCTCGTTGCTTTTAACTCGCCACTTCTTTCTTTCCCGCTTGCGCCGCGATGCGCAGCCTGAGCGCGTTCAATTTGATAAAGCCTTCCGCGTCGCCTTGGTTGTACACGTCGTCCTCTTCAAACGTCACGACATCTTGGCGGTAGAGGCTGTTCGGTGATTTGCGTCCTAAAACCGTGAGGTTGCCCTTGTAGAGCTTGAGCTTGACCGTGCCCGTGACGGGCTTTTGAATCTCATCCATCATCCCTTGCAACGCTTCGCGTTCGGGCGCGTACCAGAAGCCGTTGTAGACCACCGAAGCGTATTTCGGGACGAGTTCGTCGCGGAGTTGCAAAACTTGTCTGTCGAGCGTCAGGGATTCAACTGCTTTGTGCGCGTGGTAGAGGAGCGTGCCGCCGGGCGTTTCATAGCAGCCCCGCGACTTCATGCCGACGAAACGGTTTTCGACGATGTCCACGCGCCCGACGCCGTGTTTGCCTGCGATTTCATTCGCTCGTTCTAGGAGGGCAACGGGGGCGAGAGGTTCACCGTCTATCGCGACGGGGTTGCCTGCTTCGAAGTCGATTTCTAAAGTCTGCGGCGTGTCCGGCGCGTCCTCCGGGTCAGCCGTGCGCTGCCACATCCCTTTGGGGGCTTCGGCCCAGGGGTCTTCCAAAACGCCGCCTTCGTAAGAGGTGTGAAAGAGGTTAGCGTCCGTTGAATAGGGTTTTTCTTTGGTGACAGGGACGCTAATGCCGTGTTCCTCAGCGTAGGCGATGCAGTCTTCGCGGCCCTTCAAATCCCATTCGCGCCAGGGGGCGATGACTTTGATGTCGGGGTTGAGGGCGTACGAGGAGAGTTCGAAGCGGACTTGATCGTTACCCTTGCCCGTCGCGCCGTGCGCGACAGCGTCTGCGCCCTCTCGAGCCGCAATTTCAATCATCCGCTTGGCGATAAGAGGACGAGCGAACGACGTGCCTAAGAGGTAGTAGCCCTCGTAAATCGCCCCGGAGCGAAGTACCGGAAAGACGAAGTCATTCACAAACGCTTCCGTGAGGTCATCTGCATAAGCATTCACCGCGCCTGTCTTGAGGGCTTTCTCCTTCGCCTCGGCAACCTCTTCGCCCTGGCCGATGTCGGCGGTAAAGGCGATGACGTCGGCGTTATAGTGGTCTTTAAGCCAGTGCAGAATAACGGAGGTGTCGAGCCCGCCCGAGTAAGCGAGGACAACTTTTTTGACCTGTGTTTTAACCTGTGTGCTCTCGGTTGACATGTTCTTCTCCTCTAAACGACAAAACTCCGCACTAGGGCGCGGCTGCTCGAAGCAACATGACGAATAAACCGCTGAAAAGCGGTTTTAACGGCGTCGGACGCGGCTGAATGCGGAGGTTAGCTTGACCATAATGACAGTCGGTAAGTTATGCAAAAGAAACGATAACTTTGCAAATCGTAGCACGGTGTTAGGGGAGGGTCAAGGTACACCGCTACCTTCACGTGAAAAAAGCTGGTCAGTTCTTTAAGCTCATCGGGGTGTTGAAAAAACTGGAATTTACTCAAGCTGGTTGCGCAGTCTTCGCCGGAACGAACGGCGCTGAACTTGCTAACGCGCTGAGACACTCTTTTATCCTACGGCTACATCGGCTAAGAGGTAGATACTAACAGCGATGGCAGCGCGGATGAGGTGATTTCTCGCTTCTATCTTGCCGATAACCACCTGAGCGTTGAGTAAAGAGGTTACGGACGCCATCACCAGACCAACTGCGAGGATGACTCTCGTATAGGGAATAGAGGAGACCATCGCAGCAGCCGCCACCATGAGCACGGCGGCGGCGAGCATAAAGAGCCCCGCCACCCAGGGCTTGCGCCGAATCACCATCCACGCGCCGAAGGCGTTGACAAAAGCGTAAAGCGCGGTGACGAGGGCGGCGAGCAGGGGCATCTAGGCTAGAAATGCGCTATAAAAACGCGCTGACAAGGGCGTCCGGTTCTAGTATGTCTTGGAGGTAAATGATCTCTAAGGGTTTATGCGTGAGCTTTTGTACTCGTCCGATGAGCCAAGCGTCCGCGCCCGACGTTTTGTCCGCTACCATCACGAGCTTATCCACGCTGCCCTTGCGCCCCAAGTAGCGCGCCGCCCCCAACACTTCGCTGTCGGTAGGGATAAGGCGCTCGTCTATGCGCCGCCCTTCGGCTCGGAGCATGGCAGGGTCTAGCTGCCGCTGTGAGACGATGTGGGCTTCTGTTCCTTCCAGAGCTGCCGCCATCACCGCTTCTCGCAACAACCAAGGTTGAGCGATAACGCCCACCGTGCCTCCCTCAGAAGGACGAACGCGCCAGCGGGGTTCGGCTATTTTAGGTGCTCGAGCCGAGGTGCGGTTGCGCTCCCACACGCGCCTGACTAACGCGGGGTCACGGGTGAGCGTGTGCAAGGTGCTGATGACGAGCGTCTCTAAATTTCCTTCCAGTGAAGCGGGCACGCTCAAAACAGGGGGCAAACCGCTAAGGGAGGCGCTCAACGCTTCGGGAAAACTTGCGATAAAGGGGTCCTGACCACTGCCGCGTTGTGAAGTCGCATCAGGGTTAAGCTCGGGCGCGAGAATCACATCAACCCCTTCAAACGCCAAGGCTTCGGCGGCAGCGAGCTTAAAAGTGAAACCGGAAACGATGTCTAAACGCTCGTCCTTTAGTGCGCGTTCGACCTCTTCGGGTGCAGCGTGAGCAACCTCTAAGCCGACGCCCGTAACGAGTTTTTCCCAGAGGGAACCGTAGCGAGACCAAAGCAGTTGAGTGATGAAACCGACGCGCATAGCGAAGAGGAGTCTATCACAGGAAATAGCAGGTAGCATCTGGTCAGAAGTAGCAGGTAGCATCTGGTCACGAACGCGCTAACGCAATAAAACCACGACTCAACTCGCACTATAAATAGAGGCTATCTACGACTCTGAACCTCAGTTGTTCTACAATCGCTCAAAACTGTTATAACAGGCATGAAAAAGCTCGAGACCTTACGCCTCGAGCCTACTCAGTGATTCTAAATGGGTGTTTCTTCAGTTCTTTACTGACTGACCTCAACGCTGCCGCTCATCGCAGGGTAGACGGTGCTCGAGTACGTCGCCAGTTGTTCGGCAAGCTCGGGTGTGAGCGTAAACATCACGCTGCTGCCCTCATCTGCGAAGTTGACCTCCGAGTTATCCTCCAAGGTCCCTTGAGGCTGCCCCTGCGCGAGCAGAAAGCTGCCGCTCTCGTCACGAAAGTCGATGGGACCGTCGGATGTCTCGAAGACGTAGCGCTGACCCGTCGTCAAGTTGAGCGTAGGGTTTTGCGTGTCCACTTCAGCGACGTTGTTGCCACCGTCAACCGAGGTCACGATCCAAGCGGTGTTACTTTCGTTCGAGAGGTTAATGGTGACGTCACCCTCTTGGCTAGCTGCGCCGCCCATCGCACCACCTGTTGCGCCCCCGGTTGCCGCGCCTCCGGTTGTGCCACCCGTCGCGCCCCCTGTCGCGCTCCCGCCCGTCTCCGAATCTTGTCCGGTCACGGCGTCAACGGCTGCCGCTGCCGCACCCCCTACTGCGCCCGCCGCTGCCGCCGCTGCACCGGAAACAGCGTCACCTATACCGCCGCCTGCCTCATCGCCACCTGTCGTGCCACCCGTCGCCGCGCCACCTGTTGCGCCGCCTGTCGCTGCGCCCCCAGTCGCCGCACCTCCGGTTGCGCCACCCGTTTCATCTCCAGTTAGCGCTCCAGCCGCCGCGCCCGCTGCACCTGCTGCTGCGCCAGCCGCACCAGCCGCCGCGCCGCTAACACCACCCGTGCTGCCACCCGTTGCCGCGCCGCCCGTTGCTGCGCCCCCGGTTGCGCCGCCCGTCGCCGCCCCTACCTCTTCCGTAACGTCCGCGACCTCTGTGTCTGTTGTATCCGCCGCGCTCTCCGCACTTTCGGTCCCCGAGCCACCCTCTTCTGAGCCGCCCCCGCCGCCACACGCCACCACGCCGAAGCTGAGCAGAAGTGCCAATACCAAGAGACGAAATTTTGAAGCTGCGTTATCCATATGAATTCCCCTTTCAAAGCTCTAAATCTAACTAGGTCTGTTGCAAACAGTGAGATGCGTTTCTGAGATGCCCCCGCCTGCGTGTGCACTCTAAGGCACCTCGCTCAATGCGAAAAATACCACAGACCGCAAACAAAGCCCAGTATAGCGTTTCGTTCTGTAAGAGGTATTGGGTTGAGGCTCGAGCTAAGTGCTTGCAGGTGGATTCGGTTGAATTGCCCTGCAATTTGCAAAAGAGAGAATTAGTGGACGGTTTCACAGCGGTCAACAGAGAATTGCAATAGCCAACCAGTATCAACTTCTCAATAAGCTGTACTTGTTTCTTTCTATAGCGTAGTAGCATCACGCAGCCACAACTCCTCTTTTGAAGACGCTAAGTCTTTGCTGACTATGATGGTAATTCTCGTAAGGCTTACGTCTGCAATACATCAAGTGGCTTTGCTGCGCCAATAGGCAACGGCGGGTAAATTTTTGAAGAACCATTCGAGGAACACGTGATTCTTCAATCATATGTTCCGTCTCTGTTACACACAAATGGCGGTCGACCAATCGAGCATTAGTTTCACTTGAACACGCATTTTGAATTACAGTACAAGAGTCCAACTACTATAGGTAAAACGTCATGATAGGACGAACAGTAAGAAATGTTGAACGCTTCGTTCAACGCCGTTTGAGTGGTTCCTCTTCCATAAAGGAACTGCTTTCACCTGTGGAGCCGCAGGTGGACCGTCTCACCCTCTTATGGGCTGAGGAGTACCTGGAGCACCGCTACGTCGGTTCCCAGGCCTCCCTCATCAGTCTGTCATACAGATTGGCGGTCGCAATGGTCGTATCCACGGTTTTCATAGCAGTATGCGTTGCCGTGACATACGTACTAAAGAAAACCGGTATCGTCGATACTGTCACGTTATCGGCCCTTGTGCCGATCATCGTGACATTTGTCGGCGGTCCAACGATCTGGGTGTTGCTGTCAATCAACAATCGAGTTGATGCAGCGAACAAAACCTTGGATCGTGAGGAAAAGGTATTTAAGGAGCGCCTCAACGACGCTATTACTTACAGTACACGTGTTGAGGAACTTCATAAATATTTCTTCCGCAAGTACCCCGCTTTCCGCACATTACCGTGCGCTGATAAGCTGGACTTGCTGCGCCTCTTTTACCGAGAGGAGATCGCCTTTGCGATCTACCTCGGTATAAAGCAGCGTCTAAAAAAATGATACGCCCACCGGCAGTATCAAAGGAACGTGAGCTTACCGCTTGCGTTCTTTCCTTTGGTAAGTATCTAGGCTTAACTTGTCGTTCGTAGCTGGAACTCCGCTACAATGAGCTTGGCCGTGTACATCATTATGGAGAACATCACCATGCGCCGACAACTTAGATATCTGCTTGGAATGACCCTATTGCTTGGGGCAATCGTAGCCTTCATTGCTGGATTAGCCAGCGTTTTGGGCACAAGTCCCGTTACTGAGAAGAGCCTGATTTTATTCGCCGGAGGTTCTGTCTCTGGGTTCATCGGCGCGATTTTAGCGCTTAGGTCTAGCTAGCCCTCTGAGCAGTTGAAGACTATTTTTTCCGAATAGTCCTCAAACACCCATAAATTTACGTTTATGGGTGTTCTTTTGGCTTGTGTCTCGACAGTCAGTGCAACTGCATGGAGTAGCGTTTCGAAAAGATTTACTCATGTCTGCAAAGACTCGAGCCACCGCTCGAGTTCTTTTTTACCTTCTGTTATTTGATGCTGATGACCTGCTACAGGCGTGCTACCTTGTAAAGCGTAGGCGCATTCTGCCTACACTGTTGTTTACAAGAGAATAGAAAGGTATGGAAGAAAACAAACTTGCTCCCGGTGAGGAGTTTTATCAACTTTGTGCGGAGGCGAAAGCTTACCTCGAGCTTCCCAGGGACGCATCGGTGATTTGGCAAGCAGAGGAGCTAAAGGAAATGCTTCTCGAGCTGGCTAAACGCGAAGAATTCGAGCGTCCTGCCGCAGAATACGCGGCGGCTGAGGGAGATAAAACATCCGTGCTGGAGCGAAAGGTTGCCTCAGTCGCTCGGACAAACCGAGAAGAGGCGATCAAGGTGATAGCCTCCATCTTTGGATACGGCTAACCTCTTATTAGGCTCGAGCCACCCGCTCGAGTCTTTTCTTTATTAGGGTGGACTCGAGCTTCACCCCTCCAAACGAGTGAAAAACCCTCTAAAAGACCTCTTTCGTCGCTGCATCTGTGTTTTTTACCGCCGTGCGCGTTAGACTAAGTACAATGAGTGATTTAGACCGGGAGCAACTTTTCTCCTTTTTCAAAGACCATCCTGAAAAACCCTGGCACGTCCAGGATATTCAGAAACGACTTAAACTGAGTGACCGCAGCGACTTGCGCCGCGAGTTGACGACGCTCGTGGACGAGGGCAAACTCGTCAAGACGCGGCGGCGCACCTACGGGCTGCCCCAAGAGATGAACCTCATGTTGGGGCGCTTGCAGGTCACGGCGGGCGGCTACGGCTTCGTGATTTCTGACGCTGAGGGCGAGAAGGACCTCTTTATTCCGGCGGACAGCCTGAACGGCGCGTGGGACGGCGACAGGGTGATGGCGCGTCCCAATTCGCAAGGTGATAGTAATGGACGCGATAACGGGCGCGTGTCAGGTGAAATCGTGCGCATCTTGGCGCGTAAGCACGACCTCGTGGTGGGCAGCTTGGAGTATTCGCGCGGCTACGCGATTTTGCGTCCCGACTCGCCCCGGCTGCGCGAGCGCATCCTCTTGATGCCCGACTCGGTAGGGAAGTTAGAGGCGGGCACGCGCATCGTCGCCAAGATTGTCTGGCCCGAAGATTCCGGCGAACGCGACCCCTTCGGTGAGGTTGAAGAGGCGCTGGGCGAAGGGGACGACCCCGAAGTCGAGACCCGCGCTGTTATCGTCAAGTACGACCTCAAAGACGAGTTCGATCCTAAAACCATCGCCGAGGCGGACGCCGTGCCCGAGACCGTCTCCGGTGAGATGATCGCCGGGCGCACCGACATGCGCGGTATCAATACCTTTACAATTGACGGCGAGGACGCTAAAGACTTCGACGACGCGATTTCGTTGGAGCGCATCGGCGGACGTAACGGACACTTGCGCGTCGGTATCCACATTGCGGACGTGTCGTACTACGTTGCGGAAGGCACCAGCTTAGACCGCGAGGCGTTCGAGCGGGCGACGAGCGTGTATCTGCCCGGTAAGGTCTTGCCGATGCTACCCGAAGCGCTTTCGAACGGGATTTGTTCGCTCGTGGAGGGTGAGGCGCGTTTGGCGCTCTCAGTTTTGGTGGATATCTCCAGAGAGGGCGACATCAAAGGGATGAAGGTCAAAGAGACCGTGATTTCATCCGACGCGCGGCTCACGTATGACCAAGTGCAGGCCTTTGCCGACGACGAGCGGCTGCCGCACGGTAAGCGCAAGTTAGAGCGCGACATCAAGCAACTCATTAAGCTCACGCAAACTTTGCGGGAGAAGCGGCTCGCGAACGGCGCGCTCGACTTCCAGTTCACCGAAGCGAAAGTGGACGTGGACGACGAGGGCGAACTGCACGTCACGCCTGTGCGCCCGAACCAGGCGCGGCAGCTCATCGAAGAGCTGATGCTCTTAGCGAACCGCCTCGTGGCGCAAGAGCTGTCCTCCAAAGACATTCCCGCGTTGTACCGCGTCCACGAAGACCCCAGCGACGCCAAGATTCAAGCGCTCCAGGGCAGCTTGGGCAAGTTGGGCTACGAGATCGACATGGAACACGCCGGACCACAAGATTTGCAAAACATCATCCGCCAAGCCGCAGGCAAGCCCGAGGCGCAACTCGTCAACACGCTCCTGCTGCGCTCCTTAAAGCAAGCCCGCTACAGCGCGGATAACTTGGGGCACTTCGGCTTAGCGTTCGAGCACTACCTGCATTTCACCTCGCCGATCCGCCGCTACCCCGACCTAGTTGTGCACCGCGTCCTGCGCGCCATGCTCCAGCACCGCCTCTCACCGACCTTGAAAGAGCGCATGAAGAGTGACTTTCCCGCTCTAGGTGAGCACACCAGCGAGCGTGAGCGCGTCGCCGAAGACGCCGAGCGCGACCTCACACGCTATTACCACGCGAAGTGGGCGAAAGAGCACCGGGGCGAGACTTTTAACGGGACGATTACGGGCGTGACCAACTTCGGGTTGTTCGTCGGGATGCCCAACGGGGTCGAGGGGCTCTTGCACGTCTCGCAGTTGGACGATGACTACTACATGTATATCGAGGACGCAATGATGCTCACCGGTAAGTCCACGAAGAAGAAGTTCCGGCTCGGCAACCGCATCGACGTGAAGATTTTGAGCGCCAACCCGACGATTCGCCAGATCGACTTAGGACCGGACTACGCCGAGCTGCCCGACGAGGAAGAGGAGCAGACGAAGCGTCCGCAGCGTCCGCCCAAAACCCTCAAGACGCCCCTCTCGGCGTCACCCATCGAGTCGAAAGAGGCAGAGCGGAGTGCCGGGGCGATTCGCCAAGACAAGCGAGCGGACGCTGTACCTGAGATGGAGCAGGAGACGAGCACGCCCGAGCCGACGGAACAGGTTGCGCCCGAAGCGTCTGTGCAGGACCAAGTCTCACTCGCCATCCCTAAACGCAAACGCCGCATCCTCGTCTTCGGAGACCCCACGAGGCGCTAAGGGATGCGTCAACAAGTCCGTTGCGCCCACTGCGGCGAAGTCTTCCCGGTTGAAGAGGTCAGAGATGTGGACGTACGGTGCCCTCACTGCGCTCACATCGGTAAACCCGCAGGTGTAATGCGCACGCCTGACTTCCCAAGTTTGGATACCTTTACGCGGAGCGTGAAAAGGTCATTGGAGTTAGAAGAGGAATAATCCACATTTTTAGAGGAGGGTTTGGGGTAGCGCCTGAGTCCTCTTCTTCGTTGAGAGACGGGTGTGAACGGCTCGAGGTGTGAAAAATCCCCTAAGAAACGCGCTTCTCGAGTCTTAACGTTTTGCCTTTATCCTTTAGCCACGTCTCACCCAAACTTCACAAACTCCCTAGAAAATCTACAGCGAAACCTCACCCCCCACGCACGTCAGTCTGATACACTTGGAGCAACACCACCCGCAGCTCCCAACGATGAGGAGCGCGATTCTGCTGACGCTCGCGGCGAGCCGCTAGGCTGCGCTGCTCACGCATTTTATTGTCTTTTAGGGGAGCCCTCATGCCGGATGATTTTACCTACCCTCTCACCCGCGTTTGCCTGCGTTCGGGACAGCTCACCCTCCCCCAAAACATGCTCCACCTCTTTCCCGACGAGGGCACCGTTCACGCCGTGGACACGAGCACCGGTGGCGAGTTCGAGTTGACCATGCGTACGGCTCGGCACGTGGCGGGGCTCTCTGGCTTTTTCGAGACGCACAACTTGGACGTGAACGACAGAGTCACGCTCAAGCGTTTGGAGGATGGGCGCGTCTCTTTAACCCCCCTAGCTCGCCCTAAAAAGACCGACTACGCCCGCCCCGAAGTGGTGCGAGCCTTCTTAGATAAGGTCATCGAACTCGCTCCTCTCTCCGAAGCGGAGATTCGTGACGTCGCGCCCGACTTGCCCGCCGAGTTTGAGCTTAGGGAACTTTTGGAGTCCGACGAACGTCTCGCCCTCAACCAAGAGGGACGCTGGGGACTCTCGGACGAGGAACAGGGGAGGGAGCCGGGCGCAGACCTGGGCGTAGAAACGGCGCGTCCGGCGAACCGCCCTACGGTCACCTCTTACGCGCAAGATAGGGGATTGGAGAACCTCTCGCTCAACTCGGCTGCGCAAGGCCTAGGCGACGCCACCCTCTTCACCCGCGCTCGCCACGCCCTGCAAGCTTTCGGCTTCCGCGTCGAAGCCACGCCCCACGCGCAGCTTTTGGCGCACGCCGAACTAGGCAGACATCGTTACAGCACCCTCATCCACCTCCACAGCGAAGGCAGCAAACCCGATTGGAACAAGCTCTTAACGCGCCGCCGCGAAGCGGGCGCAACCTACCTGGCGATTTTCGGGTCACACCGCGAGTTGCAGCGCCTGCAAAAGCACGCCGCCCAAGCAAAGGCGACGCTCTGGTCATGGCAGGGGTTGACCAAGGCGCAAGACCTCTTGCAAAGCGTACCGATGAGCCCTTTTGACTTGGAGCCGCATTTCGCTCGTGACGGACTTTTCGAAGCAGGGCTCACCCGCTTCGAGCGCACTGTGCAGAAACGCATCACCGAGCGCGGTCACTTCTCGCTCGTCTTGTCCCAGTTGGCGACGATGAGAGCGCCCACGGTCTTTCTTCTCGACGACGTATTGACCGGCGCGCATTTTCCTAGAGACCAAGCGCTGAGCGTTTTAGAGGGGCTCGCACAAGCCCCCTTTCACATGGTCAGCAAGGTTGGCAGCGGCGAGTTCTGCCTGCGCGTGAACGTGCCCGAGACCTTGACGCACCTCTCCGACTACGCCCTGTCGCTCCGCGAACGCTTGCCCGCCAAGCGCACCGAGCGGCTGCGAGGCACAGGGGAAGAGACTGGGGAAAGAGAGGCTGAGACCGCAGGGAAAAAAGAGGTTGCGGAGGATAGAAGTTCATCGGTTTGAGGAGCGAACCTCGCAGTTTCAACCTCACCTACTGCATTCGTACTCATAGCAGGTTACTTCGTATAGCTTCGCTCAATCATCTGATCTGAGACACCTCGTACGGAGCGACGTCTAGTACGCACGTTCGGCAATGATACCTGCGCTCATCCGTCTCAGTATGTTCTGGAACTGCTGAGGAAGAGGTTCAACGGTACTCGGGGCGCAAAGTGAAGGTTTTCAGGCTATCAACCTCTAGCTTTCCTCCGTGAAACTCGAGCCCCTCCTCCACCACGTCCTCGCGCAGTTTCAAGGGAAAACTCAACTCGCTCGGGTAGTCCACGCCCGCCTGACTCGCAAACAGCGCAGCCTGCCGCGTACCTAATCCGCTGCTCGCCTGCGAGCCTACCATCACCCCTTTACCTGCCTCTCTCGCGAGCGCCAGCATCTCAGCGGACTCCGTGAAGCCCGTCCGGGCGGGCTTGATGTTCAAGATATCGAACGTGCCTAACGCCACCTCTCTGCGCAAATCGCGCAAGCTGAAGCACGAATCGTCCGCGATGATAGGGAGAATTTGCGCGGCGCGGAGGCTCGCTCGCGCCTTTACAAGCTCGGCGGGCAGCGGCTCCTCGATGTAAGCGACGCCCAACTCGGCTAACCGCTCCAAATCCTGCGCCGCCGTGTCCGGCGACAAGCCCTCGTTCGCGTCGGCGTAGAGGATGACCTCTTCCCCTGAGAATTCATCTCGCAACGCCCGGACAAGGTGCTCGTCGGACCTCTTGTCGCGCCCGACTTTGACCTTGAAGACGCGCACGCCCTGCTCAAAAACCCACCGCGCCTCCGCCAATGCTGTGTCGATGTCGGCGATACCTAAGATGAAACTCGAGCGGATAGACCCCTTAGGACCGCGCCACGCCTCGAAGAGCGTCTGACCTCTCCCCTTCGCTCTCGCGTCGTGAAGGGCGATGTCGAGCGCGCCCCGCGCCGTGTGGTTGTTCGCTGCTGAACGCAGCGCGTTCCAGATGCCCGCTTCGTCGTCTAGGGAGAGGCCGGTGAGACGGGGCTCCAGCCACGCCACGATGCTCTGCACGCTCGCCACCGTCTCGCCGTAGATCGTTGGGCGGACGGGCGCTTCGGCGACGCCAACCACCTCTTGCGCCTCATCTCCCACACGAACCCTGACGAGAACGTGCTCTAAAGCGCGCAACTCGCTCCCCTTGCCCCAGCTCAGCGTCCCCTTCATCGGGAGGCTAAAAGGATGCGCGCTGACACCCATAATGACCGCCACTACAGCCACCGTTCGATTCGCGTAGCCACCTCGTCCACGGGCACTTCGCTCGTGTCGATGTAGAGGAGCCTCGAGTCGTCCAAAGCAGCGCGCAGGTACGCTAGCGCCGCGCCCGCGTCGTAGTTTTGCTGCTCCGCCACGATGATCTGTACGGCGTTTAGTAACGTCTGGTCATCCACGCCCGCCGCCTCCAAGCGCCCGACTTCGTGGAGGTCAAACACGTCCTCTACGCCGCGAACCGCGAGGAGCTTTTCGGCGAAAGAGGTGCCGAGCCTCGAGGCTGGAACCCGGTTTGAAAGCCTGTCAAAAGCGTCTACCCGCCCGATCAGCCGCTTCAAACGAACTATATTTGGCGCGTCGAGAAAGATGAAACGTGAACGTACGAAGGTTTCCACCGCATACTCAACCTCTTCCGCACCGCGCGCGTTGTCGAAGAGAAGAGGTCCTCGCGAGGAGGCTTCCTCCAAATACGTCTGCAAGGCGTGAACCATCCCGCCAGGGTACTTCTGCCGGTAGCGTTTGGTGAACTCGAAGCGTTCTAGCCTGTCCTTCACCGGACGCTCGGGTTGAAGCGCCTGGCGCTGCATCTCGGGGATGATAATTGTGTCCGCGAGTTCGCGGCGGTTGGGCAAGAGCGTGAGGTCCGAACGCCGCAGCGCCCCTAGCGTCGTGCTCTTCCCTACGCCCGTGAGCCCGACGATGAAGGTGATGTCGGCAGCGCTCACGCCGTTTGGAGTTCGCTCAAGCGCCGCCCCGCCTCAGCGATCGCCTCGTCCGACTTACAGAAGGCGAAGCGCACGAGATGTCTCGCCAAAGGCTTGTGCTCGGGCGCATAGAACGCGCTCGGCGGAATCGCGCCGACGCCCGCGTCTTTGGGCAGATTTTCACAGAGCGCCACGTCGTTTTCGTAAGGCAGCGCGGCGCTGTCCGCCATCACGAAATAGCCCCCCTCGGGGACGAGCGGTTTGAAGGGCGTCTTTTGGAGCGCGCTGACGAGCGAGTCGCGCTTCTTGCGGTAGAGGGACTCGAGCCCCGCATAATACCCTTCGTCCGCCCGCCGCAAAATTTCCGCCGAGGCGATCTGCAGGGGCGTCGCGACGGTAAAGGGTATCCACTGGTGCGCGGTGCGCAGCGCGCGGACCAGCGGCTCCGGCCCTGTCGCCCAGCCCACTTTCCAGCCCGTGACCGAAAAGGTCTTGCCGATGGACGAGACCGTGAGTGTGCGCTCCCAGCCACCCGGTCTGCTCGCGATAGAGACGTGCGGCGCGAAGGTGATGTGCTCGTAGACCTCATCGCTGAGAATCACGGCGTTATATGCGTGCGCAAGCTTGATAATCGCGCCGAGTTCGTCTTCGCTGAAGACCTTACCTGTCGGGTTGTGCGGCGTGTTGAGCACAATCACCCTTGTCTTGGGGGAGAAGGCGCGCGTCAGCTCGCCCAAGTCGAGGAGCCATTTTCCATCCTCTTGTGGCTCGAGCGGCACGTATCTCGGCACGCCGCCCGCCATCAGCACGTCGGCGGGGTAGGCGTCGTAGAAGGGCTCGATGAGGATGACCTCATCGCCGGGGTCGACGAGCGCTTGCATGGCGGCGTAGAGCGCTTCAGTCGCGCCTACGGTGATCTGGACGTTCTCAACGGGAATGACCTCTCGCTCTAATCGCGCTGTCATCCTCTCGGCGACGACTTCGGAAAGAACGGGCATTCCAGGTAGCGGGGGGTACTGCTGGTACGCGCCCGCGCTCTCCCTGAGCGCCTCTAGCGCAAAGTCCGGCGGGTCAAAGTCGGGGAAGCCCTGCCCCAAGTTGACCGCGCCGTGCTCCTGGGCGAGCCGCGTATAGTGAGCGAAGACGGTCTCGCCGAACGTCGCGATGCGTCGGCTGCCTACGGTGTGAAGCGTCTGGGTCATCGCGTCCGATTGTACGCTCTAAAGAATCAGATATAGCGCAAGCCGTCTTGCATTTCGTCTGCGGTCGTGTGATTTAGGATAACAAGAAGTCGCCGGACGATTTCTCTGGGAGGACGCCTTACTGCGAGAATGATACCGGAGTGAGATTGTCCTAAACCTCGTAGAGGGCGCGGAACTTGGTATTGAGGTAGTTCACATAAGGCTTCGCGTTAAGCTCCTCGCCCGTCGCCCGCTTTAAGAGGTCGCCGGGCTCGTACTTCGCGCCGTGTTGGTGGATGTTCTCGCGCAACCAAGTGAGGAGCGTCCCGAACTCGCCGCGCCGAATCTCCTCTTCCAAGTCGGGGTGCTCACGCTTCGCCGCTTCAAAGAGCTGCACGCTCATGATGTTGCCGAGCGTGTAGGTGGGGAAGTAGCCAATCGCGCCGAAAGACCAGTGGATGTCCTGCAGGCAGCCCTGCGCGTCGTCGGGCGGGGTGAGTCCCAAATAGTCTTCATACTTGGCGTTCCAGGTGTCCGGCAGGTCTTGAACTGAGAGTGAGCCCTCCAAAAGCGCTAACTCCAACTCGAAGCGCACCATCACGTGCAGGTTGTAGGTCACCTCGTCCGCCTCGACGCGGATGAGGCTGGGCTCGAGCTTATTGATCGCCGCGTAGAAGTCGTCCAAGGAAACCTCGCTGAGTTGCGCCGGGAAGACCTCTTGGAGGCGCGGGTACTTGTACTCCCAAAAGCCGTAGCTTCGCCCGACGAGGTTCTCCCACAGGCGCGACTGCGACTCGTGGACACCTAAACTCACGGCGTTGCCGAGGGGTGAGCGGTAGTAGGCGTCGGCGATACCCTGCTCGTACATCGCGTGCCCCGCCTCGTGCACCGTGCCGAAGAGCGCGGGGTTCAAGAAGCTCTCGCTGTAGCGCGTGGTGATGCGCACGTCGTACTTGCTGATGCCTGTCGCAAAGGGGTGGACGGTGCGGTCTAAGCGTCCGCGCTCAAAGTCGTAGCCGAACTCTCTAACCACCTCCACACCGAACTGCTCTTGCAAGACTTCGTCAAAGGACTGACGCACCGGGGCGTCGCTGATGTCGCGCCCCTTTTCGACGACGTCTTTAACGAGCGGCACCGTCGCGTCGCGGAGTTCGGCGAAGACCGCTTTCACCTTGGCGGTATTCGAACCCCGTTCATAGAGGTCGTGGAGCGCGTCGTAGGGGTGCGCGTCATATCCCAAGAAGTCCGCTTGCCGCCGCGTGAAGTCCAAGATTTGCTCCAGGTGCGGCGCGAAGCGCGCGAAGTCGGCGTCCGCCCTGGCTTTGACCCAGGCTTGCTTGCCTGCCGAACGCGCCTTGGTAAAGTCTTCGACGAAGTCACTGGGGAGTTTCTTTGCCCGTTCCACGTCGCGCTTAGCAACCTCGATGAGCGCCGCGTCATCGCTCCCTCCGGGAAAACTCCCCTGCAGTACACTCAGCATCTCGCCGATTTTCGGGTCTGTGACGCGCGCGTGGCTCAGCTTGCCGAGCGTCGCCATCTGCTGGGCGCGCGCAGCCGCCCCTCCGTCCGGCATGTAGGTGTTCTGGTCCCAGGAGAGTAAACTCTGCGCCTGCGCCAAATCCTCTAAAACGGCAAACTCCGTCTTGAGCGTCTCTAGCGTGTCGGACGTATCTGCTTCAGTCATTATGTTGCTCCTTCCGCATTCTGGCTGGGGCTCTGTAGGCATCACCCTAGCTTAACGCTACGAGGCGGGGGCGAGGCAAGAACCAGAGAACGGAACTAATAGCAGTTCCAAGACATACTGAGACGGATGAGCGCAGGTCTCTGTCCGCAAGGACTAGCGTTACGGGCAGGCCGCCCTGCCGTTGCGGGATTTCATCATCGAATGTGCGTGCTAGTTAGGCACTTTTCGCAAAGCGAAACGTCGTTTCATCTAGTGAGCGTGTTGCTCCGCATAACTTCGTTCACTCAAATCAGATGATACCTGCTATAAGTTCAAAACCGCAACGCGCTCCAATTGAGGTCCGTGATATGGTACACCCATGAATCTCGATATGAGCGACGCCGCGCGCGACCTCTTGCGGCGCGAACGGCTGCTGCTCGCCGATCTCAGCACGCTGCTCGGGCGCTTGGACGCCTCCTCGCAAGAACTGGACGAAATTAGGACCGCGCTACGCGACTTAGAGGGCCTCTTTCTGCTGGTGGTATGCGGCGAATACAACGCGGGTAAGTCAACGTTTCTCAACGCACTCTTGGGCGCGCACGTCATGCCCGAAGGGGTTACGCCCACGACGGACCGCATCACCATCGTCTCACACGGCGACGAGGAGCGCGTCACCGAGGAGCGCTCCTTCGTAGTGCGGCGCGAGTACCCCGCCGACATCTTGCGCGACCTCGCGCTCGTGGACACGCCCGGCACGAACGCCGTCATCCGCCAACACCAAGAGCTGACCGAGGGCTTTATTCCCCGCGCTGACCTAGTCCTGTTCGTTACCTCCGCCGACAGACCCTTCACGGAGAGTGAGCGGCGCTTTTTAGAACTCATCCGCTCGTGGGGCAAAAAAGTTGTCGTCGTGGTCAATAAGATCGACATCTTAGAGCCCGACGAGCAGCGCAAGGTCTTGGCGTTCGTGAACGAGCACGCGCAAGAGACGCTCGACGTAAATCCAAAGGTCTTCGGTGTGGCGGCTAGGGACGCCTTTAGAG
The DNA here is from genome assembly GCA_965215565.1 of Trueperaceae bacterium. Taxonomy (GTDB): domain Bacteria; phylum Deinococcota; class Deinococci; order Deinococcales; family Trueperaceae; genus CBDBZX01. The sequence continues at coordinate 3,406,090 of CBDCDZ010000004.1, forward strand.
CGCGGCGGAGTGGCGACGACGCGGCGCTGCAAAAAACGGGGCTGAGAGAACTCGAGCGCTACATCGAAACCGCTCTAGCCGCCGAAGAACGCCTCAAGCTCAAGCTCGGCACGCCCCTAGGCATCGCGAAGCGAGTCTCCGACACCTACCAGGATATCATCAGCGAGCGCCTCACGCTTTTGAGCGACGACCGCCGCACGCTGGACGCGGCGGACAGGCAACTCAAAGAGTTCGAGCGCGACATGCACCGCGAGTTCGAGAGCTACTTAGCCCGCGTCAAGACGGTGCTCCTAGAGGTCGAGCGGCGCGGCGAGGTTTTTTTCGACGACATGGTGCGCGTTCAAAAGGTGGGCAGCCTGCTCAACTCCGAGCGCATCCGCGAGATGTTCGAGGCGCAGGTCATTAGAGGCGCAGACCGCGACATCGACAAAGCGGTGAGCGAGATGGTGGACTGGTTCATCCAGCGCAACCTGCAGCTCTGGGAGGACGTGATGGCGTTCGTGAAAGAGCGGCGCAAGGCGAGTCGCGAAGGGGTGATGGGCGAGATAGGCGGCAAATTCCAGTACGACCGCGATACGCTCATACGCTCCCTGAGTAGCAGCGCCGAGACAGTCTTAGAAACCTACGACGAGAACGCCGAGGCGCGCCGCCTAGCCAACTCGCTCCAGGGCGCGGTGATGCAAACCGGGCTCATCCAGGTGGGCGGCATCGGTTTGGGGGCGGCGGCGGTGGCCTTTCTGTCCGGGGCGGCGCTAGATGTGACGGGCGTGGTGGCGGGGCTCGCCGTGACGGGTCTGGGGCTGCTCGTCTTGCCGCGCCGCCGCCGCGTCGCCAAGCGCAACCTGCACGAGCGGATGCAGGAGTTACGAGACGGCTTAGAGGACAACCTGGGCGCGCAGTTCGAGGACGAGCTGCGCCGCGCTACCGAAAAGGTCAACGCGGCGATTCGCCCCTACACCCGCTTCGTGCGTAGCGAGTTAGGGCGCTTGGAAGAGCTGCGAGACGAGCTAGCGAGAACGCAGGACGAGGTGGAGCGCTTGGCGTATGAGGTGGACGTGCTGGGCGGCGAAGCGAGCGGCGAGGCTGGCGGAAGCGGACCGAATGACGAGTCGGTTCGGCCTTACAGACAGCGCTCCTAAATTACCTTGAATATCGAACGTGTCCGGTTCGCTTCCGCAAGAGCCCATCACCCCGCTAGTCGCGTTCTCTCACCCTGATGTCAACGGTGGCTGCCGCTTCGCTCGCGCCGTCGCTAACACGCAACTCGAGCCGGTACGTTCCCTCTTCGTGAAAGGTCACTTTGGTATCTTCGGCTCGAGGGTTTTCGATCTTGACCTCTTCGTAGTCCCCGGCAACGACGCGCCACCTGTACACGGTCTTGCCCGCGGCGAAACCGCTCACCGTAGCCTCTAGGTCAACCGACACCTTCTTTCCTCTTATCATCAGCGTTTCGACGTCATCAATACGCACGCTGACTTTTTCAGTAGGCGGCGGTGGGCTGCTGAGAGCTTCGACAGTAAAGTCCTCGGCTTTCACGTCGCGCCCGCCTCTGCCGTCCGTCACTATGAGCGTGACACGGTACGTGCCAGCTTTCGCGTAGGTGCGTGCGTAGTCGCGGCTTTCGGCGTGGCTGCCGTCGCCGAAGTCCCAGGTGTAGTCGAGCGTGTCACCGTCGGGGTCAGCCGAGGATTTCGCACTGTATTTGACCTCGAGCGTGCCGCTCACCTGCGAAGCGCTGAAGTCCGCCACCGGCGCATTGTTCTCAGCCGGGTCTGGCGTGGGCTCTGGTGTAGGCTCTGGTGCGGGTTCCGGTGTAGGCTCCGGGTTGCTCGCGTTCTCGTCGATCACCACATAGCCGCGCTTCGCCTCGTCGGACTGGTTGCCCGCGCCGTCAGTGACTTTGGTGCGGAAGACGTAGGCGAATTCGCTGCTCGTGAGTTCGCCGATGTTGACCGCTTCCGCATCTACGAAGATCGGATAGACGCACGTGACGCTCGTCGGGCGGCTCGAGAGGTCGCAACCCAGCGGCTCCCCCTTTGTAAAGTACTGCTGGCTCGGATCGAGCGTACCCGCTACGCCGTCAGGTCTGCTATTGACCAGGTTAAGCTCGGTAGCGGCGACGCCACTGGGATCGCTGTACTCAACCCGCGCGTAGAAGGTGCCGCCCGGCGGAACCCGAATGACGCGCGCGTCGTCTGCGCCGGAGATTCCACCCGGCCTGTCGTTCACGAACGGTCCGCTGGACACCTTGCTCACCCCGAAGTCGCCGCTCGGCGCAGCCGTATCGTCTCCCGCGCCGCCCGTAACCGTGACTTTGACCTCTTCTACGTCGCGCCCTTGCGCGCTGATTGCAGTGATTTTGTAGGTGGTCGTCTGCGCCGGGCTCACGCTCACGCTCGTGCTCGTGACGCTGCCCACGCCCGGCTCAACCGTATAAGAGGTCGCGCCGAGCGCGCGCCATGAAAGCGTGCTGCTCTCGCCAAAGCCAATCGTCTTGGGCGAAGCGCCGAGTTCTACGATGACCGGCGCGTTGCCCGAGGTGCTCACATCTAGTTCGCTGCAGGCGCTGAGAAAAAGTAAGGAGAAGATAAGGAGAGTTAAACGAAACATAACACCCTCTCGAGGTAAGAGATTTCAACCCGCTAGAAAGACTGGATAAGTCGTGCGGGCGATGACCCGAGTATGCGTTTTGGGGCGTTACGGCGGCGTTACGCCCTTAAAAAAAGAAGAGGGTGAGCACTCGCTCACCCTCTTCCGCGTCTCGGCTGCGCCAATCTTTACTCTACATTGACCGTGATGGTACCCGGATCAGACACCTCTTCCCCGTCTATAGTTGCAGAGAGCGTGTAATTAAAACTGTCTTGTCCCGAGTACCCTTCGTCAGCTTGATAGAAAATCTCTCCATCATCATCAGACACGGTGCCGCCAGCAGATGTGGCCGTATCCGTTAAGGTGATTTCAGGCTCGACGCCTTCAGGATAAGTTGACTCTTCTAAAATGTACGCCGGGTCTATGACGGTGACAGGTCCGAATATCTCGACGTAGTCTCCTTCTTCGGTGGCGTCTATGTCCGCCGCCTCGAGCGTTTCGACAATCACCGCGTCGCTTGCCGCAGCAGTAACCGTCACCGAATCCGTGTCACTACCGCCATTGCCATCTGAAACGGTTAGCCCGACAATATAGTCACCTACAACGTCTGGTGTAAATGTCGGCGTTGCTGTAGTAGCGTCGCTCAGCGCCGCGTTACTACCGTCAGGCTGACTCGTAAAACTCCACGCATAGCTTAGCGTGTCACCCGTGTCAGGATCGCTCGACGCCGCGCCGCTAAGCGTGACTTCAGTCCCTACAACAGCGTCCGTTTGGTCCGCACCCGCGTTAGCGACAGGCGGGTTGTTCGTAGACGCTGAATTGACTGTAACCGTAGCTGTCTCAGTATCGTTACCACCAGCGTTCGTTGCTGTAAGCGTGTAGGTTGTCGTCTGGGTTGGGGAAACTGAAACCGTATTATCGTCATCAGTGGTAACGTCGCCAACGCCGTTATCAATCGCGACTGACGTTGCTGCGTCGCCACTCAAAGACCATGAAAGTGTCGTACTACTACCTTCGGTGATTGTCGTTTCAGCCGCAGCAAAGCTGTCAACAACAGGCGCAGTCGTTGTGTCACCGCCACCGTTACCATCCGCTTCGACGTTGACGTAGCCCCGGCTGCCTGCTCCCTTATCGTCCGACTGTTTGCCCGCTCCGTCCGTTACTCTAGCCCGGAAGATGTACGCGAACTCTGCGCTGGTGCGCTCCGTAATCGGCTGCACGTCGTTGCCAACGCTAATCTCGTATACGCAGGTGACGTCGACAGGGCTGCTAGAGAGGTCACAGTTCGCTCCGGTCGGACCGCTCACGATCTCGAAACCTTCTTGTGAGGGGTTAAGAGGTCCAGCGATGCCCGCCGGGTTGCTATTGACGAGCCTTACCTCAATAGCAGTGATTCCACTCGGGTCTTCGTAATCTACTTGGGCGTAAAACGTACCGCCTTGTCCTACGTCGATAATTCTGTTGTCATCGGCGTCGTTGATGAAGGGATCGTCGTTCTGAAAAGGTCCGTTAGCGTTGAGGCTCACGCCGAAGGTGCCTGTAGGGACAGCGGTGTCAGTGGGGTCGGTGGGGTCTGTAGGATCGCCCGTCACCGTGACCGTCGTCGTTTCGGTATCGCTACCCGAACCGTTTCTCGCAGTCAGCTCGTACGTCGTCGTCACTGTAGGTCTAACAACTGTGCTCTTGCCTGTCACTGTGCCAACACCGTTGTCAATACTTAGCGAGGTCGCGTCGTTGACGGTCCAACTCAGGGTGACGTCACCGCCGGGGCTCACTTCTTCAGGCGAAGCGGAGAAGCTGACGATGCTGGGCTCGTCGGGCGTGGTGCCGGTCTGCTCACACGAGACTATTAAGAGTAGAAGAAAGAGAAAGGGGATGAAGAGGTGGTGCCGTTGTTGCATAAGCCCTCCTAAGGCGTAGTCGTTGACGCATTCGCGCCGTTAAAGTCAACCCACCGCTAAGAGGGTTGGGGATTGCGGACAAGGCAAATATATCGAAGAAACACAGACAAGGTGCGACAATGTGAAATTTTCAACGTGCTTTTTGTAGCTCTTTCGGTTGTTTGGTAAAGATGCCACACGTGTAGCTGCGCCGCAACGTGCAGAGATAAGAGTCTTTATAGACTCGAGCCCACCTCGACACAGAGAAAGGCAGCCCCGGAGCTGCCTTTCTCTTACTTAATTTTTTAAGCTAAATCTCAATCAATACCCGCGTCTGAGCCTCCGGTTGGGCTTGAGCCATTGCCAACCATAATTGTCTTAGTAGCAGGAGACTCGCTGGGTTCACTGTCCTCGTCAGTTACGGTAAGCGACACTTCGTAGTCACCTGAAGCATCTACAACGAAAGTTGGGCTTACTGTATCTGTAGCGCTTAGCGTCGCCGTACTACCGTTGGGAGGCGTGAGGCTCCAAGCGTACGACAAACTGTTGTTATCACCGTCAGGATCGTCTGAGCCAGCTCCGTTTAGCGTAACCGTGTTACCGACGCTAGGCTCTTCTGGACTTACGCTAAAGTCAGCAGTAGGTGGGATGCTTGAAGGTGCAACGGTAACGGACTTTGTTTCAGAGTCCGTAGCTCCATCATCATCTTCTACTATCAAGACAACCGTATATTCTCCAGCTTCCTGATAAGTCCGTGTGAATACTCTGGCATTACCGCTTGTGCCATCTCCGAAGTCCCAATTGTACGAGACTATTTCGCCGTCGGGATCGTCGGAGGTTGAAGCATTGTATTGAACCTCGAGCGTACCTTCTTGTTGCTGAGATGTAAAGGCGGCAACAGGGTCTTGATTGGCGGGCGGGTTCGGGTTGCTAGGATTTACCGTGACTTCGACTGTATCTGTATTACTGCCGCCGCCGTTCGTCGCAGTAAGCCTGAAGCTTCGCGTCGAAACCGCCGTCACCTCGGTGCTGTCTTCACCTGTAACGTCTCTGTTCTGATTGGTTTCTAGGTCTGTTACGGTGAGCGTCGTCAAGCGTCGCCGTCCGCTCAAGCCGGGTTGCTCGGTGGATTTGTGTTGTCAGAACTTACCGTGACCGCTACCGTATCAGAACCCGTGCTACTACTGTCATTCGTATCTGTCACAACCTCGTATAGTTATCTGCTGGTAGGTATCCTCCGTTGTGAAGGACGTTATCTGGTTTCCGCTCGTCACGCTCCACTGCTGTCGTTTTCATCATCGTCTACAGACGCCTCGAGGTTCGTGCTCGCGCTGCCGTCCTCGAGTCAGATCGTCAACCTCTTCGACTTCGGGGTCTTCGTTCGCGGGCGGATTCGTCGGTGGGTTCGGCGGATTGCCCCCACCGTCCCCGTCCACAATGACGTAGCCTCGGATGAACTCCTCGGACTGGTTGCCCGCGCCGTCCGTCACGAGCGTGCGGAAGACGTAGGCGAATTCGCCGCCCGAGTTGGGAAGCTCGGTGATGTTCACGGCGTCGTCCGAGACCGTGATGGGGTAGACGCACGTCACCTCTACTTGAGTGCTCGAGAGGGTGCACCCACCTACCGGCTCACCTAGCGTGAAGAACTGCTGCGTCGGATCGAGTTCTCCCGCGATGTCGGGGGGGTTGCTGCTGACGAGGTTGATGGCGATGTCCGTGACGCCGCTCGGATCGCTGTACGCGACTCTCGCGTAGAACGTGCCGCCGGGCGCAACCGCGACGATGCGCTCGTCGTTCGGACTGGTGATGTCGTTCGGTTTGTCATTCTGGAAGGGTCCGGTCTGCGAGTCGCTTACGCCGAAATCACCGGTAGGAGCGGCGGTGTCTCCGCCGGGCGGGGGCGCAGGGGGCGTGTCGCCGCTCACGGTCACTCTCGTTTGAGCTTGGTCGTCGCCTTCGGCGTTCGTCGCGGTCAGCGTATATGTCGTCGTCTGCACAGGGTTCACTGTGAACCGAGCGTCCTCGTCCGAGGTCACGTCACCGACGCCGTTGTCGATTGTGATAGACGTAGCGCCGTTGACGTTCCACAAGAGCGTGGCGCTACCGCCGGGGTCGATTGTAGTAGGCGAGGCGCTGAAGTCGACGATGGTCGGACCTCCGTCGTCAACGACGTTCTCACCTCCTCCGATCTCATCACACGACACCGCGAAGATAAGAACGAGCAAGAAGAAAAAGCGGTAAGGTTTCTGCATCATGTCCTCCACTTCTAAAGTTTACGCTCCTAACACGCCCAAATCCACGCGCCAGAAGCGCTATGAGAGAGTAACTCTACGGCTAGATATCACCAGCTAAACGCACTATAGGCGTAGTAGTAGGTAGTGCCAAGGCAACTACAAGATAACAAATAGCCGTGAGAAAACCTAAGATTGATGAAGGTTTGGCAAAGATTGGTACGTTTAACAAAAGCCTGTTTCAAGGCTCTGCACTGCGTGGACCGGCTTGCCTGTTACAACAAGCGCCTCCGATTCGTCACGAGGTGCAAGATAGGGACATAAGAAGAGGTTGAGGGTGACGAGCCCTCAACCTCTTCTTGACCTCTTGCGCCCAAACTACTCCTGCACGTCCACTGTAATCGTCGCCGCGCGGCTCAGCACAGCGCCCGTCTCCTGGTTCGTGACAGACAGGGCGTAGGTAAAGGTGTCTTCGCCCAAGTAGCCCTCGTCGGCGACGTACAAAATCTCCCCGTCATCCTCCACCGCGTCGCCGTGGGCGGGCGCGCCGGAATCCTGCAGGGTGAACTCGGGCGCGGTGTAGCCCGCTTCGGGATAGGTGGCCTCTTCCAAAATATACGTCAGCTCGATGACGACGTAAGGTCCTGCTATCACGACGTAAGGTCCCTCTTCGGTGGCGTCTATATCCGCCGCTTCAAAGGTGATTTCGGGCGCTTCGACGATGGCGGGCGCGTCCGGGGCAACGCCCGAATCTACGCTCCCACAAGCTACCAGCCAAAGAAGTGAACTCATCAGTACCTTGTCCATCATTTCCTCCTAATAGCAGGTATCATCTGGTCAGAGTGTACGAAGTTTTGCGAAGCAACACTCGCACTTTGTAAAACAATGTCTAGCACGCACTTCAAGGGATGATATCTGCGCTCAACTGTCTCAATATGTTGTGGAACTGCTATAAAACCTGCGTAAGGACATCCCGTAAAAGCACCCCGTAGAAGCTTAACGCGCAAAAAGGCGCATCGACACGGATTAGTAGACGCCGCCTCCAAATAAGTGATGATTCGCTGCCATGTGCACAATCTCACACCTCGAGTCTACAAGGTTGTGAAAGATTTCATGGTGCAACCAGCACACCGCGCTAGCGCCGTGACTAGACCTGCGACTAAACCGTATGGACGCCAAATTGACGAGAGGGTGAGGCGCTAATTTTGGAGGGCTCGAGCTTCACCGCTTATCCAGCTTTTGTTATATCGTTGCTTGGGAGCGCGTTACACTACTCCGAACGCAAAGGAGGATACCGTCATCGCCATACTACTCGGGTTTTTAGCCCTCCTCTTTGTCCTGCTGCTGTGGGGACTCGCCGAACCCTATTTCATCGACGTGCAGGAGAAAGAGGGCTTGATTCCGCGCCTGCCCGCCGCGTGGCAAGGGGCGCGCGTCGCGCTCATCGCGGATTTTCAGGTGGGGATGTGGCTCCACAACACGCCCACCATCCGCCGCGCCGTCCGCAAAATTATCGAGGAGCGCCCGGCTTGCGTGCTCATCGCGGGCGACTTTATTTACGACAAGCGCACCGCGATTCCCGAAGCCGTCCAACTGACCAAACCGCTCATCGACGCGGGTCTCCCCACTTACGCCGTATTCGGCAACCACGACTACGCTCAACCTACTAAAGATGACCCGCCGGACAAGCAACTCGCCGCGGACTTGCGCAGCGCGTTAGAGGACATCGGGGTCAAGGTCATGCACAACGAGGCGACGACGCTGTCCCTGCCCAGTGCGCTAGAAGGTGACCCGCTCCACCTCGTCGGCGTCGGGGCGCATACGCCCGGCGAGGACAATGTGGCGCTGGCGCTCGCAAAACTGAGTCAGGATGCGCCGCGTCTCGTTCTGATGCACCACCCTAGCTCGTTCGCCGCTTTTCCCGCCCAAAGTGCGCCCCTCGCCGTCGCTGGGCACACGCATGGGGGGCAGATCAGCTTGCCTAAAGCACCCGGCTGGTCCTTATTAACCCGAATCCGCGACGGCGAGGTGTATGACGACGATTGGATCACTTCACATGCGAATGCGGGCAATAGCCTCTACGTCAACCGGGGCATCGGCTTTAGTCTGGTGCCGCTACGCATCTTCTGTATGCCCGAACTCACCTTCATCACGCTGAAACGCCCCAAGGACGATGCTCAGGGTAGCGAGCAGCATTCGCTATGATGGGTGGACGTTTCGTTAAACGGTAGGGTGATTTATGAGGCGCAGATAGGGTACATTTTGTAGGGTGAAATTCTCGAGGCGGCGGGGGCAGCGCCACCCCAAGGAGCGCGATGTTTAACTTTGACTTCAATCAAGCTTTGCAGCAGCTCACCGACAAACTCACGGGTTGGGTGCAGAGTGCCATCGTCGCCCTGCCCAACGTCGTCATCGCGGTACTCGCCTTTTTGCTCTTTTACTTTGGGGCGAGGGCGGCTAGAAACCTCATCCAGCGCGGGTTAGACAGCGTTTCACGCAACCGTCAAGTCAACGGACTCATAGCCACCACAAGTTACGTCGCGCTCCTTATCGTCGGCATCATGACCGCGCTGAGCATCCTCAACCTCTCGGGCGTCGTGACCTCGCTTTTGGCAGGCGTCGGCATCATCGGCTTAGCGCTCGGTTTCGCCTTTCAAGATTTGGCCGCGAACTTCATGTCAGGCATCTTGATTGCCATTAGGCAACCTTTCGAACTCGACGACGTCGTCGAAACGAACGACTACGTCGGCACCATCGAGAGCGTCTCGCTCCGCTCCACTTCGGTGCGCACCTTTCAGGGGCAGATTGTCCTCATACCGAACAAAGACATCTTCGGCAACCCCATCGTCAATTACTCGGCGACGCGAAAACGCCGCGTCGACCTCTCCTGCGGCGTCGCGTACGGCGACGATTTGGAAAAGGCGCGGGACTTAGCTATTCGAGCGGTTGAGTCGATAGAGTATCTCGATACGAGCAAAGAGGTGCAGCTCTTCTACACCGAGTTCGGCGACTCGTCCATCAACTTTAACGTCCGCTTCTGGATAGACTTCAAAAAGCAGGTGGACTACCTAAGAGCGCAGAGCGACGCTATTATGAAGATTAAGAAGAGCTACGACGACAACGGCATCACCATCCCCTTTCCGATTCGCACGCTGGACTTTGGCGTGGTGGGCGGGGAGAAGCTGGCGGAGGCACTGCCACCTAAGTTGCGAGGGGAATAGCGTCTCAGCTAGTCAGGAAAAACCTGAAGTGCTGACACGCTGACTAGCTGAAGTGCTTCTCTCCTGTTACACTGCTACTTCATGAGCGTCACGCAAAAAGCCCCCCGCATCGCTTACCAAGGTATCTCCGGCGCGTTCAGCGAGGAGGCGTCCTTGCAGTTCGCCCCTGACGGGGAAACCGTCGGCTTTCACACCTTTAGAGAGGCATTTCAAGCGACTGTTACCGAAAGCTGCGACTTCGCCTGTTTGCCCGTCGAAAACTCGCTAGCGGGCTCCATCAACCAGACGTATGACCTCTTAACCGACTCGGTTTTGCACGTCGTCGGTGAGCAAATCGTCCGCGTCCATCACAACCTCTTAGCGAAACCCGGCACGAAGCTAGAAGAGGTCAAGCGCGTCTACAGCCACCCACAAGCTTTGGCGCAGTGCCAGGCGTTTCTGGCGAAGCACCACATGGAGGCGGTGACGGATTTCGACACGGCGGGCGCAGCCAAACTTCTAGCGGACGGGAATAATTCAGGTGGAGGCGAGGGCAAAGCGGCGATCGCCTCCAAACGCGCCGCCGAAATCTACGGCTTAGAGATTTTGCGCGAGCACATCGAAGACGTGGACTTTAACTACACGCGCTTTTTTATCCTCGGTCCAGACGAAAAACCCAAAGGCGAGGGTAAACATAAGTCGAGTTTGGTCATCGCCACGCGGCACCGTCCCGGCGACCTGGTGGCGTGCTTAGAGCAGTTTCCCGAGTATGGCATCAACATGACCAAGCTCGAGTCCCGCCCCCGCCGCGACAAGCCCTGGAGCTACCTCTTTTATATCGACATCGAAGGGCATTTAGACGACACGAATGTACAAAACGCAATGACCGGGCTGATGAGAAAAGCGGCGTTCGTCAAGTTCTTGGGCTCGTATCCGGCTGCGCCCTCCATCGTGGAGCCGTGAGCGGAACGTGGCTGGCTCGAGAGGTACAAGCAAGAGGTTGAAACCCCTTGTTCATCGGTTCTAGTCCTCGGTCCGATGCTCGCCACCTTTATTCTCACTACAGTTATCGCCTTCGTCGTCAAAGGTCTAACGGGCTTTGGTCCTGCGCTGGTGATGGTTCCCGTTTTTAGCTATTTTTTGCCCTTCACCGAAGTCGTGCCCATTAGCGGTGCACTCCTCTTCTTTTCAAACCTTCCCCTCGCCTTTTCGGGAAGAGGTCAACTGCCTAAGCGGAGCTTCATTCCCGCGGCGCTTGGCTTCGGGATTGGCGTGGCGTTGGGCGGCAACTTACTCGTTATCTTGCCCGAAGCGGTTTTGCAACAGATTCTTGGGGTGACGCTCATTGGGTTTTGCGGCTATCAGCTCTGGGGTGGGCGGCAGGTGGACGAAAGACCTCTTTTAGATAGAGGGGAGCAGGTGAGGCTTCTGGTGGTCTCGAGCCTCAGCGGTCTCATCGTCGGGGCAGTTGGTGCGGGCGCGTTGCCGCTTATCATCTACCTCGGTTTGCGCTATCCTAAAGCGAACTTTAGACTGCTACTCACTTACGTCTTCTTGGTTGGCTCCGCCTCACAGGTTGCGGTTTACAGCCTGCGCGGGCTCTACACATCCGATGTTCTCCTTTTAAGCGCCGGTCTTATCGTCCCGATGTTCTTAGGGCTCTGGCTCGGCTCACTCTTTTTCGGGCGCGTGCCGCAGCGCACCTTTAACCGCGTGGTGGGTGTGTTGCTCCTCTTGCCAGCGGTGCAACTGCTGACGAGCTAGAAATGAGGTCGCAAAACTAAAGAGGTCAAGCCGTTGCGTATAGACTGAGCACATGGATTCGGATATCAACGCAGACACGCAAGTCAAAGAAACGATTACCTTAAACGACACTCTGAAGCTCTCCGGTTTGGCAGAGACAGGTGGGCACGCCAAAGTGATGATTCAGGCAGGTGAGGTGCTTGTGAATGGAGAGGTGGAGACGCGGCGTAAGCGCAAGTTGAAAGAGGGGGATGTGGTGAGCGTGGGGGAGGAGGAGTTTGTGTTGGAGTTGGACGCGGAGGAAGAATAAGTTGCTTGTCACATCCAAATGAATGTAAAGTTGTAATATAGTACATATACTTAATTTTTGAGGTATTCGTGATGTCGTTAGAGACAGCTTCTTTACAAAAATCATTCTCTGTACGGATGTCAGGAGAGAATATATCTCCTGAAGCTGTTCCTGTGAACGACCTCGTAGAACTGCTTAAACATTTTCAGAAGCTGGTTAAAGCATATTCTCAAGAGAAGTCCCTAAGCCCGAAAGAAGAATCATCTGTTACCGCACAAATTAGCTTGGCGGAAATTAAACGGGGTAGCGCTATTTATACTATAGCGACTGATACTTACGCTATAAACGCTATTACGGCTACTTCGGAAGCAATTCAATCAGGATATTATTCAGACCTTCCCACCGATGTCCTTGAGGAATTAAGGGGCATCTCGGAATTTGGACGCAAGAAGCATCTATCAGTTGAACTTATTCACAATGAATTTTCTACTGAAACAACAGTCAGGCTAGATGCTGATTTGTTACCACAACTCCCGCTTATCTCTGGAACAACGACGCTTTTTGGAATCTGCCTTCGTGTAGGTGGTATGAAGCCAACTGCGGCGATTAAGCCATTATCGGGAGGGCGCACCATCTATGCCCAAGCTAGCGAAGAGATAGCTAGGCGGCTCGCTGCCCGTTTATACGAAGAGGTCGTTCTCGAGGGTAGTGCTGTATGGCGCTCAGATACTTGGGAAATTAAAGAGTTTTCTATATCAAGGCTCGTCCCTTACCAACGCCAAAATCTTGAACAATCATTCAAAGAGTTAGCAGACGCCTCGAGGGGAAGATGGAACGATATTGACGCTGCTGACTATGTAGATGGTCTTAGGGATGAGGCCATAGAGGAATGATCTGCCTCGACACACAAGTTCTTATTTGGGGAGTGCAAGGACAAGCCACACCAAACGCTCAAGAAATGATAGCAAGAACAGCAAAATACATAGCCCATCTGGAAGCACAGAATACTAGGGTCATTATACCCGCTCCGGTAGTAACTGAATATTTGCAAGGCTTTGAAGTAGAAGAGCAGCCGAGGCAGCTTATCGCTCTTCAGAGAAATTTTGTCATACCAGCATTTGATATTGCAGCGGCAACACTTACTGCGAAGTTGATGCGAGAGCGGCAGAAAGAGGTTGGTCGGCGAAGCAACGAAACTAGACAGAGCTTAAAAGTGGACTTTATGATCGCAGCAATAGCAATTCAGCAAGGTGCGACCACCATAGTCACACACAACACGAGTGATTTTAAGGGCATCTGCGGCAACCGAATTAGCGTGATTGATGTTCCTGATATAGCGTTGCAAGGTGGATTGGATTTTCAGACTTGAGCAACACAAGGTCTATCTGCCCAATCTAGCTCGAGCCCCTCAAAGCACCGGAAATACAGCAACCTCCACCTCTGGAAACGCCCTCGGCGCAACCTTCTCACCGCGCCGCACAATTAAGCTGTAGCGGTATCTATTGCCATCAGGCTCCCAATACACCTCTGCAAGTCCGTTTGCTACATCAACAATCCAAAGTTCTGGCACGCCCGCTTCGGCATAAGCAGGCAGCTTCTTTTCCTTATCGAAGGCTAAGCTCGACAGGCTTACTTCAACGGCGAGCAGCGTATCTTCGGCTGTGGGGTGCGCGTCCATGTAGAAGTTATCTTTTGGATGTAAAAGAGCGAGGTCAGGCTCGAGCAAGCAGTATTCGTTCAAAATCAGCGGATGACGGACGCTGATGATGGCGCTTTCTTCGTAGGCTTCTTGTAGCACCTTATTGAGCCACATTACATGTCCAGATTGTCGGCTACTCGGCAGCGACGTTACGCAAATCTCGCCGTCTAAGAGTTCAACCCGCTTCTCTGGTAGACTCGTCTTAGCACCATCTATTGCAAAGAGGTCATCTACCGTAAATTTGTACTTAGTGACCACAGCACTACTTTAGCATTCAGCGCCGCAACAATTTCTGTATCTTTATGCGTGTTATCCTCTTCCCTCGAGAGGTACACCATGCCCAAACGCACCGACCTTAAAAAAATCCTGATTCTAGGCTCCGGCCCCATCGTGATTGGTCAAGCCGCCGAATTCGACTACTCCGGCACGCAAGCCTGCAAAGCGCTCCGCGCCGAGGGCTTTGAGGTGGTACTCATCAACTCGAACCCGGCGACCATTATGACCGACCCGGAGGTGGCGGATAAAACCTATATCGAGCCCCTAACGCCCGAGTTTGCCGAAAAAGTCATCATCGCGGAGCAGCCGGACGCGCTCTTGCCGACGTTGGGCGGACAGACGGCGCTCAACCTCGCGAAAGCTTTGTATGAAGCCGGAACGCTTGAGAAACACGGCGTCGAACTCATCGGCGCGAACTACGACGCGATTCAAAAGGGTGAAGACAGGCAGCTCTTTCAGCAAGCGATGAATAAAATAGGCATCAGCACGCCTGCTGGGAAGATGGTGGGGACGCTCGAGGAAGCCTTAGCGTTCACTCAAGAAATCGGCTACCCTGCGATTATCCGTCCGTCTTTTACGCTGGGCGGTACGGGCGGCGGTATCGCCTACGACGAAGCGGAGTTTCGCCAAATCGTGCGCCAGGGCTTGCACGACTCACCCGTACACACCGTTCAGGTCGAGCAGTCCGTCTTGGGTTGGAAAGAGTACGAGCTAGAGGTCATGCGCGACCACAACGACACGGTGGTCATCATCTGCTCGATTGAAAACGTGGACCCGATGGGCGTGCATACGGGCGACTCCATCACGGTTGCGCCCGCGCAGACCCTGTCGGATAAGGAATATCAGAAGCTCCGCGACTTCTCCATCGACATCATCCGCGAAATCGGCGTGGAGACGGGCGGCTCGAACATCCAGTTCGCGGTGAACCCTGCGAACGGTGACATCATCGTGATTGAAATGAACCCGAGGGTGTCGCGCTCATCGGCGTTAGCGAGCAAAGCGACGGGCTACCCGATTGCGAAGATTGCTGCTTTGCTCGCGGTAGGCTATCACTTGGATGAGTTGCCCAACGACATCACTCGCGTGACGAAAGCTGCTTTTGAGCCCTCCATTGACTACGTCGTGACGAAGATTCCGCGCTTCGCCTTCGAGAAGTTCCCAGAAACGAAAGACGTGCTCGGCACGCAGATGCGCAGCGTCGGTGAGGTCATGGCGATTGGGCGTACGTTCAAAGAATCGCTCTTCAAAGCCTTGCGCTCCTTAGAACTCGACGTGCGCGGCGCGACGAAAGATCTCAACTTGGCGCAGCTAGAAAGCCGCTTGTACCCCAACCCGCGCCGCTTGCCTGCTTTGTTAGAACTTCTGCGGCGCGGCAAGAGCACGCGCTATTTGGGGGAGAAAACGTCCGTTGACCCCTGGTTTTTGGGGCAGCTTAAAGAGATTGTGGACGTGGAGAAAGAAATGACGCGCTTGGGTGGGCCGAGTCGGTGGAGCGAAGGGGTATGGCTCGAGGTCAAACGCATCGGCTTCAGCGACGCGGACTTGGCGCAACTCACGAACACCTCGGCGGGAGAGATTCGCCGTATCCGCGTAGAGAGAGGTCGGACGCCCGTCTATAAAACGGTGGACACTTGCGCCGCTGAGTTCGAGGCGTACACGCCCTATCACTACAGCACGTATGAGCGAGAGGATGAGGTCACGGACTCGGACAAACAAAAAGTCGTCATCTTAGGCTCCGGTCCAAACCGCATCGGGCAAGGCGTCGAGTTCGACTACGCGACGGTGCACGCGGTCTGGGCGCTCAAAGAGGCGGGCTATGAGACCATCATGGTCAACTCGAACCCCGAGACCGTCTCGACGGACTATGACACGGCGGATAGGCTCTACTTCGAGCCCTTGACCTTTGAGGATACGCTCAACATCATCCAACGGGAAGAGGCTGTGGGCGTGATCGTCCAACTCGGCGGGCAGACACCTTTGAAACTGGCGCAACCTCTTGCGGATGCGGGCGTGCCGATTTGGGGCACACCTGCTGAGGCCATCTTCGCCGCTGAGGACCGCGATGCGTTCTATACGCTATGTCAGAAGTTAGAGATTCCACAACCAAGGGGCGGCGTGGCGAAAAAGCCTAAAGAAGCGCGCGCTCTCGCCCAGGACATCGGCTACCCCGTGATGGTGCGCCCCTCGTTTGTGTTAGGCGGACGGGCGATGCGGCGCGTCTATAACGCGGCGGAGTTAAGTGAATACTTAGAAGAGGTCTACGCGGAGTTGCCGGACAATCCCTCGATTCTGGTGGATGAATTTTTGGAGGGAGCCAAAGAGGTCGACGTAGACGCCCTAGCGGACGGCGAACACGCTGTCGTCGCGGGCATCATGGAACACATCGAGGGCGCGGGCGTCCATTCGGGCGACAGCGCGTGCATCACACCGCCCGTTACGTTGAGCCAAGAGGTTATAGAGACGCTTCACGAGTACAGCGTCAAACTCGCCAAAAAGATTGGCGTGAAAGGGCTCATCAATATCCAGTACGTGATTCAAAACGACAAGGTCTACGTCATCGAGGCGAATCCAAGAGCGAGCCGTACGGTTCCTTACCTCTCCAAAGCGGTTGGTCATCCGCTCGCTAAGTACGCAGCGCTGATTGCGGCAGGTCAGACGCTCGCAGACCTAAGCTTCACCGAAACGCCTAAGCCAGAGGTCTATAGCGTTAAAGAGGTCGTCTTGCCCTTCCTCAAATTTACGAACGTGCCGCCCGTATTAGGACCGGAGATGCGCTCGACGGGTGAGAGTATGGGCATTGACGCGGACCCCTATTTGGCTTTTTACAAAGCGCTTTTAGGTGCGAACGTGCGCCCACCATCTCGAGGAGAGGTGCGGCTCATCGGGGATGACGTGGCAAGTTTGGAAACGAATTTGACCTCTTTAGGGTTTAGTGTGAGCAGCGGAATCGACACTGAGCTGAGCGAAGAACCGAGCTATGACCTCTTGATCGATACAGTGCACACGCCCGAGTTGCGCCGCGCTCTGGAGAACGGCGTTCCTTACATCACGACGAAAGAGGCGGCGCAGTGGCTCGTCAAGGCGATTGAGAGGACTCGAAACGCAGGTTTAGATGTCAACGCCTTGCAGAACCTTGGAGTTCAGGGGGTGTCTGGCTAGGGGCAGCGCTCTCGTTCGTTGAGGTGGTTTAGATGACCTGCATCACGTAGTGGTCCGTCGCCGCCTCTAACCCTTTCGGATTCGCCACGTAGATGCCGCGCGTTCCCGAGAGCGCCCCTTCACTTCTAAGTTCGCCCAGGATGCGCGTGATGGTAACGCGGGACGAGCCCGTCAGCGACGCCAAATCCTCGTGGGTCAGTGCGAGCGGCAGCTTGACGCCAGCCTGGTCGTCGGCGTGCTGACCGAAGCGCTCGGCTAAGCGTAAGAAAGCGCGCGTGACGCGAGCGCCCACCGGCAGCTCGGCGTCGTCAATCGCTTCGCGGCTGCGGCGCAGTTGCCGCGCCATGCTGCTCACGATGTAGTCGCGCAGCTTGCGGTCGTTCATCGCTTGCTGGGGGTCTAAAGGGGTCAAGCAGGCGTCGTGGACCGCCTCGACGGTCTCGGCGTGACGCCCCGACTCGATCGTGGCAACGCCCAACACGTCGCCGGGACCGTAGAGGTCAGCGATGCGGTCGCGCCCGAGCGAGGTGGGCACGATCGCTTTAAGCACGCCCTGGTTGACGATGTAGAGCGAGCTGGCGTCGCGCCCTGACTCGTAGAGCACACTGCCGGGCTCCAAGGTGCGCGTCGGGTGGGCGAGCGTGCTCGGAACGACGGTGGGGGTGGTGCAGTCTCCCTGGATGAGGTGTTCGGTTACGCTTAACATGGGGTCTCCTTTGCGGTTAAGCTCAACCGGCTATTCTGGGCGACCCGTTCTGGCGCACGGCGACTCGAGTACCCTAACTGCCTACCATAGCGACTCGAGTCCAAAAGAGGAGCTTAACCCTACAGACTAAATGGTCTGTTATTTTCACACATTTGTCGGTATGGAATCTTACACTCTTTGTGAAGTCCTTAACGAGACCCTTACCGGGGTGTCGCGCCGAGCCGCTCCAGCGCTCTGGTAGCGGGTTCGAACGTCGGATCGGCGGCGAGCGCGGCGTCGTAGTTGGCGGCGGCTTCTCTGAGTTCGCCGAGCGCCTCATACGCCTCTCCTAAGCCGTAAAACGCTTCGACGTAGGCGGGCGAAGGGAGCGCGTTATCCGCGCCACCATCCGCTAAGCTCGCGTTATCTAGCACGTTGAGGGCATCGTTCCACATCTTAATCGATTCTTCATAGTCGCCGCTGAGGGCTAGGAGCTTGGCGCGGTGCAGGTGTGACCAGGGCTCGAGCGTCCCTTCGGGGGTCGCGGCGGCGGCTTCGTAAGCCCTTAACGCACGTTCGAAGTTGCCCGCTTGCCAAGCGACGCGCCCCAAGTCCATCGCGACGCTGTAGGAGGGGGCTTGCTCTAGGGTGGCCTCGAGCAGCGTTTGCGCCCTTATGAGGTCGCCACGGGCGGCGGCGATGAGGGCTTCGAGCTGGGTATATGCGGGTTTCGCGGCACTTAGCGAGAGAACGCGCTCCAACTGCGTCTCAGCCGTGGCGAGGTCGCCCGTCAGGTAGAGCGCTCTCGCATAGAGGTAGTGTGCCTCGGCGCTCTCCGGTAGCGCCTGGACGAGTTCTGGACCCTCGACTTGTGCGGCGAGTGCGTAGAGCCCCTCTTGGAGCAGCGTGCGCATCTCGTCCAAAGAGGTAGTAGGTGCTTGCGCGAAGGTTAAGGGTACTGCGCAGAGGAGGAGCCCAAGCGCAAGGTGACGCCGAAGCGCTCTGAGAACGGCGCAGAGCGGTCTCTTCAGACACTCTAGGCGCGTTCCCAGAGACCGCATCGCGTCAGCGTAGGTGAGGTTGCGCGCTGCCTCACGTGCGCTCTCACTGACCGTTGAATGAAGAGACGCCTTGACTGGCTCCCTTCTCAGCCCGGTGTAAGGACGTTTAGCCCGGCTCATAATCACCTATTCTAGCGTTCTCATATGAGCGCACCGCAAAAGCTGAGCCGCACTTACGCGGTTTCCTTTTCGGACCTGTTCTCGGGCTCGTTCTCAGACCTGTTCTCAGTCTCCTTCTCGGCGTAGTCGGGGTTCGCCCGCACGTCGGGCTTGCGCGGGTACGTCGCCGCGTCCACGGCGCGTTCCGCGAAGCGTTCGTCGCCTTCACGCTCCTTCCAAACCCTCGGTTTGGCGGGGACGCCCAAGCCCACCACGTGCGGCTCGAAGTCTCGGGTGGCGAGCGCGAACGCGCCCATCATGCTGTCGTCGCTGAGCACGGTGCCCGCCAGTACCGTCGCGTGATAGGCGACGCGCACCCCCTTACCGATGACGGTCTCTTTCAAGGTGACGTCGGGTACGTCTAGGATGCTATGCGTGTGGCTGTAGACGTTGACGTAGTCGGAGAGGCTCGCGTTGTCAAAGAGCTTCACGCCGCCGATATCGTCGATGAACACGTGCCGGTGGATCGTCACGTCGTCGCCCGCTTCGATGTTGTAGCCCACCGACACCTCGACGTTCTGAAAAATTTTGAGGTTTTTGCCGGCGCGCGCAAAGATACGCTCGGCGAGCATCCGCCGCAAGCGCACGCCGCTCTCCACCGATTGACCGAGCGGGGTCTGGTCTAAGCTTTTCCAGAGCCACAGGAGCGGTTTGACCTGAGCGAACTTCGCCTGGTCCGTCGCGACGTAGTGCTCCGCCTCGAAGGTGACGTTGCGCGGGTCTAAAGCGAGCGCGGCGATGGGCGAAGCGGCTTCGACGTCGGCGTAGCTTTTGGCGTACATGACGTGCGCGAGAACGTCGCGCACCACCTCGTTGCGGTCTAAACCGGCGTCGTCGAGCCTCTCGGCGAGACTGCCGATGAAGTGGGTGAGCGCTTTCTCCGCGTGGCTGGGGAGTGAGCGGGGAATGAGCCAAGGCACACGTTCACCTTAGCGTCATGAAGCTATAGGTGCGGGTAGCTTGGCTGACGCAGAGGAATAGGGCGCGGGTAGAACAGCTCGAGCTTACAAGCGTACCCCTGTAACGCCCGCGTCGGCGTCGCTGAGCACCGTGACTTGCCGCCCCAAGACCTCGGCGGCGCGTTCGCCCAAATCAGGGGCGGGCTCGAGTCCAGCCGCGCTCACGAGCACCGGACGCGCTTGCAGCGCCACGCTGTGATTCCTTTCCAAACGCGCCATGAGCGACTCGAAAGACCAGTCCGCTACCCAGATATTTTTGAGCGCGATGAGCGCGGGGCGTCCGCGCGTCGCGGTGACGCCCGCGTCTTCGCTCACCTGACCGGGACGGCGCACGCGCACGCGGCTCGGCAGAGGCGCGAGACCTTCGTAGAAGAGGTCGATAGCACCGTCGAGCAGGAAGTGCGCCTTGAGGAGCCCCTGCGCTTCGGGGGCCAACTCCTCGATGTCGTCCTCATCGGGATTGCTGAGGTCGAGCCCGCGAAAGAGGGCGTTAAGTTGCGCGGGCAGGTTGTTGGTGCGGTAAAAGGTCTCTTCGACCTCAGCCGGGACGACGCGCAGCGGTGCGAGGGTGAGACCGGCGTCGCTCAACCTCTGCAGGGCGGAGAGTTCGGGCTCGAGCTGCGGCGTTTCGCCCAGCGTGACGAGTGTGCGAGAGGAGGTCACCATAGGGAGGCATCATACCAGTAAAGCCGCGCTTCACCTCGAGCCTCATCTCGGTGATACACTAAAGAGGTGTTGACGAAGCGCCGTACCGGAAAAGGCCGTAGACTCGCCAAAGGGCTCCGCCTCCTCCTCATCGTCGTGCTGCTGCTCGCGCTAGCGGGGCTCATCGCGGCGCTAGGGAGTCGCTACTTGGAGGTAGCCGAGGTGCGCGTCCCCGAGGTGGTCGGGGCTGACTTCAGCGCTGCGCAGCGGGCGCTGCGCCAGGTTGGTTTGAACGCTGCACCTTATAACGAGAACGTGCCGGGCGCAGCCGTCGACAGCGTGACCGCGCAGAGCCCCGAAGCGGGCGTCACCGTGCGCCGCGGGCGCAGCGTCAGCGTAGGTGTGCACACGCCGCCGGGCGACACGCGCGTCCCGAGTCTGGTGGGTCTCTTACAGAGTGGCCTCACCACGCAGCTTTCTGACCGGGGCTTGCAACTCGGCGAGGTGAGTTACCAGTACAGCGACAGACCCGAGGGTCAGATCATCGCCCAGTCACCGGACGCGGGCGGCTTGCTCGGCGCGGGCAGCGGCGTCGACGTCGTCGTGAGCCGCGGGCAAGAGGAGCGCGAGGCGGAGTTGCCCAACCTCGTAGGTTTACCTTTAGAGGAGGCGAAGCGGCGCTTAGAAGGTCTCGGCTTTCGCCGCGTCGAAGAGGTCGCGACGCGCTTAGGGCGCGCGGGGGTCAACGCGCAGAGCCCGCGTCCCGGCGAGCGCGCGCAGGTGAGTGCGCCCGTCACCCTCTACTACACCTTTAGTGGCGGACAAGTGGTGCGTGTTCCTAACGTGAAGGGGTTGCCTGTGGAGCAAGCTGAAAGAGCGCTCCGCGCCGCCGGTCTCAACGTCGTGTGGGTCAACGAGGACCCTTATGACCCCGCCCAACCTCCCGGCGTCTCAGAAGTCAACCCGAGCCGTTACACGCTGCGCGGCACGCCCGTCGCGCTCCGCGTGAACGGCTCCGCGGGCTCGTTCCGGCCACGCCCGCCGCAGACGAACGCGGGTCAAGAGGGCGCGCGGCAGAGACCGAGGCAGGGTACACAGGCAGAGGGCGGCAACGGAGGTGAGCAGCCCAACGCTCAGCGTGGCGATGGGCGCAGTATCCCCGTGAACTTCGACCCCAGCATCTACGGCTCGTTTCTGCGCGGCAAACCTTATGAATTTCGCTTAGACGTAACCGACGCCGCCGGCGAACGCACCGTCATCAGCCGCTCGATGCCCGCCGACGAACCCATCAATGACTCTGTAGAGGTCTACGGCGAAGCCGAACTGCGCATGTTTATCGACGGGCAAATCGTGTTGGCGTTCAACCCTTAAAACCGTTCTACTTTCAATTAAGTCAGCGCCGCCTCAGCTCGAGGCGGCGCTGACCTCTTGAGGGTTGACTATCTCGGAGCTGGTACTGCTCAACCTCTTCAACACACAGTGAACCTTCTTAGGTGACAGAGCACATGGCGTAGGGGTGGGTTTCAAACCCACCCCTACTGAATTGCCTCTTTCTGTGGCGCTCACGTTCACTAAAAGTCCTCACGACTCAGCGCCGTACCAAGAAATTCACATTTGTAGTGCATCACCCAATTGGGGGTAGTGGGCTCTGCGCCGCTCCGTCATCATGCGGAGAGGCAGACGCCAATCTCATGCGAGGTGATTTTTGACATGGACCCAACCCTAAGGACTTTTCCGTGACGCGGCAAGGCTTCTCTATCTTAGAGCTGCTCGTTGTGATGGCTGTTGCTGGCATCATTATGGGCATCGCGGCGCTGAACCTCAAGCCGCTGCAAGGCGACCTGCAAAACAGCACGAGCAACCTAGCAGGTCACATGAAGAAGGTGCGCGCCAGAGCGATGGCGAGCACGTCGGCGTATCACATCGTCTACGTGTCGCCGAGCGAACTCCGCGCCGAGGTCAGCGTGCGGTGCTCGGACAACTCCAACACCTGGCAAGACGCGCCGGGCTTCGGCTTCGTCCTCGAAGAGCCCATCACACTAGTCAACAACCTTAACGAAGGTGACGAAATGGTTTGCTTCTCGAGCCGCGGTCTAGGGAATGCGAGCCCAACCTTTACGCTCCGCGACGACAAGGGCAAGACGCGCCGAATTGAGCTGTTTAGAGGTGGGGCGGTGGAGGTTCGATGAACACGTCCATGAACACCTCTATGAACGCCCGTGGCTTCAGTCTTATCGAGGCGCTTATCGCCCTGTCCATCCTCTCAGTAGTGCTCGCCAGTGTCGTTCCGCTCTTCATCACCTTTTCCCGGAGCAATCTGGATAGCCAGCGCCGCACGGAAGCGATTGCGGTGGCGCAGATGGTGGTGGACGAACTGCGCCAACAGTCCTTCGAGCAGTGGCCCGAATCTATGGCCTGACCCGGACGGTGTGAAATCCCGCTCGAGCGGTCACGAAGATACCCTTTACGACGCAAGAATTTCATACTGCACAGCGGACCTGCCCCTGTGCGGCTCCGGTGCCAGACATACCCGAGTGGAGGTGGTGAAAGATGGCAGAGACGTACTATCAAGTCGAAACGGTCTACACGCAGTTCGATGTCCCGCAGGACTAGCGGTGTCACCCTCATCGAGCTGCTCATCTCGGTGGCGGTAGGGCTCATCATTATTACGTCGGCGTTTGGGCTCACTATGTCGAACCGCCAACTCCTAGCCGTTGACCAAGAGCGCACCGAAGTCAACCAAAACTTGCGCAGCGCCCTCGATATCATCGGCGCGGACGTGCGCGTGACGGGCGAGCGCTTGGGCTCGACGGGCGTACCTGCGATGGCGGTGCGCAACGGCAACGAGCTAGTCTTGCGCCGTTCGGTGCACGACGACGTGATGCCCGCGTGCAGCGATTCTACCGATTATCCCACGATTTATGATCATCAGCTTTTCCTGCGAAAGGCAACGAAACCCGAACTTCCCAGAATGCTCGACGGACATCGCCCGTGACAGTAAAAGAGGGTTTATCAGACGGAGTCGTGTACGAGATGGCAGCGACGGCATACCCGACGACGCTCCATTACTGGCATGGACTAAAAACGAGAATGGTGGAACACTTCCAGCTTACATCTACAGCCAAGGGACGGTGACAAGGCGAAGTTCCTTTAGCGTTAATAGATGATGGCGAAGCTAAGGTCAAAGGTCTAAAGCAAAGGTAAAGGTGGAGCTATTTCGAAGGTATAGCCATCGCGACGGTTCTTGGGTAAAAAGATTACAACATGCTCGAGCAGAACAGTATCTACCTCTTAGAGGAGCGGCGCTACCGCCTCAACGACGACGGCGTGCTCGAGCTTGTCCTCAACGATGACGGCAACAACGTGCAGCGCGTGGTCAACGGCTTGGGCGAGTTCAACATCACTGCAATCCTCAATGATGACAGCGGCACTCTGACTTCGGCGAAGTTGCGGGCGAAAACTGGAAAGACCTAAAAGCCATCGAAATCGAACTCAAGAGTGAAGAGGGGCGCACGCTCAGCTCGCAATTCTTCCCACGTAACGCGCTCTCGCGTTAAGGCAAGTTAAGGAGACAAGGTAAGATGAAACAAACCAACCGACAACACGGCTTCGCGCTTATCACGGTGCTCATCATGCTCGTGGTCTTTATGGCGCTCGTCACCGCCTACTTCACGCTGACGGGTATCGAGCTGTCGACGACGGCCTCGAGCGCGGCTAGCACTAGCGGCTTCTACGCCTCAGAAGGTGGGCTAAACGTACGCGGTGAGGCAATTCGCCAGACCTTCTTGGACTACAACCAGCCGGAAGGTTTAGCCGTAGACGAAGACACCGCCTGCCAAGACTCGAGCGACTTCGAAGCGCCTGAAAGCGACGACTACGCCTGCCGCCAAACCACCATCGGCGGACGCAACGTCATCACCTACGTCACCGAGGACGAGGACAACAACGATGGTAGAATCATCCGTATCCCCAACAGTGAGACCTTCGGCGGTCTCAACGCCATCCAGAACCGCTACGACGTTCACTCCGAGGCGCGCAACCCGCGTGACAACACCCTAGAAGCGCGCACCATGATGACCTTTCGCAGCCGCTTGGTGCCCGTCTTTCAGTTCGCCGCGTTCTACAACAAAGACTTAGAAATCGCGCCGGGCGCTGACATGACCCTAAACGGGCGCGTCCACGTCAATGGTGACCTCTACACAAACGCGAACAACACGCTGCACCATCACAGGTAAAGTGACGACTGCCGAGCGCGAAAATGGCGAGGGAGGCAACTTCTACCGTGGGCGTAAAGACAGAAATAGTTGTGGTGGCACGGTGCGCGTCGGGGACGCAAATTCGAACACAAACCCTGACCCAGCGGTTGAGTGCAAGGATGGTGATCGTGAGGGTAGAGTTTCTCAAGACACGCTCGACGCTTGGAACGAACAGATTAAAACAGGACTCGAGAACTTGAGTGTTCCCAAAGTTGACGCCTTTAATCCTGGTGGGGAGTACTGGGACCAAGCTGACTTGCGCATCGCTTATGACGTAGAAAACGAATAGAATCATCGTGCCACAAAGAAATATCGTCGCCAACCAAATTCAAGCTGGACGGGACGGCATCAAACGCACTTCAAGCCTGTCAAAACGCTAACTCCGACTCGCCAACCCTGGAATGGGGGAGCTGCCCCGCCTATCTCCAATGCGGTCGCTGTTTCGAATAGTCTTCCGTGATAGGCGTGAAGGTAACAATGGTAGAAAAATCATGCTCGAGATCGACGTTCAGGCCCTCTCTGCGCTGCATGAGCGACAACCCGCTTATGTGGAGCAACAACCCCAACAGTGACATCGACGAAACGTCGCAGGGTGGTCTGGTTATCTACGCTACTGTGTTCGATAATAGTGCTAACCCTCGTGGCAACCCTATCAATAACTACGGCGTCCGCGTGCGTAACGGTGACCAGCTTCGCTCCAGCGATCCGAGCCACCCTCAAATCCAAGGCTTGACGTTCGCTACCGACCAAGCGATGTATGTTCAAGGCGACTACAACCGCGATGACCGTCCCGGTGACCTGGAGACCTGCGAGCTTCTTGGCGGACTCGCTCAATATCCTCTCGAGTGCTTGGACTAACGATACAAACAGCAACGGAGGACTCGGCAACCGCGTTGCTAAGGATACAGAGATCAACGCAGCCTTCCTCGCTGGTACTGACTCCACTGGCAACGAAGAAGGTACAGGCGGACAAGGCGGCGACTACAACGGCGGTTTAGAGAACTATCCTCGCCTCCATGAAAGGTGGTCAGGTAGAACGCTGACCTACAAAGGCTCTTTCGTGAGCTTCGATAAGCCACAACACGTGAACGGCAAATGGGGACTCGGCGACGTCTATAAGGCCGCCCAAACGCAACTGGAGCTACGACACGCGCTTCAACAACGCCGAGCACTCCTGCCCCCGATGGCACCCCGCTTCGTCTACTTGCAGCAAGAGCGCTTCGTACGCGACTTCGAGAGATAAATCCAAATTCAAAAAACGTAGCGGCGCGGTAGGGTCCAACCCTGCCGCGCTTCCTCGTTCCTACTGAGTTGGAGCTTCTTATGGGTGCTCGCTGCTCTATAGTTTACGCTCTGCTCGCCACTCGCTCTAAGTGCACTTCGAAAATTTGTGCGAGCGCTGAGGTAAAGAGGTGGTTTATTCATGCACTCCTACACATCACCCCTTATCACGCTCAATCTCGCCAACAGAAGAGGTTGCAACCTCTTTTTTACGTCGTGGCGTCCGAAATGCAAGAGGATTGGAGCGTATGCCAGCCATTGCAACTTCTGGAGCAACCCACTCACGCTCATATAAGAGGTTGACGCTCAGTTCAGGGTAATAGCGCGTTGCGCGGGTAGGCGCGTACGCTCAAGAGGGGCAGCTCGAGCCTCCGCCCACGCTGCACGCGCCCCATCCGCAAGTTCAGCTCAACGGAGCCGTCCGCCTTGAAGACGAAGAGGGGCGGCTGCCCCTCCTCTGTGGGTTGCGCGTAGTCCACCAAAATCTGCGCAGTGCTACCGCCCAACCCCCTGAGAACAACGCTCGGGTCGGGGGGAGACCTGAGCCTGTTGCCTGCGCGGTTGACCCCGTCGTAGACGTGTTGGCGGTACTCCATGAGGAGCCAGGCGTCATCGTTGGCGGGGTCTGGCTGCGGGGCGTACTTGGGGTTCGCCTCGTCCATGAAGACGCCGCGCTCGAGGGGGTAGTAGGCGTAGAACATGTAGCACATGTCTCTGTGATCCCTATTGCACGTCGTTACGTCTGCGTCCGAGGAGCCTTTGGGCGGCGCGAGCAGCGCGATAACGGGGTCCGCGCCTACCGTCCAACTTTGCGCGCCGCGCACCGTGTTGCGAGTTCGCATCGTGTTCGTCATGGCGAAGCGCGTGCCCGGCGGGTAGATGTGCGAGGCTCCTTTGAGCCTCGAGACGATGAGCTGTTGCGCGATCTGACCCTCACTGAGGAGTTCGTTGCGGGCGTCTATCGTCGCGGAGGCGCGGAGCGAGCTGCCGAAGAGCTGCGTAAACGCGAGCAGGATGACGCCCATGATCGCTATTGCGATAAGAACCTCGAGCAGCGTGAGCCCGCGCCGACTTAGGTTGTGGGAGCGCGGGCTCACGGCCTCGGGACGTCCACGGTGAGCGAGGTGGCGCGACTCGGGTCCGCGTTGCTCGGGTCAGCCGCCATCACGCTGACGGTGACGCGTTTCAGCGGCGGCGGGTTGAGCGCCCTCGCGCTATATGCGCTGCCGCCGCAGGTGAGGGGGAGCGCCTCGAGCGTCTTCGCATCAGCGTCGAGCGCCCAGACGCTCACCTTGACCTCGAAGCCTTCGCTAGGGTCCGGGAGGTTCTCTACGCAGTTACGCGCGTAGCGGCTGCGGCTCGCCCGGTGCGCCGCCGCGCTGCGCACCTCTTGTGGGGTTGGGTTCTGCGGGTCTCTGGCGGATGGATACGCGCGCCACTGCGCCTGAACGTGTTCGATAACCTCTTGCGCTTGCGCCGTAGCGCCCAGCGTCCGGGTGCTCTCTGCGGTCATCCGAAAGAGTCCGGTCAGCGGGGCGAGAATCGCGGTGGCGAGTACGCCCAGGAGCACCATCGCGACGAGCAATTCGACTAGGGTCAGCCCCTGTTCAAGGGTCCCCTTAGAGGTCACTGACGATCACCTTGCCCGTCACACCGATCACCTTGACGTAGCGCACCTCGTCCGTTCGCGTAGAGGAGATGACGAAGCGCCTGTTGAGCGCGCCGCTGACCTCGCCGTAGGGCGCGGTGTAGGAGACCGCGCCGCTGCCGCGTTCAACCTCTACTTGAGCGTCGTGCGGAAGTTGCCGCGTCGTGGCGACGCCGTTCAAGGTGAGGACGTAGCTCGAGGCGTCCTCACCCAGCGCCACGCTCGCGCTCTGACTGTAGCGCTGCGCCGCGCTCCTCGCCCGGCGCAGATCAGCGGCGAACTGCACGGTGGCTTCTTGCAGTTGCGCCCTCCGCTGCGCCTCTAGGTAGGGACCTGAACCGAGTGAGGCGAGGATTCCAATGATGGCGAGCACGATGAGTAGCTCGGTGAGCGTAACGCCCCCTATCCCTATCGTCTTTGCTCCTGTCGTATTTGTCATCATCTTCATCGCCATCGTTTTCGTCGTTGTCACGGGCGCTCGACTTCCCACAACCCTCGTTGACGGCTAAAGGCGTCAACGCGGCTCGTCCAGGTGGTCTGCGCTGGAAAGAAGGGCGGCGCGAAGCCCTCCGCGAAGCGCGGGTCATAGCGGTAGTGGCGTGCGTAGCCGCCCGAGCCTAGCGTGCCCACCGTCTGCGACTGATCTTCAATGAGGCTACCCAAGAGGTTGACGCGCGCCTTTTCACCGGCGACGTAGCCCCTAAACCTGTTGGGGTTGCGCGTTCCGAAGCCCGCACCACGCCGAGACGCCATGACCGCCGCGTGCACGCCTAAGTCCTGGTTGCGCGGTCCGTCCAGCAAAACGTCGCCGCCGCTTGTGTAGATGCCGAGCACGTTCAGCGCGTCTTCTTCTCCAAAAGGGCTGTCCGTGTAGGTGAGGCTTTCCTTAATCGTGATATCGCCCGCAGCCACTAAGGTGATCTGACTTTTGGCGGCAATGTCGGGGGCGTTCGTACCGTCGCCGCCTAGATGGTCGATATCGCCGTCCACGTAAACCACGCCGCTAAAGTCGCCCGATAGAGTGCGGGTGCGCCCGTCCGCTTCGACGCGCCACGTGTCGCCCTCTCGTGTGAAGACCGTCGTCTCGCCGCGACCTTCAACCTCTTCTTGGGTCACTGCGATCACCTGCTGACCCCTCCGAGTCGAGAACGTCAGGGCTTTGGCGTCGCCCTTGACGTAGAGCCCGCCCTGCCAACGCGCCGCTCGGTTCGCGTTTTGACCGTCGCCTGCGCTGTAATACACGCCGTCTTTTAGCTCGGGGACGTTCCAAGCTGCGCGCACCTCGCGTTCGCGGCCGCTTTCGGTGGTAACGCCACCGAAAGCGGCGCGTAGTTGAGTATTGCTGCTCGTGGGCAGCGCAACCTCGTCCGCGCCGAAGCGTCCCGGTGCGCCCTGAAACACGTCGGGGTAGTCCGCTTCTCGGACGCCTGCGTGCGCCGCGCCATGCGCGGCGGTCGTGAACGTATCTAAAAAGGTAGGCACCTGCTCGCCTGAGCGTGCGAATCCCGGTCTGCCATTTGTATGAACGGGACCGCCGAAGCGTTCGCCGCCCGCGAAGTAGAGCTGAGCGCCGCCTACCGCTCGTGTGTCGTTGCGAAAGACGCTGTAGGCGCTGAAGCTCGAGCGCTCAATCGTAACGTCGAAGCGTCCCGGCGTCTCGAGCCTCACCGTGCGCGTCGCGCTGACCTCGCCGCCCGCGCGCACCTCGCCCGTCGACGTCACCGGGCTGACTCCAAAGGTGAAGCGGTAGCGCCCCGGTCCCATGAGGCGCACCTCTTCGGGGATAAGCCCGAACGCGGTGCGGTACCACGTTTCGGTACCACGCCTTTCGTCCGAGGCGACGCGGGTCTCTACGGGGTTACGTTCGCCGCCGAACGCCTCGCGCCAATACTGATTCGGCGTCGTACCTTCGGGGTAGGCGTCTCGAGGTGTATAGGCGGTGAAGAGGGAGAAGCGTTCCTCGCCCCCTGCGCCTACCGGCGCAGCTTCGCAGAGCACCACGCCCCGCCTGCGCTGCTCGGGCGTCCAGGTGTCCGGCAACTCACGCACGCTTTGGGCGCAGAAGTTCGCGGCGTGCGCTGTGACGGTGGCGTCGGTTGTATGGGCGCGAAGGCGCAACGTCTGCAGCACCCCTTCGATCTCGCCGAACTTGCTCCGGGCGCGGCTCAGCCCGGACTCGGCGGCGTACTGCGCTTGCAGCGTGACGCGCCCCTCGGCCGTGGCGCGGCGGCTCGAGAGCGCCAACGTCGAGGTGACGGCGAGCAGCGCCACGATAAGGACCATCGCCGACAAGAGAACGACGACGAACGCAATACCTTGTTGCTGCCTATGCATGAGTGGACCTCTTCAGGATGGATTGTCGCGCTCGAGTTTCGCCCTTCCAACTCAACGCTAACGAAACATCGTGACTTTGGCTAGGAAACTTTTATCTTTGGTAGATGGACCTGCCGGAGTTCGGGCTGATTAGCCAGGTGCGTTTCCAGGACGAAAGTGTTGAGAAGAGCAGAGGTTGGCCTCGAGCTTCCTTAACGGACCTCTAAAGACGCGCTTGCCCAAAAATCCCGGTTGTGCGGTACACTTAACGCCTATGGCGGACCCTCATCACCGCGCCCTTCTCTGCGCCGCGCTCCTCGCCGCCGGACGCCCGCTCGCTCACAAAGACCTCGGTGAGCTTCTAGGCGGCGCTGACGTGGCGGAGACGGTTCGCGATCTGCAGAGGACGCTCGAGGCGCAGAGCCTCGGCCTAGTCGCCGAAGAGGTGGCGGGCGGTGTCCGGCTCGTGGTTGCGCCGGCGCTCACGAACGAACTCGCCGCACTCCTCTCGCCGCCGCCCCTGCCCCAACTCTCCAAAGCCGCCGTCGAAACGCTCGCGCTCGTCGCCTATCAGCAGCCGGTCACGCGCGGCGAGCTAGAGGCGGCGCGGGGCGCGTCGTGCGCGTCGACGCTCGACACGCTGCAAGAGCGCGAACTCATCAAAGTCGTCGGACGCAAAGAGGTCATCGGCAGACCGCTGCTCTACGGCACCACCGAGCGGTTTTTAGTGGAGTTCGGGCTGCGCTCGCTCGCCGACTTGCCCCCGCTCAGCGAGCAACCTACCGCGTTCTTGCGCGGCTAAGGTTGCCGCTCCGCCGCGCCGTTCCTAGCCCTGCGATGAGTCAGGAGAGGTGCCCATATGTCCGTTCATTCCAAAACGGTATTATCTGAGCGTCTCGAGCCACGCCGCTAAAGCCCGCCCGATCTCGTTCGGTCTATCCTCGGGCAAAAAGTGCAACCCCGCCCCGACATCCACCGCCGTGAGGTTGGGGAGCGCCTTGCACCACGCCACCTCGTCCTCACTGATAATCGCCCCCGGCTGTGCGTAGAGGAGGAGCTTGGGGACGGCTGAGGTCTCTAGATATCTGTGATAGCCGTCCACAATCTCAGCTACGTCCGCAGGCTCACCCTCAATTGGAATCTCCCTGACCGCTTGCAGGATGGGTTTGCGGTCTCGCTCCTCTAAAAAGGGCGCGCGGTAAGCGTCCATCTCCTCTTCAGATAACTCGCGCAGGGTGCCACCGGGTAGGACGGTCTCGAGAAAGAAGTTCTCCTCTAAAATCATCCGCTCGCCGACGCCTTCCGTGCGCAACCTCTTAAACATCTCCTGTGAGTCTTCGTCAAAGTCAGCCCAAGTATTCGTGTGAAGGTGCCCCTCTATTAGCGCCACCGCTCTGACGTTACCCGGATAGCGCGTGAGGTAGTGGAGCCCGACCGCAACGCCCCAGTCGTGCATGACGAACGTGAGGTTATCGAGACCTAACGTTTTGATAAAAGCGTCCACGTAGTCGATGTGCTCAACCAGACGATACGAACTATCCGGCTTGCCCGACGCGCCCATGCCGATGAGGTCAGGGGCGAGGCAGCGCCCCTTATCCGCCACGTGCGGGATGACGTTGCGCCACAAGTAGGATGAGGTCGGGTTGCCGTGCAGGAAGAGGATAGGGCTGCCCTGCCCAGCCTCCAAGTAGTGCATGGACGATTCTTTGACCACGACGGTTTTTGAGGTCAAACGCTCGGGAATAGAAGCGCCAAACACCGCTTACCTGCGCGCCTTATTCGCGTGCGGAAAAGGAATCTCAGGACGCGCCAAGCCGAGAAACCCCGCCAACTCGCCCCAGCCGTCACCCTCTTCCCAGCAGACTTCTAAGAGGTCGTTAGGGCGCGCTCTGAAGTAGTTTCTGACCTCTTCCAAATGCTTTTCGTAAAAGCGGATGTGTTCGTCCCTATGCTCATGTGGCGTGGCGTAGCCGTAGATGACCTTTCGAAACCGAGTCGGACCCGTCAGTTCGGCGTGCTTGCGCAGGCTTTCAAACCAGGTTTCGGGGTCTTTGCGCCTCGTCAGGATGAACTTCGTACCTGGAAAAGTTCGGTCGAACTCCCTGTAGAGGAGGGGCCAGGGCCAGTCTTCGAAGCTGTCGAAGTGGCTGGCTTGTTCTAGCACGCGCATGTAGTCTCGCTCGCGCCACGCTCTGAATGCCTCCACGCTGTAAGAGGTGTGTTTCATGCCCCAGTGCTGCAAGCACACGCCCAAGGTGGACGTGCCCGTTTTGTTGAGACCGACGCCGACTATCTTGCCTCTATCTTCCATCTCTGGACCGCTCCCCTTCATTCGATTTCGCGCCGCTTGCGCTGCGAGGTGACCTGCGATGATAAACATACATTACCTCCGTTTTTCGCGCCCATCCTTGCTTTCGCTACGCTTTGACCTCTTTTACGTTTTAGCTTTACTTCATGTATTGGCTTCTGCTTCTTTCACCCTCTCGCCTCACTTGACCCTTTTCTTATACGAATCTTCTACTTCCTACGACCTTTCTAACTTCGGTAGTGGCTCAACACGAACTGCTAAGCTAAGGGATGGTTACTCAGACAGTACAGTGTTATCACTGCGGCAGCGAGAACGTAAAGAAGAACGGCAAAGCCCCTAATGGCAAACAGCGCTACCACTGTAAGGAATGCAACCGAGCGAGTTTAGAGAACCCAAATTACGGCTACAGTAAAGAGAGAAAGGAAGAGATTCTTAAAGCTTATCAAGAGCGCTCTAGTATGCGCGGTGTCGCTAGAACGTTTGGGATATCACGTAACACACTGGACGCCTGGCTCAAAAAAAGCCAAGATAACGCCTCCCCTTAGCGATACACTCATAGCTCCTAAAGTACCTGGAGCTGTAGAGCTTGAACTCGACGAAATGTGGTCGTTTGTAAGCTGCAAAGCTAAAAAGCTCTGGATATGGCTGGCTCTTTGCAAACAGACCAGGCAAGTCGTTGCTTGCGTCATAGGAGGACGCGGTAGCGCTACGTGCAAGAAGCTTTGGGGCAACGTACCTAACGCCTACAAAAAAGGTCTCGTCTTCAGTGACTTTTGGGAAGCTTATCAAGCTGTTATCCCCGACGAGCAACATCAGGCTGTCGGCAAAGAAACTGGACTTACGGCTCACGTTGAACGTTTCAACAACACAATTCGTCAGCGCCTCGCCCGCTTTGTCAGAAAGACCTTGTCCTTCTCTAAAGCCCAGCACATGCACCTTATCTGCCTGCATATGTTCCTCGTTAGCTACAACCTGGAGGTTAAGGTTGGCAGTCTGAGGTGAGCCACTACCCTAACTTCATTGCTCCAACCTTATCGGCACTTTTTCTCGTGGGGTTTCTCGAGTGCGTCCTTCAGAAAATTATCTGAATCGATTTTCTAAATCGTTTCAGTAGTATAAGATGAAGCTCTATGCATGTCAAATCTTCTCGCCGCGTCACGCTGAAAGCTATCGCCGAAGACTTGGGCGTCGCGCTTTCCACTGTCTCGAACGCCTACAACCGCCCCAACCAGCTTTCGCCGGAGTTGCGCATAAAAATTTTAGAGCGTGCCAAAGAACTCGGTTACGCTGGACCTGATCCGGTGGCGGCGAGCCTGCGCCGAGGCAAGACGGGCGCGGTGGGACTCGTCTTTCCCAACTCGCTCTCGTATACCTTCACCGACCCCATTGCGGTCTCATTCGTGCGGGGCGTCGCGGGTGAGGTGGAGCGGGCGGGCTACGGTCTGCTGCTCGTCGGCGGGTTTTCTGCGGAGGACGGGGTTGATGAAACCGGGGGAGAGGTTAGCGGGTCACGGCGCGAGACCTTCTTGGCGGCGGAGGCAAACGTAGACGGGTTCGTGCTCTACAACCTCTCGAGCCGTGACCCTCTTTTAGACACTGCGCTGGGACGCAATCTACCCACTATTCTTGTAGATAACCCAGATATCGCGGGCGTTCCCTCGGTGATTGTTGAGGACGAGTTAGGAGCGTATAGAGCGGCGGAGCACCTGCTCAGTCTGGGTCACAAAAGGTTGGGGGTGATTTCGCTCGAGCTAGACCTGAGTGCGAAGGGTGCGCTGATCGGCCCAGCGCGGCAACGAGAGGCTGCCTACCGCCCAACCCAGACCCGCTTGCGAGGTTACGCCGCCGCTGTGAGCGCCGCCGGGCTCGCCTGGGACGAGGTGCTCGTTTACGAAACGGAGGACAACTCTGTAAAACAGGGGCGAAAAGCTGCGGCGGCGCTCCTCAGCCAACCTTGGGCCCCAACCGCCTTTCTTGTAATGAGCGACCAGCTCGCCTTGGGCGCGCTCGCACTCGCCACCGAACGGGGCGTCCGCGTGCCCGTTGACCTCTCCATCGTCGGCTACGACGACAGCGTCCTCGCGGCGCAAGCGACGCCGCCACTGACGACGGTGCGACAACCTTATGTCGAGAAGGGGCGCATCGCCGGGGAGATGCTTTTGGCGCGGCTGCGAGGTGAAACGCCCACCTCGAGAAGTCTAAAAACAGAGCTGGTGGTAAGAGGCTCGAGTGGGCGGGTGCAGCGCTAGGGGCGGCGAGAGCGGGCTGCGCATAGATTCGGTGAGGTGATGAGGCGAACTGTAGCGCTTTTTCTCCTCATCTGCCTCTCGCATTCCCCTTCACTTCAAGGTAAAGTATCCCTCATGCCTTTCTATCGTTTTGGAGGGGGCTGGCTCGAGCTAATTGTCGGTCCCATGTTTTCAGGCAAGTCCGAAGAGTTAATCCGCCGCGTGACCCGCGCGTTTATCGCCAAACAAAAGGTCCAGGTCTTCAAGCCCGCCTTGGATACGCGCTATGACGCGGTGTCGGTGGCGTCGCACAACGGGCGCACTTTAGAGGCAGTAGCCGTGCGCGACGCTGGGGAGATGCGCGAGAGGCTGGAGCCGCAGACGCAAGTCGTCGCCATCGACGAGGGACAATTTTTAGGGGATGAACTCGTCTCTTTAGCCCTAGACCTCGCGGATGAGGGCAAGCGCGTCATGATTGCGGGGCTCGATCTAGACTTTCGCGGCGAACCCTTCGGCGTGATGCCGCAGCTTTTGGCGCGAGCGGAGTCGGTGACGAAACTCACCGCCATCTGCAAGTGCACCCACGCCGCGACGCGCACTCAGCGGCTCATCGGCGGTCATCCGGCGCACTACGGCGACCCCGTCATTTTAGTCGGCGCGGCGGAGAGCTACGAGCCGCGCTGCCGCGCCTGTCACCGTGTGCCGCGCACGGAGCGGGCGACGCCGCTCTTCAAAATCGGGGCGCAGCGCGAGAAAGATGGGCTCGAGCGTTAGATTCTTCGGGACACTCGCTACATATTTTCTGGTATAGTTGTACTGCTGAAAGGTCTTGCGCGTAGGCGGAAGCGGTGTTGCGTCTCTCGCGGCTGCCGCGTACACGAAGCGTAGTACATAAAGTGTGGTACACCGCTCAGGTCCACCTGAAACGAGAAAGGGGTAGATTGTGTTCTCTGACACCAGCCTCGAGCTATACTTAGCCCCGTGGCGGAACCTCAGTTGATACCCTTTCACGAAGCCTTGGAGCGTGCACTGAACGTAATGTGCCACCTTTTTGGCGTGCCCATCGTGCTCGTCGGGAGTGAGGAGGCAGCATACGCGCGTGGCTTAGACGCGCCTCAGCAAGCGACGCTTTGGGCGTTCGTGCGTGAGGTCGGTGCTCCCGAAGGGACCGCCGGAGACGTGCGCGTGATCCTCGACGCCGAAAGGGACCCGCGCACCGCCCAGCACGCCGCTGTCCGGCGGCTAGGGCTCCGCTTCTACGCGGGTACGTCTTTGGGCGGGCAGCATTTCTGCGTCGCCCACCGCGAGCCGCGCGAGCATTTTGGCGAGGCGGAGCGCGCCGTGCTCTTAGACGCCGCCACGCTAAACCTCGAGCGCCACGCCCTCCACCTCACTGCTGCCGCGCTCAGGGGCAGCCGCGAGTTCAACCGGAAGATGCTCGAGAGCATTCAGGACTGCATCAAAGTTTTGGACCTAGACGGCGCGCTACTCTATATGAGCCCGAACGGGCAAAAGGCGCTAGAGCTTGACGACGTGGACGACTTTTTGGGAAAGCCTTGGCTCGAGTTGTGGCACGGCGCGGACACCGAGGACGCGCGGCGGGCACTGCAGAGCGCTAGGGAAAACGGAACGGGACGCTTCCAAGAATCTTTGGCGACGGCGAAAGGCGAGCCCAGATTCTGGGACGTCCGGGTCACACCCATGCTAGACGCCCAAGGCGAGCCCGAAAAGCTCCTGCTCGTCTCCAGGGATATCACCCAGCAGAAGCGGCGCGAAGACGAGTTGGAGAGCGTGCGTGAACAGCTCCAGCTCGCGAATATGAAGCTCGAGCACGACACCTTACACGATATGCTCACGGGACTGCCGAACCGCAAGCTCTTCGCCGAGCACGTCTGGACCGCGATCAGCCGCTTAGAGCGTCATCCGGGGCAGCGTTACGCAGTGCTCTTTCTCGACTTCGACGACTTCAAACGGGTCAACGACACGTTTGGGCACGGCGTCGGCGACGAGTTATTAGTAGCTATCGCTGAACGACTCAAGCACGTGGTTCGTCCCTCGGATATCGTCGCGCGACTTGCCGGGGACGAATTCACGGTGCTCCTTAGCGACGTGCAGAGTGAACGTGACGCGGCGCAAGCGGCGGAGCGCATCGCCCAAGCGTTCGCCGAGCCGCTAGAACTGAGCGACGAAACCCTGCGCGTGACCGTGAGCATCGGCATCGTCGTGAGCGAGCCGCGCTACCGCCAACCCGAAGCGATTCTGCGCGACGCAGATGCAGCGATGTACCGCGCAAAAGCGGCGGGTAAGGCGCGCTACGCCGTATTCAGACCTGCGCCGAACTGAGGCGAACGGTAGAGGCGGACAACACGTAAAGAAGTTCAGCGTCTTTGCGGCTCGAGCCTGCCCACCTGGGCGCGTTCGTCGCGGGCTTCGAGCCCCACCACGACGGGCTGCACCTTGAGCCAGAGCCACGCCACCTGTACGCCGCTCCCGACGACGAACGCCGCCACGCCGACGTAGAGCCCCGCCACGCCCTCCCACAGCACGCCGCCCACGAGAATAACCGCGCTTACGGCTAAAGACAGCGCGACGGACTGCACGACGCTACCCGTCCGCTTGCCGTGCACGATAAGCCCCTGATACCAGTTTTGCAGCACGCTGAGGCTGGGCCACAGGAGCGCGAACCAGAGGCCCGACTGCGCGAGCCGCGCGAGCCCAGGCTCCAACCCCGCAACGTTCTCGAACCAGAACGTGCTAAGAGGTGTCGCCGCGATGAGGAGGAGCGCTCCGAAAATGCCTACGGTGAGCAGCCAGGTGAAACGGCGCAAGCTCACCAGTGACTGTGGCTCGTCCGCGAGCGCCACGACGACTTCGTTATACGCCATGCCCAAACTCCGAAACACGAAGATAAAGCCGCTCAGGATAGGCCAAGCCGCGAGCGACTCCAGTGCCCGCGGCATCCGCCCGAGCGCCGCGCTGCCGAGCGGTTGCGTGAGTAAAAGGAGAGAAGAGGTGGCGGCGAGCGGAATATAAAAGCTGTAAAACGCGGACCAGGTGAGGTCTTCCGCAGTGGGCGCTTCCCTAAGCTCCCGCAGCGCCGGGCGCACCCGCCAGCCGATGTAAACCATCTCGGTGAGGACGCCCGCCGCGATGCCCGCCGCGCCTATGACGATGCCGGGCACCCCTCCTACCCAAAGCGCCACACCTACCCCTACGCCCATCGCCACGATATTCGCGCAGAGGCGGATGAGCGTGCCCGTGCTGACTGCCCTCGACTGCCCGAAACGGATCAGCACCCCTTGATGAAAGCGGCGGTGCGCGATGCTCCAGGTCCAGGGCAAGATGACCATAAGCCCTAAACGCGCGGGCGCTATGACCTCTTGCGGCGGGCTGAGCGCCGCCACGATGACGAGGTCATAAAGCGGCGTGAAAACGAGCAGTACGTGGAGCAGCGTGAGCAGACCCCCCGAGACCATCATGAAGCGGTAGATTTTCTGGTACGACGCCCAATCTTTACTGAGCGCCGTCGAAGTCGCGAGCAGCATGATGATAGGCGCTTCGATGATGAGCGCGATAGGGAAGACGACGCCCCCTAGCGCAGCTAAGTTGACCGTCGGCTCAGCCAGGCGCGCGATGACCGCGCCCACGAGCGGCTGCTCTAAGCCCATGAAGAGCCAGCTTATAGCGAGGGGCCACCAAGTTCTAAAGACGTGAGTAAGGGATAGGGCGTGCATGACGGCGTTTATGGTACCCGCTCGAGTGCGTGGAGATTGCGGTGCTGGGGGTGTTTAAGTTCGAAGCAATGCGTTGAAAGCATTTGAAAAAGTTGAAAGGTTCCTAAATACAAAGTTCATGGTCTACTCCGCTTCCAGCAGATTCATTACATAGTCTCGCGAAATTTTGTCTAACAGTCCCATTGCTCTTACGCGCTCTATTAGTTCGTCTTCTGTACCGCTGATAAGTGCTTCAATAAAGTAGTCAAACCCCGGCATCATCTTACGTCTTCCATTAAGAATGCTGGCTACTCGGTGAAATTTTGGATTGCCTCCGCGCTCTAAGATAGGGCAAGCCGCAATCAAAAATACTACTTCATGCCAAAGGTTCCTGATGTCAAAGAAAAAGTCGCTCAGAGTAAGCAAACTGTAAAGAACACTTTCTCGGTCCTGATACTTTACTGCAAGCTCAAGTGAAGAGAAGAAGAATTTAAGAGCATGTTTGTAGTTTCGTTTCCGCCAATAAACATGACCAATATTCCTAGTTACTATAGTAACACCTATATAGTCGTCTATCTTCTCAAAGATGGCTGAAGCTTCAGAGTAACAGCGCAGTGCTTCTTCGGTATTTCCCAAAGCTAGGTAAGCATTTCCAAGATAATCAAGCTGCGCCGCCGCCTCTTCTGCTTTGCCAATTCTTCGAGCTACTGCCAAGGCTGCACAATGACGCCTTCGTGCCTTATTAGGTTCATTCATTTTAAGGGCTACTCCTCCCATCTCTCTAAGAGCCCGTAGCTTCAATGAAATTTCACCTGTTTTGCGAGCAATACCAAAACTTTTCGTGAAGTGTTCTAGCGCTTTTTCATGATTGCCCAGTTCCCGTTCTATCTCTCCAATGTCATGGAGCAACGCGCTTTGCGTATCTCGATTCCCCAATTCCTCAGCGATAACTAGAGCTTCTTCGCGAAGCTGCTTTGAAGCCCTATCCCCAAAAATATTAGCGACAATGCCAGCAAAACTACCGAGTGCTTGTAGCTCATCTTCGCGATAACCGAAGGCTCTAGCAATGAATAGAGATATAGCAGCAAGCTCATACGCTTTATACCGTTTGTCCATTTCATATCTACCTAGCTGATATAAAGCAATAGCTTGATTGCCTATAGCTTTGCCTTCTCCACGTTTGTCGCCAAATTTTCGAGCAATTTCAGCCGATCGTTCATGACACTCAAGAGCTTTCGCGTATTCCTTAGTATGTAAATAGCTATTTCCAAGATTAAGTAGAATGACACGTTCCAAATCGCAATAGTCATGCTTATTGACTAACCTTAAAGCTTCCTCGTGATATTCTACAGCTCTTTCAGAAAAATT
This sequence comes from Trueperaceae bacterium, assembly GCA_965215565.1. Classification (GTDB taxonomy): domain Bacteria; phylum Deinococcota; class Deinococci; order Deinococcales; family Trueperaceae; genus CBDBZX01. The sequence continues at coordinate 3,445,780 of CBDCDZ010000004.1, forward strand.
GAGTTTTTGACCAATATTTCCTATCTTATCTAGAGTTACAACTTCGATACGATGCTCTGGTTCTCGTATCAAATCGAAAACCTAAAAAGCTAAGTCGAGCGCCGACCAATATTGAGACGTTCTCATCAGATAAATGTGGACTGCATCTAAAACTGCAATAAAGTCTTTTTGTTTGGGCTGTAGTCCTGGAAGCAAATATACAGCCTGTTCCCAGTAGACCTTATAAAGTTGTAGGTCAATTCTTCGCGTTTCAGGTTCATGCCCTTCGAGAAGTTCGTGAACGAGTTGCCATGTTTTAGCCTTTAACCCCTCCTCACTACCCTCTTCTTCAAACTTCTCTTTGGCGTATTCCCAAAGCAGTGCGTGTAAAGAGTACTTCTCCTTAGAGGTGTCGAGGAGTGAGCGCCGCCCCAACTCAGTTAGCGCACGCTTAACAGGAAACTCTTCTAAACCGCCCATGTAAACGATAGATGCTAAGTTAGAGCCCGAAGGCATCAAAGTACCCATGACCTGAAAAATACGTTTCTGCTCCGGTTTTAGATGCTCATAAGAAAGCTCGAAGGACAGGCGCACGCTGCTTTCTGAACTTAATGAACTATCCTCATAGCGTTCGAGATACTCGAGGCGCTTTTGCCGCAGTTCAACCAGGGCTTTTTCAGGGCTTCCGTCAAAATAGCTGTTGATCTGCACGGCCAATAAGTTAATAGCGAGAGGTAGATAGCCGAGTAGCGAACAAATCTCATCCACTGCTTCAGTCTCGGAATCTTCAGGGAGTCTCGAGTCGTTGTAGAACTGCTTCCTGGCTGCATCTGGCGAAAGTTTACCTACTTGGATACTATGCACTAATTCGTGACTCACCGCTGCCCTGCTTGTAAGGAGTAACTGTGCAGGACGGACAGCTTCAATAAAGCCGCGAATGAGTTCGGGGGCTTCGAGATTGTCAATAACGAGCAGCCGCTCATCTGAGCGAAAAAGCTCTTTGGCTAGCTCGAGAACATCGCCCTCAACGCGACCTTCTATAAACTTGCTCGCCGCTTTTTCGGCAAGCAACTGGATTTGCTGCCCGACGGATTCGCCTCCATGTATTCCCGATAGGTCTCTCGCGTTTACTATAGTTGCGCCAAGTATCATTTCTTCAGAAGCTGTAACGTGTTGAGCAAGCGTGCTTTTACCTACACCGGGAAGACCGAAGAGTTGGACACGTTGCCGCTCCTGCAGGGCTTTTCTAATCTTAGCTTCAAGTTCGTCACGCCCCACGACTTCAGCTATAGGAGCATCAACTTTCGGTACGCGAATTTTGCGCCCTAAATCTCTTCCAGTAAAGAATCGCGTCGCGATAGCTTTCAGCGTATCGTCTGCAGAGGGATTGTCTAACTCTAAAAGTATCTCCCTACCATAGTGCCAGTGAATTGAGATTCCGGCACTGTTAGCTATGCCTTCAATCTTGTCTCGGGCTGAGGTTTGTTGTACAGCATCCTTATTGATGTAGAAGTCGATGCGTGCAAGCTCGGTATAAGCATCCTGCTCCTTCTTCTTGACTGCTTTTTCTACTGAATCCTTGCACTGTGACCAATCAATGCCATTATCAAAATGCTTTGCTTGGTAAGAAGCGAAAACCTTTTCACCCTCTACTTCGACTTCAATAGGTTCAATCTCGACGCCCGGTTGATTTTTGTGCTCCTTGATCTTCCATGCTGAAATGTTGTGGCGATGCAAGAATAGATAATGAGATAGATTTTGAAACTCAGCCGTTTCCTTACCTGCGTTGATGTAGTCAAAGCCTCTCCATGTGATGGACACAGCTCATTCTACCGACAGTTACAGAATTTTGAGAAATTTGAAATAAAGAGCTTTGGTGGGCTCACTCGAGAACTAAAACACTACATCTCGAGCTGAAACCGTACAGCATCTAAAATAGCTCGTTTTAGCTTAGCGTCGGTTAGCTCGCCGAACTCTCTACCCAACCTCGTTTTATCAAGCGTGCGAAGCTGGTAACAGAGTGCCACAGAGTCAACTTTGAGACCGGCAGTTTCAGCCCTCAGCAGCACTTCATTCGGGTACATCCGCCTACCTTTGTAAGAGGTTAAGGGAATGATGTTGACGACACGCAGAACCTGGTTGCTCTGCTCGCGGCTAACGACTAACACGGGGCGAACACCGGCTTGCTCAGAACCTTGAGTGGGGTCAAGTGAGGCGAGGAAGACGTGCCACTGGTAAATCACTCAGTTGGCTCCCACCATTCCGCGTCAACGTGCTCAAAATCCTTCATCGTCTGGTTTAAGTCAGCTAGGAAAGCCTCATCGTTCGCCGCTTCTTGCAAGAGGGCTAGCTTATCCTCTTCGCTCTGCTCGGGCTCGAGAATACTCCGAACACGGGCGTAATCTTCTAAAGACAGGATAACTGCGACGGGCTTGCCTGCTTCGTCCGTGATGAACTGTCGCTTTTGTGTCGTCATAAGGTTAGTCTAGCAGGTCTAGTAGGGCATGATATTCGAGAGGTCTCGAGCCTCCTCCACAAAGCAAATGCTAAACTATTTCATGCGTACGCTCAAGGCTGTCATAGATGAACATGGTCATATCGAACTGCTCGAGCCTATTATAGCGATTATCAGAAATACTGATCCAAAATGGCGCAGGCATCATCACTGAAAGTGCGTGCTAGACTATGTTTTACCTTCTTAGATTGGCTCAAACCAGATGATGCCTGCTATACTTTAGACGCAAAAAAGCAGGTTCTGGTGACGATACTCGAGGAAGATGCCCACCCTCAAGCGTCGCCACCCACTAGGAGTAACAGATTTCTTTCAGGATTCTTGATCGTCTTAGCAATCGGATTTTCGCTCCTGATGGTCAATATAGCGCTTGTGTTCCGAGCCTTTACACCAGGCTAAAGACGACTCAGCGCACCTCTGCCCCGCTCGAGACTTCTCTATCCAACGCCAAAACGCTCAAAGTGTCTGCGTCTTCCGCTGCCAAGATCATCCCCTGCGACAGAACACCGCGCAGTTTGACAGGTTTGAGGTTGGCGACGATCACGACTTTTTTCCCCACCAACTCGTCCGGCTTATAAAACTGCTTGATGCCCGAGACGATGGTGCGCTCCTCGGGTCCGAGCTTGACGGACAAGACCAAGAGCTTATCCGCTTTCGGGTGCGGCTCCACCTTCGTGACTTCGGCGACGCGAAACTCGAGCTTGCCGAAGTCCTCGATCGTCACCTCGGGTTTGTGCTCCAAGGTCTCCTCTTTGTCCTCTAACGATTCTTGCAGCGCCGCCATGTCGATGCGCGGAAAGAGCGGTTGTCCAGGCTTGGTCTGCGTACCCTCTGGCGTGAGGTTCCACCTCCCAGCGTCTTGCAGCGTCACCTCACCCGTGAGCCCGAGCTGTTCGCGGAGTTCTTTCGACTTCTGGGGGATGATGGGCTCGAGTAAGATGGACGCGCACCGCAAGGATTCCGCGCAGTTGTACAAAACCGTATCCAAACGCGCCGCGTGCGCTTCGTTTCGCGCCAAAACCCAGGGCTGCGTGTCGGCGATATATTTGTTTGCCTTGCGTACCGCCTCCAAGACTTTTTCAATGGCCCGCTCGAACTGGAGCGCGTCGAAGAGGTCACTCACCGTTTGGGGCAAGTCGGCAAAGGCGTCGCGAAGTTCAACGTCGATCGGTTCCAGGTCACTCGGCTTGCCAATTACGCCGTCTCGGTACTTCCCGAGCATCCCCAGCGTGCGGTTCAAGAGGTTGCCGAGGTCGTTGGCTAAGTCCGAGTTGATGCGCTCTGCGAGTCCCACCTCACTGAAGGTCGCATCTAACCCGAAGCTCATGTCGCGCAAGAGGTAGTACCTAAAAGCGTCGTTGCCGTACGTGTCCTTGAGGTCCAAGGGACGCACCACGTTCCCCTTAGACTTGCTCATCTTGCCGCCGTCCACGAGCCAGTAGCCGTGCACGTTGAGGTGTTGGTACACGGGTAACTCCGCCGCTTTGAGCATGGTGGGCCAGAAGACGCCGTGCGGTTTCAGGATGTCTTTGGCGATGAAGTGTTGGGCGTGCGGCCAGTACCGCTCTGTCAGGTCTTGGCTCTCCAAGGCCGAAAAGTAGTTGATGAGCGCGTCGAACCAGACGTACGTGACGTGGTTCTCGTCCCAGGGTAAGGGGATGCCCCACGGCACGCGGGCGCGGGGGCGGCTGATCGAGAGGTCGCCGATGGGCTCGCGTAAAATCCCTAAGACCTCATTGCGGTAGCGCTCCGGGCGGATGAAGTCGGGGTTGTCTTCGATGGTTTCGCGGAGCCAGGGGCGATACTTCTCCATGCGGAAGAAGTAGTTCTCTTCGCTGCGGTACTCGAGCTTGATATCGTGCTGCGGGCACCTGCCGTTTGTAAGTTCTTTCTCCGTGTAGTAGCGCTCGCAGCCCGTGCAGTAAAGTCCGCCGTATTCGCCGAAGATGATGTCGCCCTTGTCGTACACGCGCTGCAAAATTTCACGGACGACTTTTTGGTGGCGCTCCTCGGTGGTGCGGATGAATTCGTCGTAGTGGATGTCCAAGCTATCCCAAACCGCGCGGAATTGACCTGCGATCTGGTCCGTGTACGCCTGCGGCGAGAGGTTGGCGGTCTCAGCGGCTTTCTGAATCTTCTCGCCGTGCTCGTCGGTGCCCGTCAGGAAGTAGGTGTCGTCCCCTTTGAGGCGATGAAAGCGCGTCACCACGTCCACGAGTGTGGTGGTGTAGGCGTGCCCGATGTGGGGTTCCGCGTTGACGTAGAAGATGGGGGTGGTAGCGTAGTAGGTGGTTTTCGTAGGCGTATCAGTGGCGCCTTTCTTCTCTTCTGCGGTGTCCATGTTGACCTCCATATGTGGAACATAAAATTTAGAACATAAAAAAAGGACGCTCTTCGCAAAGCGCCCTGTGACGGTTAAGTGTGGACTTATCCGTGACCAGGGTGAAGTTGCATCATTCGCCAGTTCATAGAGGTGAGTATAGCAGAAAAAGAGGTCGGGCGCGTTTTCTCGTAGTCGGCTGAGTTTTAGTGAGACTGAGGGATGAAGCGGCGGCTTCAAACTTTCCGACTTGGGGTCTAAGTTCTACTTGACGCGCGGTCTTGTCCTCGAGTCGGAGGATGTCTCAGCAATATAGTTTTCTCACACGGTTTGTGAAGCGAGCCGTCGTGTAGGGTAGCCTCGAGAAAGGAACTACACAATTAGGGGGGATAGCTATGGACCAACCGCAGTTTGATTTAGCTACGATTGATATCGTTATCATCGTGCTCTACTTCGTGGGCGTCATCGCGCACGGCGTCTACATGAGCCGCAAGGGAAACGAGGACGCCGAGGGGTACTTTTTAGCGGGGCGCGGGTTGCCCTGGTACCTCATCGGCTTCTCGCTCTTCGCCTCGAACATGTCGGGCTCGTCGTTCGTCGGGCTAATGGGCGGGGCGTACGACAACGGGCTCGTCATCTTCAACTACGAGTGGACCGCCGCGTTGGTCCTCATCTTCTTCGCCTTCTTTATGCTGCCCTACTTTTTGCGGGCGAACCTCTTTACGATTCCCGAATACTTGGAGACCCGCTTCGACAAGCGCTCGCGCTACGCCTACTCCGCCTTTACGGTTTTGGCGATCATGTTTATCGATACGGCGGGGGCGCTCTACGCGGGCGGGTTGGTTATCACCACCGTCTTCTCAAACTTCGCGCTGTGGCAGGCAGTGGCAGTTTTAGCCTTCGTCGCGGGCATCTATACGATTTTGGGCGGGCTTTCCGCCGTCGTCGTGACCGACACGGTACAAGCGATTTTGCTCATCGTGGGTGCGACGGCGATCTTTATCATCGGCTTAAACCAGGTGGGTGGTTGGGGTGAAATGACGAGCCAGCTCGCGCCCGGTCAGCTCAGCCTTATCAGACCTGTAGGTGACGACTTTCTGCCTTGGCCTGGTATCTTGGGCGTGATCTTGCTCGGCTTTTACTACTGGACCTTAAATCAGTTTATCGTGCAGCGCACTTTGGGGGCAAGCAACTTAGATGAGGGACGCAAAGGGGCGCTCTTCGCCGGGCTCTTAAAACTCCCCAACCTCTTCATCATGATATTACCGGGCGTCATGGCGCTCCTCTTATACCCTGAGCTGTCCAACCCTGACTTGGTTTTCCCGACGCTCGCGTTTGACCTCTTGCCTATCGGTCTGCGCGGGCTCGTGATGTCGGCGCTCATCGCCGCGATTATGTCGAGCTTGGACTCCGCGCTGAACGCTGCCTCGTCGCTTATCACCTTGGACTTCATCAAAGAACTCCGCCCTGACACCTCGCAGAGTACGCTCGTGCGGCTCGGGCGCATCATCACGGGCGTCGTCATGGTCATCGGCGCAATCTACGCACCCGCGATTGCCAGCTTCGAGACGCTCTTTGAGTACTTTCAGTCGGTGCTCTCTTACATCATACCGGCCATCGTCGCTGTCTACATCATCGGGCTTTTTTGGAAGCGCATCAACGCGAACGGCGCGTTCTGGACGATCCTTTCGGGTCTCGTCGTCGGCATTCCCCTCTTTATCATGAAAGAGGTCACGAATGTCTGGACAAATATCGGTCTGCCGAACATCCACTTTACCTACATGGCGGTCCTGATGTTCATCTTCGCTTTCGTCCTGATGACGGTCATCAGCTACGCCACCGAAGCACCCGACCCCGAAAAGATTCGCGAGTACACCTTTACGCGGGAGAACTACCGGGAGGACATCAAGGGTCAGGGCGTGCCCTGGTACCGCGACTTTCGCTACCAGTCCGCGGCGCTCTTCGTGCTGATGGCGGCGACGGTGGTGTACTTCTGGTAGCAGGCGACGGTGGTGTACTTCTGGTAGCAGGTATCATCTGGTTTGAGACACGCTCACCGTAGGAAACGATGTCTAACACGCACATTATGAGATGATACCCTTCGGGCAGGACCATAAGGTTGTGGACATTAGTCCGAAAGTCAGTACCGCAGCAAAAGAGGACGCAAGAAGAGTGATGAGGTAGACGCTGAAAACGTAGCTCGGGCTGCTTTGGCTGAGCTGACTAAGGCAAAACATCTCGCTAGCTAAACCTTACAGCGCACAAGCTGAGCTTAGCGAGCCTTCTAGAGGTGGCTCGCCAAGTCGAAGCCATTGCAGTGCTTAAAGAACAACTCAAGACGCTCGAGCAGGCGATATCGTTCTTGCCTGAACTCGGCTTTCACGCCGCCACGCTACTTGCTGAAGCAGGTGACATCCGCGCTTTCGTTCACAACACGCCTTTGCCATGTATTCAGGTTGTGCGCCTGTCGAGCGCTCTTCTGGTGGTCAGAAGAGAAGGCAACTCAACATCGGCGGCAACCGTCGGCTCAACCGCACCTTTCACATGATTGCCCAAGTCAGACTGCGCCACAGCGAACCGACAAGAGCCTATCTCGACAAGAAACAGCAGCAAGGCAAGACCCGCCGGGCTGCTCTAAGAAGGTCAGCAGCACCCACAGAGGTGGAAGGGGGCTTGACAACTCTATACTAAGTTCATCTGGTTTGAGACACGCTCACCGTAGGAAACGATGTCTAACACGCACATTATGAGATGATACCCTTGCCGGTTATGAAATTTTTGCGGATGCAAAAGGCAAAACTTCGTCCCTGCGGGCTTTCAGAAAGCGGCATTTTGTCTCAGTATGTCTTGGAACTGCTTTGGTGAGGACGCGGTAGGCTCGAGGTGAATAGGTAGCTCGAGCCTATCCCTCTCGTTGCTGATGAGGGTATACCGAGCGCACAAGCGCGATAAGACGCCTGAGCTGTTTTGCAGAGCGCGAAGCAGGGTACCTCTAAGGGTTCGTGCCGACTCTTCTAATGTCTTTCGCAGTTTTAGGTGGGTGCATTGATGACTGGATGCCATCCGCTGCCTTCATGAAGATGAGCGTCTGTGGGCTACGTTCATATTTATTAAAATGTGATTTGTTACGCTTTTGCAAAAGGAGGCGAGTTTTGTGAAAAAACTGATAACACTATTAAGCGCATTTTTACTCGTATTTTCTTTAGCCGCTTGCGGCCCCGGCGACGGCGGCGCGAGTAACGACAACGACAGCTCGGCAACCGTAGAGTCTGGCAGCGAAGAGGAAGCTGCCAACGAAGTTGCGGGCGAAGCCGAAGAGGTGCAAAACGAAGCTGAGAACCTAGAAGAGCAAGCCTCGGGTGAAGCCTCGAGCGGCAGTACGGGCGGCGCAACCGGTGGCAGTACGGGCGGTAGCACGGGCGGCGACTAGGAAGCTGGCAGCTCATCGGATTCCGTGAGACGACTCTCATGATGAAAGGCTGTTTCAGCGTCTGTAACTTGAGCAGCGCCGCTCCCACGCTAACGTTGCTCATTTAATCCTTTATGAGTTTTCATGTGAGAGCGTTAAAGTACCCCATAAGGAGGCAACAATGAAAGATATCATGAAAGTTTTCCGTTCCCCTAGAATCGTTTTGCTCAGCGTGTTCGCCGTTTTCACCCTCTCGCTCGCCGCGTGCGGCCCTTCGGGCGGTGGCGAAGGCGGTAGCGAAAGTGGCACGGCTGAGGGCTCGAGCACCGGAGGCGGTTAAGCCTTCCTAACGCAATCAGCAGAAAGGCGAGCTTCGTGCTCGCCTTTTTTCATGATTCTACTTTTTTGTTCGCACGAGTTCTTGTGCGGATTTTAGAGGCGTCCCGTTCTGTGCCTACATAGACGTGCACGTGTCTTCCCCCTAAGACTTCACGCACCGCCACGCACAAAACGTGGTACGCCGCTTCAAATAAGGGTAGGCTAAACGCTATGGCAAAACAGACCCTCACCCCGCAAAGCGAAGACTTTAGCGCCTGGTATAACGACGTCGTTTATAAAGCCGACCTAGCCGACCTCTCGCCCGTGCGCGGCAGCATCATTGTGCGCCCTTACGGCTACGCGCTCTGGGAGAACATCCAGCGCACCGTGGACGACATGTTCAAGGCGACGGGTCACCTCAATCTCTACTTCCCCATGCTCATCCCGATGAGCTTCTTCGAGCGCGAGGCGGACCACGTGGAGGGCTTTTCGCCCGAACTCGCCGTGGTCACGCACGCGGGCGGCAAGGAGTTGGAGGAACCTTTAGCCATTCGCCCGACAAGCGAGACCATCATCGGCGAGATGTACAGCAAGTGGGTGCAGAGCTACCGCGACTTGCCGCTTTTATACAACCAGTGGTGCAACGTGATGCGCTGGGAGCTGCGCACGCGCCCCTTTTTGCGCACGACGGAGTTCTTATGGCAAGAGGGGCACACCGCCCACGCGACGGCGGACGAAGCCGTTGCCGAGACCGAGCAGATGCTGGGCGTTTACGCCGACTTCGCCGAAAACTACGCTGCGCTACCCGTCGTCAAGGGTGAAAAAACAGCGGGCGAACGCTTCGCAGGCGCAAAGATGACCTTGACCATCGAAGCGATGATGCGCGACACCAAAGCACTCCAGTCAGGGACGAGCCACTACATGGGCACGAACTTTGCCGAAGCTTTTAACATCTCCTTTAACGATGTGAATAACGAGCAAGCCTTCGCTCACACGACGAGTTGGGGACTCTCCTGGCGTATGATCGGCGCGATCATCATGGCGCACGGCGACGATAAGGGGCTCGTCATGCCGCCTAAGATCGCACCTTATCAAGTTGTCATTGTGCCAATTTACAGAAAAGATGACGAGGCGGCGCGGCAGAGCGTGATGGCGGAGGTGGATAAAATCACCTCTGGGCTGCGCGACTTGCGCGTGCGCGTCCATGTGGATGAGCGCGAAGGGATGAGCCCAGGACGCAAGTTCAACGAGTGGGAGCAAAAAGGTGCGCCGCTGAGACTCGAGCTAGGTCCCAAAGATTTAGACGAAGGCGTCGTGGTGGTGGCGAACCGTCTGAGAGGTGACAAGGAGCGCATCCCGCTAGGTGACGCCGTCACGCACCTACACGCGAGCTTAGACGCCTTCCACACGGACCTCTTGGCGCGCGCCAACACCTTCCGCGAAGAACACTCGTTCGTGGTGGATGACTACAACACCTTCAAAGAGAGAGTCGAAAGAGGCTGGGTTTACGTCAACCACTGCGGCAAACCCGGATGTGAAGCGGCTATCCAGGAGGACACCAAAGCGACGCCGCGCTGCATCCCGCTGGAGGGACCAGACAGCGACGGAGCTTGCGTACGCTGCGACGGTGAAAGCGCCTATGTGAAAAGAGTCATCTTCGCGCGCGCATATTAACGTATGATAAAGGCTATGAGAGTCCCTACTCGCTTCGATGCTCGCACTGGGGGTTACGAGGAGGTTGCCTATGTTCGCTAGCATGAGCCACAACGAACTCGTCGCCCAAGTCGAAGACGTGGTGAGTGACGCCCGCAAGCGCCTCGGTGTAGAGGTAGAGATGCTCGCGGGCAAGCGCGAAACCGACTTGGCTCTACTTATCACTAAAGGTGAGAAGAAGGATGCGATGGCGCTGCCGGTTCACCTGCAGGACTACTTGCCCTACGCCGATATCGAACTCATCGCCTCGCAGGTGCAAGGCGCAGACTACAAGCTTACCCTAGTCGTCACGCGCAAACTGCGCGAGCAGCCCAGCCAAGAGATGGAGCGCCGCGCTAAGCTGCGTAACTTCAGTAAGCGGGTGTCGTCGCCGAGTTTGCGCAGACGCTAAAATTAACGAAATTTTCAAGGGACGCTGAGTCCCTTTTTTCATTGGCGAGCTTGCTCTAGCTGATAAGCGTCGCTGCCCTCTCAAAGGCCAGTGCGGTGGTGCGTCTATACAAGTAGCAGTTCCACAACATATTGAGACAGTTGAGCGCAGATATCATCCCTTGAAGTGCGTGCTAGACATTGTTTTACAAAGTGCGAGTGTCTCTGACCAGATGATACCTGCTAAAGCATTACCTTAAAAATGAATCCTGAAAACCCTTTGCTCCGAAGAAACGTTAGTTAAAGCATTCACACGCTTGAGTTTGAAAAGCTCACACTTCTTTTTTGCTGTATAAACGGTTGCATATTCACGCCTGTTCTGCTACACTTTTAAGTGCCCATGAAGGGCGGAAAAGGAGGTGCGAAGATGGTTCAGATTCATACCCAAGTCAAGCCTAAAGTTTGCGCGAAGCCGAGCTGCGAAGCGGTTTATCTGAGCGGCTGCATGGCTGGACTTCATAAGGGCTTCGCATCACTAGGGGAGACGTGTTTGAGTTGACTAACTCGAGCCGCACCGTTTCCCCGACCTCATCCGTCGGGGTTTTTTTTGCCCCAAGCAGGTTTGTCTGGTCACGAACACCCTCACCGAATGATGCGCAAGCTAACGCGCACATTCAAGGACAATATCTGCGCAATTCAAAACCAGCAATTTCTAAGGAGAACCAGATGTTTACTGATCCAATGCTTCAAATTGCCAAAGACCACGCCCGCGACCTGCGCCGCAAAGCCAGACGCGACGCGCTAGCCAACTACCCAGACCGCGAAAGACGCCCCCGTATTCTCAGATACTGGGCGAACCGCTAAAACCACACGTTTTGATAGCACTTCCACAACATACTGAGATAGATGAGCGCAGATCTCTGTCCGTAAGGACTAGCGGGATTTCATCTCAGAATGTGCGTTCTAAACGATGTTCTCTACAGTGGGAGTGTCTCCAACCAGATGATACCTGCTACAAGAAGTGGCGCGGCGGCTTCGACTCGGCAAGAGGAGAGCCGATGATTCACTCAGATAAGTTTTTAGAGCGCACCGCCAAAGACCAAATGTAAGACTTCCAGAAAGAAGCCGCCATAGAGCGCCAGCGCCCTAGCTACCGCCAGCGCTTAGCTGCTCGTTTGATGAAAATTGCGAAGTGGCTCGAGCCCGAAGCCGAAAGCGCTCCTGCGCCCGAGCTTCTAAGCCGCTGACCTCAACCTGATATAAAGAGCAAAAATACTAAACGGTTCGCTCAGTCCTCTACATAAGAGGCTGGGCTTACGTTTTGGATTTGCTAGCCTGTAAGGTTATTATTTAGGAGAGTCCTTCACAGGTGTAAGTCCCAGCGTGAAATAGTAGCGTTGCTCCGAGGATGACTCGGGTCTCGAGTATCGCCCCAACAATTCCGACAACTCCCGCTGAAACGCCTTCGCCTCTTCGAACGTGAGCGCGGTGAAGCCGTTCGTAACCCATACGGCGGGAAAGTCGGGGTCGAGGATGCTCGCGCCCGGTCTTTCCGCTTCGGGTTTGTGAGAGGGCGCGAGGCGGGCGACGCCACTCTCCCCCTCTTTCGCCAATAAGACGCCCCAACTGTCGGCTCGGTCTAAGAATGTTTGTGCGAGGTTGCGGATAAAGCGCTCCGAAGAGGCGTGCAGCATCTCGCTAATGAGCGCTTCTAACGAGGCGTAAGGCGTCACTTCGAAAGGGGCAAAAAACGCCTCGGCGCTCGCCCGGTACACCTTGACGGCTCGCCCCTTGCGCGGCTCCTCCCGCGCCACTTCGATAAGCCCCAAAGCTAGGAGTTTTTGCACGCGGTAGTGCATCGCGTTGAGCTTGAGCCCAACCTCCGCCGCCGCTTCGCTGAGCGTTCTCTCGCCGCGTATAAAGGGGTTTAGAAAATGCCGTTCGGCAGGGTCCGCTAAGACCCGCGCCGCTTCGGGGTTTGTCACCACAACCGTTTCATCTGCGGGCTTGTTCAAAGAGGTGTCTTCCATTTGAAGTAGCTTACCCCCATGATGAGATTAGGCGAGGAGAGATAAGTGATGGTAAAACAAAATAAAAATAAACGTAAACATAGTAGCTTAGTTTTACTAAATATAAAAGTAAACTTGATATTTGACCAACAAGCTTCTAAGATTCACTCAACGGAAGGAGTGCAGTATGTGGAGGGAAACGAGTTTCGTAATTCGGGAAGGTCAAGATAAGCTCGCTCGCTATCATCAAGAGGTCAGCCGCGCGAAGATGCTGGGTCACACGTCACTGAGAAGTCGCCTGGCACAGACACTAAGAGGTTGGGCGGAGCGGCTCGAGCCTACTCCCCTCCCTTCTCGAGTAGACAGACAGCCCGCCAAAAGCGCACACTAAGCCATGTCCATCATCCGACTCGAGCACGTCACCAAGCGCTACGGAAAACGCAAGTCGAAAGAGGTCGTTACCGCCGCCGAAGACGTGTCGTTCGAGGTGGCGAGAGGTGAAATCTTAGGGCTTTTAGGTCCGAACGGGGCAGGGAAAACAACGACGATCAAAACGATTTGCGGACTTCTCAAACCCGACGAGGGGCGCGTCACCGTGAACGGCGTGGATAATCAGCGCAAGAGGTTGGAGGCTCTGCGGCATATCAGCGCCGTGCTAGAAGGCAACCGCAACCTCTACTGGCGCTTGAGCGTGCGGGAGAACTTGGAATACTTCGCGGGCAACCGGGGCGTGTCGCGGCGAAGCGTTAGGGGCAAGATCGATGACCTCTTGGCGCGGTTTCGCTTAGAGGACAAAGCGGGCGAGTTAGTCAACAACCTCTCGAGGGGGATGCAGCAAAAACTCGCCATCGCCGTCGCCATGCTCGCCGAGACCGAGGTCATCCTCTTAGACGAGCCGACGCTCGGGCTGGACGTAGCGACGGGCTACGAAGTCAGAAGACTGCTCCGCCAAGTCGCGAGTCAAGGACGCACCATCATTGTGAGCACCCACGACATGCCCGTGGTGCAAGACCTCTGCGAGCGCACCGTGATTATCAACGCAGGGCGGGTGGTGGTGGACGATAAGGTCGAGAACTTGATGCGACTCTTTGAAACGAGAGCGTACGTCGTTACGCTGGGCGCACCGCTCAGTTCGGAGCAGCAGCGGCGGCTAGAGCGTGCGTTTCCGGTTCTGAGCTACGACAACGGGGAGAATAGTGGCGGGGAGAAAGGGACGCTCAAGGTGAGCCTCGAGCACAGCGACGCCATCTACGACCTCATGGAGATTTTGAGACTCGAGCGCACCCCCGTCGAAGCGATAGACCGCACCGCTGTCAATTTCGAGCGGGTCTTTATGGAACTCGTCAAAGAACCTGAACCGGCGGAAAGCGAAACCGAACATGCTCTGGTTTAACGTCTTAGAGGCGAACGTCCGCAAAGTCGCGATCGAACTGCGGCGCTACTTACCTAATACGCTCAGTTTACTGTTCACTTTCTACGCGGTCTTCTTCGGTCTTTTCTTGGGCGTTCAGTTCCTCGGCTCGCCCGAAGACGCGGCGCAGGGGACGCCCTACATCATCGTCAACACGGTGCTCTGGTTTTTGGCGCTCATGGCGATGCAGGGCATCGGCTGGGAGATCGAGCAGGAGGCGACGCGGGGCACCTTAGAGCAGCTCTACATGTCGCCCGTGGGCGCGTGGCGCATCCTCCTGGCGCGGATGATAGGCACTGTACTCGCTAACGCGCTCGTCATCGCGGTGATGCTCGTGCTCGCGATGCTCACGGCGCAGAGGTGGCTCACCTTTGACCTCTTGACGCTTTTACCCGTGCTGTTCTTTACAATTTTATGTATGCTCGGCATCGGCTTTATGGTGGCAGGGCTCGCTCTGATGTTCAAACGGATTCAGGCGTTTTTGCAGATTGCGCAGTTCATCTTTTTGGCGCTCGTGTCGGTGCCGCCCTTTGTGGGCTGGCTCGAGCTTCTCCCCGTCATCAAAGGCTCGGACATGATTCGCCGCACGATGATCGAGGGAACCTCTCTCCTGCAGTTTTCCTCACTCGACTGGCTCTCGCTCGCACTGAACGCCGCCGTATACTTCGCGCTCGGCGTGCTGCTCTACCGGCTTGCCGAAAAGCGGGCGATGCGGTTGGGACTTTTGGGGCAGTATTAGAAGCAGCAATCCAGTCGAGCTGGTACACGCTAGTTCTTGCGAAGCAAACGAACGGTGAGCAATGAGTAGATGCCTTTTACTTTCAACTCATTGCTCGTTGCTCATTGCTATCTTCACGTTTCACCCGACTTCCCCAGCTCGCCTCGCGTAACGTATACTGCCCTTAGTGAGTGATGACAGTAACCAACCCAAAACGTACACCGACAGAGAAATTCTCCTAGAGTTCTTCCCTGCGACAGACGAACACCTTTTGCCTGCGTCGGGGGCGTATAGGCTCGAGCACGGCGACGGACATATCCTCCTTCGCGACGAGAAAAAGGACCGCGCCGCTGTTTTAATTCCTATATCACAAGCGGGCAACGCCTCCACGCAAGTTTGCTGTGATCTCTGCGCGAGGAGTGCGCCGCGCCACTTCTTGCAAATGTTTCGCGCCGAGCTGCCCGGCTCGAAGGGGCGGCGCTACCGCTACGTCTCGCTCTGCAAAGACACGGAGGGCTGCAACGTGCGGCGCATGGGGGATGCGTCGTTTGAGGCGCTGCTCGAGCGGGTGCTAGGGCGCTAAGCCTCACTCTAAACAAGGGGTTGCAACCCCTTGTTCATGTCAGATGCCGTATTAGACTGTCCCTATGAAGTTTCAAGGTAAATGCGCCATCGTGACAGGTGGCGCTCAGGGTATCGGAAGAGCGACGGCCAAGCACCTCTTAGAGCAAGGGGCAAAAGTCGTCATAGCGGATACGGACGCCGAAGCGGGACAAGAGATTGTTGAGGCGTATTTAGACGTAGGCGAGATTCACTTTACGCAAGTGGACGTCTCGAGCGAAACCTCCGTGGAGTCCTTGATCTCTGAGACGGCCGAGCGCTTAGGTGGTCTCGACTACCTCGTCAACAATGCCGGAACGATGATTCGCAAACCCGTAACAGACCTCAGTTTAGACGAGTGGAACGAGGTTTTGGGGGTCAACCTTACGGGCATGTTTCTCTGCGCGAAGTACGCCGCGCCGCATCTCAAGAGGTCTCGGGGGGCGGTGGTGAACGTCGCCTCGAGCCGCGCGGTCATGTCCGAGCCCGACACCGAATCCTACGCCGCTTCAAAAGGGGGCGTCGTCGCGTTGACGCACGCGCTCAGCGTCAGCTTGGGACCAGAGGTGCGCGTGAACGCTGTGAGCCCCGGCTGGATTTCGGTAAGTGAGTGGCAGAAAGAGGCGGAGCGTGAAGCCGCCTCACTTCGTCCGGTAGACCACGAGCAGCATCCGGTGGGGCGCGTCGGCAAGCCTGAAGATGTCGCAAAGCTGATCGGCTATTTGCTCTCTGACGAAAGCGGCTTTATCACCGGGCAGAACTTCGTTGTAGACGGCGGCATGACGCGCAAGATGATCTATGTAGAGTAGATTCCGGGCACTTGCACCTCTTTACCCCACCAACTGCATCACTACCGCCAAATCATCGAACACCATGTAGTGCTCTTTCACCTTGTCATCCACAATGTACACGTGGCTTATCCCCAAAATGTTGACGCGCTTGTCCGTGGGCTTGCCGTACCAGCCGTAGCGGGCGTGCGTGCCCGAGAAGCGCCAACGCACGGCGGCGCGGTAGCCGCCCTCTTCACTCTCTAAGCCGTACACGTGCTCCACGTTCATGTGCGCGTCGGGGAACATGGCCATAAAGTTCAGGTGATACGCCCGGATGTTAGCGACGCCGCGCAGGGTGAGGTGATGCGGGACGTGGAGGCTCGAGTCCTCCGCGTACTTCTCTGTTATCCGGTTGAAGTGCCTCGAGTTCCACGCGTCGTGAAAGAGCTGCCTGATAAATTCCTCGTGTGGGTCTCCGCTCTGCGGTTGATACGCCGCAGGTGGGTACTGCCCTTGCAAGCGGTCCGTTTCGCCGGTCACGCTCACGGACCAGAGCGCCGCCGCATCCTTCGCCACCTCCCAGATGTCGAAGCCGAGCTGCCGCACCATCGCGGCGGTGTCGCGCACGAGCCACTCCTCGACGACGAGGTTCTCTCTGACGAAGCAGTTGGCGATGGCTAAGAACTCGGCGCGCCGCCCCGTCGGGGGTCCCCATGGACTGTAGCCCGTGTTCGTCCCGGTACTCACCAAGAGGTGCGAGGTGTGAAAGCCGCGCTCGTCGTCGCCTGTCCAGAGAACATCTTTGGCATATAGACGGCGGTTAGGGAGGGCGGCGGCAGAGGCGATGGAGCCGCTCACCACCTCTTCGACGCCGTAGGCGGTGCCGTAGCCCGTATGCACCATGACAGTACCCAAATAGGTGTCGTAGATGTGCCCTATGTCGCCCTCTTCCCAGATGCGGTGGGTGATGCGCAAGATGTAGTCCACGATGTCTTCGTACTGCGGGTCGAAGCCGCGCATGGCGTGTTCAGTTTGCTTATTTTGGCGGCGCACGTGGGTTAAGTTTTGCTCGAGTGAAGGCGTGTCCAAGTCTGAGTCCATCGTGTCTCCAAATCGTAAGTGTTTACTACGGTCTTTAATGAGTGTATCAGCCTCGAGACGGGGGCGCAGTTTGACCCAAGTTTGGTGAAGTTTCGCCGTGATATTGGGACATCTCCGAGTGGACGCGGCAAACCGTAGGGCCCACCTAGGCTTTGCGAACTTCGAATACGCCGTTCGCGCTGCCCTCTTCGAAAGATTCCAACTCCCAATTCTTATAGAGGTTTACAATTTCAAAACCGCTCTTTCGGACGAGAGCGAGGAGTTTCTCGAGCGGGGTGAACTTGAGGTTGATGCTCGAGTGCCTGAGCTGTCCATCCGAATACTTACGCCTCATCTCGTAGTAAAGGATGCCCTTTTCAGCGTCATAGCGTGTTTGCTTGTCGAAAAAACGCACGTCGCGTCCGTCAGGAAGGGTGTACGTGCTCCAGAGCTGAAAGTCGTCATCTATAGAGAGGTCATAACCTTCGGGCAAGCGCGTGTCGAAGACGAGGAGCCCACCCTCGTTGAGATGGGTGTGGATGTTGCTTAGTAGTAACAGAACTTCTTCGTCGCCCAAAAAGCCTTGAAAAGCGTTGCCCGTCATCACGGCTAAAGCGAAGCGCGTATCCAACGCGAACTCGAGCGCGTTCGTAAGCCTAAACGAGAGGGTGTCTTTCCCCGCACCTTTTTCTTCCGCTCGCGCTAACATCGCCCCTGTAATGTCGATGCCGACGGTCTCTAAACCTGTCTCCGCCAAAGGAACTGTGACGATGCCCGTGCCGCAGCACACATCCAGAATCGCGCCGTTTTGCTGCAAGGCCAACCTCTTCAAGTACGCGGTTTCGCCTTCGTATTGGTTGCCATACTGCGCGTCGTAGTCCACGCCCGAAAAGAACTCGCTCAAGTCTTGCACGCTTTTAGTTGTAACATTTGGTAGGTGATCAGGGGAGCAGCTCGAGCGGTTTTCTCGTCCTCACAACGTTGAAATGTCTGCGGTCTGTTGTAGCGACTCGCCCGACATGCTCCGCTAAAGCGATGACAGAAGCGTCAGCGAAACCGAGTGGTAAGTCAGCGTATTGGCGCGTGAGTTCTTGGATGCGGGGCAGGTCGCTTTCACGCCACTCGAGGCGGAACTTCTCGCTTTGACAGTCGTCCAAGAATGCCGCCATCGGATACTGACCTAAACGGCTTTCGACCATGTACGCCAGTTCGCTGAGTATCGCGACAGGAACGATGATGACTGGTTCGCTGAGAAAAACTTCGTTGACGACCTTGTAATTCTGGTCCTTCTTATTGAGAAAAGCGAGAATTGCCGAGGTGTCAGCGACGATCAAGGGCTTTGAGGTCTTTTAGATGAGCGCTCTGAACATCGCTGTCGATAATACCCGAGGAGGAGAAATAGGGGTGCTCTTTCCGCCAAGCCGCTAGAACAAGTTCATCAAGCTCGCCGTGCAACCGGAAGATAGTCTGTCTCACCTCTTCTACCTGAACGAGTAACGCTAAAAGTTCCGGTGCTTTATCCGTAGCCTCAAGCTCTCGTTTCATCTCCGGTATGTTGAAGTTGGGCAACTTCTCCGTGAAGCGAAAATCGTGGTCACGCCACAGTTCATCGGGCGCGATGAGACCCTCTTCTAACCCCTGACGGATGATGACGGGCGCTTCTTCGAGCGCTTCTACAACCCTTGTGAACGCGCTCAGAATTTCTCGAAGACTCCGCTCGAGTTCTTCTTGCACCACTCGAGACGTATCGGAAAGTAAGTGCTGAAGTTGCTTAGAATAGCCTTCAGTTGCTTGAAGAGGCGTGTCCATACCTCATTATAGACGACACGATAACGCCACGTCCTTCATAAGTTTCATATACTAAGCCTATGTCGAATCATTTCGAAGGCGGCAAAGCCGTCATGGTGGATGTTTCTGAGAAAACCGAGACGAAGCGTGAAGCGGTGGCGCGTGCCACGTTGGACTTGCCCGAGGCTGCCCTCCACGCGCTCCAAGCAGGCGGCGTAGGCAAAGGAGACGCCGTTGCGGTTGCCGAACTTGCAGGCATCATGGGCGCGAAGCGCACTTCGGAGTTGATACCGCTCTGCCACCCGCTCCCTCTCACTAAAGTTTCCGTCGTCGGTGAGCTGGACGCGCTAAGAGGTCAGGTGACTTTCACGGCAACGTGCCGCGTCACGGGCAAGACCGGCGTCGAGATGGAGGCTTTAACGGCGGCGAGTATCGCGGCGCTAACGCTCTACGACATGCTCAAAGCGGCAAGCAAAGGTATCGTCATCCGCGAGACCAAACTTTTAAGCAAAACGGGTGGCAAGTCGGGCGCGTGGAGTGTTTAATGTGGAGTATCTGATATGGCACGCTTGACGTTCGCGCGGGCGCTCTCCCAGGACGATGAGGACGATTTAGAGTCCATCGACCTCTCTTACGCGCAGTATTTCGGTTTAGAGCCTATCGTGACGCGCTCGTCGCTCAACTTTTACACGCGCACAGGGCACGCTTTTATCTCGGTCAAAGAGGGCGAGGTGACGGGCTTCGCCTTCGCCCAGTCCATCTGGAACGGCACACGCCCGACGGTTTATCTGAACCGCTTAGCCGTCGCTGATTTGGATGATACCGAGTCCCGTTTGGCTCTCATCGAAGCTGTGACCAAAAGCGCTTACGACGCGGCGGTGTACGATTTGCAGGTCCAACTCCCCAAAGGTGATAAATCTGGCATAAGTGCGCTCGCAGACAAGGGATACTCGGAAGTGGACGTCGTGACGTTTGCGAGGGTTTTGGGCTCGAGGGGACAAAAGCAGGTGTCATCTGGTCAAAAACGCTCTGAGTAGAGAAAGCGCTTGTGAACGCATCACGTTCATAGATGATATCTGTGTCATTCAAGCTCAGTTGACATGAGATTTCAAAAGGGGAGAGCGAGCATGACGAGAGTTTTATTAGGCATACGCGGCATGGACAACGAGGGCGACGAAGGTAAAGTCGAAGAGACCCTGCTTTCTGTCGAGGGTGTGCAGAGCGTCGAAGCGTCACGTGGTCAAGCGGCTGTAGAGTATGACCCGGCGGACAGCACCATTACGGATTTAATTCGCGCCCTTCGCAAAGTGGGCTTTTCAGCCGGGATGGAGTAGGGCGAATCTCTAAGCGTTAGAATCGGGGGATGGCATCTGACTTAGGTCCAACTCCTAATGTTTACGTCGGGGTGTATCTGGCTCGCCTCGAGATGCCTTGGGTGAGTAGCCTTAAAGAGAAACGCTCGCTAATCAAGCCTGTCACGGAAAAGCTCAAGGTGCGTTTTCCTGTGTCGGTGGCGCGGCTCGGCGGGCTTGACGCGCACGACTGGGAACTGATCGGGGCAACCGCCATTAGCGCTGACCCGGTGTGGTTGGAGGGGATGCTCGGCAAAGTCGGTGACTTTGTTGCGGCGCACGGTGTGTACCGCGTCGCTGAGAGCAGTGTGGAGTTAGAGCTGTGGTCGAGCGGCGATTGAGTTATTTAGTGGTTGTCTATGAAGGCTTAGAAACGTGCTCGCGCTGTTGAGTCCGGTGGGTTTGCGGTAGGATAGAGCTTTAATAGCAGGTATCATCTGGTTAGCTACACCCTCACCAAAGAGAACATCATTTAGCACACACTTGATTGTGATGATATCTGCGAAGAAGTGGTGCAACGATAAGTGGAACTGCTATAAGAAGCTTAGAGGGGCGCACACAAGCGCTCACGGACGAATAAAGGAGCTTAGAGCATGGCAAACACATTAGAGACGCGCGCTGCGCCAGATAATCTTGGAGCAAAAGATCGCGTCATCGTTACCGACGAAGCGCTCTCGACGATTATCGGGCTCGCCGCCCATGAGGTGCCGGGCGTCGTGGGGATGTCGCCCGCGAACTTCCGCGAGGGCGTGCGGCGGATTTTAGGGGCGCAGCAGGTGGACGAGGGTGTCGAGATTGCGAGGGGTGAAGAGACGATCGTCACGCTCTATCTCGTGGTGGCGTACGGCGTCAACATTCCGGCAGTCGCTGAATCAGTGCGTGAGCGCGTGTTCTACGCGGCGGGAACGTTCGCGGGCGTCGAGGTCTCGAGGGTGCAGATTCATATCGTGGGGGTAGGCCGTGGCGAGCGCTAGCGCCGGAGCAAATGCTGGAGCCGGGCAGACTCTGGCGGTCAAAGACCTCTGCACCGCCTTTGTCTACGCGACGGATTGGCTGGGCGTCTACGTCGAAGAGGTCAACGCGCTCAACGTTTACCCCGTGCCCGACGGCGACACGGGCACGAACATGCACCTCACCATGCAGTCCGTGCGCCGCCAGCTCAACGAGGAGCGCCCCAAGACGATGGAGGACTTGGCGCACGCCCTCTCGTATGGGTCGCTACTAGGGGCGCGGGGCAATTCGGGTGTGATTTTGAGTCAGGTCTTAAAAGGTTTTGCGGAGGCGATCCGCGACCAGCGTGCGTTAGAGGCGCAAGCGTGCATCGACGCCCTAAAAGGTGCTACCAAAAGCGCCTACGCCGCCGTGATGAAGCCCGTCGAGGGAACCATTCTGACGGTGGTGCGCAGAGCGGCGGAAGGAGCGGAAGAGGCGGGCTCGGCGCATCCTTTGACCGTCCTCAAAGACGCTTGGAAAGCGGGACAGAAAGCGCTGCAAGAAACCCCTGAGATGCTGCCGATGCTCAAGCAAGCGGGCGTGGTGGACTCGGGCGGGCTAGGCTTTCTGCGCGTGTTGGAGGGCGTCATCGCCTCGTTCGAGGGGCGCGACTTGCCCAAGCCGCCCAAGATCGAATCCCGCGCCCAGGAGCAGTTCGAGGAGCAGGAGTTCGGCTTCTGCACGGAGTTTTTGCTGGAGAACGTCTCCGTCCCGACGAAAGAGATTCAGGAGATGGTTCAAGACTACGGCGACTCCCTCCTCGTCGTCGGCGCAGAGGGTTTCGTAAAGGGGCACATCCACACCGAAGAGCCCGAAAAGCTCCTCGCCGCCGTAGTGCGCTACGGCTCGATGGTGCGCTCCAAAATTGAGGACATGAGCGAGCAGCACCACGAGATTCTAGAGGGCGTCAATATGAGCGAGGCAGAGCCGCCCAAGAGTGCGCTCGTCGCGGTCAGTGCGGGCTACGGCATCACGAAAGTTTTCCGCTCGCTAGGCGCGCGCGTCGTCGGGGGCGGACAGACGAACAACCCGAGCGTCCAAGACATCGCGGACGCGGTGCGTACAGTCGGTGCGGACGACGTGATCATCATGCCGAACAATAAAAATATCATCATGGCCGCTGAGCGCGTCGGTGACATCGTCAAGGAGAAGCGCATCCGCGTGTTGCCCACGCGCACTGTCGGGCAGGGTCTCGCCGCCGCCGTGCTCTTTAGCGAGAGCAGCGAAGCGGAGGAGCTTTTTGAAGAGATGAAGGAGGCGGCGGAGCACGCCCTGACCCTGGAGGTCACCACCGCGAGCCGCACCACGACGGTGGAGGGCGTCGAAGTGACCGAAGGCGACTACATCGGCTTGGTCAATAGCGACCTCAAGGTGGCGGCGAAAAGCCCGGAGGAGAGCCTGAAGAAGCTCTTGGAGGAGTCCGCCGACTCCTTTGAGATCGGTACGCTTTTCTATAGCCCTTCAGTCGGCGAGGAGAAGGCGACGGCGTTAGCGGAGGAACTCGTTGAGGAATTTCCTGACTTGGAGATCGAACTCCACCCCGGCAGTCCTGACTTGTATGCGTACTTGATGGCGCTCGAGTGACCTCTCGGGATCACTGTGGAATACCATGATGAACGTATGGAGAACTGTAGGGGAGCGCTTAGCGAGCTTAACCGCTTTGCTTATACCTTGTGAGAGAAAGGATGTACAACAATGAAACGATCGGCTTTGCTTGTATTTGCCTGTATGACGCTGCTGAGCTTGTCCGCTTGCACGATTGTGATAGGAGGCGGCAATTCGAGGTTCTCTGGAGCCACCGACGTCGCGGTTGGTGAAGACTTTAGCACGCCTGCTTTAGAGGATGTCGAGGCGGACGAGGCGGTGTTCTACCGAATCCGCCTCTCAGACGTAGAGAGTGACTTAGTTGTTATCGAAGCGGACGCCGCAAGTGAGGACGACGCGCTCGAGGTGAACGTTTACAGCGCAAGTGGCAGCGCCATCCTGACGAGCACCAGCCCGGACTATTTCGGACCTGTGGGCTCAGCGAGCACCGGGGTGAGCGCTCAGCAAGTGGACACCACCATCTCCTGTAACGGTCCCTGCGCCGCGATCCGCCCCTCTTCCGAAGAGCAGATTTATGTGTCCGTAGACTCGAGTGGCGCGCAGACGTTTGACCTCTACGTCGTAGGCGTTGACTTCACCGACGAGACCGAGCCCAACGGCTCCATTCGCGAGCCCGCCTCGCTCGCCCAAGATCAAGCAGCCGCCATTGAATTCGTCGGCGACGAAGACTTCTTCCAGAGTGAGAACGATGTATCGAGCGTGTCTATCTCGACGGACACGCCTGAACTTGAGCTTCGTTTCGACGTCTACTCAGAGTCGGGGCGGGTTCTAGGCTCGGGTACTCCCGGTGAACCCTTCACCTTGCCGAACAACCAGTCCGCCCAACAACTTATCGTGAGCGTCACCTCGCAGAGTGACCGCGCGGGGGTCGGGGGCAGCGCTAACTACGGCGTTAGTTTCGATTAGCGCGCCGCAAAGGTTGAAAGCTGAACTTTTTACCTCTTAACGCTTCTTCAACCTCCCCTCACAGCGCGTCATCCTCTTTAGGCTACACTCTGAGGATGACGCGCTTTTTTTTAGTTCTACTCATCCTTTTATCCTTTGGTGCGACGTTCGCTCAACGTTGCCTCAGCGAGCTGCAAGCCGGTGTACCTCAAAACGAGCTGGCTGATCCCGCCACCGGACGCGACGCGGCTTCGTTCCTCAAACGGGCGGTGGACTTGCTCGAGCCTGTCCTCCCGCCCCTCTTCACGGTGAGCGACGCGCCCGTTTCTAGCGAGGATGCTAGCTACAGTGAGGTGCGCTTTTTGGCAGAGCGCGGGCTTCTACCTGGTACGTGGGACGCGGACACGCTCGCCCCCGAAACCTGGACGGAGATGGTCTCTAGCGTCGCCGCTTGGTACGACTTGGACTTTACCCAAGAGGTCGCCGCCGCGCCTACAAAAGGTCAACTGCTGGCTGACCTCGCTAATTTAATCGAGCGAGCCGCGCCGCAGCTCGAGCCCGTCGCGCTGCTCGCCTATGACCCGCAAGGGGGCGGCGTCACCTTCTGGGCGATCATCCGCAATGGCGGCGTCTATCCGCGTATGATCGTGCAGCGTCCGCCTGCAGAGGGTGTGGACGCGCGCCGCGATACGCAGCGGGCGCTCTCTCTCTTGGGGAGCTGCGTGTATTCGCTCAGCAACTACGTCTCCGCACCTGCGGACACAGCGCAACGACTCTTTCTGGCGAACAGTGACGCGCAGATGGTCATCGCGCAAGCGGACCCGCCCATAGAAGGGACGGTAGGGCAGAACCTCATCTACGTTCCCGAAGGGGAAGAGGCTGAGGTTCTGCGCTTTGAGGGCCCGGAGGCAGACGTGTATGAGCAATACGCCGCGCTCTTCGTCGGTCCGAGCATCGGCGTGCCTGCGCTTTTGCGCATCATCCCGCAACTGCGTACGAACATGAACCCGAGGGAGATCATCGCGTTCGTGCGGGGGTCTTAGCCTCGCTCTAACGACTGGACATAGAGATTGGTGAAAGAGGCTCGAGGTTGACCTCGAGCCTCTCTATCTGAAAGGTATCTCTTGGTAGCTCCACGACGCACTGAAACATATGAGCGCTTTCCGTAGGCTTCCGCCAAAGGCGGGAGACGGAAGTTTTGGCAACGCCAAAGGCACCATCACCGAACATGTGTGCTAGACAGTATTTTTACAGTGACAGCTCTGACCAGATAATACCCGCTGTCTCCAACGCACAAAAACGCTGTGACCTCTCCTGTTATGCTCCGTTTTGCAGGAGGTTCACTATGTCAGCCATTCTCTGGGCGCTCATCGCCATGCTCGCCTACTCCTTTGTTGCGCCCTTCGTGAGCCGCGCCATCGGCGGCGGAATGCCCGAGTTCTTAGTTTTGCTCATCACCTCGGTGATGCTCGTACTCGCGTCGCTCCTTGTCGCCGCGCTCACAGGTGAACTCAAGGTGCGCGAGTTAGCGCACCCGTCCGCTTGGAGTGCGTACCTTGCAGGCGCGTTCTTAGCGGTGGGCATCATCACCTACTACCGCGCCCTATCGCTCGGCGCGGTGAGCGTGGTGGTGCCCATTTTCGGGCTTTTTATCGTCGTGAGTTCGGTGGTGGGGTTCGTCTTTTTAGATGAGCCGCTGACGCTGCGTAAGATAGCCGGAATCGTGCTGGCAGGCGTCGCGGTTTATTTGGTGGCGGGGGCCTGAGCTAGCGGAGAGCTAGGCTCAAGACCATAAGCAGCAATGTTGGCAAAGTGCGCCTCTAAACAAGTGATACCTGCCACATGAACTACTCCGCTAGGCAGGCAGTCATGTGAATCCTGAAACGGGTAAAGCCCGCGTCAGTCCAGCTTTTTGGCGTACCAGTCCAAAACCGGCTTCGCGTCGATCGCAAAGGTGTAGCCCAGCGAGCGCCAGAACCGCTTCGCTCTCGGATTGCGCCCGTAAATACTCGCTAAAATCCGCTTGGTGCGTCCTCTGAGCTTGGTCTCTAATTCGCCGATGCAGAGACGTCCGTAGCCTCTATTCTGGAGCGCTTCGGGGATGAGCAAGAGGTTGACGGTTGCGTCACCCGCTTCGGGGTAGTCGAGTTTGTAATCCAAGTAGCCTACTACGCGCTCACGCGCGCCCTCATTGGTCAGCATCAGTTCGGTATGGCGTTTAGGGTCTTGGGCGGCAGCCTCGAGTTCGTGTTTAACCTCTTCTAACGTCGGGAGCGGGATAGAGATGATCTCAAAGTAGCTCGGCGACTGGCTGTATACGTCAAAAATGCGCTCAGCATCGGCTGGCGATGCGGGACGTAATGACATGGTTGCTACAGCAGTGTGCACAGGAACTCCCTTCGGAGGTAGTTGAGCGCTGTCTTTCAAGTTAGCTCAGTATACCTCTCTCTTATAAACGTATGCGGTGACACGTCTAACGTAAGAGCAGGTATCAGGGTCACACGTTGAGAGGTGGGACTTGCGCCCACGCACGAGGTAGCGAACGGCTGCTGGTAAACTGCGCCATGCCCCCTACTCAGCCCGCTATCTTTATTGACGGACATTTAGACCTCGCCTACAACGCCCTCGCCGCAGGGCGTGATCTCACCCTTTCCTTAGAGGAACTGCGCCGCACCCAAGACGAAACCGCGCTCGTCACCCTGCCCGAGCTGCGCCGCGCCGGGGTGCGCGTCGTCTTAGGCACGGTTTTTGTGAGACCGGCGGACGCGAAGTCCTTGGGCGGAAAGGGGACGTTGGAGGGCAAAGTCTACGAAACACCCGAAGAGGCGAGGAAGCTCGCTCTGGCGCAGTTGGAGCTTTACGAGCGTTGGGAAGAGGCGGGCGAGGTGCGTATCGTGCGTACCCTGGCTAATTTAGAGAGCCATTTGGCTGCGAGTGCGGAGGATTCGCGCGTCGGCGTCGTCCTCTTGATGGAGAACGCCGACCCCTTGCGCACGCCGGCTGACCTTGACGAATGGGTCCGGCGAGGTCTGCGCGTCATCGGTCCCGCTTGGCAGCGCACGCGCTACGCGGGCGGCACGAGAGCGCCGGGTCCGCTCACGGATTTGGGCGTAGAACTCATTCAAGCGATGAACGAAGCGGATGTGACGCTCGACGTGAGCCACTTCGCTGAGGAGAGCTTTTGGGGTGCGCTGGACCTAAATCCTGTTTCCGTCATCGCGAGCCACAGCAACGCTCGCTCGCTCGTCCCCACCGACCGCCACCTCTCGGACGACATGCTCTTAGCGCTCGCCGAGCGTGACGCGGTAGTCGGGCTAGTCATCGCCAATCCGTTTTTGCGAACGGGTGTGACGCAGGACTCGCGCAAAGAGGAGACTACCTTGCAACACGTGCGCCGCCACGCCGAACACATCGCCGAACGTATCGGCTGGGAGCGCGTGGCGATAGGGAGCGACTTCGACGGCGGTTTCGGCGTGCCAGACGTGCCGAAAGAGGTCGGGGGCGTCGCCGACTTCGCTAGACTGGGTGAAGCGGTCCCCGAAGAGGTTAGGGCGGGCTTCTTAGGGGAGAACTGGCTGCGGTTTTTGCGGCGGGTTTTATAGCAGGTATCGTCTGGTTTGAGCCAATCTCACTAAAGAGAACATTGTTTAGCACGCACTTTAGGGGATGATATCTGCGCCATTTCAGCTCAATGTTTATGATAACCGCTTTACCTAAGAAGCAATCCAGTCAAGCTGGTACACGCTAGTTCTTGCGAAGCAAACGAACGGTGAGTTCAAAGCAATGAGCAATGAGTAGAAGGCTTTAGACTCATTGCTCATTGCTCGCTACTCATTGCTTTCTAGCAGCCTGATAATCTAATAACCGTGACGAACTCCAACTTCTACACCTCTCGCCTCGAGCAGCGCCGCGCCATCCTCGCGCCGATGGCGGGCTTTACCGACGCGCCCTTTCGTAAACTTTGCCGGGACTACGGCAGCGCCTGGGCGGTCACGGAGATGGTCAGCGCCAAGGCGCTCGTGCAGGGCGACATGCAAGGTATCGAGATCGGCAAGCCCTACCCCGGCGAGCCCGACTTGGTGATTCAGGTCTTCGGCGGCGAGCCTGAAATCGTGGCGGCGGGCGGTCGCATCCTTTTCGACACGTACAAACCTGTTGCGCTAGACATCAACATGGGCTGTCCGGTCAAAAAGGTGACGGGCAAGTCCTGCGGTTCCAAACTGATGCTAGACCCAGGACGCGCCGCCGACATCGTGCGGCACCTCGCCGCCGCCGTCCCCGTTCCGGTAAGCGCCAAGATGCGCTTGGGGTACGACAAGGTGAACGCGAAAGAGGTCGCGCTCGCCTTGCAAGAGGCGGGCGCGTCCCTCGTCACAGTTCACGGGCGCACCGCCGCGCAGAAGTACAGCGGCGAGGCGGATTGGGAGAAGATAGGAGAGGTAGCGGGAGGGTTGCGCATCCCCGTCGTCGGCTCAGGCGACGTGCAGAGTAGAGCGCAAGTCGAGCGCTACCAGGCGCAGGGCTTAGGCGTGATGATCGGGCGCGGCGCGTTGGGGCGTCCGTGGATTTTCGCCGAGCTGCGCGGCGCGATGTCGCCAAGTTATGAAGAGATGGCGTGCACCGCATACCGTCACGCTGAGATGTTTTGTAATTGGCACGAGAAAGGGTACAAAAAAGAACACGGGAAAGAACACAGAAAAGAACACAGAAAAGAACAAGGCGTGGTCCCTTTTCGCGGTCAGCTCATCCGCTACTTCGCGCCTTTTCCGAAAGCAGATGCGCTTCGCAAAGAGGTCGTCAAGCTCGAGTCCTTAGAGGATTTGGCGACGTTCATCGCTCACTATGTCGGCGTCGAGGTCTTGCGAGAGAGTCAACACGAAGTCGAAGTAGGGTAGCTCGCCGCCGTCTAACATTCGAGAGCAAACGTCAAAAATTTCACATGTAGAAAGAAACCCTACCCCTGTTGACTTCGGCGCGCGAACACATGACTTGATAGATGCGCCGAACGGCGTTTTCCTACTCGAGCCGTAAGCGAACGAACCGCTATCTACTCGGTTGACCTCCCGCGCCGCGCACTGCTATGATAGCTTGCTGAGTCGGAGGAATGGTTGCGTGCCGGGATGGCGGAATTGGTAGACGCAGTAGACTCAAAATCTACCGGGTAAAACCGTGCGGGTTCGAGTCCCGCTTCCGGCATACAGCAGGTATCATCTGGTCACAAACGCCCTCAGCGGATAAAGCATGACCTAGCAACCACATTCCTAAGATGATTCCTGCGTGACTCAATACAAGTAGTCGAGAAAGTAAGTGGTTGAAAAACGTCTTCTAAGACTCAACCACCACATTCATTAATAGAATTCCTGTCGCTACCGAAAGCTCGAGCGACGCTGTGGAGGAACGTTTAAGTGTTTATCATATTCTGGTTAGTGTTCATTCTTTTTATCTTAGCGTCAGTCGGTCTGACCTTTATCATCTTGCTGCAAGAGCCCAAACAGGGCGGTCTCGGCGAAGGCTTAGGCGGCGGCGGTGGCGAAGGTTTGGGCAGCACCACAGGCGGCACGGCGGGCGGCTTGCACCGCCTCACCATCTGGTTGGGCGTCGTTTGGGGTCTCCTCGCGCTCGCGCTTGCGGTGATTCCGAGAGCCTAACTAGATAAAGTTAAAAATCTCACAGACCCGCTCGAAAACGAGCGGGTCTTTTCCATTTTGTGCCGCTACAGCGCGACATGTGTTAGGATTTGCGCACGCACAGTGCAGAATCTTCGCAAAACGGATGAAATGACCTTAATCCGACCTAACGTCCTCTCATGGGAAAAGCGCCTAGAGTACACCTACGCTGCCGGAGGCGCTCGAGTCCCACGAGGATTCACAGCGTCACAAATGAAAACAACACCTGATCGGTTTGGAAAAAACGCTTTGCAAGCTTTCGCCAAAAAATGTGTAGAGTGTTACGAAAAAACTTTTCGAACGGCAGCCTGTGAAAAATTGACGCTTGTAGGTGTGAGTGATAGATTAGACGGTATAGAAGGAGGCGCTACAGAAGACAAGAAAAACGTAGTGTAGTACACCTTGATTTTCCGTGACTTTTCGAGTTAGCCTACTTTTAGCGACACAATTCGCTCCGGGGACAATTTCCAACGTTGCTCCCTACTTCTTGGAGGTTTACATGAAGAAAATCCTCTTGACCCTTGCCCTATTTTCACTCGGGGCACTCGCCTTCGCGCAGCCTTACCAGTGGCCTGAAAATTACGCGCCCGAAGCGCCGCAGGGTGGCGCGATCGAAGAGACCGTCTTTGGCGACTTCTTGACGCTCAATCCGGTGCTTAGCTCTTCAGCTACTGAGACCGCCATCCTCGGCATGATCTCCGGTCCCGCACTCATCTACCGCGACTGGCTTGGCAACCGCTCCTTCCGCGATGAAGAGGGTAACTTTAACCTCCTGTTTGCTAGCGACATCGAAGAGGTGCGCACCGAGCAGGAGTTCGTCATCACGCTCCGCGAAGGCTGGACCTGGTCAGACGGCACGGAGATTACCGCCGACGACTTCATGGCAGCGCGCACCATTAAAGGTGACCCTGACGTGCAGTCCAACGATTACTCCTCTACTGAAGTAGGCGAAGACGGGCGCGTCGAGTACGAAAAACTCGGCACGTACCAGTTCCGCGTAACCCTACCCGAGCCGCAGGTGAACGCGATGGGCTTTAACGTCGGCATTATCGGCGCGGTGCCCGCCCATATCTATATGCCCATTTACGAAGAGAGTGGTGCCGAGGGCATCCGTGCGCTCTGGGGTGTAGACACGCCTGTTGACGAGATCGTTTCGGGTGGACCCTATACCGTCGCTGAATTTCGCCCCGGTGAGCGCATCGTCTTGGAGAAAAACCCCTCGTACGGCGAAGATGTCATGGCGGCGAACGGCGACCCGCTCCCCGGACCCGACCGCTGGACCGTCACCTTCACCGAAGACCGCAACGCCCAGCTCGCGCTCGTGACCACCGGTCAAGCGAACTTCTACTGGCCCACTACCTTGGATGAGGTTCGCGCCGTGCAGCAAGCGGTAGAAAACGGCTCGATCAACGGTGAGCTGTTCGCCAACATCGGTCCCGACACGCTCGTGGACTTCATCACCTATAACTTCAATACGACGAACGAATGTAAGAGCACGCTCTTCCGCTCGCCCGACTTCCGCCAAGCCATCTCGATCATGATCGACCGCGACGCGCTCGTGGACGCGGCGCTAGGCGGTCTCGGCTTTCCTGCAAAAGACTACCAGAGCGAAGCGGCTGAGCCTTTTAACGCGCCGAACTTAGACCCCTTCGAATTCAACCCTGAGCGTGGCGTCGAGATTCTCAACTCGCTCGGCTACACTGAAGAGGGACCTGACGGCGTGTTGCGCAACCCCGAAACGGGCTGCCGCGTCGCCTTTGACCTCCAGTTCAACTCGGGCAACAACCGCCGCGCGCAAGAGGCGCAGGTGATCGCGCAGACGCTCGCCCCTTACGGCGTCGCCGTGAACCCCCGCGAAGTCTCCACTGAAATCTGGTCTAACTCCATCGTCGGTACGGAAGGTTTACCCCGCGAGGTGGACTACGACGCGCAGATTTGGGGCTTAGCGGGCGGCGACCTGGATAACCCCTCTTCAGTGAACGTGCTGGGTCTCGGCGTCAACCTCAACTCTTGGAACAAGAGCACCACCGACGTCAAGCCTTGGGAGATCACGATGGACCGCCTCAGCCGCCGCATGGACGCGACGCTCGATATCGATGAGCGCGTCGAGGTTTACAACCAACGTGCCGCGCTCATGCGCGAGTACCTCCCGATGACCCCGCTCATCAGCCCTGCGTTTCACCTCTACGAAAACATGAGCAACGTTTGGCCTGAAGAGGCGCTCGACTCCAACAGCGTCGAATCGCCCTACCGCCCTGGTGGGTTTAGGTCAACCCTCGCAACGCCGCAGTAACGCAACGGTGCTGCTGTAAAGAATTCAGGTAGAGCCTTGAACTAAGGCTCTACCTTACCCTCTTCGTCAATCTTTTAACACCCTATTTAGAGAGCCGAACACACTATCTAATCAGTAGCAAACTAATCAGTAGCAAAACGCTCATTCCAAAATCCAAAGCTGGAGAAGCCCGTTGATTCCATACATCATCCGACGAATCCTCAACCTCATCCCCACCTTTTTCGTGGCGACGTTTTTAGCGTGGTGCGTCATCGAGCTTGCGCCCGGCGATTTCGCGAGCCAATTTGCCTTTGACCAGGTTGACGTGAATAAAGCAGAGCGCATCCGCGAGTCGCTAGGGCTCGACGATCCCTGGTACGTCCGCTACCTCTACTGGCTCCGCAACGTCGTCACCGGCTTGGACTTCGGCACGAGCATGACCACCAAAGGCGACGTGAGCAACCTCATCTGGCCGCGCATGGTGAATAGCTTGTGGCTGCTCCTGCCCGCCACGGTGCTCACCTACCTCGTGGCGATTCCTATCGGCGTCTACTCCGCGCTGCGCAAGTATTCTATCGGCGACAGAATTTTAACGGTCTTTAGCCTCATCGGGTTAGCGGTTCCCAACTTCTTTTTGGCGCTCTTGGTCGTGGCGTTTGCGGTGCAGTGGTTTCAAAACTTCGACTACCTCTTGATTCCTACGGGTGGGATGACGAGCAGCGTCTACAGCCAGCTTTCGTTCTGGGGTAAGACGACAAACTTCTTGTGGCACTTGGTTGCGCCGATGTTGGTGGTGGCGCTCTCGAGTCTCGCCTTTATCACCCGCATCATGCGCGGTGAGATGTTAGAGGTTATGGGGCAAGACTACATCCGCACGGCGCGTGCGAAGGGGCTCTCGCAGCGCGTGGTGAACTACAAGCACGCGCTCAGAAACGCGATTTTAGTCATCGTCGCGACGATTGGTGGCATCTTGCCGGGACTCATCAGCGGCGCGGGCACCGTGGAGTACGTGCTCCGCTGGCCCGGCATTACACCCTTATTTATCTCCTCTATTTACGCGCAAGACGCCTATGTGGTGATGGCGTTCCTGACGATTTTAGTCGTGCTACTCATGGTGGGCAACCTCGTCTCCGACGTGGCGTTGGCGCTCATCGACCCGAGGATACGGTACTGATGGCTGACACCGCCTTTAACCCCGACAAAGAGCGCCCGCAAGAGGGGCAGAAGCCGCCCACCGCGAAGGGGGCGAGCCTCACCTCCATCGCTTGGGCGCAGTTCCGCAAGCACCCGATGGCGCGCATTGCGCTGACGGTCTTGGGTATTTTCTACTTCTTTGCAGCGTTCGCGGACTTCATCGCGCCCTATCCCGAGGCATACATCAACCCTCGCTCCACCTTTCAGCCGCCCACCCAAATTCGCTTTACCGACGAAAACGGTTTGACGAGACCCTTCGTTTACGGACTCGAGAAAGAGCTGGATTTCGACACGCTCGAGACCACCTGGACCGTAGACGAGTCCCAGAAGTACCCCATCGAACTCTTCGTGCGGCGCGAAGCTGTGCGCGAGCGCTACGTGCCTTTTCCTATCAACCTCATTCCGCAGGGTCTCCGCCAGGACTTGGGCATCCGTCCCTGGGCGACGCTGCACCTCTTCGGCTTGGTTGACTCTCCGTCCCAAGCGAACCTCTATTTGTGGGGCTCTGACGACTTGGGCGGTGATGTATTCAGTAAGATTCTCTTTGGCGCGCGCATCAGCTTGACAGTCGGGATTCTCTCCGCCATCGTGACCGTCGCCATCGGCGTATTTTTCGGCGGGCTGGCGGGCTACTTCGGGGGCTGGGTGGACGAGCTTATTATGCGTTTTATCGAGGCGCTGGCGGCGATTCCCGACCTCTTCTTGCTCATTGCGCTCTCCGCCATCTTCTACCCGCTCAACTTGCCCTCCTCGACGGTCTTCTTGCTCATCGTGGTGGTGCTGGCGATGGTGGGCTGGGGCAGTGTGGCGCGCACCGTGCGCGGGCAGATTCTCTCGCTCCGTGAACGCGACTTCGCCTTCGCCGCGAAGTCTCTAGGCGCGAGCAACGCCCGCATCATCGGGCTCCACATGCTGCCGCACACGCTAAGTTACCTCATCGTCTACATGAGCTTGATCATCCCCTCGTTCATTATCGTCGAGTCGGTCTTGAGCTTTTTCGGGTTAGGTATCCAGCCGCCCTCGACGAGTTGGGGGCTCATGCTCAACACGGCGCAACGCTTCGTCGGCGTGACCGGGCTCACCGACCGCTGGTGGATTTTCTTGCCCGGCGTGTTCATCTTCATCTCGGTCTTAGCCTGGAACCTCTTGGGCGACGGGTTGCGCGACGCCTTTGATCCTAAAAGCCGGCAGTGAGCGGGGCTGCTTTGGGAGGGTCTCGAGTACTCGTCAAGCCGCTCGAATCTGGTGCTAGCGACGTGGACCGTTGCCGAACCGAAGTGTTTTTATGGTGCTCGAGTGAAAAAGCTTACAATTAGTTAGGTTGAACGGATATGATAAGCAGATGACAAGGAGCATATACTATGGCTGACTCCGAGAAGCTCTTAGAGGTCAACAACCTCAAAACCTATTTCGACACGGATGACGGCACGGTCAAAGCCGTAGACGGCGTGAGCTTTCATATCGACCGGGGCGAAACTCTGGCGGTGGTGGGTGAGTCGGGCTCGGGCAAGTCGGTCACGAGCTTATCCATCATGCGCCTCATCGCCCAGCCTCCCGGACGCATCGCGGAGGGTGAAATCCTCTTCGAAGGCGAGGATTTGGTCAAGAAAAGCGAAGCGCAGATGCGCAAAATTCGCGGCAACGACATCTCGATGATCTTTCAAGAGCCGATGACGAGCCTCAACCCGGTCTACACGGTGGGCGACCAAATCGCCGAAGCCATCGTGCTGCACCAGAACAAAAAACGCCGCCAGGCGATGAAGCTCGCTACTGAGATGCTCGACTTAGTGGGCATTCCCGAGCCGGGCAAGCGCGTTCACGAGTACCCGCACCAGATGTCGGGCGGGATGCGCCAGCGGGTGATGATTGCGATGGCGCTCTCGTGCGGTCCTAAGCTCCTCGTCGCGGACGAGCCCACCACGGCGCTCGACGTGACCATCCAGGCGCAAATTCTGGACCTGATGCGCAAATTACAAAAAGAGATCGGTATGAGCATCCTCTTCATCACGCACGATTTGGGTGTCGTGGCAGAAATTGCGGACCGTGTGGTCGTCATGTACGCAGGGCGCGCGGTGGAGGAGGCAGATGTCGAGACGATCTACGCCGAGCCGCAGATGCCCTACACGCTGGGACTTCTCAACTCGATTCCCCGCGTGGATAAAGCGGCGGAGGAGCAAGAGCGGCTCCAAGCTATTCCCGGCAACGTTCCGAACCCCCTATACCTGCCGGCGGGCTGCTCCTTTCACCCGCGCTGCCGCTTCGCCATCGACGAATGTAAAGAAGCGGTTCCGCCCCTGGAAAATACGGGCGGCGGTCATATGGTGCGCTGCATCCGCTGGAATGACCTGACCTTGGAGGAGAAAGTAGCATGACGGTCAAAGCCTACGACACCGGGTCCCAGGAGCAGTCACAAACTAGCAAGCGCAAAGGCTCAAAGGGCGAGTACCTCTTAGAGGTCAAAGGGCTCAAAAAGTACTTCCCGATTCGGGGCGGGGTGTTCTCGCGCGTTGTCGCCAATGTTAAAGCGGTCGAGAACGTCAGCTTGAACATCAGAGCGGGCGAAGTCGTCGGACTCGTCGGCGAGTCGGGCTCGGGCAAGACGACAGCGGGGCGCACGATCTTGCGTCTCTTAGAGCCTACAGACGGCGAAATTCTCTTCGACGGCGTGGACGTCGCCAAGCTCTCGCGCTCCGAGATGCGCGAGTACCGCAAAGAGATGCAAATTATCTTTCAGGACCCCTTCGCCAGCCTGAACCCGCGCATGACCGTCGCGGACATCATCGGCGAAGCCCTGACGATTCACAATTTGGCTAAGGGCAAAGCGAAAGAGGAGCGCGTCGCCGACCTCTTGGAGCGCACCGGGCTCTCGTCGGCGCACATGCGGCGCTACCCGCACGAGTTCTCGGGTGGGCAGCGGCAGCGCATCGGCATCGCGCGCGCGCTCGCCGTAGACCCGCAGTTCATCGTCGCGGACGAGCCCGTCTCGGCGCTCGACGTGTCGATTCAAGCGCAGGTTGTGAACTTGCTCCAAGACCTCAAAGAAGAACTCGGCTTGACGCTGCTCTTTATCGCCCACGACTTGGGCGTCGTCGAGTACATCTGCGACACAGTCGTGGTGATGTATCTGGGCAAGGTTATGGAGATCGCGCCCTCGAAAGACCTCTACTCGAACCCCGTCCACCCCTACACCGAAGCGCTGCTGTCTGCCGTGCCGATTCCTGACCCGACGGTCAAGCGCGAGCGCGTCATCTTGCAAGGCGACATCCCCAGCCCCATCAACCCGCCTTCGGGTTGTGTGTTCCGTACCCGTTGCCCCATCGCGATTGAAGAGTGCGCCAAGGTGGACCCGCCTTTAGAAGAGGTCAGTCCGGGGCATTTCAAGGCGTGTATACGGCGTCCCGGTCCGGTTTGATTTTGCAGAGCAGTGTAGGGGCACTACGTACGTTGCTGTATAAATCGCCCCTACATGTGACGGAATGATCCGTGCTGCGTGAACGCCGATGACCTCTTCGAATATGCAAGACGCGCTGGGCGAGCGCATCCTCTCTCACCTGCCTACAAATCACCCTAAAGCTGAACTCGAGGCCTTCTACACCCTCATCCGCAACTACCCCGAACGGGGTGGGAAGCACCTTCGGGGCCAACTCGTGCTGCGCTCCATTTCGGCGCACGGCGGAGCGTGGCGAAGAGGTCTGGACGTCGCGGCGGCGTTGGAGCTATTCCAAAACTGGGTGCTGATTCACGACGACATCGAGGACGACTCTGAGGACAGGCGCGGCGCGCCCGCGCTGCACCGCGCGGTAGGGATGCCCGTCGCGCTCAACGTCGGGGACGCGCTGCACGTCTACATGTGGCGGGCGCTGCATCACTTGGACGACTTCTCTCAGCAGGTGCAGCGGCTTATATTTCGCGAGTTCGAGTGGATGATTTCGCGTACGGCGGAGGGGCAGCACTTGGACCTCAGTTGGGTGGCTGAGGGCACGTTCGACATCTCCGAGACGGATTACTTGGAGATGGTCACGCTCAAAACGGCGTACTACACGGTCGTGTGTCCCTTGCGGCTCGGGGCGCTCTGCGCTGAAGTGGAGCCGGACGTGCGGTTCGTCGAAGCGGGTATTCATTTAGGCGTCGCCTTTCAAATCCGCGACGACATCTTGAACCTCATGCCCGAGATTTCTTACGGCAAAGAGTTCGCGGGCGACCTCTTCGAAGCCAAGCGCACGCTCGTGTTGGCGCACCTCTTCGCCCACGCCACGCAAGGTGAGCGAGAAGAGGTCTATGCGCGGTTGGCGAAGCCGAGGGGTGACAAGACGGAAGAGGACATCGGGCGTGTTTTAGGTCTTGTCGAACACTACGGCTCGTTGGCTTACGCGCAAGAGGTCGCCGAGGCGAGAGCGGCGCAGGGATTGTCCCTTTTAGGTGAAAGTTTTGCCGACTTACCGAATCAGGATGAAGCGCAGCGAATTTTGGAGTTGTTGAGTTCTTTAGCGAACCGGAAGACATAGCGAGCAAGAGGTCTGTTACGAGAAGTTGGTAGTGGCTCTGTCTAGAATGACACGAATGTCAGAGCAAGGGGTTTCAACCCCTTGCTTCATCGTCCAGATATGGTGGAAGGCGTGCATAACAGCGTTCGACTTAGAACCGCTACTTCGCGCGGTTCTTGCACGAAACGTGGTACACCGCCAAAACGAACGAGAGGTGGCAAAAACCACGCTGTAGGTGTCGGGGACGCTTTAGGCTCGAGTCATGCTCCGTGTGCCCAACCTCTTCTACAGCCTGAGCCGCTGCCCGGTCTGCCGGACGCGGCCGAGCAGCGCTAAGGGATGTTGCGCGGTCTGCGCGGCGGCGCTGTTCGCGCCCCACATAGAGGGCTTCGAGCTTGCGCTAGGAAGCTATGAGGGGCGGCTGGAGCGAGCCGTCAGAGCCTTTAAGTTTCACGGTGTGACGCGCTTGGGTGTGACCTTCGGTGAAGAGATCGCGTCTGTCATACGCGGCGGCGCTTGGTCTCTAGACCTCATCTGTCCGACGCCTTTGCATACGCGCCGCCGTTTAGAGCGCGGCTACAACCAGTCCGCCGTCATCACCCAGACGGTAGCGCGGCGGCTAAAAATTCCTCACCGTCACGCAGTTAGGCGCGTCCGGGCGACGCAGCAGCAAGCGCGTTTGGGCGGCAGCGAGCGGCAGAAGAACGTCGCGGGCGCGTTTCGCGCTGAACCCCTAAAGGGCGAGCGGGTTCTCCTCATAGACGACGTGATGACGAGCGGCGCGACGCTGACCGAATGCAGCTTGGCGCTACTGGAGGCGGGCGCGAGCGGGGTTTATGTTGCCGTCGTCGCGAGAGCGCCGCGTAGACGCTAAATGAATAATACGAGGTTGCATGACTTTGTTTGCAAAACAAAGTCATGCCCATCTGTGATGGTAAGCTCTAACGCCCTCAGGAAGGATAAGTAATACTAAAGTGAAGTTTAGATGTCGTACTTTTGACATCTAAACCGCGCGTGAGCGCGTACCCTCAGACGCTCTCAATTTACAACATCCTTGAATCAGGTTAGTATAAGCTATACGACTCTGTATAAGAGGACGCCCGTAACGACGCCGAGCAGCGCACCCACCACGACCTGCCTCCTTCCTCACCCTCCGCCGAACGGTCCTCTAAGCGGTTGCAAGGGCGTGTTCTCGTCCGTCAAGCCGTAAGGGTAGAGGTCGTAGTTCGTCAGCTCGACGAACCCGTCACCCGTGTGGGAGCCCGTGAGGTCCACCGCGCCCTCCCAGTAGACGATGCCCGTCGACGCCCGTGTGTCCATCTCCTGATTTTCGATCACGGGGACGACGTTCACGTCGATGTCATGTTTCGGCACGCGCACGCGCCATTCAATAGGGTAGACCGCGCCCGTCGTCTCGCTCGTCCACGTTTTTCCTGTTTCGATGATCTCGAGGTCGTCCTCGCTGAGTTCTAAGGTGCGCCCGTCCGCCGTGATGAAGCTTCCTGCCTGCGCGGTGTACTCGCCATTAGGCATACGGATGAGGTAGACCATCAGTTCGGTGTTGTCGTCAAACTGCATACTGAACCAGTCCCAGCCCGCATAGCTGCTCAGATCGAAGTCGCCCCACTGGTGGTCGTGCCAGGCGGTCCCGGAGACCTCCAACGTCTTACACGCTAGCCCGGAAAAGTCGCAGTCCGCCTTGAGCGTGCCCGAGACCGCCATGCGCGTATACGAGACGTAGTAGCTCGTGCCGCCCGGTCCCATCGACTGGATGCCAGGCGGATCGCCGTGCAGAGCGGCGGGTTTCGTAGGGGTCAAGACGAGGTCGATTTCGTAGCCGCCCTCATTCGCCCTGACGCGGTGGCTCACGCCGTCCTCGGCGCGCTCAGCGCTCCAGCCTCCGACGAACACGTCAAGCTCGTCGCTGCTCGCGCCCGCTTCGTAACCCCAAAAGTCGGCGCGTTCGCCCATCGTAAAGGTCTCGTCCGTCTTGTCCGTCACGGCGAAGTGCCCGACGTGACCTCTATCTATAAGGTAGTAGACCGGGTAGAAGCCGAAAAGCTCGATTTCTGGCGGCGCGTACGCCTTGAAAAAGGTCAGCTCGAAGCCGTACTCTTCGCCTGATTCGTCCGTTAAGTGCCCCGTGTAGTACCACCACTCGATGGGCGCGGGGTGCGCGGCGTCGTCCTGGGGCAAGACTACCTCTTCCACTGGATAAGGTTCGTCGTAGACGCTCGGGACACAAGCGGTAAGCATCATCAGGGTGAGGGGGACCGTCCACCATCTTGGGCGCATATTCATAGTCCAAGGATACCCAATGGCGGCGCGCGGATTCGTAGTGGCAGGTTGCAGTCGTTGGGAGTTGAAAGAGAAAAGGACTGAGGTTAAAGTGTTTTAGTTGAGGTTCTAAGTCGAAGGCCGTCACACCCCTTCTGACGTCTCCATATAGATGAAGATGAACAAGGGATTGAAACCTCTTGCTTTGACACCCCTATTATTCCAGATAGAGCCACTACCAAGTCTTTTTCCCAGTTCCTCGAGTGACGAACTTCACTCTACGTCCACGAACTGTGGAGGTTCAACCTCTTGCGCGGGTACAATGCCCCTCGTGAATCTTTCTAACGCAAATCAAGAGGTCAAATGATGAATAAGATGCTTTTACTGGTTCTCGCTGCCGCGCTGCTCGTCTCGGCGGGCATCTGGTTTCTCGTGCGGCCGGGAGTGGCGGGCTCGAGCGAGACAGCCGAGACGAGCGCCGAAACGAGTACCGAAATGGGCGCTGAAGCCAGCCAAGAACAGGCAGGCGGCGCACAAGAAGAGATCAATAGGGAAACGGGCGGCTCGAGTGGCGGTATGACTAGCGGTATGTCCGGCGGTGAAGCGTCTGGTGGCGCACCTCAAGTCGACATCCCTGAAGGCTACACGCTCACGCCGTACCTCTCTGAGTCGCAGCAGCGCACCTTCTCCGAGCCGCAGCAGGTCTTGGAGGAGAACACCGACTACGCCGCCGTCATCCAGACGAACGAAGGCACGCTCGTCGCCGACTTGTACGAAGACAGAACGCCCGAGACCGTCAACAACTTCGTCTTTTTGGCGCGCAACCGCTTTTACGACGGCGTCGTCTTCCACCGTGTATTAGAAGACTTCATGGCGCAGACGGGTGACCCGACGGGCACGGGTACGGGCGGACCCGGCTACGAGTTCGGCTTAGAGGTGCAAGAGGACCTCGGCTTCGATAAGGCGGGCGTTTTAGGGATGGCACGCACCGCTGACCCCGACTCGAACGGCTCGCAGTTCTTTATCACGTTGACAGGGACGCCGCACCTCAACGGCGAATACACGGTGTTTGGCGACGTCATAGAGGGCGTCGGCGTGCTCGACAACATCCAGCGCATCAACCCGCAGAATCCCGAAGTTGTGGTTCCGCTAACTACCAGCCTCGAGGACTTGAGCGCTCAAGGTATCAACCTTCCCGGCTCGAGCGACATGAGCGCCGAAGCTGCGATTACCGAAACGCTCGGCGCGACGCCCGCTTTCGGGCAAACCTTTCAAATTGCAGGCTATACCGGTGTGATAGGGCGCAGCGGGCAAGATACTGTGATAGGGTTTTTCCCCAAGCCCGACGTGATGGAGACCGTTACGATCATCCAGCGTCCGGCGGGGAACAACTGAACTTCTAATAACTGCTATACAACCACCTAAAGGAGCCATATATGGAAACCCGCTACTCACCCGAAGGCTACGAAATCTTAGAGCCGCTGAGCGAAGGACGCCAAACCGAGTTTGACCACGCCGAGGAGGTCTTAGAGGACGGGCGCGACTATAGAGCGGTTATCGAGACGAGCAAAGGACGCATCGTCGTCGACCTTTTTCAAGATAGAGCCCCTAAAACGGTCAACAACTTCGTCTTCTTGGCGCGCCACCGCTTCTACGACGGCGTCGTCTTCCACCGCGTGTTGGAGGACTTCATGGCGCAGACGGGTGACCCGACGGGCACGGGGCGCGGCGGCCCGGGCTACCGCTTCGAGGACGAGTTCGTTTCCGAGCTTAAACACGACGAGAAGGGCACGCTCTCGATGGCGAACGCCGGACCGAACACCAACGGCTCGCAGTTTTTCATCACCTTCGGACCGACGCCGCATCTCGACAACCGGCACGCGGTGTTCGGTAAAGTTGCTGAGGGGATAGACGTGCTGGACAACCTCACCCGCGTCGACCCGACTCGTTCGGGCGGCGCGCAGCCCGACAAGATGGAAGAGGTCTATATCGTCGCCTCGAGCTAGTCCGCGCTGACGCTCTCACGTTCAATCTGCACGCCGCTGAGCGTGCCAAACTCCCGTTGCCTCGGCATCTGCCCTTCGCCCCAGTACATCGTCGTGTGCGGAAAGGGAATCTCGATGCTCTCGCGGTCGAAGCGGGCTTTGATGCGCTTACGAAACTCGCGCCCCACGCCCCACTGCTCTTTGGGCAGCGTCTTGAAGAGGATGCGGATAATGATACCGGACGCGCCTAGCGCCTCGACGCCCAAGACCTCGGGCGGTCCCATCACGCGCCAGCTCCAGCCGAGCGCGTCCGCGAAGTCGTCAGCTTCGTCCCTAATGACGGTGAGCGCGTGGTCGAGGTCGGTGCGGTACGCCACCTCGACATCGATGACGCTGCGCGACCACTCCTTGCTCATCACCGTAACCTTATCGACCTGACCGTTCGGGATAACGTGGACGCGCCCCTCTAAATCGCGCAAGGTGGTGATGCGCAGGTTGATCTTCTCGACGAGCCCTGTAAGCCCTGCGATGGTGACCACGTCGCCTACCCCGAACTGGTCTTCTACGAGGATGAAAAAGCCCGTGATCACGTCCTTGACGAGCGACTGTGCGCCGAACGAGACGGCTAAACCCAAGATACTCACACCTGCTAAGAGCGCGGTGATATTCGTGCCGAGCTGTCCCAAAACGAAGAGGATAAAGAGGGTGACGAGCACGATGCGCGCCGCCGACTCGACGACGCTGCGGATCGTTGCCGCCCGCGCCACCTGCCTTTCGAAGCGCTGTCCCTCGGTAGGCGTGAGCGCCCGCGCCGTCTTGCGCACGACGCGCAGCAGTGTCCAGATGATGAGCCCGACGACGAGGATGCTCAAAACGCGCCCGATACCGCCGTCCGCCAGCCAGTCGCGCACCGCCACCGCTATGCCGCGCAAGATAGGCACGTTG
Source organism: Trueperaceae bacterium (assembly GCA_965215565.1). GTDB lineage: Bacteria > Deinococcota > Deinococci > Deinococcales > Trueperaceae > CBDBZX01. The sequence goes on from CBDCDZ010000004.1 coordinate 3,488,434, forward strand.
TAGCGAAAGGCGAAGAGACCTAAAAAGAGCGCCGCGCCGAGCCCCGCCGCCGCCGTCTCGAGGTAGCGCCGCAAGAGCACCGTGCGGACGCGCTCGGCGTCCCTGCGCTCTTGGTCCCACAGTTCGCGCTGTTCGATGGTGCGCAGCGAGGAGCGGCTCCAACGTGAGACGATAAAGTAGAGCATCAAAAAGAGCACCAAGGCGATGCCCGCGTCCGCCACAACTTGCAGCGTAAAGGCGACTGGATCGCTGCTCACCGTCGTCCCTAATTCGGTGATCCAGGTGGTGTCTTCGATCTCGTCGAACCAGGTGGGGTCACTGAACCAGGTGGACGCGGGGTCTGTCCCCGGTTCCGCCTCGCCGCCGAAGCCCGGCAAGCCTAATCCGTTTGTATCGCCCGCCGAACCGGACCCGGCTACGTCTGACCCGGCTGCGTCTGAGCTTGCCTCTGGCGTCGCATTGGAGAGTGGCGCTTCTGTTGTCGCCTCTGGTGGCGTTGCTTCTGGTGTTGTGGACGGTGTTACTGACATGCCTTCACCTCAACCTTAGCGACTATGATGATCGCTTTAACTACGCACTTCTACCTCTTATACGGATTCCGGGTGAATCCACTACAAAATGCATTCGCAGGATGGCGTTACTCACCGGAATCCGTCGCTGTTTCTACTCGCTAGAGAGCCATCAGCAGGGCGTATCATGCCGTCAGCACTACCCATTGCGTCTATGATCAGATGCTACCTGCTGCTGAAGGCTCTTTGCTCGGGTTAATTCTTTTAGGAATTAACCGGAAAGGGTATTACACACCAAGCGTATAATGCGCATTTGAGGATTCACTGTGAAAGGGCTATCTTTCCCCTTTAGCCTACTCGCCCATGTGCGCGACTTCACGCTTAGACGCGCTCAGCACCTCCAGCCCGGCGGCAATCTTCTCGGCGAGCTGCGCGTCCACGGCTCGCCGCGCCGTATGGAGTGCGCTTAGTACCGCTTTCGCGTCGGCGGAGCCGTGACCGATGAAAGCGTGACCACGGATGCCCAAAAGAGGTTGCGCGCCGTACTCGGAGGGGTCAAGCCGCGCCGCCACCCCTTTAAGTGCAGGTTTGACCAGAGCCGCGCCGAGCTTCGTGAAGAGGTTGCCGCCCGTAAGCCCCTCGCGCAACCAGCCGAAAATCGCCTTCGCCTCACCCTCCGCTAGCTTGAGCATAACGTTGCCCGTGAAGCCGTCCGTCACGACGACGTCGGTAGTGCCCTGCAAGAGGTCGCGCCCCTCGACGTTGCCGTGAAAATTGATGTTGGGCGTCTCTTTGAGGAGCCCGTGGGCTGCGCGGGTGAGTTCGTTGCCCTTCTCCTCCTCTTCGCCAATCGACATGAGCCCCACACTCGGCTCCGCTTTGTTGTAAAAAGCGCGTGCATAAACCGAACCCATCACCGCAAACTGTTGAAGGTGCGCCGGACGGCAGTCGGCGTTCGCGCCCGCGTCTACGAGCGCCGAAAAGCCGTCGCCTGCCGGAATATTGGCGAGAATCGCCGGGCGCTCCACCCCTTTGAGACGCCCCAAGACGAGCAGCGCCGCCGCCATCGTCGCGCCGGAATGCCCCATCGAGACGCACGCCGACGCCTCGCCCTCTTTGACCAGAGTCACCGCTTTCATGATGCTCGAGTCCCTTCTCCGCCGCACGTCGGACGCCGCGTCGTTCATCGTCATCACGTCGCCCGCGTGGTGAACCGGCAACTCGCCGCGCCCACCTAAGACCTCTCGCAACTTCGCCTCATCGCCCACTAAAACAACAGGAATACCCGCCTCGTGCGCTGCAAGCGCCCCATCTACGGCCGCCTCCGGCATTGCGTCCCCGCCCATCGCATCTAACGCTATCGGTTTCATTGCGTCTCAGTATAAATGGAGTGGGTGGGGTTTGGCTATCAGGGAGCAATGAGCAACGAGCAATGAGTTGAAAGTAGAAAGACTTTGATTTTCACTCATTGCTCGTTGCTCGGAACTCATTGCTACTTCATCCGCCGCTGCTTTTCACCGTTTTTCACCCTTTCGCGGTAGACTCGCTTCAATGGACTTTCGTGTTTTCGAAGCGCCCGCAGGGGAACGGCTGGACGTGGCGATTTCTTTAGAGCTAGAAACGAGCCGCACCTACGCCAAAGAACTCGTCAACGAGGGCTACGTGCAACTGAACGGGCAACCCGTCGCCAAACCCGCCACCAAACTCTCAGGCGCAGAACTCGTCTCGGTGATGCTGCCGCCTCCCAAGCCGATGATGGTCGAGCCCGAAGAGGTTGACTTGGACATCATCTACGAAGACGACGACCTCATCGCCATCAACAAGCCCCCCGGTATGACCGCGCACCCCACCGCCTCACTGCGCACGGGCACCGTGGTCAACGCCCTTCTGGGCCGCGTCGAACTCGCAAAAGATAAGTCCTTTGACCCCGAAGCCGAAGACTACCGCCCCGGCATCGTCCACCGCTTAGACAAAGAGACTTCGGGCGTCATGGTCATCGCCAAGCGCGACGAAGCGCATCGCCATATCTCCAAATCATTCAAAAAGCGTTTGACGGAGAAAGAGTACATCGCCATCGCCATAGGTAAGCTGGACGATGACCTCTATATGGACGGACCCATCGGAAGGCATCCCGTCCACGGGCGCAAGATGATGGTCGGGGGCAACAACCCGAGGAGCGCGACGACGTACTTTCGGGTGTTGGCTAGGGCGAACAACTACCTCTTGGTGAGGGCGAAGCCGCATACAGGACGAACCCATCAAATCCGCGTGCATTTGGCGCACTTAGGCGCACCCATCTTAGGGGACGGTGTTTACGGAAAGGGGGCGTCTTACATCTCCCGCCACGCCCTGCACGCGCACCGCCTTACGCTGCCGCACCCGCAGGACAATCAAGCGATCACCTTTTCCGCGCAGGTCCCGCCCGACATGGTCGAGGCGTGGCTTAGGGTGGGCGGCACGTGGCCGCCCACCGAAGAGGTTGCTGAAGATATCCTCTAAGGCTCACGCTGCGGCTCAGCGACACGTTCGTAACCTGCAAAGGGAGAAGAGTGCTATGCGGTGCTCGTTTGGGTGATGAGGCTGGCTAGCTCGAGCGTTGCACTAGGAGCGCTAGCTACGCAACCACGCCTCTGAGTCACCGGGAAATGCGAGCGGACTCAGTGGTTCGCTGAAGTTTAGGGCGAATGAGGTTTTGTACGCGCCCGCGCCCGGTTCGCGGTAGACCTCGAGCAACTCTCCGTTAAGGTCAACAATCCACACCTCTTGCACACCGTTACGGGCGTAGATAGCAAGCTTAGCGCGGTCATACGCTAGAGAGGTTTGCGCCACCTCGACGACGAGCAAGATGTCTTCTGGTTCAGGATTTGCGTTTGCGTAGTAGTCAGCTTTAGGCACTAGAAGCGCTAAGTCGGGTTCCGGCATAGACGCGCCTAAGCGTACCGAGGACTGGTTCCAGACGAGTGCGCGTGAGTCAAACGTCAATACAAAACGTCGATTGAGGCGAGCTACCGCTGCGCCGTGAGAAGGTCCAGTAGGCGACATATGGTAAATCTCCCCCTCGAGGAGTTCGACGCGCTCATCCTCGCCGAAGAAGTCAAGCTCCACAAGACGCAGAAATTCATTGGTTGTGAAGGTGTGTTTGGGTGCGCCTACTACCATAGATTCCATTCTACTTCATCAAAGACTCGAGCCTACCCCCAAGCCAGTGCACCTCTAACCCGACAGCTCGAGCCAACTGCGCCTGCTGCTTATCGTTCGTTACAAAACCGCGTGTCCCGTAGCGTAAACAGCTTGCGACGTGCAATGCGTCAAGTGTGCGGCTCGGCTTACTTGTACTGCTCAGAATTCGGATCGTCTCATTGAGCACATCTTGACTTAGCTCCAAACGTCGCGGCGTTTGAGAAAGGTCAGTACGCGCCCGCTCAAAAATACGCGCCGCTTGTTCAGCGCTGAGAACTCCCTCTCGCTCGTACCTAGAGAGCCCGGAACGCAGTTCGACGAGTAACGGAAGTAACGAGTTGTCCGAAGTCTCGAGCCAAAGCCGCTTGCGCCGCTTCGGAAGCTGGCTCGCTGAGATAGAGCGGCAAAATAGCGCTCGTATCAAAGTACCTAATAACGCTCGCCTTGTCGCGCTTCTAAAACTACGCTCGTCTCGACTTGCACGCCTAGCGAGTTTCTAAAGGACTCTAACCCTTCAATGTCAATCGCCTCAACGTTAGCGGCGTCTTCCGGTGGGATGCGTTCGACTAGGCGGAGGAGGGTCTCTAACGCCTTATCGTCCAAAGCGTGCAGGTGTTCGGTGAGTTTCTCGAGGGTTTGTTGGCGGGTCATGAGGTCCTTTCCAGGCTTTTAGTTTTCAGTTCGTTAGTCCAGGAATCTTTATATTGGAGAGCAAAGGAATTTTATCCATAACGAACTTCCACACATCGCTTACGTTCTCAGGGCTGATAACTTGACGCAGAATCAGATTTGCAATTGCTCCCCCGATTGCTCGGACAAACACGCCCTTTTTTGTGTCTGCAACAGCCTCTTTCAATAACGATAGCTCCGCCTCGACTTCCGCTAATCGCTCAGCTAAATTATCGGTAGCTTCCTCGTTACTACTCTCAAGTTCAAAGATACGTGCTTGAATATCCTCTAAAATCTGAACTGCTTTATCTTGTTCTTCTTGTGCTAATGGTTCGTTATCGGTTGCTTCTAAAATGTAAGTATCTTGTTGCTTCGAGAATTCTTCCCATAGGTCAGGTTCGTTTTTCTCTTCTATTAGGGCAGGTATCCAGTCTTTTATGTAGTTAAATGTAGCTTCGAAATCATCTACAGACTTGTTGTCTCTGATTGAATCTTTTCCTGGATAGAATCCTATTACGTGATTATACGAAGATGACCTTACTTCAAAGAAATACGCAGAACCTTTATAGCGAATGGTGTAGTGATTTTCGTAACGAGTGAACGAACTTGAGAAATTGTTAAAGTTCAAGTAATGCGAATCGCAAACTTCTTTTAATACTGCGGCTATCTGGTTTCTGTGCTTTTGCCTCACAACGCTACTTTACCTCAATATTTCAAACCGCCACCAACCCCTCCTCCACTTCCTCCTCCGGCACCCCCGCCGGATACGCCCCACTAAAACAAGCCAAACAGGTCCGCGTCAGCCCAATCGCCCTCGAGAGACCCGCTTCGGAGATAAACGCCAGCGAATCCGCCCCGATGCGCTCACAAATTTCCTCCACGCTCATCGTCGCCGCCGCAAGCTCTTTACGCGCCGCCGTGTCAATGCCGTAGTAGCAGGGGTATTTGATGGGCGGCGAGGAGACGCGGAAATGAACCTCTTTCGCCCCGGCGTCACGCAAAAGCTGAACGATGCGCCCCGAGGTCGTCCCGCGCACGATGGAGTCGTCTACCAGGACGACGCGCTTACCTCTTACTGAGGCAGTGGGCGCGAGCTTGAGTTTGACCTTGAGGTCGCGTAGCCTTTGGGTGGGGTTGATAAAGGTGCGCCCCGCGTAAGGGGATTTGTAGAGCCCCAAGTCGAAGGGGATGCCGGACGCGCGAGCGTACCCAATCGCCGCTGGTAAGCCCGACTCCGGCACGCCAACCACAACGTCGGCGTCGGTGGGGGACTCGGCAGCTAAGACTTCGCCCATGCGGACCCTCGAGGCGTGAACGTCCGCCCCGTCAAGCGCCCCGTCCCCTCTCGCAAAGTAAATCCACTCGAAGGCGCAGGGCGTCGGAACAGGCTCTAAAACCTGCTTTGAATGCAAGCCCGCGTCGTCCGCCACGACGAGTTCACCCGGTCTCACGTCGCGCAGGTATGACGCGCCGATGACATGCAGCGCCGAGACCTCCGAGGCGAAGACGTAGCCGCCGTCTAGTTCACCGATAACAAGAGGTCGCACCCCGTTGGCGTCGCGCAGCCCGATGATTTTGGTCTTGTCCATGATGACGACGGCAAAGCCACCCTCGAGTTCCTCCATCACCTGCGCGGTGGCATCTTCCAAAGAGAGTTGGCTGTAGCGGGCGATAAGGTTGATCATCACCTCGCTGTCGTTGGTGGTCTGAAAGACCGCACCCGCGTCCAACATCTCGGCGCGAATCCGCTTGGCGTTGGTAAAGTTGCCGTTGTGGGCGAGCGCAAGGAGCCCTTTGTTCGAGCGCACCGTCAGCGGTTGGGCGTTGAAGCGGAGGGATGAGCCCGTTGTTGAATATCGCGTGTGTCCAATGCCTGTGCGCATGTCAGGTAGCCGCAACTTCTCGATGCGCTCCTCCGTGAAGACCTCTGCGACGAGCCCCATGTCCTTCTCGATGACGATGTCCTCACCGTTCGAGACGCAGATGCCGCACGATTCCTGACCTCTATGTTGCAGCGCGAAAACCCCCAAGTGACAAAGCGCGGCGACGTCGGCGGGCTCGGGCAAATGGACGGCGAAGACGCCGCACTCTTCGCGGGGCTTGTCACCATCAATATCTGGGTCTATACCGTCATAAATATCAAGGGGAATCATGCGAGGGCCTCCTCGAGCGGCCTGCTGTACGTTTCCGTTAAGAGGTCAAGAGGTAGGGTCAAGGTTTGTTTTGGTATATCAATCTCGAGCCTATCGCCACCGACTTCACCGAGGGTTTGAAAAGGGAGCTTATGACTTGTCAAGAGAGTTTGCACGGGGATGACATCATCTTCTTTGAGCGCTAAGAGGACTCTTGACTGCGCCTCGCCGAAGAGCAGAGCGTCAGCCCGCACCTCATCGTTCAGCGTCACTTTAACACCCTTTTGTCCCGTGATAGCCATTTCAGCTAGCGCAACCGCGAGGCCCCCTTCGGAGAGGTCGTGAGCGGTGTCACAAAGCCCTTGCTGAATAACGGCAGAGACAGCATCTTGGAGGGCTTCGGCGCGTTCCAAATTCAACGCGGGCGGACGCCCGATTTCCAAATTATGCCACTGCGCTAGATACTCCGATGCGCCGAGTTCAGCCGTGTTCTCACCAACGAGGAGCACGGTGTCCCTATCACGCTTAAACCCTTGCATTGCACGCTTCGAAATATCCGGCAGCACACCAACCATCCCGACGTTCGGTGTGGGATGAACCGCTCGTAAATCTTCACCTGCGCGGTATTGATTGTAGAGGCTGACGTTGCCGCCAGTGACAGGTGTTGCGAGCGCGAGGCACGCATCTTTCAACCCCTCGACGGCGCGTTCCATCTGGTAGTAAACGTCCGCCCTGGTCGGATTCCCGAAGTTGAGGTTATCCGTAATCGCAAGCGGCGTTGCGCCAACACAGGCGAGGTTGCGGGCGGCTTCGGCGACAGCGAGTTTTGCGCCCTCGTAAGGGTCCAAGTAGCAGTAGCGCGGGTTGCAGTCTACCGTCATAGCGATACCACGAGAGGTTCCCTTAACGCGCAACACAGCGGCGTCCGCTTGACCGGGTAAGACCACCGTATTCGTCATCACCTGATGATCGTACTGTTCAAAAACAGGGCGTTTCGAGGCGATGGTGGGGCTCGAGAGCAAGCTCAGCAATACCTCTTCCAAATTTTCGGGAACATCTATATCAATACACTGCTCACGCTTGGCGCGGACCTCTTCATCCTCAACGCCTTCGCGGGTGTAGGTCGGCGCTTCGTTCAGCGCGGCGACGGGCATGTCCCCAACAACCTCACCGTTTTCTATAATCCGAAACATACCGTGATCTGCCACTTCACCTACGATGACGGCCTCGAGTTCCCACTTCCCTAGCAGTTCTAAAAGTGCATCCTCTTGACCCGGTTTCGGCACCAAAACCATGCGCTCTTGCGATTCGGAGAGCAGCACTTCTAAAGGCGTCATCCCCGTCTCGCGGCGCGGCACCTCATCTACGAAAAAGTCTATCCCTTGCCCTGCCCGGTACGCCATCTCCGCCACCGAAGAGGTCAGACCCGCCGCGCCCATATCCTGCACGCCGATGACGAGGTCTTCTTCAATCGCTTCTAGGCACGCCTCGAGTAGTAACTTCTCCATAAACGGGTCGCCGACTTGTACAGCGGGTCTATCCGCGCCACTCTGCTCCGAGAGGTCAGCCGAGGCGAAGACCGCGCCGCCCAGCCCATCGCGTCCCGTCTTCGAACCCACATAAATCAGCGTATTCCCTACCTCGCCCACCGTCCCCGACTGAAGCTGTTCGTGGCGCATGAGCCCCACTGCCATCACGTTGACTAAAGGGTTTTCCTGATAACAAGGGTGAAAGGCGATGTCGCCGCCGACAGTGGGCACGCCGATGGCGTTGCCGTAGAGCGAGATACCGTGAACGACGCCGTTCAAGAGGTATTTCGTTCGGTCATTATCCAGTTCACCGAAGTGGAGCGAGTCCAAGACCGCCACCGGACGCGCCCCCATCGCGAAGATGTCGCGTAAAATCCCGCCCACGCCCGTCGCCGCGCCCTGCACGGGCTCCACAGCGGAGGGGTGGTTGTGCGACTCCATCTTGAAAGCGACAGCGTACCCGCCGCCGATGTCCACGACGCCTGCGTTTTCGCCCGGACCCTGGAGGACTTGCGGTCCTCCAGTTGGTAAGCGTTTTAAGAGGGGTCTCGAGTTTTTATAGCCGCAGTGCTCGCTCCAGAGTGCGCCGAACATGGCGGCCTCGAGCGCGTTCGGCTCGCGCCCTAGCGCCCCTATAACGCCGTCGAACTCTTCGTTGGAAAGGCCAAAGGTAGCGGCGCGGTCGCGGAGGCTCATCACCGGAGTATTGTAAAGGAAACGGGCGGAGCATGTGCAGCTTGCGTATAACGGAGTGAGCGGCGCTATCTTGAAGAGAAAAGGTTAAAGGACTGAGGTGAAAGTAAAACCCTCTTTCCTCTCAGCCCTTTTCTCTTTAACCTCTCTTCTATCCTTCCCAAACGATTCCCCGAGCAGTGACAGCAGCTCAACCAGTTATACAAATGAGGTTTAGAGCAACCTGCGCACGCCGCGCCGCGTCAAGTCGGCGGCGACGCCGTAGAAAAAGTGCGTGGTCAGTTCGTTCGCTTGTCGTCCTAAGGGAACCTTAAATGGTCCGCCTTCTAAGCCTAGAAGGGGCAGCGCGGTTCCGTGCGTCAGGGTAAAGAGGGCTGCGCCAAAAGGTACGCCGTAGCCCCTGCTCGCGGCGGGCGCAACTTCGGCGAGTGCGCCGTACGCGCTCCCGGTGAGTGCCCCGAAGGTCCAGTGAATAGCCTCCTCGAACTCGTCCTCGCGCCCCTCAACTCGCTCGTCGCCCCACACTTTTTTAGCAGCGATGACGGGCGGCGACGTCGCCTCGGGTGGACGTGGCGGGAACACCTCTTCGGCGAGCGTCTTCACGCCCGTCGCGACGATGCCCCCGATGAGCCCCGCTAACGCTCCTCTAAGAACGTCCTCTATGTGCACTTCTGGTTGATTTGAACGCTCGTTCACGCTCTCCTCCTTCACACTGTCTTTCTTGGGTCAAGCTTAACAAAAGGAAAAAGAAGTAGAGACATCTTTACCTCCCATTCTTCTTTTCGCTCGAGGCTGAATGAAAAATCGGTTGAGCCGTGAGATACGCGCCGTTAGAAGGGCGAATGAAACTCAGTTCGTATTCTGCCTTCTGTGTTCTCTCCACGTGATTAAGTCTACTCAACCAACTCTTGGGGGTGCCTCTTTCGGTCAGTTGAGTTCGCGCTCGCTCTGCAAATTCGCGGGCGGCACCTCTTCATCTTCTAAATAGAGGTAGTCGTCAATGGTCTCCAAGAGGTCGCGCAGCCTGGGGTCGTCTACGAGGGCGTCGCAGAGTTCTAAGCGCTCCGGCTCTTCAAGTGCCGCGAGTGCGTCGATGAGGTCTTGAAGGGTAAGGTCAAAGTTGAGTTTGGTCATAGGGACTCCGTTAAAATGAGCAGTGGTCTATTCTAAGCGGATTAGTTTAGCAATTCCAAATCACACTGAGACGGATGAGCGCAGGTATCATCCCTTAAAATACGTGCTAGACATCGTTTTACAAAGTGAGAGTATCTCTGACCAGATAATACCTGCTACTTTATGAATAATGCAGTAAACCCTACCGCCTTGCGGCTCGCACCGGGCGCAGACCTTAAAGGTGCGCTGCTCGAGCTTACCAAGGCGCGTGCGCTAAGAGCGGGCATCGTCTTGACGTGCGTCGGTAGCTTGGCGGAGGCGTCGTTGCGCTTTGCAGGACAAGATGAGACGACGACGCTGCTGGGTCCTTTTGAAATCCTGTCGCTCGTCGGGACGCTCTCCCCCGAGGGCGTCCACCTGCACATCGCCTTAGCGGACAAGGAGGGTAGAACGGTAGGCGGACACGTGCAAGGAGGCTGCCTGGTCTACACAACCGCAGAACTCGTCGTTGGTGAACTGAGCGGGATGACGTTTTTGCGCACCTTTGATACCGTGACGGGCTACGAAGAATTAGAGGTGCGGGGCGGAAAAGCGTGAAGGTCAACTTTGGGTAGGGAGAGCTTGATCTCCTCCCCTGGGGCGAGACCAGAGCGGCGCACCTCCGTTTCGGGCAGAAGAACCTCTATAGCACCGCACCCTCGAACTCGGCAGGTGAGCAGCGCGTCTTTGCCCTGCAAAGAGGTCTGCAAAAGCGTTGCGTTCAAAACGTTATCGCGCGCATCTTCTCCTCGAGCCACCACCCGCACCCGCTCGGGGCGGATGCCGAGAGAAGAGGTCTGAGCGGGCTGGGAAAGCGCTAAGACCGCCTCGCCCCACTTGACCCGCGTTCCGCCCAACGGTTCGACCTCTAAAAGGTTGCCCATTCCGACGAGTTTAGCGACGCTCTCGCTCACAGGATGGTGCATGACCTCTTGCGCACTGCCAAGTTGCACCACGCGCCCTGCCTCGTAGACCGCGAGCGTATCGGCGAGCATTGTCGCTTCGCTGAGGTCGTGGGTGACCAAAACGAGCGGCATGTCCAGATGGCTCAAGAGGTCTGACACGCGGCGGCGCAAGGTGGCGCGGACGAGGTCATCCAAGGCGGCGAAAGGTTCGTCTAAAAGTAAAAGGCGCGGCTCCGAAGCGAGGGCGCGCGCTAACGCCACGCGCTGCTGCTGTCCGCCGGAGAGTTCGTGCGGATAGCGCGAGGAGAGGTTGGAGAGTTCCATCTGGCTGAGCCAGTCTTGCGCGCGCCCCCGCCCCAACCTCTTGTTGCGAAAGCTGTACGCCACGTTATGCAGCGCCGTGAGGTGTGGGAAGAGGTGGTAGCCCTGCGCGACGTAGCCGATGCGCCGCCGCTGCGGTTTGAGGTCTATCTTCTGTGACGAATCGAAAAGGGATACGCCGTTTATACGAATTACCCCGCGCTCCGGTGTGAGCAGCCCAGCGATCGCCTCCAACGTCAAACTCTTGCCCGAGCCTGACGCGCCGAAGAGCGCCAAGCGAGAACTTGTCGTGCGAAACGAGGGCCCTAACCTAAACCCCTCTAACGTGGCGCGGATATCTAGCTCTAAGCTCATGACCGCATCACGTAGCTTCTGCGAATGAAGAGCCGAAAGAGAAAGAGGAGCAAAAACGCGCTCACCGTGAGGACGGCTGAGAGGGCTAGTGCTGCGTCTAAGTCGCTCTCCAACGCTGCATAAATCGCCAGCGGCATCGTGCGCGTGCGCCCTGCGAACGAGCCCGCGAAGACCACCGTCGCGCCGAACTCGCCTAATGCCCGCGCCCACGCCAGCACGATTCCTTCGATCAAATACGGAACGACTAAAGGCAGCGTCACCCGCACGAACGTCTCGTAGCGGCTCATCCCGAGCGTCAGCGAGACGGCTTCCAACCTCTTGGGTACGGACGTAAAACCCGCTTTCATCGCGCGGATGAAAAGGGGTGAGGCGCTGAAAAGTTGCGCCAGAACCACCGCCGAGGCGGAGAAGGCGACGCTCAGCTCGAGTTCCGCCAACACGCCGCCCAATAGCCCACGCCGTCCGAACACAAGGAGTAACCCGACGCCCGCCACCACGGGCGGCAACACAAGCGGTAAATCCAAAAGCGTATCCAAAAGCCGGTGCCCCGGAAAGCGGTAACGCGCCAAAAGGTACGCGGTTGGCGTGCCCAAAAGGAGCGTGAGGAGGAGGCTGATACTCGTCGTGACGAGGCTGAGCCGTAAGGCCTGCAGCGCGGCGGGCTCTAAAAGTGCGCCCATCAGCGCGGGGTTAAGGGCGCGTAAAAGCAGCGCGAGCGTCGGTAGAACGAGGAGCGCCCCCATCACCACGCTCGCTACAGTAGGCAAAAGGGGCGGGAGGTTAGGGCTGCGCAGGGGAGAAGCCTCGCTCTGCTAAAATTCCTTGAGCGCTCGTCTGGACGAATTCGGCGAACGCCGAGGCTAACTCGGGTTGCTTACTATCCTCTAAAACCGCAATAGGATAACGCGCTGCAACGTTGTAGGCGGCTGGAATCTCGAGCACCTCAACCCCTCTCAGCGCCGCCGCGTCCGTCGCGTAGACGAGCGCCGCGTCCGCCTCGCCGAGTCCTACTTTCGCTGCGACTTGCCGCACGTTCGTCTCCTCGGAGACGAGGTTCGCCAAAACGCGCTCCGAAAAGTCCGCGCCGTACCTTTCGTTCAAGTTTTCTAAAACGCTAAGCGCGTAGCGCCCCGCCGGTACGTTCGGTCCTGCCAGAACGAGCAACGCCCCTGGCTCGGCGAGGTCTTGGAGCGTTTCGACGGGCGAATCTTTTGGCGTAACTACGACCAAACGGTTCTGCGCGAAGGTCTGCGGCGCACCGCTCAGCAGCCCCGCTTCTGCCACCACCTCCATCTGCGCTTCGTCCGCGCTGGCAAAGACGTCGGCGGGTGCGCCCTGCACAATCTGTGTGCTCAAGGTGGACGAGCCCGCGAAGTTGAGAATAACGTCCACGTCATGTTCTGCCGCAAACGCTGCCGCAACCTCTTCAAATGACTCGGTGAGGCTCGAGGCGGCAAACACCACCAACTCTTGCGCGTGAGTCAAATGAGTTGATAAGAGCAGGAGAATCAAGAGGATGAAACGCACAACCGACTATATCAAGCTGTTCTAAAAGAAGCGGCTCAGGTTTGACACGAGTTTGACACGAAGAGGTTAAGACTCCTCCACGTCGCTTTGAGGGACGCGGTTTTGCTCGGGCCTACCTAGCAGTCCCATCAGGTTGTCCATACCCAAGAGGAGCCCCAAACCTAGCGTGAGCCTCACCGCTCCGCTGACGGGCCGTACGAAGCTATTCGTGAAGCCTGCCGGTGCGAACAGACCGTCCGCGATGACCTGCAACACGTCGGCGGCTCCTTGCACTGCAAAAATAAGCCCGACCACCGAAAAGGCTAAACGCTGCACCTGCTGAAACGAGAGCGCGCCGATGTTTACGTCGCTAGGGTTGGGCGTGAGCCAGGTGGCAATGCGGGGCGCGTAACGCCACAGCGTGAACGCAACGCCGAGGGTAACGAGAGTGTTCACGGCGTAAGAGGTGACGAAAAGAAGCGCCTCTTCCGTGCCGAAAAGCGAAGGAATCATCCAGGTGAGAGAGGTCAGCGTAATGAGAACGAAGTAGAGCGCTAGAACGCGGCAGGAGAGGGCGGAGAGGTCTCGCGTGTCCATACCTCGATTATGGTGCAGAGGGCGGTTTAGAAACAACTCGAGCCGCTAGAAAGTCTGCCTTGCGCCAAAGTAATGAAATCGCCACAAGGTAGATGACGATATTGGTGCCGAGGAGCGCAAGCGCGACGAGCACCGTGCTATCAAGTTCTGTCCCCGTCAATGATAGAGGAAGCAAAGATGCTGCAATCATGCTAGGCAGAGATAAGGCAAGTTGAACGAAAAAGTAGAGCGCTAGGAGCCGACAGGCGGTTTTGGCAAAGGTATAGATGTCCACCTTCCAATTTTAGGAAAGGTGGGTAGACAAAGTTGAGAATTATTCCCTGTGTGCTCTCACTCCCCAAACATCATCCGCACGGGCACAGGCTCGCGGTTCTTTTCGCTCACATCCGCCCACGTCCAGCCCGCGCACCGCAGCATGGTGTGGAGTCTGGCGCGGCGCTCTGCGTAGCGCGCCAACCGCTCGTTGGCCTCTTCGCCATAGGTATCTAAAGGGTTATCCACAGACTTATCCACAGGCTTATCCACAAGCGAAAAATCAGGTAGAGGCGGCGTTTCGTGCGTGAATTCCACAAAGACCTCTTCTAAGCTCGAGACAAAACCCGCCACCGCCCGCCTCGAGACTGTAAAGTGCTCGTCTCGTTGGACAGTGTCGGTGCATTCGAGCAGCGTTAAAACCTCGTCCAACATCGCCACCGCTAAAACGAGCGCGTAAGCGGGTTCTTTCGCACCTGAAAAGTGCAGCGCGGGGTAGCGGCGGTGGGTGTGCTCCAAGGTCACGAGCATCGGGGCGAGCGTGCTCAAGATGGGAACTGTCTTATCCTCTTTGCGCCAGATGCGGTCTAGTAACCTCTCCGGCGTATCCCCTAAGTGGTGAATGTAGAGCGCCAAGCGCCGCCGCTGCATCTCGCCCTGGACCATCGGCACGAAGAACGAGATGATGAGCGTGATCAAAAAGAAGCTGCTCAAAGAGGCGAAGGCGGTCAAGACCTGGTAGAACTGCGTGCCCGGTTGGTAGTCGCCGATGCCCAACGTTGAGAGGGTGTAGCCGCTGAAGTAGACGCGCGACCAGAAGGGCGCGGGGTTGCCGGAGGAGCCTTCTAGGACAGCTTGGGGTGAACTGGTGAAGATGATGAGCCAGCCCAGCCAAAGGACCAAAAACCAAGCGGCGACGGTGCATAGAATCGTGACCATGCCGAGTTGCGGAAGAGGTTGCTCTAAGCCTCCCTTACGCTGCACCAAGCGGCTCGCACACCAGGTCACAGCCATCGCGACGGGCCCGCCGCCCGTCATGGTGATGGTGGCAACCATCTCCACGGCGATAGCGAGGACGACGCTTAAACCTACGAGAACGCCTAGTATCATCTCGGCATTATAGGGTGTAGTAGCAGTTCTAAGACATACTGAGACGGATGAGCGCAGATATCATCTCCGAATGTGCGTGCTAGACACCGCTTTGCATAGTGAGAGTGTCTCAAACCAGATGATACCTGCTATAGCAAGGAAGGGCGCGCTAGACAAGCCCCTTAGCTAAAACGCTCACCGCCCGCGCCACTACCTCTTCACGCTGCGCCGAGTCGGTGAGCTTAGGCACCTGTTTTTCAATCGTCAGCTTAGCGAGTCCGTGCAGCGCCGCCCAAACGACGGCGCTGTCCACATACGAATCGCCGTCCAAGCGCTCAACACTCTGCAAGAGCGCCCCGTAAGCCCGTTTCGACGCAGCGTAGAGCCCTTCGTTTTTCATCCGCGCCTCAGCCGGGATGAGTGCGAACATGACGCGGGTCAGCTCGGGATTCTCGAGCGCAAAGCCGATATAAGCGTCGGCTAAAGAGCGAAGTTTAGACTCTAAGCCGCCTTCACCTCTTTCAATATTCCCGTGCAGCGCGTTCGCAAGTTCCTCAAACCCTTCTCGCGCGACAGCCTCGAGTAATACCTTTTTGCTCGCGAAGTGCCGATACACTGCCGGATGCGTCACGCCGACCTCTCGAGCTAACGCTCGCAGGTTGAGTGCCGCCGCACCCCCTTTTGCAATCTGCGCCCGCGCCGCACGCACAAGTGCATTTTTCAAATCTCCATGATGATAGTCGCCGCTCAAAATTCAGACCTCTTGTCTTCCAGGATACAATGTTACCGTCGGTTACATAAGATACTCAGCATTAGTTACCAAAGGTAACATGTTCGAGAGGTCACGTGGAATCTCTTGAAAGTTCTCGAGAGGTAGGTGCGTATGCAGGGCAAGACGGTTGTGGTAACAGGTGCGACGAACGGTATCGGTGAGGCGATTGCGGAGGATTTGGCGGGCAAGGGTGCAAATCTCGTCATCGTCAGTCGGAACGAGGCGAAGTGCGCTGAAACAGCGAAGCGTATCAGCGAGAGGACGGGAAACCCGAACGTCACCTACTACATCGCTGACTTATCCGCGCAGGGAGAGGTACGCGACCTCGCGGATAAGCTGAACGACAACCTTGCGCGGCTCGATGTCCTCGTCAACAACGCGGGCGCATGGTTCACGGAACGCAAACTCAGCGCTGACGGTATCGAGATGACTTGGGCGCTCAATTACCTCAACTATTTTTTACTGACGCACGAGTTGACCGACCTCTTGAAGCGAACAGCGAAAGCGCACGGCGAAGCGCGAATCATCAACCAAGCCTCGAGTTCTCACTTGGAGGGCGAGATGCACTGGGATGACCTCGAGTTCGAAGCGGGTTGGGACACAAAAGGCAAAGGCAGCGTCGGGCCGGGTTGGGGCGTCTACAGCCAGAGCAAGCTGGCGAACGTCATGCACGCTTTTGCGCTAGCGCGTCGCTTAGAAGGTACGGGCGTTGTCGCTAACGCAGTTCACCCTGGCGTGGTGGTGACGGGTTTCGCTGCAAACAATGGTCTCTTCTATAAGCTGATGGCTCCCATGAGGCGGCTGTACAACCGGAGCAGACCTCGAGACGGGGCAGAACCCGCAATTTATTTGGCTTCCGCACCCGAAGCCGCTACCATCACGGGCGCGTACTACGGACCGCCTCGTCAGCACGAAGAGGTCAATCCTATTGCGAACGATTCAAAGGCGCAAGAGCGGTTGTGGAACGTCTCTTTGGATTGTGTTGGCGCTGCTAAAGTCGCCTGATGACGTTTTTAGTGGTGAGGCTCGAGCTACTACTCGTCACCCGCTACCGCCACGTGTTCGCGCCCTTTTTCCAAGCAAAGGAGAAACTATGAAACGCGGCTTACAAGTTTTGCTCGGTATGCTCAGCCTTATTCCGCTCCTAGTCGCCTCTTTGGGCTTACTTTTCGGCGCGGGCAGGTTCGTACCCGAAGAGGTCATCACGCCAGATTTTGACAGCCACTACCGCTACATCACCGGGTACTACCTCTCGCTGACGCTGTTCGCCTGGTGGGTCATCCCTAGTATCGAAAGACACGTGGTCCCGCTACGCATCGTCAGCGCTGCTATTTTTACGGGCGGCGTCGGGCGGCTCGTATCGATGCTCGAGGTAGGGTTGCCTAGCTCGGTTGATATCGGTTTTACGGCGCTCGAGCTGCTCTTTCCGCTGCTGCTCATCTGGCAAGCGAGGCTGCCCGAGAGGAGAGTGGAGCGGTCCCTTTCAGCTCGAGCGTAGACCCTTTAGGAGAGTAGACTGGACGCTCGGGCGGGCGAATTCAGAAGAGGAGTCATCTATGAGCACCATCACGGATACTATCGCACTCGTCACGGGTGGCAATAGAGGTATCGGCCTCGAGGTCTGCCGCCAACTCGCCCAAAAGGACTACGCCGTCATCCTCGGCTCGAGGGACGCTGCAAGAGGTGAAGAGGCCGCGAAGAGGTTGCGGGATGAAGGTTTGGACGTTACCGCCAAACAACTCGATGTGACGGATGAAAGCACGTTGCAAGACCTTTATAGGTGGCTTGAAGAAGAGTACGGACGTTTAGACGTGCTCGTCAACAACGCAGGTATCGACTACGACACCGCTCAAAACGTCCTGAGCGCTGACTTGGACAGAGTGCGACACGTTTTCAACGTGAACACGCTCGGACCTTGGCGCGTGGCGCAAGTCTTCGTACCTCTTCTTAAAAAGAGCGAGCACGCTCGGCTCGTCAACGTCTCCTCCGGTGCGGGTGCACTTCAAGGTATGTCGGGCGGCGCGCCTGCCTGTAGCCTGTCCAAAGCAGCTTTGAACGCCCTCACGCTGATGCTCTCCGCTGAGCTTAAAAGTAGCGGCGTGTTGGTCAACGCGGCGGGTCCGGGCTGGGTGGCAACTGACATGGGCGGCTCGGGCGGACGCCCCATCCAGGACGGCGGCGCGAGCGTCGTATGGGTCGCCACCTTGCCCGATGATGGACCGACGGGGGGCTTTTTCCGGGATGGGAAGCGGGTAGAGTGGTGAAAGGCGAGAGAAAAGGATAAAGAGAAAAGTTTATACTTTCACCTTTATCCTTTTCTCTTTCACCTTCTTTTAGGGAACGACTTGCCCTCCCTGCCACTCACCTTTCTCGAGCCACCAGATAAACCTCTCTTGCGGGTCGCCGAGTTTCAGGTAATCCACGTGCTTAGGATACAAAATCATCAGCGCGAAGTGCTCGGGCGGTTTGGTCTGGTCCTCTACGTCCGTTGGCGTTTCCTCTACGGGTGTGCCGGGGGGCTGGCGCAAGAAGAGGCGGCGGTTCCCTTCGCCCTGCGACCACCACAGCTCTTGGCGGCGCTGACCCCAGGGGTGGTCCTCGCTCTGGACGGTTTCGACTTCACCGCGCAAGCGGAACTGTTCGCTCGTGGGCTTCCACCAACTATGCAGCGACATCTGCGAGCCTGCTCTCAAAGCGCGGTGCTTAGCGCTTCTGGTGTCGCTAAAGAAGTAGGGGAAACCCGTTTCGTCCGCCAGACCTCTTAGTACAACCGTGCGCACCTCGGGCAGACCATCCGGCGAGACGGTGGCAAGTTGGATGAAGCGGTCTTTGTTTTTGTGAAAGGCGGTGCGCCATAAGGAGAGCCAGGGAGGGGTCATCTCTTTAGCATGGCGCTTACTCACGGGCGGAGCAGCGCGCTAGCTGACACTTCAAAAGGTCCACCTGTAGCCTACGCCTAAGCGGAAGAATACGGGAATGACTGGACCTGAATCGCCCGGCTCGAGCCTCTCGAGCAAAAGGAACGGTTTTGAGCGGAATGCGCACCGAAAACCGCGTGACCTTGACAAAGGTATAATCCTTCTATGAACCCACGCACAGTCGGCATCCTCATTTTTGACGAGGTGGAAGTTTTAGATTTTTGCGGACCTTTCGAAGTTTTCTCCGTCTCGCGTCCCGAGGGCGTCAAGGACGACGAGTCGCGCCTCTTCGAAGTTTTCACCATTGCCGAAGAGGAAAAAACGGTGCGCTGCCGTGGCGGGTTGCTCGTGCAGCCTCACCACACGCTCGAGAACGCACCGCCTCTCGATATCGTTATCGTTCCTGGCGGTCAGGGGACGCGGCGCGAGCGGCACAATCAGACACTTCTAGATTGGCTCGAGGCGCAAAACGAGCAGACCGAACTCACGCTGAGCGTCTGCACGGGCGCGTTTTTGCTCGCCGAAAGAGGTCTTTTAGACGGCAAGAAAGCCACGACGCATTGGGGCAGTGTGGGCTTCATGCGCGAGACATATCCAAAGGTGGAGATGTTGGAAGAGGTGCGCTACGTGGACGAAGGGCGCATCGTGACCTCGGCGGGGATTTCGGCAGGCATTGATATGTCGCTCCATGTTGTTGAGAAGCTGCATGGGCGAGCGGTGGCGCAGTGGACGGCGCGGCGTATGGAATACGAGTGGAATCGAGCCTGAACTACTTCAACCACCGCGTCCACAAGGCTAAAACTCGCTGGCAGCGCCGCGAATTTATCGGCAAGTGGCGGCGTATCGTCGCCAAAGACCCGCGCTGGGTCGCGCCACACGGAGCGAGCTTGCGGCGCGAACTGCGCGATTCGTCTACGCACCTCATCTACGTGGACGCCTTGCCCCGAGACCCAAGCTTCAGGGGCTCAAGCTTGGAGTCCGCCGTCGCCGCTGCCATCATCCGCCCCAATCCGCTCAAAAGAGATACGGGCTATCTGAGTTTTCTGCACACCATCAACCATAGGGACACGCTCTCAGTGCTGCTCGAGTCCCTGCCTGAGTACCTCCGCCCGCACGGAATCCGCACCCTCCTCGGACCGGCGCACCTCTTTCCGCATCTGGGAAGTGGCGTGTTGGCGAGCCACTGGCACCTCACGCCGCCCCTCCACACGCCTTACAACCCGCCCTACTTTTCTGAACTCTGCCAGAGCCTGATGAAACCTGCCGAAACGTTGCAGCTTTATCACCTCTCTGCGGACGTTTCTGCGGACCTTCGACCTCTTGGCGGCTCGCCCGCGACGCTCTCGCCTTTGGAACCGGCGCGGTTGGCTCAGGATTTGCTCCCCCTCTTGCAAGTTGCGTGCGCCGTGAATCCTTCGTTCTCGCCGCCTAGCGCGGAAGAGGCAGTGAGGATGCTGAAGTGGCTTGCAACCTCACCTCTTTACGGTTGGCTCGCCGAGGTTGAGGGACAGGGTGTGGGGTTTGTCCTCATGCAGGCTGACCTGCCGGGAAGGAGAAGAGGCTTGCGCCTTAGAAGACGAGAGGTCTCGAGCGGACGCCTTCTCTTTTTAGGCGTATCGCCCGACTTTAGAGGGCGCGGAATCGCGCATCACCTCTTGTCGCAAGCTTTGAACGTTGCTTGTGAGAGGGGGTGGGAGTCGCTCAGCGTTGGACCCCTGCCGCGCAACACGGGCGAGTTTTTGCACAAGGTTTCACAAGGGTGGGGCGCAGAGCCGGTTCAAAACTACGTCCTCTACCGCTACGCTTTATAGTCATCCTCTGCTTGCAACCATCCTCTGTGAGTTCTTGGCAACAGTAAAAGCATTAGTCAATACATTGCTCGGGGCGCGCACTCGCTAGAGTCAGGAACTAAAGCTCTGAACATGGCGTTGAGACCGAGCTTGTATCACGCAGATATCATCTCCAAACGTGCGTACTCGTCTATGTTTTTTCCGGTGAGGGCGTCTCTGACCGGATGATACCTGCTGTAAAAGGAGGACAGATGGCATCACCTCAAAGTAGGTACGTCACACTCGACCGTTTTTTGGTCGAGCAGCAGCGTAAGTACCCCGAAGCGTCGGGCAGGTTCACGCGCTTCATGGGGCAGATCGGTACGGTGGCGAAGATCATCTCGAACTACATGAGCCGCGCCGCCTTGGACGGGCTCTTAGGCACGACGGGCGAGGAGAACGTGCAGGGCGAGCAGGTCAAGCAACTAGACGAACTCGGCAACCGCGTCTTCGTTGAGGCGTTTGAATACGTGGACATCGTGGGGATGCTCGTCTCAGAGGAGATGAGTGAAGCGCGGAGTTTCCGGGAGCACGACACGTCGGGCGGCTACGCCATCATGGTGGACCCCGTGGACGGCTCCTCGAACGTGGACACGAACGGCATCATCGGCTCGATCTTTTCAGTCCACGACATCGAAGGGTCACTAGAGGAGTCTTTGAAGCAGCGCGGCAGCGAGCAGATCGCGGCGGGCTACATCATGTACGGTCCCTCCACGACGCTTGTCTATACCGCTAAAGACGGCGTTCACTCCTTTGTACTAGACCATCAAATCGGCGAGTTTGTGCTCGTAGACCCCGACATCAAGATGCCCGAGCGGGGCGAAACCTTCAGCGCGAACTTGGGGCGCTACAACTTCTGGAGTGCGCCCGCGAAAAAGTTTTCTGACCATTTCATGGCGGTGGATAACGGACCCTATTCGCTCAGGTATTCGGGCGCACTGCTCGCGGACTTGCACCGCATCTTGTTCGAGGGCGGCGTCTACTACTACCCCGAAGATGAGGAGAAGCCGGACGGCAAGCTGCGCCTCCTCTACGAGTGCGCCCCCTTAGCCCTCATCGCCGAAGAAGCGGGCGGCGCGGCGACAAGCGGCAAGGAACGCATTTTGGACATCGACCCCGCCGAGATTCACCAGCGCGTCCCCCTCATCATCGGCAGCAAACACGAAGTCGAATTGTACCGAGAACTCAGCCAGGCGCAGACCGCCTAGACGGAGCCGTTTTAGGATACATACCGGGAGGCAACTAAAAGTATGAAACAAGAAGTCAAGAAAATCTTAGACAACTACGCGGGCGAGAATCCCGGCGTGCTCACCAACTTGGCGCGCCTTCTCAACCACGGGACGCTCGGCGGCACGGGCAAAATGGTCATCTTACCTGTCGATCAAGGCTTCGAGCACGGTCCGACGCGCTCGTTCGCGGACAACCCCGACGGGTATGACCCGGCGTATCACTACCAACTCGCGGTTGACGCGGGCTGCAACGCTTACGCTGCGCCCTTGGGCTCGCTGGAAGCGGCGGCGGCGGAGTTCGTGGGCGACGTGCCCCTCATCTTGAAGCTCAACAACCACGACTCGATGGCTGCGGACGGCGATGACCCTATTCCTTCGGTAACTGCCTCGGTAGAGGACGCCCTGCGGCTCGGCTGCAGCGCCGTAGGCTACACCATCTATCCGGGCTCGGCGCACTTCAAGTCGATGTACGAGGAAATTCGCGCCATCGGTCAAGACGCGAAGCGGCACGGCCTGGCGGTGGTCATCTGGTCTTACCCGCGCGGCTCGTCGCTCTCTAAAGAGGGCGAAACCGCCGTGGACGTGGCGGCGTACGCCGCGCAGATCGCCGCGCAGTTGGGCGCGAACATCATTAAGGTAAAGCTGCCGACCGAGCATTTGGAGCTAGACAAGGATAAAGACAAGTTCGAGGAGCAGGGTATCCCTATCAGTTCCGTTGCCGAGCGCGTCCGCTACGTGATGAGAAGCGCCTTTAACGGACGGCGCATCGTCGTCTTTTCGGGCGGCTCCAAAGCGAGCGAGGAGAGCTTTTTAGAGGATATTCGCGGCATCTACCAGGGCGGCGGCAACGGCTCGATCATCGGGCGCAACTCGTTTCAGCGTCCCAAGGATGACGCGGTGCGCTTTTTGGGCAACGTGATGGATATCTACCAGGGCAAAGGGGAAGAGGTTTTCTCGAGCTAGCCGGCTGAGCCCCTTCTGTCTACCAAACACGTAGGGGGGATTCATGAATCCCCCTACAACATTTGCCTAGCTCTCTATCTACACGTTGAACAAGAAGTTCATCACGTCGCCGTCTTTCACGACGTAATCTTTCCCTTCCGTGCGCAGCCAGCCTTTGGAGCGCGCCGCAACGTTGCCGCCCGCCTCCACGAGCTTGTCCCAGTCGATGACCTCCGCGCGGATAAAACCCCGCTCGAAGTCCGTGTGGATTTCGCCCGCCGCTTGCGGGGCGCGGTTGCCCTCCTTAACCGTCCAGGCGCGGACCTCTTTCTCGCCCGCCGTTAAAAAGGTGATGAGCCCCAAAGCCTTGTAGCCTTTGCGGATGAGGCGGTTTAAGCCTGGCTCCTCCAAGCCGTAATCGCGCAAAAACTCCATCGCCTCCTCTTCGTCTAACTCGGCGAGTTCGCCTTCAATCTTCGCCGAGATGACGACGACCTCCGCGCCCTCTTTGTCCGCGTACTCGCGCACCTCTTCGACTAGGGCGTTGCCCGTCGCCGCGTCCTCTTCGGAGACGTTGCAGACGTAGATGACGGGCTTCGCGGTCAAGAGGTTGAAGTCTTTGGGAAGTTCGATGTCGGTTTGCCGCGCCGGAATTCCTTCGGAGAGCCTTTCAATCATCTTCTCGGTTGCTTCGACGACTAAAGCGTCCTCTTTATTGGAACGGGCGCTGCGGCGGAGTTTCTCGAGCCTCTTTTCCAAACTCGTAATATCCGCCAACGCAAGCTCTGTGTTGATGATTTCGATATCGCCAATCGGGTCCACTTTCCCGGCGACGTGCACCACGTTCGGGTCTTCGAAGCAGCGCACGACGTGGGCGATGGCGGAGACCTCGCGGATGTTCGCTAAAAACTGATTGCCTAAACCCTCGCCCTGACTCGCCCCCTTAACCAAACCCGCGATGTCCACGAATTCAACCGTGGTTGGCACGACGGGCGGCACGCGCTCGCCCTTGACGTAGACCTGTTTAAGCGCCTCCAAGCGCTCGTCGGGCACGGGGACGACGCCGACGTTTTTGTCGATGGTGGCGAAGGGGTAATTCGCCGCCTCGACGCCCGCTTTGGTAATCGCGTTAAAGAGGGTGCTCTTGCCGACGTTCGGCAGTCCTACAATTCCTATTCCTAGCATCTATTTCCTAACTTAACTCGAAAATCTTTGATTCTTTCTGCGCGCCGCTGCCTTCGCATAGATACGGCTCAGAACCTCTTTGAATTTTGTACAGTCAGCTTTCTCGGTGAGGGAGTGTGCGGCGTAGGGGCGATTCATGAATCGCCCCTACATTTGCCTCTTTCTGTGACGTTTTCAGCGTGGTTTACTCATACGAATATATAGAGGAAACGCACAGTCCTACCCAAAGGAGCAGTATAGCAAGGCGTCATCATGTTATCCTCACCCTCATGACACGAGGCGCAAAGCGTATTGGACTGCTCGGGGCGGGCACGGTAGGAACGGCGTTGGCGAAACTTTTGCAGGAGCGCATTCATGCGTGTGAAGTCGAGGCGGAGTTGGGCAAGGTGCTCGTGAGGGATACGGGTAGGGCTCGAGGCACAATCCCCACTGACAAACTCACCACCGACGCGCAAGAGGTTCTCCAGGACGCCGACATCGTCGTTGAACTCATCGGTGGCACGGACCTCGCGGGCGACGCCATGCTGCAAGCGCTCAAAGAGGGTAAGCGCGTCGTCACCGCGAACAAAGCGGTACTCGCCGAGAGGTGGGCTGAGTTTAAGCCCTACTTGGAAGCGGGAACGCTCTATTTCGAGGCGGCGGTGATGGCGGGCACGCCCATCATCGGTCCGTTAACCAATGCGCTACGCGGCTCTAAACCCCTGGAGATGCACGCCCTTTTGAACGGAACGTGTAACTATATTTTGAGCGAGATGGAAGCGGGCAAGGACTTTAAGACCGCCCTAGACGAAGCGCAGCGGCTCGGTTACGCCGAAGCCGACCCGACCCTAGACATCGAAGGCTTCGACGCCGCGCACAAGCTCACCCTCTTAGCGCGGCTCACGGTTCTGCCTGACCTTGCTTGGGATGAGGTCAAGGCGCGCACGATTGGCATCTCGCACCTTACCGACACGCACATCACCGAGGCGATGGAGGACGGCGGGCGCGTGCGCTTAGTCGGCAGCGTCTACCCGAAAGAGGGCGCGTGGCGCGTGGAGGTGCGTCCGGCTTACTTGGCGGCGTCGCATCCCTTGGCGGGCTCGGCGAGCAACCGCAACGGGCTACTTTTCAAAGGCGACGCCATCGGCGACGTGCTCATTACAGGCGCGGGCGCAGGCGCGGAACCTACCGCAAGCGCCGTACTCGCCGATGTACTCTGCGCGGTGGCGGAGCGTCCAGGTCCGAGGTTGCTCTCTCAGGCGGCAGCTCTACCCGAGAATTATGAAGTTTTAGAGCTAGGTCCGGTAGGCTAGCCTTATGCAGTGGGACTATCTAGCACTCCGCTTCGGCTTCAAAGGGCTCGGCGTCACCCAGGAGCTGAGTTCACTCGATCACAATGGAGAGCGCCTGGGCGATACCTGGACGAGTGCGCGCGGGTACGACGCTGCGACGCTCCCCGAGCTTCTCACGCTCGCAGGTGAGGACGGTTGGGAACTCGTCACGCACGCCGTTCAGACCTCACAGTCGTCGGGTATGCCGGAGCACTACCTGACCTTTAAGCGCCCCAAAGAAGATGCGCCGGTTTTAGGATAAAAGAATGTCAATTCGCTACTACAGCACGAGAGATAAAGAGAAGCACAAGGTTTCCTTCGCAGACGCTTTACTCAAAGGTCTTGCGCCAGACGGTGGGCTCTACATTCCCGACTGCATCCCCCAAGTTCCTAGTGAAGTGTGGCAGAGCGCAACCTCTTTAAGCGAACTCGGCGGGGCGGTGCTGAAGCGTTGGTTAGGGTCCGAAGTAGATGAAGCGAGCCTCACCGACCTTGTGGACGACGCACTCAACTTCCCCGTGCCCGTCGTGCCGCTAGGAGACGGGGTGTTCGTGCTCGAGCTGTTCCACGGTCCCACCCTCTCCTTCAAAGACGTGGGCGCGCGCACAATGGCGCGGCTCATGAGCCGCTTTCTAGCCGAGCGGGGTGAGCGGCGCACAATTCTAGTGGCGACTTCGGGCGATACGGGCAGCGCGGTGGCGGACGGGTTTGCCGGACAAGACAATATCGACGTAGTGCTCCTCTACCCCAAGGGCAAAGTGAGTGAGGTGCAAGAGCGCCAGCTTATCGCGAAGCGTGAGGGTGTCCGCGCCTTCGCTGTTGAGGGTGACTTCGACGACTGTCAGCGTTTGGTTAAAGAGGCGTTTGTCTCGCCAGAACTGAGTCACTTACCTCTTTCGTCGGCGAACTCCATCAACATCGGGCGACTCTTGCCGCAGTCCTTGTACTACTTCTGGGCGAGCGTTCAGGTATCTTTTCAGCTAGATAAGAGCGGAGTAGCGCCTGTCTTCTGCATTCCGAGTGGGAATCTAGGCAACCTCACAGGTGGGGTTTTGGCGGCTCGAGCCGGTCTCAGCGTCGCCAAATTCATCGCCGCGCATAATGCCAACGACTTCTTCCCCAACTACCTGCACAAGCTCCGCGAGGCGTACGCCTTTAGCCCGACGGTTGCGACCGTCTCCAACGCGATGGACGTGGGCGCGCCTAGCAACTTTGAGCGGCTCTACGCGCTCCTTGATGGTGAAATGATGGGGTTGATTTGGGGCTCCTCTGTGACGGATGACGTTACCAAAACGCGGATGAAAGAGGTCTATGAGCGCACAGGTTATGTGGCGTGTCCGCATACGGCGGTTGGCTTAGAAGCTGTTTACCGCTACCGCACAGAAACGGGCAATACGTCACCTACTATCGTTTTAGCGACAGCGCATCCTGCAAAGTTTCCTGATGTAGTCTCAGAGGCGTTAGGTATTGCTACGCCAAAGGAAGAGAAGCTAGAGAAGCTGTGGGATGAGGAGACGCGGGTGGAGGGCCTCGAGCCGAATTCGGAAGCGTTGAGTAAGGCGCTGCTTATAGAATGATGTTGGACGATCAGATTCATGCGGAAGTCGTCAAACTCAGCAAAGAGGGTGACGAATTAGCAGAAGTTGGAAAGTACCTTCAGGCTATCGAAAAGTACGGTGAAGCCCTTGAACTATTACCGAAACCGCTCGAGGACTGGGAAGCATCGACATGGCTAGTTGGCACGATTGGTAACGCTTACTTTTTGAACCGGAATTATCCTGAAGCATATTCCAAGATGCGCGAATGTCTGAAATATCCTAGGGCAGTTGGAAATCCTTTTGTTCACCTTAGATTAGGGCAGGCTTGCTATGAACTCGAGAAGTTCGACTGTGCTAAAGACAATTTGATGCGTGCCTACATGGGTGCTGACGAAGAAATTTTCAGCCATGACCATCCTAAGTATTGGCAGTACATCAGAGAATTCATCTAAAATGTTCTGTAGGAGGTATAGATGCCCGTCTGCAAGTTTCGCACCTTTGAAGAGGCTCGAGAAGCGCTCTGGGTTGATGAGGTGGACGACGCCTACATTGACCGCGTTGAAGCGCTTTGGCAGCGGGCGCATGAACTCGTGGGACGGCGGTATAAACCGGGCGTCTACAAATACAGGTTTATTGAAGAGGCGCAAGCAGACCTGGAGAACCTCATTATAGAAGAATAAATTAGCGCCGCACCGCGTACGGTCCCGCCTCATCCTCCCCAAGATGCACGACGCGCATCTCCGCCATCAGCTTCTTGAGGTGCGCTAGCACGCTCCCCTCCACGAGTTTCGTCATGCGCTCGGGCACTTGCGGATAGATGCGAGTGCGCAGTTCATCCAAGCTGAGCTGTTCGCTTCCGAGCGTGTCTAAAACTTGTTGCTCCCGCTCCAAGCGGTGCGCTTTAGACTCGTCTAACCTCTTGCGCGGATTCGCGATGACTTCGCCGTGTCCGGGTCCGATGAGGTCTGCGTCAAGGTCTCGCAACCTCTCTAACGTCGCTAGATAGTCCGCCACATCGCCTTCAGGTAAGCCTACCCACGTCGAGCCTCGGTTTGCGACAACATCCCCCGCCAAAATCGTGCGCGTATCGGGCAAGTGAAAACTCAGATGACCGGGGCTGTGACCGGGCGTGTGCAGGGCGCGGACCTCTTTGTCGCCGACGGTCAAGACGCGCTCGTCCTGTAAGGAGATGACCTCTCCTGTTGGCTCGTACTTTTCTTCAAAACGGGGACGCTCTAATGGATGCACGTATATAGGCACATCGAAGTGGTCTTGCAACTTCTTCGCGCCCGCGCAGTGGTCGGGGTGCGTGTGGGTGAGGAGGAGGGCTTTGAAGAGGTTGACTTTCTCTTGGAGTGTTTTCTCGAGCACCCCCAAAGCCTCACCCTCTTCGCTCCCCATATCAACCAAGACGCCGACGCCGCGACTCTCGATGAGATAGCTGTTCGTGTGGTCAAAAGGGGGCAGCGTGTCGCTGGGGAGGGGGAGGCGGTGGACGCCGTCGGCAACGGTTTCAGAGGTCATGAAAATAGCAATGAGTTAAAAGCAATCCAGTCGAGCTGGTGTACGTAAGTCCTCACGTAGTGGACGAACGGTGAGCAATGAGTTGAAAATAAAAAGCCTTTGGTTTTTACTCATTAGCTCACTGCTCGGTACTCGTTGCTGTCAAAAACGCAATTGCCTCATCTAAGGCTTCATCCGACGCGACCTCCACGTCTGGCACCACGCCGCGCCCTTCCCACGTCGGTGCGCCGATGGGCGCTAAGACGCCTGTTGCGATCCACGCCTGCGAGCCGTCGCGGAGGCAGAAAGGTAAAACCGCTTCGACGTTGCCCGCGCTCGTTTCACCGATGACCGTGGCGCGTCCGTTCGCCTGGAGTGCGCCCGCCAAGCCCTCGGCGGCGCTATTGACGCCGCCGTCAATTAAGATAACAAGCGGCAACTCGGTAATTGTGTTGCCAACCGCGGGGTAGGGAAGAGGGAGTGTCCAGCGGGTCAGCGTGCGCCACAAGAAGCCGCCCGTGAAAACGCCCGCCGCCTGCATCATCTCGATGAGTCTGCCGCCGGGGTTGCCGCGTAAATCGAGGATGAAGCTCTCTGCGCCGCTCAGGTTTTGCACCGCGCCGCGCAAGTCGCCCGCCGTACCTACTAAGTCGGGGACGCGGACATAACCGATGTTGTTCTCCAGGAGTTTGTAGCTGACCCGCCCGCGCTGCTCGGTGCCTTGCGGCTCCAAGACCTGTCCGAATACGCCTAAGCAGGGCAAATCGCCGTATTCAGCGCGAATCTCATTGACGCGGTCAGGCGGCACGAAGACCGAGTGGTTGTCACCGAGTTCTTCGTACATGTCCGCCAGAACGCTGTAGAACTCGCCCTCGTTCTCAGCTTCCAAAGCTCTCGGCTCGTACTCGCTGCGAATCTCGTCCCAACTCATACCGCCGAAGTCGCGGTCCCAGTAGCGCTCCTCGACGAGCCGCCAAGCGGTGTCGAAGCGCGTTTCGAAGTTTTGAGCAGCTTGGGCAGACGCCGCCATAAAGAGGACGGCGGCGCAGGTGGTGCAGAGGACGAGCCAGAGTTTGTTCACGCCTCAATGTACCGCGCGTTTGAGGGTTCCTTGGTTGGCTGTCTGCGCTGCGCCCAGTTCTTGCGCGCCCTCCTGGGCGTGAGACTCGAGCGCCTTTGCGTCAAAGACGCAGCTTTGCGCGCCTACCGAGGTCACGTTAAGTGCGCCCGCGATGTTGCCGAGTTTCGCCGCGTAGTAGATGTCGTAGCCCGCCATAATGCCGTGCGCGAAGGCGGCGGTGTAGTAGTCGCCTGCGCCCGTCGATTCGACGACTTCGTCTATCTCTAGCGCCTCGATGAGTTCGGTCAGCTCCGGGGTGATGACCATCGAGCCCATCTCGCCGAGTTTGACCAGGATGCGCTCGACGCCGCGCTCGGCAAGCTCCGCCACCGCTTCGGAGATCGAGCTTTCGTCGGTCAGCGTATAGAGTTCTTGTTGGTTCATGATGAGGTAGTCCACGCCCTGCACGGTAGGGATGAGCTGCTCTTTAAGCGCGTTGACCGCGCCCGAGCCCATGTCGATAAAAGTGGTCAGACGAGCCTTTTTAGCCGCTCTCAGCGCCCGCACCGCGTACTCGCGTTGTGGACCGCTAATAAGGCTGTAGGCGCTGACGACGAGCGCGTCACACGCTGCGATCTGGTCTTCGCTGAACGCTCCAACGTCTAGGTCGCGGCTCGCGCCGCCCGCGCTGATCATGGTGCGCTGGGTGTCAGGGGTGACGAGTAGCGTCACGCTGCTCGTTTGCAGCGCCTTGTCGAGTTGGACGAGATGCGTGTCCACGCCCGCCTCTTTCACGTACTTGAGCGCGAGGTCGGAGAAAGGACCTTCGCCTACGCGAGCCGCTAAGGACACCTCATTGCCGAGCCGCGCGAGTACCGCCGCCACTGTACCGCCTGCGCCGCCCGGCTCCATGCGGGCGCGCTCCGCTGAGACCTCACCGCCCAGCTCGGGCAAGCCCTCGACGAAGTACATCTGGTCAACGCTCACGTCGCCGATCACGAAAAACTTAGCCATTCACCTCTCCCACATCCGCTCTCGCATTCACCTTGAAACGCTCGGAGACCGCCGTCCCCACATGTGCCCCCCTGAGCCTAACCGCGCAGTTCGCCGCGCCGTTTAACCCGCTCAGCGTCTAACGTGCAGTGTAACGCACGAAAGCGAGCCTGGGGTACCCTCTAAGCCGTTCGTCTAAATCTTGCTTACGTGCAGTATAGCTTAAATTGGCGGGGCTGCCCAGCACCCTAAGACGGGCTGCGGCTAAGCGCACGGTGTAGCGCGGTGAATTGTGAGATATCTAGCGCCTCAGCTCTCGTGCGTGGGTCTAGGATGAGCGCCTCGAGCGCGGCGTCCACACGCGCTTTCTCGAAGCCCGCCATGAGCAGATTTTTCTTCAAGGTCTTGCGGCGGTGGCGAAAGGCGTGGTGAATGAGTGAGAACAGTTCGGGATCGCGCACCGTATTCGTCACCTCCAAGCGCACCACGCTGCTCGTCACTTCGGGCGGCGGAAAGAAGGCGGAGGGCTTGACGTCGCGAATGATTTCGGCCTTCGCGAAGTGCGCCACGATCAAACTGAGCGCACCGTACGCGCCCCCACCCGGCGCGGCGCGGAGCCGCTGCGCGACCTCTTTTTGCACCAGGAAGACGAGCCGTTTGAAGCGCCCCGACTCCAAAGCCCGAACGAGAATCGGCGTAGCGACGTTGTAAGGAAGATTGGCGACGAGCAGGCTTCCCTGGGGGAGCGTCTGCAAGTCGAAGGTGAGTCCGTCGCCGTGAATAAGCGCGACGTTGCTCGTTTCCGCCAGGGTTTCTCTTAACGCGGGCAGGAGCCGCGCGTCGAGTTCGACACTCACGACCTCTTTGGCTTTAAGCGCCAATTCGCGGGTCAAGACGCCCAACCCCGGACCGATCTCTAAAACCATGTTGTCCGGTGAGAGACTTGCCGCTTCGACAATAGCCCGGAGCGCGTTACCGTCCACTAAGAAGTTCTGGCCGAAGCTCTTGTCCGCCCGTAAGCCGTAGCGCGTGAGCAGGTCTTTCACAGCGCTCGGGGTAGAGAGGGTTGACGGGCTGCTCACGCTCGGTTGGTCATATCTGCTGCTTTCGTGCTCACTATCTTTGGGCTAGGGTCTCTGGGCTAAAACCTTTGTGCGGGTGTCACGTGTCATACCTATAGGCACCGGCGCGCCTTTGCGCGGGAAGCATCCTCCTAAGCGTTCGCTTCGATATGCGCCTCGATGGTCTCTTCGATGCTGCGGCTCGCCTGGGTGAGCGTTGTCCCCTGCACCACAGCAAATTCCGAAGCGAGCATCGTTTTGGCGTTCTCCATGACTTCGCGCTCGGTAGCGGCTAAGCCCTTCTCCAAGTCGCGCTCGGCTAGGACGCCAATCAGACGCGCCAACTCGTAAGCGTCGCCGCCCGACAAAATGTCTTGCTCGGCGCGGTAGCGCGGCGGCCACTGCGTGGGCAAAGACAGGTCAGACGAGGCGATTTCGCCGTGCAGCCGCTCGACTTCGTCCTCGCCAACCGTGTGGCGCAAGCCTACCTCTTGCCCTTTTTTTAGGGGAACCAAAACCTCCATGTCGCCCCGGATAAAGCTGATGCGCAAATACTCGTGGGTTTCGCCCAGCACTTCGCGCTCAGTTTTCTCTTCGACAGTGCCGGCACCCTGCGAAGGGTAGACCACGCGGTCGCCAACTTTGAATGTCACAGGTGCGTCCTCCTATGGGTAAGACTACCATTAATAGCAGGTCTCAGCCGTTAGGCTAGCGGGGCTTCATCTGGTCTGAGTGCGCAAAGCGATGCGAAGCAACACTCCTACTACGAAGAACATTGTTTGCTTCGCGAAAACTCCGTCCCTACGGGCTTTCAGACTGCTCGCTCACGCGAAGCAGCTTTCAGAAATGTAGCGCGCACTTGATTGTGATGAGGTTCCGTTACAGCAAGCTGTGAAATCTGCGTTCGTTTGTCTCAGTATGTCGTAGAACTGCCGTGATAAGGAGTCTCAGCCGTCAAGCTAGCAAAACCTCTGCCGAGTGCGAGAGGGCGCAAGGACGAACGCAAAGGCAAATGAGGTCAGGAGGTCTTGAGTCAAACACGTTAAGCACGTTTCTATCAGGGTGCTCCGCTACGAGTAAGGGCTCGAGACCCAACGCGCTCTTTTCAGCGACGTAGACCCCTCTACGTCATCCTACGTAGGGAGTCTTTTTCACGTCGTAGACGGCTTGCGTAAGCTAATTGACCCATGCGCCGTTCCCACTTTGCGCGCTATGCTTGGGCGCAGGACATGAGACAACGTTCGACGACTTGTTAAAGGAGCACCGCATGGTTCAGTCTGCCCCTAAAATCCCTTCCTCCACTTCGTTCTCCCTACGCCCCGACAGCTTGACCTCGCGCGAGTACGAAGTGCTGAAGCTCATCGCGGAAGGGATGACGAACAAGCGCGTGGCGAGCGTGCTCGACATCTCACCGCGCACTGTGAGCACCCACCTCACGCGCATTTACGGCAAGCTCTGGGTGAGAGGGCGAACAGCGGCAGTGGTCAAAGCGGCGCGGTTAGGGTTGGTCTAGGAAGGTTCGGATGTAGGTACTTCTTCATACGCTACACTGCGTTCATGGTGAGAGCTGCGACACAAGCGGATGTTCCCAGTGTTGCCCGTGTCCACGTGCAGGCGTGGCGCGAAACCTATACAGGGCTCATCCCGCAAGAGGTATTGGACAACCTCTCGGAGGACGAACGAGCGGCGATGTGGCGCGGGGCACTGAGCGAGGGGAGCGCCACCCCTCTACTCGTCTACGAACATGAAGGAGAGGTCATCGGTTTTGCCGCTACCGGACCGGAGCGGGAGAAGCACGCGCGCTACACGGGCGAACTCTACGCGATTTATCTTTTGCGAGAGTTTCACGGGTACGGCTACGGTAAGGCGCTCTTTCAGGAAGCAGTGCATTTGTTAGAAGCAGTGGGATATGACGCCATGCGGCTCTGGGTTTTGGAGGACAATCCGGCGAGAGGCTTTTACGAACATCTAGGCGGCGAACTCCACGAGCGCAAAACCATCACGATGATGGGCGCAACCTTGAGCGAAGTCGCGTATAGCTGGTCCGAACTTCCTGCTTTGCCCCCGAATGAGCCGTGACGCTAAAGAGGTTGTAGGAAGGGGTCTTCTCGAGCCCCTTAAAGCTCAACCCGAAAGCTCAGCCCCTGGTCCACCCCTTCGGTATAGACGAGCGAAAAATTGTCGATGGTTGCGGTCCACGCGAAGGTGTCCTCGTTCAAGAAGCGCACTACGTTGGGGAGCAATTCTGGCGTGAGGTCGCCGTGGGCGAGCGTGATATGCGGGAGCCACCTTTCGGGGTGGTAGAGCGGATTAGGCTTGACGGCGAGGTCGGAGAGGGAACTATAGAGCGAGCAGTGATAGTGAACGAGCTTGGGGCTACGCACGACAGGGATGTAGATAATCGGCTTAGGACCGGGGAAGATACCGAGCCCGGCGGTGCGAATGTGAAAGGGACGCCCCTCGTCGGCAACGCGCGCTAGGAGCGAGTGAACGCCTTCGTCGTCGAAGTCATTCGCGCCGTGATACGAAAAGTGCGGAAAGGGCGCGCTGTAGATGCTGCGCAGCCCGAACTCGCGTTCTAGCGCCGCCCATATCCCCCTCACCTTCTCGTCGTGCTTAGCGTCGAGTAACGAGACCACCGCCTCGATGCCCGCGTCACCCCGTTTGCCTGCGGGTGTCTTAGGTTTCGGTCCGGCTAGTTCTCGGTCTAGGCTCATCAGAGTATCACTGTACCAGGTTGATGTACCGTAATACTAGGGGAATGAGGAACATTTCATTGCGATGTGAAGTCGTTTTGTGTAAGCGTCGTCCACATTCAATGTGACAGAGGCGCTTTTTTGCTCTCCAAATGGAAGAGGTGTTCTGGGCTTTCGGTTCCTCAGAGCATCTTTCTGTAGACGATTTCCCCCACGTTGTCATCGGCGATGTTCTCAATGATGCCGTTTGTGTGAAAACCCATGTGTACGTGCCAGCGTTGCGGGTCTAGCTCGTCGGTCTGGCTCGAGGACAAGAGCGCCACGTAACCGCGTTCTTTAAGTTCAGCCTCTAAAAAGCTCAGAAGAAGCCGCGACACACCTCTTCGGCGGTGTTCGGTTGAAACGAAGATCATGGCGAGAAAGGGTACGGTGCTCCACAGCACGTCGAAGCGGAGATGACCGACAGTCAAGGTGGATTCTTCTAGCACCGCAACGATGACCTCCGAAGCGCTGATTTTGTGCTGCCAATCTTGCTCTCTAGTCCAGGGGTCAACCTCTTGAAGAAATGGGGTGTCGTCTCTTTGAGCGTAGCGAATAGTACAAGACATAGTGACCTCTTAATAATGGTGACCCCTTGATAGATGAGTAATGCAGTTTGGCCCACCAACTCCGCGCTCAGTCCTCTTCACGCTGCACGAGCGTCAGAATCGTGTAGAGCGCCACTGCCTCCCCGTGCTGATTGGTGAGCCGCACGTCCCACGCCACCACGCCCGCCGCATATTTGTCGTCGTCGCGTTTGTCCTTTTTGATCTTCTGCTTCACGGTGAGTTGTGCCTGGATGGTGTCGCCGATGCCGACGGGTTCAACGAAACGCAAGTTATCTAAGCCGTAATTCGCCAAAACGGGCCCCGGTCTTGGGTCGACGAATAGACCCGCCGCCATTGACACCAAGAAGTAGCCATGCGCCACGCGCTTTTCAAACAAGGAGTCTTTTGCAGCAATTTCGTCTACGTGCGCGTAGAAATAGTCACCGCTCACGTTGGCGAAGTTCACGATGTCCGCTTCTGTCACGGTGCGGCGGTGGGTGAGGTAGGTTTCACCGATGGAGAGGTCTTCGAACCGCTTGCGGAAGGGATGGACCTCATCGTGCGTTGTTTGTGCGCCTGCCACGTACTCCTTCGTCACGCTCATGAGTGTCGTCGGGTCCGCTTGAACGGCGGTGCGCTGCATGAAGTGTTTGATGGAGCGCGCGCCGCCCAGTTCTTCGCCGCCGCCCGCGCGTCCGGGTCCGCCGTGGACGAGGTAGGGTAAGGGCGAGCCGTGTCCAGTAGACGAGGCGGCGTTCTCGCGGTTGAGGACCAAGATTCGTCCGTGATGCGACGCTGCACCCAGCACGAGCCGCCGCGCCTCTTCGCGGTCATGCGTAATGGCGGAGGCGACGAGCGAGCCGCGTCCGCGCTTGGCGAGTGCGCCCGCCTCTTCTAATGTTTCATAAGGCATGAGCGTGGCGACGGGTCCGAAGGCCTCGACCTCATGAGGTTCTAGGGCGTTTAGCGGGTCCTCACAGAGGAGTAGCGTCGGCGGGTAAAAGCCGCCCTTCTCAGCGTCGCCGCCGTGAAGCTCGAGCCTGCCCTCGAACACCACTTCACAAGAGGTGCGCAGCCTCTTTACGCTCCGCCCCACCGCGTCGCGCTGTTCCGCGCTTACTAAGGGACCCATGCGCACCTCGTCGCATTCAGGGTCGCCCATCGTCACGCTATTAAGGCGCTGGCTCAACGCTTCTGTCACCGCCTCCACCTTATCTTTCGGTACAATGACGCGGCGAATCGCGGTGCACTTCTGTCCCGCCTTGACCGTCATCTCCCTCGAGACCTCTTTGATGAACAGTCCAAATTCCTCATCGCCAGGCTGGACGCTCTCGCCCAAGATGCAGGCGTTTAAGGAATCTGCCTCGAGCGTAAAGGGCACCGCCTTATCTATGATATTTGGATGCGCCTTCAGCTTCTTGCCCGTTTCAGCGGAGCCTGTAAAGGTCACGGCGTCCTGTTCATTGAGATGCGGCAAGAAGTCTACGATGTCGCCCGCGAGGAGTTGTATGGACCCCTCCGGCAAAAGGTTCGTCCGCACCATCTCCTGAAACATCGCCACCGCCAAATAAGAGGTCTGCGGCGCAGGTTTAATCACTGCTGATACGCCAGCGAGAAAGGTGGGCGCGAGCTTTTCCAGCATCCCCCAACAGGGAAAGTTGAAGGCGTTGATATGGACCGCCACGCCCTCTTTCGGCGTCAAGAGGTGACGCGCTGTAAAGGTGCCGTCTTTAGAAAGAGGGAGCGCCAGACCCTCGGTCAAAAAGGTCTCATTGGGGAATTCGCGGCGGACGAGGCTCGAGTAGGCGAAGAGCGTCCCGATGCCCCCCTCGATGTCGATCCAGCCGCCCCGCCGCGTCGTTCCCGTTTTGAATGAAACTTCGTAAAAGCGCTCTTTGACGCTCATGAGGTGTTTAGCGAGTTCTTTGAGAATAAGGGCGCGTTCGTGGAAGGTCTGTCTGCGCAAGTTGGGACCGCCGACGTCCCTGGCGTAGTGCAGTGCGCCTGCAATGTCGAGACCGTCTGTCGTGAGGTGGGTGATAGGTTTGCCGTAGACGGCGTCTACAACCTCTACGCCGTCACCCGCGCCCTCTTGCCACTCGCCTGTGATGAAACTCGGGAGTTTGCTTGTGAGCGCTGAATCTAAAGGATGTCCGCTGAGTTGAGCCATGCCTTATGGTACTCGTATGAACTCTTGCAGATACCGCGCTGTAGGTTGAAGGGGACACTGCTCGAGTCGCTAAGTTGGTGCGCCTCTACGAAATAAGAGGTTGCAAGCTCACCTTGCAACCTTCCGTAGTGGTTCTAAGTCGAGTGCTGCTGTGTACTCCCTCCGCTGTCTCAACGTAGTGAACAAGGGGTTGAAACCCCTTGCTTTGACACTAGCGTCATTCCAAATAGAACCACTACCCAACCTCTTATAGTTCGTTTTGTTGCCTTTCAACCGCTCGAGGCGCACTAAACGGTTACGTCAAACTAACCAGTACAGAGAAAGGAAGAGGTAAGTCGTTGGGACTAAGGTCTTCTCCTATCTGAATGTCTGCGCCAGAGAGCGCGTCGCGCCAACCTCTTCCGCGCATGTCCTCGGGTATGGCAATTTTAACGCCGCTCAAATCCCTCTCCGCCCTAACCGCTGGAAAACGCGGCACGACGACTAAGAGTGCGTTGTCCTCGGCTTCGCGCGTGAATGCTAGGAAGAACTCGCAGCCTTCGCCCGTCACCTCCAAGTCTCGGTAATCGCCTCTGAAAAGCGAATCCTGTTCTCCTCGGAGTTTGAGAAGTTGCGCCATGACGTAGAGCTTAGCCCTGGGCTTCTGCTCAGAAAGCCAACCGCTCAGCGTATCCGCGTCCGGGTTCTCGAAGAGCGGAGCCATCTCATCTAAGAGGGCGTTCCTCTCCTCGTAATCCACCGGGCGGCGGTTGTCGGGGTCCACGAGCGAGAGGTCTAGGAGTTCGGTCCCCTGGTAGAAGTCGGGGACGCCGGGCGTGGTGAGTTTCAAGATGAGTTGCGACACGCCGTTCAAAAAGCCGTCTTTGGCGAGGTCCTGGGCGAGCGGCTCGACGATTTGCGCCACCTCTTCGTCCGTGGTCATCTCCCGCACAAAGGTTTTGAGTTCTTCCTCGTACTCGCCGTTCGGGTTGAGCCACGACGAGTTGACCTTGGCTTCGCGCACAGCTTTCTCCATGTACGCTTCTAGGCGTTCCGCGAGCGAGTTCGGCTCTTCGCCCACCCACAGCGCCACGAGCAGTTGATAGAACAAGTAGGCGTCGTTTTTCGTGACCGACTGCTGAAAGGGCGTGGTTTCGGTTCGTTTTTGCCGTAAAACCTGCGCTCTATCGTCCAGCTTGCCCAAGACCTCTTCCCAAGCGTCGGTGTGTTCGGCTAGCGCGATGAGGCGCATCCGCGTGTCCTCGCCGCGTTTGTGGTCGTGCGTCGCCGTTGCCAAGAGGTTGTCGGGGTAGCGGTAGGCGCGAAATCTCGCCCTCGAGTGAAAGCCGTGCGCGTCCGTCCCGAAGTGCTCGGGCTCGCCGCCGACTTCGTTAAGCGCAACCAGCGGAATGTAGCGGTAGAAGGTGGTGTCCTCGATGCCTTTTGCAGTGACGGGCGCGGTGTACTGCTGGAAGCGTCCAATAAAGGCATCTTGCGCGCCGCGCAAGTCCTCCTTGACGTCCCCGATGAGGCTGCGCTCGATGAAGTCGTAGACGGACAGCTCGGCGGCTAGGTTGCGGCGTTTGGCGGCTTGAACGGCTTCGCGCACGATCTCTTTCGCCTCGTCCTTATCGAAAGGTAGATACGTCCGGTAGCGCGGGAAGGCGGCGATGACCTCGGCTAGCGCCTCTTGGAGCGAGTCTAAAGTGAAATCCCTAGTGTGATAATCTGCTTCGGAAAGCTCGTTGAGTTCGCCCGCTAAGCGCGTCAACTCGCCCGTCAAGCTCGTCTCCATCACTAAGCGTTTGGCGTCGTGGACCTCTTCTTCGAAGGGCGTGTAGTCGCCTAAAAAGCGGCGGTACGCCCGCGTGACGGGTAACTCACCCTCCTGATATAAGAGCACGCCCATCGCGTCGTTCATGAATTCGTAGCCCGAGGTTCCCTCGACGGGCCACGCTTCGGGCAAGACCTCGCCGTGCGCTAAGATTTTCTCCACCCAGACGTTTCTCGAGCCCAACGCTTTAAGCTGCTCCAAGTAGCCGTGCGGGTCGAAAAGTCCATCTACGTGGTCGATGCGGACGCCGTCCATGCCCTCTTTGACCAGGAGTTCGCCCAGGGTGCGGTGCGCGTCCCAGAAGACCTCGGGCGACTCCATGCGCAGACCCACCAACTCGTTGATGTCGAAGAAGCGGCGGTAGTTGATTTCGCTCCCGGCGGTCTGCCAGTAGGAAAGCCGGAAGAACTGCCCCTCCAAGAGGGCGTGCATGTCCTCAGTTTCCAGCGTCGGCAAGTTCGATGCTAAGTCGATCTGCTCTCCTAAGGCCAAGAGGCGTGTGCGCAAGCCTTCCGCCCGGTCGCGTTGGCTCGGCTCCAAGGAGGCGTAATCGTCCGTCAAGTCCTTGAGGTCAAAGTAGCGCTCGGTGCGCTCGAAAGAGGGCAGCATCCGCTCCAAAATCTGCGCGTACGAGCCGGGGTAGAGTGCGAAGAGGTTGTCGTAATAGGTGGCGTAGAAGCGTCCGTCGTCATAGGCTAACCCAAGTTCGCCGCCGTCCAGCACGTTCCCGTAAGGACCCCCCAAAAAGGGCAGCAAGACCTTATTTTGTAATTCCGGTTTGACGGGCGTCCAGTCGATGTCGAAAAAGTCCGCGTGCGCGGAGTTGGGCCCGTACGCCAAGACGTCTTGCCAGTAGACGTTGCGCGGCCCGACGCCCGCGTGGTTCGGGACGTAGTCGAGGATGAAGGAGAGCCCGTGCGCCTGCGCCTCTTCGCGCAAACGCTCAAAGCCCTCCGCCCCGCCGAACGCCTCACGGACCTGGTTGTGGTTGATCACGTCGTAGCCGTGCGTGCTGCCTTCCCTCGCTTCGGTAATAGGGGAGAGGTAAAGGTGCGAGACGCCGAGCTTTTGGAAGTAGGGCAAGAGGGCGCGGACGTCGTCAAACGCGAAGTCCGGGGTGAGTTGCAAGCGGTACGAAGCGTTCACGAATTCACCTTGAAGAGCACCGCGCCGGGTGTGGAGAAGCGGACCTCTTGACCTGTGACTTCGGGGGGGTCGGGCTCCACAGCGTAGTCCTCACTCTGCCAAAGAGGTTGCGCACCTTCGGGAAGAGGTAGCTGGACGTTTTCGCGTAAAGCGACTGCTAATACGTGGCTGTCCCGCCGCATCACGAGCCCTCCTTCGCTCACGTGCTCACGCCGAATGTTGCCCTCGAAGTCGGGGCGCATCGTCAGAAGCTCTTGGACCATTTTGTGAATATTGGCGTGCTCAGGTTGCTCGAGTTCACTCCAGTCGAGCTTGCTCCGCGTAAACGTCTCCGGGTCCTGCGGGTCCGGCACGTCGCCCTGGAAGTCGGGGAAGTCCTTGAACTCCTCCTTGCGCCCTTCGCTGACGAGCTTGCCCAACTCCTCGTTGTGGTCGGTGAAGTACTGGAAGGGCGTCTTTGTCGCCCACTCTTGCCCCATGAACAGCAGCGGAAGTTGCGGCGCGAAGAGTAGAAGCGCGCTCGCCGCCCGAAAGCCGCCCGGCGAGGCTTCGTCGCTGAGGCGGTTGCCGCGCGGACGGTTGCCGATCTGGTCGTGGTTTTGGATGGTGAGAGTGAAGTTCTCGGGGACGAGACCTTCGGTGGTCGTCCCCCGCGCTTCACCCTCGTTTTCGGAGTGCTGTCCGGTGTAGTACCAGCCTTGCTCTAAGGTCGTTGCCATCTCCTCCGTCGTACCTTCAAAGTCACTGAAGTACCCGTAGCGGTCGCCCGCCAAATTGACCCGGACGATATGGTGAAAGTCGTCCGCCCAGATGCCGTCTAAGCCGTAGCCGCCCCCCTCGCGCGGCTCGACTAACGTGCGGTAGTTGCGCGGGTCCTCCGCAATCAAAAAGCGCCGCCAGCCCGGTACACCCTCGCACGCTTCGGTTAGTTCGGCTAAGAAGTGCTTGGGCGAGTCGTCGATGATGGCGAAAACGGCGTCTAGGCGGAAGCCGTCGAAGTGGTACTCGGTGAGCCAGTGCACCGCGTTCTCCAAGAAAAACTGCCGCACGTGTTCCGAGCCCTCGTCGTCCATGTTGATGGCTTGACCCCAGGGCGTGTGGTGACGGTCCGTAAACATCTGCGGGTTGATGCCCACGACGTACGCGCCGTCCGGTCCGAAGTGGTTGTAGACGACGTCTAAGTAAACCGCCAAGCCGAGTTTGTGCGCCTCGTCAACCAGCGCGCGCAGCTCGTCGGGTGTACCATAAGCGTGTGCGGGGGCAAATTGTGCAGCGGGGTCGTAGCCCCAGTTGCGCTCGCCGGGAAAGTCGGAGACGGGTAGGAGTTCAACCGCTGTAATACCTAGGTCCTTGAGGTAAGGGAGTTTTTCTTTGGCGGCGTTGTAGGTTCCTTCTTGCGTGAATGTACCGACGTGGAGTTCGTAAAAGACTAAATCCTTATGCGGGACGCCCTCCCAACCGTCGTCGCTCCATCCGAACGTACTCGGGTCCACCACCTCGGAGGGACCGTGGACGCCCTCGGGTTGAAAGCGTGAGGCGGGGTCGGGGAAGAGGCTGTCCCCACCGGATTTGTCGGCAAAGCGGTAGCGGTAGCGCGTGCCCGCGCCGATATTCTCCACGAACGCTTCGAAGAGGTCGCCCTCTTGGGTCATCGCGTAGCTCTCGCCCCCCTCCAAAACAACCTCGACTTTTTCGGAAGGGGGCGACACAACGCGGAAGCGCACGCCCCCTTCTTCCACCGTTGCGCCGAGATAGGGGTACTTGACGCTACTTTCGGTCTCCGTTTGCATATTTGTTTGCGCAGATGATTGGGTCATAAGACTCCTTCAATTTTTGGTGGTTCATGGACGCCGAGTTGATGCTGAATCAGAATGCTGCCCACAGGTTGCGTGTTGCGTCAACCTATTACAGAAATATACATACCAAATGCGCTACCGAAAGATTGTCCGGTAGCGCGAATAGCAGGTCTGATCGCAGACTCGGTTGGTAGGTGCAGCGCTGCTAAAGTTGTCGCTCTATAAAATATAGCAAGTATCATTTGGTTTGAGCCAGTCTCACGTTAGAGAACTTGGGCGAACACGCACATTCTTAAATGAGATCCCGCTAGTTCTTCGAACTGAGACTTGCGCTATTTCAATTCAGTACTTCTGTGAATTGCTTTAGTGTCCATGGTGTCCAGAAACTAGTTAAGGCTCGGCTGTAGGGCGCGAAGCTCTAAACTGTTTGGGTGGTCGTGGCGGGCCCAGCTCGAGATAACCACCTCGAGCCTCTTCCACGAGGTGCAGTGCGTCACTTCGTTGTAAACGCAGCCGCAGTACAGTACACTCGCTTGACTCTGGTAAAGGCTGTGGAGCTTGGTGTAAAGGTGCGGACACCCCGCTTCGGCTCGCCAATAGCCCGAGATGCGCCCTGGCCGAACCATGAGCAAACCCAGACCCATAGAGCCTGACAAAGTCGCTTTTTCCCCCTGCATACGTTCCCCCTTTTGTTCCGCTAAACCTTACGTTCAGTATAAAAGATGTGGGGTTATGAGAAGGGCGTCGGCTTTACAGAGCGAATTGAGCGAAATGTTGAGGGGTGTCGGTTCTACCTCATGCCGATTCTGGTAGTGGTTTCAAGTCGAATGCTGCCATGTGCTCCTTCTGCTATCTCTATGTAAGGAATAAGGGGTTGAAACCCCTTGCTTTGACATCAGCATCATTCTAGATAAAGCCACTACCCCGATTCTTTCTGTAGGACCTGACTGTAAAGCATTCCCAAGCGCCTACGGTGAGTCTGGCGAGGGCTTAGCGCCTGTTTTTCAAAGTGAGGTGCCGGGTCAACGAGCGCACGAGCTTGCATATCGGTCTGCCAGTTGAAAAAGCCGTAGAGCAAGCGGAGCCAGAGCAAACTGTGGAGGCGTCGAAGAGGGTCTTGCGGAATGCAAAAGTCGGCGGTGTACCAGACGCCTCCCGGCTCCAAGCGCTGCGCGAGTTTAGGGATGAGGTAACCTAGCTGCGTTTCCGTAAAAACGTCCAAAAAGAAGAGTGTGACGATGAGGTCATAGCGCCGCGCGGGGTAGTCGAAGGTGAGGGCGTCGGCGTGATGAAAGGTGACTTGGGACTGTGCGCGCAAGTTCGAGCTTCGCTTCTGCGCCAGCTTCAACATCTCCAAGCTCTTATCCACACAGTCGATCTGAGCGTAAGGATTGACCTCCAAAAGCTGCGCCAAAAAACGCCCGTCCCCTTCGCCTAAGATAAGTACACGCTCCGCATCTGTAAGTTCATCCAAAAAGGCGGTGCGGGTGCGCGTGAGGTCAAAGCCGAAGGCTAGGCGCTCGAGCAGCCGATAAGGTCGCGCTAAGCGGTCGAAGCTCCTCACGTCTTCGCTTAGATGAGCCAGAACACTACGAGGAGCGGCGCGGGCGTGAGCAGGGCAGCGTCGCCCAGCACGCGCAGGGCGGCGGGACCGAGGTGGGTGCGCTCTAATTCAAATAAAGCTAAGGCGCTCCCGGCGACGGCACCGTAGAGGGGCGCGGCACCGGAAAAGGCGAAGGTGAAGAGCGCTGCGGTACACGTGAGCGCGAGCGCAACATGTAAGAGCCGCCTTTCCAAGTGTGAATAGCGCAAGAGGGACAGGTGTTGCTGCGTATCCGTCGCCGCTTCCCAGTGGCTGATAAACGCGCAGTTGAGGGCGCAGAGCAGCGTAAAGAGCGCTAGCGGTATGATTATATGCCAGGGGGTAGCCCAAGAGAGTGGAAGGTTCGGGACGAGAAAGAGCGCGACGCCCGCGCCGAAGAGGAGCGCAACCTGAACCTCTTTAGGAACGATGAGTTTCGTTCCCGGAGAGAGGTGAAGGCGCGCGAGATATCCGAGCGTCGCGCCGAGGACTAAGAGCCCGCCTAAAAGCTCTATTGGGCGCAAGGTGAGGAGCGCGGCGAGTAGGCTGAGCGCGAGAACCGCGAGCCATACCCCTACAACCTCTTTGCGGTACACGATGTAGAAGCGGTGGCGGCGGGTTTGCGCGTCCTCGGGGTGGCGCTGCCAACCGTCGAAAAGGCGGTCCGCGCTGTAGACGAGCCAGACGGGTGCGGCTAAAAGGAAGACGTGGTACCACGCCAAAGACACGCCGAAAACTTGTGCAAAGAGCGCCTGCCAGAGCACCGCGATGAGCGGCGCGTCTAGGGAGAGTACGGTGGGCCACTCCCAAAGTTTTGTCTTCGTCTGCGCTACGTTACGGGCTCGGACGCCGCTATCCACCCCCCGGTTATACCCGCTTTCGGGGCAGAGAAAACCGCCTCACCTTGCAAAGGTTTGAAGGGGTGTGATGCGGATTCCGCTACTCACCGGAATTCGTAGCTATTGATGCAAGGCTACGCGCC
The DNA here is from genome assembly GCA_965215565.1 of Trueperaceae bacterium. Classification (GTDB taxonomy): domain Bacteria; phylum Deinococcota; class Deinococci; order Deinococcales; family Trueperaceae; genus CBDBZX01. The sequence goes on from CBDCDZ010000004.1 coordinate 3,532,434, forward strand.
GCTTGGTTCGCGTCAGCACCTTGAGAGGAGACCGCGTCAATGCGTTCCCACTATTGACTTCGTGAACGCATCCGTTCAGGTTAAACATAAATGAAATAGCAGTTCCATAACCTATTGAGACAGATAAGCGCAGATATCATCTCTGAAAGTGCGTGCCAAACAATAACTTACTTAGTGAGCGTGTCTCTGACCAGATGATACCTGCTAAAAGTATGTTTAACCTAATAGGAAGTACGCCACGGATAACCTTTCTTCGCTGCTTTCTGCTTGCTCAACCCATGTGCTCGGGTGGCGCTTCTAATTCCGTCGGTTGACGCTGGCTGTCTCTAGCTGAATATAGCAAGTATCATTTGGTTTGAGCCAGTCTCACGCTGGAGAACATCGACGAGCACGCACACTCTTAAATGATACTTGCGCTATTCCAATTCAGTACTTCTGTAAATTGCTTTATTTCGTGCTTCTTTCCAAAAGGAAGTTTTGTTCGCCCCATATTTTAGCAGTTCCGAGACATACTGAGACGGATGAGCGCAGGTATCATCATCGAATGTGCGTGCTAGACGTCGTTTTATCTAGTGGGCGTGTCTCAAACCAGATGATACCTGCTATTTGTTATAATCGTTCAGGGGTGTGCCATGCTTGATTGGAACTGTTCGTGCTGACGCCGCTACCGTTAGCTTACGGAGCTTCGCCGCCGCGCCACGCGCTGCAGCGCGGTTTGGCGCTCGTCAGTCTCGTTATGAGCGGCCTATGGTTCGTATTCTACGAGCTTCTGGGGCTCGCGTTTCCGCTTAACCGCAGCCTTTACGCGCTGCTCATCATTGCGAGCGCCGCCGCGTTTTTTGCGCCGCCCCGCCTGCGCGAAAGAGCGGTAGAGCTAGGCGCGTTCGTCTACTTAGCAGTGCTGCTCGTAGCTTGGCTCGAGGCGTTCTACTACTCTTACGGCTCGCTCAGCGCGCAGTTCTCGGTTCTTAAAGTCACCCTTTGGCTGCCTGCTGTTTGCGGCGCATTTTTTTTGGTGTACAGCCCGAGAACCGCGCTCAACGTCTCTTCGTTGGCGCTTAGCGCGTTCATCATGACGAGTGTGCCGCACGCGCTCGCGACATCGGGCGACAGAGGGGTTTTCAGCGGGTTTTTGCTGCCGCTAGCGCTCCTCGTCGGTCACGGGGCGTGTGTGGCGGCGCTCCACGCTTTGACGCGCCCCGCCCTGCCCACCTCCGGCGTCAGCGACAACGTCGAGCAGCTCCAGAAGCTCGCCTACTACGACACGCTTACGGGCGTCCCCAACCGGCGGCAGATGAACTTGCTCCTTCAGGATGCGTTCATAGGCGCGCGCAAAGGGGATGCGTTAGCTGTCATGATGATCGACTTCGACTACTTCAAGCAGATCAACGACGCTTTCGGTCACAACGTCGGTGACATGGTCCTCTCCACTGCCGTTCAGAGGCTCGCCGAGCAGCTTCGCAGCAACGACACCCTTGGGCGTTGGGGCGGCGAGGAATTTATCGTATTAGCGCGGCACGCGGGTGAGCAAGGCGCGCTGCGCCGCGCCGAACGGCTGCGCGAGGCGGTAGAAGCGAGACCTCTTTTCGGCGACTACAAGGTCACGGTGAGCTGTGGCGTCGCACTCTACAAGCCAGGGGACACGCCCGAGCTGCTCATTAAACGCGCCGACAAAGCGCTCTACCGCGCTAAGCGCAACGGACGCAACCGCGTCGAAGCGGTTGCGGGACCCGAGTAAAGCGCCGCAGCTCGAGCAGGGCTCCCACTGTTCAGCCTCGCTACCCGTTAGGGAAACAAGGTTGTAGCAGGTGTCAGTAGACCTCTTGCAAAAGTTCCCCTTTCTCTGCCCGTTGCGTCTGCTCATACTCGTTCTACTCGGCAAAAGCGCGAGCCGGGCATTCTCACCTGTCTCCCACTTTCGCAAAAGGTCTAGTGTGTCGTGGAAGTGCTGATGAGCTAGAAAAGAACGTGTAGGCACAAAAAAAGCGCTCGCCTATAAATAACTTGGGCAGCGCGTCTCTTTCAATTGGTTATAAAACCTAGTATACACCCGTATGCGCTATTCGTCAAGAGGTTGCACTGAACCTCGGACGAAATTCCGCACAACTCTCGCCCGCACGCCTAAAGTACTTTGCTTGGTATAGAAAAACCGTTTGACAGCAGTGCGACTGGAGAGGTTGCTGCGCTGGATAGAGACGGACGGTTCTAAATCATACCAATTCCGATTGTTTCGCTAACATAGCGAATCAATCCGAGCGGAAAAGAGTCTTCAACCGGTGGTAACATCAACGAATAGCCAATATGAGCAGCAATCAACGGCATGATACGCCCGGTTGAGGACTCTCCTGCGAGTGGGAGCAAAGATTTACATAGTTTTCGCCTTCGCGAAACGGATGGAGTGTATGAACTATCATCGAACGCATTTCTCGGTGATAGGGAATTGAACGGAATTCGTATCAGATGCTGCTACGTACTCCTTCTCCTTTCTCGGAATGATGAACACAACCCCTCGCTTTGACCTCGGTGTTGTTCCAGACTATCCCCGCAACTCGGTTCACCGCAGCGCCTCATCTATCGTAAACTACCTCTCTATGACTCACCCACGTTCGGACGAGCACCTACCCTCTCTACCTCTCAGAATAGAACGGCTCGGCGTCGTCACCTCTACACAAGACCTGATGAAAGCGCGGCTCGCTGAGGGGAGGCGCGTTCACGGGCTGGTGCTGCGCGCCGAGGTGCAGACATCTGGGCGCGGGCGCGGCGCGCGAGCTTGGCGGAGCGCCGAGGGTGGCAGCTACCAGACGCTCGCGGTCTATGCGCCCGACTATCTGCCTGCCCATCTGCTCGAGGGGAAGCACCTGAGCCCGAGGGTGTCCGTCGCCGTCGCGGTAGGGCTCGCACAAACCTTGCCGCGTTATGGGGTCAAAGTCGGCGTCAAGTGGCCCAATGACCTCTTCTACCGCCATAAGAAGTTGGCGGGGATACTGCTCGACTATACCCGCGCCCATCTGCTCATCGGCGTCGGCATGAATGTGAATAACGAGACCCCGGCAGGCGCGGTGGGGCTCAGAGGGTGGGACCTGGCGGGGGCGCACGCGGTTGTACTGGAGGGTATACAGGTTGGACTGGGGTTGCTCTCTGCGCCCGCTTTGGCGGCAGCCTACGCCCCGTATGACTTACTAGCTGAACAAGAGGTCAGCATCTTGCACCGGAGCGAAGTGACGACGGGCGTCGCGCTTGGTATCAGTGAGCGCGGCTGCTTACGGCTGAATATACCCGGCGCGGCTGAGGGGCTCGAGGTCTGCCAAGGGCATCTGGAACGCTTCACGCTGCGTAAAGACTAGGGGTAAGGGGTGCGTTTGGTGCCCACTTATGTCACTGGTGTTCACTTACGTCAAACGCAACGCGCCTAAGCTAGAGAAACCAGGTAAGATAGTGTAGAAATACTGCATTTTTGTTAAATTATAGCATTTCTCAAAATTGTTCTTGTGTCACGCAGATATTGCCGTTAGGCGTGCGCTCGATGATGTTCAGGGAAGTGAGGTTGGCGCAAAACAGATGACTATAGTGACCCAGTGTACTAAAGGTATACTTACTACACTTAACGGCGCGTACGAGGAGAGTCATGGCTGAGACGATACAGGTACTGCTCGCAGACGATCATCCGCTGGTGCGGTCTGGCATTCGCGCGACGCTCGCGAACGAGTCGAGGATCGAGTTGGTGGGCGAAGCGACTGACGGCGACGAAGCCCAGCAGATGGGTTTAGCGCTGCGCCCCGACGTCATGCTGCTCGACTTGGGTATGCCGGGACCCTCCCCGCTAGAAACCATCGCCTACATACGCGAGCACTGTCCCGGAACCAGAGTCCTGATCCTCACCGCTTACGACGATGACACCTACATCCGCGGGCTCACGGGCGCAGGTATCGACGGGTATCTGCTCAAAGACGAAGCTACCGAAGCCTTGATGAACGCAATCGTTACGCTGCACGGGGGCGGCACCTGGTTCAGCCACGCCATCGCCCAGAAGATGTTCGAATGGCGCTCGGGCGAAAGGAGCGCCGCGTTTGACCTCACGCGCCGCGAGGAGGAGATGCTTTCAGGCATCGCGCAGGGCTGGGACAACAAGCGCATCGCCGACGAGTACACGCTCGCCGAACAAACAGTGCGTAACTACATCAGCCGCATCTACGACAAGCTCAACTTGCATTCGAGGGCTGAAGTTGTGGTGTGGGCGCGGCAGCAGGGGTTCGCGAAGGACTAATACCCTTTCCTATAGCAGGTATCATCTGGTCAGCTACACTCTTACTGAAAAGAACATCGCCTAGCACGCACTTTCAAAGATGATATCTGCGGAGAAGTGTTGCTTCGCATAACTTCGTTCAAGCAATGACAAGTGGAACTACTACTAGAAGGTGTCCCGTTCCGTGTGTATCCAAAATGCAAGGTGTCCCGTTCCGTGTGTATCCAAAATGCAACTCGCGTCTCGCACGGGTTTTGCGCAACTCCTAGCAGGTATCATCTGGTCTAAGACACTCTCACTGTAGAAAACACTGTTCAGTACGCACATTCAGAGATGATACCTGCGACACTCTGTCTCAGTATGTTTTGGAAGTGCTATCCATACACAAAACGTGGTATACCGCCTTTCCTATCGCTACGTCGAGACCAGTTCGGCGCTCGGGCGCACTTGCGCAGGCTGTTCCAGCGGAAGCGCCACGCGGAAGACCGCGCCGCCCGCATCTTGGTTTGAGGCGGAGACCTGTCCGCCGTGCAACTCGACTAAGGCGCGCACGATAGCGAGTCCTAAACCGCTGCCGCCCGTCGCGCGCCCTCGGCTCAGATCAGCGCGGTAGAAGCGGTTAAAAATCCGCGCCAAGGCGTCCTCGGAGAGCCCCGGTCCTGAGTCGGCGACGGTGAGTACGGTGCTCGCCGCACCGTTTCTCCCACCTGTTCGAGCCTCGAGCCTCAGCACCACCTCGCCCCCCGGCGGCGTGTGACGCAGCGCGTTGCTGAGCAAATTGCCCAATACTTGCGAGAGCCTGTCGGGGTCCGCGTAGACGTGCAGCGCGCCGGGTAGCTCGAGCCGAATCGTCACCTCTTTCGCCCTGGCGCTCCCGGCGAAGGCAGCGCTACACGCCCTGACGATTTCCGTGAGATTAGTGGGACGGCGCTCCAACGAGAGCCTGCCCGCGTCGGCGAGCGAGAGCGTGCGCAGGTCTTGGACGAGCCTCGAAAGAAGTTGCGTCTGTTTGGTCAGCGTTTGCAGCGAGTCGCCGTCTAGGGGCAAGACGCCGTCCTCCATCGCGTCAATATGCCCTTGCAAGATGGTCAGCGGGGTGCGGAGTTCGTGTGCGATATCGGCGATCATCGCCTGGCGCTCACGCTCCAAACGCTCTAGCGACTCCGCCATCGCGTTGAAGTTGTGCGTCAGCTCGCCGATCTCGCCGTGCTTTGTACGCGCAGGGGGGACGACGCGCGCGCTCAAGTCGCCGTGGGCCACGCGGCGCGCGGCGTGCGACACGTTCGTAATAGGTTTGGAGATGTGCCGCGCGATGAGGAGCGCCACAAGCACGCCGAAAGGGACGGCGATGAGCGCCGCGATGAGCAGTGAGCGCAGCCGCCCATTGAGGATGTTGAGGAGTGCGGTGAGAAAGCGTTCGAAATTCTCGTCCGAACTGATCAGGTCTCGGAAGAGCGCTTTGATGAGGGGTAGTTGCTCTTCTCTCGAGAGTTCTGGGTCATCTACAACCTCATCGATACCGTTGCGAAAGTTGGCGGGTAAGTTTTCGTACTGCCGCGACATGCTGTACATCTCGGTGACCACGAGGAGCGCGATCGTGCTCGCGATTGCGCTGACGATAAAGACGGTGAGGCGGACGGCGAGGCGGTTCATAGGGTCAGCCGGGTAGCTCCGCCAAGCGGTAGCCCACCCCGCGCACGGTCTGCAACAGTCCCTCCGCGCCCTGCTCGCCGAGCTTGCGCCGCAAGTTGCGTAGGTGAACGTCCACGACGCGCTCGAGCGCGTCGCTTTCGGGCAGCGCCGCCTCTAAGAGTTCGGCGCGGCTAAAGGTGCGCCCCTCAGCGCACGCCATGTGGTAGAGCAGCCGGAATTCGGTGGCGGTTAAGGGGAGCACCGCGCCGCGAACAGACGCGGTGGTGCGCCTCGGGTCTACTTCTAAAGTGCCTACGCGCGCGGGCATCTCACCTTGTGCGTTCTGGGCTTGAGTGTGGGTGCGGCGCAGCACCGCCTTGACGCGCGCCATGACCTCGCGCGGGCGAAAGGGCTTGGTGACGTAGTCGTCCGCGCCTAGCTCGAGCCCTAAAAGTTTATCGAGTTCTTCCGTCCGCGCGGAGAGCATGATCACGGGCGTCGTGCTCTCCGCGCGAATGACTTTAAGCACCTCGACGCCGTCTAACTCGGGCAGCATAATGTCCAAAAGGACCAAGTCCGGGCGAGTTGCCCGGAAGAGCGTCAGCGCCGCCCTGCCGTCTTTCGCCCGCTCGGTGCGGTAGCCCGAGCGTTGCAAATACCCCTCCAACACCTTGGCGATGTCCAGTTCGTCCTCAACCACCAACACGAGCGCCATGCCCTCCACTGTAGCGCTTTGACGCATCCCTGTCATCTTTTGCTGTACCGGTTTCTGTTGTGTCGGCTTCTGCATTGGTACTAGCTTAGTGGACGCTTATTAAGGTCTGGCGAAGAGGGTGGAGAGGCGGAAGGGAGAATAAAGAATAGAAGCGCCTCTTCTTCCTTCTGTATTCTGCCTCCTGCATCTTCAAGGCAGCGACTCGAAGAACGTCATGATCGCCTCGCCTGTTCCGCCTGGCCAATTGTGCGGGTAGTAGCGCCCGCTATAGCCGTAGTCTTGAGTGTGCGGACACCACACGACGGGGTGCCGCTCGTCCGCGCCGCCGTAGCGCTCGCAGTTTAGGGAGCGCGGTTGAGCTGGAACAGGCGGGCTCGAGATGCCGTTCTGCCGCAAGAAGTGGTTCGCCACCTCTGCGCCGTAGTCCACGTCCACCAGGCGGTCGTTAGGATTATGCAGAACCATTGCGGCGGTAGGCGCGACACACTCTTCCGCGACGATAGAGCCGCCGAGCGTGCCGACGCCGCGCACCTGGCTCCCCCTCGCGCAGCCCAAAGCGTTCGCGAAGTACGCCCCCAGCGAGTGCCCCACCGCGAAGACCTTATCTAAGTTGAGGCAGTAGTACTGCGCGTGTAGCCCCAACATCACGTCGAAAAAGGCGTAGTCGCGCAGCGCGTCTGCAGGGTCGCCGGGGTCGGACCAGGTGAAGGTGCCGTCGCCTTGGCTGAGCCCGTTCGGATAGACGAAAATCGTATTCGCGGCGTGCGGCTCCAGGTCGTAGTAGCGCCTGACCTCTTCGTTCGGGCTGGTACGCCCGTGAAAGGCGAAGACGAGCGTCTGGGGAACGTCGGGGTCATAGTTTGCCGGAATGACGGTGATAAAGGAGCGGATGCGCCCGTCCACCTCTACCCTCGAGGGCGCAACCGCCGGGGCGTCTCGTGAGCAGCCAGCGGAGCGGCTCGAGTTGCTGACCTGAACTCGCCGCGTTTGATTCGGGACCTGAGTCTCCCGAGATACTTGCGCAGAAACGGCGGGCGGTCCGGCGCACGCCACGCTCAAGAGCGTCACGCAGAGCATAAAGACAACAAATAGAAAGGCGGAGGGTAGACAGCGCTTGAATTGTCGCATCTTTCAGAGCTTACCCCGTCAAGGTTAGAGGTTGAGGAAGCGGCAGTGAAGAATCCATGAAAGAGGTAGAGAAGGCGTAAACTAGTCCATGGCTCGCTTTAACTTGAAATCCGGTTTAGATAGTGACGTACTCAAGAACCTCCAGCCCAGCCCGCAGACGCTGCAAAACCTCCTAGCGAACGCGCGCGTGACGCTACAAAACGCGCTCGCTATGCTTCCCGGCGAACGTCCTGAATACTTGGTGGTGGAACTCTCCGGCTCCTATCCTGCACGGAAGCAGAAGCGCAAGCTCTTTCCCCCGCAACTTGGCGCTCAAGAGACCTCGTTAGAGGCGTTCAGTGAGCAGATCGAGGCGTTGGCGCGCGCCGACTGGCTCAAGGGCGTCGTCTTCCGCCTGAATGACCTCAGTGTGGACCTCACCACGGCGCGGAGCTTGCGCGAAGAGGTCGTGAAACTCAAAAAGGCTGGTAAGCATACGACGCTCTACGCGCCGCAACTCGACTTACCCAGTTACTACCTCGCTACGGCTGCCGACGAGGTCATCATGCCGGACGGGGGCGAGCTGTTCGTGCTCGGGCTGGCCGTGCAAATCACCTTTATGCGTGACGCGCTGGCGCGTTTCGGTGTGTCGTTCGACAAGCTCGCCATTGACGAATACAAAAACGCGGGCGACAACTTCGCGCGCCAAGAGATGAGCGACGCGCAGCGCGAGCAGTACGGGGCGCTCTTGGACAGCCTCGAGGCCACCTTCTTAAACGACGTCGCCGAGGCTAGAAAGGTGACGCCCGGACAGGTCCAAGGCTGGATCGACGAAGGCGTGAGTTCACCGCAGCACGCCCTGGAACTGGGCATGATCGACCGCGTCGCCTATGAAGACGAGGTGCTACATAGGGCGCACAAGCCGCTTCGCGCCGGAGCGCGGTTTCTCACTCAAAAGCCGCGCCCCCTAAACACGAAGCGCGTCGCTGTGATTTCGCTGTCGGGCATCATCGTCCCCGGCAAGTCGCGGCGCACGCCCTTTCCACTGCCCTTAATCGGCTCCTTGCAAGCGGGCTCCGAGACCTTGTTGCGCGCCTTTCGCGCCGCCGCCGCTGACGAGAGCACCGCCGCTATCGTCTTCCTGGTTGACTCGGGTGGCGGTTCCGCGCTTGCGAGCGACCTCATCTGGCGCGAGGTGACGCGCGTACGCCGCGACAAACCCGTCGTGGCGGTGATGGGCGGCGTGGCGGCGAGCGGCGGTTACTACGTCCTCACACACGCGGACCACGTCGTCGCTGCGCCCACCACGCTCACGGGCTCCATCGGCGTGTTGACGAGCAAGTTCGTATTTGAAGACTTCAACGCGCGTTACGGCTTCCACCCGCAAGCGCTGAGCCGAGGGCGCTACATCCTCGCGTTTAACTCGGCGCGTTCTTTTGACGACGAGGAGCGCGCGCTCGTACAGCGTTTCATCGGTGAGGTCTACGAGCGCTTCACGGACCGCGTCGCCGAGGGGCGCAACCTCTCTAAAGCGCGCGTGAACGAGATCGGACGCGGGCATATCTGGTCAGGGAAGGACGCTTTAGAGATCGGTCTAGTGGATGAACTCGGCGGCGTGACGCTCGGAATCCGGCGAGCGAAAGAGATTGCCGGGTTGCACGCGGACGCTCCGACGTGGAACGTGGATGCGCCCTCTAAGATGCTCTTACCGACACAGGAAGACCCGAGCACGCTGCTAAGGGCGCTAGCGCCGCTGCGCCGCGAGAAGGCGCTCTTGCTCGAGCCTGCGCACCTAATGTGAGGCGTCGGCTGCATAGTTATGAACTAGAGAAGCGCGAAGTGTGAAGTGAGAGGTGGCGGCTCTACCCGAAATGACATTGATGTCCGAGCAAGGGGTTTCAACCCCTTGTTCACCGTACCAAGATAGCAGAAGGAGCAAGCAGCTTAGAACTGCTACTAAGTAAGAATACGGAATTTTTCTCCTTGCTTCTTGTTCTCGAATAGGGATAAGGCTCGAGTCTGGACTCGAGCCTTATCCCTATCAAGAGGTCGCGCTAAGCTTGTAGCGTTCCGTCGTACCTATAGCACTTCCAAAACATACTGAGACAGAGTGTCGCAGGTATCACCTCACAACGTGCGTGCTAAACAGTGTTTTCTACAGTGAGGGTGTCTCAGACCAGATGATACCTGCTACTAGCAGCGTGGTTCGCGGCGGCGATCTGTAAGTCGCCCAATCTTTCTAAGAGGTCGGCGCGCTGCGCGCTCGTTAAACGCGAGAACTCCCGCTCCTCTTCGATGCGCTCTGCGATTGCTTTGAGTTCGCTGAAGCTGTGGTGGGCGCGGTGATTGATGACCTCGAGCCACTCTCTATACGTGGGACCTGAATTAAACGCCATGTTGTTACGCCTCCTTCGTTCTTGACTAGAATAGATATGAGTATAGACGATGCTCGAAATTTTGGCAATATATCTGCCAACGTTGTACTTTCCGCATTTACAAATTTAGCATGGACACTCTAAAACTGAAATCTTGGCAAAAATTTTGCCACTAGATCGATTTGAGACGATTCGAACTTTCACGAAAAAGCCTCACCGTCAGCAAGAGGTGAGGCGAGTTGGGAGGTGTACCGGTTAGAGATTGGGCAGGACGCTCGGGAAGTCTGGGAAGAGGTCGGAGCGCTCCACCTTGCCGTAGTGGTTGAAAAAGCTCACTTCTCCCTCTAAGGTGCACGTCCACACCTCTTTTGCGCCTCTGGAGAAATAGAGGTCGCGCTTTTGTACCATCTCTGCTTCAGAGTTTGAAGGCGAAACGACTTCGGCGCAGAGTTCTGGTGCAACGTCGAAAGGCGTTTTCATCTCGTTTTTAGCTAAGAAAGCGGCTGAAGCCCAGGCTACATCTGCTACCTTGACCCCTTTTAGTGTCTTTACAGAACACTCCGAGAAGACTTTTCCTTCGAGCTTCAACTGAATGAGAAGGGCTCCAATCGCTATCTGCACAGCGCCGTGTACATTGGACGCAGGACTCATAACAACGTGACCCCATTCGTTAAGCTCGATCTTGAAAGGGAGATTTTGCAAGATTTCGTTTTCAATAACCTCTGACCATTCCATACAACTATTCTACTCGAGACGGTTCATTTGAGTCCTGCAAAGAGGTCATCTACGGGCATCTCAGGAAAAGCGCCGCGCAAGCCGCCCAATGTAAAGGTCTCCTGGGTAAACATCGCCTCCCATACCTCTTTCTCGCGCTCGTCCGACATCCCCGCAAAGGATGAGGACGGCCCCACCTGCGAGCGGTGCGCCCGGACTGCCGCCTCTTTCTGCTCGCGGTAGTGTGATGTGTCTATCACGACCGCAAACGAATCTTCGGAGACGCCGTACAGCTCGGGGTCGAGTTTCGAAAGAGGTGAGTTTTCGCGCATCGCCTGCATCTGCTTCATGCGCTCTGCCGCCATCACACTGTAAAAGAGGCGCTTGGGCGCAGGGTTCATGACCTTGCCCGCTGACCAAAAGGCGGCGGTGACAGCGCGGTGCATCTTGACGTGGTCGATGTGTCCGTAAATGCCGTGCGGATCGAAAGTGAGGATGACCTCGGGTCTGACCTCGCCGATGTGGGGCAAGAGCGCCTCCTCGATATCCGCTTCGTCCACGTTCATGAGCGCTTTGGGGTCATCGTAGCGCGTGCGCTCTTGCCTGCCCGAGTCGTGGAAGTCCAAGAAGATAGGCGCGTCTAAACCCATCGCCCGGCACGCCTCCCTGAGTTCTTGCTCACGCAACTTGGCGACATCTGAGGCGGCGTCAATCTCGGGATCGGTGATTTTGCCCGACTCACCTCTTGTGGCGCAGATGAGCTTTACCGTGTGACCTTGGGCGGCGTAGCGCGTGAGTGCGCCGCCGGTGCCGAAGGCTTCGTCGTCGGGGTGGGCGAAGATAGCGAGAAGGGTCATGGCGCTATCATATGAGGAGAGGGGCACAAGGCAACGTGCGCTGCAGGTCATTCGCTCTTCGAATTTACAAATGAAGCCACCTAAGCCAAGATGGGAAGATTCTTGCCCTGTCTGGCACACCGCGCCTGAGTGCGGTATAACGCGCTATGGCAAAGCTCAAAGCTGAGAGCCTCTTTGACCTCACTTTCATCTCTGACCCCCAGCTCAGCCCGGACGGGAAACGCGCCGCCGCTGTGCACACCGTGATCAAACCAGCCGACGAGGAAGATAAGCCACCGCGCTACGTCAGCCACCTCTTCCTCTACGACACGAGCACAGGAGAAGCGGTGCAACTCACGCATTCAGGTGACGCGAACACACGCCCACGTTTCTCCCCGGACGCCTCACAACTCGCCTTTTTATCCAAGCGAAGCGGGGACGATAAGGCGCAGCTCTACACGATGCCCCTCACGGGCGGCGAGGCGCGGCGGCTCACCGACTTTAAGGCGGGCGTGTCCGAATTCGTTTGGCATCCGGGTGGGGACATCGCGTTCGTCTCGAGGGGCGACGATGAGGACGCGCGGCAGAAGAAGGGTCTACCTCTTACCGTCAAACAGATGACCTATAAGTTCGATGGGGCGGGCTTCTTGCCGTCAGAGCCCGCTCAGATTTACCTCTACCGTTTCGGCAAAGATAAGAGTAAAAAGCTCAGCAAGCTTAAAAGCAACCCGAGCAGCCTAGCGTTCAGCCCGGACGGGGAGACGCTCTACTTCAGCGGCGCGAAAAACCCGGACGAAGTGGACGCCTGGCGGAGTAACATCTGGCGGATGCCGGCGAGTGGCGGCAAGGCGAAGTCGCTCGCGGAGAACATCAACATGGCGTTCCTGCCGAGCCCTAGCCCGGACGGAGCGCACGTCGCCTTCTTCGGTCCCGTTGACCAAGCCGTCTTCGCCAGCCCGACGGGACTCTGGCTCGTCGCGGCTGAGGGCGGTGAGGCGACGCTGCTCACCCCTGACTTGGAGGCGCTGCCCTCCATCGGCGGCGACAGCAAGTACGGGGCACTCCCCAACGCGCCCGTGTGGTCCGAGGACAGCAAAACCCTCTTTTTCAACGCCAACCGCGAGGGACGGAGCGGTTTGACGAAGCTCGAGTTGGACACGCGCAAGCTCAGGCAGCTTCACAAAGAGGACCGCGTCATGACGAGCTTTGCGGGCGCGGACGGGCGCTTCGTCTTCACCGCCGAGACGCCTGACACACCTGGCGAACTCTTTTTCCGGGACGGGCGTGGCAAGGAGACGAAGCTGAGCAACGTCAATGCGACGTTTTTAGAGACGTACCGCATCACCCAGGCGAGCAAACCCCAACGCGCCAAAGCGAAGGGCGGACCCCGCCTCACCTACTGGACTATGGAGCCGGAGAAGCCGCGCAAAGACAACGCGCTCGTCTTGCAAGTACATGGCGGACCCCACACAAACTACGGCTACGGCTTCTACTTCGAATTTCAACTGCTCGCCTCGGCGGGCTACACCGTCGTCTACGGCAACCCGAGAGGCTCGTCGAGTTACGGCGCGGACTTCGGCGGCGCGATGTTGGGCGGCTACGGCACTGTGGACGCCGACGACGTGCTCGCCATCGCCCACGCTGCTAAAAACCATACAGACCCCGACGCGCCCATGCACCTCACGGGCGGCTCGTACGGCGGCTTCATGACGAACTGGCTCGTGGGTCACACGGACGAGTTTAGCTCAGCCGTGACCCAGCGCAGCATCAGCAACTGGCTGTCGTTCTACGGTACCTCGGACATCGGCTACAAGTTCAGCGACGTCGAGGTGGCGGGCAATCCGTGGGAACACACCGACAAGCTCTGGGCGCAGAGCCCCATAAAGTACGTCGCTGAGGTCAACACGCCGCTCCTCATCCTCCACGCCGAAGAGGACCACCGCTGCCCCGTCGAGCAAGCCGAACAGCTCTACATCGCGCTCAAAACACTCGGCAAGGAAACGAAGTTCATCCGCTTCCCAGACGAAGGACACGAGCTGTCGCGCTCGGGCAGACCGGACAGGCGGGTGGCGCGTTTAGAGGCGATTTTAGCGTGGTTCGAGGAACACGCTTAGATGGACTCGAAAGCATCCGTGTCTGAAGTGGATATTCTATACCACTACACCTCACTTGAGACCTTCTATGCGATTGCGGAAAACAAAGAAGTTTGGGCAAGCGATATCAAATACATGAATGATGCAACGGAATTCCAATACGGTCTTGAGTTGGCTGAAGAGGTATTTCGCGATTTGAGCAGTAAAGGTAGTATTGCTGTTAGCGTAGAAGACGATGACGATTCAGTGAAATCCGAAATAGAAGGATTTTTGAAGTATGTTTTGCGGGAAGGCTTCTCGAACTTGCAAGCGTACATCTTTTCGCTTACTCGAAGAGGTGATCTTCTTAGCTAGTGGCGTGCGTACTGTCCAAATGGAGGTGTAAGTATTGGTTTTAGCAGGAAGGCGCTTGAGCGACTAGCACAGCAGCAGAGATTCAAGCTGGTTGAGTGTGTTTATTTAGAAGCTGAGCAGAGGAAGAGGTTAGAAGAGATAATGAGGGGAGAAATCCCGCAGAGCAATGACCTTTCTTCGTTCTATCGCGTTTTCCTGGAAACCATTGCTACCTTTAAGGACAACTCATTTCGGGAAGAGGAAGAGTTTAGGTTAATTAGTGAACCACAGGAAATTGTACGGACAACTGATGCTCGTCCTACGTTAAACAACCATACTTTTGATACTCCTTACCCACCTAAATGGAGGGCGCAAGGCAGTATGTTCATTCCTTACACAAAGATTGCACTGTCTAATTTAGATAGTGAGAAGTTAGAGAAAAGACATCCAAGGTTATCTCCTCAAGAGAAAGGGCAAATGCGCTTACCGCTAAGTGATAGCGAGTGGATGTACGGAGAATATCCATTTAGGAGAATTGTTGTTGGTCCTTCAACGCATCAAGGTTTAACAGTTGAGGCTCTTCAAGGCTATCTCGATGAGAATATGAGAGTTAAAGGGCATGGCTTGGATGTAACAAGCCAAATTAGAGCTGATCCTTCTACCATCCCCTACAGAGCTAAATGACTTGCTGCGAGGAATAGATTTCGGTAAATTTCTCCAGTATCCTTTTAGTTGGAGGCAGGCTCGAGCCTCAACACCCCAATCATCCCCCGCTCAACCCCTTCTCGGTCGTTCGGGATAGAGATGTACTCAACGTCGCGCCAGCGTTTCGTGAAGTCGCGGTAGTGCTTTGAAAAGACGTTCCCCGACTGACCCGTGGTGTGCATGAACTGAGAGCGGTCAAGGTCCGCGAGGTCATACACCGCTCTATATCCCGGTCCGGCGGTCTGCTCATAACTTCCGCCGATATCGAAGCGCGCCGCGTTGACCGTGAAGGGGCCGCCGCCGTTCGGGATGGTGATGTTGAACAGCCTGCCGAGCGGCGTGTCACCCAAGACGGGATGGTCGTTGTCGGCGTAGTGCGCGTCGCCCCAGCGCCAAGCGTCCAAGTTATTACCGTAGCCCTCTTGTAGCGTGGACAGCGCGCGTTCAAACGCAGCCGCGCTCTGCGCCGAACACGTCTCTTTGACCTCGGTGCGGATGTCGTCGCACCACTCGGGTTTAGACCGAAACACCTCACGGATGACGAGCGGGCGAAAGCCCCAGTAGTCGTCAAAGAGGTCGCCCAACTCGTCCTCGTACACGAGCTGGGTCAGTTCCGCGTACCACGCTTCGAAGAGGAGGGGTTCGGGTGCGCCCCGCGCCATCGTTCCGTCCCAGCCGAGCAATCTGGCTTGCGCGTCCCTCAGGGTTTGGTCTTCTAGAGGCGTATTCAGGAGTATCTGCACGAATTCTCGAGCCATCAACGAGGTTTGGTCCGCCTGGATGCGGCGAAAGCTCTTTAAAGAGTGCGCGTCGGTGTTGTCTAACAGGGCGGTGATGCGCTCGGCGCGGTAGGGGTCCGCCCACTCGGAGGTCAGGAAGTAGGGGTAGTCGTCGCTGACGATCTTGTGGTTCGCCGTCATAATTTGATTTGATGTTGGATTAAAGGTGTGCGGCAACTCTTCGAAGGGGATAAAGCCCGTCCAGTCGTATTCGCCCGACCAACCGGGCACAGGGACGAGACCGTCGCCCGAGGCGCGCACGGGCACGCGGGCGGGCGCGTAGAACCCGATATTACCCTCTACGTCGGCATAAACGACGTTTTGCTGCGGCGAGTGAAAGTCGCGCAGGGCGTTCTCGAACTCGTCCCAGTTGCGCGCGCGGTTGAGCGCCAAGCCTGCTTGCATGGAGAGGTCGTCATCTCTCAGCGTCGTCCAGGCGAAGGCGAGGGCGTAGCGTTCCCCTTCGGCTTCTTCGCCCTGTGTGGCTTGCGCTATCCTCTCCGCGTTCGCGTTCACGTCCGAAATAATGGGGCCGTGGCGGCTCTCGCGCACCTCTAAAAGTACGTCGTCGCCCCCCTTGACCTTGATGATTTCGCTGCGGCGGACGAATTCTTCGGTTCCATCTGGCGTTTCGTAAGCGTCCGGGTCCTCGTCGATACGCTCGATGAAGAGGTCTTGCGTGTCCGGTCCGGTGTTGGTGAAGCCCCACGCGACTTTGTCGGTGCGCCCGAGCACCGCGATGGGCAGCCCCGGCAGCGTTGCGCCGCTCACCTCCAAGCCGGGCGCGCTCAAGTGCGCGAAGTACCACAGTGAAGGCGCTTGCAGTTGCAGGTGCGGGTCGTTCGCTAAGAGGGGCAGCCCCGTCACGCTCTTCTCGCCACTCACCACCCAGTTGTTCGAGCCGGTGCCGGGGGGTAGCGGCTTAGGCGACGTCGCCCACAGCTCGGCGAGCGGTAAATCTTCATCCATCTCTTTGTAGAGGGCGCGAAAGTCGGGCAGGGCGATGGGCGCGTCACCGGGATAGGGCGGGAAGAGGTCGGCGACTTGTTCACTAGATAGATGCGTGAGGAGCCGCGCCCGCAAAAGTTCGTCGTCCCAGTTGCCCGAGAGGTCCCACGACAACATCTTTTGCCACACGAGCGTGTCGGCAGGCAGCCAGGCTTCGGGTTCGTAACCGAGAATCAGAAATTCGGGCGGCAGCGGTCCGCGCCGCGTGTCCAGAAACGAATTGACGCCCGCTGTGTAGGCGAGGAGCGCCCCTTGCGTCTGCGCGTTGAGATTCTCAAAGGTGCGCTCCGCCGCGCGGTAGACGCCCAAGGTGCGCAAAAACTTATCTGTCTCCAAGGGTGCCTCGCCGAGCACCTCCGAAAGCCTACCCGCGCCCACGCGCCGCTGAAAGTCCATCTGCCAGAGCCTATCTTGCGCGTGGACGAAGCCGAGCGCGAAGTAGGCGTCTTCGGCTGACGCCGCGTAGATGTGCGGCACAGCGTTCGCGTCGCGCACGATGTCGACGGGCGCGTTCAACCCGGCTAGCGTCAGCTCGCCCGAGGTTTTGGGCAGCGAGCCCCTGAGCCAGATGAAGATGCCGAGCAGGACGATGAGGAGCGCCACCAGTACCCAGGCTGCGCCGCGCAAAAGATATGCCATGATGAGGTTAGTCTAACAGTTGAGTTGTAGTTTAGGCGTGTAGATGCACGCGAAGATAGGCAAGCTGCACCGCTTTTTCTTCCACTACACCTCTCGCAACGCTCGAGTCTAGCCACAGTATTCTTCTACGTTCTACCTTACGCTTAGCCTATGACTCCTCCCGACTTATCCAGAGGCTGGCGTGACGTCAGCGTCACCGTCCGCACCGGCTTACCCGTGTGGCCTGGCAACCCGAGCGTAGACCTCACGCCCGTCCAGTCCTTCCCGCAGGGCGACGAGGTCACGATTTCCAAGCTCTCGCTAGGAGCGCACACGGGCACGCACATGGACGCGCCTCTGCACTTCATCCAGGCGGGCAAGACCATTGACGAGGTGCCCCTAGAGATTGGCTTAGGCAGCGCGCGGGTCATCGAAATCGAAAACCAAGAGGTCATCACCGTAGAGGAGTTGGAGAAACACACTATTGGAGCAGGTGAACGCCTCCTGTTCAAAACGCACAACTCAGCGCGTGACCTCTTTGCGAAAGACGACTTTACCGAGGACTACGTTTACATCTCAACCGAAGCGGGCGAGTACCTCGCGGATAAGGGCGTGATGCTCGTCGGCGTGGACTATATCTCGGTGGGCGGCTACCAGAAGAACGCGCCCGAGGTGCACCGCGCCCTGCTCGGCAACGGTGTGTGGATTGTCGAGGGGTTGGGGCTATCCCAAATCTCACCCGGCGCGTACGACTTGCTCTGCTTGCCGCTCAAACTCAAAGGGCTCGAGGCGTCCCCCGTCCGCGCTCTATTGCGTGCTCGAGGCTAGGTTCTGCGTAGCACGTTCCTTTGAGTTTCGTCGTGCTGGATGGAGAAGCAAGAAGAGGGGAAGCCGGACGTGCGGTTGGCTGCTCTTGTAAGAGGTCTAGTTACTCGTACAAGCTGCTGTGCCGCGTCGGAGGAGAACGGTAAGCTGTTCTATGGATTTACCTCCCGTTCCGAAGGGCGTGGCTCGAGCCTTCACCCCCGCCCACGTTCCCTTGCCGCTACCCGAAGAACACCGCTTCCCTATCTCGAAGTACGCCCGGCTCGCCGAGAAGTTGCGCGCGTTGGGTTGGCAAGTCGATAACGCGCCGAGTGCGCCGCTAGAGGACCTTGAGCGCGTCCACACGAAAGACTATCTTCACGCGCTGAAAACGTGCACGCTGGACCGCAAAGCCGAGCGCAAACTGGGCTTTCCGCAATCCGCAGCGCTGTGGCAGCGCTCCTTACATAGCGTCGGCGGCACGCTTGCGGCGTTTCACGACGCCCTAGAAAGAGGGTACGGCGTCAACTTAGCAGGCGGCACGCACCACGCCTATCCGGGTCACGGCGAGGGGTTCTGCGTCTTCAACGATTACGCCGTTGCGATTCGCCGCGCGTTTCACTACGGTCTCGCGGAGAAGTTCTTCGTCATCGACTTAGACGTGCATCAGGGTAACGGTACGGCGAAGATATTTGGGGGCGACGATAGCGTCTTCACGCTGAGCGTGCACGGCGCGCGCAACTATCCCTTTCAAAAGGAGCGGAGTAACCGCGATATTCCTCTAAGTGATGGGATAGAGGACGAAGAGTATCTCGAGCTGATCCGCGCCGAACTCCCGCCCCTCATGCAAGAGGTGGGACCGGACGTAATGCTTTACATCGGCGGCGTGGACGTACTAGCGAGTGACCGCTTCGGGCGCATGGCGCTCTCTCAAGAGGGCGTAAAGCAGCGGGACCGCTTCGTGTTCGAACTCTGCAAAAGCGCGGACGTACCCCTCGTCTACACGATGGGCGGCGGCTACCAAAAAGACATCGAGGTGACGCTAGCGGGGCATGTGGCGGGGCTGCAGGAGCTTAGAGAGGTGATGGTTGATGTCTCCTAGAGGATAGTCTGACTATCTGTTCCAATACCGAGAGGGAACCAGCAATGAGTTGAAAGTAGAAAACCTTACGCCTTTGCTCATTGCTTTCAACTCATTGCTTCCTTGCGCAATCGCCCGCCCATCAAGCTGCAAACTGCGCACCTCAGCTATTCAAGTTATACGTCAAAAACATCGCCGCTTCCTCCTCGCCGTAGTCCATCAAGTCGCGAATGAACCCCGGACGGCGGTCTAATTTGCTCGCGTAGTCGAGGTCGCGGTCCATGATGATGCGCCGGGTGCGGACTTGGCGGTAGCCGTCGCCTGTGAGACTACCTTCAGCGATGAGGTCGTTCATGCGCTCGATGAACTGCAGGTCGCGCTCCAAAGAGAGATTGCCGATGAGTTCGTTATGCCTGTCGGTGATCTCCGCGAAGGAGCGCGGCGGCTCGGGGCGCGTTTTCGGGTTGATCTGCACCACCCATAGCTCGTCGGGGCGCGCGTCCAAGAGGCTCAAGAGGGGCGGGTTTTGCGAGAAGATGCCGTCCCAGTAGTAGTCGCCCTCAATCTCCACAGCTTGGAAGAGGCTGGGGATCGCAGCGGAGGCTAGGAGGGCTCGAGCGCTCACCTCTAAATCTTTGAACACCTTGAACTCACCGCTCAAAACGTTGACGGCGCTCACAAAGAGGTGCGGGCTTGTTTCGCTGAATGCCTGAGCAATCCTCTCCGGCTCGAAGAGGTCGCTCACCTCCCGCTTCAACTCCCTATGCGCCCAATCGACGGGCGAGTCGTTCGGGTTGAGGCTCGGCAAGCCGCCCCGCTCGCCTGCTCTGAGCGCATGAATGACGACGTTGTTGAGCCAGACCTCTTGCAGCGAGTCGGCTAGATTGCGCGACCAGAACCGCTCCAGTGCCGCCGTGCCGCCGCCCAACAAAAGACCCTGCCACGCCAGCGCCGCGCAGATCGCCCCGCCCGAGGTGCCGCTCAAGCCGACGACTTCGAAGGGTCTCTTTTCTTCCAAGAGGTGTTTGAGGACGCCGGCGGTAAACGCCGTGTGGCTGCCGCCACCCTGACAGGCGATGGCGACTCGGGGGACCGAGCGAGAAGGAGAGGTCATCAACGTGCATTATCACGTGTCAGGTGAGGAAGCGCAAGCTTTTGAGTGCGTCAGCATTTCAGCATAGGTTAGAGCAAAGCTCAAAGGCTCTTAGCCTTCACCTCAGGTTAGAGCAAAGCTCACTAGGCTCTTAGCCTTCACCTGTGTCAGCTTGTTAGGAAAACCTAAAACCTGAAGTGCTGACTCGCTGACGTGCTGACCTGCTTTCTATGTCCACAACCCTTTGCCTGGGCGCTCACCTTTTGTTACACTAAGCGCTTATGACGTTAGCTGCGCCTAAGCCCTTCCTAACGAACGCACCCTACACCGCTAAGATTGCGCAAGTCAGCCCTGGCTCGCCAGCGGCGGAGGTGGGCGTGCAAGCGGGCTGGGAGTTGGTGCAGGTCAACGGCGTCTTTATTCCCGACATCTTGGCGTACCGCCGCGAGTTGGAGCGCGGCGTAGCAACCTTAAAGGTGCGTGACCCGCTCTTGGGGGACGAGTTGGATTTCACCGTGGAGTGGGAAGACCCTGGGCTCGAGTTTGGCGAGGTCATCTTCGACGGGCTCAAGCTCTGCGCGAACAAGTGCGAGTTCTGCTACGTCCACCAAATGCCCAAGGGCTTCCGCAAGTCGCTCTACGTTATGGACGACGACTTCCGTACCTCTTTCTTGTACGGCTCCTTCGTCACGCTGACCAACCTCACCGACGCGGATATAGGGCGCATCGTGAACGAGCACCTGAGCCCGATGTACGTCTCGGTGCACACCACGAACGAAGATTTGCGCAAGGATATGATGAAGTGGTGGCGCTTAAAGGTTAAAGACGAGCGTGCAACGAAGATTCGCGACATGCTCAAGAGGTTGGAAAGCATCGACCTCTACACGCAGATGGTCTTGCTGCCGGGGCGCAATGACGGCGAGCATCTGGATGAGACCTTGGCGTTCTTAGCCTCGCAGGACAACGTGCTGGCGGCGGCGTGCGTGCCCGTCGGCTTGACAGACCACCGCACGAACCTGCCCGATCTGCGCACCTTTACCGAGGAAGAGGCGCGGGACGTGCTACGCCGCGTTCACGCCTTCCAGAAGCGGATGTTAGCTGAGCGCGGTACCCGCTTCATCTTTCCGAGCGACGAATTCTACCTCTTGGCGGGCGAGCCCTTGCCGAACGAAGAGGCGTACGAAGGTTTTCCAATGTTGGAGAACGGCGTCGGCATGGTGCAGGACTTCTTGAGCGAGCCGCTCTCCACCTCTCCCGTGCGCCTGCCGCGGCCTAAAAAGGTCATTTTGGCGACGGGGAAGCTCTTCGCACCCGTGCTGGAGCGTGCTGTCGAACCGCTTAAAGAGGTAGAGGGGTTAGACCTCGAGGTCCGCGCCCTCAAAAACCGCACCTTCGGCGAGGTGACGACTGTCGCCGGACTTTTGGCCGGGCGCGACTTCCTCACGCAGATTGCGCCCGGCGAGGCTGACCTCTTGCTCGTCTCGCCAAATGTGTTCAAATACGGCACCGAGACGATGCTGGACGAGCGCACCTTGGATGATTTACGCGGTGAGTTAAAGATGGCGGTCGAAGTCGGCGGTACGAACCTGCGTGAACTCACCGAGGTGATTTTTAGCGGGGTAGGGGAGAGGCACATGCCGCAGTTCGGCTTTTCGACGCACGCGGTGAAAGAGGCGGCGAAGCAGCACTGACTCGAGACTTCCTTTACATTCTCCTTCCCGTTCGCGTGTAAAAATCGGGAATGCAGACGTTCAAAGGGCTTCAGCGGTGACGGTCTCCCTTCTCATCCTCTTCTGCACGGCGGTGTGCGCGTTCGTAACCTTGCAGATGCAAGACGAGCCGGATGTAGATGCGCCCAGGGACGTGCCTAAAGTTTCAACCCGTTTTCTCCTCGTGCTCGGCGGACTTGTGGTCTTGGCGACGTTTATCGTTTTCCCTTCGAACCCAGTAGAGTGGTCACTCGGTAACGTCGTGCTTTTTTTAGCGGAGCACACGCTCAATCCGCTGCGGATTTTAGGTATTTTGGTGCTTGGCGGTGGGATTTTCTATTCAGCAGTGTGGGCATTATACCTTCAGCGGCGACGTTAGTAAAATTTCCAACACTGTGTTACCTCCTGTGCTAAAAACGTTTTAAGCTTAATTCGAGTGAGAGAACGCCGTGCTACACTCTGCAGAGATGAGTAAGCATTCAGAGGAGAAGAGGTTGCTGAGAGTCGTTGGCTTAGTCACCTCTCTAGGTCTTGCTATTATTTTGCTCGGGTTTACTTGGCGCGACGCACCCGGTTCTGGGTTTGTACAAGAGACGCTTCAGTCCGCGTGGCAAGGTGCCATCAACGCGGCGCGCGGACCCGTGCGCATCGGCATTCAGGTTGGTCATGAGAACGTGGCGGCGCATCCCGAGGAACTCGCCCGGTTGAGATACAACACGGGCGGACATGCGAACGGTCTCGATGAGGTGGACCTCAACCGCGCGGTGGCAGAAGCGTTGCGAGGCCGGTTAGAGGCTCATGGCGTTACGGTGGAGTTGCTGAGCGCCACACCGCCCCCGGGCTACTACGCCGACCTCTTTCTCTCACTCCACGCCGACAGCGTCACCGACCCTACCCGGCGCGGCTACAAATCCGCTTACTTCGAGCCCGAGCGCAACCCGTTGGAGCCGCGCCTCAAGGCTTACATCGACCACGCTTACCTGAGCGCGTCGGGCTTCCCCGATGACCATCACAACACCACACGGAACATGCACCGCTACTACGCTTTTAACGCCTGGCGCTACCGCCACAGCGTCCATCCGGGGACGCCCGCGCTCCTCGTGGAGATGGGCTACTTGAGTAGCGCAGCAGACATGGCGTTTTTGAACTACCCGGAGCAGCCGGCGGCGGCGCTGAGCCGGGGCATCGTAGAGTTCCTCCAGGCGCAAGGACGCTTGCCGGGCGAACTTACCGAACTCGAATAAGCTTAGCTACCGCCCGAGCAGACGCACCTCTTGCGCCGTGACGTTTCTACCCTCGAGCGAGCCGCGAACGTAGACAGCGCTCCCCGAAGAGAGGTCCGTCAAGGTCAGAGTTTCGCCACCTTGTGACACCACGCGCGTCCCCTCCGGCACCGCAACGCGGAGCGTTACGCCGCGTTCAGAACGCACCTCGAGGGGGTGTGCCGAGACGACCACCGCGGTAAACGCAGTGTCGGGTATGCAGTCGGCGGCGGGCGCGCACGCGGCGAGTAGGGAGAAAAGAGCAGCATATATGAATCTCATTACGTCCACTATAGCGGTTATCAGAAGTAAAGCAGTGCACAGAAGTACTGAATTGGAATAGCGCAAGTCTCAGCCTGCTAAGGCTAGCGGGATTTCATTCTCAAATGTGCGTGCTGCTTTCTGAAAGCCCGTAGGGACGAAGTTTTCGCAAAGCGAATGACGTAGTTTGCCGTTAGGCAACGGTGTTCTACATCGTGAGAGCGTTGCTCCGCTTACGAAGTTTCCCTTTCGCAGATGCGAAAACGGTGTAACCGGGAAAAACTTATGTACACTCAAACCAAATGATACTTGCTATATTGGACCGAAATAGCGCAGATTTCACAGCTTTGCTGTAACGGAACTTCATCCGACAATGTGCGTGCTAGTTGTCGTTCTATCATGTGAGACTGGCTCAAACCAGATGAAGTCGCGTGGGCGCTCCCGCTGGACCTGCTATATAGCGTAGCCGCTAATGACTTGATGAGGGAGAGGTGTGTGCGAGGAAACCTTGTGACAACGCGGCTGACTTTAGCGCTACGCTACACCTCTGTAAATAACCGCGTGACATGCTGACATGTTGCAAAGGACGCGCGCCGCTGGGGGCTTTTGGGGAGGTGGCGAAACGGAACGCTCGAGGAGAGACACATGGCAGTGAAAGACTCCAAGCCCGAAGAGAACGAAACTGAAGACGTCGAAGCTACCGATTATCAGGAGGCGGCTCCCTCGGTCAAAGATGCGCCCGCATCGGGACAAGCGGTACGCGACCGGTTCGGTTTCGATGAGATTTTCAAGCGCGTGTTGGCAACCGCCGACCATGAGCTGTCACGCCCTTTGGCGTTACTTTTCTGGAGCGGGTTTGCGGGCGGCGGGACGCTGGGTTTCAGTTTGCTCGCCAAAGCGGCTATGGACGCGAGTACGGGCAGCGAGATGCTCGGCAACCTCGTCTATCCCATCGGCTTTATCTTTTTGATTATCGGGCGCTATCAACTTTTCACTGAGAACACGCTGACACCCGTCGCTTTAGTTTTTACCCGCCTAGCGAGTTTAAGAGATTTAGGGCGGATTTGGGGCATCGTCTTTCTCGCTAACATCCTGGGTGCGGTGGCAATCGCGCTGCTCTTCGCTACCACGCCTCTCCTCACCGTCGAAGCGGCGGAGGCCGCGCGGGGCTACGCTGAGCACCTCATGGAAGTGTCTTGGTCGGCAGCCTTTTTCAAGGCGGTCGTGGCGGGTTGGATTCTAGCTGGGCTCGTCTGGCTCGTTCACGCCGTGCCAGACAGCATCTCGCGCGTCCTGCTCATCTGGTTCCTCATGTTCGTCCAGGTGTTCGCCGCCCCCTTCCACTGCATCGTTGGCTCGGTCGAGGTGCTCTACCTAGTTTTTTCGGGCGGCGCACATATCAGCGAATATCTAGGCCAGTTTCTGTTGCCCGTGACACTCGGTAACACGGTAGGCGGGGTCGTTGCCGTCGCCTTACTCAACTACGCGCAGTTCGGCGCGGATAAAGAGGGCAGCTCCTTCGCGGAGCGCGGCGAACGCCTCTCCTGGGACGAGTGGTTCTTCGCCAAAACGCACCGCGCGCCGTCGAAGCCCTTCGGCGGTCTGAGCGAGCATGACTAGGCGCACCTCAGTCGTGAGCGAGATCGGTGAAGCGCCAGCGAACGGTTAGATACGCGCTAACCTCGCTCAGCCTTGAGGTGATTTTTGGGTAGGTCTGCTCATGAGCATGAGGTTTGCCCTTAATACTGGATGGGAACGAAGCGGTACGTTTTTACTGGATTATGAAGGATGCTATATCGAAAGGGCGAGCCACCCGCAAGTGGCCCGCCCTTTTCTTCCGACGATCTAATGTGTTTGGCTAGTCTGTTATGTTCTCCACCGAGACCATGACCATAGTAGGCTGAACAATCTTTCTCCTTACGCGCTGGCGCTCTTCGACTTCTCCACGAGCTGCTTAAACGCTTCGGGCTGCTGCACGGCTAAGTCGGCGAGCATTTTACGGTTGATTTCCACGCCCGACTTGCGCAACCCGCTCATGAAAACAGAGTAGCTCAGACCCTCTTGGCGGGTGGCGGCGTTGATGCGCGAAATCCAGAGGCGGCGAAAGTCGTTCTTCTTGTCGCGGCGGTCTCTGTATTCGTAGTCAGCGGCGTTAAGGAGGGTCTGCTGCGCGATACGGAAGCTGCGCGAGCGCAGTCCCCAAAAGCCTTTGGCGCGTTTTAAGACCTTCTTGTGCTTGTTGCGGCGGACGGTGCTGGTTTTTGCTCTTGGCATCGTCTAATCCCTTAGTCGTACGGCAGGAGCTTCTTGATGCGCTCCGCCTCGGGCTTGGCGATGATAAGGTCCGTGCGTCCTTGACGGATGCGCTTGCCACTCTTTTTGTAGTTGAGGTGGCGCTTGCCGCTCTTCATAGCCGTGACCTTACCTCGCCCAGTGACTTTGACACGGGCTTTGGTGCCCTTATGGGTCTTTAATTTCGGCATTTCTTTCTCCTTGTCCTTGCATGTTAGGCAGGACCTCTTCGACGTTTCATAACTTTTGAGTTCTCGGATTGAGCAGATTGTCCAGGAGAGATTTTAAGGCTCGAGCCTCAGTGAACCCCACTATCTGACCAGATGAAACCCGCTACGCAGATTAGGCGGACGCCTCTTTCGACGGACCTAACACCATATTCATATCCATGCCTGCGATGCTCGGCGCGGATTCAACGGTTGCCATCTCCGAGACGTCGCTGGCGACGCGGTTCAAAATCTCTTGACCCAACTCGGGGTGAGTGCGTTCGCGCCCGCGAAACATGATGGTGACTTTGACCTTATGACCGCCCTTGAGAAAGCGCTTCACGTGATTGACCTTCGTGTTGTAGTCGTGGTCGTCGATCTTCACGCGAAACTTGATGGCTTTCATCTCCTGCTGACGAGACCGCTTGCGGGCTTCTTTCTCCTGCTGCTGCATCTCGTAGCGGTACTTGCCGTAGTCCAATAGTTTGGCGACGGGGGGCTGGGCTTGTTCACCTACTAGGACAAGGTCGAGTTCGGCGTCACGCGCCATGCGGAGCGCGTCTCTCGTGTCGACGATGCCTTGCTGCTGACCGTCCTCCATGATGAGACGTACCTGCCGCGCCCGAATCTGCTCGTTAATCTTCAGCTCTTTAGCTATGGACAACACCTCCAGAAGTCTGCTGCTCGGCGGCGTCCTATTTTGCCTGTAGCGAGCCGGGCATCCTCCTGGTGGAGTCGGTGCGGCTCTGCACACAAAACGTGGTACACCGTCGCTGCTTCTTGTACAGCGCTCGAGTGTAGCAAATAAACGCCACCTAATCAATGCGAGAGGCGACTTTACCGTTACAACGTACGTGCGCGGTCCAATGTAGGACGCGATAGGGAAAGCGGAGCAGAAGTTCGGTGGAGAGGAAAGCAAAGAATGAGGAGAGAAAGCCCTGCTTCTCTCCCTATTCGCTCAACAACAAACTTGTGAGATTGGACTCCCGGCTCGCTACGCCGTCTCCAACTCCACCTTAATCCAACCGGGCTGCCGCTTGTCGAACACTTCGTAGGCGTCGAGCGCGTTTTGCGTCGGCTCCATCTGACTCAAGACCGTCACGGGGTCCACCGCGCCCGAGGCGGTAAGACCTAAAAGCATGGGGATGTACTTGCGGTGGTTGCAGTTGCCCATCTTCATGGTGATGTTTTTCTGCATCGCTTGACCGATGGGGAAACTCTGCATGTTGGGCGGGTAGACGCCGATGATGGACAAGGTGCCCGCTTTAGCGAGCGCCTGAACGCACCACTCGAGCGCCTGCGAAGGCGCGCTCCCCGGTACCCACAGCTCCCCATCAGGGTTTTGCTCCGGCGCAACTTGCGAAACCTCTTGTCCGAACCCCTCGTCTTCGCTATCACTCGGCGTCGCCGGACCCTGCTCGGCGTGCTCGGAGTCCACGCCAACCGCGTCGATGATGCGGTCAGGACCGCTGCCACCCGTTAAGCGGCGTAGGGTCTCCACAGGGTCTTCTTGCTCGAAGTTGATCGCTTCCGCGCCTA
The DNA here is from genome assembly GCA_965215565.1 of Trueperaceae bacterium. Taxonomy (GTDB): domain Bacteria; phylum Deinococcota; class Deinococci; order Deinococcales; family Trueperaceae; genus CBDBZX01. Next base: position 3,559,839 of record CBDCDZ010000004.1, read on the forward strand.
AGTTTTGCGCCATCTCGAGCCTGTCTTCTAACCTGTCCACCGCGAAGACGCGCCCCGCGCCCAACATCTTGGCGCTCAGAATCGCAAAAAGCCCCACCGCGCCGCAGCCAAAGACCGCCACCGTATCGCCCGCTTCGATGTCCGCCATGTCCGCGCCCTGATAGCCTGTCGGAAAGACGTCGGAAATAAGGATCGCTTGCTCGTCCGCGACGTTGTCGGGAACTTTGACGAGCCCGACGTTCGCGAAGGGCACACGCACCTTTTCCGCTTGCAGCCCGTCGAAGGGTCCGGTGCTCTCCGGTCCGCCGAAGAAAGCGGTACCCGCGAGCTTGCCGTTCGGGTTGGCGTTGTCGCACTGGGCGTAGTACCCGTCGCGGCAGTAGACGCAATAGCCGCAGCCGATGGTCGAGGGGATCACCACGCGGTCGCCGGGGCGGAAGTTGCGCACGTCCGCACCGACCTCTTCGACCACGCCGACGCCCTCATGCCCGAGAATCGTACCCGGCTTCATGCCCGCCATCGTGCCACGGATCATGTGCAAGTCGGTGCCGCAGATCGCACTCGCAGTGAGGCGCACTACCGCGTCGTTGGGGTCTTGAATTTGTGGGTCGGGTACGTCGTCTAAACGGATGTCGCCGACGCCGTGGAATACAACTGCTTTCATATGTTCTCCCTATTGATGAGGTTACAGCTCGAGAGGCGGGTACGAGCCCAACCTCTCGAAGAGTCGAAAGGTTTACTGGAGCCCCTGCGCCCAGTCCAGGATGATTTGGTTCGCCTGATCCGCCGCTTCGATGATAGAGGCGTGTGACGCACCGGAGATAATCTCTAAAGTCGAGTCGGGAATCGCTTCAGCCATACTCTGCGCTAGGGCGATAGGCGTCAGGGTGTCCTCTAAGCCGAAGAGAATAAGCGTCGGCACTTCAATGGTGCTGTAGACGTCGGTATTGTCGCCTCGCAGCGCGAGGGCGACGCCGCCGCCTGACGCGCCGTTCACCGACGCCTCCTCGATGAGCGTACCGAGGTAGTCCACCAATTCTGGGTTGTTCTGGCGGGTGTCACCCGTGAGCATGTCTTTCATCAGAAAGGGAACTAAAGAGGCGACGCCCACTTGCCGCGCCTGCTCGCCTGTGCCGAACCAGAGGTTTGCGCCCGCGACCGAAGCGGGTACAGCGGCGGTGTCGTTGAAGATGAGCCCGGTGAAGCGTTCTGGTGCTTGCTGGTACATTTCAAAGAGCGTCCAGCCGCCCATCGACATGCCTAAGACGGTAGCTTGATCTAGACCGAGTTCGTCCATCACCGCGAACATGTCTCCCGCATACGTCTCGATAGAGGCAACGCCGTTAGGCGCTTCGCTCTGACCGAAACCGCGCAGGTCGGGCGTGACCACCTGGTAGCCCGCCTCGACCAGAGCGGGCACGTTGTCCCGAAAGAGCCCCGAGTTAAGTGGGTAGCCGTGGATGAGCATCATCGGCTCGCCCTCGCCTTGCACCTGATAGTAGATGCGGGCTCCGTCGGGGCGCTCTACGAAGCCTTCTTGAGTGGACATCACACCGCCTGTCGCCGCGCCACCCGTACCGCCGCCCGTCTGTGCGGCTGCGAGGGCGAAGGTCAAGAAAAGAGCGAGAGATAGAGCAAGTTTTTGCATGAACAACTCCTAGATGTAGTGGTGTGACGTTGATTTCTCAGCGGGTACGCCCGCCTTACCCCAGTAAGGCGGGTCCGTAAAAAGAGGTTTCTACTCCGCGTTCGGAGGTCAAGCGGCGCGTCTCAGTCGTCCCCCGGTACGCCCTGGGTTGCGTTTGCCGTGCCCGTATTATGTAGCCGCTCATCACCGACGGGCAGCGGCTCCGCCTGCTCGCCTAGCGGCTGGGGGCTCTCCAAGTACTCGAAGCTGCCTTTGCCGTCCGGTGCAGTTCCTTGCGCCCACGCGCCCTGCTGCGAGTCGTTGCCTTCTGAAAGGTTCCAGTACTGGTAGCTCACGTCCTGGTTCTCACGGCTCTGGTCGAAGTTCGAGGGCGCGATGACCTCTTCCAAACCGTCTTTTTGTAACTCTTCGATGGCGGCGAGCCACTGGTTTTGGTGCATGGTATCTCTCGCGATCATGAACTCCAAGAGCTTCTTGACGCCCGCGTCGTCGGTGGACTCGTAGATACGAATGGCTTGCAAGCGCCCTTGCGACTCGGCGGCGACGTTGGCTCTAAAATCTGCCAAGAGGTTGCCGCTGGCGATGATGTAGTTGCCGTTCCAGGGGTAGCCGACGCTGTCAGCGGGCAGTGCGCCCGTACCGCTGGCGATGACGTGCTTAGGGTTCATCGCGGCGGCTTGCGCGGGCGACACGCCCGGCATGACCGAGTTCGCCTCGTCCGGGTTGAGAGGCGCACCGTCTAAAAGCTTTGAGACCATGACCGAGAGCATCTCGACGTGCGACATCTCCTCCGCGCCGATGTCCATGATCATGTCCTGGTACTTCTTGCTGGCGCGGCAGTTCCAGCCCTGGAACAGGTACTGCATCGCCACGCTCATTTCGCCGTAGGGTCCGCCGATGAGTTCTTGCATCTTCTTGGCTAAAAGCGGGTCGGGACGGCTCGGTTCTGCGCCAAACTGCAACTTTTTAACATGAAAAAACATACTACTCCCCCTTAAAGATGTAGATATAGACACGTTTTTGTGTTCTTGTGCCCTAACTAGCAGCATAGGTGAGTGAAGGATATGCGTGTGTAGATTGTCACACCATGTTTAGTGCAACTAGACCGGCTCTGCTATGAACCGTGTGATGGTCGGTGGCTCGGGTCCGTCCCAACGCAAAAACCCTCAAAGGGGTTTTGTAAGATAGGTCAGGAGGCGTCTTCACCGCGTAGACTAGAGCATGGCGATACTCACCGATATAGACAAGGTTGTGCGCGTGCTCCGCGAGAGCGAGACGGTAGCGGTTTTAGGCGCAAACGTGCGCGAGAGCAAAGCGGCGCACTACGTCCCTAAGTACCTCTACGGCGAAGGCTACACGATTTACCCGGTCAACCCCGTACACGAGGGAAAGACGCTCTTCGGCGAGCCCTTTTGCGGCAGCTTGCGCGATCTGCAAAAACCGATTGACGTGGTGGACGTCTTTCGCCGCAGCGATAACCTACCCGAGCATGTCGAAGATATCTTGGCGATGGAGCCGCGCCCGAAAGTCGTCTGGTTTCAGTCGGGTATCCGTCACGATGAGGTTGCAGAGCAGCTTTCAGACGCTGGGATTGACGTGATTCAGAGCCGCTGTATGTTGGCGGATCACCAAAGGTTGCTGTAGATTACCGTGACGGCACCTTTGACTTTAGGATATTCACCTTGCCCGAACGACTGCTTTATCTTCTACGGACTAGCGCACGGCAAGGTCGCTCCTGACGTTGACTGGCAGGTGAGGCTAAGGGACGTCGAAGCGCTCAATCAGTTGGCGCGAAAGGGCGCGTTAGACGTCACCAAAATCAGCTACCACGCCTACGGGCACCTCACGGACGATTATGTGATGCTGCGTAGCGGCGGCGCGCTCGGCAAGGGCGTCGGACCGCTCCTCGTGACGAAAGAGGTCTTGGATGACCTCTCAGGTAAGCGCGTCGCCATCCCCGGCGGGCTCACCACCGCGAACCTCTTGCTCAAGCTCTCGCAACCTGACAATATTGAAACTGTAGACCTTCGCTACGACAAGATCATGCCCGCAGTCGCGGCGGGCGAGGTGGACGCGGGGCTCATCATCCACGAGTCGCGCTTTACGTATGTGAACTACGGCTTGCAGAAGCATCTCGACTTGGGCGAATGGTGGGAACAGGAGACGGGTTTGCCTTTACCGCTTGGCGGCATCATGGCGCGGCGCTCTTTGGGCGAGAAGAGGTTGGCGCATATCCAAGAGGTCATTCGGGACAGTTTGCGCTACAGCTACCGTCACCGCGAAGAGGCGCAGCCCTACATCGCGGCGCACGCGCAGGAGATGTCGGAAGAGGTCATGCAGCGGCACATTGACCTCTATGTAAACGATTATTCATTAGATGTTGGCGAAACGGGTGAGCAGGCGGTGCGGACCTTGCTGGAACGCGCGAAAGGAAGAGGTCTCGTACCGGAGCCCAAAGAACCTCTTTTCCTCACCCTAGAGACAGCTCCCGCTTCATGATTCAGGAGATGTGGGCGGCGGCGTCGGCTCCGCGCCGGTTTTTTACGTGGTTAGAGCCTCGAGACGCTCGTATTTTGAGAGCCTTTACCGTAGCGCTTTTCTCCTACCTCGTCTACGCGCTGGCGCTAGCGCTGGCGTTTGTCCGCTCGAGCGACTCGAACGCCTACTTGCCCATCTTCGCGCTCGCTTTAGGCGTCGGCGCGCTGCAGTTCCTCTTCTTCTGGGGCTTGGGCGGCGTCTCACTGCAACGCCCTGGCTCGCTCGACGTGCGGGCGTGGGAAGTGGCGGGCTGGAGTTGGACGCCCGCGTTCTTCGTCGGCGTCTCGATGTTGCCCGCGCTCTTAGTCGTTCCCACAGTGGGCCTTGTGCTGAGCGTCGGCTTTCTGCTCGTGTGGCACCTTGCGGTGCTCCGCTACGGTCTGCAAGTTTTTTTAGAGCGGGCAGTCTGGCGCATCGTGACGGTCTACGCGCTGCTCGTCATCGTTTTGCCGCTCGGTATCTTTGTGGGGATTCAGGTTGTCTTCTCGAGGCTGACCTGAGCCCCGTTCCCTAACCTTTGCCTTTCGCCTCATCCTCTTCTTGCGTCTCCCGCATATCTTCGCGGATATCCTCTTCGCTCACGCCCGCGACGTCCTCTAGAGTTTCGTCATTCTCCAACACCTTATCCTGCGCCCCGTAGCCGCTCTCGAAAGTGAGTTCGTGGTCGTCATCTTGATTGTTCTGCCTATCGTCGTTCATCTTGCACCTCTTTAGGGTCTTCTCAGTTTCGTTCAGTCTGCTCTAAATTTCGGCGGCTCACCGTGACGCTAGCATAAAAGGGGAGAGGTTGAGCGCTCATCCGGCCGGTTCAGAGCGCTTTGGCGGCGTCGCCAACATGAAAAAGACCGAGCCAAGTGCGGCGAGCGAGGCGAGCACCGTGAAACCGACGTGGTAGCTGCCGAAGAGGTCGGCGAAACTGCCCGCGATTACCGGACCGCCCACCATCCCCACCGTGATGATCGGCGAGGAGAGCCCCATAATCTGCCCGAAGTGGGTGCGCCCAAAGTAGTCCGCGCGTAAAGACTGCATGACCGGGCCGCGCAGCCCCCAAGCGAGCCCGTGCGTGACCGCGAAGGCGATGACCCAGGGAAGCCCTGTGCCGTAGGTTAGCATGAGCAGTCCGCCCGCATGACCGAACATCGCGGCGGTAGCGATGAAGCGTTTGTCGAACTTGTCACCTAAAACGCCGCCGATAAGCTGCCCGGCGACGCTCATCGAGGTCATGACCGTAACCATCGTCGCCGCGAGCGTGAGCGAAAAGCCGTAGTCGTTCGTGAGGAACACGACGAGGTGCGCGAGCACGGCGAAGACAACGCCGAGCGCCAAGGAGTGACCGAACGAGATGAACCAGAAGGCGCGGGTGCGCACGGCTTCACGCGCGGTGAAGTCGCGCTCTTGAGGGTCAGCGTCCGGGTTCTGCGGCGGCAAGCCGCCGTCGGGCTCTAAGTCCATCTCTTCTGGGGTGTTGCGCAAAATGTAGGTCAGCGGAATGCCAATGATGAGGACCAACGCACTCGAGCCCAGCGCCGAAGCCCGCCAGCCGTAGGTCTCTAGCGCCCACGCGACGATAGGGACGACCAAACCGCCCAGTGCAATGCCGGTCTGCACGAACGCCAACGCCAGTGAGCGCCAGCGCCGAAACCACTGCACGACAACGGTGTTGAGCGGCAAAAAACCCGACAAACTCGCGCCCAAAGCGATGACGCAGACTGCGCCGTAAAAGTGCGCGAGCGTCTGAATTTGACTGAGCAAGGCGACGCCGACGGCGAAGATGATGAGCCCGACGCGGATGACCCCCCTCGAGCCGAAGCGCCCCAAAAGCCAGCCGATGACCGGACCCAGCAAGCCGCCGCCTGCCTGCTGAATGCCGAACGCCACCGAAAACGCCGTTTTGCTCCAGCCGAACTCGGGAGCCATCACCGCGAAGTACGCGCCAAAAGACTGCAAGGTAAAACTTGCGGTTAAGAATTGGGTGGCGACGCTTCCAGCTAAAACCCACCAGCCGTAAAAGACGCCCTGCGCCCACGTTTTGGTTTTTCCTAAGGTTCGTAGCCCTAACACGCGCGTTCCGCCGACATCGACATGAGAACTAGCCTACCTCACGTTCGTCAGAGGCAATGATGGACTGCGTACAAGAGGTCGAGGTAGCACATTTTTAGAGGCGGGTCTGGGACCCGCCTCTACTCAGGGTTACGTTTTATGCTCGTTCGAACATGGCGCTTAGAGGTGATTCATGAATCACCCCTTCTGTGACCTCAATGGTCGTGGTCGTGAATCTCCGGCTTCACGACGAAAAAGCCTCTATCGATGTCGCTCAAGATGACGATATCGTCGAAGTAGGGGTAGTTGCTCCAGACGCCGCTGAAGGCTGCCTCTGCGATGCAGGCCTGCTCTAACGGATTGGCTTCGGGGTGATGAAGCGTTTCCAAGCTCTGCGTCTCAGCGCCACCTGCGGCGCACGACTGTGTGCTCAACTCGGCGTCGTGATCGTGGTCCCCGTGGTCGTGATCGGGGTTGTCGCCGTCATCCTCGGGGTAGGTGTCGAAGTAGGCGATTTCCTCAATAGCCTCTATGTTGGTGAGGTCCACGATGCGCAAGCCGCTCGTGTAGTTCGCCTGGTATGCGTAGTCGCCTAGCGTATAGGTGTTGTGCCCGATGGCGTCACGCGGGTTCTTAAAGGTGCCTAAGAGCGTGGGGTTATCCAGGTCGCGCACGTCCCAGATGTAGGTCGAGGTGTCGATGCCGTTGTCCAACTCGTCAAGCTCGTCGTTAAAGAGGAAGTAGGCGTGGTCTTCGGTCAGCCAGCCTTGGTGCGCGTAACCCGCGCTCTCGTATTCGGTCCGCGCGACCTGCACGACGTTGTCCTTGTCGGTGACGTCGGCGACGCCCAAGTAGTCGGCGCTGCCCTCGTTGATCTGTCCGTCCGAGGTGAGGCAGATTTCTCTATTCTGATAATCCTCGTCCGGTCCTTCGTAGATGACGCACTGCGCGTCGTGGACGTAGACGTCGGTGGGATACGCTTCGCCTGCGCTCTCGCCCTCGGGCACGCCGCCCGCGAAGCAGCCCGCGAATTCGGGAGAGGTCGGCGTTGAGATGTCCAGCATCAGCAGACCGCCGAAGCAAACCTGCTCGTACTGCTCTTCAGTTGCGCCAACCGCGTATGCATACCCTGTTTCTTCGTCTATGACGATGTTGTGCGCGTTGCCGAAACCGTCGTAATGTGCAGTTTCCTCGAACGTTTGCGGGCTCGAGACAGAACGAAGCTGCGTGAGATCGAAAATCTGCATCCCGTGACCGTCGGCTTCGCTCACCACAAAGGCGTGATTTTTGTAGACCTTGATGTCGCGCCAAACGTTGCCCGAGCCCTCGGGGTTATAGCTCGGCAAAAGCCCCAAATACTCCGGCTCGCTCGGGTTGCTCACGTCTACAAAGGCGACGCCCGTGGTCGTACCCATCATGGCGATGTCAATTCCTGTCTCCGGGTCGGTCCAGCCCCAGGCGTCGTTGCCCGAGCCGTCCGGCGTGCCGATAGTGGCGAGGGGCAAGTAGGCTAGGAGTTCCACGTCGTGCTGGTCGAAAGGAGCGAGCATGAGGTCGAGTGTGACCTCCCTCGCCGCGTCGCCGCCGCTCGCGGTGACGGTGAGCGTCCGCTCCCCTAAGTCGGCTCCCTCGGAGACTTCGACAGGCAACACGCCCAGCTCGGCGTCCGCATCTATTGTGACAGTTTCTGCCGAAAGTCCGTCCGCGCCCTCGGCGCTAAGCTCGATCTCGCCCTGGAAGTCGGCGAGCCGCTTGACGTTGAAAACGAGCGCCTCCGTCGTCCCCGGTACGAGCGTGCTGACGTTGCTGCCGCCCGGTGTGAGGTAGAGCGCGGGGTCGGGCTTCTCGTCCACCGCGTCAAAGGTGAGCGCCCAAGCGTTAAGCGTACCCGTGTCGGGCGTATCCACGTCGTCGCGTACCGAGAGCGTCCAGGTGCCCGCGAGCGCCTCGCCGTAGAAGAACTCCAGGGGCTCGAGCGGTCTATATTCAGCTTCGGGGAACGCTTCGATATCCGCTTCCGGGTCATAGGCGACGTCGTCTTGGCTCAGCTCGGCGCTGTCGGTCAGCGTCGTCTTGATGTCCCGGTCGTCGGAGAACGGTTTTTCGACGAGGGTGATGACGGTGCCGGTCTCTTCATGCTCTAGAGTAATAACCAGGTCGAAAACGAAGGGGTGCGCGATATCGAGCGTCACGCTGAGGTCGGTCAAGTAGCGCGGATCGTCGATCTGGATGGAGTCGCTGACCGTGTCGTCTTGGACAGTCGCGAGACCGGGCGCACTTTCGAACGTGACCTCTTGACCCTCACCTTCCCCGTCACCGTTATCACCGTCGTCACCCTCACCGGGGGGGATAAGTACCGCGTCGATCACGTGAATAATGCCGTCTAACGCAAGGATGTTCGCTTGAACGACCTCGACTTCGCCGTTTAAGATGACCGCGCCGTCCTCCACCGAGATATCTATCTCGCTACCTTCTAGCGTCTCGATGCTCTCCCCGTCTAACGCAATGAGGTCTTCGGCGGTGTATCCCTCGGGCGCGAGGTGGTAGCGCAGAATCTGGCGGAGCCTTTCGGGTTCGACGTTGCCGACCTCCTCAAAGAGCGCCTCAAACGCCGCGTCGGTCGGCGCAAAGATGGTGAACGTGCCGCTCTGTAAAGACTGCAGTTCGCCCTCTTCTAAAAGCGAACTCAGGGTGCCGAAACGCCCGTCGTTTTGCAGCGTCTCCGTGACGGAAGCCGCGTCATCCTGCTGGCAGCCAACGAACAGTAGCGTGATAAGAGTAAAGCCGCTCAGCAGCCTACTTACAAAATATTTCATCTTAATTCCTTCTCTGAATGGAACGAAAACGTAAGCCGAGGCGAACGGTTGCCCTCAGCTCGAGCGTGCGAGTCTTCCCCTCTTCAAGGCGCAATACATAGAGAGATGAGATGTGGTCCTATTGTAATGAACACTTAATGATAGAAGGTGAGAAGGCGCGTATGCGCCCAAGAATTTCACAGGTTCTATAGACCCTATAGGCGTGCTGGCTTCAGAGGAGACAGCTTAGGAACGCCCTGGCGCTACACGGTTCACTGCGCCCGAACCTATCTCGAGCGCGGCAGGTACTTCTCCCAAATCGGATCGATGCTCGGCAAGATGCCGTACGCCGAGGAGAACATAAAGCGCGGCGCGTAGGGTTTGCGCTTGAGGGCCATCTTCGCCTCTTCGGGCGTGCGGTCGCGTTTTTTCGCGTTGCAGCGGTGGCAGCACGCCACCACGTTCTCCCAACTCGTGCCGCCGCCCCGACTGCGCGGCAGCACGTGGTCGAGCGTGAGGTCGCTGCTCTTCTCGAAGCAATACTGGCAGGTGTGATCGTCGCGGCGAAAGACGTTTTTGCGGTTAAACGCGACGCGGTGACGCGGCGGACGCTTCACGTACTTCTTGAGGCGAATCACGCTCGGCACCACGAAAATTTGGCTGGGCGAGCGCAGCACGCGCGCGCTGTCCTCGACGCGCTCCGCCACCTCGTGCATGAGGAGCGCCACCGCCCTTTTGACCGAGCACACGTGCAGCGGCTCGTACGACGCATTGAGAATCAGCACCCGCGTCGCGTTGACGTTCGCGATGGGGCTGAGGGCGTCCAAGTCCTCGTCGTAGGCGAAGGGGTCGAGCGCGTGGATGTGCTCCAAATCCATGTTGTCCAGATCGTTCGCGGCGGCGGTGCCTCCTAAGTTGGATATAAGCCCAGTATAACCTAAAAATCTTCAGGTGAATATCAGGGGGAGGTGAGGAATACATGAAGAGGTCGTCAGGGTGACGGTCTTCGGTACAGGTTTGAACAGGAGCTTCCACGCTTGCACATTAAGCTCGAGGCTTGATTTCAGTAACTGAGCGCAGTCTCGAGCACTTGAAACGTGAGACCGCTAAGATATAGCAGGTATCATCTGGTCAGCTTGGGCGAAGCCATTCCCGGAGGGAAACTTCGTAAGCGAAGCAACGCTCTCACTAAAAAGAACATCGCCTAGCACGCACGTTCGGGGATGAAATCCCGCTATTGCTGCGCAATGAGATTTGCGGAGAAGCGTTGCTCCGCATAACTACGTTCAAGCAATGATAAGTGGAACTGCTAATAGTCGTGCCGGTCAAAGCGTTACCTCTAGCTCGCGGCACCCTCCAATAGATGTAGCACTTCCAAGATATACTGAGACGGAGTGACGCAGATATCATCTCCTAATGTGCGTGATAGACGGCGCTTTTCAAAGTGAGAGTGTCTCTGACCAGATGATACCTGCTAATGGATACCACCGCGACTTAGCTGCGTCGCCCAACAGTAAAGACGGCTGCTTACGTGGCAGCCGTCTCGAGTGACTCCTTCTGAATTGCTTCTAAGGGTAAATAGCGCGTTACCAACCCCTCGCCGCCAAAAGCTCCTCTTCTTTCAGGTCAGGAATATTAATCCCCACCATCGCCTCGCCCAAGTCGCGCGAGACTTCCGCCAAGATGTCGGGGTTGTCGTAGTGCGTCACCGCCTTGACGATGGCTTGTCCGCGCTTGACCGGATCGCCCGACTTGAAAATACCCGAGCCAACGAACACGCCGTCCACGCCGAGTTGCATCATCAAAGCGGCGTCGGCGGGCGTGGCGACGCCCCCAGCGGCGAAGTTCACAACAGGCAAGCTGCCGTTTTCGTGGATGTACACGACGAGTTCATAAGGTGCTTTGAGGTCTCTGGCGGTGGTCATCAACTCTTCGCGGGGCAGGTTCTGAATGCGGCGAATCTCGCCCATGATGGTGCGGGCGTGGCGCACCGCCTCGACGACGTTGCCCGTGCCCGCTTCACCCTTCGTGCGAATCATCGACGCGCCCTCCCCGATGCGGCGAAGCGCTTCGCCCAAGTCTTTCGCACCGCACACAAAGGGCACGGTGAAAGCGTGCTTGTCGATGTGGAAGCTCTCGTCGGCGGGCGTCAACACTTCGGACTCGTCGATGAAGTCCGCGCCAAGCGCCTGCAAAATCTGCGCCTCGACGAAGTGCCCGATGCGCGCTTTCGCCATGACTGGAATCGAGACCGCCCCCAAAATTCCCTCGATCATGCTCGGGTCAGACATCCGCGCGACGCCGCCCTGGGCGCGGATGTCGGCAGGCACGCGCTCTAACGCCATCACCGCCGTCGCGCCCGCATCTTCGGCGATGCGCGCTTGCTCCGGGTCAATCACGTCCATGATGACGCCGCCCTTAAACATCTCGGCGAAGCCGGTTTTGATTCTCAGTGAGCCGATCATGGTTTCTGGCATGGTGTTCCTCCGCAGGGTTCTCTGGTTCTATAGTCTACATCGCTATGGAAAGCGTGTTCGGCTCTAAAAGGTTAGCCGTTGAGTAAAGACGTTTCATTATACTCCGCGAGGTTCCGCTTTGCAGGTATTCGAGGTCTCTTTTAGATTAGATTGGCGCTCTTTAGAGGTCTTTCGGGACTAGGTTGAACACATGCACGCACTTGAGCACCCTTTTCATCTCGAAATATAGTGTTACGCGCGTGCGCTACGTTTCCCTCGAGGTTCGCTGTGACGTTTTCGGCGTCCGAGCGGCGCGGCTCGTCTATGCTGTTCTCATGCGACTTCACACTGACTACCTCTTGCGCATCCGTCAGAGCGTCCTGTTGAGAGCGAGGGTGCTGCGGCTCGAGCTGTACTTCCCCAAGCCGCGCAGGGGCACGGACCACCTGCTCATTGCGCTCAACGGCAGCAAAGAAAACGTCTTGAGAATCCCCAACTACCTCTTCGACACGTTCGAGAAAATCGACATCGAACTGATTCGCAGTGAGGAGACAGATGGCGTGTACCGCATCCTCCTGGCGGTCACTAAAAAACTTGACGCGCAAGGTTCAACCCCTTCTGAAAAGCGGAGCAAGTTGCAGCGGCGCATGTGGCGCGAAGCTGACCTCGAAAAACCGACGCAGCGCCTTAATGTATAACTAAATGTAAAGATGAAAATTTTTACAGAAGCCCGTCTCTGACGAGCTTTGTGTTAGGTTGGGTCATGGCAAACATCAGTATTTTAGGCATCCCGATGGACCTCGGCGCGGGGCGGCGCGGCGTGGACATGGGGCCGAGCGCGATTCGCCTGGCGGGGCTCGAGGCGAGGCTGAAGCGTTTAGGCTACAGCGTGCAGGATTTAGGCAACATCGAGGTTCCGGTTGCCGAAGCGCTGCAGAATAAAAATGGGCTGCACTACGCAGACCCCATCCGTGAGACGTGCGCCGCTGTCTACAGGGAGCTTCGCAGCGTATCGAAGGACAGTTTCCCCATCGCCTTGGGCGGCGATCACTCCGTGTCGATGGGTACGGTGGCAGGCGTCGCGCAACAGGGGCGCACGGGCGTCATCTGGATCGACGCCCACGCCGACCTCAACACGCCCGCGACGAGTCCGAGCGGCAACGTTCACGGGATGCCCTTAGCGCACCTTTTAGGCTACGGCGACGAGAGGTTTTTAGACCTCTGGGGCGGCGGCGCTGCGCTGCGCCCCGAGGACGTCGTCTTCATCGGGCTGCGCAGTTTGGACCCGGCGGAGCGCTCCCTCATTCGCGAGCATGGCATCAGGGCCTACACGATGAAAGAGATCGACGGGCGCGGCGTCGCGGAGGTCGCGGCGGAGGCGCTAGCGCATCTCCAAACGGAGCGGCTGCACGTCTCCTTTGACGCGGACGTGCTGGAGCCGAGCCTCGCGCCCGGCGTCGGCACGCCCGTCCCTGGCGGGCTCACCTACCGCGAAGCGCACCTCTTGATGGAACTCTTGGCGGACGCCGAGCGGGTCACCAGCCTCGATTTGGTGGAAGTCAATCCGATTTTAGATGTGAAGAACGAAACGGGGCGCATCATGGTGGAGATGGCGTCCAGCCTCTTGGGGCAGGCGATTCTTTAGGGAATCCTAAGCTTGGCGTAGCGGCACGCTGAAGCCAAATTCGTTGCCGTTCTCTAGCGCTCTGCCCCACGCCTGCCCGCCCCAGCGCTGCGCAATCGAGCGGACGATGTAGAGCCCTAAGCCGGTGCCTCGCGCTTTGGCGGACCCCCTCGAGTGCGGCTCGAAGAGCGTCTCGGTGGTCTCTTGACCGAGCGGCGTCCCCTCGTCGCGCACGCGCACGTGCACCGCGCCGTCTCGCTGCGCGGCGCTCAGATAGACGACCGCGTTGTCGGGACCGTGGATAGCGGCGTTTTCCAAGAGGTTGATGAGCACCTGCAAGAGCTTGTCGGCGTCGGCTAAAACAGTGAACGCGGGCACCTCAAGCTCGACCTTCACACGGTGCTCCTTGAAGGTGTCGCGCAGCAGCGACAGCGCCTTAATGGTGACTTCGTAGAGGTCCAGCGAGCGCAGCTTAGGCGGCTTAACGTCCACCGTAAGGTCGCCAAGAAGCCGCACCAAGCGTTCGGTTTCGCCCTCCGCGCGCTCTAAAAAGCGGGTGCGCTGCGCGTCGTCCATCTCGAAGTGGAGCGCCTCTAGCGTCGAGCGAATTGTGGTGACGGGCGTGCGCAGTTCGTGAGACAAGACCGCTAGGAGTTCGCGGGCGTTCTCCTGGGCGCGGCGCATCTCCGAGAGGTCATGAAGCGTTAGCACGCCGGGCGTCGCGCTAGCCCGCAGGACACGCCCCCGCGTGGTCAACTCCAACTCGCCCTGCTCCAAAAAGACGCGCTCGAGCCTGTGGTCACGCACCACCCCGATGAGTGGCAGCCCCACCGCGTAATTCGGCGCGACCTCTAAAAACGTCGCCGCCGCCCGGTTGAGGTAGCGCACCCGCCCCGCTTCGATGAACAAAACCCCTTCAGCGAGGCTGTCTAACCAGTCCGCTCGGGGGGGCGCAGCCAAGAGGACGCTCGCGCTCAGAAAGACCCCGCCAGACGGTAGCCGCGCCCGCGCACCGTCTCGATGAGGTCCGCGCCGACGAGCGAGCGGAGCTGCGCGACGTGCTGGTCTACAGTGCGCTCGGTGCCCAAAAAGTCCTCGCCCCACACGCGGTCTAAGAGTTCGGTGCGCGAAAAGACGCGCCCCGGATGCGCACTTAAAAAGGCGATGAGTTCGAACTCGCGCCGCGTCAACTCCAGGCGCTCGCCGCCGTAGTGGACCGTGCCTTGCCGCTCGTCCACCTCCAAGCTGCCGACTTGATGTTTGCGGTTAGGTTCGGTGCGGCGCAGAAGTGCCCGGAGCCGCGCCACGAGTTCGGCCGCCGAGAAGGGCTTGGCGAGGTAGTCGTCCGCGCCCGCATTCAGCCCGGCGACCTTGTCCGCTTCGCTCGCCCTGGCGGTCAGCATCAAGACGGGGAGGTGCTTGCCTCCAGCGCTCGAGCGCAGCCGCTGCAACCACGTCACCCCCGACTCGTCGGGCAGCATCCAGTCGAGCACCACCAAGTCCGCCCCGTTGAGTTGCTCCCACGCCGCCTCCGCCGTCGCCGCCTCGGAGACCTTAAAGCCCGCTTGCGCGAGGTGAAACGCGAGCAGTTCGCGCACCGCGTCCTCATCCTCCACCAGGAGAATCTGAGCGCTCGTCACCTTGTGAGCCCTTTTGTTGGCCAGAGTAGCATAGACCTATTCTAACGCCAGGGAGGTCACGGCGAAGTCATGGGAAGGTCAGGGCTACGCTCTGTCAACTCGGGTTAATTCCTATAAGAATTAACCGAAAACGGTATAAGGCGTTTCCAACACCTTTTCTTTTCTCGAGCATTCTAGCGCGCCGTTCAGTTACGCTCAGCAATTTGAAAAGTACCCTGTATAAGAAGAGTACGTCCCTTCAGAACGGCTTTCTTGGTCCTGCCCTGACACCCCACTGACATCTTCACGCCATACTTGTGAGCATGTTACGCTCTGAGACCATGAACGCACTCGACCAGAACCTCCAGGAGATAGGCGCGTCTATCGTGCGTATGCTCTCGTTCGTGCGCGAATCGTGCGAGCTGGCGGAGCGCGCGCTGCTCCACGCCGACGTGGGCGCAGCCGAACGCTGCGCCGAAAACGACGTGCTCATCGACGAGTTGCAAGAGGAGTTGGAGCAGCGCATCCTCACCGTCATCGCCCGCCGGCAACCCGCCGCGACGGACCTGCGCTTTTTGGGCGCGATCCACCGCTCTTTAGCCGACATCGAACGCGCGGGTGACTACGCCGAGCACGTCGCGCGCGCAGGCGCGGAGCTAGCTGACGCGCCGCCCCTCAAGAAGTACACCGACATCGAGCGCATCTTTGAAATTTTAGAGGAGATGATCGAGAAAACGAGCAAAGCCATCGCCGAATCCGACGTGGCTGTGGCGAGAGAAGCCTGGGCGATGGACGAAGAGATCGACGACCTCTACGAGCAGATTCAGCGCGAGCTTTTGACCTACATGATGGAAAACCCCAAAGCGATCACGCGGGCGCTGAAGCTGCTCGAGGTCGGGCGCTATCTAGAGCGCTTCGGTGACCATTTGGAAAACGCCAACGAGCACGTGATTTTTTGGCTGACAGGGGAGAGGATTTAGCGCTGAGCAAGTTTAACTATAGCAAGTATCATTTGGTTTGAGACGCTCTCACGATGTGGAACACCATGCAGCACGCACATTTGAGAATGAAATCCCGCTCTCAGGCGAAGCCGTCCCGCTAGGCTTTGCCTGAGAGCGGGATGGCTACGGCTGAGACTTGCGCTATTCCAATCAGTACTTATGTTAACTGCTGTAAAGCCTGGGTCTTCAGAGTAAAGCAGGACTGAGGTCAAAGGACTTAGGACTGAGAAAGGCTACTTTTCTCAGTCCTTTCCTCTTTTCCCTTGCTTTCTCTGTCGCCCCCTTAGCCCTAAATTCACCGACCAACCGCTACCATAAGTAGCTTATGGCGCTTCCCCCTCTTCACGACACCATCACCGCGATTGCGACGGCTCCAGGCGTCGGCGCAGTCGGTATCGTGCGGCTCTCGGGACCGGACAGTTACCGGATTGCCGACTATCTCTTTCAGCCTAAGGGGAAAAAGCGCGTTTGCGCTTTAGAGGCGGGGCGCGTCGTCTACGGGCAAGTTCGTCGCGGCGGTGAACTCGTAGACGAGTCGCTCCTCCTGACCTTTCGCGCGCCGCACTCGTATACAGGGCAAGATGTTATCGAGCTACAAACCCACGGCGGACCCGCCGTTTTGCGCACCGTTCTAGACCTCTGCGTGGCGCGCGGTGCACGTCTCGCTCAGCCCGGTGAATTCACCCTGCGGGCGTACCTAAACGGACGCCTCGACCTCGTGCAAGCCGAAGCGGTCTTAGACCTCGTCAACGCGCAGTCCGACAGCGCGCGGCGGAGCGCGGCGCTAGGTCTTAGCAGAGCTTTAAGCGAACAACTTGACCTCATTCAAAGCGATATTACGCAGGTCTACGGCAACATCCAGGCGGTGTTCGACTATCCCGAAGAGGGCGTGCCGGAGTCGGCGTTCGCAGAACCTCTCAGGCGAGCCGTCACGCGCATCGACAAACTTTTAGCCACGGCGAAGGCGGGTAGGGTCTCGCAGCGCGGCGCGAAGCTCGCGCTCATCGGCAGACCAAACGCGGGCAAGTCGAGCCTCCTAAACGCGCTTTTGGGCTATCAGCGCTCCATCGTCAGCGACATTCCAGGGACCACGCGGGACTACCTCGAGGCTCCTTTGACCATCGGCGGTGTGCCCGTCACCGCTATCGACACCGCCGGGATTCGCCGCACGGACGACCTCATCGAAGCGTCGGGCGTGGTGGCGGCGAAAGACATCGCGGCGAACGCGGACTTAACGCTGCTGCTGCTCGACTCGAGCCAACCCTTGACCGGAGAGGACAGCGCGTTGGTCAGCGAACTAGAGCCTACCCGCACGCTCATCGTTTTGAGCAAGACCGACTTGCCTCACGCCCAGAACCAAACAAACCTGGATGCCGCGTTCTTCCCGGTCTCCGCCGTGACGGGCGCAGGCTTGGACGCGCTCAAAAATGCGGTTCGCGACACGCTCATCGGTGACGCCGGGAGCAGCGAACTGTGGCTCACCAGCGAGCGGCACGCGCAAGCTTTAGCGGAGACAAAAGACCTCTTGGAACGCGCCCAAGCTGCGCCGGACGACCTCGCCGCGTTGGACCTAGAGGAGGCGCTGCGCACGCTCGCGGAAATCACCGGGCGCGGCGAGATCGCTGAGGAGACCTTAGAGCACATTTTTAGAAACTTCTGCGTAGGAAAGTAGTAAAGGATGGGTTACAGGCAATGAGTGAAGGGGTGAGACTCTTCAAGCTGTCACGCTCTTCGCAGACCTCTCCGCGGAACAAGGAAAGCTTGAAGAGCGAGGTAGATACCGAGAAGGAAGAAGAAATAGCCAACGCTGAAGACGTCGTAGCGAGGTGTAACCGGAGTAGGAATATTAAAACCGCTGTAAACAATCGTTGCTAATCCGTAGCTGAGATAAATAACGGCTACATAAGCGAAGTTACTGAGCACGACTTCCCAGAGTTGGAGCGTTCTTGATACCCGGCTGCAAATCAAGCTAATCACTGCCACGAAATAGTGAATAACAAGGAAGCCTAGGGCGAAATACCCCGAGCCTGAGCCGTCGAAAAAGTCATTCACCTCACGCGGCAGCGTGCCGACAGCCGGAATACCGCGCTCATCGTATTCCCAAGGAGCCATCAGGATTTCAGAGCCGAGATTGAGGTAGAAAAAAAGAACGCGCCAGGACAGAAGTAATGCTAGAACACCGAGAGGTACGAGGACGATCTTAGCCGGAAGCGGGATAGTTCTCTCTGTATCGGCTGTCATCATTTAGGCATCAAGGATAAAGCGTAGCCAAGCTCGTGTTCGTCGAGCGTGAATCCCAAACTTTCGTAAGCCGCGAGCGCTATGTTGGGTTCGCCCCACGACTCGAGCGTCACGTGCCTATGACCTCTTTCATAGAGCCAGCGTAGCGCCTCGAGAGAGAGGTTGCGGTAGTTGTCCTCGCTGCGATGCTCCGGCGCGATGCCCGGCGCGTCAACTTCACCTGAGAATGCGCCGTCGCTGCCGAGGTCTATCTCGTTCGCTTTGCAGATACCGACTATCTCTTCACCTGAAAATAGGAGGAAGATGCCTTCGGGTGCGTACATGTCCAACGCCGCCGCAGTCGTTTCCTCCGTAGGCGTGGTGTGTCCCCACAAATCGCCCCAACCTCTGCTGCTCGCCTCGGTATAGATATAAGGTTGGTCCACCTGCGCGTAAGTCAAGACGTTTAACTTCGACCACCTCGGCGCTTCGGGTACTTTCGTGAGGGTTACGCTCATCTTGCGATACCCACTCACAGCTACAAAACCGTTCTCTGTAAAGAACGCTCGAGCAGTATCGTCGCTAGGTTGCGCGTAAGCTAGCAGTGCCGTCACGCCGAAACCTCTCGCTTGTTGCCGGGCGCGTTTGAGAAGCTGCTCACCTACCCCTTGACCTCGCCACTTAGGGTGAACGCCGACGGTTAGAGGGGCGTGAGGCGTCGCCGGTATCTTCCAAAGGTCCGCGAACCCAATGATAGCGCCGTCTACTTCTGCAACGGTGCAGTGTGTAGAAATGCCAGCCTCGCGCAACGCCTCCGCCTGTTCTCGCTGCGCCGCTTCTGTAAAGTCTTGTGGCTCTCCCTTATGTGCAGCAATACTGTTCAAACAAGTTACGTAAGAGGTTGAATCTTTTTTGGGATTAAAAGGACGAAAGGTTGGCGTCATGCTAGTTACTTTAGCGTTTTATCAGCAGTACTTGCACCCGTCCAGCGGCGAGTGCTCCGCCCCCTGATACAGGTGCCATTCGCGGAAGTTCTCTAATAGACCCGAACTGTAGCGACGTTACTGATCTCTAAATAGATTCTCTATGTCCTGCCGCCCATCCAACACGCTTTCAATAAGCACCACATCCTCAGGTTCAAGGTAGCTGTACAAAATGACGTATTGGTCATGTATTAGGGCGCGTAAGCCTAGCTGCCACGCTTCTCGAGGCACCCCTAGAAGTGGAAACAGCCTAAGATGCTCAACGGTTTCACGTAACCCTGTTAAGAGGTTGCGAGCATAGATTGGGTTTGCACGTTCGAAAGCAAAGTAGGAGTGGAGCGCGTCTAGGTCAGTAATCGCAGCTTCGCTGTACTGAATCTCCGCCATCAAGCCGTTTTATCTTGGCTGGTTTTGTGGCGCTCCTCGCCGCGCTGTATGATCTCTTCGTACAATTCGTGATGATTCTCCGAAGTGACGGTGCGAATGCGCCCTTCCTCTTTTGCCTTCTGGGACCGGGCTAACGCAGCTTTAACACGCTCTATAAAAGCTTCATCTTCAAAAACTTCTTGCTCAGTGAGGGTACGGCTAAGTGAATATCGAATCAGGTGTTCGGCTGACTCAAAATTTCCACTTGCCAATGCCCTTTTGATCAAACTCTGGGTTTCTTCGCTCAGTTCGATGGTCATATTTTAAGGATAGTCCTGTTTGCCCAACAAGGTCAATGAAGCTGACTTTCAGCGGCATTAAGCCCGTTCAGCGGCGAGTGCTCCGCCCCCTGACGCTGAACTAGCGAACGCGGCTGTACGCCGCTTCGGTCTCGGCGGCGGCGTCTTGTACCGCTTTGGGAAACTCGGCGGCGATCCCCTCCAACACACGCTGCGCGGTGAAGTGGATCATCTTGATGAGCGCCTGCCCGCCCCACTTTTCGGGCTGCGGCAAGTCCAGGTGGATGGTGATGTCGAAGCTGTATTCGACGTGGCTGCCGTTCGGTAAGGGGCGCACGCTGGCTTCGCCCGCGACTTCCGCCCAGCCCATCTTAGGCTTCTCAGGAGTGCGGGGCTCGAGCCTCGCACCTTTCGCGTTCGGAATGAGGACGCTACCAAAGCTGAGGTCGTGCTGCCCAAAGAGGGCCGCGTTGATAGGAATACTCGCGCTGACCTGCTGCGTCTCTTCCGCCCCCGTCTCCCTATCCACAGGGATGACCTCTAAGTTGCGGATGAATTCCGCTTTGCTCAGAC